>NZ_OZ242342.1:0-3606852 GCF_965208555.1 Candidatus Poriferisodalis sp. | reverse complement strand
GTTCGCGCGGGAGGTGTCGGAGACCACGCTGACTCGCCATGCGCTGCGCAATATTCGCTGGGCGGTGCTCGGCGGAATCCTGGGCCTGGTCGGCATCGGCTTGGGCCTGCAGGTGCACTTCGCGCTGTCGTTCGTTGCCTTCCTGGTGGTGTTCGCCAGCGCAGTGGTCATCGAGCGCAATGTCCGCAAGATGGGCAGGCTGGGCCTCGAGAAGGTTTCGGATTCGATCGCCAAGCGATCCCGACCGAACAATCCGGATTCGTTCGGCGACCGCATGCGGCGCCGCTTCCGCAACGACCCCAGCTAGCCCCTGCCGCTCAGGACGGCTCGCTGGCGGCGGCGAGAGCGAGGCCCGGCTACCAGAGCCGCCGGCCGGCATGCGGTCCCGACGCGGTCCCAGCGGCTGCGTGCAGACCGGATGCGCGTTTCGAGGTGCTGCGCGTCCTGCTTGGCTCCGGCGACTGTCTCCGGTGCCGGGGGCTCGGCCGCGTACACGGCCTCCTGGGCAGCCGCGGCCAGGGAGCGCAGTTCGCCCGAATCGATGCGCAGCCGGCGGTCGACGCGATCGGCGAACTCGACATGGGTCTCGGGGGAGCGTTGGTCAATGCCGAGATTGAACAGCGTCTCCGCAACGTCGTCCCAAGCGGCGCCGACTGCGGCGCGCGCATCGTGACGGGCACGCCGGCGGTGCAGTGCGCGACGGATGCGCACGGCTGACGGGACGGTGACGAGCCAGAGAACGCCGACGGCCAGCAGTGCATAGAACGGAACCACGAGCCATTCCGACCAGGTGCCCGTCGGCGCTTGGGATCCCTCGAAGTCGAGCACATCCACGAAGCCTTCAAGATCGCCCGACAGTCCCTCAAGATCTTCGAGACCCAACTCGCCGATGAACCCCGAACCCGCCTCGCCGGCTGCATCCGGGTCGCCGGGCACGACCTGCTGAGGCGCGACGCCCGTGTAGACGACGGCCCCTGGGGCACCTCGCCCTGGCGTCGGCTCGAAGTACACCCAGCGCCCCGCAATCCAGACCTCCGGCCACGCGTGATAGTGCTCGCCTCTCACCACGTAGCTGCCGTCGACCAATTCCCCCGGCGTGAAGCCGACGGCGACACGCGACGGCAGGCCGACGGCGCGGGCCATCGCCGCGTACGTGCCGGCGAATTGCTCGCAATAGCCACGCCGCTCATCGAACAGGAATTGCTCCATGCGTTCGGTGTCGTGCCCGCTGGGCACTCTCAAGGCATAGACGAAGTTCTCGAGGAAGAAGTTCTGCAGCGCCAGGGCCTTGGCATACGGTCCTGCGGCATCGGCGGTGACATCGACCGCGAGTTCTGTCACGCGCTGGTTGAAGCCGTCGGGCAAGGCGAGGTATTTCTCGGCGATGTCGGGCGGGACGTCCCCCCTGGCGGCCACGAGGCCGACGATGGAAGGCACATCGACACGCGAGCTGACGGTGTAGGTCATCCCGGATTCGAGTTCCCTGCTGTGCTCAGTGACCAGCGTGCCGGTTTCGGGGTCGTAGAGCGCATCGGGGCCCTCGTAGGCGACCGGCTCGTACGCAGCCGGCAACCAGATGCTGTCGAGCGCTCCGATGGTGATCTGCTGGGTGAGCAACTCGTCGCTGGCCCGCCCGTTCAGGTGCCGGGTCGCATCTCCATAGAGCTGTTCGGAGCCCCAGAATGTTCCGTCGAAGCGGCTGAGGCCCGACACCCTCCAGTAGGCGGGGGCATCAGCCTCAACTCGGAACAACTCGGCGCCTGATGTGCCCACCAGGCGACCTTGGGCGTTGACCAAGGGGCTGATCGTCACCCTCGAGGCGGTGGCGCTGCCATCGAGGTCCTTCCATGAGACGATCGCCGGCGCGTCGTTGCCCGGCAGCAGCGGAACGAGCAGCGCTGCGACGAGTGCTGCGGGGATGCCCAAGCGCAGAGCGGTGCGCAGGGGCACGGTCGCACGCCGCCGCTCCGTCGCGCCCACTGGCGTGCGGTCCCCGGTGTGGAGGACGCCGTGTGCGGCCACGAACGCTGCGGCGCAGACCACCATCGCAGCGGCGCTGCGGATTCGCCATGCGTCGGTGCCCAGTGCGCCCACAAAGGCGAGCACGCCAAAGGCCGGCAGCAGCGCTTCCCCTGCCGATCTAGCGCGCAACGCCAATGCATCGGCGACAAATGCCGCGAGCCAGATGACGGCACCGCCTACCAGCAAGAATCCCGCGGCAGCCGGCGTGGGCGCCTCCACGATGCCGAAGGCGTCCCACGCCGCGGCGATGTCGGCCGCCGCCTGCCTGAGCGTCTCAGCACTGGGCAGCAAACGCAGCCAGAGCGTGTCGGGGTACAGGGCGAGTCCTTCGACGATGATCAGCATCAGGGCTGATGCTGTTGCAGCGGCTGCCAAGGGCCAGCGCTGCCGTCGTGCGACGGCGGCCGAGGCATGGCCTCCCAGTGCCATGATCAGCCAGAACGGCGCGTAATCCCAGGCGTCGAAGAGACGGCGGGCAGTGAGAACCGCGAGCAGCGTCAGCAGCCAGAGCGTGATCTCGACCTGCCACAGGCTTCGTCCCTTCACGTGTACACCGCGCTTGCCGGGGAAGACGCCTGCGCAGCGGCCCACTTGGACCCCAGCTCTACGGGATTGCTGATGTCCACGACATCCGGGCCGATTGCTGGCAGCGCGTCGCCAGATCTGCTCACGCGGACGACGGTCATCGAGGAGGTACGCGTCCTTGCCGCCGAAATGGCATCGGCATCTCGAGCCGCATCGAGCATCGTTCCCCCGAGCACCACGACCACGGCGCCCACGGCGGTTGTTGTGGCTGCTGCGAGTGTGTGGCGCAGCGAGCCCTCGGCTGAAGTGGAGACGTCTGCGAGGTGATCGAACAGCTGCGCCAAGCCTTCCCCCGAGGTGACGAAGCCGGTGTCGGCCCCGGCCACGGTCAGCAGTCGCAGCGGATCGTGCCGAGCGGCGCTGGCGAGGACGACGCTGGCGGCGACGGACACGGCAAGCTCGAAGCGCTCAGGGTCGAACGCAGTGCTGCGGGTGTCCAGCACCACCGTGACCCGGCTCCGGCGGGGCACCTCGTCCTCGCGCACCATGGGGCGGCCGAGCCGGGCCGTCGACGGCCAGTGAATGCGGCGGACATCGTCGCCCGCCGTGTAGTCGCGCAATGCGTAGAAGTCCTCGCCGATGCGCTGCAGCGTGTGGACGTCTGCCGCCAGACCCAGCGGCTCGGGTCCGCGGGCCAGACGGGGAGGCACCAGTGTCTGGGTCGCGGGATAGACGACGAGCGTCGTGCGCGGGCCGGCGCCGATGGATGTTCGCGACAGACCCAGCGGATCAACGACATCGACCTCGGCCGGACCGATCTCCAAGCGGCCACGGCGCTGGGTGGGCAGCAGGTATGACGTGTTCAGACGCTCAGCGGCGAGCAGGGGGCCAACTTGCAGGCGCGCGCCGAGCGTGCCGGTCACTGGGTCGGTCAGCTGCAGCACCGGCGCAGGTCCGCCCAGATTGGTGAGGGCGAGCTGTACTCGAGCTTTCCCGCCCGCATGGACCCGTGCGGGCTGAACCCAGCGCTGGATCCGCAGGCGCACCCGGCGAGTCCGGGTCCACACGACAGCTCCGGCGATCAACGCAATCCCCGCACACGCCAGCACGAGCAGTTCGCCCATGCCGAAGAGCCGCCCGGCGCCGGCGGCAGCCGCTGAGCCGATGCCGACGGTCCAGCCCCGCCGTGTCAGCATGCCCCTCCAGCCTTCTAGCCAGCGGCGGTAGGCACAGCGACGGCGTCGAAGACGTCGCGCAGTGCCGTCTGGGGCGTCAGACCCTGCAGTTGCGCATCGGGGCTCAGGCGAATCCTGTGACCGAGCACTGGCTCAGCGACGGCCTTGACATCGTCAGGCACCACGTAGTTCCGTCCGGCGGCAAGTGCGCGCGCCTGTGCCACCCGCTGAAGGTCCAGCGTGGCTCGCGGGCTGATGCCGAGCGTGATCGTGCCGCGCCGTCGTGACGCGTCGGCCACGGCGACGATGTAGCGGCGCAGCACCGGCGCAACGTGCACCTCGGTGACGGTGCGCGTCATCGCCAGGATCTCGCCGGCCGCCGCAACCGGTTCGAGCGTGAGTTCTGTCGTGCCGTCATGGAGATCGAGCACCTCGACGGCCGAGTCGGCATCGGGGTAACCGACGCTGATGCGCATAAGGAAGCGATCGAGCTGGGACTCGGGCAACGGATAGGTGCCCTCGTGCTCGATGGGATTCTGGGTGGCGATCACCATGAACGGCCGACCGAGCGGGCGCGTGGTGCGGTCGGTGGTGACCTGGCGTTCCTGCATCGCCTCGAGCAACGCCGCCTGTGTCTTGGGAGACGCCCGGTTGATCTCGTCAACCAGCACGATGCTCGAGAACAGCGCGCCGGGACGGAACTCGAATGTGCGCTCGCGCTCGTCCCACACGTTGACGCCGATGACATCGGAGGGCAGCACGTCGGGCGTGAATTGGATCCGGCCAAAAGGTGCGTCGATCGAAGCCGCGAGCGACTTGGCGAGACTGGTCTTGCCGACACCTGGCACGTCTTCGATCAGCAGGTGTCCGTCGCACAGCAGGCACAGCAGCGAGAGCCCGACGGCGTCGGGTTTGCCGCGGATGACCCGTTCGACGTTCGCCGTGATGCGCTCGAACGTCTGCCGGAAGGTCTCGGCATCGGCCGCATGCGTTTGCGGGGCAGTGTGATTGCGCACGGCGTCTGGCTTTCAGGGCTGGAGAATCCGGGGATGCGGCTCTAGGACTGGGTTCGGAGAACGCTGTGAGGCTACTCAGCATCCCTTCGCTGCCACCGCCGCCTCAGCCTCTAGGGTGGCCCGGTGCGCCGACTGCGGACTCCACGCGGCCCACGCCTGGGGGCAACGCTGGTTGCGGTGGCCACGCGCCCCCGGCTGTGGCTCTCTGCCGTGCGAGCCGTGAGGCGGCTGATCCCGCCGCGCTGGTGGGCCCGCCGGCCATTCCTGCCGGTGCCGCATCGTGACTATGTGCGATTCCGCCTGTTGACCGCCGTCGGCAGCGACGGCCGTGCGGCCGCCACACCCGCTGATCTGATCCAATGGCTGGAATGGTGTCGACATTGGCCGGCCGCTGCGGCGCGCCGCTGACATGACGTCGCTCGAAACGGTCGCCCGCGCGCCGCAGCCTGTCGCCGACGCAGTCAACGGGAGTTGCGCGACCAACGGCCACGCGATCCTTCGCGACCCGAATATCTCGCGGCCGCGCACGGTGCTGTCAGAGCGAACGCTGGTGCTCAATGTCACTTATCAGCCGCTGTCCATCACCACTGTGCGACGTGCCCTCTTGCTCGTGCTGGCGGGTAAGGCCGACGTCGTTCACACCAGGCCCGGCGCCATTCGCTCGCCGCGCATGACGTTGCCGGTGCCCTCGATCGTGCGGCTGACGTATCACGCGCGGGCGCCGTATCGCCGGCGTGCTCCGCTGCACCGGCGGGCAGTGTTCGCGCGGGACGCCTACCGCTGCCAATACTGCGGAAGCCGGGCCGAGTGCATCGACCACGTTCACCCGCGCAGCCGCGGCGGCGAGCACACGTGGGAGAACGTGGTGGCCTGCTGCCGAGCCTGCAATGTGGGCAAGGGAAACTCGCTGCTGTCAGAGAGCCGTTACCGGCTGCACCGGCCTCCATATGCGCCCGAGCCGCTCGCCGTGGTGGCGGCAATGCGAGGCGATGCCCCCAGGGAGTGGACCGACTATCTCGGTGACCTGCAGCCTCAACTCGTTTGAGCTGCCCGTGGGCGCGTGGACACGCGAGGAATGGCACGCCGGCGCTGAGCTGCTGCACGCGCGTCCGATGCCGCGGGATGGTCGGCGCCGTGTCTCGTGGTTGCGCCCGACCGCGCCGGCGCTGATCCTGGGCTCTGCAAGCCCTGATCCGTTCCGCGGCACCCGGCCCGGTCTCGTCCGGCGCCGCAGCGGCGGGGGGTTGGTGTGGCTGGATCCTGCCATCAGCACGTGGGTCGACGTGTTCGTGCCGGCCGGAGATGCTCTCTGGCGCTCAGACGTCGGTCAGGCCTTCCATTGGCTGGGTCGCACGCTGGCCGCAGCCATCTCCGACCTCGGCGTGCCGGCCACCATGCACAGCGGCCCGTACGAGGCCGGGCCTTCTGACGGCTTGGTGTGCTTCGGGTCACTCGGCCCGGGAGAGATCGTGGCCGCCGGTCGGAAGCTGATCGGGATCTCCCAGCGACGCACCCGTGAGGGCTGTCGCTTTCAGTGCGTTGGCTATGAGCAGTTCGAACTTGGGCCCATGGCGTCGGCCCTGGACTCGGCCGCTGCAGCCCAGGTCTGTGACCGGGCAGTGGGCTGGGCTGATCTCGACATCAAGCACACGCCCTCGGACATCGCCGAGCATCTGGTCAGGTTCATCGCCGCCCACGACGCCTAGCCACCCTGCCGCAAGGGCACGCATGGCGAACGCACACGGCAATGGGGTGGACAGAGTGGGTGCGTTACCCATAAAGTGGTGCAAAGTGGTTCGTAGGGGTACATATGCCCACACGAACCAGGTTCTCATTCGGACGCTGCGGAGGCCCTGCGGTGGAGAGTCTGTTCGTTGGCCAGCATGAGCACTCGCTCGATGCCAAGGGCCGCATCGTGCTCCCAGCGGGCTTCCGCAATGCCTTCGAGCCGTCCGGCTTCCTGATCAAGCACAGCGAGGGCTGCCTTGCGCTCATGACCCCGGACCGGTTCGGCGAGATCGCAGGCCAGATGTCCGAGCGTTCGCAGTCCGGCGGGCCGCATGGTCGCGCCGCGAAGCGCTCATTCGGCGCGGGGGCAGCTCGGGTCCTGCCGGACAAGCAGGGCCGGATAGCAGTTCCTGAGGAGCTGCGCCGCTTCGCCGGCCTGCAGCGCGAGTGCGTCGTGATCGGCGCCATTGATGAAGTCGAGATCTGGGATGCCGGCCGCTGGCACGAAATGAACGCCCAGGGCGAATCGCTTCTGGCGGCACCCGAGAGCGGCATCGATGCATCGGAGCAGGCGTGAGCGCGCCAGCGGCTCGGGAGCGGTTTCACGAGCCGGTCATGGTCGCCGAGATCGCCGAAGTGTTCGCGCCCGTCGGGGGCGGGCTGTTCGTCGATGCCACATTGGGGGGCGGCGGCCACGCAGAGTCGCTGTTGCGACAGCACCCAGAGCGGCAACTGCTCGGCATCGATCGCGATCCCGAGGCCATCGCAGCAGCTGCGGAACGACTCGCCTGCTTTGGGGACCGTGTGTCGTTGCGCTGCGAGCGGTTTGATCGTCTCGGCGAGCTGGTCGACGCGGCTCCTGGGGGCCCCCTCGCCGGTGTGCTCTTCGACTTCGGCGTCAGCAGTCACCAGCTGGATTCGGCCGAGCGCGGTTTCTCACACCGCCATGACGCCCCGCTGGACATGCGCATGGACTGCCGCTCGGGCCCCGATGCCGGATTCGTCGTGAACACCTACGAGTTCGCCGAACTACGGGACGTGTTGAAGCGTCACGCCGACGAGCGCTACGCCCATCGGATCGCCGCAGCGATCATCGCAGCCAGACCGCTGCGGACGACCCGCGAGCTGGCCGACACCGTCAAGGCCGCGATGCCCGCTGCTGCCCGGCGCGGTCGGCGTCATCCGGCGATGCGCACGTTCGCAGCCATACGCATCGAAGTGAACGACGAACTGAACCTCATCGAACCCGCAATGCGAGCCGCGCTCGCGCGCCTGCAACCACGCGGGCGCCTCGCAACGCTCGCCTATCACTCAGGAGAAGACAGCATCGTGAAGATCATTCTGCGAGAAGCAGCCGACGGCGTCTGTGAATGCCCATCGACCCTGCCGTGCATCTGCGGGGCGGCACCCACCGTTCGCCTCTTGCGTCGCAAGGTCACGCGCCCCAGCGCCGCAGAGGTCGAGCGGAATCCGCGCGCCGCCAGCGCCCTGATGCGCGCTGCGGAGCGCCTCGAGCCAGCCCATCGCTGATTCCAGCACTGTCACCCCGCCGAATCGCGCCCTATGGCTCTCGCCACCGCCCATTTCCCCGTCGCGGACGCGTCCCCACGCCTCACGCCGGCGTCGGCGCCGCCGCGCCGCGCCGTGGGGCTGCGTCTGGTGGGTGTCACTGCGCTGGTGGCCGCCGCCGCCATCACCGTGCTCGCCGGGCTTGCGGTGTTCCACTCGATGCTGGCAGCGGGCCAGTACCGCCTGTCGGAACTGGAATCGGAGATTGCTGTCGAGCGAGAGCGCTTGATCGACCTGCGCTACGAGCTCCAGACACTCCACGGTCCCGCTGAGATCGAATTGATGGGGGTTGGGGCGCTCGGTCTGGTGAGCGCGACCGATCCGATAGATGTGCGGATCGAGCCGCGGCACATCGCCGCCGTCGATGCACCGCAGCGGAGCATTCACCCGGGCGGAGATTGGCTCTCGATCAAGACGCTGCTGACCGATGCGTCCACAGCGCATGACCGACGTTCTTGAGCGGGCAGAGCGCCGCGCGGCGCCGGCGTCATGGCACCCGTCCATGGGTGCCCCGCCGGGGCTGCGACCGGCGGCCCCAAACACCGGATCTAGATCAGCCCGACGGTCTGAACCGCCCATCGCGCGCCGATGGCACCCTGCTTCAGGAGCGAAAGAGCCCGGCGACACGACCAGGCAGCAGTCCTCAGCTCAGCAGGCGGCGCCCCCGCCGCGGCGCCGCACAGCCCGCGCTGGGCCGCCTCGCCGACGGGCGCTGCTGCTCATCGTCGCCACGGTCATTGCGCTGGCCGTGCTCGGAGCCCGCCTGGTTCAAGTGCAACTGCTCGACCGCGAGACCTATGCCGCGCTGGGCGAACGTCAGGGGACTGCGCAGTGGGAGCTCGAATCGGTTCGCGGGGCGATCCTGGATCGGAATCTGAATCTGCTCGCAGTATCAGACAGCCTGCCCACGATCTGGGCCGATCCCCGCCTGGTCATCGACCCTCACCAGACGGCCATTGCCTTGGCGTCGGTTCTCGATGTGGACGTCGGCGCGATCGCCGAGCGACTCGCTAGCGACCGGCATTTTGTCTACGTGGCACGCCAGGTGAGTCCGGCAGAAGGGCTGGCGGTGCAGGAACTGCAGCTCGCCGGCATCGGTGTGCGCGGCGAGTCCTCGCGGCTTCGGCCCAACGGAGACGATTTCGCCCGGGGGTTGCTCGGCGCAACCGATATCGACCAGAATCCGCTGGGCGGCGCCGAGAAGCAGTTTGCCGACGTGTTGGACGGCACGGACGGCCGAGAGGTTGCCCGCATCGCCGAGAGCGGCATGCCACTGCCGACGGGAACCGAGCTCTTCGAGCCAGTGAGCCACGGCGACGATGTGGTGCTCGCGCTGCACACCCAGATGCAGTGGGTTGCGGAGCGATCGGTGAGCGATGCGGTTCGAGCGACCGGTGCCAAGGGCGGCATGGTGGTAATGATGCAGACCGACACCGGTGACGTTCTGGCGTTGGCGGCAGTTGCGCGCGATCAGGACACGGATGAGATCAGGCCGGTGGCCTACAACCCCGCCTATACGGACGCATTCGAGCCGGGATCCGTCGCGAAGAGCTTCACGATTGCCACGGCACTGGAAGCAGGGCTCACCACGCCAGTCGAGATGCACTCGACGCCGGCGGCATACACCTTCGCCGACAAGGAATTCATCGAGCCGTATTCCAAGCCCAGCGAGAGCATGACAACCTCGGACATCCTGGTTCATTCGTCGAACATCGGGACGATCAAGCTCGCCGAACGAATCGGCGCCACCGAACTGCAGCGTTCCCTGCGATCGTTCGGCTTCGGCCGCCTGACTGGCAGCGACGATGGTCCGGCGCTGCCTGGCGAGAGCCGTGGCATCCTGCGTGCTGCGAACCAGTGGCGAGGCACCGATCTTGCCACGATTGCGTTCGGCCAAGGCATCGCGATGACGGCGATACAGCTCACGGCTGCGTACAACGCCATCGCCAACGATGGCGTCTATGTCACACCGCGCCTGGTGCTGGGCAGCGTGGGCAGCAATGGCGCGCTACGACCCGCCGACCCGATCCCGACACGTCGCGTTCTGTCCCCGGAGACTGCACGACATATGCAGGACATCCTCGCCGAAGTCGTTCGTTCCGGAACCGGCAAGCGGGCGGCCATCGCGGGCTACCAGGTTGCGGGCAAGACCGGCACGGCCCAGAAGCCCAGCCCGAACGGCGGGTACTCCGACGACGCATACACCAGTTCCTTTGCTGGGTTCTTGCCGGCTGATCGTCCCGAGCTCACCGTCGTGGTAGTGCTCGATGAACCTCACGAATACCGGGCCGGCATCGTGGCCGCACCTGTCTTCGCCGAAGTAGCGGAATATGCCCTGCGCATGCTGCAGGTGTCACCCGATGCCTAGGCAGCACGGATCAGCTCCGGTCCCGGCGCATCCCCTGCCCGTGGAGGGGTTGGCCTCGGCCATCGGGGGCACGTACGTGGCACCTCCGGGCGAACGGGACCGTCGAGCCACAAGCTCCCCGACCCTTGTGCACGGCATCGCCCACGACAGCCGCTCAGTCACTCCCGGGGCGCTGTTCGGCTGCGTCGTGGGACAGCATCACGACGGCCATCGCTTCGCCGCCGAAGCGCTCGCCGCAGGCGCTGGCGCATTGCTGGTCTCCGAAGTCCTCGATGTCGACGCAGCTCAGATAGTGGTGCCTGATGTGCGGGCGGCACTGGGGCCAGCGTCAGCGGTCGTGTGGGGTCAGCCATGGCGTCGCTGCACCGTCGTCGGCGTCACCGGGACTTCGGGCAAGACCACGGTGACCCACGCAATCGCCGCCATTGCGACCGCGTGCGGTACGACTTGTGAGGTCATGGGAACGCTGGACGGGACGCACACCACGCCCGAGGCGCCGGACCTGTGCCGGCGCCTCAGCCAGGCTGCCGACAGCGGAACCGAGATGGTTGTGCTGGAAGTCTCGTCTCACGCGCTCGCTCTGGGCAGGGTCAACGGCGCCAGCTTCGCTGCCGGCGTGTTCACGAACCTGAGCCATGAGCATCTCGATTTCCATGCCACGATGGAGGAGTACTTCAACGCCAAGGCGCGCCTGTTCGACGGCCGCAGCGAGATCGCAGTGCTGAACGTCGCCGATACGTGGGGTCGCCGCCTGGCCTCGCTGGCCGCTGGCACAACGGCCGAGGTGGTCCGGTGGCAGCCATCGGACATCGACCGGGTCGTCGCCAGCACGGAAGGGCTCAGCGGCCGGTGGCGCGGCCGGGACGTGCGGTGCGGGCTGCTGGGACGGTTCAATGTCGCGAACGTCGCGGCCGCAGCCGCAACGTCCAGCGCACTCGGCTTCGAAGATGACGCAGTGGCTTCGGCGATTGCTGCCATCACTCCAGTGCGAGGGCGTTTGTGGCCTGTGAGCGGCCCAGAAGATGACATCACGGTGCTGGTGGACTATGCCCACAAGCCTGACGCCCTCGCCGCCGCCCTGGCCAGCGCTCGCGAGCTCGGCTCCGCGGACAGTCGCCTCTGGGCGGTGTTCGGTGCCGGCGGCGATCGGGACCGATCGAAGCGGGCACCCATGGGCGCGGCTGCGGATCGGCACGCCGATGTGCTGATCCTGACCACCGACAATCCTCGCAGCGAAGACCCAGCGCATATCGCGGCCGACATCGCTGCCGGTGCGGGGATCCGGCATGACTCCGGCGATGGCCTGCACATCGAACTGGACCGATCGGCAGCCATTTCGTATGCCATCAGCAATGCCATGGCCGGCGATGTGGTCATCATCGCCGGCAAGGGTCACGAGACCATGCAGGTGGCAGCAAGCCGCTCCGTGCCGTTTGACGACGCAGTCGCTGCTGCCGGGCACCTGCAGCGGCGCCGGAGCGCACGGCGATGATCGCCCTGCTCATCGCCGCCAGTTCCGCGATGTTCGTGTCGCTGGTGGGAACTCGCTACCTCATCCCGTGGCTGCAGGCGCGCGGCGTCGGCCAACCCATCCGCCTCGATGGCCCTCGAGGCCACATCACCAAGGCGGGCACGCCGACGATGGGGGGCGTCGCGGTGGTCGCGGCAGCCGTCGTGGGCTACGTCGTCAGCCACTTGCGAGCCGAGACGGTCATGACGCGCTCGGGAATCGTGCTGCTGGCAGCCGTGTGCGCAGCGGGTCTTGTCGGGCTGGCTGACGACTGGATCAAGGTGAGCCGCGAGCGCAACCTGGGCTTGAACAAGCGGGCCAAGCTGATCGGGCTTGTCGCGGTGGGCAGCGGCTTTGCCGTCGCATCGGTGTGGTGGGTGAACCTCGACTCCGCCATCGGATTCACCCGGCTGGACGGGAACTCCCTGCGTGTTCCCGCCGCGGTGTGGATTCTGTGGGCGGTCATCATCGTCCTGGGCACGTCGAACGCTGTGAACCTCACCGACGGCCTCGACGGCCTGGCCGCCGGAGCCGCCGCGGTGGCGTTCGCTGCCTTCGTGGTCGTGGGTTACTGGGCATTCCGTCACCCGATCTCCTACGACGTCAAGCATCCGCTGGACTTGGCCATCGTTGCTGCTGCAATGGCCGGCGCGTGCGCGGGTTTCCTGTGGTGGAACGCGCCGCCGGCACGGATCTTCATGGGTGACACGGGCTCACTGGCCATCGGTACCGCGATGGCGGGTCTCGCGATGCTGCTGCACGTCGATCTCCTGCTGCCCGTCATCGGCGGCCTGTACGTCATCGAGACCGCGTCGGTGATCATCCAGGTCGGCTCATTCCGGCTCTTCGGCCGCCGCCTGTTCCGGATGGCCCCCATGCACCATCACCTCGAACTGGGCGGCTGGCCGGAAACCACCGTGCTCATCCGCCTCTGGGTCGTGAACAGCCTGCTCGTCGCCCTCGCGCTGGGGCTGTACTACGCGGACTTTCTCAGCCTGGATCTCGTCGAACTCCCAGCAGGCTCGCTGTGAGCACCCCGATCGACTGCCACGAAGCAGGCGACGATGTGAAGCCTGCGGGTGGACCCGTCGTTGTCGTCGGCATGGGCGTGACCGGCTGGGCCGTCGCCTCTGCACTGACGGCGCGTGGCTACGAGGTCGTCATGGCCGACGACAGACCTGCCGAAGCGGCCAAGCGAGTCACCCGGACAGAGACAGCCGTCGGCACGATTCACGATTCCACCGACGATCGGCTGCTCAGGTCGTTGGTGTCGGGTGCCGGTGCCGTGGTGCCAGCTCCGGGGGTGCCACCTCGACACGGGTGCTATGCGCTCGCGGCTGCGGCTGGGGTGCCAGTGGTGAGCGAGTTGGACCTGGCCGCGCAATGGGACAGCCGGCCGCTGGCTGCCATTACCGGCACCAACGGCAAGACGACGGTCACGGTGCTCACGGAGCGAATGCTGAACCGGAGCGGGATCGGCGCTGTCGGTGCTGGCAACACGGACATTGCTCTCGTCGAAGCGATCGACAGCGACGTCTCCGCGTTCGTCGTGGAGGCGTCGTCGTTCAGGCTTCACCGGGCACGCAGATTCGCTCCCGCCGTTGCTGCGTGGCTGAATCTGGCTCCTGATCATCTCGACTGGCATGCCGACCTGCGCGACTACGCCGCTTCCAAGGCCCGCATCTGGGCCGCACAAGGTCCCGGTGACATCGCTGTGGTGCCGTTCGGCGACACCGACATCGAGCCATGGACGTCAGGGATCCGTTCACGGCAGGTGACATTCGCAGCTCCCCGACAGCTCGAGGCGCCCTGCGATGTGCGCTACGAGCGCGGGATCCTGATTGCGCACGACGAAGGCATCGTCGAAGCAGCGGAGCTGCCACGACGGCGCCCCCATGACTTGTCCAACGCTGCCGCCGCAACCGCCATCGCGCTGGCGATGGGCGCGTCCGCTGAGGCGGTGGCAACCGAATTGCGGTCATTCGATGGCCTGCCTCACCGGTTGGCATCGGCGGGCCGCATCGGTGACATTCGCTTTCATGACGACAGCAAGGCCACCGCACCGCATGCGACAGTCGCAGCGTTGCGGGGCTTCTCCGATGCGATCCTCATCGCGGGCGGCCGGAACAAGGGCCTCGATCTTGGCGAGCTTGCCGCGATTGCCCCGCATGTTCACGGTGTCGTCGCCATCGGTGAGGCAGCGCCGGACATCATCGAGTGCTTCAGCCAGCCCGCATGCGGTCCGATTGAACTCGTCCGCGCCGATTCGATGCCTGAAGCTGTGGAAGCCGCCTACCGCATGGCTGAACCCAGCCGAGACGTGGTGCTGTCACCCGGGTGTGCCTCGTTCGACTGGTACTCGAGCTACCGCCAACGGGGGGAGCACTTCATCACGGCCGTAGCCGACCTTGACGTGCGCCTGCGCTCACAGCCTCCAGCGGCGGAAGAACGATGAGCAGGCCGGAGCCATCGCGCACGCAGCCGGGACGTGCCCAATCGGGCCCGTCGGTGAGATACGCAGCACTGCTGTCCGCGGTGTTCCTGCTGCTGCTTACCGGGGTGGTGCTGGTGCTGTCGGCAACCTCGGCGACCGGAATCGATTCATCCGATCGACCGTTGCAGTACTTCACGCGTCATCTGTGGTCCGTGGGGATCGCTGTCGCCGTGTTGCTCGTCACGCTCGGCGTCGACTACCGGCATTGGCGGCGCATGGCGCTGCCCCTCGCAGCCGCGAGCGTGAGCTTGCTGCTCATCGTGCTCGCGGTGGGCAAGCGCACGGCCGGGGCGCGCCGCTGGATCGAAGTCGGCCAGTTCAGCATTCAGCCGTCGGAGATAGCGAAGCTGGCTCTCATTGTTGCGCTGGCCGCCTTCCTGGATGCCCGCAAGGACCAGATCGATCGGCCGGACCGGATCCTGCGACCGGCCATGCTGTTGCTCACTGCCGGCTGCTCGTTGGTGCTGCTGCAGCCGGATCTGGGCACCACGCTCATACTGGCGGGCATCGGGGTCGGGATGCTCTTCGTCGCCGGCCTGCCGGGCCGCGACCTGGCCAAGATCGCCGCGATGGTGGCCGTAGCGGCACCGTTGCTGGCCTATGCGGCGCCCTACCGCCGTGCACGCCTGGCGGGCTTTCTCGACCCGATCTCTGAACGCGCCTCGAGCGGCTATCAGACATTTCAGAGCTTGGTGGGTCTCGCGCAAGGAGGAGTACGCGGCACCGGCCTCGGGGCAGGCCAGGCCAAGTGGGGATGGGTGCCCAATGCTCCCACAGACTTCATCTTCGTCATCGTCGGCGAGGAGATGGGCCTCTTCGGCGCGCTCGGGCTCCTGACGCTGCTGGGGGTCGTCGGCATCGGGGGACTCCGGACGAGTCAGAAGGCGCCCGACATGTTCGGCTCGCTGCTCGCAGCGGGCATCTCCATCTGGTTCGTGCTCCAGACGCTGGTAAACGTGGGCGGTGTGGTTGGATTGCTGCCGGTGACCGGCGTGACTCTGCCATTCCTTTCCTTCGGCGGTTCCTCCTTGGTGGTGGCATCAGCGGCCGCGGGTCTGCTGCTGAATGTGACCCGGCGATCCGACTCGGCCTCGCGGCCGTGACGGCAGCACGCAGAGCCGGCAACGCCCCAGGCGTCTTGATCGCCGGCGGCGGCACGGCGGGGCACCTGATGCCCGGCTTGGCGGTGGCCTCGGCACTGGCCGAGCGCGGTTGGCCATCGGACGGCATCCATTTCGTCGGCAGCGCCAAGGGAATCGATT
Source organism: Candidatus Poriferisodalis sp. (assembly GCF_965208555.1). Classification (GTDB taxonomy): domain Bacteria; phylum Actinomycetota; class Acidimicrobiia; order Acidimicrobiales; family Poriferisodalaceae; genus Poriferisodalis. The sequence continues at coordinate 3,591,183 of NZ_OZ242342.1, read as the reverse complement.
CGGAGATCGTGCCCGCTGCGGGCTTCGGCGTGACGTTGCTCGGCGGCCGAGGCCTGACGGCGCGCCGGGTGAACCTGACGAACGCGCGTGCTGCAGCAAGCCTGGTGTGGGCCACCGTGCGCGGCATAGTGCTCGTCGGGCGGCGGCGTCCCGCTGCAGTGCTGTCCCTGGGCGGGTACGCGGCGTTGCCTGCGACGGTGGGAGCAGTGATCTGGCGCGTGCCGTTGGTGATCGCTGAGCAGAACGCCGTCGCGTCGGCGACCAACCGGCTTCTGGGCAGATTCGCGCGCGCCGCGGCCGTTCCGGTCAGCGGGACGGGACTGCACCGGGAAGTGGTGACCGGGAATCCAGTGCGGCCCGAGGTGATCGAGGCCGCACTCAACGCGGGCCATGCCCGGACGCGGCGCGGCTGGCCCGCCGATGCGACCGTCGTGGTGGTGTTCGGCGGTTCGCTGGGTTCGCTGCGGATCAACACCGCAGTCTGGTCGGCATTGCCGAGGCTGCGCGAACGCGACGGCCTGTTCGTCTATCACGTTGTCGGCAGACGCGACTTTGATCATCGACCGCCGGAGCCCTCGCTGCGACCGGCAGGCTCGCAGGTCCGAAATTGGTACCGCGCAGTGCCTTTCGACGAGCACCTGCCCACGGCCCTGGCTGCGGCTGACTATGCGATATGCCGGGCCGGGGCGTCAACCGTTGCCGAGCTGTCGGTCATCGGCACACCGGCTGTGCTGGTGCCGCTGCCTATCGCGACCAACGACCACCAGCGCCGCAACGCTGAGCAGTTGGCGGCTGGCGGCGGAGCGCGCGTAGTGGTCGACGCCGAGTTCGACGGGGAACGGCTGCTCGCAGAGCTCGACCAGATGCCGGGCCTGCAGCGCCGAGCTGCGCTGGACGGCGCCCCCGAAGCGGCATTCAGCCGTCGGGACTCCGCTCAACGCGTTGCGCAGCTCGTGATAGAGCACAGCTCAGCGCTTCCTGGTTCAGTCGCGCCCGAGAACCATTCGCCCCGAGAGCGCGCGTCATGACTGCGCCGCCGGTCGACTTGGAGGAGCTGCGCAGTATCCACCTGGTGGGAGCTGGGGGCGCGGGCATGAATGCCATCGGGCTGGTGCTCGCAGAGATGGGTCATACCGTCAGCGGCAGTGACCTGAGAGCAGGCCCCGGCATGACACGACTCGCGGCTCACGGTGGCAGAGTGAGCATCGGCCATGACGCTGCCAACATCGGCTCGGCGGACATTGTGGCGCATTCGAGTGCGGTGCCCCACGACAACGCGGAGCTTGTCGAAGCCCGTCGCCGCGGCATTCCGGTGCTGAGCAGGGCCGAGTTGCTCGCAGGGATCTGCAGGCGCAAGCAGACGCTCGCGGTCGGCGGCACCCATGGCAAAACCACTACCTCGTCGATGCTGGCGCTCTGCTTGGTCGCAGCCGGTGAGCGACCTTCTTTTCTTGTGGGCGGCGACGTCAACGAGATCGGCTCCGGCGCGGTGTGGGATACGGCGGGGGAGTGGTTCGTCGTCGAAGCCGACGAGTCCGACGGGACTCACCTGCAGCTCGTCGCTGATGCGGTGCTCGTGACCAACATCGAGCCCGACCATCTCGACCACTACGGCAACTTCGAGGAGCTTGCGGCAGCATTCGAGCGCTTCGCCGGCAGCGCGTCGGGACCGCGCATCGTGTGTGCCGACGACCGGCGTGCGGCCGCCATGGCCGCGCGCATCGGCGGCTGCGCGACCTACGGCAGGTCTGCGGGAGCCGACTACCGGATCGTGGATGCGTACAGCTCCCGGACGGGTGCCGGGTTCGAGCTGGTTGCCGGCACTACCTCGATCGGACGGTGCGACATGCCGCTGCCCGGGCTGCACAACGTCACGAATGCGGCGGGTGCCCTCGCTGCGGCGCTCGAACTGGGCGCGGCTGCATCGCCCATGGTCGAAGCCCTCGGTCGATTTGCAGGCGTGGCCAGGCGATTCGAACGGCGCGGTGAGCGCGATGGGGTCTCGTTCATCGACGACTATGCGCACTTGCCGACAGAGGTAGCGGCCGCAATCGCCGCCGCTCGCAGTGGAGGCTGGGAACGGATCGTCGCCGTCTTTCAGCCCCATCGTTACTCCCGGACAGCGGCGCTGTGGCAGGACTTCGCGGATTCGTTCGCCGAAGCAGATCAGGTGGTGTTGACCGACATCTACGCTGCCGGCGAAGTACCGAGGCCCGGAGTGTCCACCGAACTTGTGCTCGGTGCGCTGCTTGACACCCACCCGTACGCGTCGGTGGCCTATCTGCCGGGGCGGACCGAGCTGCGCACGTACCTGCGCTCTCACTTGCGGTCCGGCGACCTGTGCCTCACGCTGGGTGCTGGCGATCTGACGACGCTCCCAGACGAGCTGCTGCATGTCCCGTGAACACCGGTTCCCTGAATACCTCGCTGCCGGTCGATGGTCAGATCCCGATGCAGTTCGACATGCAGCAACGGTGCTCGGTGATGACGCCCGTCTCAACGCGCCGCTGGGCGCCCTGACCACCTCGCGAGTCGGCGGTCCGGCTGCGGTGGCGTTCGTGGCCAACACCCCTGCTGATCTGCGGCGCGTGGGCGAGGCCGCCGCAGCTTCCGGACTGGAGGTCCTCGTTGTCGGCCGGGGATCGAATCTGCTGGTCGCAGACCGGGGCTTCGAGGGCATAGCGCTCTTCCTCGGCGACGCCTACGGCAACATCGAATTCGATCATGCGAACGCGACGGTCGACGCCGGTGCATCAGTGGCCCTGCCTGTGCTCGCGCGCAAGTGTGCTGCAGCGGGCATCGGCGGTCTCGAATGGGCGGTCGGCGTGCCGGGCTCAGTGGGCGGCGCCGTGCGCATGAATGCCGGAGGGCATGGCAGCGACATGGCATCGTGCATGATCGACGCTGACATAGTCGATCTCGAGGCACAGTTGGAACCGCGGCACGTCGAGGTCGACGCTCTGGACTTGGGCTACCGCAGCAGCGGCCTTCATGACCGTCACGTGGTTATTCGCGCGCGGCTGAGCGGGCATCCGGCCCGCCCGTCACTGGCGGCGGAACGGATCGCGGACATTGTCAGCTGGCGCAGAGAGCACCAGCCCGGCGGGCAGAACTCGGGCTCGGTGTTCATGAACCCCCTGCCTGAGTTGACCGAGGCAGTGTCTGCCGGGGCGCGCATCGATCAGGCGGGCCTGCGCGGTTTGCGTATCGGCACGGCCGAGGTCTCGCACCTGCATGCCAATTTCATCGTTTCCGATCCCGGCGGCACTGCGGCAGACGTGGTCGCCCTCATGGCTGAAATCCGGCGTCGTGTCACCGAGTCGACCGGGATCGTGCTGCAGCCCGAGGTCCGCATGGTGGGCTTCGACGCAGCGCCGATACTGCCTTGAATGGCGCCATCACCCGGTGCGGAGCCGAAACGACATCGCCGTCGGCGGTGGCTGACAGCGGCTGCGGTGGTCGCGGTATCGGCATCGCTTGCAGCGATCCTGTACGCGGCGGGCACCTTCGAAGTCGACAGCGTCCACTTCAGCGGTCTGCATCGCGTCAGCTACGACGAGGCATACCGAGCTGCCGGCATCGAGCCTGGGCAGTTCATGGGCACACTCGGCACCGGCGAGGCTGAACGATCGCTGGAAGCTGTGCCGTGGATTGCCGATGCTCGAGTCCGGCGTCGATGGCCTGCGACCGTGGAAGTGGATGTCATCGAGCGTTCCGAAGCGGCGCTTGCACTGGCCGCTCCCGGGAGCTGGGTACTCGCCGACATAGAGGGTCGGGTGCTCACGTCGCCGCTCACGATCCTGCCTGAGCTGCCGCGCTTGTCCGGCATCTCTGCGGCGCCCGAGCCCGGGGCGTTCCTCGCAGGTGATGCGGAAGGGTTGCTGGCGGTGCTGAGTGCGGCGCGGGGACAGCCGGAGTTCGTCGTGGTCGCTCTCTGGCGGGACGGGCGTGGCGACATCCGAGCGCGTGTGCGACAGCAGCCGGACGGCTGGGTGCTGGAGGCGGCACTGGGCGACGATTCGGCGCTCGGGGCCAAGACGGCGGCGATTGCAGCTGTCATCGGGGAGATGACGACCGCCGATGCCGTCTTGGATGTGTCGGTGCCGCACCTGCCAGTGCTTCGCCCGCCGCCCTAGGTTCGGCGACTGCAGGGCTTTGCCCTGCAGCAGAGGCGTCAGTAGGGCCTTGCCCTGCCGCAGAGGCATCGGTACTGTCGTCAATTGCGCTATTTTCCCTAGGAGGTGCCCGCCGGCGGCACGATTGGTGTCGCGGCCGGCCAGCGAATGCAAGGAGCCCTGTGGCCTCACCACAGAATTACGTGGCAGTCATCAAGGTGGTGGGCGTCGGGGGCGGCGGCTCAAATGCCGTGAACCGGATGATCGACGTCGGTTTGGGCGGGGTCGAGTTCATCGCTGTCAACACCGACGCCCAGGCGCTGCTGCTGAGCGACGCCGATGTCAAGCTGGACATCGGCCGCCAGCTGACCCGCGGGCTCGGCGCCGGCAGCGATCCTGAGATCGGTACCCGAGCTGCTGAAGAGCACCGCGACGAGATCGCCGAAGCGCTGCAGGGCGCAGACATGGTGTTCATCACAGCCGGGGAAGGCGGCGGCACCGGAACCGGCGGCGCACCGGTGGTCGCCGAAGTCTCCAAAGAGGTCGGAGCGTTGACCATCGGCGTGGTCACGCGCCCGTTTGCCTTCGAGGGCAAGCGCAGGCAGATCCAGGCCGAACAGGGCATCGAGCGGCTCAAGGAACGAGTGGACACGCTCATCGTGATCCCCAATGACCGCTTGCTCACCGTCGCCAGCGAGCACACCTCGATCATCGATGCCTTCCGTATGGCGGACGATGTTCTGCGCGAGGGGGTGTCCGGAATCTCGGGTCTGATCACCACGCCCGGTCTCATCAACACCGACTTCGCAGACGTAAAGGCGATCATGTCAAGCGCCGGCACGGCTCTGATGGGGATCGGCCGTGCTCACGGCGAGAATCGCTCCAAGAACGCGGCTCGACAGGCAGTCTCGTCGTCCTTGCTCGAGGAATCCATCGACGGTGCCCGGGGCATCCTGCTCAACATCGCCGCGGGGCCCGAACTCGGGTTGTTCGAGGTCAACGAGGCGGCGGAAGTCATCCGTGAAGTGGCCCATGCCGAGGCCAACATCATCTTCGGCACCGTCATCGACGACTCGCTTGGGGAAGAGATCCGGGTGACGGTCATCGCCGCGGGCTTCGATCGTTACGGGCCCGGTAGTTCTGAGGCCGGCGTGCTCGGGGACTATGCGGCCTCTCCGGAGAGCGGCGAAGCAGCCGACCCGTTCGGCGACCTCGATGACGACGACGGATCGTTCGACGTGCCCAGCTTCCTGCGGTGACGCCGAGGCCGCGTCGCAACCACTTCCACGCCCCGCACATCGACGCCGGTTGTCGGCATCGCACCGGTGGCATGCAGCGAATCACCGGTCCCTCGGGATGCTGACGCTGCATCGATGCTGCGGGAACAGCACGGTGCACATCTCGATCACTGAGCGCTCCGACGGCGATTGCGCCCCTGTCCATGTGTCCGCTGCCGGCTCGGTGACCGCCTTGCGTCAGGTTCATGGAACGCGGGTCGTCGAAGTCCGACGACCCGGACAGCATCGGGGTGCCAGCGCCGACGCTGCATGGACGGCCGCGCCAGGTGCCACGCTTGCGGTCAGAACTGCTGATTGCGTGCCGATCGTGCTGTACGGGTCCAATGTGAACGGCAGCAGCGCCGTAGCCGCAATTCATGCCGGATGGCGGGGCCTGCTCGAAGGCATCGTGCCTGCTGTGCTCGCCGAGCTCGAACGTCAGGGGATCCGCCACATCCGCGCTGTCGTCGGGCCGCACATCTGCCCCCTGCACTACGAATTCGGCCCCGATCAGCTGATGGCGGCCACACAGGCGCTCGGTCCCGCTGTGGCAAGCACAACGCAGTGGGGCACGCCAGCATTCGATCTCGGCGAAGCCACGCGGCTGGCGCTCCGGCGAAACGGGGCCGTCATCGACGGCGAGATCGGCCGCTGCACCGCTACTGATGAGCGCTACTTCTCGCACCGCGTCCGTGCCGAGCAGGGCCGGACGGCCGTGCTGGTCTGCCTGGAGGCTGAGCCGGAAGGGGAGTCGGGCGATGATTGATGCCGAGGAAGTCCGCCGACGCACCGAGCACGTCAAGCAGCGGATAACCGAAGCCGGCGGCGACATCAGCCGAGTCGGCATAGTGGCGGTGACCAAGGGATTCGACAGCTCGGCGGTCGACGCTGCTGCTCGCGCAGGTTTGGCCATGGTCGGCGAGAACTATGCCCAAGAGCTGCACAGGAAGTGGCACGAGATCAGTGCCGCGACCAAAGAGACGGTCGCTGTCCACTTCATCGGACGGCTGCAATCCAACAAGGTCCGTCAACTGGCCGGCGTGGTGGACGTCTGGCAGAGCGTGGACCGGCTGCGGCTTGTCTCTGAGATCGCACGCCATGATCCGGGGGCTGCGATCTTCGTGCAACTCAACGTGGGCGGCAGCGCCGGGCAAGGCGGTTCCCCGCCGGACGAGGCAGCTTCTGTGGTGGTTGCCGCTCGCCGGGAAGGGCTCAATGTGGCCGGCTGCATGGCGATCGGTCCGCAGGGATCGCCACGGGAGATCGAAACGGCCTTCAGCGAGGTCGCCCGCTTCGCCGATGACCACGACCTCGAGCACCGCTGCATGGGGATGAGCGCTGACCTCGAAGCGGCCGTCAGGGCGGGCTCAACCATGGTCCGCATCGGGACTGCCCTCTTTGGCAGCCGGCCTCTCTGAGGGTGCCTGACCCCAACTTGACAAGTCGGTACCCTGTGCCATCGAGGCAGCCCTTGATGGAGGCTGCCGTTACTGAGGTTCTGCATGGCATCGTTCATGAAGCAGGCAATGAGCTACTTGGGCCTCGGCCCGGACGACAGCTATGCGCCGCCAGCAGAGCGCGCCATGCCGGGCGATATGCCGGCGGCAGAAGCAGTCATCGACCAGACCAGCCAGAGCGGTGTCACGGTGGTGGAAAGGCCGCCGACGGCGACACCGCACACTGCGGCCCCGGCGCCGACCTCCGCTGTACGCCGTGTGGCGACATCAACTGCTCAGCCGTTTGTGCTGATGCCGCGGATGTTCGACGATGCGCAGCAGATCGGCGACCGCTTCAAGCGTGAGCAGCCGATCATCTTGAACTTGCAAGGGCTCGATCGCGACACTGCCCGCCGACTGCTCGATTTCGCCAGCGGGCTGTGCTATGCCCGCGACGGGGAGATGCGCAAAGTCGCCAATGCCGTGTACATGCTTGTGCCCGCAAACGTTGTGGTGAGCGACGACGAGCATCATCCGGTAGCCGCACAGGACGCCGGTCACTGAGGCGTTCCAGCGCGAAACACCAGGTGACGCCATGAGAACCGTGCTGTGCAACCTGCTGTTGCTCTATATCGTCGCGATCTTCGCACGCGTGATATTCAGCTGGATCCCGCTGTCGCCCGAGAGCCCGGTGACTGTGGTGCGCACGTGGCTGGTGCGGATCACCGAGCCCGTCATGGGACCTCTTCGACGAGCCCTGCCGGCAATCCGACTCGGCAGCATGGCACTGGACCTCTCGCCGATCGTGCTGCTCATCGGGCTGCAGATATTCCGGGCGTTCATTTGCGCGACCCCGGGCGGCTAGGGACCGTCCTGCGCAGGCTGGTACATTCCGCGCCATGGCGAGTCCTACTGCCCCTGACGATCCACCTGACACCGAAGGCGAGGGCTTGCTCGAGACCATCGGTGCGCAGCTGGCGGCGCTTGCGGCGCAGGTCTCCGAGATCGACCAGCGCATGGCGAGCGTGGAATCGGGGTCCCCATCCCAGCCCCTGGAAGTGCAGCTCTCGCCCGAGACGGTGGCGCAGATCGCCGATGCGCTCGCGGCGCTGCAGGCAGCCGGCAGTCAGGCGCTGGACGAAGCGTTCAAAACGGCGAGCGACGACCTCACCGAGGCGCTGTCAGGTCTCGTGCGAGCGGAGATATCGAGGACGCTCTCTGATGCCGGCTACACCGTCGAGGTCAGCGAGGCTGCCGAGCCTGCACTCGGCGAGGCTGTCGAGCCTTCAGCAGCCGATGAGCTCTTGGAGCACGACGCCGACTCTGGGTCGGATGCGCTGGCGATGCCGACCATCGTCGCTCCGCTCGCCTCGAGTTCGGTCGGCCCTGCCGAGTCCGAATCAGATTCCGAAGTCGAGTCCGAAGGCGACGCCGTCGATGCCGACCGGCCGCCGCTGGGACTCGACGAGCTCGATGATCCTTTCCTGGATGCGCTGATTCGCAAGGAACCCTTGTCTGCCTAGAAGGCCACGGCCTCAGGAATCGGCATCGGTGACAACGCGAGCGAGCTGAATCTCGGGTTCGTCGGGACCGGGCAGCCACTCGATCTGTCGGGCCAGCACCGCAGCACTCACCAGCGGCTCGTGACGCCGCACGCTGTCCGCATTCGGCGGGCTCCAGCGAATCGTCAGGCTGATCCGGTCGGTGACATCGAGTCCCGCTTCCTTGCGCGTCTGCTGGATGTTGCGGATCAGATCCCGCGCCGCGCCTTCGGCCTCCAGCTCGGGGGTGACCGTGGTATCCAGCACCACCACCAGCTGATGATCGGCCAAGACTGAGGTGGTGGCGGGATCGGCGGGTTGCAGGCTCAGCTGGAATTCGTCCTCGGTCAACCGGTGCCCGCCTGCGATCGCCGTTCCGTCGGCTTCGACGCTCCAGTCACCCGAACGGGCGGCGGCGAAGACTTCTTGGACTGCGCTGCCGAGCCGAGGGCCGAGTGCCGATCCGTCAGGGCGCAGCACCGGCGTGGCCGTCTCGCCCAACTCGTCGCGCAGTATCACTTCTGCGACGTTGATTTCTTCCGCTAGCAGGAAGGCGAACGGCTCGAGCAGTGCCGCTCCTGCACCGGCCACCGTGACGCTCCGCAACGGCAGGCGAACTCGCAAGCCGGCGTCTTCTCGTACCCGCAGAGCAGCCGAAGCAGCGTCACGCACTGCATCCATGCGTGCGACCAAGTCTGGATCCGACGGCAATGCCGCAGCGTCGGGCCAGTCGCTCAAGTGCACGCTCTCGCCACCGGTCAGACCGCCGTAGATCTCCTCGGTGATCATCGGCAGCAAGGGGGCCGCCATGGCGGTGAATACCCTCAGCACCGTGTAGAGCGTGTCGAAGGCCTCTCGATCATCAGCCACCCGGGACACGGCTCCGCCGTTCGGCTCAGCGCCCGCTGCCGGTGAGTCGACAGACGTCTCACCCCAGAATCGTCCACGGCTGCGGCGGATGTACCAGTTGTTCAATGCATCGATGAACGCCTGCAGTTCAGCCGCGGCCCCCGGCAGGTCATACGCATCCAAGCTCTGCGTGACCGATTCCAGCGTGGCCCTGGTCTTGGCCAGCACATAACGGTCGAGCACATCGGGAGAGTCGACCCGAACCTTGGCCTCGTAGCCCTCCGCGTTCGCATACAGCGTGAAGAACGAGTACGCGTTCCAGATGGGGATCAGGATCTGCCTGGCGACATCGTCGATCCCGGCATCGGAGATACGCGTGTTGCCGCCGCGCACGATGTTGTTCGCCATCAGGTACCAACGCAAGGCGTCGGATCCTTGATTGGCGAAGATGTCAGTCGGTTCGGTGTAATTGCGCAACCGCTTGGACAGCTTGCTGCCGTCTGCGGCCAGCAGCACGCCGTGGCAGATCACGTTCTGGAATGCCGGCTGGCCGAACAGCGCCCCAGCCAGCACATGGAGCGTGTAGAACCAGCCGCGGGTCTGATTGATGTACTCGACGATGAAGTCGGCCGGGAAGTTCTGCTCGAACCAGTCCTTGTTCTCGAAGGGGTAATGCACCTGCGCGAACGGCATCGATCCCGACTCGAACCAGCAGTCGAGCACCTCGGGCACACGCCGCATAGTCGAGCGGCCGGTGGGGTCGTCAGGGTTCGGACGGGTCAGCGCATCGATGTACGGCCGATGCAGATCGGTCGGCCGCACTCCGAAGTCGGCCTCGATCTCGTCGAGGCTCCCGTACACATCAGTGCGCGGGTAGGCGGGGTCATCGCTCGTCCAGATGGGTATGGGAGAACCCCAGAACCGATTACGGCTGATGGACCAGTCACGAGCACCTGCCAGCCACTGGCCGAACCGGCCGTCGCGCACGTGCCCGGGCACCCAGTTGATCTGCCGGTTGGTCGCCAGCAACCGCTCGGTGATCTCGGTGACCTTGACGTACCACGAACTGATGGCCTTGTAGATGATCGGTGTATCGGTACGCCAGCAATGCGGGTAGTTGTGCTCGTAGGTGTCGTGGCGCAGCACGCGGTCACGGCGCTTCAGCTCGGCGATGATCTGGGGATTCGCATCGAATACGTTCAAGCCTGACCACAGCGTCACCGGTCCGGCGAAGCAGCCGCGGTCGTCCACGGGCACGGCGTCGCCGATCTCGATGCCGTTGGCTTCGCAGAGGAACTGGTCCTCCTCGCCGAATCCAGGCGCCAGGTGAACCACACCGGTGCCTTCGGAAGTGTCCACGAAATCACCGGCGAGCACCCGGAAGGCTTCGGTGCGATGGCCGAAGAACTCGAACATCGGCGTGTAGCGGCATCCCGCCAACTCGCTGCCGGTCATCGTGCCGACCACGCTGTATGGCTCGAGATCTGGTGCGTAGACCTCGAGGCAGTCGGCTGCCAGCACGAAGCGCCCGCCGCCCAGTGCCTCGGACTCGACGACGGCGTAGGAGATGTCCGTGCCGACGGCGATCGCCAGATTCGACGGCAGCGTCCAGGGTGTCGTCGTCCAGGCCAAGAGTCGCAGCGGCTCCGACGTGCTGTCATCGGCATCGTGCAGCTCGAACCAGACGGTGATGGCAGGATCTTGACGGGGCCTGGTCGCGTCGTCGAGCCGGATCTCGAAGTTCGACAGGGGAGTCTCGGCACCCCAGGAATACGGCATCACTCGGAATGCCTGATACACGAGACCTTGGTCCCAGAGCTGCTTGAACGCCCACATGACCGATTCCATGTAGGGCAGGTCCATCGTCTTGTAGTCGTTGTCGAAGTCCACCCAGCGGGCCTGGCGGGTGACGGTCTCACGCCACTCGGCTGTGTACCGCAGCACCGAGTCGCGGCATTGAGCGTTGAAACGCTCGATGCCGAAGTCGGTGATGGCAGCGCGCCCGCTCACGCCGAGCTCGCGCTCGGTCTCCATCTCGGCAGGCAAGCCGTGACAGTCCCAGCCGAAACGGCGATTGACACGATGGCCGCGCATCGTCTGATACCGAGGAACCACATCCTTGACGTATCCGGTCAGCAGGTGGCCGTGGTGAGGCAGTCCGTTTGCGAATGGCGGGCCGTCGTAGAAGACGAACTCGTCATCCGCCGGCCGGTTGACGATCGAGGCCTCAAACGTTCCCTCGTCCTGCCAGCGCGCCAGGACCCGCTCCTCGATGCGGGGGAAGTTCGCTTGTGCAGGCACGCGCGGATACACGGTGTCAGCCGACTCTCGCTTCACCGACGCCTCCTGCGGGTTCACGAGACAGCGAGGGTACCCCTGAGGTCGGGAAATCGACGGCGCCGCCGTCCGACCGTCGCGCCCGGAATCGGCGACCTAGACTGCCGCTTCGTTTCAGGGGGGAGGGGCCATGGCCGCTGCGAAGAAGGCTTCCACCCGCAAGACCGCCGCGAAGAAGAAGGCGCCCGCTCGCAAGCGCGCCGCCAGTTCGGGAAAGGCCAAGGCAGCCGCCAAGAAGGCAGGTACGCCGAAGAAGGCTCCTGCGAAGAAAGCCGCATCCCGTCGCAAGACCGCAAAACCCCGCTTCGGCGAAGTGTTTCTCGAAAAGCAGCGACAGGCGCTGCTGGCTGAACGACGCCGTTACACCGAGCACGCAGAACGCTACGAAGCCGAGGCCGAACAGCTCGTCAGCGAGCGTGAGCCGGGTGATGTTCAGTTCGATGAGGAGTCGGGCGAAGGGGACTCCATCGCCGTGGAGCGCGATCGAGCGCTGCAGATCTCAGCGCGGGAACGTGAGGAGATCGGCGAGATAGACGCAGCCCTGGCGCGCATCGAAGACGGCACCTATGGCATCTGCGTCGTGTCGGGCAAGCCGATCCCCAAAGAGCGACTGGAGGCGATCCCGCACGCTTCGATGCGCGTGGAGGTCAAGAGCAGCGGCCCGGCGTGGCGCCGGCCCTGACCGGGACGAGGTGCCTGCCAACCGGCAGCCAGCTCCGAGACGCCGTGTGACGCGCAACCTCAACATCGCCATCGCTTCGGGGGTCGTTCTCTGTCTGGACCAGATCACCAAGGCCTGGGCCCTGGCGGCTCTCGAGGATCGCATCATCGACTTGGTGTGGACGCTGCGCCTGCGACTGGTCTACAACACTGGCTTCGCCTTCTCGACGGGAAGCGGGCTCGGTCCGGTGCTCGCACTCGTGGCCCTCGTGATCGTCGGCGTGCTGTGGTCGTCACGACGGCGCGTCCAGGGCATCTGGGGAGCGATGGGCCTCGGCGGGATCATCGGAGGGGCGTTGGGCAATCTGGCTGATCGCGTCTTTCGCGGGGCGGCCTGGGGACGTGGCGCAGTGGTGGACTTCATCGATCTCCAGTGGTGGCCGATATTCAACGTGGCTGATGCCTCCATCACGATCGGGCTCGTCATGGTGTTGTTCCACCTGTACCGCAGCGAACGACGCGGGAGCCGAGCCTCCGAGGAGACGCCTGGGTGACTGAGCGGTTGGCGCGATTCGAGATCCCGGAATCGCTGTCCGGCGAGCGCATCGATCGGGCACTGTCACTGCTGACGGGGAAATCCCGATCGCACACGGCCAAGCTTGTTGCCGAGGGGTGCGTGCTGATCGACGGGCAGGCGGCTCGGGCCAGCTCGGTACGGGTCGCAGCGGGCTCGACGGTCGACATTGCCGAGCTGCAGGCCCGGGCGCAGACTGAACCCCGGAACGATGAGACGGTCCCGTTCGAGATTCTGCATGCCGACGCAGACATCGTGGTCGTGGACAAGCCGCCCGGCGTCATCACGCATCCGGGCAGCGGGCACCCCGCAGGCACGCTCGCGGACGCTCTGGTCGAGCGGTACCCGGAGATGGCTGACGTCGGCCAGCCCGGAAGGCCGGGCATCGTTCACCGGCTCGATCGCGGGACCAGCGGAATCCTGGTGTGCGCACGCAGTTCGCATGCCTACGTCGCCCTCGTCGAGCAGCTCTCGATGCGGCGGGTTCGCCGGCTCTACGCGGCGTTGGCGAAGGGTCACCCGGCTTCTCCGACAGGCACGATCGACGCGCCGGTCGGTCGGGATCGGGAGAATCGCACCCTCATGGCGGTGACATCCGAAGGCCGCGAGGCCCGGACGCACTACAGCGTCGTGGAGACCTACACGCATCCCGTGGAAGCCGCGTTGCTTCGCTGCAGCCTCGAGACAGGACGGACACACCAGATCCGCGTACACCTCGCCAGCATCGGGCTGCCGCTGCTCGGCGACACGATCTACGGCGCGCCGGATCCCTTCGGCATCGACCGCCCGCTCCTGCATGCGATCCGGCTGACGTTCCAGCACCCCGCCTCCGGTGCCGAGGTGAGCTTCGAAGCCCCGATGCCGGAGGACTTCACCGAAGCGCTGGCAGGCTTCGGCTCGCACTCGTCGGTGTTCTGGGCCGAATGAACCGTTACGGCGTCTCCGCGGCGGATCCCGGCCATGGCGCACGTCCCCGGGCGACTTCCGCCACCGCAGCGAGGCTGTAGGAATCCAGCTCGGCGCGCATGCGATGGCCGACTGAATCCCAGATCGCAAGCAAGACGCATTGCCCTTCGTGGTCACAGGCGCCGTCTTGATGAGGCTGGCCGAAGTCGCCGAGCGCGATCGGGCCGTCGACAGCCCGGACGATCATGCCGATCGTGACCTCGGCCGGGTCACGAGCCATCACGTACCCGCCCCCGACGCCACGTTTGGAGCGGACCAATCCGGCCCCTTTGAGTGCGAGCAGGATCTGCTCGAGGTAGGGCTGGGGCAAACCTGTTCGCTCTGCAATGTCGCGCACTGACGTCGGCCGGCCGTTGTCGTTGAGGACCAGGGACAGCAACGCGCGGCTCGCGTAGTCTCCCCGCGTCGAGACCGCCACGATGGGCAGCGTAGCCCCGGCTCTGGAGCGCCCCTAGGGTCCCCAGCATGGAGGGGGGACCGCTGGCGCTTGACCGCACGCTGCCGTCATATGACGATCGCTGTGTCACCGCAGTGGTGCCGGCCCTCCTCGCCGGCGTGGAGGCCAGTCTCGTCAGTGACGCCGTTGCCGCCGCACGCACGGTCGTGCTGCTGGTGATCGACGGCCTCGGATGGCACCAGCTGCGCCGCCATCGTTCTCTCGCTCCGTCGCTTGCTGCAGCCAGCGACGAGACGCCGCCGATCACCACGGTTGCCCCGACCACCACGGCAACGGCACTGACCTCACTGGCTACCGGAGCAGCGCCAGGTGAGCACGGACTCATCGGGTACCGCATTGCCACCCCGGTCGGGCTGCTCAATGCGCTTCGCTGGCGAGCCGGCGGGCGGGACGCACGGGTTGAGCTGCCGCCCGAGGAACTTCAGCCCGTGGAGCCGTTCTGCGGCCAACCCGTTGCCGTTGTGACCCGCTCGGAGTTCCGTCACAGCGGATTCACCGCAGCTCATCTGCGCGGGAGCTCGTTCTGGGGCTGGCACGACGTGCCGGGCATCGTCGCCGCGGTGCGACAAGCGGTGGACGAGGGCTGCCGGCTCGTGTTCGCGTACTACGACACGCTGGACAAGGTCGCTCACGAGTTCGGCCTCGGTGATCGATATCGATCGGCCCTCACTGAGGCGGAAGGCCTGGCTGTTGCTCTGCGGGCCGAGATGCCGGCCGACATCCCGCTCATCGTCACTGCAGATCACGGCGTCGTCGAGGTCCTCGAGCCGCCAGTCATGATCGATCCTGAAGTGGCGGCGCTCACCGACGGCTGGTCCGGCGAAGCCCGGCTGCTGTGGCTGCACGCGCGCACGGGCGCCGAGTCCGAACTGGTGAGCGCTTGCGAGCGCTACGGCGGTTTCGCCGAAATTGCTCCGGTCGCCCGGGTGCTGGACGAACAGTGGCTGGGTCGTCATGTCAGCGTGGCGGCCCGAGGCCGGCTCGGCGATGTCGCGCTGGTGCCCCGAGGTCTGCGAGCGTTCACGATGCCCGACGAGGACCGGCCGCACCATGCGCTCATTGGCCGTCACGGCGGCTTGACCGCCGAAGAAATGCTGGTGCCGTTCGCGCAGATGTGAGCGAGGTGCACAACCGCCTCAGGCCAGGCTGCGCCCAGTGTTTATGCGGTCGGGAGGACTTTGGCCCGGCGGGGATGGATTACTCGCCAGATAGCATTTTGACGGTGGTCGGCGATTCGGTTCAAGGCCCAGAACAGGGTGAGTTGCTGGAGAGCGGACCGCTCACGGAAGACGACATCGACGGCGAAGCCTTCGTTCCCGAACCGGCGAAGCTCATGCGCATCGGGGGCATGATTCGCAAACTGCTCGAAGAAGTCCGCCATGCGGAGCTCGACGAGGCAGGCCGCGACCGCATGCGCGACGTGTATCACCTCTCGGTTGACGAGCTGGCAACGGCGCTGTCCGAGCCACTCGCAGACGAGCTGAATCGGCTTGCGTTGCCCTTCGATGAAGACATCCCGTCAGGCCCTGAGCTGCGAATCGCTCAAGCTCAGCTGGTGGGATGGCTCGAGGGGCTCTTCCACGGCATCCAAGCAGCGGTCTCGGCACAGCAGATGATGGCCGAACGGCAGTTGCGCACGATGCGCGGCAATGCGCTCGAAGCCGGCGGGCAGCCCCAGCAACCTGCGGCACCAGAGCGCGGCGGTGTCTATCTGTGACCGACAACTAACCGAACCGGTTGGCCGGCACCGGGGGATCGGCCAGCAACCATCGCAGGGAGCGAAACGCACATGGCGCTCGAGGTTGAGACAAAGGACTGCACGGCACTCAGCGACGCTGAGATCTCCGAGATGGCCGAATTGGTCACCGGCGAGAACGTCCACTTCGACGTCGGCCATCTCTCCAAGCAGCGCGATGCGTGGGTGCTCGTCACCCATGTGCGGGACGGCACCAAGCTCGCTGCCTACGGCTTCTGCACACTCGAGCGAGTCGGCGGCGATCCGACCGTGCTGATGGGCGCAGGTGCCACACGACGTTCCGCCCGCCGCGACAGCGCCCTGCGAGCGATGATGACCGACCAGCTGCGGCGCGCAGTGCTGGCGTTCCCCGACGAGGACGTGCTGGTGGCGTGCCAGATGGCCGACGCAGCCGCCTTCACCGCATTCAAGCCGCTTGACCGGGTGGTGCCTCGCCCCGGCTACGAGCCGAACGGCGAAGACCGTGCCTGGGGTCGGCGGTTGGCGAAGCGCTTCGATGTGCAGGGCGAGTACAAGGCCCGCGAGTTCAAGGTGTACGGCGATGGCGGGCCGTCATTTGTCCTGAACCACACTGCACCGCGGCCCGAGAAGCTTGACTCGGCGATGATCGGGCTGTTCGACGGGTTCGACACAGCCAACGGCGATGCACTGATCGCGTTCGGCTGGGCCAGCCGGGAAGATCTCGCGAAACTGCTGTAGCGCTCGAGGCCTCATGAGCCTTCGGGCGAGCCGAGCGCATGCGCCTGTGAACCCCGGATTCAGCGAACTCGCCCGCCGGCGACGGATGACCCGGCACTTCTTGCCGGACCCCATCGACGAGCCGTTGCTGGCACGTGTGCTCGACTCGGCGCGCCGGGTGCCGTCGGCTGGCAATGCACAGGGGTTCGACTTCGTTGTGCTGTGCGGTCCGGAGGAGACGGCTCGCTACTGGGATGCAGCCATGCCTGCGGATCGACGGGCCGGTTTTCGCTGGGCCAGTCTGCTCGCCTGCCCGGTCTTGATCACGGTGTGGGCAGATCCACGGGCGTACCTCGAGCGCTATGCAGAGCCCGACAAGGCACAAACCGGCCTCGGCCACCACGCAGGGGACTGGGCGACGCCGTACTGGACGGTGGATGCTGCGTTTGCCGCGATGGCGCTGCAGTTCGCCGCAATCGACGAGGGCCTCGGAGTTCTCTTCTTCGGGATGTTCGAACATGGCGATGCGATCGCCGCCGCACTCGGGGTTCCGGCATCGCACGACGCTGTGGGCGTGATTGCCGTCGGATGGCCGGATCGAGCTGCGGAGACAGCCGGCGGGCCTGCCGCCAGCGAGAACCGCCCGCGGCGCCCGCTATTCGATACAGAACAAGTCCCGGCCCGTGACGGCCACAGCATCGCCAGCCGGCCCGTGGCGCATCGGGGCCGCTGGCTGGGTCACTGGTAAGTTGCTGAGGTGACCGACGAGAGCGCGCCGAACGGAAACCCGCCTGACCGGATCTCCCCAGAACAGATTGCGATGGTCGAGTACCTGCATCTGAACGACGAACCTCACTTGGTCGCGAACGTATGCGACAACTGCGGGGCCACCTATTTCGATCGGCGCAATGCGTGCGCAGCGTGCGGGGCGCGCGAGTTCACAGCATCACGGCTGGCCAACACCGGCTCGGTGCGGACCTTCACCATCGTGCACCGAGCAGCGAGGGGCGTGCCGGCACCGTACGTCTCTGCTGTCGTCGATCTCGACGGCGGCGGGCGCGTCAAGAGCAACATCATCAATGTCGAACCCAAGCCCGAGAACGTGACTCTGGGGATGCGTGTGCGCCTCGCCACGTATGTGACGGCGACCGACGACGACGGCGTCGAAGCTGTCGCCTTCGGCTACGAGCCGGTCGCAGCATGATCCGGAGCGATTCGCGACTGTCACAGCACCTGACCTGACCATCGACCATCATCAAGAACCAGCACCACCGACCATCACACCGACAGGGAGCACCCATGAGCAGCGAAGAACCCGTGTGGATTCTCGGCACCTCGATGACCAAGTTCGGCCGCTACACGGACAAAGACCTGATCGACCTGGCTGCCGAGGCATCCTTGGGAGCACTCGATGACGGCGGCGTGACCATGGCCGAGATGGACGTCCTGGCGGCAGGCTGCCTGTACGAAGCAAACGGCGGCGTCGGTCAGCGCCTGCAGAAGCAGCTGGGCCAGACCGGCATTCCCGTCTACAACGTGGCCAACGCCTGCGCTACCGGGGCAACTGCCGTCCGCACCGTGATGATGGCGATCAAAGCCGGTGAGGCTCACATGGGGCTGGCAGTCGGCGTCGAGCAGATGGGCAAGATGGGCATGCTCGGTGCCGATCGCGCGGCTCGCTCCGACAAGCAGGTGTTCGAGCGCAAGGGCCGCTTCGGCTCCGTCGTCGGAGTCGAGGGTCGCCTCGGCACCAACATGATGCCGGGTGTGTTCGCGCAGGCCGGCATGGAGTACGCCTACGAGAACGACGGAGTCGGTTTCGAGCAGTTCGCCAAGGTGGCCCAGAAGAACCACGAGCACTCCACGCTGAACCCCCTGGCGCAATACCGCAAGGCATTCACGCTGGAAGAGGTGATGGGTTCCGAGGTGATCGCCTACCCGAACACCTTGCTGATGTGCTGCCCCACCGGTGACGGCTCGGCAGCGGTTGTGCTCGTGTCCGACGAGAAGCTGAAGTCGCTGCCGCGAGACCAGCAGCGTCGGGCCGTCAAGGTCTCGGCATCGGTGCTGACTTCAGACCCCTGGACCGAGGGCTGCCAGGTGCAGCCCGATGTCAACACGCTCACCCGCAACGCCGCCGATGCTGCCTACGAGGCCTCCGGAGTCGACCCTGCCGACCTCGACCTCGTCGAACTGCACGACTGCTTCGCCACCGCCGAGCTGCGCCACTACGACAACCTGCGGCTGTGCGAACCCGGAGGTGCCGGCGAGTGGATCGACAAAGGCGGCCCCTGGCGTGACGGCGAGATCCCGGTGAACGTCTCAGGCGGCTTGCTGTCGAAGGGGCACCCGATCGGCGCCACCGGTGTTGCCAACCTGTTCGAAGTGGCCACCCATGTTCGCGGCGAAGCGGGCGACCGCCAGGTCCCCGACGCCAAGGTGGGCCTAGCTCACGTGATCGGTCTGGGCTCCAGCTGCGGCGTGCACATCCTGGAGCGCTCCGGCCTCTAGGCCAGGCTGCAACGGTGCGCGAAATCTACTGAAATTCACTGAGAGCAACCACAAACCATCACTACGCTCGCGAGAGGGCCAGCCTCTCCGGGTGAAGCGCCTTCTCGGACTCGGCCACACCCGGCTGAGGCTGGCCTCTTCGGTCAGCGTACTTCGTCAAGCACCGTCGCGAGGCCTATTTTTCGAACGCCTCGAGCGTGGGTGTCAGCTCGTCGAGGTAGCGCAGCGTCTCGTCTGCCGACGGCAGGTCGAAGTTCACCGGTGTGAACACGAACTGGCTCACTCCCGCGTCGGCGTAGGACTCCAACCGGTCCAGCCGCGGCCTGCCCCAGATATAGAGCGTGATCGGGATGTCATTGGCATCGTCACGACCTGCTTCGGCCGCCAAGCGGCGGAATCGCTCGATGCCGCCGACGACATCGGGTTTGCCGCTGACGTTCATCACGCCGACGTCGATGGGGCACCATTCGTCCGCATACTCCGCCGCATGCTGGATCCCGAGCGGGCCGGCATTGCCGAGAGAGATCGGTACGGATCCCTCCACCGGCTTGGGATAGATCCACGACTCGCTGTGGCGGTCCCAGCGGCCGTCCAGGGCAGGTACGGGGTCGTGCGCCCAGATGGAGCGCATGGCCGCCACCCGTTCCCGCATCGCGCTGTAGCGCTGACGGAAGCGCATGTCGGGCCGGTGATCGGCCAACTCCTCTTGATTCCAGCCGACGCCGATGCCGAGGACCACACGGCCGTCTGACAGCACATCGGCCGAAGCCACGGTCTGGGCAAGATCGATGAGGTCGTGCTGCAGGATGAGGCAGATGCCTGTGCCCAGCTTGATCTTTGACGTGCGTGCCGCCGCGACACCCATCGACACGAACGGGTCCATCATGTGGAAGTAGGTCCCGGGCAGCTGCCCGCCGTTGGGGTAGGGGCTCTGGCGCGACGTGGGAATGTGGGTGTGCTCGGGATACCAGACCGAGTAGTAGCCCCGCGCTTCGAGTTCATGGGCCAGATCGCCTGGATCGATGCCGCCGTAGTGATTGCCGGTCAGGTACCCGAATCTCATGGCGCGCAGCCTAAGTCGCGTGCCCTTGTGTGCGCCCGCTGCGGAGGCGGCAGGGGCCCTCTAGCCGCGGCCGACGAGGGGCATGCCGTTGGCCATCACCGTCATGGTGAGCACGTTGGTGTCGGCGGGGAGTTCCGCCATGTACAGAACAGCGCGCGCCACGTCGTCGACATCCATCAGCGGTTCGGCACGGATGCTGCCGTCCGCTTGAGGGACACCTATGGCCATCGGGGCGGTCAGGGGCGATTCGGCGTTGCCGATGTCGATCTGCCCGACGGTGATGCCGTGATCCCGCCCTTCCAGCGACAGGGCCTTGGTCAGGCCAGTGATCGCGTGCTTCGTAGCCGTGTAGGGCGAGGAATGCGGCCGGGGTGTCTGCGCCGACACCGATCCATTGTTGATGATGCGGCCGCCGGAGGGATCCTGGCGCTTCATCTGGGCGAACGCCGCTCGAGCGCAGAGCCACGAGCCCGTGAGGTTCACCCCGACGGCGGCTATCCAGTCGGCGATGGGCAGCTCATCGATCGGCACTGGGCGGGTGCCCATGCCAGCGTTGTTGAACAGGAGGTCAACTCGGCCGAACCGGTCCATGGCTGCAGCAAAGAGCGCATCGACCTGCTCGGGTACGGAGACATCTGCCGCGACGGCCAGCGAGTCAGCAGCGCACTGATCCACCACCTCGTCGAGCAGCTCCCGGCGACGGCCGCACACGACCGTCTTCCAGCCAGCTTCCGAGAGCGCCAGTGCGCACGCTCGACCGATGCCGGTACCGCCGCCGGTGATGATCGCCACCCGGTCGCTCATCGTTGTGCTCCTTGTCGTTGTCGGCGCTTCTGGATGTTCGCCCACTCGTCACGCAGGCCGACCGTGCGGTGAAACAACCCGGCATGTCGATCATCAGCACAGAAGTAGCCGATGCGTTCGAACTGGGCGACGTCACCAGGGCTGATGTCGGCGATCGCGGGTTCCGCCACGGCATCGAGCAGCTCGCGCGAATCCGGGTGCAAGTCATCGAGGGGGTCGCCGGTGCGCTCGCCGGGCAGCTCAGCGTCGAAGAGTCGCTCATAGGTGGCAGCAGTGATGGGCACAGCGTGCTGTTCGCTCACCCAGTGGATGGTGGCCTTGACTTTGCGGCCGTCGGGTGCCTGGCCGTCTGAGGTCTGCGGATCGTAGGTGCAGTGCACCTCGACGACGTTGCCGTCGCTGTCGGTCATCACGTCAGTGCAGCGAACGAAGTATCCGGCCCGAAGGCGGACTTCTCGTCCCGGAGCCAACCGGAAGAACTTGGGAGGGGCCTCCAGCCGAAAGTCGTCCTCGTCGATCCACAGCGTGCCGCTGAACGGCACCTGCCGCGTACCGGCGGAAGGATCCTCAGGATTGTTGATGGCTTCCCGATACTCGATGGCCGGATTGCCGTCGTCATCGGTGGGCCAGTTGGTGATCACCAGCTTCAGCGGACGCAACACCACCATCCGTCGCGGGGCCGTTGCGTTCAATTCAGCCCGCACAAACGATTCGAGCAGCTCCGGCGCGTGCCGGCTGTTGGTGCGTGCGACACCGATGAAGGAGCAGAAGTCGCGGATCGCCGCCGGGGGATAGCCACGCCTGCGCAGGGCCCGCAGCGTGGGCAGCCGGGGGTCATCCCAGCCTTCGACGTGGCTGTCTTCGACGAGGCGGCGCAGTACGCGCTTGGAGGTGACCGTATGAGTCAGCTCCAGACGGGCGAACTCGGTCTGGTAGGGCCGGTCGCCGTCATGGCCCAGCTGAGCGGTGGGCAAGTGCTCCAAGTACCAGTCGTACAGCGCCCGATTGTCACGGAACTCCAGCGTGCACAGCGAATGCGTGACGCCCTCGACCGCGTCTCCCTGCCCGTGAGCCCAGTCGTAGGTGGGGTAGATGCACCACCGGTCGCCTTGCCGGTAGTGATGCCGGTGGCGGATGCGGTACATCACCGGGTCCCGCATCTGCATGTTCTCGTGCTGCATGTCGATGCGGGCCCGCAGCACCCGGCTGCCTTCTGGGTGCTGGCCGGCAGCCATCTCCCGGAACAGGCGCAGGTTCTCCGACACCGAACGGTCCCGGAACGGGCTGTCCGTTCCCGGCTGGCCGAAGCCTCCTCGTCCAGCAGAGATTGCCTCGGCATCCTGATCGTCGACGTACGCCAGCCCCCGGCTGATCAGCAGCTCCGCCCATTCGTAGAACTGATCGAAGTAGTCGGAGGCGTACCGGATCTCCTGTGGCTCGAATCCGAGCCACGCGACGTCGGAGATGATGCCGTCGACGTACTCGGGGCTCTCGGTGGCGGGATTCGTATCGTCGAATCGCAGGAAGCAGTGCCCGCCGAATTCCGCCGCAACAGTGAAGTCGAGGCAGATCGCCTTGGCATGACCGATGTGGAGGTATCCGTTCGGTTCCGGGGGAAAGCGTGTCTGGACGCGTCCTTCGAACCGGTTCGATGCGGTGTCCGCGACGACGAGGTTGCGGATGAAGTCACGCCCGCCGCTGTCGTCCGGGCTCGGACTCCTCGCTGCGGTTCGATCAGGCACAGGATTTCAGGCGGAAACCGTGACGTGCGGCGGCGGCCACGTCCCCGAGACGGTGCCGGTCGCGACCAGGTAGTCCATGACGCGTTCCAGCTGGCCCAGCAGCGCTTCGAGGTCGTTGGCACCCAGGGCCTCGGCTGCTGCAAGCGAGAGACGGTCGGTGTCGGCCTCGACCGAGCGGCGAGCGGAGTTGCCGTCGTCGGTTTGGGTGCCCTCGTCGGTGATCCATCCACGCTCGACGAGCCGGGCACAGGCGGCATCCCATTCTTCCAGCGTCCAGCCGCGGATCTTCTGGATCGTTGCGCCATTGCCGTGTCCGCCGCTGGTCATCATGACGTGACACTCGACGGGGTCCAGATCGCCAGCCGCCAATGCGATGTTGTGGGCGTCGAAGCGGAACTCCCGCAGCAGGGTGCAGCCGTGCCACAGATCCATGGCGGCGTCGCCGCCGTCTTCGCTGGGCCACGGCTGCTGTGCCCAAGCGCCGTAGAGCGGCCGGGCTCCGGCGGGCAGATCGGCGGTGAAGCTGCGCATTGCCGCTGCAGCACCGGCGATGTCGGCCGGCTCGGGGTAGTCGCCCAGCGCGCGGCCCATGGACGCCGTGGTGAGCTCGCGGTAGCGGGCCAGCACTGCATCGGGCTCCATGATGTCCCAGCATCCAGGTACGGCTCGGGAGACCATGCGCGGTGCAAAGTTGTAGAAGACCGATGTCACGGTGGGAGCGCTCACGGCACCCATGGGGGCGGATCGGTAGGCAAAGTACGCGTGCCACCAGCCTTTGAAGCCGTCATCGTTAAACCCATAGATCTCGGGTGAGTAGTAGGCGACCGTGTGGATGGGTTCCACGAACCGACCCAGCCGCCGGATCGGACTGCGACGGTCCTCGCTGCGAGGGATCTCGCCCATGTGTGCTCCTGATGCCTGTGGCGCTCGTGCGTCGGTGCCTGCAGGCGGCCAGACGACCCGCCCGAGGTGGCCGCAATGGTATGGCCCGGAACCTCGACACGCGATTCCCGCCGAGGCACACCAGCCCGGATCGACGCGACCGGGCCGCACTACGGTTCGTGCCATGACCGTTCATGGAATGCAGCACGAGACGAGCGTGGAAATCGCAGCGCCTCCGCAGGCCGTCTACGCCCTGGTGTCCGACGTCCCCCGCATGGGCGAGTGGAGCCCCGAGAATGTCGGAGCCGACTGGACCAACGGCACACCGGGTGCCGAAGGCTCGACATTCGAAGGCCACAATCGACTTGGCGAACGTGAATGGAGCGTGCCGTGCACCGTCACCGTCGCCCAGCCCCCAGAGTGCTTCGAATGGGTGACTCGCCCGGACGATCCCGAGGGTCCGTATGTGCGCTGGACCTACCGGATCTCGCCGGGTGCGGCAGGCGGAGCCACTCTGACCGAAATCTGGGATGTCCTCTCGCTGCCGCCTACCCTTCAGCCGCTCACCCCTGAACAACTGGCGGCGCGTGCAGACGTCGTGCGTGCAGGCATGACCGAGACGCTCGCCGCCATCAAGGCCGCCGCCGAGTCCTAAACCCGCTCGAGGCCGCGATGTCCTGGGCTAGGACGTGCAGCCCAAGCCGTTGCGATCGCGATCCAACCGGTAGGGGTCTACGCCGATCTCCTTGACGCGGACTGGCTTCTGCTCGGCCGTCAGATCGCCGCAGTTGAGCGCGTCGCCCGGCAGGTATGGCAAGCACGGCTCGTAGGCCGGGTGGCAATCGTTGGCAGGCTCTTCGATGGCCTCCTGGACTGCGTCGGGCTCACCAGCGGCGGAGGAATCGTCCTCCGGTGCTGTCGAGGACTCCGCGAGCGTCACCCTCGCCGTCAGCGGGGAGCTGAAGACGAACTCGGCGCCAGAACAGGACTCGAGCTGGGCATCGATCGATCGCTGCTCGGCGGCGTCCATCGTCAGGTTCCAGCGCGCCTTGACCGCAATCCAATCCGCTGCGTACTGGCAGCGGTAGCCCGACTCAGGCGGCCACCAGTCCTGTGGATCCTTGGCCCCCTTGCTCCGGTTCGTTGACGCGCTGACTGCGATGAGCGAGCGTGGGTCGTCCAGATCGTTCCCGAAGCGTGTCCACGTGTCGGCTGACCAAGCATGGCCGCCTGATTCCCATGCCTCGGCGAGCGGCACAGTGTGGTCGATGTCAAGGTCAGCCGCCGCCAGCACGACCACCGAGTCGTAGGTGGAGAACCATGTGCCGTCCGGGAGCTGTTCAGAGGCCAGCACCCGATCCCGCGTCGATTGGCCGCCGCTGTAGAGCCAGCCATCGAAGACCGCCTCCCGGTCGTATCCGGCTCTGCGCTCAGCCTGGACGCGCAGCCGTTCGAACAAGCCGATCACGCTCTGGCGTCGCTCCCGGTCGGCGGCTTCCGCCTCCGGATCGCGAACAGTGGCTTCAGGGAACGTGACCTGTGGGAACGCCTCCGATTCCTCTTCCTCAACGATGGTCTCGCCCGCGTCAGCCGATTCGGTGGCGTCGGCGGCACCGTCATCGCTCGCAGACTCGGTGGACGGCGGGCGTGTCACGGCCGTGTCGAGGTCTGGCTCCGTCGATGCTGGGCGAGCATCCGTGACGGGAGGAGCCGGCCGATTCTCCTCGACATCCGCGTTATCGCTGGTTCCT
Organism: Candidatus Poriferisodalis sp.; assembly: GCF_965208555.1. Lineage (GTDB taxonomy): Bacteria > Actinomycetota > Acidimicrobiia > Acidimicrobiales > Poriferisodalaceae > Poriferisodalis. The sequence goes on along the minus strand of NZ_OZ242342.1, from coordinate 3,565,784 downwards.
GCGTCGCACGAAGCAAGGACCAAAGCAGCACCCAACAGCAGGTGTCGGAGCTTCTGCCCCACAGCGACGCGATGGCTCTCGATCTGCCCGCTGCGTAGCACGCGCGCAACCTAGATCAGCCCGTGGCCAATCAGCGGTTGCAGCACTTCGCGACAGGCGTGAACCTTGCATGTAGGTGCTCTAGGCCTTGCATATGTGCATAGGCACATATGCTCTATTGTTGTGAACACCACCGATAGAGCGCATGCCGGCAAAGTCGTTCGAGTTGTTGCGGTTTCGGCGATTGCGTTGCTACTTGTGGCTGGCATGACTCTGGTGGCTGGCGCGCATGTGTACAGCGGAGTGTCGTGTTCGGCGGGTACTTCCTCGATCACGGTGTCGTGGAACGGCGAGATGCGCGCCTACCAATACACGGCGTGGGTGCGGAACTCCGCAGGATCAGAGGTCAGCCAGATCGTGGACTGGAGCGGTCGGACCACCGGGTCGGCCTCGTCGGAGTTCACCAATCTGTCGACGGGCACCTACACCGTGGGCGTGACCATGCAGACGGTCGACGGCTCATGGATCAGCATCGGGGAGGCGACCTGCACGGTCGCCACTGCCGGCACGACCACGACCACCACGACCACTACGACAACGACTACAACGCCGTCGAGCTCGTCGAGCAGCATTTCGTGTACGACGACCGCGTCCTCGATCACCGTGACCTTGGACCCCGCTGAGGGGACAACGGGCTGGGAAGTGTGGGCGGAGTACTCCACGGGATACCCGAGGTTCGGCCAGTTCATCCCGCTCGATGACGGAACCGACGACGAGCTGTCCCATGAGTGGACATCGGTTGCTCAGGGCACATGGACCGTGGACGGGACCGCGTACGCCAGCGGCTCCCACAGCACGCTCGCAGCGATCAGCTGCACGGTAGCCGGCGGCCTGTAGTGGCCCTGCTGGCAGCCATCGCGGCTGCCGGGCTGCTGCTCGTCGCCGGTTGCACTGGCAACGCCGGCACGGCCGACGACGCGCCATCGGCACCTTCGAAGGCCGATCCAGCGGCGTACACGCAGTTCGTCGTGGACCAAGCCGTCGCCCGTTATGAGGCAGAGGGGCTGGATTCCATGCTGGCTCACTACAACGACCCCGCCAACGTCGACGACGAGTGGTACGTGTTCGTCATCGATCGTGACGGCACCGTCATCGGCCACTACGAACCGGGTCGGCGGGGGCTGGACGTCAAGGGCGCCGTGGGCACCGACATCAACGGCTACAACTTCGGCCCTGAGATGCTCGCCGCTACCGAGTCGGGCCGTTGGGTGCCCTACGTGTATGTCAACCCGGCCGCAGAGACACTCGGCGACGACGACGTGTTCGAGCTGAAGAACGCCTGGGTCGTCCGCCATGACGGGCTGCTGTTCGGCTCTGGCTGGTACATCGACACCGAGGAGCTCGCACCGCTGCTGTTCTCAGAGGCGGCTGAGCACTTTCGCGACGGCGGGCTGGAGGCCTACTTCGCGTATTCCAACGATCCACGGGGCATCACTGCAGGCCTCATTCCGACCGCGCAGTACTACAACAGGACCAACACGCTGGACGGCTACTTCACGGGCATCGTCGCGACTCCCGACGGCCAGATCCTGGCTCACATAGATCCCAGCCTCATCGGGACCGACATCGAAGATCTGCTGGGACCGGCTGTGCGCGACGCCACCGCAGAGGGCGGCTGGATCGTCGCCAAGGACAATCCCGCCGAGTCCGGTCACCCCAGGACCATGCGCATGTGGCTGATCGACGTGGACGGCACACTCATAGGCGGCGGTTGGTACCGCAACGAGTCAACCGGCTGAATGACAGGAGAGCACTCATGGATGCAATGGACCTGGGGAGCCTGAACTGGTGGGCGATCATCGTGGCGATCGTGTTCAACCAGGTGCTCGGGGCAGCGTGGTACAGCACGCTGGCCAAGCCGTGGATGGCCGAAGTCGGGCTGACCGATGAGGACATGGAGGCGATGAAGGGCACGCCGCGCCAGTGGTACCCGTACGTGCTGGCGATCGTGCTGGCATTCGTCTTCACCCTGGCGCTGGCGCTGCTTGGCCAAGGCCTCGATGTCGATTCCTTCGGCGAAGGCCTCGGACTGGGCGTGCTCGCCGCTGTTGGCTTCGTTGTCACCTCCAACGGCATCAACTACGCCTTCGAGGGCCGCAGCTTCAGGCTGCTCGCGATCAACGCCGGCTACCCGCTGATCTCCTACAGCGTCATCGGTGTGCTGCTCGCGCTGTGGCGTTAGCCCAGCTTCTGGGCTGCAGCGGCCGCACCCGCTCAGGCCGGCGCGGTCACTGACCCACGATGTGGCGGAAGGCCGAGTACTTGGGCTGATCGATCGCCACCTGGTGTGCGGCCGAAGTGCGCAGGTAGTCCGCTAGACCGGGTTCGTCCAGCGGCATCGAGCCCTCCCGCAGCGCGTGCACGAGCTTCCAGCGCAACGCAGTCACCTGCTCGGCGACTGCAGCGTCCCCCGAGCGCGCTGAGTTTGCCAGCAGTGCCGCGTCGCCTACCAGAGCGGTGAGCCGGTCGAGCTCGTAACGATGCAGCTGCGGGCCGATCAGGCGTTCCCGCAGCGCGATGTCGATCGAATTGCCAGCCACAAGAGCGAGGAACTTCGTGCGTCCCTCGGTGGCTTGGCGGACCTCACCGTGCAGGAAGTCGCGCACGCTCTCGAGCAGCTCGTCCATGCGGGGCATGTCGCCTGCCGCGGCATGTGCGGCAGCACTGGTGTGGCTGCCCCCAAGCGCCGACGGCTCGCTCGGCCGGCGGCCGAAGTCGGGTTCGAGGAGACCAAGTTCAGACACGGCGGGGAGGAATTCGATGGGTCCGGGAATGATGAGGTTCACGCAGTCGAGCTGGCACTCCGAGCTGCGCCGGCCGATGCCGGGCCGCTCCACAGTGGCATCGGAGCCGATCCGGTAGCGATCAGCCATGCCGAGGCAGCCCACCGCCCACCAGAACGAGCCGAACACTTCCCAGTACTGCACGCGATCCCGGTCGATGGCTGTGCCCGAGACTTCCTCGTAGCCGGCGAACAGGTCCTCGTACTCGCCGAACCCGCCTACGGGCAGGTGACGCTGCCCGAATCGCCACGAGTTCGTGCACATCCAGCCCAAGTCGCGCATCGGGTCGCCGATATGTGCCGTCTCCCAATCGAGCACGGCGGTCAGGCCCTCGTCGGCATCCACCATGACGTTGCCGTTGCGGAAGTCGTTGTGCACCAGCGTCAGCTCGACCGAGCCGCGGCCGTCGAGTTGCTCAGTCAGCCACCGGCCCGCATAGTCGATCATCGGCTGGGGCGTGGGCATCTCCTTGTAGCGGTCCCATGACTCGGCCAAATACTCACCGGGATCGACCCTGCGCAGCACGTTCGCCAAGCCCGTGGTCTCCAGATCGATGCCGTGAACGCGCGCCATCTCTTGACCGCATTGAAAGGCCAGCCGTGAGCGGGCCGCTGCCAGTTCGGGTGCCCGGGCGATGCGAGCGCCCAAGGTCACGCCGTCCAGCCACTCCATGAGGAACCCGGCGCCGATGCCGTCTGCGGCCCGCAGCACGTACAGCACCTCGGGCTCGGGAACGCCTGCCGAGCGTGCCGTGCTCATGCACAACGCCTCGGCCTCCACGCCGGTGACGTTGTCGCCTTCGCGATCTTCGCCGTCAGGCCCCCGGCGCAGGCAGACGTCGAAGGTGTCCGCAGCATCCGACAAACGGCGGCACCGCAGCCGGTACGTTTCCATGCTGGCCCCGCCGCTCAGGCGCTCAGCGTCCTCCAAACGGGCGCAATCGGGAATCTCACGGCGCACCACCGCATCGAGCGCCTCGAAGAAGTCCGGCAACCGATGGTGGCCTTCGCCGGTCATCGCGCACTCCCGAGGTGGGGATCGGGTCTGGAGCGATCCGGCAGATCAGCCGCCGGTGTCGTCGTTCTGCTGTGACCCGAAGATCGTCGGCGGGCCCTTGCGCGACCAGTCCGGCGCCCCGTGCATCGTCCGCCCGCCGATGGTGAGCCTCTGCGATGCCTCGCCGCCGCAGATCCGTCCCCCGTTCGCCCCGGTGACCCCGTTCGCGCCGATGTGGCCGATGGGGTAGGACTCGATCGCGGAGTAGGTCTGCAGCAGCAAGGGTCGGGGCCGGGGCGAGTGGTTGGGCAGCGAGCCGTGCACCATGCAGCAGTTGTGCACGGTGACGGATCCAGCGGGTCCGTCGAGGTACACCATCTTCTCCAGATCCAGCCCAGCAATATCGGCGTCGCCCATCGCGCCGGCCCATGCGCCGTCGGAGGCGTACAAGTCGTACAGCTGACCGAGGTGGCTGCCGGGCAGCACGCCCATCGGAGACATGTCGTCGTCGACGTCTTCGAGATACACGCCGATCGTCAATGGCGTGAAGTCGGTGTGAGGCCAGAACTGGATGTCCTGGTGCCACTTCACCTCTTCGCCACCGTCAGACCACTTGAAATTGAGCTTGGAGTGGTGGTAGCGCACCGGTCCGCCCAGCAAAGCCGCAGCGAGCTGTGCCGGCGGACCCTCGAAGGTGAAGCGTGCGTATGTCGGATGCTGATCCACCGGTGAGATGAGCCGGCGCAGCCGTGGCGCTTCGGCGGTGTGTGTGGGCTCGAGGTCGAAGACCTTGCCGGAAGCAGTCTCGGCACGGCTGGCTTCAACGAAGTCCGCCGTCACCGACCGAAGCTCATCGAGCCAATCTGATCCGACAAAACCGGGCAGGCACAAGTACCCGTTCGCCTCATAGTCGGCACGCTGGCTGTCCGTGATGACGTCGCTGGCGGACGGGACAACTTCGGCGAGGGTCATGGCACAAACCGTACTGGGCGCCGTCCCGCAGGTCCTGCGTGCTCAGTCGGACTGTGGCTTGATCTCGTCCATCAGCAGCAGCAGGTCGATGACGTCGTGGGTTGCGACGGTGCCGCAGAAATCTCCGTCGGGTCCGTCCACTACTGGCGTCACGCTGATGGCGTACTTGGCCATGCGTTCAAGCACGTCGCTGATCGGCTCATCGGGGCGGGCTGCCATCGGGCACGGGCGCATCACCGCACGCAGCGGCGTCGTGGGCCGGTTGCCGCGCCGAACCCTTCGGAGTCGAGAAAGCGAGACGACGCCCACCACCTCGTCGTCGGACGCCACGACATAGTCGGTGTGCCCGGGCACCGTCCACTCCGCAAGGAGCTCCTCGACCGTCACGTTTGGACCTGGCAGCTCGCGAGTCGCGTCCAGCAAGCTGCCCACCCGGACGTCAGCGAGCGCGTAGCGAGCGAACGACGGCGGCATGGAATGCGGAGCCACCCGCACCTTGCTGGTCCGGGCGCGTTCGACCGCTGCGGTGATGAGCGGTGGCATCACCAGCATGTAACCGAGCATGACGAGCACGAGCAGCGAAAAGACATCCGCACCGATGACACCCTGTTCCAGCATCACCAGCAGGAACGCAACTTCGGCAACGCCCTTGGCCATCAGACCCGTGGCCATCGTCAACGGCACGTCGATGCGCACCAGGAACGTACCGATGAAGGCCCCGGCGAATTTGCCCGCCAGCGGGATGACGACCAGAGCGACGATGGTGGTCAGCGGCTGATCCAGGAAAGACAGGTCGAAGTACAGCCCGGCTGAAGCGAAGAACAGCGGCACGAACAGGCCTTCAGACGCGCTGCGGAATCCGGGCATGATGTCGTTGCGCACTTGCTCGGGCAGGCCCGACAGAGCGGCGCCGAAGAGCAGTGCCCCGATGCTGCCATGCAGACCCATGCGCTCCGCACCGACCACTACCAAGAACAGACCGCCCAGCAGCAGGCCGAACGACAGCTGCGGCACGTCGAAGATGCGTTGCAGCAGCGAGATAGCCGCAGGGAGCACGCGAGCCGACAGCAGCCAGGCAATCAGGACGAAACCGACGATCTGGGCGATCAGCCGGACGATCGCGGCGGCATCGGAAGCTTCGGCATGTTCGCCGACCGTGAAGCCGACCACCAGCAGCGCCATGATCTCGGCGATGAGCACGACCGCGAAGATCTTGAGACCGATGCGCTCGCGCAGCTGACCGCTGTCGGAGAGCACCTTGGCCACCAGGCCCAAGCTGGAGAGCGACAGCACGCCCGCCAGGGCGAGCGCGTCGGTCGTCGGAAGGCCGAGCGAGAAGCTCAGGCCGAAGATGTCCGAGGTGACCGACAGGGAGACCGCCGTGGAGATGGCGACAGAGATGAGTGCGGCGGCAAAGTAGCGGCCGCGGATGATCGACACGAAGCCGCGCACATCGATCTCGTCGAAGCCGATGACGAAGAACAGCACGAAGATTCCCAGTCCCAGGAAGATCTGCAGCTCACTGGTGGGCTCGACCACGCCGAAGACAGGACCCAGCAGGATGCCGGTCAGCGCATACGCGACGATCGAACTCAGGCCGAGTCGTCCCAGCAGCCCCTCGAGGAGCTTGGCCACGACAATCAGGAGCCCGAGCGGGACCAGCAGATCAGGCAGCATGCGAAGTCACACCTGGGTCAACAAGAGGTTCCGGGAGCTGCTGAGTCTCACACGGTCGCGGTGCCGGATACATGCCGACGGCTCATCCTGACTTAGGGTGAGGCGATGGCTGCGGAGCTGGTGATCTCCGGGGGTCGACTGGTGGCTCCGGCCGGCGCGGTCGAACCCGTCGACGTTGTCATCGACGGCGGACACATCACGGGAGTCATGCCCGCAGGGACGGGCCCGGCCGCACGACTGCGGCTGGACGCATCGGATGCCTGGGTGATGCCCGGCTTCGTCGACATCCAGGTGCACTTCCGGACTCCGGGCGGGACCGAGAGCGAGGACATGGCCTCAGGTGCTGCGGGAGCGGCCATGGGCGGAGTGACGGCATGTCTGATAATGCCAAATACTATTCCGGCGATTGATTCGCCTGCCATGGTGCGCGACGTGCTGGCCCTCGCCGCCGGCCTGCCGTGCGACATTCGCACATCTGCTTGTGTCACCGCGGATCGTGCGGGAGAGCTGCTGACAGACCTTGGGGCGCTGTATGCCGCTGGCGTTCGGGTCTTCACCGACGACGGCGACTGTGTCGCTGACGACTCGCTGATGGAGCAAGCCCTCGCCGCGACCGTGGAGCTTCCAGGAGCAGTCATCAGCCAGCACGCCGAGGATCCGGACATGGTCTCGGGCGGTGTCATCAACGCAGGAGCCGTAGCGGATCGTCTGGGCGTGCGAGGGCGCCCGGCCGATGCAGAGGTGTCAGTGGTGCACCGGGACATCGAGCTCGCACGGCGCACCGGCGGTCGCTACCACGTGCTGCACCTGTCCACCGCGGCAGCAATGGAGCTAGTGGTGCAAGCCAAGCGCGACGGCCTCGCTGTGACGGCTGAGGTGACGCCCCAGCACTTGGTGCTCACCGAGGACGACGTCGAGCGGCTCGGCACGACGGGGAAGATGAACCCGCCTCTGCGCTTGGCTGCCGACGTAGCGGCACTGCGGCGGGGGATCGTCGACGGTGCGCTCGACGCGGTGGCAACGGACCACGCGCCGCATCATCCTGTTCTCAAGGACCGACCTCTGGCCGACGCTCCACCGGGAATGATCGGGGTGGAAACGATGGCGTCAGTGGTGTGGTCTGAGCTCGTTGCCTCCGGCGAGATGTCGCCTGCTCGTTTTGTTGAGGTCGTCTCGACTGCGCCCGCTCGCATCGCTGGCATCACTGACCACGGCGGGCCGATCCGTACCGGCAGCCCTGCCAACGTCACCGTGTTCGACCCGGCCGAGACATGGACTGTTCGCGCCGCTGACTTGCAATCACGCAGCCTCAACTCGCCGTGGGCCGGCCAGGCACTCACTGGCCGGGTGCGTCACACGGTGCTGTCAGGGCGTCCGGTTGTGGTCGACTCCCAGTTGGCCTGAGACTCAGCGTCGCCGAGCTACCAGGCGCCGGCCTCACGCCAGGCTTCGAGCTCTTCCCATTCGACGCCGGCTTCGAGCAGCACCTCTTCGGTGTGCTGACCCAGCTCGGCCACCCAGGTGCCGGTCCGTGTCGGCGTGTCCGACATCGTGATCGGGCAGCCCACCCATGTCTGTTCGCCCCACTCGTCGTGATCGGCCTTGACGAGGTAGCTGTTGGCATAGGGCTGATCGCTGGCGACAACCTCCGAATGCGACCGAACGGGGCAGAAGCGCTGTTCGGCAGCCTCGAGTCGCTTGGACCACTCCTCGGTGCTGCGGGTCTGGAACACCTCGGTGAAGAAGGCCCGCATCTCCAGTGCCACTTCCTTGGGAACGAAGTAGGCGTTCCAGGTGGGATGGTCGGCGAGATCGGGGCGTTCGATTGCCTCGCACATGCCGGGCCACAGGTGTTCTGGGCAGCCGGCCATGGCAAGGGCACCGTCCGAGGTCGGGAACACGCCGTACAGCGCATGCACCAGCGGATGCCCGCCGTTCGATCGTCCCGCCTCCTCCCCGGTGAGCAGCAGATGGGTGTACTCGGTCGCCTGCAGCCAGATCTGCCCGCCGAGCAGGCTCACGTCGACGCGCTGGCCCCTGCCGGTGCGTTCACGAGCGAACAACGCCGCCAAGATCCCGGTCTGGAGGTTCTGCGCCCCGCAGTGGTCAGCGACCAGTGCGCCGTAGGTCGACAGCGGGCCGCCGTCGAAGCCGCTGGAGGCGACCACGCCACCGGCCGCCTGCCCGGCGATGTCAGCGCCTTCCCGGTCAGCGTCGGGCCCGTACGGCCCGAGGAAACTGCCGGCGGCCCAGATGATGCGGGGATTCATCGCCGCCAAGTCGTCATAGCCGAGGCCCCACTCGTCCAGGGTCCCCGGCTTGAAGTTCGACAGAACGACATCGGAAGTCTCGACCAGCTTCAAGAACGCCTCGCGCCCTGCATCGGTACGCAGGTCGAGTGTCACCGAGCGCTTGCCCCGGTTGCAGGCGATGAACACCGAGGTGTGCCCGAAGTCTTCGAGCATGTCGACGTGACGGCCGACGTCGCCGATCTGCGGCAGCTCGATCTTGATGACCTCGGCGCCGAGGCCGTGCAGCATGGCACCGGCCTGCGGGCCTTGCACGAGGGTCGACAGGTCGAGGATGCGAACTCCGTCCAGTGCACCGGGCATGGCTGTTCCTTTGTCGGGGATGTCGGCAGCGGTTCGGAAGGATCGTAATTGGCAAAAGCGGCTGCGAGAATGGGCCGCCGTGAGCGGGACCGCTGCCACCACAGGCGCTGAACTCGAAGAGGCATCGGCCCGGACCCTCCGGTTCTCGATCCTGATCTCGGCTGTGCGCTGCACGCTGACCTATGTGATCCTGCCGTTCGCAGCGCCGGCCATCGGATTGGCAGCAGGAGTCGGACCTGCAGTGGGGATCCCCATTGCCGTGGTAGCACTCTGGGCGAACGTGGCCAGCATCAGACGGCACTGGCACACCGGTCACCGATGGAAGTGGCCGATCAGCCTGCTGAATGCCGGGATCATCGTCCTGCTGGTCATCCTGCTTGTTCTCGACGTGGGACAGCTGCTGTAGGGCTGCGCTACTGGCGTCGTGGGAAGCGTCCGAGGGCGGTCTCCAGTTAGGTTCGCCGGATGCAGGTGCTGATCACAGGAGCTGCCGGAATGCTCGGCCAGAAACTGGCCAGGCGCTTGGCGGACGTCGGAACATTGCGTGCGAGACCCATCAAGCGGATCGACCTCGTCGACATCAACGAAGGGCCAGCCGTCCCGGCCATCTGCACGGCACACGTCGCCGATATCTGCCAACCCGAGGTCGCCGCCGAATTGCTCAGGCCACTGCCCGATGTGATCTTCCACCTCGCCGGGGTCGTGTCCGGCGAAGCGGAAGCCGATTTCGACAAGGGCATGGCCGTCAACATCGACGGCACGCGGGTGCTCTTCGATGCAATCCGCTGCGCCGAGGGCGCCCCACGCGTCATTTTCACTTCGTCGATAGCGGTGTTCGGCGTGCCGTTCCCCGATCCGATCCCCGACGACTTCCACCTCACACCGCTCACCTCCTATGGCACAGAAAAGATGGTCGCCGAGGCGCTGCTCGCTGACTACAGCCGCCGCGGTTTCTTCGATGGCGTCGGCGTTCGCCTGCCCACCATCAGCGTTCGTCCGGGTACTCCGAATGCCGCCGCCTCGGGATTCTTCAGCAGCATCATCCGTGAACCGCTGGCCGGCGTCCAAGCCGTGCTGCCCGTGTCCAGGCAGGTACGCCACAGCCATGCCAGCCCGCGTACAGCGATCAGGTACCTGCTCCATGCTGCCGAGTTGGACAGCACGACTCTGGGAACACGCCGGAACCTCACCATGCCAGGGGTGTCGGTCACCGTCGGCGAGCAGATCGATGCCCTCGCTCGGGTGGCTGGACCTGATGCAGCGGAATTGATCGTCGAAGCGCCCGAGCCGGCCATCGCTGAGATCGTTGCCGGATGGCCTGAGCGATTCGATGCGCGGCGAGCCCTGAGCCTGGGTTTCGTTCCGGACCAGAGCTACGACGACATCATCCGGGCCTACCTCGAAGACGACGTTGTGAGCGATTGATGCAGGTGCGCCGCGCGGGGTCGCGCGTTTGGCACACTGGCTGGACATGCGGGTACATGTCCCGGCGGCTGCTGCGGCGGCGCTGTGACCGCAAACCCTGTCCTAGCGGTGACGCCGATGCGCATTCTGTTTGCCGACAAGATCGACACTGGGCGCTTGGGCCGACTCGAGGCCGCGGGACACGAGTGCATTGTCAAACCCGAACTGACAGCGGACGACCTTCCGGAGCACATCGAGGGCATCGAAGTCCTGGTCGTACGCAGCACTGACGTGAGCCGCAAGGTGTTCAAGTCGGCTGATCGGCTCAGCATGGTGCTGCGCGCGGGTGCGGGGACCGACACCATCGACTGCGACGGGGCTGCCAAGTTCGGCGTGTACGTCTGCAACGTGCCCGGGCGCAACGCGGTGGCCGTGGCCGAGCTCACCATGGGCTTGCTGCTGGCCGTCGACCGCCAGATCCCCGACGCCACCTCGGACCTGCATGAGGGTCGTTGGAACAAGGCCTCCTACATGGGCGCCACGGGCCTGAAGGGGCGTCGCATGGCGATCGTCGGCATGGGCGCGATCGGCATCGAGGTCGCTCGCCGCGCGGCAGCATTCGGCATCGAGCTAGCGGCGCTGTACCGCGCTGATCGCTCCCGCGCTCTGCTCGCCGAGATGAAGCAGCTCGAGATTCAGATCCATCCGGATTGGGACAGCTTGCTCGCAGGCGCCGACATCGTGTCGGTGCACCTGCCCGCCACTCCTGAGACCTGTGGCCTCGTGGACGCAGATTTTCTGGCGAAGATGCCCGATGGGGCGATTTTGCTCAACACTTCGCGCGGCGAGATAGTGGACGAGGAGGCGCTGCTGCGTGTTCTCGACGAGCGAGACATGCGGGCTGGACTCGATGTCTTCTGCGGGGAGCCTCCTGGCGCAGCCTCGGATTGGCAATCGCCGCTGGCATCACACCCGCGTGTGACCGGCACCCATCACATCGGCGCCTCCACGGTGCAGGCCTCCGAAGACATCGCCGACGGTGTCGTCGAAGTGCTCGAGGCCTTCACTGCGGGTGATGTGCTGAATTGTGTCAATCGTGCGGAGCGACCTTTGGGTCGCAGCACCATCGTGGTCCGCCATCGCGATCAGGTGGGTGTGCTGGCCGGAATCCTCATGGCCTTGCGCGCCAGCGGCATCAACGTTCAGCAGATGCAGAACGAGATCCTGGCGGGACCGAAACACCATGCTGCAGTGGCGACAATCCGAGTGTCGCGGCGTCCTTCGCAGAAGGTGCTCGCAGAGCTCGCCGAGATGGAGGCCATCTACGGCATCCGGCTCATCAACACCGGTTGAGCGTCCAAGCCGACGCAGGGGCCTACCCTGACCCGATGTCCGGCAGGGCTCTGAACCAGCAGCGCCCTGCGCGCAGCCCGATGGCCGCCATCGTCATCGCCGGCAGCATCATCACGGCGATCTCGCTCGGCGTGCGGGCCACCATGGGCCTGTTCACCGACGAGATCGATCTTGCCTTGGGCGTCGGCGTGGACACGTTCGGCCTCACGATCGCTGTGCAGAACTTGGTGTGGGGTCTCAGCCAACCCTTGGCCGGAGCCATTGCCGATCGTTTCGGCGCCGGTCGAGTCCTGATCTTTGGGGCTGTCGTCTATGCAGGCGGTCTGCTCGTCATGGCGAATGCAGGCGGCGCTGCCGGCTTGCACACCGGCGGCGGACTCATCGTGGGGCTCGGTATGTCGGCGGCATCGTTCGCAGTGGTGCTGTCGTCGATCGGCAAGCTCGTCGAACCCAGCCGTCGCTCGATGGCCTTAGGCATCGCCACCGCATTCGGGTCATTCGGTCATTTCCTGCTGGTGCCGGTCACGCGGGTCTTCATCGACCTGCTCGGCTGGCGTGGCTCGATCGTCTTCCTAGCCGCTGTCACGATGGTCATCGCGACGGCGGTGCGGCCGCTGCGTACCGGCATTCGCATCGTCCCACTCGAGGGCGTCGACACGCCTGGCGCCGGCGCCAGCGCCGGCGGCCCAGACCACGAGCCGCTCGGCCAGATCACCGGCCGGGCCTTGCGCCACCGCGACTACCTGCTGGTGAACGCTGCCTTCTTCGTGTGCGGCTTTCACGTGACCTTCATCGGCGTCCACCTGCCGAAATCACTCACCGATGCCGGCTACGGATCCAGCGTCGCCACGTGGTCGTTGGCACTCATCGGGCTCTTCAACATTGTCGGTGCCTTCTCCGCGGGATTGCTCGGCGTCCGCATCAACAAGAGCCGCTTGCTCAGCATCATCTACGTCACCCGGGCCGCTGCCTTTGCGGGCTTGCTGCTACTGCCGGTCACGCCCGTGGTGGCGCTCGGCTTCGGCGCGCTGCTCGGCGTGGTGTGGCTGGCGAGCGTGCCGCTCACCTCGGGCATCGTGCTGGGCCAGTTCGGCGTACGGAATGCGGGGACGCTGTTCGGCTTCGTCTTCCTGTCACACCAAGTCGGAGCATTCCTCGGTTCTTGGGGCGCTGGCGAGATCCGCGAGCTGACCGGCTCGTACGATCTGTGGTGGTGGCTGGCCGCCGCTCTGGGAGTGATGGCTGCCGTGATTCACTTCAGCATCTCCGACAAGCCTGCGCCCGCTCAGCCGGTTCTTGGGGCTGGGCCGGCACCTGCACCATCCGCAGGAGCCTCGGCAGCTCTCGCCGCTCAACCGCCGAAGACGCCGTAGCTGCCCTCGACGACCAGGCGGATGGAGACATACAGCCCGAACAGCGGGCACAAGATCCAGGGAGCGTTGAATCCCAGGATCATGCCGTACAGCTCGCCCCTGCTGATGTCTCGGTGACGCTTCGCAACGAAGAAGCTCATCAGGTAGATGGACGTCGCATATGTCCACTGCCAGAAGAACATGATCCCGAGGATTCCTGCCGCAAGCGGCGACAGGAACTCCGTCGTGAATGCGGCGTGCAGGATCAGCGTGGGTATGGCCGTGACGAAGCCGTTGCCCACGTCCACGTTGAATCCGTAGCTGCGGCGATCGGCGTACGAACCGTCGTATACGGAATAGGCAGCCCACACGTCGGCCCACACCGTCGGCGAGAAGGCTGACCGCAGCGGAACCCTGGACGTGAGGAACTCCGTTGCCGGGCTCCGGCCAGTCTGCCGCCGCTGCTCACGCCAATGGGCCGTACGCGTCTCGATGTAGTCGCGCCGGAAGAAGAGGCAGATCTCCCAGTAGCAGATCACGAGGTTGGTGGACAGGAACAGGGCCAGGACCACGTAGGTGATCCCGACGCCCCCGTGCCAGTACAGGCGGTGCCCAATGCCCAGTGCCGCGAGCAGCCCGATCTTCAGAGCCGCCAACAGCCCCGCAGGCAACGACATGCGCCTCTCGCCGGCCAGCCGTCTGTGGGCTAGCGGCTTCCCTGCACGGCGTTGTCACGCCAGGCGACCGTGTCGGCAATGGAGTTGAACGTGAAGACATGCAGCCCGGTGATGTCGAGCCGGTTGGCATGGGGGGCGAGCAGGTCGACCAGACCGCTGGGGTCATACCCGCCGGGGCGCAGCATGCGTGCCACTGCGCCGGTGTTCTTGCGCAGATAGCGCAGCGAGGCGCCGATGCCCAGTCGGGTGCTGATGCTCAGCAAGCGGGCGGGATCGACCGCGCCGGGCATTCCGAGGTGCACCGGCAGGACCAAACCGCTGTCACGCTCGGACTGCAGCCACTCGATGATGGATCGTGCGTGGAAGCACATCTGCGTCGCAGCGTGGCCCGCTATGCCGGCTTCGTTCAACAGCGCTTGCTTGCGATGCAGCGCCTCGTGCAGCACTGCATCACTGATCAGCGCGTGGCCTTCGGGATAGGAGGTCACGCCGATGTGGGTCAGGGAATGCTCGACGTCGCGGAGCGCTTCCAGAAGGCCCGCTGCACTGTCGAACGGACCGGCAGGTGAAGGCAGATCACCGCCGACGAGGAAGATCTCGGACAACCCCAGCGAGGCGATCCGGCCCAAGAGCTCTTCGAGGTGCGCTCGGCTGTGGATCATGCGCGCGGCGAGGTGGGGGACCGGCCGGTGACCGAGCACGCAGAGCTCTGCCGTCAAGTCCAGCGTGTCCTCCAGCGTTTTGGAGGCCGACGCCGTGACTGACACCGGCGAGTCCGACGGCAGGTGCGGAAGCTGATCCGCCAGGTTGCGCAGCGGGATCAGCTCCCACTGGGCGTGATCCAGCAAGCGACGGCGAGCGGCAGCATCGTCGCCGGTCAGCGGCCGGCGACGACGAAGCGAACCGCATCCCGCCAGCGGCTTCGCGGGACGCCATGCGCTCAGCCAGCTCGGCGTGCGATTCGAAGTGAAGAAGGCGAGCAACGACAACTCCGTCAGCTCAGGCCGACGATCTCGCCGTCGGCATCGAGGTCGATATGACGCGCAGCCGGATCTCGACCCAGCCCCGGCATGGTGCGCATGTCGCCGCAGATCGGATACACGAATCCGGCGCCGACCGAGGCCCGCACCTCGCGCACGGGCAGGGTCCAGCCCGTCGGTGCACCCTTGAGCGAGGCGTCCGACGAGATGGACAGGTGGGTCTTGGCGATGCACACCGGCAGGTTGCCGAAGCCGTTGCGCTCGTAGCCGTCGATCTCCCGGTTCGCCCGGGCGGTGTAGCTCACGTCGGTTGCGCCGTACACGTTGGTTGCGACGGCGCTGATCTTGTCCCGCAGCGACATGTCGTCCGGGTACAGCACCGAGAAGTCCGTCGGTTCCTCGGCTGCCTCCGCAACCGCCTCGGCAAGGCTGGCCGCACCCGCACCGCCATCGGCAAAGTGGGTGCAGCGGGCGGAGCGGGCGCCGTACTCGGCGGCGATCTCGGCGATGGCGTCGAGGTCAGCCTCGTGGTCCCCCGGGAACTGGTTGATCGCCACTACCGGGGAAACGCCGTGTATGCGCACGTTGGAGAGCTGCTTGCGCAGGTTGTCGCCGCCGGCGTGCACCTCATCGGGGTTGGCCTCGAGGAGGGCAGGCGGCAGCGGTCGGCCGGCCACGATCCGATGCTTGCCCGAGTGGGCCTTGAGGCCGCGCACTGTTGCCACGATCACTGCGGCATCAGGAGACACTCCCGAGTACCGGCACTTGATGTTGAAGAATCGCTCAGCGCCCATGTCGGCACCGAATCCCGCCTCGGTCAGCAGAAAATCCGAGGTCCCGATGCCGATCTGGTCGGCAACGATCGAGGAGTTGCCGGTCGCGATGTTCCCGAACGGACCCGTGTGGACGAGCGCCGGGGAGCCTTCGAGCGTCTGCATCAGGTTCGGCTTGATGGCCTCGCGCAGCAGCACGGCCATGGAGCCAGCAGCACCGATGTCCTCAGCGGTCACCGGTTCGCCGCCCTTGGTGTAGCCCAGCACGATGCGGCCGAGCCGGGCACGCAGGTCCGACATGGACGTGCACAGGGCAAGCGTGGCCATCACTTCGGATGCAGCGGTGATGTCGAAACCGGACTCGCGGGGGATGCCGTCGAGGCGACCGCCCAATCCGAGAGTGACATTGCGCAGTGCCCGGTCGTTCACATCGAGTACTCGCCGCCACGTGATGTTGTGAATGTCGAGGCCCGCCTCGTTGCCGTGATACAGGTGCGCGTCCAGCATCGCGGCGCACAGGTTGTGGGCGGCCGTCACTGCGTGCATGTCGCCGGTGAGGTGCAGGTTGAACAGATCCATCGGCACGACTTGGCTGTAGCCCCCGCCGGCGGCGCCGCCCTTGATGCCGAACGTGGGCCCCATCGACGGCTGCCGGATGGCGATCGTGGCGGTTCGGCCTATGTGTCCGAAGGCCTGCCCGAGACCTACGGTCGTGGTGGTCTTGCCTTCGCCGAGCGGCGTCGGGGTGATGGCCGTCACCACCACGTAGCGCCCTCGGGGCCGGTCGGCCATGGCCTCTGCCGCTTCGAGCTTGACCTTGGCCACGCCCGAGCCGTACAGCTCCAGGTACTCCTGCGGGATGCCTGCCTCGTCCGCGATCTCAGTCAGCGGCCGGATCTGCGCCGCCGATGCAATCTCGAGATCGCTCGGAAACCCGCCTGTTGTCGTCATGCCGTGCACCCCCACGTGAATTGAGCCCTTTACACCCTGCCAGAACCTCGTGACACCGCTGTGCCACCGATTCAGTGTCGTCAATTGCCGGGTTGTTCGGCTACTGTTCCCCTAGTTGCTGTTCCGCTGAGTGGAACTGTTCCATCATACAGAACAGCGACGAAGCAGTTCAGCACAGCTGCAATCCGGCAACAGTGGGGGATGTGAGGCATGAGCGACTTTCCGGCGCGGGCAGATTGTGTCGTCATCGGTGCTGGGATTGTGGGCAACTGCCTGGTCGGCCACCTCAGCGAACTTGGCTGGACCGACATCGTGCTCCTCGACAAGGGGCCGCTTCCCAATCCGGGCGGGTCCACCGGGCACGCGTCAAACTTCATCTTTCCCGTCGATCACTCCAAGGAGATCGTCGATCTCACCGTCGACAGCCAGCGCCAGTACGAAGCGCTCGGCCTGCAGAACACCTGCGGCGGTATCGAAGTGGCACGAAGCCCCGAACGCATGGAGGAATTTCGCCGCCGCATGACCTCGGCGAAGTGCTGGGGCATCGAGGCGAGGCTGCTCACGGTCGACGACGTGGTCGAGCTGGTGCCCTTCATCGACCCCGACGTCATCCTGGGCGGCTTCTACACCCCCAGCGTCTCGGCCGTGGACTCGCTGGAGACGGGCACGCAGATGCGTCGTCGCGCCACCGAAGCCGGCCACCTGCAGACGTTCGCCAATACCGAGGTGCTCGACATCGAGACCGTGGCCGGCCCGAATCGCCCACGTGTCTCGGCCGTGGTGACCGACCGGGGCCGCATCGAGTGCAACACAGTGGCGATCGCGTGCGGTGTGTGGAGCCCCAAGCTCGCCGAGATGGCCGGCGCGACGATCCCGCTCACACCCGCCGTTCATCAGATGGTTGACGTCGGCCCCTTCGACGTTCTCGTCGAGACGAACCAGGAGCTGGCCTATCCGATCGTGCGGGACATGGACACCTTCTGTTACGAGCGCCAATCGGCAGGATCGATGGAGGTGGGCAGCTACGCCCATCGGCCGATCCTGCACCGGGTCGAGGACATCCCCTCGAATGAGGAGGCAGCCCTCAGCCCGACCGAGATGCCGTTCACGCCCGATGACTTCGACGAACAGCTCGAGCAAGCCATCGAGCTGATGGAGTTCCTCGGCGACGGCGAGATCAAGTACGCCATCAACGGCCTGCTCTCGCTGACGCCTGATGCCGCCCCGGTCCTCGGCCCTGCTGTCGAAGTGGAGAACCTCTGGTCTGTTGCGGCAGTGTGGGTGAAAGAGGGCCCCGGCGTCGGCCGGCTGATGGCCGAATGGATGACTCACGGCTACCCCCGCCTCACCGATCCTCACGGCTCCGATGTCACGCGCTTCTACCCCCAGGACCGCAACGTCATCCACATCGAGACCCGTGCCGACGAGCATTTCAACAAGACCTACGGCATCGTGCATCCCCGAGAGCAGTGGGCGACGCGTCGCAACCTGACCTGCGGACCCGCCAAGGCCCGCACCGACGATCTGGGGGCCTTCTATTTCGAGGCCGGCGGCTGGGAACGACCGCACTGGTATGAATCGAATGCCGATCTCGTCGAGCACTACGGCATCGCCGGCCGCACGCACGAATGGGACGCTCGCTGGTGGAGTCCGATCACCGACGCCGAGCACCTGCACCTGCGCGAGCACTGTGGCCTAGTGGACATCTCGCCGTTCCAGGTGTTCGAGGTGTCGGGCCCCGATGTGGTGCCCTACATCGAGAAGATGGTGGTCAACAAATGCGACCTGCCGGTGGGACGCTCGATCTACACCCCGGTGCTGACCGCCGACGGCGGCTTCCGCTCGGACCTCACCATCGTGCGACTGGCCGAGGACCGATTCCGCATCGCAACGGGAGCATTCGACGGCGGCCGCGACGAGTACTGGTTCCGGCACAACCTGCCGGATGAGGGTGTGCACTTCGAGAATCGCACCGAAGCCTTGGCGACGTACGGCGTGTGGGGCCCGAATGCGATCGCGCTGCTGCAGACGCTGACCGAGACGGATCTGTCCCAAGAGGCCTTCGGTTACGGCCAAGCACGGAACGCCCTGCTGTCGGGGATCCCGACGCAGATGTTCCGCATCTCCTATGTAGGCGATGCCGGCTTCGAGATCTACTGCCCGACCAGCGCTGGCCTGGCCCTGTGGGACGCCATCGCCGAAGCCGGGCAGGACTTCAACCTGCGGCCGGTCGGCGCGGGCGTGTACGGCACCACTGGGCGGCTGGAGAAGGGCTACCGGCTGATGGGAGCTGAGCTCGAGAGCGACTACAACCCGGTCGAGGCTGGGCTGGCCCGGCCGCGTGTGAAGGCCGCCGACTTCATCGGCAAGGAGGCATACCTTGCTGCGCGGGAAGCGGAACCGGCCGCTCAGCTCACGATGCTGCGCTTCGACAGCCTGCGCTGCGGCGAGGGCTACAACCGCTTCCCCATGGGCGCGGGCAACGAACCTGTCCTGACGACGGCGGGCGAGCGGATCACCGACTCGCACGGCAGGGTCAGCCGCGTGACCACGGCCGGCAATGCCCCGTCGCTTGACGCCTATCTGGCGATGGCCTACCTGCCGCCAGAGCTGGCCGCCGTGGGCGCCG
Organism: Candidatus Poriferisodalis sp.; assembly: GCF_965208555.1. Classification (GTDB taxonomy): domain Bacteria; phylum Actinomycetota; class Acidimicrobiia; order Acidimicrobiales; family Poriferisodalaceae; genus Poriferisodalis. Next base: position 3,546,526 of record NZ_OZ242342.1, on the reverse strand, counting down.
AGCTGTCGGTGATGTATCAGAACGAGCTGTACCCGGTCACCGTGGCAGCGACGGGTGCGAACCTGGCGTTGTTCGATCCTGACGACAGCCGAATGAAGGCCTGAGGGCACGCTGATGCGGATCTTGGTCTGCGTGAAACGAGTGCCCGCCGTGGGATCGCGTATCAACGTGGCCGCTGACGGCCAACAGGTCGACACTGCGCATCTGGGCTTCACCACCAGCCCGCACGAGGAATGTGCCGTCGAGGAGGCCGCTCAGATCGCTGAGCGGCTCGACGGGGACGGGCACGCTGTCGTGGTGCTCACACTCGGCCCCCCTGAGTCCGCTGAGCAGCTGCGCTATGCAGCCAGCGTCGGCGGCACGGAGCTGGCGCTCGTGGTCGCCGAGGGCGGGTTGGACTGGGATCCCCAACGCACCGCAGTCGCGATCACTGACGCTGTGCGAGAGCTCGAGGCCGTAGGCGGTGAGTTCGACCTCATCCTGTTCGGCAACGAATCGGCCGACGGCGGCAATTTCCAGGTCGGCACCCGGGTCGCCTATGCGCTCAGCCGCCCGATGGTGAACGGCATCAAGGGCATCGATGTCAGCGGAAGCAGCATCACAGCCCGCCGCGAAACCGATGCGGGCTACGAGGTCTACGAGCTGGAGACCCCGTGCGCCCTCGGCGTCAAGGAAGGCATCAACCTGCCCAGGTACCCGACGATGAAGGGGCGGCTGGCCTCACGCAAGGCACAGATCGCCGAGCTCGACTGCGCTCAGAACGCAGCGGCTGGCGGTCAGGCCCGCGAGCGCCTGCACCGGCCGCCCGAGCGGGCCAGCACCACGGTCATGCTCGGTGACAGCGCCGCAGCCGCGCCGGCTGTCGTGGACCTCCTCGACGAGCTGGGGGTGCTGTGAGCAGCGTTGCGGTCCTCATCGACCACGACCGCGGGGTCCCGTCCGTCGGAGCGTTCGAGGCGCTCACCGCTGCCCGCACGCTTGCCGCTGACCTCGGCGTGGCCGTCGATGCCGTGGTTCTGGGCGACGACGGGCTGTTCGAGACCCATGGAGCGGAAGTGCTGGCCGCCTGCGCCGAGCACGGAGCCGCCACCGTGCACCGCGGACGTCATCCGTTCCTGGCCGACTACGGCCCCGATGCGTGGGGAGCCGCGCTGGCAGGATTCCTCCAGGCTGCGGCGCCCGTCGCCATGGTGGCGGCCGGCACCGACCGGGGTGCCGAAGCGATGGCCCAACTCGCTGCCCGCGCCGACCTGCCGCTCGTGGCCAACTGCGTGAGCGTGTCAGTCGCTGCCGAGCCATGGGAGATCACCCGCATCCAGTGGGGCGGGTCGCTGCTCGAAGACGTGACGCTGGCCTCGACCCTGCCGCTGCTGACCATCGCGCAGCATTCCATTGAGGCCGAGACGATTCCCGGCGGCACCGCAGACATCAACCTCGCCGACTTCGAGCCTGACCTGGGACCGGAGGTGCAGCGCACGCTGGTCCGCGACCGCGTCACCCTGACCGAGGGCATCACCCTGTCCACCTCGCCCGTGGTGGTGTCGGGAGGCCGCGGCGTGGGCTCCGCGGAGGGCTTCGCATCGCTCGAAGAGCTGGCGGAACTGCTCGGCGGGCGTGTCGGATGCTCGCGTGCGGTCACCAACAACGGCTGGCGCAGCCATTCCGATCAAGTCGGCCAGACCGGCACCCGGATCGCGCCGGAGATCTACATCGCCTGCGGCATCTCCGGTGCCATCCAGCACTGGGTGGGTGCGATGGGCTCGAAGAACATCCTGGCCATCAACATCGATCCGGAAGCCAACATGGTCACCAAGGCGGGGTATGCGGTCATCGCCGATTTGCACGAGGTGGTGCCGGCCATCTCCGATGAGATCCGGCGCCGCCGAGATCGCCCGGCCAGCTAGCTGCACCCCGACCGGTCGGGCTAGATCGGCAACGGCGCTCGTCCGGCCAGGTGTTGGGCCAGGTTCGATGCAGCCTCGATGAGCACGAGGCCGATGTCGTGCGTGCGATTCGGATCGGGAAAGCGGTACGCCGGGCCGTGAACATGCAGGGCTGCCACGACTGTCCCGTCTTGGTTCAGAACCGGTGCGGCCGCGGAGTTGATCCCAATGGCGAACTCCTCATACACCCACACGTAGCCGGCGCTGGCGACCTGTACCAGCCGAGTCCGCAGCGCGTCGGCATCAACCATGCTGTTCGCCGTCGTCGCCTCGAGTTCCCCGCTCAGGTACTCATCGAGCGCCTGCGGACCCAGATGGGCCAGATACACCAGTCCTGAAGGAACCAGATGCATGGGGCAGTACTCGCCGGTCCACGAGCGCACCTGCACCTCGGACTCGGGTTCGACCTGGTCGAGGTAGTACACCGTCCGATCAGCACGAACACTGACCCCGGCGGTCTCGCCGACCTGGTTGACCAGGCTGTGCAGGTGCGGGCGGGCTGCTGCCAGCAGGCTCCGATCGGCTCCGGCCGCTCCGATGATGTCGATGAGACCTTGCCCGAGCCGGTAGTCGCCGCCTGCATCGTCTTGGGCAACCGCATCGACTGCTTCGAGCGAGGTCAGCAGTCGGGCCACCGTGCTCTTGGGCAGCCCGACGTGATCGGCAACGTCGGTGACACCCTGCGGTCCGACGGCCAATGCCCGCAGGACGGCGAACGCACGAGAAATTGACTGCACCGGCTCCACGGTAGCCCGCGGGCACCTTGGGCTGGTCAGTTGACGGCCGTTTTGTGCCGTATTGTGGAACTGTTCTGCTCTACGGAACGCTGCTGCGCCTTCAGCAAGCACGTGAGCTGTAGTCAGGGTGAAACTGTTCTCATCACGGTAGAGACACCGAGAGCAGCGTAGAATCTGCTGTCACGGCACCCAAGCGATTCGGGGAGGGGCGATGCCGCGGGGGACCAGTGCTCAAAGAGGCACAGGCCGACGAAACGGGGCACGATCGGGGGGACATCAGGCACCCCTGGCGCGGCTCGACACACCCTTGGTGCGAGACGGCGGCGTCTTGCGTCCCGCGAGCTGGGATGACGCGCTCGACCGTGCCGCATCAGGGCTGCGGGCGGCCACACAACAGCACGGCGCCGGCGGCGTCGGCATGTTCTCCTGTTCGAAGAGCACGAACGAGATGAACTATGCCGCCCAGAAGTTCATGCGCACGGTGCTGAAGTCGAACAACATCGACTCCTGTAATCGCACCTGACACGCTCCGTCGGTCGTCGGTCTGGCGACAGTGTTCGGGTTCGGGGGCGGAACGAGCTCCTATCAGGAGATCACCGAGACCGATGTGATCCTGCTCTGGGGATCGAACGCTCGCGAAGCGCACCCGATCTTCTTCCACCACTTGCTGCGGGGCCTCGACAACGGCGCATCCATGTACGCAGTGGACCCCCGCCGAACATCGTCGGCTGAGTTCGCCGACATGTGGCTCGGTCTCGATGTCGGCACGGACATTGCCTTGGCCAACACGGCAGCTCGCGAGATCATTGCCAAGGGCATGCACGACCGATCCTTCATCGAGCGTGCAACCACGGGTTTCGACGAATACGCGGCATCGGTGGAGCCATTCACGCTCGACGAGGGCGAGCGGCTGACCGGAGTGCCCGCCGGGGCCATCGCGGAGATGGCTCACGCCTATGCCACAGCTCCCCGCGCGCAGATCCTGTGGACGCTGGGCATCACCGAGCACCACACAGCGGTGGAGAACGTGCTCTCGCTCTGCAATCTTGCGCTGCTCACCGGGCATGTCGGCCGGCGGGGCTCGGGCCTGGTGCCGCTGCGAGGCCAGAACAACGTGCAGGGCGGCGGCGACATGGGCGCGCTGCCTGACCGGCTGCCCGGCTTCCAGCGACTCGTCGACCCGGAAGCCCGGGCGCGATTCGAGCGCGTCTGGGGCTGCGAGCTGAATCCGGTCCCCGGCAAGCATCTCACGGCGATGTTCGACGCCATGGAAGAAGGCGAGCTGCGGGCCCTGTACGTCATCGGAGAGAATCCGGCGGATTCAGAGGCAAATGTGGCGCACGCTCGCAAGCTCCTCGAAGGGCTGGACCTGCTGGTCGTGCAGGACATCTCATTGACACGCACCGCACGGATGGCCGATGTCGTGCTGCCGGCGGCTGCAGGCTGGGCTTCCAGCGAGGGCACGGTGACATCCTCAGAGCGCCGTGTGCAGCGGGTACGCGCCGCTGTGCCCCCGCAGGGAGATGCCCGCGACGACGTGCACATCATCAGCGAGCTGGCGTTGCACATGGGGGCACAGTGGACGGCCACCTCCGCTGAAGAGCTGTGGGATGAGATGCGATCGCTGTCACCGCTGCACGGCGGCATGAGCTGGGAACGGCTCGAAGCGAGCGGCGGCCTGCAATGGCCCTGCCCCCACGAAGATCACCCAGGTACCGAGTTCTTGCACGGCTGGCTCTGGGAACCCGACCTCGACGGTCACGCGCCAGCTCCGTTCTCGACCGTCATCCACCGTCCTCCGGCCGAGGCGCTGAGCGAACAATTCCCGCTTCGCCTCACCACGGGCCGGGTGCTCGATTCGTACAACACCGGCGCTCAATCCGCCGGTTACTCGTCGCCCATACGGACTGGTGACGCCATCGAGGTGAGCCCTGCTGATGCTGCACGCCTGAGGGTCGCCGAAGGCGACGCAGTGCGCGTGAGCTCGCCCCGGGGTTCGGTCGACATGGATGTGCATGTCACCGATCGCCTTCCCGAGGGCTTGGTCTTCACCACGTTCCATTTTCCCGAGCTGGTGGATACGAACCTGCTGACGAACGACGCCTGGGATGTACGCAGCGGCACGGCCGAATTCAAGGCTGCAGCGGTTCGCATCGACCCGCTGCGGCCAGCCTCGGCCGCCGCAGGCGGCGCATCGAGCACAGCAGCGGCAGGCGGCGCTGGTGGCTGACCTGCACTTCTCCGATGCGGAACCCACCGCATCGGAGCGGCGAGCGGTGTTGGCCGCGCTTGGCGTCAACGCGGCGAGTGAAGGCGCCGTCATCGTCGAACATCCGCGTGTCGTGCGGGGAGGGACGCGCCGCCGCAAGCAGATGCGACACCTGTTGCTGCCCGCATTGCACGCGCTCCAGACCGAGGCTGGGTGGATCTCGCCGGGTGGCCTCAACTTCGTCGGTCGCACGCTGGGTGTGCCACCGGCCGAGGCCTACGGCGTCGCCACGTTCTACGAGATGTTCCGCACCGAAGCGCCCGCTCATGATCTCAGCGTCCGCCACGTCTGCGTGGATCCCATCTGCGCATTGGCCGGAGCTGCGCCCCTGGCCGAGCACCTGCGCTCGCAGGGTCACGCTGTGCACGAGAGCCCGTGCCTCGGGCAGTGCGAACGGGCTCCGGCGGTCTTCATCCAGGGCCGGCGCGAATCCGACCGCGTCCCTGCCGACGACAGCGGCCCCGAATCCCTGCTGGTGAGCGTCACTGCGTCGACACCCGAGGGGCCCAGCCTGCTGCGGCAGATGATCGGTCGGGACCCCAGCCGCAACGACAACCTCTCCATGGGCGCCTACCAGGCGCGGGGTGGGGGAGCAGCACTCGACGCTGCACTGCGTCTCGGAACCGATGAGGTGATCTCCCAGGTCACCGCAGCGGGCCTGTCCGGGCGGGGCGGGGCGGCGTTTCCCACTGGCATCAAGTGGCGAGCAGTGGCTGACGGGGAGGGTCCCAAGCACGTCGTCGCCAATATCGACGAATCCGAGCCCGGAACGTTCAAGGACCGGCTGCTCTGTGAACTGGAACCCCTGGCGGTCGTCGAGTCCATCGCCGTTGCCGGCTTGACGGTGGGAGCGGAACAGGGCTGGATCTACATCCGTGGCGAGTACCCGCTGGCCACGCAACGCCTCAGACATGCCATCACGCAGGCACGCGATGCGGGTTGGCTGGGCGACGATGCGGCCGGGTCGGGGCGAGCCTTCGACATCGAGCTGCGCCGAGGTGCCGGCGCCTATATCTGCGGCGAGGAGACCGCGCTGTTCAACTCGCTTGAGGGATTCCGGGGCGAGCCCCGCAACAAGCCGCCATTCCCCACCACCCACGGACTGTTCGGCCGACCGACGGTGGTGAACAACCCTGAGACGCTGCTCAATGTGAACGAGATCCTGCGGATCGGTCCCGATGCATACCGAGGCGTGGGAACTGAGGGCTCACCGGGCACCAAGCTGTTCTGCCTCTCGGGCCATGTCGGACGACCAGGGCTGTACGAGGCGCCTTTCGGGATGCCGCTGGGCGAGCTGCTGTCGCTGGCCGGCGATGTGCAGGGCAATCTGCGGGCGGTCCTGCTGGGCGGGGCCGCGGGCAGTTTCGTCGGACCCGATGCGCTCGACCTGCCGCTGTCGCTGGAAGACACCCGCAATGCCGGCACGACGCTGGGCTCCGGACCCGTCATGGTCTTCAATGACTCAGCCGACATGAGCTCGGTCATCGAGCGGCTGGCCGAGTTCTTCCGTGACGAGTCCTGCGGCCAATGCGTGCCGTGCCGCATCGGCACCGTTCGCCAGCATGAGATCGTCACGCACATCCGCCGGGCCGGCGCACCCACCGATCGGCAACGGCACCTGCTCGACGACATTGCCGGTGCGATGGGTGACGCATCCATCTGCGGCCTCGGCCATACTGCGGCTTCTGCCGTGCTGTCAGGAATGCGGTTGGGTCTGCTGGAGGCTGAACGATCATGAGTTCCGGCAATGGCAGCGCCAGCTCGCAGGTCACAGTGAGCATCGACGGGCGCGAGGTGTCGGTGCCACAGGGCCAGACGATCCTGGCTGCGTGCACGGCCGCAGGCGTGAATACCCCCACGATCTGCTGGGCGCCCAACCTCACGCCGGTGAACGTCTGCCGGGTCTGCGTCGTGGAACTCGAGGGCTCCCGCACACTCGTACCCGCGTGCTCTCGGCCCGCGGAGGACGGCATGCAGATCAGCACGGACTCCGAGCGCGTGCGTCACAGCAGACGCATGGTGCTGGAGTTCCTGGGCTCGGCCAACGACGTGTCCCAGGCCGCAGAGATCACTGTATGGTCCCAGCACTACGGCGCTGATGCGGAGCGTTACTCCTCGGCACTGAGCACGGAGGCCGATGCCGGGGTCGCCCATGTGGACGATCCCGTGCGGATCCAGGACGACCTTTACATCCGGGCGTACGACCGCTGCGTGCTGTGCTACAAGTGCGTCGAGGCGTGCGGCGACGACGCTCAGCACACCTTTGCCATCGCGGTGGCGGGGCGGGGCTTCGATGCCCGCATCCGCACCGAGTACGACGTCGAGCTTCCGGAGAGCGCCTGTGTCTATTGCGGCAACTGCGTCGCTGTGTGCCCCACCGGTGCCTTGCAGTTCCGCACCGAATTCGATCTGCGCGCCGTGGGAGAGTGGCGGCCCGATGACCAGACCGTCAGCCGCACGGTGTGTTCGTACTGCGGCGTCGGCTGCAACCTCGAACTGCATGTTCAGGACGAGCAGATCGTGAAGGTGACCTCTCCTGCCGATCATTCGGTCACCAGCGGGCACCTGTGCATCAAGGGAAGATTCGGCTGGCAGTACGTGCATGCACCGGCCTTCGAACCGGCCACGACTGACGCACTCACACCAGACAGCCCCACACCAGACAACCCGACACCAGACAGCATGGGGTCCTAGACACCGGTGTCGGCGGACGAGCCGGACACTGCACGAGCCACTCGCCGGGACCGTGCGCTCCGGCGTGCGCGCGAGATGGCTGCCGAACGCCTGCCGCGCATCTCGCGGGCCAGGACTCCCGAACCCGTGGTGGGCGGACCGGCGCTCGCCTCACCGGCAGCTCGCAGTACGGCGCTCTTCGTCGGCATAGCGCTGCTGATGGCCGGCAATGGCCTGCAGAACACGCTGCTGGGCGTCCGCGCCGAATCCGAGGGCTTCGGTTCCACGGTCGCGGGTCTGGTGATGGCAATGAACTTCGTGGGCTTCCTGGCGGGTGCTGCCGTCGCGCCGCATTTTCTGCGCCAAGTCGGCCATGTCCGAGTCTTTGCTGCCTTGGCGTCAACGGGCAGCAGCGTCGTGCTGGTGCAGGCGGTGTTCGTCAATCCGGTGGTCTGGGGTGTCGGCCGCTTCGGATGGGGCGTTTGCTTTGCCGCATTGATCGTGGTTGCCGAGACCTGGTTGAACGAATTGGCAACCAACGAGAACCGGGGTCAGATGCTGGCCCGCTACATGGTCATCACCATGGGCGCCATCGCAGCCGGGCAGCTGCTGGTGGCCACCGCAGACACTGACGGCTTCGCCTTGTTCGCCGTGGTGTCGGTGATGGTCTCCCTGGCGCTGGTGCCCATGTCCCTGTCGGCATCCGTGAGCCCGCCGGTGGTGGTCCCTGAGCGAGTCGGGCTTCGAACACTGATGCACACGGCACCGACCGGTGTGGTGGTGGCATTCCTGGTCGGCGCCGCGTTGGGGTCCATCTCGGCCATCGGTCCGGTCTACGCGGCCTCGCGAGGGCTGACCCCGTTGCAGGTGGCGCTCTTTGTTGCGGCGCCGATGGTCGGCAGCCTCTTCGGTCAGATCCCGCTTGGACGGCTGTCTGATCGTGTGCCCCGGCGCATTGTCATCGTGGCAGCCGCGGTCATTGCCGGCAGTGCCTGCGTTGTGATGATGCTGCTCGACGAGGCGACGCTGATCGGCGTCGCGGTGATGGCCGTCATGGGTGCTTTTGCCTATCCGATCTATTCCATGGCAGTGGCGCAAGCGAACGACTGGCTGCGGGATTCCCAGCGAGCGGGCGCCAGTGCTGTGATGGTGCGGATGAACGGTGTCGGTGCGACGATCGGACCAATCTGTGCGGCGATCGGCATGTCAGTGACGCTCAATGCGTTCTACGTCGTGATGGCGGCAGCCCACATCTCCATTGCCACCTTCGTCGCCGGCCGCATGCTGCTGGTTGCCGGTCCGACCGTGGCGCAGCAGGGGACGTTCCTGCCCATTCCTGCCCGAGCCTCAGCAGCCGTGGCAACGCTGCTGCGCCGGCGCCGGTAGGTCGGCAGCGAGCGCAGCATGGGAGCGCTGTTCGGCCTGCTCACGTCGGTGAGCATCGGCACCAGCGACCTGTTCGGGCGCCGGGTGGTGACTCGCTGCCATGTGCTCTCAGCGATGATCGTGTTCCAGGGCGCAGCGGCGCTGGTCTCGCTGTCGGTGCTGCTGTTCATTCCGGGCTCCTTCGCCGGCGACGACTTCGGGCGAGGCCTCGTGTCAGGATTGGGGCTCGGCGCAGGCTTGGCGCTGTATTACACGTCGCTCGACCGGGCCGGCTCGGCCATCGCCGCACCGATCGTGGCGACGCTGTCAGCGGTCATTCCGTTCGCCTACACCGCACTGCGGGGTCACGACCCGCCGCTCGTCGGCATCCTCGGGGCAGCCGTGGCTTTCGGCGGACTGGGCTTGGTGACGGCCGGCGGAACCCGCGGCAGGCATGTCGCAGCGGGAACTGTCTGGGCGACTCTGTCGGGCCTGGGCTACGGCGTGGGTCTCAGCGTCTTGGTCGACTTGTCCGAGAGCTCGGGGGCCTGGCCGGGGTTCGGCCAGCGGCTGACGTCGGTGACACTCATGGCCGTCGTGGTCGCGATCCGAGGTCTGCCGGCGCTGCCACCACCTGAGGTGATGGGCTTTGCGTTGCTGACCGGCGTCGCGAGTGCGGGAGCCACCATCTTCTACATCATCGGCATCTGGTTCGACCCGCCAGCCACCGTGGTGGGCGCGTCGATGTTCCCGGTGATGAGCGTGATCGTCGGCAGGTTCGCCTACCAGGATGCTCTCAACGCGCGTCAAGGAGTCGGCATCGTCGCGGCCGTGGCCGGCGTCACCGCCGTCGTCGCCACCTGACCCAGCACGCGCTGGCGCCAGCGTCAGACGATGGCGTCGGGTTCCTCGGCCTTGCGGCGGGCGATGTAGTCGCGCAGTTCGGCATCGACGGCCTCATCGATCGGCGGCGGCTCGTAGTCAGCGAGCATCTGCTTCATCAACCCGTTGGCCCGCTGCGCGGCGTCCTGCGACCCTTCATCGGCCCACTGCTCGAAGCTGTTGTTGTCCGCGATGGATGATTGGTAGAAGGCCGTCTCGAAATTCGCCAGCGTGTGCGGGTGACCCAGGAAGTGGTCACCGTGCGGGTTGGTCGTGAATGCCTCGACCGCCTGACCGTTGGGGGTCATGTCGATGCCCTTTGCGTACACCTCCATCATGCCGAGCTGGTCGGCGTCCATCAGCAGCTTCTCGTAGCTCAGCGTCAGCCCGCCTTCGAGCCAGCCGGCGGCGTGCAGCACGAAGTTCACACCTGCGGCCATCGTGGGCAGCAGCGTCGAGGCGGACTCGTAGGCCGCCTGTGCATCCGGCGCCTTGGATGACGTGAATTGTCCGCCGGAACGGAACGGCACCCCGACCCGCCGTGCAAGCTCGGCCATCACGTAGATCGCCAGGCCTGCCTCGGGTGTGCCGAAGGTGGGTGCGCCGGTGGCCATCGACATCGACGATGCAAACGTGCCGAAGATCACGGGTGCGGCGGGCCGCACGAGCTGGCAGAACGCCATGCCCGACAGCGCCTCGGCCAGTGCCTGGGCTGCCAGTGCCGCCACGGTGACCGGCGACATCGCCCCGGCCAGGATGAACGGCGAGATCACGCACGCCTGGTTGTTCTGTGCGTACACCTCAGCGGCACCCAGCATGGTGGCGTCCCAGCGCAGCGGGGACGACGCATTGATGAGACTGGTCAGCACGGTGCGGTCGCCCAGATCACCGCCGAACGCGATGCGGCACAGCTCCACCGAGTCGGTCGCTCGCTTGGCGGCGGTGACCGAGCCCATCAGCGGTTTGTCGCTGTAGCGCAGGTGTGCGTAGACCATGTCCAGGTGCCGTTTGTTCACCGGCACGTCCACCGGTTCGCAGACCGTGCCGCCGCTGTGATGCAGGTGCGGGAGCATCCAGACCAGCTTGACGACTCGCTCGAAGTCCGCCAGCGTGGCATATCGACGCCCTCCGTCAAGGTCAGTCACGAACGGCGAGCCGTAGTTGGGAGCGAACACTGTGGCATCGCCGCCGATCGGCACCGAGCGCGCTGGGTTGCGGGCGTGTTGGGTGTACACAGCTGGTGCATTGGCCTGCACGATCTCGCGGCACATGCCGCGGGGGAAACGCACGATCTCGCCGTCTACATCGGCGCCCGCGTCGCGCCACAATTCGAGTGCGCGGGGGAAGTCCTGAAAGGCAACGCCCACCTCGGACAGGATCAGCTCGGCGTTCTCCTCAATCTGGGCAAGGCCGTCGTCGTCAAGCACGCTCACCGGGGGGAGCGTCCGGTGCACGTGGGTGTTGAAGGCCACCTCGGCCGCCGTCCGTTGGGCCTGGCGTGCCGCGCGGCCGCCCCCTCGTCGTCGTCGCTCGCTCATGGTTCCTCGCTCGCTGGGGGTGTTGCCCGGCGTCTGCCGCGTTGTTGCTGACGTGAAGTCGTAGCCGATGCGCGGGGGGGAAGACTCACCACGGTCGCGAGCTGCGGGGTGGGCGCGGCGGCGTGGGGGAGTGCCATCGCTGCAACGAAGAGTTCCTGAAATCGGGGTTCGGTAGCGGTCTCGATCTTGCGAATGCCGCTCACCACGCGTTCCATCTCGGTCCGCTGAGTGCCCGACAGCAGCGCGCGAACAGCGCCTGTCCCTGCAGCGTTGCCGACCGATCGCACAGCAGCCGGGTCGCAATCGCCAATGAGGCCGAGCACCATTGCCCGCACCGGGTCGATGTGCGCCCCGAAGGCTCCGGCGAGCTGCACACGATCGGGAGCATGGATGCCGGCGTGCTCGCACAGCAGGTCGATGCCTGCGCGCAGTGCCGCCTTTGCCAGCTGGATGGCCCGAACGTCGTTCTGAGTGATGCAGATCGTCGGTCCGCCGGTGCCTGCTGGCGGTTCGTACAGCACGAACGACGACGTTCGGCCGTCGGAGATGACCCGGGCAGCCCGCGGGCCCTCGCTTGGCGGTGCTGCGATGACTCCATCGGACGACAGAACCCCGGCCAGGTACATCTCGGCGATGACCTCGATGATCCCCGAGCCGCAGATGCCTGTGACGCCGGCGGCCGCGCTGCGAGATCCGGCGGCAACCCGCCGCTCGATCTCTTCCGTGAAGCCAGGCTCATCGGACCACAGGTCGCTGCCTATGACGCGCACCTTGGGAGCCCAGGTCACCGGATCGATGCGTACCCGTTCGATCGCTCCCGGCGTTGCACGCTGACCGCAGCTGATCTGCGCGCCTTCGAAGGCGGGCCCGGTCGGGCTGGACGCGGCCCACAGGCCACCCGAGCTCCCCAGCACGATCTCGGCATTGGTGCCCACGTCCACCAGCAGGGTGACGCGGTCATCGCGATGCGGCCCTCCAGCGAGCACTGCCGCTGCGGTGTCGGCGCCGACATGACCGGCGATCGCAGGCGCGACGTAGACCCGAGCCGCTGGGCACGGCAGGTCCATCGCGGGTCCGTCAAGCTCGACGGCTGCATCGGTGGCCAGTGTGAAGGGCGCCTGCCCGAGCGGGGTGGGGTCGATGCCGAGGGCGATGTGCATCATGATCGGGTTGCCGACGAGCACCACCTCGAGCACGGTGTCCGGCTCAGCGCCGGCATCGCTGCACAACTCGGTGATCAGCGTGGCCAGCGACTCGCGGACGAGGGCTGTGAGCTCGCGCGCTCCGCCGGGATTCATCATCACGTACGAGACCCGGCTCATCAGGTCCTCGCCCAGTCGTATCTGGGGATTCATCCTGCCGGCCGAGGCCAACACCTCCCCGCTGTGGAGGTCGGTGAGGTGGCCCGCAATCGTGGTGGATCCGATGTCGATCGCCACTCCGAGTGCCGCAGTCACTACTCCAGGCCATACCGTCGCGACCGTCCCCGTGCGCTTGGCGAGCTCTGGACCGCTCCAACGGACCGCAACGGTGACCAACCGACCGCCGGCGTCATCGACCGGGCCGGCGGCTACCGACGCATGGAGCCCCGCGAGCGCCCCTGGCACCACGCCGGCAAGGCGAACGTCCCACTCGTCGGCCACGCAGTCGATCACAACCTGGGCCAGTCCGCGCCGTTCGTCCAGTGTCGCCGGCGGCACGGTGACCACGTGCAGTGTGGACAGCGGGTCCAGCGCGATGTCGCCGACGTCGACGTGCTTGCGCACCACAGGGCCGTGCAGCTGACTGTCGGGGGGCACGTCGACAACGACGTCGGCACAGACGCGTGCCTGGCAGCCCAGCCGTGCTTCCGCACCCAGCGGGCGGCGGCCGTCGTATGCGGCCTCGGTGGCGCCCCTCAAGCTGAGCGCCTCAGGGCCGGCCGTGATGGCCCATTTGGGAAACGAGCCCACCGAAGGGCGGACCTGGCAGCGGCCGCAGATGCCGCGCCCGCCGCACACGCTGTCCAGGTCGACGCCGAGCTCGCGAGCCGCGTCGAGCACGGTGGTGCCTGCGCGCACGGTGCCAGCACGCCCCGCCGGCGTGAATACCACCTTGACCGTCGCCGCGACGTCGGCGGGCGGGAGCGAGCCCTGGGACATCGGGGCTCCGTCAGCTGGTGCGAGCGCGACGCCCGCCCCGTCGCCGAGGACGTTCGCCCGTCCCGGCACCGGCAGCACCGTTCGCCCCGAGCGCGCTGCGGTCGCGGTGCTCGGAGATCCACGCCGCACAGTTCTCGTCGTTGCCGGCGAGGACATCGCCAGCCATGACTGCTGCCTTCACATCGGCGTGGAGCGGGTTCATGATGGCTGAAGTCAGGCCGGCACCGATCGCCATGGCAAGGAACGTGCCGGTGATGACGTTGCGATTGGGTAGACCGAAGCTCACGTTCGAGGCACCGCAGGTGGTGTTCACGCCGAGCTCGTCGCGCAGGCGGCGCACGAGCTGGAACACCTGCCTCCCTGCGGTCGCCATGGCGCCGATGGGCATCACCAGCGGGTCCACGACGACATCGTGACGCGGAATGCCGTAGTCGGCCGCAGTATTCACGATGCGCCGAGCCACCTCGAAACGGACATCGGGATCCTCGCTGATGCCCGTCTCGTCATTGGAGATGGCCACCACTGCGGCCCCGGCACGTGCCACCAGCGGCAGCACGCGTTCCATGACCTCGGGCTCGCCGGTGACGGAGTTGATGAGGGGTTTGCCGACATAGGCATCGACACCGGCTTCGAGCGCCTCGATCACCGAGGAGTCGATGCTGAGCGGCACATCGGTGACCGATTGAACAAGCTTGACTGCCGTGGCGAGCAAGGCCGGCTCGTCGGCAAGCGGCACGCCCGCATTGACGTCGAGCATGTGGGCGCCGGCCGCAACCTGGGCCAGCGCATCTGCCTCGACCCGACTGAAGTCGCCGGAGCGCATCTCCTCTGCGAGCATCTTGCGACCGGTGGGGTTGATGCGTTCGCCGATCATCACGAACGGGCGATCGAAGCCGATGACGGCCTCCCGCGTTGCGGAGCTGATGACGGTGTCGGTCACACCGGCACCTGGTGCCCGTCGTTGCGACGTGGCGCGGCGAGCTGGGTTGGCACAGTGCGGCGCCTTGGCGCAGCGACCTGTGTCAGCGCAGTCTCCAAGTCGCCATAGCCGGTTTCCACAATTTCCAGCGGCAAACCGAGGCGATCTGCTCCAGCACGGGCGCATGCCTCGACGCGAGCGCGCTGCGAACTGTCTGGGGTCTGGGTCAGCAGCACGACCCGCCGATAGTTGCCGAAGTAGAGCTCCGCGAGTTCAGGATGGTCGGCGATGCCGAGGCCCTTCCACACCAACAGATCGAAGTGGCGGGCGAGATAGTCGGTCAGGTAGAAGGTCGCCGGTTCGGCTTCGGACATCTCCGCGAATCGCGGTGCGGTGGCAAAGAACTCATAGCAGTGAGCCCCGGGCACGCGCATCACCTCGGGAGCGCCCTCGCCTGCATTGGCTGCAAACTCCTCGCAGAGCTCATCGAGCGCACCGGCTGTTCCGCAGTCGGCGTAGCCGAGCAGGACTCGCTCATATGCACGGCCCTCGGCCTGCAGCCGTGCGATGCGCTCCCGAACGGCGCCGGCGATGAGAGAAGGCCGGTTGTGCAGCTTGGCGGGCAGGCACTCGACGTCGACGTGGCCGAGATATCCGGTACCCACGATCGCCTGCAACTCGTTGACCAATGCTCCGCACGCCAGCACGAGCAGGCGTCCGGGTGTCTGCGGTGTTCTCGCCGAGCTCATGCGGCAGCGCGCCGGGCTCTGATGAGATCCGTCGCTGTTTCGGCCGCCACGGCAGCATCGCGGCAGTAGGCATCGGCACCGACGGCCTCGCCGAACTCCTGGTTCAGCGGCGCGCCACCGACGATCACCAGGTAGTCGTCGCGTAGGCCCTGCTCGATCAGCGTGTCGACCACCACCTTCATGTAGGGCATGGTCGTGGTCAGCAACGCCGACATGCCCAAGATGTCAGGCCGATGTTCATCGAGCGCCGCAAGGAACTCATCGACGTCGGTGTTGATTCCCAGGTCCACGACTTCGAAACCCGCACCTTCGAGCATCATCCCCACCAAGTTCTTGCCAATGTCATGGATGTCGCCCTTGACCGTGCCGATGACGATCTTGCCGATCGGCTCGGCACCCGTCTCAGCGAGCAGGGGCCGGAGTATCTCCATGCCGGCCTTCATGGCATTGGCGGCGAGCAGCACCTCGGGAACGAACAGGATCCCGTCCCGAAAATCGATGCCGACGATGCGCATGGCCTCGACCAGCGCCTCGTTGAGCACCTTGTCTGCTGGCCAACCGCGCCCGAGCAACAGTTCGGTGCCCTCGACGATCTCCGGGCCGAGACCGTCATAGAGATCGTCGTGCATCTGTGCAATGAGATCGTCATCGTCGAGGGTTGAGAGGTCGATGTCCTCTTCAGCATCGGCGCTGTCGACGGTTGCCGCATCGGCCATGCCCTGCCCCCTCGCCATTGCCATGACATCTGAGCCGATGTACCCGGCTGCTGTTCCGCATAGTGGAACTGTGCCGCAGAACGGTACAGCAGTACGGTACCACGAACCCTGTCGGGACGCTGACATTCGAGAGCACGGACTCGGGGCGGAATCGGTGCTCTCACCGGCAGGTTTCAGCGTCGGTTCGCGTCGATCTCCCCGGCTGCCACCGCTGCCGCTTCAGCCACCGCGAGCAGGCGTGTCTCGCGTGCAGCGCGCTCGGTCAGCTCCACGTTGCCCTCTGCCAAGCTGCGCGCTCCGATCGTGACGCGATAGGGGATGCCGACGAGCTCCGCATCCGCCAGCTTCACCCCCGGCCGCAGCGGGCGATCGTCATAGAGGCACTCGACGCCCAGTGCTGCCAGCTCCCGCTGAAGCTCCTCACCCACTGCCGATTGGGCTTCGTCTGCCGGGTCAAGCACGGTGATCACCGCCTCGAACGGAGCAATCGAAACCGGCCAGCACAAGCCCCATTCGTCGTGATGGGTTTCGGCCACCGCGGCCATCGCGCGTCCGATGCCGATGCCATAGCTGCCCATGATCGGGGTCACCGCAGCACCGTTCGCATCCAGCACCGACACGCCCATCGCTTCGGAGTACCGGCGGCCGAGCTTGAAAATGTGCCCTGCCTCGATGCAGCGCACGATCTCCAGCGGCTTGCCGCAGACGATGCAGGCTTCGCCTGCGGCAACTTCGCGCAGATCAGCCCAGATCGGATCTCTGATGTCGCGCTCGACGTCCACGTCACGCAGGTGCCAGTCGTCCTCGTTGGCGCCGGTTGTCATGGACCGGCGGCCCCGCAATGCCTCATCGGCGTAGATCGGCAGTTCGTCGATGCCCACTGCGCCGAGGCTTCCGGGATTGGCGCCGAGTTGCGCCAGGGTCTCGGCCGCGGTGGCAGGCCGCACCTCGGTGGTGCCGCTGCAATCGGCCAGCTTCTGCAGATTGAGCTGGTGATCGCCTCGCAGGATCACCAGCGTGAGCTGCTCGTCGAGGACCATGACCATCGTCTTGATCTGTCGCTCCGCCGGCGCACCGCCCTCGAAGGAAGCCAGGGCATCGATGGTGCGGATTCCCGGCGTCGCGAAACGTTCAGGTGCACTGCCGGAGGGTGGGTCCGCGATCGGCGGCACCGCAGCGCGAGCCCGCTCGGTGTTCGCCCGGTAGCCGCAGCCTCGGCAGCGAGCCACGTCGTCCTCGCCTGCCGGCGATGCCACCATGAACTCGACGCTGGCATCGCCGCCCATGGCTCCCGAGGAGGCTTGTACGGCCATGACCTCGAGGTCGAGTCGTCCGAAGATGCGCTGGTAGGCCTCCCGGTGCGCCTCAAACGACGCATCGAGGCCCGCTTCGTCCAAGTCGAAGCTGTACGAATCCTTCATCATGAACTCGCGCACGCGCAGCAGGCCACTGCGCGGGCGAGGCTCGTCGCGGAACTTCGTCTGGATCTGGTACCAGGTCTGGGGCAGCTCTCGATATGAGCTCATCTCCGCAGCCAACGCCGCGAAGACTTCCTCGTGCGTCATGCCCAGCACGACGTCGGCATCGTTGCGGTCGCGCAGTCGGAACATCTCCGAGCCCATGAGGCTCCACCGACCGCTGCGCTGCCACAAATCCGCCGGATGCATCGCAGGCAGCAGGAACTCCTGCGCACCAATGGCATCCATTTCCGCACGGACGACGTCGGCCACCTTGTTATGCACGCGCAGGCCGAGCGGCAACAGGCTGTAGTGCCCCGAATGCAACTGCCGGATGAAGCCGGCGCGCACGAGCAGCTGGTGGCTGGCCGCTTCGGCATCTGCGGGAGCGTCACGCAGCGTGGGCATGAACGAATCGGACCATCGCATCCGACGCAGGGTAAGCGGGCAACCTGTCACATGGCGCGATCCGACTCGATCGGCCGGATTGTGGCGATGCGATGCGGGTCCGGTACCCTCCATCTGCGTAGCCGGCGACTGCACACCGGCGACCGTGTATCGGTCGTGCAGTCTCGGCGGCGGACCGGGGCACAGCGCCGACCACGGTGATGGTGTCCGCAGCAGGTCCCGCATCGGCGGTTCGGGCATGCCCCCAGAGCAGTCCGGGCAGGCGTTGCAGCGCACCTGCCCGTGCCCCCCATGACGCGATGAGCGACGAAGACTCAGCGACAGAGGCTCCGATTCAGGGCGCGCCGACGCTCGAACGGCTCGCGCCCGCAGGCGACCCCGCCCGCAACGGCGACATGTCAGGATCCGTCGAGTCGCGCAACGGCGCCGCTCATTCTGCGCTCGCGCCCATGCGCTGGTCCCAGATTGCGCGGCTCGTGTGGGCCGAGGCACACGGTGTCGCCGGAACGACCCAACTCGCCATGCTCAGGACCGACCCGCTTCGCTGGGAACGAGTCCTGCTGGACCTGCTCGACCAGACTGAGGCGTCGCTGTCGGGAGCCCGCAGGCTGCCCCGCCCGATCCGGCGACAGGTAGTGCGGGACTTCGAGGCCGATTTCAGCGAGCTCGCCGCTGCCTACGAACGCCTGACGGGCCTGGACGCCACCGAGTCACCCGACGAGTCGGCATCGGATCGGGGCGCCGACGATGCGGCCGCCGCGAGTACACCACCCGAACCGGTCGCTCTGCAGCTCTCCTGGCAGCCCGGCCGGATCGTGGCGTGGGCTGCAGGCGCCGGATCCGAGCCAGACCCCACAGATCGCGTCATGGACCGTCTGGTGGCCACTGGGGCACCGGACAGCGTCTGGCGGCCCAATCCGAACATCAAGCTGCCGGGCGGCATGAGCGCTGAGGCACTTGTGGCTGATGTCGGCGACGTCCTGGGTTGGCTGGTCGGTCTCGACGGCTCCGTCACCGGCCGTGCATCAGTTCAATCGTCCACCGCTGGGATCCATTCAGGGGTCGTCGCTGAGAGCGACCGGCCCAGCGACGACGAATCCCTCCACGGCAACGAACAGCTTCCCGATGCCGAGAGCGATCCGAACGGTGATCTCCTGCTCGGCTCCAGCGCGCTGTGGCTGCGAGCTGCAGCCAGGACAGCCGTGGAACTGGTGGCAGGGGGCCGCACGGTGCCGCGGCTCCATCGTGTTCGCAAGCGCCGCAACCGCAAACGGCCCGATACGGCGGAATTCTCGGTCCAGTGGCAGCCCGCCTCGCCGGAAGCCGACCGGCTGACGGCGCTCATCGAGTGTCTGCCGGGAGCGGTGGGAGCCCCCGAACCCAAAGCAGAGGCACGCACGACGGTGCAGTCGGCCCTGTCGGGCATGGTCGACGCCATCGTCACGAGTGCTGCCAAGCGACTCGATGTTCCTGCTGCTTCGCCCGAGCCTCGGAGCCGGGCGGAGATGGCGGAGGCCTTCTTGGCCTACCTCGACGGCACTCGTTTTGTGGGTTCGGCAACTCAGGGCTCTGATCTGGCCCGACGCATCGAACTGTGGGCCAGGCCGGTGACCGCTGCCGCCCGGCAATCGCTCATTGTGCGGCTCGACGAGCCCGACGACGCCGGGGCTTGGCACATGGAGGTCCTTGCCACCAGTCCCGAGGGCGTGAGCGAGCCTGTCGAGGTTGCGATGGTGAGCGGCGTCAGCTCGCACCGTACCGAGGTGCGCGATCAGCTCACCCGACTCGAACGGCTGCTGCCGGTGCTGATGCGGCCCGGGGGAAAGCGGCGTGGTGAGGTCATCCTCAGCCAGGACGAGGCATGGGAGCTCATGTCGGTGACCGGGCCGGCACTGCAGTCAGCGGGATTCAAGGTGGAGATCCCGAATCTCTCCCGCGAGCGTCCAGCTCCCTCTCTCCGGCTTACCGCGGCAACCGATGTCGACAGCGCCCTGGGAGCACAGCAGCTCACCGCAGTGAGTTGGACGGCCGTGTTCGGCGATGTGGAGTTGACTGCAGATCAGATCCACGAGCTGGCCTCCCAAGCCCGCCCGCTCGTGCGCGACCGGGGCCAGTGGATCGCGCTGGATCATGCCGACCTCGCTGAAGCGGCTGCCGCGCTTGCCGAGCGCGCAGAGGTCACCTCGCTCACGGGCTCGCAGATGCTGCGCCAGGCGTTGGGCCTCGAGGGCCCATCGGTACGCGGCGGCATCACCATCTCCGGAAGCGGTTGGGCGGCCGACCTGCTGCGCTCTGCATCTGCCATCTCGACTGCGCCGCGGACCAGTCCCGAGGGATTCATCGGCGAGCTGCGCAGATACCAGGCCGAAGCCGTTGCCTGGCTGGAGTTCCTCGATGGCGCCGGTCTCGGCGGCTGTCTCGCCTTGGACATGGGTCTGGGGAAGACCCCTACCGTGCTCGCTCGCATAGCAGCGGACCGGCGTCAAGCCCCCGCCCTGGTCATCGCCCCGCCAGCCGTCGTCACCAACTGGGCGGCAGAAGCGGCACGCTTCACGCCGGGATTGTCAACGATTGTCCATCACGGCCCCGCTCGGCGCGAACCCGCAGAACTGGTCCGTGCCCTGCGTGACAGTGCCGGTGCTGACGGCGCCGATAGCGCCGAGAATGGCCCGATCGATGTGGTGATCACCACCTACGGCACTGCCGTGCGCGACATTGACGCCCTCGAAGAAGTGGCCTGGGACCGAATCGTGGTTGACGAGGCGCAGGTCATCAAGAACCACACCAGCGAAACCGCCAAGCAGCTTCGCCGGCTGTCAGCCCGAGTTCGCCTGGCCTTGACCGGTACGCCGATCGAGAACGGCCTCGGTGACCTGTGGGCCATCATGGACTTCTGCAATCCGGACCTGGTCGGATCGAGGACACCGTTCATCGCACAGTTGCAGCGTCCCGGGGACTCGCGTGGAGCCGCCGAGTCGGCCCTGCACGCGCTCAATGGCGTGCTGGTATTCCGTCGCACCAAGGCAGAGCCGTTGATTGCCGCCGAGCTGCCCGACCGCATCGACGAGCTGGCTCACTGCGCGATGACGCCAGAGCAGATCGGCCTGTACCAGGCAGTGCTCGACCAGCTGATCGTCGACACCGCAGAGAGCGAGCAAGCGGGCGAGAAGCGCAAGGGAGCCGTCCTGGCGGCCATCACTGCTCTCAAGCAGATCTGCAATCACCCGCTCAACTACCGCCCCGACGACATCGACTCACAGATCGACGGGCGCAGCGGGAAGCTCGACCGGCTGCACGAGATACTCGAGGCCGTCTTCGCAGCGGGGGAGCGGGCGCTGGTATTCACGCACTTCGCCACGTGGGGCGAGCGGCTCGCTGCCCACCTGACGCAGCGGACCGGACTGCAGATCGATTGCTACCACGGAGGGCTGGGTCGCTCTGCCCGTGATCGCATGGTGCGCCGATTCCAATCCGAGGATGGGCCGGGAGCGATGGTGCTGTCGCTCAAGGCAGGCGGCACGGGCTTGAACCTGACAGCGGCGAGCCATGTGGTGCTGTATGACCGTTGGTGGAACCCCGCAGTCGAGGACCAGGCTCGAGACCGGGCATGGCGCATCGGCCAGACGCGCACAGTCATCTGCCACCGCCTCGTCTGTCCGGGCACGGTCGATGAGCGGGTCGAGGAGGTGGTGGCCGGCAAACGGCGCATCGCCGACATGGTCCTGCCGAAATCCAGCTCCATCGGTGATCTCGACGCCGAGCAGCTGCGCCACGCCTTGGGCATCGATCCTGACGCCCTGCTCGCCGACGACTCCAACGGGATTGACACCGGAACACCGCAGATGGCAGACCTGGTGCCGGCAAGCGTGAGCGGGTCATGAGCAATCGCCGCCGCCGCAAGACCTCGCGAACACGTCGCATCGACGGGGCTGAAGTCCAGCAACGGCAGGCTGCCGAAGCGAGCGCAGCGTTCTGGCATGGCGCTGCCGCGGCGATCCCGACGCCGGAACAGCCTGATGCAGCTCCCACCGGAACAGCAGAGGGATCGGCCGACGCTGACGCTGGACCGGTGCAGCCGCCCGACGTCTTGACGGAGAAGCCTCGAGTCACGGTCACGACGGATCCGACGTCGACCGTGCGCTCGCTCGGCAAACCGCCCCTCGCGGGTCGCGAGGCAGCCGCGGAGCACTACTTCGAAGCCGTCTACCAGCGTGCTGTTGCGATGGCCGGCGCGCTGGCCGCAGCAGGAGACCTGCTCGCCCCCGACGACGACGTCACTCCAGCGTGATGCCGCGGTAGTCGTCAGCAGCGATCGCATCGATCTTGGCCCGGTACCGCGGCGCCCCGCCGAAATAGGCCTGGTAGCGGACTCTGCCTTCCTCGTGCCCGGCGACGTTGGAGTTGTAGCCGGTGAACCATCCTTTGCTGCGGCGGAACAGCATCCGCTCGTGGGCGCGGATGACCTCGGCCACCCAGTCCTGCTCGGCTTCAGCGTCGGCCTCGATCCTGCTGTAGCCATGATCGAGCGCATAGGCGACCAGATCGGTGACCCACTCGACGCCGGTCTCGATCGCCCGGGGAAAGTTCGTGGACCCCGACACGCTCTGTGGTCCGGCCACCATGAGCAGGTTGGGAAATCCGTGGGACAGCACGCCGATATAGGTGCTCGGTCCGTCCCGCCACTGCTCTGACAGCGATGTGCCGTCGACACCGTGTATCTGCACGCGGTCGTACGCGCCGGTGATGGCGTCGAAGCCGGTCGCATAGACGATCAGGTCGAGGTCGTAGTGGGTGCCGCTGGTCTGGATGCCGGCGGGGGTGAATCGCTCGATCGGCGTCTCCCGCAGGTCGATCAGCTCCACGTTGGGCAGGTTGTAGGCCTCGAAGTAGTCAGTTTCGAGCGGCAGGCGCTGGAGTCCGAAGCCATGATCCAGCGGGATCAGCTTCTCTGCCACTGCAGGGTCGTCCACCCGGCCGCGGATGCGATCGGCGATGTACTCGGACACCTCCCGGTTGGCCACCTCGTCGAAGAAGATCTCCGCGAAGTTCGCGGCCAGGATGGCAAACCCGGACTGCGAGTACAGCTCGTCCCACAGGGCGCGGCGTTCGTCAGCGGTCCTGTCCCAGAACCCCCAGCGGGGCACATGCTCGAAGCCCCCAGGCGAGGCCGCACAGTTGGCGAAGATCTCCTCGTAGCGGTCGCGGATCTCGTCCATCTCCGCCTCGGAGATCGTCGAGTTGTTGAGCGGGGTGCTCCAGTTGGGCCGGCGCTGGAAGACCTTGAGCTCGGCGACCTTGTCGGCGATCTCGGCGATCACCTGGATGCCGGTCGCCCCGGTGCCGATGACGCCGACCCGCCGCCCTTGGAGCGCGACAGGCTCCTTCGGCCAGAAGAAGGTATGGAATGCCTCGCCTTCGAACTCGTCCATGCCCTCGTAGCTCGGCATCGTCGGCGCCGACAGCGGGCCGAGGCTGGTGACCACAAAGCGGGCGGAGTGCGACCCGCCGTTCGCGAACCTCAGGTTCCACCGGCGGGCGGCATCGTCCCAGTCCATCCGTTCCACACGAGCGCCGAAGCGCATGTGGCGGCGCAGGTCGAATCTGTCCGCCACATAGTTCAGGTAGCGCAGGTTCTCCGGCTGGGACGAGAAGCGCTCCTTCCAGTGCCACTCCTCGAGCAACTCCTTCGAGAACGAGTAGCCGTAGGTGTAGCTCTCGGAGTCGAAGCGGCAGCCCGGATACCGGTTTCGGTACCACGTGCCGCCGAGATCATCCTCGCCTTCGAACAGGACTGCGTCGACGCCGAGATCGGCCAAACGCTTGATCTGGTAGATGCCGGACACGCCAGCACCCAATACCGCTACATCGGACTGCGGTGGGACCTGCCTCTCTGAATTGGGCATTGCTCAGTCCGCTGCCGGAGGCTCGAAGCCGACTTCCTTGCCGCGGTTGATGCTCACCCAGTCGCGCGCCTCGAGATAGGGCCGGAAGGTGTCGAAGATCTTCTTCTCGTCCCGGGGCATGTGCTGGATCTCGTACAGGTGCGGGAACTCGAGCCAGCCCAGCACCAGATCCCACATGCGCAGCGCTGCGTCACCAGTGGGGGGCTCGAGCAGCACCGGCCCGAAGATCGCGGTGTCGCCGAAGTACAGCGTCGGCACCCCGAAGCCGCCCGAGTCGACGACCCGCTGATGCTCGGCTTTGATCTCGTCGTGGGTGCTCTGATCGGAGATGGACAGGTCCACGATCGCCGGATCGGCTCCGATCTGTTCAAGCAGGTGCCGAGCCACGTCGGGGTTGTGCGGACGGTTGCCGTCCACGTGCAGGGAGCGGCCAGAGGCGGCATACCACTGATCAAGCAGATCCATGGACTCGCGCCGCAGGATGGCCCCGATCCGCATCATCGACCAGCCGTAGCTCCAGTCGCGCTCCCAGGGGTGCTTCTTGCCTTCGCGCAGGTTGACTTCTTCGAGGCTGAAGAACTTCCAGTTCACGGTCAGCCCGAGCTGGTCGCGCACGTCACGCATCCAGATGGAGGTCTGGTACGCCCACGGGCACATCACGTCGAAGTGAAAGTCGACCTCGGTGGGGCCGTCGTAGGTGTCAGCAGTAATGGTCATGAGTGCTCCGCTCAGCCGCGCTGTGCCCGTTGGGCCGCTCAGCCGCGACGTTATTGATGGGCCGCTCAGCCGCGGCCATGCCGCAGCAGGCGACCGGGGGTGGCGCCGGTGCATTCGCCGGATTCGAAGGTGATCTCGCCGTTGACGATGATCTGGTCGTAGCCCTTGGCTCGCTGGACCCGGCGCCATTCGCCGCCCGGCAGGTCGTGTTCGACGTTGCCGATCCATGGCGGGTCGATCTCGAGCTCTTCCATGTCGTAGACCACCACATCGGCGGCGGCGCCCTCGCGCAGCGTGCCTCGGTCCTTGAAGCCGGCAGCGTGGGCGGCCAGTGCCGAGAGCCGGTAATGCGCTTCCTCCAGCGTCACCGTGCCCTCGTCGCGCACCAGCCAAGTCAGAAAGTCGGTGGTGTAGGAGCCGCCGCTGAAGAACTTGGTGTGCGCGCCGCCGTCGGAGACTCCGGGAATGGCGTACGGCGACTGCATCATCTCGCCCATGAACTCGGCGTTCGAGCCCTTGTCGGGACCCAGGAACTCCACATTGAGGTCGCCTTGCAGGGACAGATCCAGCATGACCTCGATGGGGTGCTTGCCTTGTTCGGAGGCCAGATCGCCGACTGAGCGCCCGACGTACTGCTGCATGTCGGCCTGACGGTTGACGCCTTGGACGATCAGGCCCTTGGGGTTGCCGCCCACGCCCGCCTGAATGACCTGCAACCGGCGGTCGGCCTCCTCGGCTTCGTCCACGAGTGCCTTGCGCAGCTCGGGATCGGACATCTTTTCGATCTTCTCCTCCTTGGAGCCCGTGGTGACCGCGCGCCAGGCGGGGGAGGCGTCGTAGAGGTTCCAGTGCTCGAGCGTGAAGGCGAACCCGGCGCGCCCGGTCCCGCACTGCGCATAGATCGGCAGTTCCTGGTTCCAGCACTTGTCGATCCAGCGCAGCGGGCGTCGGTGCACCTCGGGATCCTTGCGGGCAGGTGCGACCACGTTGTGCAGGATCGGCCGCCTCGCTGCGGCCGCGAGCACCTCGAGGAACTTGATGTCGGCGCGGATGTCGCCGGTGCCTTGGGTGATCTGGATGAAACCCTCATCCCGCTCCGCCAGCACGCGCGCCAAGTTCAGGATGTCCTCGTCGCACATGATGTCGGTGACCATGGGGGAGCCGTCAAAGTCGGCCTGCACGCTGTCTGGGCCGAGGCGCTGGATGGAGAAGCCGCAGAGTCCGGCGTCCATGCCCTCGTGCAGGAGCCGGGCCATCTCCTTGCGCTCGTTCTCCGAAGCCGGTTCGCCCGCTTTGGCCTTCTCGAGGCCCATGACGTAGGTCATCAGCGACGCCGTCGGCATGTACTGGATGACATTGACCCCTTTCGGGGCGCGGTCCAGCGAGTCGAGATACTCCGGGATGGTCTCCCAGTCCCAGTCCATGCCCAGCCTCATCGACTCATAGGGAATCGCTTCGGTGCGGGTCATCGTGAGCATCGAACGGTCGCGAAACTCGGGCTTGACCGGTGCGAAGCCGAAGCCGCAATTTCCGAGCACCACCGAGGTCACGCCGTGGTAGCCCGAGATGGTGCACCACGGATCCCAGCGGATCTGAGCGTCGTAGTGGGTGTGCAGGTCGACAAAGCCGGGTGCCACGATCTTGCCCGTGGCGTCGATCTCCCGTTCGGCTGCGCCCTGCGGACGGCCGCCGAGCTGAGCCACTTTGCCGTCGCGGATCCAGACGTCGCCCTTGTAGCGAGGCACGCGGGTGCCGTCGACGACCGTCCCGCCCTTGATGTGAATGTCGAACTCAGCGCTCATCGCTTGCCCCCGGTGTGCTCGCCTCGATCAGTCCCAACCGTTGCCGGCGGCCACGAACCGCGTCGGCATCGAACCTTCACGCTACCCAACCGCCTCCCGGGCTGCCGGGAGGCAGCAGCATCCAACACAGTGGGCTGCCGGGAGGCAGCCGCCTCCAACGCTGCGGGCTGCCGGAGTGTGCCGCGCCCTGAGCGTCGCGCAGACCTAGGCTCCCGCCTCGTTTGCCCACCCCCCCTCAGGCAATGAAGTTCACTGCACAGCGCAAGAAATTCCTCACCGCCGCGGCGACACTCGCCGTCGCAGGGTCCATCGTGGCGGGTGTTGCCGCCGTCACCGCGACCGGGACAGCGCGCCTCGAGATCCCTGACCCGCGAACGCACGAGCCGCAGGCCGCCAGCGAGAGCACCTACACCACTGCAGGCGTGCTCGAAGAGCCGATCCCGGCACCGCAGTTGCCGGTCATCAGGCGCCGGTACCGCGAGCCCGGCATCACCGCGAACTCGGTGGGGGAGCACCCCAATCTGCCTCTTTCACCGATCCAGACCGCCACCGCAGTGATCGAGCCCGCGCACGAACAACCATTCCTGCCCAACGACGGCGAACAAGCCGAGTGCAGAACATTCCACAGCCTGATCGTCGACGGCAAAAGCTGGAATGCCGATGTGGTGCTCGCCATGGCTTGGCGAGAGTCGAGGTGCAACGCTCGACTGGTGTCCATCACCAACGATTGGGGGCTCCTGCAGCTCAACGCCACCTGCTGGGCCGGCAAGGCCATTGACGGGCTGCCCGACGTGCACAGTCTTCCTGCCTCCGTCGCGCCGGTGGATCTTCGCTGTGACGGTCGCACGCAGTCAACGACGACCGCCCAATGGTGCTACCGGGCCAAGGAAGCGAGGTACGACACTGGCAGCCTGCCGGCATCGCCGTGCGACGCCTGGCTGGACCCGGCGATCAATGTCGAAACTGCCTACGCGCTCTGGGAGCGCTACGGGTGGCGTCCGTGGTGTTTCAGCGACGAGATGCGTGCCACATACGCCTGCCAGGCAGCGGAGAAGTCGCTGTAGGGAACCGCGCCGGTCCCTTTCCGGCCGATCGTGATCCGGCGCGCCAGCCATGGCTGTCCGGCCGAAATTGCTCAACTTGACATAATGTCTATTATCGGCGTTTGAGGTCCAGTTCGGCAGTCTCAGCAGCGGAACCGGTCACCGCAGATGCTTCAGATGTCGAGGGCTTGTCCGTAGGCCTGGCTGTGCTTGACGATGAACTTGCGGCGGGGTTCCACCTCCGAGCCCATCATCACTTTGAAGGCCTCCGCTGCACGGGATTGCTCTGCACGTGCCTCGCCCAAGCCGATTTTGCGCAGCACTCGAGTGTCGGGGTTGAGCGTGGTCTCGAAGAGCTCGTCATCGTCCATCTCGCCCAGCCCCTTGAATCTGGTCAGCCGGTAGCGGCGCCCGGCAGCGTCGAGTTCGGCCACAAGCGCCTCTCGCTCGGCATCGGAATAGACGAATCGCTTGTCTGCGCCGATGGTGAACGCGTGCGTCGGCGGCTGGGCTGCGTACACCCGGCCGCCCTCCAGCAGCGGCCGCATGTAGTGGTACATGAGGGTCAGCACGAGGCATCGAATGTGGCTGCCGTCTACATCCGCGTCAGCCAGCAGCACGACGCGCTCATATCGGCATGAGTCGGCGTCGAAATCGTGGCCCGAGCCTGCTCCCAGCGCGGTGAACAGAGCCGTTGCCTCAGCGTTGTCGAGCACCGACCGCAGCGTGCCCTTGCCGGCGTTCACCACCTTGCCCCGCAATGGCAGCACCGCCTGCCAAGCGCTGTCACGGGCCCGTTTCGCCGGGCCGGCCGCGGAGTCGCCCTCCACGATCAGCAGCTCGCCTTCGGGGTGCAGGCGGCAATCAGCCAGCTTGTCGGGCATGCCGTTGGTGCCCAGTGCAGCCGCCTTTCGCCGCTGGTCGAGCGCCCGCCGGGATTCCACCCGGTTCACCACGGCGTCTGCCAGCTTGTCGATCAGCGCCCGCACGTGGGTCTTGCGCGATCCGGGATGGCTGCCGTCGAACCACGCCCGCAGCCCCTCACGCACGACGTTGGCCACGATCCGTTGTACCTGCGGCGTGCCCAGCTCCCGCTTGGTCTGGCCCCGGAACTGCGGTTCGACAAATGTCGCCCGCACCACTGCCACAAGGCCCTCCTGGGCGTCCTCCCGCTGCGCCCGGGCGTCATCCTTGAGGCGTCGCAGCTTGCGAGGATCGGCCTCAGCCAGAGCAGAGTTCACCGCCGTGGTGAGCGCTCGTTCGAATCCGGCGATGTGGGTGCCGCCCTCGGGGGTCGGAATGGTGTTCACGAAGCCGACGATGCGCGTGGCGTAGGCACGGGTCCAGCGAAGCGCGACCTCCACGTCGCAGTGCCGCTCGACGTCGGTGAGCTTGCCGTCCACCGGCACACGTTCGGTGAAGGATTCCGCGCCGGTCAGCCGGATCAGCCCGGTCACCGGCTCGTCGGTGCCGGCCAGCTTGTCGACGTAGTCGCCCAGGCCGCCGCCCGAGACGATCTCCTCGACCACAGCAGGTTCCCGGCGGCGATCGGCGATGCTGATCTTGACCTTGGGCACCAGGAAGCAGACCTGGGTGATGCGCTCGCGCACTTCGTCGAAGTCCACGGTGGCAGCGGGGTCGAAGATCTCGGCGTCCGGCCAGAACCGCACGCGCGTCCCGGTGCGGCCCGACGACACCCGCCCGACCCGCTTGAGCTTGTGGCTCTCGCGGAAGCGGCCGGCGCTGTCGGTGTGACCGGCCTTTCGATTCTTGAACTCGAGGCGGTGCGTGGCGCCTTTGCGATGCACATCGACTTCCATCCGGCTCGAGAGCGCGTTGACCACTGAGGCGCCAACGCCGTGCAGTCCCCCGGAGGCGCCGTACGCGCCGTTGCCGAACTTGCCGCCGGCGTGCAGCTCGGTGAACACCACCTCGACGGCGGTGGTGTTGTCGTGCTTGATGTCGATCGGGATGCCGCGGCCCCGGTCGACCACCTCGTAGGAGCCGTCGCCATGCAGCGTGATCTCGATCAGCTTGCCGTGTCCGGCGGCGGCCTCGTCTACCGCGTTGTCGATGATCTCCCACAGCAGATGCGTCAAGCCGCCCGAGCCGGTGCCCCCGATGTACATGCCGGGGCGCTTGCGCACCGCTTCGAGGCCTTCGAGCACCTCGATGGAGCTCGCGTCGTAGTCACCTTCGCGAGGCACTCTGCCGGCGGGCGGAGAAGTCTCGCCCGAATCGGGGTCGGCGGCGTCGGCCATCGTGAGCGGCTGTCCCTTCGAGGTTCTGCGGGTCGTCGATGACGCCGATGGTGCCATCAGAACCGGTACTCCCCCAACGACAAAATGCGCTGGGCCGTCCGCTTGGCCGGCCCATTGCGCCGGGTCGGCGAGATGTCGGGTCGCTGCGGCACCGGATCGGGTGAACCGGTGCCGTCGTGGGGGGCCACGACCGCCGCAAGCTGGCGGTTGAGACCTACCCATCCGTAGACGATCTGCGTCTCGAAGCCGGCCAGCTTCACTGTCGGCGAGCCTGCGGTGCCCCGTCCCCGCGACGGCACGTCCGAAATCTCGGTGACCTTCGCAGCGCCCTCGTCGGTGACCAGCACCACCAGTGCCCCGAACGACACTGCTGCGGCCGCCAGGACAGTGGCACCGGGTCGCAGCTTCATGCCGGTGACACCGGCTGCGCCGGGGCCCCGCACGGTGAGCGCTTCTGCCTCGAATCGGAGCGCATGTCCCGTCGTGGAGACCAGAGCGATCTCCGAGCCGTCGGGAGCATCGAAGGCGGCGATGACCCGGTCGCCGTCGCTCAGCGAGATCACGGTATTGCCGCTGCGCACCGAGGCCAGCGAACCGGCGTCGAGCCGCTTCGCTATGCCAGCACGCGTCACGAGCGCGATCGGGGCGGCGGCATGACCGAACAGCGCAACCGGTTGCTCGCCGCGCGCCAGCGAGAACATCTCCCGCACTGGTGCGCCGCGGCTTCCCCGCAGCATCTCGGGAATCGACCGCACCTCGGTGCGCAAGACCCTCCCCCGGTCGGTCACCAGGTGCACTACGTCGAAATCTGAGGCCGTCGTTGTGGCCACCAGCACGTCGTGGCGACCCGGTTTGGCGTTCAGCGGGTCCTCTTCATGGCGGCGGCCCAGCAAGCCCGAAGTGGACAGCGTCACGAGGCTGGTGCGCTCATCGGAGGAAATGTCGCGTTCGAGATCGAGGGTGCCGTCTGCTCCCCCCTCCCCCATCGCGGCCGCGAGGGTCACGATGTCGTCGCGGTGGCTGATCTCGGTTCGGCGCGGCGCCGCGAACTGCTCGACCAGCTCGTCCAGCTCCCGCTCGACGATCGTCCGCCGCCGTGCGTCGGACGCCAAGATCTTGCGGTAGCCCTCGATGGCCTCCCGCACGTCGTCGAGCTCATCGCGCAGGCGCTGCGTCTCGAGTGCCGTGAGCCGCCGCAGCTGCATGTCCAAGATGTGATTGGCCTGGATCTCCGAGAGGTCCAGGCGCTCCATCAGCTCGGCTCGTGCAGACGCCACGTCGGCTGCGCCCCGGATGATCGAAATGACCAGGTCGATGTTGTCGAGCGCGACCAGCAGTCCCGCCAGGATGTGCTCCCGTTCGGCTGCGCGATCCAGCCGGTACTGCGTCCGGCGGGTGATGACCTCGAGGCGGTGCGCGACGTAGTGCTCGCACAGCGCCAGCAGGCCGAGCTGGCGGGGCACCCCGTCCACGAGCGCCACGTTGTTGATGCCGAAGGTGTCCTCCAGCGGGGTCAGGCTCCACAGCTCCGAGAGCACTGCGTGGGCATTGACGCCTGGCTTGGTCTCGATCACCAGTCGCAGGCCGTGCGTCCGGTCCGAGAGGTCGTTCACCGCCGCCACGCCCTCGAGGCGTCCATTCGAAACCAACTCCCGGACCTTGGCCTGCACGCGCTCGGGCCCAACCATGTAGGGCAGCTCGGTCACGACGATTCCGTCGCGGCGTGCAGTCAGCGGCTCGATGTGGGCTTTCGCCCGGATGCGGACCGTTCCGCGGCCCGTCTCGTACGCCTCCGCCAGGGAGTCGTCGACGATCACGATCCCGCCGCCCGGGAAGTCCGGGCCCGGAATGAGGCTCATCAGCTCAGCCGTCGTGGGCTTGGGACGCCGCTGGCGCAGCACCAGCTTCAGCGCGGCGCAGATCTCTGCCAGGTTGTGCGGGGCCATGTTGGTGGCCATCCCGACGGCGATGCCGCTGGCGCCGTTGACCAGCAGGTTCGGCAGCAGAGCCGGGAGGCATTCGGGCTCGAGGCGCTCGCCGTCGAAGTTGGGCACCAGATCGACGGTGTTCTCGTCAATGCCGGTCACCATCGTCATCGCGGCGGGGCTCAGACGTGCCTCGGTATAGCGATAGGCGGCCGGCGGGTCGTCGAGGCTGCCGAAGTTGCCCTTGGGTTCCACCAGCGGTACCGACATGGCGAAGTCCTGACCCATGCGGACCATCGCCTCGTAGATGGCGCTGTCGCCGTGGGGGTGGTACTTGCCCATCACCTCCCCCACCACGCCGGCGGACTTGCGAAACGGCGTGCCGGGCCGCAGCCCCAGGTCGTCCATCACGTAGAGGATCCGCCGCTGCACCGGCTTGAGGCCGTCGCGGACGTCGGGGATTGCCCGCGCCGTCGTCACCGACAGCGCGTACGGCATGAAGGAATCTCGCATCTCGTCGGCGACATCGATCTCGTGGATCTCGCGTGCGATCGTCGTCGGTGCGGTGGGTCCGGCCATCGTCGAAGGCCCTTTCAGGGACTGGAGGTGTTGCACAGCACGAGCGGGCGTGCGCGCGCCAGCACTACCGGGTTGCACCGTTCGCTGTGGCGCATCCCGGCGGCTGCATCCGAGAGTACGACGGCGGCATTCTCGCGCCCTGACATTTCCGGACTGGCCTGGATATCGAGCGTCCGTGGATGCCTCGTTGCGCGTCGTCGTGGTGCCGCCAAAGCGAAAGCACGCCACTAGCCTGCCGCGAGTGTTGGTGAAGGCACCGTGAGCCGTCGCCTCGAAGTCGAGTTGACCAGCCGGCGTGACGACGGCTCGTGGACATGGCGCGCGGCGGGAGCGAAGCAGCCCAAGGGCGTGCTCGACGGCGAGCTGCTTCCGCCTGGCGTGGGCGAGGGCGACGTTCTGCGCGTCGACGCCGACTTTGAGGTTGACGGCATCTTCGTCACCCAAGTCCTGCCGCCCAAGGCACGTAGCGGCAAGCCTCCAGCCGAGCGCATCGAGCTGATCGGCCCCCCGGATCGGGCTGCAGGCACGACGACCACCCGGGTGGGAGGTCGCGGTGGTCGCAAGCGCGACGGCGACCGGGCCAAGCGTCGCCCCGGCGAACGAGGCGAGCGAAACCGCCGCCGGGAGCGCGGAGGCGGAGATCGCAGCCGCGGGCGCGCCACAGCAGCGGAGCGTGACGGCGCCAAGCGGCGCCAGCGGCGGGATCGCGACCGGCGCCCGGATGGCAACGCTCAGCAGGACGCGCCGACCGACGACAACGGCAAACCGAAGACCGAGACCCCAGAGCGTCCGCCGAAGCCCAAGGCCCGCAAGCTTCGGCCCGGCCGCAAGCATCGTGATGCACTCATTGCATCACTGCCCGCGGAACAGCAGGTGGTGGCAGAGCAGGTTGCACGCGGGGGGCTCGCAGCCGTACGCGCGGAGATCGAGGCTCAGAACCGCACAGCAGCGGAGGAGGGGACCCCCGAGGTCCCTGCCGAGGGCGTGCTCGCTCTCGCTGAATCGCTCGTCGGGCAGATGCAGATTGCCGAATGGCGGGATCGTGCCGATGCGGCGCTCGCCGGCATCGAGCGAACGGACCTGCGCGACCTGCGCTCCGTGCTGGTGGCCGCCGAGGACTATGCCCGTGACGCCGAGGCTCGAGAACTCGCCGAGCAGATTCGTGAGGGGCTGAACGAGCGTGTCGAGCGCAGCCAGCGGGAATGGCACGACGAGCTGCGCACCACACTGACCGAGGGGCGCGTCGTACGAGCCCTGCGCCTCAGTTCCCGGCCCCCCAAAGCCGGCGCACCGCTGCCCCCCGAGATTGCACAGGAGCTGACCTCGCAGGCCAATGCCGCTCTGGGCACGGGAGCATCGCAGCACCGCATCGCCGTGGTACTCGAAGCGGTGGCGTTTTCGCCGGTTCGGCCGTATGTGGTGCTGTCGAACATCCCGTCCGAACCCACTGAAGAACTTGTCGAGGCCGTTCAGAAGGTGGCCAGCCGGCTGCCGGAAGTCGCCGCCGCCTTGGGGATCGACCCCGCCGAGGCGCGGCCACGCAGCCAGCCCCGGCGCCAGCGGGGCCGTCGACCGAAGGCCGAGCCGGCTGAGGCCGCCGCGCCTGTCAGCAACCCGGAGACCGCCGGTGAGGCCGATGCCAGCGGCGACGCCGTCAACGAGACCGGCGGCGAGCAGCCCGGAGCAGCCGAAGCCGGGACGGAGGCGTCAGCCGCCGAGGACGTGGCGGTCGAGGAACTCGCGCATCCCGCCTGAGAGCGGCAGCAACCCCGCTCTGATCTCGGCGAAGCTCACGAACCGGGCATCGGCCGCATCGTCACTCGCCACAGGCGCCGCGTCAGGCGAGCACTCCACGGCGTAGTCCAAGATCACAAAGTGCCTGCTGTCGCCGATGTGCTCCGTGACGCCGACGAGCTCGCCGCACCGCACCACGAGGCCGGTTTCCTCGGCCAGCTCACGCTCGACCGCAGCACTCAGGGGCTCTCCGGGTTCGACCCGGCCGCCAGGAAATGCCCATAGACCCGCTGCCGGCGGGCGGCCTCGGCGGACCAGCAGCACCGACGCTCCCCGCATGGCGATCCCGCCGACGCACACCTCAGGCACCGGTTCGCTCACCTGGATTCGGAAGAGGGATCGGGCAGTGGCGTGTTCGGCACGTCGGCGGCAGGCGCAAGCTTTCGGTGCAGCACCAGCAACCGTGCCGTGAAGCCGAACGTCTCGAAGAAGTTCTTGGTTGCTCGATTGCCCGGCAGTGCCAGCGAGTCGACACCCACGCAGCCCCGCTGTTCGCACCACTGCAGGACTTTGCCAATCAGCTCCTCCCCCACGCCGACGTCCCTGGCCCCTGCGGTCACGTACAGGTCGGTGACGCGGCCCAGCGGGTCGCCCGATTGCAGGGGCTCGACGGCGGCCGCTGCGTAACCCACCGGCGTGTCGTCGATCAAGCCGACCCACACGGCCTGATCGGGATCGTCGAGTGCCGCCCGGAGGCTCTCGCGCAGGGGTCGTGCGCGCACCTCACGACGTGACCAGACCCAGCCCCCTCGTGCATCGGTCTGCTCGGCCACCGCCTCTTCGGCCAGGGTCGCCATCGCATCGAGGTGTCGGTCGCCCGCCCGCAGGGCAGTCACTTCCATGGGCACAGGCTCCATGAGCTTGTGCCCATCAGGCGGGCTCGGCAGAGCGGCGCCGCACGGTGGCCTCTTCGGCGCCGAGTCGCCCCAGGACGCTTTCGGACAGGTCCACGTGCGACAGCATCGCAGCCACTGCCTGGTGTCCGGCCACCTCGGCGATCTGGCGGTACATCGCTGCGGCGATCCGCCGGTAGTCCTCATGACCTTGCGGCTGGGATCGCAGCTCGATCAGATGCATCGCCTCTCGGGCGTTGAACTGCATGCTGTAGCGCACCCGGTAGGCCATGGCAACCGCGTAGGAGGCCTCCAGCGGTCCTGCCGCCTCGACGAGTGCGTCGTAGAGATCCGTTGACCGCTCCATGACCTCGTCGTAGGCCTCGCCCCCGCCGGCGGCATCGACAAGGCTCGGGACTGTGTAGCCGTGACGCGGCGTGAGCGTCTGCCATTCGATCGTGAGCAGTCGGTGTCGCTGCAGGTCGCGGAAGCTTCCGTAGTCGGCCAGCACATCGAACCGGTAGTCGATTCGCTCCAGCGCCCGGCTGGGCCGGTGGCGGCGATTCGTGCGCTGGCCGGCGTAGCGCTGCACGAGGTCGAGGCGCTGAGCCTCCGTCATCTGGGCGACTCGGGCCGCAATCTGCGACTCGGGCAGATCTGTATAAGGAAACAGCATCGCCGCGAGCATCTTGTCCTCGCCGGCAGGATCCCAGTCGCTCAAGACCACCTCTGGCACCGGCTCAGGTGTCTCATCGGCGAACAGCTCGCCGGCGAGTTCGGACATTGCGGCGTGGTTGGCTTCCAAGTACTCCGACCACACGATCCCGCGGTCGGGCTGATCGACACGGCGCAGGAACGACGGGATGACCTTGCGCAGCTCGGTCAGCATCATGTCGGCATAGCTGCGCGCCTCGGGCAGCGGGTGGGACCGCATGCGCAGCAGCAGCGCCTCGTAAGCCTGCCCGCTGCCGAAGATGCCGACGTTCGAGAGACTGGCTGCCGGCAGCAACCCGCGGGCCGCATCGAACGCCTGGGCCCGGATGGCCCGCCGGCGGGCCAGGTCACCGCCTTTGGCGGCGACAGAGGACCCCGCGCTCTCTTTGGGAGCTGCATCGTGATGCTCCGTGAGCCACGCTGTCATGCGACGGACCATGTCGCCGTAGGCGTCGAACATGCGGTCGACGTCGCCGACATAGCGGGTGCCTGCCCCCGAGTTCGTCACCGCTGCCGGCCGGTGGTAGCGGTAGCGACCCTGGACGCGCTCGTCGTAGGCCAGATAGCGGGTGGACTGCTCGAGGTACGACATCAGCCGCCCGCGCTCGAGCACCTTGGTGAGCAGGTTGGAGGCCTGCTCGCACGCGAGATGGACGGCGCCGAGCTGGGCCACCGAGTCATCTCCGTATTCCACGAACACCCGCTGGTAGAGCTGCTCAGCACGGGCAACGCCAACGGTGGCGTCGATGGTCTCGTCGCCGGAGATGTCAAGGTCGTCCACGAACTCGTCGAGCAGCAGCCGCCGCAGGCTCTTGTGGGTCCTGGAGTAGCGAGCGAACAGAGCCCCCTTCACCACTTCAGGGAGGTTCACGAGCGCAAAGACCGGTTGGCGCAGGTTCGTGACATACCGTCGCAGCACATCCTGCTCCGCAGGCGTGAAGGTCTCTGCGGTGTAGTGGGCCACGGGATCAGCGGCAGGTCGGGTCGAAGCACGGCACTGACGTTTGATGGTATGGGCCATGGGTCGGCGGCGAGCGGATGTCAAGAGACTTGGTCGAACCCAGTCTGCTCAGAACACGACCAGCGCAGCATCCGGCCGGATCGTGCAGGCCAGCTCCCGGCATCTGCCGGCTCGCTCGCCGTCGAGCCACAGTCCGAGCGGCCGATCGAATCGATGCTCCCAGCTCTCGACACGCCGTACTGCGATGGCCGGATGCGGCAGGTGCGCGCCCGAACGCAGCCGCCGGCGGGCCAGCACCCGTTGGGCCACGCCCAGCCCGGACTGGCCCACGCCCGTACTGAGCACGTGCACGCGCCCGTCGTTGGGATGGGCTGCGGGCGCCAGACGCCACCTCCCGAGCATCTCGGCGTTCATTGCCGCAATCACTGGTCCGTGCCACCAGGAGTTGCGCGCGACAGCCCCGATGCATGCCCAGTGCGTCTCGCCATCAGCCGTGACTTCGATGAGATCGATGGGAGCCGTTCGGGCCTGTTCGGAACGCAATCGAGCTGCGCCCCCCGATGGTGCGCCCACCACATGCCACAGGTCGCCCCCAATCACGCCGATCGGCATCGGCGGCACGTCGCCCGCGCGCTGGTGGGTGACCAGCTGACGCAATTCGGCATTGCTGCCGGCAATGGGCGCCGTTTCGGGCAGCCTCGCTGCGGCTCCCCATGACTGATTGCGTCGTACTGTCACGAGAGCCTGCGAGTACGCGTCACGACCGGCTGCGAGACGAAACTGTCTCCGGGCGCTGCGGCAGGAGCACCTCCGACGCCGCTGCCGGCGACTCCGGAGTCAGAGACACGGGCCGCCGCGGAAACGACACCGCGATCGAGGGCCACGCGGGCATCCCTTGCGGCGCGCCGTGTGCCCTGCTGGGGGGCTACCTCGGCGACCCGGTCGACGAGATCGATGAGCTGTCTCATCTGGCGGACGAAATCGCCCCCAGCAAGCGTCTGGTCGCCTCGTGCGTCGCCCTGCCACAGGTCGCTATACATCGCTCCGTCCGCCCAGGCGTGGGCCACCGAGAAGAACGACGCATCGGGAGCGCGCGAGGCAACCACGCTGTGCCGTCGCTCGATGCGATTGATCTGTGCCGCCAGTTCGAGAATGCGGGTCGCCCGCTCGCGGGCGTCGCTGTCGGGATAGCGGGGCGCAGGCGGCGGCTGGCTGCTGCGATGTTCGTAGGTCAGAACAGACACCAGACCGGCCAAGGGCGCGGGCGCCACAGCGTCGAACACCCCATCTCGCAGGCAGAGCACGGTCAGCAGGTCGCACTCATGAAAAACAGCTCTCAGGCACTCGCCTGTCGGTGTCAGCGACCAGCCGTCTGCGCAGCCGAAGACGTTCAGCACCTCGTTGGTGGCATCGAGCTGACGCGCCAATCCGCCCTTCGCGAGCTTGATCCGGTCCTTCAGACGGCTCACTCGCACCCCCACGCGCTCGGCATGCCGCTCCGCATCGACGAGCGCCCGGGCACTGCGTCGATCTGCGGAATGGGCGTGCCGGTGCCGGCCCGAATGCCGTGATCGCCCGCGCCCCGATGCATGCTGCTGCGAGCGTCGACGGCCGCCTCCCATCGACCTCAGTCGCGCTCGGGCCTCACGCAATGCCTGGCGTTCGACTTCCAGCTCCCTGGTCCACTCGCCGACGCGGCGATCAGCCCGCCACTGGGCAAATGAACGCTGCAGCAACTCGACGGCCTCGTCGCGTGTACGGCTCGCGACGAGGTTGGCGACCATGTTGTACGTCGGCCGGAACGAGGACTCCAGCTCGAATTCGTTGCTCGCCGCCAATCGAGCGGACTCGCCGAAGGCCGTCTGGGGATCCCACAGCGTGTAGGCGTACCCCGCCTCGTCGATGCCGCGGCGGCCTGCGCGGCCGGTGAGCTGCGTGTATTCCCCCGGCGTGAGCAGCGCGAAGCCCTCGCCCCGGAAGCGGCTGAGCTGGGAGATCACCACAGATCGGGCAGGCATATTCACGCCGACCGCGAGCGTCTCGGTTGCAAACACCACCGCCAGCAGTCCGGCTGAGAAACACTCCTCGATTGCTTCCTTGAATGCCGGTATCAGGCCTGCGTGGTGAGCCGCGACGCCGGCTGTGAGCCGATCCAGCCACTCGTCGTAGCCGAGCGCGTCCAGGTCGCCACGCTCCAGATCGG
Organism: Candidatus Poriferisodalis sp.; assembly: GCF_965208555.1. Classification (GTDB taxonomy): domain Bacteria; phylum Actinomycetota; class Acidimicrobiia; order Acidimicrobiales; family Poriferisodalaceae; genus Poriferisodalis. The sequence continues at coordinate 3,507,994 of NZ_OZ242342.1, read as the reverse complement.
CTGTGTGTGCCGCCGCGATCTGGCGCACCTGATGCTGCTGAGCGGCATCCAGAAACGCCGCCCCCTCCCCCGTCAGCGCCTGGGCTGCGTCGTCGCAGCCCTGGCGCGAGAACACGAACACGATCGCTGGCAGTCTCGCGGTGGCGGCGAGATGCTCAACAATCTCCGAGCGCCGCGGTCGAGCAGGCCGAATGCCCGCTCGACGATGGCGGCGCTGGGCACCGGAACGGGAGCGTGCTTGCATGACCAGCCGCTCGATCTCGGGATTCGGGCGGCCGTCCCGCAGCGTCGGCAGGTCCATCAAGCGACGGCTGTGCCGCTCGTAGAGCAGGAATCGATCCTCCAAGGGCACGGGCCGTTGCGAGCACACCACTGGCGTGCACCCTCCAGCGGTGGCCTCGATCCACGATGCGAGCTCAGAGGCGTTGCTGACCGTGGCCGACAGGCATACCAGCCGCATATGCGGCGGCGTGCTGATGATGACCTCTTCCCATACCGCTCCCCGGTACGGGTCCTGCAGGTAATGGACCTCGTCCAGCACTGCCAAGCCGAACTGCGCGATGTGGGGCGAGCCGGCGTACATCATGTTGCGCAGCACTTCGGTGGTCATGACCACCACATCGGCGTCAGGGCAGATCACGTTGTCGCCGGTGAGCAGACCGACTCGCTCGGCTCCCAGCCAGGAGCGCAACTCGCGCAGCTTCTGGTTCGACAGCGCCTTGGTGGGCGCGGTGTACGCCGCCCGCTTGCCGGCCTCGAGCGTGGCTGCGATGCCGTACTCCGCAACGAGCGTCTTGCCCGACGATGTCGGCGCGGCGACCAGCACCGACTCGCCCCGATCCAATGCGGCAAACGCTTCGATCTGAAAGGCATCCGGCGAGATGCCCCGCGCAGCCACGAGCTCTGTGAGCAGCAACGGCATCGCCCGCGTGCCTGCGCCGCTCGAGCGATTGGCTGCACTGCTCACAGCGTCGGCTCGGCCGGTGCGGGAGTCCGTTCGCCATCTCCCGGTGGCCGGCGGAATCGGCGCCTCAGCGGAGGTTCGCCGCTGCGGCGCCGCAGGATCAGGAACCCGACCAAAATAGACAGCTCATAGAACACGTACAGGGGCACCGACAGCGCAGCGAGCGTGACCGGGTCTCCTGACGGCGTGATGATCGCGGCGCCGGCAACGATGCCGACAATGGCGTAGCGGCGAGCGCGGTTCAGCTGCCGCGGGGTGACGATCCCAGCAAGCTGGGCGAAAATCAACACGATCGGGAATTCGAACCCGATGCCGAAAGCCAGCATCATGAAGGTCACCAGTCCCAGGTACGAACCGGGCCCGAGCAGCGGATCGACGGCATCACCGCTGACGGCGATCAAGAAGTCGAGCGCCCGTTCGAAGGTGAAGTAGGCCAGCACGGCGCCAGCCGCGAAGAGCACGAAGCCCACGGCTACGAACGGGATGGCCCAACGTTTCTCCCGGCGGTCCAGCGCCGGGGTGATGAACCGCCACAGGTGCCACAGCAGCACCGGCATCGCCAGCACCACACCGAGATAGGCCGACACTTTGATCCGCGTACGGAATCCCTCCAGCGGCGTGGTGATCACCAGGCTGCAGGGCCGGTCGATCTCCTGGGTCGTCAGCACGCTGCAGTAGGGCGGCAGGAACACCTCCCGGAGCAGCCAGTCATAGACGATGAGCCCGACGACCATGCCGAGCCCGATGGCCACGATGCTCCAGATGAGCCGATTCCGCAGCTCGGCGACGTGATCCCAGAAACCCATCACTGCCGGCCGGGGCCGGCGGCGCCACCGGAGCCTCACGCAGCGCCGTCGCTGGTCACGCCATCGCTCGCCGGCTTCTCATCACCTGGCTGCGCCGGCTCGCTCTCGATGCCTTCATCGGCCCCGGCGGCTGGACCCTCTGATGCCGGCCGGGCCGGCGGCGACGCTGGTTCGACCTTCGGGGGGGAGATCGTGGCGTCCATCTCCTGGCGAACCGTCGTGGAGAAGTCGCGTACCTGCCGGAAGGCCCGGCCGATGCCTCGGATGGCGCCCGGCAGCCGCTGAGGGCCCAGCACGATCAGTGCCACGAGCACGATGATCAGCACCTCGTTGGGCTGCAGGCTCACGGCTCGATGGTAGAACTCAGAAGGGCAGCACCCGGCGAGCGGCCCATCGCACCGCCATGCCGAGCGCCCGCTCGGCCGTGGCTTGACGCAGCGACGGCACATCCAAGCTGTCGATGGCAGCACGGGTCCGCAAGACGTCGGCGCGCACCACTGCCGCTGCGTCGGCGATGGATGCCAAGCTCTGCGCTGTTGCCCGCAACTCCATCGCCAAGCGTCGAATCATGACAATGCTGACAGCGGCAAGCACGCCCAAGGCAGTAATCGGCAACAGCCACATCATGGGCACAGGTGGCACGATAGGGGTGTGCCCCCGCAGCCGTTGCCTTCACTGCGCACGCCTCCGATCGTCTTCGCGCACCGCGGCGGGCGGGCACATGGTGCCGACAACGCCCTCGAGACCTTCGCCCTGGCCTTGGAGATGGGCGCGACCGGCCTGGAGACCGACGTCTGGTTGAGCCGCGACGGTCATCCCATGCTGGATCATGACGGCATCGCCTGGCACCGGGGCGTGCGCCGTGCGTTCAGTTCGTTGCCGCGCGAGCGCATCGGTCCCGATATCCCCGCCCTGGACGAGATGTACGACGTATGCGGCACCGACTTCGAGCTCTCCATTGATCTCAAGGATCCTGCGGCCGCTGACGCGGTCATCGGCGCCGCTCGCAACGCAGGGGCCGAGGAACGCTTGTGGATCTGCCACGGCGACTGGGACCTGCTGAGGGGCCTGCGCGGCCGCACGAGCGCGCGCATCGTCGACTCCACCCGGGTGCGACGCATGAAGGAAGGGCCCGAGCGTCGTGCTGCAGCGATGGGCGATGCCGGCATCGACGCTGTCAACCTGCCGGCAAAGGACTGGACCGGCGGCCTCGCGGCGCTTTTTCATCGCTTCGAGCGGCTCTGCTTCGCATGGGACGTCCAGCACACTCGCCTGGCGGCTGCGCTGCGCGACATGGGTCTCGACGGCCTGTACGGCGACCATGTCGACCGCTTGCTGGCCGGTGTCGCCTCGTCGAGCGCACCGGCCCGATCGACCTAGATCTACAGACCGCCGAGGCGCGTCGGCGGCCAGAATCGCGCAAATGCTCTGCCGACGATCTCGCTTTCCGGGACGGCGCCGAAGACGCGGCTGTCCTGACTGGAGCGGCGGTTGTCACCCATGACGAAGACGTAGCCGGCGGGCACCAGCACCGGGCCGAAGTCGCGCGTGTACACATCGGTGGACAGGTAGTGCTCGTCTACCGGCGACCCGTCGATGACGAGCCTGCCGTTCACTGCCTGGACCTGCTGGCCGCCGACCGCAACCACTCGCTTGATGAGCTCTGCGGTCTGCGACGGCTGCATCGAAGGCGGGGTCCGGAACACGACCACGTCGCCGGGCTCGGGATCGCCGATGCGGTAGCTGAGCTTGGAGACCAGCAGACGATCCCCGATCTCGAGCACCGGTTCCATCGACTCGGAAGGGATGTAGAACGCGGCGATGAGGAAGGTCCTCATCAGCAGTGCCAGCAGCACGGCAGCCGCCAGCACCCACGCCCACGACAGCAGGCTGCGCGCCCGCCGGCTCAAGATCCGCCGGACGCGTGGCGGTCGACGGCCCCCTCGTAGCGTGCGGTCGGGAGCGGGACCGTATGGCTGGTTCAGAACCTCATCGAGTTCTTCGCCATCGGGCTCACCATGACCGCTCACCGGCTCGCCAGCGTCGCCGCCATCAGGTCCGTCAGGAATGCTCATGGCGTCGCCGCAAGCCACGCCGCCGCCGCACCGAGCCAGCCGCAGGCTCGGCCGTCTCGCTCCAGTGGACGTCCCATCGACGTGACCTGCAGGTTCATTCGAATAAGAGCATCCGCCACGGGGACCGGTTCCACCGTGACCGTCCGTTCGCCCAAGGAGGCGATCCAGGAGGCATCGCTGGGTTCCGCTGCCATGCTGGCGGGCACTGGCACGACGGTGCTCCGCGGCGACAGTGCCGCAACCGTCCGGCTGTGATGGCTGACCCCGCGGTGCCGTTCCCGCTGATCGTCAGATGACGCTCGCACGGCTAGTGCCGTCGCTGCACCGAGGCCATCGAGCACGGCAGCGTGACCCGCCAAGTCCAGCCCCGAAAAGCCCAGCGGGCTTGCCGTACCCAGATGGCCTGGCCCCGCTGCGATGACGACACGGTTGATGTGACGCTGGGCCATAGCGGCTACCCCGGACGCAACCGTGACTGCCTCCATCGGCGCCCCGAACGCCTGCCCGGTGCTGACCGCCGTGGCGATGACGCCCCGCTCCAAGCACACCGCGGCGAGATCGCTGAGCACGAACGGCAGCGCACCACCGTCAGTCATGACGTAGCCCGGCGCGATGCCCGTGGCTTCGCGAACCGCCGCCGCCAGTGCTAGTGCGTGGCTGTGCAGCACGCACAGCACCGCACGGACGCCGGCCAGCGACGGAAGATCGCCCGGGACGCCCGCGCCGTCGGCGTTCGACACCGCTTCCTCGACCGCCTCGACGCCGATCTGTTCGGACAGGTAGCGGGCCTTCATGACCCGAGCCGGGTGCGAAGCACCGAGGTGGGGCGCACTGAGATTCGTGTGGACTGCGTGCGCTCCCCCCGTACCGAGACCCAGATCGAGCGCCGCAGTGTTCACCAGCAGTTCATCACCGAGCGTTATGGGACCGCACAGATCGGTGACTGCATAGGCCTCACTGCCGTCGTCAAGGGTCATGCGCTGCAGGCCGGGTCGTACCTCGCGCACCTCAGTGGCTCGCAGGCGCGCGAAGCGCGGCATTCCCGCCCTCAGCCGGCTGCGTGACGCAGATTCACGCGGACGCCTGCATCCATCACAGCGACTCGATCAGCTTGTCGACGCGTTCGTCGTGGGAACGGAAGGGGTCCTTGCACAGCACGGTCCGCTGTGCTTGATCGTTGAGCTTCAGATGCACCCAATCCACGGTGTAATCACGGCGCCGCGCCTTGGCCTCACGGACGAAAGCCCCACGCAGCCGGGCCCTGGTCGTCTGCGGCGCTTCCTCGGTGGCCCGGCGCACATCGGCGTCGTCGAGCACTCGCTCGACCATGCCGCGCCGCTGCATCACATGGAATACCCCGCGCGTCGAATGAACGTGGTGGTATTGCAGATCGAGCAGGGCGATATGAGGGTCGTCGAAGCCGACCCCCTCTCGGTCGGCATAGCCCGTGAGCAGCTTGTGCTTGATGACCCAGTCCACCTCGCGGTCAAGCTGCAGCGGATCGTCGCCGATCGCTGTCATGACGTGCTCCCACATCTGCAGCGCACGCAACTCCTCCGCAGTGAGGTCATTCGTCTCGGCGAAGCGCAGGGCCCGTTCCAAGTATTCGGCTTGGATGTCAAATGCGCTTGCTTCGCGCCCGTTGGCGAGACGCACCTTGCGTCGGCAAGTGATGTCGTGGCTGATCTCGCGGATCGCCCGGATCGGGTTCTCCAGCGTCATGTCGCGCAGCACGACCTCGGGGTCTTCGAGCATGCGCAGCATGAGCGCGGCCGCACCGATCTTGAGGAACGACGTGTATTCGCTCATGTTCGAGTCGCCGACAATGACGTGCAGTCGCCGGAAGCGCTCGGCGTCGGCGTGCGGTTCGTCGCGGGTGTTGATGATCGGGCGGCTGCGGGTGGTGGCGCTCGACACGCTCTCCCAGATGTGCTCCGCCCGCTGGGTGATGCAATAGCGAGCACCCTTGGCGGTGTTGAGCACTTTGCCCGCTCCGGCGTAGATCTGCCGTGTCACCAGGAACGGGATCAGCACCTCGGCGTAGTTCGAGAAGTCGTCAGCTCGGCTGGTCAGGTAGTTCTCGTGGCAGCCGTAGCTGTTGCCGGCCGAGTCGGTGTTGTTCTTGAACAGGAAGATCGTGCCGTTGAATGCCTCCTCGGCCAGCCGTTCTGTTGCGCTGGCCACGAGCTGTTCGAGAATCCGCTCACCCGCCCGGTCGTGACACACCACGTCGTAGACGGAATCGCATTCAGGTGTGGCGTATTCAGGGTGACTGCCGACGTCGAGGTACAGGCGCGCCCCGTTTGCGAGGAAGACGTTGCTGGACCGTCCCCACGACACCACGCGGCGGAACAGGTAGCGCGCCACCTCGTCAGGGCTGAGGCGCCGTTGCCCCCGCAGCGTGCAGGTGACCCCGTACTCGTTCTCGAGACCCATGATGCGCCGCTGCACGGCGCTCACCGTACTGCCGAATCCGGATGGATCAGGAATCGTCCTGATCGGCCCCTTCGTCAGCCTCCGGCGCTGCGCCGTCGCCCAAGGCGAGTTCCACCTCGGCGTCATCCAGACGGCGGAAGCAACGGCGACGATGGGTTGTCTCCCCGGCGTTCGACTCCAGCAGGGCTACCTCGAGATCGGGTGCTGCGATCTCGCGCTCGGGTCCTGCCAGGGCTGCGCAGGCCAGCCGGATCGCAGCATCGGCATCCAGCTCGGGGTCATAGCCGTCTGCGACCCGCTCTCGCACGGCGTCGGCTTCGCCGCCGATGCAGCAGTACGCCTCCTCGTCCATGACGGTCCCGTCGTACTGGATCCGGTAGAGCTGGTTGGCCTCGTCGCCGAGCCCCACCTCTACGACCACGATCTCGACCTCGAGCGGCTTGAGCTCGTGGGTGAAGAACTGCCCGAGCATCTGCGCGTACTGGTTGGCGAGGCTGCGAGCCTCCACGTCTGATCGCGAGTACTGGTAGCCCTTCAGCTCGGCGTGACGGACACCTGCGATGCGCAACTGGTCGAACTCGATGTACCGGCCGACGCCGCCGAATGCGATCCGGTCGTAGATCTCCGACACCTTGCGCAACGTCGCGCTGGCGTTCTCCGCTACCAGAGCGATCCCGCCGCCGTATTCGAGCGTCACCAGCGACCGTCCCCGGGCGATGCCCTTGCGGGCATAGTCCGCCCGGTCCTGCATGAGCTGTTCGGGACTGACGTACATCCCGGGCATGCTCATCGCGGTACCTCGCCCGAACGCGCCGTGGCCGCTCCCCCGCTCCCGCCGCCGGCAAGATCGGCTTGCAGCGCAGCGAAGACTTCCCCCGATTCGGCATCGCTGAGCTGGCGGAAGCCATCGCTCCCGATCGCCGCAAGCACCGGGTAGATGCCCCGCACCGGATCGGGTCCACCGGTGGCACTGTCTTCGTCGGCGGCATGCCACAGCGCCTGCACGCTGAGCGCAAGCGCCTCTGGCTCACCCAAGTCGTCGCGGAAGCCGAGCTTCAGGACCGTCCCAGCGTGCAGGCTGCCCGAGCCGGCCGTGGCGTAATCCTGTTCCTCGTAGCGACCCCCGGTCACGTCGTACTGGAACAGCCGGCCACGCCCGTCGACGGGGTCGAACCCGGCGAAGATGGGCACCACCGGAAGGCCGCGCATCGCCTGGGGCAGGTGTGCCCGCAGCATCTCGGCCAGCTGATTCGCCTTGCCCTCCAGGCTCAGCGGCTTGCCTTCGATCTTCTCGTAGTACTCCAGCTGCAGCTGGAAGATGCGAACCATCTGCACCGCTGGACCTGCGGCACCGGCGATGGCAACCGCCGAATAGGAGTCGGCGGGAAACACCTTGCGCATGTCGCGATGACTGATGAGATGGCCACTGGTGGCCCGCCGGTCGCCGGCGACGACCACCCCGTCGGAACTCCGCACAGCAAGCACCGTGGTGGCGTGCGAACCCTCAACCGAACCGAGTCCGCCCTCGGCGGAGGCCTGCGCGAACCCGGCAAATGGCTCGCCGCCCGTGCGCCGCAGCAATTCGAGGAAGCTCGCCCCGGGGTCGTCCCCTGGGGCGAAGAAAGGCATGGGGGTCACTCGCCGCCCTTCTGCACGTAGTTCTTCACGAACTCCTCGGCGTTGGTCTCGAGCACGTCGTCAATCTCGTCGAGCAGGTCGTCGAGCTCGGCTTTCAGCTCGGTCGCTCCTTCCGACGAGGTGTCCTGCGGCGCGGGGCTCTCGGTCTCCCTCGGAGCCGACCGTCGCATCTGTTCGCGTTCTGCCATCTCGGGCCTCCTCCGGTGTTGATTGCTTGGGTCTCGAATGAGTGAGAGTTCCGTTTGCCGCCTGCGGTCGAGGCGGAGGGGACAGTTAGTTGCCCAGCCGGCGCAGCAGCTCAGCTGCGTCGCGGCACTCGTCCAACAAGTTACCCACGTGCGTCCGGGTTCCTCGCAGGGGCTCGAGCATCGGTACGCGGCGCAGCGGATCGGTTCCGATGTCGAACACCATCGAATCCCAGTTGGCGGCCACGATCTCGTCCCCGAACTTGTCGAGGCAGCGGCCGCGGAAGTATGCGCGTGTCGTGGACGGTGGCACAGACACCGCCTCGTTCACCTCGTCGTCGGTCGTTATCCGTTCAAGGCCGATTCGCCGCGCCAGTGACTTCGACGGCCGCAGGTCGTGATACTGGAGATCCAGGGCGGCCAGCTTCGGATCATCCCAGTCGAGGTCGTGCCGCTCGGCGAAACCCTCGTACAGGCGCAGCTTGGCAACCCAGTCCAACTGCGCCGCGAGGCTCATTGGATCCGATTCCAGCATGGCAAGCACAGCTTCCCAGCGATCCAGGATGTCATTGCCGATGTCGTCGCCGCCCACGGGCTCCAGGCCATGGCTTTGCGCATATTTGCGGGCCAGATCCAAGTATTCCCACTGGATCTCGATGGCTCGCATGTGCCGGCCGTCGACCAGCTCGATCAGGCCCGCCAAGCCAGTGTCGAAGCTCACCTGGCGCAGTGCAGCGACCGGCACCATCGGCGTGAGGGGCTCGGGCACGAAGTCGTCGTCGATCATCGCCAGCACCAGCGATGTCGTGCCCAGCTTGAGATAGGTCTGGACCTCGCTCATGTTGGCGTCGCCGATGATCACGTGCAGGCGCCGGTACTTGCGCGTGTCAGCGTGCGGTTCATCGCGGGTGTTGACGATGGGCCGCTTGAGGGTGGTTTCCAGCCCGACCTCTTCCTCGAAGAAGTCGGCGCGCTGGCTGATCTGGAACGGCCTGTCCGCGAACGGCGCCGGGGACCGGTCGCTCATCGGGACTTCGATGCCGAGCTTGCCCGCCCCGCAGAAGATCTGGCGGGTCACGAAGAACGGCAGTATGTGAGTCACCACCCGGCCAAAGGGCACATCGCGGTCCAGCAGGTAATTCTCGTGGCAGCCGTAGCTGTTGCCTTTGCCGTCGCTGTTGTTCTTGTGGATGACCAGTTCTTCGTCATCCGGCAGGAGGTTGTTCGCAGCCTGCATGGAGCGGATCAGGATCTCTTCTGCCGCTCGGTCATAGACCACGCACTGGCGCGCGTCCGAGCACTCCGGCGTCGACAGTTCAGGGTGCGCGTGGTCGACGTAGTAGCGAGCGCCGTTGGTCAGCACGGCATTGACGAGGTGCGTTTCGATCTCGGGAGCCAGCGCGTCGAACTCGTTGAAGCCCCTCGCATCCGCGCCGGGCTGCTCGTCCTCGAAATCCCAGCTGACCCGCTGGCACAGGAACCCGTTGACGTAGGCGTTGATGATCATCGACGACGCCGCGACGGGATTGGAGTCGCCGTCGCAGCGATGGATGATGCCGAACTCGGTCTCGATGCCAACGACTTTGTGTACCGCCACCGCCCCGGACTCTAGAGGTACTGGCTGGTCTGGACCCGTTCGATGGCCCGGCCGCCGAGCGCATCGCTGTCGTCGGGGTCGACCAAGGTGCGGATGAAGACGATCCGCTCACCCTTCTTCCCAGAGATCTTCGCCCAGTCATCGGGATTCGTCGTGTTGGGCAGATCCTCGTGCTCGCGGAACTCCTGGCGGATCGAGCCCATGAGATCATCGAGCCGGATGCCGCTGCTGCCGGTGGCGAGCGAGCGCTTGATGGCGTTCTTCTTGGCCCGGCGCACGATGTTCTCGATCATGGCCCCGGACGCGAAGTCCTTGAAGTACATGACTTCCTTGTCGCCGTTCTGGTAGGTCACTTCAAGAAAGCGATTGAGATCGTCAGGGCGGTACATCTCGTCCACGGTGCGCTCGATCATGATCCGCACGGCCTTGTGGGGGTCTCCGCCGCCCAGATCGGCCACCTCCATCGGGTCGATCGGCAGCCTCGGCGTGAGATAGGTGTTGAAGATCGACAGCGCTGCCTGCTCATCGGGCCGGTTGATCTTGATCTTCACGTCGAGGCGTCCGGGACGCAGGATTGCCGGGTCGATGAGGTCTTCCCGGTTGGAGGCGCCGATCACGATGACGTTGCGCAGGCCCTCGACGCCGTCGATCTCCGCGAGCAGCTGCGGGACCACCGTGGATTCCATGTCGGAGCTGATGCCGCTGCCGCGGGTGCGGAACAACGATTCCATCTCGTCGAAGAAGACGATCACCGGCCAGCCTTCGGATGCTTTCTCTCTCGCTCGCTCGAAGATGCGCCGGATCTGCCGCTCGGTCTCACCCACGTACTTGTTCAGCAGCTCGGGGCCCTTGATGTTGATGAAGAAACTGCGTGCTCCCTGCTGACCTGACACCTCCCCGACCTTGGCCGCCAGCGAATTGGCGACCGCCTTGGCGATCAGCGTCTTGCCGCATCCGGGCGGCCCGTAGAGCAGGATGCCCTTGGGTGCCGGCAGGTCATAGGTGCGGAACAAATCCTGGTGCAGGTACGGCAGCTCCACCGCATCGGTGATGAGCTCGATCTGGGTGTCCAGACCGCCGATGTCTTCATAGGTGACGTCAGGCACCTCCTCCAGCAGCAGATCGTCCACCTCAGGCCTCGGCAGGCGTTCCAGCACGATGTTGGAACGGACATCGAGCAGCAGGTTGTCGCCCGAACGCAGCGGCTGGTCCCGCAAGTCGCCGGCGAGCTCGACGATGCGTTCCTCATCGGCGCGGCCGGTGACCAGTGCGCGGAAGCCGTCTTCGAGCACCTCGTTCAGCGTCACCACCTCGCCGGACGTCTCGGGCCCACGAGCCAGCACGATGTTGTACGACTCGTTCAGCACCACCTCGCTGCCCTCGACCAGCTCGGTCTCGGCCAGGTCGGGGTGCAGCGCGACGCGCATCTTGCGCCCGCTGGCATGCACATCGGCCGTGCCGTCGTCGTTGCGCGACAGGAACGTGCCGTACGCGGAAGGAGGCTGGGTCAGCTTGTCCACTTCTTCTCGCAACGCGGCGATGTGCTCGCGCGCCTCGCGCAAGGTGTAGGTCAGCTTCTCGTTCTGCGAAACCGCAGCGGACAACTGACCCTTCGCCTCCAGCAGGCGTTCTTCGAGCGTGCTGACTCGTGCCGGGGTGTCAGCCAGCTTGCGCCGGAGGAGCGCGACCTCCTCTTCGAGCGCGCGCATACGGCTGCGGAGCGCTCCGGCATCCGCTGCGCTGCTGCGCTGAGTCTCCTCATCGCCTTGGTCCATGCGCGGCCGACACTACCCTGACACTGCTGGCAAGTCGCGACGCGAGGCTCGGTTGCCAGCCCTGCCGTCGAAGCGTGCCGGTGAGTGCCGTGCAGGACGCGCGCCGACTCGGTAGATTTCATAATTGGCTCGGTTGCCCCCTCGGGCCGTCCCAGAAGAAGGGTCGTGACACGATGAAGGTCTGGATCGATCAGGATCTGTGCACCGGTGACGGGCTCTGCGAAGAGATCGCACCCGACGTCTTCACGCTTCTCGACGATGGGCTTGCCTACGTGAAAGAAGGCGACAAGGTCTTCGCCGAACCGGGCGGTGTCGAAGGGCTTGCAGAGTTTCCCGACTCGCAGCTCGACGCAGTGATCGAATCCGCCGAAGAATGCCCCGGGGAGTGCATCTTCATCGAGGCGTAAGCCTCGGTGAAGCGACAGGCACAGATCGAGGCGTAAGCCTCGGTGAAGCGACAGGCACAGATCGAGGCGTAAGCCTCGGTGAAGCGACAAGCACAGATCGAGGCGTAAGCCTCGGTGAAGCGACAAGCACAGATCGAGGCGTAAGCCTCAAGGCCGCGCGCACGCTCCATTCGGCACCTGGCGCAGCTCAGCAGATGCCGCGCTGACCACGGTGCGACCCAGATGGTCGATCCGGGCATCGATTCCCGACGAGACGAGGAAGCTCAGCAGATCGTCGCGGCTGAACGCGAATCCGATGCCTGAGGGGCCTCGCACCCTGCCGAAGGCAACACCGACCACGTTTCCCTGCTGATCAATGAGGGGAGCGCCGGACTGTCCGGCGCGCACGTCGGCCGCCAAGAGGTACACCCTGCGTCGCGTGCCGTCGCCCCACAGCCCCCTCGCGCTCACGTAATGCTCGATGCGGGCAGGCGAGACCTCAAGTGCAGCGCCTTCGGGATAGCCCAGCACTGCCGCTGTCGCTCCCAGTCGAGCGCGATCAAGATTCAGCGCAGACACCGGAGCGTCAGTCCGAAGCAAAGCGAGATCCCGTTCTTCGGAGTAACCGACCACGTCTACTGGGCGTGCCATAGCAGTGCCCGCATGGTGGACAGCCACATCGATCTCGACCCTCGAGGCCCCGGAGATGACGTGAGCAGCCCCCACCAGCAGGCCTGGCGCGACGGCAAAGGCTGTGGCATTCGACACAGCTCCGCAGCCGATCGCTCGCAATGGCACCACTCCGCGAGCGGCCTCGGCGAGCACCTCATCAGCTATCGCGAACTCTGTCGGGGGCGCTCCCAGCCACAGCGGACCTTCGGTGCGGTCGATAGAGGACACAGGCTCAAGTTGCTCACCTGTCCACCCGGCATCGTCTGGGTCTGGCGAGCAGCCGCCTAGGGCGACGACCAGCGCCACCGCGCACAGCGTCAGCAATGGCTGCACTGTGGCGGTTCGTGTCACGCGTCGATCACTCGCTCGTAGGGGATCCGCTTCCCCAGCGCGGTGAACATCTCCCCAGTCTCGCTGCCGCTCACGATCCGACGAGCCTGGCACTCGTCAGGAAGCCGGTGTGGGCCACCATGCGATGATCCGGCCGCACGGAGGCACCCTTGACGTGCCAGCTTCGGTGCATGACCTCGATGGTCTCGGTGAGCGCCCACGGTCCGTCCTCGAGCGCCCGACGCAGTTGCTGCACCTGGGTCACCGACGGGTTGTAGGCCACCAGGATCCCGCCGCGCCGCAGCGGGCCCGGCAGGTGTGCCGTCACACGCCAGGGTTCGGGTATGTCGAGCACGGCCCGGTCGTAGCACGAGTTGCGCTGGGGCGGATCGACGGATTCGTAGGCGTCACGGAGTTGAACGTCATAGCGACCCAGCGCTTCGACCCCCGCGATGCTCTCGACGTTCTGCAGGGCTCGCTCGGCAAAGTCCTCTCGCAGCTCATAGCCGGTGACCGTGGCGCCGCTGCGCAGCAACGTCGCCGACAAGGCGCCCGAGCCCACACCGGTTTCGAAGACGGACATGCCGGCGCGAACGTCGGCCAGCATCCAGATCGCGCCGAGATCCTTGGGATAGATCACCTGCGCGCCACGGGGCATCTTCAGCACGTGGTCGGCCAGCGTCGGACGCATCGCGACGAAGCGCGCTCCCGAGCCCGTGCGGAACTCGGCCCCTTCAATCGAGCCGATGATCTGATCGTGCTGCACGACTCCTGCATGCGTGTGGAATTCGCCGCCGCTGCGCAGCGTCACGAGATACCGGCGTTGTCGACGGTCGATCATCAGCACCGGCTCGCCGGCCTGCAGCTCGCCGGTTGGGCTCACGCCCCCTCCGTCACGGCATGGCCGTCGCCCTGGCCCGGTGGCACGTGGCGGATCATGAGCTGCTCACCCGGTGCAAGCTCGCCGCGGTAGACCAGTTCGCGTTCGCGCTTGGACCATCGAGCCAGCAGCCGCAGCCCGCTCGCGACGATTGCCGCAGCCAGCCATACGCCATTGCCTGTCCGTGCCCGCCGCCACAGGGCTTCCACAGCGCGGGCCCGCAGCCTTACGAACCAGACTTTCGCCGCCACGTTCATACCCACCGCGCGCCGAGGGCCTATACCCGGACGATTTCAACCAGCGTGCTCCGGCGCCGACCCCGGCGGCGGCCGAACAGGAACGCTGCCAGCACGAGGCCAGTGCCGACGGCGGCGGCTACGGCCACAGCAGCACTGGACACCTGCTCGGCTGCATCGCCGGCTCCGCCGATGATCTGCCGCACTCGCTCGGAGATGTCCGACGGTGTGATGCGATGCGGGTCGCTGCCCGATGCCGCTGCCGAGCTCTTGCCGCTCTCAGTCATCCTCATCCCCCGCTGCATCGTTGACGCTCTCGCGCGAGTCCCGCTCTGGTGCTGTTGCACTGTCGTGCTCAGCACGGGTGTGCCTGGGCCGGATGGCGCGAATCAGCGCGGCTATGGCCAGCAGCAGGAATGCAGCGCCGGCCAAGTGCGGGACAAACGACCAGTTCGCGTTGAAGACGCTCGTTTCGGTCTGCAGGACGCGCACCAGGGCCAGCGCTGCGAACACGACTCCCAGGCTCACGCCGACGGCGCCGATGAGGCCGAACAGCACGTACCTGCCGAGGCCGCGCAGCGGACCAACCGTCTCCTGTACGAAGTAGGACCGCAGCATGCCCACCAATTCGGCAATCTCTGCTCGCAGGCCGGAATCTCGTCGAGGCACAGTCAACTGACGCTACCGTTCGCCCAGCAGTTCTTCCACGCCGTCCAGCACCTCGGAGATCACGCCCAGCCGGCGGGCAGGATCGGGCGCACACAGCATGCTGTGGCGATCGAACGGCCCGGCGGGCACCAGCGATGCCAGCTGGAACGACCATGCGGATGCCTCAACCGTTGCCATGGCGAGCTGCGCGAGCTGATCGTCGATGGCAGCCGATTCGGCCGCGGTAGCTCCCATCGCCCCGATCTCCGACGCACGTGCGCGCAAGCGGCGCAGCCGAGCCACCATCGCCGTGCGCTCGCGGGCGGGGATCTCGGCGGGATCGTCGGGCCAGTCAGCGGTCAACGCCCGCGGATAGGGATCGTCCTGTAGCCACTCGACTACTCGGATCCGACGATCGCCAGTGGCGAGCATCACCCAGCGTCCATCAGGCAGTTCCCGGTATTGGGCGATGACGGCCAGGCAACCCACACCGGCGCGCACATCGCCGCCGCCCACCTCGCTGCCACGTTCGATCATCACGACGCCGAACGGCTCATCGTCGCCAGTGCACCGTCGAGCCAACTCCCGGTACCGGGGCTCGAAGATGTGCAACGGCAGTGCAGCCCCAGGCAGCAGCGGCGACCCGAGCGGGAACATGGGCCGGATCTCAGGCGGGGGCACGGGTCAATGCTCGCAGGGCGGCGGCGTCCCCCACCGGGTACCGCAGAAGCTGGCCGGCCAATGACTCCTGCAGCTCCAGTCCCAAGCGGCCTTCGGGCGGCACACCGTTCAACAGCTGAGCGAACGTCACCGTCCCGCTGTCGGTTTCGATGAACCCGGCAAGAGCATTCACGCCGGTCAGCAGACCGGTCTTGGCATGCAGTCGGCCCGCTGCAGGATGCTCCGCGAACCGGTGCGAGAGCGTCCCCGAGCGTGCTGCAACGGGCAGGCCCGCCGCAAAGGCACCCTCAGCACCGAAGTGGTCCAGCAGCGCTGCAAGAAAACTGCACGTGGCCATGTTCTGACGATCCAAGCCCGAACCGTCCACCACCGCGGGCCGGGCCTGCTCGGGCAGCAAGTCCGACACGATTCGCTCTGCGGCGGCAGCCCCCGCCGGCGTGGATCCCTCTCCCGCACTGCGCAAGCCGATCTCACGCAGCATCAGCTCCGCAGTGGTGTTGTCGCTCTCGCGCAGCATCTGCTGGATGATCTCCACCAGCGGGGGCGATGTGAGACGGGCGATCTCGGTCATGCCGCTCGGCGCCGCTGACACATCGATCTCGACTTCCACGGAGACACCTCGCACCCGCAGCAGATCCGCGAGCGTGGAGACAAACCAGCGCGCCGGGTGCTCGGCCGCAGACAGCGTGGTGGTGAAGCCGGTGATGCCGTCGTTCAGGTTCAAAGCGGACAGCGGGCCGCTGTTGAGCTGGGTGATGTAGCGCTGCGGCCACGTCTCGGGGAATCGCGTCGTGTCGTAGCGAGATTCGTCGGCAATGAGGTTGCCTCTCAGCGTCTCGATGCCAAGCCCAACGAGGTCGTCGGCGAGGTCTTCCATCGCCGTGCGCAGCTGCGGCTGGCGTCGATGCGAATCTGCGTAGGACTGGGTCATGATCAGCGGATCGCCGCCCCCTACAACCCATACCGTGCCATCGAGAACGCCGTCGACGATCTCGGCATCGGTCAGTACCCGTGTGACGAGGCGTTCGTCGGGGTCAACAACCGCCAGCGCCGCCGCCGCAGTGATGAGCTTTTGCACCGACGCCGGGATCACAGGCTCGGCGCTGCTGGAGTACACCTCGATGCCGTCGATCCAGACCGCGAGGCAGTGCGGCTGAGGCCAATCGGAGCTGAACGCTGCCATCTCGTTGCCGATGTGGTGCTGCTGCGCCGCCCGCCACAGCGCGCTGGGGGCGCGCTCGGCACGCAGCAGTGGCGACGTCGACGGCCCCGGTGCCGTTCCGGCGGCGTCATCGGGCACTGGTGCCAACACGGGAGTGCGCAGAGACGCCGCGTAGTCCTGAGCATCGGCGGCTGATGAATTCATGCGCACGGCCGCCACGGTGGGCAGCAGACCTGCCGCTGCGGTCAGCAACGCCAGCACCGCCGTGCGCAGGGGTCTCACGTCACCCGGGAAGAGCCGTCGTCGAAGGCATTGCTGTGCCCCTGCGCAGCGCCGAGTGCCGCGGAGAGCTCGCCTGCTTGAGAGGGCACGATTCTCGGGCGGGACGTCGGCGAGCGGCCGATGAGCAGCGCAGCCAGATGCGCTTCGGTGGGTTGCGCCAGGAGGTCCCAGTCTTCGCTGAGGCCGCCGCCGATCACCACCATTTCAGGATCGGTCAGGATGCACAGATTCGAGATGCCAAGCGCCAGCCAGTAGGCGAACTCATCCAGCACTTCGAGTGCCGGCGGGTCTCCCCGACGCGCTGCGGCGGTGGCCGCTGGGCCGCTTGCGTCATGGCCGAGCCGTTCGGCAGCCATCCGGTCCAGCGCGGAACCGGATGCGTACATCTCCCAGCATCCCTGACGCCCGCACGCGCACTCGCGGCCGCCGGCCTCGACGATCATGTGCCCGGGCTCTCCCGCGAGCCCTCCCGAGCCCCGTAACACTTCGCCGTCCAGCATGAACGCGCCGCCGATGCCGGTGCCGAGCGACACCATGACGCCGTCGCGGATGCCGCGCGCTGCCCCTGAGGCCAGCTCCCACCGGGCGGCGCAGTTCACCTCATTGTCCAGGAACACGGGCAGGCCCACCATCTCGCTGAGACCCGATCCGATGTCTGCGCCGTCGACGCCGACGACGTTGGGCGAGACCGTCACGCGGCCGTCGGTGGTGATCAGGCCAGCCATCCCGACACCGACCGAGACCACGTCCGCGTCGCTGCCGAGTTGCGCCACCATGTCGGCGAGCGCGTCCAGCAGCGGCTCGGCGCCGTGGGGCGTCGGCTCGCGCAGGGTCCGCTGCAGCTCGCCGTCGACATCGGTGGCCACGCCGAAGATCTTCGTGCCGCCGACGTCGAATCCGAGATGCAATTCCGAGGTCACTGCGCCGGCAGCGTGGTCGCCGTCCGGCGCGTCGGCTGCCATCGACGCTGCGACACCCGCTCGAGGGCGCCGCAGTCCCACATGTGTCTGTCTTGGATCAGAGCTTTCCCAGGATCGACGAGCAGCTCGAGACGTCGACGCCGCCGCCTTCCTCGACCTCGAGCGCTGTCACGGTGCCGTCGGTGATCACCGCGGCGTACCGACGCGACCTCATGCCCAACCCGAAGCCCGAGCCGTCCATGACGAGACCCATGGCCTCGGCGAACTCGCCGTTGCCGTCGGCGGCCATCTCGATGCCTTCTGCGCCCTGCGCCTGCGCCCACGCGCCCATCGTCCAGGCGTCGTTCACCGAGACGCAGACGATCTTGTCGACGCCCTTGCCCGCCAGCTCGGCTGCGCCTTCGACGTATCCCGGCAAATGGACGTTGCTGCACCCCGGGGTGAAGGCGCCCGGCACGCCGAAGAGCACCACCTTGCCGCTGCCCAGCATCGCACTGGACTGGACCGGCGCCGGCATGCCGCCCTCGTCCAGTACTCGCAGTGTCACATCGGGAATCTGGTCACCGACCTCAATCGCCATTGGTTCGCTCCGTCCCTGTTCTCGGTGTATGGAACATGTGGCTCGCAGCGTATCCGCGCCGCTGGTTTGCGCTCTGATCTGCTCCGGGCGATCCTGCTCTGGGCGGCCCTGTTCAGGGCGGCGGCGGTCGGGTGCCGTCGTCACCATCCGCAGCCGGCACCCGCACGCTCTCGATCCAGCGCAGCAGGTCGGCGTAGGTGGAGGCCGAGGGCAGGTCCGGATTCGCCTCGGCCACCGCCTGAGGGCAGCGGAACAGGCTCGCCACGTCGGCTGCCCTCAGCATCGTGAGATCGTTGTAGGAGTCGCCGACCGCGGTCACGTGGTAGTTCAGCGAGCGGTACGCCTCCACGGCGCGCCGTTTGGCGTCGTCCGCCCGACGCCGCCACCCGGCCAGGCGGCCGTCGATCACGTCGAGCCGGTGGCACAGCAGATGCGGGTAGTCCATCAGCTCCAGGAAGTGATCGTCGAACTGCTCGAACGTGTCCGACAGCAGCACCACCACCCAACGCCGCCGGAGCTCGTCGAGGAACTCCCGCGCACCGTCCAGCAGGGGCAGCCCGGCGATCACGTCGCGGATCTGATCGAGCGACACGTCATGGGCGTTGAGCACGTCGATCCGGTACCGCATGAGTGCGTCGTAGTCCGGTTCGTCACGGGTCGTGCGCCGCAGCTCGTCAATGCCGGTGCGCTCAGCCACCGCTATCCAGATCTCCGGCGTCAGGACGCCTTCCATGTCCAACGCAATGAGCCTCTGCACGAGCGCCGATTCTCGCACGCAACGGATAATCACCCACGCCACTAGGGTCAACGACGAGGAGGCTCACCATGCCGAAGCCCACAAAGATGGCTCATTGCGTGTTTCGCACCGATGACATCGGGGCAGTGCGCGACTGGTGGTGCACGGTGCTGGATGCGCGGGTCGTCCACGAGAACGAGTTCATCTGCTTCATCTCCTATGACGACGAGCACCATCGGATGGCATTCGTCAACCGCGGTCAGCCTGGCCGCTACGAGTCGCGCAGCGGCACCCTGGAGCACATCGCATACACCATGGGCAGCTTCGGCGACCTCATGGACCACTACGAGCGGCTGCGGGCCGAGGGCATCCTGCCGGTGCGCACCATCAACCACGGCCCGACTACCTCCATGTACTACGCCGATCCCGACGGCAACGGAGTGGAGTTCCAAGTCGAGAACTTCGCCACGATGGCTGAATGCATCGAGTTCATGAATGGGCCGGTGTTCGCGGAGAACCCCATCGGTGTGCTGTTCGACGCCGACGTGCTGCTTGAGCGATTCCGCCGCGGCGATCCGCTCGCGGAGCTAGTGCAGCAGGGTTCTGCACCAGCTGCTTGACACCCCTCGAAGGCATCTGGTGAGCACGATGGTCCATCGCAACGTCTACATGACCGACGAGCTGCAGGCGATCTATGACCAGACGGTCGCCTTCGTCGCCAACGAGGTCACGCCGCTGGGCGATGCCTGGGAAGAGGCCGGCCAAGTGCCTCGCGAGATCTACAAGCGCATGGGCGAGCTCGGGATGTTCTCGCTGCGGGTGCCCGAACGGTGGGGCGGGCTGGGCCTCGGACCGCTTGCGTCTGCGACGTTCGCCGAAGCGCTCGGCACTTCCACCTACGCAGGCTTCGAGGCGAACATCTTGGTGCACACCGACATGGCGCTGCCGCACCTGCTCAACGCAGGTTCTGACGCGCAGCTCGAACGCTGGCTGCCGTCGATCCAGTCCGGCGACACCATGATGTGCATCGGCGTGACCGAGCCCGATGCGGGATCCGACGTGGCGGGACTGCGCACGACCGCGGTGCCCGACGGAGACGGGTGGCGTCTCAACGGCACCAAGACGTTCATTACCGGTGCTGTCTACGGCGACGTGATCGCACTGGCAGCGCGCACAAATCCCGATGACCGCTACGGAATCTCCATGTTCCTGGTTCCGACCAGCGCGGAAGGGTTCGAAGTCGCCAACAGGCTGGACAAGCACGGCTGGCGCTGCTCGGACACCGCTGAACTCGTGCTGACTGACGTGTGGCTTCCCGGCGATCACCTGCTCGGCGAGGTGCACCGGGGCTTCTATGCCGCCATGGCCAACTTCCAGAACGAGCGGATGGTCATCGTGGGCATGGGCATCGGCGCCGCGCAGGTCGCGATCGATCTCACCAACGCCTACACCCAGCAGCGCAAGGCGTTCGGCGGCTCGCTCTACGAGCTCGGCGCCATCCGCCAACGCATGGCCATGAATCAGGCCAAGGTCGATGCCGCCCGCGCCTCCATGTACCACGCTGCCTGGCTGGCCGAGCAGGGCATCGATGCCACCAAGGAGATGTCAGGCGTCAAAGCCTTCGGCGCCGAGGTCGTCAACCAGGTCATGTACGACTGCGTGCAGTTCCACGGCGGCCTCGGCTACATGCGCGAGTCGACCATCGAGCGCATGTACCGCGACGCCCGCATCCTGCCGATCGGCGGCGGCGCCACTGAAGTCATGCTCGAAGAGGTTGCCAAGCGCAGCTACGTCGACAGCTAGCGCGACTCCAGCCAGTCCCGTACCGCACCGGCGAAACGGGCAGCAGGCGCGCCGTCGAAGGCCCGGTGATCCCAGGTCAGCGAGAGGGTCAGTACCGGGCGAGCTGCCGGCACATCGTCTGTCCAGACGGTCTCGTCGCGGATGCGGCCCACGCCCAAGATCGCGGTGTTCGGCGAGTTGATGATCGGCGTGAATGCGTCCACGCCGAACATGCCCAGCGCGGTCACCGTGAACGTGCCGTCCTGGTAGTCGTCATAACCGAGCGAGCCGTTACGTGCGCCCTCGGCAAGGCGGGTGGTCTCGGCTGCGATCTCGCCGAGGCTGAGACGGTCAGCGTTGCGCACAACCGGCACGAGCAACCCATCGTCGAGCGCGACGGCGAGCCCGATGTGAATGTCACCCAAGAGCGCAACGGCATCGTCGGTGACCTGGGAGTTCACCCGTGGATAGGCGTGCAGCGCCGCAGCGGCCGCCGCCACCACATAGTCGGTGTAGCCCGGCACCTCTGCTCGCACCGATTCTGATGCCCGAGCGCCGTCGCCAGCGTCGCCCCCGCGAGCAGCCTCGACAAGTGCCGCCCGTTCCGCCACCACAGCGCTCATGTCAACGTCCATCGTGAGCGTCAGCTGCGCCATCGAATGAAGGGAGGCGCTCATGCGTTCAGCGATCACGCCCCGCATCCCTCGCAGCGGAATCTGCTCGGTCGGCGTCTGTGTGAGCGGGGCCGAGGCCGGTCCCGGAGTCGCATCCGCCGCCTGGCTCGGGGGCTCGGCCCTCTCGGACGCGGAGGTCAGGCTGGACAGCAGTTTCCTGACGTAGGCGGCCACGTCCGCCCGCGAAATGCGCCCGTCTGCAGCGCTGGCGTGCACGGCACCGAGGTCCGCGCCGAGCAGGTCAGCGAGCTGGCGCGCTGCGAAAGTCGCCGGCGGCGCCATCGATGTATCCGGTCGGTGTGCAGCTAGGCGGGATCCAGCAGCCGGCTGCGCCGGTTGCGATGCTGCCGGAGCCTCACTCGCCGCTCGCACATCACGGTCGGTGATGCGGCCGTTGGGACCGGTCCCGGCAACCGCAGCAAGCTCGACGCCGAGTTCGCGGGCCAGCCGCTTGGCTGCCGGTGACGCCAGAATGCGCTCGCCGGGCGCACGAGCCGGCGCCGCCGGAGCTGGCTGCGGCGACGGTCGAGAAGCCAGACCGGCTGCTGCGGGCGCGGGCGCCGCGGCCGGCGCCGACTCGAGAGCCGGCGGTGTCTCACCGGCCCCCAGAAACCAGCCGATCCGAACCCCGCAGGCGTACTCCTCGCCTACCTCACCGGTCTGAGCCAGCATCCCGCTGCCCGAGGCCTCGATCTCGGTCTCGACCTTGTCTGTCTCCACCAGCAGCACGGCCTGCCCTGCGGTGACTTCGGCACCGTCCGGAACCAGCCACCGCAGAATCGTCCCCGACTCCATCGTCAGGCCCAGCTTCGGCATCGCAAACTCGGTGGCCATCGATGTCCCCTCGCTCAGCGACCGGCAGTCGCAGGGCCGAAGGGGTAGCGCCGTCGCTGCGCCATCGCAACTGCGGCGCCCACATCGATCAGCTGTGGACCATCCGGATTGACCGTGACAGTTGCCCGCTGGCGAGGCCCGAGAACGATCTCGCGCTCACCGTCGAGCGTCAGAACGCCGGGACCGGACAGCATGACCGGCTGGCCGAAACGCAGCATTTCGCAGTGGGCGATGTCGAGGTCGGAGTAGCTGCCGGGCATCACGGCCGCCCGGATGTGCCTGCCTCGCTGTATGCCCTGTGCATCGCGGGAGGCACATTCCAAGCCGACATGCACCCCGCCGGCATCGCGCCGCCCCACAGGCGCAACGGCCGCAGCGATGGCCGACAGCCCAACCGATTGCGGTTCAGCAACAGCAGCAACGATCTCGCTTACCGATGCCGAGTCCCAGACGGCGCGTGCCCCCACGAACGCTCCCCGCACCAAGCACACGTCGACGAGCGCCACGTCGGCATGACGGGTCCCTTCGATCGCAACATCGATGATCTTCGACCGTGACGTCACATCCGCTGCGGCGAGCTGGTTGCTTGCCACCGCTCCCGCGGCAAAACCGGCCACGGTGGCTTCCATCTGCAGCGGGAAAACGTTGTTGGTGCCGACCGCCAGCGGCACCAACGGTACATCTCGCCATCCTTTGGCGACATCACGCTGGGTGCCGTCGCCGCCGAGCGCAATCACCGCCCCCACGCCCCTCTCGCGAAATTCTGAGGCGGCCATCTGGGAGTCGCGGCCGTTGTGCCAGCCGTATGGCTCGAAGACCTGCACGCCTGGGGCGACGTCGAGACCCGCCACGGCTCGCTCCCCGAGCCGTGCCCGGTCGCCGCTGATCATCACCTGCCCGGCGCCGCCCTCGAATGCGCCCACGACAGCACGGCGGATGACGCCGATCTTGACCGCATCCGATACCGGTGTCGCACCCGAGGTGAGGCGCCGGACATCTTTGCCGGCCAGAGGATTGGCGACGATGCCGACCACGTAGCCGGCAGCTTCGCTCACGCGGCTGCGAGTGCTCGGATCCGCTCGCCGATCATCTCGGCGTTGGGCACCCATTCGGACTCGAGCGCGGGACTGAAGGGCACCGGGCTGAACGGTGCGCCGACGCGCTCGATCGGAGCATCGAGATAGTCGAAGGCCTCCTCGGCAATCTGGGACGCGATCTCGCCGCCGAGACCGCCGAACCGGACCGCCTCGTGCACGACTGCAACACGGTTCGTCCGGCGAGCCGACGCGATCACCGTGTCGATGTCCAGCGGCTGCAGCGTCCGCAGATCGATCACGTCGCACTCGATGCCCTCTGTCGCGAGGGTCTTCGCTGCCGAAGTCGCCTCATGCACCATGCGGCCGTAGGTCACCACGGTGATGTCGTCGCCGGACCTCACCGTGCTGGCCGAGCCCAAGGAGATCTCGTACAGGTCCTCGGGCACGTCACCCTTGAGACCCAGCAGGCGCTTGTGCTTCACGAACACGGTGGGGTTGTCGTCGCGAATGCACGATATGAGCAGCCCTTTCGCGTCGTAGGGATTCGACGGCATCACCACCTTGAGGCCCGGGATGTGGCACAGCATCGCCTCGAGGCTCTGGCTGTGCTGTGCCGCTGCCGACAACCCGGCACCAGCGCTCGTCGTGATCGTCATCGGCAGTGTGGCCTTGCCGCCGAACATGTACTTCAGCTTCGCCGCCTGGTTCACGATCTGGTCCATGGCCACGAGGATGAAGTCCATGAACATCAGGTCGACGACCGGGCGCAGGCCGCTCACCGCCGCGCCGGTGCCGAGCCCCACGATGGCCTGCTCGCTGATCGGCGTGTCCACCACGCGCAGGTCGCCGAAGCGCTCGTTCAGCCCGCGGAACGAGCCGAAGACTCCCCCGGCGCGCCCCACGTCCTCACCGGCCACGAACACGTTCGGGTCGGCTTCCATCATCTGAGCGAGACCTTCGGTGAAGGCTGCCCCGTAGGCGATGCTTCGCTCGGCAGTATCGGTCGTCTGATTCATGACGAGGCTCCTGAATACGCGGACGGGGTATAGACATCGACCAGCAGGCTGTCGGGGTCAGGCAACGGGCTCTCTTCGGCGAAGGCGATTGCGCCTTCGATGTCGGCTTCCGCTGCGTCGTGCACCGCTTGGGCGCCGTCAGCGTCCAGCACGCCGGCGGCCGCGAGCCGATGCTCGAACAGATCGATCGGGTCCCGCTGCTTCCACTGCTCGAGCTCGTCATCGGAGCGGTACTTCATCCCGAGCGTCTGCACGCCGTGGTGGTTGTAGAAGCGGTAGGTCTTGGCCTCGATGAACGAGGGCCCCTCGCCCCGGCGGGCCCGGCCCACGGCCTCGTTGGCCGCTTCCCACACGGCGACCACGTCCATGCCGTCCACGATCGCCCCGGGCATGCCGTAGCCGGCTGCGCGGTCCACCACGTCGGTGATGGCCATGGTGCGATCACGCGGCGTGAACTCGCCGTACTCGTTGTTCTCGCACACGAACAGGACCGGCAGCGACAACGCAGCCGCCATGTTCGCCGCCTCGTGGAAGGCACCGATATTCGAAGCGCCGTCGCCGAAGAACACCACCGAGACCCGATCGTTCCCGCGGTATTTGTTGGCGAATCCGGCGCCCACGGCGATCGGGACGCCGCCCCCCACGATGCCGTTCGCACCGAGCATGCCCAGATCGAGGTCGCAGATATGCATGGAGCCGCCCTTGCCCCCGCAGTAGCCAGTGGCCTTGCCCATCAGCTCCGCCATCATCCCGCCGTAGTCGCCTCCCTTGGCCACCAAGTGCCCGTGACCCCGGTGGGTCGAGCTGATCTGGTCGTCGTCGTCGAGGTTGGCGCACACGCCGGCGGCCACGGCCTCCTCACCCACATACAGGTGCAGGAAGCCGGGCAGGCGGTTCTGCTCGGCGAGCCGGCCAGCGGCTTCCTCGAAGTGGCGGATGCGCACCATGCGCCGGTGCAGATCCAGCAGTACTTCTGGACTCGGATCCATGCGTGACCCCCTCTGCCGAGCTCTGGCCCGGCTCAGACTAGTTCTGGGCCGTCGCGCAGGTCCGCGTAGGGTGGCCCGGTGGCTCCTGAACAAGATGCACACACGACTTCGGACCCTCGTTCGATTCATCCCGCAGACGGTCCCGATCCCGGCATCGGGCGCGGCGGCCTGCGCTCAGCGGCCTGGTTCGACATCGAGGGCGACCCGCTCATGTCGGCGCTCTACCTCGAGCGCTACGCCAACTACGGGTTGACACGCGAAGAGCTCCAGTCGGGCAAGCCGATCATCGGCATCGCCCAGACCGGCTCAGACCTGTCGCCGTGCAACCGGCACCACCTCGAGCTCGCCAAAAGGGTGCGCGAGGGCATACGCGAGGCCGGCGGCATCGCCTTCGAGTTCGGCGTGCACCCCATCCAGGAGACCGGAAAGCGTCCCACGGCTGCGCTCGACCGCAACCTCGCGTATCTGGGCCTCGTCGAGGTGCTGCAGGGATATCCCCTCGACGGCGTGGTGCTCACGATCGGCTGCGACAAGACCACCCCCGCCTGCCTGATGGCAGCTGCGACCGTCAACCTGCCGGCCATCGCCCTGTCGGTCGGGCCGATGCTGAACGGCTGGCACGAGGGCCGCCGGACCGGCTCGGGCACCGTCGTGTGGAAGGCCCGAGAGCTGTACGCGGCCGGCGAGATCGACGATGCGGGATTCATCGATCTGGTGGCCTCCTCAGCTCCGTCAGTGGGCTACTGCTCCACGATGGGCACAGCCACCACGATGAACTCGCTGGCCGAAGCGCTGGGCATGCAGCTGCCAGGCTCGGCAGCCATCCCCGCCCCGTACCGGGAACGGGCACAGGCGGCATACCGCACGGGCTTGCGCATCGTCGAGATGGTGCGGGAGGATCTTCGACCGTCCGACATCATGACCCGGGAGGCATTCGAGAACGCCATCGTCGTGAACTCTGCCATCGGCGGCTCGACCAACGCCCCGATCCATCTGAATGCGATCGCCGCTCACCTCGGCGTGCCGCTCGACAATGACGATTGGCAGAAACACGGCTACGCAGTGCCATTGCTGGTGAACCTGATGCCCGCCGGGGAGTATCTGGGCGAGGACTACCACCACGCCGGCGGTGTGCCAGCCGTGGTCGGCGAGCTGATGCGAGCCGGGCTGCTGCCGCACCCCGAGGCGCTGACCGCCAACGGCCGCGGCATCGGCGAGAACTGCGCCGATGCCGCGATCATGGATACGGACGTGATCCGCGCAGTCGGCGAACCGCTTCTGGCCGACGCGGGCTTCATCAACCTGTCGGGCAATCTCTTCGACAGCGCCATCATGAAGACCAGCGTCATCTCCGACGAGTTCCGCCAGCGCTACCTGTCCAATCCCGACGATCCCGATGCCTTCGAAGGCCGCGCCATCGTCTTCGACGGACCGGAGGACTATCGGGCCAACATCGACAACCCCGAACTCGGCATCGACGAGCACTGCATGCTGTTCGTGCGCGGGACGGGCCCAGTGGGGTACCCCGGCGGCGCCGAGGTGGTCAACATGCAGCCTCCGGCAGCGCTGCTGGTGCGGGGCGTCCACTCGCTGCCATGCATCGGCGACGGTCGCCAGTCCGGCACGTCGGGCTCGCCGTCGATCCTGAACGCAGCTCCCGAGGCAGCCGTGGGCGGTGGCCTGGCGCTGCTGCGCACGGGCGACCGCGTCCGCATCGACCTACGGCGCGGCAGCGCCGACATGCTGGTGGACGACGCCGAGCTGGCACGGCGTCGCGCCGAGCTGGACGACGTCGGCGGCTACCCCGTGCCGCCCTCGCACACCCCGTGGCAGGAGATCCAGCGTTCGATCGTCACCCAGTTCGACGAAGGCATGGTGCTGCGTCCGGCGGTCAAGTACCGGGACACTGCTCGTACCCATGGCACACCTCGGCACAACCACTAACAGCCGGTTGACGGCGCTCAACGAGCCCCGGACACCTCAGCGATGATCTGGGCACTGCTGGCGCTGCTGGCAGGTCTCGTGCTGCTAGTGGTGGCCGGAGACCACTTCGTCGCGGGAGCATCGCGCCTTGCGACCGCGCTGCGCATGCGCCCCGCAGTGATCGGCGCGGTTGTGCTGGGCTTCGGCACATCCGCTCCCGAGATGGTCGTGTCCGCGCTGGCGTCGATCAATGACAACCCGGCGCTGGGTGTGGGCAACATCGTGGGCTCGAATGTGGCCAACCTCAGCCTCGGCCTCGGTTTGGCGGCGTTGCTGATGCCGATCCCGTTCTCCAACATCGCGCTGCGCCGAGACGTCCCATGGTCGGTAGCAACCGCCGCCGTCTTCGCCCTGCTCGTGATGGACGACTACCTCAGCCGGCTCGAAGGCGGGTTGCTGGCGGCGCTGATGGCGATCACGCTGGCATGGCTGATCCGCACGTCGCGTGATGACGAGCGGCTGCCCGATGCAGGCGGCGCTCCCGGCACGACGGCACGCGACGCCGGGACGGCATGGCGCAATCTGGTGCGAGCGGTCCTGGGCTTGTGCGGCGTGATCCTCGGCGCTCAGCTCGCCGTGGAAGGTGCCATCGCCCTGGCCAAGCACTGGAATCTGAGCGGCGGCTTCATCGGCTTCTCGATCGTGGCCCTCGGTACGTCGCTGCCGGAGGTGGCAACGGTGGTGGCCGCTGCCCGCAAGGGCCATACCGAGCTGATCGTGGGCAACCTGTTCGGCTCCAACGTCTTCAACAGCCTGGCTGTGGGCGGGGCCATGGGTCTCGTGGGCGCCGGTGCCATCGACGACCCGTCGCTGACCGGCCTCGGCATCGGGGCGATGATGGCGGTGGTGCTGCTGGCCTACCTGGGCGCCTTGGTGGGCAAACGTGCCGGGCGCATCGACGGCGTCGCCCTGCTCGCCATCTACATCGCCACCATGATCCTGCTCGGCACCAGTTGAGGCAGGTTCAGTGCGCTGGGTATAGCTGTCGCACGAACGACGGTGCGCACCGCCGCACTTGCTAACGACTGGATGAGGCCAAGCCCCGCTGCCAGATCCACAACAGCACGATGCCGATCGCCGACATGGTCGCCGATGCGTAGAAGGCGCCGACGGTGGCACCGACCATCCACGCCGTGACTCCCAGTATCGGCCCGCCGATTCCCGCCGAGAGCTCGAAGAACATCGTGAAGGTGCTCACGGCTTGCGCGCGTTCGTTGGGCGGCACACCGTCCACCGCAGCCACCATGAGCGCCGGGTAGAGCAGTGATCCGCCCAGAGCCAAGATGACGGTGCCGATATAGAAGCCGGCTTGCGAAACGAACGTGCCCATCACTGCCATTCCCACCGTCGCTCCGATGAGCGCCAACGTTGCTGTGCGCTTGGTTCCTAGCTGGTCGGGCAGCTTCCTTCCGATGACCCGCAGTACGAGTACCAAGATGCCGTAGATGAAGAAGATCGATCCGATGAAGTCCGAACTCCAACCTTGCTGTTCAGCGATCTTGGGCAGGAAGCCCCACAACGCAGGGAAGATGATGATGCCCATCGCAAGGACGACCCCGGGCCACAGGGCCGGCTTGTAGAAGATGCGCCCGGCGTGCTGCGAGGCCGCCGGGGCGCTCGACTCCTGAGGCCCCGGCAGTGAGGAACTTCTGCCGTGTCGACCGACCAATTCGAACACCATCGGCCGAGCCGCTGCAGCAAGACGCTCCCGAAGCGCTAGCGCCCCTGCTGTGCCGTTCACAGGTGGTTCCGGGTCGCCCTGGTTGCGATGCGGTACTTCACCGGGTGAATCGTTGGGCAGCAGACGAGCCACCAAGGCCCCTACCAGCATGAGCCCTCCGGCGACGAGGAACGCTGTGTCGAAGCCGCCGAGCGGCGACCACGTCTCTGCCCAGTCATTGACGGCGACTCCGAACCACGGGCCCAGCGACATGCCGAGGTAGATCGACACCGAGAACCAGCTCAGGGCCTCTCCCCGTCGATGCTCAGGCGCCAAATCGCTGACCAGTGCTGCACTGCCGACAAAAAAGGCGCCCTGGAATCCCCCCGTCAGTAACCGCATGACGAGAAGAACTACGTACGTATCGGCCCAGGCATGCGCAGCGAAGGTCAGTGCGGTGGCAAGACTTCCCACCACGATCAGGTACCTGCGGCCGCGTGAGTCGCCCAGTCGGCCGATCGTCGGCCTCGCAGCGATGGCAGTCACTGCGAAGACGCCGATGACGAAGCCGATAGCCACATCCCCGCCACCGAGCTGAACCGAGACCAGCAGCGTCGTCACCGGCAGCATCGCGGAAAACGACACTGCCGAGAAGAGCGCGCTGACGTTCAGAATCAGGAATGGGGCGCTGAACAGGCGCAAGGGTTCGCCAAGCGGCGAAGCAGCGGCGGGTGCCGCCGTGAACGTTGTCTGCGACATGGCGCCCTGGCTTCGTTGACGCTCAGCCCGGAATTCGATACCGGTGAGCGGGTCCCGGTGCGCCATGCTAGGGGCGATGTTCGAGATGTCGCCGGGAGCTTGCGGCCGATGAGCGACGTGCCGACCGTCGTGCGCGGGGCCTGCCATCACGACTGCCCCGACACGTGCGCCTGGGAGGTGACGGTCCGCGAGGGCGTGGCAGTAAATCTGCGAGGCGATCCGTCCCACCCGTTCACCGACGGCCAACTCTGCCCCAAGGTGAATCCCTTCCTCGACCGCGTCTATCACCCCGACCGGCTGCTGCGGCCGCTCCGGCGAACCGGGCCCAAGGGCGAGGGGCGGTTCGAGCCGATCGGCTGGGATGCCGCGATCGCTGAGATCGCCGAGCGGATCGGCACTGCCGTCTCGCAGCGCGGCGGTGAGACGGTGCTGCCGTACTCGCTCGACGGCACTCAGGGGCTCGTGCAGAAAGGCGTGCTGGCCGATCGGTTCTTCGCAGCGCTCGGGGCTACGCAGCTGAACCGGCACATCTGCGGTGTGACCGCCTGGCATGGCGCCGCCGACGTGCTCGGCATGCCGCTCGGAGCGGACCCCACCGAGATTGCGAGCGCCCGCACCATCGTGCTGTGGGGCACCAACACACTGCTCACCAACCGCCACCTGTGGCCCTATGTGGAGGAGGCGCATCGCAACGGCGCCAGCGTCATCGTCATCGACCCGGTCTCGACGATGACTGCTCGACGGTCCGACTGGCATGTCCAGCCGCGCCCCGGCACCGACGTCGCGCTCGTGCTGGGAATCATCGGAGTGCTGGACCGCGATGACCTCATCGACCCCGAACGTCTGAGCGCAACAACGTCGGGCTGGCCCGAACTGCGAGCCGAAGCGAGAGCGCTCGGCCTCGACGGTGCCGCTTCGATCACCGGTATCGAGAGCGCCGACATCGTCTCGCTGGCCCATCGCATCGCACATCACCAACCCGCGGTGTTGCGTGCGCTCATCGGCATGGAACACCGCGAGCACGGCCAGGACATCCACCGAGCCGTTGCAGCCCTGGCCGCCGTGTCGGGCTCGGGGTACATGCGCTCCACGCAGGTCTATTTCGACACGGCGTTCGCGGACATCGTGCCACCGCCGGGGCCGCAGCGTGTCGTCAACATGTCAGTCCTCGGCGAGGTGCTCACCGACCCCGACCTGGAGCCGCCGGTCACGGTGCTGATGAACTACGGCTGCAACCCTGCTGCCATCACGCCGGACCAGAACCGGGTGGTCGCCGGTCTTGAACGCGACGACCTGTTCACGGTGGTGATCGAGCAGTTCATGACCGACACGGCTCGCTATGCCGACATCGTCCTGCCTACCACCACCCAGATCGAGCATCTCGACCTGATGAACGCGTGGGGCCACCTCTACGTGTCGCTGAACCTGCCGGCGATCGAGCCGCTCGGCGAGTGCATGCCGAACACCGAGATCTTCCGCCGGCTGGCCAGCGCACTGTCGCTCGACGCATCCGGACTTGCCGACAGCGATGAGCAGATAGCGCGGGACTTGCTGGCGAGCGGTCACCCCTGGCTCGACGGCATCACCTACGAACGGCTCCAGCGCGACGGCTGGGCACGGCTGGCAGTGCCTCCGGGCTGGTCGGCGCTCGAAGAGCGGGAGGTTCCCCTTCCGCCGTCCTCGGATGGCGGTGGGCTCGGGATCGCCCGCAAACGTCAGCTTGGCCCGATGCGGCTCGGAGCTTTGCAGTACCGGCCCGCCACTGAGTCCGCCGACGGCAGAGCCGAACTCGCAGAGCGCTACCCGCTCGCGCTCATGTCGCTCAAGCAGCACCAGCGATTCCTCAACAGCCACTACGGCGGGTTCGAGCACCACCTGCCCGATCCGCCTCAACCGCAGCTCGAGATCGGTGCCGCCGACGCTGCGGCACGCGGCATCGCCGACGGCGAACGGGTGCGTGTGTTCAACCACCGCGGCGCACTGTTCGTCACGGCCGCTGTATCGGATCGCCTCCAGCCTGGTCTGGTGACGATGCCCTTCGGCTGGTGGGCGGGCAGCGCCGACGAGCGCACGGTCAACGTGCTCACCAATGCGACGGTCGGCGGCCACGATCCCGATGTCGGTTCGTCCGCATTCCACGACACCCTCGTCGAAGTGGAACCTGCCCCGGACACACAGCAGCTAGCCGATGACTCATCGTCGTAGCCTGCAACGACCATGAACCTCGCTGAGCTGCTCGAGCGATTCCCTCGCGACGACGCCGTTGTGCTCGTCGATCGCTCGGCCACCCCGCCCGAGCAGGTCACCGCATCTGCCCTGCGCGAACGGGCTCTGCGTTGCGGGGCAGGTCTCGCGGCCCGCGGCCTGGCGCCGTTCACCCGCATCGGGCTGCTCGCAGCGAACTGCGGCCAGTACTACGACGTGATGTTCGGCGCTCCGGCGGCGGGGCTGGTCTTCGTGCCGCTCAACACCCGTCTTCCCGCCGAGACCCAGTCCTACATCCTCGACGACGCCGACGTGCAGCTGGTCATCTCCGATGCCGCGCACGCGCCGCTGGTGCCCCCAGACATTCCGCACATCGTCATCGGCACCGCCGAATGGGAGGCCTTGGCAGCCCACGAGCCGTTGAGCGCGGCAGTCGCCGTGGACGGCGACGACATTGCGGTGCAGATCTACACCTCGGGTTCGACCGGGCGGCCCAAGGGCGTGCTGCTGACCCACCGCAACGTCACCTTTACGGTCCTTGAATACGGCGCGGCGATGCCGGGCGAGGTGATGCTGGTCTCGGCCCCGCTGTACCACAAGAACGCTTCGATGTCGTCCAAGCTGGCGTTCGCGAACGGCGGCACGGTGGTGCTCCTCGGGGGATTCACTGCGTCGGGCTACATCGAGGCGATCACCGAGCACAGCGTGACGATGTGCTCGGGCGTACCGACGATGTTCGCTCTCGTCACTGCCGAGATCGCCTCCCGTGTCGCGGCCGGTAACGAGATCCCTGACCTGTCCTCGGTGCAGCGTGCCTTCATCGGCTCGGCTCCGCTCACCGAGGCGCTCTACGACGACGTGCAGCGGCTGCTCCCTCAGGCCGTCGTGTCCAACGGCTACGGCACCACCGAGGCGGTGCTGGAGTTCGGACCGCATCCCGAGGGCAAGCCCAGGCCCAAGATCTCTGTGGGCCATCAGCACCCGAAGGTTGAGCTGCGGCTCGTCGACCCGGACACCGGCGAGGACGCCGACGCCGGCGAGCTGTGGGTGCGCTCGCCCGGCGTCATGACCGGCTACCACAACCTGCCCGACGTCACTGCCGAGCGCCTCACCGACGGCTGGTACCACACGGGCGATCTCATGACCCGTGACGAAGACGGCTGGTACTACTTCGTGGGCCGTGTGGACGACATGTTCGTGTGCGCTGGCGAGAACATCTACCCCGACGCCGTCGAGCAGATGCTCGAGAAGCACCCTGGGGTGCACCAGGCCGTCGTGGTCCCGGTGCCCGACGAGCTGAAGGGCCAGCTGCCGGCTGCCTTCGTGCGTGCCGAGCCCGGCCACACGCTCACGGCCGACGAGGTCAAGCAGCACGCGCTCGCCAATGGCCCTGCCTATGCGCACCCTCGCCACGTCTGGATCGTCGACGAGATCCCGCTGGCCTCGACGGCGAAGATCGACCGCAACGGTCTCGTCAGCCGCGCCGCCGATCTTGTGAAGGCTGACTCCCCCTGAGCGGCGAGCGCCCCACTGCGGAAGACGCAGCACAAGGCACGACGCCGATCCGGACGCTGACACACAACGCACTGAAGATTGCCGACGAGGTCCGGCAGGACTGGGCGACCAAGCGAATCGCCGGCCTGTCAGCAGAGATCGCCTTCTTTGCACTGTTGGGGCTGTTCCCTGCCATCATCGTGTTCGCTGCGCTGCTGGGCTCGCTCGATGTCCTGATCGGCCAGAGCGCGGCATCCGGCACCGAGGATTGGCTGCTCGAGCAGATCAGCAGCACGTTCGGCGATCAGAACACTCTTGACGCCACCGTCGCGGATCTGTTCGACCGCTCCGACGCTCGCGTGGTCACAGTCGGCATCGCCGTGGCCGCCTATGCCGCGTCGAGAGGCTTCATCGCCGTGGTGCGTGCGCTGAACGTCTGCCGCGGGCACCAGGGCACTCGCGGCTGGCTGTCGACCCGTCTGGTGGGATTTGCCCTGACGTTGTTCACCCTGACGGTCGCGGTGGCAGTCGCAGCCATGGTGGTCGTCGGGCCGCTGTTCGGCAGCGGCTCTGAGCTGGCGGATCGGCTGGGTGCGGGGAGCTCATTCAGCACGGCATGGGACTGGCTTCGCTGGCCGCTCGTCGTCATCGCCGTGGTCGCCTGGGCGGCGACCGTGTACCGCATCGCGCCGCTCCACAAGCTGCGATGGCGGCGTGAAGTTCCCGGCGCGCTGCTGGCGACCGCATGGTGGCTCGCCGTCTCGGGAGGCTTCGGCGCCTACCTCAGCCTAGCGTCAGGCGGCGTCAACGCGATCTTCGGCTTGCTGGGAGGTGCCATCAGCCTGCTGCTGTGGCTCTACCTGCTCGCAATGGGATTGCTCGCCGGCGCCGAGTTGAACAGCCTCCTCGACCGCCACCGCCCGCCCCGACACTCCTCAACCGACTGACGCTGCTGTCGCCCGGTCGCGGGGCTGCCCCGCTTCGTTCAGTGCGGCGGTGCTCGTGGCCCGATTCGGCTGTCGGAGTGTGTATTGGTGGCGGTGGTCGCGGTGTCAGGCGGCTGGAGTTCGTAGTGGCCGGGATTCGCGGCTTGGTCAGGGTTGGTGGGCTTGCCTGGATGCCATTGGGCGATGAAGCCTTGTTGGTGGATCTTGTCGTTGTGGCAGTTGTGGCAGACGGTCAGGAGGTTCTCATAGTCAGTGGTTCCGCCGTGCTGCCAGTGGTCGATGTGGTGGTGCTGGCAGCGTTCGGGCCCGATGCCGCAGCCGACACAGCCCTTGTCCCGAAGCGCCAGCGCGAGGCGTTGGAGGTCGGTAGCGGTGCGGCGGCTGCGTCCCATGCGCAGATTGCCGGTAGCGGCTTCGAAGACAGCCGGTAGCACCTCAGCATCGACGGCGACGCCGGCGATTTCGTCGATCGGGATCGGCGTACCGTCAGCGAGACGCCCGTTGGTGAGCTGGTGGTTGACCAGGTCGTAGTCGGCGATCACGATCAGCGATGTCCCCGCAGAACGCTTCGCGTCGGGTGCGAGGATGAGTTGGCAGATCGCGTCCGCTGCACGTTGTGGCGGTGTGCGGCGCGCATCGGGGTTCTCGTCGCTGAACAGGCGCCGCTCCGCAGCAGCGACCGCGCTGCCGAGCCGGGCACCGGTGACCGGGTCGACCTCGAGATGCAGCACCGTCATACCGTCGCTGCCTCTGGTCGCGATCGTGCCAGAGCGCGCCTGGCGCTGCCGCTCCAGCACCGACACGCCGTCGTCCTCGCTGACGTCGGCCACATGGCGCGCCACAGTGCGGCGGAACTCGTCAAAGCCCTCATGGGCCGCCCGCTGGACCAGATACCGCTCGTCGACCGGAGCGTCGCCGGCAGCGCGGGCGATTATCTGCGCGTGCCCCACCGGCACCGAACCCGCAGCAAGCCCATCCCGAGTCGCGCCCAGACCGCCGAGCCGCACCGCGTCGCGCACATCGCTACGAGCCTTACGGCCCGACACTGACATCTCGTTAGTTGCCGCATGCGCAGCCGCACCGTCGCCGCTGCGACGCGCTATCTCGCCCAGCGTGTCAGCCTTCATCGCCGCCAGCCGCGATTCCGCCCGCGCGATCTCACCCAATCGAGCCCGCAACCCCGCCCCGCACAGCATCGACACGTCAGTCGCATCGACACGCACCCCACCCGACGCGAAGACGCCAGTCGCTCCATCGGCCGGAGCGGTGTTCGTGGCTTGAGCGCTGCCGAAAGCCGATTCGCTACCGCTTGCCATAGAACAACCGTACGAAGGGGGTGTGACAGTCATGATGTTGGGGCCAGCAGTTCGGGCCTGGGTCGGCCTCAGGGCGTCACGGGTTTGGCGCCTGCCTGCTGAGCTGTGGGCCTGGTACCCGGACCACTGGCGCCCACCGTCCGATCGCGCGGCCTTTCCCAACGCAGGCTCACGGGGCGACTGAGCGTTCCGCCGATGTTTCCAGGTGGCCAGCGAGGGCGTTGATCTGAGCGTCGATGCTGCTGGGACTGCCTGACAGATCGATCGCGATCGCGTGGAGTTTCGTGCCTACGTGCTGAACCGTGATCGTTGACTCAACCAGAGGCGTAACGCTGCCATCGTGGTTCGAAGCCTCGCCTGTACCACTGGAGGCTCGATCCGAGCCAACGGGACCGTCAGGCTCACTGGACTCGTCTCGATTGACATCGGTGCAGTAGATAAGAGTGCCTTCTTTCAGCTTGAGCGCCGTGGCATACGCCAGCAGTTGGTAGTAGTCAGACGCGCGGCCGTAGGCCCCGTCGGGATCAGTGCGCTTGTCTCGAGCGGCGAGCTTGTACTTGATATCGGCGACGCCAACCACCCGGCCACCCTGCCGAAGGAGTAGATCGGGCCTAACACTTACATGCTTTTGCCTGTTCTCGATGACCTCGCTCTCTCCAAATGCCGACGTCGCTTGCTCTCGTACATCGAACAGGCTGCCGAGTTTGCGCTGCAATCTCGTAGTGATGAAGTTCTCGAAGAGTCGATTCATGTCCAGCATGAATGCAGACGCCGACGTATCACCGTGGCGATCCTGCAGGGTGAAGTTGGACAGTATCAACCGCGCAAGGCCTAGAGCTGGCCGATAGTGCTCGTTTAGGCGGGTGTATTGCATCCAGTGGAGGCGATTCAGCGCCGTCGAAACTGCCGGTTCTCCCACGCTGTCCAGTGCAGCCAGCAGCCGATGGAGCCGTCGCTGGTCGTCGCCGGGAACACCCTGCACCTGGAGGCTTCGCCGTGCGGCGACCCGCAGGCATCGATTCTCGTCCACATCGGGGGTGAATTCCTCCCACGAACAAGCGATGGGAACAAGCACCCCTCCTCGCCGGAATTGTCGTGCAAAGTCGATGCGGCCGCGCAACGCGAGCAGATCGCCCTCATCGCGCCGATAGTGGTGAAACAGACCGCGTGCCAAGGCGGTCTCCGCTGTTCGCGCAAAGAACGACACCAGTGCCGGCAAGAGCTCGTAAGTACTCGCATAGTCGGTCGCTTCCTGCCGCCACGCGGCGCGAGGCAGGCCGACCTCAAGCAGCGCAAACAGGTTCTCGGGCTTGATCTTCGGTCGCACGATGACTGATAAGCCCGCCGCGATGAACGAACCGACGAAGTTCCTGGGCGTGACGATCCACCTCCCCGTCTGCTCACCAAAATCAAGCTGCAGCCAATTGCGGCCAGTGCGGCCTCGCGCTTTGGCCAGTGCGTTGGCTTGAGCCTGGGTGAGATCAAGGGACTCAGGTTCCGACTCAGTGAGCAAGAGCGGTGGGAGACCGTCGTCATCTCTCGCCGCGGCAGCCGTCGACGATCTCATCAGGGTGTCGACGACGGGCACCTACCCGGCATCCTGGCTCACGTTGCCATCACCATCATCAAGGATCTGCCCGACCTCTTCGCTCAACTCATCCGGTGACTCCCCTACGGCATCCGGCGAAGCCGCACTTGGGCCGTGCTGATCCCAGATCTTGTCGAACTGAAAGGAAGCGATCACTTCCTGACGGCCGAAGAACTGATCCTCGATCAGCGGCTCGATGTTGTACTTCCAGATGCGCTCCAACTCCCTCTTGCCCAGTCCGCTCTTCATGAAGTGGCTCGGGCCAATCAGCATGTAATCACCGCCGAGATCGCCACGGAGCCTCTCGTTGACCCTGTTCAGGAGATCGGCTACCCAAATCTGCTCGGGTTCATTCGCCTCACACCAACGTCGCAGGAGACCAGCCGTAGGTTCACGATCTGGGAAGAATGGCATGCAGTGGAATCGCCGGCGCATCGCGGCGTCGATGAGTGCGATGGAACGGTCAGCGGTATTCATCGTGCCAATGAACAACAGATTCTCCGGCAGCGAGAATTTCTTGTTGGGCCGATACTGCGTGTGGATCTCGTCTTCGCGATATTCAAGCAAGTAGAGCAACTCGCCTAGCACCCGCGGCAAATTCGCACGATTGATTTCGTCGATGACCATGACATGTGTCTCGTCGCGGCGCTCCCGCGCCCTGTCAGCAAATCGCACCAGCGGACCCGGTGTCAGTTCATAGGTCATCTGCCCATCCAGGACCCGAGGCCGAATGCCCTCGAAGAAGTCCTCGTAGGAATACGCTGGATGAAACTGCACCAGCATCGAGGCATCGCTATCGGATGTGAGCGCCCTCGCAAGTTTCCGAGCGAAGTATGTCTTGCCTGTACCCGGAGGACCATACAAGATCACCTGACCCTTGTCTTTGAGGCGCTCGACAACGTCTTCGAGAAAGTCCATCTCGCACAGCAGTTCTGTGGCGGCCTCGGCTAGGGAGTTCTTGAGTCGATCGTCCTCGCCGTCGCGATCGTTCCCTGAGCCCGATGAGTCTGCGTCCCGCTTGGCCAGCCAATAGAGGAACTGCGCCATCCCCCAGCTGTCAACAAAGTCGTCGTCACTGAAGAAGGGATGCAGGAGCTCCCTGAGCAAGTCGTTAGAGCGAACAACCAGATCACCGACGCTGTGGGAGCCCCAACTCTCCGCCAGGAGAAGCTGGGCTTCGTCCATCGATGATGCGTCGAGCAGATCGAGACGACCCAGCAATTCGATCATGTCAAGCTTGCCTGGCCACCTCGGGTTTGCGGAACGGAGCATGAAGTTCGGCAAGAAGCGATTCGGCCAAGTGATCGCCAGCATCCTGGTCGCCATCAACTCACCGAGGCCTCTGACGCTGGCGATCGTCCCGTCGAAGCGCGCGGCGAGCTCGCTAGGGCCATGGCAGAGGGCGTAGATCTGGTCACGCATGGCGGGCCAATCGGCTTCGCTTACGTCACGGAGTGCAGAGTGCATGCCTGCGACCACACCGGCGCCGCCGTAGTCGTACTTAGTGGAATTCCATACAGCTTTGAGCTGGTCACGCTCGTCGTAACTCAAACTCGGCAGTGAGTTGAGCACCCGTTCGAACTCTGCCCGGGCTGCCCGATGGTGTGGAACATCTTCATCGGGGTAGCCCCGGTCTCGAAACTGCTGGACCAAATCCGCAAGCGTTAGCGAGCCCAGGCCGTTGTCACGCCAGTACTGGCACCATGCCTGAATTCGACCGCGTATACGGTCGCGTTGGGTCGCCGAGTCCACCGTGCCCCACATGACGAATGCCTCGTCGATGGCGGCCGGATCCCACACCGCCGGATTTCGGCCGGTTGAACACGCGAATCTGAT
The DNA here is from genome assembly GCF_965208555.1 of Candidatus Poriferisodalis sp. Taxonomy (GTDB): domain Bacteria; phylum Actinomycetota; class Acidimicrobiia; order Acidimicrobiales; family Poriferisodalaceae; genus Poriferisodalis. The sequence continues at coordinate 3,468,885 of NZ_OZ242342.1, read as the reverse complement.
CCAGTTCGACAGCTTCCTGCGCCTGTCACGGATTGTGCTCGACTGTCGTCCACGATGCTGCAGATAGCTCAAGTACTCCTCGAGCCGCTTCGTCCATAAGGCGAGACCGTCGTGCTGTGCAGTGCTGACGTGACGTACTGTCGACGGCTCGGTCGATGCCCAACGGCACCACACACGAAGATGAGATGCGTAGTCGCGACGCGTGCTGACCGCCAAACCATCCTGTTGCTCCAGATAGTCCTTGACGGCCGCCTCGTCGAAGGCAGCCGGATCAAGGTGGTGCGCGCCTGCAAAATCGATCCATGCGCGAACGACCCTCTGACGTTGCTTGGCCCCCTCATCAGAGTGCTTCCTGTCGCTCAAGTGAACGATGTACTCGTCCAGTCGCTGATGCCAATACTGCCGATCGTCCATGGCAGCGAACCTACTGCGAGGGTGCGACACGCCGTCAGGTGTAGTGCCTCGCCGGTATCCCCCCGGGGCAAGGCCCCTCGCAGGAACTCAGAGGCCCATCTCGGATGCGGGCCGTCGGGTCCTCTGCGGGGGTGCAACGCAGCGTCGTAGGGTGACGCGCATGTGGATTCGTCTTCGTCAGATTGCCGTGACTACTGCCGACTTGGCCCAGACCTCGGCGGACATCCAGAGTGTCCTCGGCGTCGAGCCGTGCTTCACCGATCCAGGTGTCGGCATCTTCGGCCTCAAGAACGTGCTCTGGCCGATCGGTACCCAGTTTCTCGAGTGCGTCACGCCGATTCAAGACGACACTGCTGCCGGCCGGTATCAGCAGCGGCGCGGAGGGGACACCGGCTACATGGTCATCACCCAGGTCAGCGACGTTGCTGCACGCCGCGCCCATGTCGACGAGCTGGGCATCCGGATCGCGTTCGAAATGAACTTCCCCGATGAGGGCCACGTGGGCATGCAACTGCACCCGGCCGACACCGGCGGCGCATTCTTCGAGATGGACCAGATGACCGGCCCGACCGGCGATGCGATCGGCGGTGCCTGGACGCCCGCCGGCTCCAACTGGGAGCCATACGTCTGCACCGATCGGGTGAGCAGCATCGCCGCCGCCGAGTTGCAGAGCCCCGATCCGCAGCGGCTGGCCGAGCGCTGGAGCCAGATCGCGCAGATCGACCTGGGCACCGACAGCGACGGCCACTCCACGATCCAACTCGACAACGCCACGCTGAGGTTCGTGCAAGAAGAGGACGGCCGCGGCGAAGGCCTCGGCGGCATCGATGTCGCGGCCGTGGATCGTGACGGGGTGCTGGCAGCGGCCCGCACCCGGGACTGCTACGTGAACGACAGCCAGGTGGCGCTGGCCGGCCTGCGGGTCAACCTCGTCGACGCCAGCTGAGCCGACCTCGCCAACTCCAGCTGAGCCAAGCCCGCCGACGCTGGGCTGCGGGTCAATCTCGTCGACGCCGGCTGAGCGGGCTTGCCGGCGCGAGTCGGCCTACCATCGGCATCCGCCGCAGGTTGCCGCTCTGCCTCAAGCGGGAGGGCGCGACCACACAAGGAGGTTCTTGCCGATGAGCGAGATCGTTGACCAGTTCAAGCGCTCCGTCGCGCTCTTCGATTCGGTGGTGGCCAGCGTGCCCGACGACGCCTGGGGCAACGACACCCCGTGCGCCGACTGGAACGCAACCGAACTGCTGCGCCACCAGTGCGGCGTACTCGATGCGCTCGCCGGCATCGCCCGTACCGGCGAGGTGAGCATGCCCCAAATGGCCGACGACGCCGGCGATCCGGCGGCCCAGTGGCAAGCCACCCGCGACGGCGTGCTCGACGCAATAGACGGGGCCGACCTGTCTGCCGAGGACAAGTACTGGTTCGGGCCGATGAGCTTCGAGAACTTCGTGGGCATGGTGCAGTGGGATCCGCTGACCCATGCATGGGACCTGGCCCAGTCCACCGGCAACCCCATCGACCTGCCTGATGACCTGTGCGAAGCCACCCTCGCACGGGTGCAAGCACTGGGCGACATTCCCCGGAAGTGGAGGCTGATCACCGACGCGATCGATGTGCCCGACGATGCACCGATGTCGCACCGCTACCTCGGCTACGTCGGGCGCCAGCCGTGAACGCCGCCGCTGAGAGCGAGGCCGGCCCCGCAGACGCCGGCAGCGAGCGCGCCGAGCCGCAGCGCTGGCAGATCGGCGAGGTCACCATCACGTCGATCTCGGAAACCGCCACGCCCACATCGCCACGGTTCCTCTATGACGGGGTGAGCAAGGGCGGGGTGCTGGCCCGCGCAGAGGCCGCGCCGTGGCTGCGCCCGCATTTCGTCAGCGACGACGGCTACCTGCTGCAGCGCATCCACACCTGCGTGATCTCTGCCGGAGAGCACCGCATAGCGGTGGACACCTGCGTCGGCAACAACAAGCAGCGTTCCAACCCCCTCTGGCATGAGCAGCAGGGCCCGTTCCTCGACGACATGACCGCAGCGGGCTTCCCGCCCGAGGCCATCACTCATGTGGTCTGCACCCACCTGCACGTGGACCACGTGGGCTGGAACACCTGCCTGAGCGCCGACGGCGAATGGGTGCCCACATTCCCCAACGCGGAGTACCTGTTCTGCGCTCCCGAGTACGACTACTGGGCCGACCACGAGGACCTGTTCGGCGATGCGGTGTTCGAGGACTCCGTGGCACCCGTCGCCGCAGCGGATCGCGCCAACATGGTCGAGGCCGTCGACAGCATCTGCTCAGAGGTGTCGTTCCAGTCGACGCCGGGCCACACCCCGGGTCACCTTTCCGTGGTGATCCAAGACGGCGGCAAGCGGGCAATCATCACCGGCGACATGGCGCACACCCCGATGCAGCTCGCCGACCCCGATCTCAGCTCGATGTTCGACACCGACCCCGACGAGGCCCGCCGCACCCGCCACGAGGCCTTCGGCGATTGGGCCGACGGTGAGACGTTGGTGATCGGCACCCACTTCGGGGGACCCACCGCCGGCATCATGGTCCCCCACCAGGGCGCCTACCGCCTCGACTGCGACTGACCCCCTCGGGTCGGTTGTGGCGTCCGCGACGGCAGCGCCACCAACCGGGACCGAATGGCAGGGCCGCGCTAGTGGCCGCCGCGCAGCAGCGTCGCAATGCCGGAGGCCAACCGCTCGCGACGGCCCGTCCGCTGCTCTCGGTGGTCCGCCACACCGAGCAGCGCCCGACTGGCACGCACCCCCAGCCAGCGCAGCGGCTCGGGCTCCCAGCGCCGGGACGTGACTCCCACCCACGGCAGGCTCGTGCGTTCAGTGTCCAGCCCGCAGACCAGTTCGGCCATGGTGCGTCCGGCAAGATTCGACGCTGCGACGCCCTCCCCCACATAACCGCCCAGCACGCCCTCGCCCGTCCGCGGGTCAAAGCGGACACCAGGCAGCCAGTTGCGTGGGATGCCGAGCACCCCGCCCCAGCGGTGAGTGATCCTCGCATCGGCCACCTGCGGCAGCATCTCAGCCAGCACTCGCCAGATCCGCCGGTGCATGCCCATGTGCGCCTCGGTGGACGGAACGATGCGTGAACCGAAGCTGTAGGGCACCCCCGTCGCGCCGAATGCGAGCCGGTTGTCGGCGGTGCGCTGCCCGTAGGTGACCATCCGCCGGTCGTCAGCGAAGCTGGGACGGTCGGCCAAGCCGATGTCCTCGAACAAATCACCGGGCAGCGGCTCGGTTGCGATCATGCGCGAATAGACCGGCAGGACGTCCCGTCGCAGCCCGCGCAGATCCCGGGTGTAGGCCTCAGTAGCGCGCACGATCACCGGGGCCCGGACTTCACAGCGACGACGGCTCATCGGCAGATCACGGGTGCCTTCTGGGGCAACCTGCACTGCTCCGCCGTCGAAGCCGGTGGCACGTGTCTGCTCGTAGATCTCTGCCCCAGCCGCTTCGGCGGCGCAGGCGAGCCCGGTCACGAGCTTGGCTGGATCCACGACGGCGGACGGACCGAGCAACAAGCCGCTGCGCACCTCAGTGGCGTTGAGCTGCTCGCGGGCCTGGTCCGCGTCGAGCAGGCGCATCTCGTCGGGGGTCAGCCCGATCTCGCGGGCCTCAGCAATCTCGGCAACCTGCCGATCTGCTTGGGGATCCGTGCGCGCCACCCGGATCGTGCCGCCCTTGGCGTAGTCGCAGTCGATCCCCTCGGCTGCTGACACGCGCCCGATCTCATCCACTGCGTCGAAGACGGCCCGCACCAAGCGGAGCGACTCGGTGGGACTGGCGCGCCGCGCGTAGTCGTGGAACGAGCCTGCCAGCTCCCCCACAGCCCAGCCGCCGTTGCGTCCCGATGCCCCGAAGCCACAGTAATGCCGCTCCAGGACTGCCACCCGCAGCGACGGTTCGAGCCGACGCAGGTAGTAGGCAGTCCACAGTCCGCTGAAGCCGCCACCCACGATGACGACATCGACATCCAGATCGCCCTCGACCGCAGGCCGCGGCGAAACAGGCGGCTCCAGCCGGTCGATCCACAGCGGTGTGGTCGATGCCGTTTCCAGCGACCAGGGATCCCCCTCGAGCGCGGCAGCCATACCGCGGAAACTACCGCTGCGATCAGTCCCGCCGGGGCGGAAGTAATGTCTCAGCCGGCGACTGAGTGCAGCAGGCGCCGCGGGGGTGCTGCGATGCGTGAGATCGAAGCCGTCTCAGTCGGCGAGCGTTCGGGCCTTCGCTACGCCCGAATCCTCCCGGAGTGGGCTCCCGAACTGGAGGCCCTGGAATTGGCCTCCCACCCCACGGCCGATCGCAATGATCTCTATGACGCCCAAGGCTTCGAACAACTGGCGCACGACTTCCCTGAGGGCTGTTTCGCAGGATTCGACGGCGACGAGCTGGTGGCCATGGGGGTCGGCATTCGCTGCGATTTCGACATGGCGAACCCGATTCACACCATCGCCGACCTCGTCCCCGAAGACCACAGCGGCAGCGGCCATGTCTCTGACGGCCGCTGGTACTACGGCACCAGCATTGCCACCCGGCTCTCCCACCGCCGCCGCGGCATCGGTGCCGAGCTCTACGTGCTGCGCAAGCAGGTCTGCATCGACCTGGGGCTGGACGGGATCGTGGCGGGCGGTGTCATTCCGGGATACGCCGAGCACAAAGACGACATGACGGCTGATGAGTACATCGCCGAAGTCCGCGAAGGCCGGCTGTACGACCGGACGCTGAGCTTTCAGATCGAGAACGGGTTCGAGGCAGTGTGCGGCCTGCCGAACTACATCGCCGATCCGGCCACGGACAGCTGGGCGGCGCTGATCGTGTGGCGTAACCCCGAGCTGCGCGGCCCCTCGGAAGACCGCTCGTGAGTGGCAGCGCCGAATCCGCGGCGGGCGGCGGGGGCCTGATCGCCGGCTCCGATGCCGAAACCCTCGGTGACCAGGCATTCCGCTCGGAGGACCTGCACGGTCGCAAGCCCGAGATGACCTACGGCGGCGCGCTGTCGTTCCTGCGGCGCCGCTACACCCGCGACATCGCCGATGCCGACATCGTCGTGTCGGGCATCCCGTTCGACATGGCGACGTCGAACCGGCCCGGCGCACGTCTCGGCCCACGCGCCATCCGGGCGGCGTCGACGGGTCTTGCCGAGCTCGACGCCTACCCCTTCGGCTTCGACCCGTTCGCCTACCTCGCCGTGGTCGACTACGGCGACTGCTTCATCGACTACGGCCATCCCACCGACGCTGTCGAGCGAATCGAAGCTCACTGCGCCGAGATCCTCGCCCACGATGCCCAGATGGTGACCTTCGGCGGCGACCACTTCGTCACCTACCCGATCCTGCGTGCTCACGCGGCCAAGCACGGCCCGCTGGCGCTCATCCACTTCGACGCACACCCCGACACCTGGCCCGACGACGAGGGTCGCCTGGACCACGGCTCGATGTTCCTGCGAGCGCTGCAGGAGGGGATCATCGACCCGTCAGCGTCTGTCCAGATCGGCATCCGCACCCACAACGACGACGACTACGGATTCACGGTGCTGGGCGCGCCATGGGTGCATCGCAACGGGCCCGCGGCAGTGCTCGAGGTCGTGCGTGAGCAGGTCGCGGACCGGCGGGCGTACGTGACTTTCGACATCGACTGCCTCGACCCTGCCTTCGCACCCGGCACGGGCACCCCGGTTGCAGGCGGGCTGACCACGGCACAAGCACTGGAGATCGTGCGCGGCCTCGCGCCCTTCGACATCGTCGGCATGGACGTGGTGGAGGTTGCGCCGGCCTACGACGTCTCTGAGATCACGGCGTTGGCGGCCGCCACCCTCGCCCACGAATTCATCTGCACGCAGGCCGTGCGGGCTGGCGCGCCGGCCAGCCCCCTCGGGCTCACATGAACGGCGACGGCGCGGTGGCCGGGCCGACAGCCGAACGCGATGGCGGAGTGGCGCACGGGCCGGGCGCTGAGGACCGCACAGGCGTGCCGGCCGTGGAGATGCACGGCATCTCGAAACGCTTCGGCAATGTGGTGGCCGTCGATGAGGTCGATTTGAAGATCGGCGACGGCGAGTTCTTCGCCCTGCTGGGGCCGTCTGGCTGCGGCAAGACAACCACGCTGCGCATGATCGCCGGCCTGGACATCCCGAGCGAGGGAAGGTTGGCGATCTTCGGCGAGGAAGTTGCCTCGTGGCCGCCGGACCGCCGCCCGGTCAACACCGTCTTCCAGGCCTATGCGCTGTTCCCCCATATGACCGTCGCCCAGAACATCGCATTCGGCCTGCAGATGCGTGGCATCCGGGGCGCTGAGGCCGACCGGCAGGTTGCCGAGGCAACAGCGCTGGTGCGCCTGGAAGGCATGGAGCAGCGCAGGCCCTCGCAGCTCTCGGGCGGCCAGCAGCAGCGTGTCGCCCTGGCCCGAGCGCTCGTGAACCATCCCAAGGTGCTGCTGCTGGACGAGCCCCTGGGTGCGCTCGACCTGAAGCTGCGCCAGGAGATGCAGACCGAGCTCAAGGCGCTCCAGCGCGAGGTCGGCATCACCTTCATCTTCGTGACGCACGACCAGGAGGAGGCCTTGGCCATGAGCGACCGGGTGGGCGTCATGTCCGAAGGACGCCTCCTGCAGGTCGGGACTCCGGCGCAGGTGTACGAGCATCCCGCCAACCGCTTCGTGGCCGACTTCATCGGGCGGACGAACCTGCTCGAAGGCGTCGTCGAAGGTCGTACAGCGCTGCGATTGGATGCAGGGACCGTCGTCACTGTCGAGACCGACCTGGCCGCGGGAACTCCGGCGGCCCTCAGCGTGCGGCCCGAGCAGGTGCGGCTGCACGGCCGAGGCGAGACACCCCATGGGGCGCCGTGCCTCGAGGGCGTGATCGGTGACGCCACCTACCTCGGTCACGCATTCGTGTACACAGTGTCGATCGGCGGGCCAGGCGACGGAGCGACCACCATCACCGTGCGCGCCGAGACCGGTTCCGCCGCACTGGCAGTAGGCGAACCCGTCTCGGTCAGCTGGTCGCCTGCGACGACGACAGTGGTCGCGGACTGATGCCGTCGCGGCGTCGCGCCAAACCTGAGGCGACGCAGCAGACCGCTGCCCGACCCAACGAGCCGGCGTCGGCGACGCCGAACGAACTCGACGCGCAACGCAGGGCCCGGCGCACCGGCACGCTCATCGCCACGCCCGGCGCGCTGTACCTGCTCATCTTCTTCATGGTCCCACTGGGGCTCATCACCGTGTACTCGTTCGCTACCCGCACGTCGACGGGCCGCACGTCGCTGAGCGGGTGGAACCTCGACTCCTACGAGCGCATCGCCGACGACGTCATCCTGGGCATCATCGCCCGCTCGGCGTGGCTGGCCTTCCTCACCACGGTGCTGTGCCTCGTCGTGGCGTACCCCTTCGCCTACTACCTGGCCACCCGTCCGCCCCGCCTGCGCGCCCGGCTGCTTGTGCTGGTGATGATCCCGTTCTGGACCAACGGGCTCGTGCGAGTGTTCGCCATCCGCTTCCTGCTCGGCTCGAACGGCCCCGCCTCTGCCCTCAGCGAAGCCATGGGCTTCGGCACGTTCCGCATCCTGTTCACCCCCACCGCCGTGGTGCTGGGCATGGTGTACGGCTTTCTGACCTTCATGGTGCTGCCGCTGTACGTCGCGCTCGAGCGCATGGACTGGCGCCTGGTGGAGGCCGCCCGCGATCTGTACGCCAGCGGAGCGAAAGCCTTCTGGAAGGTCACGGTGCCGCTCACCCGGTCGGGCATCGTGGCGGGCTGCGTGCTGGTGTTCGTACCCAGCTTCGGCTCCTACGTGGTGCCGGAGATCCTGGGCGGGGCCAAGACGCTGCTCATCGGCTCGTACGTGGCACGCCAGTTCCAGGCGGCGCGCAACTGGCCGCTCGGTGCCGCGCTGAGCGTGCTCATCATCGTGGCGATGCTCGTTGCGGTGGCCGTCAACCAGCGCAATTCAGCAAATGCCGAACGTACCGGGGCTGCGGCCCCATGAGCAACCTCGGCACCGCTGGCTCCAAGCGCTCGACCCGGCGCCTGCTGAAAGCGAACGCCTGGTTCGTGTTCGCCTTCCTGTACGTGCCGATCATCGTGCTGGTGATCTTCTCGTTCAACGACTCGGAGCGCGTCAATGTCTGGCAAGGCCTGTCGCCGCGCTGGTACGCCGAAGCGCTGGGCAACACACAGATCGTCAGCGCTCTGCGGGTATCGCTCATCGTCGCGATCAGCTCGACCATCGTCTCGACCGTGCTCGGTACCGCTGTGGCGCTGGCGCTCGACCGCTACCGCTTCAAGGGCCGGCGGGCCCTCGACGGCACGGTGTATCTGCCCATCGTCATTCCCGACATCACGATGGCCGTCATGCTGCTGGTGTTCTTCGCTGAAGCCTTCAAGCTCATCGACACGTTCGGTCCGCGGCTCACGCTGGGTGTCACGACAGTCGCCCTCAGCCACATCGCGTTCAACATCTCGTTCGTTGCGGTGGTGGTGCGCGCCCGGCTCGACCAATTCGACCGCACCCTCGAGGAGGCGGCGCGTGATCTGTACGCGACGCCATGGCGTACGTTCAGGAGGGTGACGCTGCCGCTGATTGCGCCAGGCATTGCCGCGGGCGCGCTGCTGGCGCTGACGCTGTCGCTCGACGACGTTGTCATCTCGGCGTTCACGGCAGGACCAGGAGCAACGACGTTGCCTGTGTATGTGTTCAGCTCCATCCGTCAAGGCGTCACGCCAGAGCTGAACGCCATCTCCACGCTGATGCTGGCCGCCTCGATCACGCTCGTCGTGGCCTCGCTGGCTCTGCAGCGACCCCGCACCAGCCCGCCATGAGACGAGCCATCCATGACAGCGGCACGCATTCACAACACATGACACAGGGGCGCTCCGCCAGAGCGTCCACAAGGGAGGAAAACATGACCGGCACATCGAACACGAGACGGCGACTGCGACGAAGTCGTTGGCTGGCATTGCTCGCCGCCACGGCACTTCTTGTGGCTGCCTGCGGCGATGGGGACGACGGCGCAGATGCCGATGACACAGCGACCGCCGCTGCGACAACCGCCGCGGCTGACGACGCGGCTGAAGTCGAAGCAGCTGACGACGACGGCTGCGAACCCGGCGAAACCGATGGCGACTTGGCCTTCTACAACTGGGCCGACTACATCGATGAGGAACTGCTGCTCGCCTTCGAGGAGCAAACCGGCATCAGCGTCGACTACTCGGTGTACGAGTCCAACGAGCAAATGCTCACCCAAGTGGAATCAGGTGCAGCCATCTACGACCTAGTAGTGCCGTCGGACTACATGGTGGCGCTGATGATCTCTGAGGATCTGCTGCGCCCGCTCGATTACGACGCACTTCCCAACTTCGCCAACATCGACGATGCCTGGGACAACCCCCCGTTCGATCCCGAGCACCGCTTCCACGTTGCGTATCAGTGGGGCACCACCGGCATCGGCATGACCTATGACGTACTGGACGCGCTCGGCGGCGAGTCGTCATGGGCAGTCATCTTCGACGCCGACACTGCGGCCCAAGTGCCCGGCGGTATCTCGATGCTCGACGATGCTCCCGAGGCAGTATCTGCTGCGCTCAAGTACCTGGGCTACAGCATCACTGAGACCATTGAGTCGGGCAACGAGGAGGCCATCCGCGAGGCCGGTGCGTTGCTCAAAGCCACGAATGATCGGCTGCTGAAGTACGACTCGGTGACCTACGGCGACGACCTCGTCAATGGCGAGGTCGACGTGGCACACGGCTGGAGCGGCGGCTTCGCCCAGGCATTCTTCGAGACCGATGCCTACGAGACCCACGTGTACACGATTCCCGTCGAGGGCGGCGTCCGCTGGGTGGACACCATGGCCATCCCGCACAACGCCGACAACGTGTGCTCGGCACACGCCATGATCAACTTCCTGCTGGACGCAGAGAATGGCGCTGCGCTCACCAACTACACGTACTACGGCAGCCCGAATGAGGCCGCCACGCCGTACATCCTCGACGAGATCCTGGAAGACCCGGGCATCTACCCGCCACCGGATGTCTACGAGCGGCTGGAGTTGATCCCCCAGATGGGCGACTTGGGCCTGATCGTGCAGGACATGCTGACCGAGGCCAAGAGCTGAGACGTTGACCCGTTGGGTGGGCGTGCCTCAGTTGCGGGGCACGTCCACCCAGGGCACGTCCTTGTCCACCCGCGGCTCGCCTGGCAGGCCGAGCACCTGCTCGCCCAAGATGTTCCGCATGATCTCCGATGTGCCACCCTCGATGGAGTTGGCGCGCACCCGCAGGAAGCCGTGCTGGACACCGCCGTCGGAACCGTCCACGGACAGATCGCCGGGGCGGCGGAAGGTGTAGTCGTAGCCGACGAGCCCGTCAGCACCCATCATGTCCACAGCGCAGGTCATGAGCGCCTGGTTGAGCTCGGCGAACGCCAGCTTGGCGATCGACATCTCCGGCCCGGGATTGCCCATGCGCCGGTTGGCTCCCGCCCGCATGTTCGTGAGTCGCAGCACCTCGGCGCGGGTCCACAACTGCGTCAGGCGGTCCTTGGTGACATCGTCGCGTTCAGCCTCGTCCCGCTGCTCCCACAGCTTCACCAGCACCGAGATAGGTCCGGTGCCCCGCTTGGGCGGGCCTGCGCCACCTGCTCCGATGGCATTGCGCTCGTTCATGAGGGTTGTCAGCGACACTCGCCAGCCGTCGCCCACGTCGCCGATTCGGTGCGCATCGGGCACGCGAGCGTCGGTCATGTAGACCTCGTTGAACTCGGCCTCGCCGGTGATCTGGCGCAGCGGGCGCACCTCCACGCCCGGGGATTTCATGTCGAGGGCGAAATAGGTGAGCCCCCGATGCTTGGGCACTTCGGGGTTCGTGCGCGTCACCAGCATCCCGAAGTCGCCAAGGTGGGCCAGCGTGTTCCACACTTTCTGGCCGTTCACCACCCACTCGTCGCCGTCGGCAACCGCCTTGGTCGCCAGTCCGGCGAAGTCGCTGCCCGCACCGGGCTCGCTGAAGAGCTGGCACCACAGCTCCTCGCCGGTGAACATCGGCCGCAGAAAACGCTGCTTGACCTCTTCGCTGCCGTGGGTGTGGATGGTCGGCCCGGCCAGGTGCATGAAGAACGTGACCGGCCTCGTGGGCCGGGCACCGGCTGCTCGCAGCCGCTCCTCCACTCGGCGCTGCAGCTTCGGACTGACGCCCAAGCCGCCATGGCCCTCGTCGAAATGCACCCACGCCAAGCCGGCGTCGAACTGGGCGCCGCGAAACTCGGTATAGCTCAGCTGCTGTGGGTCGTGCGAAGCCAGCAGTTCGTCGATGGTTGCGTCAACCCGCGAAGCAGCGGGATCGACGGCCTCATCGGTCGCCGGTGCGTCAAGCGTGTCGGTCATGGCGCCAGTCTGCCAGCAGTGCACAGCGCTCGGCGCTGCGCACCATCGGGCTCAGCGCAGCGCTCGTCGCAGGGCTCGGTCAGTAGCGGCTGCCCGGGAACGAGGGGTCGGTCTTGGCCAGGAACGCTTCTGCGCCGTGGGCCATGTTCTGGGGAATGAGCACCGCTTGATGTCCCATCTCGACGTCAAGCTGATCGGCGAGGTCACGCTGCATCGCCCCGTCGATGGCCGATCGGATCCGCGCCATTGCTGCCGGCGAACTGCGCCGGAGCACATCGACCACCTGGGCCACGGCGTCATCGAGCTCAGCGTCGTCGACCGTCTTCCACACCAAGCCCCATTCGGCAGCCTGATCGGCGGTCACGCGCTCGCCGAGCAGCGACATACCCAGCGCCCGGGCCCGACCGACGCGCATAGGGAGCTGCCACGTGGTGCCTAAATCTGGGACGATGCCCAGGCGAGGCCCAAATGTCGCGACGAAGAAGGCCGAGCGGGCAGCAATGGCGACATCGCATGACAGCGCCAGACCGATGCCACCGCCTGCGGTGACGCCGTTGATGCGGGCGACCGTCGGCACGGGGCACTCGGCTACTGCCCGAATTGCTGGATGGAATGCGTTGTCCATCGAGTCGGTGGTGGCCTCGCCGGCCGCTTCGGCGTCGAACCCTTCGGCGTCTCCGGCAGCGGCGTTGCGCAGATCGGCGCCCGAGCAGAACCCGCGTCCGGCACCCGTCAGCACGGCGGCCCGAACGTTCTCATCGGCCGCCACCATGCCGAAGGCCTCGGTGATGTCGTTCATGAACTCGTCGTTCATCGAGTTCAGCGTCTCGGGTCGGTTGAGCGTGACGGTTGCCACGTCGCCGTCGGTGGCCCGTTCGACGCTGTAGCTCACCGTGCCATTGGATGGCTGCGCAGTCGTGCCCATGTTGATCCCCCTTGCCAGAACGGCCGGACAGCGGCCGCTGCGGGCTACTTGTAGCGGTAGGTGATGCGCCCGCGGCTGAGGTCGTATGCCGAGACTTCCACCTGCACCCGGTCACCGGGAAGAATCCGGATGTGGTGCTTGCGCATCTTGCCGCTCAGATGCCCGAGCACCTCGTGACCGTTGTCGAGCTCGATGCGGAAGTGTCCGCCCTTGAGCGCTTCGACGGTCTTTCCTTCGAGCAAGATGGCGTCGTCTTTGACTTTCGGCACGTGGTATCCCTGATCGGCGGGCAGGAGTGGGACTCCACCCCGGTGGAGTCCGCAAGGCATTCCATGGTAGCCGAGCAGCCTTTGAACCGTCAGCGAGACATCCGTTTGTACCCGTCGGAAGTCGGTTCAAGCGGGTTCAGTGACGCTTGACACCGCCGTACTTCATGCGGGTATCCGACATAGAGGCGAGCCGAACGTCGTCGTTGTTGATGCCGGCCGCCACGAGTTCGCCCATGAAGAGCGTATGGGTGCCCAGGTTCACGCTGTGGCGCACCTCGCAGTCCATCCAGGCAGCCGAATCGACGAACACCGGTGCGCCGGTCGCTGCTTCATACACCGACCAGCCGTTGAGGGCGCCGGAGCCGGTGCCATCGGCGACGGCTTCGTAGGCCGCTGGCTTGGAGAACTTGACGAACGGACGGGTGTTCTCGGCGTCCCACAGGTTCACCGTGAACGAACCCCCGTCAGTGATCAGCCGGTGGGTGACAGCGGTGTTCTCGACGCCGATGCCGATGATCACCGGCTCCATCGAGAGCTGCGTGATCCAGCTGGTCGTCATGGCATTGCGCTCGTCCCCGGCTCTCGACCCCACCAGCGCAAGCGCATTGGGGATCTTCCACGTCACCCGGTTCACCAGCTCGTCGGGCAGGCTCGTCTCGCTCATGGCTGCACCCTAGGCAGACGGGAGTCCCTGCCGGCACCGGTGCACTCAGGGACCGACGCAGGGGGCGCGGCTAGCGTGTTCTTCGCAGCCTCGGGCAGACCAGCCCGAGAGCGCGCAGCGCGTACGCAGCAGGCATGGGGTGAGCGGCATGGCATATGACCTGAAGATCACGGGCGGGACGATCATCGACGGGACGGGAGCGCCCCGCTACGTCGGCGATGTGGGCATCTCCGACGGCAAGGTCGTGGCGCTCGGCGCTGCGCCGGCCGATGCCGCCCAGACCATCGACGCCACAGGCCGCATCGTGTGCCCTGGCTTCGTGGACATCCACACCCACTACGACGCCCAGATCATGTGGGACCGGTTGGTGAGCTGCTCGCCATGGCACGGTGTGACGACCATCGTGATGGGCAACTGCGGCTTCTCGGTGGCGCCCACCCGGCCCGAGCACCGTGACCTCATCATGCGCACGCTCGAGAACGTCGAGGGCATGAGCGTCGATGCACTGCGGGCCGGCCTGGGCGACTGGGGGTTCGAGACGTTCCCCGAGTATCTCGATGCGCTCGAGTCGAACGGTTCTGCGGTCAACATGGCAGCGCTCATCGGCCATACCGCTGCACGCATGTACGTCATGGGCGAAGAGGCCACCGAACGCGAAGGCACTCCCGAAGAGATCGCCGCCCAGCGAGACCTGGTGGCAGAAGCACTGCGGGCCGGCGCGCTCGGATTTGCCACGTCCAAGGCGGCTACCCATGTCGGCTACGAAGGGCGTCCGGTCCCCAGCCGAGCCGCGACCACCGATGAGATCGTCGAGATCGCCCAGGCGCTGGGCGACGCGGGCGGCGTCATGCAGGCCACCGTCGGACGGGGCCTCAGCCACGACGAGTTCGCTCGCATCGCCGAGACCACCGGAGCGCACGTGAGCTGGACCGCTCTGCTGGGCTCGGCCCGCGGCCCGGGCAGTCACCGTGCCGAGCTGGAGCGGGCCCGCGAGATCGCCGACCGGGGCCTGCCGGTGTTCCCCCAGGTTGCGGTGCAGCCGATCCAGTTCGAGATGAGCTGGAAGGCGCCGTTCATCTACGAGGCGCTGCGCTGCTTCACCCCGGTGTCCCAGAGCGATCTCGAAGGCCGGAAGCAGTACTACGCCGACCCGGACTGGCGTGCTGAGTTCAAGGAGAAAGCCGGCACCGGCGGCAAGATCGGCGATCGCTGGGCACGCACCGAAGTCAGCTGGCTGCCCATCCGCCCCGAGCTCGAAGGCCGCAACGTCCAGGAGCTGGCCGACGAGGCAGGCCAGGACCCGGTGGATTGGGTGCTCGACGTGGCGCTCGAAGCCGACTTGGACATGCGCATCGTCCAGGACGTGATCAACCACGATCCCGACGACATCGACGAGCTGCTGCACGACCCGACGACAGTGATCGGGCTGTCCGATGCCGGGGCGCACGCCAGCCAGCTCTGCGACGCCAAGTACTCCACGGAGTTCCTGCAGACGTTCGTGCGCGGTCGGCAGAGCTTCGACCTCGAGACCGCCATTCACATGCTGACCCAGCGGCCGGCCGAGGTGTTCGGCATCACCGACCGGGGAACGCTGGCCGACGGCAAGCCTGCCGACGTCGTGGTGTTCGACGCCGACGAGATCGGCCACATGGGCAAGCGCCGGGTGTACGACTTGCCCGCCGGGGCCGACCGGCTCATCTCCGATGCGAAGGGCATCGACGCGGTGGTCGTGAACGGCACCGTCATCCGCCGGGACGGCGCCGATGCGGTTGATCCGCATGGCCCGCTGCCCGGCAAGCTGCTGCGCAACGGCAAGGGCTGATCGCCGGCTGCTGCAGCCGGCGCACGCGCGGTACTCGTCGCCGGTGTGGTGACCGGCAGAACGCATGGCAGGCTTGCGCCCGTGATCGACCTGCGTTCAGACACTGTCTCCAAGCCGACGCCGGGGATGCGCGCCGCCATGGCTGCAGCCGAAGTCGGCGATGACGTTTGGGGCGACGATCCCACGGTCAACGAACTGGAGCGCTGCACCGCCGAATTGCTCGGCAAGGCCGCTGCGCTGTACGTGCCCAGCGGCACCCAGTCGAACCTGTGCGGGCTGCTGGCGCACTGCGAACGAGGCGACGAGTACATCGTCGGCCATCACGCCCACACCTACATGTACGAGGGCGGCGGAGCAGCGGTGCTGGGCAGCATCCAGCCCCAGCCGGTGCCCACCGACGACACCGGCATGCTCGACCTCGAAGCGGCTGAGGAGGCAGTCAAGCCCGACAACAGCCACTTTGCCCGTACCAAGCTGTTGTGCCTCGAGAACACGATCGACGGCAAAGTGCTGACGTCCCAGCAGCATCAGGCAGCGCGCGACTTTGCAGACCGCCACGGCCTCGGGCTGCACCTCGACGGCGCCCGGCTGTGGAATGCGGCGGTAGCGCTGGGCCTGTCCCCCGCCGAGGCCGCTGCACCGTTCGACACTGTCTCGGTGTGTTTGTCCAAAGGGCTCGGCGCACCCGTGGGCTCAGTGCTGAGCGGGAGCGATGAGCTTGTGGACAAGGCACGACGTTGGCGCAAAGTGCTCGGCGGCGGGATGCGCCAGGCCGGCATCATCGCTGCGGGCGGTCTCTACGCCTTGCAGCATCACATCGACCGGCTGGCCGACGACCATGCCAATGCCGCTCGCCTGGCCGCTGGTCTCGATGCCCTTGAAGGCATCACGGTGACCGGATGCAACACGAACATGGTGTTCTCACAGCTGGACCGGGACGATCCGACGCTCGGCAAGCGTGTCGAGGCCCGTGGCGTTTTGGCCGACTGGCGCTTCGGCCGCTCCCGCATGGTGCTGCATATCGATGTCACCGAAGTCGACGTCGACACAGCACTGCAAGCCATCGCTGCCGAACTAGCGGTATAGGCCGAGGCAAGGCCTCCGCGACGTCTCAGTCGGCGACGAGCTCCCGGTCGGCGACTCGGGGCTCGCAGACGTAGTCGTCGAGATCGGCTTCGGAGGTCATGTCGAAGTAGTCGACGTTGCGCCACGGCGAGTTGACAACGATCCGGCCCGCCTCGTTGCGGTAGTAGCTGGTCATGCCCGGATGGGTCCACACCATGTGCTCATGCGCCTCGTCCACCCGGCCCCGGTAGGCGTCGTGCACCTCCCGGCGCACCTCGACCGAGCCGAGGCCTTCGGCGCACATCTTGGCGATCATGTCCATCACGTAGCGCACCTGCATCTCCACCACGAAGATCAGGCTGCCGCCGTGTCCGGGCTGCAAGTTGGGTCCGTACAGCGTGAAGAAATTGGGAAAGTCCGGGGTGACCGTGCCCAAGTAGGCGCTGGCGTCGTCATCGCCCCACGACTCGCGCAGGCTGCGGCCCGAGCGACCAGTCGCCTCGTAGGTGGTGATGAACCGCAGCACGTCGAAGCCGGTGGCCAGCACCAGCACGTCGGCTTCCCGTTCGGTGCCGTCCGCAGTGCGGATCGTCCGGCTGGAGATCTCGGCGATCGGGTTGTCGACCAGCTCCACGTTGGGGTTGCGCAGCATCCGGTACCAGCCGTTGTCCATCAGCATGCGCTTGCCGAATGGCGGGTAGGTGGGCAGCACCCGGTCTGCCAGCTCGTCGGCCCGGTCGCCCAGTTCGTCGATCACGTACCGGGCGAAGTAGGCGCGGTGGGCGTCGTTCTGCGCGTTGAGGGAGCGCTCAGGGTGCTCCCAGTCGGGGTCCTTCTGCAGGGCCGTGTGGATGCGGTCGTTGAACGTCCAGCCCAAGCGCACCCGGTACCAGGCCCGGTACAGCGGCACCGCCTCGAACAGGGTCCGCATGGCGTCGGGCACCGGCTTGCGGAACTGCTCGAACGGCGCTGCCCAATGGTTGGAGCGCTGGTAAATCGTGAGCGACTCCACGTCGTTCTGGATCTCGGGAGCCGTCTGCATGCAGCTTGCCCCGTTTCCCACGATTGCCACCCGCTTGCCGCTGACATCGGCATCGGCGGGCCAGCGCGATGTGTGCCAGGTCTCGCCGCTCCAGGTCTCCAGACCGTCGATGTTGGGGCGGATCGGCGGGTTGAAGATGCCTGCAGCGCTGATGACGACGTTGGCCTCGATGATCTCCGCGGGTCCGTCGGCGGCCTGGGCATGGCCGTTCGCGCCGGGAGCGGTCGCCGCTCCGTCGTCCCGCCGCCGCAGCCCGGTCTCGTCGGGCGTGGCGCTCAGCCCCAGCCGTCCGGTCTCCCAGCGACCTTCATTGTCAGCCACATGGCGCACTTCGGCCCGCCAGACCTGACGCTCGGCGTCGTAGCTGATGCGCTCCACCGACGTGTTGAAGCGGATGCCGTCGCGCACATCGAAGTCGTCCGCCACCTTCTCGAGGTAGCCGTGCAGCTCGTCGCGCAGGCAGAAGTACATCTTCCAGTCGTGCGGCGCGAACGAGTACGAGTAGAGGTGGTTCGGCGTGTCGACGCCGGCACCCGGGTAGCGGTTCTCCCACCACACGCCGCCCACTGTGCCGTTGCGCTCGACCATCTCGAAGGGCACGCCAGCCTGCTTCAGGTTGATGGCAGCGCACAGCCCCGAGGCGCCGGCGCCGATCACCAGCACCTTGAAGCCGGCGGGGACATCGATGGGGTCGTGATCCAGGAACTTGGCAAGGCCGAGCTGGGCGGCGGTAAAGGCGCCGTACTCGTCGGGCACATGCTCGCCCATCGCGGTGCTGAGCATGCGCACGATCAGTGCGTCATCGGGTTCGGGAATTGCCATCGGGCGGCCATCGCGCCATGCCGCGATGGCTTCCAGCGCTGCGTCGCGCACCTCCTGCTGATGGGAAGGCGCGAGACCACCGGTGTCGTTGTCCCCCAAGCCGGGCTGGCGCTGGGGGCGATACGGCTCGTCCAGCCAGTGCAGCTCGCCGGTCATCTGGACCAGCACCATCAGCAGCGTCGGGATGTTGGCCACGGCAACTGCGGCAGCGAGCGTCTCATCGTCCACGTCGGGCCGGCCGGCGGCCGTCGGCGCACCATAGGAAGACGCACCTGCGCCGTTCGATGCGCTTGCCCCGCTGGATCCACTCGTCTGCGACACCTGAGACATCGCTCCCCCCTCTGCCAACAGGCCAGCGTAGGGCGTCGCAGCCGGTCGAACCCGGTGTGAAGCAGCGGCCAATGCGCGCGGTGAGCTGATCTGGCGACGTCAGTCCTGCAGCGCCAGTTCGCCGCGCAGGTGATGCAGCAGTTCGCCGTGCCCCACGGCGGCCATCCACAGCTCGGAGACCAGCGTGGGACCCTCGCCGGAACCCAGCCCGGCGATGCTCAGCTCCCGCCGCACCGAGGTGACCTCCTTGGCGGTGGGACTCAGCCCCACGTGCTCGCTTTCCAGCTCGATCGCCAAGCCGTCGGCGGTCGTGCGCACCATCCCGAGGCAGATCTCGGTGACGCCTGACGGCTGTGCCAGCGAGAGCTCGATCCGGCCGTCTCCCACCGCCCGCAGGTAGCCGGCCTCCGAGTGCAGCGGCTCACCGGTGACGGCGTTGCGAGTGCGCTGGATCATTGACACGAACGGCTTGCCCACATGGCCGAACGTCAGCTCCTCGGTGTAGGAGAAGTCGTCGATGGTCGGGTACTGGCCCGTGCCGCCGCCCTGCCAGGTTCCCAGCAGCGGGGCGAGGGGCACACAGTTCGGGTGCAGCTCTGCCATTCCCGCAAGCTAGTAGGCGGGCTCTGCGGCCAAACCCGAGCGCAACCTCTAGGGTCTGCCGCCATGAGCGCAGCCTTAGAGGTCGGATTCGGTGTCAGTGAGACACACCGGGTCACCGACGAGATGTCACCGCCGCACCTGCCCAACAAGGTGCTGTCCACCCCTGACATGGTCCGGCTCATCGAGGGCACGTGCCTGTTCGGTGTCCAGCCGCACCTCGACGAGGGCCAGACGACCGTGGGCATCCACATCTGCGTGAGCCACCAGGCCGCAGTGTCCTCGGGCGAGGATGTCGTGGTGTCGGGCGAGATCAGCGAGATCGACCGCCGCCGCCTGGTGTTCGACATCACGGTCACCCACGGCGACACACTGATCTCCGAAGGCACCCACCAGCGGTTCATCGTGGGTGGTTAGCCGCCCAGCACTAGGCGCGGGACGGCTGAAGGCTGGGGTGATCAGCCTTGGCGCGCCCGCATTTGCTGCACGAATCGGATGATCCGCATCGTGTCAAGCGCGGTGAACCGACCGATGGGCCCAGTCGAGTAGCACGCTTGGGCGACCTTGCCGCCCGGCGCCAAGATGAACCCGGTGGCGTGCAGGATGCCCCGCGCCTCTTCGGTGTAGGCACCGGTGAGCGACGACACCTCGGCCATGTCGGCGCTGTGCAGCATCTTCACCGTGCGCAGCTGCAAGCCGTCTGACAACCGCTGCGTGGTGTCCTTGTCGTCCACTGAGAGCGCCACGACGCTGGCGCCCAGCGTTTTGAGCAGCGAGCCTGCACCGTCGAAGTCAACCAACTGTTGACGGCAGTACGGTCACCAGTGGCCCCGGTACACCAGCACCACGCCCCAGCCGTCGCCGAAGACGTCGGGGATCGTGACCTGCCCGCCATCGAGATCGCTCAGGGTGAGCTCGGGGAACATGTCTCCGCTGTCGAGCTTCATCGGTTGCCTCGCCTTTCTGCCGGTGCCGCCGGACACTACCGCCGGATGCCCCGTCGAGTCCCTCAGGCACACCCCGCTGAAGGCAATACTGGCGGTCGACGCATGCATGCGTGAGAAGGGGTGCACCTCATGACCGACTGGCTGGGCATCGACCATCTGTTCAAGCTGACTGCCGGCGAGGCGGTGCTGGGATTCCTCACGCCGCTGTTCGTCTGCGCTTTCGTCTTCGTGGCACACATGATCCTGCCCGCCCGGCGCGTGACCGGCTACGCCACCAACCGTGAGACCGGCGAGCCCCGCAGCTACCGGCTCAACGGCATCTTGGTGTTCGTCCTCGCGCACATCGTCTGGGCGTTCGAGCTGTTCGGCCTGCCGCGGGAGTGGTTCTACGAGTCGACCATGTACGCGATCGCCGGCGGCGTGATTATCGCCGCCATCGCGACCATGTTCGTGGTGTTCACCCAGCCCCCGGGCGAGCACAAGAACCCGCTCAAGGCGTTCTATCTCGGCCGAGCGCAGGAACTGCAGTTCTTCAACAACCGCTTCGACCTCAAGATGTACTTCTACATCGTCGGCGGCACGATGCTGTCGCTCAACGCCTGGTCGGGGCTCGCATGGCATGTCGACTTCGTCGATGACGTCAATCCCGGCCTGATCCTCTACGTCGTCATCAACTCCTTCTACGTCTTCGACTACTTCGTGTGGGAGCGGGTGCAGCTCTACACCTACGACCTCATCCACGAGAACGTCGGATTCAAGCTCGTCTGGGGCGGACCGTTCGTGTGGGGCTGGATGTTCGTGCTGCCGCTGTGGGGCTTGGCGAAACATCCCGATCCGGGCTGGGCCGGCGGCTGGATGTACTTCTGGCTGATCGGCAGCGCCGTGCTGTTCGTGGCGGGCTGGGTGATCTCACGTGGCTCCAACATGCAGAAGTACACCTTCAAGCGCTGGCCCGATCGCCCCTTCCTGGGCATCAAGCCGGAGATCATCGTGGCCGGCGACCGCAAGATCCTCTGCAGCGGCTTCTGGGGGAAGGCGAGGCACTTCGGCTACTCCGGCGAAGCCCTGTACGGGCTGTCCAACGCGCTGGTGTTCGGGCACTTCACCAACCTGTGGGCCTGGAGCTACTTGATCCTCATCGTGACCTTCTTCGTGCCTCGCCAGTTCGAGGACGACAAGGTCTGCGCCGAGAAATACGGCGCAGAGAAGTGGGCCGAATACCAGGCCCGGGTGCCGTACCGGATCATCCCCGGCGTCTTCTAGCGCCGGCCGGCTGCAGGGGTACCGGAGAGGAGGCCACCGATGTTCGAGCGGCTCGGCATCGGCCACTTGGTCGAGTTGACGGCGGGCGAGGCGGTGCTGGGATTCCTCACACCGCTGTTCGTGATGGCCGCGTTCTTCGTGCTGCAGACGGTCATTCCCGGCAAGCGCGTTCCCGGATACGTCATCGACGCCGAGACGGGCCAGCCCCGCAGCTACCGCCTCAACGGGTTGGCAGTGTTCGTGGTGGCCCAAGCGCTGTGGTGGTTCGAGCTCACCGGCATGCCACGCGACTGGTTCTACCGCTCATCGCTGTACGCCGTAGCCGGCGGCACGGCCTTGGCCGTCATCATGACGCTGATCGCCGTGTTCAGCCAGCCCGAGGGCGACGTCAAGAACAAGTTCCTGGCATGTTGGTTCGGCCGCGCCCAGGAAATGCAGTTCTTCAACAACCGCATCGATCTCAAGATGTACTTCTACGTGGTGGGCGGCACGATGCTGTCGCTCAACGCCTTCTCCGGCGCAGTCTGGCACTACGAGAACGTCGACAACCCGAATCCGGGCGCGTACCTCTTCGCAGCGTTCTTCACCCTCTACGTCTTCGACTACTTCATCTTCGAGCGAGTGCAGCTCTACACGTTCGACATCATCTACGAGCGCCTCGGGTTCAAGATGTTCTGGGGCGGCCTGTTCGTCTACGGCTGGATGTTCATCATCCCGATGTGGGGCATGGCAGCGCACCCGGACCCGGGCCACGCAGGGGGTTGGCGCGCGCTCTGGCTGATCGGCGCACCGGCGCTCTACGTGACGGGCTGGTGCATCAGCCGTGGCGCCAACATGCAGAAGTACACCTTCAAGCGATGGCCCGAACGCAGCTTCCTGGGCATCAAGCCCGAGATCATCGAAGCCGGCGAGCGCAAGATTCTCTGCAGCGGCTTCTGGGGCGCATCCCGCCATCCCAACTACATGGGCGAAGTGTTCTACGGGTTGGGCCTCGCCGTGGCGTGGGGCCACTTCGGCAACCTCTGGGCGTGGCTCTACCTGATCTATGTCTTTGCGCTGTTCAGCTACCGGCAGATGGACGACGACAAGCGCTGCGCGCAGAAGTACGGCCTCGAGAAATGGACCGAGTACCGAGAGCGCGTCCCCTACCGCATCATCCCCGGCATCTACTGAGCGGACGCATTCCTAGCCGATTCAGCGTCGACCGATCACCCGTGCCGCCCGCATCAGTGGGCGCTGCAGGACTCGAACCTGCGACCCCCTCCTTGTAAGGGAGGTGCTCTCGCCATCTGAGCTAAGCGCCCCCGCCGGCGGGGCTTCGCAGGCTACCGTTCGGCTCCTGGCGCAGATTCCTCATGCTGAGCATGCCCGAGCAGCACGGCCAGCTCGGCGGTGCTGGCCGCGACCGGGCCCCTGCGCTCGCTGTGGCTGAGGTGGAAGAGCTCCCTGCCACCAGCCTCGCCGGTCCATGCGCCTGCTTCGGCGCAGATCAGGACGCCCGCTGCGTAGTCCCAGACGCCGTGGTTCGAGTTGAGGTCGATGTAGGCGTCGAGCCGACCGCAGGCGACGGCGCACAGGTCCAACGCGGCGGAGCCGAGCACCCGTACCTGCCAGACCGGAAGGTCAGCGCCGGGGCGACCCGAGACGCCGATGACCGCCCGCTCGCCGTTCGTGCGTCCGCTGGGGATGATCGGCTGGCCGTTCCGGCGCGCGCCGTCGCCGGCGGTAGCCGTGAACTCCTCGCCCGACACAAGGTGTCGCACCAGACCTGCCACTGGCGTGAGCCCTTCCACGGCGCACAGGCTGATGCAGTAGTGCGGGATACCCCGCGAGGCATTGGTCGAGCCGTCGACCGGGTCGATGATGACGGTGCTGGCACCGCTGCCCGGACGCAGGCCCGATTCCTCGCTCAGCACGCCCACGCCAGCCGCGTCGAGCACCTCGAGCGCCGCAGCGTCTGCCACCTGGTCGAGCGCATACTGATCCGGGCGGTCGCCGCCGTCGTGCCAACGATCGAACGTGCTGAGCGCCGCCTGGACAGCGTCCGCCGTCTGCCGCAGCAGGCTGAGCCAATCCCCGCGCCAGTCGCCGACGGCCGTCATCGGCCGGAGACTACCGACGGCCCGCGTGACCCCTCCCCGCATCGACGGCGCAGCACGAATATTCCGGTCGAGACGGACCGTGGCGGGCTATAGCCTCCGCGCATCGACTCGGCGCAGCGTGGGGAGCGTCCTGATGGCAGCGATCGATATCGCCGGCTACGTGACCAGCCTGAAAGACCATGCGCACGCGCACGGGTTTCATATCCATGACGAGCGGCAGTTCATCGAGACCTACAGCCTGCGCCAGACGTGGGAGGTCGACCTGCACCCAGCAGAGGCCTGCGGGGGGCCGCTCGACCTGCATCTCACGCTGGAGGTCGATCCGCGCACGATGCTGTCCTTCGAGGATGTGCTGTGGGCGACGCCGGAGGACGATCTTCCCCCCGACGAGTTCTGGCTGCCGCTGCACTTCACCTGGGCCCTGCCGCCGCTCGACCACAGCCCCGACATGCTCGTCCTGGCGACCGACCTCGCCGGGCTGGGAGGCACAGCCCTGCCGGTCGAGGTCTCTGCCATCGACTCGCTGACCTCAGTGACCGACCCAGCCAAGCGGACGCTCATGATCGTGGCCCGCAAGGAGCTGTCGCTCCAGGCGCTGCTACGGGGCGAAGACGATATGTGCGAGCCCTTCGACCTGTGCACCAAGATCTGCGACTACCTGCTGCACCACGCCAATGACTGGTACGACGAGGTCCCCTCGTAACGGTCTCGGCACATTCGGCCGCATCGGCCTGCGTCCGCTGCGGCGCCGTCGTCAGGTGGGGTTGATGACGACTCCGGCTTCGCTGACCCGGCCTGACGCTATGTTGCGCTCGAATGCCTCCGCCGCCTCAGGCGTGCCGACCGGGTAGAAGCACCGGTACAGGTGGGTGCCTGCGTCCGGGTCTGTCTCGCCGTCATCGCCGCCGCCGGCAACGACAGATCGGGTTGGCGCTTTCGTCGGCACCTCGATGAGCGCCGGCTCTTCGGCGTAGCAGAGGTCCTGCGCGTACTTGCAGCGAGGCGCGAACTTGCAGCCTGACGGAAGGTGAGTCATCTGGGGCGGCTGGCCGCCGATGATCTCCAAGCGCGCATGGCTGTCGTCGGTGACTTTCGGGATCGACCGGAACAGCGCCTCGGTGTAGGGCATCTTCATGTCGCGAAAGAGCGTCTTGGTCGAGGCGCGCTCCACGATGCGCCCCGCGTACATCACGATGATCTCGTCGGTGCGACCGGCCACGATTCCGAGGTCGTGAGTGATGAGGACGAGCGACATGTCACGCTCGGCCCGCTCGGCCTCGAGGAGATCCAGAATCTGCGCCTGGACGGTGACATCCAGTGCCGTGGTGGGCTCGTCCGCAATGAGCAGGCGAGGACTGCACGCCAAGGCGATGGCGATCACGATGCGCTGGCGCATCCCGCCCGAGAGCTGATGGGGGTATTCGTCAATGCGCCGGTGCGGCTCGGGAATGCCCACCTCTTCGAGCAGGTCGAGCGCTGCGCTGCGTGCGGCGCGTGCCGAGAGGTCACGGTGCACACGCAAGCCCTCGCCCACCTGCTTGCCGATCTTCATGACCGGATTGAGCGAGCCGAGCGGGTCCTGGAAGACCATCGAGAGCTGTGGCCCCCACATCTCGAGCAGCTCCCGGCGGCCCAGCGACATCATGTCGATACCGTCGAAGGTGACCTCGCCCGTCGACGTCACCCTCGACTTGGGCAGCAGTCGCATGATCGAGCGGGACATCACCGACTTGCCCGAGCCTGATTCCCCCACTACGCCGAGGCGAGCCCCCCTGCGCAAGGACCACTCGACCCCGTCGACGGCAACCAGCGGGCCGGCAGCGGTGTGAAACGCCGTGCGCAGGTCGGCAACCTCAAGCAGAGGTGACCCCTCAGCGTGCCGCTCGGCCGCTCTCGACGCGTCCGTCATGAGGCCCCCTGCGATGCCGGGGCTGTTCCGGTCATAACGTCGGCCGGCTCGACACGCTCGGGCGCCAGCTCGCCCACCAGCGGAAAGTGGCAGGCCACGAACCGGCCCGGTGCGATCTCGCGCATCTCGGGCTCCTCGGCTGCGCAGCGCTCGGCAGCATGCGGGCAGCGCGTGCGGAAACGGCAGCCCGACGGGGGATCCATCGGCGAAGGCAGCTCACCGCCGATACGTCCCGACCCCAGCTCTGCTTCTGGGTCTGGCTGCGGTATCGCCGCCAGCAGCAGTTCCGTGTACGGATGCGCGGGCTGGTCGAACATCGCATCGGGTTCGCTGACCTCGCACAGCTTGCCCAGGTACATGACCGCCACCCGGTCGCTCACGTTCTTGACTACCGCCAGGTCATGCGCGATGAAGATCAGCGTCAGGCCCATGAGGTTCTTGAGGTCTTCGAGCAAATTGAGGATCTGCGCCTGCACCGACACGTCCAGAGACGACACGGGCTCGTCGCAGATGATCACCTGGGGCACGCTGACGAGTGCCCGCGCAATCGAGAGTCGTTGTGCCTGGCCTCCCGAGAACTCCCACGGGCGTCGGTCCAAGGCATCGTCGGGGTTGATGCCGACGTAGTCGAGCACCTCCCGCACGCGCGGCTCGGCCCGCTCGCGCTCGACGTCGCGATTCGTCCGGTAGCACCGCAGCACCCAGCGGAACAGCAGGGCGTCGACGACCGCCGATGCCACCAGCACGGCCAGCTTGACGCCTCCGTCCAGACCGGCGATGTAGAACACCTGCAACACCACCATGGCGCTCAGCGTCGTGGCGACCCCGCTGGCGCCGGCGCGCTCGGGCTTCGCTATCGACAGCACAAGCCACACCGCTAGCACGGCGGTGAGCAAGATCAGCCCGCCGGAGTTCAGCCACTGCGCCCAGCCCCCGAAACTCGACCAGGTGCGCCACAGCAAGAACGCGCTGGCGCCAGTGGTGACAACCACGCCCGCGAGCCCGACGGCAGCTGAGACCTCGCCGAACTGACGCGACATCAAGCTGAACGGCAGCATCAATGCCAGCAGTACCCAGGTCAGACCCAAGAGGAGCGCGATCGCAGCGGCAAGCAGCAGCAACGCAAGCGACGGGAAGCCGATGACCGCCGCAGGCACCTGCGTCCACCCCAGCCACGGCTCAGCAGCGCGCTCCTCCACTGTCTCTGACAGGATCCACAGCACGAAGGCCACCGAGGCCAGCAAGCCCACGATGCGCATCGGTGCTGAGGCTCGCCGCAACAGGTTCTGCAGCAGCTCGCCGATGCGGTCCTGCCACACGGCCATGGCGGTTCGCCTCGACACGTTCTCGAGGGCAATGAACAGCGGCTCGGCGATGATGTCGCGCACGCGGCGCCGGGGGTTCAGCGACGAGATCGGGTCCTGGTAGATCATCTGCAGCCGGGGCCGGACCTCGCGAATGGCGTCCTCGTCGAGCTCGGTCAGCTCCTGGCCAGCGAGCTGCACCGTGCCCGATGTCGGCCCTGGCAGCTGCAGGATCGCCCGCCCCGTCGTGCTCTTGCCGCAGCCCGACTCGCCGACCAGCCCGAGAGTCTCGCCCTCCACCAGGTCGAGCGACACGCCCGAGACCGCGTGCACCGTGCGGCCGCCGGCCGCCGGGAACTCGACCACCAAGTCCCGCGCGCTCAGCAGCGCCTGCGGGCGCAGGTGGGCGTTGCCGCTGCCAGCCATCAGAAACCCGACCTCACAGCGCAATCCTCACGAACACAGTCCTCACAGGACCGACTCCCGCGGCTCGAAGTACTGCTGCAGCTTGTCGCCCACGAAATTGAGAGCCAGCACCGTCACGAACATGACGATTGCGGGCATCAGACTGATATGCGCGGCGACATCGAGGTTCGTGCGCCCCTTGTTGATCATGTCGCCCCAAGTGGGCGTCGGCGGCGGGACGCTCAAGCCCAGGAACGCCACCGAGCCCTCCACGACGATCAGGCCCGCCATGATGATGAGCGAGTAGCTGACGAACGAGGGCGCCACGTTCGGCAGGATCTCGCGGAACAGCACCCTGCCGTCCCGGGCCCCGAGCGTCCTGGCGGCGAGCACGAAGTCCTGCCCTGCCCAGCTCAAGGTGGCGGCACGCACGACGCGGGCAATCGGTGCGATCGACAGCAGCACGAAGGTGAACACCAGGATGAAGATGCGCCGCTTGGCTTCGGAGTCCAGGAACAGCACCAACGCGAGGAACAGGATCAGCGGCGGGATCACGAGCGACGCGTTCAGCGTGGCCGTGAGCCAGCGGTCGACCCGGCTGCCGTAGTACCCCGAGACCATGCCCAGCAGGCCGCCGATGATCAGCGCCAGCACCGTGCCGACGGTCGAGATCACCAGGCTCACCTGCGCGCCGTAGATGACCCGGCTGAAGACATCCCGGCCGACGCCGTCGTTGCCGAACCAGTGCGACAGGCTCGGGCCCTGTTTCGATGTGCCCGGGAAGGTCTCGGCCGGATCCTTGATGGGCAGCACGTCGGCGAACACAGCGGCGACAGCGAGCACGACGAGATACACCACCGCCAGCCAGAAGACGAAACCCAGACGCTTACGCACGAGTGCCCACCTCCCGGCCGCGCAGCCGCGGATCCAGCGCCAGATACAGGAAATCGGACATGGTGAGCACGACGATGTACAGCGTCGAGATCACCAGCACGCCTCCCTGCACGGCGATGAAATCTCGCTGGGTCACGCCCAGGAAGATGTACGCCCCCACACCTGGGATCGTGAAGATGAACTCGATGATCAGCG
Source organism: Candidatus Poriferisodalis sp. (assembly GCF_965208555.1). Taxonomy (GTDB): domain Bacteria; phylum Actinomycetota; class Acidimicrobiia; order Acidimicrobiales; family Poriferisodalaceae; genus Poriferisodalis. The sequence goes on along the minus strand of NZ_OZ242342.1, from coordinate 3,440,503 downwards.
CTCCGCCGATGAGCAGACCGACAGTCAGCCCCACGACCGTCAGCAGCGTGAAACTCGACGGCCGCAGCGCGTGCCGCCACAGGATCCGTCGCGTCGGCAGCCCCTTGCTGCGCGCCAGGTCGATGAACGGCAGGCGCAGCGTGGCGATCATGTCCGACCGGAGCAAGCGCATGAAGACGGCAGCTTGGCCCATCGCCAAGGCCAGCGACGGCAGCAGCATGTGCTTGAAGTGCAACACCACGTCCTCGCCGAGCGGTACGTAGCGCGCCGCAGGAAGCGCCCGGAATCCGATCTCGTTGCCTGCGACGCTGAGCCCCCCGATCGCGAAGAAAAGCACGAGCATGACAGCGAGAACGAAATTCGGCGTGGCCAGGAATCCCAGCATCACGTTGTTGATCGTGCCGTCGGTCTTGGTGCCCTGCCGGTAGCCGGCCCAGATGCCCAGCGGGATCGCGAAGCCGAGAGCCAGCACCACCGAATACGCCATGATCTGCAGCGTCGGGGTCATCGAGCGCGAGATACCGTCGGCAACGTCCTCGCGCAGCACGATCGAGGTTCCGAGATCTCCCGTCAGCACGCCGCCCAGCCAGTTGCCGTACCGATTGAAGAATGGCTCGTCGAGCCCCAGCTCGGTGCGGACGATGGCGATCTGATCTGCGGTGGCAGCCGGTCCCAGGATGTTGATGGCGGGGTCGCCGGGCAGGCTCGCCATCAGCGCGAACACCACGAACGACACACCGACCAGTACCGGGATGACGCTGGCGATACGCCGCAATGCGTACCGGCCGTCAGCAATGCCAGCCCCGACGGTGCCGATGAGCACCAGTACGCCGAAGGTCCAGCTGAACGGGGGTCGCCAGATCCACGCCCACACAATCGTGGCCAGCAGTGCCGCCGCGACGATGCGGCCGAGCTGATCGCGGACGGCCTGCTTCATCGCCGCCGCCTGCCTGCGGCCGTCTCACAACGCTGCACGTTCGTTGCCCTCATCGCCTCAGCCCTGACAGTCGCCGTCGATGCACCAGATCTGCGACAGATGGTGCTTGCCGGTAACGACCGGGAAAACGGGCGCATCATTGCCAGGTATCGACAGGTTGGTGAGATTCTGCACGCGTGGGTCTGCGACGATCCCCCACAGCGTCCAGGTGACCCACAGGTTCCAGACGTTGCGTCCGAATTGTCGATTCACTTCCTCGGCTGCTTCCCGGCGGGCATCAGGGTCCGGATTGTGGCGGATGACCTGGTACAGCGCATCGATCTCGGGATCCTGGAATCGCCCGAGATTCAAGGCGATCTCGTTGATCGGCGCGGCAGAGGCCGAGTTCCACCAGAACCACTGCTCAGAGGGATCGACGCCTCCGTGGTTTCGCATTCCCGTCAGCTGGTAGTGCCCGGCCAGCATGAGACCGATGAACTGGCCCTGCTCGATCGTCTGGATAAGCACTGACAGCTCGTCGCCGAAGATCTCCTGCCACATGGCAACCATGTACTCGACCGACTCCACGCCGGCCGGGTCGTTGGGGGTATTGAACGAGAAGCTGACCGGATTCTGGCCGCTGCGCGTCTTGCACTGGGCGAACTCGGTTCTGGCGGCCTCGGGGTCGTAGGCGGGATAGCCGCTGTCCTCGAGGTAGCCCATGGATCCGGGCGGGAACGGCCCGTTGGCCGCCCGGACGATGCCCCCGAAGAGCTCGTCGACGTAGCGCTCGCCGTCGAATGCGTGGGCCAAGGCCTTGCGGCAGCTCAGATGCACGAGCGGATTGTCTGCGTTGATGCCCAGCGGGTCCATCGGCACCGGTTCATCCACACCCCTGGTCGTCGCCAAGACTGGGTTGGCGCCCGCTGCCACATTCACCATGTTGTAGCCCGTCTCACCGTAGTCGTTGGCCTGCAGCAGAACGAAGTCCGGATTGCTCTCGTACTTGGCGATCTCGTCGGCGTTCGAGGTGTGTATGACGTCGAACTGGCCCGCCTTGAGGCCGCTGGAGCGGCCGACGATGTCGACCGACACCACGAACTCGATCTCGTCTAGGTACGGGAGCTGCTCGCCGGTGATGCCGTTCGGACCGCGCCAGTAATCCGGGTTGCGCTCAGCGATGAAGCTGTTCCCGTTGCCCGGCGTGTAGCTCACGAACCTGAACGCGCCCAGACCTACCGGCGCGGCGGGATCCCCAGTGGCTTGGGCCATGCCCTCGGCCCGCTCCTGCGGGCTCAGGGGCGAGAACGGCGACGAGTACAGCGGATTGTTCGGCAGCGTTTCGAGCCACGCCGGCGAGAACATGAAGCCGCACGACTCGGCTCGGCCGTAGGGTCCGAAACCGATGGCAAATGGCTGCTCGGTCCTGACGGTGACGGTCTGGCCTTCGCCGGTGATCTCGGAGATGCCCAGGAACGCAGTTCCGGTGAGCTGGCCGATCTTGCAGAGATTGAGGTTGTAGGCCACTGCCTCACCGGTCAGCGGCGTGCCGTCGTGGAAGCTGATGCCGTCCCGGATCTGGAGGGTCCATTCGGTGTAGTCCGCGTTGTGCGCTTCGGACTCGACCAGATACGGCACAACTGCGCCGTCGGCGTCGGTGACATACAGCGAGTCGCTGATCGCGCGGAAGATCATCCGGCAGCTGATCGCGCACGACGACGCATAGTGCACGAACGGATTGGCCGTGTCGGCCTCTATCCCGTACACCAGTCGACCGCCATGGACGGGCCCCGCCATGTCGTCGCGGGTGTCCTCGCCCGAGGCCTCACCGGCCTCGCGTGCCTCCACGACCGCTTCTTGCTGCTCCGACAGCGTCGTGGCCGGCCCTGGTGCCACAACGTCCACGGTGTCCGGCTCCGATCCGGTGTCCTCACCGGTGTCGCTCCGGCACGCCGATGCGAACAGCGCAATCGAGATAACGACGGCCCACGTCGCCGCTGGGCAGTGCGTGCGATATCCCAGCGGCGTCATCGCACCGGTCCCCAGTCGGCCCTGACGTCGCCGGTCACTGCTGGCAGTCTCCGTCAGTGCACCAGATCTGGGCCACGTGGTGAGCGCCGGAGTTCACCGCAAACGCTCCCGTCTCGCTGCCCGGTATGGGCAGGTTGGTGAGATTCTGAACCCGCGGATTGGCGACAATCCCCCACAGCGTCCAGTGCGTCCAGAGGTTCCAGACATTGCGCCCAAAGGCCCGGTTGACCTCTTCCGCCGCCTCGCGGCGAGCGAGTGGATCGGGATTGTGGCGGATGACGTCGTATGCCGCATCGATAGCAGGGTCCTGGAAGCGTCCGACGTTCGAGGCCAGCTCGGGCACCCTGGGGTCGATCGGAAGCGCAGTCACCGAGTTCCACCACAGCCACTGCTCGATCGGATCCACGCCGCCGTGGCTCCGCATGGCCATCATCTCATAGAGGCCCGCGAGCGCCAGGCCGAAGTACTGGCCTTGCTCGATGGGCTGGATCGTCACCGCGATCTCGTCGCCGAACGCGTGCCGCCACATCGACACGATGAGCTCGTTCGACTCGACGTTGAACGGGTCGTTGGTGCTGTTGAATCCGAAGGTCACGGGGTTCTGGCCGCTGTCGGCCTTGCACTGGACGAACTCGGCCCGCGCTGCTTCGACGTCATGGGACGGGTAGCCGGAGTCAGCCAGGTAGCCCATGCTGCCTGGCGGGAACGGTCCATTGGCCACCTGGACCAGGCCGTGATACCGCTCATTGACGAAGCGCTCGCCGTCGAAGGCGTGCGCCAATGCCCTGCGGCAGCTCACGTGCACCAGCGGGTTCGCGGCGTTGAGTCCCAGCGGATCCATAGGGACGGGCTCGTCGAGCCCGCGCTGGTCTGCGAGCACGGGGTTCGTCCCCGAGGCCACGTTCATAAAGCTGAAGTGCGTTTCGCCGAAGTTGTTGGCCTGCAGCAGCACGAAGTCGTCGTTGCTCTCGTACTTGGCGATCTCGTCTGCGTTGTCGGTGTGGATGACGTGGAACTGACCGCCTCTCAGCCCGTTCGAGCGGCCGGTGATGTCCACCGACACCACGAACTCGATCTCGTCCAGGTACGGCAAATCTTCGCCGGTGATGCCATTGGGGCCCCGCCAGTAGTCCGGGTTGCGCTCGGCGATGAAGCTGTTGCCGTTGCCCGGCGTGTACTCCACGAATCTGAAGGCGCCGAGTCCCACCGGTGCCGACGGGTCGCCGGTGGCGTTGGCCAAGCCTTCGGTTCGCTCCTCGGCCGTCAGGGGTGAGAACGGCGATATGTACATCGGATTGTTCGGCAGCGTCTCCAGCCATGCCGGGGAGAACATGAAGCCGCAGCCTTGCTCCCTCGACGCCGGGCCTGGGCCGGTCGCGAACGGGATGGACGTCTCGTAGTGGACGAGCTGGCCCTCGCCCCAGACGTTCTCGATGCCCAGGTAACCGGGTCCGGTCTGCTGGCTGAAACGGCACAGGTTGATGTTGTAGGCAACGGCTTCGCCGGTCAGCGGCGTCCCGTCATGGAACGTGATGCCGTCGCGGATCCGCAGCGTCCACGTGAGGAAGTCGTCGCTGGGAGTCTCGGATTCCACGAGGTACGGCACGATGTCGCCGTTGGCGTCGGTGACATACATCGACTCGGTGATCGCACGCATGATCATGCGACAGCTGACAGCGCACAGCGCTGCGTAGGGCGCGAACGGGTTGGCCGTGTCCGCCTCGATGCCGTACACCAGCCGACCGCCATGGACTGGCCCCGCCGTCTCGCCGCGGGTGTCCTCGCCCGTGGCCTCGCCGGCCTCGCGAGCTTCGACGACTTCCGCCTGGGCCGCAGGCAAGGTCGTCGCCGCTTCGGCCGCTGCGGCATCACCGGCGTCGGGCTGAGTGCCTGCGCTGTCGCCGCCGTCGCCGCCCGCGCAGGCGACGGCAATCAGCGCGAACGCTGCCGCTGCTGCCAGCGAACGCGCTCGCGCCAATTGCCGCCTCCCCCTTCGTTCTGGTGGACCTCAGCCCTGGCAGTTCCCGTCTGTGCACCAGATCTGCGTCAGGTGGTGCTTGCCGGAGATCACCGGGAAGGTGTTCTCGGCATTGTCGGGGATCGGCAGGTCGGTGATGTTCTGCACCCGCGGGTTGGCGATGATGCCCCACAGGGTCCAGTACGTCCACAGGTTCCAGACGTTCTCGGCGAATGACCGGTTGATCGCCTCGGCAGCCGCGCGCCGTGCATCGGGATCAGGCACATGTCGGATGACGTTCAGCGCATCGAAGATCGCCGGATCCAGGAAGCGTCCGAAGTTCAGCGCCAGCTCGGGCACCGAGGGGTCGACCGGGCTCGCCGTGAACGGGCTCCACCAGTACCACTGCTCGGAGGGATCCACGCCGCCGTGATTGCGCCAGCCCTGCATCTGGAACACGCCGGCCAGTGCGAGGCCGATGTACTGGCCCTGCTCGATCGGCGCGATCGACACCGCCAGCTCGTCGCCGAAAGCGTCGTTCCACATAGACACGATCAGCTCGTTGGACTCCACGTTGAACGCGTCATTGGTGGTGTTGAACGCGAACGCCACCGGGTTCTGACCGCTGTCGGCCTTGCACTGCTCGAACTCCGCCCGTGCGGCGTCGACGTCATAGGCCGGGTAACCCGAGTCCTCCAAGTAGCCCACGCTGCCCGGCGGGAACGGCCCATTGGCCACCTGCACCAGGCCCTGGTGCCGCTCGTTGGCAAAGCGCTCGCCGTCGAAGGCGTGTGCCATCGCCGCGCGGCAGCTCCGGTGAACCAGCGGATTCGTGGCATTGAGCCCCAGCGGATCCATCGGGATCGGCTCGGCGGCGCCGCGGACGACTTGCAGCCACGGGTTCACGCCCGAAGCCACGTTGATGAGGTTGTGGCTGGTCTCGCCGAAGTCGTTGGCCTGCAGCAGCACGAAGTCTTCGTCGCCCTCGTACTTGGAGATCTCATCGGCGTTCGCCGTGTGGATGATGTCGAACTGGCCGGCTTTCAGACCGTTCGAGCGGCCCTGGATGTCCACGGCCACCACGAATTCGATCTCGTCCAAGTACGGCAGGTTCTCACCGGTGATGCCGTTCTCTCCGCGCCAGTAGTCCGGGTTGCGCTCGGCGATGAAGCTGTTGCCGTTGCCCGGCGTGTAGCTCACGTACCTGAAGGCGCCCAGTCCGACCGGAGCCGAGGGATCGCCGGTGGCATTCGCGAGCGCCGCCTCGCGCTGCTGCTCAGTGAGCGGAGATGCCGGCGACACGTACAGCGGGTTGTTCGGCAGCGTTGACATCCATGCCTGGCTGAACATCTGGCCGCACACCTCGGCGCGGCCCGCCGGGCCGACGCCGGCCGCCAGCGGCTGGCCGGGGCTGGCAGTGACCGTGACGGTCTGGCCCTCGCCGACGACGCTGTCGACACCCAGGAACGCCGGGCCCGTCAACTGGCTCAGGCGGCACAGGTTGATGTTGTAGGCCACGGCCTCACCGGTGAGCGGCGTGCCGTCGTGGAACTTGATGCCGTCGCGGATCGTGAGCGTCCACACCATGTAGTCGTCGCTGTGCTCTTCTGACTCCACCAGGTAGGGCACGATCTCGCCGTCGGCATCGGTGATGTACAGCGAGTCCGTGATGGCCCGGAAGATCATCCTGCAACTGATGGCGCACGACGTCGCGTAGTGCACGAATGGATTGGCCGAGTCGGCTTCGATGCCGTACACGAGCTTGCCGCCATGTACCGGACCGGTCTCGGTCTCGCGCACGTCCTCGCCGGTGGCCTCGCCTGCCTCGCGGGCTTCGACGACCTCTTCTTCCTCTTCGGACAAGGTGGTCGTGGGTGCATCCTCGGTCGTTGCCTGCGTTGTGTCGGGCTCCGGTGCGGCACCATCGCCGGTGTCGCCGCCGTCATCTCCGCCACCGCATGCGACGGCGATCAGTGCGAACGCCGCGAGGACCACGCCGATCCGGATGCCGAACGAGCGCCGTGATCCGCGTCGGCGCTGCCTGCTGGTGAGTTGATCGGCATCGCGCCGCGTGTGACCTCTTTGCATCGTGGATATTCCTCCCCCACTGCGCCACCGCGGCGCTTCCGGCGAAACCTACTAGCCCTGCTGATGGACTCCGTACCCGGCCCCGTACTCGACTCTGCACCTCGTTCCGCGTGCGACTGCATCGCATCCTGGACCGGTACGGTGCAGCCGGGCCGGTAGCTCAGTGGTCAGAGCAGGCGACTCATAATCGCTGGGTCGTGGGTTCGATCCCCACCCGGCCCACACGCTGCCGGAGGCAAGCCCATACCGACCGGCAGACTCAGTATCGTTGCGCCGCACGTTCGGGCACTTGGCTGCTCGTTCGGTCCGGGGTAGCTCAGTTGGCAGAGCAGCGGACTGTTAATCCGTTTGTCGTGGGTTCGAGCCCCACCCCCGGAGCTCAGCTCACTCGGCAGCTGTGACGGTCGAACTCGCTTCGCCGAGCGAGCACAGCCAATCGCGCAGGTCTTCGACCGCTGCGATGCGCTTGTCGAGATCCAGCAGCTCGGGTTCGCGCTCGCGCAACCATCGCAGGCATTGATGGCGGAACTCCATTTGCGCCGTTGCAGAAAGCTCCGGGTCAAGCTGCGTCCTCGGGATGTCGCCCCCTGCGCTGACACGGTCCACCGTTGCGCGGACGAAGTGCCGCCATGCCATCGCGACGCGGTCCTTGGCCAGCTCCGAGCTCACGTGCGCTCCTGTCGCAGCAGCGGCGGCGACCATGTCGGCGACGGGATCGACGTCTTCGCCTGACGGAGCGCTAGCGGCACCGGTTGCGCGCTCGTTCCAGCCTGGGTCGGTCGTCATCAGCGAGAACGCCTGACGCCCGGCAGAGGTTGCGAACAGCTCGGGGACCATGAGGCCCAGCGCATCGCCGTGCGGAGCAGCGGCAGCAGCCAGCAAGTCGGCGTCGGCTTGGATCTGCCTGCGCGGGCTCGGCTGACGCGGCACGCCGGCGGGCCGCCGCCGGGGTGCTGGCCCGGGGGCATCGCCGGGGCTGTCGCGGTACGCCGCGCCGGCGTCATTCCCGTCTGGATACCCGCCGCCGTCGTCGAAATAGCTCTCGCCAGGATCGGGCGGGGGCGGCGCATCGTCGTACGGCCCGGGCGCTGCGCGGGCTGGCCGCTCGGCCAGACGGCGCCTCGCTGCGTCGACGCGCTCGCGGAACTTCTGGACTTCCATGGGAATGCGCTCTGCGATCGGCCCCAGATCGCTGTCCAGCAGTATCTCCGGCGGGTAGACGGCGAAGACTCCCGCCGCTTCGTCAGCTGCGCGGTCGCGCCCGGCGGGGCTCTCGAGGTCGGCGCGCCCGAGGATCCGCTCGGCGCGAAAGGCGTGCAACGGCTGGGCCTCGTCGAGCGCTCGACGCAGTGCTGGGGGATTGGACGCCGCCAAGTCCCCGGGATCCGAATCGGGCGGCAGCGTCGCGACGAAGATGTCCAACCCGTACTCCCGCTCCCACTGATGCACGCGCTCGGCGGCGGCCTGGCCCGCAGCGTCTGCGTCGAACGCCAGCACGATGCGCTTGGCGGAACGCGAGAGCAATTCGGCGTGCTGCGCAGTCAGCGCTGTGCCGCAGGTGGCAACGGCTTCGGCAATGCCCGCCAGCTCGCAGCCGATGACGTCCGTATGGCCCTCGCACACCACGATCCGGCCTGCCTTGCGTGCTGCCTGTTTGGCCAGATGCAGCCCGTAGAGCACCTTGCTCTTGTCGTACACCGCGGTGCCGGCGGTGTTCTTGTACTTCGGACCCTTGGGCGGCGGCTCATCGGATCGGGGCAGCACGCGCCCGGCAAAGCTGACGACCCGGCCGCTGGCGTCGCAGATCGGGAACATGATCCGATCCCGAAAGAAGTCCGACGCCGGGTCGGCGTACGCCAGCCCCGCCGCTGCGAGCTGTTCGGGCGGCGCGTCGAGATGCCTGCAGAGCTCGTCCCATACCGGCGGGGCGTAGCCGAGACGCCACTTGACCACCGTGTCGCGGTCGTAGCCCCGCCGACGAAGGTATGCCCGCGCATCGCCCGCATCGGGACTGCTCATCAAGCGCTCGTAGTAGAAGCCAGCCGCCCGCTCCAGCAGTTCGAGCAGTTCCTTGCGGCGCTGGTTGGCGCGCTGCGCGCCGGGTGCGTCGTAGGTCAGCGTGATGTTGGCTGCTGCTGCCAGTTGCTCGACGGCATCGGTGAAGTCCAAGTGCTCGGTTTCGCGCAAGAACGTGATGGCATCGCCGGAGGCTTTGCAGCCGAAGCAGTGGTAGAAGCCCTCGGTGCCGTTGACGCTGAACGACGGCGTCTTCTCGGTGTGAAACGGGCACAGTCCCACGTGACGGTTGCCGACCCGCTTGAGGCTCACTCTGCGGCCGATGAGCGCGACGAGATCGGTGGCCTCGCGGACGCGCTGCACATCGGAGTCTCGGATGCTCATCTGGGCTCGACGCTACGCGAGCAGGGCTTGGGCGGCGGCGAGACGCGCGACCGGCACCCGGTAGGGCGAGCACGACACGTAGTCCAGCCCCGTGTGCACGGCGAAGGCAACGCTCGCCGGGTCGCCGCCGTGCTCGCCGCACATGCCGGCGCGCAGGTGCGGATTGACAGCACGGCCGCTAGTCAGAGCCCCGCTCATCAGCTCGCCTACCCCGTCGGGATCGAGCGAGGCGAACGGATCCGCCTCGAGCAGGCCATCGGCGACGTACGGCGCGATGACACGTGTCGCGGTGTCGTCCCGGCTGAACCCGAAGACCATCTGGGTGAGATCGTTGGTGCCGAAGCTGACGAAATCCACTTCGGGAGCGAACTGACCAGCGATCAGGCAGGCACGCGGTGTCTCGATCATCGTCCCGATCCGAGGGGCAGGCCCGGACTGCTCGCCTGTCCACGCAGCGCGGATGGCGCTCACCGACGCCCCGAGCTCTCGGGCAGTGGACACGAGCGGCACCATGATCTCGACGTCGGGATCTCCCCCGGCTGCCCGCCGGTCGGCCACCGCCCCGGCGATGGCCCGGACCTGCGCCTCATAGAGATCGGGGCGCAGCAATCCGAGTCGCACGCCGCGTACACCCAGCATCGGGTTGTGCTCATGCCACTCGGCCGCCACGTCAGGATCGGCTCCTGCCAGGAATTCGTGCATCGGCGCATCGAGCAGCCGGATCGTGACGGGCAGACCGTCCATGGCCTCGAGCAGTTCGCAGACATCGTTGCGCTGTGCCGATTCCAAGTCGTCAAGATGCTCGTCGTGCCCGCTCAGGATGACGTGCTGGACGATCTCGAGCCGATCGGGCTCCAGGAACATGTGCTCGGTGCGACACAGCCCGATGCCTCGCGCCCCCAGCGATCTGGCCGTCGAGGCATCGGCAGCAGCATCAGCATTGGCGAGCACGGCGAACCGGCCGGCCGTGACACGATCTGCCCAGTCGAGCACCTCGGCGATCTCCGCCGGGAGCATCGACCCCGGTTCCCGCCCAGCCCCGGCGACCTGCCGGTCTCCGAGCGTCACTTCGCCGGTGGAGCCGTCGATCGAGATCGGGGTCCCGTTGGTGACGCGCCGATCGCCGACGCTGAAGCTGTCGGCTTCGACCGTGATCTCCCGCGCGTCGCACACCGCCGGAATGCCCCAGCCGCGGGCCACCACAGCGGCATGGCTTGCCAGACCGCCCCGAGCCGTCAGGATGCCCGCAGACAGGCCCATGGCAGCCACATCGGCGGGAGTGGTCTCGGTGGCGACGAGTATCACCGTGTTTCCTGCCGCCGCGAGGTCCAGCGCAGCCTCCGATCCGACGGCCACGAGGCCGGAGGCTGCGCCCGGCGATGCCGCCAGACCGGTGGTCAGCACTGTGCCGGCGTCGCCGGCGAACGTCGGGTGCAGCGCCGCAGTCAGCTCGTCGAATCCCAGCTCGGCCACGGCCTGTTGCTGGCGAGCGCTCAGTCCTGTCTCAGAGTTCGCCATCGCCACCCCCGCAAGCGCAGGCCCGTCGCCGCTTCGTGCCGCTAGAGATCCAGGCGGCTGGTGAGATGGTCTACTAGCGAGGCAATCGGTACCCGGTCCTGGCCCATCGAATCGCGATCACGCACGGTCACACAGCGATCCTCGATGGACTCGAAGTCGACGGTGACGCACAAAGGCGTCCCGATCTCATCCTGGCGGCGGTAGCGCCGCCCGATGGCCTGGGTCTCGTCGTAGTCGCACATCCAGTGCGCTTGGCACAGGGCCAGCACCTCGCCGGCAAGTGCTGTCAGCGGCTCCTTGCGCGACAGCGGCAGCACCGCCGCCTTGTAGGGCGCCAGTCGTGGATGCAGTCCCAACACCGTGCGCAGCTCGTCGTTGACCGTCTCCTCCCGGTAAGCAGCCAGCAGGAACGCCATCAGCGCACGCGTAGCTCCTGCCGCCGGCTCGATCACATGCGGGATGTACCGTTCGCCGCTGGCCTGGTCGAAGTACTCCAGCTTCTGGCCCGAGTGCTCGGCATGCTGGCGCAGGTCGTAGTCGCCGCGGTTTGCCACACCCTCGAGCTCGCCCCAGCCCCACGGGAACAGGAACTCGACATCGCTGGTCCCGCTTGAATAGTGGCTGAGCTCGTCATCATCGTGGGGACGCAACCGCAGGGAGCTTGCGGGAATGCCCAAGTCCACGTACCACTGGTGCCGCTCGGCCAGCCAGAACTCGTACCACTGCTGAGCCTCGGCGGGCGGGACGAAGAACTCCAGCTCCATCTGCTCGAACTCGCGGGTGCGGAACACGAAGTTGCCCGGCGTGATCTCGTTGCGGAACGACTTGCCCACCTGGGCGATGCCGAACGGCGGGCGCTTGCGGCTGGTCTCAAGGATGTTCTTGAAGTTGACGAACATGCCTTGGGCAGTCTCGGGCCGCAGGTACACCTCGGCCCCCGCACCTTCGACTGGCCCCGCTTGCGTACGGAACATCAGGTTGAACGCCCGGGCCTCGGTGAAGGTACCGCGCCGGCCGCAGTTCGGACACAGGTCGGGGTCCTCGAGCTGGTCCTGACGGTGACGGGTCTTGCACGCAGTGCAGTCCACCAGCGGATCCGTGAAGTTCTTGAGGTGGCCCGAGGCCTCCCAGACCTGGGGCGGCCCGAGGATGGACGCGTCGAGACCCACCACATCGCTTCGCAGCTGGACCATGGACCGCCACCAGGCGTCCTTCACATTGCGCAAGAGCTGCGCGCCGATCGGCCCGTAGTCGTAGGCGCTGCGGAATCCGCCGTAGATCTCTGCGGAGCCGAACACGATGCCCCGCCGCTTGCAGAGATTGACGATCTTGTCGAACAGCGCGGGATCGGGGCCCGGCTGGGAGGATCCGGCGCCAGCGGTACTCGTCACGGGCGGCAAGGGTACTGACGGCCTGCGAGGGCGCCGGGGGCATTTTCGGCCTGGGGAGCTTCACCGGCCGCGCGCCGCTCATTAGGCTCAGCGTCATGCGGCTGCGCGACACCACCGTGGTCTTTCTGTGTGCGTTCCTCGGCATGATGGTGCTGCTCATGCCGCTGCCGGTCTTCGGCGGCCCGTACGAGGACATTCAGGAGGGTCAGGTCGACTGGACCTGCTCGATGCCGCTGCTGAGCCTGGCCCCGCCCGACGTCGACCTTGACAGCGTGCGCGACGCAGTCGACGAGGCGGTCGACGCGACCCGTACCACCGGAGAGCCGTACGTGCGGCCGGAGAGCCCGCATCCGCTGTGCAGGGGCTTGGCCCGTACCCAGGTGGTGCTGGCGCTGCTGGCGTTCGCCGGTGCTTTCTGGCGGGGACGGAGGTGGTGGCGCTCAACGGCCGACGCCCGGGCGGAGAAGCGCTTCAAGCGGCTGCACGAGAGCGTCGAGAGCCCCCAGGGACGCTCCAGGATCTTGCGCTAGCCCAGCAGGTCGGCGCTTCGGAGCCGGCGATCCATGTGGTACTCCCACATGCGCGTGACGACCGCTGCCGCCTCGTGGGTATCGGAGCACGGCTCGATGTCGAGCACGGCGTTCACACGGCCTTCCACGATCGAGCGCAGCATTTCCAGCGCGCCACTGGAGAGCTGGCGGCCCCGCCGGTGGGTGGCGCAGGTGACACCGCCCTGCGCGGGATCGAACGCCACGATGGGCGCCTCGTCGCAACCGGTGCCCACCACGCAGCTGTCAAGCATCGGCGCGGTTCCCTCGTGCGTCAGCAGGCGCAACAGGAACGCCGGCAGCAGCATCTCAGAGTGGGCCCGGTCCAGACGGGCCAGCGCTCCGGTGAGCATCTGGTACGGCACGGGGTCATCGCCGCGGTCGTGAACCGACTGATCCACCGCCTCGGCGAGCGTCATGGCGACGCCCAGCCGGTCCAGGTCCGAGCGCAACGCCGGCCAGCGGTCGAGCGTCACAGCGCCCGTCACGATGTCCAGCTCGCCCCGCCCCCGGTAGAGCTGCAGATCGACATGCCGCAGCGGTTCGACATGGCCGGCCAGCTTGCTCCGTGTGCGCCGGGCGCCCTTCGCGACCGCGCGCACCTTGCCGTGCCCCGAGGTGATAACCGTGATGATCCGATCGGCCTCGCCGAGCTTGGTGGTGCGGAGCACGATGCCTCGGTCCCGGTACTGCATCTGCTCCGATGTCCCCCAGCCTCGTGGTGTGATTTCAGCGGTTCAGGCCGCCAAAACGCCGGTCGCGCGCCTGGTAGATGCAGATGGCGTCGAACAGGTCCCCCCTCCGGAAGTCCGGCCACAGCGTGTCGGTGAACACCAGCTCGCTGTACGCCATCTGCCACAGCAGGAAATTCGACAGCCGGTTCTCGCCGGAGGTCCGGATCATGAGATCCACCTCGGGCATCTCGGCGTCGTAGAGGTGTTTCACCAGCGCTGCCTCGTCGATCTCGTCGGCCGGGACGCCCGCCCGCACCAGGCCGGCTGCGGCATCGACGATCTCGGCTCTGCCGCCGTAGTTGAACGCCACGGTGAACGTGAGGCCGGTATTCGCCGCGGTGAGCTCGACCGCCTCGTCGATACGCGCCCGAACCCGGCGCGGGATGCGGGCATCGGGCCGCCCGACAAAGCGAATCCGCACGTTCTGCTCGTGCAGCTCACGACTGCGCCGCACCAGCAACGACTCGTTGAAGCCCATGAGGAAACGCACCTCCGAGGGCGGGCGACGCCAGTTCTCCGTGCTGAACGCGTACACGGTGAGCCACGACAGGCCGATCTCGGCCGCACCCTCCACCGTGTCGATCAACGCCTCTTCGCCGGCGGCATGGCCTTCGGTCCGCGGCAACCCGCGCGCTTGGGCCCAGCGTCCGTTGCCGTCCATCACGCAGGCCACATGAGTCGGCAGGCGCGACACGTCGATTCCCGCACCTCGCTTCACACTGCGCAGGGTAGAACGGAAGAGATGAGCGACGTACCTTCCGAAGCACTCGACGCAGTGGTCGCGGAGCTTCCGGGCGGCGGCGAGCAACGAGGGGGCCAAGCCGAGATGGCAGCCGCGGTGCACGACACCATGGCCGGCGGGGGCACGCTGCTGTGCCAAGCCGGCACGGGCGTGGGCAAGTCGCTCGCCTACCTGGTGCCGGCCGCGCTTGCGGCTGCGGCCGGCAAGCGGGTCGTGATCGCCACAGCGACCCTGGCGTTGCAGGATCAGCTCGTGGGCAAGGACCTTCCGCTGGTGGCGGCCGGAATGGCCAGGGTGCTCGGACGCCCCGTGCGATGGGAAGTCCTGAAGGGACGCAACAACTACCTCTGCCGCCACCGTTTCGGCGAGCATGCCCAGCAGCGGCTCGATATGGCGGGCGGTCCTGCCTCGCCCGCCGAGCTGGCCCGACAGCGCCAGCTCGCGCACATCGGGGAGTGGGCGCCCCGAACGCGTACCGGCGACCGTTCGGAGCTGGCCGTCGCGCCCGACGGGCACGTGTGGTCGTCGGTGTCGGTGAGCAGCACGGAGTGCATCGGCGCCGAGCGCTGCCCCCAGGGGCACAACTGCTTTGCAGAGGACGCCCGGGCCCGGTCCGCGAGAGCCGACATCGTGGTGACCAACCAGCACCTGTACTGCATCGACCTGTTCGGCGACGGATACCTGTTCGGGCCGCACGAAGCAGTCATATTCGACGAGGCCCACCAGCTCGAGCCGGTCGTCACCCAGGTCGCAGGCC
Source organism: Candidatus Poriferisodalis sp. (assembly GCF_965208555.1). Lineage (GTDB taxonomy): Bacteria > Actinomycetota > Acidimicrobiia > Acidimicrobiales > Poriferisodalaceae > Poriferisodalis. The sequence continues at coordinate 3,425,421 of NZ_OZ242342.1, read as the reverse complement.
TGGAGATCACCCCTGCCGGCTTCACGCGGCTGGCGACCGAAGCGCGCGCCGTGGGTGCTGCGGGCGCGGCGGCGGATGCCGTGGCTGACATGTCGGACCGTCTGGCCGATGAACTCAGTCCCCTGCGCGACACCCGCCTGGGCGCGATCACCGGTGATCTGGCCAGCCTGCTCGAGGTCGCCGACGGCCGTGTCGTCGAACTCGCCTCCGAGCTGCGGTCAGGCAGTACCGACGAAGCCGCAGAACTGGAACGGCTGCGCGTCGCCCGGCTCGCGGCGGAGTCGTTGACTGCGCTGCGTGTCGCGCTGGACCCTCCGCAGGGAACCGTCATTTTGGTCGAAGGCCGCGGCCGCCTCCGGCTGGCACCGCTCGACGTCGGTGACCTGCTCGCCAGCCGGCTGTGGGGCCGGCAATCATGCGTGCTCACCAGCGCGACGCTCGGCCCGCACTTTGTCCAGCGGCTCGGCGTGCCGGCCGCCGACCACACGTACCTCTCGGTGGGCAGCCCGTTCGACTACCGGACCAACGCGCTGCTGTACTGCGCCCGGCACCTGCCTGCCCCCACCGACGAGGCCTACCGCGCCGCAGCGATCACCGAGCTGGCGGCGCTCATCTCCGCCGTGGGCGGACGCACGCTCGCGTTGTTCACGAGCTGGCGCGCGCTCACTGAAACCGCGGATGCGCTCACTGAGCGTCTCAGCGGCATGCGGGTGCTGCGCCAGGGCGGCGAGCTGTCGAACGCGGCGCTGCTCGAGGCGCTCGGTGACGATCCCACGACGGTGGTGTGCGGCACGATGAGCTTCTGGCAGGGCGTGGATGTGGCCGGGCCTGCCCTGTCGCTGCTTGCCATCGACCGGCTCCCCTTCACACGGCCCAACGAGCCCCTGGCTGCAGCTCGGCGCGAGGCCGCCGGTCCCGATGCCTTCATGACCGTCGACGTGCCCAACGCCGCAGACATGCTGGCCCAAGGTGTGGGACGGCTGATCCGCACCACCACAGACCGGGGGGTGGTGGCGGTGCTCGACTCGCGGCTCGCCACGGCCCGCTACCGGTCGCGCCTGCTCGATCCGCTGCCGCCCATGCGTCGCAGCATCGACCAGACCGAGGCGATCGAGTTCCTTCGAGGATGCGCGCACTGACCGGCCTCCTCCGTGATGCAGCGGAATCGTCAGTCGTGAGGGCGTGAGGGGGCTTCGGGCGCGAGCATGCGAGCGACGGCGTCAGGCGTGCGCTGCCAATCCGGTTCGACGCGCACCCGAAGCTCCAGGTACACGCCGTCGAGGCCCAGTTCACGGCGCGCCGCCGTGCCCACCTCTCGCAGCATCCGACCGCCTCGACCGATGACAATGCCCTTCTGCGATGCACGCTCGACGGCGATGTCGCAGCGGATGCGAGTGGGCTCCCACTCGGTGACGCGCACTGCGATGCTGTAGGGCAGCTCGTCGCCCAAGCGCGCCAGCAACTGCTCGCGCACTGCCTCGGAGATGCGCCAGGCGTCGGGCAGATCGGTGACGCTCTCGGGCGGAAAATAGGCAGGGCCCTCGCTCAGGCCGGCCGCCAGATGTTCGATGAGGGCAGCGGTGCCGTCGCCGGTCGTGCCCGACACGGGGAAGTACGCGCCGGCATCGAACTCCCCGGCGGCCGCCAGCTGGGCCGCTACCTGCGCTCTCGACGCCCGGTCGCACTTGGTCACGGCGACCACGGTGGACACGCCCGGAGGCAGCGACTCCCAGACCAGGCGATCGCCACGGCCCAGCGGCGCGGTCGCGTCGATGACCATGCAGATGACGTCGACCGGCTCCAGCTCGGCAATCGCCGTCCTGGCGGTCTCATTCAGCTGTTCGCCCAATGAGGTGACCGGCTTACCGATCCCGGGCGTGTCCACGAAGACGATCTGCGCATCCGGCAGGTGCCGAACGCCCATGACCCGCAGGCGTGTTGTCTGGGGCTTGTCGGAGGTGATGCTGACCTTTGCCCCCACAAGGCAGTTCAGCAGCGTGGACTTGCCCGCATTGGGGCGCCCGACCAAGGTCACAAAGCCTGAGCGCACCCCTTGCTCCAGGCTCAGGCAGAACCCGCTGAGCCGACGCCTGCCGATCCCGGGCTGTCTGCAGCGGGGCCCCGCCGGGCGCCGACGAGGTTGATGCGCCGTCCCTCCACCTCAACCGCCGACAGGCACCAGCCGTCCAGCTCGGTGGTCTCTCCCGTCTCGGGCACATGGCCCATGCGGTCCAGCACCAGACCGCCGACCGTGTCCCAGTCGCCATCGGGCAGCCGCAGTTCCAGCACCTCGGCCAGTCTCGACGCCGGCAGCCGGCCCGAGAACTGGAACGCGTCCTCGCCGACGACCTGAACCAGGGCCTCGTCGGCGTCGTACTCATCGGCGATCTCCCCGACGAGCTCTTCGATGATGTCCTCGAGCGTGACCAGCCCAGCCACGCCGCCGTACTCATCAACGGCGATGGCGAGATGCGATTTGGACTCCTGCATCTCACGCATCAGGTCGCTGACCCGCTTCGTCTCGGGAACAAAGGTGGCCGGTCGCAGCACCTGCGCGCACGTCACCACACCACCGGAATCTGGTCCGTCTGACGGGGTGCCATGCAGGTAGGCAGCGACGAGGTCCTTCGCCAGCACGATTCCCTGCAAGTCGTCGACGCTGTCGGCGGTCACCGGCAAGCGGGTGAAGCCCGACGCGATGACCCGCTCCAGCGCCTCCGCGACACTGTCATTTCTGCTGACAGTGACCATGTCGGGACGGGGCACCATCACCTCTCGCACAATGGTGTCGCCGAGCTCCATGATCTGGCCGATCAGCTCCGCCTCGCTGTCCTCGATCAGCCTGGCCTGGGCCGCGGCGGATGCCAGCGCCACCAGCTCATCCTCGGTGATCTCACCGCTGTCGCCCTGCGTCGCGGCAGGTCCCACTGCCCTGGCCGGGAATGCCAGCAGCCGCGCAACCCAGGCGAGCGGTCCTGTGCGGCTCAGCACACGAGCGACCGGTGCCAGCACCCGGGCCATGCGGTCGTTGGCCTCGACCCCCCAGCGTCGGGGCATGGCTTCGGTGACGCCGAACAGCACGATGGCCGTGACGGCCATGGCCGCGACGATGCCCGCCGGGCCAGTACGGCTCGCTGCAATCCAGGTGACACCGCCCACCAGCGTCACTTGGGCCAGGACGCGCAGCAACGAGACAGGGCCCAAGACGATCTCGCGGTCCGCCACCAGTTCCTGCAGCGAGGCCTTCTGCGCAGCGCCGGCGTGCCCGTTGTCGCGGTCGCCGTTGTGGCGCTCACCGTTCCCGTTGGATTCGTCCAAGCCCGAAGCGCGGGCTCGCCCTAGACGCACGAACGTCGCCTCGACCAATCGCAGGAACATGGCCGCCACGAGCAGGATCGTCGCCGCGAGCGCGCCCAGCACCCAGTTCACGAGCAGCTCCCCGGGCTCGCGCTCGACAGGCTGCGCAGGTGCGCCGCCTCGCGGGCGCGCATGGCAGCGGCTTCGGCAGGCTCCGCGTGGTCCATGCCGAGCAAGTGCAGCACCCCGTGCACCACCAGCAGGTCGACCTCGGCCGCGACGCTGCCGTCGTGGCCCGGTCGAGATCCGGCACCTGCCGCTGCATTCTCCGCAGCCACGGCGGGACACACCACGATGTCGCCGACCAGGGCGGGGGCGGGCCCGGGACGGTCTGGCGCCGTCACCCCCGCCGCAAGATCCAACGGGAACGCGAGCACATCGGTCGGTCCCGCATGGCCCATGTGAGCTTCGTTCAGCTGTGCCATCTCCGTGGTACCGACAAACGTGAGCGCTGTTTCCGAGCCGGGTGGCACCCCTTCGGCCTCCAGCACCTGCCGGACGAGGGTCCGGTAGCGCTGGGTGTCGAGTCTGACGTCGTCCTGACGATCTGCGATCAGCACGCGGTGCTCGCTGACGCGGGGGGCGCAGCCGTCGGCCTGCGCGGCGCGACGGACTCCTGAGCGTCCCTCCGCCGCCGGTTCACTCGCTGCCGTTGCGTTTCGCGTCACGTCGGTCATATGCCGCCACGATGTCGCCGACGATGCGATGCCGGGTGATGTCCCGCCTGCCGAGGCGCGCAAAGGCAAGCCCGGGAATGCCGTCCAGTGCCTGCTCCACATCGATGAGGCCGCTCTTGCCGCCCGGCACGTCGATCTGGGTCCGGTCGCCGGTCACAACCACCTTGGAGCCGAAGCCGATCCTGGTCAGGAACATCTTCATCTGCTCGGGCGTGGTGTTCTGTGCCTCGTCCAGGATGATGAAGCTGTCGTTCAAGGTGCGACCGCGCATGAATGCCAGCGGTGCCACGTCGATCGTCTTGCGCTCGAGCAGCTTGGCGGCGGTCTCGACATCGAGCATGTCGTACAGCGAGTCGTACAGCGGAGCGAGGTACGGGTCGATCTTCGCCATCAGATCCCCGGGCAGGAATCCGAGCCGCTCGCCTGCCTCCACCGCAGGCCGGGTGAGCACGATGCGCCGCACTGACTTGGACATCAGCGCATCAACGGCCAGCGCCACCGCCAGCCAGGTCTTGCCGGTGCCGGCCGGCCCGACGGCAAACGTCACGATGTTGGAGCGAATCAGTTCCACGTAGCGCTTCTGGCCGGCGCTCTTGGCACGTACCACCCTGCCGTTGGGTGCGCGCACGATCGGGGCAGACAGCACGTCGCTCGGGCTCTCGTCGGCTTCGACCATGTCGATGACGCGGTCGAGCATCTCGGGCTCGATGCGCTGGCCGGCTTCGAGGACATGCACCATCTCTTCGAACACCTGCCCGACGAGCGGTGCGCTGGGCCCAGCGACCGTGATCTCGTTGCCGCGCACGTGGATGTCGGCATCAGCGAAGTGATCCGCCACCACACGCAGGTGTTCGTCGCGTTGGCCCAGCACGCCGACCATCAGGTGATTGCCCGGAACGTGTATCCGAACCTGGGTATCGGTCACTGGGCTCCGGCGCAAGCGGTCAGCGGTTCAGCACTCATGTGTCGGTGCCGCGCACACGGCAATCGGGCATGCCGACGGTTGACTCGGTCACGATGGAGTCAAGGCTAGTCGCGTCTCACAATCGGCCATGGTCCAAATTCTCGACCTGTGCGGGAGGGTCACGAGCGCAAGGCGGCGTAGATCTCCTTGCAAGCCGGGCACACGGGGTAACGCTCGCCGTCGCGTGTCGGCACCCACTTCTTGCCGCACAACGCCACGACCGCCTCGCCGCTGACGGCCGAGCGGGTCAGGGCGGTCTTGTTGACATAGTGGGAGAAGCGATCGTGGTCGCCTTCAGTCGTGCGGGTGTCCGGACGTTCGATGACATCGGGACTGCCGGCAGCAGCACCGCTGGCGGCCAGCCCGCTGACGGCGCGGTCGCCGATGGCATAGATGTTGGCGGTATGGGTGGACATCTCGCTGCTCAGGGTCACGTGTGGGGCCGGCTCCTGCCCGTGCAACGGTACGGCAGTAATGTGCCCGTTCGCGCCGTGACCGCACTGGCGGTGCATGCGTGCTTGGAAGGGCAACCCACACCCAGCATGGCCAGGACTTCGTCCCAGCCGCCGGAGGCGGCGCAATGAGCCCAGCCGAAAACGGCCAGAGGTTGGATTCCGCCGCCGGATGGGCCGTCGCATTGTCGGCCTCGCTCGCCACCTTCGCTGTTTTTGCTGTGGCCTACAGCTTCGGGGTCGTCCTCGCCTCCATCCGGGACGAGTTCGGCATCGGCACCGGCTTGGCCTCGCTGCTCTTCGCGATCCCGACGTTCCTCTACTTCGTGCTCGGTGTGTTCACCGGCCGCCTCGGCGATCGCTACGGACCCCGGCGGGTGCTTCTCGCCGGAGCAGTCGCACTGGGAGCCGGCCTGTGGGCCACCAGCCTGGCCCAGAGCCTGTGGTTGGCGATGACGACGTACGTGCTCGGCGTAGGCATCAGCGTGGCATGCGCCTACGTCCCCATGGTGTCCGTCGTCGGCGGCTGGTTCGAACGTCACCGCACCGCAGCGTTGGGTGTCGCGGTGGCCGGGATCGGCTTGGGCCATTTCGCCGGGGCTTGGGCTGCGGAATGGCTCATCGAGCTTTACGGCTGGCGGGACACCTACCAGGTGCTGGCTGTCGTATCGACGGGATTGCTCATGCTGGCGGCGATCGCCGCACGGCGGCCGCCCTACGTGCCGCCCCAGAGCGAGATGCCGTCGCTGCGCCGGCTCATGCACAACCGGCGGTACACGCTGCTCTATTTCTCCATGATGCTGCTGAGCGCCAGCCTGTTCATTCCGATCATCTACATCAAGGACTACCTCGACGACCTTGGCAAGCCAGGCGGTCAGTGGCTGATCAGCATCATCGGCTTGGCTTCGCTGCTCGGCCGGCTAGCCCTCGGGGCACTCGGCACTGTGCTGCCGCTCATGCGGCTGTACCAGCTCTCCTTCACGATCATGGGGCTGAGCTACTTGATCTGGTTCTTCGCCGGCGACAACTACCCAGTCCTCGTGATCTACGCGCTGGTGATGGGATGCAGCTATGGCGGCTTCATTGCCCTGTCCCCCGCAGTTGCCGCAGAGCTCTTCGGGCTCGCCGGCCTCGGCGGCGTCTTGGGCGCGTTGTACACCGCGGCGGGCATCGGCGGGTTAGCCGGACCGCCGCTGGCCGGACTGCTGATCGACGGCGCCGGCTACCGCGTGACCATCGTGACGGCGATGATCGTTGCGCTCACCTCGGTGCCGTTGCTGGTCGCATCCGGGCGTGCCCGCGTCATTCCTCTCGCCACTGTCGGCGACGGTGAGGCCGCCGGTCGTGGCACGAAATCGGCACCCCGCGAGCAGGTCGCATCTGCGCTTGTCGCGCAACCCGACGGCGCTATTCCCGCCGCCGGATACGGGCGCCGTAGGACGATCGCGGTGCAGTCTTTCCGGGCGGCACCGGCCCAAACGGCACTCGGACCCATGTCGATCGATTCGGTGCTGCTGCTGTCGTTCGGCGGGCCCGAGGGTCCCGATGACGTCATGCCCTTCCTGCAGAACGTGGCCGCAGGACGCGACATCCCCCCAGAACGGCTCACCCGCGTCGAAGCGCAGTACCTGCGACACGGCGGCGTCAGCCCCATCAACGAGCAGAATCGTGCCCTGCTGGCGGCTGTATCGAGCGAACTCGCTCGCCGGCGCACACCATTGGCGTGCTACTGGGGCAACCGGAACTGGCATCCGTACCTGGGAGACACCGTCGGCCAGATGGCCGCCGAGGACCGCCGTCATGCCGCGGTGATCGTGACCTCCGCGTTCAGCTCCTACTCCGGCTGCCGTCAATACCACGAGGATCTGGCGCAGGCAGCGAGCACCGTGCCCCGCGCACCGCAGCTGTCCCGCGTGCGCGTCTATGGCAATCACCCGGGCTTCGCCGGCGCTGTCGCCGAGCGCGTCCGCGAAGCGCTCGACGGGGCACGCCTGCGACGCGACGTGCACACCCTGTTCACTGCGCACAGCCTGCCGAGCCGGATGGCGGCATCGTGTGACTACGAGGCGCAGCTCAGCGATACCGCTCAGGCCGTTGCCGACATGGCGGGCCTCACCGGCGAGTTCGAGGTCGTCTACCAGTCCCGCAGCGGTCCGCCGCAGGTGCCGTGGCTGGTACCCGACGTCAACGACCGTCTCGCCCAGCTCGGCTCGATGGGCTGCCGTACCGTCCTCGTGGTGCCGCTCGGCTTCGTTTCTGACCACATGGAAGTGCTCGTCGATCTCGACACTGCGGCGCGGGCGGCTGCCGCTCGCGCCGGAATCACCATGGTGCGCGCCCGCGCGGTCGGCACGCACCCGCTGTTCGTCGAGGCGCTGGTCGATCTGGTGGAGGAGACTGCCGGCCTGCGGTCGGCACGGCCCGCCGTCGGCCGTCTCGGGCCACGCCCGGACGCCTGCACGCCGGGGTGCTGCGAAGTCGAGCGCCCTGTCTGACTGCCGGCCGGCAGCCAGACCCTCAGCCGCAGCCGCTGGTGGCGCCGCACGAGCGGCAGGCGAAGCATGAGCCGGCACGCACCATACGGTCGCCGCAGGTCATGCACAGCGGAGCGTCGCGGTACCCGGCCGAGTCGACAGGCCGCGACGGCGGGTCCGGCGCAGGCTCGGCGCCGATGGCGGTCTCGACTGAGGCGCTCTCGAGACCGGGCAGCGGCGGATCGGTGCGCTCGTCCACGCTGAGCACCCCTAGCTCGCTGCGCTCGTCGAACGACAGGTATTCGAGCGCCAGCCGGCGGAAGATGTAGTCCACGATGCTGGTGGCAATCCGCAGCTCGGGATCGTCGGTGAGCCCCGCCGGTTCGAACCGCATGTTCGTGAAGGCCTCGACGTAGGAACGCAGCGGCACACCGTGCTGCAAGCCGTGGCTGACCGATATGGCGAATGCGTCCATGATCCCGGCCAACGTGGAGCCCTGCTTCGCCACGGTGAGGAAGATCTCTCCGGGCCGGCCGTCCTCGTACTCGCCGACAGTCATGTAGCCGTGGCAATCGGTGACCCGGAAAGAGAACGTGCGCGACTGGCGGCTGCGCGGCAGCCGGTTGCGCGGCGGCACCACGGCGCCCTGCAGCGCCGCGGCAGCGGATGCCGTCGCCCCGTCCGATGCGCCCGTTTCCTGTGCGAGGGGGGCTGCTGTCGCCGGTCCGACCGACAGCGGCTGGCTCACCTTGCAGTTGTCGCGATAGATCGCCACCGCCTTGAGCCCCAGCCGCCATGATTCGACGATCAGGTCCTCGATGTCGGCGACCGTCGCCGATTCGGCGAGGTTGACCGTCTTCGAGATCGCACCGGAGACAAAGGGCTGGCAGGCAGCCATCATCGCGATATGGCCGTGCGGCGAGATGGCGCCGTCGCCGATCGAGCAGGCGAACACCGCTCGGTGAGCATCGGCCATGTGCGGCGCACCCGCGATGTGGCCGGTGGCGAGAATGTGCGCCTCGATGTCGGCGATCTCCGAGAGCGAGTATCCGAGCCGACCGAGAGCGACGGGAACCGTGGAGTTCACGATGCGCAGGTCACCGCCGCCGACCAGCTTCTTGTGCTTCACCAAGCCCAGATCGGGCTCGATGCCGGTGGTGTCGCAGTCCATCATGAACGAGATCGTCCCCGTCGGAGCGATCACGGTGGCTTGGGCGTTCCGGACGCCATGAGACTCGCAGCCGGACACGGCATGATCCCAGCGAGCACGTGCAGCCGCACGCAGATCCTCGGTCAGCGCATGCAGGCCTGCAGGACCGGCATGCTGGGGCATGTCTGCGCCGGCGCCTGCTGGCTCCGGACAGCCCTCGATGGCCTCCAGCGAGCCTCGGTGCATACCCAGAACCCCGCGCATCGCCGCCGCGTTCGTGCCGAAGCCATCGAAGGGTCCGAGCCGCTCGGCCAGATCGGCTGAAGTGGCATACGCCTCACCGCACATGAGGCCGGTGAGCGATGCCGCAAGCGCTCGTGCCTGGGGTGAGTCATACGGAACGCCCGCTGCCATCAGCAGCGCCCCCAGGTTCGTGAAGCCGAGGCCGAGCTGGCGGAAGCTTCGGGAGGTGTTGCCGATCTGGGCCGTCGGGTAGTCGGCGTGGCTCACCAGCACGTCCTGAGCGATGAACGTGATGCGCACCGCTTGGCGGAAGCCCTCTATGTCGAAGTGGCCATCGCCGCCGTCAGCTGCGTGATCGGTGAAGAAGGGCAGCAGGTTGACGCTCGCCAGGTTGCAGGCCGAGTTGTCGAGGTGGACGTATTCGCTGCACGGATTGCTTGCGCTGATGGGGCCATGATCGGGCGCCGTGTGCCAGTTGTTGATCGTGGTCGAGAACTGCACGCCGGGGTCAGCGCATTCCCACGCCGCCTGGGCGATCTGGCCGAGGAGATCGCGTGCGCGCATGACCGACGTGACCTCGCCGCTCGTGCGCGTCCGCAGTTCCCATGTGCTGTCGGCCGCCACTGCTTCCATGAACTCATCGGGCAGCCGGACTGAATTGTTGGCGTTCTGGTATTGCACCGAGAACGAGTCGGCGCCGTCGAGATCCATGTCGAAGCCCGCGGCGGCGAGGGCCCGCGCCTTGCGCTCCTCTCGCGCCTTGCACCACACGAAGGCCTCGATATCGGGGTGGTCAGCGTCGAGCAGCACCATCTTGGCGGCGCGGCGAGTCTTGCCGCCGCTGCGAATCGTGCCCGCCGACGCATCGGCGCCGCGCATGAAGCTGACTGGGCCGCTCGCCGTTCCGCCGCCCGACAGCGGCTCGCACGATGCCCGCAGCGCCGAAAGGTTCACCCCGGCACCCGAGCCGCCCTTGAAGATGCGGCCCTCGGTGACGTACCACTCCAAAATCGATTCCATCTCGTCGTCGACAGCGAGGATGAAGCACGCCGACGCCTGCTGAGGCACGCCCTGCACGCCGATGTTGAACCACACCGGGCTGTTGAAGGCCACCCGCTGATGAACCAGCAGCCACGCCAGCTCTGCTGAGAAGGTCGCCTCTTCCTCCGGTGATTCGAAGTAGCCGTCGCCGGCCGCCCAGCGGGTGATTGTGCCTGCCACGCGGTCGATGACCTGGCGCAGCGAATGCTCCCGTTCCGGCGTGCCGAGCGTGCCCCGGAAGTACTTCTGGGCGACGATGTTGACCGCGGTGGGGCTCCAGTCGGCGGGAAACTCGACGTGAGGCTGCGAGAACGCAACCGACCCGTCGACCGCGTTGGTGATCGACGCATCGAAGCGCTCCCACCGCACGGTGTCGTAGGGATGGGTGCCCGCCGCGGTGAAGTGCCGGCGCAGGCGCAGCGGCGCGCCGACAGGCCGGTGATCGAGGTCGTCAACCCGCGACCGCTGCGCCTCGGTCATCGCCACGAAGCCACGACCCTACGGCTGGATGCCTGTGGAAGGAAAGGGGGCAATGTCGGGGTCTTCATGGGGAAATCCCTGTGCACAAGTGCAGCATGGTGCAAGCGGAGTTTTCCACAGCTCCTGTGGGCGACTGCCGCCGCCCGGGACGGCCGCTGTATGCGACGGTGGCAGACTCGCCGCGTGCACCGGCTGTATCCCCTGCCCTCCGAGGCCACCGACGCAGCACACGCCGCCGGTCCGCAGCGCGTGCCGCACGCCGATCGCCCTTGGCTGATGCTCAACATGGTTGCGAGCATCGACGGTGCCGCTGCGGTTGACGGTGTGTCACGGGGACTCTCGAGCGAGCCCGACAAGGCAATGTTCGGGGCACTGCGCGCCCAAGCTGACGTCATTCTGGTGGGTGCGCGCACCGCGAACGCCGAGCGATATCGGCCGGCTCGGCGGTCTAGAGCCCGCATTGCTGTGGTCAGCGGATCGCTGAGCGTCGACCCGGACTTGCCGCTGTTCAGCCCGCCGCAAGGCCGGTCGACAGCGCCGCTGCCGCTGGTGGTGACCACAGATGACGCCGACGACGGTGCCGCCGATCGGCTGGCAGGCCGCGCAGAACTCGTGCGCGCTGGCACAGGGTCCGTGGACTTGCTCGGTTCCTTGAGACACTTGGGTCGGCTCGGAACACGCGTCGTGCTCTGCGAGGGGGGGCCGACGCTCAACGCCGCGTTGCTGGCGGCCGATCTGGTGGACGAGGTGAACCTGACGCACGCGCCGCTGACGGTGGGCGCCCACGCACCGCGCATCGCAGCTGGACCGGTCGACGGCTCGCTGGCGACACCATCACGCGCGTACGCGCTAGACCACGTCATCGCCCATGATGACGTGCTCTTCGTGCGGTGGACCCGCTCTCGGTCATAGCGCTTCGAACAAATGCGCGCTGTATCGAACATCTGTTGCTAGTGTATCCGTTGGAACGAGAGTTCTGTCTCAGCAATCATGCCTCTAGCCGGCGCCGGACAGCGGTTGTCCGGCGTGAGGCAACCGACACGAAAGGTTCGCCGTGAACGCAACCAGCGCCGCAGACCAGCGGGTCGCGCATCTCAATCCGCGCCAGCGCGACATGCTCGAATTCATCGACGAGACGCAGCGTGAGCGCGGCTATCCCCCATCGGTGCGCGAGATTGGCGAACAGGTCAACCTCAGCTCGCCGGCGACCGTGCATCGCCACTTGCGGTCGCTTGAGGCCGATGGGTGGATCCGGCGCGATCCTTCCCGGCCCAGGGCACTCATTGTCAACTTCGACTGGCAGACGGGGGTGAAGGGCGAGCGACGGCCGACCCGTCACGTGCCGCTGATCGGGGACGTCGCGGCTGGCACCGAGGTGCTGGCCCAGCAGAACGTAGAGGAACTGTTGCCGCTGCCAGCCGACTTCACGGGCAACGGCGAACTCTTCATGCTGCGGGTGCGCGGCGACTCGATGATCGAGGCCGGCATATGGGACCGCGACTACGTCGTGGCACGCCACCAGCCAGAGGCAGAATCAGGCGACATCGTCGTTGCTGGCATCGACGGCGAAGAAGGCACCGTCAAGCGCTACCGGCGCGCCGACGATCACGTCGTGCTCGAACCTGCCAATGCAGACCATCGTCCGATCGTCCGCCCCGCCAACGAAGTCACCATCTTCGGCAAGGTGGTGACGGTGATCCGGCGGCTCTGAGTGTTCACCGTCCTCACCCAGCCGCCTGCCGATCTGGATGACAGTTCGCGGGTGTGGATTCCCATCCGCTCCGGCGCAGTATTCACCGTGCCGGGCGGCGGCCTGTGCGCCGGCGCCACGGCGCCTGTCGGGGACGGTTCGCCTGATGCGGCATTTCTCGGCGTGCTCGACGGTGCCGGCGTCTGGGCCGTCGACATGGATCCTGTCGAAGCACCGCCGCTCGACGAAGGCGATCTGGAACCGGTGCCGCTGCGAAAGCTCTATGGCCGCATTCCCGACGAGCACTGGCAGATCGCCGGCCGAGCCGCGCAGATCGTGGAGTTCGAGCGAACCCATCGCTATTGCGGACGTTGCGGGAGCCTGACGAGCACCAATCCCTCTGATCGCGCGAGAGTCTGCGGCGAGTGCGGGCACATGGCCTTTCCGCGGCTCAGCCCGGCCATGATCGTGCTGGTCGAACGCGGTCCCGAGGTGCTGCTCGCGTGGGGCCGGCAGTTTCCCGGCCGCTTCTACAGCGCCCTCGCGGGATTCGTCGAGCCCGGCGAGAGCCTCGAGGATGCCGTGCTGCGCGAGGTGTACGAGGAAGTCCAGATCACGGTCGACAACGTCCGCTACTTCGGAAGCCAGCCGTGGCCCTTCCCCCATTCGCTGATGTGCGGTTTCACCTGCGAGTGGCAGGACGGCGAGATCGAGATCGACCCCACCGAGATCGTCGAAGCCGGTTGGTACACCGCCGACAGCCTGCCTCCGTGCCCGCGTGGCGGCATGTCCATCGCGGGCTGGCTCATCGACGACTGGCTGAAACGAACGGGCGCCGGCTGAGAGGCCCTGGGCACTCAGCCGCGATGCCAGGTGGCGCCCGCGGGACTGTCGGAGACAACAATGCCCGCAGTCGCCAGTTCGTCTCGAATGCGGTCTGCAGTGCCGAAGTCCCGAGCCGATCGCGCTGCTGCCCGCTGTGCCAGCAGCGCATCCACCTCGGCGTCAGAGAGCCCATCGTCGGCCAGATGGTCGTCGCCTTCGTCGCCGCAGGAGAGCCCGAGCACGTTGAGCAGGTGCAAGGCGGTGCGGCCAGAGCGTGCAGCCTCGCCCGGAGCTGCGCCGTCGAGCGAAGCGTTCGCACTGCGCACGAGCCGGAAGATGACGTCGAGTGCAGTCGGTGTGGAGAAATCGTCGTCCATTGCAGCAGCGAATGCCGCCACGGCATCGGTATCCACCTCCGGGACGGTCCCGCGCTCGATGTCCGGCCGCCGCACTCCAGCGTGGGCATCGGGCGCTATGTCTGCGTGAGCGACCCGGCGAGCGAACGCATCGAGCCGACCGATCGCGCTGCGTGCCGCGTCGAGCGCGTCGGGTCCCATCTCCATCGCTCGCCGGTAGTGGGTCTGCAGCACCAGCAGGCGCACGGCGCGGGCGCCCGCCGCGTCGATCGCGTCAGCGAGCCGGGTGTAGTTGCCCAGCGACTTGGCCATCTTCTGGCTGCCCACGTTCACCATGGCGCTGTGGACCCAGTAGCGGGCAAACGCTTCGCCCGTGGCGGTCACCTGGGCCCACTCGTTCTGGTGATGGGGGAAGATCAAGTCGTCCCCGCCGCCGTGGATGTCGAAACCTGGGCCGAGCGCGCTGAGCGACATCGCCACGCACTCGGTGTGCCAGCCGGGCCGGCCCTCCCCCCACGGTGTATCCCAGCGCGGCTCTCCCGGCCGAGCGGCCTTCCAGAGTGCAAAGTCCAGCGGTGAGCGTTTGTCAGGGTCGACATCGATGCGGGCACCGGCATCCGCGTTGAGCTGTTCCAAGGTCCGGCCCGCCAACGTGCCGTAACCGGGGGCTGACCCCACAGCGAAGTAGACGCCCTTGCCCGCCACCTCGTAAGCAGCGCCGATCGACAGCAACTCAGCGATCACGTCGACCATCTGGGAGATGAAGTGCGTGGCATGGGGCCGTGAATGAGGTCGCAACACGCCGAGCCGATCCATCTGCTCGTCATAGGCGACGGTGAACTCGGCAGCGACATCGGCCTCGGCGCGCTGTTCCCGCTGGGCACGTTCCACGATCCTGTCGTCGATGTCGGTGACATTCGATGCGACCGTGACGTCAAACCCTGCCCACTCCAAGTACCGCCGGATCACGTCATAGGTCAGGGCGGTGCGGCCATGGCCGAGATGCGGCACGTCGTACACCGTCGGCCCGCAGACATACATCGAGATCGCGCCCGGCGTTCGCGGGACGAAGGCGGTCTTGCGCCGTGTCATCGTGTCGAAGATCTGCAAGCTCACTGATGCCGGAATCCCGCTCGGGCTGCAAGGGTACCGATGGGTCCCGCGGCGAACCCGGGAATTACTCGTTCAGCCGGCAGCGGTGGTCACGCTCCAGACCGCGAGGTTGTGGAACGCGTGCAGCACCAGACCCGCCCACCATCCGTACCGCACCCGTGCGATGGTGAACATGAGACCCAACCAGATCTGCGGGCTGACCACCAGGGGCGCCACGACGACCGCAGCGACGGACCAGGCGACGTCGTAGTTGGCGAGGTGCACGGTGCCGAACGCGGCGATCGAGCACCACACCGGCCAGCGCGGGTGAGCCTCCCACCAGCGCGCAACGCTGTCGCGCCATGCCGGAGGCCCCGCGCCGGGCTCGCCGCCGGCTTCGGGCCGTGTCACCCCGGCGACGAGCGATTGGATCCACAGGGCGCCCGACAGCAGCACGATGAGAGCGAAGACAGCTGCGACGACCATGACGGGACCGTCGCCGCCGGCGAAGTTCACGAGTCCGAATGCCGCAGCGGCTGCGAGCACGCCGAGGCGCAGGCGGGCGGCCAGCGCAAGCCGGAACACGAGCTCCTCGATCAGCGGGGCGAACAGCACAACGAGCACCAGTTGTTCGACGACGGGCCGATCGAGCAACTCGACGATGGGGGTGTTGTCGTAGCCGGTTCTCGCCGCAAGCAGCGACGCCGCGAGCAGCACCAGCGAGCCGCCGAGGCCAAGGACGAACAACAGCGCGAGACCCCCAGGCCAGCGCTTTCGGCTCGCAGCGGTGCGCCAGTCCGGGTGAACGCCGAAGCGCGGGCTGATCGTGCTCCACACGCCCCCTGGCGCGCCAGCGTCAGCGGGTGGGTTCTGCTCGTTGCTCAACCGCCGTCGACCTACCCGGATTCTTCGCCGTCTTCGCCGAGGTCGTCGTCCTCATCGGGATCGTCCGGGCGTGCTTCGGGGTAGAGGTGCTCGAGACTTCCCGGTTCAACCTTGCTGCGCTCGATGAACCTGTCCACGTCGTCGAGCCGCAGCCGGATGACACGCCCGAACCGGTATGCGGGCAGGTCACCCCGGTCGATGAACCGATACAGCGTCCGGGTGGTGATGCCCATGCGGTTCGCTGCCTTCAGCGTGGACAGCCAAATGATCTCGTCGTATGGAGCCTGGTGCTGCTCTTCACCAGTTGCATCGCTGGCGCCTGAGTCGGTCTGCTCCTCGGGCATCGGTGCACCTCGCAGTCGGTCGGCTGTTGGCGCTCAAGGGACATGGTCGATCCCTGTGGATTAACGCTACTGCGCGAACCGCCGGACAGCGTGCACTACGACATCGATCATTGGTATCGCGCGCTATATCGCCGTATCTATTCGACCTATTGAATAATTGTTCTGTATTTTCAATAACTATTTGATTGTTTCACTCAGAAGTGATGGAGTCTGCAACGTGCCCGCAGACTCGCTGCCGTCAACCGATCACCGGCCTCTGCCGCCGGCATCTGCGACACGTCGCTCCGCTGGCGCCGTCCGATCGTCGCTCCGCCCCCGGATCATGGCGGGCAGTGTCCTGTGCGGTGTCGCTGCGCTCGGCCTGTGGTGGGCATTCGAGCAGTCGGCGGCAGCGCCCGAGACCAGCTACCTCGTCGCAAGGACTCGCCTCGCGCCGGGCAGGGTGATCGAAGCAGCGGATGTCGCCCTCGTGTCGATTCGCTTGCCGGCCGAGGTCTCAGCGACCGTCTTCGGCAGCGGCGACGAGGTCGTCGGCGGCCTGGTGGTCGACGCCATTCACGCCGGAGAACTGCTGACCCGGGGTGACATCGGCTCGCATCAATCGATTCGCGGCCGAGAAACGGGCTATGCCATCGCCGTCGAGCTCAACCGTCCCGGCGCGCTCAACGGGCTGGTCGCAGCCGGTGAGCGAGTCGATGTCATCGCCGCCGGTCGACGCCTCGCGGACGCGTCCGGCCCGCTCACAGCAGGCCTGGTAGCAGCGAATGCTCTCGTGCTTGATGTCGATGACATCTCGGGAGCGGAGCATCTGTCGGACACCATCACGGTCACCTTGCAGGTACGTGACCGCGCCGCCGCCATCGCGGTCGCCGCGACGGCCGATGCCGGTGCCATCACCTTGATCCGGCCCTGGGGGGCCGTGCCGCCGGCGACCTCATGAACGACGCAGCGATTCTCGCCGAGATCGAACGGTCGGTGTCCGAACGCGCCCGCCACAGCGGCATGGACCCGCGCACGCCGGGCGCAGATCACGCGATCACGGCGCTCGCCCACGAGGAGATCCGGCGCTGGAACCTCGGTTTCAAGAGCGGCGAGCGCGGCCATGCGGTGGACGACGCCGGCGCGCTCGCCGACCGGATCGTGCGCGACCTGCTCGGCTACGGCCCGCTCGAGGCGCTGCTGGCCGATAGTGATGTCTGGGAGATCATGGTCAACGCACCTGATGAGATCTTCGTCAAGCGGCACCGGGGTCCCAGCGGCCAGCACCATGAGTCATTCCACGATGACCAGCACGTCCGCCGCACGCTGACGAGGATCATCGATGATGCGACGGCGTCCCATCGCAAGCTGGATCCGAGCGAGGGATTGCAGGATGCGCAACTCGACGATGGCGCCCGACTGCATATCGTCCACCCCGACATCGGCCGCGGCGGTCACTTGATCTTCAACATCCGCAAGTTCGCTGGCACCGCGTTCTCGAGCTTGGGCGATTTGGCCGCCATGGGAAGCCTGACGAGCGAGATCGCCGACTTTCTGAGCGCTGCGGTGCGCGCCCGGCTGTCGATCCTGTTCGCGGGCGCTCCCGGCAGCGGCAAGACCACGCTGCTGGGATGCTGCACAGCCGAACTCGATCCGCGCCTGCGGGTGGTGACGGCCGAGGAGGTGTTCGAGCTCGACATCCCGCTTCCGAACGTGGCGGGAATGCAGACCCGGCCAGGTCGCACCGAGCGAGCTCCCGTCGACTTGCGGCGCCTGGTGGCCGGTTTCCTGCGGATGGCACCGGATGTCGCCATCGTGGGCGAGGTCCGTGACCGCGAGGCAGTCCCCTTGCTGCTGACGCTGTCCAGCGGTGTCACCGGCTACGCGACCATTCACGCAGGATCGGCACGTCAGGCGCTCGGCCGGCTGCGGCTCATGTGCCAGCTCGCTCCTGACGTGCGCGACATGCCCGTCGCGGCCATCACGCAGCTCGTGGCCGAGTCGATCGACGTCGTGGTGCACCTGCGCCGGAGCCTGGCCGGTGTGGAGGTCACCGAGGTCGTGGCAGTAGAAGAGCCCGAGCGCGACGGCGCCGTTTCGTTCGAGGTCACCACGCTCTTCGCGCCTGCAGGCGACGGCGAGTCGCCGGTGAGGGCCCCGCACATGTCCCGGCGGGTGGCGTCACGGTTCGCCGCTGCCGGGTTGGCGATGCCCGGGCCTGGCGAGGCTGAACCGGGCGGCGAGGCCCGGGGCGGCGTTCGGACCGGTTCGCCGACATGACCGGCTTCGCGTTCATCGCCGCAGGTGCAGTGGGTGTGTGGCTGATCTCCACCCCCGGTCGCGACGCAGTATCCGGGACCCGGCGGATGCCCAGAGCAGCGACGACACAGCTCCGAGCGCCGGCACAGACCCTGCGCACCGCGCTGGCTGGAGTCGCTGCCGCGGCTGCGGGATGGACCGGTGCCTGGGCGCTGTTCGGCGGCGGCGTTGCACCCATCCTCGTCGCCGTGCTCGGCGGGGCAGCGCCGCTGTGCGCTGCCACACAGCGGCAGCGTCTTCGCGCTAGGGACACCTGGCGGGCATGGCCCCGATTGCTGGCAGAGATCCGCGTGCTGGTGGCACACCGGGGTCAGTCGATCCCCGCTGCACTGTTCGCTGCGGGAATTCATGCGCCCGCAGGCATGCGCCCGGGATTCTCCGATGCGGCGCGCACCTGGTCGTTGAGTACCGACTTCGAAGCCTCCCTGCGTGTTCTCAAGGCATCGCTCGCGGACCCGACCGCAGACGCTGTGTGCGAGACGCTGCTGGCAGCACACCAGATCGGCGGCGTGCGGATCGATGCCCGACTGCGTGCGTTGGCCGAGGCCGCCCAGGCCGAGGCCGCCGCCCGCTCCGACGCCCGGGCCAAGCAGGCCGGCGCCCGGTTCGCACGCAGCTTCGTGGCGCTGGTGCCCGCGTTCATGGCGGTGATCGGTCTGAGCATCGGGCGGGGCCGGCAGGCCTACGAGTCCGCAGACGGTCAGCTGCTGGTGGCGTTCAGCGTGCTCGCGGTGACCGGCTGCTGGCTGTGGGCCGGGCGGATCATGGCCGTCCCGATGCGGCAGCGAGTGTTCCTGCAGTGATGCCGCTCGCCGCTCTCGCACAGCGCATTGCGACGCTGGCCGACGCCGACGCCGAGCTCGCTGCGCGACTGTCACACGCCGGAGTCTCCCAATCCCCATTCGGGTTCCGCGTACGGCAACTCGGCGGCGTGGTCGCAGGGCTCGCCGCTTCGGGCGTGGCGCTCACCGCCGCCGGCGTGAAACCTGTGCTCGCGCTTGCCGGCGCCTTTGCTGTGGCCGCCGCTGTCTACGGTGCCTGCGCGCACGGCCTCGAGCGATCGATTGCCTCGCGGCGGGCACAGATCGTCGAAGAGCTGCCGATCGTGGCAGAGCAGATCGGCATGCTGCTCGCAAGCGGCATGTCGCTGAGCAGCGCCCTGGATGCCGCTGCTCGACGCGGGCACGGCATCTGCGCCGAGGGACTGGAGCGAGTCGGCGCCCGCGTCGCCGGCGGCACGACGGTCGAGGTGGCGCTGGCCGAATGGGCTGACGATGCAGGCTCAGCCGAGATTCACAGGTTCGTCGGTGTCCTCACGTTGCACGAGGACACCACCGATGTCGCCGCGTTGGTGTCTGATGAGGCCCGCACCGCCCGGATGGAAGCGCACCGGCGCCTCATCGCCCACATCGAGCGTCGAAGCGAGCAGGTGTGGATTCCGGTCACCGTGGCAGCGCTGGTGCCCGGATGCGTCCTGCTGGCGATCCCGTTCAGCGATGCCCTGAGCGGGTATGCGGCGCTGTGAACACGAGCCCTCCCGGACCCATGACCGTCATCTGCCGAAAGGACACCCCATGTACATCGCCTCCATAGCCGCACTGCTCGCCCTGTTCGGCGCCCTCATCGCCGGAGCCGGTGTCGGTGCACCGAACAGACGGCAGGGCCTGCGAATGCCACGCGTCGCCCCGGAGAGCTCGGGGCGGAATGAGCGCGGCGAAGGAGTCATCTCTGCTGCCATCGCCGTGTTGATCATCGCGTCGCTCGGCGCCCTCATGTGGGTCGGCTTCAAGACGCTCTGGGAGAACGCCGAGGAAACGACGAATTCTGAGATCGCGAAGATCGGCAAGTGACCCGCCGGCACGCGGCCATGCTCCGTGACGACCGCGGTGCCGGTCTTGTCGCGCTGCCGTGGGCGGTCATGGCCTTCCTGACGTTCCTGATGCTGGCGGTGCAGGTCGCGGTGCATCTCTACAGCGCATCGGTCCTCACCGCCGTCGGTCACGACGCGACGCGTCGGGCGGCTTTCGGCGGCGGCAGTCCCGCCGCGATCGCCGACGCCGAGCGTTGGCTGCGCTCGCGTATCGGCACCGCGGTCGAGATCGAGGTGCTTCGCTGGAACACCACGGACGACACCGTCGCATTGGAACTGGCAGCGAGGCCGCCGAGTGTGCTGATGGACACCTCCGCTGTGATCGGCCAGCGCAACATCGAGCGCCGGTTCGAGGTCCGGCGCGAGCTGGCTCGCTTTGCCGGTTCACCCTGGGGCAGCTCATCGTGAACCGCCCCCGTCGAGATTCCTCCGGCGCCGCGGGAGCCGAAGTGCTGCCGTTCGTCGTGCTCGTTTTTGTCGGGGGCACCTTGATGCTCGCCCAGGCGACCGCAGCGCTCGACGCGAAAATCGCCGCAGTCGCTGGGGCCCGCGAGGCCGCGCGGGCCTTTGTCGAACATCGCGGGCCCCGCGCTGCAGATGCCGTCGAAGCCGCTATCGGCGCAGGTTCTCGGGCTATGTCCGGCTACCGGTTGAGCGGCGCGGCATCAGTTGAGCCGGTCGGCGCGACCCGGTTGCGCCGCTGCGAGCGAGTGACCTTCGAGGCCACGCGAGACGTCCCGCAGTTGACACTGCTCGGCGGCGGCTGGTCGCCGGTGACGGTCGGCGCCCGAGCCAGCGAGATCGTCGATCCGTACCGGCACGGTCTCGACGGGCGGGCGCCCTGTGGACCGTGACCGCGGTTCGGCGCTGCTGCTCGTGCCGGCTGGCGTACTGATAGTCGCACTGCTGGCGAGCGTCGCCGTTGACAGCACTGCTGCGTTCCTGGCGCAGCGCGAGGCCGAGGCGGCAGCATCATCGCTCGCCAACGACCTCGCCTCACTCGCCCTCGACGAGTCCTCGCTTCGCCATCGTGGGCCCTACCGTGTCGACCCCTCCCGGCTTCGACGGCTGAGCCCCTGGAGCCAGCGGATGGCACAGGAGCGGCTGTCGGCGGTGTTCGAGCCCGGATCCGTCTCAGCAACCGTCAGCGCAGCGGGACCTGCGGCAGTGCGTGTGACCGTGGAGGGCTCAGCCCGGCGGATCATCGGCTTGATCGGCAACGTCGACGGGCGCTCGAGCCGCCCTGTGGCTGCAGAAGCGATCGGGCGCATCCAGCTGTCCGGTTGAGTGCATGAGCCGGAGTGCCACCTCGTTGGCGAGCAGACGCCCATGAACGGTCAGCCTGAGGTGGCCCGGCCCGGCCGGTTCCAGCAGATGCTGCACGTCGTCAGGCAAGGCACCGGCGGGGACGCCGGCGGAGGTGCGCAGTGCGAGCTGCAAGGCTTCGATGCGGCGCTCGTCCGGTCCCAACTCCTCGCTGCCGGCCACGGGCGATGCGCCCGTCGATATCGCCGCAATGAATCGCTCCGGCGTGCGAACGCTCCAGAAGCGGCGGCCATTGCGATGGCTGTGCGCGGCGCAGCCGAGGCCAGCATAGGAGCCCTGCTGCCAATACAGCAGGTTGTGCCGGCACTGGGCGCCGGCTCGAGCCCAATTGGAGATCTCGTACATCTCGTAGCCGGCGCCCGCGAGCAGCTCGTCTGCGAGCAGGTACTTGTCGGCCATGTCGTCATCGTCGGGATGCCGGGACAGGTCGTCGCCGAGCGCTGTGCCGGGCTCTGGGGTCAGCCCGTACACGCTCAGATGATCAGGCGCCAGATCGATGGCGTCGGCCAGCGTGCGCTTCCAGTCAGCCAGCGATTCGGCAACAGCGCCGTAGATCAGGTCCAGGTTGAGCTGGTCGATGCCCGCCTGACGGACTGCGGTGACTGACGCCCCGACCATCTGGGGGTCATGACGGCGGCCCAGCGCGTCGAGCACGGCCGAAGCCATCGACTGCACGCCGAGGCTGATGCGATTGACTCCCAGCGCCCGGTACTGCTGCATCTGCTCGGGTGTGACCAGATCCGGATTGCACTCCACCGTGACCTCGGCCCCGCGGGCCAGCCGCAGCTCCGCCAGCACGTCGCCCAGCAGCGACGGCTGCACCAGGTTCGGTGTTCCGCCGCCGAAGAACACCGACGTCGCCGGTGGCATGTCGGCCGCCAGGTCCTGGGCCTGCCTGCGACAGCTCGCCATGTAGTCCCCGATGAGCTCGCTGCGATCGGTCCACGTCGCGAACGCGCAGTAATCGCACCGGTGCGTGCAGAACGGGATGTGGCAATAGACGCCGAATGCCGGCAACGTGTGGTCTGCGCCAGTCACAGCACCGAATCAGGCGGGTAGCGCTGCGACAGCGCATGGCCCTGATCGCCAGCGCGATCGCCGCTCGGCAGCAGCTCGGCGGGGGCCACGCCGTACAGCTCCGCCAAGCGCAGCAAGCGATTCACCGCCACGCCCCGTTCGCCGCGTTCGTACGCCCCGAGCACTGACGTCTTGAACTCACCGCCGGACAACGCCTCGACATCGCTCAGCGTCAGGCGCCGGTACTTGCGGGCTGCACGCAGGCGCTCCCCCACCAGCGCATCGACGTGCCGGCGGTTGCTGGCCATGTCAGTGCTTGCTTCGCCGCTGGCGTTGGCGCCGGGCGTCGGGTCCGCCGTCGGTGTGCTCACCGCGCTCAGCGGCAACCTCGGCCAGCTTGGCCGCCTCGGACTTCGAGAGTTTTCTGGGGATGTCAACCCGCACCACCACATGCAGGTCGCCGCGCCCGCGCCCATTGGCGCGCGGGACGCCCAGCCCGCTCAGCCGGATCGTTTCGTTGGGCTGGGTGCCCGCCTTCACCGCCAGTTCCTGGGGCCCGTCCAGCGTGTCGAACGTCACCGTCGCTCCCAGGGCAGCTTGCAGCATCGTGACCGGCAGCTCCGCCACCAGGCTGTCGCCCTGGCGCACGAAGGCATCGGATTCGGCGACGCGCAGGTGCACGTAGAGGTCGCCGGCAGGTCCCCCGCGGGGTCCCACAGATCCGCGGCCGCTCAGGCGAAGCGTGGCGCCGGAGTCCACGCCAGGCGGCACCCGCACCACGAGCGAGACATGTTCGGCCCGGCGGCCTTCGCCGCGGCAGGTTCTGCACGGGTCGGCAATCTCCTCGCCAATGCCGCGGCACCGCGAGCACGGCGCTGCGGTGACCATCTGGCCCAACAGGCTCTGGCGCACCTGGCGCACCTGCCCTAGGCCCTCGCAGGCTCCGCACACCGTCGGTGACGTGCCCTCTGCAGCGCCCGAACCGCCGCAGTCGTCGCACGACACCAGGGTTCGCACATCGATCGGCCGGTCGACGCCGAAGACGGCCTCGGCGAAGTCCAGGTCGACGACTGTTTCGTGATCGTCACCACGCGGCGGTCCTGACGGGCGGCGGGATCGACCCCCGCCGAAGGGGTTCCCCCCGAAGAACGACTCGAAAATGTCGCTGAGATCGAAGTCGAATGCCGGGCCGCCCATGCCGCCACGCAGACCGTCATGCCCGAAGCGGTCGTACCTCGCTCGCGCTTCGGGATCAGAGAGCACGGCATACGCCTCGCTGATCTCCTTGAAGCGCGCCTCGGCCTGCGCGTCGCCGGGGTTCGCGTCGGGATGATGCTCTCGGGCCTTGCGCCGGTATGCGCGCTTGAGGTCGCCCTCGCTGACATCGCGGCTCACGTCGAGCAGCTCGTAGTAGTCGGCAGGCATCTGTGGCAGTTCTACGTCTGGGAGCGGGGACCTGCCGGCGCATGCGCGCCGTCGCCTTCGCCGAGCGAGTCCGACAGCCGCCGGCTCACCGTGTGCACTGCTGCCAACGCCTTCGAGTAGTCCATCCGCGTCGGGCCCAGCAGTCCCACGCTGCCGACAGCGCGGCCGTCGACCTCGTAGGGCGCCACCACGACCGAGCACTCCGCCAGCGGCTTCATGCCGGTCTCGGACCCGATGGCCACGCTGAGACCGCGATCGACGAGGCTGCGCAGCAGCGTCACCACCATCAGCTGCTCTTCCAGCACCGACAGCACCGAGCGAAGCGATGACACGGCTTCGAACTGCTCGGTGATCTTGGCAGTCCCGCCCACGTAGAGCTCGCTGGGATGGGACTGATCGTCGGCCAGCGCGGCCAGCGCCGCCGACACCAGCGCATCCGTCGCCGCATCGCCGGTCGCCGGAACGGTCGGCGGCTGCGATCGGGTGCGCCCAACCAGCGCCTCGGCCAAGATCGCCGAGGCCGCCCCCGCGGCCGGTCCTTGGGCCGCATCCGCCAGCTCCCGGTCGTTGTACACATCGACGTAGGTGCGCTCCACGGCGCCCGATGACATCACCAGGACGACGAGCAGGCGGCCGCCGCCCAGGTCCACCAGCTGGGCCGACCGGATGCTGTCCCGATCATTCCGGGGAGCGACGACCATCGCCGCGTACTCGGTCAGGTCGGACAGCAACCGGCTGGTGTCGGAGAGCAATTCCTCGATCTGCCCCTGGGCGTGAGCGAAGAACGCCCGCACCTGCCGGACCTCAGTGTTGTCCAGCGAGCCCGGCCCGAGGCCGTCCACGAAGTGCCTGTAGCCCGCCTCGGTCGGCACCCGACCGGCGCTGGTGTGGGGCTGCATCAGGTAGCCGCCGGCTTCGAGCGCTGCGAGATCGTTGCGGACGGTCGCAGGCGACACATCGAGGCGGGTCAGCTCGAGCACAGCCGCCGATCCGACCGGCTGCGCGCTCTCGATGAAGTTCTCGACTACCGCCTGCAGCACCGTGGCTCTGCGCTGGTCCATCACTCCTCCGCCGCCAATCCTGGGCCGACCCCGGCAGCTTGCCTCGCGATGCTACCGATGCCCCATCTGGCAAACGGGGGGAATAGCTGCGGAGGCGGCAGGGAATTCTGCGACGTTGCGACCTGCCGGATCGCTGGTCGCGGAATTCCCTGCCGCCTCCGCAGCGGGCGCAACTCACGAATCCAAGCGCAGGGCGGACACGAAGGCCTCGTTGGGCACCTCCACGCGCCCGATCGCCTTCATCCGCTTCTTGCCTTCCTTCTGCCGCTCGAGCAGCTTGCGCTTGCGGGTGATGTCGCCGCCATAGCACTTCGACAGCACGTCCTTGCGCTTGGCCTTCACCGTCTCGCGGGCGATGATCCGCCCGCCGATGGCGGCTTGGATCGGCACATCGAACAGCTGGCGCGGGATGAGCTCGGCCAGCTTCGCCGTGATGGCCTTGCCGTAGGGATACGCGCTGTCGCGATGGCAGATCGCCGAGAACGCGTCCACCGGCTCGCCGTTGAGCAGTATGTCCACCCGCACCAGGCGCTCGGCGCGGTAGCCCGCGTGGTCGTAGTCGAGGCTGGCGTATCCCTGGGTCCGGCTCTTGAGCTGATCGAAGAAGTCGGTCACGACCTCGGCAAGCGGCAACTCGTAGCGCAGCTCCACACGCTCGGGCGACAGGTAGTCCATGGAGGTCATCGAGCCTCGGCGCGACTGGCACAGGTCCATGACCGCGCCCGTGTACGCGCTGGGCGTCAGCACGGAGACCGTGAGCATCGGTTCTGCGATCTCGCTGATCTGGCCGGCAGGCGGCAGGTCGGACGGGTTGTCGACCTCCAGCTCCTGATCGTCGTCGGTGCGTACCCGGTAGGCCACCGACGGCGCCGTGGCGATCAGCGACAGCCCGAACTCGCGCTCGAGACGCTCGCGCACGATCTCCATGTGCAGCAGGCCCAGGAAGCCGCAGCGGAAGCCGAACCCCAGCGCACCCGAGGTCTCGGGCTCGAAGGTCACCGATGCATCGTTGAGCCTCAGCTTCGCCAGCGCCTCGCGCAAGTCGGGGTACTCGTCGCCGTCGACGGGATACAGGCCGCAGAAGACCATCGGCTTCGGGTCGTCGTATCCGGCCAGCGGTGCATCTGCCGGCGCTGCAGCCGAGGTCACGGTCTCGCCCGAGCGGGCCTCTGCCACGTCCTTGATGCCTGCGATCAGGTACCCCACCTCGCCGGGCCCCAGCGAGTCGGTCGGCGTCACCGCCGGCAGGCGTACGCCCACCTCCTCGGACAGGTGCAGACCGCCGGCGTGCATGAAGCGCAGGCGGTCACCGGCGCGCAATTGGCCGTTCATGACACGGACCGAGGAGACCACCCCGCGGTACTGGTCGAAGTGGGAATCGAAGATCAGAGCCTGGAGCGGGGCGTGCGGGTCGCCGCCCGGCGGGGGGATCCGGTCCACGATCGCGTCCAGCAGCGCTTCCACGCCCTCGCCGGTCTTGGCCGAGATGGCCAGCACCTCGCTCGCGTCGATGCCCAGCACCCGCTCGATCTCCGATGCGTACAGATCGGGATCTGCTGCGGGGAGATCGATCTTGTTGAGCACGGGCACGATGGCGAGATCGGACTCGAGGGCCAAGTAGCAGTTCGCCAGTGTCTGCGCCTCGATGCCCTGCGCTGCGTCGACGAGCAGCACGACGCCTTCGCATGCCGCGAGCGACCGGCTGACCTCGTAGCCGAAGTCGACATGACCGGGCGTGTCGATGAGGTGCAAGGTGTGCTCTCGCCAACTCACCCGGACGTTCTGGGCCTTGATGGTGATGCCGCGCTCACGCTCGAGCTCCATCGAATCGAGGTACTGGGCACGCATAGAGCGCTCCTCCACAGCACCGGTCAACTCCAGGATCCGGTCCGACAGCGTGGACTTCCCGTGGTCGATATGGGCGATGATCGAGAAGTTCCGAAGAGAACCGGTTCCGGCGCCGCCATGGGGGCTGGCAGCCGCAGGGGGCACGTGGGGCATCGCAGGCCGCACGGTACCCTGCGGGGCCGGTTTCGAGACGGAGAGCATGCCTTCGTGGCCAACATCAAGAGCCAGATCAAGCGCAACCGCCAAAACGAGGCGCGCCGGGTGCGCAACCGCGCCGTGCGCTCAGAACTGCGGACCCGCGAGAAGGCCGTCGCCGCTGCTGCTGAGGCGGGCGAACCCACCGATGAGCTCATCCGTCTCGCTCAGAAGCGGCTCGACAAGGCTGCCGCCAAGGGCGTCATCCATCGCAACGAGGCCGGGCGGCGCAAGTCCCGGCTCGCGACCCGGATAGTTCGCGCCACCTAGACCGCGCGAGTACCGGTCACCGGCCGGCACTAACGCGAACCGGCTGCAAGCCGGGCGCAGAGAATCTCGGCGACGCAGCGAGGGTCGAGCCCTGAGCGTCCCCGCAGGTCCATATCGGCCGCCGCCGCAAGCTCGACGGCACGTGCGATGCCGTCGCTCCCCCGCCGGCGGCAGGCATCAAGTGCCTTGCGGGCGGGGAAGGTCGAGCCGCGCATGCCCAGGATCTCCGCTGCTTCTTTCTCATTCGAGGCATCTGCACCGTCGAGGCGGGCCATCCGAGTGATGTGGTTGGCGACGGTTGCCGTGACCGCAAGGGGATGCCGGCCCGCTCCCCACATGCGCTGCAGCACCGCGAGGGTTGCGCCCACCTGCCCGCGGTCGATCGCGTCGGTCAGCTCCCACGGCGGGACATCGCCTTCGGCGCCGAGGTACGGCAGCACGTCGTCGGCATCGAGGCGGGCGCCCTCGCCGAAGACCGCCGCCAGCGTCTCCAGCACCGCCCCGAGACGGCTGAGCTCCGAGCCGAGATGCTCAGCGATGCTGGCGCGAGCTCGGGCATCGAGCTGGACCGGTGACTCTGCGAGACGCTCTTCGAGCCATGCGCGGCGGTGACGCGCCCCGCCGGGCACGTCGGATGCGACACGATGGCCGCCGGTGGCCTCCACTGCCTCGGCGAGCGAGCGTGGCACGCGACCCGAATCCCACTCGAGCACCAGGTCCGTGGTCGGGCAGGGATCGTCCAACCACGCGATGAGCGCCGCGAGATCGCCGGCGCCGAACCGGCTGAGCCCACGGGCGACCACCACACGGTGGGTTGCCAGCATGGGCGGCGTCGACGCCGAGATGACGAGATCTTCCAGGGTGTACTCGTCGCCCGAGAATTCGTCGAGCACATCCGCTCTGGCGGCATCGCCCACCAGCTCGGCGACGGCGGCTCGCACCGCCTCGGCCGTCAGGATCTCGTCGGCGCCGCTGATCAGACGCACCCCTCCGCCGGGCATCAGCGCCGCACTCCCGGAGCGACGGCTCGCCCGCGCCTGCCCAGGCTCACGGTTGTTGCCGTCACCCGTCCGAAGCTAGTTGGAGCGAGACGCTCAATCGCTGCGCCGACGGCTCGACGGTAAGCCCCCCGACAGCCACGGACTCGGTCACGGTTTCGTGCGCAACCCGGCCGCCGAGGCCCGCTGGCGCGAGCACGCGCACGATGTCGTGCCGGGCGGCCAGGGCACGCACTGCCTCCCGGCCGGCTCGGCTCGGCGAGCGCGCCACGAGCACGTCGATACGGTCGATGCCCGCGGCGGCCAGCTGGTCCAGGGCGCGTGCGGGATCCGGGCGATCCACCACGACCACGACCGGGTCCGTCTGCTGCACCGCGAGATGCGGCCCCGCCGGCGGCGGCGGTCGGTGTGCGCTGGCCGCGGCCCAGACCCCGACGCCGGCCGCGGCGATCGCCACGCGACGAGGGACGGCACCGAGGCTGCGCAGCAGGCGTGACGACGCTGCGCAGCCTCCGATAACAGCAGCAACGGCAGCTACCTCAGCGGCCTCGATCTGAGGCCAGGCCAGTGCGGCGCCCCAGCGCGCCACGCCTGCGACCCACGCCATCATCAGCCGTGTCGGCAGGTGCAGCACCGAGGCCACTGCGTCACCGGTTGCGCCGCCCAGCAGGCCGCCGACGAGGCCCCAGACCATGGCCGGGCCGGCGATCGGCCCCGCCAGGACGTTGGCGGGGATGCTCACGAGCGGCAGCGAGCCGAAGACGGCGAGCTGTACCGGCAGTACTCCCGCCTGAGCGCTCAGGGCGGCCGCGAGCGCCAGGCGCAGCCACGGCGGACCCCACAGCACACGGGAGAGGCGACGCGCCCCGACCACGATGGCCGTCGTGGCAGCGACGGACAGCTGGAAGCCGACCGAGCGGACAAGCAGCGGGTCGACGAGCAGCAGCACGATGACCGCCAGCGCCAGCAGCCGCAGCGCCGATGCCCGTCTGCCCACGGCGTGCGCGCCGACCGCCAGGGTCGCGAGCGTGCAGGCCCGCAGCACCGACGGCTCGCCTCTGGTCAGCACAGCGAACTGGACGAGCAGGATCGCCACTGCGCCCAGCCGAGCCCGGGGCGGCAGCCCGGCCAGCAATGGTGCGAACAGCAGCAGCACGAACGCCACATTCGACCCGGAGACCGCGAGCAGGTGGGTGAGCGATGTGGCCCGGAAGTCGTGCACGACTTCGGGCAGCTGTCCCCGATCATCGCCGTACACGAAACCCGCGAGCAACGCTGCGTCACGCTGCGAAAGCGATCCGGCGGAGGCTTCCACGAGCCCGCGCAGCGAGTTCGCGAAGCGGAATGGCGCGCTGCCGCCGTCGACCCGGTGCGCTGTGTGAATCTCAGCGGTTCCAGCGAGATGCCGGGGCCACAGGAAACGGCGATCGGCGGGCTCGGCCGTTTCTGCGGTCACGCCCAGGCGCCAGCGCTCCCCCATCGCCGCGTCTTCCAGCCGCCATGCGGCTGGGCCACGTGCGCGACCCTCCCACCGGTGCGCTGCGCCGTCGATCGTTGCGCTGAAGGGCACGACCAGGGCACCGGAGCGCCAGCGAGGATCGCCGACCAGCAACACCTCACCCTCGAACTCGCCGCCGATGGCCGTACCGAGTTGGGCGAGCTGCGCCTGCATGGCCGAGGCCGCGAGCACCAGCAGACCGGCCGGAATGAACAGCCGCGCACGGCTCACCACGCCGGTTGCGCACAGTGCGATGCCGAGTGCAGCTCCCCACAACCACGACCCTTGCCACGACAGCGCAGCAGGCGCCCACACCGCTCCGGCGGCGGTGGCAATGGCACCGGCGACGACCCACCGGTCGGCGACGGCGCTCAGACCGCCGAATCGGCGAGGCGCCGCTCGTGGCGGTTGCCGTCGGTCCAGCGGAGGGGATGAGTTCGACCAGTGCGATGGCGGCGGCGACATCGCAGACTCAAACGGTCGCATGGGGCCGCAGCTGGGACAGCTTGGATGGCCCGATCCCGGGTACCTGCTCGAGTGCATCCAGGGTGGCGAACAGGCCGTGCTCGCTCCTGAAGGCGATGATCGCCGCCGCCAGGGACGGGCCGATGCCCGGCAGTTCGTCGAGCTGCGCTGCGGTGGCGGTGTTGACGTCGACCGGCCCGGCCGAGTCCGAGTCCCGTGCCCCGGCAGCGGGCAGCTCGCCCTCCACCGGCACATAGATCTGTTGCCCGTCGCTCAATCGCTCCGCCAGATTGACCGCTGCATTGTCGGCATCGGCGGCCAGCCCGCCGGCCTTCTCGACGAGGTCGCCGGCGCGGAAACCGGCGGGGACCTCATACAACCCAGGCTGCTGGACAGCACCAGCAAGGTGCACCCACAGCGTCGACGGTTGCGTGGTGGCCACAGGCAACGGCGCGCCTGCTGCTGCCGAAGGCAGGTCGATGGGCGCGGGCGCACCGTGCCGCACGCCCGCCAGAAAACCCACGCCCACCACGGCGACAAGTGCGCCGGCTACGACCAGCACAGGCACCATGCCCACACGGCGGGCAAAGCCAGCCAACTCTGCCAGCACGAAGCGCCAATCAGTTGAGGGTCCGTCTGCTGAGGGACTTGGGCCCGGCGCCCGCATTCAGCTGAACTTAGTGACTGATTTTGACAATCTTTGGTGGAATTTCCACTGTTTTCAGTCGCCACATAGCCAGCAGGGCCAGAACCAGACAGACAGCCGCCCAGCCGCTGAAGAGCCAGCGCGATCCGATCAAGCCATACAGCGGTGGGCCGCCGAACGCGGCAATCGATGCCATCGTCAGACCGACTGCTTCGAGCACGCCGGTGCCCGTCGCAGCCCGCTCGGCGCCGGTCGCCTCCAGCACCAACACCTGCGCCCCCATAGCGCCATACGACTCGGTCACGGCCTCAGCCAGGCCGACCAGGATGAATGTCACCAGGCCACCGATCCAGCCGTAGAACAGCACCGCCGGAACGAAGAGCAGGAGCGCGGGCACAGCGACGCGCCCGCCGCCGAGACGCTCTGCCAGCGCACCGGTGTAGGGCGGCAGCGCCATGAGCGGGACGCCGATGATGAGCAACCCGACCGCCAGTTCCACCGACGACACGCCGACGTCGGTGAGATACCGGTCGACGGTTGCATCGAAGATCCCGATCAGACCCCAGATCCCCACGTGCACGCAGATGGCGGCCTGCACCCGGGGCCGGCGAAGCAGGTCCGCGAGATCCGAGTAGTCCACCACGGCCGCGGCGATCGGCGACCTCGAGATCTGCACCGCCGCGATCGGGCCGAGCAATGCCATCACAGTGCCGGTGAGCAGGAACGGGGCTTCGAATGAGATGCCGCTGAGCGCCGCCCCGATGGCCGGGCCGCTGATGAAGCCCGCTACCGCGCACGACACCAGGCCGCCTACCTTGGCACCGCTGCCGCTGACGTCGCGCCCGATCAGCGCTTTGCGGGCCACCAGGCCGAACAGCCCGAACGCGAGGCCGGCCAAGGCCCGACTCGTCACCAGCGACCACGTGGACTCCGCGAACACAAAGCCGTACGCCCCCAGCACTGCAGCCGCCAGCGAGAGCCACACGACCACGCGATGGTGGCCGCGGTCGATCAGCGGCGAGAGCAGCAGTTGCGCTGCCAGACCGGCGATGAAACCCGCCGCCGCGACGAATCCCAGCTCCCAATGGCTGAGGCCGAAGCGGTCTTGAAGGTCTGCCAGATAGGCGAAGATCACACCCATCGATGCCGTGACGAGGAATTGCGTCGTGTAGATCGTCACGTACAGCACCGGCGCAGCGTATTGGCGTACTTCGGTCCTCGGCACGACCCCGCGCTGGGCATGATCGTCGATACGCGAGACGCCTTAGCGCCCCTGAGGCAATGATGTTGTCGGCTCAATCGACCGAGGGAGGCAACGACGGTGACCAGCTCAGCCCATTCCGCAGCCGCCGGCAGCGTCGCAGGCATCGACGCCGCGCCGGTCACCGCATGGCTTGCCGAGCGAGTCGAGCTCGACCCGCCGTTGTCGTTCGAGCTGATCACCGGCGGCCACTCGAATCTGACCTACCGCGTCGCTGATTCCGAGGGGCGACGGTGGGTGCTGCGCCGCCCGCCGCTGGCGCATCTGCTGGCCAGCGCACACGACATGGTCCGCGAGCACCGCATCCTGGCGGCGCTGGAGCCCACGCCGGTTCCCACTCCCCCGGTGGTGGGCCTGTGCACTGATGCAGAGATCAACGGCGCCGACTTCTATGTGACCGAGTTCGTGGACGGCACGGTGCTGCGCTCGCTGGCCGATGCGGAGATGCTGGCGCCCGAGGCCCGGGGGGTGCTGAGCCAGCAGCTGGTCGAGGTACAGGCCGTCATCCACGACACCGATCTGGGGGGCACTGGCCTGGACACCCTCGGGCGCCCGGAGGACTACGTGGCCCGGCAGATCCATGTTTGGCGACGCCAGTTCAACGCCATGACCTCGCGGGATCTGCCGATCATCGAACGAGTCCACGACATGCTCGTGTCGACCATCCCGCCCCAGACCGAGGCCACGCTGGTGCACGGCGACTACCGCTTGGACAACTGCCTGTCCCGCACCGATGGCGAACTGGCGGCGGTGCTGGACTGGGAGATCTCCACGCTGGGCGACCCGTTGGCCGACTTCGGTTTCTCGCTGGGCTACTGGGTGGAGCCGGGCGACGGCTTCAACCCGCTGGGCCACGACGCCACTGCTGCTGAGGGCTTCTGGACACGCGAGCAGCTAGCGGAGGAGTACGCGAGGTTGACGGGCCGCGACGTCAGCGCCATGCAGTGGTTCTTCGCGTTCGCGAGCTGGCGTCTGGCGTGCATTCTCGAAGGGGTGCATGCCCGCTATGTGGGCGGCGCCATTCCCGATATCCCGCCCGAGGTGCACGAGTTTCCCGACAGCATCGTGGCGCTTGCCGAGCGGGCGGAATCGGTGCTGGCAAACCTCTAGCCACTATCGTCCCCGCCATGAAGGTAGACGGCGGCCTCGGAGTCACAAGCGGATTCGATGGGATCATCGAATCGAGTCGGGAACAGGAAGAGCTGGGCTACGACGGCCTGTGGGTGCCCGAGACGTGCCACGACCCGTTCACCATGCTGCCGCTCGTCGCGCACGCGACCGAGTCGGTGGACCTGGGCACGAACATCGTGGTCGGCTTCGCCCGCAACCCGATGTCGCTGGCCTACAGCGCCAACGACATCCAGACGATGTCGGAAGGGCGCTTCGTCTTGGGTCTCGGCAGCCAGATCCGCCCGCACATCACCCGGCGATTCTCGATGGAGTGGTCGAAGCCGGCGGCTCGCATGCGCGAGATGATCATGGCGATCAAGGCCATCTGGAACTGCTGGAACAACGGCGAGAAGCTGAACTTCCGCGGCGACTTCTACGAGCACACGCTGATGACGCCGTTCTTCGACCCTGGGCCCAATCCGCACGGACCGCCGCGCCTGGCGCTGGCGGGCGTCGGGCCGCTGATGACCGAGGTGGCGGGTGAGACCTGCGACGTGTTCCTCTGCCACGGATTCACCACCGAGAAGTACCTGCGCGAGGAGACGATCCCGGCGCTCGAGCGAGGCGCAGCCCGGGCCGGGCGTGACCCCAGCGAGATCACGATCTCTGGGCCGTCATTCATCGTCACCGGCAACACCGAAGAGGACATGGAGAAGGCCCGGCAGGCCACCAAGCAGCAGGTCGCGTTCTACGGCTCGACGCCGGCGTACCGGCCCGTGCTCGACTGCCACGGCTGGGGCGACATGCAGACCGAGCTGAATGCAATGTCCAAGGAAGGCCGCTGGGTGGAGATGGCCAACCTGGTCGACGATGACATCCTCGATGCGTTCGCCGTCGTGGCCGAGCCCGAAGGCGTTGCCACCGAGCTGAAGCGCCGCTTCGACGATGTCGTGGACCGCATCAGCTTCTACGCCCCCTACAAGGGCGACCGCCAGCGCTGGCAGACGATCTTCGACGACCTGAAGAGCTAGCGCCTGCTAGCTCGAAGCGTCGTTGAAGCATCAAACACAGCGACGATCTGAAAAGCTAACGCCAGCTCACGCGCCCAGCGGGGCGCAGTCAGAGCCGCAATTGGGATTCGCTGCGGGCGTGGCAGGTGTGGCGGGCCGGTGCAGGACACCCGAGGTCGGCCGCAGTTCCAGCTCGAGTCCGTCGGCACCTTCGACGGTACGGGCCTCGACGTCCACGATCATCGAGTAGCCGCGAGGCTCGTGCGGCGGCCACAGCACCGAGATGTTCGGCTGGCTGGCCACGTTGGCCGCGGCGGACCGGCTGGCGCCGCACCGCAGGACGTCACCGTCAAGTCGCATATCGAGGTGCGCGATGTGCGGCGTGGCGTCGTCGCGCACCGTCAGCACGTACGCCGCAGTGCCGAACTGCTCCATCTGCTTGCCGATATCGGCCGGCTCCACGGGGATGCTCATGGGCCTGACGATATGCCCGCAACAAGCCGCACGCGCACCGATTTGCCGTCACGGTCAACTCTCGAATCTCGCCAGCGCGCTGGTATCGTCGTGAGGCCTCGGGGCTATAGCTCAGTTGGTAGAGCGCTTCCATGGCATGGAAGAGGTCAGGGGTTCAATTCCCCTTAGCTCCACCCCACAGACTTGTAGCGAACCTCAGCGACGAGGCGGCAGCACGTGGCGCGCCATGTAGTCGACCTCGCGGGGCCACGCTTCCTGACCCATCGTGAGCACCTGGCGCTTGCAGATCCTCCAACCGGCCTCGGTGCGCACGAACGAGTCGACGTAGCGCCCGAAGATCCAGGCGTTGTCGATGTCCTCGTGGAACTCGTGCCACGCGTCGAGATAGGTCACCGTCTCGGCCGAGTCCTCGCCGTTGAAGCTGACCTCGATGTTGCTCACGTAGTGCGCAGACCGCTTGTAGATCTTGTCGGTCCCGGCCCGGAAGAACTTGTACGCGTACGCCTTGTCGTTGAACGTCCCGAGTTCGCCGCCGTAGTCGTACTCGCAGTCATCGGTGAACAGCTCGACCACGTCGTCGGGACGGTTGTCATCGATGGCGCGGCAGTACGAGTGCAGGACGTCGCGTATGTCCTGGAGGTCCGACAGCTGTTGTGCGGTGTAGGGCATTGGCCTCTCCTACTGGTCGGGGAGCTCGCTGAACGCCAGACCCCGAGTCGGATCAGGCTCTTTGGGCAGACCGAGCTCGCGCTCGCCGATGAGGTTGCGCTGGATCTCGTCGGTACCGCCGGCGATAGCCATGCCCTGGGCGAACAGTGCCGTCTTCAGGAAGTGACCGCCGTCGGGCTGATCGTCGCGGCCGAGCTGTGCGGGCATGCCCTTGCCGGAGAAGCCCAGATCGCGCAGGGTGCGGCACAACAGCGAGTTGCCGAGCTTGCCGAGCGACGGATTCACCTGTCTCGCGCCGTTCCAGTCCAGGACAACTCGTTCGATGTGTGCGTTGGCCAACGCCTGTCGCAGCAGCGGATCGGTTCGGTCCTCGTCATCGAGCAACGATCGGACGACCTGGTCTTTCATGGCGCCTGTGGTGTAGCTGAAACCCGAGATGCCGGTGCTGGTGGCCTGG
Organism: Candidatus Poriferisodalis sp.; assembly: GCF_965208555.1. GTDB lineage: Bacteria > Actinomycetota > Acidimicrobiia > Acidimicrobiales > Poriferisodalaceae > Poriferisodalis. The sequence continues at coordinate 3,389,493 of NZ_OZ242342.1, read as the reverse complement.
GAATGCTGGACAACTCCGACAGGCGTCGAGAGGTCGACGTCGTTGACGACGTCACCGCCGCCGTCGTGGCCCACGGCATCGAGCTCGCGCTCGACGGCCAGCATCGTCATGGCCGCCCGCCAGCCGTTGTTCAGCCCGCCGATCGCATCGTCGTGACGCACGCGGGCGTTGTCCATGAAAACCTCGTTGAACTCGCAATCACCGGTCATGTCCCGCAAGGGGCGAACCTCGACGCCGGGCTGGCCCATGTCGATGCAGAAGAACGAGATGCCCTGGTGCTTGGTCACGCCGGGGTCGGTGCGCGCCATCACGACGGCCCGATCGGCCGTGTGAGCAGCAGTGGTCCAGACCTTCTGGCCGTTGATGATCCACTCGTCGCCGTCTCGCTCGGCGGTGGTCCGCAGCCCTGCCAGGTCCGATCCGGCGCCGGGCTCGGAGAAGAGCTGACACCAGAGCTCTTCACCTGTGGCGATCTTCGGCAGGTAGCGATCGAGGAGCAGGTCGGGTCCGTGCTCGAACAGTGTGGGCGCCACCAGCGTCACCGCCACCCCGTTCGGAGGCCCGAACGCCCCGACGTCATCTCGGGCGCGATCGGCTTCGGTGGCTTCGAGGTGGCTGAGGCCGCGACCGAACCGATCGGCCGGCCAGAACGGGTAGCCCCATCCGGACTCGGAGATGAGCCGCCACCAGTCCCCCACGGGCATCTCGGCATCCCAGTGAGCCGAGTACCACTCGTGCGCCTCGTCGTAGACCGTCATGCTCGAGCCTGTCCCCCGCGGCCTCCGCTGAGACACTAGTGCCATGGCGCTGGTCGGGATCTTGGGCGCGGGCCTCAGCGGCGTGGTGATGGGCATCCAGCTCAAGCGTCTGGGCATCGACGACTTCGTCGTCTACGAGAAGCAGTCCGATGTCGGCGGGACGTGGCTGCGCAACACCTATCCCGGACTGCACTGCGACATCCCGTCGCACATCTACTGCTACAGCTTCGAGCCCAACCCCGACTTCTCGATGGTGTTCTCCGGCCAATCCGAGATCCAGGCCTACATCAGGTCGTGCGCCGAGAAGTACGGCATCGCCGACCACATCCGGCTCAACACCACCGTCGACCGGGCATCGTGGCAGCCTGACGACGCCTGCTGGGAACTCGAACTGGCAGAGGGCGAACGGCTCCGCCACCGCTTCGTCGTCTCAGCCACTGGCGGCCTCACCGAACCCCACTACCCCACCCTCGACGGCTTCGACTCCTTCGAAGGCCTGGTGTGGCACGCCGGTTCGTGGCGCCACGACGTCGAGCTCGCCGGGCGTCGGGTCGCGGTGGTGGGCAGCGCAGCGGCCGCGGTTCAGGTCGTTCCCGAGGTGGCGAAGGACGCGGCCGAGGTCTTCGTGTACTCGCGTACGCCCAACTGGGTTCGCCCTCGCGGCAACCGCTTCTACACCGATGAGGAGAAGGCGGAGCTGGCCACCGACGAGGGTTGGCACCGCGCTCGGCGCCAGCAGTACCGCGACACCATGCTGTGGCAACGGGCGTTCGAGAAGAAGACCGACGCCATCGAGGAGCTGCGCGCTGAGGTCATGGACCAGATGCGCGCTGCGATCTCCGATCCGGACACGATCGCCGCACTGACACCCTCGTTCGAGCCGGGATGCAAACGCATCCTGGTCTCCGACGACTACTACCCCGCCCTGGCGCTGGATCACGTGACGCTCGTTCCGCACGGCGTCACCGCGCTGACCCCGAGCGGCGTGGTCAGCGCCGACGGTACCGAGGTCGATGTCGACGTCGCCATCTTCTGCACCGGGTACAAGCTGGGTGGCCGGGCCGATGGCGGGCCTGCGTTGGAGATCTATGGGCGCGACGGCCTCGACCTGCGGACAGCCTTCGGTCGGGCGCCCGAAGCATTCCGGGGCGTCGCCATCCCGGGCTTCCCGAATTGGTTCACCGTCGCTGGTGTCAACGGATCCCCAGGCCATGCCCCTGTGTTCATGACGGCCGAAGTCGCCACCGACTACATCGGCCGCTGGATCCATCATCTGCTCGCCCGCGGCGCGAACGCCATCGAGGCTCGCCGAGACGCCACCCATGAATGGGCCGAAGCCACCCAAGCGGAGCTGCAGGAGATGAGCTGGGCGGGCGACTGCCCCGGCTGGTACCGCGACCGCAACGGTCGCATCCTGCCGTTCTTCCCCGGCAGCTGGACCCGCTTCCGTCGCGAGATGCGCGACCTTCACCTCGATGCGTTCGAGGTGAGCTGACACCGACTCACATCATGTCCGCTCAGGGGTCAGGTCCCGAGTGTGAGACGGGCGACCGCGATGGTGGTGTTGTCGATCAGGCCGGCGAAGCGGGCGGTGTCCATCAGCGTGTCGGCGACTGTGTCGGCCGATTCCCGCCGCTCGGGCGGCAGCGCGAAGCCGAGGCTCAGATCGTCTGCGTCGTCGCCGAACCAGCCCCGGTCATGCGTCATCAATACCGGGTCGAACAGCCCATCGGTGGCCAGCACGACCAGCAGCCCCTGGTCGCTGATCCAGCCTTGGACACGGGCCGCGGGCACGTCCTCGCTGAGGTTCTCGAGGTGGCCCGCCGGCAGCTCGTAGGTGCTGCCCGGGCTGGCCCGGAACATGCCGATGCCGCGGCTGACGAATCCCATCGGCCCGCCATGAGGGGTGCTGTGCCAGCCCGGCCCTCCCGCGATGGGCACCAAGAACGCCATCGAGTCCCCCGCCCACGACACCAGCAGGCGGCCTTCGGGTGTCCACGCGGCAACCACGAGCGTCGTGAGCGCGATCACCGACGACACGCCCTCGTCGGGGCTGCGCATCTCGGGATGCAGACCCCATGCGGCCGCGTTCGCCGCATCGAATGCTGCGGTCATCTCTGCCTGGCTGGTGATGCGTTCGGGCAGCGCATCCACTGCGGCCTGGGCAGCCTCGTCCCCGAACGGATGACCGCCCAGCCCGTCAGCCACCGCCATCACCCACGAGCCGTCAGCGTTCGCGACCGTCCGGACGCGGTCCTCCTGCCGATCCCGCGGCCCAACCTCAGCCCGCGTGGCGATGTCGACACCGACCGAGGCGGCTGATATCCGGGTCACAGAGCACTCCGTTCGAAGTCTCACCAGCGACGGTACCGAAGCGCATCGGCCGGAGCCCAATTGATTTCCGCGGCCACACGGCCTCGGTCGAGGCACTGGCCATGGCGGGCGGGCGGATGCCCTGCTATGCAACGGAGAACGAATCGAGTCTCGCAATGCGGTTCCATGGGGCGGAGCCGTGGGGAATGGGGGGACGTGATGCCAGATTCGTTGGAGCCTGGTTCGTTGCAGATAGATCCGAGGGAGACCCGGGCCGCTCTGGACCAGGCCAGCCATGCACCGGGCGCGATCTACGCCAGCCCAGAGATCTTCCGTCGCGAAGTGACCGAGTACTTCAAGCGCGAGTGGCTGTATGTCGGGCGGGTCGAGGAGCTGGCCGACCCGGGTGACTACATGGCGCTGCGCCTCGTCGATGAGCCCGTGCTGCTCTCACGCGACCGCGACGGCAAGCTGCATGCCAACTACAACATGTGCGTTCACCGGGGTGTCGAGATTGCATACGGGGAGGGCAATCTGCGGGCGTTCAGCTGCCCTTACCACGGCTGGGTGTACGGCCTCGACGGCCAGTTGAAGAGCGCCGCCTACATGGCCGAGTCCGAAGGATTCGACGTTGCCGAGTGCGCCCTGACCCCGCTTCGGCTCGATGTCTGGCGGGGCAACATCTTCATCAACTTCGATCCCGATGCCGAGCCGCTGGCCGACGCGATGGCCGTGATCGACGAGGAGTTCTCGTTCCTCGGGTGGGAGAAGTGCCGCCTCGGCAACAAGCTCGAGATCGACCTGGCGTGCAACTGGAAGTTCGTGCACGAGAACTTGATGGACTTCTACCACGTGGGGGTGCTGCACGCGGGAAGCTTCGGGGCCAACTTCAAGTTCGAGCCCGACCACGTGATGATCAAGCCCGGCGGCGGACTGTCGATCTTCTACGACGCCGGCCCGCCCACGCCGGGCGCCGAACCGCTGCTCGGCAAGATGCCGTGGCTGGATGACCGGCCGCACAGCTTCGCCTGCACGGCGTACAAGGCGCCCAACATGACGTTCTTCGGCCGCATCGACTGCATCCGGCCGATGATCGCGTGGCCGATCGACGAGGGCCACACCAAGGTGGTCATCTACCACCTGTTCCCCGAGGAGTTCTTCGATCGGCCCGACTTCGACGAGACGCTGAAGATCTACTACGACTACCAGATTTTGGTGCTCGAAGAGGATCGGGTGATGATCGAGTCGATGCAGCAGGCGATGAGCTCACCCGCCTACCGGCCCGGGCGCATGAGCACGCACGAGAAGGGTGTGCACAACTTCCTCAACGGCTACCTCGACCGTGTCCTCGACGGAGCCACCCCATGACCGCCACCGTGACCGGCGCGGCGGACGTGCTGATGCGCGACTACATGGCGTTGGAGCCGGGCGAGACCGTCCTGATCACCGCTGATACCGACAGCGACGAGGTGGTCTGGCAGGCGGTACTGCGGGCGTCGCTGCTCGCCGGCGCCAATGCCTCGGTTCACCTGATCCCGCCACTGCCGTATCAGGGTCGCCTCGCCGATCCCTACGTGACTCCCGCACTGGGGGCCGCAGCGCTGGCTGCAGACGTGTGGATCGACTTCACGTTCCCCTATCTCGCCGGTTCGGAACTGCACGATCACGCAATGGAGACCAACCGCATCCGCTACCTGCTGGGTGCCGACCTCAGCGCCGGGGGCCTGTTGCGGCTGTTCGGGCGAGTTGATCTCGACCACTACTTCGCGGTGCACCATGGGTTTGACGCGCTGGTGAACGATGCCGTTGGCAAGAACGTGCGCATCACCGACAACGCCGGCACCGACGTGAGCTTCATTCTGGGGCAGCGCGGGTTCGAGAAACCTCGACGCGCCGACAAGCCGGGGACGGTCCTGATTCCCGGGCAATGCACGCTGTTCCCCGAAGTTGAATCCGTGAAGGGCCGCATCGACGTCGGCGCCATGTTTCACGAGTACTACACCCGGCTTCCTTCACCCATCACCCTCGAAGTCGATGGCCGCATCCAGGCCATTTCCGGCGGAGGCAATGAGCGAACCGTCGCCGACCGGGCGCTGCGCCGGGCCGGCAAGGACGGCGGCTACGGATACGTCATCCATTTCACTCACGGCATCCATCCCACAGCCCGGGTCACCGGCGGCTCGTTCGTCGAGGACACACGTGCGATGGGCAACAATGCGATCGGCATGGGCATGCCGTGGTGGGATCCCGGCGGCGGTGAGAACCACCCCGATGCTGTCTTGTTCATGCACACGATCGACATCGACGGTCAGCGTGTCGTCGAAGACGGCGCCATCGTAGGCCCTGAGCCGTTGGCGGCGCTCGCAGCCGATCTGCAACCCCTCGCCGGCTGAGCCGCCATGAAACCTGCGCCGTTCTCGTTCGTTGCTCCCGAGACGCTCGACGAGGTGCTCGGGGCCATGGCCGCCCACGGCGAGGACGCCCGGATTCTCGCCGGCGGCCAGAGCCTGGTCCCGCTCATGAACCTGCGGCTGGCCCGACCCGAGGTGGTCGTGTCGATCAACCGCTGCGGAGAGCTCGACTACATCCGGCTGTCGGACGACCGCCTCGTCGTCGGTGCGCTCGTGCGCCAGTTCGATGCCGAGACCAGCCCGTTGGTCCAAGCCGAGTGCCCGCTGCTGGCCACCGCACTCCCCCACGTCGGCCTGCCCGCCACGCGCAACCGCGGCACCGTCTGCGGCAGCCTGGCCCACTGCGACCCGCTCGCCGAGCTGCCGGCCGTTGCGCTCGCGCTCGAAGCCGAGCTGGTGCTTGCCAGTACCGCCGGCGAGCGTCGGGTACCGGCCCATGACTTCTTCGTCGCGGACATGACCACCAGCATCGAGCCAGGCGAGATCGTCTCGGCAGTCGCATTCAAACGTCAAGACCCAAGCGAGCGAAGCAGTCTCGAAGAAGTATCGAACGGAGGCAACGTGTTCCCGGTCGGCGGGGTCGCATTGCGGTGGGCCAGCGCGGGCGGCACCTGCACAATGGCACGCATCGCGGCGTTCGGCGTCGGGTCGGTGGCCCAGCGTCTGGTCGACGCCGAGGACGCGCTGGTCGGCACCGACCTGGGTCCCACCGCAATCGCGGCCGCCGTCACGGCTGCTCGCAACGCCGTCAATCCGACCGGTGACATGCACGCCGACGCCGACTACCGGCGACACCTCGTCGGCGTGCTGATCGAACGCGGGCTGCTGGAAGGGGAAGGTCCATGACCGATGAATGCGAGGTAACCATCACCGTCAATGGCCGGAACCGCCACTCCCGCGTGGAGCCTCGGCGATTGCTCGTCGACTACCTGCGGCACGATCTCGGCCTGACCGGCACCCACATCGGCTGCGAGCAAGGGGTCTGCGGGGCGTGCACGGTGCTGCTCGACGGCCGCACTGCCCGCAGCTGCCTGCACTTCGCTGCGGCGGTCGACGGATCGGACATCCGCACCGTGGAAGATCTCGCGGGGCTTGACGAGCTCCATCCGATCCAAGAGATGTTCCACCAAAAGCATGCGCTGCAGTGCGGTTTCTGCACGCCGGGATTCCTCCTCACAGCGGTCGAGCTGCTGGAACGCACCGCCGACCCAGACGAGGCCACCATCCGCGAGACGCTCATGAACAACGTCTGCCGCTGCACCGGCTACGCCAACATCGTGGATGCGATCACCGAGGCCGCCGTGGAGCTGCGACGGGGGCAGCAAGCATGAGCAGCGACACTCACGGCGCTGTCGGCCAGAGCGTGCTGCGGCGAGAGGACGATTACCTCCTGCGAGGCCAGGGGCGCTTCGTCGACGACCTGCCCGCGCCGCTCAACACGCTGCACCTGGCGTTCGTGCTCAGCCCCTACGCCCACGCCCGCATCACCTCGATCGACGCGAGCGAGGCCCTTGCGCTCGACGGCGTGGTCGACGTGCTCACCGGCGCGGATCTCGCTGCCATGGTGAAGCCGATCGCTGCGCAGATCGAGCTGCCCGGCTACAGCTTCAACACCCGAGACGTGCTGGCGATCGACGAGGTGCGGTTCGCAGGCGAGGCGGTGGCCGTGGTGGTGGCCGAGAGCCAGTACCTCGCCGAGGACGGCATGGAACTGGTCCAGGTCGACTACGAGCCGCTTCCTGCGGTGGTCGACATTCACGAGGCCACTGATCCCGCCGCCCCACAGGTCAACCCGACAGTGCCGGGCAACGTCTATTTCGAGGGCCGATTCGCGACCGAGAACGTGGCCGCTGCTTTCGACACGGCGGCCCACGTCATCTCCGAGGAGTTCCACTCCAACCGTGTGACCGCCGTGCCGATCGAGCCCCGAGGGTGCCTCGCCGTGCCCGAACAGCCGGCCAACCTGGTCTTCTACTCCTCGACCCAGATCCACCACCTGCTGCGGACGGCGCTGGCCGAGTTCCTGGACGTCGCCGAGTCAACCCTGCGGGTCGTTGTTCCCGACGTCGGCGGCGGATTCGGCATCAAGGCGGCCCTCTACCCCGAGGAATTCGTCTGCGCTGCGCTCGCCCTGCGTCTGCGCCGGCCAGTGAAGTGGGTCCAGGACCGGTACGGGGCCCTGCTCACCGACGTCCACGCCCGTGACAACCACTATCGAGTCGAGGCCGCTGTCGATGATGACGGCATCGTCACGGCGCTGAGGGCCGAGATCCTCACCAACGGCGGCGCCTACTCAGCGGTGCCGTTCGGCTGCACGCTGGAGACCACCGGCGGCGCCCGCATGATCGTCGGGCCGTACCGCATCACCGAGTATGAGTACACGGCCACCGCCGTCGCCACCCATACCGCGCCGGTGCTGGCCTATCGGGGTGTCGCACAGCCGGTCTGCTTCATGGCGATCGAGGGCATGATGGACCGGATCGCCCGCCGGCTCGAGCTCGACCCTGCCGAGGTTCGGCTGAGGAACATGGTGCCCACCGCGGAGCTGCCGTGGAACAACGTCGTCGGCGTCCGCTACGACACGGGCAGCTTCGTCGAGTCGCTCGAGATGGCGATGGAGATGGCGGGCTATGACGAGTTCCGCGCCGGTCAGGCCCAAGGCCGGCTCGTCGACGGCAAGTACCGAGGCATCGGCATCTGCAGCTTCACCGAGGTGAGCGGGACGGGCGCTCCCGGCTGGCGCGCCCGCGGACTTTCCCGCCTGCCCGGCTTCGACAGCGGAACGGTGAAGGTGGAGCCCACCGGCAAGGTGACGGCCTTCGTGAGCCACGCGCATTCGGGTCAAGGCCACTTCACGACCTTCGCTCAGGTCGTCGCGGACGAGCTCGGGGCTCGCTTGGAGGATGTGACGGTCGTCGAGGGCGACACCGCGGCGGGGCCTTACGGCACCAATACCTTTGCCAGCCGCAGCGCAGTCACCGGCGGCGGGGCGCTGATACGGGCATCGGAGAAGGCCCGGCTGAAGCTGGCGCGGATCGCCGCATTCATGCTCGAGTCCACGCCAGAGGACATCGTGGTCTCCGACGGCCAGATGCATGTCGCGGGCGTGCCGAGTCGGGCCCTTTCGTTCCAAGAGGTCGCCGAGACGGCGTACGCAATGAACACCACCGACCTGCCTGAAGGCGAGAGCTTCGGCATCGAGGAGACCGACTTCTACGACCCGCCGCTGGTCACCATGGCGAACGCCACCCACATCGCGCAGGTGGCGGTCGATGCCGCAGACGGGACGGTCGACATCGAGGGCTACGTCGTCGTTCACGACTGCGGCCGCGTCATCAACCCGATGATCGTCGACGGCCAAGTGATGGGCGGCGTGGCTCAAGGCATCGGCGAGGCGCTCATGGAGGAGTTCGTGTACGACTCCGACGGCCAGGTCCGCACAGCGACGCTGATGGACTACCTGCTGCCCAGCTCGACCGACGTTCCCAACTTCCAGATCGCCCACATCGAGTCGCCGTCGATCGACACCGTCGGCGGATTCAAAGGCGTGGGAGAAGGCGGTCTGATCGGAGCGGTGCCCTCGATCGTCAACGCCGTCGCCGACGCCCTCGCCGACCTCGACGTCAACGTCAACATCAAGCCGCTGCGGCCAGCTCTGCTGTCACGCCTCATCCGAGAAGCCGGAGGCTGACGCCGCCTCGGCCCCAATAGCCTCGGCGACAAGTGCTGTTGGCTGCGTCGGCACCGCCGCTGTTCACCGAGCTGGCGATCCTGCTGGTTGCGGGAACGTTGATCGCCTTCGTGTCCTCGCGTCTCGGGGTGGTGCCAATCGTCGGGTTCCTCGCTGCGGGCACGGTCATCGGGCCCAGCGGCGTCGGTCTCATCAGCGACATCGATCTGGTCAACCAGTCGGCAGACATCGGCGTGATGCTGCTGTTGTTCACGCTCGGCATCGAGTTCAGCCTCGAACGGGTCCGCCGCCTGGCGTCGCTGTTCCTGATCGGCGGGACGGTGCAGGTGGGCCTCACCACCGGCATCGTCGCTGCGGTCGTCGCCGCCTTCGGCGTCGAATGGCGGACGGCGGTCTTCACGGGTCTGCTCGTGTCGCTCAGCAGCACGGCAATCGTGCTGAAAGTGCTGGCCGAGCGCCGAGCCACCACGTCGCCCGTCGGCAACGTCTCGGTCGCGCTGCTCATCTTCCAGGACTTGGCGATTGTCGCCATGGTGCTGGCGGTGCCGCTGCTGGGCGGCCAGACCACCGGTCCGACCGACGTGCTGATCGCCTTCGCCAAGGCGGCCGGCATCGTCGTGGCAGTGATCGTTGTGGCGCGGACGCTGGTGCCGGCAGTGCTGCAGTACGTCTCGCGGATCCAGTCGGGCGAGGTGTTCCTGCTGACCGTGCTGGCCATCTGCTTCGGGACGGCGTATGCCACCAGCCTGCTCGATGTCTCGATCTCGCTCGGGGCGTTCCTTGCGGGCCTGATGGTCAGCGAGAGCCGTGTCGCTGCGCGGGCACTCGGTGAGGTGATGCCGCTGCAGATCCTGTTCTCGGCGACGTTCTTCGTCTCCATCGGCATGCTGCTCGACGTCGGCTACCTGGCGCGCAACCTACCCTTGGTGATCGGCTTGGCACTCGTCGTGGTCGTCGTGAAGATGCTGTCGACCAGTGCTGCGGCGTTGCTGGTGCGCCAGCCGCGGGCGGTGGCACTGTCGGGGGCTCTGGTGCTGGCGCAGATCGGAGAGTTCTCCTTCGTGCTCGAACGAGCCGGTGAGGAAGTCGGGCTCGTCCCGGCGGGACTCGCTGACGGCACCGACGCATTCATCGCCGTGACCGTGCTGCTGATGGCATTCAGCCCCTTCGGCGCGCGCTGGGGCCAGTCGCTCGCCGCACGTTCCGACGCCGACCGCCGTGCCCGCCAGCGCAATCGCCCGCACGACGGCGATGTCCCTGAGTTCGACTCCAGCGAGCACGAAGCGCTGGTGGATCACGCCGTCGTGAACGGCTTCGGCCCGCGGGCACGCCGCATCGTCTCCGCGCTCGAACTGGCGCACATCCCCTACACCGTCGTGTCGCTCGACCCCGAGGCGCAGCGATGGGCCGCAACCACAGGGCGCAAGGTGCTCGTCGGCGACCTGTCCCGTCACGTGATCGCGGAGCGCGCCGGCCTGCGTGACGCCCGGATCGCGCTCGCCGTCGACAGCCCGCCCTCAGCGGTCGAGCAGTTCGCCCGCATCGCCCGAGAGCACAACCCCGACATCGCCGTGCTGGCCTGGGCCGCCGATCCCGCCGATGCCGCCGACCTCGAGCGCGACGGGCTCGTCGATCACGTCGTCGCAGAGCGCCAAGCCGCCCACGACGCGCTCATTGCCCATGCGCTCGGCCACTTCGAGCTGCCCGAGCCCGACACCGAAGCCGTCACCCACGCAGTCCTCCACAACGAACTCGAGCCCGATGCGACACGAGACGACTCAGCGAGCAACGACCCATGACATTGCAGTCGCAGTGGCCTTCGACCAACTCGCCAGCCCCGTCGAGCACGCCAGGATCCGGCTGACGCCGCGCAAGTGTCTTTAGTCTGCGAAGAGTCGGCGGAGCGGGTAGGAGAACCCCGGCAGCACTGAGCCCCCGTCGAGTTCGTCATCGAGAGAGCGCGTCTCGGCCTGCGGCACGCCGGCCGGATGGGCATCGGCGTCGCGGACTTCGACGGTCTTCGAGTCGGGATGAACCACCCACAGCAGCCGCACGCCGAAGCCGAGCCACATCTCGGCGCGCTCGGCAAGCTCGCCAGGGCGGTCGCTGGGCGATGCCACTTCCACCACCAGATCGGGAACGACATCGGAATAGCCGGTGGGTGCGGCACTGGGCGACAGGCGGTCTGCCGAGGTGAAGGCGATGTCGGCTTCTCGGACAGTGTCCGGGTCGCGTTCGAGCAGGATGCCGGTATCGGATGCCACCACGGTTCCGCAGCGTCGCTCGTCGGCATAATCGAGGAGCCTGGCGGCCAGCCTCACCACGATCATCCCGTGCCGGTAGCCGGCAGACATGACCTCGCAAAACACTCCCCTGACCAGCTCGCCCCGCACTCCCTGAGCGTCGAGGCGCAGCAGTTCCTCCGCCGTGAGCAACATAGTCGGAGAGGATTCTGTGGCAGTCTTCATTTAATTTCGATGCCTTTCATAGCTATAGGCAACGGATCTGCGCTGCGAGCGTTCGGGGGGACGGCGACCAGCCTGCGGCCTCAGCATTGTCTCACTTAGCGAGCCATCGGGAGAAGCGGTTTCTCGACGAGCTCGCCAGCCCCGTCGAGCACGCCAAGATCCTGATCGTCCCCTGAAGCGCGCCGACAACCGTCGGCCCAGGCGCAGCCCATTCCGTCAGCGCGGAGCGGACGTCCAGCGATCGCCGCCGTCGGTGTCCCAGCTCCCGTAGATCGGCTCGCCGGCGGTCATGCCGCCGTCGATGGCCAGCGTCTGACCGGTGATGCTGCGCGCCCGGTCCGAGCACAAGAACGCAACGGCATCCGCGATGTCCTCCGGTGTCTGGTCCGACAGCAACGGGATCCGCGACACCACGTTGCGCTTGTAGCGGTCGATGTCGGGCTCGAGCTGCTCCCACAGGATCGTCCGGATGATGCCTGGGGCCACCGCATTGATGCGGATGCCCCTGGGCCCGAGCACCCGCGCCATCGACTTGGTCCAGTGGATCACCGCGCACTTCGCCGCCCCGTAGGCGAACAGCGGCGACGCCGTCTGGCCCGCGATCGATGCGGTGCTGCAGATGGCGGCCCCGTCGGTGAGGTCCGGGCCGATTATCGAGGTCACCAGGTGCGCGCTCGTGAAGTTCAGGTCGACCATGCGCCGGAACTGCTCGGGATCCTCGAAAGGCCCGTGCGTCGCAGCCGTGACCCCGGATCCCGGATCGCCGCCGGCGTTGTTGACCAGCACACGCGGCACGTCCCCCACGGCCTCATAGGCCGCCCGGACCGATGCCACGTCGGTCACATCGCACCGGTGAACCGACACGCGGCCGTCGTCGACCGGCTCATCGAGAAGGTCGAACACCGCGACCCGCTCGACCACGTCTTGTTCCAGCAGCGCGTGGACCATCGCCAACCCGAGGCCCCGGGCCCCACCAGTCACGATTCCCAGTCGGTCGTCGCTCACAATCGCTCCCCCATCTGTTCTGCCTCAGCGGAGGGCGTCTTACCACGAATCTCGCGCCGTCTTCGGTGCTGGGCGGCGTCAGTCGACTGGTTCGCGATCTGGGGATCTCAGTTGCCGACGGCGGCACTGACGATGGTGATGACGCCTACCGCCACAAAGACGACGGCGCCGATCCGCGCAAGACGCGGACCGGACCAGCGCTCGACAATTTGCTGACCGACGACGACAGCGAGCCCGGTCGCCGCGACCATGGCAGCGAAGGAGCCCAGCCACACGAAGACTGCCGAGCGTTCAGCAGCAAGTGCAGCGGTCGCGATCATGGTCTTGTCGCCGAGCTCGGCAAGCAGAAACAACCCTGTCGCGCCAAGCAGGCTCGCCCGGCCCAGTCCCTTGGGCATCTCCTCCTCATCGCCGCTCGCCGACCACCACGTCCACAGTCCCAGCACGACGAACAGCCCGCCGACGACCGCCGTGGCCGCCCGGCCCCCGAAGATCGACCCGACTGCCGAACCTGCAGCGACCGAAATGGTCTGCAAGAGGGCGATGGCGGCAGCGAATGCCGCGAGGGTCTTTACGGCACCGTGACGTCCCGCAGTTGTCAGAGCGACCAGCTGGGTCTTGTCGCCGATCTCCGCCAGGAACACGATGCCGAACGCAACGCCGATGTCAGCCACCGCTGCACCTGAGGTCGATCGTCAATTCAGCGGGCTGGTTCGAGGCTGACGAGGGTGCCGTGCACGGCACTGCAGCCCTCGATGTCGGCCGAATTGCCCTCGTGCAGCGCGTTGACATTGCATCCGCCAGGCTCAAGCTTGGGCCAGCGCCCCTTGTAGGCCACGAGCACGCCGCGAGGTGCGATGTCGCCGATGGCTGTCGCGAGCGTGATCTGTCCGGCGCCATTGCGGAGGTGCACCGGATCGCCGTCGGCGATGCCGAGATCGGCTGCGTCGGCGGGGTGAACGGTGACGGTTGGCGGCCCTGAACGCCGCCCGATCGTGCGGTCATTCGCATGGGAGTCGTTGAGACGCCAGCGAGATGCCGGGGTCAGCAGCCGGAACAGGCCCTCCGGCTGGGCGGCATCGGTCGCCGGCGTCGGCACCGGGTCGAGGCCGACCTCTGACAACGATGCCGAAGCAATCTCAATTCGCCCCGAAGGTGTGCGGAACCTTCGATCCGCGAAGTAGTCGAACGGGTCCTCGGTGAGATAGACGTGACCCCGTTCGGCCAGTTCTTCGAACGAGAACCCCAGGTCGAGCCCGTCCAGGAGCCGCTCGATGAGGACTACATCGCTCTCGTGGAGCTCGGGTTCGTCGTATCCCATTGCTGCGGCGAGCCGGCGGAAGATCTCCTGGTTAGGCAGCGAGTCTCCGACGGGTTCGCGGACCTTGCGCTGGGCTCCCACGATGGGGTTCATGTAGCTGAAGGTGAGATCGTCGAACTCCAGGAAGCTGGCCGCCGGCAGGACGATGTCGGCATAGTCGACGGTGTCGGTGGGGAAACAGTCGACGACCACCGTGAACAAGTCCTCACGGCGGAACGCCTCCCGCAGCCTGAGCTGTTCGGCCGCCGACGCCAGCGGGTTGGTGTTCCAGCTGAACATGGCACCGAAGCGATCAGGGTCTTCGAGGGCACCGGCGAGACCGATGTGATTCAACTTGCGGGCCTCGCCGTCCACGAGCGACGCGCCGGCGAGCTCGTCGAAGTCGGCCCCGAGCAATGCTGCCGCCACGTTGAGGTAGCAGATCCCGGCCCCTGGCTTTCCGATGTTGCCGGTGAGCGCCGGCAGCATGCCGATCGCTCGCATCACGTTGGCGCCGGTGGGCTGGCGCTGCAGGCCCTGGCCCGCCCACAGCAGCGCAGGACCGGATGCATAGAGCTCGGCCGCTTGCCGGATCTGTTCAGCCGGGACACCGGTCTGCGCCTCGCCCCAACTCGGCGAGCACGCCTCGATGGTCGGCAGCACATCGGGGGCGCCGTGCACATGTGCCGCAATGAACTCGTCGTCGAACGCCCCCAGGGCCCTGAGCTCGTGCACGATGGAGAACGCCAGCGCTGCGTCGGTACCCGGAAACGGTTGGAGGTGCAGATCGGCACGCACGGCCGTGTCGGTGCGGATCGGGTCGACGACCACCACCGCCCCGTCGAACTCGCCGAGCCAGTGCTGGTCCATGTGGGGGCCGCTGTGAGAGGGATTCGCACCCCACACGAGAATGCACGACGAGTCAGCAGCGGTCCGGGGGTCGAAGCCGGCAACCGAGATGCCGAACATCGCCGACCAAGCGATGTGCCCTGCCAGATTGCAGATCGAGTCCGGCTCGACCTCGGTGGCGCCCAGCCGGTTGAAGAACCGCATCGGGAACATGAACGCCAGCATCGACAGCGTCCCCGAGTAATGGGTGTGAACCACGGCCTGCGGCCCGCGTTTGTCGATGACCTGCTGGGTGCGTTCCGCGACCTCGCTCAGCGCTGCGTCCCAGCTGATGGCCTCGAACGCTCCCTCACCCTTCGGCCCGACGCGACGGAGCGGTATGGACAGGCGCTCGCTGGGGTCCTGCCACACACCGTTGTAGGCCGTCGCACACTTGGTGCACAGCGTGCCCCGGTTGATCGGGTGCTCCGGGTCGCCGCGCACGATGACCCGGCCGTTCTTGCCCGGACGCACGACGATCCCGCAATTGTCGTAGCAGTCACGGGGGCAATTCGTTCGCAGCTCGGTCATGCCGCACCCCGCCGCTCATTAGACCACAGCCGTTGGCGAGCGGAATCCGGAACTAGTTTCCGCGTCACCATGACGCTGCTGTCGCCGTACCGGGTGCTCGATCTGACCGACGACCGGGGGCACATGGCCGGGTTCATCCTGGCGCGGCTCGGCGCCGAGGTGATCGCTATCGAGCCGCCGGGAGGCTCCCCCGTTCGGCGGCTCGCACCGTTCGATGCGAGCGGTGCCTCGCTCACCCACGCCTCCTACGCACGCGGCAAGAGGTCGGTCGAGCTCGACATCGCCGCTGAGGACGGCGCCGATGCGCTGCGGCAGCTCGCGGCTGGCGCTGACGTGCTCATCGAGTCAGCCCCGCCGGGCCATATGGCATCGCTGGGCCTCGGGCCCGACGCCCTTGCCGAGATCAATCCTGCGCTCGTCGTCGCCTCGATCTCGCCGTTCGGCCAGACAGGCCCCAAGGCGCACTGGGCGGCAACCGACCTCACCGTGTGGGCGTCGGGCGGGCCGATGCACATGTGCGGCGACGAGGACCGAGCTCCGCTGGGTGTCGGCGTGCCGCAGGCGTTCCTGCATGCAGCAGGCCAGGCTGCGGCGGCAGTGGCACTGGCGCTGGTCGAGCGCAACCAGTCCGGGCTCGGCCAGCACATCGATGTGTCGGCGCAGGCCGTGGCGATGAACTCGACGATGTCGTCGGTGCTGTGCTCGCTGGTCAACGCCCCGCTGACGCTGCGGGGAGGCGGCGGCATCCGCAGCGGGCCCATCCGCCTGCGAGTCGTGTACCCGGCCAAGGACGGGTACGTCTCGTTCACGCACGTCTTCGGGGCGGCCATCGGGCCGGCGACGGGCCGGATGATGGCGCTGGTGCACGAGGCCGGCTTCTGCGACGAGGCCACGGCCGGCAAGGACTGGGTGCAGTACGGCATGGCGCTCGGCGACGGCAGCGAAACACTGGAGGACTTCGAGCGGATCAAGGACTGCGTGGCGAACTTCACCGCTTCACGGACCAAGGACGAGCTCTTCGCCCTCGCTCTCGAACGCCGCTTGCTGCTTGCCCCGGTAGCCACGACGGCTGACCTCACGGCATCCGAACAGCTCGCTTCCCGCGACTACTGGGACATCGTCGACGGCGAGCGCTACCCGGGCCACTGGATGAAGCCGGAACCTGGCAACGGCTCGCTCGACCGGGTGCCAGCCGTCGGCGAGCACAGCGCCGAGATGCTGACCGGCGAACGGTCGCCCGCCGTCTTCGCCCCGGCGACCCCTGTGGCCCTCGAACGCCCGCTCGAGGGACTCAAGGTGCTCGATTTCATGTGGGCGGTTGCCGGGCCGACCGTGTCCCGCCTGCTGGCCGATGCAGGCGCCACGGTGATCCGGGTGGAGTCGTCGGTCAAGCTTGACGCCGTCCGCACGTTCCTGCCGTTCATCGACAACGACCCCGGGCCCGAGAACGGCGCCACGTTCAACAACATGAACGCCGGCAAGCTCGGCATCACGCTGAATCCCGCCACCGACGCAGGCCGTGAGGTTGCCTACGACCTGGTGCGCTGGGCCGATGTGGTGTGCGAGTCGTACACGCCGCGCATCATGCGCTCGTGGGGGCTCGACTACGACAGCGTGCGCGACATCAACCCTTCGGTAGTGATGCTGTCGAGTTGTCTCTGCGGCCAAACCGGCCCGTTGGCCAATTTCGGCGGCTACGGCAACCTGTCGGGCGCCATGGTCGGCTTCTACAACATCACCGGCTGGCCGGACCGTGCCCCGGTAGGCCCCTATGGCGCCATCACCGACTACACGTCGCCCCATCCGGCGACGGCCAGCCTGCTCGCGGCCATCGACCACCGGAGGCGCACCGGCGAGGGCCGCTACCTCGACTTCTCCCAAGCAGAGGCCTCGGTCCATTTCATCGCGCCGGCCGTGCTGGAGTTCCTGCGCAATGGCAACGTCGTGGGCGGACGAGGCAACCAGAGCGAGCACCACTGCCCCCATGGGGTCTTCCCGGCCGCCGGCGACGACCGCTGGGTTGCCGTAGCGGCCCAAGACGACGATGCGTGGCGTGCGCTCGCCGGGCTCATCGGGTGCACCGACATTGCTTCCCTGCCGCTCGCCGACCGGCTGGCACGCCGCGAAGAAATCGAAGCCGAGGTCTCAGCGTGGACAGCCGCACTGGACGAAGCCGACGTCGAGGCGCAGTGCCAAGCCGCAGGCATCGCGGCCCACCGGGTGCAGAACAGCCCCGAACTGACGGTCGATCCCCAGCTCGCGCACCGTGGCCATTGGGTGGAGGTCCCCCACTCAACCCATGGCACGACGATCATCGAGGCACCCCGTTTCACGATGTCGCGCAGCCGTGTGTGGCCCGAGCGGGCCGCTCCGGCACTCGGTGAACACCTCTACGACGTGCTCACCTCCCATCTCGGCTACGACGCCGACAAGGTCGCCGAACTCGCCGCAGCAGAGGCCTTCGACTAGCAAACCAGGCGATGAGCGGAACGCACGGCGGGGCTAACGTGCGCGCATGGCAGCAATCGATCACATCGTCGTCGCAGCACCCGATCTAGCGGCCGGCACAGCCGCCGTCGCAGAGCTTGTCGGAATGCAGCCCGCGCCCGGCGGGCCTCATCCTGGCGTCGGCACCCGCAACACGCTCCTGTCGCTCGGCGACGAGGTGTATCTCGAGATCATCGCCCCCGATCCGGAGCAGCCCGAGCCGGCGAACCCGCGTCCGTTCGGCATCGACGCCCTCGGCGGGCCGAAGCTGGTGACATTCGCTATTCATGCCTCCGCGGGCGAGACCATCGAAGACGTCGTGGCTGCGATGCGCGGCTGCGGCGAAGACCCGGGCGAGATCATCTCGATGAGCCGGGTCAAGCCCGACGGCGAGGAGATCCACTGGTCGCTCACACTGTCCCCTGCCGGCCTTGCCGATGGTGCCGGCCTCGCTCCATTCGTCATCGAGTGGGGCGACACCACCCACCCCGCCGAGGTGACGCCGACCGGCTGCACGCTCGTGTCGATGTCGGGCACCCACCCCGATCCTGACCACATCCGGACGCTCTACAGCGCCATCGGCATCAATGTGTCGGTCGAAGCCGGCGACACGGTCAGCGTCGAAGCTGTGCTCGACACCCCCAACGGGCAAGTCACCCTGCGCTGAAGCGCCCCGCCGGGTCCCGGTCAGCAGTCAGTCGTCGAGGCTCCAGTCGATCGGCTGGCGGCCGGCGGCAGCCAGGGCCGCGTTGGCGCGGCTGAACGGCTTGCTGCCGAAGAAACCGTTGTGGGCGCTGAGCGGCGAGGGGTGGGCCGACTCGATGACGACGTGCCGGGTGGTGTCCACCAGCGACTTCTTGCGACGGGCGAACCCGCCCCACAAGATGAACACCACCCGATCGGGCTTGGCGCTGACCGCCCGGATCACCTCATCGGTGAAGGTCTCCCAGCCGGCCGAGCGATGTGACGCTGCCTGGCGGGCACGAACCGTCAAGAACGCGTTGAGCAGCAGCACCCCCTGACTCGCCCATCCTTCGAGGTTGCCGTGGGACGGTGGTTCGATACCGAGGTCGTCGCGCAACTCGGCGAAGATGTTCTGCAGCGACGGCGGCTGCGGGATGCCGTGAGGCACCGAGAAGCAGAGCCCGTGCGCCTGGCGCGGGCCGTGATAGGGATCCTGGCCCAAAATCAGCACCTTCACATCGGCATAGGGCGTCAGGTGCAGGGCCGCGAACACCTGGTCATGCGGCGGGTACACGGTGCCCTGCGCTCGCTCGTCGGCCACGAACTGCTGCAGGATCGGCCAGTAGGGCTTGTCGAATTCGCCTCGCAGGATCGGGTTCCAGTCGGTGCGCGGCACGCCCGCGTCAGCCCCGTCCCCCGAGCACAGCAGGAGGCGCCAGCACTAGGCGATCGCCTCGGCGGCTGCCGCCGACAACTCAATGCCACGCCCGATGCGTGCCCGGTAGAGGTCGAGGTCGACGTCGTCGGCGGGCTTCTGGCCGCGCATGTAGCGGGCATACACGCCATGGATGATGCACGCCGACTTCCAGTGGTTGAAGCTGACGTAGTACGCCAGGTCCGACAGGTCGGCACCGGTCTGCTGCTCGTAGCGCTCGATGAGATCGGCACGCCCGACGAAGCCGTCCACCAGCGTGGGCGGGTCGGATCCTTCCAGGAGCTCGTCGGCGGGCTCGGTCCAGCTGTTGAGCGCATAGGCGAAGTCGGCCAGCGGGTCGCCCAGGGTGGAGATCTCCCAGTCCAGCACCGCCTGCAGCTCACCGGCGGGATTGAACAGGCAGTTGTGCAGCCCGTAGTCGCCGTGCACCACCCGGGCCGGGCCCTGAGTGGGCTTGCGTTCCTGCAAGAGATCGTGCAGCTCGTGCACTACGGGGGTGTCGTAGTTCGCCGATTCCGCCGAGGCCGTCCACGACCGGTACCACGTGCGGATCTGGCGACCGACGTAGTCGTCCTTGCGGCCGAGCTCGCCCAGGCCGACATCGTCGGGGTCCACCGAGTGCAGCGCCGCCAGCACGTCCATGAACGACATGCCCACGTGCGCCCGGCCCTCGGCGGTCAGGTGGTCGCGGGCATCGGCCGACTCGAATAGGGGCTTGCCCTCCACGTAGCTCATCACGTAGAAGTGCGCCCCGGTCACGTCGGGGCTCTCGCAGTAGCCGTAGGCCTTCGCGACCGGCACGTCGGTGGACCCAAGACCGCTGATGATCGTGAACTCGCGCCCCATGTCGTGGGCCTTGGGCAGCAGCTCCCCCATCGGAGGGCGGCGCACCACGGCAGTGGTGCCGTCGGCAGCGGTGAGCTTGTAGGTGAGGTTGCTGTGCCCGCCCTCGAGCTGGCTCCATTGGAACGGCGGCTCAAGGCCGTCGACGTTCGCGTCGATCCACGCCTCCACCGCGGGGACGTCATAACCGAGAATGCCCGAAGCCACAGCACCGTTCGTCATCTCGCCTCCCGTTCTCGCTCAGCGGGCACACACTACGGCAACCACCGGCGGCGGCTCGGAGATGGGCCGCAAGTAGCGTCGGCGCCATGGATGAGATCGATCCAGACATCACCTCACCGCCTGCACACATGACGCCGGAGGAGTTCCGGCGCCACGGCCGGGAGATCATCGACTGGATCGCCGACTACTGGGAGCGCATCGAGTCGCTGCCGGTGGCATCGACGGTGCAGCCGGGCGATATCCGGGCGATGCTGCCCGACAACGCCCCCGAGCAGCCCGAGGCGTTCGAAGATCTGCTCGCCGATCTGGACCGGGTGGTCCTGCCGGGAGTCACGCACTGGCAGCACCCGGGCTGGTTCGCCTATTTCCCCGCGAACAACTCGCCGCCGTCGGTGCTGGCAGACACTGTGTCATCTGGGCTCGGTTTGATCGGACTGCTGTGGTCGGCGTCGCCGGCCATGACCGAGATCGAGAGCCACATGCTGGACTGGCTTGTGGATCTGACCGGCCTGCCGAGCCACTGGAAGACGACAGCCAGCGGCGGCGGCGTGCTGCAGGGCAGCGCGTCGGATGCAACGCACGTAGCTCTGGTGGCAGCTCGGCACCGTGCCGCCAAGCGCAGCGGGCAGCCGGCGACGCAGATGGTCGCCTACACCTCTGCTCAAGCGCACAGCTCGGTGGAGAAGGGCGCCAACGTCGCTGGGTTCGGTCATGTCCGGCTCATTGAGGTCGACGAACACCAGGCGATGCGGCCCGACGCGCTGGCCGCAGCGATTGACGCCGATGCGGCCGCCGGCCTAGTGCCGACGTTCGTCGGCTCGACGGTCGGCACCACCGGCACCACTGCGGTCGACCCCGTGCGGGCCATCGCTCACATCGCCGTCGAGCACAGCCTGTGGCACCACGTCGACGCTGCCTACGCGGGCACCGCAATGATCTGTCCCGAGTTCCGTCACCACAACGACGGCGTCGATCTCGTCGACAGCTACGTCTTCAACCCGCACAAGTGGATGATGGTGAACTTCGACTGTTCAGCGTTCTACGTCTCCGAAAAGGCCGCTCTCACTGACGCCCTGTCGATCGACCCGCCGTACCTGCGCAACGCCCAGAGCGATGCGGGCAATGTGATCGACTATCGCAACTGGCAGGTGCCGCTGGGCCGGCGCTTCCGGGCGCTGAAGCTGTGGTGGGTGCTGCGCAGCTACGGCGCGTCGGGCATCCGCCAGATGGTGCGCCATCACGTGGCCATGGCCCAGGAGTTCGCGCAGCGCATCGGCGAAGACTCAAGGTTCGAGATCGTGGCCCCGCACCCGTTCTCGCTGGTGTGCTTCCGCTGCCAAGCGGCGGACGACTCACCGGGGGCACAAGACGCCGCTGATCGCGCCACCGATGCGGTCGCGGCTGCGGTGAACGACAGCGGTGAGGCCTACTTGACTCCTTCGAAGCTGGACGGGCGCAGCATCATCCGCGTCGCCGTGGGCCAGTCGCGAACCGATCGCACCCAGATGGACATGCTCTGGAAACTGATCAGCGAAGCTGCAGTCTGACTGCGGTCAGCGCCGTCAGCCGGCCCGACTCAGCCCGGCCAGATCGGCGGGCGCAACTCAACCGGTGGGGTCGATGTCGCCGAGCGCAGTCAGCAGCCGGTCGTTCTGTGCGGGAGTGCCCAAGCTGATCCGTACGCCCTCGCCCTCGAACGGGCGGGTCACCAGGCCCTGCTTCTCCAAGCGGACGAAGAGCTCCATCGCTCTGTCCTCAACTGGCAGGTACAAGAAGTTGGCCTGCGACGGCACCACCGGCCAGCCCCTCGATACCAGGGCGGCGCTCAGGCGTTCGCGCTCGGCCAGGATGCCGGCGACCCGCTCGTCCAGCTCGGCGCTGGCCTGGGGTTCCAGCGAGGCGAGCGCCGCAGTCTGTGCGAGCCCGCTGACGATGAACGGGAGCGCCACCTTGTCGAGCGCCCCGATGACGTCGGGGTGCCCGACGCCGTAGCCGACGCGCAGGTTGGCCAAGCCGTACGCCTTGGAGAAGGTTCGCAGCACCAAGGCGTTCGGGTGGGACGGCAGGATTGCCTCGATCGGATCGGCGACCTCGGTGTCGGTGACGAACTCTCTGTATGCCTCGTCGATCACCACGATCACATCACTGGGCACTGCGCCCAGCAAGCGCTGCAGCTCAGCGGTGGTGCAAACCGTGCCGGTGGGGTTGTTGGGCGTGGACAGCACAACGAGCTTGGTGCGATCGGTCACGGCGGCAGCCACGGCGTCGAGGTCGAACGCATGGTCGACCAGCGGCACCGTGACGGCCTGCGCGGCCGACACCGCGCAGAACACCGGATGTACCTCGAACGAGCGCCACGGGTACACCACCTCGTCGCCCGGGTCGACGTAGGCGGCGAACAGCTGCTGCAGCACGCCCACCGAGCCTGAGCCGACTGTGACATGGTCGAGCCCGACGCTGTGCCGATCGGCCAACGCCTCCCGGACGCCCATGCAGCGATGATCCGGGTAGCGGTTCATGCCCAACGCCGCCTCGGACACCGCCTTCGCCACCGAAGGCAGCGGGTCGTTGGCGTTCTCGTTGGATGCCAGCTTGATTGCCTCGGCCAGGTTGTGTTCGGCCTCGGCCTGCGCCGCCGAGCGGCCCGGCTTGTACTGCGGCAGGCCTTCCACGGCCGCCCTGGGTCGTCCGATCATGCGCTCGACCTCCTCCGGAGACGAGGACCGCCGATGCCTCTCGGCGGTACCCGGCGGCAAGCTAGCGGGCCCACCCTCTCAAGGCTGCGGCTGGCTCGACTGCTTGCAAGGGAGGAGATGAGTCCGGCCGTTCGCTAAAGCCGGCGATTCGCGCCGTCCCCGGGCGAGGCAACTGTGCGGAAATCGTCCGCGACTTGCTCCATGGTGGCGAAGGTCACACCCGGTCGGGATGCCATGTGATCGATCAGGCGCTCGAGCATCAGCATGCGGCTGCCGCGCCCGATGCACTGCGGATGCATGGTGAGCACGAACACGCCGCTGCCGACCCGCTCGTAGAGGTAGTCGAACTCGGCCGACCACACGTCATAGACGTGATCGGGCGTGCGCAGCCCCTGCACGGTCGGCCCGTCGTAGCTGAAGTACGGCCAGTCGTCCAAGATGTACTCGAAGGGCAGCTGCACCAGGTCCACCTCGTCGCCGAAACGGTGCGGCCCGTCGGTGGTGGGCACGTCGCCGAGCCGGCACCACGTAGGGGCGTAGTCGTTGCGCGCCATGGAGGAGTCATAGGAGAAGCCGTGCTCGATGAGCAGGCTGATCCAGCGGTCGCCGCAATTGCCGCCGGGTACCCGGTGCCCGACCGGAGCGCTGCCCGACAGCCGCTCCAGACAGTCGATGGAGCGAGTCAGGATGGCCCGCTCGTCGGCCTCGTCCCGCTTCGAGGACGGAGCCTCGTGGCAGTAGCCGTGGTAGCCCACCTCGTGCCCGTCGGCCGCCACCCGGGCACACACCTCGCCGAAGGTGTCGATGGTGTGGCCGGGGATGAACCAAGTGGACGGGATGCTGCGCTCCTCGAGCAGATCGAGCAGCCGGTGCGCCCCGATCGACGCGAACTCGCCCCGCGCAGTCAGGTTGGGCGAACGCGAACCGCGGGGGCCGGTCCAGATCGAGATGGCATCGAAGTCGAAGCTCAGGCAGACCGCGACCGGGCCGTGTTCGCCGTTGGTCGCCCCGCTCGATGCGGCAGTGCCGTTGGACAAGCTCATCTGTGGACCCTAGCGAAACTGCATTCGGGGAAGCCACGGCTGGAGCATCGCGATGAGCCCCGCGACCCATGGCGTCACTGGCCTCGGGTACTACCGTGATCCGATGCCGGAATCGCCCGATGCGACCGCCGCTGAGGAGCCGCCGCTGGCCGGGATGCGAGTGCTGGAGGTGGCCACCGGCATCGCCGGTCCATTTGCCGGACGGCTGCTGGCCGGCGCCGGTGCGACCGTCGTCAAGGTCGAGCCGCCGGGCGGCGACCCCGCACGGCATCAGCCGGTCGACGATGACCCGCTGGGACACGACGAACTGAGCCCGCTCTTCGTTCATCTGAACGCGGGGAAGCTGAACTGCGCGGCCAGCGACGTCGATCCGTCCTGGCCCGAGATCGTGATCGCAAGCGACACGGTTGCGGGGCTTGCCGGAGGGCCATGGGACCCGCAGCAGTTGGCTGAGCGCAGCGCTGCGGGCGAACGAGTTCCGAAGCTCGTCACGGTGACCGCTTGGGGGGCGGACGCCGACGATCCGGGCGTGATCGCCGATGAGCTGCTGGTGCAGACCGCCACGGGTTTTCTGGGCTTCAACGGCGACGAGGGCGCCGAGCCGCTGCGGCTGCCCGGTTGGCAGGCCCAGTACACGGCGGGCGGGCTCGCCGCGTGGGCAGCACATCTGATACTGCGACGGCCGGAGACTCACATGGACGTCTCGTGGCTGGGTGCACTGCTCACCGCCGTCGAGCTGTGCTACTGCGACGCTCTGCACTGCGAGCGGCCACGGCCGCTCGTGGGGCCGCACCCGCCCACGGCGTACCCCTCTGGTGCCATCCGCTGCGCCGACGGCTACGTGTGCCCCGGATCCCTTCGCCGGGACGACTGGGAGATGCAGTGCCTGCACATCGGCGTGCCCGAGTGGATCGACGATCCGGAGCTGAGCCACCGCCACCGCCGGGCCCGGCACATCGACAAGATCCGCGAGGTCATCGAGCCGTGGTATGCAGCACGAACCAAGCGCGAGCTGTTCCAGTTCGCGCTCGAGACGCCATGGGCAGTCGGCATGGTGATGACCCCGCTCGACGTCCTGGCCGACGAGCACCTTGCTGCGAGAGGCTTCCTGGGCGAGGTCGCCACCCCTGCCGGCACCGCTGCGTCACCCATCCGGCCGTTCAACGCACCTGGCCTGCCGGTGCCCGACCAGCGGGTCAGCGACCCAGGTGCCGACCCCTTCCCGACCGTTGCAGATGCCGGCCGCAGCGTCGGCGCCGCCCCCGGCACGCCGGAACCAGCGCTGCGCCAGGCGCGCCGCCTGCGTGTGATCGAGATGACCATCGCCTGGGCCGGGCCCTACATCGGCAACCTGCTGACACCACTGGGCATCGATGTGATCAAGATCGAAGCGCAGAATCCCTTCGATGGCTTCCGTACGCAGCGTCCCTACGACCATGGCATGGCCCCCGGCCTCGCGCATCTGATCAACGACAACCGCTTCTACGAAGCTGGCGGCCACTTCAACGCCGTCAACAAGGGCAAGCGCGACTGCGTGGTCACGCTTGCGACACCCGAGGGCAAAGCCGCCTTCATGGAGCTGGTGCGCAACTGCGATGGGATCGTCGCCAACTTCTCGGCCCATGTGCTGCCGCAGTTGGGGCTCGACTTCGCCGCGCTGGCCCAGGTGAACCCCCGGATCGTGCTGGTGCGCATGCCGGCGTTCGGCGTGGACGGCCCGTACGCCGACGCGGTGGGCTACGGCTCGATCATCGAGGCGATGGGCGGGTTGGGCCACCGCCAGGGCTACGAGCACGAGGGCGCCCGCATCTCCAACATCTACTTCCCTGACCCGATCGCGGGAATCACCGCCGGCTTCGCCTTGCTGAGCGGCCTGCACCATGCCGAGCGCACCGGGCAGGGCATCGAGATGGACGTCTCGCAGCAGGAAGGCACCTGGCAGTTCAGCGGCGAGGCCATCGTGCTGGCTTCGATGGCTGGCCGCGACATCGGCCGCATGGGCAACCGCGAGCCGGGAGCGGCCTGGAGCGGCTTCATACCGGGAACCGACGGCTGGCTGGCAGTCATCGCCGAAGCGCAGGCGACGAGCGCCATCAATGAGCTGCTCAGCGAGCTCAGCCACAACGACAGCCAGCCCACCCGCACCCGGGCCGAGCTGCAGGCGACTCTGCATCGGGCGGGCGCCCGCACCGAACTCTGCTGGGACCCGTGGACGGCCCCGGCGCACGAGCCGCTGGCCAGTCACATCGAGGTGGTCGAGCACCCGGTCACCGGCGCGAGGCGGCACATAGCCAGCCCCTTCACACTCGACGGCGCCCGCCCGTCCCAAGCGGGGCCCTCCCCCCTCTTCGACCAGCACACCGACGATGTCTTCGCCGAAGTAGCCGGCCTCACGCCAGGCCAGATTGCCGACCTGCGAGCCAGCGGCCACATCGGCGGCGAGCTCCCCCCACCGGCAGAACTCGGCTTCGTCTACGACTGACCAACGCCCCTGCCCTCGCACACCCCGGAGTCGAATGCACACCGCGGACTACCGTGCTCGGATGCAGATCGAACCATTCCAGATCGACGTCTCGGACGAACAGCTTGCCGACCTGAGGGACCGCCTGGCCAGAACACGCTGGCCGGACGAAGAACCGGTCGACGACTGGTCCCAGGGCATCCCCCTGTCCTATGTCCAAGAAGTGTGCGACTACTGGGCCAACACCTACGACTGGCGGGCCCGCGAATCCGCCCTGAACCGGTTCGACCAGTACATGGCCGATGTCAACGGCATGGACGTTCACTTCATCCACGTGCGCTCTCCCGAGCCCGATGCGATTCCGATCGTCGTCACGCACGGCTGGCCCGGGTCGGTGGTGGAGTTCCACAAGGTCATTGAGCCCTTGGCCGATCCGACCGCACACGGCGGTAATGCATCCGACGCGTTCCATGTGATCTGCCCGTCGCTGCCCGGGTACGGCTTCAGCGCCAAGCCGACCGAACCCGGCTGGGGAATCGAGAGGATTGCCGACTGCTGGGCCGAGATGATGACCGGACTGGGCTACGACCGCTTCGGCGCGCAGGGCGGCGACTGGGGATCAGCGGTCACCAGTGCGCTCGGCAGCCGTCATCCCGGCCGCTGCATCGGCATTCACCTGAACATGGTGATGCGAGGCAGCCGCCCCAAGGATCGCGAGCCCAACGACGAGGAGATCGCAGCACTCACCAAAGCCAAGCACTACAACGACTGGGATTCCGGCTACTCGAAGCAGCAGTCCACCCGCCCCCAGACCCTCGGCTACGGCCTGACCGATTCGCCAGCCGGCCAGGCGGCGTGGATCCTGGAGAAGTTCTGGGCGTGGACCGACTGCGACGGGCACCCGGAGAACACGCTCGGCCGCGACGAGATGCTCGACAACGTGATGCTGTATTGGCTGAACGCCAACGCGGCGTCGTCTGGCCGCCTGTACTGGGAGAGCTTCCGGCAGCTCCCGCGCATGACGGTGGACGTCCCCACCGGCGTTGCCAAGTTCCCCGCCGAGATCATCCCGCCGGTGCGCGCATGGTCCGAGCCGATCTACTCCGACATCCGCCACTGGACCGAGATGCCCGCCGGCGGCCACTTCGCGGCCTTCGAGCAGCCCGAGCTGTTCGTCGACGACGTGCGCGCCTTCTTCCGCCTGCTGCGATGACCCGCTGTGCGATGGCCCAGGGCTCACCGGGGCCGCCCGCAAGATCGCTCGCCGCGACTGCCGACCCGCATGCCGCCTGACGTCGGGCCGATGCTGGCCGGCAACACCATGGACCGGCCGCTGCTGGTCTCCACCCTGCTGTCGTATGCAGCCCGCAGTCATGCCGCCACCGAGGTTGTGGCCGTCGACTCAGCAGGCGTCACCACCCGCAGCACGTGGCGGGACGTAGGCGAACGGGCCCGTCTCGTGTCAGCAGCGCTGATCTCCGACCGCATCGAGCCCGGTGACCGCGTCGCCACCATCGCGTGGAACGATCACCGCCACCTGGAGGCCTACTACGGCATCACCGGCATCGGCGCCGTGCTGCACACCGTCAATCCGCGGCTCCACGACGATCAGCTGACATTCATCCTCAACGACGCCGCCGACAGCGTGGTGCTGGTGGACGCTTCGTTCGTCGACATCGCCGCCCGCCTGGCCCAGCGCACGCCCGCGATCCGCCGCTGGGTCGTGCTCGGCCGCCTCGATGCGCCTGCCGGCTTGCCCGGCGAGATCGCCTATGAGGACTGGATCGCCGGTACGCCAGGCCCCGCACCATGGCCCGAGTTCAGCGAGCGCTGCGCCGCCACGCTCTGCTACACGTCGGGCACCACCGGCAATCCCAAGGGCGTCTTGCAGAGCCACCGGTCGATCGTGCTGCAGACGTGGGCCTGCTGCACCGGCGACGGCCACGACATCCACTCAGGTCAGGCCGTGCTGGGGGCGGTGCCGATGTTCCACGTGAACGGCTGGGCGCTGCCGTTCGCCACCGCCATGAGCGGCGCCAAGCTCGTGCTGCCGGGCCCCGACCTGAGCCCGGAGGCGCTGGTGAATCTCATCGAGGCCGAGGACATCACGTTCTCGGCGGGAGTCCCCACGATCTGGCTGGGTGTCGTCAGCTACCTGCAGTCCAGCGGCCGCACCGTGCCGTCGCTCCAAAAGGTGGCGGTCGGCGGCTCGGCCGCGCCCCGGGTGCTCATCGACACGCTCGAGGACGACTACGGCGTCACGGTCAGCCATGTGTGGGGCATGACCGAGATGACCCAGGGCACGTCGGGACGCTTCACGCATCGGGTCGAGCGCACCAGCCGCGATGCCCAGCGGGCTCGCCAGGCAAAGGCGGGCCGCGAGCTGTACGGCATCGAGTTGCGTGTCGTCGACGACGCGGGCGCTGAGCTTCCCCGCGACGGCCGCAGTGTCGGCGAGATCCAGGCACGGGGCCCCTGGATGTGCGGCGCGTACTACAGCGGCGCGCTGGCGGACGCCGACGCGTTTGCGGACTCGCATGTGGGCGAAGCCGGCGGCGGCTGGCTGCGCACGGGCGACGTGGGCGCACTGGACGCCGAGGGCTACCTGACCCTCACCGATCGCTCCAAGGACGTCATCAAGAGCGGCGGCGAGTGGATCAGCTCGATCGAGCTGGAGAACGCCGCCCTGGAGGCTCCCGACGTTGCGGCTGCGGCGGTCATCGGCCTGCCGCACGAACGCTGGGGCGAGCGGCCGCTGCTCATCATCGAGCTTGCCGCCGGCGCGGCGCTCGACGCGCAAGCCGTGCGGGATGCGATCAGCCCGAGGGTGGCATCGTGGTGGCTGCCCGACGACATCGTCGTCGCAGACGCGATCCCCCTGACCGGAACCGGCAAGATCGACAAGAAGCTGCTTCGCGCACGCTTCGCCGATCATGCCTGGTCGTCGACCTGAACTGCCTCGATTTGCACCGCTGATCTGCACCCGGAATCAGACAGGCCCCCAGTAGCATGGTCTCTCGGATAGGTGCGAGGTGTGAGTCATGGCTGCCGGTCGAACGACGTTCGAAAAACTGCAGAGAGACCGGGCCAAGAAGGCGAAGGCCGAGGCCAAACGAGCCAAGCGCATGGGCAAGGTTCCCCAGAGCGGCCCGCTCGTCGCCGAAACGGATGAGCCAGAAGGCACCGGTGCCGTGCTCGACGGGAACCTCGACGAGGAACTGTCGGCGGCGGATCTGATCCGCCTCGTCGAAGAGGTGCAGACCCAGTTCGACAACGACGAGATCAGCTTCGACGAGTACGAAGAGCGCAAGATCGAGCTGCTCGCCCGCCTGCCCACCGACTGAGGCAGTCCCGGCTGATCCAGTCTCAGCCGGTTCGGCGGTGAACTGAGACTGCGTAGTCGCCGCCCTCGAACGGCGCTCCCTCCCATGTCGAATAGCGGCACTCGAGTTCGAGCCCGTTGCGCTCGGCGAGCGCGTCGTAGACATGCAACTGCATGTAGCCGTCGCTGAGCTGGAAACCCGCCACGAGCACGCCGCCCGGACCCAGGTGCGCCGCGATGTTGGCCACGACGTCCGCTTCGCTGCCACGCTCGAGGAAGATCATCACGTTGCCGGCAGCGACCGCCGCATCGAACTGACGCCGGTCGCCTGCAGCGTCGGTCACCGTCGTGCTGGCCAGATCGCCCTGGATCCACGGCAACTCGGGCGCCTTCTCCCGCGCCAGATCGAGCATCGCGGGATCGAGGTCAACACCCACGACGTCATGCCCGCGGCGCGCCAGCTCGATCGCTACCCGGCCCGTCCCGCAACCCGCGTCGAGCACGCTCCCGATCGATTCGAGCAGCGAGTCGACAAGGTCGGCCTCGCCGTGAATGGACTCGCCGCGCGCAGCCTTCTGGGCCCAGCGATCGTCGTACTCGGCGCCGCGGGGTATGTCGCCTCGTTCCGCCCAGCGGCTCAGCGGTCCTCCCAGTTGGGATCGCGCCGCTCGGCAAACGCGGTCGCGCCTTCGATGGCATCGGCCGACGCGAAGACATCCTCGAGCGCCGGCTGCTGGAACGCCCAGAAATCGTCCTCGGACACGCCCAAAACGTTGCGGATCAGCGCCTTGGAGGCACGCACGCCCTTGGGCGCATTGCGGGCGATGCGCTCGCCCAGCTCGACGGCCACGTTGACCGCCTCGCCCTTCGGGCAGACCCGGTTCACCATGCCGTGCTGGTGGGCGACCTCGGCGGTGATCGGCTCGGCGGTCAATGCCATCTCCATGGCCAGGCTGTAGGGAAGCTGGCGCGGCAAGCGCAGCAGCGCGCCAGCGCCGGCGAACAGGCCGACACCGACCTCGGGAATGCCGAGCATGGTGCCTTCGGACGCCACGATGAGGTCACACGACAGCGCCACCTCCAAGCCGCCGGCCAGCGCGAAGCGCTCCACTGCCGCGATCAGCGGCTTGGCTGCGCTGCGTTCGGCGATGCCCCCGAAGCCGCGCCCGGCAGGGTTCGGCATCGCATCGATTCCGCCGCCCTCCACGAACGCTTTGAGGTCCATACCTGCGCTGAACCCCCGCCCTGCGCCGGTGATCACGCCGACGCGGACATCGGGGTTCGCGTCGAGCGCATCGAGCGCATCGCCGAGCGCCTCCGACAGCGCCATGTTGAATGCGTTCATGGCATCTGGCCGGTTCAGTGTCAGAATCTGCACGTAGCCGCGCTGCTCAACCAGGACCAGGGGTTCTTCGCTCACCGAGACTCCTCCATCTCTCTGCAGGCGCCGACAGTAGCCTCGCAGCGCGACCGGGAGCCATACGGTCCGTGGACGCTTGGGCTCGGGCGGAGGGTGGCATGCACAGCGACAGCCCTGAGGGCAGCGGCACAGGCAGCGGCAGTGCAGGGAACGACGACGTCGGTGATCTGCTGGCCCGCATCGAGATGGCTGAACCCGCCGAGGTGCCCATGCTCGTCCAGCTGCTCGCCCGCACGCCGGAGCTGCAGCAGGCCCAAGGAGCGACGGCTCTGCGAGCCGCTCGGGCATTGAGCGTCCACGGCGGCCCGCAGACGTTCTCGATCGCCGGTGAGCTGGCTGCGCGCGCCCACCGGGACGGCGTGCCGGGCGCCGGCGCCGTCTTCGCCGAGTGCGCCGACAAGATAAGCCTGCTCAGCGGCAGGCCGCAGCAATTCGGGACGGTGGTCACGACGCACCTGGGCGACTTGGTACTGGCGCCCGTGGACGGCTCGGTCGACGACGAGTCCCGCAACCGCATCGGCCTGCCGACCCTGGAGCAGCGGCGTGCAGAGATCGATCGGCGCAACCGCGAACTCAGCCGGGAACGAGCCGACACGCCCGGCCTGCCGCCGGGCCAGCGCATGTGCCGCGTGTGGCGCGACCCGTCTCGCGAGTTCCTGACGGCACAGCTCGCCGCCCACCCAGAAGGCTGCTGGGCCGATGGAGACGAGCTGACCTTCGCATGCCACAGTGACGCTGCAGGCGTGCTGCCGGGGCCGGTCATCGAACTGCCCATGTGGCGAGTCGGAGCCGGACATGATGATGGCCGCAACAGCGACGCCGACGCCGTCACCGGCGATCTGTGGGCGCTCAGCGTGCGCATCGAACGGCTGCCAGAAGCCGTCATCGGCTACGGATTCTGGCCGCTCGACGACGGCGGCGGCCTGCTGGGCGGCCAGCGCGGCCCGGTCCCGCACCGATTCCGGGGCCCGGAAGCCCCCGCAGAGCTCCCATCCCACCCCGACGACGAGCTGCGCGGCGAAACCCAGACGCACACGCTCGACAGCACCTCGCTGCGCACCAGGCGCACCGTCACCGTGTACTTGCCGCCCCAGCACTCCCCCACGGAGCAGTTGCCGGTGCTGTACGCCACCGACGGCGGCATGATCGGCCCCTACCTCCGGCGGCTCGATGCCGGCATCACCAAGGAGACAGTTCCCCGCTTCGTGTTGGTCGCAGCGCACTCCGCGCCGATGGGCGGTTATGGCAACGAACGAGCCATGGAGTATCTGCCCGGTTTCGACAACGACCGCTTCGACCGTCACCAGCGCTTCTTCGTGGAGGAGCTGTCTGCGTGGGCCGAGCAGTCATTCGGCGTCTCCGACGACCGCAGCCAGCGCGGCGTGTTCGGCGCCTCGGACGGCGGCGGTCACGCCTTGGCGGTCGGACACATGCACCGCGACAAGTACGGCCACGCCATGGCGTATTCGACGGGCATGCCGCCGAACGAGCAGATGAACTGGAATGCAGCCGAGGCGCCGTTCGTGCACCTATGCGCCGGCACGCTCGAAGGCGGCTTCCACCAGGCGACCGAGGCATGGGCGGCATGGCTGCACTTCGCCAAGTCGCCCCACGACTGGACCGAGCGCGTCTGCGGCCACGACCTGATCCAGTGGATAGAAGAACTCCCCCGCGCAATCGCACGCGCGTGGGGCTGACCAGATGACCTAGCTGCGGAGGCGCACCTGCCTAGTCGCGCAGCAGGTACCGCTTGACCTTGCCGGTAGCGGTGAGCGGCAGTTCGTCCACCACATCCACCCAGCGGGGGTACTTGTACGCCGCGAGCCGCTCGCGCACGTGGGCCTGCACCCGCTCGGTCAGCGTGTCACGCTGCGCGCCCGCGGTCGGAACCACGAACGCGTGCGGTTTGGTCAGCCCTTCGGCATCCACGCCGCCGACCACAGCCGCCAGCACCACATCGTCCATTTCGAGAATGCAGCCCTCGACCTCGATCGGCGACACCCAGATGCCTCCCACCTTCAGCATGTCGTCAGAGCGCCCCTGGTACGTGTAGGTGCCGTCGGGGTTGCGCACATAGGTGTCGCCGGTGGCGAGAAAGCGTCCCTGGAGTGCCGCGCGGGTTCGCTCCGTGCGGTTCCAGTAACCGGTCATCACCGAGCCGCCCGCGACATGCAGCGCACCCGGCTCGCCGTCGGCCACCTCATTGCCGTGCTCATCGCGCAGCGACACCTCGTAGCCGTCGAGCGGCGTTCCGGTGGTGCCGGGCACCGAGGCGTCCCGCCGGTTGGAGATGGCGATGTGGGCCAGCTCGGTGGTGCCGATGCCGTCGAGAATCTCCACGCCGAAACGCTCGGCGAAGCGCCGGTGAATCTCCGGAGGCAGCGGCTCGCCGCCAGAGATGCCTTGCCGCACCGACGAGAACGTGTCCTCCGGCAGATCTGCGGCCAGCAGCTGCGCGTAGTTCGTGGGCACGCTGAAGAACAGCGTGGGCCGGTGGACGCGGACGTGGTCGGCGACGGCCGCGGGCTCGGGCCGGTCGGGGTTCAGCACTGCTGTCGCGCCCGTGCCGGAAGCGAAATAGCCGGAATTGCCCAGCCCGTAGGCGAAGAACAGCTTGGGCACCGAGTAGATGACATCGTCGGGCCCCATGTCCAAGACGCCACGGGCGTAGCTGTCGGTGCAGACCGACATGTCGATGTGGCGGTGCATGGCGCCCTTGGGCTGCCCGGTCGTGCCCGAGGTGTAGAGCCAAAACGCAACATCGTCGTCGGTTGCCGGGAAGGGCTCAGGGGCCAGGCTGGGATCGCCCAGCGCGCCCGTGTCGGCGTCGTCGAGCGTCCAGCGCAGGAACGGCTGACCGTCGGCTGCGGGCACCACTTCGGGAGCGAACGGCGGCGAATACACCAGCCCGACAGCACGGCTGTCCCGCAGCAGGAAGTCGTAGTCGTGCTGGCGGACCATGGTGGAGACCGGCACCGGCACAGCGCCGATCCACATGGCACCCCAGAACCACCACAAGAACGCAGGCGTGTCGGCCGCGCACATCATCACCCGCTGCTCAGGCTGCACGCCGCGCTCCGCCAGCGCTGCCGCCGCTGCCCGGGCGCCCGCGACCATCTCGGCTCTGCTGGTGTGCCGCCCGCTTGCAGCGTCGATGATTGCCGTGGCGGAAGGCGCGGCCTCCGCGGGTTCGATGACAAATCGATGCACGGCGTTCGCACTCACGCTGCCCTCCCCGTCCGGTCGGCACCTGTTGGGACACGCGGGTGTCGAAGCGAACACTAACGATGCACACTCATCGTGTGAACACCGCAGAGACCCGGCCGGCAGGCGCCGGGGTGTATCTCGACTTCTTCGGCGACCTTCGGCCGTGGCGGCACTGGGCGCTGCACGTTGACGGCGCCGTCGCCACGCTGTCGATGCAGGTGCAGCCGGACGGCGGCATCTTCGACGGTGCCGAGCTGAAGCTCAACAGCTACGACATGGGTGTCGAGCTGGAGTTTGCCGACGCCGTCCGCCGCATCCGCTTCGAGCATCCTGGGGTGGGCTGCGTGGTGATCAGCAGCGGCTATGAGAACGTGTTCTGCGCGGGAGCCAATATCCGGGCGCTGGCCGCGGCGACTCACGCCCACAAGGTGAACCTGTGCAAGTTCACCAACGAGACCCGGCTGGAGCTCGAAGAGGCCTCCGCCCACAGCGGCATCCGATTTCTCGCCGCCGTGGGCGGCGCGTGCTCGGGAGGCGGGTACGAGCTGGCCCTCGCGACCGACCACATCCTGCTGGTGGATGACCGGAACACGGCAGTGTCTCTGCCCGAGGTGCCCTTGCTGGGCGTCCTGCCGGGAACCGGTGGGCTGACCAGGCTGACCGACAAGCGCCACGTCCGCCGCGACCGCGCAGACGTCTTCGCCACCCGCGCCGAGGGGCTGCGAGGCGAGGTGGCGCTGGAATGGGGCCTGGTGGACGAGTTGGCACCGCGCACGTCTTTTGCCGACGCGGTCGGCACTCGGGCGGTTGCATTGGCCGAGCACAGTCGAGCCGCGGGGCGCTTCGCCGGCGACGAGGCGGTCGTGCTGGAGCCGCTGGGACTCGCCCCCACTCCTGACGGCAGCGTCGTCGGCGAATTCGTTGCCATGGCGCCGGATCGCGACCGGGCTTGCGCCGAGGTGCTGATCAGCGCCAGCACCGATCCCCGCTGGCCGCTGCGAGCGGCGCGAGAACTCGATGCACTGCTGTGCCACCTGCGCTTCAACGAGCCCGAGCTGGGCACGATCGTGCTGCTGGCAGAGGGCAGCCACGCAGATGTCACCGTCCACGACCGGGCGCTGTGCGAGCCCGCCAGCCATGCCGAGCAGGAAACAGCGCTGCTGTGGCGCCGCACCCTGTCCCGGCTTGACCTCACGGCACGCACGCTCATCGCGGCCGTCGAGCCCGGCTCATGCTTCGCCGGCGTGCTCGCCGAGGTGGCGCTGGCCGCCGACCGCACCTACCTCCTCGACGGCGAGTTCGTGGACGACCGTCCCGACGACGCTGTGGGCATGGCCGTGCGAGCCCTGCGGGGACCCCAGGCGGCAGAGGCGGGCCCGCCGGTGCTGGCGATGACCCAGGTCAGCCTGGGCTCGATGCCCATGGCGAACGGCCTCACCCGGTTGCAGTCTCGTCTCTGGGGAGACGACAAAGCCATCGCCGCAGCCAGCGGCACGGTCGGCTCTGCCCTTGACGCTCAAGCTGCGACCGAGGCGGGGCTGGTGACCGCAGCCCCGGATGATCTCGACTGGGACGACGATCTGCGCCTCGCAGTCGAGGAACGTGCCGCCTTCTCGCCCGATGCGCTCACCGCCATGGAAGCCAACCATCGCTTCTGCGGCCCCGAGACGATGGCGACGAAGATCTTCGGCCGGTTGTCGGCCTGGCAGAACTGGATCTTCATCCGGCCGAATGCGACAGGCCCTGACGGCGCGCTGACCCGTTACGGCACGGGAACTCGCCCGAGCTACGCCACAGGCCGTGTGTAAGGTCAATCCCCGCGGTGACGAGGGGCAACGCCCGTGAGCAAGATCGACTACAGCGAGCGCATCCCCAACAACGTCGGGCTCTCCGAGGACCGCCGGCTGCAGCGGGCGCTGGAAGGCTGGCAGCCCAAGTTCGCTCGCTGGTGGGATGAGCTGGGCCCCGCCGGCTTCTCGGGAAACGACGTCTATCTGCGCACCGCCACCGACACCAGCGCCGAGGGCTGGGCTCACTTCGACTACGTCAAGATGCCCGACTACCGCTGGGGCATCTTCCTGTCGGCTCCCAAGCCCGACCGTCGCATCGGATTCGGCGAGTCAGCGGGCGAACCCGTGTGGCAGGAAGTGCCCGGTGAGTTCCGCAGCGACCTGCGCCGGCTGATCGTGGTCCAAGGCGACACCGAGCCGGCGTCGGTGGAACAGCAACGCCACCTCGGCCACACAGCGCCGTCGCTGTACGACCTGCGCAACCTCTTCCAGATCAACGTCGAGGAGGGCCGCCACCTGTGGGCCATGGTGTACCTGCTCCACGCGCATTTCGGCCGCGACGGCCGGGAGGAGGCCGAGGCACTGCTCCAGCGGCACTCGGGCGATCCCGACAATCCGCGCATCCTGAATGCCTTCAATGAGAAGACCTCCGACTGGCTCTCGTTCCTCGCCTTCACCTACTTCACCGACCGTGACGGCAAGTACCAGCTCGGGGCGCTGGCCGAGTCGGCGTTCGATCCGCTCAGCCGCACCTGCGAGTTCATGCTGCGCGAGGAGGCGCACCACATGTTCGTGGGCGCCACCGGCATGGGGCGCGTTGCCCAGCGCACCTGCGAGGTGATGGTGGAGCACGACACCGACGATGTCCGCCCCTTCGGCGTCGTCGACTTGCCAACGCTGCAGAAGTACATCAACTTCCACTACGCAGTCTCGCTCGACCTGTTCGGCGCCGAGGCTTCGACCAACGGAGCGAACTTCTACACCGCCGGCCTCAAGGGCCGTTTTGATGAGTCGGCTTACGACGACGATCATGTGCTCACCTCCACGACGTTCGCCTGCACCGAAGTTGTCGACGGCGTCCTGGCAACCGTGGAGCGGCCCTCGCTGCAGGTGGTGAACCTGCAGCTGCGCGACTCGTACTCCGACGACTGCGCGAAGGGGCTGCGGCGCTGGAACCGACTGATCGCCGAGGCCGGTGTCGATTTCGAGCTGACGCTGCCGCATCCGGGCTTCAACCGCGCCGTGGGCGTGTTCGCCCCGCACGACATCACGCCCGACGGCAGGGTCGTCAGCAGGGCCGAATGGGAGGCGTCGTCCGGCGACTGGCTGCCCACCGACGACGATCGCGACTACGTCAACTCGCTCATGTCGCCGGTGTACGAGCCAGGATGCGTGGCCGGCTGGATCGCTCCCCCGGCCCGCGGCATCAACACCAGGCCGGTCGAATACGACTACGTGCGCCTGTAGTCGCCATGGGCGCTGCATCCGGCGACATCGACCCAGGCGCCATCCTCCCGGGCGCAATGGACTCCGCCGAGACAGTCACGCTGGGCGGCCGCCTGCAGGTCGACACGGTCGGCATCGCCTACCGCCGCTTCTCTCCCCGAAACGCCAGCGGCGCCAACCTTCCCGTGATCGTGATGCTGCACGAGGGTCTCGGCAGCATCACCCAGTGGCGAGACCTGCCTGATGTGCTAGCGCGCCGTTGCCGGCTCGAGGTCATCGCCTACGACCGCGGCGGCTACGGCCGCTCCGACCCTGAGCCCGAGGTTTACGGCGACGGGTTCATGGAACGCGAGGCCACCGAGGTGCTGCCTGCGGTGCTCGACCAACTCGGCATCCGCCGCCCCATCCTCATCGGACACAGCGACGGGGCATCCATCTCCCTGATCGCAGCAGGACTTGGGTCAGTGATGCCGCTCGGCGTGGCCGTGATTGCGCCGCACTCCTTCATCGAAGACATCTGCATCGACGGCATACGCGGCATCGACGGCCAGCGCGAGCAGGTGATCTCGGGACTGGCCCGCCACCACGACCATCCGCGTCTCGCCTTCGAACGCTGGCGAGATGTCTGGCTGACCCCGCGATTTCGCCACTGGGACATACGACCGCTGCTCGAACGCATCGCCTGCCCGGTCCTGGTGCTGCAGGGTGAGGGCGACCAGTACGGCACCGAAGCGCAGGTGTCAACGATCGTCCAGTCGGCCCCTGACGCGGTCGGCCACCTGCTTGCCGACTGCGGCCATGTCGCTCACCGCGACCAGCCCGAGCGCATCGCCGACTATCTGGCCGACTTCGTCTCGGAATGTGCGACCGCCGGATCCTGACCGAGCACTGTCGCCAGTGCGTCTGACGCGATCACGTCGGGTGCCTCGAACGGTCCGAAGTGCCCCAGGCCGTGGTAGGCGATGAGTCGCGAGTTGCCCAATGCCTCATGCGCGGGCACACCGATGTCCTCAAAGGTCATCTCGAGCCCCTTGCCGATGACCACCGGCGTCTGACTGCCCTCGAGACGAGCCGTCGTGGAGACCCACTCGCCGTCATAGGTTGCTGCCTCGTCCGCGGCGCGGCAGCGCAGCCGCACAGAGCCGTCGGGCAGATCCTCGAACCCGTGGGCGACGTAGCTCGCCAGCGCATCGGCGCGCACACCGCTGAACGGCGGCCGCGACGCGAAGCGCTCGAAAGCCTCGCCACGCGAGACGAACTCCTCCCGGCGCTTCGTCGTGAGAGCGATCAGCGGGTTCTCGCCCGGACCGAATTGATCTTCGATGCGCCACACGACCGGCTCGTAGCCGTACATGCGCCGGATGGTGCCGGGCCGCTGCGCATCGGCCAGCAGCAGCGTCGCCGCGCCGATGGAATGCCCGACGCAGTCCAGCTCGCCGTGGGCGATGCCCAGATGGTCGACGATGCCCAGCAGATCATTGGCCAGCGTCGTCCAGAGGAAGTCCCGATCAGCGGGCGGCGGGCTCCAGCCGTGCGCACGGAGGTCAGGCGCCCAGACGGTGAAGTGCTCCGTCAGGCGATCTGTGAATGGTCCATAAGCACGGCCGTTGAAGCCGGTGGCATGCACGAAGAGCAGCGGCGGCCCGTCGCCGCCCAGTCGATGCAGCGCAAGCTCCACGCCCTCGGCCACTTCGACCATCTCCGGCGCCGGCGCGTCGGTGTCGGGACCACTCATGTCAGCTGGGTCCGTGTGCTAGCCATGCGCGCATGAGTACTACAGACCACGTGGCAGGTGCTGAAACAGACGCCGACCGCCCGCATGATCTTGAGTTCTTCTGGGATCCGGTGTGCCCATTCGCCTGGATCACGTCGCGCTGGGTCGAAAAGGTGGTTGCGC
This sequence comes from Candidatus Poriferisodalis sp., assembly GCF_965208555.1. Lineage (GTDB taxonomy): Bacteria > Actinomycetota > Acidimicrobiia > Acidimicrobiales > Poriferisodalaceae > Poriferisodalis. Next base: position 3,349,895 of record NZ_OZ242342.1, on the reverse strand, counting down.
AGACCGGTTACTCGGTCGACTGGCGCTTCATCTCGCTGCGCATCCTGAACAAGCACCGCGACTACGACACTGAGTTTCCCGTCGGGTACGAGCAAGGCCATACCGCGGGGCTGCGGATGCTGCGCGTCGCTGCGAAGGTCCGAGCCGAGCTGGGCCGCGACGTCATGGGCCCGCTGTACGACGCCATGGGCCAGCACTACTGGGAGATGCCCAAGGGCTCGGGTCTGCGGGACCGCATCGGCACCGCAGAGCACACCGCCGAAGCGTTGGCCACTGCAGGCTTGCCCACGGAGTACGCGCTGGCAGTCGACGACGAGACGTGGGATGCCGAGATCTCCGACGAGACCGAGCTGGCCCTGAGCCGCACCGGGCGTGACGTCGGCACGCCGATCATCACCGTAGAGCCACCTGATGGCCTGTCGTTCTTCGGCCCCGTCATCTCGCGAGTCCCCACGGACGAACAGGCCGTGCCGCTGTGGAACGCGGTCATCGAGCTGGCGCGCTTTCCTGGATTCGCAGAGCTGAAGCGCTCGATGCGCGAGGCACCGCAGCTGAGTGTGCTTGGCACGATCACCGACAACCCAGAGATGGAAGATTGGGAAGCAGGCTCCCGCAAAGCCCACAAGCCCAGCTGAATCCCCGACGGTTCAGCTATCGAATTCAGGAATCGAAACGGTAGGCCTCGGCATGAGGCTTCAGCGGGCGCGCCAGCCACGTTGGCCGACGCAGCCCCCCAGGACCGGGAGCCGGTCGCGTCATCGCCAGCCACTCTTCGTAGGCCTCACGGGCCAGCGCAGTGTCGACCACGACGTCGCCGTAGCGGTCGCCGGGTTCGGCCGGCCCCACACGCACCCGCTGGTGCCAGCACTGCATGCCGGAGATCGGGTCAGGCTGCACCGAGAACGTGAGATTCTGGTGGACGCCGGTGTCGTTCCACCACACCCGGTCAGAATCGGGATCATCAGAGGCGAACGGTGCCATCGTTCCCGTGCGCCGAAGCCGCCATGTGGTGCCCTCCCGATCGATCTCTGCCGGTCCGCCGGCCCACGACTTCGGCGCGCCGCCGTCAGCGCGGCCAGCCGATCCGCCGGAATTCGCTCCGGGATCCAGCCGCCAGCGGCCCATGTGGTGCGACGCAGCCACCACGCCTGGCCGGATGCCTTCGGTGCGCCAGGCCGAGATGACGAAATGGCCGATGCGGGTGCTGATCCGCACGAGGCCGCCCATCTCGATGCCGAGCGCGTCGGCATCGGACGGGTGGATCCACAGCGGATGACGGTGGCTGATCTCCGCCAGCCACTTGGCGTTGGCCGACCTGGTGTGGATGAGCGTCGGGATGCGGAATGTCGGCACCAGGATCCGCTCGTTGCCGGCCAGGTCGAGCTGCTGCCAGTGAACGTGGCTGGGAATCCAACCCGGCGTCGCATGCTCGGGCCAGCCCCATTCGGCCAGCGTCGTGGAATACAGCTCCAGCTTGCGCGAGGGCGTCGGGAATCCCTGACGAGCCGCCCCGGCGACCTGCACCGCCACTGAGCCGTCGCCGAGCGGCGGCAGCGCCGCGGCGGCGCCGCGGATGGTGTCGCGCGACGGCCGGTAGACGGCATCGTCGCCGAGGACGGTGCCAGCCAGCTGCTCCGGTTGAACGACCCGCTCATGGTGGCCGTAGGGATCGCCGCGCACGGCGTAGGCGCCCCGGTCGCGCATGAACTCGAGCGGCGTCTGCCCCGCCGCAGCGGCGTCGTCGGCCAGGCCCGGCACTTCGCCGGCGAAGATCGCCTCGTAGTACTCGTCGATGCTGATGGGCTCGCCCGGGCGCGCCGGGCTCTCGAACCACTGGCGGATGCCGAGCGAGCCATCGGGATCGATCCGCCATGACAGGTCGATCCAGAACTCGTTCTCCTCCCAGACCTCGCCTGGGTTGAATTCGTGAGTCCGGCTCTCGGGGCCGAGCTCGGCTCCCCGCAGTTCGGCATAGCGGCGCATCACCGGCTGGCGGAAGCCCAGCCATTGGCCTGCATGCGTCTCGAACGACGCCAGGTCATGGCGTTCCGAGCCGACGCCCATCGGCAGCACGTAGTCGGCGAACCAAGCGGTCTCCGACCACGTCGGCGTCAGCGCCACATGGCAGCCCACTCGCTCGGGGTCGCTCAGCGTCTCCAGCCAGCTGAACCCGTCGGGATTCGTCCACACCGGGTTGTAGACGCGGGTGAAGTACGTGTCGAGCTTGCCCCTGCCCTCGCGCAGGAAGTGCGGCAGCAGAATCGACATCTCGTGGTGGCAGAGCGGGTACTCACGCGGCCACGACAGCTCGTTCCAATGCTCCACCGGCGGCGGTCGCAGCGGCGGTGCCGGCTTCATCTTGTGCCAGCCGGCCCCCGTGGTGCCCCCCACCGTGCCGACCGACCCGGTGAGCACGTTGAGCAGGAACAGGCACCGTGCGGTCTGCCAGCCGCCGAGGTTGCCCGCGCCGGCCGCACGCCAGTTGTGGGATGCGAATCGGCCCAACGCCCCGCCGATGGCGTGTGCGATCTCGCGCAGATCGCCGGCATCTACTCCGCACAGTTCTGCGGCCCGCTCAGGGGTGTAGTCCGCATAGGCGTCGCGCAGCGCCACCTCGACCGACTCGAACGTCGGCGGAAGATCGGGCCGGGTCTCGGCCAGGTAGGTCTGCCAGTTCGTCCAGCGGTGCATGAAGGCGCGATCCCATGTGCCGGCTTCAAGCAACAGGTGGGCCAGGCTCAGCAGCAAGACCGGTTCGGTGCCGGGCCATGCCGGCAGCCAGTGATCGGCCTTGGCGCCCGTATTCGAGAGCCTCGGGTCGACACAGATCACCGTCGCCCCCCGCTGCTGGGCCTCGATGATGCGCTGGGCGTGCGGATTGAAGTAGTGCCCAGCCTCGAGGTGACTCGAGATCAGGAAGATCACCTCGGCATTGGCGAAGTCCGACGAGGGCCGATCGTGGCCCATCCAGGTCGCGTACCCGACGCGCGCGCTGGACGAGCAGACGTTGGTGTGGCTGTTGTGCCCGTCGACGCCCCAGGCGGTGAGCACACGCTCGGTGTAGCCGTCTTCGCCAGGTCGGCCGACGTGGTACATGACCTCGTCGCGGCGGCCTTCGACGATGGCGGTCCGGATGCGTGCAGCGATCTCGGTCAGCGCTTCGTCCCAGCTGACGCGTTGCCATCCGCCCCCGCCGCGCTCGCCCGTGCGTCGCAGCGGGTACAGGATGCGCTCTGTGTCGTGAACCTGGTTGATCGTGGCGGGGCCCTTGGCGCAGTTCCGACCCCGCGAGGCGGGGTGCTCGGGATTGCCTTCGAAGCGAACGACCTCGTCGGTGTCGCGGTCGATGTACGCGACCAGGCCGCACGCCGCCTCGCAGTTGAAGCACGTGGTGGGCACCAGCGTGTAACGGCGCTGGGTGCGCTCGGGCCACGAGGCCGCGTCGAGCTCGGTCCAGTCATGCCACGCCTCGTGCGGCGGCGTCGCCGACAGACCGGCCGCGCCGGCCCGGTCAGATGTCTGCTCCGGGGCAGTCATGACAGGGGCATCGCCTGGGCAGCACGCAGGTACGCGCGGTCGTGCCGGTAGAGCCACACCAGGACACCCGCAGCGATGACCGGAGTCCAGGCAAACACCGCAGCGTCTGCCCGCAGGGCCACGAAGGCTCCCCACACCGCGCCGCCTCCCAGCGCGGCCTCACCGGCCAGACGGCCGATGAGCGCGAGCGCCGGCCGGTCAGCCCACATCACGCGGCCTCGGCACTGGCGCAGCAGCAACGCTGTGTACACCGCAGTCAGCAACGAGAACACCGCTGTGGGACCGATGAGCACCACGAACCAAGTTGAGCCTCCCCACAGGCCCGCTATGCCCCAGAGCATCACCAAGGCCGCGTCGATCATGATCACCCAGGCACCGGCGGTGATCCAGCTGCGAAGCCGTCCTTTGGCGAACAGGTACCAGAAGCGCTCGGGCCGTTTCAGATCGGCGATCAGCAGAATGCCCGTCACCGCCAGCGCCACCAGGGCGATCAGGGCCGGACCGGTGGCGACGGCGGCACGATCTTGCCAGCCCAGCAACGCAGCGGCGGCCGCCCACAGCATCACGCCGGCCGCCACGCCCTTGGTGACCATGTAACCGGCCACCTTGGCACCCCATGGCTCGTCATGGGGCACCGTGTAGGCCGTGCGTGCCGCCGGTTCGGCCTGAGAGACGTTCTGCGCTGCCTGGGAGGCAGGAGGCCAGACGGCACTGCCAGTCCAGTCCGCCCAGATCAGGCCGTCATCGGCGACCGGTCGAGTGAGCGGGTCGAGCGCTTCGGGAACGGTGCCGGCGTAGTGAACCTTCGGCAGGGTGCGTCGCTCGGGCGCACGTACGGGGAGCTGCTCGGCCTGGATGCGTTCGGCGACCGCGTCATCGGGGTCGTCATGGTCGACCACCGTGATCGCGCGAGTCGGGCAGACAGCGACGCACGAGGGTTCCAGCCCGACCTCGAGCCGGTGCTGGCAGAAGTTGCATTTGTGCGCTGTTCCGGTGGCCGGCGAAATGTAGAGCGCGTCGTAGGGGCACGCGTTCATGCAGCCCTTGCAGCCGATGCAGCGGGAATCGTCGAAATCCACCACGCCGTTCGACGCCCGGAAGAGCGCGCCGGTCGGGCAGATCGAGATGCAGGGCGCGTCGTCGCAGTGGTTGCAGCGCATCACCGTGAAGTGCCGTTGCGTCTGCGGGAACTCCCCGGTCTCCACGTAGTTGACCCACGTGCGGTTGACGCCCAGCGGCACGTCGTGCTCGCTCTTGCAGGCCACCGTGCACGCATGGCAGCCGATGCACGCGCCGCTGTCCAGCAGGAACCCAAGGCGCGTCACGGCCAACAGATTGGCACACGCTCACCCGACGCCCGTTCTTTCGCGACAGCACTCGGAACTCGAATCGGCTCTGCCCGCCAGTTCATTCTCACAGCCCATCGCCGCAGCGGGTCACCCACGCTCACGGATTACCGGTTGGGTCCCGCAGCGCGCCTAACGTGGCACGGGACACAACAGGGGGACTTATGAGCGACGACGCCAACAACCCGGGCAATGGCGCTGCTGAGGGCGACGAGATCATCCGCCTCAGCGATGTGTACAAGATCTTCGGGCCGCAGCCCAGGGGCCGCGCGTTCGAGCTCGCCCGTTCCGGCATGCCCAAGAACGACGTGCAACGGCTCTCGGGTCATGTCGTCGGACTCACCGATGTGAACTTCTCGGTCAACCGCGGCGAGATCTTCGTCGTGATGGGCCTCTCCGGCTCGGGCAAGTCGACGGCGATCCGGATGGTCAACAAGCTGCACGACGTCACTCACGGTGAGGTGCTCGTGGATGGCGTCGACGTGCAGAAGCTCGACGGCACCGACCTGCAGGAGTTCCGCCGGGAGAAGATGGGCATGGTCTTCCAGCATTTCGCGCTCTTCCCGCATCGCAGCGTCATCGACAACGTCGGTTACGGGCTCAAGGTGCAAAAGGTCGACAAGTCCGCACGCGACGAAGCCTCGATGAGCGCACTGGAACTCGTCGGCTTGGCCGCATTCGCAGAACACCGGCCGTCGCAGCTCTCAGGCGGCATGCAGCAGCGGGTGGGACTCGCTCGGGCCCTCGCGTCGGATCCCGACATCCTGCTCATGGACGAGGCCTTCAGCGCTTTGGACCCGCTGATCCGCCGCCAGATGCAGGACGAGATGATGGAGATTCAAGCCGAGGTTCACAAGACGATCCTGTTCATCACCCACGACCTCAACGAGGCGCTGCGCATCGGCGACCGGGTCTGCATCATGAAGGACGGTGCGGTGGTGCAGATCGGCACGCCCGAGGAAATTCTCACCGAGCCGGCCACCGGATACGTGGCCGAGTTCGTCCAGGACGTGGACCAGGGGCGGGTCATTCAGGCGCATGAGGTGATGACCGAGCCGCGTCCGATCCCCGCCGATATGTCGCTGAGCGACGCCCTCACGCTCTGCGGCGACATTGCGGGACGCTTCTGCTGCGATGCGTCAGGACGGCCCACTTCGCTGCTGACGGCGGCCGACGGCCTGCGCGCTCGCAGCATGGGCAGCAACGACTTGAAGAAGGCGCTGAGATCCGACTTCGAGAAGTGCGGTCCCGACGCCACGCTCAACGAGCTCTACGCGTTCGCCGGTCGCGGCCTGTCGATTGCGGTGGTCGACGACGACGGCAGGCTGATCGGCAACCTCGACCCCCGCCTCATCATGGAGGAGATGGGCAGGGTCGAACAGCTCATAGACGGCTTCGAGCGGGAGGTGTTCATGTGAGCGCCGCCGCACTGCTCGCGCAGGCCGAGGGCGCGCCCTCGCAGCCTGGGATCACTGACAACACGGTTCTCGACCAGTTCGAGATCCCGTTCGGCTCGTGGATGGATCAAGCCGTCGACTGGATCACCGTCAACCTCAAGTGGCTGCTGACGATCATCGAATGGCCGTTCCAGACGCTCATCGGTTTCCTGGTCGAGGACATCCTCGAGCCGATCTCCTGGGTGTGGGTGGTCATTGCCTTCTTTGTCATCGGCAGCTTGGTGCGCAATGTCAAGATCGGCGCGTTCGCGGCCTTCGGCTTGGGCATCTGCGGGATTCTCGGCAATGCGTACTGGCTCGAGACCGCACGCACCATCGGCTTCGTCGGCGTCGCCGTGCTGTTGTGCGTCATCGTCGGCATCCCGCTGGGCATCGTGTGCGGGCGTGTCGACGCCATCTGGCAGGTGGTGCGGCCGGTGCTCGACGCGATGCAGGTGGTGCATTCGTTCGTCTACATGCTGCCGTTCATCTATTTCTTCGGCATCGGCGAAGTGTCAGCGACGATGGTGACCATGGTGTTCGCGCTGCCGCCGCTGGTGCGACTCACAAATCTCGGCATCCGGCAGGTGCCCGAAGATGTCGTGGAAGCCAGCCGGGCCTACGGCGCTCCCGAATGGCGCGTCCTCACCGATGTCCAGATCCCGCTTGCGCGGCCCGCCATCATGACCGGCATCAACCAAACCCTGCTGCTCGCCATCTCGATGCTGGGCATCGCAGCGATTATGGGTGCCGGGGGACTCGGGCGCCTGCTCTTCGGTGCTCTCTCGCGCCAGAGCGTCGCTGAAGGCGCTGCGAGCGGTTTGGCATTCTTCCTGGTGGCCGTGGTGCTCGATCGCATCTCGCAGCGCGAGACCGATACCGAGACAAGCCTGCTCCGCCGCATACGGCGGGCCTGGGCTCACCGGCGCGACCCGGAGCTGCTGCTGGAGGAAGAGGAATCCGCTGACAAGCAAGCCGCCACGCCAGAGGACGACACCGAGGGCAGCTTTGCCCCGGCGGGCTCGACGGAGCGTCGAGGCACGCTGCTGGCCGGCTTGGGCGGACTCGTTGCCGCTGTGTCGGTGTTCCTGACGTGGCACAGCGATGCCGGCTTCCTGACGGCGTACGGCCGGCGTGCCGACGAAGACCTCGCCGGCATGGACTTGAACGGTCTGTCCGTCTCAGGCGGCTCATGGTTCGGCTACGCCGCACTCGCATTGGGCATCTTCATCATCGCTGCATCGCTCAACACGTTGTTCGCCCCAGGGCGATTTGCTCGCTGGTGGTCGCCCGATGGCGCGCTCATCTGCTCGCTGGCGCTCTTGGTGATGTCCGTCGCCTACATCGCAGCCGAGCCGTCGGAACTCGCTGCGGCGTCCGCAACAGGGGCCGGCATCTACGTCATGCTCGTGGGGGCAATCATCGCCGTCGCCGGGTCATGGTGGTGGATCAGCAACGCTCCGCATTCGCCCACGCACCCGCTGAGTGCTCGCATCGGCTGGGGACGTGTCATCGCCGCAGGGGTTGCGGTGATCATCATCCTCGCCGGCGCATTCTCCGGATGGAGCTTCGACCGGCGGGCCGACGTGATCATCACCCCTGATGTTCAAGCACAGATCGACGAACTCAGAGCGAAAGCCGAGGCGGATCCGTCGCAGTCCGGCGTCGTGGCGGCGCAGATCTCCACCTTGACATCGGAGCTCTCAGCGGAGAAGGAGATCGTCATCGACGGCATGAGCGGCGACGGCACCCGCCTCGGCCTCTGGACGTTGTTGATAGCCATCATCGGTCTGGCCGCATGCCTTCCCGCAGCGGGCGTCTTCGGCGCACGAGAACATCGTCAATGGGTGTGGAGTTCTGCCGTGGCCGGGATCGGCACTGGGATTGTCGTCGTCGCCCTGGCCTGGGTGGTGACGTTGACCCGATCTGCCGACGACAACTACCTGAGCGGCATCGGGGCATTCCTGGCGATGAGCGGCGGCAGCGTGCTCGCCGCATCTGCTGCGAGCGTGTTGCGCGAGTTCCGCCGCACGAAGGTGTACAGCGACACGACCACGGAAGCATCCGAGTCCAGCGACGCTTAAGCCGAACAGCATGCTGCATGTGTCGTTCCGAACATGCGTGCGCGGTCTAGGATTCGGAGCGCGTTGGCAGTGCGACTACGCTGCCATCCAGGGAGCCCTCGTCGAGCCGGGCGAACGGCACCGCTCTTGCGTGGACGCGACGCAACGCGCCGCGTGATGCAATCCAACGCAGATCAGGGAGGATCTCCGTAATGCAAACAAAACGATTGACCAAGCTGCTGCTCTTGCTAGCGGCCTTCGCGCTCTTCGCCGCCGCATGCGGCGGTGACGACGGTGACGACGAAGCCGTCGAAACCGAGGAGACGGCAGCGCCGGCCGCCACCACCGAAGCGATGGTCGAAGAAGAGCCGATGGAAGAAGAGATGTCGATGACACCCGGCGAGGGTGTCTCGGTCACGATGGCACGCGCCGACTGGTCGACCGGCTACTTCCAGGCCCAGGTGTACAAGCAGATGCTCGAAGAACTCGGCTACGAGGTCAGCGAGCCATCCGAGGCGGAACTCGGACCGTCCTTGGCGTATCTGGCGATGGCCGAGGGCGACGTGGACTTCTGGGCCAATAGCTGGTACCCCGGTCACAACTCGTGGTGGGAGCCGGAGCTGCCCGACGGATCGACGGTCGGCGACCATCTGGAGAAGGTCGGCGCAGTCTTCCAGGGCGGCGGACTCCAAGGATTCCTCGTGACCAAGTCGGTCGCCGACGAGCACGGCATCACCCACATCGACCAGATCAACGACGATCCCGATATCCGGGCATTGTTCGACTCTGACGGTGACGGAATCGCCGAGATCTACGGCTGCCAGGAGAGCTGGACCTGCGACAACATCATCACCGCGCAGATCGCGTTCTCTGGCTGGGACAACATCACCCAGACCATCGCTGGTTACGACGCCATGTTCGCTGAGGCCGAGGCCAAGATGAACGCTGGCGAGCCGGCGGTGATCTACACGTGGACGCCCAGCGCCTACATCACGCAGATCCGCCCGGGCGGCAACGCCTACTGGATCGCTATGGAGAACGTGCTGGATGACTCCAATCCGACCGGGTTCGACGGCGGTGAAGAATTCGACCAGCGCTTCTACGCAACCGGCGAAGAGGTGCGACTCGACATTCCGGCCGATCAGTGCCCGGCTGCAGACGTCGACGGCTTCTGCCGCCTCGGCTGGGTGCCGGCAGACATCCAGGTGACGGCCAACAAGGAATGGCTTGCGGCCAATCCGGCGGCCGCGGCGCTGTTGCGTGAGGCAAAGCTCTCCGTCATCGACGTGTCGCTTGCCAACGTCGAGCAAGCCGGCGGCAAGGACACCGAGGCCGAGATCGCGCAGCTGGCAGCCGACTGGATTGCGGCCAACAGGGGCACGGTTGACGCCTGGCTTGAGACCGCGAGGGCGGCCGCCTAACGGCAAACCCTGTCGCTGCCCAACTCTGCAGCGACACCAAGAGACAGAGTCAGAAGGGGTGTCGGGCTTCGGCCCGGCACCCCTTTCGCGTCTCTCGGCGCTCCGAAGCACGCTGGCGTGTGATAGTGCGGATTAGTCCAGATTGGAGCTTTGTATAGATATATCAGTGATGTCGTATGACGACATCACTGCTGGTCAGTGCTCTAGAGTGCCACCTCGTGTGTATCTGAGCGAGGGAGACAGCATTCATGAGTGGTCGTTCATGGAACTGGCGAGAGCACCTGCTCGGAGCGGCATTGGCCGCCGCTGTGCTGGCAGGCGTGCTGGTGCCAGTGGTGCTGAGCACAGCCGACGCCGGCGCCCACCCACAGCGCGTGCGGCGCTGCTCGTTCGACCCGATCGCGGGTCAGCAGTGCTGGTGGGAGAACGTGCCGCACACTCACGCGCCACCGACCACAGCGGCTCCCACGACGCAACCGCCGCCATGCCAGCCATGGCCCAACTGCGGCCAGAACCCGCCACCGCCACCACCCCCTCCACCGCCGCCACCTCCACCACCCCCTCCCCCATGCCAGCCATGGCCCAACTGCGGCCAGAATCCCCCACCTCCTCCCCCACCCACCACGACGACCCAGCCACCCGGTAGCGGCCACCCCGGCGGCACCGACAACGAACAACCACCACCCACCACAACCACCACCCCACCCGGCAGCGGCCACCCCGGCGGCACCGACAACGAACAACCACCACCCACCACAACCACCACCCCACCCGGCAGCGGCCACCCCGGCGGCACCGACAACGAACAACCACCACCCACCACTGCGCCCCCGACTACTGCGCCTTCTACGACCCAGCCGCCGTCATGCCCTGCTGGCCAGGTCCCCAATCCCAACGGCAACGGCGGCTGCGTCGCCGACGACGAAGAGGAAGAACAGCAGCAAGAGGAGGAGGAGGAAGAAGAAGAAGAAGAAGAAGAAGAAGAAGAGCGCGACGAGGATCCTGAAGAAGGCGAAGAGCCAGCGGCCGAAGAGGAATGCGACCCGGGCGAAGTCCCGAACCCCAACGAAAACGGCAGCTGCATCTCGGATAACGAAGAGGATGACGAAGCCAAGAGCACGGTTTCGGAGGTGAGTCTCACGAATCCGGTGCCGATTGTGCTCACCAGCGAAGGCACGCAGGATGTGGGTGACTGCACTTTCGGCGCCGCGATTGCCGACACGCTTCATGACAGCGAGACAAACGTCGTGACCGGCAGCATCACCTACAAGGCCACGTGCCCCAACGTTCGCGCGGCGACACACCGCGGCTCTTCGATGTGCCTGCACGACGTCAGATTCGCTTCAGAGACTTCAGGCCGTGAGTCTTCGAGCGACCCCGAGCGTTTCCCGTCGCGGCACTGTCGCCGTTTCTTTGACGACCTGTGCTACGACGCCGATGATCCCTCCCAGCAGTACTTCCGTCCCAAAGACCCAGACGTCACAGAAGAGATGGAGATCTACGAATCCGACTTCCGCTGCGGCACTGCTGACGAAGTCTCAAACATCAAGACGCAGTCCGCCGTTCAACCGTCGACAGCGACCGTGACAGTGAGCTTCACCGTGCCCTTCGCGATCGATCTCGACGATGAATCGGTGCTCCGCCGTGACTTGTGGATCCGCGCCTACGACGCAGACTCGCCGACGCACTTCTATGGAGACCCGAGCCAGTACCCGGAAGTCTGCATCAAGATCTCCGTCGCCGGTACCGGTCATCCGCAAGACACCAGCGATCCCTGCCGGGACACATCGACATCTACAGCGACCCAGGAGCCACCCGGCACATCAAGCACTGGCTCATCGACATCGGCGCCAGCCAAGGTGACCGGCCTCGGCGCGGGAGCCAGCGGAGGTGCGATGTGGCTCGGGTGGCGTGATCTGTCAGGCAGCACTCCCACGATCAGCTATCGGGTACTTCGGACCGGACCAGATGGAGTCGAACAGCTCATCGCCACCGTGAGCGGAAACGCCTATGTTGACCGCAGCGGTGTGTCGGGCACGCAATACACCTACCGCGTGCAGGCGGTCACTGGCACAACAGCAGGTCCGGCATCAGAACCGACAAGCGCACGCTTTCCCTAGATGCAAGTGCGCGTAGCGCCAGCAGGAATCCGACGTAAGCATCGACCTGTTGGCCAGGTGCGAGGAATGGAGCAGTCATGAGCAACTACTCACTGAATTGGTGGTCGATGTTGTCGCGGTTTGTGCTGGCTGCGAGCGTGCTGGTCGGAGCGTGGTGGCTCGTAGAGGGAGTTCTGAGCGGCTCAGCAGCACACGCGCACAATTGTGTGGAGCGTTACGGCCCGGATGCGTACAGCTACGGGGAGGCGCCCGGCGCGAACAATGGACACGGACATTTCTGTGGCATACGCCAATCGCCCACGACCTCACCACCGACTACCGCGGCCCCGACAACGGCAGCTCCAACCACGGCGCCGCCGATCGACCGCACGGGTCAGCACTCGAGTCCGCACAGCTACTGGCACGGCGACCATTCTGATCGCAGCCACTGCGCTGACGGCAACCACTACTACCACGACCAGTACACCGAGGCCCAAGCCTGTGGAACGGCACCGCCCGCAGGCCAGCATCGAAGCCCGCACAGCTATGTCCACGACGATCATCCTGATCGCAGCCACTGCCCTGACGGCAACCACTACTACCACGACCAGTACACCGAGGCCCAAGCCTGTGGAACGGCACCGCCCGCAGGCCAGCATCGAAGCCCGCACAGCTATGTCCACGACGATCATCCTGATCGCAGCCACTGCCCTGACGGCAACCACTACTACCACGACCGGTACACCTACGCTCAGAGTTGTGGCCTCGACGAATGCGGCCCGGGAGAGGTTCGGAGTCCCATCGGGAACGGCAGCTGTATACCGTCGAATCCGTGCCCAGAGGGTCAAACCGGGCACTACCACCCGGCTGAGGGTGCAGACAGCAGGTATTGCCACGCGCACCCTCCACCAAGTGAGTGCGGGGAGTCATTCAGGAAGCACTCGTCCACAGGTTCCAACGACCACGTTTCGGCAAGCACGCCGCCGTGTGAGAGCGATTCAGATCAGGTCGACATTGGCGAGGTCGATACATCGACCGGCTTGCCGACAGCCAGCTACCCAGATAACGCTTATAAAACCGGCGCTTGTGTCTTTGATTCTGAGTATTCCAATGCTACGCGGGATTCAAGCGACAGGAACCGACTGGTCGGCGACGTGACGTACACCTTCCGCTGTACGTATCTTGAGCTGCCTGACACATTCCGCGGTGTCGGCATCTGTCTTGAGGATTACACCCTGAACGACAAGAAGTGTCACCGTTACTTCGATGCGAGCTGCTACTCATCCAGTGATTCGAGCCAAGCGTATATGCGCGACTTCTATCAAGACTGGGAAGCGCAGGTCGAGAATCTCGCGGAGGCCGGCAATATCTACGGCGACGATCACACATGCGGCTCCTCCGGAGGAGTGACGTTTGGTTCGGATGGCACGTCTTTCACGCTAGAAGTGGAGGTTGATACTTTCTATATCACCGACACTGATTCCCCCAACACTGTGGAACGGATTGTCTCGGGCTGGAGTGTTGAGGCTGAAGCTAATAAGCCCAAGATCAAGAGACTGCCAGTGCCAGGTGACATCACTCATTGGCATGGTTCATGGTCTGGGAACTGGCGAGGGGCCGTCACGCTGACCGACACCTTGACCTTTAGCGAGGTTGAAGGTGGCGACTTGCCGACGTTACCTGGGCTGCGCACGACACCTTCTGCCCCTACCGCGCCTACTACTACCACCACTGCTCCGGCTGCTGTGGGGTCCGTGACCGGGCTTGGTGGATCGGCAGTGGGCAATTCGGTTTGGCTCGGGTGGCGCGTGCCCACTACCGGCCCTGCACCCACCGCCTATCGCGTCCTGCGGGCCGCATCCGGCGGCACCGAGCAGGAAGTGGCCCGAGTCGGCGGCAACGCCTATGTCGACCGCAATGTGCAGTCCGGCGTGACGTACACCTATCGAGTACAAGCGATCAGCGGGACTCTCTCGGGTCCGATATCAGCAGCGGCCAACGTCACAGTTCCTTGACGGGGTTGAGAATGCCGCTGGCCAAAGGCGCCTGGCGTCGATTCGGGCGGAGGCAGGCGCCAATTGCTGAGGGTGGCCGTGGAGTCACCGCAGTCTTGGCGATCTGCGTCGCGCTTGCTGCGGCATGCGCGAGCACCGATGCAGCGGCTCCGGAACCGAGGCCGGTCGCCACGGTGGCTCCGGTCGAGGACGACGCGCTCGGTGCTTCGCCCGCTGATCGCGCCGGAGAGGTACATGTCCATGAGGATGGCTTCGTGCACACGCACGGGGCCGGTGCTCCGGAGGAGTGGATCGTCACCTACACCGCTGAGGGACTCTTCGTTCCCGAGCGGCTTGACATTCTGGCCGGTGACACCGTCACATTCGTGAACGAGTCCGACTGGGGGGTCTGGCCTGCGTCCAACATCCATCCGACGCACGAGATCTATCCCGAGTTCGATCCGCTGCGGGAGATACCGCCTGGCGAGTCTTGGTCATTCAGGTTCGACAAGAACGGATATTGGCGGTACCACAATCACAGCTACGCGAGCGAGACCGGATTGATTGTCGTCAGCGGCGCTCCTGACGAAGACTTGCTGCCGCTCGACATGAAGGTCGAGATAGTCCAGTTTCCAGCGCCGCCCGCTGATTCGGGTGGCGAGCGGATCATGACCGACGCGAACGCCCTCTATGACTATGTCGTCCAGTTCGGTCCAGCAGCCGCAGTTGCGGACTTGAAGACCACCGAGCTTCGTACAGGTCTCAACTGTCACAACGCCGCCCACGACGTCGGGCGGATCGCATACGAAGAGTTCGGCCCGGCGGCGTTTGTCATTGCCGGGCATGACTGTCAGGCAGGCGCTCTCCATGGGGCGATCGAGGCGCTGTTCGCAGAACGCGGCACGTCACGTCTCGCGGAGGACGTCGCGGCGGTCTGCTCCGCATCGGAGGACTCGTTCGTCATGCATCAGTGCCTGCACGGCGTCGGCCACGGGATCATGGCTTGGACGACCTACGAACTGCACGAGGCCCTGGCGATCTGCGATGTCCTCTCCGGCCAGCAGCACCGCGCGTCCTGTCACTCAGGTGTGTTCATGGAGAATGTCGTCGGCGGGTTGAGCGGTCTAATGGGTCACGAGACCTCGTACCTGCGGTTCGATGATCCCCACTTCCCATGCGACGTGGTGGAGTCCCGTTATGTGCCGGGCTGCTACTTCTACCAAACGTCGCACATGGTGAACGTGTACGCCGGCGACATGGCGTCGGTCGCCAAGGCTTGCTCCGAGGCACCTGAGCATGCCCAAAGTCACTGCTTCGCGTCGTACGGACGCGACGTGGGCGCAGTGACCCGCGGAGATCCCGAGGGCGCAGTCGCAATGTGCCGCCATGCCCCGGGCCCGTTCCGCTCGGCCTGCATCAACGGTGCCGTGCAAGATCGGTTCTGGGAGCCAGCGGGCGCCAATGAGGCGATTCGGCTGTGCTCGTTGGTGGACTCGAGCGAAGCGGCTGGATGCTGGGACACCATCATCGAACGCGCCAAGTTCATGCCGTACGACTCCGCGGCCCGTGCCGAGTTCTGCAACCAAGTCACAGACGAGGCGGCCCACATCCGATGCCAGCGAACGCTGGCGTCCTCTGATGGCTCGTAACTCGTTGAGGTGAGCGGCCGGCACTGGCTGCCTCGGAGGAATCAGATGAGTGAACAGAAGGTGTCCCGGCGTGCCGCTGTCTTCCTTGCGATTGCCAGCCTCGTCGGGCTGTCGGGGTTGATCTTGGCGGCGGTACTGCTCAATCGGGATTCGCAGGAAGCCGAACCGGTCGAATTGACATTCCAATCGGACGATGAACACGGCGCAGACAATGAATACAGCGCAGACGATGAACAACGCACTGACAGCGAGCGCAGCAACTCAAACCACAGTCACGGCGCGACCAGAGAGGCTGTGGGCAATCCGTCGATTGTGCTCAAGGTGCTGGAGGACCCGGCAAGCGGCTGGAACGTGTACGTGGAGGTGGACGACTTCCGGCTGGCGCCAGAGCGGGCATCCACCGAGCACATCGACGGCGAGGGGCACATGCACCTGTACGTCGACGGCGAGAAGGTCGCCCGTCTCTATGGGCAATGGCATCATCTCGACCATCTCGACCCGGGTGATCACGAGGTGCGGGTCGAGCTCTCAGCGAACGACCACGTGACGCTTACCCGCGACGGGAAGCCGATCTCCGCAGCTGTGGAGGTGTCGGTCACGTCGGCCGCTGGACCCTCGCCGCCCCCTACTCCCCCAGCGGCCGGCCTGCGGCAGGGCGAGATTCATATTCACGAGGACGGTTTCTCCCACACCCACGGGGCTGGGGCGCCAGAGGAGTGGGTCGTCACCTACACATCTGGGGGCATCTTCGTTCCGGAACGCCTGGAGATCGTGACCGGCGACACGGTCACGTTTGTGAACGAGTCCGAATGGGGCGTCTGGCCGGCTTCCAACATCCATCCGACGCACGAGATCTATCCCGAGTTCGATCCATTGCGCGAGATACCGCCAGGGGAGTCCTGGTCATTCAAGTTCACCCGACGCGGCACATGGCGCTATCACAATCACAGCCTCGCTTCCGAGACGGGGGTCATCATCTCCTCCGGCGGTCCCGAGGAGGCGCTGGCTCCCTTGGATCTCGACGTCGATATCCCGAAGTTCGCCGACCCGCCCGCAGACATCGACCCCGTGGCACTCCTTGAGAATCTTGACCTGTTGGAGTTGTACGTTTCGATGTACGGGCCTGACGCCGCCGTGCATGCGCTGCGCGAAGCGACCGAATCGACTGGCGTCAGATGCCATGACATGGCACACCAAGCAGGCAGGGTGAGCTACCAGCTCTTCGGAGTGGCGGCGTTCACGATCACGCCGCACGAATGCGACTCGGGAGCGATCCACGGTGTTCTCGAGGCATTGTTCGCCGAGCGTGGCACCGCCCATCTTGAGGCAGACATGCGAGCCGTTTGCAGCGGCATGAACCGGTACCGGGCCGACGACTGCTACCACGGTGTCGGCCACGGGATCATGGCTTGGACTGGCTATGAGCTGCACGAGTCGCTGGGGATCTGCGACACGCTCGACGAGCCGGATAGGAACCCCTGCTACTCGGGGGTGTTCATGGAGAACGGCGTCGCCGGCACCTCTGGTCTGTCTGACCACTCGTCGGAGTACATCAGCTTGGTGGATCCTCACTATCCGTGCAACGAGGTCGCGCAGCGGTACGTGCGGGCGTGCTACGACTGGCAGCCTTCGAATCTGCTGCTGCACATGAAGCTCACCGCCGACGAGCTCATCGAGTTCTGCACCGGTGACCTGATGGGCGAGGTGCGGGGCCTGTGCGTGCGTTCCTGGAGTTCATTTCATGCGAACTCCAACTCACTGTGGTCCGACGCAAACGGACTAGCGGCGCTGTGCGACAGCGATCGCTTGACCGATGGCGATCGCCACGACTGCGTCGACGGCGTGTACATGTCTCGATTCTCCGAATCAGCCTCAGCTGCGGTGATGACCGGATTCTGCTCAGCTCTGGACCGTCGCCCCCCACAGCAGCGTGAGTTGGCAGATAGGTGCTGGGCCGGACTGCTGCGACTCGCACCGCTAGTGCTCGATGAGCCCGAGACCATCGACACGTTCTGCGGATCGATTCCTGACGCCACGCGCCGCAAGGAATGCGAAGCCGCCTTGGGCTGAACGCATCGCCGGAGCAGACAGGCTCGGACTAGTCCTGGAGCTCGGGCAGCGCCGGCGGGGCGGCTGACGCCGTGACGCGAGCCAGGCCACCGTCGACCACGAGCGTCTCGCCGGTCACGTAGCGGGATGCGTCGGACGCGAAGAACAGCACCACGTCGGCGATGTCATCGCCGAATCCCCAACGCTTGAGCGCAATCTGGCCAGCCAGGTCTTCGATCAAGCCCGGCACGTTGTTGCGGGCGTCTTCCCAGATTGCCGTGGCGATGAGGCCAGGCGCGATGGAGTTCACCCGGATGCCGTCGGGGCCCCAGTCCGCTGCGAGCGCTCGAGTCATGGCGTCAACGGCACCCTTGGTGCCCGCGTAGGCGACACGGCCAAGCGGACCGTGCACCCCGGCGACGGAACTGATGTTGATGATCGAACCGCCCCCACGGCTGATCATCGACGGCGCCAAGCCGACGCTGAGCATCACCAGCGATCGCACGTTGATCGAGAAGACCAAGTCGAAGTCAGCTTCGGTGAGCTGCTCCGGCGTGCGGCGCATGGGTATGCCGGCGTTGTTGACCAACACATCCACCCCGTCGACTTCGCTGAGGATGCGCCGTGCCAAGTCGGTGCCGGCACCGGCTGGGGCCAGGTCGGCGGTGAGCACCACAGGATCGTGCTGCAACTCAGCAGCGACGTGTTCGAGGTCTGAGGTGGTGCGCCCGGTCAGCACCACCCGAGCGCCTGCGGCGTCCAGCGCCCGCGCACTGGCCTCGCCGATGCCCCGGCTGGCCCCGGTGACCACCGCCACCTTGCCGTCCAGCCAATGTTCGGCACCCTGGGGACTGTGTGTGCTGCCTGCGGAAGTCATGCGCGCAAGCTAACGCGCCACGCCTGCCGTGGAACGGGCAGGGCTTTGCGTTCAGGGGGTGTGTGCGGCCAGGAAGGCGGCGAACTGTTCCATCGCGGCTGTTCTGCCGCTGCCGTCCATCCAGTCCTCGATCATCGTGGAGTTGGGTGCGGCCTCGTGAACAATCCGAGACGACGACTCGGGGTGGTACAGGTCGTTGCCGAGCAGCACCAAGAGCGGCGTCTGGACGGTCGCAACGAAGTCCCGGTCCACGTTGAACAGGAGATTGTCGCCGTCGTACATGTTGGAGCGGAACCGATTCCAAGCTGCATCGTCCGCCTCGGGATGGTCGTCGCGGATCGCTTGCGCCCAGTCGTCGAACATGTCGTAGAAGGCGTGACGGTTCTCGTCGAGCCCGATGGTCTGGAACAGCGTGGCGCTGGCGACCCTCTCGGGCGCTGCCTGGATCAACCCCATGATGTACGGGCCGCCGATGCACATGCCCGCCAGATGGAACTGCTCGCAGCCGAGATGGTCCATGAGCGCCAGCTGATCGGCCGTGTAGGTGGCCCAGCCGTCGTCAGCCGAGACCGGGGCGGTCGAACGGCCGGCATTGCGCTGGTCCATCGCGATCACCCGGTAGCGGTCCGACAGCTGGGTGACGGGGTTCCACAGTGTGTGCTCCCAGAAGGACGCCGCCGAGCGCATCCCTCCCGGAGCGATCAGCAACAGGGGGAAGCCCGAGCCGTAGTCGTCGTAGTGGATGTCCACGGAGCCACGTGTGAAGTTCGCCATGGCGCCAGTCTGCCGCAACGATGCTCCCGCGGCCGAGGCGACCCGCGAGTGCGGCGCAGCGCTGCACTATCGTGCGGCGGCGATGATGCGCCTGACCACCTCTGACGGCGAGCACGCCGTGCTCCACAATCTCGGCGGCCACGGAACGCCGCTGCTCATGACGCATGGCAACGGCCTCAACGCCGGCATGTGGGCCACCGTGGTGCCGCACCTGCAGGACACGTTCCGGTGCTGGGGGCTGGACTTTCGCGGCCACGGGGCTTCGCGGCCACAGCATGACGGCATGTCCGTGGAGCGGTCGCACTTCGTCGAAGAAGTGCAGAGCGCCGTGAACGCCCTCGGCGGCGAGCCGATGCTGGCTGTCGGTCATTCGCTGGGCGCCGCCAGCTTGCTGCTGGCCGAGCTGAATCACCCGGGCACCTACCGGGGCCTGTACCTCTACGAGCCCGTGCTGGTCCCCGACGGTTTCCCCATGCCCGATTCCGATCACGAGCTGGTGGTGGCATCGAGACGGAGGCGCATCCGGTTCGCAACGGTCGACGAGGCCTACGAGCGGTTCGTTTCCAAGCCGCCCTTCTCGCACTGCGAGCCCGCCGCAGTCAGGGCCTATGTCGAGATCGGCACCTATCCCTCGGGCGATGACGCAGTGCGGCTGTCATGCTCGGGTGACACCGAGGCCCGCATCTACGAGTCAGGCGAGCCTGTGGACTACAGCACCTTCGGTGCCGTGACCTGCCCGACGGTCGTCGCACGCGGCGACTCCCCCGCTATGTGGAACACGATCCCACCGCAGGTCGCGCAGCCCATTGCCGAAGCCCTCGGCAACGGTCGCCTGGAGGCGTTCGCTGAGCTGAGCCACTTTGGCCCGATGGAGAACGGCGAACGAGTCGCCAAGGCCATCCGCGCTCACCTGGAGCCCCTCGTCGCCGCGTAGGCGGCGAGCAGCAAGCACAGCGGCGCAGCTGCGAGCAGCAGGCACCGCGCTGCAGAGATCTAGGCGGCTGCGGGAAGCGAGTCCGGGTCGAGGTCGTAGAGCTCGAGCACGTTGCTCCAGACCATCTGTTCCTTCTCGTCGTCGGGAACGCCCGAGAGGATCTCGTCGAGGATCGGCCGCGAGTTCGGCCAGATCGAGTCGTGGTGCGGGTAGTCGTTGCCCCAGAGCAGATTGCCGACGCCGATCGAATGCCGCGTCGCGACGCCTTCCACGTCGTCCTCGAAGGTGACCCAGAAGTTCCGGTCGAAGTACTCCGAGGGCTTCATGGTGAGCTCGTCGGACACCTCCCAGGGTGTGCGATACGCCGCATGGTCGAGGCGCTGTTTGAAGTGGCCAACCCAGCCGGTCTCGTACTCGGCGCACACGAACCGCAGGTCAGGGAATCGCTCGACGACCCCGCCGCAGATCAGATCGATGATCGTGTTGGCGATGGTCGTATGCGCGAGCGTGTAGCCCTTCAGGTGGCCTCCCGGCGTGCCCCAGTGCTCGGGCATCCCGCCCTCGAGGCTGGACCCGGTGAAGATGTGCATAGTGAGCGGCACGCCGAATTCCTGGGCACGGGCCCAGAACGGGTCGAAGTCGGGGTGGCAGTACGGCTTGGCGGGGTCGACGTGGGCGGGGATGGCGAAGCCGCGCACGCCGAGCTGGGCCGAGCGGTCGATCTCGGCGATGGCCCGCTCCACGTCGGGCAACGGCAGGCAGCCGACGCCGATGAGCCGGTTGCGGTCCACCGAGCAGTAGTCGAGCACCCAGTCGTTGTGGTTCCGGAACGCCGCGTCGCGAACCTCGTCGTCGGGAATCGCAAAGGTGAACATCGACAGGCTCGGGTACATGACCTCGCCCACGATGCCGTCCTGAGCCTGTTCGTCGAGCCGAGCGGTCGGATCCATCACACCGGGGTTGAAGCCGTCGTAGCCCCGCTCGATGCGAGCGTGGGTGGCCGGGTCGGACAGGCTGGCGCCCGCGATGCCCAAGCGGCCTACCGGGACCGGGCGGATGCCGCCCGGAAGCACGAGCCACGTGCCCGGCTTGTCGTTGTAGTCCTTGCTGATGAACGGTGCCCGATCGCCGAACCTGTCCGTCAATCCCGCATAGATCTCGGCTGCCTCGACTACGTGCGAGTCGCACGAGTAGTACCGCATCGCTCTCCCCTATCGGCGCTGGCGCGCCTGACCGGCATGTGCGGCCCACAGTACCAGCGGCCTCACATGGCCTTCTTGTGAAACAGTGTCGCCATGCGTGCTTTGGAAGTGCAGTCCTTGACAGGCCCAGCCGGCGTCGCCGTCGTGAATGCTCCCGAACCGGTGGCCGATGCAGACGGCGCCTCGGTCATCGTCGACATCGTCTGCGGTGGCGTGTCGTTCCCCGACCTGCTCCAGAGCCAGGGTCTCTACCAGTACCGCCCCGACCCGCCCTTCCGGCCGGGGATCGAGGCCGCGGGCGTCGTGCGCTCAGCACCTGCCGACTCGGGCTATGCGGCGGGTGACCGGGTGTGCGTATGGTCGAACGGCTGCCTGGCCGAGGTGGTGGCGGCCAAGCCACGCGATCTGTTTGCGCTGCCCAGCGAGCTCTCATTCGAAGAGGGCGCCGCGCTGGTCATGAATTACCAGACCGCTGTGTTCTGCATGATCGACCGGGCAGGCCTGCGCGAGGGCGAATCGGTGCTGGTGCTGGGCGCATCGGGTGGCGTGGGCACCTCGGGTATCCAGGTGGCGAAGGGAGTCGGTGCCGGTCCCGTGATTGGCCTGGTTTCGACCGAGGCCAAGGGCGAGATCGCCCGAGCGGCCGGGGCCGATCACATCGTGCTCATCAGCGACACTTGGAAGGACGAGGTGCGCGAGCTCACCGGCGGTCGAGGCGTCGACATGACCTACGACCCAGTCGGCGGAGACCGCTTCCTCGACGGCATCCGGGCGCTGGCGCGCTTCGGACGGCTCGTCGTGGTCGGGTTCGCGGCTGGCGAGATCCCGACCGTGAAGGTCAACCGGCTGCTGTTGCGCAACGTGAGCCTTGTCGGTGCCGCTTGGGGCGAGGCCGTGGCTGCCGACCCGACGATCCCCGCCCGCATCCACGAGCGCCTGCTCGGCATGATCGCGTCGGGTGCGGTGAAGCCGCCCATCGGGCAGGTGCTGCCCTTCGAACAGAGCGCCGAGGCCTACCGGCTGCTCGACGAACGCGAAGCCGTCGGCAAGGTGCTCGTGCGGATGCGCCCCGACCCTTCGTAGCGCACGCGTCCGGTTGCTCAGCCGGCAGGAAAGTCGCGGGCGAGCAGGGCCATCGACACCGCCACATAGGCAGCGTCCTCACCGACGTTGTGGCCGCCAGCGCCCTCGCTGCGGGTCACGGCCTGTTCGCTGTTCTCCACCGTGACCAAGCCGAAGCCAACCGGCACGCCAGTCTCCAGCTGAACGGCCATCACACCCTGTGCGGCGCCCTCGCTGACCAGCTCGTAGTGGGTGGTCTCCCCGCGGATCACGGCCCCGATGACGACGATGGCATCGACCTGCCCGCTGCGAGCGAGCACCTGTGCCGCGAACGGGATCTCGAAGCACCCTGGCACCGTCACCTCGGCGGTGCGAATGGCCGCTAGCTCGTGGAGTCCCCTCTCCACCCCTGCAGCCAGCCGGTCCACGATCTCGGGATTCCACGTCGCTCGCACGATGCCGACACGGAGTCCCGCACCGGCCCCTGCCGCTGGCCTGCTGGCACGCTGATCGCCGCTCGCCACGCCTGCACGGTATCCCCCACAGCGCAGGGGGCGGCCCCAGACGGCGCGCCTACGCTGGGCGGATGGCCCCCAGGCGCGCCCGGCTCGCAGCCGACATCGGCGGCACCTTCACGGACATCGCGCTCGAAGTCGGCGCCGACGGCGGTCCCGGCGAGCTGCACACCACGAAGGTGCTGACGACCTCGGAAGCACCAGCCGATGCCGTGCTCGACGGCGTCCAGACGGTTCTTGCAGCCGCCGGCGTCGAGCCCGCCGACGTAGAAGTGTTCATCCACGGCACGACGCTCGCCACCAACGCGCTCATCGAGCGTCGCGGCGCTCGCACAGCGCTGCTCACGACTCAAGGCATTCGCGATTCGGTCGAGATGGCCCACGAGAACCGGTTCGAGCAGTACGACCTGTACATGCGACGGCCCGAGCCGCTCGTGCCGCGCAACCGGCGTATCGGCATTCCCGAGCGGCTCGCGGCCGACGGCAGCGTGCTGCTGCCCCTCGATGAGGACGCCATCCGGGACGCTGCCGAGAAGCTTGCCGCCGACGGCGTGACGTCGGTTGCGGTGGGCTACCTGCACTCATACCTCGACGACCGGCACGAGCAGCGCACTGCCGAGATCCTGGCGGATTGCTGGCCCGAGGCGACCGTCACGCTGTCGGCCGAGGTGTGCCCCGAGATCCGCGAATACGAGCGGTTCTCCACCGCCTGCGCCAATGCGTACATCGCACCGCTCATGCGGCGGTACTTGACCGACCTCGACGGGCGACTCACGAAGCTCGGCCTGGGCTGCGAGCTGTTTCTCATGATGTCGGGCGGGGGGCTCGGGACGCTCGCTGAAGCACTGCGCTTCCCGGTGAGGCTGATCGAGAGCGGTCCCGCCGGTGGGGCGCTGCTGGCCGCAGAGCTGGCTCGGGGACTTGACTGCGAACGGGCGCTCAGCTTCGACATGGGCGGCACCACCGCCAAGCTCTGCATCGTCGAATCCGGCCAGCCGCGCACCAGTCGTGAATTCGAAGTCGGGCGCGAGTACCGCTTCCTGCCGGGCAGCGGGCTGCCGCTGCGCCTGCCGGTGATCGAGATGGTGGAGATCGGCGCCGGCGGCGGATCGATCGCCAGCGTGGACGCACTGGGTCGGATCACGGTGGGTCCGGCCAGCGCGGGTTCCGAGCCTGGTCCTGCTGCGTACGGCCGCGGCGGCACTGAGCCCACGGTGACCGATGCGGACGCGGTGCTGGGCAGGCTCCTGCCGGAGCGCTTCGCCGGCGGCACGCTGACGTTCGACGCTGAGGCTGCTGCCAAGGCGGTCACTGCGGCTGTGGCAGAGCCAGCCGGCTTGCAGACCACGGTTGCTGCCATCGGCATCTCCGAGGTCGTGGACGAGAACATGTCCAACGCCGGCCGGGTTCACGCCGCCGACCAGGGCTGCGACATCAGCCGCGGCACGCTGATCGCCTTCGGCGGAGCCGCCCCGCTGCACGCCGCCGGCGTGGCCGCCAAGCTCGGCATCGACGACATCGTGGTCCCTGCGGGAGCCGGTGTCGGATCGGCGATCGGCTTCCTGCGCGCCCCGGTGTCCCACGAATCGGTCCGCACCCGCCACGCCCGCGTCAGCGAGCTGACCGCCGCGGCGCTGGCCGATCTGCTGGGTGACATGGCCGACGAAGCCTTCGGCATCGTGCGCGCCGCCGCGCCTGACGCCCCCACCAGTACCCGGGTGCGGGCGCTCATGCGGTACCGCGGCCAGGGTCACGAGATCAACGTCGACATCGATGCAGCAGGGCTGCTCGCTGATCGTGACGGCGGCGACATCCCCGCACCGAACGACGCTGAGCTTCGTGCGCAGCTGCAGACGGCGTTCACCAAGGCGTACCAGCAGCTCTACACCCGCCATATCGGCAATCTCGAGGTCGAGGTGCTGAGCTGGCTGCTCGAAGTTCGCACTCCCGGACCCGAGGCGGCACCGCTGCGCGTCAACACAGCCGCCGAGGCCGTCACGCCGTCGGCGACCACGCCGGTCGTCGACACCAGCACCGGACGGGCGGTCGACCATGCGACATTCGAACGGGACGCGCTCGGCGAGGGCAGTTGGCTGGTCGGCCCTGCGCTCATCACCGAAGACCAGACCACCACGGTCGTGCCCGCAGGATTCGTGGCCGCGGTCACGGCTGGCGGGCACCTGCGGCTCAGCACTGCGAACACGCCAGCCGGTGCCGGGCGGCTCGCCGACGCCCACGCAGAGACCCAGGCACACAGCGGTGCCGCCGGCACGGTCGATCTGGATGCTGTGCGCCTCGGCGTGCAGTGGAACCGCCTCATCTCGGTGACCGAGGAGCAGGCACGGGCACTGGTCCGCGCCGCATTCAGCACCTCGACTCGCGAGGCCGGTGACCTCTCTGCCGGCATCTTCGACCCGCAGGGGCGGATGCTTGCCCAGTCCGTCACCGGCACGCCGGGCCACGTCAACTCAATGGCCTACTCGGTGCTGCACTTCCTGGAGCGCTTCCCGGCCGCCGAGATGCGCCCCGGCGACATCTTCCTCACCAATGACCCGTGGAAGGGCACCGGGCACCTGTTCGACATCGTCGTGGTCACGCCGGCGTTCCGCCACGGCGAGCTGGTGGCGCTGTTCGCCTGCACCAGCCACGTCGTCGACATCGGCGGGGCCGGCTTCACCACCGACTCGAAGGAGGTGTACCACGAGGGCCTGTACCTGCCGATCCTGAAGTTCGCGACCGACGGCGTCTTCGATCCGAACGTGGTGGCGATCATCGAGGCCAACGTCCGCGACCCCGTGCAGGTCATCGGCGACATCCATTCCCTGGCTGCCTGCAACGAGACCGGCGCGGCCCGCCTGATCTCGATGATGGACGAGTACGGCATGGCGGACCTGGACGAGCTGGCCGACCACATCATCACGTCGTCGCACCGGGCGATGCTCGACGCCATCGGCGAGCTGCCGTCGGGCACGTGGCACTCGACGATGCGGGTCGACGGCATGGAACAGCACATCGACATCGTGTGCACGCTGCGGGTCGCCGGTGACGGCATCGAGGTGGATTTCGACGGCACCGGGCCGCAGTCCAGCTGGGGCATCAACGTGCCGATGGCCTACACCGATGCCTATACGTCCTTCGGCGTTCGCTGCATCATCGGCCCTGACATCCCGAACAACACCGGTTCGCTCGACGCCGTCAGGGTCCGGGCACCCGAGGGCTGCATCCTCAATGCTCCGCATCCGGCGGCGGTGAATGTGCGACATGTCATGGGCCAGCTGCTGCCCGACGCCGTGTTCGGCTGCCTGGCGCAGGTTGTGCCCGAGCGGGTGCCGGCCGAAGGCACCTCGTCGCTGTGGAACCTGCTCGGCACGGGAATGTGGGAGCCTGACACCGGCGTCAGCACCACGAATCGCTCCCAGACGTCGGTCGGCCAGCGCAACGGCGAGAGCACCCGCAGCAGGCTCGAGCGGTACATCCTGATGAGCTTCCACTCCGGCGGCGCCGGCGCCCGCCCTCGTGCGGACGGCTTGTCAGCGACGGCGTTCCCCAGCGGGGTGCGCAACATGCCAGTGGAGGTCAACGAGATCGGCACGCCGCTGGTGTTTTGGCGCAAGGAGTTCCGCACCGACTCGGGCGGCCCGGGAAAGCACCGTGGCGGGCTGGGGCAGATCATCGAGCTCGAGAACCGCCAGGGGCGTGATTTCTCGATCAGCGCGACCTACGAGCGGACGGTGTTCGCGGCACGGGGTCGACATGGCGGCGGGCCGGGTGCGCTAGGTCGCTTGTCGCTCGACGACGGCGCCGAGGTGCGCGCGAAAGGACGCTCGGTGATCCCGGCAGGTCGGCGCCTGATCGTGGAGTTTCCCGGAGGCGGCGGTTACGGCGACCCGTCCGATCGCAGTCCCGACGCCGTGGCACGTGACGTGCAGCTGGAATTCACTTCTGCTCGGCCAGATACAGCGCGATAATCCTGCGTTGGCGTTGGTCTTCAGCGCCTGAATCCCCGACGAGCGCTAGGAAACCCTCTCGATGAACGCATCAGCGGACGCCACCACTGTCGCCGAGACTGCGGACAGCGATCCCACCCGCCATCGCAGCGCTGCCGAGCTCGAAGCGGCTCTTGGTCACATTCGCGAGGCCCCTGCCGACAGCGGCACGATCGAACTCATCGTCCGGCGCCCCGCGGAAGACGCACGTGAAGTGCTCGACGTGGCCGAGATCAACGAGGCCGAAGGCATCGCGGGCGACACGTGGAACCAGCGCAGCTCCCCGAGATCACCCGATGGCGGTCCGCACCCGGACGCACAGCTCACCATCATGAACGCTCGTGCGGCTGCCGCCGTCATCGGTCCGGTCGAGCGCTGGCCGCTCGCAGGCGACCAGATCTACGCCGACCTCGACATCAGCCACGAGACGCTGGTAGCCGGCACCCGGCTGGGCATCGGCGACGCCATCGTGGAGGTCACGGCCAAGCCGCACAGGGGCTGCGCCAAGTACGCAGCCCGATTCGGCAGTGACGCCCTGCGTTTCGTGAACACCGGCGAGGGCCAAGCCCTGCGCATGCGCGGCGTCAACTGCCGCGTCATCCAGCCCGGCACCGTCCGGGTCGGCGACGCCATCACCCGCCTCTGACAGCTGGCTTCCGTCCCAGAAGCATCTCGCAAGCCCAAGGGCGCACCTACAGCACCGATCGGTGTGTCACCGCTGCTGCCCGACGGCTGCGGCGCTGGCCGCGCACCACGCCACAGCGCGTTCTGAGAATGATCCATAGCGCGTTTCGGGAGTTAGTCTAGTCATTGGACTAAGCTAGACAAGACCATAAACGTGAAATCCATTTGGAAGGGCTGAGATTTCATGGAACCATCGCGTGTTGTGAATGTGCACGAAGCCAAGACGCATCTCTCGAAGCTGTTGAGCCGGGTGGAGGCAGGCGAAGAAATCGTGATTGCACGAGCCGGCAAGCCCTGCGCCCGCCTCGTGCCCTACGTGCCGCCGCCATCCCGGCGGATGCCTGGCAGGTTCCGCGGGATCAAGATCCCTCCCGAGTTCTTCGACCCGTTGCCCGACGATGAACTTGCCCTTTGGGAGGGCGAATGAACGACCTCCTGCTTGACACGCACGCGTTGTTGTGGTGGTGGACTGATCATCCGTCACTCTCAGCAGTCGCCCGCGAAGCGATCTCAGACGAAGAAACCCTGGTGTTTGCGAGCGCCGTGAGCGCATGGGAGATGGCAACCAAGGCGAGGATGGACCGGCTGGGTGAATTCAGCGACCTCGTTCCACACTTCGGCGAGTCAGTCACCGCAGACGGCTTCTTGCATCTTCCAGTCATACACGAGCAAGCACTGATGGCAGGCAGCTATGAAGCTGCACACAAGGATCCGTTCGACCGGATGCTGGCAGCGCAGGCCGAGCGCGAGTCGCTGACCCTCGTGACCGCCGACCGTGCGTTCGAGGACTTCCCCATCGCCACACTGTGGTGAAGCGACGCAGCTTGTGATGGCCGTGCCGGCCGCGTTCAGGTCAGGGGGCGGTGGCGGGGAGTTGTGAGGGGCGGCTGAAGACTTCGTCGAGCAGGGGGCGGAAGTCCTCGACGGCCAAGTTGGGGTACTTCGGGTCGAAGCAGTTCTGGTCGTAGTTCTCGCAGAAATCCACGCAGGCGTCGAAGTGGGGCGACTCTAGGCACTGCTCCCGGGCATCTCGGTCGCCGCCGAGGTGGTGGAAGTAGTAGTAGCCCTGAAAGAGCCCGTGGTGGGCAATCACCCAGTGGGTGCGCTCGTCGACGTAGGGCTGCAGTACCGCAGCACCGGCAGCGCTGTGATTCTCCGGCGCGAACGCATCGCCGATGTCATGCAGCAGCGCTGCGGCCACCAAGTCAGTCGATTCGCCGTTCCTCAACGCCCTCGTTGCCGACTGGAGGCTGTGGTCGTAGCGGTCGATCTGGTAGCCCAGCGTCGGTCCCCGCAGGCACTGCAGGATGTTCAGCAGGTTGTCGACCAGCCCCGATCGGACATGTGCGTAGTGCTGGCTGTCCAAGAACGCGTAGTCGTCGGCGGTGCCGTGCTCCATGGCCGTCCAGGACACGATGCGGTCGGCGTCCTGACTGCCCATGACAACCCGATCCGTCAGCCCTTCACCGGGGTGCGCCAGCCAAATGGATCTGGCGCAGCGCCGATCTGGATATCGA
Source organism: Candidatus Poriferisodalis sp. (assembly GCF_965208555.1). Lineage (GTDB taxonomy): Bacteria > Actinomycetota > Acidimicrobiia > Acidimicrobiales > Poriferisodalaceae > Poriferisodalis. The sequence goes on along the minus strand of NZ_OZ242342.1, from coordinate 3,320,750 downwards.
CCAGCGCCTGGCGCAGCCGCATGGTGTTGGCGCCGGGCTGACCGTCGCCCACCGTCAGCGTCTTGCCCTCGTACAGGATCGTTCCGACCGGTGCCAGCACTGCCGCCGTCCCCGACAGGAAGGCCTCGCCCCGCTCAGCCCACTCGACGAGCTCCTCGGGGTCGATCGACCGCTCCTCGATCTCGTAGCCCAACGATGCGGCCAGCTCGATGACCGACGACCGCGTGACGCCATGCAGGAACGACTCGTCGAGGTGACGGGTCACGACCCGCTCGTCATCGACAAGGAAGAAGTTCGACGCGCCGGTCTCGGTGATGTCACCGTCGGTGGCAAACAGCATCTGATCGATGGCCTCGTTGCCGGCCATGGCATCGAGCGTCGGGGCGAGCGCCATCGCATAGTTGCCGCCGCACTTGACCATGCCGAACTGCGGGACGGTGCGGGGGATCTCGGTCTCGACCAGCAAGGTCAGAGGCCGCACGCCGCCCTTGAAGTAGTCACCCACGGGGCAGTTGACGACGTACAGCAGCGCGCTGCGCGTCGGACGAGCCGCGGCACCGATGTCTGGCTCGGTGCCGATCAGCGTTGGGCGGATATAGAGCGAACCGGGCGGATCGGGCACTTCGCCGGCGTTGGCCTCGACGGCGTCGATGGACATCTGATGCAGCACGTCGCCGTCGATCGCCGGCAGCCGCAGCCGCTCCGCGCTCGCGACCATGCGTGCAACATGGCTGTCCAGCCGGAAGATCGCCAATGACCCGTCAACCTGGCGGTGCGCTTTCAGCCCTTCGAAGATGGCGCTGCCGTAGTGCAAAACGTGGGCCGCGGGGCTGATCGAGAAGTCGCCGAAGGGCTCTGCTACGCCGCCGTAGACGTACGGCCCGTCATCGGCACGCGCCGTTGTCATCCAGTCGCAGAAGATGGTCCCGAACGGGACCGTGAACGGGTCGGGCTTTTCAGTCACCGGCGCTCCATCTGAAGTGTCTCGGAGCCGCAGCAGCACCCGAGTCATGCGAATCGTATCGCCGGGCTCCACCCGCACCGGGGAGAATTTGGAACCGACTGTCTCGGCCCGGTCCCGCAGGGCCGTCGTTGCGTACGCTGCGGCCCATGACACAGAACGATCCGATGCAGTTGACCGAGTCGGTCCGCCTTGAGCGCCGTGACGACGTGGCGCTGCTCATCGTGAACAACCCGCCCGTCAACGCGCTGAGCTATCACGTGCGCCAAGGCCTCATCGACGGCATGGCAGCGGCCGAGGCCAGCGACGCCACAGCCATCGTGCTGATCTGCGACGGGCGGACGTTCATTGCCGGCGCCGACATCACCGAGTTCTCCCAGCCGCCGAAGCCGCCCGGCCTCGTGCCGGGCCAGGAGGCCATGGAGAACTGCAGCAAGCCGGTGGTGGCAGCAATCCACGGCACCGCACTCGGCGGCGGGCTCGAGGTCGCGCTGTGCGCGCATTTCCGGGTGGCCATCAGCACCGCACAGTTCGGCCTGCCCGAGGTGAAGCTGGGCCTGCTGCCCGGCGGCGGCGGCACGCAGCGGCTGCCGCGCATCACCGGTCCCCAGCGGGCGCTCGAGATCATGGTCAGCGGCAACCCCATCGGCGCCACCGAAGCGCTGGAGTGCGGTCTGATCAATGAGATCGTGGGCGACTCGCTCGCCGACCTGGAGGCTGGCGCGGTGGCGTTCGCGCGCCGAGCCGTGGCCGAAGGCATGCCCCGCCCACGTATCCGGGACCGCAACGACCGCCTCGAGGGCTTCGGCGCCGAGCAGTTCGCAGCGTTCCGAGCCTCGATCGCCCGGCGCACTCGCGGCTTCGAGGCCCCCGACTGCATCGTGCGCTGCGTAGAAGCAGCGGTCGAGTCCGGCGCCAGCGGCGATTTCGAGGCCGGGCTTGCCGCCGAGCAGCGCATCTTCGGCGAGCTGATGGGCAGCTCGCAGGCCAACGCGCAGCAGTACTACTTCTTCGCCGAGCGAGCGGCTCAGAAGGTGCCCGACGTGCCCCGCGACACGCCACAGGTCGACATCGGACGTGTCGGCATCCTGGGAGCGGGAACGATGGGCGGCGGCATCGCCATGAACTTCGCCAACATCGGCATCCCGGTAACACTCGTGGAGCGCGACGAAGCGAGCCTCGAGCGCGGCCTCGCTGTGGTGCGGCGCAACTACGAGCGCACTGCAGCGCGGGGCGGCATCTCCTCCGACGACGTGCAGACCCGCATGGATCTGCTGCATGGCTCCATCGACATGGGCGATTTCGCGGACTGCGACCTGATGATCGAAGCCGTCTTCGAGAACATGGATCTCAAGAAGAACGTGTTCGCGCAGCTCGACAGCATCTGCAAGCCGGGCGCGGTACTGGCCAGCAACACCTCTGCGCTGAACGTGAACGAGATCGCCTCGGCCACGTCACGTCCCGAGGACGTCATCGGCATGCACTTCTTCTCCCCCGCCAACGTCATGCGGATGCTCGAGGTCGTGCGTGGCGACGCCACCTCGCACACGGCGATCGCCACCGCCATGTCGATCGGCAAGCGCATCGGCAAGACGCCGGTGCTGTGCGGCGTCTGCTACGGCTTCATCGGCAACCGGATGCTGTTCATGCGGGGCATCGAGGCCGAGAAGATGCTGCTGGAGGGTGCCACGCCAGCGCAGATCGACAAAGTGGTGTACGACTTCGGCTTCCCGATGGGGCCGTTCGCCATGAGCGACCTTGCCGGGCTCGACGTGGGCTGGAACGAAGCCACGTCGTCGAGCTCGACGGTGCGCGAGGTGCTGTGCGAGTCGGGTCGCCGGGGCCAGAAGAACGGCCGCGGCTACTACACCTACGACCCAGACACTCGGGCGTCGACGCCCGATCCGGAGGTCGAGCAGATGATCCGCGACTTCGCCGCTGAGCGGGGGGCGGTGCTGCGGGATGTCACCGACCAGGAGATCCTCGAACGCTGCCTGTACCCGATGGTCAACGAGGGCGCCAAGATCCTCGACGAGGGCATCGCGCTGCGGGGCAGCGACGTCGACGTCACCTGGATCAACGGCTACGGCTGGCCCATCTACACCGGCGGGCCGATGTACTGGGCCGATGAGATCGGGCTCGACGAGGTGCTGGGCCGTATCCGCCACTACGACGAGACCCTGGGCGGCGACCACTGGACGCCGAGCCCGCTGCTGGAGCGGCTGGCGGCCGAGGGCGGCTCGCTGGCCCGTCACGAGATCTGACCGCGAGAGGCTGGCGGACAGAATCGCCTGCAGCCAGAATCAATGGCGGGGCCGACCGAGGGAGAATCCAGTGCTGACCTTCGAGTCCATCCATCCTGACTTCGGCGCCAAGGTCAGCGGCATCGATCTGTCGCAGCCCCTCGACAGCGCGGCAGTTGCCGAGCTGCGTGTGGCCATCGACAGCTACTCCCTGCTCCACTTCCCCGACCAGCAGATGTCCGACGAAGCGCAGCTTGCGCTTACCCGCAGCCTCGGCGAGCCCGAGCCGAACCATGTGGTGTTCGGCAAGACGGGCAAGGTCGAGTACTTCGGCACGATCGGCAACGTCATCGACGCCGACACCAAGCGGGACGAGTCACACCCGCTGACCCACAACCAGAAGGGCAACAACCTCTGGCACTCGGATTCGTCATTCCGGCTCGTGCCGTCGTATGTGTCGATCCTGTGCGCCTACGAAGTGCCCGGCGAGGGCGGCGAGACCCTCTACGCCAGCCAGCGCGCCGCCTTCGCCCGGCTCAGCCCCGAACAGCAGGCCGAAATCGACGACCTGGTAGTGCTGCACGACTACGTGTTCAGCCGGACCAAGGTCGCCCCGGTGGATCCGAACCATGCAGCGTCGCTGCCGCCAATCCCCCAGAAGCTGGTGCGCACCAACCCGAACAACGGGCTCCGGAACTACTACGTCGGCTCGCACGCCCGCTCGATCGTGGGCTGGCACGGCGTCGACAGCCGCCGGCTGATCGACGAGCTCAACGAGGCCGCGACCCGCTCACAGGACGAGTACGCGCACCGCTGGAGCCCCGGCGACGTCGTCATCTACGACAACCGCTGCCTGCTGCACCGCGGCGCCGGCTACGACGCCGACCGCTGGCGGCGCTACATGCGCCAGACCCGCGTCCAAGGCGCCGGCCCCACCCTCGACGAGTAGGGCGCCGACGTCAGGCCCGCGGCTCGGCTAACGAGCACGCGGCTACGACGCCGGGAGATATGCGTCGAGTGCGTCCCTGATGACCTGGCTTTCGGTCACGTGCTGAGCTGCGGCTCGCTCTTGGATACGGCGCTTGTAGCTCGGCGGTGCCCGGAACGTGTACACCTCGGCCCTCGCCTCGCCAAGCCTCGGGGAACGCCGACGAGTCTTGCGAATGGAGGCCAGTTCGGCGGGTGCGAGCTCCCGATGCTCAAAGTCAGCGGCGATCGCAGTGATCTCGTCGTCATTCAACGAGTCGCGCCGGTTGGTGGTGTCGTTGTCGTCGCTCATGGTTGATCCTGCGTGAGGTAGGCGCGGAATACGGGCCGCAGTGGCATGGCATGGATGACGAGGTCGGCGTCGTCGGCTTGCAGGTAGAGAATCTCGAGCAGGTTGCCTGCTAGGTCGGGACCGATGCAAAGGCTCTTGGTCGGCTCGTGTTCGACGTCGATGTCATAGAAGCCCATGGCATTGTCCCAACCGTGCAAGATCTCCTCGTCGGTCAGGCCATGACGGTAGCCCGACTCATGGATCCACAACCTTAAACGTAACACGTTTAAGCGGGCCACGGTGTGCTGACTCAGCGAGCAGCGGGCTCGTCACGACGAGCCAGTTGCCGAGCCAGATCCTCCGCCCAAGCGACGGTTTCGGGATCGGGCTCGCCCAGTTCAGCAAGCAGTTCCGCCGCATCCGCCTTCGCGAGAGCAATCAGATCCTGACGTTGAACCTCTTTGCGGACGGCCTTCTCCAGCAGTTCGGAGACCGGCAGCCTGCGCGCCTTGACCTCCGCGCACAGCGGCTTCGGGAGCGACACCCGCACCTTCGGCATGTCCATAGTCTCGCACCCCCTCGTCCGCGCCTGATCTTCGCGCCCGAGCCGACGGAACCGGAACCGATTTAGCTCGCGGCGGGTTCGGTCGAACCGTAGAGCTCCTCTGCTGCACGCCTTGCCCAAGCGATATCCGATGGACGGGGCTCGTCGATCCTGTCAAGCAGGCCCACCACATGTTCGCCGTCAGACTCGAGCAGGTCTTGGCGCAGTATCTCTCGGCGGATGGCCTTCTCCAGCAGTTCGGAGAGCGACAGTCCGTGCGCCTCGACCTTGTCGAGCAGCGGTTTCGGCAGCGACACCCGCACCTTCGGCATGTCCACAGTCTCGCAACCTCCGTCCGCACCTGATCTTCGCGCCCGAGTCGACGGAACCGGAAACGATTTTCCGTGGGGAACGTCGGCGGGTCTTACGGATGATGGCCAGTTCGGCAGGCGCGAAGTCCCGATTCTCAAACTCTGAGGCGAGCGCGCCGATCTCGTCGTCCCTCAACTACGAACAGGCACTGGGCAATGCGCTCATGCACTCGCACGCGCTCAAGCTCGGGGACGACAGCAGCCGCCTGCGCAGCGTCGCCGATCTCGAGACGAGCGACTGCTGATCCTCCTTATGTGAATTCCCTCACATAATGCTCACGTGATTGCCGCGTTCTGCATATAGGCACGCACTACGTTGCGCAGCCGATGTCGGCAGCCCGCGCTTCCGCCGGGCGCTCGCAGGAGGTCTGTTGATGCTTCAAGGAAGACGCACGGTCTTGACGCGGGCTGTTTGGGCGCTGGTGGCTGCGATACTCGCCGCGGCGAGCGTGGCCAGCCCGAGTGCCGCAACGTCGCAGCCGACTCCTCCGGTCGCGCCGACTGGATTGAAGGCGGCACCCTTGAGCAGCAGCGAGATCGCCCTGAGCTGGGACGATCCCACTGATGCAACAATCTCCGGCTACGAGTATGCGTACGGGGTTGAGACAGCAAAGCTGACCGCGACCTATGCGGCTCGCAGCGACTGGTTCGGGACATCAGTGGCGATGGACGGCGACACTATGGTCGTTGGTGCACGGTACGACGATGGCGGCCAAGGGTCGGCGCACGTCTTCGTCAGACAGTCCGGAACTTGGAGCCAAGCAGCCAAGCTGACCGCTGCTGAGCGTGACTCGTATGACGAGTTCGGGCTGTCGGTGGCGATCGATGGCGACACGATCGTTGTGGGCGCTACTCGCGACGACGACGGCGGTTGGGATTCGGGATCGGCATATGTGTTCACCAAGCCCGCTGGGGGGTGGGCCTCAGCGAGCAGCAGCGTCAAGCTGACTGCCTCCGACGCAACCGCCGGCGACTATCTCGGGCTGTCAGTGGCCATCGATGGCGACACGATCGTCGTGGGCGCGTCTCAACTCAACAACACTGGCTCGGACTCGGGATCGGCATATGTGTTCACCAAACCCACAGGGGGGTGGGCCTCAGCGAGCAGCAGCGTCAAGCTGACTGCCTCCGACGCAACCGTCCACAACAAATTCGGGCAGTCAGTGGAAATCGATGGGGACACCGTCGTGATCGGTGCCCCGCTCGACACGGACAATGACGTGTCCTCAGGGTCGGTGTACGTGTTCACCAAGCCTGCCACCGGCTGGGTGACGGCTGGCGGGACGGTCAAGCTGACCCCCTCGGACGCCGCCCATGGCGATCAATTCGGGTACTCCGCAAGGATCGATGGCGACACGATCGTCGTCGGGGCCCCTGGGGATGATGACGATGGCCCAGATTCAGGGTCGGTGTATGTGTTCACCAAACCCGCTGCCGGATGGGCCTCGGCGGGCGGAACTGTGAAGCTGACAGCCTCCGATGGCACCGAGGGTGACAGGCTCGGCTACTCGGTAGGGATCGACGGCGACACGATCGTGGCAGGCGCCATCAATGCGAGGGGCCTCTGGCAACGCTCAGGATCGATCTCGGTGTTCAACAAGCCCGCTGGGGGATGGGCCACTGCCAGCGGCCACTACGAGCTGAGTGCCGCAGATGGCGTGGCTGGAGACCGATTCGGATGGTCGGTCGCAATCGATGGCGACACAGTCGTTGTTGGTGCCCCGACAACCGGTGACTATGGCGCGAGCTCGGGTTCGGTGTACGACTACAGGCTCTCGGACTGGGTGGCTGTACCTGCCAGCGCGCCCGGCGAAGCCAACGCCGGCTCCTACACCTTCATTGGCGTGCCGGGTGCCACGTACACCTTCCGCATGCGGGCCAGGAACAGCGTCGGAGTCAGCGGCCCCAGCGCGACTGCGACTGCGGGACTCGTCGTCCCGATGCAGCCAACGGGATTGTCGACGGCGCTCGCAAACAGCGGCGAGATCGCGCTGAGCTGGAACGGCTCCCCCGACACCACGATCGCGGGCTACGAGTACGAGTTCCGGACCCAAGTCGCAAAACTGACCGCCTCCGATGCAGCGACGGGCGACCGCTTCGGGTACGCACTGGCGATCGACGGCGACACCATGGTCGTCGGCGCGCAAGACGACGACTCGACTCGAGGCGCCGCGTACGTCTTCACCCGGCAGGCCGCGATGTGGAACCAAGTGGCCAAGTTGACCGCTTCGGACGCGGCAGTCGGCGACCGCTTCGGGTCGTCAGTGGCGATCGACGGCGACACGGTGGTTGTAGCCGCAGTCCTGGACGAGCACGGGGGTGCCGCTTCAGGGTCGGTGTATGTCTTCACCAAGCCCGCGTCAGGATGGGTCACGACGAGCGGCAATGTGAAACTCACCGCGGCCGACGCAGCCACGAGCGACAGTTTCGGCTACTCAGTGGCGATCGACGGCGACACCATCATCGCTGGCGCTCCAGATAGCGACGACAACGGCTCGAACTCGGGGTCGGTGTATGTGTTCACCAAACCCGCATCAGGATGGGTCACGACGAGCGGCAATGTGAAGCTCACCGCCGCAGACGCAACGGCAGGCGACAGCTTTGGCTGGTCGGTGGGCGTCGACGGCGACACGATCGCTGTGAGCGCGAGCCATGACGACGCCGATGTCAGTGGTGTCGACTCGGGGTCGGTGTATGTGTTCACCAAACCCGCATCAGGATGGGTCACGACGAGCGGCAATGTGAAGCTCACCGCCGCAGACGCAGCCGCAGGCGACCGCCTCGGGTACTCGGTAGCGATCAGTGGCGACACGATCGCCGTAGCCGCCGACGGAGACGACGACGATATCGGTGGTGTCGACTCGGGGTCGGTGTATGTGTTCACCAAACCCGCATCAGGATGGGTCACGACGAGCGGCAATGTGAAGCTCACCGCCGCAGACGCAGCCGCAGGCGACCGCCTCGGGTACTCGGTAGCGATCAGTGGCGACACGATCTTGGCTGGCGCCATCCATGACGACGACGCAGGGTCGGATTCGGGATCGGCATATGTGTTCACCAAACCCGCCGGGGGTTGGGCAACCGCTAGTAAAGGCGTCAGACTTGCCGCCGCAGATGCAACCCGCGGCGACTTGTTCGGGCTGTCGGTGGCGCTCGACGGTGACACAGTCGTCGCCGGTGCCCCATGGGATCATGACAGTGGTCGGCGCTCTGGGTCCGTGTACATCTTCCACGCCTCGGGTTGGACCGCTGTTGCCGACAGCGCTCGCGGCGAGGCCAACGCGGGCTCGCACACCGTCACCGGCTTGCTGAACGGCGCCCGATACGACTTCCGCGTCCGCGCGAGAAACAGCGTTGGCGCCAGTGATCCGAGCGCGACAGTGACCGCGGTGCCAGGCGTTCCCGAGCGGCCGGCTGGCCTGACAACAGTGTCTGCGCGCAACGCCGGCGTCACGCTGAGTTGGGACAATCCCTCCGACGCGACGATCAGCGGTTACGAGTACGAGTTCCGGGCCGAGATCGCCGGGCTGAGCGCCACAGACGCTGCCGCGCACGACGAATTCGGGTCCTCGACGGCAATGGACGGCAACACGATGGTCGTCGGCACGCCCGGTGACGACTCACGGCGCGGCGCGGCCTATGTGTACTCCAAGGAAGCCGGGGCGTGGAGCCAGGTGGCCAAGCTGACCGCCACCGACGGCGCGGCCGGCGACCGCTTCGCAGGATCAGTGGCGATCGCTGGCGACACAATTGTGATCGGTGCCTCTAGGGATGACGACGGCGGGTTGGACTCCGGCTCGGCGTATGTGTTCACCAAACCAGCCTCGGGCTGGGCGACCACCAGCGGGACTGTGAAGCTGACCGCTGCGGATGCAGCCGCCGACGACCTATTCGGGGGTTCGGTGGCGATCGACGGCGACACGATCGTCGTAGGTGCACGATGGGACGATGACGGCGGGTCCGACTCCGGGTCGGCGTATGTGTTCACCAAGCCCGCCTCGGGCTGGGCATCCGCCAGTAGCGACGTAAAGCTGACCGCCGCTGCCGGAGCCGCCCACACCTGGTTCGGCTCCTCAGTAGCGATCGACGGCGACACGCTCGTCGCAGGCGCTCCGTATGACAGAGACGGAGGGCCCTTCTCGGGGGCGGTGTACGTGTTCACCAAGCCTGCCTCGGGCTGGGCATCCGCCAGCGGGAGCGTGAAACTGACCGCCGCGGACGCGGCAATCCGCGACAACCTCGGATCGCTGGTGGCGATCGATGGCGACACAATCGCTGCGAGCGCGCCAACCGATCATAACGATGGCGCGGTGTATGTGTTCACCAAGCCCGCCTCGGGCTGGGCAACCGCCAGCGGGCATGTGAAGCTGACCGCCGCAGACACCGGCCGCTACAACGACTTCGGGTCGTCGATAGCGATCCACGGCGACACAATCGTGGTCGGTGACCAAGGAGACGTCCGCGGAGGTTCGGTGTATGTGTTCACCGAGCCTGCTTCGGGCTGGGCAACGGACAACAGCGATGTGAAGCTGACTGCCACCAATGGTGCATCTGGCGACTGGTTCGGATCGTCGGTAGCGGTCGATGACGGCACCGTCGTCGTCGGCGCACGGTATGACGATCGCGACGCCACGAACTCGGGGTCGGCGCACATCTTCCACGCCTCAGGGTGGACCACTGTCGCTGACAGCGCTCCTGGGGGTGCGAACGCGACCTCGCACACCGTCACTGGCCTGACAAACGGCGTCGAGTACCGCTTCCGCGTTCGAGCTCGCAACAGCGCGGGCGTCAGCAAGCCCAGCGCTGCAGCAACCGCATCGCTGACTCCGACCCCGGCTCAGCCGACTGGCCTGACTGTCAGGGCCGGGCATGACCAGGCGACACTGGGCTGGGACAACCCTGCCGACACCACGATTGCCGGCCATGAGTATGAATTCGCCGCCGAGATCGCAGAGCTGACCACAAGCGACAACGGGTTCGGATGGTCGACGGCAGTCGATGGCGACACGATGGTTGTCGGCGTGCAAGGGGACGACTCACGTCGGGGTGCGGCGTATGTATACGTCAGCGACTCCGGACTGTGGGGTCAAGTAGGCAAGCTGACTGCCTCGGATGCCTCGGTCGGCGACCGGTTCGGAGAATCGCTGACGATCGATGGCAACACGATCGTCATTGGTGCTTCCGGGGACGACGACGGCGGCGCCGACTCGGGATCGGCGTACGTGTTCAGCAAACCCGCTGACGGCTGGGCAACCGCCAACAGCGACATCAAACTGACGGCTGCCGACGCGGCCACCGGCGACCGATTCGGATTGTCGCTGGCGATCCGCGACAACACAATCGTGGTGGGTGCTCCCGGGGACGACGACGGCGGCGTCGACTCCGGGTCGGCGTACGTGTTCAGCAAACCCGCCGGCGGCTGGGCAACCGCCACTGAAACCGCCAAGCTGACCGCTTCTGATAGGGCCACGGGCGCCAGGCTTGGGTATTCGTTGGCAATTGACGCGAGCACGGTGGTGGTCGGCGCCCCCGGCGCGACGGGCGGCGCTGACCCCGGTTCTGCGTATGTGTTCAGCAGACCTGCCAGCGGATGGGCAAACGCCAGCGGGAATGTGAGGTTGACTGCCTCGCATCCGGAAGTCGACCACCATTTCGGGAGGTCAGTTGCCATCGACGACGACACGGTGGTGGTCGGCGCCCCCGGCATCACGGGCGGCGCTGACTCCGGTTCTGCGTATGTGTTCAGCAAGCCTGCTGGCGGATGGGCGTCTACCCGCGACAGCGTCAAGCTGGCCGCCTCGAATCAGGCTGCCGGCGACAAGTTCGGCTGGTCGGTGAATATCGACGGCAGCACAATTGTCGTCGGCGCCCCAGACGACTCTGCACATGCAGCCTCGGGGTCGGCATACGTGTTCAGCAAACGTGCCGAGGGCTGGGTGACCGTCGCCGACAAAAAGCTGACCGCGTCGGCCGCTACTGCCGGCAAGCGGTTCGGACTCTCGGTAACCGCCGATGGAGACACAGTCGTAGTGGGCGCCCCGGCTGACAGTGAAGCGGACGTCAACTCAGGATCTGCCCACATCTTCCACGCCTCGGGGTGGACAGCTGTCGCTGACAGCGCTCCTGGGGGTGCGAACGCGACCTCGCACGTCATCAGCGGCCTCATCAACGGCGCCCGGTACGAGTTTCGCGTCCGGGCCCGCAACAGTTCGGGCATCGGCGAGCCGAGCGCAGCTGTGACTGTGTCGCTCGTGCCAGCCCAGCCGACCGGCTTCTCAGCGGGGAGCGCGAGAGAGGGCGGCGTGACGCTGCGTTGGGATGATCCTTCTGACCGCGTGATCACCGGCTACGAGTACGAGTTCCGGGCCGAGATAGCGGAGCTGACCGCCACAGACGCGGCTAGGAACGACGAATTCGGGTCCTCGACGGCAATGGACGGCAACACGATGGTCGTCGGCGCACCCGGTGACGACTCACGGCGCGGCGCGGCCTATGTGTACTCCAAGGAAGCCGGGGGATGGCGCCAGGTGGCCAAGCTGACCGCCACCGACGGCGCGGCCGGCGACCGCTTCGCAGGATCAGTGGCAATTGACGGCGACACGATTGTGGTCGGTGCCTCTAGGGATGACGACGGCGGGTTGGACTCCGGCTCGGCGTATGTGTTCACCAAACCAGCCTCGGGCTGGGCGACCACCAGCGGGAGCGTGAAGCTGACCGCCGCCGACGCTGCCGCCGGCGACCTATTCGGGGGTTCGGTGGCGATCGACGGCGACACGATCGTGGTCGCTGCCGAGGATGACGATGACGGTGGCCTTGATTCAGGATCGGTGTACGTGTTCATTAGGCCGGCCTCGGGCTGGGCACCCGCCAGCGGCAACGTGAAGCTGGCCGCCGCGGACGCGCACTCCTACAAATGGTTCGGCTCTTCGGTGGCGGTAGACGGCGACACGGTCGTCGTAGGCGCTCAGTACGACCACGACGAAGGGCCGTTCTCGGGAGCACTGTATGTGTTCACCAAGCCCGCTTCGGGCTGGGCATCTACCCGCGGGAACGTGAAGCTGACCGCCGCGGATGCAGCAGTCGGCGACAGACTCGGAACGTTGGTAGCGATCGACGGCGACACCATCGCCGCAAGCGCACCGGCCGATCATGACGATGGCGCGGTGTATGTGTTCACCAAGCCTGCCTCGGGCTGGGCATCCGCCAGCGGGCATGTGAAGCTGACCGCCGCAGACACCGGCCGCTACAACGACTTCGGGTCGTCGATAGCGATCCACGGCGACACAATCGTGGTCGGCGACCAAAGAGACATCGTCGGCGGGTCGGTGTATGTGTTCACTGAGCCCGCTTCGGGTTGGACGACGGCTAGCAGCGATATGAAGCTGATTGCCGCCGACTCCGCCAGAGACGAGCGGTTCGGGTCGTCGGTCGCGGTCGACAACGACACAGTCGTCGTCGGCGCACGATACGGCAATCGCAGCACCACGAATTCGGGGTCGGCGCACATCTTCCACGCCTCAGGCTGGACCACTGTCGCTGACAGCGCTCCTGGAGGCGCAAACGCGACGTCGCGCACCATCACCAGCCTGGCCAATGGCGTCGAGTACGGCTTCCGCGTTCGAGCCACCAACCGTGCCGGTGCCAGCCAGCCGAGCTCGGTCGCGACGGCGACAGCGACGCCAATGCCGCCGCCGGCTCAGCCGACTGGCCTGACTGCGACGGCGGGCGACAGTCAAGTGGCTCTGAGCTGGGACGATCCGCTCGACGCCACGGTCGCCGGCTATGAGTACGAGTTCCGGGCCGAGATCGCAGAGTTGACTTCACCCGATGCGGCACCGGGCACCATATTCGGTGATTCGGTGGCGGTGGACGGCGACACGATGGTGGTCGGCGCGCTCATCGACAGTTCATCCATAGGTGCGGCATACGTGTACCTCCGAGAGTCCGGAGCGTGGGGCCGAGTCGCGAAGCTGACGGCCGTTGACGGTGCCCGCGACGATGATTTTGGGTACGCGGTGGCGATCGACGGCGACACGATCGTGGTCGGTGCCCGTGCGGATGACGACGGCGGGGGGGATGCCGGGTCGGCTTATGTGTTCACCAAACCCGCCACCGGCTGGACGACGGCAGCCAGCAGCGTCAAGCTGACCGCGGCAGACGCAGCCCGCATCGACTTCTTCGGTTCGTCGGTGGCAGTCGACGGCGACACCATCGTGGTCGGCACTCCCGGGGATGATGGCAGCGCAGCGGACACCGGGTCGGCTTATGTGTTCACCAAGCCCGCCACCGGCTGGACGACGGCAGCCAGCAGCGTCAAGCTGACCGCGGCAGACGCAGCCGGCGGAGACAATTTCGGTTCGTCGGTGGCAGTCGACGGCGACACGATCGTCGCTGGTGCCCCACACGATGACGCCAGTTTCCACGACGCAGGGTCTGTGTATGTGTTCAACAGGCCGACTTCAGGCTGGGCGACTGCCAGCGGAAATGTGAAACTCACCGCCGCCGACGCAACCACCAGATGGTTTGGCAGCGCAGTGGCGATCGACGGCGACACGATCGTCGCTGGTGCCCCTGCAGACGCCCACAAGGGCCCGTGGTCCGGGTCGGCTTATGTGTTCACCAAGCCCGCATCGGGTTGGGGGATTGCCAGCGACGGCGCGAAGCTGACTGCCGCCGATGCTGCCATGCTCGACTCGTTTGGATCCACAGTCGCAGTCGAAGCAGACAGGGTCGTAGTGGGCGCGCGTCGGGATGATGACGACGGCGAGGATTCCGGGTCGGCCTATGTGTTCACCAAGCCCGCATCGGGTTGGACGACAGTCAGCAGCAATGTGCAGCTGAGAGCCTCGAATCCAGCGGCCGGCGACTTGTTCGGGTGGTCGGTGGCGATTGACGACGACACCGTCGTGGTCAGCGCACGGTCTCGAGACACCGGAGCCAAGAATTCCGGATCGGTGCACGTCTTCCATGCCTCGGGCTGGACCGCTGTTACTGAAAGCGCCCCTGGAGGGGCCAACGCGGCATCGCACACGGTCACCGACCTGACACGCGGGGTGGAGTACAGCTTCCGCATCCGCGCACACAACGGGGGCGCCAGCGAGCCAAGCGCCGCGGCGACGGCAACGCCGGTGCTGCCGCTTCCGGCTCAGCCGACTGGCCTGACGGCGACGGCGGGCGACGGCCAGGTGGCGCTGAGCTGGGCAGATCCCGCCGACAGCAGCATCACCGGTTATGAGTATGAGCTCCGGGCTGAGGTGGCGGAGTTGGCTGCGTCAGACGGTGCTTCTCGTGATCGGTTCGGGGAGTCGGCCGCCGTGGACGGCGACGTGCTGGTCGTGGGCGCGCCTGCCGACGACTCGAGGCAGGGGGCGGCGTACGTGTTCGTCCGGCGGTCGGGCGCGTGGAGCCAAGCAGCGAAGCTGACATCTGCGAACCGTCGCGCCGGCGATCAATTCGGCGTGTCCGTGGCCATCGACGGCAACACGATCGTCGTCGGCTCCTACGGGGACGACGCCGGCGGCACGGGCAGTGGGGTGGCCCATGTATTCGTCAAGCCCGCCACAGGCTGGGCGAGCGCTACCAGCAGCATCAAGCTGTCCGCCTCGGACGCCGTCGCGGCGGACTTGTTCGGCCATTCAGTGGCCATCGACGGCGACACGATCGTGGCCGGCGCGTACGGCGACGACGACGGCGGCACGGACTCCGGCGCCGCCTACGTGTTCGCCAAACCCGCCACAGGCTGGGCGACTGCCACCAGCAGCATCAAGCTCACCGCCTCGGACGCCGGTGCCGGTGACAATCTGGGGCGGTCCGTGGCGATCGACGGCGACACGATCGTGGCCGGCGCGTACGGCGACGACGACGGCGGCACCGACTCCGGCGCCGCCTATGTATTCGCCAAGCCCGCCACAGGCTGGGCAACCAGCACCCAGACCGCCAAGCTGACCGCCTCGAGCCCCGCCGCCGGCGACTTGCTCGGGTGGTCGGTGGCCATCGACGGCGGCACCGTCGTGGTCGGCGCGTACGGCGACGACGACGGCGGTGCCATCGCCGGCGCCGCCTATGTGTTCACCAAGCCCGCCACAGGCTGGGCGACTGCCACCAGCAGCGCCAAGCTGACTGCCTCGGACGCGACCGCCAATGACTGGTTCGGCTGGTCGATAGCGATCGACGGCGACACGGTCGCAGTCGGCTCGCTGTGGGATGACGACGTGGCCATCGCCTCGGGTTCGGTGTACACGTTCGCCAAGCCGGCGGCCGGCTGGGCTGCCGGTACCGAGACCGCCAAGCTGACGGTCTCGAGCCCCGCTGCCGGCGACCTGTTCGGCTACTCGGTCGCGATCGACGGCAGCACGGTCGCGGTCGGTGCCGTCTTCGACGACGGCGCCGGGCAGGACTCAGGGTCGGCCTATGTGTATGAGTTGTCGGGCTGGACCGCCGTGGCAGACAGCGCCCCCGGCGAGCCCAATGCGAGCTCGTACACCGTCACCGGCCTCATCAACGATCTCGACTACAGCGTGCGCATTCGCTCCGTCAACCGCACCGGCGCCAGCACTCCCAGCGCGGCCGTTGCGTTCACGCCCGAGTCGGCCTGCGTCACGGCACCCGAGAACGTCACGACGCCGATCTGCGCAGCAGTCAGCGGCAACGAGCTGACCCTGACATTCAACCGCGGCCTTGCCGCCATCGATGCCGCAGCCGCCAGCGCTCTGCGCTTCGCGTTCCTGATCGACGGCGCCTTCCACAACGGCGCGCCGGTCACCAACCAATCGCCGAGCCTGGTCGCCGTCGACGGCGCCACGCTGACGCTCACGCTCGGCACCGCCATCCGCGCCGGCGACGAGGTCACCGTCCGCTACTTCGCATCGGCAACCGACAACGGTCTCAAAGCCAGCGACGGCACCGCCCTGGCTGACTTCACCCTCACCGTCACCACCACAGCCCAGAGCTGACGAGGGCGCGCCTCGTGGTCCGCCAGCCCCGCTGATCCTGCCGCCGCGGCCGCAACGGCTCGCAGCGGCGGGTCTACCCTCAGAGCGCCTGAGCCATGCTGCCTCGCACGTTGGCTGGTCAGGGGACTCAACTAGCCTTTGTGCAGAAGCGACATGCTTCCCGTGAGAGGTCACCGAGAGAGCGCGAAAGGGACGCAATGGCAGTAGATGAGCAGTTGCGCCCCGTTGCGGTCGAGGCCCGCCACGATCACCGGCTTTGGGTGCGTTTTGATGACGGCGTCGAGGGCGAGATCGACTTGTCTGGCCGCGTCGGTCAAGGCGTGTTCGAGATCTGGAACGACATGAACGTGTTCGAGTCGGTCAGCATCTCGCCGCACCGCACGATCCGCTGGTCTGACGAGGTGGAGCTGTGCGCCGACGCCGTGTATCTCGAGATCACTGGCCGCACTGCTGAGGAAATCATGCCGGGCCTGCGGGCCTTGGCAGATGCCTGAGATCTGCCGCTTCTCGGGCATCATCATCCGGATGCACATCGGAGACCACGCGCCTCCGCACTTTCACGCTCAGTACGCGGGGCGGGAGTTGCAGATGTCGATCCACGACAGGCGCATCATGAACGGCAGTCTGCCGCCGCGGCCGCAACGGCTCGCAGCGGCGGGGCTACTGGTAGACGGGCTCCATGTTGGAGTAGTAGTCGTCGGGCTGCCACATCCGGATGTAGTCGATCTTCATCCGGGTGAGGATGTGAGGTTGACGCTCGGCGTTCATGTATCCCCAAGCGCCGATGTTGAGCGGCAGCGGAACGTGGGAGACGGCGATCTTCTCGAGCAGCGTGGCGGGGTCGTCGGGATCGGTGTACTCGAGATAGGGGTCTCTCGCGGCACCGCTCAGCAATTGTTGGTCGCCCGGACGACCACCCGAAATCGGCTTGGTCCAGACCAGCAGCTTGTCCTTGGGGACGACCTTGAGGTCTCCGCCGAACTCGTCGACCTTGACGAAGGTCCGGTAGCCGCCCGGGGTCCACTCCGTCCCGAGGGTCACGGTATAGGTGTCGTCCCATCCGCACCGCCCGTCGGGGCTCGGGTTCGTGACGATCGACCAATCTGGGCGGTAACCGCAGAGTCCGTAGAGCTTGCCTACAAACGTCGGGGGAATGTCGTCGACGGGAACTGTGAACCCGGGGTTGGCGTACTGATGCCCGACGAAGTATCTGCCGCCGACGTTGTACTCGACGAAGTCGATCTCGATGTCGAGGTTGGTGAGGAAGTCCTCCCAGTCCTCGATCTCCACGCCGTACCGGTCGAGGAGGCCCCGCAGAACCTCACTGCGGGCATGCAGGATGACGTTGTAGTTGTGGTACGTGTTCCGCCAGCCGTACGTGTTGACGGTGAACTTGACCTCGAAGTAGCCGTACTTGACGTGAAGGTTGCCGTGGGTGGAGACCTTGGCCCTGTGGCAGGTTCCTGCCAGGGCCATCACGAGGCGGCCGTCGACGACGTTGCTGCACGACTCGCCCCTGGAGTCCACGTTGTCGCAGGCGTCCTGGTAGCTCCACACGTCGCTGTCCAGTGTGGACAGCCCGTCACGACACCCGGCGGCGTTGGCCGGCGGCGGGGTGCCGTCGAACTCCTCGCCGAACACGAGGTTGTAGTTCGCGGCGGGCTGCACGAGGCCCGGAAGGCTGGCCCGCAGCGTCGCCTCATCGTCGTTGTCTCCGATTCCCTCGGGGAAGACCTCGCGCAGGAACAGACAGGCGTACGCGTCGGGATTGTTCTTGCCGTAGTCCTCGCATCCCGTCACTGCGGCCGGGGGCCCCACCAGCGTCTCCCGGTACACCTTTAACGACGTGTCGGCGTCGGCCGCCGACAGCTCCACCGTGCGGGTCGGGAAGTCCGCCAGGAACCCGAATGAGGGGTCGGACTGCTGCCATTGCAGATACAGCAACCCCTCGGGCGTCACCCCCACACTCAGGTCGGCGCAGATGCTCGGCGTCTGGCAGAACTGGTAGCCCGAGGGGTCGTGCTGGTGCTCGACCGCATACGACAGATCGGTGCTCTCGGATCGTGTGCCAGCGGTGACCTCGCCGAACCACGAGTAGTTGAAGGTTGCGGTCGGCGCCTGGAGATGATCGTGACTGCTGTCCGCCGGCTCCGCCTCACTGAGGATGCGCTGCCAGAAGCGGACCGGATGCTCCAGGGCGGTGAAGCTCACGGCGGGGCTGTAGCTCCCTGAAGACAGCGGCCCCGGCGACGACGAAGCCGCGGCGGCCGGGGAGGCGCCCAAGAGGGAATCGGTGTCACTGCCAGGTGCTGGCACCACGAGCACCGTCGCCGCCACCGCCAGTGCGGCGATTGCCACGACTCGGCTCCGGGACCGCGGCCGTTCGACCCCCCCCCCCCCGTGCATTGGGTCTCGACCCAGCGGGCGCTGGTGGGATCCGCGCAGCGTCACACGCGTTCCTTGTTCGTTCCGCGGGCTGCCGACGGTCACAGCGCGAACAATAGCCTGAGACATTCAGATATGGATATGCATATGAGTTACATATGGAACAAGGTCCGAACGGAAGTTATTTTGCGAATCTCGCTCATGCCATAGGGGAGGTGTGTGTGAGGTATGGCTGACTATTCTCCGGAATATATGGATCAGCACCATGTGAACGATCGCCATAGCAGCCGAGTGCATTTCGGGCGCTGGGTCGTGGCCGCCGTGCTTGCGGCCGGGATCGGCATCTTGGTCTTGGGCGGTGTCGCCTACTCCGACTCGTCGGTCACGGTGACCCACGACGACTTCGAGCTGACCTGCCCCTCTGGCACCGTCGACGAGGGCGACACGCTGACGTGCACGCTGAAGAACACCGCCGCCGAGGCGAAGCCCTGGCCGGTGGTGGCGATTTTGCATCTGTCCACCGACGGCGACCGGGCGCTCGTGCGAGGCACCTCGATCGACGTGACGCTGGGCACCCCGAGCCCCAGCGCCGCCATCGACGGCGGCGTCACCTGGATCGGCGACACCCTCGTGGGCTGGTCGCGCTTCGACTGGTCGGGCAACGCCGGCGCCGACCCCACCCAGACCACCGTCCCCCAAGGCGCGCCGGGCAACAGCCGCACGGTGACCATCGTCGCCGCTCACGACGGCATCGACGAGGAGATCGAGAAGTTCTACGTGGCGCTCGGCCCCGACGCCAGCAGGGGCGTCGGCCTGCTCTACAACAACAAGGCTGGCGTCACCCTCACCGACGACGACAGTCCCAGCACTGACACGTCGCTGAACAGCCTGACGCTCTCCGCCGGGCAGAGCCGCACGCTGTCACCGACGCAGGCCACGCAGACGCAGACCGTCGCCTACGAGGTGACCGAGGCGACGCTGACGGCGGCGGCGGCCCGCGGCACGACCATGGAGATGCGCGCCTCATGCGACGGCCGCAGCCTCGACCTCGACGGCAGGGGCGGCACCAGCATCGAGGTCATCGACAGCCAGGAGAGCCCAGCGGTGCCCCTGGCCGTCGGCACCACCACGGTGACCCTGACCGTGACCGCTGAGGACGGTGCCACCACCGCCACGCGCACGGTGAGCATCGTCCGCTCGGCGCTGGGCCGCGGCGTCGACACGGTCGCGGTGTCGGTTCCGAACTTCACTCTCACCTGTCCGGCGGAAGTCGCCAAAGCCACCACGGCGCAATGCACGCTGCGGGCCTCCGGCTCGGCCGGGTGGCCGGTGGTCGCCGTCATCCACAGCTCGGCCGACGGCGCCGCCCGGGCGCTGGTGGCCGAGGACCCGATCATCCCCGACACCGACCCCAACTACAGCAAGGACGTCTCGCTGGGCGCCCAGCAGCCGGCGCGTACTGCCTTCAACCACGGCTACGGGGAGCTGTTCTCAGGCGGATCGCGCACGCTGTACCGCACCTACGGGTACGAGAAGTTCGACTGGACCGGCACTGCCTCGAATGGGGCCACGCGCACGGTCACCGTCCAGATCCACGACAGCGGCTCGAGCCCCGGCGTCGCGGCCGAGGTCTTCTACGTGGCCCTCGCGCCGAGCGACTACACGGGCTTCTCACAGCTCGTCGACAACAAGGTGCCGATACGCATCAAGGCACGCCCGGCGGTGACGGCGCTGCGGGCGCACGACATCACGCCGGCCGCCGCGGAGGTCGAGGTCGAGGTCGTCAACCCTGAGGGCATGCTCTACCTGCGCTACCGCGCCGGAACCTCGGGACCATGGACGAAGATCGATGAACGGGCGGTGACATCGTCGCCCGCGCGGTTCTCGATCACCGACCTCACCACAGGCACCGAATACCAGGTGCAGGCATCCTTGGACGAGGACTTCTCCACAGGCGCGATGACCCATACGTTCAACACGCTGGCACCTTCAGTGACCGCAGTGTGGGCCTGGTACGTCACCACGAGCGCGGCGGAAGTCAGCGTTTGGGCCGACGATCCCGCCGGCATGCTCTACCTGCGCTACCGCACCGGAACCTCGGGCACATGGACCCGGGCACAGCAGGACGTGACGTCGTCGCCGGCGCGGTTCTCCATCGCCGGCCTCACCACAGGCACCGAATACCAGGTGCAGGCCTCCTTCGACGAGGACTTCTCCACGGGAGTGATGTCCGATTCGTTCACCACCCCGGTGCCCTCGGTGGCGAGCGTCGCTGTGCGGGACGTCACCTCGAACTCGGCGGAGGTCTTGGTGCGGGTTCATAACCCCACCGGGGCGCTCTACCTGCGCTACCGCGCCGGAACCTCGGGCACATGGACCCAGGCACAGCAGGGCATGACGTCGTTGTCGGCGCGGTTCTCGATCGCCGGCCTCGCCACCGGCACCGCATACCAAGTGCAGGCATCCTTCGACGAGGACTTCTCCACGGGAGTGATGTCCGATTCGTTCACCACCTCGGCGCCCTCGGTGATCGGCGTGGAGGTGGCTTCTTGGGCGGGCCGTGACCATTGGTATGAGTTGGGGGATGTGATCTCGATACGCGTCACTTTCAGCGAGGCGGTCGTCGTGACGGGCTCGCCCACACTGGGGATCGACATGGACCCCGCTGACTGGGGCCGCAAGGACGCGGTGTACGCGAGCGGCAGCGGCACCGCGGAGCTGACGTTCACCCATGAGGTGGTGCGGCCGAACTACTCGACGCAAGGGATAGCGGTGCTGGCCGACACGCTTGCCTTGAACGACGGCAACATTCGAGCGGCAGCCAGCGGTGCCGATTCCGATCTGGCCCACAGCGGCTTGGACCATGATCCTGAGCACAAGGTGGACTGGCGGCGTACGCGGCCCGCGGCCGTGGTGGCGATGACGATGGCGTGCGCGCCCGCCCACGGCTTCGATGCCGCGAGCCTGTCGTGGACCGTTCCGGAGCCGCCGGCGGATGCTCAGGGCAATCCCATTTTTGCGTCCCACATGATTGCAGGCAGTTGCACAGTGACCGAGCCGCCCAATGCGAGGGTGTCGTGGCAGTTGTCGGGATCGGATTCCGCGCGTTTCGAGATGAGCGATGACGGGACACTGAGCTTTGCCGGGTTGGCGCCTGAGTTCGAAGCGCCCGGCGACCGCAACGGCGACAACGTCTATGACGTCACCGTCACCGCAACCGTGGGCGATCACATGCAGTGGGTGGACATCTCAGTCGCCGTCACCGCCGCCGTCTCCGAGGTCACGGTGATCGAAATCGAGCCCGAGCCACTCGCTGAATCGGTGCCGGCCATGGCGGTGGTGAACGGCAATGAACTGACGCTGGTCTTCAGCAAGGATCTCGCCGCGATCGACGACGCTGCGGTCAGGACGCTGGCCCAGTCCTTCTTGGTCGACGGCGCCCGCGATGCCCAGGGCAACGCTGTGGTCAACCAGTCGCCAATCGGGATCGCCGTGGACGGCAACCTGCTCACGCTGACGCTCAACGTCCCGATAGCACCCGGCGACGAAGCCACCATCAGCTACTACGGCGGCCTCAAGGACATCAGCGGCACCGCAGTCAAGGCATTCAACCAGACGTTCACCACCTGGTCCCTGGACCCCAACCTCCTACGGAACTAGTTGCCGGTGCTGCTTCTCTTGGCCCGTACTCTCATCCAGCGCCCGCACCGACAGAAGGCGCGGGAAGGTATGCATCGAGCGCGTAGCTGAGTTCAGCCGGCAGCAGCGATCGTCGCTTCGGGCACGCCGGCGGCGCGGGCGCCGCCGCAGATGCTCTCCCAGGTCTCGGCGGGCAGCGTGATGCCGTTGGCCATGCGGTGCTGGCGCCGCTCGTGCTCGACGTCACCGGGCAGCTTCACCCCCTCGGCGGGGTCGATGGCATCGGCGTCGTAGAACCAGTCGAGATAGTCGGCCGCGATGCCGTTGTATCCGTCATCGGTCTCGCCGACAGCCGCGTCCACTTGTGCCGGGTCGACATAGACCGAGAGCATGCCGTTCGCGAACCGCACCCGGCGCGGCCCCGCCGTGCCGGTGCCGGTGAGCGCCCCGGCCAGCAGCTCGCACATCACCGAGATGCCTGAGCCCTTGTGCTCGCCCATCGCCCGCAGCGCGCCGGGGCCGTCCATCGAATTCGGCCGCTGGCCCTCGGCGAACGTGTACAGCACCCGCGGATCGCCGGTGATCTCACCGTCGCCGGAGACCAGCGCGTTGTCAGGCACAGCCGGGCCGCCGTGCAGTGCCACCATGGCCTTGCCCTCGGCCACGACCGAAGTCGCGAAGTCGTGAATGACGGGCCGGCGACCGGCCACGGGCGCCCCGTAGGCGCAGGGATTGGTGCCCATGCGGCGGGCTTTCGCACCGAACGGCGCCACCAACCGGCTGTTGGCGACGTTCACGAAATGTACCGAGACGAGGCCTTCGGCGGCAGCCATCTCGGCGTACTCGCCGATGCGGCCGAGGTGCCCGGCGTTGCGCAGCCCCACCACGGCGACGCCGAGTTCGGAGCAACGCTCGATGCCGAGCTTCACCGCAGCGGGACCGACGGTCTGGCCCATGCCGTACTGGCCGTCCACCAGCAGCAGCGAGCCCGAGTCGATCAGCACCTTGATCTCCTGATCGGCGAGCTGAACGCCGTTGGCCAGCAGTTCGACATACAGCGCCGAGCGGATCACGCCGTGGCTGTCGTGACCGGCCAGGTTCGCGCCCACGAGGCTCGTGCCGATGCGCTCGGACTCGGCATCTGAGCATCCGGTGTGGCGGAAGATCTCGGCGATGAAGCCCGCCAGGCGCTCATGGTCGATCACCACCGGCGCATCAGAGCCGGCCTCGGCAGATGTCTGGGTCTCGCTCATCGCCGCAGCGTAGGTCGCCAACTCGATGTGCACTGATCTGGCAGGGTGCGAGTCCGGCCACGGCTTCGCACCGTGCGCCGCTCTGGCTCGCTTCGCTCAAGCGCCGCTCGGGCCCAGCGCTCAGCCTCATAGGCTCGCCCGGCGTGAGCGAAACCGGCGCGACACCGCAAACACCGCCACGCCAGTACGACGTGGTGGTGGTCGGTGCGGGCAACGCTGCGATGTGCGCAGCGCTCGCGGCGCACGAGGGCGGCGCCAAGGTGCTGGTGCTGGAGCGGGCGCCGGAGGCCGAGGCCGGCGGCAACAGCCGCTTCACCGCCGGCGCGATCCGCTTCGCCTACGACGGCGTGGACGATCTGCGAGCGCTGATGCCCGATCTCACCGACGCCGAAGTGGAGGTAACCGACTTCGGCACCTACTCCGAAGAGCAGTTCTACGCCGACTTGGGCCGCATCTCCGACTACCGGTGCGATCCCGAACTGGCCGACGCGCTCGTCACCCGCAGCAAGGACACGCTGATGTGGATGGCGAGCCACGGGGTGCGCTTCGCACCGATCTGGGGACGCCAGGCGTTCAAGGTGGACGGGCGCTTCACGTTCTGGGGCGGCCTCACGGTGGAGTCGGTGGGCGGCGGCGAGGGACTCGTCGAGTCGCTGCGCGCAGCGCTGGCTCGCAACGAGATCGACTTGTGGCACGAGGCGGCCGGGCGGGAACTGTTGATCGATGATGCCGGCGCTGTCTGCGGCATCCGGGCACGCATGCCAGAGCGCACGCTTGAGGTGCCCTGCAGCGCGGTCGTGCTGGCGGCGGGCGGCTTTCAGGCGAATGCCGAGTGGCGCACCCGCTACCTGGGACCGGGCTGGGACCTCGCCAAGGTGCGCGGCACCCGTTTCAACACCGGCGACGGCATCAATATGGCGCTTGAAGCCGGCGCTATGCCCTACGGCAACTGGAGCGGCGCCCACGCCGTGGCGTGGGATTACAACGCCCCCGAGTTCGGCGACCTCGCCGTCGGCGACGGCTTCCAGAAGCACAGCTACCCGTTCGCGATCGTGCTGAACGCCGACGGTCGGCGCTTCGTGGACGAGGGCGCCGATTTCCGCAACTACACCTATGCCCGCTACGGCCGAGAGATCCTGGCCCAGCCGGGACATTCGGCGTGGCAGGTGTTCGATGCCAGCACCGATCACCTGCTGCGCGACGAGTACCGCATCCGCCAGGTCACCAGGGTGACCGCCGACAGCATCGAGGAGCTCTGCGCGCGCATGGAGGGCGTGCACACCGAGCAGGCGCTGGCGACCATCAGCGAGTTCAACGCGGCGGTCGACCGCAGCGTCGGGTTCGACCCGAACGTGCTTGACGGCCGCCGCACCAGGGGCCTCAGCCCCGACAAGACGAACTGGGCGATGCCGGTCGAGACGCCTCCCTTCGCCGCGTACCACGTGACCTGCGGTCTGACCTTCACGTTCGGCGGCTTGCGCATCGACGAGACCGGATGCGTGATGGACACTGACTTGCGGCCGATCAGGGGCCTGTATGCCGCAGGTGAGCTGGTGGGCGGCCTGTTCTACGGCAACTATCCCGGCGGATCGGGCCTCTCGGCGGGTGCAGTCTTCGGCCGCTTGGCGGGAACGTCCGCCGCCGCGCACGCCACCGGCTGAGCCGCCGCTGCCGAACGGGCGACGACTCTCCGGCGGGCGATAGCGTCCAATCGCTATGTCCTCTTCGCCTCAAGATGCTGACTCCATGAACACTGGCTCGAAGATCGTCTACACCCACACCGATGAGGCCCCGGCACTCGCCACCTACTCGCTGCTGCCGATCATCACGGCATTCACCGAGGCTGCCGGCGTCGACGTCGAGACCCGTGACATCTCGCTCGCGGGCCGCATCCTGGCCGTGTTCAGCGACCTGCTCGAGCCCCACCAGCGAACCGGCGATGCGCTGAGCGAACTCGGCGAGTGGACCCAACATCGCAGCGCCAACATCATCAAGCTGCCGAACATCTCCGCCTCGGTGCCCCAGCTCAAGGCCGCCGTCGCCGAGCTGCAGTCGAAGGGCTACGCGGTCCCCGACTATCCCGACGATCCCGCCGACGCATCCGAGCGCGAGATCCGCGAGCGGTATGACCGGGTCAAGGGCTCGGCAGTGAACCCCGTGCTGCGCGAGGGCAACTCAGACCGCCGAGCCCCCCGTGCGGTCAAGGAATACGCCCGGCAGTACCCGCACTCGATGGGCGCCTGGTCGCCCCAGAGCCAGAGTCACGTCGCCACGATGTCTGCCGGCGACTTCCGGTCCAACGAGCAGTCTGCGACAGTGCCCCGGGCCGGCTCGCTGAGCATCGAGCACATCGACGGCGACGGCAACGTCCGCTTGATGCGCAAGGTCGCCGTCGACGCCGGCGAGGTGGCGGACTCCACGTTCATGTCGGTCGCCGCCCTGCGCGAATTCCTCGACACCCAGATCGCCGACTCCCGCTCGTCGGGTGTGCTGTTCTCGCTGCACCTCAAGGCCACGATGATGAAGGTTGCTGACCCGATCGTCTTCGGGCACGCAGTGCGGGCCTTCTTCGCTCCCGTGTTCGAGCGGCACGGAGAGGCGCTCGCAGCAGCCGGGGCTGACCCGAACGACGGCTGGGCAAATGTGCTCGCCGCCGTCAAGTCACTGCCTGCTGCAGCGCGCGAAGCAGTCGAGGCCGACATCGCCGCGGTGCTCGACGAAGGGCCGGGGCTGGCGATGGTCGACTCGGACCGAGGCATCACCAACCTGCATGTGCCGAGCGACGTCATCGTCGATGCGTCGATGCCGGCGATGATCCGTGCGTCAGGCCAAATGTGGAACGCCGAGGGCAACCAGCAGGACACCAAGGCCGTCATCCCCGACTCCAGCTACTCGGGCGTCTTCCAGGCGGTCATCGACGACTGCCGCAGGAATGGCGCGTTCGATCCCACGACGATGGGCTCAGTGCCCAATGTGGGCCTGATGGCGCAGAAGGCCGAGGAATACGGCAGCCACGACAAGACCTACGAGGTGGACGCACCGGGGATCATGCGCGTCGTCACCGAATCCGGTGAGGTGCTGACGAGCCACCAGGTCGCCAAGGGCGACATCTGGCGCATGTGCACCACCAACGACGCAGCCATCGCCAACTGGGTGGACCTGGCGATCGAGCGGGGGCAGCTCACCGGGGCCGCCGTGGTGTTCTGGCTCGATTCGGGACGGCCTCACGACGCCCAGCTCATCTCCAAGGTCGATGCCCGGCTTGCCGAGCGCCGGTCCGCGGACCCGACGATCGGCGATCTGGACATCCGCACTCTGGCGCCAGCCGAGGCGTGCCGTTTCTCGCTGGAACGCATCCGGCACAGTGAGGACACCATCTCGGTGACCGGCAACGTGCTGCGCGACTACAACACCGACCTGTTCCCGATCCTCGAATTGGGCACCTCGGCCAAGATGCTGTCGGTCGTACCGCTCATGGCCGGCGGCGGTCTCTTCGAGACCGGAGCCGGGGGTTCGGCGCCCAAGCACGTGCAGCAGATGGTGGCCGAGAACCATCTGCGCTGGGACAGCCTCGGCGAATTCCTCGCGCTGGCCGTCTCGCTCGAGCATCTGGCCCGTGTCGCTGGCAACACCGCTGCTCAGCTGCTGGCCGACACGCTCGACGCCGCCATCGGCACGTGGCTGGCCGAGGGCCGCGCTCCGAGCCGCCGGGTCAACGAGCCCGACAACCGGGCCAGCCACTTCCACCTCGCCAAGCACTGGGCCGACGAGATGGCCCGCCAAGGATCAGATGCCGACCTAGCCGAGCGGTTCGCCCCGCTCGCAGCGGCACTGGCCGTCAACGAGCACCAGATCATCGCCGAGCTGGTGGAGTGCCAAGGCGTGCCGGTCGATCTCGGCGGCTACTACCTGCCCGATCCTGCGCTCGCCGAAGCCGCCATGCGGCCCAGCACCACCTTCAACGAGATTCTCGACAGCTTCCGCAACGGGTAGCCGACGGTCAGGTGTCGAGCTCGGCCAGTCCGCCGGGCCCCAGACGACCGGCGTCCCGGTAGGCCGCCAGCTTGTCCCGGCTGTCGGCGATGTCCAGGTTCGCCATGGTGAGCTGACCGATACGATCGCTTGGACCGAACGCAGCATCCTCCACTCGCTCCATCGACAGCCGGTCCGGCTCGTAGGTCAAGTCTGGACCAGTGGTGTCCAGGACCGAGCAGTCGTCACCACGGCGCAGCCGCAGCGTGACCTCGCCAGAGACGGACGAGCCCACCCAGCGCAGCAGCGAATCGCGCAGCATCAGCGCTTGGGGATCGAACCAGCGACCCTCATAGAGCAGTCGGCCCAAGCGACGGCCCATGGTGCGGTAGTTGTCGATGGTGGCCTCGTTGTGAATCGCCGACAGCAGTCGCTCATACGCGATGTGCAGCAGCGCCATGCCGGGCGCCTCGTAGATGCCGCGCGACTTGGCCTCGATGACGCGATTCTCGATCTGGTCGCTCATGCCGAGCCCGTGCCGTCCGCCGACGGCGTTCGCTTCGAGCACCAGTGCTACGTGGTCGCTGCCTTCGGCACCGTCTGCGTCGAACGTCCGACCGCCGATGGCCACCGGCCAGCCGCCGGCGAAGCGGATCGTCACGTCCTCGGTCTCGATATGGACTGCCGGGTCCCAATGCGCCACGCCCATGATCGGCTCGACGATCTCCATCGACGTGCCCAGATCCTCCAGTTGCTTGGCCTCGTGGGTGGCGCCCCAGATGTTGGCGTCGGTCGAGTACGCCTTCTCGGTGGGGTCTCGGTACGGCAGGCTGCGCGACACCAGGAACTCGCTCATCCCGGCCCGGCCGCCCAGCTCGTCCACGAACGCGGCGTCCAGCCAGGGCTTGTAGATGCGCAAGCCGGCGTTCACCAGCAGGCCGTAGCGGTAGAAGCGCTCGATGTCGTTGCCTTTGTAGGTCGAGCCGTCGCCCCAGATATCCACGCCGTCGTCGGCCATCGCGGCCACGAGCATCGTGCCCGTCACCGCGCGGCCGAGCGGCGTCGTGTTGAAGTAGGTGCGGCCGGCGGTCGAGATGTGGAAGGCCCCGCACTGCAGCGCCATCAGCCCCTCACGCACCAGCTCGGCACGGCAGTCCACCAGGCGCGCCGCCGCTGCCCCGTAGTCGAGGGCCCGCTGCGGCACGCCCGCCAGGTCCGGTTCGTCGTATTGGCCGAGGTCGGCCGTGTAGGCGCACACCTGTGCGCCTCGCTCGGTCATCCACGCCACCGCGGCCGACGTATCCAGCCCGCCGGAGAACGCGATGCCCACCCGCTCGCCGGCGGGAAGCTCGGCCAGCACGCGCGAACCGCCGCCAGACGCAGGATCATTCGTCGGACTGTTCGGCATGGGCAACAACGGTACGGCTTCAGACTCCCGGATCGGCCCTGCATTTCGACTGGCTCCGCGCAGTCCCTCACTGCGTGACGATCGCGCTGCGCGTACGCTCCGCCACGAAGAGGTGACTCATGAGCGACGGCGAGGCGACAGGCACGATGAACGGCACTGCCACCGGCCAATCCATTGCCGAGATGCTGAGCGAGATGGTCCGCATCCCCAGTGTGAATCCGCTGCACCACGGGCCGCGTTCGGGCACCGTCGCCGAGGCCGACATGGCCAACTGGGTGGCGGAGCGAGCAGCAGCGTTGGGAGCCGAGGTAGAACTCGACGAGGTCGAGCCCGGTCGCCCCAACGTGTACGCCCGATTCGCCGGTCAGACCGAGCGCATGCTCGCTGTTGACGTGCACCTCGACACCGTCGGCGTCGAGCACATGGAGGGCGATCCCTTCGACGGCCGCATCAGCGAAGGACGCGTCTGGGGGCGGGGCTCAGTCGACACCAAGGCGACCATGGCCGTGGTGCTCGCTGTACTGGGCGAGATGGTCGCCTCCGATCGCCAACCGATGTGCACCATCGAGCTCGTTGGCACAGTGTCGGAGGAAGGCGGCGGTCTGGCGGGCGCAGGGGCATACCGGGATCGCCTGCTCGAACGCGACGAACGCCGCGAGCAGATCGTCGTCGCCGAGCCGACGATGTGCGTCCCGGTCTACGGGCACAAGGGCGGCCTCGGCCTGGAAGTCGAGGTGGAGGGGCGTGCAGCTCATTCGTCCAAACCCCACCTCGGCATCAATGCGCTGTCCGCAGGCGCCCGGATCATCGCCGCCATCGACGCCGAGCAGGAGCGCTTGGCGAGTCAGCGCGAGGTCGGTGTGCTCGGAGCCGGCACGGTGTCGGTCAACGAGATGGGCGGCGGGCGGGCGCGCAACATCATCCCCGACCATTGCGAGCTGTACGTCGGAAGGCGCATCTCCGACGGCGAGGATTACCAATCCGAATTCGCTCGCCTCACCGAATTGGTGCGTGCTGCAGCGCTGCCGGCGCGCGTGAAGGTTCAGCTGGCGAACGACATGGGCGAGAACGCCTTCTTTCAGGCCCCCGGCAGCGACCTGGTCACGGCACTCGCGGAGATGTCAGGCAACAGCCCCGCCGTCGCCGACTTCGGCACGAATGCGCTGCGCTACGGCGAGGTGGCCGACCAGATCGTGGTGTTCGGCCCGGGTTCCATCGATCAGGCCCACCAAGCGATCGAATGGGTCGAGATCGCAGAGCTCGAACGAGCGGCGAACGTCTACCGCCAGCTGCTCGCCCGCTGAGCGTCGGTGCCGCCTGATCAGCCGGGCTGGTCAGGCTGGGCGGGCGGAAATGAAAACTGGGATCTCGCGATCTGTCTTGGCTTGGTATTCCGCGTAGGGCGGGAAGGCCTCGACACAGCGCTCCCACCACTCCTCGCGCTCGGTCCCGCCGATGAGTCGCACGGTCGTCTCGAAGGGCTCAGGGCCATCCTGAATCAGCACAGTCGGATCAGCCATGAGGTTGTGGTACCAGCCAGGATGTGCCGGTGCCCCACCCTTGGACCCGACGATCGCGTACTCGCCCTCGTGCTCGACGCGCATCAGCGGAACCTTGCGCACGAGGCCGGTGCGGTGCCCGACGGTGGTCATCACGATGATCGGCAGCCCCGTGTCGCGCAGCGTGTTGGCGTCGCTGCCGTCCGACGCCTCGTAGGCATCGGCCTGCTCCTTCACCCAGTCCCACGTACTGGGTCCGTATTCGCCATCGAACTTCTCGCTGTGTGCCATGCCGGGCAATCTACGAGGCGAAGCCCGCGCCCGAGCGGCCCGCTGAAATGCGTTCGCCTGTCAGGTGTGCGACACGCCTACGATCCACAGCGTGCAGATCATGTCCGCGCTGTTCATCGAGCACTTCGACATGCGCCAGGCAGCGGGCGGTGCTGCCCGCATCGACCTGGGCGGCGTGCACTTCTCGATGGCTGCCCCCGGGCCGTTCCCCGTGACGATCAACCCGCACATGCTGGTGCTGGTGCGCTGCCCCGCGTCGCACACCGGACTGGCAGCGCTGGAGGTGAGATTCATGCGTGGCGACGAGCAGGTCGCGCGCAACGTGCAGCCGCTCAGCGTCGAGCCCGGGAAGTTCGGCTACAACCTCGTGCAAGCCGAGCTCAGCTTCGACGAGCCGTCGACGATCGAGGCCCACTGCCGCATCGACCAGGGCGATGTCGTGGTGGTCCCCTTGACCATGAACCCTCCCGCGGAGGACTCTGAGCCCCCTGCACCTTCGTCGGAGCCGGCCACCGGCGGGTGGACCGGGACGCCTGCCGAGCAAAGCGGCTAGCCGGGTCGTCCTGCAATGCCATTCACCGTCGGGCTGTCCCAGCACTCCGATCCCGGCATGGCGACCGGTGAGATCGTCGGCCGGGTGCTCGAGTCATTGGGCGCGCAACCCGACGTGGCGCTGCTGTTCACCTCGGGAGAGCACCTGGCGAACACCGACGAGATCGCCGCCGCTGTCTCCGAACTCCTGAACCCCGGCGCGTTCATCGGCACGACAGCGTGCTCCGTTGCCGCCGGCGAGCGCGAGATCGAAGAAGAGACTGCCGCAGTGCTGTGGGCCGGGAGCCTCGGTTCGGGGAAGAGGCGGCGAGCGCGCGCCGTCCAGCTGTCGGGAGTGCCCGATCCGGCAGTCGATGACGATGCACTCACTGCCGCTCTCGACGAAGTCGATGCCGCCAACAGCCCCTCGATGATCGTGCTGGCCGACCCGTACTCCTACCCCGTCGACGCGGCGCTCGTGCACTGGGCCGAGAGATGGCCGCACATGAGCGTGCTCGGCGGCCTGTCCTCCGGGGCAGCGATGCCAGGGGGCAATCGCATCGTGGTCGACGGCGGTGTGCACCGGTCGGGCGCTGCGGCGCTCATCGTGGGCGGCAGCGTGACCGTCACCCACTTGGTATCGCAGGGCTGCCGACCAATCGGTCAGCCCTACATCATCACTGAGGCGGAGGGCAACGTCGTCCGGTCGCTCGGCGGACTGCCGCCGTTCGAGCGACTGCAGCAGACGTTCGAAAAGCTGGATTCCGCCGACCAGCATCTGGTGCAGCGGGGCCTGCACGTCGGTCGGGTCACCGATGAACGAAAGATCGACTTCGAGCGCGGCGACTTCCTGATCCGCGGCGTACTCGGCGCGGACCGCGAGAGCGGCGCTATCGCCATCGGCGACGAGGCACCGATCGGCGCCACCGTGCAATTCCATGTACGAGATGCGCGTACCGCCGACGAAGACTTGCACGCCGCGCTCAGCAACAGCGCGCCAGGCGCCCGCGCAGCCTCGGGAGCGCTGCTGTTCACCTGCAACGGCCGTGGCACCCATCTGTTTGAGACCCCGCATCACGACGCCTCGGTGCTCGCCGAGCACCTCTCTGCCGAGGTGGCCGGCATGTTCTGCGCTGGCGAGATCGGACCGGTCGGCGCACGCTCGTACGTGCACGGTTTCACCGCCTCGATGGCGCTGTTCTCCGACGGTGACGCGCCATGATGAACCGAGCGTCATGAACACCACTCTTGAAGCCCGGCAGATCAACACCATCCGGGCCCTGGCCATGGATGCCGTCATGCGTGCCCGCAGCGGCCACACCGGCACCGCAATGGCGCTGGCACCCCTCGCGCACGTGCTGTTCACGCGCGTCCTGCGCTACGACGCCGCGGCGCCGGAGTGGCCGGACCGCGACCGGTTCATCCTGTCGGCTGGACACGCCTCGATGCTCGTCTATGCCATGGCGCACCTGGTGGGCTATGGCGTCACGCTCGATGACATCCGCTATTTCCGCCAGCTCGGATCGATTACGCCCGGCCACCCCGAACACGGCCTCACCCCCGGCGTGGAGGTGACCACCGGCCCCTTGGGACAGGGATTCGCCAACGCCGTCGGCATGGCGCTCGCTGAGCGCGGCCTGCGCTCCCGCCTCGGCGCGGACCTGGTCGACCATCACACCTACGTCATCGTCAGCGACGGCGACCTCATGGAGGGCATCAGTCACGAGGCAGCATCGCTCGCCGGCCACCAGCAGCTCGGCCGCCTGATCGCGGTGTACGACGACAATCGCATCACCATCGACGGCGAAACCGATCTGGCGCTCAGCGACGACGCTGCCCGTCGCTTCGAGGCATACGGCTGGCACGTCGCCGATCTCGGCGAAGCGGCCGAGGACATCGATGCTCTCGAGCGGGCGCTGCGTGAAGCGGCCCTGGTCAGCGATCGGCCCTCAATGGTCATCGTGCGGAGCCACATCGGGTACCCGATGCCGACGGCAGCTGACACCTCGGCGGCCCACGGCGCGATCACCGACGCCGACGAGATCGCCGCCGCCAAGCGGGCGATGGGCATGGACCCAAATGCCACCTTCGTAGTCGATGACGATGTCGCACAGGCCTATGCAGGCGCCGGGACTGGCGGTGCCGCCGAGCGCCGCGACTGGGAAGCTCGGTTCGCTGCCAGCGGGCACGACCGCGCCTGGCTCGACGCGCTCTGGTCGGCTGGAGCGGTGGGCGGCCGCCTCTCGGAGCTCCCGGCGTTCGAAGCCGGCACCCAGATGGCGACCCGTGTCGCCGCCAACCGCGTCTTCGACGCGTCGCTGGACTCCGTGCCCGCTCTCATCAGCGGCGGGGCTGACCTCACCGGCAACACCGGCACGAATGTGACCGCCGAAGTGCTGACAGCCGCCAATCCGGCGGGACGCAAGCTCTATTTCGGCGTCCGCGAGCACGCCATGGGCGCCGTGGCCAACGGCATGGCGTTGCACGGCGGCGTGCTGCCCGTCGTCGGCACCTTCCTGGTCTTCAGCGACTACATGCGTCCCGCCGTCCGGCTGGCGGCCCTCAGCGGCGCGAAGACCGTCTTCGTATGGACGCACGACTCCATCGGCGTCGGCGAGGACGGGCCCACCCACCAACCGGTCGAGCACATCGCATCGCTGCGGGCCATCCCAGGCCTGTGCGTGATCAGGCCCGCCGATGCCAACGAGACCTCGCAGGCGTGGCAGATCGCAGTTGAGCGAGACGGGCCCACCGCGCTGGTGCTGACGCGTCAGAACGTCCCCGTGCTCGACGGCACCGACCGCGACGCGCAGGTCGCCCGGGGTGCGTACGTCCTCATCGACACCCCGGCCCCTGCGGTCATTCTGGCGGGCACCGGCAGCGAGGTGCAGTGCTGCACGGCGGCCGCCGCGCTGCTCGCAGCAGACGGCATCGCCAGCTCGGTGGTGTCGATGCCAAGTTGGGATCTCTTCGAGGCCCAAGAACCTGAATATCGAGCCGCTGTGTTCCCCGGCGGCGTACCGGTACTGGGCGTGGAGGCGGCCTCAGCGATGGGCTGGGACCGGTATGCCAACGCCACGGTCACCATGAGTCGATTCGGCGCGAGCGCACCCGGCGAGGACCTCATGGACCACTTCGGCTTCACGGCACCGGCCATCGCCGACGCGGCCCGCGCCCTGCTCTAGAAAGAGACTGCGAAGCTTGATCTCAGAAGGCCCGATCTCAGGAAAATGATCATGATCGACGGCGGCAGCGGCAGAACCACGAACGGCAAGCTCAGCTCGCTGTACTCCGAGTGCGGCCAGAGCCCGTGGCTCGACAACCTGCGCCGGGGCTGGATCACGGGCGGCGAGCTCGACGCCTGGGTCGAGCAGGGCATCCGCGGCCTCACATCGAACCCGTCGATCTTCCAGAAGGCCATCGAGTCGTCGCCCGATTACGACGAGCAGTTCGGCGATCTCGTGTGCGGAGGCGTATCGGTTGACGACGCGTACTGGCAGCTGGTCACCAGCGACATCCGGGGCGCCCTGCGAGCGCTCGAAGGGGTCTACGCGGCAGCGGGCGGCACGGATGGCTTCGTGTCGGTCGAGGTGGACCCATCGCTCGCGCACGACACTGCAGCCACGGTCACGGCCGCTCGGGACCTGCACCAGGCCATTGCGCGGCCGAATCTGATGGTGAAGATCCCCGGGACGCTCGAAGGCCTCCCTGCCATTCGCCAGATGATCGCTGAGGGTCGCAGCATCAACGTGACGCTGATCTTCTCGGTGGCTCGCTACGAACAGGTTGCCGAGTCGTACCTGCAGGGCCTCGAGGACCGTGTCGCGTCGGGCGTGAGCGACCTGTCGGATGTGGCAAGCGTTGCCTCGTTCTTCGTGAGCCGCACCGACACCGAGGTGGATCGGCGGCTCGACGCTGTTGGCTCCACCAGCGCGCTGGGGCTGCGCGGGCGCACGGCAGTCGCACAGGCGCAGGCCGCATACGGTCGCTTCGGCGAGATCTTCAGCGGGCCGCGCTGGGAGCGCCTCGCTGCGCTCGGCGCGCAAGTGCAACGTCCGCTGTGGGCATCGACGAGCACAAAGAACCCCGCCTATCCCGACACGCTGTATGTCGACGAGCTCATCGGCCCGCACACGGTGAACACGATGCCCGACGCGACACTCGAGGCCTTCTGCGACCACGGCAAGCTGCGCCGCAGCGTGGACGCCGACCAGTCTGCGGCGCGCTACGTCCTCGACGCGGTGACCGCACACGGCGTCGATCTGGACCATGTCGCGGACGTGCTCGAGGCACAGGGCGTCGCAGCCTTCACCAAGAGCTTCGACGAGTTGCTGGTGTCGCTGCAGACCAAGGCTGATTCGCTCGCCTGACCTTCACCGGTCGAGTCAGTTGCAAACCGAAACTGACTCCTCTAGGGTGCGCGGCCGTGAAGACCGCCACGACGGGCCAGCCCAGCTGTTCCATCCAGGCAACCCTCGACATCGTGGGCGATCGCTGGACGCTGCTCATCCTGCGTGACCTGTTCCGCGGCGTGCGCCGGTTCAGCGGCATGCAGCACGACCTCGGCATCGCCCGCAACATGCTGGCCGACCGGCTCGGCCGGCTCGTTGACGCAGGCGTCGTTGCCAAGGTGCCGTACCAGCAGCGACCGGTCCGCCACGACTACGTCCTCACTCCCAAGGGCCTCGACCTGTCGAACAGCCTGCTGGCGCTGATGGCATGGGGAGACCGCTGGTGCCACGACGGCGAAGCGCCCACGGTGTTGGTGCATGCCGACTGCGGCACGCCGCTGGAGATCGCCACACGTTGCCCGGATTGCGACGAGCCCGTCAGCCCCACGCGCATTCGCAGCCTGGCCGGCCACGGCGATACGTCGCCCGCTCAACCGCCCAGCGACGCACTCGCCGCTACGGGGACTCCCCGAGTCTTCCAACAGCAGCCCACGAACGGAGGGGCCCAGTGAGCATCATGGAACCGTCGCACCGCGCCGAAGGCGCACCAGCCGGTCCGGCCAATGACCTGGCGGCCAACGGCGCGCCCACCAATGGCAGCGCCGTGGCGCCACAGCCGACGGCGGCGTCTTTGGCGCTCGCCGCGCTGCCGCTCGCCGAGCTTGCCGAGCGGGCAGCAGATGTACGCGACCAAGCCTTCGGCACGCGGGTGACCTACAGCCCGAAGGTGTTCATCCCGCTCACCATGCTGTGCCGCGACAAATGCGGCTACTGCACGTTCGCCCAGCCGCCGGCACGGCTCGACTCGCCGTATCTCACACCCGAGGAGGTGCTGGAGATCGCGGCCAGCGGTGCACGAGCGGGCTGCCACGAGGCGCTGTTCACCCTCGGCGAGCGCCCCGAGCTGCGCTACCCGGCAGCGGCAGACTGGCTGCGCACCCACGGCTGGGACTCCACGGTCGACTACCTCGTGGAGATGTGCCGCCTCGTGCGCGACGAGACCGGGCTGCTCCCCCACGCCAATCCGGGTGCCATGACAGCAAGCGAATTGGCATCGCTGCGCGAGGTCGCGCCGAGCCAGGGGATGATGATCGAGTCGCTGAACCCGCACCTCGACTGCCACCGGGGCTCGCCCGACAAGGAGCCGGCCCGGCGCCTGGCGACCCTCGAGGCAGCTGGCGAGCTGGCCATCCCCTATACGACCGGCATCCTCGTCGGCATCGGCGAATCGCTGCCCGACCGGCTGGCAGCGCTTGAGGCCATCGCCGCGAGCCACGCCCGCTGGGGCCACATCCAGGAAGTCATCGTGCAGAACTTTCTGCCCAAGGCGGGCACGTCCATGCACAACATGCCCGCCTGCCCGCCCGACGAGTACGCACAGGCCCTCGCGTTGGCGCGCCTCATCCTTCCCCCGGACATTCACCTGCAGGCGCCGCCGAACCTCTCTGACGACTTCGGCGGCCTGCTGGACTGCGGCATCGACGACTGGGGCGGCGTCTCGCCGATCACCGCCGACCACGTGAATCCTGAGCGCCCGTGGCCGGCACTGGACCGGCTGCGCGAGGTCACCGAAGGCCGCGGCTTCACGCTGGCACCCCGGCTCACCATCTATCCCGAGTTCGTGTACCCAGGCGGTGCGCATCCCACATTCGCCGTCGAACAGCACCCATGGCTCGCCGACGGCAACCGCTTCGGCGTTCTCGACCGGGCCGACGCCGAGGGGCTCGGCCGTGACGACCCCGGCAGCCAGATGCCAGAGCGGACGATGGAGAATCTCGACGCCGGCTCGGGTGCGGACGTGCTGGTGGCCGACGAGAACTCCACCCAGTGGTACTCAGGCGGCGCCGGTCATCGGCCCATGAACATCATGGACGGCCGCTCCTTCGCCCGCGGGGCCGTGCGAGAGGTGCTCGACGGCGTGATGGCCGGTCAGCAGGTGGGCCACGACGAGATCGTCACGCTGTTCGGGGCGCGCGGGCCCGAGGTAGTCGCCATCGGCGAAGTCGCCGACGAGCTGCGCCGCGAAGCCGTGGGCGACATCGTGACTTGGGTGCACAACCGCAACATCAACTACACGAACGTCTGCACGTTCAAGTGCAAGTTCTGCGGCTTCTCCAAGGGGCCCCTGTCGCTGAACCTGCGGGGCACGCCCTACATGCTCACGCTGGCCGACATCCAGGAGCGAGTGATCGAGGCTGCCGAGCTCGGCGCCACCGAGGTGACGCTCCAAGGCGGCATCCACCCCAGCTTCGACGGCGACTACTACATCGATGTTTGCCGGGCCATTCACGATGTCGTGCCCGACATGCACCTGCACGGCTTCACAGCCCTCGAGGTCATCGAGGGCGCCAAGCGGCTCGGCGAATCGCTTGTGGACTACCTCATGCGCCTGAAGGAGGCGGGCTTGAAGTCGCTGCCCGGCACTGCGGCGGAGATCCTCGACGACTCGGTGCGGGCGGTGCTGTGCCCCGACAAGATCAACACCTCCGAGTGGCTCGAATGCCATGAGGCGGCGCACGCCGTGGGCCTGCATTCGAACGTCACCATCATGTTCGGGTCGATCGAGCAGCCCGAGAGCTGGGCGAACCACATCATCGCAACACGGGAGCTGCAGAAGCGAACGGGCGGGTTCACCGAGTGGGTGCCGCTGCCGTTCGTGCACATGGCCAGCCCCATCTACCTGCGCAAGGGAGCCCGTCGGGGTCCGACATTCCGCGAGACGCTGCTCATGCACGCGGTGCCGCGGATCGCCTACCGGGGACTCATCGACAATGTGCAGGTGTCGTGGGTGAAGATCGGTCCCCCGGGCGCGCAGCAGATCCTGCGGGCGGGCGCCAACGACTTGGGCGGGACGCTGATGGACGAGAACATCTCGCGCGCTGCGGGCGCACAGCACGGCCAGGGCCTCACCGAGCAAGACTTCCGCGACCTGGCCGAGCCACTCGGACGTCGCACACGCCAGCGGCTCACCGGCTACCAGAATGCCGACGGCGCTCCCGAAGTGCGCAGCCGTGTGCTGCGACCCACCGACAACGCCACCGACCGCAAGCTCATCCCGCTCGAATCGCTCGGCAGTCGCGTCTAGCGACAAATGGGTGGGGCGTACGCTGCGCCTGAGATGAAGTCTCCTCTCTCGCGCTCTGTCGCCGCCGGTGTCTTGCTCGTGGGCGTTGCGCTGATCGTCTGGACGGCAGTCGGCGATCCTGACGACGAACCAGGCGTCACCGAAACCGCAAGCACGCCGACTGTGGTTCCGCGAGCCGATCCGAGCGATGCGCCCACCACCACTGCGACGGTCGAGGCTGCGGCTCTCGACACTGCAACCTCGGTGACGGCTGCTCCGACATCGACCACCACGACAACCGAGGCGCTCGAACCCATTCCTGTACTGGGGACCGCGTTCACCCTCAGCAAGCTCGACGGGTGGTTGAACACCGAGGCCACCTCTCTGGAGGAGATCCGAGCGCAGAACACCCTCACGGTGGTCCAGTTCTGGACCTTCGGCTGCCGGAACTGCAAGAAGACGCTCGACGCTCTGGGCCAGCTCCACGCCGATTTCTCGGACCGCGGCGTCGAAATCGTGGGCGTCCACGCCCCCGAGTTCGCCTATGAGGCCGACGTGGACAACATCATCGAGGCCGCTGCCGAGCTCGGCGTGGTGTGGCCCATCGCCCTCGACACGACCAAGTACAACTTCCATGTCTGGCAGGAAGGCCCAACCGGCTACTGGCCCCGCGTCTACATCATCGACGGCGACAACCAGATCCGCTTCGACCGCAGGGGCGACGGTGCGCACACCTACCGGGAGCTCTACGCAACCGTCGAGCGGCTCCTCGCGGAGACCTGACCGCCCCGCCGGAACGACAGGGGGTTCGCTGTGAGCACACTCATCGACACCCTCACCGAGGGCATCGGGGTGATCACCTGGGCTTGCACGCTCACGGCGCTGGTGCCAGGGCTGGCGCTCGTGCTGGTGGCCCGCAAGGCGCGGCTCACCGTGGCGCTGTACTACACCGCGGGCGCAGCGCTGCTGGCATGGGCGCAAGCAGCGGGCTATTGGTGGGTCGCGGCACGGGGCATGGCCGTGGTGATCGCTGGCTTCGTCGCGGCCGGCACCTACGTCGCGGCTTGGCGGGCGCCCGGACATTCATCGCCGCTCGCCACCGGCGCGGGCGTTGTGGGCGGAGCATTGGCGGGCTGGCTGTGGCGACCCTGTGTGGGCGAGCGGCTGGGCGACATCCTCAACGACGCCTCCGCCGCCGGCCCGCGGACACTCGGACTCATGGCGGTGTACATGGTCGGCGTTCTGCTGCCGCTGATCTTCCTCGCCGTGGCTCCGTACGCGCTGCCCGCCATCGGCAGAGCGCTGAACCGGCTGCCGTTCGCCCTCGCCGGCGCTGCGGTCGGCGCGGCCTACGCCGTGGCCCTGGCCATCGGCCAATACGACGACCTCATCGGCGAGCTGTACCGGATCTCAGCTGGCTACTGAGCAGCCCGCTCCTGTCCAGGTCAGTCGTCAACGGCGCTCGCGCCGGTGGATTCGCGCAGGATCGAGGCTGCCTTGTGCGCCGCGCGGCGAGCCCGGGTGACGCTGCGCTCGAGCCGTGCGCGCTCGTCGCTGGTGTCTGCGTCGGCAAGGGCGCCCTGCAGCAGCTCGATGCTCAGTTCTGCCAATCGCTCGGCAGTGTCGTCGAGCCGGTCGGCCAACTCGGTGATCTCGTCGTGCATGGTCTCAGTCCCCGGCGCCGTTCAGGTGATCGGCCACGATCTCGAGCGGGTGACGAACGTCGAGGCCCACGGCTCGCAGGTGCAGCGTGCAGCCGGGGTTTGCGCTGGCGACAACGCTCGCACCAGTGCGCTCGATCGCAGCCACCTTGCGCTCCCGGACGGCTCCAGCGATGTCGGGATGCTGCTGTGAGTAAGCGCCGCCCGCTCCGCAGCAGAGCCCGTCGTCATCCAGCTCGACGAGGTCGAAGTACCGGCCGAGCACCGTACGAACCGGCAAGTGCGCCTGCTGGACATGACGGAGATGGCATGGATCCTGCACGGCAATGCGCTCCCCGGGCGGCGGGACGTCGCCGCTGGGGGCGGTGCCGTTGTGGGCTGCATCGCGAGGCAGCGTGTCGATCCGTTCGGCCAGCCACTCGTGCACGTCCTGGACGCGTGCAGCGAAGCGGCGGGCCTCGTCAGTTCCGAGCAGGTGGCCGTATTCCTTCATGGCTGCCCCG
Organism: Candidatus Poriferisodalis sp.; assembly: GCF_965208555.1. Lineage (GTDB taxonomy): Bacteria > Actinomycetota > Acidimicrobiia > Acidimicrobiales > Poriferisodalaceae > Poriferisodalis. The sequence goes on along the minus strand of NZ_OZ242342.1, from coordinate 3,279,764 downwards.
CAGCCGGCCGAGTCGACCAGGATCGGGGCGTCGCCCGGCAGTGCCGCCATGGTCCGAGCCGCCAAGCGACGGGACTCGTCGCCCAGACCCGCGTGGGTGTGCAACGAGCCGCAGCAGGATGCCTGCGCCGGAGGCAGCGCGACGCCGGCGCCGGTGGCCTCGATCACCGACTGAACGGCCCGGTGCGTGTCGCGCATCCAAGCGTCCATGACGCAACCGGTGAACAGCCACACATCGTTCCCGCTCGGCCGCAGCGGCCGTTGGCGCAGCGGCAGGCGCGGCAGGCCTGCAGCTCCGCCGGCCAGGCGCCGAAGCGCCGGGATCCGAGCGAGCCACGCTGCCGCGCGCATCAGACCGGCCCGCTGTGCGAGCGCCAGCAGCCGGGAACCGGCTGCCAGCACGCGAGGCATGCCCAGCATCCGGTACGCGACCCGGCGCAGCCGCGGCTGGTAGTTGGACTGGGCAGCCAACGCCTCGCGGGTCACTTCCATCATGTGCCCGTAGTGCACGCCCGCCGGACAGGCCGTCTCGCAGCCACGGCACTGGATGCAGGCGTCCATGAACTCCACGAACGCCGGGTCGGCCTCGCCCCGCTCGGCGACATCGCGCATCAGTGCGATACGGCCGCGCGGCGATGCCGACTCCTCGCCGGTCACCCGGTAGGTCGGGCAGTGCGGCAGGCACATGCCGCACGCCACACACGACGCGAGCGTGTCGCTGTCGATGTCGAGCTGCAGCGGAAACGTGTCGGAAGAACTCACTGCGCCCGATTGTTCGCCCACGGGGCTCACTGTGCCCGATTGTTCGCCCACGCGGCTCACTGTGCCCGATTGTTCGCCCACGGGGCTCACCATGCCCTCCGGCCGGGGTTGAGCCGGTGGTCAGGATCCAGCCGTTGCTTGAGCCGGGACATCAGCGCGGCATTCGCCGACGGGACGTGGGCAGCCTGCACTGGTTCGGCACGATGCACCAAGCCGACACCGACTTCCGCAATCCACCCTCCGGGCGTGCCGGCGAGCGCTCGCAGTTCCGAGGGCTGCATCGACTCGCGCCCCGCGCTGGGGATCGGCGGCGGACCGTCGCACGCAGCGAACTCCACTGACTCCAGCTTGTTCGACTCTGCCGCGACATCAGCCGGGTCGCCCTCCAGCAGGATCCAGGCGTGCGAACCGTTCCACAGAATGCTGCTCGGCCGGTAGAGGAGGTCGAGCGCCGCGAACGGGTCGCCGTCGCCTTCCAGCCACTGCGCAGCGGACGGTATCGGCAGGGTCCGCAGGATCACCTCGGCCAGGAAACCCAAGGTTCCCAGCGAGCCCACCAGCAGGCGGGGCAGGTCGTAACCCGAGACGTTCTTGACCGTGGGGCCACCCGCAGTGACGACCTTGCCTGCGGCGTCGACGTGGCGCGTCTGCAGCACGAGATCGCGCACATGCCCGTAGCGAAGTCGCCGGTGCCCGCTGAAGCCGCACGCCAGCACCCCGCCCACCGTCGCCGCATCGTCGGCAGGGTCGAGCGGCACCATCTGGCCGGAACGAGCGAGATGTGCCGTCAGCTCGGCCACCGTCGTGCCGGCACCGCAGCGAACCGTCATCTCCGAAGGCTCGTGTTCCCACACGCCTGCAGGTGCACGGACCTCGCGCATCCCCGCAAGCGCAGCGCCGCCAACGCCCCAATGCGTTCGGGCGCCCACCACGGTGACCGGATCGTCGCCGCCGACCTCTCGAGCAAACGCGGTCACCTCCGCAGCAATGTTCGCCGCCAGGCTGGGCCCCGCTTCGGCCGCTCCGGCGCTCGCCCCTGCTGCCGGCGTGACGCCGGCGCTGCTCGGCTGTGAGCTCACACCCAAGCGCCTTCGGGCACATGCTGGTGGAACGAATCGCTGCAACGCGAGCCCGTCGGGATCACCTTGAGCGGGTTGGCGAACCCATCGGGATCGAACGTCTCCCGCACCACGTCCTGGGTGTACATGTCGTGGGCGCTGAACAGCATCCCCATGTAATCGCGCTTCTCCAGGCCGATCCCGTGCTCGCCGCTGAGCACCCCACCAGCCTCGATGGAGGCCGCAACAATGTCCCGGCCAGCGGCCTTCACCCGCTCGTCCACGCCGGGCTGGCGCCGGTCGAACGCCAGGATCGGGTGCAGGTTCCCGTCACCGGCGTGGAACACGTTCACGGCGATCAGGTCGTAGGCGTCGGCGATCCGGTACACCTTCTCGAGCACCTCGGTGAGCCGGGACCTCGGCACCACGGTGTCGTGCAGGTAGTAGTCGGGCTTGATCCGCGCCACCGCCCCGAATGCGTTCTTGCGGCCCTTCCACAGCAGCGCCCGCTCCTCGTCGTCAGCGGCGACTCGCACGTGGCCGACGTGGTGCTTCAGCGCCACCTCACGCACGATCTCCACGCCCGCCTCCACCCCGCCCGGCAGACCGTCCAACTCCACCAGCAGCACCGCAGCGGCCCCGGTCGGGTAGCCGGCGTGGGCGAACGCCTCCACGATCTCGATGGCGCGCTGGTCCATCATCTCCAGCGCGGAGGGCACCAGCCCGGCGGCGATAATCGCGCTGACTGCCGCCGAGCCTTCGCTGACATCGTCGAAGTCGAGCAGCAGCGTGCGCACCGAAGGAGCATTCGGGGTGAGGCGCACCGCGGCCTTGGTGGCGATGCCCATCGTGCCCTCAGAGCCCACAAACAGCCCTCGCAGGTCGAGCCCGGCCGGTTCGGCGTCCACGCCGCCGAGCACCGTGGTGTCTCCGGACGGCAGCACGACCTCAAGGGCTGCGATGTGCGCCGTCGTGACGCCGTACGCCAAGCAGTGGGGACCGCCGGAGTTGTTGGCGATGTTGCCGCCGATCGAGCACACCTGCTGGCTCGAAGGATCCGGGGCGAAGTGGAACCCCAGCGGCGTCAGTGCTCGCGACAGGTCCAGGTTCAGCACGCCAGGCTCGACCCAAGCCACCCGGTTGTCGGTGTCAACCTCGACGATGCGGTCCATCTTCGCCGTGGCAATCACCACCGGCCTGCCGACGGGCACGGCGCCCCCGGCCAAGCCGGTTCCCGAGCCACGGGCCAGGAACGGCCGGCTGTGGCGCCGGCAGATACGCACGATCTCGGCGACTTCGACGGCGGTTTCGGGCAAGCACACGATCGCCGGCGGGCTGCCTTCGATCGAGCCGTCCCGGCTGTACAGGCCGCGCTCGAAGTCGTTGTCGCGCGCCCGGTCGCCAATCAGGCCTCGCAGATCGGCAAGCAGGGCCGCATCGGCCGCCGAATCGACCTCAGGAGTCACGGCGCGACCGTACCGTAGGCTCAGCGCGGATGGCTTCTGATATCGATGCGGTGGGCTTCGATGGCGCGGGTCTCCGCGACGAGACCCGGGAGTGGCTGTCCCTGGAAGACCCGCACGAGCATCGCACCTGGCTGTTCGATGTGACGTTCCTCACGAGCGCCTGGACGTGCATCTACGGCGCCGGCTGCCCGGGGATTGACGACCTGCCGGCTCCCGAGCTGGCACTGGGCTGCTGCAGCCACGGTGCCTATCTCAACGGCGACGACGACCTGGCACACGTCCGGCAGATGATCGCCGAGTTGGACACCGAAATCTGGCAGCACCACTGCGATCCCGCAGAGGCACTCGCCCAGGACGGCGAGGGCTGGTGGCGCACCCGCGTCGTGGCCGGAGCGTGCGTGTTCGCGAACCGCCCCGATCACCCCGCGGGCGCCGGTTGCGCGTTCCACCTGCTGGCCGAGCGCACCGGCCGGCGGCCGATGGACACCAAGCCGGAGATCTGCTGGCAGGCACCGTTGCGCCGAGAGGACCACGAGACCGTCACCGGCCACGTCTACACAATGGTGCGGGAGTGGGAACTCCGTGACTGGGGCGGCCCCGATACCGATGTGGCCTGGTGGTGCACGTCCGCGCAGAGCGCCCACATCGGCGGCCAGCCCGTGTTCAGGGCGCTACGCGATGAGCTGACGGCGATCTGCGGTCCGGTGATGTATGCCGAGCTGCAGATCCAGCTCGACCAGCGCGTCGCTTCCGCCCAGCTGCTCCCCCACCCAGCAGTCCGGAGACCTCGCTGCTAGTCAGGCGCTCTCGCGCTGCGCAGCTCCTGTGTTGGCGTCAGACTCAGCGTCGGCGTCGGAATCGAAGTCGGCGTACTTCGCCTCGAGATCCGAATAGTCGTCGTACTTGTCGGCAAGATGGCCGTACTGGTCGTCGGGTGCCGACTCCTCGTCGATGAGGTCACGATCTCCGGGATCCACCCCGAAACGATCCGAATTGTCGAAGTCGTAGTCCTCGATGGTGAAACGCTCCGCCGTGGCCCGCTGGAACTTGCGAGCCTCCTCATAGCGGCGATGTCGACCCTTCTTCACCGTCTGGCTCCTCGTGCTCGACTGCGAGGCTTCGCTTGCCTGCATCCAGATACGCCCATACCCGCGCCGGGTATGGACCCTGTGTTCTACGAAGTGCCCTGCCACCCTACCGTTTGGGGCCCAATGCTGCGTGTAATTGGGCTGCCTGTCATTGGCGCTGCTCAGGCGCCCCGCCGGGACGCGATTCAAGCTGCAAGCCATCCGACGGATCAAACGCGAGAGCGGCCTCCCCGGCCAGCAGCGACCTGATCCCGTCGCCCACCACTTCAGCCCTCCAGCCGGAGCTCAGCCGCGACGTCCCGTCACCCGCGAGCAGCGCAGCTATGTCGGAGCGGGTCGCCAGCAAGCTGCGATCAATGCCCTCGGTGCGCGCCACCTCGTCCACCCAGGCACCGACCAGGGGAACCGCCGGCTGCAGCGCCGCCTCCACGTTGGGCCCGACAGACAAGGCACCGGCAGGGATGTCGCCCGGTTTCATGTCGAGGCCGCGCTTCACCTCGGCGATGATCCGGTCGCCGGCCGCCCCACGGAACTGGCTGCCGTCCACGCCTCGCAAGCCCCCGAGCTCGCTGATGCCGCGTGGCCGGCGCTGTGCAATCGACAGCAGCGCCATGTCTGACAGCACGAAGCGCACGGGAATGTCCCTGTCGCTGGCGGTTCGCTCCCGCCAGGCCGCCAGCCGGTACGCGACCGCCCGCTGAGATCCGCGCAACTGGCGTGCTCCCTTGATGCGGGTCCACGCTTGGGCAGGATCCGGCGGCGGACCGGGTGGGCGACGCCACTGCTCGCATTCGTCGAGCGCCCATTGCCAACGACTCCGGGCGGTCAGGCGGGAGCGCAGCTCATCGAGCAACGGGATCAAGTGGACCACGTCATCGGCCGCATATCGCTGCTGGGCCGTCCGCAGCGGCCGCTCGAACCAGTCAGTCAGGCGGTTGCCCTTGGCCAGCCGCACCCCGAGCAGTCGGTCCACCAGCGTCGCCAGCGACGGCGTGCTCATGCCCAGGAAACCAGCAGCCACCTGTGTGTCGAAGAGCCTCGACGGGATGGAGCCGCACTCCTGGGACAGCACCTCGATGTCCTGCGCACAGGCGTGCATGACCACCAGGACATCCGCCGCCAGCACAGCGCCCAGAACCGCTATCTCGGTCGTGGTGGGATCGACGAGGACGACCCTTTCGTCGAAGGCAACCTGGACCAGCGCAAGCTGCGGCCGGTAGCTGCGTTCCCGATGGAACTCGGTATCCACGGCCACGCGATCTGTCGCCAGCAGATCAGCAACCAGGGCCTCCAGGTCCGCTTGGGCGTCGACCCATTCGTACTGGGCAGACTCCCGGCGGGACGAGTCGCGGCGGCGCCGCTCGTCGCGGGGAGACATGCGCTTCACCTCGCTCCGGGCTGCCCAGCATCACGAGCCGCCAAGATCGCCTCGGCTGCAGCGAGATCGGCGGGCGTGTTCACGTTCAGGACATCAGACGCGGCCGCCGCCACAGTCGGGACGCTCTCGATGTCGATGGCAGCCTTGGGTCCTCGCGCACCGGCCTGCAGGCCGGTCCGCAGCATCGTGAGCGATTCGCGGGCGTAATGGCCGATGAGCGGTTCTGGGCGGTCGCTGCGAGCCAGCACCACCGGCGCGCCCGTGCTGTGGGCGCGTTCAATCAGAGCCGCGAGCAGTTCCGCAGGCACTGTCGGCACATCTGTCGGGCACACGAGCACATTGCCGTGGCGCTCCAGCGCATCGACAAGGCCCGCGAGCGGTCCTGCGCTCGGCGAGCTGTCGGGTTCGGCCACGAGGGGCGGCGGCGGATCGCCGCCTTGTGCCACGACCGGGTCCGCTCCCGCGGCCCTCAGGGCGTCGGCCACCCACAGCGCCAGTGGCCGCCCTGCCAGCACGAGGCCGGCCTTGTCGCTGCCCATGCGCGTGGATGCACCGCCGCACAGCACGACGCCGGCGGACCTCACGCCTGCGGCCACTCACCCGTCGATGGCTCGCCGCCCGGGTCGAGCTGCGTCAGGAAGCCGGCACACCTGTCGGCCTCGTCCTGCTCGCCGATCGCCTCAGCACAGCGCCCCAGGCCCAGCAGCGACCACAGGAAGCCGCTGTTGGTGTGCTCCGCCCAGCGGACGTAGCCGCTGCCGCGCCAGCCGGCGGCGCGCAGCGCGTCGAGTCCTCGGTGGTACCCGACCCGGCAATAGGCGTAGGCCTCGATGTGCCGGCCCTCGCTCGCCGCCCAGCGCCCGAGTTCCGACCAAGCCTCCAGCAGTCTCGGCCAGCGGGCTGCGACCTCCGAAAGCGCCGTGCCCCGTTCGGCCGCCGGCTGAGCCATCGCCGCTTCCCATGCCGCGACGGCAGCGGGAGGAGCCGGATCCAGCACTGTCTCGGGCAGGCCGCCCGGACGCAGGTCTATGGGTGTGGCCGCCATGCGTGGATCCTCGGGAAGCGTCGTACGAGCCACCTCGACTCTACTGAGCGCCTTGTCACTGGCCCGGGAGCGATCCCCGGGAGCCGCCGGGACGCTGCGTACTCTCTGATGGAGTGCTGCCCGAATGGCTCGATGCCGACCGTCTCAGCATCGCTCTGGTCGGCGGGATCGCCTCACTGGTGGTCGCAGCCATCGTCGTGCTCCGGTGGATGCGCAGGCTGGCGTTGGCCGTGCTGATCTCGGTGGTGCTGATCGGCGTCGCAGCGGTGCTGGCTGTGCAATGGTCGGGGTTGCGGGACTGCCAGGAGACCTGCTCGTGCGATGTCTTCGGCCGCACGGTGCAGGTGCCTTCCAACCCGCTGTGCGGGCCCGACCGCATCGACCCCGGCCGTATAGATGTCGATATCGACATCGACACCGGCTGACCCGCCCGGTGCTTCCCTCTCAGGGCACGCGCATGGCGCGCAGGTTGTCGGTGGCGTGTGTCTCAGGGCTCGAGCCCGACACCACCACGACCATGTCGCCGCTGCGGACGAGGCCGGTACGCGACGCTGCGTGCACCGCTTCGAGGGCTGATTCGGCAGGGGTCAATCGTTCACCGAAGACCAGCGGGCGCGTCCCCCAGGACAGCGAGAGCTGCATCGCAGTGCGAGGCTCGGGCGTGAGACCCAGCAGCGGCATCGACGGACGGAACCTGGCCATGCTGCGGGCGGTGAACCCCGACCGGCTCAGGCAGATGATGGCTTGAGCGCCCAGCTCGGTCGCCAGCCGTGACGCCGACTGGGTGATGCCGTCGGTCACGCGAAGGTAGTCAGCAGCGCGTTCGTCCAGCCGGCGCACCGACAGCAGCCGGTTCCACCACGCCTCGTAATCGAAACGCTCGTCGGCGCGCTCGGTGATGCGCGCCATCGTCCGCACGGCGTTCACCGGATCGTGGCCGATCGCCGTCTCGCCGCTCAGCATGACTGCCGAGGTGCCGTCGAACACCGCATTGGCGATGTCGGAGGCCTCGGCGCGCGTCGGTACGGGCGAATGCAGCAGCGACTCCAGCATCTGAGTCGCAGTGATGGCCGGCCGGCCGTGAGCGACGCAGGCCTCGATGATGCGCTTCTGCAAGTGAGGCAATTCCTCGATGTCGCACTCCGCACCCAGGTCGCCGCGCGCCACCATGACTGCCGAAGAGGACTCGATGATCCCGTCGAGGTTCTCCACAGCAGCATTGGTCTCGATCTTGGCCACCAGCAGCGGGCCGCGCGGATGGGGCTCGACGCCCAGGCGCCGCATGTCATGTGCCGAACGGACGAACGACAGCGCGACCATGTCGGTGCCCAGGTCGATGAATGTGTCCGCCAGCTTCAGGTCCTGGGGGGTCGGCGTGCTCATGCGCAGTTTGGACGAGTCGACATGCAGACCGGGTCGGCCTTCGAGGTGCCCGCCGTGCAGCACGCGGGTCTTGAGGGCGTTGGAGGCGCGGTCCTCGACCACCAGCACGACGTTGCCGTCGCCGAACGACAGCCGGTCACCCGGGCCCACGTCGGTCAGCAATCCCTCGTAGTCGACGACGAGCCGATCGGCGGTGCTGGCGTCGCCGTCAATGGCGAGCGTGAGCAACGCGTCTTGAGCGACGTCGCAGCCGCCCTCGGGGAACGGCTTGCAGCGCACCTTGGGACCCGGCAGGTCCACGAGGATCCCGATATGCCGTCCGGACTCTTCCGATACAGCGCGCAGCCGCCGGAACGTCTCGACCTGCTCGTCGAGCGAACCGTGCGCCAATCCGAGACGCCAGACATCGACGCCTGCTTCGATCATGGCTGTCATGGTCGCCTCGTCGTTGCAGGCTGGTCCGACGCTGGCGATGATCTTGGTCCGTCTTGCCATGTGTCACCACGGTACCGCTCCCGTCAAGGCACCCCATCATCGATTTCGCCAGCGCCAGCGCCAGATGCTGCGCCAGTCCGCACAGCCTCTAGGGTCACCCGCCGTGGAACTCGTCTTCGTCCGCCACGGCCAGCCCGAGCGAGTCGTGCGGCACGACGGTCAGCCTGCAGATCCACCCTTGTCGGAAACCGGTCAGCAGCAGGCCGCAGCGGTCGCCGGATGGCTCGCCGAGATAGGCATCGATGCGTTGTACAGCAGCCCGATGCGCCGGGCAGTGCAGACGGCCCAGGCGATCACCGAAGCGACTGGCCTCGAACCGGCAGTGCGCGACGGGCTGAGCGAGTTCGACCGTGACTCGCCGGCGTACGTGCCCATGGAAGTGCTCAAGGAGACCGACCGGGAGCGCTGGGACGAGTTGGCGACCGGCTCGTTCGGGGACGTCCAGCGCACCGCGCAGTTCATTGCCACGGTCAACCACGCCGTCGACCAGATCGTCGCCGACCACCGCAGCCAGCGGGTGGCGCTGGCGTGCCATGGCGGCGTGGTGAACGCCTATCTGGCGCGGTGCCTGGGTTTCGATCCGGACACGTTCTTGAGATTCGACGTGGATTACACCTCGGTCACGCGCGTGTTCGCGTCAAGTCACGGCCACCGCAGCGTGCTGTCGGTCAACGAACGCACCCACCTGCGGGGCCGTCCCGACCTAGCCATCGGCTTGTAGCCCGCGCTGCCGGTGCCGGCCCCCGGGCTGTGGCGGCCTAGTTCAGCTGTGCCCACAGGCGCGTCGCAGCGTGCCGCAGGTGCTCACCGTCACGGCCGTCGAACCGGTCTGCGGCGTCTTCCAGCGCTCGTGCACCCTCGTCGGGCCGTCCCAGCGTCGCGAGCGCTTGGCTGAGCCGCACGAACTCGTCGGGCGGGCAGCCCGGCAGCTTGGTCAACAACTCCAGAACGGCGAGCAGCGATGGCGCATCGGGCTGGCGCAGGTGCAGCGTGCGCAGGTTGTTCAGCATGCGCAGCAGGATCGCCTCGGGCGGTGTCGGCTGCAGGAACGAATCGTCGAATGCCTGACGTGATTCGAAGCGAGCGAAGATCGCAGCGGCGCCAGCCCGGTCGATGATGCAGCCGTCGAACGCATCGATGAACGCCTCCGGCTCGGGTGTGCCGACCAGGAAATGGCCTGGCATGCCGACCCCGTGCAGCATGACACCCGCCCGGCGAGCCACCTCGATGGTGACCACGGCAAGCGTGATGGGGATGCCGAGCCGTCGTGAGACGACCAGGTCCAGGTAGCTGTTCGCCGGATCTGCGAAGCGATCCCGGTTCGGACCGAAGCCCTCCTGGTCGAAGAGCAGCTCGACGACAGCGTCCGGGGTGGGCTCGCGCACCGAGGCACCCAGACGGTCCAGTTCGGCCAGCGCCGCAGCCTCATCCACCGGGTCCGACCGGCAGTGGGCGGCGATGGCCAAGGCCGCCCGGTCGAGCGGCACCGGCTCGCTGGCCGCCCACTCGGCGAACGCGTCCGCCGACGACAGGTGACTGCCGGACTGGCCTTCTGCCTCTTCGCCGTCTGACATCGACGTGACGGTACCGGTGACGGCGCCGCGCTCCATCTCCGAGGCTGAGCCCCGGGGCTCTGGGCCCATGCAGCGGGGAGGCGAGCGGCGATACTTGCGCTGTGACCTCGGCGCATCCCTTCCTGGACGAAGCCGGGCCGGTGCCGATCGCCCATCGAGGCGGCAGTGCTGCGTGGCCGCAGAATACGATGGCCGCGTTCGAGGGTGCCGTCGGACTCGGCTACCGCTTCCTGGAAACCGACGTGCAGGCCACCGCCGACGGCGTGCTCGCCGTCTTTCACGACGACGAGCTCGCACCGGTCTCCGATGGCACGGGGCGGATCTCGGAGATGACGTGGAGCGAGGTGTCGGTGGCTCGCGTGGGCGGCGAGCCGATCCCCCGGCTCGAAGAGCTGCTCGGTGCATTCGACGATGTGCGGATCAGCATCGACCCCAAGGCCGATGCGGCGGTCGAACCGCTCATCGAGGCGCTGAGGGGGCCGGGCGTGCTGGACCGCGTCTGTGTCGGCTCCTTCTCTGACGAACGCCTGGAGCGCCTCGACAAGGCCTTCGGCGACGCGGTCTGCCTCAGCTTCAGCCCACGCGAGATCGCCCGGCTGAGGCTGCTGAGTGCTGCCGGGCTTCGGGCCCGGGCCCGGTCCAACCGGCGACCACGTTCAGGCACGACCCGCCCGCAGCGGCGCGATCGCCCGTTCCGGGGACGCATCGCTTCGATCCCGCTCCGGCAAGGACCGATCCCGCTTGCAACCCGCCGCTTCGTCCAGCACGCTCACCGCGCGGGAGTGGCGGTGTACATCTGGACCATCGACGATCCCGTCGAGATGGGCCGTCTCCTCGACATCGGGGTCGACGGCATCATGACCGACGAGCCGAGAGTGCTGCTCGAGGTCATGGCCGAACGCGGGGTCTGGCCCGCCGGCGGCGAGGCCGGCACATGAGCGCCGTCGCGATCGCTCCCGCCGTCATGGACGAGCTGGCGGACATCGTGGGACCGGCTCACGTGCTCAGCGATCCGGAGATCACCGCTGGCTACGCGATCGACTGGACCCGCCGCTTCGCCGGTTCGACACCGCTGGTCGTCCGGCCAGGCGACACCGCCGAGACCGCCGCCGTGATGGGCGTGCTGGCGGCGGCTCACGTTGCCGTGGTGCCCCAGGGGGGCAACACGGGCCTCGTGGGCGGCAGCGTGCCGCTCGCCGGAGAAGCCGTGCTGTCGATGCGGCGGCTCGCCGCCTGCGAGCCGGTGGACGAGCTCGCGTCGCAGGTGACGCTGGGTGCGGGCGTGACGCTGACCGATGCCCAAGCGCACGTCGCCGCGTCTGGGCTCAGCGTCGGCGTGGACTTGGCAGCGCGTGAGTCGGCCACGGTCGGCGGGATGGTGGCCACCAACGCGGGCGGCATCAACGTCCTGCGCTATGGCGCCATGCGCGCTCAAGTTGTCGGCATCGAAGCGGTGCTTGCCAACGGCACTGTCGTGAGCCATCTCGCCGGCCTGGAAAAGGACAACACCGGCTACGACCTCGGGAGCCTGCTGGCTGGCAGCGAGGGCACGCTCGGCATCATCACGCGGGTGCGGCTGCGGCTGCACCCCACCCAGCCTGAGCGTGCGACGGCCCTGCTGGCCTTCAGGACGGCAGCCGATGCAGTCAGCGCAGCAGCGGCGCTGCGTCGCAGCGTCGCCTCCCTGCATGCACTGGAAGCTGTGTTCGACGGGGCCATGGCACTCGTCTCGGAGCACTTGGGCGTCACCCCTCCTGTCGGCACCCTCGGCGACGGCGCAGCATGGCTCGTCGCGGAGGCTGCCGCGCGCACCGATCCCAGCGACGAGCTGGGCGCTGCCGTCGCCGAATTGGACGACCTCCTCGTCGATGCGGCGGTGGCGCTCGATCCGGGGTCACGCCAGCGGCTGTGGGCATTCCGCGAGAACGTCACCGAGGCCATCTCCGCTGCGGGCATTCCCCACAAGCTGGATGTGACGCTGCCCGCCGCTCGCCTCGCCGAGTTCACCGACGGTGTCGCCGACGTCATCAGAGCGGTCGACCGCGACGCCCGGCCGCTGCTGTTCGGCCATCTCGGCGACGGCAACGTGCACGTCAACGTGCTGGGCCCCGGTGGGTCTGAGCCTGCCCAGGAAGTCGACGGCGCGGTGCTGCACTATGTCGCCGAGCTCGGCGGCAGCATCTCAGCCGAGCACGGCATCGGCACCGCCAAGCTCTCCCAACTGCATCTCAACCGCAGCGAGGCCGAGCTGGCTGCGTTCGGGGCCATCAAGCGGGCGCTCGACCCCGCCGGCCTGCTCAATCCCAACGTCCTGCTGCCCTGAGCCAACGCGCGCCCGCTGTGGAGGGGGCAGGCGCCCTCCACAGCTCGTTCCTTGGTTCCCAGCCGCGTCTACGGTTCGAGCTATGAGTCAGTCCCGGCCGCAGGTGCCGTTTGCTACCCGGTACGCGCGCAGCGGCATGGTGTGCAGCGTCGACCACCTCGCGAGCGAGGCCGGCGTGTCGCTGCTGCGGGCCGGCGGCTCGGCAGCAGACGCAGCGGTGGCGGCCTCTGCCGTGCTTGCCGTGACCACCCAGCACATGTGCGGCATGGGCGGCGACCTGTGGGCGCTCGTCCATCACACCGATGGCGCGGCCCCCGCAGCGCTGAACGCAAGCGGCCGGGCCGGGAGCGGCGCCGATCCCGAGGCTCTGCGCGGCGAGGGCCGCACCCGCATGCGCTTCCGCTCCGACATCCGCAGCGTGCCAGTGCCCGGCTGCGTCGACGGGTGGATGAGCCTGCACGAGCGGTTCGGGCAGGCACCCCTGGCGGAGGTGCTTGCCCCGGCTATCGACCTCGCGAGCAGCGGCTTCCCGCTCTCGTTCCATGGCGCCGCCGCTGCTGCCTTGCTCGACGGCGTCGCGAACACTGACGACTACTCACCCCAGGGCCAGCCGGGCGAGCTCGTCACCCGGCCCGGCGTCGCCGCTGCCCTGCGGGAGATCGTCGAGGGCGGCCGGGAGGCCTACTACGGGGGCGACTTCGGCCGCGACCTCATCGAGCTGGGCGGCGGCGAGTACAGCGCGGCGGACCTCGCTCGATCACAGGCCGAATGGGTGACGCCGCTGCGTGCCGACGCTTGGGGACACCGTCTGTGGACCGTGCCGCCGAACTCGCAGGGTTACCTCACGCTCGCCGGCGCATGGATCGCATGCGAGCTGGACCTGCCCGCAGACCCCGATGATCCGCTGTTCGCCCACCTGCTGGCCGAAGCTGCCAAGCAGGCCGGTTGGGATCGACCCGCCGTGCTCTGGGACGATGCTGACGGTGCTGCGCTGATTGCGCCGGAGCGCCTCGCACCTCGCCGCGCCGCGATCCTGCCTGACGCGGCGGCGGCGCTCGGCGCCGGGAGCGGCACCGGCGACACGATGTACCTCGCGGCCGTGGACGCGGACCGAATGGGCGTCTCGCTGATCCAGTCCAATGCGGGAGGCTGGGGCATCGGGCTGTGGACCCCGACGCACCGGATCAGCCTGCACAACCGCGGCATCGGCTTCAATCTGGTCGAAGGCCATCCGGCCGAGTACGGACCTGGCCGGCGCCCTCCTCACACGCTCGCGCCGGCACTGGTCCAGCGCGCCGACGGATCGCTCCGCTCGGTCGTGGGGACCATGGGAGGCGACGCCCAGCCGCAGGTGTTGCTGCAAGTGCTGGCACGAGCGCTGTGCCTCGGCGAAGAGCCCGCTACGGCCATCGGCTCGGGTCGCTGGCGTTGGGGCGCCGCCGAGGGAACCGGCTTCGACACCTGGGCCGATCCCGGCAATCTCCAGCTGTACATCGAAGGCAACGCGGCCTGGGCAGGCAGCGACAGCATCGCCGACCTCGCCCAGCGCGGTCACCGGGTGGGCGTCGACGGCCCGCATGACAACTCATACGGACACGCGCATCTCATCGAGATACACGACGGCATGCTTGCCGGCGCATCGGATCCCCGGGCGCTCACCGGAGCCACTGTCGGCTACTGATTGTCGGCTGCTGAACCTCAGCGCGGCAGCGGCTCGGCCACCTCGAGCCGGGAAGGTCCGAGCGACCGGGCGACGAAGAGGGCCGCGTAGGCCCGGTCGCGCAGATCCCCTGCCTCCAAGGCGTGGGTGGGATAGCTGGCCACGCCCATCGAGAGCGTGACGCCGGTGTGGTACGAGCGGGCGGCCACCTCGCGGCGCACCCGATCGGCGGCCCAGACTGCCCCGCTGTGGGGCGTGTCGTCGAGGATGGCAGCCAGGATCCCGTCGGCGCAGTGACAGACGGTGTCGGACTCGCGCAGCGTGCCGCGTACCAGGCGCGCCGCGAGCCGTTGGGCCACGCGGGCCTGCGTGGCGCTGAGCCCCTCGAAGCCGTCGACTTCGAAGAACACCACCGAGAGCGGCTGGAGTGCCCGCCGGGCCAGTGCCAGCTTGCGGTCGAGCAGCACCGCCAAGACGCGCACATCCGGGAGCCCCGTGACGGGGTCCAGCACAGAGTCGACTACGCCGGGGGATGAGCCCCCGGCGCCATGGCGAGCCATGGAGCGCCAGAGTGCCACTCTTGGGGCTCCGGCACAATGCCCGCAACAGCAGCCCCGGTGCAGCGTCGCCACTGGGTCTCATGAGCGGCTCCGCTGTAGCGTCGCCGCATGCGCATCGCACGACACCTCCTCGACGGCCAGCCTGCCTTGGCCACCGTCACCGATGACGGGTTGGTCACACTGCAGACCGAGCACACCGATCTGCCGTCGCTGCTCGGCTCGAGCGACGGGGATCTGGTGGCCCATGTCCAGGCACTGGCAACAGGCAGCGTGACGCCGCTCGCCGAGGCTGAGCTGCTGTCCCCGGTCGGCCGTCCGCCCGCAATCCTCGCCGTCGGGCTCAACTACCGGGCCCATGCGGCTGAAGGCGGCCGCGAGCCGCCGAAGGTGCCCATCATCTTCAACAAGCATCACAACTGCATCGTGGGGCCGGGCCACCCCATTCACCTGCCTGCAGCGGCGCCTGACATGGTGGACTACGAAGGCGAACTGGCAGTCGTGATCGGACGCACCGCCCGTGCGGTGTCGGCGGCGGAGGCTCCGGACTGCATCGCCGGCTACACGATCATGAACGACGTCAGCGTGCGTGACTGGCAGCGCCGCAGCCCCACCATGACCATGGGCAAGTCATGGGACACTCACGGCCCGTGCGGCCCGTGGGTGGTGACCAGCGACTCGCTCGACCCCCATTCGTGCCGCCTGGTCACCGAAGTGAGCGGTGAGGTGCGCCAGGACGCCAACACCGACGACCTCATCTTCGACTGCTACGCGATCGTGGAGCACCTGTCCACGGCGTTCACGCTCGATCCGGGCACGATCATCGCCACAGGGACGCCGGCAGGCGTGGGAGCGTTCTCGGATCCGCCCGGCCTGCTCAAAGATGGCGATGAGGTGGCGATCACAATCGAAGGCATCGGCACCCTGACAAACCCCGTGATCAGCGAGCCGACCGCCGGAGGCTGAGCCGGCAGGCGAAGCCGGGGCCCGAGCGGCCCGTGAGCGAAGCGAACAAGAGCGGAAGGCAACGGGTTCCACGACGAGACGGCTCGCCAGACAACGCACCCGCTAAACAGGACGGGTGATGCGGTCTGGCACCGACGCCGTTGCCACGCCGGGCATCGCCGCGCCCGACATACGCCAACGCTTCGAGTTCGGCTTCTCCCTCGACCCGGGCCGAGCGCTGGGCCGTGCCGGCGGCAAGGGCGTTCTGGGACCGGTCCTCTACGACGGGCCGGCCATCTGGCGCACAACGGACACCAGCGCCGGCGCGGCGACGCTGCGCATCAACCGGCTGGCGAATACGGCCGACGTCGCGGCATGGGGACCCGGCGCGGCGGACGCCGTCGCCGGCGTGCCCGCTCTGCTCGGCGCTCATGACGACCCTGCAGCGCTGATTCCCGCCGATCGCGTCGTCGCCGGCTGGGTCCGGCGTTGGCCTGCGCGCCGGCTCACGGCCACCGGGACCGTCTGGGAGCACATCGTGCCGACGGTGTGCGGGCAGAAGGTTCCCGGTCTCAACGCCAAGAACTCATGGCAGGGCATCCTGCGACGCTGGGGACGCAAGCCTCCCGGTCCCGCACCTGAGGCGCTGCGCCTGCCGCCGGCCGCCGATGTCCTGGCATCGCTCGCGTACCACGAGTTCCATCGATTCGACATCGAGCGTCGGCGCGCCGAGGCGATCATCGCTGCCGCCCGGCGGGCCGGCACGCTCGAGGGCGTGGCCCGGCTTGCGCCCGCCGAAGCCCGCGAGCGCTTGCAGGGCGTCCGGGGCATCGGCCCGTGGACCGCCTCGATCGTCGTGCTGCTGTGTCATGGCGATCCCGACTCGGTGATCGTCGGCGACTACCAGATTCCCAGCTACGTCACTTGGCACCTGGCCGGGGAACGGCGCGGCGACGACGAGCGCATGCTGGAGCTGCTCGAGCCCTACCGCGGCCAGCGGGCCCGTGTGCAGGCGCTGGCCAAGTCCGCCGGGGCTCCGCCGCGCCACGGCCCCCGCATGGCGCTGCAGGATCTGCAGGACCGCTGAGCTCTCGACCGCTGAGGGCTAGGGCAACAGCGCGACGGGGATCTCGACCACCTTGGCGCGCAGGTACTCCCCCAGCGCCTTGGCCTGGGGATCCTGCCGGGTCGACGCAGCCACGCCTTCTTCCAGCAGCCCGTGGAAGATGAAGTTGAGGCTCCAGATGTTGGGCAGGTCGTACCGATCCACCCGGTGCTCGGCGGCCTCGGGCATCAGCTCCGCGAGCCGCTCCACGGTGAGGAAGTCCGACAGCCACCAGTACGCCTCGGCCGAGCGGGCAAAGACGCCCAGGTTCGCATTCGGCCCCTTGTCGCCCGAGCGAGTTCCGTACAGCGTTCCGAGCGGTACCGCCTGCGTCGGTGCCCCGGGAGGCTCGATCCGCTCGGGCGTCGCCGCCTCGACGCTCTCAGCGGACAGGTCGGGCGGTGTGCTGTCGACCACCGTGCGGCGACCGTCCACCACGACGTTCATCGGGACCTGCTCGGCGTCGACGAGCGCCGGCCAGTACACGCCGAAGGGCTGGCCGGGGCCCGGGCCTCCGCCGGTGCCGAACATCCCGGGAATGGAGCACAGCCCGATTTCTGTGCCGGCATTGGAGAATGCCCGGCCGACCTTGCGCTCGTCAGGGTCCTTCACGATGATCTTGTAGACGGCGACGGCTTCCTCGTTGGTGCCGGGGTCGGCCTTGTGCGTCGGCAGGAACTTGCGCACGACGGTCTCATAATCGTCGGGACTGTAGGGGCACGCATGCCAGAACTGGCGCTCGATCAGCTCGGCCTTCTCGGCGATGTCCAGTCCTGTCAGACCGATCGAGATCTGGTTGCGGTAGCCGCCCTGGTAGTTCATGGCCACCTTGAGGGTGGGCGGGGCCGGCTCGCCGCGGACCCCGCCGATGCGCACCCGATCTCGCCCGATCTGGGTCAGCTCGATGGTGTCGAACCGGCTCACGACATCGGGGTTGAGATAACGCTCGCTCTGGATCTCATAGAGCAGCTGCGAGGTGACCGTGCCGACCGAGACCTCCCCGCCGGTGCTCGCGTGCTTGCCGATGACGCTGGAGCCGTCGGCTGCGACCTCCGCCCACGGGAACCCTGGGTAGGTCATATCGGCGATCTCGGTGAAGAAGCTGTAGTTGCCGCCGGTGGCCTGCCCCCCGCACTCGATCACATGGCCGGCAACAATGGCGCCGGCGAGCGCGTCCCAGTCGTCACGGGTCCAGCCGTGATGCCACGCAGCAGGGCCCGCCACGACGGCGGCGTCAGTGGCGCGACCGGTGATGACGATGTCCGCGCCCTGGTTCAGCGCCTCGACGATCCCCCAGCAGCCGATGTACGCGTTGGCGGTCACGATGCGATCAGCCAGATCGCCCAAGGGCTGACCGGTGTCGAGATGGGCGAAATCGTTGCCGGCAGCGATCAAGTCCCCCAGACGGTCAGTGAGATCGTCGCCGTCGACATAGGCAATAGACGGGTTGAGGCCCAACCGGTCCGCCACCTCGGCGACCGCGTCGGCGCATCCCGACGGGTTCAGACCCCCGGCGTTGGACACCACCTTGATGCCCCTGTCCAGGCACGTGCCCATGACCTCCTCCATCTGCGTGACGAAGGTGCGGGCGTAGCCGGCTCCGGGCCGCTTGGCTGCGATGCGCGACAGGATCAGCATGGTCAGCTCAGCGAGCCAGTCCCCCGTCAGCGCATCAATCGGGCCGCCCGTGACCATCTCACGGGCGGCAGCGAGGCGATCCCCGAAGAAACCGCTGCAGTTGGCGATCCGGATAGGCGGTGCAGTCGTCGTGCTCATGTCGGCGGAACCTCTCGTCGCTGATGCAGGGTATGTCACCGCTCTGCCAGACTTCCCGGCATGGCGAACCCCGTGCTCCTGCTTCACGGTTTCACCGGCTCGGTGGCGAGCACCTGGCAGCCGACTGGCATCATCGATCTGCTGACCGACGGCGGGCGCGAGGTGATCGCGTGGGATCTGCCCGGGCACGGCTCAGCGCCCAAGCACCATGACCCGGCGGGGTATGCCGACATGGAGGCCAAGCTCGTCGAGCGACTCGCTGCGGAGGTCGGCGAACAAGAAGTCGACGGCGTCGGGTTCTCCATGGGGTCGCGCACACTGCTGGTCATGGCGGCCATGGCGCCTGAGCGCTTCGGCCGCCTGGTGGTCTCAGGTGTCGGCCGCAACCTGTTCGAACGCGACGACGAGCAGGCCGAACGCATCGCGCGCGGCGTGTCCGGCGAAGCCGAGGCCGATGATGTGCATGCGCAGACCTTCGCCCGCTATGCCGCCGAGCCTGATCAGGACGGCCAGGCGTTGGCTGCGTTCATGCGCCGCAAGCACGCTCCGCTCGGAGATCCCGAATTCGCGCGCATCACCCATCCGGTGCGGGTGGTGCTGGGCACTGAGGACTTCGCGGGACCGGCAGACCCGCTGCTCGACGCATTGGCAGATGCCTCATTTACCGAGCTGCGAGGCTGCGATCACTTCGCCACGCCGAAGAACTTCGGCTTCATCGACGCGGTGATGGAACACCTCGAGGTCTTCTGAGCCCCGCCGCCCGCAGCCGCGACACCAGTTCGCGGCTGTTCACCGCCACTGCACCCGCTCGCAGCGCCAGCTCTCGCTCGGTCTCATCGACGTCGTAGTGGTCGCCCTGGAAGGCGGCGCGACGCTTGCCGATGCGCGCTGCGAACTCGTGCAGTTCGTCGTAGCTCTGGTCGGAGACGAGATGCGCCCAGCGGCGGCCACGCCAGGGCCAGCGAGCGTCGTCGACGAGGATCGTCACGTCTGCCAACTGCCGATTTCGGCATTTGGCTGAACTGGATGACTGAAATGAATTAAAATTCTTCCTTTTCCGGGGCGCCTGAAGGGGGGAGGCGCGGCGTGAGCGCGTTCTGGCAGGGTGTTTGCCGGTGGGCCGGACGGCCGCGGCGCGCCCTGACCGCCGTCACACTCGCCGTCGGCCTCACTGTTTCCGTCATCCCCGATGCTCAGGCCACCGATCTCCCCATCGAATTGCCCAGCCCCAACCTCCACCTCAACGCCTGCTTCCCCGAGCCGGCGCTGCCTGTGCCGCCGTACCTGGGCCCCGCAGTCGAGGGCGCACTCATCTACGACGACTGGATCGCCACCGTCATCACAACAGCGCAGGGCTGCGAGCCGCTGCGCGTCCCGCTCTTCGGCGAACTTCGCATGCCGCTCACCGACCCGGTGGTGACCTCGGCGTTCGGGAACCGCTTTCACCCGCTGCGCAGACGCTGGCTGCCGCACACCGGCGTCGACCTGGTCGACCGGGAGCGGCGCTGGCGGGTGCCCGTCCTGGCCTCCGGCTCGGGAACGGTTGTGGCGACCGGGGACTTCGCGGCATACGGACGCACGGTCGTCATCGACCATGGCGCAAGGGTGGCGACGGTGTACACGCACCTGAGCAGCGTCAGCGTGCGCGCAGGGCACGATGTGGACGCAGGCCAGCGCATCGGCCGGCTCGGCGCCACGGGCGCAGTCACCGGGCCCCACCTGCAGTTCGAACTGCGGCTCGGAGGCGCCGCCGTCGATCCGCTCGACTACATCGCACCGTGGTCTCAGCCCCCCAGCGGCCATTGGTGACCGGCACCGGAAAGGTGAATGCACCTCAACCCGCCGGCGGCGTGTCGGATTCAGGCTTCGCGCCGGCGTCGAGAGTTTGAGCACCAGAGGAGTCACCAGGCGCGGGCTCATCGGCAGCGTCGGGCTCGGCCGCCTCGTCCGGATCTGTTTCGTGCGACTCGAAGAGGTCGGATTCGATGAGCTCGTGCCGCTTGATGTAGGTCGAGACGAACGCTTGAATCGTGGCCGCTGCCGGCACAGCCAGCAGCGCACCGGCTGATCCCAGCAACGCGGCGCCCACGAGAACCGAGCCGAATGCCACGGCGGGATGGATGTTCATCGTGTGAGCGGTCACGCGTGGCGCGAGCAGGTAGTTCTCGACTTGCTGGTACGCGAGCACCACAATCGCCACCCAGAGTGCGGTGATCGGCTCGTCCAGCAGGGCGATCAGCAGCGGCAGCAAGCCCGCCAGGTAAGTGCCGACTACCGGCACGAACTGCGAGAGCACGCCCACCCACATCGCCAGCGGGACGGGGAACGGCACGCCGATGATGGCAAAGGCCGCCCAGTGGACCAGGAAGGCAGCCAGTGCAAGCAGCGTGCGCGAGTAGATGTAGCCGCCGGTCTTGTCGATGGCCAATTCCCAGCCCCGCAGCACTGCAGCCTGTCGGCGCGGGTTCAGCACGGAGCACAGCAGGCGACGCAGGCGGGGTCCGTCGGCCACCAGGTAGAAGGTGAACAGCACCACGGTCAGCATCTGCACTGCCACATTCACCGCAGTCGAGCCGACCGAAACCAGGTTGCCCGCCACATCGCCGAGCAGCGATGCTGCGCTGCCGCCCGCGGTGAACTGTGCTCTCAGGTCGTCGGTGTTGATCTGGATGCCGAACTGCTCGTCAACCCAGCGTTCGATGTCGACCAGATAACCGGGAGCTGCGTCGATGAGCTTGAGGATCTGATCGGCCAGCACTGACGCCATGGCCGCCGCAAACCCGGCGGCGAGCAGGGCAAACAACCCGAAGACGGCTGCAGTACCGAGCCCGCGCTTCCAGCCCTTGCCGGCCAGCCAGTTGACCGCCGGCTCCATGGCAAACGACAGGAACAGCGACACCAGCAGCACCACCAAGAGGCTGCGGAGCTTGTCGAGCAGCCACGCCGCAGTCGCGAGGCCGACCACTGCTGCCATGAGCAGGCCGATGGCGCGCGGCACCCAGCGCGGCATCCTGTCGCGTTCGGGCAACCGGAGTTCCGCCCTGCGCCGGGCCTCACTCGCCATGATCACCCCCCTGCCGGGCAGCCATTGCGTCCAGAACTGCGGTGTGCAGCAGCCCATTGGTGGCGACCCCGTTGCGGTTGCGATACTCGGGCCGACCCGCGACATCGGTGAAGCGCCCGCCGGATTCCGCCATGATCACGGGCATCGGCGCCAGATCCCAGGTCTCGCACACCGGGTCGATCATGGCCTCAGCCTGCCCGGTCGCCACCAGGAAGTAGCCATAGGCATCGCCCCATGTGCGCATCATCGCGCCGCCCGAGCGCAGTGCCTCGAACTGGGACTGCTCGAACGTGTTGTAATCCGAGGTGTTGACGAGCGCTCCGCTGAGG
This sequence comes from Candidatus Poriferisodalis sp., assembly GCF_965208555.1. Taxonomy (GTDB): domain Bacteria; phylum Actinomycetota; class Acidimicrobiia; order Acidimicrobiales; family Poriferisodalaceae; genus Poriferisodalis. The sequence goes on along the minus strand of NZ_OZ242342.1, from coordinate 3,257,757 downwards.
TCGGGGTGATCGCTCACCGAGCAGCGGTGGTCGCCGAGCCAGCAGCCGGTGCCCCTCCCGGCGGCGAGCGTGTGCCCGAGCACCGGCAGGTCGATGACACCCACTAGGGGACCGTAGGGATCCACCAGCGCCACGAGGGTCGCATACAGGGGGACGCCCCGCACGAAGCCTCGGGTGCCATCGATGGGATCGACGATCCACGTCCGGCCGTCGGGCCGGATCGAACCGCCTTCTTCCTCACCGAAGATCGCATCGTCGGGAAACTGCCGGCCGATCCGGTCTCGGACCAGGCGTTCTGCTGCGCGGTCGGCTTCCGTGACCTCGGTGCCGTCGCGCTTCCAGGTGACACCGAGGTCTCGCCGGCCGAACCACCGCAGCGTGAGCGACCCAGCGGCAGCGGCGATGTCGCGGGCGGCAGCGATGAGGTCCTCGCCAGCTCCCGGCGAATCGTCCCGCGGCGAGTGCCCAGACCCTTCGCTCACTCGCTGCGTCCAGGGTTCTGCCACGGCAGGCGGCGGGGCCGTGGCACGCGCCCGGATCCAGGATCAGCAGATTCGGACTCGGCATCAGACTGGTTCAGCGGGAAGGTCAGCACCGGCACCGGCAGTTGACGCGCAATCCGCTCGGCCGGCAACAGCACGAGGCGCGATGCGCCCGCCGGCGGTCGCGGCGCAAACAGCACAACCAGGTCTGCCTGGTGCTGGCTGCGCGAACGCACCACTGCTCCCGTGAAGCTCTCGCTGCGCAGCGAGCGAAACTCGAAGTCGACATCACGGCTCCCGCATCGCTCGCCGATTTTGGCGGTATGGGGATCATCACGCTCTCCCGGCATCAGCACGACCAGCGACGAGCGCCAGCGTGCGGCCTGGTCGATCAGCCATTCGGGCAGGTCCACCGGAACCGGGGCGGCGACCAGCACCCGAGCCGGAAGCTCGAACTCTTCCGGCACCGCACCGTTGGGGTCCTCTTCCGACGACCAGCCGCGCAGGTCACGGGCGACCAGCAGCGGACCGATGAGCTCGAACAGCACCACGGCGCCCAGTACCACGGTGGCCGCCTCGACACCTGCGTCCGAGCCCACGTCGCTGAGGCTCTCTGACGCGATGACGGCGAGGCCGACGGCCACGCCGGCCTGCGGCGTCAGGTTGACTCCCAGCCCGAACGATCGCCGCCAGCCGAGGCCTCCGGTGAGGCCGCCGACGAGGCCGCCGACGATCTTGGCTGCCACCCGCACCACGATGTAGGCAACGCCGACCAACCCGACCTTGGGGACATCGGAGAGGTGGATTGAGGCTCCGGCCAACGCGAAGAACATCAGGTAGAGCGGCTGTTCGATCGTCTTGATGGTCCGGAACAGACTCACCGAGAACGCCTGCGGCGAAACGGTCGCTGCCGTGGCACCGGCGACGAGAGCCGCCAGCGGCAACGAGATCTCGACAAATCCGGCAATGGTCCAAGCGATGACGATGTGCACGAGCACGAAGAGCAGCAGCTCGCCGGACGTCTCGATCTGGAAGCCGAGCCGCGAGATGAACCAGCCGAGAATCAGCCCCAGCACCGCGCCGCCGATGCCGAGCTGGACAAAGTTCAAGATCGCGCCGCCGACATCGGCTGCTTCGTCAGAGAGCAACAGCGCAATCGGCAGCACTGCCGCGAAGGTGGTAGTCGCGAGCGCGTCTGACACTGCGTGGGTGCCGACGATTCCCGTGGGATAGCTGCCGCGGGCACGTACCGACGAGACGATGTGCGCGATGGTCATCGGGGCTCCCGCACCTGCGAGCGCTCCGAGGATCAGCGCCACCGGGCGGTCCGCTCCGAGCCGGCTGGTGACCCAGAACACCGCGATCGCACTCAGCGCGAACTGGATGACGCCGGTCGTCAGCGTCCAACGGGCGGCACGCAGCGCCCGTACTGAGACGCGCTCGCCGATGACGAACATGAGCACCGCCAGCGCCACCTCGGTAACGGGTCGCAGCGCGTTGAGCGACGGCTCGTCGATCAGCTGTATGAACGGTACGGGCCCGGACGGACCGAGCAGAGCACCGACGATGAGGAAGGCGACCAGCTCTGGCAGGTGGTGGCGTGCCAGCAGGCGGCTGGCGAGGTACGCCAGCCAAGCCAGGACGGCGAACGCGACGAGCGTGTCGTTCATCGCCGGCCCTGGCCGGGCGATCGATCAGGAGTCGGCGACGACTGGCTCGAAGTTCGGATCGCGCTGTTCGACGAAGCTCTGCACGCCTTCCTTGAAGTCGGGTCGCTGCAGCGATTCGCGCATGATCGCGTTCGACTCCTCGAGCGCATCGCTGCGTGCCTCGTCGAGCTGGCCCCACACCTGCCGCTTGATCTGCGCCATCGACCACGGCGCGCTGTAGCGGCCGAGATCGCGTGCGTAGCTGACCGCTTCGGACACCAAGTCCTCACGCGGGAAGACCCTGCTGACGACGCCCATGTCCTTGGCCTCCTCCGCCAGGAAGACGCGGCCGGACATGAGGATGTCCAATGCATGCGAGGGTCCGACGACCCGGGGCAGCATCCACGACACACCGTGCTCGGCAATGAGGCCTCGGCGAGCGAATGCACTGGTGAACTTGGCTCCCTCAGCGGCGAAGCGGACATCGCACATCATGGCGTGGACGAAGCCCAGTCCAGCGCATGCTCCGTTGATCGCCGCTACGACCGGCTTGGGAATGGTCAATGCGTAGTCGTGCCGCTCGGCACGCAGTCGCGGGGCATCCTCGTCGGTGCCCTCGCCCTGGCCGCTGGAGATCCCCTGCAGGTTGTCCATGTCGGCGCCGGCACAGAATCCCCGGCCTGCCCCCGTCACCACGATGGCCCGAACATCCGGGTCGGCCGCCGCACGGTCGAGAGCGTCGAAGTAGCCAGTGCCCAGTTCGCCAGTCCACGCGTTCAGGCGCTCAGGACGGTTCAGCGTGACGACCGCCACGCCGTCGTCAACCTCGTACAGAACCGTGTCATTGGTCTGGCCGCTCATCCGGGTCCTCCTCGCTCGTGCCGATGCGTCCAGTGGCATCGGCGCAGACACCGCCGCGGCCACGCTACTCGCGCTAGTTGCGAGGCATCTCTTCCACGGTGACGGTGTCCATGGTGTCGCCGACCGCAATCGCGAGCGCCACGTCCATTCCCTCGGTGACGTAGCCGAAAAGGTTGTAAGCAGGCTGCAGCTTGGCGCGGCAGTCATCGATGCAGATGAAGAACTGGCTGCCGTTGGTGTCCGGCCCCGCATTCGCCATGGCCACTGCTCCCAGCGTGTACTCGCCCTTCACAGGCTCGTCGGCGAATCGGTACCCCGGGCCGCCACGGCCTGAGCCCTCCGGACAGCCGCCCTGGATGACGAACTCGGGCACAACCCGGTGGAAGGTGAGCCCTGTGTAGTAGCCGTCCTGGGCCAGATTGACGAAGTTGTTCACCGTCCCTGGGGCGAGCTGAGGGTCCAGGTCCATGACGATGCGGCCCTTCGACGTGTCGAGCGTGACACGCCAGATCGCATCGGTGTTGATGTTCATTGCAGGTGCAGCAGCCATAAGGCGCCGACCCTACTGACTATTGCGACCGTCTTATCGGGTGAGCGCCAGCGAAGCCTTGGCGCTCGCAAAGAACAGCGCTCGCACTAGTCAGTGGAGCGCAGGGTGCGGCCGGCGAGCGCGCCGGTGTGCTCGCCGTCGCGCATGAACACCTGCCCGTTCACCAGCGTGGCGTCGTAGCCGGCCCCTCGCTGGATGTAGCGGCCCGCGCCGCCGGGGAAGTCGTACACGTACTCAGGGCCCGACAGCGACAGGCGGTCGACGTCGATGATGTTGATGTCGGCGAATCGGCCGGCCTCAAGGCGCCCCCGGTCGACCAGCCCGAACAGATCCGCTGTGTCTGAAGTGATCCGGCGGACGCCTTCGGGCAGCGAGAAGAACCCGTTGTCCCGCACCCAGTGGCTCAGGAAGAACGTGGGCTGGCTGGAGTCCATGATCTGCCCGACGTGGGCCCCCGCGTCAGCGAGTCCCATCACGATGGCGTCGTGGCTCAGCATCCGCTCGATCGCATCGAAGTCCTGGTTCAGCACTGGCAGGCTCAGCATCACCGTTCCGTCGGAGCGATCGGTCGCATCCAGGAACAGCTCCACCGGGGACACGCCCGCAGCCGCAGCCTGTGCCTCCAGCGTGCCGTCGGGCCCGATCCGGTAATTCGGGTTGACGGCGTCGAGCAGGTACAGCCTGCTGAGGTCGACGAGCGAGTTCGCCATGCCCGTGGAGTTGGCGTCGGACGAGTTGGCCTCAGCCACGAGGGCTGCACGGGTGGCAGGGTCTCGGATGGCCTCGAGGCGTCCGGCGACGTCGAGGTTGCGAAGCGACCGCCACGTCTCGCCCGCGCGGTCCCACGGCGTGCGGTGCTGGATTCCGAGCACGACACCGATGGCGCGGCAGGTGGTCTGCGGGCGCAGCTTGGCGCCGGCGGCATTCTGCTCGCTGACATAGCCGAGCACCAGATCGCTCATCTCCGGTTTGCGAGCGGAGTACACGAGGCCGAAGGTGCTGGGCTGTCCGCTGCGCCGCGTGATCTCGCCGAGCACCTCGATCTCGTGGCGGCCTCCGGCAAAGTCGGGCCCGGCGGCCTCGAAGCGCGGCGCGGACTCGAACACGCCCCGGCCGTGGCGGCCCAGCACGTCGCCGAAGGCGTACAACTCGTTGTCGTCTGCGAACGTGCCCGGGATGGGGCGCCCGTCGGGGGTGCGGTGCAGCAGCGTGCGCGAGGTCGAGAAACCCAACGCGCCCGACCCCATCGCCTCGTCCACCAACTCGCACATGGCCGCGACCTGCGATTCCGACGCAGGGCGCTCATCGAGGCTGTCGGGTCCCATCGTGTGCCAGCGGACTGCGACATGCCCGACCATGCCGCCGACGTTGAGTCCCTTGGGCATGCGGTCCAGAAACGCCAGGTACTCGCCGTAGGACCGCCAGTCCCACGGCAGGCCCTGCATCATCGACTGCTTCGGGATGTCCTCCACGGACTCCATGACTTCGGCGATGTACTCGATGTCATCGGTCTTCACCGGAGCGAACGTGACCCCGCAGTTGCCCATCACGACCGAAGTGACACCGTGCCAGCACGAACTCGAGCCGATGGGGTCCCAGGCGAGCTGCGCATCGAGGTGGGTGTGGATGTCGACGAAGCCAGGCGTCACGACCTTGCCGGCAGCGTCGATCTCCGAGCGTCCCGGCGCCTCCACCGTGCCGATTGCGGTGATCCTCTCGCCGTCGATGGCCACGTCAGCGACCGTGGCATCGCTGCCGGTCCCGTCGACCACCAAACCGCCTCGAATGACTGTGTCGTGGGACATCAGGCGCTCCCCTCCGTCTGCGAGTCTCCGACGTCGAGCCTAGGCCAGCAGCACTGCCGACCGCCGTTGTCTCCGCGCTGCGGTGCTGGCTTCGGTACTCTCGAATGGATGCCGACTCCCCAGAGGGCTGTGACTGGAAGGGCGACTGCCGTGCACCAACTCGACTCCCGCCAAGAGGCTGCGCCGCAGGGCAACGCCAAACGCTGGCGTGCGCTTGCGGCAGCGCTGGCCGCTGCGACGCTGATCAGCGCGTGCGGTCTGCTGAGCGACGACGAAACGGATGCGACCACTACGACGGCCGCTGACGAGGCCATGATGTCGGACACGGGTTCCGACAGCGGCACGGTCGTGACGGCCGCGCCGACAACGACAGCCGCCGGCGACGACATGTCCGAAGATGAGCCAGCGGGTCCCGACGTGACGGTGGAATCCAAGCTGTCGACGGCGGGTTTGGGCCCGGTGCAGATCGGTCACACGCTCGAAGATGCCCGGACGGCCGCTGGCGCATTGCTGATCGCCGTGCCGGGCGGCTCTGACGCATGCCGCTACTACACGGTCCAGAACGGTCCCGAGGGCGTCCGGTTCCTGGCCGTCAACGCTGAGATCGTCCGTGTCGACATCGAATCCGGGCCGATCACGACGATCTCGGGTTACGGCATCGGCTCAACCCGGAGCGAGATCATCGAAGCCTTCGGCGACAGGATCGAAGACGGGCCCGGACTCTCAGCGATCCAGTACGTGCCGGTCGACGCGCCCGACATCGACAAGCGGGTGGTGTGGGAAGTGGACGAAGCCGGTGCGGTGATCTCGCTGCGGGCCGGGCGTCTCCCGCACATCGAGCCACGGGTGGCCTGCACGGGCTAGGCGCAACGCCGGAAGGTGCACCCGCTGCGGAGGCGGCAGAGAATTCTGCGACCAGCGATCCAGCAGGTCGCAACGTCGCAGAATTCTCCGCCGCCTCCGCAGCTATGACATCAGCGACTAGCGGTTTGCCGCGTCGCCGAGATTCTGGATTACGTCGATCCATAGCTGGGTGCTGAGCGCCAGCGAATCGACATCGACGCGCTCGTCGTTGCCGTGGAAGCGCAGCATGAAGTCGTTGGAGTTGACGCGGTTGCTGAACAGGCCCGCCCCGTAGGCCACGGCGCCCTTCAGGCGGAAGAAACGGGCATCGGTCGCGCCCACGATCAGTTGCGGGATCACGGGAGCGCCCGGGTGCGCCTTGGCCACGAGCTCGCTCAGCAGCTGCCACATCGGCGTGTTGGTCGGCGAGGAGCTGGCCGGATCGTCGTGGAGATGCTCAATCTCGACCTCGTCGAACAGCTCCCCGAGTGCCGCCCGCAGATGCTCGTTCACCTCGACGGGATCGCCGGGTGCGGTGCGGATGTCGACCTCGATCTCCACCTTGTCCGGGATGATGTTGGTCTTGTTGCCGCCGCCCACGACATTCGGGCTGAAGGTGGTGTGGCTGCATGCGTGCAGATGGCGAGCGAGGCCCGGCGAGTCGATGCCGGCCACGGCGTCGTAGACGCGGGCCGGGTCGAGCAACGCTTCGCGGGTCTCGTCGTCGACCCTCAATGTCGAGACATGGTGCTGCCACATCTCGGTGAGCTGGGGCGCTGGGCGGTACTCAGCGATGCGACGCACGATCTCGGCCGCCTTGATCAGCGCATTGTCGGTGCCGAAGGGCATCGAACCGTGACCGGGCGTGCCGCGCACGGTGAGGCGCCGCCAGCCGATGCCCTTCTCGCCCGCCGCGAGGGTGATCTTGGTGCCCTGTGGCGTGTGGTTCGGCATGCCGCCGAACTCGGTGAGCACGTAGTCGCATTCGATGGCGTCCCAGTGGTGCTCCGCCATCCACTTGGCGCCGTAGGTGCCGCCCGCCTCCTCGTCGGCAACGCCGAAGTAGATGACGTCGCCCTTGGGGCGGTAGCCGCTGCGGACGATGTGACGGAATGCCACTGCCATCGACGACGTGAGGTTGAGCATGTCGACGGCGCCGCGTCCCCACACCTCGCCGTCCACCAGCTCGCCGCCGAACGGATCCCGGCTCCAGCCCTCTGGATTGACCGGCACGACGTCGGTGTGGCCCATCAGGCACAACTTCGGCGCGGCAGGATCGGTGCCCGAGATGCGCGCCACGAGCGACCGGCGCCCTGGCTCGGACTCGAAGCTCTCGACATCGACGCCAGCTCCTTCCAGGAAGGTCTCCAACAGGTCGCTGTTGCGAACCTCCTCGCCTGACTCGACGGTCCCGTCATTGACGCAGGCGTTGCGGATCAGCTGCTGCAACAACTCGATGGTCTCGTTGGTCAGCGCTGGATCGGTGTGGTCGAGTTCGCCCATGGCAGCGATGTTACGACTGCGGCCGCGCCCGGCATGGCGAGCGGCGGCCTTCGGCCGCGCGTGCGCGGTCACGGCTACGGTGAGCGCCATGAGCGCCGCTGCCACCTCTGCAGGCACGCCGGCCCCCGAGAGTCTCGAGACGTTCAGAGATTCGACGGCGGCGTTCCTGCAGGATGCTGTCGCGGCCGGCGAGGCTTGCCCTGCGTACGGCGCGATCTTGGTGCCCGCACTGCACGATCATGCGCGCCGATGGCAGGCATTCTGCTTCGACCACGGCTGGGCCGGGCTGCATTGGCCGACGGAATACGGCGGCCGCGGGTTGAGCAGGGCGCACACCGGGGTATGGATGGAGGAGTGCGAGCGGGCCGGCGTTGCTCCCTACCTGAACCTGCAGGGGATCGTGCTGGCCGGTGAGGCAATCATGCGCACGGGCACTGATGCCCAGCGCGAGCGGTTCCTGCGGCCGACCCTGACGGGCGAGATGCTGTGGTGCCAACTGTTCAGCGAGCCCGGGAACGGCTCGGACTTGGGTGGACTCACCACTGCAGCAGTGCCCGATGGCAGCCGTTTCGTGCTGAACGGCCAGAAGGTGTGGTCCTCGAACGCACAGTTCGCCGAGTACGGCATCTTGATGGCCCGCACCGAGCCGGAGGCTCCCAAGCACCGCGGCATCAGCTTCTTCCTCTTGGACATGACCCTGCCCGGTATCGAGGTGCGACCTATCCGCCAGATGACCGGCGACAGCGAGTTCTGCGAGGTCTTCTTCGATGAGGTAGCGATGCCCGCAGACGCACTGCTGGGCGAGCGCGGCGGTGGCTGGGGCGTAGCCATGGCGGTGCTGGAGGACGAGCGCGGGGGTGCCGGCTCCTCTGGCGTCATCAGCCTCCGCAAACGCCTCGCCAAGATGATCGATGCGGCAGGCGATGCCGGACCGCTGGGTCGGCAATCGCTCGCCGATCTGCTCGCTCGGGGCGGCGCGCTGGCGGCGCTCATGGAACTGCACGGTGCCGATCCGCGCATGGCGCCTGTCTCCAAACTGGCAAACAGCGAACTCGGGTACGACGAGGTCGCCGCAGGAGCGGGACTCCGCGGTGCCGACGCGATGCTGGCGTCGGACGAGACTGAGGCATTCCTGTATGCGCCGGGAATGCGCATCGCGGGCGGCACCAGCGAGATCCAGCGCAACATCATCGGCGAGCGAGTGCTCGGGCTGCCCCGCGAGCCGTCCCCCTAAAGTTGACGGACCGGTCGTCGATGCCTCCGGGTTCGACGCGGCTGAATCCTCATGCGGGGGTGAACGACATGGCAACGGCAACAGAGGCAGAGCGGGAGGCATGGCGGGCCGGCGGCGCGGTGAATCCCGATCGGGAACAGGCGCAGTTCGGTGCGGGTGTCCCGCCTGCAGCCGAGCTCGGCATCGATGAGATCAACCCGCTGAATCCTCACCTGTTCCGCGAGGATCGCTGGCACGATCACTTCGCACGGCTGCGAGCGGAAGATCCCGTCCACTTCAACGAGCTGGGATCGGCGGGACGCTACTGGTCGGTCACGAGGTGGGCCGACGTCCGCGAGGTGGAGAGCGACGACGAGACGTTCTGCTCGGCCCACGGCATCACCGTCGGACCGCCCGCAGACACTGACTTGCCTCCGACGACGCCCCTGAACTCGTTCATCACCATGGACGCGCCCGAGCACCGGCGCCAGCGCCGCACCGTCCAGCCGATGATGGCCCCCACCAACCTGCGGAACCTCGAGGGGCTCATCCGGGAACGCGCGACGAAGGTGCTCGACTCCCTGCCTGAGGGCGAGACGTTCGACTGGGTCGACACGGTGTCGGTCGAGCTGACCACGCTGATGCTGGCGACCCTGTTCGACTTCCCGCTGGAGGACCGGCGAAAGCTCACCCGTTGGTCCGACTTGGTGACCACCATCCCCGGTCCGGAGGGCATCGTCGAGACCAGCGCCCAGCGGCGCGAGGAGTTCTCCGATTGCCTGCCGTACTTCGAGCGGCTCTGGGAGGAGCGGCGGACGAACCCCGGCAACGACATGATCTCGATGCTGGTGCACGGCGAAGCCACGAGTCACCTGCCCGCCGCGGCCCACCTCGGCAATCTGATCCTGCTGATCGTCGGCGGCAACGACACGACGCGCAACACCATGTCAGGCAGCGTGTACGCCCTCAACAAGTACCCCGATCAGTACGACAAGCTCAACGCGAACCCCGATCTCATCGCCGGCTTCGTGCCGGAGATCATCCGCTGGCAGACGCCGCTGGCCTACATGCGGCGCACCGCCACCGCCGACTGCGTGATCGGCGGCAAGCAGATCCGCAAGGACGATCAGGTCCTGATGTGGTACGTCTCGGCCAATCGAGACGAGGAGGTCTTCGGCGACAACGCCGACGACCTCGACATCGAGCGTCACAATGCCGCCAGTCACCTCTCGTTCGGCTACGGCTTTCACTACTGCCTCGGCAGTCGGCTGGCCGAGCTGCAGTTGAGGGTTTTGTGGGAGGAGATCCTGCCGCGCTTCGAGCGAATCGAAGTCCAGGCTGAGCCCCAGCGCTCGCTCTCCTCGTTCATCCACGGCTACACCTACCTGCCGGTCCGCGTCACGCGCCGATAGCCCAGACTGTTGGCTCGCCTGCAACCCTTTCGTCTGAGACTGTCTCGTCCGAACTCGATCCTCGAAGGAGCCCCTGCATGACCGTCAAGTTCTGCTGGTTCAACCTCATGCCATGGCCCGACCTGCCCGACGACTTCAAGACCGAGCACCGGTCTGTATGGGTCGATATCGACGGCTCACTGTTCGACCCCGAGCGCGCCAACGGCGTTTACCACGAGTACATGGACCAGCTCGAATTCGCCGACGAGCTGGGCTTCGACGGCATAGGTGTCAACGAGCATCACCAGAACGGCTACGGCATCATGCCGAGCCCCAACATCATCGCTGCCGGCCTGGCCCGGCGGACCTCGCAGGCCGCCATCTGCGTCATCGGCAACTCGATCGCCCTGTACAACCCACCGCACCGGGTAGCCGAGGAGTTCGCCATGCTCGACTGCCTCAGCGGCGGGCGGCTGGTGGCCGGGTTCCCGGTGGGCACACCGATGGACACCAACTTCACCTACGGGCAGATCCCGGCGCTGACCCGCGAGAAGTACTACGAGGCCCATGACCTGATCATGGAGGCGTGGACCAATCCAGACGTGTTCGCCTTCGACGGCAAGTACACCCAGCTGCGCTACGTGAACTGCTGGCCAAAGCCGATCCAGCAGCCCCACCCGCCGATCTACATCCCCGGCGGCGGTTCCATCGAGACGTGGGACTTCTGCCTCGAGAACGACTACAACTACTCGTACCTGAGCTTCAACGGCTACCTGGCCGGCCAGACGCTGATGGACGGGTACTGGAACCGTGTCGAGGAGACGAACAAATCCATGTCGCCGGGCCGTGCCGGGTTCGCGCAGATCATCTGCACGGCAGCCACCGACGCCGAGGCGGAGGAGCTCTACAGCGAGCACATGCTGTATTTCTTCAACCGCTGCCTGCACGTGTTCCCGGGCTTCGCCGACCCGCCCGGCTACCGGACGGTCAAGACCATCCAGGCCGGCAAGCTGGACCAGTTCCGCAAGGAGAACCAAGAGCTGTTCAAGCGGCTGACCTGGAAGGACCTGGTTGAGGGCGGCTACGTCATCGCCGGTTCACCCGACACCGTGCGCGAACGCATGGAGGACATGATCAAGCGGCTGCGCGTCGGCACGGTGTTCTGCCTGCTGCACATGGGCAACATGCCCGACTGGAAGACCCGCTACTCCAGCCAGCTGTTCGCCGAGAAAGTGATGCCGGGCCTGCGCGGCATCTGGGGCGACGAGTTCGCCGACGCCCCCGACTGGTGGTGCAAGCCGATGGACGACCGGGTGCGTCCCGAGGACACGATGGCTGACGCTCGCCGCTATCCCGAGGCGCCCAAGGGCCCGGTGGCATGAGCGCCACCGACACTGCACCCGCGCCGACCTTTGAAGAGGTTCTCATCACGACCCGGCGATCAGTGACTGCGCCGGTGCGCGTTTACGAGCCCGCAGGCGGAGCGTCTGCTGGCACGGCGACCGTGCTGGCGCTGCACGGCGCCGGCGGATGGCTGCCCGGCGAGCCCGTGCTCGACAGCCTGGCCGCGGCCGGCCTGCGCGTGGTGGCACCGGTGTGGCCCGCATGGAGCGAGCACGGCGACGAGGACCGCCTGTCCGACATGCAGGACTTCGCACTGCACGGCTGGGACGTAGCCACCGAGATGGGCCTGCTCCCACATTCGGGCGCAGGCTCGGGGATCGGCGAGCTGCACCTGATGGGCCACTCGATGGGCGGCATGATCGCCGCCGAGATGGCGGCCCTGGCACCCCAGTCAGTAGGCCGGATGGCCCTGCTGTGCCCCGCGGGGATGTGGCTGGGTGATCACCCGATTCCCGACATCTTTGCGATGCTCCCCTACCAGCTCGCCGAGGTGCTCTTCGCAGATCCGAATGTGGGTGAGGAAGTGCTGACCGGCGGCGCCGATTTCTCCGACAACGCCACGCTGACGCGCTTCATGGTGGCCCGGGCCCGCCAGCAGGGCATGGCCGGCAAGATCCTGTTCCCGATCCCCAACCGGCGATTCTCGGAACGGGCATACCGAGTGACGGTGCCCACGTTGCTGGTGTGGGGCCGACAGGACCGGCTGATCCCGCCTGCTTACGCCGACGCATGGCAGGCGGCGCTGCCCGACGCCACCGTCGAACTCGTCGACGGTGCCGGACACATGCTCCCCTACGAGCAACCCGCGGCCGTAGTGGCGGCGGTCACGGCCCACTTGGCTGGCTGAGGAGTGCTGCCAGGAAGGCAGCCGCCTCGATGAGGGCCTGGTCGGCCTCTGGCAGGTGGTGGTAGTGCCATGTGTGCCACAGGTGCTCCCACAATTCGAGCGTGATGTTGGTGCCCACGGCGACCGCGCGAGCCTGCAACTCGACGGCCTGAGACGCGAGGGGCTCATCGGCCCCTGCTTGCACGAGCACCCCAGGCAACTCGCTGAGATCGGCGCGTAGCGGCGACAGGCGAGGGTCAGCTGGATCGGCACCGCCGACGTAATGATCGATGAGGCGTCGTCCCTCGCCGTCGACGAGCGGGCTGCCGGGTACGGCAGCGTGGTCGAGCAAGGGACTGAACAGCGCGACCGCTGCCGGCCGAGCGCCTCGAGCTGTGGCCATCACCGCAGCGCTGAGCGCGAGCGCTCCCCCGGACGAGTCGCCTGCGAGCGCTACGGGAGTGTCGCCCGCGGCGAGCGCTAGGTACACGGCCAAGACATCGTCGAGGGCTGCCGGGAACGGGTGCTCCGGCGGTTGGCGGTAGTCCACTGAGACCACCCGCAGGGTCCGGCCCAGACGAGCGGTGATCGGGATCGCGACAGCGGCGCTGCCCAGCACGTAGCCGCCGCCGTGCGCATAGAGTACGACCGGGGCGCCGGAACCTGGCGGTGGGCCAGCGACGAGGCACGGCACACCTCCGATTTCCTGCCGTCGGTGCGGAACCTGCGGATCGTCAGCTTCGCCCCAGAGCGCGTTGGTTTCGGCCCGCCAGCGCGCCACCGCCGCATGATCGGAGAGGTCGGGCATCTTGATCGGTACCGACGGCTTGCGCTGCGTCCGGTAGGCGGCCGCTTGTGGCGAAAGATGGTGCCGGCGAAGGAAAGATGCTTGATCAGATCTCGTGCTCATGGATGGTGACGGAGGTCACTGCCTCGGAGCTGTAGGCCATCGGGATCAGCTCGCAGGCCAGCCAAGCCTGCCGCTGGTCGAGGTCGTGGCCGCCGCCGCGTACGCCCGACACACCATGGGGGACCACCCAACCGGAGCTGTCCCAGTCGCCGAGATCGAATGCGTACCGGGCAACGGAGCCGTGAATGGCTCGCTCGCCAGTCTCGGGCGCGGTGCCGCCTTGGCGAACGGTGTCACCGTCGCCGGCGCAGCCGTCGATCGGCGGATGCAAGTCCCGTGCCGCGGCGAGTGCCGAGGCAAGCGGGTGCGGCGATGCCATCCGATGCACCCGGCCCCACGTCCATTCGCTGGGGTCGTCGCCAAGGCGCTGCGACAGCTCGGCTGCGGTCTCGTCCACGCACGCGCTGACCGCCATGCGACGCCCGATGGGATTGTCCAGCCCCGGCACGACGTCGAGATTCCGCTCGCAGAGCATCCGTGTGGCTGCGCCCGCCGCCATGCGGCTGGCCTCGCCGGCAGGGGGCCATCCGGCAGCGCCGAGCTCGGCACCGGCGATGCCGAGCCGCTCGACGATCGACTCGATGAGCCGACGCTTGACGACCGCGTAGACGGTTGCCGCTGCCGAGTCGGCGGTCATGCGCTGATCCCAGTCGGCCAGCATGTCCAGCAATCCATGGGATAGCTCGTGACCGCACTCCACGGCGTACTCGGCGATCAGGCCGAGCACCTGCGGGGCCACTAGCGAGGTGACGTCACCGTGGACTGCGCTCATGTCGGCGACGGCGGCACCCGTCATCGGCGTCAGCAGCTCGCAGATGCGGTCGTGACGGCTCGGGCCTGCAAAGTCCAGCGAGATGTAGGGGCCGCCGTCGGCGGTTCGATTGTTGGCCGTCACCAGGAAGCCACGCTCGGGATCGGCCCACTGCGGCAGGTCTTCGAACGGCACGGGATGCAATCCATCCCAGGCGAATTCGTCGGTTCCGGGCACCGGTGTCCAGCGGCTGGCCGGAGAGCGCTCGATGACGCGCCCGCGGATCTTGAAGGCAATCGAACCGGCCCGGTCAGCGGCCAGCAGGTTGTTCACCGGCAGCACCCACGGTCGGACTGCTTCGATCAGCTCAGCCGTCGAGCCCGCGACCAGCATCGGCCATTGGGCATCCAGCGTTGTGTCGGCGCCGAACATACCGGTCCACTGCATCGAGAGTGCAACGCCATCGGCCGGGTCGCCGAGCACTACTGGTCCCCTAGGCGTGGCGCCGCAGAGCACCTCGACCGTGCCCTCGCCACGGATCTCCAGCGGCTCGTGGCGCCAGTCAACGGTCGTGCCGTCCGCCAGCCGCCACGAGCCAGCGTCCGCTGCGAAGCGCTCGACGAACACATCGGTGTCGTCACACATGCCATGGGTGATGCCCCAGGCCACTTCGGCGTTGTGGCCGAAGTGCGGGAAACCCGGCACGCCGGGGAAGCCCATCCCGATCGCATCGAACTCGTCGCAGCGGAGGTGGCACTGGTGGTACACGTTCGGGAACTCGATGCCGCGGTGCGGGTCGCCCGCCAGCAGGGGCTTGCCGCTGGCGGTGCGCTCGCCGCTGAGCGCCCACGAGTTTGATGCGCCGTCGGAGTCCATGGCTGCCGCCAGCGCTGCCATGTCGGATGCGCTGGCATCGAGCACGCGAACCGCATCGGCAAGCAGATCGGGACGGGGCAAATCGCCGGGCGCCATTGCAGCGTCGGCCTCGATGTCCCCGACCGTGGCCATGACGGCCTCCGGGCCGGCTTGAGCCAAGATGCGCCCGCGCCACAGCTTGCGGGTGAGCGTGCCCATGAAGATGTGCCGCAGCTTGTAGACGGCGACGCAGTGCCATGGCTCCCACGGCTCGGGCGGAGCCGGGTGATGCTCAAATTCCGCCGGCAGTGCGTCTTGATGGGTCAGGAGCCAGCGGTTCACACCCTGCGTGTAGGCCTCACACATCGCCTGGGTATGCCCGTTGAGCGCTGCGTAGTCGGCTCGGGAGATTGCGGCGAGCCCCAACCGGCGGAAGAAAGCGTCCTCACGGGCGCCAGCCATGCCGACGACTTCGGCCCAACGTCCGAGAGCCCGGCGACGATCCCACTCCATCTGCCAGATCCGGTCGTCGGCCGCCACCCAGCCCTGAGCCGCGAACACCGCCTCTGCCGAGAGCGCCTCGACATGGGCGATGCCCCACCTGTCACGCCGGACCGTCGCACCGAGTTCGCTCGTTGCAACACTGCCGCTCGATCCGCTGCTCGGGGTCATGGCGGCCACGCTAGGACGCCAGCGTTCGTTCGACAGCGTGTTTATCGCTGCTAGAGCGCTTCGGCGAGCGCGCCGTCCAGCTGAGGGTGAATGAACTCGAAGCCGTCCTCTGCGAGGGCATCGGGAAGCACACGGGTCGAATCGAGCAGCAGTGATTGGCCCACCTCACCCAGGGCGGCGCGGATCGCGAATTGCGGCGCCGGCATGAACGACGGACGTCGCAACGCAGCGCTCAACGCACGCTGGAAGTCGCGTTGGCGGACGGGGTTGGGTGCCGTCAGGTTGAACGCCCCGCTCGCGTCGCTGTCGATGAGATGGCGTATGGCCCGCACTTCGTCGTCGAGGCTGATCCAGCTCCACCACTGACGGCCACCTCCCAGCGGACCGCCGGCGCCGAGCCGCGTGATCGTCGCCATCCGATCAATGGCCTCGGCTCCGGAACCCACCACGAGACCGGTGCGTATGCGCACAAGCCGCACTCCGGAATCTGGGATCGGCACCGCTGCGCGCTCCCAGCGCATGCACACGTCTGCCAGGAAGCCGTCGCCCGGCAGCGACCGCTCGGTCAGCTCCTCGTCGCCCCGGTCGCCGTAGAAGCCGATAGCCGAGCCGCACACGAACACTGACGGCTTGGCGTCGAGCTCGCGAACAACTCCCGCGAGCAGCCTGGTGGACTCGACGCGGCTGGACATGATCGCCGCCTTGCGCCTGTCGGTCCACCGCCCTCCGATGCTCTCGCCCGCCAGATGCACGATGGCGTCGAGCCCCTCGAGCGCAGATGCATCGATGGTCCCAGCTGCCACATCCCATGCCACTGTCCGCTCGGCCGTCTCATCGGCGGCTGCCGACGCACCGACCGGATCGGTCCGCCGCGAGACGCCGACGATCTCGTGGCCGTCGGCACGCAAGCTCGCGGCCAGCGCTCCTCCGATCAGTCCCCGAATGCCCGTGATAGCGACTCGCATTGGGTTCATCACGTCCATCATGTCGCGCCAGCCCGCCCCCGCAGCGACGCGCAGAGCTGCCGCTCGGAGTAGCGGCCGACGAGTCTGATGCTCGGGCTAACGCCCGACGAAGTTCCCCGGGCGGCGTTCCGATACCGCCTTCATGCCCTCGCGGGCGTCCTCGGTGCCCGACAGGCGCAGCTGCTCTGCTGCCTCGCGCTGGGTGATCTCGCGCACCTTGTCGCCGAGGCCCAGCCGCAGCGTGGCCTTGATGGCCCGCACGGCCAGCGGCGCATTGGCTGCGATCTCACTTGCCACCTCGATGGCACGGTCACGCACCTGATCGGCCGGCACGCATTCGTCTGCCAGACCCAGCTCGACAGCCTCGTCGCCCTTGTAGCGCTTGGCGCCCAGCAGCACCTTTGCGGCGCGCTCGGGCCCCAGCAGCAGCGGCATCGTGGCGCTCATGCCGAAACCCTGATGGATGCCCAGGGAAGCGAAGTTGGCACAGAACCGGGCTTCGGGGCAGGTAATGCGGATGTCCGGCACCATGGCGAGCCCCAGACCTCCACCGATGGCCGGGCCGTGAATCGCCCCGACGATCGGCAGGGTCACATCGAACAGCCGACCCGAGCCCTGGTAGAGCTGCAGCGTGGCACTGCCGCCGACCTTCTCCTCGGCGCCGCCGCCGACGCCCTCGCCGCCCAAGTCGGCCCCGGCGCAAAACGAGCGTCCCTCGGCCGCCAGCACGGCGCAGCCGATGCTCATGTCCTGTTCCAGCTCCACCATTGCGTCGGCGATGTCGTGCACTTGGCGGTAGCTCAGGAAGTTGTGGGGCGGCCGATCCATGATCACCAGCCCGACCCGCCCGTCTCGCTCGACCCTCAGTCCGTCTGCCATCGACCCGTCTCCTGTCGCCTTGTCTTCGGTGGCTCAGCCTGCGCTTGCTCGGCGGCTCACGCTAGTGGTCGCCGAACTAGCGTGACCGTTCGAAGACGCCCGCTGCCCGTTCGGCAGCAACGAGGCCATATTGGCGGCCGACGAGGGGACAGCCGTGACGCAGACCGAGACAGCCGAGGCAACCACCGAGACTGCAGCGCACGTGCGCACAGCGTCCATCGACTGGGACGAACTGCTGGCGCGCCTGAACGCGGTGCTGCGGATCCGCACCACCCCGATCGGGATGAAGCTCTTCGAATCCGAAGCGGCAATGAACGAGGTGCCCCGGGTCCGCCGCCCGAGAGACATTCACACCACCGATCAGCTCGTGGGCATGGCATGCCGGCTGAACTGGACGGTGGGCTTCACCATGGACGACCTCGTGGGAGCGCAGTGCGGCGCTGTCATCGGCCTGCATCCCCAGGACGACGAGTGGCTCTCCGGCGACCGGATGGCAGGTGTGTGGTACGAGACGCTCGAGGATGCCTCGGCGCACCAGCACGCCATGGACTTCGTGCCGTATGGGTCCTATGAGGCCATGGTGGTGTCGCCGCTGTCGGCCAAGCGCCTGAACCCGCCCGATGTGTGCCTGATCTACGCCACCCCGGCACAGATGATCATCCTGATCAACGGCCTGCAGTGGCGCGGCTACGAGAAGATGGAGTGGGGCTGCGTGGGCGAGTCGGCATGCGCTGACTCCTGGGGCCGGGCGCTGCGCACCGGCGAGCCGAGCGTGTCCATCCCGTGCTTTGCCGAACGGCGCTACGGCGGCGTGATGGAAGACGAGCTGCTGATCGCGCTGACACCCGATGATCTTGTCGTCGCAGTCGAGGGCATGGAGGCGCTGGCCCGCAACGGCCTGCGCTACCCGATCCCGCCGTACGGCATCCAGACCGATGCGCGGGCCGGCTTGGGCGTCAGCTACGACTGATCGCGCCCTGCCAAACACGGCAAGCTTCAACCCGAACTCACCGACCGAGACAAGGAAAGAGATCAACGTGGCACTGCAACCCACCAAGGAAGGCTTCGACCTGGGCATCGTCACCGACAACGGCGACGAGATGCTGGCGTTCTACCGGGACGTGCTCGGGCTGGAGTTCGAAGCGACGCTGAACATGGAGCAGGTCGGCATCGCCCAGATGCACCGGCTGTGGGCGAACAAGAGCCTGCTCAAGCTGGTGGTGCCCGTCGCCGACGTGCCCGCCGGAGCCACGGGCGGCATCACCGGTGCCACCGGGCTGCGCTACTTCACGTTCAACGTCGGCAACTTCGAAGAGGTCATGACCGCGTGCGAGGACGCTGGGGCCAACATCATCTGGCGACGGTTGGAAGCCCGACCTGGCGTGGTGGTCGGCATGGTCGAAGACCCCGACGGCAACTGGGTGGAGTTCATCGACAATCCCGCCTGATCGCCAGAGTGTCGGCTGCAACTGCGGACCGGCGTGCCGCGGGTGCAACAGAGCCTGCGAAGATCTCCTGCAGCGCAGCAATGGGAGGCCCGCGCAATGCCTGAACCTCGGCGCACGACAGTCCACCAACTGCTGGCGCAGGCGCGCTCGGGCCTGGAGCGGGTCGGCCCTGCCGAGCTCGCAGAACTGATGGCGGTCGCTGGTTCCGCCGAGGGCGGGCGACTGCGCGTCATCGACATCCGGCCGCGAGACGACCGGGAGCGAACCGGCGTCATCGAGGGCTCTGAGCACATCGGGCAGCTGGTGCTGGAATGGCGTCTCGACCCCGACTCGGGCGCCTCGGAGGGAACCGCTGCAGACTTGGATGACCACCTCGTCATCCTCTGCAACCAGGGCTACAGCTCCAGTCTCGCCGCGGCTCAATTGCAGCGGTTGGGCTTCGCACGGGCCACTGACCTAGACGGCGGCATCGAGGGCTGGATCGAGCACGGTTTGCCCGTGGTGCCGCCGCATGACAACAGCGGCGGATCGAACGGCTAGTCGATCAGAGCCTCGCCGGGCGCCGAGAGCCGTGAGGCATCCCTAGCCCGCCGGCGGTGCCGGTCGCTCGCGCAGTCTCGTGATGACGTCGGCCATGAAGTCGTCGTCCTGCGCGCCCGGGATCACGAGTCGCCCGTCGAACAGCCAGCTCGGCGTGGCGCTGATCCCCCACTCGTTCGCCCGGGCCATCGACGCCCGCAGTGCAGGCAGCAGCTCGTCGTCGGCCACCACCCGGCGCAGCACGTCTGGGTCGATGGCCACGTCGGACGCCAGGCTGACGAGCACCTCAGGGTCAGCGACGTCGAGCTCTTCTTCCCAGTAGGCGGCGTACAGCCGGTCGTGGTAGCGCTCGCCGGCGTCGGGGTCGGCGTGCTCGACGGCCAGCGCGGCCTGGTGCGCCTTGGCGCTGTTGCGGAGGCGTTTCGGCACCACGAACGTGATGCCTTCGGCTTCGGCCATCGCAGCGATTCGCTCGAAGCTCATGCGCACCTCGACGCCCTCGGGCGGCACTTCGGGGTGGATCTCGTACGCCAGCCAGGTGATGTCGAGGTGGTGACGCTCAGCCAGTCGGACCGCCCGGGCCCGTGCCAGGTGGCACCACGGTCACAGGTAGTCCGACCACACCAGCACAGACATCGAAGTCGGCGTCGACATCTCGCTCACCTCCGTCGTCCATCCTCGCACACGGCCGCTGGGATGCAGGCGGGAGCAGCACAGGCCCATCCGGCGGGGCTACAGGCAGCCGGGTAGGTTGCCGCGCATGGACTTCACCATCCCCGCCGACATCGCGCAGTTGCTCGACGATCTGGACACGTTCATCGACGACGTCATCAAGCCCATCGAGAACGAAGACGACAACATCCGCTTCTTCGACCACCGCCGGGAGGACTCGCGCACCGACTGGGAACGCGACGGCCTGCCCAATGCCGAGTGGGAATCGCTGCTCGTGCGGATGCGCAAGGAGGCCGACAAGGCCGGATTCCTGCGCTGGCACCTGCCGAAGCGCTTCGGCGGCAGCGACGGCACCAACCTGGGGATGGCCATCATCCGGGAGCATCTCGCTCGCCGCGGCCTGGGATTGCACAACGACTTGCAGAACGAGAACTCGATCATCGGCAACTTCCCGACCGTGCTGATGATGGAGCGCTACGGCTCAGATGCCCAGCAGGAGTACTGGATCCCCAGGATGCTGGAAGGCCAGGCCCGCATCGGCTTCGGCCTGACCGAGCCGTTGCACGGCTCAGACGCCACCTGGATGGAGACCACGGCCGTGCGTGACGGCGACGAGTGGGTGATCAACGGCGAGAAGTACTGGAACACCGGCCTCCACCACGCCACCCACGACTACATCTTCGCCCGCACCTCGGGGAACCCTGGCGAGGGGCACGGCATCACCTGCTTCATCGTCCCGGTGGACACACCCGGCTTTGCGGTCGAGAAATTCATGTGGACGTTCAACATGCCCACCGACCACGCCCATGTCCGGCTGACCGATGTGCGGGTGAGCAACGACGACATTCTGGGCACCGAGGGCCGGGGCCTGCAGACGGCGCAGCTGTTCGTGCACGAGAACCGGATCCGCCAGGCCGCGTCATCGGTGGGCGCCGGGCTGCACTGCATCGACGTGGCCGTCGACTATGTGAAGAACCGCACCACGTTCGGCAAGCCCCTGGCGCAGAACCAGGCCATCCAGTTCCCGCTGGCCGAGCTCTACACCGAGGCCGAGATGACCCGGGCGCTTATCTGGAAGACCGCCTGGCAGATGGACGAGGGCGTCGACCACATGGAGATCACCGACAAGGTGGCCATGTGCAACTACCGCGGCAACCGGTTCTGCTGCGATGCGGCAGATCGGGCCATGCAGAGCTGCGGTGGCAACGGCTACGGGCGCCACATGCCGTTCGAGCACATCTACCGGCACCACCGCCGGTACCGGATCACCGAGGGCTCAGAGGAGATCCAGATCCGCAAGGTCGCCGGCAAGCTGTTCGGCTTCGCCCAACGGGCGAAGAGCTAACACAGCGCGGGACGCGCCAAGGGCTAGCGCCGGGCCCAGCGGGCCACGAGCTAGTACGGCGCTGGACGCGCCGAGGGCTAGTGCCGCTCAGTCGTCGAGGCGGGCGGTGGCCTGGCCGGTGAGGACGGCTCGGTCGTCCTGGTTGGTGGTAGTGATGGTGAGGTCGACCAGCTTCTGGCCGTCCTCGTCACGAATGTCGGCGACCTCGGCCTTTGCGGTGAGGGTGTCGCCTGGCCACACCTGGCTGGTGAACCGCACGCCGTAGTAGGTGAGGCGGCCGTCGCCCACGAAGTTGGTGACCATGCGGCCGGTCATGCCCATGGTGAGCATGCCGTGGGCGAACACCGTGGGGTAGCCGGCCACCTCGGTGACGAACTTCTCGTCGGTGTGGACGGGGTTGTAGTCGCCGGATGCCCCTGCGTACTGGACGATCTGGGTGCGGGTGAGGTCGTCGACGATCTGCTCGGAGTAGCTGTCGCCGACGCTGAGCTGCGATGCGCTGAGTGCCATGTCTGTCTGCCTTCCTAGTCCTCGATGACCTTCTCGGTGACGACGCCGACGCCCTTGGCCGTGATGACCAGCTCGTCGTCCTCGTCGCGGTACTCGGTGACGGCCTCGGAGAACTTGAGAATGCCTGCCCGCTTGGACTGCTTCTCCCACCGCTCGCCGTCGTAGGTGACCGTGTGCAGCACGTCACCGGGCCTCAGGTGCCGGTGATAGGTGAAGTGCTGCTCGGCGTGCAGCCCGCCCGCAGCCGCGCCGGATTGCTTGTCATCCTCGCGCTCGTCTTTGACGTCGTCGCCGTCGGCCTCAGACAGGTCGCGCACCAGCGTTCCCGACGCCGTACGGCCGCTGCCGAACCACTTCTTGTCGGGCTTGGGGCGCAGGAAGTAGTCGGGGTCGAACTGCGCGCTCGACTGCGCGAAGGTCGGCGGCGCGATGATCGAGCCGACCTCGGTGCCGGCCGCGTACTCGGGGTCGCTGTAGATCGGATTCGTGTCGCCGATGGACCTCGCGAACATCAGGATGTGCGAGGCCTCCACGGGAAATCGCTCGACTGCCATGTCCGGCTCCTTTTGCGGCAGATTGCGTCAGTTTGCCGCCGGCACATGATGGCAGCCGCGCACACACGGCGCAGCCGAACCGCTCAGGCCAGAGCCCTCGCCAGCGCGTTGCGGACAGCTGCCGGGTCCTCGTTCATCATCATGTGGCCGGCACCCGCGAGGTGAACGACATCGCAGTCGGCAAAGTCGGCGATCAGCGCCCCTGCTGCACGGGGCGGCGTCATCTTGTCCTCGCTGCCGACGATGACCGTGACCGGGCATTGGACTCGGGCAGCGACGTCGCCGGCATCGTAGGCAGCGCAGGCAGACAGGTCGGCGTGGATCACACCGTCATCGGCGCGTTCCAGCAAGGCCACGCTGCCGCCGAGCATCCAGAGTCCGGGCGTGGGGTTGGTCGCGACGTGCGCACGGTTGCCATGCCCCCATGCTGTCATGAGCTCCGGTGCCAGCAGTTCGTTCTGCTCGGCGGCACCCAGCAGCGCCGGATGGACGGGCATTCCCGCCGCGGTGCCCATCAGCACCAGCCGGGCAACGCGATCGTGATCGGCCGCGGCCGCTTCGGTGCAGACGAGCGACCCCATCGAATGGCCGACGAGACGGACCTGGGTGCAATCGAGCCGCTCCCCCACGGCGGTGATGGTGTCGCTGAGCCAGTCGGCCATCTCGGCGATCGATCCGAGCGGCTCGCCCTCGCTGTTGCCGTGGCCCGGCAGGTCGACGGCCAGCGGGGTGTAGCCGTGATGTGCCAGCCAGCGCGTCTGCAGCTGCCACACGGTGCGGTTCATGCCTGCGCCGTGCACAAGCAGCACCACGGGCGATTCGGCAGCCGACGCTGCATCTGGGATCACTCCCCCTGCGGCAACACCGACAGCGTGGCCGCGCACTTCGAGCGAGAAGGCTTCAGTCGCTGTCATCGCTCAGCCCTTCTGTGAGGCGCGAAGCGCTCGTGAGAGGTCAGCGATGATGTCGCCGGGGTGCTCGAGACCCACCGACAGCCGCACCAGGTCCTCGCCCACGCCGGCAGCGGCCAGGTCGTCGGCGCTCATCTGCTGGTGGGTGGTGCTGGCGGGATGGATCACGAGCGTCTTGGCGTCGCCCACGTTGGCCAGATGGGAGGCCAGCCGCACCGCCTCGATGAACCGCCGTCCGGCCTCGCGGCCGCCTTCGACACCGAAGCTCAGGATCGCACCGGCGCCCCGCGGCAGCAGCCGCTTCGCCAGCTCGTAGTCGGGGTGCGACGGCACCGACGGGTGGCTCACCCATCTCACGGCGTCGTGCGACGTGAGGAACTCGATCACCGCCTCGGTGTTGGCCACGTGGCGGTCCATGCGCAGCGGCAGCGTCTCGACGCCCTGCAGCAGGTGGAACGCCACCGACGGGCTCATGGCGGCGCCGAAGTCACGCAAACCCTCGGCTCGGGCCCGCATCGACAGCGCCTGGGGCCCGTACTCATCGGTGAAGGCGATGCCGTGGTAGCCCGCATACGGCTCGCTGAGCGTCGGGAACTTGCCCGAGGCGGCCCAGTCGAAGCGGCCGCCGTCCACCACGACACCGCCGATCGCCACGCCGTGCCCGCCGAGGAACTTGGTCGCGCTGTGCATCACGATGTCAGCGCCCAGCTCGATGGGGCGCATCAGGTGCGGCGTGGTGAAGGTGGCATCGAGCATCAGCGGCAGCTCGGCCTCGTGCGCCACTGCGGCCACCGCCGGGACGTCGAGCACCTCGATGTTGGGATTGCCGAGCGTCTCGGCGAACAGCACCTTGGTGTTGGGCTGGATGGCGGCGCGCCACGCGTCGAGGTCACGGGGATCGACGAAGGTCGTGGTGATGCCGAAGCGGGGCAGCGTGAGGCTCAGGATGTTGTGGGTGCCGCCGTAGATGTTTCGGCTGGCCACGATGTGGTCGCCCGCGGAGGCGATCGTGGCGCAGGCCAGGTGGAATGCCGCCATGCCGCTGGCCGTGCAGACGGCTCCGACACCGCCCTCGAGCGCGGCGATCCGCTCTTCCAGCACTGCCACGGTCGGGTTGGAGATGCGGCTGTAGATGTGGCCGGGAATCTCGAGGTTGAACAGGCTGGCCGCCTGCTCAGTGTCGGTGAAGCTGAACGACGTGGTCTGGTAGATGGGCACGGCGCGAGCCCCCGTGGTCGGGTCGGGCCGTTGCCCGGCGTGCAGTGCCAGCGTGTCGAAGTGCAGGAAATCCGGCTCGACCATGGGTGCCTCCGGGGTCGTTTGCCTGCATTCAAGCATTGCTTTGTCGATGAACGGCCTCCCAGACTCGCTGGGGCGTGACCGGGATGTCGATGTGAGTGACGCCGAGGTGCGCGAGCGCGTCGATGACGGCATTCTGCACGGCCGGCGGCGCGGCAATCGCCCCGTTCTCGCCGATGCCTCGTGTGCCCAGCTCGTTGCGGTCGGTCGGGGTGCCGAGCCGAGCTGTGCTGATGGGAGGCAGATCGGCGGCGGCAGGGATCAGGTAGTCCACGAGCGTGGTGGTGCGAGGGGTGCCGTCGGCGTCCCACTGGCCTGCTTCCATCAGCGCCTGGGAGATGCCGGCCACCGCGCCGCCGTGCTGCTGGCCTTCGACCGATGTCTCTGACAGCATGCGTCCGCAGTCGTCCACGGCGGCAAACGCCACGAGATCGACGCGTCCGGTCTCCGCGTCGACTTCGACGACTGCGGCGTGAGTTCCGTAGGGATGGGTCACCTCGGCGCGGCGCTCGGTGACCGTTGCGCTGATTCCCGCTGGTGCGGCGGCGGCGATGTCGGTCCAGCTGGTCAGCCGGGACGGCACACCGGCAACGTGCGCGCCATCGGGAGTGACTTCCACGTCGTCAGGACTGGCCTCAAGCAGTTCTCCTGCCACTTCGCAGATGCGGGCACGCAGCTCGGCCGCTGCCTCGGCGATCTGGCTGCCCAGCACCGTCGCTGTGCGGGAGCCGCCGGTAACGCCTCCGTAGGACGACGTCACCGAGTCGGCGTCGTTCACCCGGACGGCGCCTTCGGCGACCCCGACCCGGGCGCTCGTGATCTGGGCCCACAGGCTGTGATGACCTTGGCCGTGACCGTGGCTGCCGCAGGTCACCAGCACGCTCCCGTCTGAGCCCAGCTCCAGCGAGGCGTAGTCGGGATCGTCGCCGCTGCCCGCGCTCTGGCTGTAGCAGCCATAGCCGATCCCGATCAGTGCCGATCGGCTGCCTGCTGTACGACGCTCAGCTGCCAGCGTCTGCCAGCGCTCGACGTCGATGAGCTGTTGGGCAGTGTCGAGCGCGCGGTGCGGATCGCCGCTGTCGAGGGTGATGCCGGTGCCGGTGTCGAACGGCATCTCGTCGGCGCGCAGCAGGTTCCGGCGGCGCAACTCGGCCGGGTCGAGACCGAGCTCGCGGGCACCGGCATCTATGGCTCGTTCGAGTGCAGCATTCACTTCGGGCTGGCCCGCGCCGCGGTACGCGCCGGTCGGCGGCGCGTTCGTGACCGCGGAGCCGATGCGGTAACGCAGCCGCGGCACCCGGTACAGGCCGGTGCTCTGGCGGTAACTCGCGGCGGTGAGCATCGGCGCCATGTGCGGGTAAGCACCGGCGTCGCACCACATGACCACGTCGATGCCGATGATGTGTCCGTCAGGGTCGAATCCCATGCGGATGCGGTGCCGCTGACCGCGCCCGTAAGGCATCGAGACGAACTGCTCCTGGCGGCTCTGCACCCAGCGCACCGGGCGTTCCAACAGCTGGGCGGCCCGCGCCACCACGAAGAACTCCGGCATCGGGTCGCCGCGACCGCCGAAGCCGCCGCCGACGTGCGGCTCGCGTACCCGCACCGCTGTGACCGGGATGCCCAGCAGGCGCCGGTACAGGTACGGGGCGCTGTGCACACCCTGGCCGGTGCTCCAGATGTCCAGCTCGCAGTCGGGTGATGCACCTTCAGCCAGCGGCGTGCCGCGGATCAGCTCGAACGGCGTCGCGACGATGGCGCACGGCTCGATCGGCAGTGAGGTGATCCGGTCGTTCTCGCAGGTCAGCTGCACCACGCAGTGAGCACCCGCACACGGGTCCTCGCCGGGCTGGGCAGGGGGCGCTGCAGGGTTGTCGACGCTGGACGGTTCGGACAGGAAACCGCCCTCGGTGGGACTGTCCAGCGGGCGCACCACGTTGGTGTCGGCATCACCGAACAGCAGCACGTCGTCTGTGGCGGCGCGCTCGACGTCGATGACCGCGGGCAGCTCATCGATCTCGACAGCAACCAGTTCCGCCGCGTCGAGTGCGCGGGCGGGCGAGTCGGCCAGCACGACGGCGATCGGCTCGCCGACGAAGCGGACCCGTTCAGTCGCCAGCAGCGGCCGGGCCATGCGACCGCCGAGCGTGGTGGCCCGGTAGTACTCCAGCGGCTCCAGGTCGAGCAGCGCTGCATCGAGCACGGCAACGACTCCGGGCGCCCGCTCAGCCTCGCGGAGATCGACGTTGCGCAGCTCGCCATGGGCCACCGTCGAACGCACGAAGGCGGCGTGCAGGCAGCCGTCGGGCTGTGGCAGGTCGGCAGTGAAGGCCGCCTCGCCGCGCAGCATCGGCAGGTCCTCGGAAGCGAGTCGCGCCGTCGCCATGCCGTCACCGTACCGAGGTTGATTCGCGTCTTCGAGCCGCACCCGGCGAGCCTCAGTCGGCGGCGGCAGACGGCGCGCCCGCGCCCGGGAGCGCTGCGAGCTCCGCCTCGACCTCCGCCCGATGCTCATCGAGGAAGGGCGCCCGGCGCATCGCCACCTCGATGCCGCCGACGAGCGAGCCGACCTGGGTCATGGGTCCCCATTCGGTCTCGGGCAACTCCACCACGTGGCTGTTCTGGAGTGCGACCGCTGCGCCCACGAAGCCGCGCCGCTCGGCTGGCAGTTCGCTGGTGCCTTCCGGCGTCGACTGGCGCCAGAACCACTCGGGGCCGCCGGCACCCGGCACCTCCAGGTAGGTGCGGTCGGGGCCGGCTCCCCGGTAGTCCATGCCGCCTGCGAGGGCGGGCGGCCGCCCCTCGAAGGAAACGAACTCGGC
The DNA here is from genome assembly GCF_965208555.1 of Candidatus Poriferisodalis sp. GTDB lineage: Bacteria > Actinomycetota > Acidimicrobiia > Acidimicrobiales > Poriferisodalaceae > Poriferisodalis. The sequence continues at coordinate 3,230,097 of NZ_OZ242342.1, read as the reverse complement.
AGCCTGAGCCGCCATGACGGTCTGGGTGAGCGATGTGCGCACGGTTCGGCCCACGCCGTCGGCCACGCGCCGGTACAGCGAGCACAGCACGCCGAACGCCGCGATCATCGGCGTGGCGGCGTCGTGGACCGGCACAGTCAGGAACACCGGCTCGTCATCGCCGCCCTGCGCGACCATGATCCCGCCGAGAGCCTGCAGCAGCGGATCGAAAGCCGGCACGTCCGCCATGGACTCGTCGCGGCCATAGCCCGGGCTTTTGACCAGCACGGCATCTGGCCGGATGCGCCGCAGGTCCTCATCGGCGACGCCGAGGCGGGCCGCGACGCCGGGGCGGAAGTTCTCCACGATGACATCGGCCTCGGCGACGAGCTGCGCCATGACCTCGTGGTCGGCTGCGTCCTTCAGGTCGAGGCAGATGGAGCGCTTCGACTGGTTCCAGCCGTTGAAGTAGGGCCCGAGCACGCGGAACGGGTCGCCGCCGGGCTGCTCGATCTTGGTGACCTCTGCGCCGAGCATCGCCAGATGGCGGGTGATGACCGGCCCGGCGATGAACGAACTCAGATCGACTGCCTTCACACCGCGCAGCGGCGCCGTGGCCGGCATCGGTGGATCCGGTGCCGGCTGGGGCGGCCACGCCCCGCCGTCCAGCTCGGCTTCGACCTCGGCGGTGTGCTCGCCCAGTCGCGGGGCCGGCTGCAAGGCGACCTCGTCGCAATCGTCGATCCACATCGGCTGGGGCGGGGTGCGCACCGTCCCGAGTTCCGGATGCTCGACTGTTGTCACGAGCCCGTTGGCCTGCGCAAGCGCCGAGCTCACGAACTCCTCGCGGGTCTGCGTCGGCTGGCACGGCACGTCATGCGCAGCGAAGACCTCCAGCCACTCGGCGAGCGGCCGGGCTGCGAAAGCCTGCTCCAGGATCGGCGTGATCTCTGCGAGCGGTTCGAGGTCCAGCAGTCCCCACGGCGGGTCACCGAAGCGCTCGTCGCCCAGCAAGTCCTCGCGGCCGATTGCTCGCAGCATCGCGACGTAGAACGGCAGCGTCCCGCAGGCCACGAACATCCACCGATCGTCGGCGGCCCGGAACAAGCGGTACACCGGCAGCCGGCCGGCTGAGCCCAGCGGGCACGAGCCGTCCCGGTCGAGGTCGGCCATCTCGGGCACCTCGAAGTCGCCGATCTGCATCGCACCCGAGCCGGACACCTCCGAGACCGTGTACGTGGGCGCTGCGCCGTGGGCGCGCCGTGCGTACAGGCCCGCTGCGGCCGCCATCGCCCCCAGCATTCCGGCTCCGTACGAGGCCAACGGCACCACCAGCTCGACTGGCCCCTCCGAATAGCTGATCTGGTTCCAGCCGATGCCGGTGACCGCGGCGACCTGTGACGGGGTGCCCGTGCGGGTCGCGTAGGGCCCGCTGTCGCCCCACGTCGGGCACGAGATGATCACTGCACCCGGCGCAATCCGGCGCGCGGCTGACGCAGTCGGGCCGTCGGGCACGAAGACGAGATCTGCGCCGCCCAGCAACGCGGCGAGCGCTGGCGCAGCGATCGACTCGGCAGTCGGCCGCAGAATGCCGGGCAGTTGCGCTGGCGCCCCGTCGACCCCGGCTGGGAGCGGGGCCCGTTCCCATTCGATGCCGTCGGGCACCACCGAGCGCTTGTTCCGGCTCACTGCCTGGAATCCCGGATCGCTGCGGTACGGATCGCCGCCGGGCGGTTCCACCTTCACCACATCAGCGCCCTGGTCGGCCAGGAAGCGTGCTGCGTACGGTCCCGCGATACCAGTCGCCATCTCCACCACCCGCACGCCTTCGAGGCAGCGCACAGGTGCCCCGCCGTCTCGGGCCGCCACAGCTGTGCTCACCGGCGCGACTGTAGGGGGACCGCTCGCAAGCCCGCCCGACGCACCGCGAACGACGCAGTGGAGCTCATGCGGGCGGGGCGACGTGCAGAGCACCGCTCTCCGGCCGAGGCAGCCTGAGCGTCGTACGATGATCGCCGTGACGACGACAGCCGACTCCACCGCAGATCCATTCACCGAGATCCCGATGCCGCAGGCGCCGAGCTTCGACACGATCGAGGCCGAGCGCCAGCATCGCAAGGAGCGCCTCGCGTCGGTGTACCGGGCGTTCTCGCTGTTCGGCTTCGAGGAGGGCGTAGCCGGCCATGTGACCGCCCGCGATCCCGAATTGACCGATCATTTCTGGGTCAACCCCTTCGGCGTGGGTTTCGGTCAGATCAAGGTGTCCGACCTGCTGCTGGTGGATCACGACGGCAACATCGTCGAGGGCCGCTACCCGCTGAACCAAGCCGCCTTCGCCATTCACAGCGAAGTGCACAAAGCACGGCCTGACGTCGTGGCCGCAGCGCACACCCATTCGCTCTACGGCAAGACGTGGTCGAGCCTGGGCCGCCTGCTCGACCCGCTGACCCAGGACGCGTGCGCCTTCTACGAGGACCACGCCCTGTTCGACGACTTCACCGGCGTGGTGCTCGACACCTCCGAGGGCAAGCGCATCGGGCAAGCGCTAGGCAGCTGCAAGGCCGTGATCCTGCAGAACCACGGCCTCCTCACCGTCGGTCGCACCGTCGACGAGGCGGCGTGGTGGTTCATCACCATGGAGCGGACCTGCCAGAGCCAGCTGCTGGCTGAGGCTGCCGGCACGCCGATCCCGATCCGCCACGAATCGGCCAAGCTCACGGCGTCGCAGACGGGCAGCCCGCTGGCCGGCTGGTTCAGCTACCAGCCGATCTACGACAAAGTGCTCGAGCGAGATCCCAGCTTCCTCGACTGAGCGTCGGCGCCGATCCCTCGGCGCGGCTTGCGCCGCCTACCACTCCGCGGCGATGTACTGCGTCTCGCAGAACTCGTAGATGCCCTCGCTGGCACCCTCGCGGCCCAGGCCCGACTGCTTCATGCCGCCGAAGGGCGCAGCCGGGTCCGACACGGCACCGCGGTTCAGCCCGATCATGCCGGCCTCGATGCGCTCGCTGACCGCGAGACCCTTCGCCAAGTCCTGCGTGTACACGTAGCCGATGAGACCCATCTCGGTGTCGTTGGCCGCTGCGATCATGGCGTCGGTATCGGTGAAGCTGGAGATCGGCGCGACCGGCCCGAAGATCTCCTCGCGGGTGATGGGTGCGCCAGCTTCCACGCCACCGAGCACGGTCGGCTCATAGAAGAACCCCGGTCCGTCAATGGATGAGCCGCCGGTGACGGCCGTCGCTCCCCCGTCGACCGCTGAGCGAACCAGGCGGTCGATGTTCTCCACCGAGGCGGCGTTGATCATCGGTCCGCAAGTGACGTCGGGGTCGCTGCCTTTGCCGACCTTCATGGCACCCATGGCCGCCGCCAGCCGTTCGACGAACTCGTCGTGAGCGGGCGCTTCCACGAAGAATCGATTGGCGGCCGTGCAGGTCTCGGCGGAGTGACGCATCTTGGCGACCATGGCACCGGCAGTAGCTGCCTCCAGGTCGGCGTCGGCGAACACGACGAACGGGGCATTGCCGCCCAGCTCCATCACCACCTTGAGCACTCGGTCGGCGCAGCGCTTCAGCAAGACTCTGCCGACTTCGGTGGAGCCGGTGAATGACAGCATCCGCACTGCCCGATGGTCGACGACGGCATCGAGCCAGGCCCCGGAGTTGGCGGTGGGCACCAGATTGACGACGCCAGGCGGCACACCTGCCTCGCCCAGCAGCTCGGCGACCCGCAGCGAGGTGAGCGGCGCTTCGCGGGGCGGCTTGATGACCACCGCGTTGCCCGCTGCGAGGGCCGGGGCGAGCTTGCGAGTGATCATGGCCGCCGGGAAGTTCCAGGGCGTGATCATCGCCACGACGCCGACGGGAGGGTGACGGGTGATGATGCGGTTGGCACCAGACGGGGCGACGCTGATCGAGCCGTGGATGCGCACCGCCTCCTCGGCGTTCCAGCGGAAGAACTCCGCGGCGTAGGCGACCTCGCCGATGGCGTCGGCACGGGGCTTGCCGTTCTCCAGTGTGATGAGGTCGGCCAGCTCGTCGGTGTGCTCGACAAGGATGCGGTGAGCGTCCCGCAGGACTTCGGACCTGACTCGCGGCGCAGTGGCCGCCCATCCGGGCTGCGCTGCCGCGGCCGCATCGCATGCGGCCACCGCGTCCGCGGGTGTTCCGGCTGCGACGCCTGCAGCTGTGTCGCCAGTGGCCGGGTCGATGACGTCGATCAGCTCGCCGCCGGCGGCCCCCCGCCAATCGCCTCCGATGAGCATCTGCGTTTGCATCACGCCAGCATCGCAAATCAACCGCTCATTGCGCGCCGCCGTGTGCTTCTGGGTTCTGCGATTCGAACAGCGAGGCTGCTGGTCAGCCGCCGTAGTGCAGCAGGCCCTTCTCGCCGGCGCGCATCTCGTCGATGGCTCGCTGCGCGTCGCCGATGGCGTCTTCGAGCTGGGCGATGACCGCATCGCGGTCCGGGGTGAACTCCAGTTCGTCGATGAGATGGGCGAGGCGATCCTTGCTGCGCCAGGCCGCGAACTTGGCCCACTCGGTCCACAGCGTCTCGTGGTCGTCAACGCCGACGAGGTTCTTGGTGCGGCTCTGCTCGTCGGCGGTGGTGTCCAGGGACACGTAGCCGTTGACCATCGAGATGCGCTCGCACAGCTCGTCAAGCGGGCCGGCGCGGTGCACCACCATGTCGCCGTGCAGTGCGACGGCGTAGCCGGGCCCTGGGAATTCAGGAGCCACCGTGCGTTCTGCCGGCACCGGCTCGTCCGCGTCGGCCAGCGCGGCGGCTTCGTGCTTGGTCCCCTCGAACCACTCGAACCGCCCGCCGGCGACCTCGGCCGGATCGGTCACCGCCAGCACGTAGTCGAGCGGCAGCGTGTCGTGATGCCATTTGTCGATGCCGACGTCGATCTGCGACGGCTCGTAGTTGAGGTGGCCGAGATGCACCGGCATCGGGTGCGGGGCGATCTCGATGCCGTAGATCGCCTCAAGATGCGCCGTCACCTCGGGGCTCAGGCACAGGTCGCGCAGCCAGCGTGAGCGGTAGCAGCCGCCGCGCACGGTCCGCTCGATCCGCTCCCCCGCCGGGCGGGTGAAACAGCGCAGGCGGCGGGCCGTCTCCAGCATGATCGCCGCGCCTTCGTCGCTGAGCATGCGGAACGGCAACGACAGCGCCACCGGCGTGGCCTTCGTGGCGATCTCGGCGTCGTCGTAGCCCAGATCGGCCAGCATCAGCACCTCTGCGGGCTCTTCCAACTGCAGATGCTGGGCCGGGTCGAACGCCGGCTCGCCGTCCAGCCATGCATATCCCCGCGGCTGGCTCTGCGGAAACGGAACTGCCTCACCCATCAGCGCATGCCCTTCGCATTGACCTTGGCGGCGATCGCAGCCAAGTGCTCGTCGTCTGCCCGGCTGGCTGCGATCTCGGTGGTCACGTAGCCGGGGTATGCCTCAAAGTACTGCTGGCTGCGGGCAGTCGTCTCCGGCTCGGGGCCGGGCGGCACGCCGGCGGTGCGGTGCAACGGGATGACCTTGGCGTGCAGGTGATCGATCATCATCCCTTCGAACACGATGGCGCAGCGGTCAACGTCGTCGTAGGCGTCCGCGATCTTGGCCGCAACACGGCGGGCTGCCTCGAACAGTCCCGCGGCCATCTGGCTGTCGGCGCGTGCAATATCGCTGGCGAGGTGCTGCTTGGTGATCACCACGCTGAACGCTTCGGTGTTGGGGAATACGTCCAAGAATCCAAAATGGCGTTCGTCCTCGTAGACGACGTGGCACGGCTCAGCACCAGCCACGATCCGGCAGAACACGCACTCCCCCACGACCGGCATTCTGTCCAACGTTCACCCTGACGCCAATCGTCCGTCTGGCTCCTCCGCGAGCGTCTCTACGCAGTTGAAGGCTCTGCGCAGCTATGCGGACAGGGCTGCGAGGAGTTCGTCGGAACGGTCAGTGGTCACGGACAGCTTGCGGGGTGTGCCGTTTCGGTGGAATTCGACCGTGACTGCCGTGGTGCCGCCGACCGAATAGAGGACATCGCGGCGCCTGGTCCTGACGCCCCAGCCTCCGTACTGCCTGAGCGGCCGCACCTCCCGCACGTAGGCCAGCGTGATCGATTCTCTCGGGACCCTCGACCGGAAAGGGAATGGCCAGAGCTGAAGGCTGTAGAGCCCGTCGTCGACTTGTATGCGCACCCGCATCGAGAGCGCCAGCACCAGCGAAGCCAGAATCGCCAGCGCCGCGAGCACTATGCCGACCAGTCCCGACCCCGTGAGCGACACGACAAAGAGAATCACCGCGGCCTCGATTGCCGCGATCAGGATGATTCCCGGCACTACGAAGTGACGCATCCGCTCGGACAATCTCTGATCGTGTTCGAAGGTAGCGTGCGCCTCCATGGCAAGCAGTATGGGCGATGATCGGGGAACGCTGGCGGTCACGGGCGACCCGGTGGCCGATCAGCTGGTGCTGGATGACCCGTTCGCACTGCTGCTCGGGATGATGCTGGACCAGCAGATCCCCATGGAAAAAGCCTTCATGGGACCGGCCCTGCTTGCCGAGCGGCTCGGTGACCGCTTCTCCGCCACTGCCATCGCCGAGATGGATCCCGACGAGCTTGAAGCGGCGTTCAAGGAAAAGCCGGCGCTGCACCGATTCCCTGGGTCGATGGCGAAGCGCTGCGGCGACTTGGCCCGCCACCTCGTCGAGCACTACGACAGTGACGCGGGCGCCATCTGGGCCGATGTGCGCAGCGGCAAGGCGCTGTACGACCGGCTGCGGGCCCTCCCCGGCTACGGCGACGAGAAGGCCAAGATCTTCGTGGCGATCCTTGCCAAGCGCTTCGGCGTTGCACCCCGCGGCTGGAAAGCCGTGGCTGGTCCGTTCGCCGACCGCCACCCGCGTTCAGTGGCCGACATCGATGGCCCCGATGCCCTCGCCGAGGTCCGCATCTGGAAGAAGAACCAGAAGGCCGCCGGCAAGTCCAAGCAGGACTGAGCTTCAGGCCAGCCGGTCGGCGGCCCAGTCGCGCAGCTCAGTCTTGAGCACCTTGTTGGAGGGGTTCAGCGGCAGCGCTTCCACGTTCCAGAAGTACCGGGGCACCTTGTAGTTGGCCATCTGCTCGCGGCACCACGCACGCAGCTCGTCAGCATCGGGCGCCCCCGCAGGCGACGGCACCACGAACGCAGCGCCGGCTTCGCCGAGCCGCTCATCAGGCACCCCCACCACGGCGACCTGGCCGATCAGCGGGTGCTCGGACATGACGTTCTCCACCTCGGCGGGGTACACGTTGAAGCCGCCGTTGATGTACATGTCCTTCTTGCGGTCAGTGATGTCGATGTAGCCGTGCTCGTTCATCACGCAGATGTCGCCGCTGTGAAGCCACCCGTCTGCGTCGATCGCCTTCTTGGTCTGTTCGGGATCGTCCAAGTAGCCCGTCGTCACGCAATAGCCGCGTATCAGCAGTTCGCCGGGTTCGCCGGTCGGCACGTCTTCGCCGTCGTCGTTCACGACCCGCAGCTCGATGCCCCGCAGCGCCTTGCCGCTCGTGGAAGCCACCAGCTCGGGAGGATCGCCTGCTGAACAGATGGTGGCGATGCCGTGCGTCTCGGTCATGCCGAATGCGGTGATCGCCGTCTCGAATCCGAGCCGCTCGCGCATCGCTACGACGGTCTCGACGGGGACGGTGGCGGCGCCAGTGACGGCTGAGCGCAGACTGGACGTGTCGTAGTCGTCGAGACCGGCGAAGTTGACCATCGACTGGAAGATCGCCGGCGGGCCCGGCAGCACCGTGATGCGCTCGGACTCGATTCGAGCCAGCACTGCTTCTACGTCGAAGACCGGATGCGGCAGGATCGTCGCACCCCGCACGATGCAGGGCGTGATGGATCCGCAGAATCCGAACGCATGGAAGAACGGGTTGATGACCAGCATGCGGTCGCCCTGACGCATGCCCAGTTCGTCGGCGTACTGGCTGAAGCCGCGAATGATCGCCCCCGGCCGGATCATGACGCCCTTGGGCAGCCCGGTCGTGCCGGAGGTGAACATCACCAGCCCGAGGTCGTCGCCGGCGGCGACCGCGGCACGGCGGGCGGCCTCTTCGTGTCCCGCTGCCGTCGCCGCAGTGACGAAGTCCTCGAACGAGGTCGTGCCCGGCGGGGTGTCACCGCGCAGGATTACCGTGCGTTCCAGCGAATCGACGGTGTGACCCTCGGCCGCGGCGGCCTCAAGGTCGCGCACGTAGTCGTACCCGAGGAACCCCACCACGGTGAACAGCAGCTTCGCCCGCGCCCGATCGAGCACGTACGCCGCCTCACGACCCCGGAAACGCGTGTTGACCGGCACGATGACGCCGCCCGCCCGCAGCGTTCCCATGGCCGCGATCACCCATTCCCACGCGTTCGGTGCCCACAGGCCGACGGCGTCACCCGGCTCGAGGCCATTGGCCACGAGGGCCGCCGCACATTCGGCGGTGCGGTGGGCCAACTCGGTGTATGTCATCGACATGTCGCCGTCGCGAATCGCCTCTGTGTCGCCGAACGCTGCTGCGGCCCGTTCCACCAGCGCGGGGTAGTTGTCGGGAATCGTGCTGTCCACGGCGGACAGTCTCGCGGTTGACACCTGCCGTTTCATGGCCGCTGCCAGCGAGACTGCCCCGATGGAGTCCCGACGGTGATCGTCTGCTGCGGCGAAGCACTGGTGGACGTGCTCGACGGAGACGAATCGCGTGCCGTACCCGGGGGCGGTCCGATGAATGCCGCCATCGCCGCGGCGCGCCTGGGGGCACCGAGCGCATTCGTGGGACGGGTGTCCACCGACGGTGCAGGCCAGCTCATCTGGCGCCACTTGCAAGGCAGCGGCGTCGACCTGCGGGCGTGCGAGCGGGGCGCAGAACCCACGGCAAGAGCGATCATCAGCTTGACGCCGCATCCTTCGTTCCGCTTCGAAGGAGACAGCACCGCCGACACGGCTCTCGAAGCGGCGGACCTCACCGTTCTTGACGAAGGGTCTCACATCCTGCATGGCGGCACGCTCGGGATGTTCCGCGGGCGCACCGCCGGAGTGCTGGCCTCGCTGGCCGAGCGTCATGACGGCCTCGTCTCGCTCGACCCCAATGTCCGGCCCGCCATCATCGAGGATCGAGATCGGTGGGATCGTTTCCACCAGCGCTGGCTGCATTCGGCCGACCTCTACCGGGCCTCCGATGAGGACCTGGAGTGGATCTGGCCCAGGCGTGCCGCCGAGGACTGCGCCGCTGAGCTGCTTGCCGGCCACGTCGCGACGGTGATCGTCACCCGCGGCAAGGGCGGCGTCACCGTGTTCACAGCCGAGGGCCAGCTCGATGTGACGGCCCCGCAGGTCGATGTCGTCGACACTGTCGGCGCCGGCGACTCGTTCGTGGGCACTGTGCTTGCCTCGCTGTGGGAGCTGCTTGGTGCCGACCGGACTGCATTCGCCGCGCTCGAACTGGGGCAATGGCGAGACATCGCAGAACGTGCAGCCGCGGCAGCCGCACTCACCTGCACGCGCGCAGGCGCAGACCCGCCCACTGCCCGCGCTCTGGAGACGGCAGTCACGGCACACCGGAGCGGCGGGTAGCACGCAGGCCGCTGCGGGCTCAGGCGACCTGCGCCAGTGCCTCGCTGTGAATGAAGTGGAAGTAGCCGTCTGGATGGTCGGCCCACGCTCGCCAGCCGGCGGCAATCTGTTCCATCTCGGCTGACGTCGCGTAGCCGTAGTCGACGGCTTGGCGAGCGAAGCTCGTGTTCAGGCACCGATCGGCCCACGAGTAACCCCAATTGCGCCGCGTCTCGGGCGTCCAGAACTGCCACACCGACGCCGACATCTGCACCTCGGGCAGGCCCGCGGCGCGGAACCACGCAAACAGATGCCGGCCGGCATCGGGTTCGGCGTCGTTGTGGCGGCAGACCTGCCGGTACACCTCTCGCCATCGTGTGATCTCGGTGCTTGAGGGATAACCCCGCATCGTCGAGTAGTCCGAGTCGCGCACTGCCACCCAGCCGCCTGGGCGGACCACCCGGGCCATCTCGGAGATCGCCGCCACCGGGTCGGACAGGTGCTGGCAGACCTGGTGTGCATAGGCCACATCGAAGCTGCTGTCGTCGAACGGCAGCTCGTACACCGACTCGTTCGCCAGCGTCACATTCGCGACGCCGGCTTCAGCGACCGTGGCCGCGGCAGTCGCCAGGATCTCGTCAGTCACTTCGATGCCGATGACGTGGCCGCGCTCAGCCCATCGAGCCAAGCCGACGGTGATCGAGGCCGGACCGCAGCCGACATCGAGGATCCGGGAGTCCGGCTCGATCACGTGACGCACGAATGCCGCACAGTCCTCAGCGGTACGCCTCGCATGCTGGGCCACCACCGCGGGCTGATGGCCGTGGGTGTACACGTCTCCGCCGGTCACGGCGGCAGCGTACGGCACAGTGCCGCCGGTCACGGCGGCAGCGCAACGACCGCACCCGTCCGGACCGGCGTGACGGCCCGTCGATAGCCTCGCCGCCCATGGCCGGATCGATCCTGGGCAACGAGGTACGACGCAGCGAGGACCCTGAGCTGCTCACCGCGGGCGGGCGCTACGTCTATGACCACGACGCCGACGGCATATGCCATGCGGTATTCGTGCGCTCCCCTGTCGCCCACGCGCATATCGGCGGCATCGACACCAGCGAGGCGAGTCGGGCGCCTGGCGTGATCGAGATCGTCACCGCAGCAGAGCTCGGCGTGGCCCCGCACCACGGGTTCGTCAAGGTGGCCGACGAGTTCGCCCGCGCCCCGCTTGCGGACGGCAAGGTGCGCTTCGTGGGCGAAGCAGTGGCCGTTGTCGTGGCCGAGACCCTGGTCCAGGCCGTCGACGCCGCCGAGCTCGTTGCCGTCGACTACGAGCCGCTGCCCGCTGCCACCGACGCCGAGGCCGCGCTCGCCCCCGGAGCGCCAGCGCTCTTCGACGAACGGCCCAACAACGTCGCCACCGAGATCACCGATCCGCCCGGCGTCGATCCGCTCGACGGCGCAGCACACGTCGTGAGGGGCCGCTACGTCAACCAGAAGATCGCCGCGGTGCCGCTCGAGCCGAACTCATGTGCAGCCGTGCCCGGCGACGACGGCCGCATGACCGTGTACTGCGCGACGCAGATGCCGCACCTCACGAAGATGCAGCTGGCAGGCGCGCTCGACTGGGATGCCCAGCGCCTCCGTGTCATCGCTCCCCACGTCGGCGGCGGTTTCGGCGCCAAGGCCGGCCTGTACCACGAGCACACCGTCGTGGCGGCGCTCGCGGACCGGCTGAACCGTCCCGTCACCTGGACGCCGGGGCGCAGCGAGGACATGACCACCCTGGCGCACAGCCGCGCGCAGGTGCAGTACGCCGAGCTCGGCGTGCGCGACGACGGCACGTTCACCGGGCTGCGGGTGCGCCTGGTGGGCGACACGGGCGCCTACCCCAACATCGGCACGATGCTGCCGGCGGGCACCAAGCGGATGTCCAACGGCACCTACGCCTTCCCCGCGATCCGGTTCGACGTGGCCACGGCGGTCACCAATACGACGCCCACCGGCGCCTACCGGGGCGCCGGGCGGCCCGAGGCGGCCGCCCTGCTCGAGCGGCTCGTCGATCAGGCCGCCATCGAGACCGGCATCGATCCCATCGAGATCCGGCTGCGCAACTTCATCTCGCCCGATGCCTTCCCCTTCGACACGCTCACCGGCGTCACCTACGACAGCGGCGACTACGCGCTGCCGTTGCGCCGAGCTGTCGAGCTCGCCGGCTACGACGATCTGCGAGCAGAGCAGCGCGTGAGGCGCGAACGCGGCGACGTGCGCCAGCTCGGCATCGGCATCGCCAGCTTCGTGGAGATCACCGCCGGCGGCCTCACCAGCGAGTTCGCTGCGGTGCGCATCGAACCCGACGGCGGCGCCACCATTCGGGTCGGTACCAGTGCCCACGGCCAAGGGCATCACACGACGTTCGCCCAGATCGTCTCGGCCCGCACCGGCATCGATGTGGAGCGCATCGGGTTCATCCAGTCCGACACCGATCTGGTGCCCCGTGGCGGCGGCACCGGCGGCTCCCGCTCGGTGCAGGTGGGCGGCTCGGCGGTGGCCAACGCCACGGACGTACTGATCGACCGGGCCCAGCGGCTCGCGGCGCACCTGCTCGAGGCCAGCGTGGACGACATCGTGCTCGATGCCGCAACGGGCACGTTCAGCGTGGCCGGCGTGCCGGCCCGATCGGTCGACTGGGCGCAGCTGGCCGGGACGGTCGACGACGCGCCTGACGGGCTGCTCGGCGACCCGACCGAGGCTGAGATCAACGCTGCCGCGCGAGGCGAGCCCGTCGACCCGGGACTCGCGGCGCAGCTCGACTTCGACCAGGGCGAGGCCAGCTTCCCGTTCGGGGCGCACGTTGCGGTCGTGGAAGTCGACACCGACACCGGCGAGATCGGCTACCTGCGCCACATCGCCGTCGACGACGCGGGCACGGTGATCAACCCGCTGCTGCTGCGGGGCCAGCAGCACGGCGGCATCGCCCAGGGCGCAGCGCAGACGCTGTACGAGGAAGTGGTCTTCGACGACGACGGCAACCCGCAGACCGGCACGCTCATGACGTACCTGTTCCCGTCTGCCGCCGAGTTCCCGAGTTTCGAGGTGCACAGCACCGAAACGCCCTCGCCGCTCAATCCCCTGGGTGCGAAGGGAATCGGCGAGGCCAGCACCATCGGATCCACGCCGGCGCTGCAGAACGCCGTCATCAACGCCGTAGCGCACCTCGGCATCCGGCACATCGACATGCCCATGAGCCCCCAGCGGGTGTGGGAAGCAATCGAGGCGGCCAGAACAGGCAATCCAGCGGAATCGTGGCGCGAGCCGCCCGAGATCTTTGCCGCCATGGCGGCCGGTCAGGACGTCGATCCCGAAGGGCTTGCAGCGGCCGAAGGGATCTGAAGCTGTGAGACAATCTGGTCAGTGACCGAGCGGGGCCACGCCCATCCGCCCACACCGGATTGCGCGACGCCGGACTACTACACGTATCCGTGGGCGGCGCTGGCTTCAGCCAGTCTCGCCGCAAGCGGTGCTGCGGTGCTGGAATGGCCCGACGGGACGACGCTCGAGTGCCATCCCATGTGGCTGCGAGAGAACGCACCCGGTGCCGGCGGCATCGACCCGGTGACCCGCGAGTGCGAACTGGACCCCGCTCATATCGATGCCCATCTGTCGCTCGGCCGGATCGAACTGGACGGCGGGGCGCTCGAGGTGACCTTCGAGCCCGAGCACCGCGACGCCAAGTTCCATCCCGGGTGGCTGCGCCATGTCGCCGACCAGATGCACCGGCCCTTTGCGGTCATTCCTGCTCCCGTGGCGTGGACCGCGGCCGAGCACAGCGAGCCGGTCACCCACGACGGCCCAGCCCTTCTTGATGACGACAGCGCGCTCGCCGCGGCACTGTGCGATCTAGCGCGCTACGGGCTCATCCGCCTCGCCGACAGCGGGAACGGTCCCGACACTGTCGCACAGATCGCGGGACTCATCGGCGCCATGCGCGACTCCAATTTCGGACTGACCTGGCACGTCGATGTGGACATCACGCCGACCTCGCTGGCCAACACCGGGCAGCGGCTCGCGCCCCACACCGACTTGCCGACCCGGGAAGTCCCGCCCGGACTGCAACTGCTGCACTGCGTGGAGAACAGCGTGGAGGGCGGATGGTCGACCATGGCCGATGGGTTGGCCATCGCCGAGCACCTGCGTGTGGCTGAGTCCGACGCGTTCGAGGCGCTCACCATGCTGGAGTGGGTGTTCTTCAACCGTTCGCCCGACCACGATCATCGCTGGCAGGGGCCGGTCATCGATACGGGCGACGGGCGGATTCCGTACACCTACCGGGCGTTTCATCCCGTGAGAGCCTTCCCCGCCATGCCCGCCGCCGAGGTGAACCGTGCGTATGCAGCGATGCGCCTGCTGAGCGAGACGGCCGTCTCGGACCGGTTCCAGATGCGATACCCGTTCCGGCCGGGCGACATCGTGGTGTTCGACAACCGCCGCGTGCTGCACGGACGGGATGCCTTCGAGCCGCGTCCGGGAACCCGCCGGCGGCTCATCGGCACGTACATGGACACCGACGAGTTCTATTCACGGCTGCGCGTGCTGCTGCGCCGCAGTGCTCATCAGGAGGATCCAGCTGATGCCTGACGTCTTCATCACCTGCGCGGTGACCGGAGCCGGCGACACGGTCGGCAAGTCCGACAAGGTGCCCTATACGCCCGCCGACATCGCCCAGAACGTGATCGATGCTGCCGACGCAGGGGCTGCCATCTGCCATGTGCACGTGCGCGACCCGATCACCGGCGACGCAGGCCGCGATGTCGACTGCTACCGCGAGGTGGTCGAACGCGTGCGGGCGTCGAGCACCGATGTCGTGCTGAATCTCACTGCCGGCATGGGCGGCGATTTCGTGATCGGCTCGGTCGAGCAGCCGCTGCCTCCCGACCCGCTGCGGTCCGACATGGCCGGCGCCACCGAGCGCCTCGCTCACGTCCGCGAGCTGCTGCCGGAGATCTGCACGCTCGACTGCGGCACCATGAACTTCGGCGAGGGCAATTACGTGGCCACCAACACCCACGACACGCTGATGGAGATGGCCCGCCAGATCCAGGCGCTCGGCGTGCGTCCCGAGATCGAAGCCTTCGACACCGGGCAGCTGTGGGAAGCCAGGGCGTTGGTGGACGCCGGGGTCATCGAAGCACCGGTCATGGTGCAGCTGTGCATGGGCATCCGCTGGGGCGCCCCGCCGGACCTGAACACGTTCATGGCGATGGTCAACAACGTGCCCGACGACTGGACCTTCTCTGCCTTCGCACTGGGACGCGATCAGCTGCCGTACGTGGCACTGGCGGCCGTCGCGGGCGGCAACGCCCGGGTCGGGCTCGAGGACAACCTGTATCTCGAACGCGGCCGACTCGCGACCAACGCCGATCTCACGGCCCGCGCGAAGCAGATCCTCGAAGCCATGAACTACCGGGTCATCGGCCCCGAAGAAGTTCGCGACAAGCTCGAACTGAAGCGGCATTGACTGGCCCGTCGCCTGCCGGCGGCCTCGCCGCAACCGACGGCAGGCTTCCCGAACGCGTCGCCGTCGTGGGCGCCGGTGTGATCGGCGCGGCGTGGGCCGCACGCTGGGCGCTGTGCGGTATCGACGTGGCCGTGGCGGATCCGTCGCCTGACGCTGCCCGCATGATCGAATCAACCCTGGTTGCAGCGCGAACGGCATGGCGACGCCTGAGTTTGCTCACTGACGACACGAGCGCAGCCGAAGGCGTCGTCCGCATTGCCGATCCGGATGCCGGCTGTGCGGCCGCCGTGGCGGGTGCCGAGCTGATCCACGAGTGCGTGCCCGAGCGCCTCACGGTCAAGCAGGCCGCCTACGCAGAGATCGAGGCCGCTGCGGCGCCGGATGCCGTGATCGCCTCGTCCACGTCGGGCATCCGCCCCAGCGATCTGCAGGCCGAGATGCGTCACCCTCAGCGTCTGGTGGTCGGCCACCCCTTCAACCCCGTGTACTTGCTGCCGCTAGTGGAAGTGGTAGGCGGCGCTCGCACCTCCGAGGCCGCGATCGGACGGGCAATTGGCTGGTTCAGCGCAGCGGGAATGTCGCCGCTGCGGGTGCGCTCCGACATCGACGGATTCGTGGCCGACCGTCTGATGGAGGCCCTCTGGCGGGAAGCACTGTGGCTGGTCCACGACGGCGTCGCCACGGTTTCGGAGATCGACGATGCCATGCGGCTCGGGTTCGGACTTCGCTGGGCGCAGATGGGCGTCTTCCAGACCTACGCCACTGCCGGCGGGGAAGGCGGTTTCCGGCACTTCGTGGAGCACTTCGCCCCGACACTCGACCTGCCCTGGACCAAGCTCACCGACGTGCCGGAACTGACTCCAGAATTCGTCGCCACGCTGATCGCCCAGTCCGACGAGCAGTCGGGCGGCCAACCAGTCGCCGAACTCTGTGCAGCGCGAGACCGCAATCTCGTCGACTTGCTCCTGGCCTTGGAAGCGAACGATTGGGGTGCCGGCCGCAGCTTGGCTGCGCTGCGTGAGCGGCTCGCCGACAGACGCTGACGACGCGCCGCCGCCGGTAGCTGGAGGCGACGCTGTCGTGCCCGAGGCGCTGTGGGCTATTCGGTGATGATGACCGCGTACTCGGGACAGTTCGCGGCGGCCAAGCGGGCCTTGTCCTCCAGGCCCGCAGGAACTTCGCCGTCGCCGGCCGCAGTGGCGTAGCCGTAGTCGTCCACGTCGAACAGCTCCGGCGCCAGCGAGTAGCAGCGGTTGTGACCTTGGCACTTGTCGGCGTCAACGCTGATCCGCACGAGCAGTCCTTCCTGCCAGCCACCGCGGCTGGCGTTCATCGAGGCCGGGCACGGCATCCCGGTCGGCCCGAAGCTAGCGCGGCGCCATGCAATGTTCGCAACCGGTCGACGCGAGGGGGCTTCCCGGCAACGACCACTACGGCCCCCTACGCTTTCATGTTCGAACTGCCGCCACGGCAGAGCCGCATCGCCGCACCACAAGGGGACGCCATGTCCGACGCTCAGGACCGACTCGCAGCACTTCGAGCCAAGCGCGCCGGCGCGACAGCCACCAAGGCGCCGTCGAATGGCGCGGACACCGACCCCACCAAGGTCTGGCACAAGACCGCCTGCGTGCTCTGCTCCAACAACTGCGGCATCGAGGTGCGCCTGGACGGGCGCAAGATCACCCGTGTGCGCGGTGACAAGGAGCACCCCGCCTCGAAGGGCTACACCTGCGAGAAGGCCCTGCGGATCGACTACTACCAGAACGGGCGCGATCGCCTCACGACGCCGCTTCGCCGAAAGGACGACGGCACCTTCGAGGAGGTGTCGTGGGACGTCGCGATCGCCGAAGTCGCCGAGCGCCTCACCGGCATCCGCGACTCGGTCGGCGGCGACAAGATCCTGTACTACGGCGGCGGCGGGCAGGGCAATCACTTCCCGGGTGCCTATGCCCGCGGCGTGCTGCAGACGCTGGGCGTGAAGTACCGCTCGAACGCGCTGGCGCAGGAGAAGACCGGCATGTTCTGGGCGCAGGGCAAGATGTTCGGCAAGCAGAACCTCGGCGCCCTGGGCGACTTCGAGCACACCGACTGCGCGGTGTTCATCGGCAAGAACCCGTGGCAGAGCCATGGCTTCCCCGAGTCGCGCAACGAGCTCAACAAGATCCGCAACGACGACGAGCGCAAGCTCGTGGTGATGGACCCGCGAGTGTCCGAGACGGCAGCGATGGCCGATCACCACCTGCGCGTCCGTCCCGGTACCGATGCATGGGCGCTGGCGGCGCTGCTGGCGATCATGGTCGAAGAGGGACTCACCGACGAGCGATTCCTCGCCGAGCACTGCACCGGCTGGGATGAACTGCGAGGCCTGATCTCGGGCGCCGACATCGCCGAGTGCGCTCGCAAGTGCGGCATCGACGAAGCTGAGCTGCGCGCCGCCGCCCGCACCATGGGCAATGCACGCTCGCTGTCCACCGAGGAGGACCTCGGCATCGAGATGGCGCCCCATTCCACGCTGAATTCCTGGCTGCAGCGCCTGCTGTATCTGATCACGGGCAACTTCGCGAAGGCGGGCGGGATGAACCTGCCGCTGCGCCTCGCCCCCATCTGCGGGCATTCGGGCGAGGGCGAGACCGACCCCGTCACCGGCAGCGCCATGCTGTCGGGTCTCCTCGCATGTGCCGCGATTCCCGACTGCATCGACACCGACCACCCGAACCGGTTCCGGGGCATGATCGTGGAATCGGCGAACCCGCTGCACACGTTGCCCGACTCGAAGCGGTTCCGCGAGGCCTTCGCCAAGCTGGAATGCCTGGTGGTGATCGACGTCGCCATGACCGAGACCGCCCGTGCGGCCGACTACGTGCTGCCGGCGTGCTCGCAGTACGAGAAGCCCGAGGCCACATTCTTCGCCGGCGAGATGCCCGCCAACTGCTTCCAGGTTCGCCACCCGATCCTGGAGCCGCTGGGCGATTCGCTGCCCGAGGCCGAGATTCACAGCCGGCTCGTGGCAGCCATGGGCGGGCGTGCAGCATCCACCGAAACGCTGGCCGGCGCAGCCCAGCAGAGCCGTGAGTCGTTCATCGAAGCACTCGGCGAGGCCTCGAGCACTGATCCCGACGTCGGCGCCAAGCTGCCGGTGGTGCTGTATGACGCCCTCGGGCCCACGATGGGCAACATGGCACCAGCGGCGATCATGTTCGGCGCCTCGATGCAGGCCTCGATGCGCTATCCCGACGAGGTACGCGCCGCCGGCGTCGAGGGCGACGGCTTGGAGCTGGCCAACAATCTGTTCGACAAGCTGATGAACTCGCCGTCGGGAATGATCTACAGCGT
Source organism: Candidatus Poriferisodalis sp. (assembly GCF_965208555.1). GTDB lineage: Bacteria > Actinomycetota > Acidimicrobiia > Acidimicrobiales > Poriferisodalaceae > Poriferisodalis. The sequence goes on along the minus strand of NZ_OZ242342.1, from coordinate 3,211,695 downwards.
CAGCGAGTACTCCCAGACCTGGGACCGCATTGCGCACCCCGACGGGAAGATCCACCTCTTCATCGAGGAGCTGGTGGACGAGTTCAGGTCGTTGAACGACGAGGAGCCCACTGGCGCTGCCAGTGACCGTTTCCCGTTCGTGCTCTCTGCTGGTGAGCGTCGTTCCTCCAACGCCAATGACGTCGTGCGCGACCCCGACTGGCGCAAGAAGGACAAGGACGGCTCGTTGCGCATCAGCCCCGACGACGCCACAGCGCTCGGCGTGGTCGACGGCGATCGGATTCGCATCATCTCCAAGCGGGGCGAGGCCGAGGCTCCCGCCGAGGTCACTGACACGGTCATGGCCGGTCACGTGACGCTCCCGCACGGTTTCGGCACCGAGTACCCCGACCCCGACGGCGAGCACAAGATCCACGGTGTGGCCGTCAACGAGCTCACCGACATCGAAGACCGCGACTGGCTGTCGCTCACTCCGCACCACAAGCACGTACGAGTCGCCCTCGAACCTGCCGCCGGCTGACGTCGCCGGCCGTCGGGTGATGCCAGTCGCTCTGGTCTTTCAGTCTTCGACTAGAAGCGTGACATCACTGCCCCATTGCAGGCCCGCCAGCTCCGTCATCTCGCGCATGAGCCGCTGATGGTCCTCAGCTGACTGGTGTACGTGCAAGTACCACCCAGGCTGCCTTGGAACCTCCTGGTAGTACTTTGCGCGCTCACTCTGCAGTATCGGATCAGACGCTTTCACTGCTCGAGGGTTCTTCATCCCCGGCCTAGCGAGCGCAGCTAACTCACCGAGTAGGCCGCCATTCAGGTTCTGCAACTCCGACGCAAGCAAGAGGTGTACACGTTTGTACACGGTCGCCTCGTGCTCCGTGCCCTGAATCCGAATGCCGCGCAAATTGCCTGATCTATGGATCGGCTTGGGAGCTGGGCCATCCCGGGGCGGCTTCTTGGACACGGGGCCATCCAACTGCTTTCGCCACTTCGTCACCGCTGATTTCATTCCCGAGGTCACATCCGCCGGTGCGGCACGCAGCCAAGCAAGAACATCGCCGTACAGGATTGAGGTCCCTGGATCCGCGGAAGATTGCCGCAGAAACGTCTCAGCATCTTCGCGCCAAGGCCTTGACCCGGTCGCCTGTTCAGCGCTCTCAATGAGCAAGTCCCTCAGCAGTTCATCTGGTTCGGACAGCAACGCATTCCAAGCCACTGGGAGCGCCTTGCGGCCTCGTTCACGATTGAGGATGTCCGCAAGGCGCTTTTCGGCATTGGATTTCGCCTTGCCCCTGACAACTTCCTCGCGAGACAAGTACCGCTCCATGTCGGCCGCCATCGCTGCGAGATCACGGCTCTCTTTGATCTCGTGGTGACAGAAACGACGCTCGGTCGGTTCCCCAGCGGCCATGCTCAGGTACAGGTCCCATACGTTGCCGTCGGTCAGCACCAGCAGAGGAACGCCCTTGTTGTTCGCATATCGGAAGAGCTGGTCTTCGGCCTTGACACTGAGATTGCCTTGCTTCTTGGCCTCTACAAATACGAGCGCGGAGCCATTTGGCCCGAAGAGTGCATCATCGACATTTCCCGTGCCCACTGCGTACTCCACCAGCCACTGACTCGGGTCCGCAGGGTCCCAACCGAGCGCGTTCAGCAGCGGAGCGATGACAGCAGAGCGCACTTGCGCCTCGTTGGTGAGCGCACCGGAGGCAAGCGTCTCGCGAGCCTTGGTGAGTGCGTGTTCAAGCCCCACTGGAACCTCCCGGCACACCATCGACCGCCCGGCTTCGGCAGGAATCGTAGATCACGGGTTGACACGCCGGATTTGGGCAGGGCCGCTGGCTGCTGACGCTGTCCGCCGTTGGGGTACCTCTCAATTGCCGCTGGGTCGCTGGCGGACGGGCATTGCTTCCAGCGGAGATCCAGCGGGACGAGCGCCGTAGCGCATTAGAACCATTGGAGGCGCTCGAGCAGCGCTTCCACGATGTCCTGCTTGGTACGACTGCGAAGTTGGAAAGGCAGGCGCTTCGCCAATTCCCGAAGCTCATCCATCCGCATGTCCTCGAGGCACGCTCGCTCGTCGTCGTACTCCACCGCGGCCTCGTGAATCTCGTCGACGGTTGCCACCCAGCCGTCGTACCGGTTCTGCGCGTTCAGGACGAATGCGATCTCGCTGTCTGCGTCTCCCTGATGTGAGTCGTGCTCCGTGGGCCCGTCCACCCCCCACTCCTCGGTCCACCATTCGATGACATCGGACATCTCGTCCGGAAGCAGATGCTCGAGTTCATCCCGGGTGTAGTCGGTCCTGGGTAGGTCGTCGGGGAAGAGCTCGTCGTAGATATATGGCCGCAGCGGCCCTTGTGTCGGATCGTCCCCCACCAACGCAGACTTGGACTGCGTGCGCAGAAACTCGTTGACCTCGCGGGCGGCTGGCCGTCGACCTGCGTCTCGTTCGGTCTTGTCGGCTAGCCGTGACCGCACCGCCTTGTCGCCTGAATCCAGCAACTTCTTCCACGCAATCAGCATTTGGTGCATTCGCTCAGCGCGCGCCTTCTCTCGCTTCAACCGCGCTTGGGCCGCCCGAAGGGCGCTGCCGTCTAGCACCGCCGTTCGGTCGAGGAATCTGCGAAGGTCCGATGCCGCTTCCTTGAGACGATCCGGTTCCGTCAGTGTCAACCGCAAGAATCGACGCTCGGATGGCGGCCCGGGAGCGCGGAGCACAAAGAAGTCCCATGTCTCACCGTCGGTGAGCAGCAGGAACGGCACATGCTGGTATCGGGCGTAGTGGAACAACTGCCGTACCGCGTTGTTGTACCGAACCCGGTCCTTGAGGTGACCCTGCTTCTTGGCCTCGACGAAGACCACGGGGCTGCCGAGCTTGTCCAGAAGTGCCTCGTCAACTCTTCCCTTGTCGGTCCTGAATTCAGCCCGCAGGTGCCTCGAATCGGAATCGTCCCACCCCAAGCTGCGCAGGATGGGGCGCACCACCTTGACCTGCACGTTTGTCTCAAGTACCAAATTCCCCGGTGACAGCTCCTCACTCACCTTGATGAGCCGTTCTTCCAACTCCATGTCGACCTCCCAGCACCGTGCTGGATCCCCCGATGCCGGCTGGGATCGTAGGTCAGGTTCGTTTCCATTCGGCCGTGTCGGATGAGGGTCCTCGGCATCTATCGGCATCTATTCGTGTCACAGCCCCCTCGTACTTTTGTTCCATGGCAAGCGGCGACAAGGGCCCCGAGGCGGCGAAGCCCATGGCGGTGTCTGGTGACGGCTGTCCTTGCGCTTCTGCGTCGGGTGGGGTGCGGGTGGATGCGGTGGATGTCGGCGAGTTGTGCGGTGAGGGCCTGCGGGCTCGGTTGGGTGAGATTGCTCGGGCCGAGTCGCGGTTGGCGGCGATGAAGGCCGACACGTTGGGCGAGATCGCTCATCGCAGCGGCGATGGTGCTGCTGCTTGGGCCGCGACCGACGCGCTGGCGGTGTCGGGCCGGCGGGCACGCGGCGAGGTGCGTGACGCGGTGAGGCTCGGCGAGTTGGATGCGACGCGGGAGGGGCTCGCTGCGGGCTCGGTTCCGGTGGGCCACGCGCAGTTGATCGCCCGCGCTGCGGGCGACGCGCCGATCGATGAGGCGTTCCTGGCAGAGCGGGCCTCCCGTGAGGGTCATGACGAGTTCCGTCGCACCGTTGCCCGCCACGTAGCCGAGGCCAACCAGGATGACGGCGCATCGGTGCTCGAGCGGCAGCGCCAAGCGCGCAGCGGCAAGATTGTCACCCGCCAAAGCGACGGCATGACCGTGCTACACCTCGAGGTCGATCCGGTAACTGGAGCCCGGCTGAGCACGGCGATCGCGGCTGCCGAGCGACGGCTGTTCAAAGACGAAGATCCCACTGCGCCGCGCACTCCCCCACAGCGCACCGCGGACGCGATCGCCCAGCTCATCTGCGAATCAGGCGCCAAGCGCCCCGCCGGCGCATCGCTGATCGTCGTCGCCGACTACGACACCCTCAACCACCAGCTCACCAACGCACGCCTCGCAGATGGCACACCCATCCCCATCGGAGAGATCGCCAAGCTCGCCGTCGACGCCGAAGTGCTTCCCGCGATATTCGAAACCACCAACGGCGACCTGCGCATGGGACGCAGCCGCCGCACCGCCACCGACCTCCAACGCGCCGCCCTTGCACTGCGCGACAAGGGCTGCGTGGGATGCGGCATCGCGCCCGAACGCTGCCAGCACCACCACATCGACCACTGGCAGCACGGCGGACACACCGACTACACGAACCTCCTCACCGTCTGCCACAACTGCCACAACGCCAAAATCCACCAACAAGGCCACACCCCCCACTGGCACCCCGGCAGCCCCACCGTTTCCGGCCAAGCACCAGACCCCGGCCACTACACACTCCAACCACCCACAACACCCACCAACAACATCGACAGCGAAACCGGGCCACGAGCACCCCCACGCTGACCGCAGGGGGCGCCGCCCCGGCCTCAAGAAGTGTCTGGCAGTTATGACGGGCGACCGCCGCCACCCCCACAATGGACCCGGCCGGGCAACCCATGGTCGGCGAGGCGGTCGGCAGCAAGCAAACGCCCTGACTCGAACGAGGGCGGGATGCCGGAGTAGACGGGGCCTAACTGGGAAGACCGTGACTGGCTGTCGCTCACTCCGCACCACAAGCACGTACGAGTCGCCCTCGAACCTGCCGCCGGCTGACGTCGCCGGCCGTCGGCTTCACTTACGGAGTCGGCGGATCAACGGCAAAACCGTCGAGAAGATGCGATGACGACTCGCTGTCGAATGTCGCTTCGCGGTTCAGGCGCAGGCAGTCGTCTGTCACGATGCTCACCGCCTCGGATGCGCCGGTGAGCGGGAAGATGACCCTTTCCGGCACCAGCTCCTCGGGTTCCGCGTCCTCGCCGTCAGGCAAGACAGTCATCTTGGCTTCGAACCAGAGCTCGTAGGGGCGACCGAAACGGACCCCGTTCGCGTCGCCGAAGAGCACCAGCCGTGCGTCTTGCCCCCCGATGAGTTCATCCACCAAGTCGTCTGGCGCGAATGCAACCCGTACCGGATGGGGACCGCCGCTGGGCTGTTCCACAATCGCTTCGGCATCGTCGTCTGAGTCGAGACCGCCGAGCGGCTCCTCGGCCGCCTCGGCAACGCCATCCGCATCGAGATCACCGAGCAGCTCCGCGATCGCATCGCCAGCTCGGTCCGCGTCGAGAGGGCCTGTCAGCAACCCGTCTTCTGGTTCTGTCCAAGGAGACGGGCTTGGAGCCGGGACCTCCCAGTCCACCCACGGATCAGATGCATATTGAGTGATGGGAAGCACCCAGTACCGCATGCGGACATCAGTGATCTCACCTGCTCCAGCGAAGGGCGGCAGTACTGCGAACACATGCATCGCATGCCGGCGCGGTCCGACCCACCTGCACACCAGACCGAAGGCGGTCGTCGGTCCTTCCGTGACGTAGGCCGCGCAAGAACCGTCTCGGATTCTGGTCACGGTCCAATGGCCGTATTCGGCTTCGGCGCATGCGGTCAGATCGCGGTGCTGCGCGGCGACTCCCCGGGAAGCGTTGGTGGTTCGACGAGGCGCTCCAGGCTCGTGATCAAACCCGCCGGCCTCATCGACAGCCTCACCGACTGCGCGCAATGCAGCGACGGCGTCAGTGACCTGGTTGTCGCCGGACAAGGCGGCCAGCGCAGTGTCAAGTTGCGGGATGATGACCAGAGGCGACGCCTCGGAGGTGGCAGGGACCTCAGCGGAAGCACTTGCTTCGTCAATCGGGAGCGAGTCCGCGCTGTTACCCCCCCCCCCCCCCCCAATAGGCCGCAACCAGCGAGGAGAGCGGTGACGGTAAGCGTGGGAACGGCAGCTCGCCTCATGGCGTTCCCGGAGGCGTTCATCAAATGCCGGGTGAGTTGGCCGAGGGCGTCCGCATGCCTCAAACAATAACCACGATTCTTCCACACAATCTCCACTGCATTGGCAGCACGGCAGCCCCGCGAATCTGCTCTAGCTGGCTGCGGTGAGGGCGGCGTAGTGCTCGCGGACTTGGGCGGGGCGGTGGGCTCGGACGTAGTCGGGCTGTTGTGAGAGGGCCAGGTCGAGCAGCTCGAGGCGGTCTGGGGTCTGCAGCCACGGCACCGGCACGTACAGGGGCAGGTCGAAGCGGCGCAGTTCTCCGAGACCGCGGTAGATGGCTCGCTGGTAGGCCGCTCGTTCGGGCCAGTCCATGTCGTGGGGGCCGAAGCCGACGCCGCAGTCGAGCAGCAGCCGCTGGGTGACGCCTGCTTGGCGCAGCCGTTCGATGCGCGACGCGAACCACTCGACCATCACTGTGACGGGATCGCCTCGCACGTCGCGCACGCTGCGGAAGTCCCGCCCCAGCATGAACGGCAGCACCACCGTCACGCCGCGCTCAGCCGCTATCTCGACCATCTCCGGCGACTGCAGAGCGTCGCCGGCATTCAGCACCGTGGCCCCTGCGTCCAAGGCACGACGCGCTACATCTGCTTTGCGGGTGTCGATCGCCACGTCGACGCCCAGCGACAGCAGCCCGCGCAGCGGTCCCTCCACACGCTGCCACTCGTCGCCAGCACTCACCTCGTTGCTGCCGGGCGTGGATCCCTCGCCTCCGAGGTCGAAGTGGTCGGCACCCTCGGCCAGCAGCTCGGCCGCTCGCGCAACGGCTTCGGCACAGCCCTGCACGACAGAGAAGTCGGCCTTCGAGTCCGGAGAGGCGTTGACCACGCCGAAGATCTCCACGGCCGCAACCTAGTCAGAGCACCGCGGCACTGACCCGAGTCGTCGGCTCAGGCGAGGTCTGGGTGCAGCGAAGCCTCCGCCGAGGGCCGGACGTTGATGACGTGGCCGACTTGGGGCGGCAGCGGAAGATGCTGATGCGCCTCCCAGATCTCGCCCAGCCGCCGGTATGGCTCATCGACCATCGGCCCGACGCGTCGAGTCGGCCCGTCGATGTGCAGTGACATGACTTCGCAGGTGGCGACGAGGTAGTCGTCCCGGGTCTGGGTCATGGCCTGAAATGCATGAATTCGCTTACGGTCGAAGCCCAGCAGCTGAACCGAGATCACGTACGGCTCGTCCGGCCCTATCTCGCGCACGTAGGTGATGTGGTTCTCTGCGGAGAACGTGGTGATGTCTCGAACCTCTCGGTGCGCTGTGCCCAGACCGATGAAATCCATCCACGGAGCGATGGCGTCGTCGAACGCCACCAGGTAGTAGCCGGCGTTGAGGTGGCCGTTGTAGTCGATCCAGCCCTCCTGAACGATCCCGTCGAGCACTTCGACCGGCGCCCGGGAGACCGCGTCAGTCGGCTGCGGGCTCAGAGTCTCAACGCTCATGACTGTCCGTTCGGAGAGATGGTCTCATCGGCAACCGGCCAGAAGACCTCGGGCGGGGCATCCCGCAAGGCGGCAGAACGCGGCCGTGACATCGCAACCATGAGAGCGTCGTGCAACGGGCGCGCTCTCGGGATCGCCGCGGACGCCGACGACGACGCTGTCGCATTCGCGGTCAGCGGCGGTCGCTGCACGGATCTCGCCGCCGCCGGGACGGGTGCCGTCCCCGGTGATCGCACCGGAGCAAGCGGCCGCGGTGGCGCAGCAGTTCGCGGAGGCGTAGGTGACGGCATCCCGCCGGGCCCGATGTAGGTCGGCAGTGCCAGTGGATGCCGGGTCAGCGGCAGGAGCACCAGGACACCGGCAAAGGCAATCACACCCACCATCAAGATGGGCACCCCTGCGCCGCCGCTCGCGTCGTGCGTGAAGCCGAGCAATGGCGGGCCGATCAACGCGCCTGTACCGGAAAAGAAGAAAAAGATGCCGACGACCGCACCGATGTTCGCCAAACCGAACAGGTAGGCGGTGACATCGCCCAGCAGCGCCACGAATCCGCCGTAGGAGACGCCGAGCACGGAGGCGAATACCACCAGCAGCACGTACTTAGTTCCGGGCGCGTCGACCCGCGTGGTGATGAACCAGATGGCGTAGGCCACCGGCAGTCCGCCGAAAGCGATCTTCAGCAGGCGGATCGACCCCAGCGGCCGCGCCAAGCTGGTCAGCGCGAGCCGACCCACAATGCTCGACAGGCCGACCACGAACACCAGCCACCCCGCCGCCAGCTCTGCCACCCCGTCGTCGATGGAGAACGGGATGATGAGCCCGATGGTGCCGATCACGGCGATCGTGAAGAAGATGCCGGAGGTCCCCATCTGCCAGAACGTCGCAGTCCTCACCACCAGCGACAGGTGACGGCGGGGGCTGCCGACATGCACCCGAGGCGGCTGGCGAATGACCAGCAGCCCGAACACGAGAATCGCGGCGGCGATCACGGCCAGCCAGCGCATGCCGACACGCCAGCCGTACTCGGCGAGAAGCCGCTGCGCGAACGGGACATAGATCATCGTCCCGAGGCCCGAACCGGTCGCCACCAAGCCTTGGGCCATGGCCCGGTGCTTGTCGAACCATGTGGCCGTCAGGGCGAACAGCGGTGCATTGAACAGCCCGCCGCCGAATCCCAGCCCGATTCCGTACAGGACATACCCGTGCCACAGCACCGTCACCTGCGAGGTCGCCACCAGCCCCCCGACGAACAGCGCGCCGCCGACGATCAGCAACGGCACGATGCCGAACCGGTCGTAGAGGCGGCCCGACACCAGAGCGCTGCCGAAGTACAGGAATACCGTGATGCCGAACACGATCGAGATCGGACCCAGGCCGGTGTCGAACTCCTCAGCCATGTCGTTGGCGAAAGCCGTGAAGCTGTAGATGCTGCCGAAGCCGGCCATCACGACAATCGCAGCGCCGCAGGCCGTCACCCAGCCGCGCGCTGAGTCCAAGTGGACCGCGGGCCCCTCCGCGGTGTCGACAGCACTCACCGCTGCGAGGCTACGGCGCGGGCATGGCCGGTGCGGAGGGAGGCTTCAGTTCGGCTGCCCGTAGCTGGAAGATGTACGGGGGGACTCAGCCGAGCAGCGACAGGTCGCGCACCGCGCCCCGGTCGGCGCTGGTCGCCATGGCGGCGTAGGCCCGCAGGGCCGTGCTGACCTGGCGTGGCCGGGCCTCCGCCGGCTGCCAGCCTGCGGCGTCCTGCGCGACACGGCGCCTTTCCAGCTCGGCATCGTCAACAGCCAGGTTGATCGTGCGGTTCGGGATGTCGATCTCGATGATGTCCCCGTCTTGCACCAGCCCGATGAGCCCGCCCGACGCAGCCTCCGGCGAGACATGGCCGATCGACAGGCCTGACGTGCCGCCGGAAAATCGGCCGTCGGTGACCAGCGCACACGCCTTGCCGAGCCCTTTCGATTTCAGGTACGAGGTGGGGTACAGCATCTCCTGCATGCCGGGGCCGCCCTTGGGGCCCTCATAGCGCACCACCACGACGTCACCGGCCACGACCTCGCCGTCGAGAATGTGCTCGACCGCTTCGTCCTGGCTTTCGACCACATGAGCCGGGCCGGAGAACACCCAGATGGACTCATCCACCCCGGCGGTCTTCACCACGCAGCCGTCGGGCGCGAGGTTGCCGTACAAGATGGCCAGCCCCCCGTCGGCGGAGTATGCGCTGTCGACCGAGCGGATGCAGCCGCGGTCGCGGTCGAGGTCCAGCGTGCGGTAGCGCTCGGATTGGCTGAACGCCACCTGCGTGGGGATGCCCGCCGGACCGGCCCGGAAGAACTCGTGGAGCGACGCATCATCGTTCGTCGCCACGTCCCAGCGGGAGATGGCATCGAACATGGTCGGCGAGTGCACGGTCGGCACCTGGTTGGCGATGAGCCCAGCCCGATTCAGCTCAGCCAGGATCCCCATCACGCCGCCGGCGCGGTGCACGTCTTCGACGTGGAAGAACTCCGATGCGGGCGCCACCTTGCAGATGTTGGGCACCTTGCGAGACAGCCGGTCGATGTCGGCCATCGTGAAGTCAAGCTCCGCCTCTTGGGCGGCGGCCAGCAAGTGCAGGATGGTGTTGGTGGAACCGCCCATCGCGATGTCGAGCGTCATCGCATTCTCGAACGCCTCGAAGCTGCCGATGGACCGGGGCAGCACCGATTCGTCGTCCTCCTGGTAGTAGCGGCGGCACAGCTCCACCACGAGGCGCCCTGCCTCCAGGAACAGCTCACGACGGTCTGAGTGGGTCGCCACCACGGTCCCGTTGCCGGGCAGCGACAGGCCGAGCGCCTCGGTGAGGCAGTTCATGGAATTGGCGGTGAACATGCCCGAGCACGAACCGCACGTGGGACAGCCCGACCGTTCCATCTCGGCCACGTCCTCGTCGCTGACCGAATCGTCGGCGGCTACCACCATCACGTTGATGAGGTCCACCTTCTGCGTGGCCAGCTTCGTCTTGCCGGCTTCCATCGGGCCGCCTGAGACGAACACGGTGGGGATGTTCAGCCGCATGGCGGCATTCAGCATGCCCGGTGTGATCTTGTCGCAGTTCGAGATGCACACCAGCGCGTCAGCGCAGTGGGCATTCACCATGTACTCGACGGCGTCAGAGATCAGATCTCGCGACGGCAGGCTGTAGAGCATCCCGTCGTGGCCCATGGCGATGCCGTCGTCGACGGCGATGGTGTTGAATTCCTTGGCCACGCCCCCCGCAGCCTCGATCTCACGCGCGACCAACTGGCCGAGGTCTTTCAGGTGGACGTGGCCGGGCACGAACTGGGTGAACGAGTTGGAGATGGCGACGATCGGCTTGCCGAAGTCCTCGTCGGTCATGCCGGTGGCTCGCCACAATGCTCGGGCCCCGGCCTGATTTCGGCCCGCTGTGGAGGTGACAGATCGGTAGCTCGGCATGGGTTCAGCCTACGCCCCGGCCGCCTGTTCGCTTCACCTGAACGCCCGTACCCGAGTTTCCGCCCGCACCGCCGCAAGGGTCCATGTTCTGCATTCATGACGGCCATTCATGGCACGATCTTGGCCCGATTCGAGGGCGAAGTAGCCTGCGCAAACCAATGGACCCGGATGACCAGGCAGCGCCGAGGGACACGATCCTCATCCGGGTGACCGGCCCCGACGGCCCGGGCATCACCACCGACCTGCTCAGCCTGCTTTCGAATGCGGGCGCTGACGTACAAGACATGGAGCAGGTCGTCGTCCGCCGCCAGCTCACCCTCGGGCTCGCGATCACGGTGCCTGCAGGCCGAGACCTGGTCAAAGAAGTGCTGCTGTTCGGCTACGAGCGGGGCTTGGAGATGAACTTCGAGGTCGTCGACGCCACGCCGACCCGGCACGCGGAGCGCCTCGTGGTCACTGCCCTCGCTCCCGAGCTCAAGCCGGCGGACCTGTCCGTCGTGACCGGCGCCATCGCCACCAGCGGCGGGAACATCGATCGCATTCACCGGCTCTCACGCTTCCCGGTCTGGAGCTACGAGTTCCTGGTCGAGGGCGCGCAGGGCGACAAGCTCCGTACCGATCTGATCGAGGTGGCCGCCGATCGGCGCATCGACATTGCCGTCCAGCCACACGGCCTGTCACGGCGCTCGACCCGCATGATCGTGATGGACGTCGACTCCACGCTCATCCGCAACGAGGTCATCGATCTGCTGGCCGCGGAAGCAGGGCACGAGGCGCGCTCGGCCGAGCTGACCGCAGCCGCGATGGCCGGCGAGATCGATTTCGAGACGTCCCTGCGGCAACGGGTGAGACTGCTGGCCGGCCAGCCTGAGGGGATCATCGAGGCCGCGATCGTGCACATGTCGCTGACGCGCGGCGCCCGCACGTTCGCCCGCACGCTGAAACGACTGGGCTACAAGGTCGCAATCATCTCCGGCGGCTTCACGCACTTCACCGATCACCTAGCGCAGCGATTCAAGTTCGACCACGCCTACGCCAATGTGCTCGAGATCCGCGACGGCCGGCTGACCGGCGAAGTGGTCGGCGATGTGATCGACGCAGAGGCCAAGGCGCGGCTGCTGCGGCAGCTCGCGTACATCGAGGGCGTGCCGCTGGAGCAGATCGTGGCAGTGGGCGACGGCGCCAACGACCTGCCCATGCTGACCGCAGCCGGGCTCGGCATCGCCTTCAACGCCAAGCCGGTCCTGGCCGAGTCGGCCGACGCCACCGTGAACGTGCCCTACCTCGACGCGATCCTGTTCATGCTGGGCGTCACACGCGAAGAAGTCGAAGCCGCCGACGCGTCGACGACCCCGCTGAGCGCTGAGCGGCCGCTGTCGAAGCTGTTGCCCTGAAGTGTGCTGCCACGACAACTGCTGCAGTGACATTCATGCCCGCATGTCCAATGTTGGGCGGCTCGCGCAGGTAACTTCGGCCCCATGGCCGAGGTGACCATCTATCACAACCCGCATTGAAACTCGTCCCGGAATGCCTTGGCGGTCGCCGAGGAAGCTGGAGTCGAGACCGACGTCGTCCTGTACATGAAGACGCCTCCCGACCGGGAGACGCTCGAGCACTTGGTGTCGATCCTCGAGGATCCCGTCGAAGACCTGGTGCGCAAGGACTCGCAGTTCAAGAAGCTGGGGCTCGACGCCGACGACTACGTCGGCAATGCCGAAGCAGTGGTGGACCTGCTGAGCCGGCGCAAGGCGCTCATGCAGCGCCCGGTCGTCGTGCGCGGCAACCGGGCCATCGTCGGACGTCCAAAGGGTCGCATTGCCGAGCTGCTCGCCGACTGAGACGCACCGGCAGAAATCCCTGAGTCGATGATTGACCCAGGCACCGGGGGCCTTCGCACCCCGCTGTTCGACCTGCACACCGAACTCGGCGGCCGCATGGTCAACTTCGGCGGCCATGCGCTGCCGATGCGCTACGGCGACGGCACGGTAGCCGAGCACCGCTCGACCAGGACCGCCGCCGGCATGTTCGACGTGAGCCACATGGGCATCGTCGAACTGCACCCTGCGGACGGTGGTGAGCTCGGCGATGCCGCGATCTGGCTGGAACAGTGCGTGCCGGGGTCGATCGTGAATCTGGCACCTGGCCGGATGCGCTACACGCTGTTCACGACAGCAGCGGGCGGGGTGCTCGACGATCTCATCGTGTCGAACCTCGGGAGTCACCTGCGCATCGTGGTCAACGCCGTGCGAACCGAGGCCGATCTGGACATGCTGCGGCGCGCCAACGGCGGCAGCGACGACGGCAGCGTGCGCATCACGGTGCGCACGGATCTGGCGCTGCTGGCGCTGCAAGGCCCCGCTGCCGTGCAGGTCGTCGCCCGCTGGGCCCCTGCGGCCGCCGATCTGGCGTTCATGTCGACAGCCACCATGTCGATCGACGGCGTCGAGTGCGAGGTCGCACGCTGCGGCTACACGGGCGAGGACGGCTTCGAAGTCGCCGTGCCTGCTGGACAGGCGCCACAGATCGCAAGGCTGCTGCTGAGCTCCGCTGAGGTCGCCCCCGCAGGGCTCGGTGCTCGCGACACGCTGCGACTCGAAGCAGGCCTTCCCCTGGTGGGCCATGAGCTCACCGAGGCGACGACGCCGGCTGAGGCCGGCCTGGGCTGGTCGATACCGAAACGCCGGCGCGCCGAGGGCGGCTTCCCCGGCGCTGACGTCATCGTGGCCCAGCTGACCGCAGGGCCGCCGCGACAGCGTGTGGGCGTCTCGGCCGATGGTCGCCGTCCGATTCGTGACGGTGCCGTGCTGACAGATGCCGGCGGCAACCAGGTCGGCATGGTCACGAGCGGCGGGTTCGGGCCGACAGTCGATGCTCCCGTGGCCATGGCCTACGTGGGAGCCGAGCACTCGGCCGACGGCACTGAGCTGTTTGCCGAAGGCCGCAAGGGCCTCGAGCCGTGCCATGTGGCCCCGCTGCCGTTCACCGAGCACCGCTACTGGCGGCCGGCGTGATGGACAGCCGGATCGAGGAGCGTGATCAGGAGTCGTGATGAGAAGAGGCGCTGGGAATGAGTGAACCCCATGTAGGTACGAACGCAGGCGGCGAATTCGCATCGCGTCACATCGGCCTGCGGCCCGACGATGTCACCGCCATGCTCAAGCGACTCGGGTTCAGCTCGCTAGGTGACCTCGTCGACGCAGCGGTTCCCGCCGAAATCCGGCTCGACGAGCCGATCACACTCGACGGCATCGACCGCCCCTTGACCGAAACGGAAGCCACCGCTGCGATGCGCTGGCTGGCGAACGCCAACACACCGGTGCACTCGCTGATCGGGCTCGGCTATTACGGCACGCTCACCCCGGCGGTCATCCGGCGCAGCGTGCTCGAGAATCCGTCGTGGTACACGGCCTACACGCCCTACCAGCCCGAGATCTCCCAAGGTCGGCTGGAGGCGCTGCTCAACTACCAGACAATGGTCTGCGATCTGGTGGGCATGGAGATCGCCAACTCATCGCTGCTGTGCGAGGGCACCGCAGCGGCCGAGGCGATGGCCATGGCCCGCCGCATCACACGCAGCGGGCCGGATCGGTTCTTCGTCGATGCCGACTGCCATCCCCAAGTCATCGACGTCGTTGCAACACGCGCCGCCCCACTCGGCATCGACATCGTCGTGGGCGATCCCGGCACCGAATTGCGGCCAGCCGAGGTGTACGGGGCGCTGCTGGCATTCCCGGGCAGCAGCGGCGCCGTCCGCGACCTTCAACCAGTGATCGAGACCCTGCACAGCACCGGTGCGGTCGCCGCCGTCACCGCCGACCTGCTGGCGTGCTGTGTCCTGCAGCCGCCCGGCTCGGTGGGCGCCGACATCGTGGTCGGCAGCTCGCAGCGCTTCGGCGTGCCACTGGGATTCGGCGGACCGCATGCGGCGTTCCTGGCTACCAGCGAGCAGCATCGGCGCTCGATGCCCGGGCGTCTCGTGGGCGTCTCGGTCGACGCGGCCGGCCGACCCGCGTACCGGCTGGCGCTGCAGACCCGTGAGCAGCACATCCGGCGGGAGAAGGCCACCAGCAACATCTGCACCGCACAGGTGCTGCTCGCGGTCATGGCCTCGATGTATGCGGTCTGGCACGGCCCCGAGGGCTTGGCCGAGATTGCCGGGCGGGTGCAGCGCCTGACCGCAGCGCTCGCTGCCGGCCTGCGATCCATAGGGTCTGGCGGCACGCCACGCGGCACGTCGGGCCGGTTGTCGGTGCACAACCACACCTTCTTCGACACGCTGACGGTGGAGGTTCCCGGCGCCGCCGATCTCGTGGTGGATGCTGCGCTCGCGGCGGGCTTCAACCTGCGTCGCGTCGATGCCGACACGGTAGGTGTCTCGCTGGACGAGACCTGCGACGAGGCGACGGTGGCGCACCTCCTGGACGCGTTCGGCACGCTTCCGGACGACCGGATTCCCGATGTCGGCACGGTGGCAGGGCTGGCCGCCTCGGCGCCGTCGGGGATAGCCGACGGGCTGCGGCGCACCAGCGAGTACCTCACCCATCCCACCTTCAGCGCCTACCGCTCCGAGACCGAGATGATGCGCTACCTGCGTCGTCTTGCCTCGTTCGACGTCGCTCTGGACCGGTCGATGATCCCGCTCGGCAGCTGCACCATGAAGCTCAACGCCGCTGCGGAGATGACCCCGGTCACCTGGCCGCAGTTCGCTGACATCCATCCGTTCGCGCCTGCCAACCAGTGGGAGGGCTACCGGCAGATCATCGCCGACCTCGAGCGATGGCTGGCAGCGGTCACCGGCTACGACGCAGTGTCGTTGCAGCCCAACGCCGGCTCCCAGGGCGAGCTGGCCGGGCTGCTCGCCATCCGCGGCTACCACGACGACCGTGGCGACACCCACCGCACGGTGTGCCTCATCCCCTCCTCAGCGCACGGCACGAACGCTGCTTCCGCCGTCATGGCCGGCATGCGAGTCGTGGTGGTGGGCTGCACCGACGACGGCGACGTGGACCTCGACGACCTCGACGCCAAGATCGCTGAGCACGGCGATCAGCTCGCGGCGTTCATGGCCACCTACCCCTCCACGCACGGCGTCTACGAGGACGGCATCCGGCAGGTCTGCCTGAAGGTGCATGAAGCGGGCGGGCAGGTGTACGTGGACGGCGCCAACCTCAACGCCCTCGTGGGCCTGGCCGCACCGGGCACCTTCGGCGCCGACGTCAGCCACCTCAACCTGCACAAGACGTTCTGCATTCCCCACGGCGGCGGCGGGCCGGGCATCGGGCCGGTGGCATGCCGGCTGCACTTGGCGAAGTACCTGCCCAACCATCCGCTGGCGCCCACTGCCGGCCCCGACACAGGTCCGGGAGCCATCTCGTCGGCACCGTGGGGCTCTGCGGGCATCCTGCCGATCCCATGGATGTACATCGCGATGATGGGTGTCGAGGGGCTCACCCAAGCCACCCAGACTGCGATCCTGTCGGCCAACTACCTGGCGTCCCGGCTCGGCGAGCACTTCCCGATCCTGTACCAGGGCCGCTACGGCCTCGTCGCGCACGAGTGCATCGTGGATCTGCGTCCGTTCTCCGAGTGGGCCAGCGTGGACGATGTCGCCAAGCGGCTCATCGACTTCGGCTATCACGCCCCCACGATGTCGTTCCCGGTCGCGGGGACGCTCATGATCGAGCCCACCGAGAGCGAATCGCTCGCGGAGATCGACCGCTTCTGCGATGCCATGGCGTCCATCAGAGCCGAGATCGACAGAGTCGCCTCGGGCGAATGGCCCGCCGGGGACAACCCCCTCGTCAACGCACCGCACGCGGCGGTCGACGTTCTCGCTGACGAGTGGAGCCACCCCTACTCGCGTACCGAGGCTGCCTATCCGGCCGGTACCGGCGTGGCGACGCTGGTCGCCGACAAATACTGGCCGCCGGTCAGCCGCATCGACGGTGCCTATGGCGACCGCAACCTCATGTGCGCCTGTCCCGACCCCCGCGCATTCGAAACCTCCTAGCGTTCGCTCATGGCGAGAGTCGATCCTTCCGTGCTGGAGATGCCGGCCGATGCCGCGGCCGGCACGATGCCGTACTTCTCCCATATCGACACGTGGCTGCGCGCCGAGATCGACGGCCTCACCGACGCTCAGCTCGACCTTGATGACCAGTCCCCCGACCGGGAGCTGATGTGGTGGTCGATCCGCCGGCAGATCAGCCACATCGCCTGGGTGTCGCTGATCTTCTCGAAGCGTCGCTGCGGGATGCTGCTGTGGCCCGACGGCAACATTCCCGAGCCCATCGTGTGGTCCGAGCACCACCAGGGGCGCAACAACAAGCACGGGCTGCGCCTCGACCCTGCGTTGTTCTGGGAGGTGCCCGATCTGCTCGACAAGCTGGACCTCGGCCTGAGCTGGATGCGCTACGTGGTGGCGTCGCATCCGATCGAGACGTTCCGGGACATGGTCGAATCGCGCCACAGCACGCATTTCTGGGACGACGCCATCACCGTTCTGCCCCGGAGGGCGTGGCACGACCCCGAAGACGAGCGCATGATTGTCAACACGCTCGAGTGCGCCGTCTGGATGCTGTTCTACGAGATGGCCTCGCACATCCGATCCATCCAGCGGATCAAGCAGATCCAGGGATTGCCCTCGGCAGTCGAGCTGACACGCTTCGGCTACCTGCGCCTGCCCCACTACTGGGGCGAGACCGACGCGCCGGCACCCAGCATCACCAAGCTGTGAGCCCGAAGATCATCCTCGACTGCGATCCCGGCCACGACGACGCAGTGGCGATCCTGCTGGCCGCTCGCGAGTGCGAGGTGCTGGCCATCACCACCGTCTCTGGCAACGCGCCGCTGCATCTCACCACGGCGAACGCCTTGCTGATATGTCAACTGGCCGGGCTCGACATACCGGTTCACGCCGGCGCCGATCGCCCGCTGCTGGTGCCCGCAGCGCATGCGCCGCGGGCCCACGGGGCGACCGGGCTGGACGGACCGCCGCGACCGGAGGTGTATCTGGAGGCCGCAAGCGCCGATGCAGTCCGCTGCATCATCGACACGGTCAGATCGCATGACGACGTGTGGCTCGTGCCGGTGGGCCCGCTCACGAACATCGCGCTCGCCATCCGCCAGGCGCCCGACATCGTCGAGCAGATCGCGGGCATCTCGCTCATGGGCGGCGCGGTGGGAGCCGGCAACGTGACGCCTGCCGCCGAGTTCAACATCTGGGCCGACCCGCATGCCGCGCAGATCGTGTTCGGCAGCGGAGCGCGGGTGATGCGCATGGCAGGGCTCAACCTCACCCACCAACTGTGCGTCGGTCCCGAGGTCATCACTGCGCTGCGGGCAGAAGGCGGCACAGTGCCGGGCTTCATGGCGGACCTGTTCGACTTCTACCTGGCCGGCTACCGGGAGCGGGCAGGGCTGGAGGCTGCGCCGATGCACGACCCCTGCGCCGTGCTGGCGGTTACCCGGCCCGAGCTATTCACCTTCGGCACCCGGCAGGTCGACGTGGAGACAGAGGGTGGGCTCACCCGCGGCATGACGGTGGTGGATGAGCGCCCAGGCACCGACGCCGTGCCCAACTGCGACGTCGCCTACGGCATCGATGCCGTGACGGCGCTCGATCTCATCGTCGACGCGGTGCGAAGCTACGGCTGATGCGCCGCCGCTTGGCTGCACTGATCGTCCTGGCGCTGGCGGCCGTCATGGCCGCAGTTGCCTGCAGCAGCGACGAGCTTGAAGCACGAGACCTGACGCTGCCCGAGGCGGTGGGTCAGATGCTGCTGTTCGGCTTTCCCGGCACCGACGTGGAGCCTGCCGTGGCCGAGCTGCTCGACGAGGTCCGCCCCGCAGGGCTCATCGTGTACGACTACGACGTACGCAGCGGCGGCACGCAGCCGCGCAACATCGTCTCGCCCGACCAGCTCGCTGCGCTCACTGCGAGCCTGCAAGAGCACAGCGACATCGGTCTGCTGATTGCCGTGGATGCCGAGGGAGGGCTGGTCAACCGGCTCAAGCAGAAGTACGGCTTCCCCGTCGCGGTGCCCTCGGCCGCCGAGATGGGCGCCGGCGACGCGGCGGAAACGTCCAGGATCGCTGCAGAGCTGGCCCGAGAGCTCCGTGCAGCGGGCATCAACTGGAACCTGGCACCGGTAGTGGACGTCGACGTGTATCCCGACAGCCCGGCGATCGGTGCGCTGGGGCGGGCGTTCAGCGCCGATCCCGCCGAGGTGGCCGCACATGCCGGCGCGTTCGCGGACGCTATGCACGCCGAGTCCGTGGTGCCGACGCTGAAGCACTTCCCCGGCCACGGCAGCGCGGTCGGCGACACGCATCTGGGTGTCACCGACGTCACCGACAGCTTCGTGCGCGAGGTCGAACTCGCTCCCTACCGGACGCTGTTCGAACAGGACTACGCCGGCGCGGTGATGACCAACCATGTCGTCAACCGCACGCTGGACCCCTCAGCGCTGCCCGCCACGCTGTCAACGGCCGTCGTCACCGGCCTGCTGCGCAATGAGCTCGGCTTCGAGGGTGTGGTGATCTCCGACGATATGGGCATGGGTGCCATCGTCGAGGAGTACACCCTGGAGCACGCGGCGGTGCGCGCCGTGATTGCCGGTGTGGACGTCGTGCTGCTGGCCAACCAGATCCAGGACGACGAAGCCGAGCGGGTGCTGCGCGTCCGGGACGCGATCCTGGCCGCTGTGGAGTCGGGCGAGATCCCCGAGGAGCGGATCTACGAGTCGGCGCAGCGGGTGCTGGAGCTGAAGCGCCGGTACGGCTTGCTGGACTGAGGGGCGTGGGGCCCAGACGGCCACCTCGGCGCGCCACGTCGGTACCGTTGCCGCTGTGCCGACCGACAGCACACACGACAGCCCCGCGTTCAGGCTGAGCCAGTACAGCCACGGTGCGGGCTGAGCGTGCAAGCTCGGGCCATCCGAGCTGGCGCAGGTCCTGCGCCATCTGACCCCCCCGTCGCATCCGGACCTGCTGGTCGGCACCGACACCAGCGACGACGCCGCCGTGTGGCGCCTCGACGACGGCGCGCTGCTGGTGACGTCGACCGACTTCTTTGCGCCGATCGTCGATGACGCCCGCACGTGGGGACGCATTGCGGCAGCCAACGCTGCCAGCGACATCTACGCAATGGGCGCCAGCCCGCTGTTCGCCCTCAATCTGGCGGCGTGGCCCCGCGACGTGCTGCCGCTGGACCTGCTGGGCGAGGTGCTCGCCGGCGGTGCCGATGCCGCCGCTGAAGGCGGCTGGATCATCGCCGGCGGCCACACGATCGACGGGCCCGAGCCGCTCTACGGGATGTCGGTCACCGGCACCTGCAGGCCGGCCGCCGACGGCACGGGCCTGCTCACCAATGCGGACGGCCGCCCAGGGCAGGCGCTCGTGCTCACCAAGCCGCTGGGCACCGGCTTGCTCGCCACTGCGCTGAAGCGTTCCGAGCCTGAAGCGGTCGCCCGGGGCGGCACGCTGTCGGGCACCTATGAGGCCGGCGTGGTCGAGATGTGCAGGCTCAACAACACGGCTGCCGCTGTGGCCATCAAGTCCGCAGCGACGGCAGCCACCGACGTCACCGGCTTCGGACTGCTCGGTCACCTGGCAGAGCTGGCTGCGGCCAGCGAGGTGAGCGCTGCGGTAGACGCGCCGGCCGTGCCACTGCTCGCCGAGGTGATCACGCTGGCAGGCGAGGGCTTCGTGCCCGGCGGCACCGGGCGCAACCTCGAACATCTCGCTGAGCGCCTCGACGGCGGCGACGAGTTGACCCGAACCGTGCTCGCAGATCCGCAGACCTCGGGAGGACTGCTGTTCAGCTGCGATCCCGAGCGCGCCGACGGCGCTGTGCAAGAACTGCGCGACAGCGGCCACGACGCTGCGGTGATCGGCGAACTGGTCGCCGGCAGCAGCGGCACGATCGCCATCGCGGGCGCGATCACCGCGGACGCCGGCTCCGACGCGGGCTGAGGTTCACCGTGGTCGCTTCAGAGGGGACGACCAACGACACTGCGAGGACGCCGGCCGCCGCGGCACCGCCCGCGTCGGCTGCAGGCACGTCACGACGGGGCGTGTTTCCCGGCTCGTTCAACCCGCCCACGACTGCTCATCTGGCCATCAGCGAAGCCGTGCTGTCTCAGCATCGCCTCGATGTGCTCGTGTGGTCGGTGAGCCGAGTGGCGCTCGCCAAGGAGGACGTGCAGCGCCCGCGCCTCGCAGACCGGCTCACTGTGCTCGAGCGTGTAGCTGCAAATCTCGATTGGCTCGAGATCAGCGTAACTGCGGCGCAGCTGCTGTCGGAGATCGCCGCCGGGTTCGACGTCATCGTCATGGGCGCCGACAAGTGGCAACAGATCCACGACCCGGTCTTCTATGGGAACGACCCAGCACGCCGGGACGCCTCCATTGCAGCGCTGCCGACGGTGGCCATCGCAGCCCGCCCACCGCACGACTGCCCCGCCGAACTCATGCTCGACCTGCCGGGCTGGGTCGGCACCGTGTCGAGCACTCAAGCCCGAACGGCGGACCCGGCACTGATGGTGCCAGAAGCAGCTCGCTTCGACACAGAGACCGGCGCCTGGACCGATCCGACCCGCTATGAAGCCTGGCTGAGACGCGAGCAAGGAGACTGAGACGCGCAATGGATGAGATTCTCGATGTGGACCTGCTGGCCTTCGAGCAGGGTTCGGCGGCTCAGCGTCGAGCTGTGACCGAGGGCGTCATGGCCAGCCTGCGGACCGGCTTCGTGTACACAGCGCACGACCTCTCTGGCGGGCTGCTCGACGACGCCTACGACGTGCTGGGCAGGTTCTTCGCGCTCGAGGCCGAGGCGAAGATGCGCTACGTCGACGCGGAGTCCTTCGGCGCCCGCGGCTACACCGGCCGTTTGACCGAGACCGCCGCCGTCTCCGACCTGCCCGACTGGAAGGAGATGTTCAACTGGAGCGACCAGCCCCCGGCCGGCCACCCGCTCACCGTCCAGTACAAGCGTTGGTACCGGCCCTCGATCTTCCCTGATGCTGACATCGCCGACGCCAGTGCGATCCTCACCGAATTCCATCGGCGGCTCGTCGAGCTGCAGCGCCGCTTCCTGCGGGTGATCGCTGAGGGCATCGGTGCCCACGAGACCTACTTCGACCGGACGACCACCTACGGCACGCACCTGTCCCGGGCCATTCACTACCCGCCGATGTCGCACGCCCCCGGCGGCGGCAGCGAGGGCCACATCTGGGCGGATGAGCATGCCGACATCAACCTCATCACTGCCCTGCCCCGGGCGACGGTCCGGGGGCTGCAGGTGCGTACCGGGGGTGAGTGGATCGACGCCGCGCCGCCGCATGATCACGTCATCATCAACTCGGGGATCATGCTGGAGCACGTCACCAATGGCCTGATCGGTGCCGGCTGGCATCGCGTCAAGGCCGACTCCGACCAGCACGACAGCCGTCTCAGCGTGGTGCAGTTCTGCCACCCCCGCCCGTCGACCATCCTGACACCGGCGCCGTCCACGGTCACGCCAGAGCGGCCGTGCCGCTACGAGGCCGTCTCGGCTGAGGACCGGCTCGAAGAGGTGATCTGGGAGATCAACCTGATCCCCGACGCCCGCCGCGTCGAGTAGCCGGTACGGGACCAGCTAGAGCTCCAGCAGCGCGTTCTCGATGACCTCGGTGAGGGCGGGGTGAATGTAGAACTGCTCGTGGGCCATCTGATCGACGGTCTGGCCGAACGACATGCCCTGGATCAACTGCTGGATCAGCGTGGAGGCCTGCGGACCGATGATGTGGGCGCCGAGCAGTTCGCGGGTCTCTGCGTGCGCGATCAGCTTGGCGAAGCTGGCGGTGTCCTCCATTGCCCAGCCGTAGGCGGTGTGGCCGAACGGCTTGTTCGCCACTGAGATCGGCAGACCCGCTGCGCGGGCATCCCGCTCGGTGAGACCCACCGACGCGACCTGCGGGTGCGAGAACACCGCATGGGGCACCAGTCGTTCGTCCACGCTGCGCATGGGCCCGTCCGCCTGGCCCTCGGCCACCAGCAGGTTGTGCCTCAGTGCTCGTACCTGTGCGTTGGCGAGGTGCTTGAGCTGGATCTCGCTGGACAGGTCGCCGAAGGCCCACACTCCCGGCGCCGAGGTACGGAAGAACTCGTCGGTCAGCACGCGGCCGTCACGGTCGTCCACCCCCCCGAGATCGAGGGCAAGCTGGTCGCCATTGGGCACCCGCCCGGTGGCCACCAGCAGCACATCGGCGTGCACGGTCTCGGCGCGGCCGTCCCGGCTGAATTCGACGGTGTAGGTGTTGCCGTGTGCACTGGGCGAGCCGTCGGCGGCATACATGAAGTCGGCAGCTCCGCGCACGCTGGTCACCGTCGCGCCGAGTCGCAGATCGAAATGGCGCTGCGCGGCGGTGGTGAATGCCGCCGACACCTCGTCGTCCTCGGCGCGCAGCAGACGCTCGCCGCGGTTGACGACGGTGACCTCGGTGCCGAGCGCCGAGAACACGTAGCCCAGCTCGCACGCGATGTAGCCCCCGCCGAGCACGATCATCGACTCCGGCAGAGAGTCCAGCCGCATCACCGTGTCGGACGTGTGGAACGGCACGGTTCCGAGGCCCCGATAAGGCGGGATGTAGGGCCGGGCACCGGCACCGAGCACGACGTGACGGCCCGAAACCGACTCGGTGGTCCCGTCGTGCATGCGCACGGCCAGTCGCCGGTCGCTCACGAACCGCGCGTCGCCTTCGAACACGGCGATGTTGGGACACTCGCTGCCGATTCGATAGCCACGACCGCCGCCGGCAATCGGATCGATTCGCCCGAACACGCGGTCCCGGATGGAGGGCCAGTCGGCACCGTCGAAGCTCGCAGAGATGCCGTAGCCGGCCGCCGTTGCGATCGTGTCAGCCACATCGGCCGCGTACACGAACATCTTGGACGGAATGCACCCCACGTTCAGGCAGGTGCCGCCGAAGACGCCCCGCTCGACGATGGCGATCGACCAGTCGTCGAATTCGGGGCCGGGAATGGAGTTGGCCGAGCCGGTGCCGACGATGACCAAGTCGAAATCTGCCATAGGCGCAGTCAATCAGCGCCCCGCATCACACGAGGGCTTGGTACACGAGGGCCTTAAGCTCCGGCCGGATCGGGTGGACACTGGAAGGCAGCAGCTGCGTCAGGAAGACGAGGGTGATGTCCTCAACCGGGTCCACCCAGAACGCCGTCGACGCAGCACCTCCCCAAGCGAACTCTCCCTGGCTGGAGACGACCTTCGCCTTTGCAGGATCGAGCACAACCGAGAAACCGAGGCCGAAACCCACACCGTCGAAGGCCGCCTCGGAGAACAGGGCCCGACCGCACTCGGTGAGGTCAGTCCCGCCCGGCAGGTGATTGCTGGCCATGAACTCGAGGGTGCGCCGGCCGATGACGCGGGCACCGTCCAGCTCGCCGCCGTTGCGCAGCATCTGGGTGAAACGGTGGTAATCCCCCATGGTCGACACCAGTCCCCCGCCGCCAGAGAGGATCTTGGGTGGTCCCAGGTACGCCGACGTGCGCGGATCGTCCATCAGCGTCCGATGCAGGCCCGGATCGTCGGGCCGGTACGGCGGCACTGTCGGCCCCGTGTTCCCCGCTGCCTCGCGTGCCGCCAACGTTGCTGTCGTGTAGTTGGCAGCGAAGCGCTCGACATCGGCCGCAGGCACCTCGAAACCAGTGTCGACCATGCCCAGCGGCCCGGTCACGTGCTCGACGAGGTAGTCGTCGAGCGACTGGCCCGAGACGAGCTCGACGACGCGCCCCAAGACATCGGTGGAGTAGCTGTAGTTCCATTCAGTGCCCGGATCGAACAGCAGCGGCAGCGATGCCAGCGCCTCGCATGTCTCTTCGAGGTTGCCGGGGGCGCCCCAGTTGAAACCGTTCGCCCGGTAGAGCGCGTCGACCTCATTCGCGAAGTGGAAGTCGTAGGTCAGGCCCGATGTGTGGGTCAGCAGGCTGTGGACGGTCACTTCGCTTGCCGGTTCTCGTGTCTGGTACTGCATCACGTTGCCGCCGGCAAAGACGCGTGCATTCGCGAATTCCGGCATCCAGCGCGAGACCGGGTCCTTGAGCTGGAAGCAGCCCTGCTCGTAGAGCTGCATCGCAGCGATCGACACGATGGGCTTGGTCATGGAGTAGATGCGGTAAATCGTGTCGGAGGTGACCGGCAGCGACCGCTCGCAATCCCGCTGGCCAGAGCGGTGCGTGTAGGCGATCTGGCCGCCGCGCGTCAGCAGCACTGACACGCCCGGCAGGCGCCCGTCGTCGACATAGCGATCCAGATGGGCAGCGATGCGCTCCAGCCGGCCGGGTTCGAAGCCCACATCTGCCGGATCGACGGTCGGTTCGATTTCGGGCGTGCTCGATGCCATCACTGCCTCTGCCTTGTTTGCCTGCGGCGCCGACGTCCTAGGTCGCGCGTACTCGGGCCGCAGGCTACGGCGCTGGCACCGGCCGACGACCCTGTCAGTGGCTCCCGGACAGGTTCAGGACACAGCAGCTGACGGTTGCTGCGTCCGGAAGCTGTTCAGTGGTCGCGAGGCCGCGCTCGACGATCGCCTCGGCCAGATCTGGATCCGACCAGCTGGCGACGATCTGAAAACCCCGTTCCTCGTAGACCTCGACGGATTGGCCGCCCATGAAACCCATCACCGGCCTCAGCGACGGCGACGCCTTGGCCACGATGGCCGCCGCGCCCGTGGAGGCCGCCCACTCCAACAGGTGGTCGAGCAGCCCGGCCCCGAGGCCCCGACCGAAGTAGCGGCTGTCGCGGTCGTCGGTG
This sequence comes from Candidatus Poriferisodalis sp., assembly GCF_965208555.1. GTDB lineage: Bacteria > Actinomycetota > Acidimicrobiia > Acidimicrobiales > Poriferisodalaceae > Poriferisodalis. Next base: position 3,186,054 of record NZ_OZ242342.1, on the reverse strand, counting down.
TCGTCGAGCTGGCCGACGTGATAGCAGAAGACGCTGATCGTGCTGGGGGGAAGAGTCGGTGCACGGCCGTCGAAGTCCATCCAGTACAGCGGGTCCCAGATGCTGTTGGGGCTTCGCTGCCCCGCGATGTATCTCCGAAACTGCAGTTGCCCGACATGGCGGTCTCCCTCGAACGCCAGGATCGCGGCAGAACCAAGGCTGGCAATCCGCGCTTGCAGCTCATCGGGTTCGCCCATGCAGCCCACAGGCACCGAGCCGACATCGGAGGCCGCCATCGCTCGGAAGGTGATGTGCTGCGACGCTGACATCCCCAGGTCACATGTCATCGGATCGCAGGCTACGGCGCACGGAGCGTCATTCGAGCCCACGGCCAGAGACAGATTCCTAAACTACACAGAAACTATGGAAATAGATTGAGAATAAAGCTCTTGACAGCAGACAAGCAACCACCACTAGAGTGCCGCAGACCCGTCGGATGCTTGGTCATGCGATCAGGCCCTCCGGCATCGAGCGATTCAGCAAGAAGTGAGGCGTACGTGATGACCACGCATGAGTTCTGTTTGTTTGTCGACGGCACCGACCTCACCGCTCCATCGACGGTCGAGCGATTGATATGCGCCGGCTACTCGCGCCCGGCCGCCGGGGCCCACGACGGCGTTCACGCACTCGTGTTCTCGCATCAAGCAGAGCGCCTCGTGGATGCGGTGAGCGCGGTCGTCGTAGCGGCCGAAGGCATCCCTGGGCTCTGCGTCGCCAGGGAGGCCCGAAGCGACGCCGTGCCCGTGTTCGACCCGGACTCGCTGGAGTTCACGACGGCCTGCACGGTCGCTGTACCCACCGATGCGGCCGGCGCTGCGCCGACCGGCAGGCGCCACGCGCTCGTAGAGTCTTGCGGTGTGGATGTCGGCACCAGGCGAGATGGCTGACGAGCAAACCCTGTCGCGCTTGCTGATCGTCCGGCATGGCGAATCGGTCGCGATGGCCGAAGGGATCGTCGGCGGACCCCGGGGATGCCGGGGCCTCACCGACCGGGGCCGCGCTCAGGCCGCGGCACTGCGCGACAGATTCGCTTCGGGCCGCGAGCCCGAGGTGCACGTCGCGTACTCCTCGCCGCTGCCCCGGGCCCGCGAGACCACCGACATCGTCCTGCCGGCACTGGGGAGCGGGTCCGACCGCGGCAAGCTCGAGGTTCGTCTCCATGACGACCTCGAGGAGATGCGCCTCGGACCTGCCGACGGCATGACGTGGGAGGCGGCACGCGAGCGATTCGGATTCATCCAACCGATGGACCAGCCGTACACACCCGTGGTGGAGGGCGGCGAGAGCCGCGCCGGCTTCCGCCACCGGGTTGCCCAGGCACTCAACGACATAGCTGCGGCCCACACGGGCAAGACCGTCTTCGTGGGCTGCCACGGCGGCATCTCCTCTGCGGCCATGGCCATGGCCTTCGGCATCCCGCCCAGCCATCGCGGCGTCGGCGTGGTCACCGCGGTCACCGCCATCACCGAACTGGAATTGCTCGAATTCAACGGGCGGCGCCTCTGGCAGGTGCGACGATTCAACGACGCCGCTCACCTCGCTGCCGTCGAAGCGGCCTGAGGCACTGCGGCAACCGGCACAGTCCGCACAGCCTCTAACTTGGCGCATAGTCAGCGAACTGCGGGAATCTGGAGGACCAGATGCTGGTCGAGCGAATCGAAGCGAAATGGATCGACGCGTTCTCGTCGGTCTTCGAGATGTGCGGCGTCGAGCCGCCCCAGACCGCAGCGATCCTGTCAGAAAGCCAGAGCCGGGCCGTGAACGTGAACCTGGCCGAATTGGCATTGGACCGGCTCGGCATGCCCCCGATCCACGTGGTGGTGCCCACGCCGCGCCAGTCGGCACCGGTACCGGTGAGATCGACCGGGGCGTCCGACGCCATAGCCGGCTCGGCGGCAGTTCTGGCGGCTCTCGGCGCTGTGGACTTCGTCGTCGACTGCACAGTGGAGGGGCTGCTGCACGCCCCGGAGCTGCCGAAGATCCTGGGCGAGGGCACCCGCATCCTGATGGTCTCCAATGAGCACCCCGAAGCCCTCGAGCGTCTCATTCCGGAACCGGACCTCGAGCCGAAGGTCAAGGTGGGCATCAAGAAGCTGATCGCGGCCTCGGAGCTGCACGTCACTTCGGCGGCGGGCACCGATCTGATCGTCGACGTCAGCGGGGCACCCTGCGGTGGGGGTTGGGGCTACACCGCCCGGCCGGGCACGATCAGCCACTGGCCCGGCGGGCTCTGCCTGGCATTCCCGAAGGCCAACACGGTCAACGGCACCATCGTGATGGACCGCGGCGACATGAACCTCACCTTCAAGCGGTACATCGAGTCGCCGGTCACGCTGCAGATTGACAACGACTACGTGGTCAACGTGGAGGGTGCCGGCACCGACGCCGCACTGTTCCGCAGCTACACCGATGCCTGGGGCGACCGCGAGGCGTACGCCACCAGCCACGTGGGATGGGGCATGAACCCCGGCGCCCGCTGGGACACCCTGTCGATGTACGACCGGAGCCAAACCAACGGAACCGAGCAGCGAGCCTTCGCCGGCAACTTCCTCTACTCGACGGGAGCCAACGAGCACGCCGGCCGGCACACGCTGGGCCACTTCGATCTGCCGATGCGCAATCACAGCGTGTTCCTCGACGGCGAGGCAGTCGTCATCGACGGTCAGCTGCAAGGCGAACTTGCCTGAGTCGAGCGACGGCCGGCCGCTCGCGGCCGGCGCTGACCTCGCAGCGCGCGTCGGCGTTGGGCTGACCACCGCCCGAACGCGGTCGCCGTGGCATTTGAGGGCACCGAGCACAGTTATCGCGCATTCGCCGATCAGATCGCAGCGACCGCCGGCTGGCTCGCAGCGAACGGTGTCGGCGAAGGCGATCGCGTGGCGTGGCTCGGCCCGAATCGGCCCGCTGCATTGCGGCTGATGCTCGGGTGCTCCTGGCTGGGCGCTGTCTACTTGCCGCTGAACTCGCGCCTGGCGCCGCCCGAGCATCAGTGGATCCTCGACCACGGCGGTGCGAGCCTGCTGGCGATCGATGCGGCGTTTGCCGACCACGCTGCCTCCATCGGCGCGCACTGCGAAGTCCACGTCGTGCCGGACGAGCCCGACTGCTTCGATTCGCCTGCCCCAGCGCCATCGCGCCGGGGCACGCCGGCTCACCCGGTGCTGCTCGCCTACACCTCGGGCACCACCGGGCATCCCAAAGGTGCACTGCTGGATCAGGCGGCCATGTCGGCGAACGCCGTCAACTCGACCCATGCTCATGACCTGACCAGCCACGATCGGGTGCTCACGACCATCCCGCTGTTCCACGTGGGCGGTCTCAACATCCAGACCCTCCCGGCTCTGCTGGGAGGCGCAGCGGTGCGGCTGCAGCGCTCCTTCGACGCCGGACTGTTCTTGGACGACGTTGAGAAATGGCAACCGACCTGGACCGTGCTGGTGCCCGCCGCGCTGACCGCCGTGGCTGCCCACCCGCGCTTCGCCGGCGCCGACTTCGCTTCACTGCACGGGATCATGACCGGATCCTCGCCCGTGCCGGCGGCGGCCACCCGGCCCTTCTTCGATCGAGGTGTGCCGGTCGGGCAGATCTACGGTTCCACGGAGACCGCCCCGATCGCGGTGCATCTGCGCTGCGACGAAGCAGCCGACCATCCGGGTTCGTGCGGCAAGCCATCGACGATGTGCGAAGTGCGGATCGTCGACACTGCCGGGGGCGATGTCGCGGCGGGCGAGCGCGGCGAACTCTGGGTGCGCGGGCCGAGTGTGCTGCGGGAGTACTGGAACGACCCGCAGTCCACTGCCGAGGCCCTCACCGATGGCTGGTTTCGCACGGGAGACATCGGGCACGCTGATGCCGACGGCTGGATCTTCATCGATGATCGGCGCACGGACATGATCATCTCCGGGGGCGAGAACATTTATCCCGCTGAGCTCGAGGAAGTGCTCTCCGGCACGGACCTCGTCGCAGAAGCGTCGGTCGTGGGTCTAGCTGATGAACGCTGGGGCGAGGTGCCCGTGATCGTGGCCGTGCGTGCGTCGAGAGGCGCTGGCGCATCCGACGCCGACATTGCTGCTGAATTGCTCCGGCTGTTCGACGGACGGCTTGCGCGCTTCAAGCACCCCAAGGCAGTGTTCTGGGCCGACAGGCTTCCCCGCACAGCGCTCGGCAAGGTCCGCAAACACGAGGTGCGAGCAATGCTCACCGAGAACAACGGAGGCCACCGTGCCCAATGAAGTCGCATTCATCGGGCTCGGCGTCATGGGCTACCCCATGGCCGGTCACCTCGCAGCGTCCGGTCACCGGGTCGCTGTGTTCAACCGGACAGCGAGCGTGGCGCAGCAGTGGTCTGCCGAGCACCCCGGTCGCGTCGCCGCGACGCCTGCGGATGCGGCTCGGGACGCCGAGTTCGTGTTCATGTGCGTCGGTGCCGACGACGACGTGCGCGCGGTCGCCTACGGCGATGACGGGGCATTGGGTGCCATGAGCGAAGGCACTGTGCTGGTAGATCACACGACTGCCTCGGCCGATCTGGCACGTGAGCTGGCTGCGGCCTGTGCAGAACGGGGCATGGGCTTTGTGGACGCGCCGGTGTCCGGCGGCGAGGCCGGGGCACAGGGCGGCGTGCTGACCGTCATGTGCGGCGGCGACGCCGAGGACTTCGAGCGGGCTCGCCCTGCGATGGAGGCGTACGCCCGAGCAGTCACGCTGATCGGTCCCGCCGGGTCAGGACAGCTCACCAAGATGGTCAACCAGATCTGCATCGCTGGGCTGGTGCAGGCACTGTCGGAAGGCCTCGAGTTCGGCCGCCGGGCCGGCCTTGACCTCGATGCTGTGCTGGAGACCATCTCGAAGGGCGCAGCTGGCTCGTGGCAGATGTCCAACCGCGGCACCACGATGACCGCAGGCGAATTCGACTTCGGCTTCGCCGTGGACTGGATGCGCAAGGACCTCGGCATCGTGCTTGCCGAGGCGCAGCGCAACGGCGCTCCCCTGCCAGTCACCTCGCTTGTCGACCAGTTCTACAAGCGTGTCCAGGAGCTCGGCGGCGGCCGCTGGGACACCTCCAGCCTCATTGCGCTGCTGCGCCCCCTCGAGGAGCGCTAGCGCCGAGGACGCTCGAACGTCACCGGTGTGCGACCGGTACCGTGCGGGCTCGTGACACACAGCGACCGCATCCTGATGGGCCCGGGGCCCTCCAACCCCTATCCCGAGGTGATGGAGGCTTTCACCCGCCCTGTCCTGGGCCACCTCGACCCGGAGTTCATCGCCCTGCTGGACGAGACCAATGACCGGCTGCGGGCCGTGTGGCAGACCCAGAACTTGCTCACATTCCCGGTCAGCGCCACCGGGTCGGCGGGCATGGAAGCAGCGTTCTGCAACTTCGTCCAGCCTGGCGACACCGTCGTCGTCGGCGTGAACGGCGTCTTCGGCACCCGCATGTGCGATGTCGCCGCGCGGTGCGGTGCCGAGGTCGTGGCGGTGAACGAGGACTGGGGCCGCGCCATCGATCCCCAGCGGCTGATCGACGCCCACCCGTCGCCGAAGATGATCGCCGTCGTGCATGCGGAGACGTCCACCGGCGTGCGCAACGACATAGCGCCGCTCGGCGACGCCAAGGGCGATGCTCTGCTGCTCGCCGACTGCGTCACGTCGCTGGGCGGCATCGAGGTCGACATCGACGGCTGGGGTGTCGACATCGCGTACAGCGGAACGCAGAAGTGCCTCGGCGTGCCTCCCGGCCTCGCACCCCTCACGGTCAGCGAGCGCGCGCTGGAATCGCTCGTCGAGCGGCCCCAGAGCTGGTACCTGGACCTGAACATGATCCGGGCGTACGTCGTCGGCGAGGGCGCCCGCGCCTATCACCACACTGCGCCGATCTCGATGCTCTATGCGCTGCACGCTGGCCTCGGCACGGTGCTCGATGAGGGTCTCCAGAACGCCTGGGCGCGCCACCGGGCGTGCGGCGACGAACTGCACGCGCGCCTGCCGGAACTGGGCTTTGAGCTCTGGGCCCAAGAGGGCCATCGCCTGCCCGAGCTCACCACCGTCACGCTGCCGGACGGCCTCGACGATGCTGCCGGGCGACGCGCCCTGCTCGAGCGCTACGGCATCGAGGTGGGCGGCGGGCTCGGACCTGTCGCCGGCAAGGTGTGGCGCATCGGCTGCATGGGGCATACGGCCCGCATGCGCAACGTCACCATGCTGCTGGGCGCGCTCGCCGAACTCGTCGGCGCCTGATCAGCGCCACATCAACAAAAGGGCGCCGGCAGGCCCAGACCGGCACCGAGACCCGTTCAGGGCGTCGGGTGCAGCGGCAGCAAGTCCTGGCCGAGCGCGGCCCGGTACGTGTTGTGGAAATGGTGCAGCGCAGGCTCGTTGCGCCCGAACACGACGTGCTCGAGCGCCCCGCTGTTGGCCGAACGCTGCTGGCTGGCGCTCATCACGTAGTCCTCGTCGCGGATGACGTTGCCGAACGCCCGCGACGCCTCGGCCATGAAATCGAACTCGGCATCGTCCCGGGCAACACCTGGCCGCAAGTAGAACGAGATCTGGCTGGTGTGACGGCCGGGTTCGGTCGGGTGGGGGTAGGCCCGAACCAGGAACAGCACCTCGCGCGACGGGATGAGCTGCACGTTCGGGAACAACCAGTACACCGGCAGGCCGTACCGGGTGATGTCCCACTCTGAGGGCGGCCGTTCTCGAGCCTCCTCGATGACACGGCGGCACAGGATCAGCCGGTGATGGCGTCCGAACTCGTCATAGCACTGCACGTTGCCGTAGAAGTCGTTCGACAGCGTGTCCGAGTGCAGCACGGGGAAGTGGTAGGTCTCGCCGAACGTGTCCATGGCGAGCTTCCAGTTGCAGCCGACCTCATAGGTGTCGCATCCCAGCCATTGCAGGCTGCCGAAGTCCCACCCGGCGATGTCGGCGGTGAGCTCTTCGCCCAGCAGCGCATCGGGGTCGAGCTCGCCGCCGGTCTGCGGGTGCACCCACAGCAGGCCATGGCGCTCGACTGCCGGCAGTTCCACCAGCCCCAGATCGTCGCGGTCGAGCTCACCGAAGTGATCTGACTTCGGCAAGCCGACCAGCGCGCCGTCCGCGTCGTAGGTCCAGTTGTGGAATGGGCAGGCAAAGCGGCGCTTGCGCCCGCGCGGTTCGGTCTCGATGACCACGCCACGGTGACGGCAGGCATTCACGAATGCGCGGAACCGGCCGCTCGGCGAGCGCACCAGCAGCAGCGGCGTGCCCAGGTCGTCCTGGGTCATGAACGAGCCGGGTTCGGGCAGGTCGCCTGACAGCCCCACCATCTGCGGGTGGGTGTCGAAGAACTGCCGCCGCTCGATGCCTGCAAGCTCGCGGTCGGTATAGGCAGACGTGGGGTTGTAGCGCACCCCGCCGGCATCCACGTTGGTGCCGGAGTCGAGCCGCGCCAGCAGCGTCTTGATGTGGCTGACTTGCTCAGCGTGCTCCACGGTCGGCAGTATGCCAGCACTCGGCGCCGCAGAGCAGCCCCGTGCTTTCCGCTCTAGCTCCCAGTTTCGATTGATTACGGGCTCGCGGGCCGCTTGGGCCCAGGGCTCAGCCAGTCGTTGAACTCGGGCGGTCGCTTGGACAGGAAGGCCGAGACGCCCTCGGCAGCATCGGGCAAGTGATCGGTGATCGCCGTCTTGGAGGCGATCTCGTCGAGGGACTGCTCCCATGTCATTTCCGCAGCCAGCAGGATCGACCGCTTGAGCATGCGCATCGCCACCTGCGGACCACCGGCCAGCTCGGCTGCGAGCTCCGCGGCGGCAGCGGGCAGCCTCTCGTCGTCGACCACTTCGTGCACCAGCCCGAGCTCGTGTGCGGCCTCGGCGTCCACGATCCGCTTGCGCATCATGAAATCGGTCGCTCGGGCGACACCCATGTGCTGCACCAGCAGCCACTGACCGCCCTCGTCGGGCAGCAGCCCGAAACGAAGCGTCGCGGAACCCATGCGAGCCGACCGTGCCGCGATCCGGAAATCGCACGCGAGGGCGAAGCTGAAGCCAGTCTGGATCGCGAATCCATTGATGGCCGCGACCGTCAGCTTGTCCAGGCGCCGCACGGCAGTGTTCACCGCTTGCGAGATGGTCCGCAGGCTGTTGTATGTGCCGGCGGCGTTGTGGTGGCCGCCGAAGATCTCGGGCATCGCCGAGGGACGCTCGACCTGGTAGCCGCCCAGGTCGTCTCCGGCCCAGAACGCTCGCCCCTGCCCGGTGAACACCACGACCCGCACGGCGTCGTCCATCTGGACTTGGGTGACCAGCTCGATCAGATCACGCTTCATTGCGTGGTTCGACGCATTCATCGACTCGGGCCGGTTGAACGTCACGGTCAGCACCCCGTCAGATCCCAGCGCCTGGGAGAACCCGAAGTACTCGGTGTCCAGATAGCCCGCTTGCTCGCTTGACATTGCTCGTTACCCCCTGTGTGAGTCGACCCGCTCCGGGGCGGCTCGCGTGCCGAAACTAGTGAAATCTCGGCTGCTCGGTACGCTGCCCGCCGTGGCCCCCGAGTCCGGCGACACCGGCAGTGCAGCGTTCGCCCCTTTTGCTCCCCTTGACGGCGTGCTCATGCTGCGACTCGACACCGAGACGCCGTCCGGCGCCCGCACCTACTACGTCACCCCGTTCGTCACCGACGGCAACCGGCTGTTCGTGTTCGACGAACCAGGCGACCGGAGCGACGCGCTGGAAGAACTGCTCGTCGGCAATCGAACGACCATCAGCGCGGCATCCACGGGCAGGCTGAGCATCGACGCCGTCGGGCGCTACCCGACGGCGGAGGAGGAGGCATGGGCGCGTGACGCGTGCTCGGCGCGCTTCTTCTACGACCAAGCGTTGCAGGATCTCGCCCAGCTCGGCGGCCTCGTCACACTGGCCCCCGAGATCTAGGGTTCCGGGCGTGCGGACAGCCATCGGATTCGGAGGGCCGGCGTCGGGCAAGCGCCGAGACTGGGACTCACAGGTCGACTTCCTGCGGGAGGCTGACCGTCTCGGCGTGGACATCCTGTGGTCCGCCGAGGCATGGGGTATGGACGGCGTCAGCACGCTTGCCTACGTCGCTGCGGTGACCGAACGCTGCCAGCTCGGCACGGGCATCTTGCAGATCTCGGCCCGGGCGCCGGTGATGACCGCCATGACGGCGCTGTCTCTGGCTGCGATGACCGGCGACCGGTTCATCCTGGGTCTGGGCGTCAGCGGGCCCCAGGTGGTCGAAGGGCTGCACGGGGTGCGCTTCGGCGATCCGCTGGGGCGGCTGCGCGAGACCGTCGACATCTGCCGCCAGGCCTTCGCAGGCGAGAAGATCGACTACGACGGCCGCCACCATGTCCTCCCGCTGCCGGGCGGGCAGGGCAAGTCACTGCGACTCGCACAGCCCGCGAACGACTCGATCGAGATCTGGCTCGCGACGCTCGGTCCCAAGTCGTTGCGCTACACCGGCGAGGCTGCCGACGGATGGGTCGGCGTGTGCTTCGTGCCGAGCCATCCCGAGGTCACCTGGGGCCAGGTGGTCGAAGGGGCGGCGGCAGCAGGACGCCCGCCGGGCTCGGTGGCCTGCCAAGCCGGCGGTGCTGTCGAGTTCGGGGATGATCTCGAGGACCTCATCGAGCCGCGGCGACCCGGCATCGCGTTCACGCTGGGCGCCATGGGATCGGCCACCGCCAACTTCTACAACGACGCCTACCGCCGAGCGGGCTTCGAGGACGAGTGCCGCCACGTGCAGCGCCTGTGGCTCGATGGCGACCGGGCCGCCGCCGCGGCCGCGGTCCCGGATCGGCTGATCACCGAGACCAACTTCCTGGGCAGCCACGAAGACGTCACCGCCCAGGTGCGGGCGTATCGAGACGCCGGCGTGGACGTCCTGCGCCTCCAGCCTGAAGGACCGACGGCCGCGGACCGGCTGGACACGCTGGCGGCGATGATCGACATCGTCCAAGCCGTCAATGCAGAGACCCCTGACGGGAAGCACTAGCCGCGCCCTTCACCCCATCCACGGGCGACCCAATCACCGTGCGCTGCATCACTACCGTGGTGCCCATGACTGGGCAATCTGAGACTGGACGCGCTGTCACCTACTCCGAATCGGAGCTGCGGGAACGGCTCACGCCAATGCAGTACCACGTCACCCAAGAAGCCGGCACTGAGCGACCGTTCACGGGCGACACCTGGGACAACCACGCCGACGGCGCGTACCACTGCGTCGTGTGCGGCGCCGAGCTGTTCAGCTCGGAGACGAAGTTCGAGAGCGGCTCCGGCTGGCCGAGCTTCACCGAGCCCGTGGCCGACGACGCTGTCGACACCGAGGTCGATCGCAGCTACGGCATGATCCGCACCGAAGTCATGTGCAGGGCCTGCGGAGCTCATCTCGGTCACGTGTTCCCCGACGGTCCCCGTCCGACAGGCGACCGGTTCTGCATGAACTCGGCGTCGCTGCAGTTCGCGCCCACGCCCGACGTCGACGCCGGCTGAACACCGCCGGCAACGTGCTGAGGGCCCTCAGCTGGGGCCGTCGCTCCCGATGTCCAAGCTGAGCTGCACAGCGATCGGCTCATCGGGAAACAGCTTCACCACATCGGCATCGAGTTGACGGCGCACTCCCGCGACCGGCAGCACCGTCAGCATTGCGGCCTGGCCCTGACGCAGCAGGCTGAGCACCTGATCGTCGTCGACCAGCAGCACATCGCTGCCGCTGATGACGATGTTGGCTGAGGCAACCTCGCCCCCGAGCTGGTTGCGCAGGTAGTCGAATGCCCGGGCGATCGATTTCAGGTCGATGCCCTGGTCGCGCATCGTCTTGGCGATCTTCAACTCGACGAGGTCGTTGTAGGAATAGCGACGCCGCGAACCGCTGCCGGCGGCTTGGGCGACCGACGGCTTCACGAGCCCCTGGCGGGCCCAGTGGTCGAGCTGGCGGTAGCTGATGCCGACCAGTTCCGCCGTCTGCGGGCCGAAGAACCCTTCGGCCAACGCGCCCGCCGCCTCGGACGCCGCCGGGGAGTCGGATCCGGCAGAAGGGTCAAGCGGCGGCACCGGAGCGCTCTCGCTGCCGGGGTCGATTGCCGCAGGTGCGGGCGCCCGCTGCTGCTCTGCCATCGGTCTCTCCTCCCCGTCGAAGCACGACGTCGCAAATCACACCCTGCGAACTACCGAGCTGTGATCTGCACCCACACAGAGGGTACGAGGACCTGCTATCGCAGCGCAAGAGGCCGCTTCGCGGGAGTGCCCGCTGGTTGCACGAGCCGCTGCGACGAGCCGGTCGCCGCGCCTCACTCCTTGTCGCCGGCCTCCGCCGCAGGTCCGAAGTCGTCGGGCTGCACGTCGTCCAGGAACTGCTTGAACTCGTCGAGCAGCTCGTCGGGGTCGACATCGTCGGGCGGATCCGCAGGGAGCTCGATGATCTGACCCGCCTCATCGAGCACCGCCTCGCTGGCGAAAATCGGCGTGTCGGCCCGCACTGCCAGCGCGACCGCGTCGCTCGGCCGGGCGGAGATCGTGTGAGTGGCCGAGCCGATGGTGACCTCCATCTCGGCGAAGAACGTGCGATCCCGCAGGTCGGTCACCGTGACCTTGACGAGCGTCGCACCCAGAACGTCCAACATGGCCGCCATCAGGTCGTGAGTGAGGGGTCTCGGCACCCGGATCTGCTCGATGCCGCGGTAGATCGCTTGGGCCTCAGGCGTGTCGATCACCACCGGCAGCACTCGCTGAGAACCGCCGGTCTCGCGCAGCAGCAAGAGGGGGCTCTGCGAGGGCATCTCCACCTGCACGCCAAGGAGCTCCATCTCGACCATGCCACGCACACTACTTCGGCCCCTGCGAGCGGTGAGCCGGGAAAGGCCCCCGGACTAGGGCCAATAGCGGCGCAACGCCTCCCCCATCACCACTGACCGCAAGCGCTCGCAGAGCGCAACCAGGCGACTCATCGAGCGCTGGGCGTCGAGGTCTGCCGATGCGCCGCCGGCATGGAGGATCGGCTGAATGCCCTGCTCGAACATGGAGGCATCTCGCACCGCGGCGTTGCGGATGACGCGCAGGTGGCGGGCCTGCAGGCCGTACGTGGCGAACTCGCGCGAGATGCGAGCGATGAGCAGCGCACTGCTGCCATACCGTGGTTCGGGAGGCTCCAGCCCCAACGAGGCCTGCACGGGGCTGGTCTGTGCAGCTCCGGTCCCAGTCGGCAGTGACCGATCTGGGTCGTCATCGGCGAGTGGCACCAGCAGTCCGAAGCTGGTCAGCTCGGCAATCTCGGCGACGGAGAGCCCACTCTCGGCGCTCAGCTCCTCGGCGCTGTACGTCGGTGAGTCGCCAGACGGTGACACGCCGACGTCGGTGGCGCCGGTGCCCCAGATATCGGCCAGATGCTCGCCCCGGTCGATCTGCTCGCCGATGATGCTGAGCGGCAGGTAGTTGTCGCGCTGGCGCGTGAGGATCCAGCGCAGCACCTCAATGTCGTGAGGCCCGAAGCTGCGGTAACCCCCCGCCGTGCGGGCCGGCGAGATCAGCTTGCGATCCTCGAGGAATCGGATCTTGGAATCCGTCAGATCGCTGAACTCGGTTCGCAGCAGCGCGACGACCTCGCCGATCGACAGCCGGGCTCCAGGTGGGGACGACTCGGACCCGGCGCTCACAGCCCGACCGAGGAGACCAGGTACAGCAGCTTGAACTTGCCGACCTGCAACTCGTCGCCGCTCCGCAATGTCACCTCGCCATCGGTGCGAATGCCATTGACATAGGTGCCGTTCAGCGAGCCCACGTCGTACAGGATGTGGCCCGCCGTAGCGAGTTCGAGCACCACGTGACGGCGCGACACCGTGATGTCATCCAAGAACACATCGCTGTCCGGATGGCGACCGACGGTGACGCGGTCTCCAGCCAGCTCGAACCGCGTCCCCGACCGGTGACCGGACGTGACCACGAGTTCCGCCTGACCGCTGTAGGGCGGAACCTCGGTGACGCCGACAGGCGAGAGCACCTCGGTGGGCGCATCGGCAGACGGGTCGAGACGCGTCCCGCAGCCGGAGCAGAAGCGTGCATCGTCGGTGTTCGAGTACCCGCACCTTCCGCAGACGATGGCCATGACGATCAGATGTCCTCGGCGATCAACGCGGCATAGCCATCGGCATCCAGCAGTGCCTCCATCTCAGCAGATGCCTGCGATGCGTCGTCAGTCGGGGCAATGACGCAGATCCACCCATCGCCATAGGGCGATTCGTTGACCAGCTGCGGCTCGTCCTCGAGGGCGACGTTGGCCTCGACGATCTGCCCCGAGATAGGGGCGAAGATGTCCGAGACCGATTTGGTGGACTCGATCTCGCACATCGGCTCATCGGCGGTGACCTGAGCGCCCACCTCGGGCAACTCCACGTACACGACATCACCGAGCGCATCCTGTGCGAAATCGGTGATGCCCACCTGCACCCCGCCGTCGGCAGGGCGCACCCATTCGTGATCGCTCGAGTAACGAAGCTCGGCGGGTATCTCCATGCTCGCGAAGCTACCGGATAGCTGTCAGGGGACCCGGCCGGCACGCCCCTCTCGCACGGCGGCAAAGGCTTGGGGGATGTACCCCACAGCCGACCAGTAGTGGATCGGCAGGCCTGCCGCCACGAAGATCCATGCCCCGATGCGGAAGGCATCCGCGACGTCGATATCGCTGTGCCCGGCCAAGAAACACGGCACCGCGAACATCATGAGAAACGTCCCGGTCTTGCCCCACCAGGTGACGTCGATCTTGCGAGCACCGAGCGCACCCAGCACCAGTGCTGCGACAGCAACAACCCCCTCGCGGAACAGCGCCAGCACCGCAATCCACAGCGGCAGCGAACCGTCCACGATCATCACCACGAGCGCGACCAGCAGCAGCAGCCGGTCGGCGGTGGGGTCCAGGATCTTGCCGAGTTCGGACACCTGGTTGAAGCGCCGCGCCACCCAGCCGTCGACCCAGTCGGTGGCACCGAGGGCGCCCAGCAGCAATGCGGCAGCCCAGCGGTCCTCGGCCCCGAACACCAGCCACACGAACCACGGCAGACAGCACAGTCGAGCCAGGCTGATCAGGTTCGGCACCGTGAACGGCCGCCACCCGGGCTCAGGGGTCAACGACGCATCGGGGGCCTCGCTCACCCGGCTCACAGTACCGACATGCCGTCGCCTTAGGATGCGCGCAATGAGCACTGTGTTCACCAGGATCATCGAGGGCGAGCTACCGGGGACGTTCGTCTGGCGCGACGAGCAATGCGTTGCGTTCCTGTCCATCAACCCGCTGTCGCCGGGCCACACGCTGGTGGTGCCGGTAGCCGAGATCGATCACTGGCTGGACGTCCCGGCGGACCTGCAGACGCATCTGTTCGATGTGTCCAGACGCATCGGAGAGGCGCAGATGCGAGCCTTGAGGCCCGAGCGCATCGGACTGGTGGTCGCCGGATTCGAAGTTCCCCACTGCCACATCCACGTCTGCCCGGTGAACTCGATGGCCGACATGAACTTCGCCCGGGCCCTGCCGATGGCCTCGGCCGAGGAGCTGAGCGGGCCCGCCGAAGCCATCCGCGCCGAGCTCGGCGTGTCGGCTGAGCAGACGGGCTAGCCCGCTGCGCAAGGCGCCGTTGCTCGCGCTGAACGCAAGGCTCAGAACAGCCGTTCAGACGAGGTATCGAGAGGGTCTGCAGGCTCGATGAGACTGGCGTCACTGTTGCGGACGTTGCCCACCGCGCGACCGACCTGATGCGAGCGCAGGACACCCTCGGCAGCGGGCGCGCACATGGCCGCCAGCGCTTCGACACCGTCATTGGCGGGATCCAGCCACGCACCCCACTGCGACCGCTCCAGCAGCACCGGCATACGATCGTGAATCGGCACCATGAAATCGTTCGCTGCGGTCGTCAGCACAGATGCGGAGTGCAGCACATGCCGCTCAGGGGCTGAACGGTCGGCGTCGGGAGAGTCTTCAGGCGGCCACCAACGCTCCCACAGGCCTGCCATGGCGAGCATGCCGCCATCCGTGCGGGTGATGTAGTGCGGGAGCGGGCGTTCATCGGGGCTCGTGCGGGTCGGCGCCTTCGGCCACTCGTAGAAGCCGTCTGCGGGCACGATGCAACGTTGCTGCTTGAACGCACGGCGAAACAGGTTCTTGACCGCTGCGGTCTCGGAGCGGGCGTTGAACAGCGGCGGGCCCTTGGCGGGGTCGGCGGCCCACGGCGGCACCAGACCCCACCGGAATGTCTCGAGCCGGCGTTCGTCACCGTTGCCGACCACGGCCACGATGTCGGCAGTCGGACCGACGTTGTAGCTGCGAGGTGCCTCGAAGTCCGGAAGCGGGGTGTCGAAGTACGTCGCCACCTGCTCGAGGCTTGATGCTGAGACGAACCGCCCGCACATGCCGTGCAGCCTCGGCCGCGTGCCCTCGCCCCGCTACACGTAGGTGGAGCCCTTCATGGCGCCGCGGTCCTGGCGGATCTCCACATTGACCAGCGCAGGCAGGCCAGCGTCGAAGGCACGCCGCAGTGCCGGCGCGATCTGGTCCGGCTCGGTGACGTGCTCGCCGTGGCCGCCCATGGCCTCGACCACCTTGTCGTAGCGGGTGTAGTTCAGCTCGGTGGCGACGACTCGATCCTGGCCGTACAGGCTGGCTTGGGGGCGCAGCATCTGACCCCAGGCGGCGTCGTTGCCGACGACGCCCACGATGGGCAGCCCGAAGCGCACCGCCGTGTCGTACTCGAAGCCGTTCAGGCCGAACGAGCCGTCGCCGTAGACGATCAGTACCCGCTTGTCCGGATGGGCCTTCTGCGCAGCGAGCGCGAACGGCATCCCCACGCCGAGCGTCCCGAGCGGTCCGGGATCCATCCACGTGCCTCGCTTCGGCACTCGGATCACTTTGGACGCCTGAGCGACGATGTCGCCCCCGTCGCCGATCACGATCATGTCGTCGGTGACGGCGTCGGCAATCTCCCGGCAGAGCCGCAACGGGTCGATCGGCACCTCGTCGCTGTTCAGCTCAGCCTTGCGGGCCTCATCCATCTCGGCTTCGCGTGCCGCGAGCGCGGCCAGCTGAGCCGACGCGTCGACCGTGACTCCGACTGACTTGAACAGCTCCAGCAGTGCCTCGAAGTTGGCACCCAAGTTTCCGACCAGCCCCACTTCGGCGGCGCGGTTCTGCCCGATGAGCGTCTCGTCCAGATCGAGCTGCACGATGCGAGCATCGGCGGGAATGGCGCGGCCGAACTTCATCCGGAAATCGAGCGGCGTCCCGGCCAGGATCACCACATCGGCTGCGGCGAGAGCTTCTGCACGAGTCAATGACAGGAACGACGGATGGTCCCACGAGATCTCCCCGCGGGCCATGCCGTTCACGTAGCACGGGATGGAGGTGGCGTCACAGAACGCCGCCAGCGCGTCGCCGCCCTCGCTCCACTTCAGCGACGTGCCCGCCATGATCACCGGCGTGCGGGCACCCGCGATGATCTCGGCGGCGCGGGCCAGTTCAGCGGGCGCGGCTGCCGAGGCCACGCGGTAGTCGCGGAACTGAGGCATGGCGACCGCGTCGAGGTCCACCTTGCCGTGCAGCACATCCATCGGGATCTCGAGGAAGGACGGCCCGGGCACACCGCTCAGGGCCGTGCGCACCGCCAGCTCGATGTACTCGGCGATGCGGCGGGTCTCGCCGCATGCGCCCGACCACTTGGTCACCGGCCGCATGAGCGACACATGGTCCATCTCCTGCAGCGAGCCGCGGCCGGCGTGCTTGAACGGCCCCTGGCCGCCGAAGACCAGGATCGGCGAGTTGGCGCGCCAAGCGTTGGCCACGCCGGTGACGCCGTCGGTCACGCCGGGTCCTGCCGTCAGGATGGCCACGCCGACCTTGCCCGGGTGCAGGCGGGCCCACGCATCGGCGGCATGGGTGGCGGCCTGCTCATGGCGGACGTCGACGACCTCGATGCCCTCGTCGAGACAGCCGTCATAGATCCCCATGACGTGCCCTCCCGAGAGCGTGAACACGCATTCCACCCCGGCTGCCTTGAGTGCCTTCGCGGCCAGCTTGCCGCCGTGGGTCTCGGTGGGTGTCACGCCCAGCGCACGCCGTTCCTTGTCGCTCATGCCGTTCTCCCCCTCAACCCAATACGTGTCCAATGCTGCTGGCTCACGCCAGCACGTGTCCAATGCTGCTGGCTCACGCCAGCACGATGTTCACCAGCTTGCCCGGTACGGTCACGACGCGCCGGATGTCGGCTCCGGCAGTGAGCTCGGCGATTCGCTCATCGGCCTTCGCAGCGGCCTCGAGGTCGTCCGGCGAGATGCCAGCGTCCACGGTGATGCGGCTGCGGACCTTGCCGTTCACCTGCACCGGCACCTCGATGACCTCAGCGGCCAGCAGTGCGGGGTCGGCCTGCGGGAACGGCGCATAGACGACCGTGGTCGAATTGCCGAGCTTCAACCACAGCTCCTCGGCCAGGTGCGGCACCAGCGGCGCCAAGAGGCGAACGAGCACGTCCGCTACCGGGCGGGGCGTCGGCTCGCCCCGGCGGGTCAGCTCGTTGTTCAGCTCGGTGATGCGTGCGATCGCCGAGTTGAAGCGCAGGTCCGACATGGCATCGGTGACCGACGCGATGGTCCGGTGCACCCATCGCTGCAGGTCAGCATCAGGCTCGACATCGGCAACCGTCAGCTCGCCGGTCTGCTCGTCGACCAGGTTTCGCCACACACGCTGCAGTAGCCGGTGCGAACCGATCACCGAGTGGGTCTCCCAGGGGCGGCCTTGATCCAGCGGACCCATGAACATCTCGTAGGTCCGCAGCGTGTCGGCGCCGTACGCGACGTAGATGTCGTCGGGCGTCACCGCGTTGCGCAGCGACTTGCCCATCTTGCCGAAATGCCGGGTGACCTCGACATCACCCCAGAGGAATCTGCCGTCCCGCTCGGTGACCTCGGACGCCTCGACATAGACGCCCCTGCTGTCCTGGTAGGCGGCCGCCTGGATGTAGCCCTGGTTGTACAACCGGCCGAACGGCTCGGGACCCGACACATGGCCCAGGTCGTAGAGGACCTTGTGCCAGAAACGGGCATACAGCAGGTGCAGTACGGCATGCTCGACGCCGCCGACGTACAGGTCGACACCGCCGACACCGCCGTCGGGATCGGCCATCCAGTACCGCTCCACGTCGGGGTCCACCAAGACCTCGTCGTTGGTCGGATCGAGGTAGCGCAGGTAGTACCAGCACGAACCGGCCCACTGCGGCATCGTGCTCAGCTCGCGGCGGTAGGTGCGCGTGCCGTCCCCCAAGTCGTAGGTGGCCGTGGCCCATTCGGTGGCCCGACCGAGCGGAGGCTCCGGCTCTGACGACTCGTCGAGCGCCCGGGGCGCCCAGTCGATGAGCTCGGGCAGTTCCACCGGCAGTTCGCTCTCTGGCACTGCCAGCGCCAGACCGGTCTCGTCGAACACGATCGGGAAGGGTTCGCCCCAGTAGCGCTGCCGGCTGAACAGCCAGTCCCGCAGCTTGTAGGTAACCGTGCGCCGGCCGCAGTCCCGCTCCTCCAACCAGTCGCAGATGACGCCGATGGCATCGGCCTTTTCGAGGCCGTTCAGGAAATCGCTGTTGATGGCCACGCCGTCGCCGTCGTACGCCTCGCCGTCGAAGGCTGTGCCGTCGGGATTCGGCGGCGGCTGCACGGTGCGCATGATCGGCAGCCCGAACTTCACCGAGAAGTCCCAGTCGCGCTGGTCCTCGCCCGGCACCGACATGACCGCCCCGGTGCCGTAGTCGATCAGCACGTAGTCGGCGACGAACACCGGAACCGGTTCGCCGGTGGTCGGCACCTGGCAGTTGACGCCCAGCCACACGCCCGTCTTGTCGCGCTCCGTCTGGCGCTGCAAGTCGGTCATCTCGGCCGCCTGGGCCCGGTAGGCGTCGAGAGCCTCGCGAGGCGTAGCCGCACCGCCGGTCCAGCGCGGATCGGTCCCGGGAGGCCACTCATCGGCGACGAGCTCATCGACGAGGGGATGCTCGGGGGCCAGCAGCATGGCCGTCGTGCCGTAGATCGTGTCGGGACGGGTCGTGAATACCTCGATGGCTGGACGTGATCCGACTGGATCTGCCTCGACTGGGCCTGCATCTTCGGCGTCGAGCGCGAAGCTGATGAACGCGCCCTCGCTGCGGCCGATCCAGTTGTGCTGCATGATCTTGACGCTCTCGGGCCAGTTGACCCGATCGAGATCAGCGAGCAGCCGGTCGGCGTAGGCCGTGATGCGCATCATCCACTGTTTCATCGGGCGACGGAAGACCGGGTGGTTGCCGCGGTCCGATCGGCCCTCGTTGGTGACCTCCTCGTTGGCCAGCACGGTGCCCAGCGCCGGGCACCAGTTGACCGGCGCCTCGCCCAGGTAGGCCAGGCGGTGCTCGTCCAGCTCGACGCGCCGCTCCACGTCGCTCATGTCGGCCCAGGCAGCGCCGGTGGTGGTCGCCGTGCGCCCAGTCTCGAACTGCTCGATCAGCTCGGCAATGGGGCGCGCCCGGTCGGCCTCGGTGTCGTACCACGAGTTGAAGATCTGCAGGAAGATCCACTGGGTCCAGCGGTAGTACTCGACGTCGGTCGTGGCCAGCGAACGCTGGTCGTCATGCCCGAGCCCGAGCCGGGCCAGCTGGCGCGACATGTTGGCGATGTTCTGCTCGGTGTTGACACGGGGATGCTCGCCGGTCTGTCGAGCATGCTCCTCGGCGGGCAGGCCGAACGCGTCGTAGCCCATGGGGTGCAGCACCGTCCAGCCGCACATGCGCTTGAACCGCGCATAGACGTCGGTGCCGATGTAGCCCAGCGGGTGCCCGACATGCAGCCCCGAACCCGACGGGTACGGGAACATGTCCATGATGAAGAGCTTGTTGTCGGCCGCAGGCGAGTCCGCCGGCGGACCGTTTGGATTGGGTGTGCGGTACGTCCCGTCCGCTCTCCAGCGCTCCTGCCAGCGCAGCTCGATCTCGTTCGCCATCTCGGCGTTGTAGCGATACGGCGGCAGCTCGCTCGCCGCGTCTGCTTGCGCGACAGCTCCTTCGGCCGATGCGGGGGCAGACATGAGGACAGGATGCCACGACCGTTTGGGAATCACCTCTCCTCAGCCACATTTCTGCGCGGAAGGCGACCGCTACCCTGCGGCAAGTGGCAGAGAGTCCCGCAGCGCAGCCCAGCTCCGTGCTGAGCGATCCCGGTTTCCCCGACGTCACCGAGAGCGATTGGGAGACCGCAGCCGAGGGAGCGCTGCGCGGCCAGCCGCTGTCATCACTGGTGACGACGCTGCTCGACGGCATCGAGACAGCCCCGCTGTACACCGCACAGCGAAACGGCACCGAGGCCGACCCTGCCGGGCTGCCCGGCGATGCACCGTTCACCCGCGGCGCGACCGCGGCCAGCGGGGGGCGAGGCTGGGAAGTCCGCCAAATCCACGACGTTCGCCTGGCCAGCACGCCCGACGCCGTTGCCGTCGACACCACCTCGGGCGTGGATGCCGTCACAGTGGCCCACGGCTGGAGCGCCGTCGACGACGCAGTGCTGCTCGACGCTGCCGTCGGCGATGCCGCCGGAGCCGGTGTGACGATCCACTTGCAGGCCGGAGCCTCGCCGGAACACGCTGAGGCCCTGCTGGGGGTCCTCGGCCGCCACGGTGCAGTTCCGGAGCACACCCGATCCTGGCTGGGCATCGACCCGATCGCGGCAGCCGCTGCGGGCAGCCAGACCTCACTGGCCGACATGGGCGATGGCAGTCGACTGGCAGGACAGATGGCACACGCTGTCGCACGCGCTGTTGAGTTCCGCCAGCAGCGGCCTCAGGCCATCCCGCTCGAAGCCGACGGCTCGGTCTTCGCCGACGCCGGTGCAACCGATGTCACCGAGTTGGCGTCGATGCTGGCGACCGGGACGGCGTGGCTCCGCGCCGCCTGCGACGCCGATGCGGGTCCCCGCCTGGAGCCCGCAGCAGCGGCACGGCTGCTGGGCTTCACCATCTCTGCCGGACCTGACCCATTCGTCGTAACCGCCAAGTGCCGGGCACTGCGACGGAGCTGGGCGCGCATTCTCGCGGCGTGTGCCGTTGATCTGCGCGACACCGACGGGTTGCCGATGCCCCTGCACGCGGTGACCTCGACTGCGATGGCCAGCAGTCTGGACCCGTGGGTGAACATGCTGCGAGCCACCACGGCGTGCTTCGGCGCCGCGAACGGCGGAGTCGACGCGATCACCGTCCGCCCCTACGACGCGGTCAGCTCCGGCCCAGCGTCCAGTGCGCTCGGATGGCGTGTCGCCGCCAACACCCAGCTGATTCTCCGCCACGAGAGTCGCATCGGGTCCGTCATCGATCCCGCCGGCGGAAGCTGGTATCTCGAGGACTTGACCCGGTCAATGGCACACGAGGCGTGGGACCGTTTTCGCCGGATCGAAGCTGCCGGGGGCATCTGCTCAGCTCTCGCAAGCGGGGAGCTCGAGGCTCGGATCTCCCAGGAGCGGGCGCAGAGGCAGGAGCAGATCGCAGCTGGCGACCGGGTGATCGTCGGGGTGACGCAGTTCGCGGATTCGCTGGACGCCTCAGGCGGCGCTGCACCCCCAGCCGGCGGCGGCACCGACCCCGAAGCTGCGTCCGCCCGCACCGGCGAGGCGCACGGCGGATTGGGCACGCACCGCTGGGCTGCGCCCTTCGAGGCAGGAGCAGCCTGATGAGCACCGTTCCAGATTTTGCAGCACCGGAATTTGCCGGGCTGGAACTGGACGCGCCCGGTGCCCCACAGACGGCGTCGAGCGAGGAGCGGCTGGCGTCGTGGCAGGCGCGCTTTGCCGAGATCGCCGGAAGCTCCCCAGAGCAGCGCGCCACGCCCGAGGGCATCGAGGTGGCGCCGCTGTACGCGGCTGCGGACACTGCAGATCTCTATTCGGGCAACGGCACCACGAACGGGCGCACCTACCTCGACGGCTACCCCGGCTTCGCCCCGTACCTGCGGGGCCCCTACCCGACGATGTACACCAATCAGCCCTGGACGATCCGGCAGTACGCCGGTTTCTCCACCGCTGAGGACTCCAACGCGTTCTACCGGCGCAACCTGGCGGCCGGCCAGCGCGGCCTGTCGGTGGCCTTTGACCTCGCGACCCACCGCGGCTACGACTCCGATCATCCGAGGGTCGCTTCAGATGTGGGCATGGCGGGCGTGGCCATCGACTCGATCCTCGACATGCGCACGCTGTTCGACGGCATCCCGCTCGACCGCATGAGCGTGTCGATGACCATGAACGGCGCCGTGCTGCCGGTGCTAGCGCTCTACGTCGTGGCAGCGGAGGAGCAGGGCGTCAAGCCTGCCCAACTCGCCGGGACCATCCAGAACGACATCCTCAAGGAGTTCATGGTCCGCAACACCTACATCTACCCGCCCCAGCCCTCCATGCGGATCATCAGCGACATCTTCGAGTTCACCTCAGCCGAGATGCCCCGCTACAACTCGATCTCCATCTCCGGCTACCACATGCAAGAAGCCGGGGCGACTGCCGACCTCGAACTCGGCTACACGCTGGCCGACGGTCTCGAATACCTGCGCTGCGGCATCGGCGCCGGCATGGGCATCGACGACTTTGCGCCGCGCCTCAGCTTCTTCTGGGGCATCGGCATGGACTTCTTCATGGAGGTCGCCAAGCTGCGCGCTGCACGGCTGCTGTGGGCCAAGCTGGTCTCAGGCTTCGATCCGCAGAACCCGCGATCGACCTCGCTGCGCACCCACTGCCAGACCTCGGGCTGGTCGCTCACGGCCCAGGACCCCTACAACAACGTCGTGCGCACCTGCATCGAGGCGATGGCCGCCGTCGACGGTCACACCCAGAGCCTGCACACGAACGCATTCGACGAGGCGCTGGCGCTGCCGAGCGACTTCAGCGCCCGCATCGCCCGCAACACGCAGCTGTTCTTGCAGCACGAGGCCGGCGCCACCCGGGTGATCGATCCGTGGGGCGGGAGCTACTACGTGGAGCGGCTCACTGCAGAGCTGGCGCGCCGCGCTGCGGCTCACATCGCCGAGGTGGAAGAGCTCGGCGGGATGGCCCGTGCCATCGAAGCCGGCATTCCCAAGATGCGCATCGAGGAAGCGGCCGCGCGCACCCAGGCACGCATCGAGGCGGGGCAGCGGACAGTGGTCGGTGTCAACCGCTACCAGTCCGAGCTGTCCAACGAGGTCGACATCTTGCGGGTCGACAATGCCGAGGTTCGCGGGGCCCAGCTTGCGAAGCTGGACCGTCTGCGCACCGGGCGCGACGCTGATGCGGTGCAGCGCTCACTGGATGCGCTGCGCGAGGTGGCGCGCACAGGCGAGGGGAACCTGCTGGCCGCATCCGTCGACGCGGCGCGCTGCCATGCCACCGTGGGAGAGATCAGTGCCGCCATGGAAGACGTGTTCGGGCGGCACACTGCGCAGATCCGCACGATCAGCGGCGTGTACGGGAGCGAGATGGCCGGCGACAGTTCGCATGACGCAGACGGCCCCGACGCCCACGGCAGCCCGAACACGATGGCTGCTGCCGTCGATGCTGTCCGTGCCCGGATCGCCGCCTTCGGCGACCGCACCGGGCGCCGACCGCGCATCCTCATCGCCAAAATGGGCCAAGACGGCCATGACCGGGGCCAGAAGGTGGTGGCCACTGCCTACGCGGACTTGGGCTTCGACGTCGACATCGGACCGCTGTTCAGCACACCTGCCGAAACAGCGCGCCAAGCTGTCGAGAACGATGTCCATGTGGTCGGTGCCTCGTCCCTGGCGGCAGGTCACTTGACCCTGGTGCCAGAGCTGCGAGAGGCGCTCGGCGAACTCGGTCGGCCCGACATCTTGATCGTCGTCGGCGGCGTCATCCCGCCACAGGACTTCGACGCCTTGCGCGCTGCAGGCGCTGCCGCGATCTACCCGCCCGGCACGGTCATCGCCGAGGCCGCGGCCGAGGTGCTGGACCTGCTCGAGAGCGCCGGCTAGTTCCCCGCCGGCGTCGCCGGCTCAGCGATGGCGGCGCCCCACGTTGCGCACCTTCTTCTTGGCGCGTGCCGCCCGGTACGCGCTGCTCGACGCCGCCCGCATGCCGCGCGGCGCGGCGGCGAGCCGCGCATCGGCATCGTCGAGGTGGTTGTGGTACCTGCGATGCACCCACAGCTTCTCATCGCCCACGACGATCTGGCCCCAAGCTGAGCCCCGGATGTCGAACGGCGCGACGCGCTCGATGCGGCTGAGCAGCTCGACGGGCTTCGCCGGTCGCAGCGCTCGGGTGCGCATCACGACGATGTCTGCATCGGTGAGCGCAAGCAGCCGGTAGCGCGACATGGTCAGCACCGCCGCCGTCGCGAACACCGTCGTGGAGATCAGGCTGATCTGCAGCCACGGCAGGTTGACCGTGAGCACGATGCCCGCCAGCGCAGCCACGCCGATCACCAGCATGGAGAACGGGTGGAGACCGCCCTGTGCGGGTACGAGCGCGTGCAGATGGTCGCCCTGGCTCAGGTACTGCTCGGCTGGGTGGGAACGGTCCCCTGTGCGCATCCGCTTCAGCAAACCCACCCGCACATTGTGCCCGAACCGCCGGTCCTCGCAGGCAGGCCGTCGCCGTGGCTGCCGGTACCTTGCTACCGATGGCCGAAGTCGATGTCGCTGAACTTGCCGCCGGCGTACGGGCGTGCGACCGTGCCGCCGTCGGCCGGGCCATCACGCTCGTCGAGTCCCGGTTGGCTGAAGATGCCGAACCGGCACAGGAACTGCTCGCCGAACTGCTGCCCGACACCGGCGGCGCGCATCGAGTGGGAATCACCGGCGTTCCCGGTGTGGGCAAGAGCACCCTCATCGAGACGCTCGGCACAGCGCTGACTCAGCAGGGTCATCGTGTCGCCGTGCTGGCCGTCGACCCGACGTCGGCGATGCACGGCGGCTCCATCCTCGGCGACAAGACCCGCATGACGGCACTCGCCAACGATCCCGCTGCCTTCGTGCGACCGTCTCCGACGCAGGGACAGCTCGGCGGCGTGACCAGGGTGACCCGAGAGACCATCCTCGTCGTCGAGGCCGCCGGATTCGATGTTGTGCTCGTGGAGACCGTGGGCGTCGGCCAGTCAGAGACGGTCGTTGCGGACATGGTGGACTTCTTCGTCGTGCTCATGCTGGCCGGCGCCGGCGACGACCTGCAGGGCATCAAGAAGGGCATTCTCGAAATCGCCGACTTGATTGCCGTGAACAAGGCCGACGGCGACAACGCTGATCGTGCCGCAAACGCGGCGCGCGACTACCAGCTCGCTCTGCACATGACCCAACCGGCCTCGCCGACCTGGACTCCTCCCGTGATCACCTGCTCAGGCTTGACCGGGGACGGCCTCGACGTGCTCTGGGATCACGTGATCACCCATCGCCGGCTGATGTCGGCCTCGGGCGAGCTCGGTGCACGGCGAGCCGATCAGCGTGTGCGGTGGATGCGGGCGATGCTCACCGAGCGCATGCGCGCCCGCCTCGCTGCCGGCGTTGCAGGCCTGCTGGCCGATCTCGAAGCCCAAGTGCGAGCAGACGAGCTGACGCCCACCGCTGCCGTGGACCGGCTGATGGCAGCCTTTGGCGGATCGACCGACGCCGGCGACCTCGCCTAGAAATCCTCGTCGAAGGCGACCTCGCCTAGAAATCCTCGTCGAAGGCGACCTCGCCTAGAAATCCTCGTCGAAGGCGACCTCGCCTTCGATGCCGACCTGGTAGCTGGCCACCGTGCGCTCGAAGAAGTTGGTGAGCTCCTGCACATCCTGCAGTTCCATGAACGAGAAGGGATTCTTCGAGCCGTACTCCTTGGCGAGGCCGAGCTGGGCGAGCCGCTGGTCGGCCACGAACTCCAGGTACGACCGGGTGTCGGTCACCGACATTCCCGCCACACCGCCGGACAGCACGTCGTGCGCGAACTGCGTCTCGACGTCGACGGCCTCGATGATCATCTGCCGGATCCGGTCGGCGAGATCCTGGTCGAACAGATCGGGCTCTTCGGCCCGGATCGTGCGGACTACCTCGAAGGCGAAGTTCATATGTGCCGACTCGTCCCGGAACACCCAGTTGGTGCCGGCCGCCAGCCCGTTCAGCAGTCCCTTCGACCGCAGGAAATAGACATAGGCGAACGCCGCAAAGAAGAACAGACCCTCGATGCACGCAGCGAAACAGATGAGGTTCAGCACGAAGGCCTTGCGGTGCTCTGCGGTGGACAGCTGATCGAGCGACCACACGCTGTCCATCCAACGGAAGCAGAAGTCGGCCTTGGCGGCAATCGACGGGATGTTCTCGATGGCCGCGAACGCCGCTGACCGTTCGTCCAGGTCCGGGATGTAGTGGTCCAGCAGCGTCAGGTAGAACTGCACGTGCAGCGCTTCCTCGTAGAGCTGCCGGCTCAGATACATGCGAGCCTCAGGGCTGTTGATGTGCTGGTACAGGTTCAGCACCAGGTTGTTCGCGACGATCGAATCGCCGGTGGCGAAGAACGCCACGAGCCGGTTGATGAGATGCCGCTCGGCGGGCGCCAGCTTGCGGTTCAGGTCGACGATGTCATCGGAGAAGTCGATCTCCTCGACCGTCCAGGTGTTGCGGATGGCGTCGCGGTACATGTCGAAGAACTGCGGGTACCGCATCGGCCGGAGTGTCAGCTCGAAGCCCGGATCCAGGATGTTGCCGCTGCGGGCAGTGCTATCGGCGCCCGGGCTGGCCTGTGTCGAGCCGGTCGCAGATTCGTCGCCCGGAAGCGGCTCGGGCGACACTTCGGGCGCTGTCTGCGCTAGTGCCATGAGGATCCTCTGTCTGTTTCAGGAGTGGGTGTCAGGTGGTTCGGCTGCGTAGCTCTGGACGGCTCATTCGCAGGCTTCGCAGGTCTCGGGGTTCTCCAGCGAGCACGCCACGGCCTCGGCGGCTGCTTCGTCGGACATGGCGGCATTCGCGTCGGTCATGACGGCGCCTGCATCAGCCATGATGGCGACCGTCCCGGTCGCCGAGCCGGTCGCCGCGCCGGTCGGAGCCGTCGTGTCCGTGGTGGTCTGGTTGATGCGGGTGGCCGGCCGGGAGCGCAGGTAGTACGTGGTCTTCAGGCCCGACTTCCAGGCGTGCATGTACATCGAGGAGAGCTTCCCGATGTTGGGGCTCTCCATGAACAGGTTCAGCGACTGGCTCTGGTCGACGAAGGCACCGCGGGCTGCGGCCATGTCGATGAGCGCCCGTTGAGGCAGCTCCCACGCCGTGCGATACACCGACCGGATGTCGTCAGGGATGTCTGCGATGTTCTGGACAGAACCCTCGGCCATCTTGATCCGGTTGGCCATCGGCTCGTTCCACAACCCGCGCTCCTGCAGTTCGCGCACCAGATAGCGATTGATCTGCATGAACTCGCCCGAGAGCGTCTCGCGCTTGAACAGGTTGGACACCTGCGGCTCGATGCACTCGTAGCAGCCGGCGATGGAGGCGATGGTGGCCGTGGGTGCAACCGCAACCAGCAGCGAGTTGCGCAACCCGTGCTGACCGATCCGCTCCCGCAGCTCGGCCCAGCGCTCAGGCTGGGAAGGCTCGACGCCCCACAGGTCGAACTGCAGCTGCCCGGCGGCTGCACGCGTGTCGCCGAACGCTGCGTGCGGACCGTGCTTGCGGGCAAGCTCGCAGCTCGACCAGATCGCCCAGTAGTAGATCTCCTCGGCGATCCGGGCTGCGACCTGGGTGGCTTCGGGCGAGTCAAAGGCCAGATTGAGCTGGAAGAACACGTCCTGCAGCCCCATGACACCCAGCCCGACAGGACGCCAGCGCTCATTCGATCGGGCAGCTTCAGGTGTGGGGTAGTAGTTGATGTCGATGACGCGGTCGAGGTACGGCACCGCTGTCCGCACGACTTCTCCCAGCGCCTCGTAGTCGACTTCGCCGTCCCGCACGAATTTGGCGAGATTGACCGAGCCGAGATTGCAGACCGCCGTCTCGGCGTCGCTGGTGACCTCGAGGATCTCCGTGCACAGGTTCGACAGGTGGATGACGTTGCCGGGCCCGCCCGTCTGGTTGGACTTGGCGTTCGAGGCGTCCTTGAAGGTCATCCAGCCGTTGCCGGTCTGAGCCAGGGTGCGCATCATGCGGCTGTACAGCTCGCGAGCCGACACCTGCCGCTCGTACAGTCCGGCCGCTTCGGCCTCGCGGTATGCGTCGGTGAATTCGTCGCCGTACAGGTCAGTCAGATGCGGCACCTGCTTGGGGTCGAACAGCGACCACTGCCAGTCGTTCTCGACCCGGCGCATGAACTCATCGGGCACCCAGTTCGCCAGGTTCAGGTTGTGGGTGCGCCGGGCATGATCGCCGGTGGAGTCCTTCAGTTCCAGGAACTCCTCGATGTCGGCGTGCCATGACTCGAGGTACACGCAGGCCGCTCCCTTGCGCCGGCCGCCCTGATTCACAGCCGCCACCGACGAGTCCAGGGTCTTGAGCCACGGCACGATGCCGTTCGACAGTCCGTTGGTGCCGCTGATCAGCGAGCCGCGCGACCGCACCCGATGCCAGCCCACCCCGATGCCACCGGCGAACTTCGACAGCTTGGCGATGTCGGAATAGCGGTCATAGATGCCTTCGAGCGAGTCGGTGGGGCTGTCGAGCAGGTAGCACGACGACATCTGCGGGTGGGCCGTGCCCGAGTTGAACAGCGTGGGCGACGACGGCAGGTAGCGCAGGCTCGAGATGAGCTCGTAGAACGAGATGGCCTCTTCGGCCGTCTGCGACAGGCCGCACGCGACCCGGAGCAGGAAGTACTGCGGCGTCTCGATGACCGTTCGGCGCTCCGGATGCCGCAGCAGGTAGCGGTCGTAGACGGTGCGAAGGCCGAAGAACTCGAAGCCGCCGTTTCGCTCGCCGATGACGGCGTCATTGAGCTTGCGGGCATTGGCAGCCACGAACGCCACCACGTCGGGATGGATGAGCCCGCATTCGCCGCCCTCGGAGATGGACTGGCTGAACGAGTAGACGTTCTGGTTCTGGACTTCCTTGTCGATGTAGGTGGCCAGCAGCCGGGCAGCCAGCTTCGAGTAGTTCGGCTCCTCGGAGATGAGCGCAGCGGCCGTGCGAATCGACAGCTCGTCCAGCTCGGTGGTGGTGGCGCCGTCATGGAGGCCCGAGATGGTCCGTGTCGCGACCCGCATGGGATCGACACCGGCCAACTCGGTGGCGCAGCGCTCGACGGCGCGCACGATCTTGTTGACATCGACGGCCTGCATCGAGCCGTCGCGCTTCTGCACGCGCATGCCGGGGGCGTCTGCGGTCTGCTGCTGCGTGTCCTTCGCCGGCGCCTCGGTGACGCTCATCTGCCCGCATCCTGACGTGGACAGGCACCGAGATGCACTGTGAGATGCACTGTGCGACGTGCGATGTTCATGCCGTTCTCGTCCCTCTCATCCCGCCGGGTGCAGCGCCGCCCCCGGGTGCTTGCAGGCCACGGCGGCTGCTCGAATCACACTGTTGTAGTTACACAGGTGTGAGGAACATTTATAGCGCGGTCGGATCGGTGCTGCGAGCCTTGATCCGATCCCTTGGCAACTGGCCTCCTGCGGGGCCGCTGCCGACCCGCCGCCGCGCGGTCTGCCCGCGTCCGGGCTGCGCCGCCAGTCTTGTTTCCCCGCAGAGATGACA
Source organism: Candidatus Poriferisodalis sp. (assembly GCF_965208555.1). Taxonomy (GTDB): domain Bacteria; phylum Actinomycetota; class Acidimicrobiia; order Acidimicrobiales; family Poriferisodalaceae; genus Poriferisodalis. The sequence continues at coordinate 3,156,350 of NZ_OZ242342.1, read as the reverse complement.
CACTGCTCGCGTGGCAATCACACCGAATCGCATAGTCATCGTCGGTGCCTCCCTGGCGGGAGCGCGCGCCGCGCACAGCGTGCGCTCTGCAGGCCATGACGGAACGCTGACGCTCATCGGCGCCGAGCCGCATCTCCCCTACGACCGGCCTCCCCTCTCCAAGGAGTTCCTCACCGGCGATCAAGACCCGGGCTCACTGGCCCTGGATCCGGACGGCGCCTACGACGAACTCGACGCGGAGGTCATGCTGAGCACGCACGCCGTGGGGCTCGACCTGGAGGCCCGCACGGTTGCCATCGCCCCAGCGGCAGGCGGGAACGCCGAGACGGTGCCGTTCGACGGCCTCGTCATTGCGACCGGCGCTGCGGCTCGGCCGCTGCCCGGCGTCGGGAACCTCGCCGGCGTGCACACGCTGCGAACCCTCGACGACTCCGCTGCCATCCGCGAAGGCCTCCTCGCCGGCGCACGAGTCGCCGTCGTGGGCGGCGGCTTCATCGGTTCGGAGGTCGCCGCTTCTGCAGCGGCTCGGGGCTGCGACGTGACGGTGATCGAAGCGGCCCCGGCCCCGCTGGTGCGCGGGCTGGGCGCCGAGATGGGCACGCGGGTCGGTGCCCTCCACGGCCGCAACGGCGTCGAGCTGCGCCTCGGCGTCGGGGTGGAAGGAGTGCTCGGAACCGATCAGGTGGAGGCCGTCGCCATGGCGGACGGCAGCCGGATCCCAGCCGATCTGGTGGTCGTGGGCATCGGGGTCGTGCCGAACACGGCGTGGCTGGAGGGTTCGGGCCTGCAGGTCGACAACGGCGTGGTCTGCGATGCGACGCTGTGCTGCGGGCCCCCCGGCGTCTACGCCGTCGGCGACGTGGCGAGGGCGCCCAACGGGTGGCTCAGCCCGTGGCACGGCAACCGGCCGATCCGGGTCGAGCACTGGACAGCAGCGGTGGAGCACGGCATGGCGGTGGGCCGCAATCTGATGGCTCCCGCAGAAGCGCAGCCCTACAGCTCGGTGCCATTTGTCTGGTCGGATCAATATGACGCCCGCATCCAGATCGCGGGGCATCCCGACGCCGACGACGACGTGGAAGTGCTCGTCGGATCGGCCGAAGATGACCCCGATTCGGGCCGCTCCTTCCTGGCCGGCTACCGGCGCGACGGCCGTCTGAGCGCCGTGATGGCGCTGGACGCGATCAGGCCCTTCGTGAGATTCCGCCGGCTGCTGGCCGGCCACCCGACGTGGGACGAAGCACTCGAACTCGCCGCCACGCTGGGCTGACTGGCTCGGCGGACGGCGCGCCAGCGTCAGGAAACGACTTGGGACACCTCGTCGCGCTCGGCATAGAAGCTCATCAGGCCGGCGATCTCGGCCATTTCCGGGATCGGATCCGGATACGACCACACGATGTCGTCATAGGTCTGGCCGTTCACTGCTACTGACCAGTAGCTGGCATCGCCCTTCCACGGTCAATGGCTTGACGTGACCCTGGGACTGAACAGCTCCATGTGCACATCGGAGGCGGGCAGGTAGTGGCGCGGCGGCAGACGCCCCTCGGTGAGGACCACGGCCGACGTCGAGTCCGCCACGATCACGCCGTCCACCCGGACGGTGACCCGGCCCGGCTCCGGCTCGACGGCGATCTCGGGTTGCTGTCGCTGCGTTGCTGCACTGCTCATGATGGGTTTCCCTGCACGTCGATGGCCGGTTGGCGGTCGGGCTGAGAGGATTTGAACCTCCGACCCCTGGTCCCCCAGACCAGTGCGCTAACCAGACTGCGCCACAGCCCGCCTCGGCGAGCACGATACTGGCTCGCTCACCCGGCGCTCAGCCGACCCACTGGACCAGCCACACGACGCCCTCCACCGCCCTCCACCCCAGGTATACGGCGGCCATGACGACGACGAGCCAGAAGTGCCACGGTGCGCCGGCGCGCTGCTGCGACCCGTCGACCTCGCTGCGTCGGCGAGTGCCGGAGCCCGCGGGGCCGCCTGGGGACGGGCGGCGATTCTGCCGCTGGGCGGTCGGACCCGCTCCTCGTCGGGACAGCGGTCTCAACGCCGGCGCACCCGCAGCTTGAGCGGTGTCTTCGCCAACCCCAGCTCCTCCCTCAGGCGCCGCTCGAGGTATCGCAGGTAGGTGGGCGGGAGTTCCCGGTTGGCGAACAGTGTGAACGTCGGGGGCTGAGCGGCGACCTGCGTGGCGTAGAGCACGCGCGCTCCTCCCGGCGCCGGCTGGGCGGACTGCGCGAGCTGGACAATCGCATTGACCCTGGCCGTCGGTGCCCTCGACTCGTACGCCTCCATGGCTGCGGAGATCGCGGGCACCAGCCGGTGCACACCCCGGCCCGTCAGCGCGCTGATGCGCAGCACGGGTGCTTCTCCCACGAAGTGCAGGCGGCGTGCCAGGTCCCCCAAGACGCCCTCGCGGTGCTCTGCATCCAGTGTCTCCCACTTGTTGAGCAGCACCACGATCGGGCATCCGGCGGCGTCGATGCGCTCAGCGAGACGCTGGTCCTGCGCCGTCACGCCCTCGGTGGCGTCGACGACCAGCAGCGACACGTCACAGGCGTCGATGGCCCGCAACGCCCGCAGGTTGGCGTAGTACTCGGTATCGGCATCCACCCGGGCCTTGCGCCGCATGCCCGCGGTGTCGACGAACCGCACCGGGCCGGCCTCGGTCTCCACCAGGGTGTCGATGGTGTCGCGAGTCGTGCCGGGCCGGTCATGGACCACCGATCTCTCGTCGCCGATGAGCCGGTTGAACAGCGTCGACTTGCCGACATTGGGGCGGCCCACGATGGCGACCGCCGGGATCGCGTCGTCCTCGCTCGGCTCGTCGTGTGCGGAGCCGTCGTGGAACGGCTCGTCGCTGGACCGGTCGCCGTGACCTGCTCCATCCGCGTCAGCTCCGTCGACACCAGTCTCATCCGCCTCTGGCGCGCCGGCGCCCAGCAGGTCCAGCACCCGGTCAAGCACGTCGCCGATGTTGCGGCCGTGCAGGGCGGACACCGCCCAGGCTTCGCCGAGCCCCAGGCGGTTGAACTCCCACCGACCGTCATCGCGGGACCCGCTGTCGGCCTTGTTGGCGACGACCAGGGTCGGCCGGCCGCTGCGCCGCAGCATGGCGGCGATACGGGCATCGGGCTCGGTGATGCCGACGGTGACGTCGACCACCAGCAGCAGCACGTCGGCATCGCCCATCGCGCGCTCGCTCTGTTCGGACACTTTGCCGTCGAGCGAATCACCTTGCGCCGACCAGCCGCCGGTGTCGACCACCACGAAGGAGTTTCCGCGCCAAGCGGCCTCGGCTTCCTTGCGGTCCCGCGTCACGCCGGGCTCGGGCGCCACCACCGCCTCGCGACGCCCGACGAGCCGGTTGAACAACGTGGACTTGCCGACGTTCGGGCGTCCGACGATGCCGACCACGGGCAGGCCTGCGCTCATTGCCGCGTCTCCGCCGCTGCGGCCGCGAGCGGCCGGTCGCCGGCGCCTCCCGGCTCGAGACCGGCGGCAGCGTCGAGCCGCCGCCGCAGCGCCGCACCGTTCGTCGGGACGATCTCGACGTTGCGCGGAAGGTCCTCGGGTGTCGTGCCGTCGAGGAACGCTCCACCCGACAGGCAGACATCGGCGAGGAGGTAGCGATCAGCAGCCGGCTCGGATTCGAGCGCGGCGGCGATGTCGGCACCTGCGAGCAGACCGGTGACGCCGATGTTGCCGCCGAAGAAGGCGTTGGGCACGTCGATGATCCGCACCTCGGGTGCTGCCGTGCCCGTTGCCGCAGCCACGCCCGATCTCCACCCGGCCACCAGCGGGCGGAGCACGGCGGCACCGTAGGTACCGGTCAGGATGCCGATCGGCCGTCCATCGGCGCCGTGAGATCGCCGGGAGGTCGCCCGGAGCGTCACCGGTACCGGGCGCAGCGACAGCGGCAAACCGCCGCCATCGACCTCGCCGCTGCGGTTGGCGCCGTGTCCGGGCGCCCGTGCGGCCCGGTAGCCCTCCGCCGGCGCCCCGTCGACCCACGAGAAGAAGCCTGCCGCCGGCGCGCGGGGCCGGGGCGCCCGAGCGCCGCCGCCGCCGGAGCCAGCGCCGGCGAGATCAGCACCGCCGAGCGCGCTGTCCCCAGCCGGCCAGAACTCCTGCTCGAATGCCCGCGCCATGCCGATGCCGTCCTCGTGCATCGGGAAATCGCCATAGACGGATGCCTCAGGGAAGTCACGGCCGGACAGCAGGTAATACTCGTCCGCAGCAAACACCAGTCGCCGACCCAGCAGCTCCTCGAAACGCTGCTGCCACTGCTCGCACAGGTCCACCACGGCTGCGGCTTCCGCGGCGGTGTGGGGGCGCATGGCCGGCTCTCGCTGATGCGAGCTCACGCCCAGCGGGACCACCGCGAGCGTTGCCAACGACGCGAAGCGATCCAGAACGCCCAGCAGCGTGTCAGCCAGCACTGCCCCGTCATTGACGCCTGGGCACACGACCACTTGGCCGTGCACTTCGACACCGCCGGCAAGCAGCGCGCTCAGCCACCGCAGGCTGGTTGCGCCACGCGGGTTGCGGAGCATCCGAGCGCGCACCTCGGGATCGGTGGCATGGATCGATACATACAGCGGCGACAGGCGCTCGTCCAGCACCCGTTCCAGGTCCAATTCGGTGAAGCGCGTGAGCGTCGTGAAGTTCCCGTACAGGAACGACAGCCGGTAGTCGTCGTCCTTGAGGTACAGGCTGCGGCGCAGCCCGGGCGGCAGCTGGTAGATGAAGCAGAACTCGCAGTGGTTGTCGCAGGTCTGCACCCGGTCGAAGATCGCGGCATGCACCTCGGCGCCGAGCGGGACACCGGCGTTCTTGGGTACGTCAATGGCGATCTCGTGCCCGCCGCGCAGCACCGCCAGCGTGGGATCGGGCTCGTCCAGCAGCAGCTGCCAGGCGATCACGTCGGTCGGCACGACGCCGGAGATCGACATCACCTCGTCGCCCACAGCCAGCCCGGCCGTCTCGGCCGCCGAACCGGGTTCCACCGCCACCACAACCGGCCGAGACACACGCTCAGGATAGGAATCGGTAGCGTCATCGAGGTGGCTGTGGATCGGGTGCTGCTGGCCGCGCCCCGCGGCTTCTGTGCGGGCGTGGAGATGGCCATCAAGGCGCTGGCGTGGCTCGTTCGCTCGTTCCCGCCGCCCGTGTACTGCTACCACGAGATCGTCCACAACCGCCTCGTGGTCGACCGGTTCGAGCGGCTCGGCGTGGTCTTCGTCGACGACATCGCCGAAGTGCCGCCCGGTCGGCCGCTCATGCTGTCAGCACACGGCTCGGCACCCGAAGTGGTGGAGGGGGCCCGCCGGCGCGGCGGTTATGTAGTGGACGCCGTGTGCCCGCTGGTCACCAAGGTGCACCACGAAGTCCGTGTGCGCGCCGCCAAGGGTTACCAGGTGGTCTACGTCGGACACGAGGGTCATGACGAAGCTGTCGGGACCATGGCCGTGGCGCCTGACGCCATCTCGCTGGTCTCCGATCCGGCCGATGTCGAGGGGCTCGACGACATCGATGCGCCGGTTGCGGTGCTGGCCCAGACGACGCTCAGCCATCGTGACTGGGCCGATGTGGCCGACGCTGCCAAGGCACGCTTCGGCGATGTCTGGATGGCGGGACGCTCGGACCTCTGTTTTGCCACCACCAACCGCCAGAGCGCCCTCGAGCAGCTCGCACCCGACTGCGACGCTGTCGTGGTGATCGGTTCGGCCAACTCCTCCAACACCATGGCGCTCGCCAAGGTTGCCGTCGAGTCGGGCTGCGAACGCGTGCTGCGAGTGAACGCCGCCGCCGAACTCCCCGACGACCTGCGTGGCACCATCGGCGTCACTGCCGGGGCATCGGCGCCCGAAGAACTGGTGGACGCGGTGATCGAACGGCTCGCGCCGGTCCAGGGCACCACCCAGGTCACGATCACCGATGAGGACGAGTACTTCCCCCCGCCCCGCGAGCTGCGAGACCTGCTGGGCGCCATGGAGGCCGCCGTCCATGCCAGCCTCGCCGTGCCCGCCGGTGCACGGCTGGGCGCAGCCGACAGAACGACGGCGGCAAGCGGCGTCCTCGCTGCCCTGGTCACCACCGAGCGCTGAGGCGACGCCGCGCCGTCAGCGCACGTTGGGCGTGCCGACGGCAGCTTGAGCCCGGTCGAACACGTCTTGGATGCGCTCGCGCAGCTCTTCGGTGGTCTCGCGGATTGCTCGGCGGGAGACTCGGCCATTCGGTCCCGGCGCAGGCGGATCCATCGGCTCGCCGATGATGAACTTGATCCGGCGGGGATACATGAACCTGGCGCCCCGCGGCATCGCAGCCGCAGTTCCGCCGATCCCCACCGGCACGATCGGGACCTGCGCGCGCGCCGCCAGGTACACCGGGCCGTCCATCAGCGGCAGCACCCGCGGGCCGTCCTTTCGCTCGCCCTCGCCGAACATCACCACCGGGCCGTCGCCGAACTGCAACGCATTCAGCGCGGTGCGCAGCGCTGCCCGATCCGGCGCGTCCCGATTCACCGGGAAACAGCCGATCGTGGTGAACAGCCAGCCCGGGAAGCGGTACTTCCACATCGAGTCTTTGCCCATCACCCGCATCCGCGCAGGAATCGCGGCATGGATGGGCGTGTCGATGTAACTGCGGTGGTTGGGCACCCACACGCACGGGCCGTCGGGCAGGTTCACCAGGCCGTCCACGGAGATGCGGTTCCACGCCCGGAATACACCCCAGATGGCGTACTTCATGATCTTGTAGACGGCCATGTTGAGCGGCCCGTCGCGCAGCTCGACTTCAGGTTCGTCCGGTCCGGTCATCGGGCCTCGAGATCATTCATGCGAACCGGCGCCTCGGGCCCGGTGGCACGGCGATAGAACGCGGTGATGGTTTCGACGGTCTCGTCCTCAGACAGCTCGCTCGTATCGACGATGACCGCCCTAGGCGCGACCTGCAGCGGCGAGTCGGCCCTGCCCGAGTCGTGCGCGTCGCGCTCGCTCAGCTCGGCGGCCAGCTCTGCGACTGCATCGTCATCGAGACTCGCACCACCCGCGCCGCCGGCCCCCGCAGCCTGCTGGACCAGCCGCCGGCGGGCCCGCTCGCCCGCAGTGGCGGTCAGGAACACCTTCAGGATCGCATCGGGGAAGACCACGCTGCCGATGTCACGGCCCTCCATCACTCCCCCGCCCACGCGGTTGGCCCAGTCGCGCTGACGCCGGGTCAGCACCCACCGCACCTGCGGGTTGGCCGCCACCACGCTCACGCTGCGATCCACTTCCGCGCTGCGTATCGCCGCCGTGGCATCGGCGCCGTCGACAGTGACCTGCTGCGCGCCGCTCACGCTGGAGATCTCGATCTGCGCGGTGCGTGCGATCTTTGCCACCGCCGAGAGGTCAGCGAGATCGACTCCGGCTTGCAGTGCTGCCCAGGCCACCGCCCGGTACATCGCTCCGGTGTCGAGGTAGTCCATGCCGAGCTCGGCCGCCACCGCACGAGCCACGCTGGACTTGCCGGAGGCGGCGGGGCCGTCGATCGCGATCACCGGAACCTGTGCCGCCGCGACCGTTTCCGGTGTCGCTCTGAGCGACTCCAGCACGTCGTAGAAGTCGGGAAACGTCTTGGCGACGCAGTCAGGATCGTCGAGGTCGATCCCGGCGACGCGCAGACCGATGAGCGACATCGCCATCGCCATGCGATGGTCCCCATGGCAGTCCACCAAGCCCGCCCGCAGGCCGAATGGATTGGCACGCACGGTGATGCCGTCGAACTCGGCTGTCGCGTCCACGCCGCGCTTCGCGAGCTCGGTTGCCGTGTTGGCGATGCGGTCAGTCTCCTTGCGGCGGATGAAGCCGATTCCCTCGATGCTGGTGGTGCCCTCGGCGAACGCCGCCACGGCCGCCAGCGTCTGGGCCGTGTCAGAGAAGTCGCGCAAGTCGAACGTGCCTGCCCGCAGCGCCCCGTCCGGCGGCGCGCCGACGGTGATGGCATCGTCGCTGACCGTCACCTCCGCTCCCATCTCGCCGAGCACTTCCGCGAAGCGCACATCGCCCTGGATGCTGTGGCCGCCGAGACCCTCCACACGCACCTCGCCGCCGCACAGCGCCGCAGCAGCCCAGACATAGCTGGCAGCAGAGGCATCCGGCTCGATCCGGTAGCGGGCTGCGCGGTAACCGCCCTCGGTCACCACGTAACGATCGAGGCTGGGCACGACGACCTTGGCGCCGAAGGCCTCCATGACCGCCACCGTCATGTCGATGTACGGCCGGCTCACGGTGTCGAACTCAGCGTCGATCTCCACATGGATGCCGCCGCGCAGCGGACCCGCAAGCAGCAGCCCAGTGGCGAACTGGCTGGAGACATCGGCGCGGATGCGGACATGACGCAACGGTGCTTCGGCACCGGCACCTGCCGATTCCACCTCGATCGGCAGGCAGCCATGCTCGCCGAGCTCGCGCACCTCGACGCCGAGCGAGCGCTGTGCCGCGAGCAGATCGTCCAGCGGGCGCGCGCGCAGCTGCGGGTCGCCATCGAGCAGCCAGCGGCCGCCGAGCGCCGCGACCACGGGAAGCACGAAGCGCGCTGTCGTGCCCGACGACCGCGCGTGGACCATGATCGGCTCGTCGCCGGCGTCATGAGACTCCGAGCGCCGGCCGCCGATGCCGTCGATGACGAGCCGGCGCTTGCCACGATTGACCCGCACGATCGCGCCCAAGGCCGTGACGGCCTCGATCATCGCCTCGGTGTCGTCTGCGAACAGGACCCCGTCGAGCGTGCTGCGCCCCTGCGCCAAGGCGGCGCACAGCACCGCCCTGTTCGTGATGCTCTTGGAGCCCGGCAGCAGCGCCGAGCCCGACGCGCCGTTGGTGAAAGGGTCGATGACCCCGATGACCTGCCCGGTGCTCATGCCAAGTCGCGTGTGGTGGGGTGATAGCCCTGCCCGGCCAACGCCGCAAGAAAGCGCTGCGCCTCGGTGCGCGCCACGACGAGCACGAGCACGCCTTCGGATCCTTCGGGCGAGTGGGCCACCTCGATGTCGGCCACGTTCACATCGCAGTCCGCGGCGAGCATGGTGATGGCAGCGATCTGACCCTTCCGATCCGGGATCGGCACCCGCACTTCCAGCAGCTCCTGCGGTCGCACATACCGGGACGGCAGGTTGGTGCGGGCGCGCCGCGCTTGGGTGAGCACGGCGCGCAGGCCGTCGCGGTCGGCTCCCGCCACCACGTCGCGCATCTCGCTCAGGCGTTCGGACAACTCGTCGAGCACGCTCACGATGGCATCGCGGTTCTCGCCGCAGATGTCCAGCCAGATGCCGGGATGACCAGCGGCGACCCGGGTCATGTCCCGGAACCCGCCGGCCGCCAAGCGCAGCAGCGGTGCGTCGTCGAGGGCTCGATCGTCGGCCAGGCACATCAGCGATGCGGCGGTGAGATGGGGCACGTGACTCACCACTGCGACGAGCGCGTCGTGCCGTTCGGGCGTCATCGTCACCACATCGGACCCGAAGCCCGCCAGCACGGCCTGGCACACGCGCAGGGAGTGGTCGTCGGTGGCCTCATTCGGGGTCAGGGCCCACACGGCACCGGCGAACATGTCTGGGTTCGCCCCTTCGATGCCCTCCTGTTCCGAACCGGCCATCGGATGACCCGGCACGTAGCGGGGATCGGCGATGGCGCGGGAGACGGGCGTCTTCACGCTGCCCGTATCGGTCACGACGGCCCCCGCTGCAGCAGTGTCTGCGAGCGCAGCGGCAACCTGATCGGCCAGCAACGCTGCAGGTACAGCCACGACGCAGAACGTGGCCTCCGGGTCGGTGCCGACGGCATCGAGGCAGCCAAGCTCGAGTGCTCGCTGGGCATGACCGCCGATGGCGTCACGCCCGGTGACATGCCAGCCCGACTTGCGCAATGCCGCTGCGACCGAGCCGCCGATCAAGCCCGTGCCCACCACTTGGGCGCGACCCGCAGGCGCGCCGGCACGCGCCGACGGCAGAGTCGCTTCAGCAGGACTCGAGGCCACGGAACGAAGGGTACCGATGGCCCTCACCGTCCCCGGTATGGCCTGCGGGAGTCCGCGTGCGGCGATGGCTCAGCCGGGAGGTGCCAGTCCGGCGACATGGGTCGCCAGCTCCGAGCGGAACGTCGCAACAGTGGCCATCTTGACTTCCTCGTAGCCGCGCACCAATTCGGCCAGCCCAGCCACGGCGACGGCCTGCTCATAGCGGGCCGCGCCTGCGTCCCGCTCCAGCGCTTCGAGCACCGTTTCGAGCGCCGCTGCGTACTCGCCTGGCAATGCGCGCTCGGTGCGGCGGATTTCGGTGCGGCCGAACGGGTCGCACCAGCTGCCGCGCAGGCGCTTGCCACGCGCCAGCAGTGCGAACAGCGGTCGCCACGCCACCGAGAACCGGATCTTGCCGGTGCGCCCCAGTGCTCGCAGCAGCGGCGGGTGCAGGCTCCACGACACTGTGCCGCCGACAGATGCTGCCAAGTCCCGTGCCGCTGCCTGCGCCTCGTGATCCATCATGAGCCGGGCGACCTCATACTCGTCCTTGTAGGCCATCAGCTTGAAGTGCCCTGCGGCGGCGGCGGCGGTCAACCGGCCGGAGCCGTCCCCCGCGGATCCGTCCGCTGTGGCTGCCCGTTCGACTGCGTCGAGGAATTGCGTTGCCAGCCGGTCCGATTGGTAGGCACGCAGCTCGGCTGCATACCGGCGCAGTCCTGCACGGAGCCCATCGAGGTCGCCCGCTGGTCCCCTGCGGGCCAGCCCGTCGACCAGCGCGTCGACGCGGGCCGACAAGTGCTCCGGAACCGCACTGTGCTCACCAGTGCCTTCGGCACTGTGCACACCGGCGCCTTCGGCACTGTGCACACCGGCGCCTTCGGCACTGTGCACACCGGCGCCTTCGGCGCCGCCCGGGTGGCCCGCTGCACCGGCAGGGCGCTGCGCCGCGGCTGCCGTCACCGCCGCCGGATCGCAGATCATCGCCCGGCCCCAGCGAAACGCAGCGAGGTTCTGAGCGACAGCGACCCCGTTCAGCTCGATGGCGGCCTCCACGCTGGCCGGTGCGACCGGCAGCGCACCCGCTTGGACCGCCATGCCCACGACGAACACGTTCGCAGTCACTGCAGAGCCGCACAGTGCCGTCACCAGCACGGCGGCATCGGCCCAGTGCTGCCTGCCGTCGATGGTGACGGCAGCCACCCGCTCGAGCAACTCGGAGGTCGCGGGCCCTTCGATGCTGGGATCGGCGACCATGGCGCCCGTCGGCGTAGGCGACGTCGAGCCCACGACCATCGTCCTGGCCGGGTCGGCGACGTCGAGGCCCGCCGCTGATGCCGCCACAAGCAGATCGAAGGCCACGATGACGTCGGCTTGGCCGCTGCCGAGGCGTGCGGTAGCCGGCCCGCCGATCCGCTTCAGCCGCAGATCGCCCACCACGGTGCCCGCCTTCTGCGACAGCCCGATCTGGTCGAGGCCCCGTACTTCGAAGCCGTCGAACATCGCCGCCGTGCCGAGGACCTGGTTCACCGTCACCACACCGGTGCCGCCGATGCCGCACATGCGCACCGACACCTCGTCGGGACCCACGAGCGGCACCGGATCGGGCAGTTCGGCGGGCGGCTGAGGCCCAGCGCCGCTGGCGCCGTCACCGCCGCCCGCCGCCGGCTTGCGCCGCAGCGGCGCCAGCATCTCGCGCACCGCAGCACGGAATGGCCCCGGCTCGCTGACGGTCATGAACGAGGGGCAGTCGCCGTCCAGGCACGAGTAGTCCAGGTTGCACGACGTCTGGTCGATGCGGGTCTTGCGGCCGAAGAACGTGTCGACGGGCTGCACCGACAGGCAGTTGCTCTTGGCGCCGCAGTCGCCGCAGCCCTCGCAGATGCGCTCGTTGATCAGCACTCGCTTGGTCGGCGTGGGCTGGGTGCCGCGCTTGCGGCCCCGGCGCGCTTCGGCCGCGCACTGCTGATCGTGGATCAGCACCGTGACGCCGTCGATGCCGGCCAGCATCTCCTGGGCTTCGATCAGGCGATCGCGGTGCCACACCTCGACACCCGCAGGCAGCGCGCGGCCGCGATAGGCAGCGGGATCGTGTGTGGTGACGAGCACCCTGGCCACGCCGCCCGCCAGCAGGCCGGCCGCCACATCGGGCACCTCGAGCTGCCCGGCGGGGTCCTGCCCGCCCGTCATGGCGACGGCTCGGTTCCACAGGAGCTTGTAGGTGATGTTGGTGCCGGAGGCCACCGCCCCGGCGATCGCCAGCTGGCCGCTGTGGAAGTAGGTGCCGTCACCCAGGTTCTGGAAGATGTGCTGCGTCTCCACAAAGGGCGACATGCCGATCCACTGCGTGCCCTCCTGGCCCATGCAGGTCACGCTCACGATGTCGCCGACCCGCTCGGGATCCATGAACAGCGCCATGGTGTGGCAGCCGATGCCGGCGCCCACCAGGGCGCCGTCGGGCACCTCGGTGGAGCGATTGTGCGGGCAGCCCGAGCAGAAGTACGGCGAGCGATGCTGCCCGGGCGCCAGTGGCAGCTCGATGCGCACGCGCTCGGGCTGCGCAGGCGCCAGCCGATCGCCGATGCGAGCCTCCAGCCGCCCGCGCAACGGCCCGATGAGGTCGTCGGCGGCCAGCGCGCTGTAGGAGCCGAGCAGCGCCCGGTCGTCCTCGTCGGTCTTGCCGACGATGCGGGGGTGATGCGACTGGTTGTAGAGCGCGTCCTTGAGCAGCGATTCGATGTTGGGGCTCTTCTCCTCGATCACGAACATCTCCGTGACCCCGCGGGCGAAGTGGCGGGCTCGCTCGGCGCTGAACGGGATCGGCATTCCCATCCGCACCAGCCGGATGCCGGCGTCCCGAACCGCGTCGTCGCTGCCGAGGCCCAGCCGCCGCAGCGCCTCGCGCACTTCGCGGTAGGTGATGCCCGACGCCACGATGGCAATCCAGGCATCCGTCGGGTCGACGGTGGCGTCGTTCAGACGATTGGCCGCCGCGTACGCAATGGCCAGCTCGTAGCGAACCTCGACGATCTCGCGCTCGATGTCCACCGTGTGCGGGGTGAGGAGGTAGCCGTCGGGCCGGTGACGGTAGGGCTTGCCGTCGACGAGCGGGATGACCGGGTCGAACCGGTCAGGATCCAGCAGCACCGTGGCGGCACCGTCCGCCACGTCGGCCACGATCTTGAGGCCCGTCCAGAGCCCAGTCGTCCGGGACATCGCGATGGCGTGGCGGCCGAGGTCGAGCGCCTCGGCGGGTGTGCCCGGGTATAGCACCGGGATGTGCAGGTCAGCCATCGAACCGGCTGAGCTTGACGGGATCGTGGAGCTCTTGGCTGCGGGGTCGTCGCCGGCGATGGCCACCGCGCCGCCGCGGGGATCAGCGCCGGCGAACACCGCATGCCGCAGCGCGTCGGTTGCGCGGTCCACGCCGGGCGCCTTGCCGTACCACAGCCCCACGACGCCGTCGTAGGTGGCATCGGGCCGGGTGGTGGCCAGCTGGCTGCCCATGACGGCGGTCGCTGCCTGCTCCTCGTTGACGGCCGGCGAGTGGATGATGGGCAGGTCGGTCGCGCTCCTGGCAGCCTCAACGGCGGCGTCATAGCCGCCGAGCGGCGAGCCCGGATAGCCCGACACGAACGCCGCAGTGCGCAGCCCGGCGCGCCGATCGGCCCGCAGCTGTTCGATCGGCAGACGAGCCAGCGCTTGCAACCCGGTCATGAACGTGGTGCCGCTGTCGTCCGTGTAGCGCCCCGACAGCCGGTACGTCTCAGCGAGGCTCATCTGCGTGCTCCCATGTGCTGGCAACGATTTCCGTGAGGCGTGCCAATGCTCGTCCGTGCGTCACACCCATTGTGGTCGCTGCCTGCGACACAGCGAAGACGCCGAACAGCACCTCGCGCCGGCCACGACGCAGCGCTCTGCTGCGCGAGCAGGTGCGCCCGCTATGGCGTCTGCACCTCACGGCTCGCATCTGTGGCGGCGCGGTGCAGCCCGCGGACCTCGTCGGCGGTGAGCGGCCGGTGCTCGCCGGGACGCAGCGCCGGATCGGCGAGCGGCCCGATGCGTGTGCGCACGAGCCGCAGCACCGGATGTCCTACGGCGTCGCACATCCGCCGGACCTGGCGGTTGCGGCCCTCATGTATCACGATGCGCAGCACCGACGGCTGGGGCATCGACACCGCTGCGGGCGCGGTGGGCCCGTCGTCGAGCTCGATGCCGGCGCGCAGCTGCGCGAGCGCACCTCGGGCGGGCACCCCGTCCACATGAGCGAGATATTCCTTCTCGACTCCCCACGACGGATGCGTCAGCCGGTGCGTCAGCTCGCCATCGTTGGTCACGATGATCAGCCCTTCGGAATCGGCGTCCAACCGCCCGACCGGGTAGACGCGTAGTCCTGCAGGCACCAGATCGATCACGCAGCGCCTGCCACGGTCGTCCGATGCTGCACTGAGCACCCCGAACGGCTTGTTCACGAGGTAATGGACCGTCTCCGTGTCCCAGGTGACGACTGCGCCGTCGACCTCGATCCGATCGGCCGGTCGCGCGCGATCCCCGATCCGGGCGGCCGTGCCGTTGACCGTGACGCGTCCCGCGGCGATCATCTCCTCGCACACCCGCCGGCTGGCGACGCCGGCACGAGCCATGACCTTGTGCAGCCGTTCGGCCTGTTCTTGTTGGCCGTCGTACGGCACCGCTAGCCGTGCTTGGAGGCTGCGAGGCGATCCATGGCCTCCACGGCGTCAGCGTCCACGCTCAGCTCGGCCAGCGAAGGCAGATCGTCGAGGCTGTCGAGGCTCAGTCGCTCCAAGAACGTCGGCGTCGTCCCGAGCAGGGCCGCATTGCCGGGACCCGGATCGCGTGCGACCTCGGCGATGTAGCCCTGATCTGCGAGCGTGCGGACGACGCCGTCGGCGTTCACGCCCCGGATTGCGCTGATCTGCGCTCGTGAGATGGGCTGCTTGTAGGCCACCACGGCCAGCGTCTCCATCGCTGCTGCAGACAGGCGAGCCGATCGGCGGCTTCCCACGAAGCGTTCCACGTACTCCGCTACTTCTGCGGCGGTCTGCAACTGGTATCCACCAGCCACCTGCATCAGGGTGAAGCCTCGCTCGGCCTGCGCGTACTCCCGGGCCAGCTCGTTGCAGACCGCCTGGACCGATGTCGCCGGCGCCCCGATGACCGCAGCCAGCACCTCGGTCGGCACCGGCTCGGTCGCGACCATCAGCACGGCCTCGATGGCCGCATACAGCACGTCGTCGTCGAATGCCCGCTGCTCACCGGGCGGCATGTCGCCGGTCTCGATGCCAGCGATGCCCTCTGCGTGGCCGTTCTGCGACATCGACGAGCCATTGACCGCCTGGTTGCGCCCGGAGGGCACGGAGGGATGGGAAGGGGGATGCGAGGCGGGATGCGCCGGGGTGGCCGGCGCCGACGAGCCATGCGAGTGTTCAGCCGGCGGCGCAGGCGGATCGGCGACCGTCCGTCCCTCGTCGCTGACCAGCCGCAGGCCGCGCGCGGATTCGACCGGCGGGCGGTGCTCGCTCACGCGGCGTCTTCCCCGTAGCCGCCGGTCGCAACCAGCGGTGCCGCGCCGTCGCCGATCCACTCCACGCCGATGTCGCCAAAGCGCTCAGCTTGAGTCAAATCGACGAGCCCCGATCCGAACAGCTCCAGCACAGCCAGGAAGTACACGACCACCACTATGCGCTCGGTCACGTCGCAGGTGAGTTCACGGAAGGTGGCCGTGCCCGTTTCTGCGAGCCGCTCGATGATCTTGGCCGCTGCCTCGTCGACCGTGATGCCGGCAGCCCTCAGGTGGCTGACATCGACTCGCGGCACCGGCCGCGGCGCAAGCACCCGTTCCATCGCCGCGCTGAGATGGTCTCGGGATGCGCCCGCCAGCAGATCCGGCGCGAACACCAGGAAGCGCTCGGGGGGACCCGCTGTACGGGGCCATCGCAGCGCCGCGGCATCCCAGCGCTCACGCAGCAGTCGCGCCGCTGCGCCGAACGTGCGTCCCTCGACGAGCCGCGCTAATGCGGCATCGCGCAGGCCGTAGGCGGCCAGCTCGTCCTCCAGGTCCAGTTCGACCGGCGGCGCAGGCAGCAGCCGGCGCGATTTCAGCTCGATCAGCGTCGCGGCCAGCAAGGCGAACTCGCTGGCAGCATCCATGTCGATCCTGCCGTCACCGGCATGCACATCGGCAGCGTCGCTGCTAGGCGCACCGTCGGCAGGTTCGGGGAACTCGACTGCGGCCATGACGGCGACGAAGTCGTCGACCAGACGCGTCAGCGACACCTCCCAGATGTCCACTTCCTGGGACACGACCAGCTTCACCAGCACGTCCAGCGGGCCGGCGAAGGCCTCTGTGCGAACCTCGTGGGCCACGCGGCCCGAAGGTACCGCGGCATGCCTGCGGGTCCCGGGATATTCGACGGGTTTCTTCGGGCACCACCCGGTACCGTCCGGCGCCATGACACGAGTGCTCTCGGGCATCCAGCCCACCGGCGAAGTTCACCTCGGCAACTACCTGGGCGCGCTGCGCCAATGGGCGATCGACCAGCACGATGCCGATGCGTTCTACTGCGCCGTCGACCTGCATGCCGTCACCATCCAGCAGGATCCGGCCGAGCTGCGCGCCGCCACCTTGGGCACGATGGCCACGCTGATCTCGGTCGGTCTCGATCCCGATGTCTGCACGCTGTTCGTGCAGAGCCACGTTCCCCAGCACACGGAGCTGTCGTGGCTGCTCGAATGCACCGTGTCGCTCGGCGAGCTGCGCCGGATGACCCAGTTCAAGGACAAGTCGGCGCGCTCAGAGGGCGGTGAGGGGGGCGGCGACCATGTCTCGGCCGGCCTGTTCACCTACCCCGCGCTGATGGCAGCGGACATCCTGATCTATGACGCCGATCGCGTCCCGGTCGGCGACGACCAGCGCCAGCACCTCGAGCTGACACGCGACGTGGCGCAGCGGTTCAACAGCCGCTACGGCGACACGTTCGTCATCCCCGAGGCAGCCATCCCCACGGTCGGCGCCCGTGTGATGGACTTGCAGAATCCCACCTCGAAGATGTCCAAGTCCGCGGAGAGTCCCCAGGGCTCGGTCGGCATCTTCGACGACCCGGCCGGCATCGCACGCAAGTTCGCCCGGGCGGTGACCGACTCGGAGTCCGAGGTCCGCTACGACCCCGAGACCAAGCCGGGCGTCTCGAATCTGCTGTCCATCCTGGGCGCCGCCACGGGCCGCAGCCCAGTCGACGCAGCAGCGGGCTACAGCCAGTACGGAGCCCTCAAGTCCGACACCGCTGATGCGGTCGTCGCGATGCTCGAGCCCATCGCCGCGAAGAAGGCCGAGCTGGACGCCGACCCCGCCGAGCTCGCTCGCATCATCGCCGCCGGTGCCGACAAGGCCGAAGCCGTGGCGTGCGAAACCTTGGCTCGCGCGAAAGAGGCAATGGGCTTCCTGCCCAAGTAACAGGTTCGCCGACTAGTAGCGGGCGCGGGGGTGGGCTCGGCGGTAGACCTCGGTCAGGCGTTCCTGGGAGACCGCGGTGTAGCGCTGGGTGCTTGAGATGGACGCGTGGCCGAGCAGCTCCTGCACGCTGCGGATGTCGGCGCCGCCGTCGAGCATGTGCGTGGCGCACGAATGGCGCAGCACATGGGTGGTGAGCTCGTCGGGTCCGAGGCCGACGCGGTCGCCGTGGCGGCGCACAATCAGCCAGGCGCCCTGGCGGGTGATGCGGCGCCCCCGAGCATTGAGGAACAGCGCGGCCGCGTCGTCCCTCGACCGCCACTCGGCAGGTTCCAGTGCCGCGCGTCCGGCGCCGCTCAGCCAGTCGCCCACAGCATCGGCTGCGTGGCGCCCGACCGGCACGACGCGCTCTTTGCCGCCCTTGCCCCATACCCGCATGAGCCGCTCGTCGAGATCGACGTCGCCCAGCGACAGGGCCACCAGCTCGCTGGCCCGCAGACCCATTCCGTAGAGCACTTCGAGCATCGCCCGGTCGCGTCGCACCAGTGGGCTGTCCCCGACCGGGGATGCCAGGAGCTGCTCGACCTGGTCGCGTCGCAGTGCGCGGGGCAGTCCGGCAGGCGCCCGGGGCACATCGAGCGCACCGGTGGGGTCCGTCGATGCCATGTCTTCGGCCACGAGGAATCGGTAGAGACCGCGCAGGCTGACTGCGACCCGGGCCGCTGTGGAGGCCGCCCGCCCGAGGTCGTCGCGTAGATGGGCCAGGTAGGCCGCTATGTCGGCGGAGCTGGCAGCCAGCAGATCACTGCCTCGCGCCTCGAGCCATGTCGCAAACCCGCCGAGGTCGGCCCGGTACGACGCCACGGTGCGCGGCGCTCGGCCTCGTTCGTTCGACAACCAGCCCAGGTAGTCCTCGGCCTCGACCGCCAGCGCAGCGGGCACCGTCAGGCCAGGGGTTCAGTGCCCAACGGCCCGGTTCCAGTAGATGCCGGCAGCAGCTGAGGATTGCGTCCTTCAGCGCGCGCCAGCGCGGCGCCCACCAGGCCGCAGAACAGCGGGGCGGGGCGGTTGGGCCGGCTCTTGAACTCGGGGTGGGCTTGGGTGCCCACCCAGAACGCGTGACCGTCCAGCTCGATGAATTCCGCCAGCCGGCCGTCGGGCGACAGTCCGCTGCACTGCAGCCCGCCCTCTTCCATCCGCTGCCGGTAGGCGCTGTTCACCTCGTAGCGATGCCGGTGCCGTTCATTGACCAGCGTGTCGCCGTACATTGCCGCGACACGGCTGCGGGGTGCCAGCCTGGCCACGTAGGCACCGAGCCGCATCGTGCCGCCCTTGTCCTGGATGCCGCGTTGCGCGTGCATGAGATCGATGACCGGATGCAGCGTGTTCGGATCGAACTCGGTGGAATTGGCGCCCAGCAGCCCGAGCTCGTTGCGGCAGAACTCGATGACCATGACCTGCAGCCCCAGGCACAGGCCCAGGCACGGGATGTCGTGCTCGCGTGAGTACGCAGCTGCGGCGATCTTGCCCTCGATGCCCCGCGAACCGAAGCCTCCCGGGATCACCATGCCATCGAGGTGCCGGAGCCGCCCTGCAGCGAGCAGTCCCTCGATCTCCTCGGAGTGAATCCACTCGATCTCGACTTCGACGCCGTGGTACGAGGCCGCATGGCGAAGCGCCTCCACGACTGACAAGTACGCATCGGGAAGGGCCACGTACTTGCCGATGATGCCGACGCGCACCGTCGCCTGGGGCGCCTTGATGCGGGCCAGCATCGCTTCCCAGTCGGCAAGGTCGGGCTCGACGTCCTCGAAGCCGAGGATCCCGCACAGGAAGCTGTCGAGGCCCTCGGCCCGCAACACCATCGGGATCTCGTACAGGACCGACGAATCGGGGGCATTCACCACACCGGCGAGCTCGACATCGCTGAGGTTGGAGATCTTGTTGCGCAGGCCGTCCTCGATGGGACCCTCGCTGCGCAGCACGATGGCATCTGGCTGCACGCCGCGGCTGCGCAACTCGGTCACCGAATGCTGCGTCGGCTTGGTCTTCTGCTCGCCGGATGGGCCGATGAACGGCACCAGCGTGACGTGGACATAGCAGATGTTCTGGCGGCCGACTTCGAGGCGCATCTGGCGGATGGCCTCGAGGAAGGGCAGGATCTCGATGTCGCCCACCGTGCCGCCCACCTCGGTGATGACCACGTCCACGTCGCCGGTGGCCAGCTTGCGAATCCGTTCCTTGATCTCGTCGGTGATGTGCGGGATGACCTGCACCGTCCGACCCAGGTACTCGCCCCGCCGTTCGTCGGCCAGCACCTTCTGGTAGATCGAGCCGGTCGTCGCATTCGAATCACGGGTCAGCGACACATCGATGAAGCGCTCGTAGTGACCGAGATCCAGATCGGTCTCGCCGCCGTCGTCGGTGACGAACACCTCACCGTGCTCGTACGGGTTGAGCGTGCCGGGGTCGACGTTGATGTACGGGTCCAGCTTCTGCATGGTGACCCGCAGTCCGCGAGCCGCCAGCAGTCGCCCGAGCGATGCCGCTGTGAGTCCCTTGCCGAGGGAGCTGGCAACTCCGCCGGTGACGAAAATGTGCTTAGCCACGCGGCTGTTCGGGTGGACTCTCTCGCATGTGTCATCAAGCTACCGTCGCACCGGGTCTTGTTGGCTGATGCAGGGTTGGCTGATGCCGGAGGGAAGCCATGAGCAACACCGGTGA
The DNA here is from genome assembly GCF_965208555.1 of Candidatus Poriferisodalis sp. Taxonomy (GTDB): domain Bacteria; phylum Actinomycetota; class Acidimicrobiia; order Acidimicrobiales; family Poriferisodalaceae; genus Poriferisodalis. Next base: position 3,136,156 of record NZ_OZ242342.1, on the reverse strand, counting down.
CCGCACACAGCACACCGGGCCCGAGCCTGGGCACGCGGACTTGGTGGTGCACAGCGCCGAACTGGTGGCGACCTGCGACGATCAGCGCCGCGAGATCGTCGGCGGGTGGGTTGCCATCACCGACGGGCTCGTCAGCGCCGTGGGCGAGGCCGCCGAGGCACCGCCGCCAGCAACGCGCCGCATCGATGCGCGCGGCTGCCTGGTGACTCCTGGGCTCATCAACACCCATCACCACATGTACCAGAACCTCACCCGGTCCTACGCACCGGCGCTTCGAGGCGGGCTGTTCGACTGGCTCACCACGCTGTACCCCCTGTGGGCACGGCTCGATGAGCAGGGCGCGTACCTGTCCGCGTGGGTCGGCCTTGCAGAGCTGGCGTTGGGCGGCTGCACGACCAGCACTGATCACCTCTATGTGCATCCCCGGGGCGGCGGCGACCTGATCACGGCCGAGATCAACGCCGCCGCCGAACTGGGCATGCGCTTCCACCCCACCCGCGGCTCGATGTCGCTGGGCCAATCGGACGGCGGGCTGCCCCCTGATGAGGTCTGCCAATCGCCCGACGAGATCTTGGCCGAGTCGGAGCGGCTGGTCGGAGTGCACCATGACCGCTCGCCCGATGCGATGGTGCGGATCGCGCTGGCCCCGTGCTCGCCGTTCTCGGTGTCGACCGACCTGATGACGGCCACCGCCGAGCTGGCTGAACGGCTCGACGTGCGCCTGCACACGCACCTGTGCGAGGACCCCGGTGAGGACGGCTTCTGCCTGGAGATGTTCGGGATGCGGCCGGTGGACTACTTCGAGCACTGCGGCTGGGGCTCAAACCGTTCGTGGATCGCGCATGGCGTGCAGCCCAACACTGCCGAGATCGCCCGCCTGGGCACGTGGGGCACCGGAGTGGCGCACTGCCCCAGCTCGAACCTGCTGCTCGGCGTCGGGCTGGCCCCGGTGCGCGAGCTGCGAGCAGCGGGCGTTCCCGTCGGCCTCGGCGTGGACGGCTCGGCCAGCACCGATTCGGCGTCGATGTGGACCGAGGCGCGCAATGCGCTGCTGGTGGGGCGGCTGCGTGACGGCCAGCGACAATTGAGCGCCGAGAAGGGTCTGGACAGCGGCAGGCCCGCCGACGGCCGTGACCGCGACGTCGATGACACCGCACACGAGAGCAGCGGGGGGGACAGCACGGTGTACTTCTCTGCTCGCGATGTCCTCGACGTCGCAACCCGTGGCAGCGCAGGGTGCCTCGGCCGCGAGGGCGAGATCGGCGAGCTGTCGCCCGGTGCATGCGGCGACCTCGTGGTGTGGCAGTTCGACGGGCCGGCGTTCGCAGGCGCACTCTCTGATCTCATCGAGGCATGGCTGCGCTGCGGCCCGCTGTCCGCCCGGGACACGATCGTGGCCGGTCGCCCTGTCGTGCGCGACGGTCAGATCGTTCACCCCGACCTCGACGAACGCTTGGCCGAGCATCGCCACTGCGCCGCTGCCATGCAGCGGGCATAGGACACTGCGCCGCTGCCATGCAGCGGGCGTAGCACCGAGCGCCGCCTCCGCAGCGGGCGCAACGACGCCGCGCTGCTCACGTGTGGCGGTAGGGCGAGCCGAGCCGGTCCAGCCATCGCAGTGGCGGCACCGCATCGATGACCCGGCTGAACGACCACCGTTCGCTTGACAGGTTCAAGACCGCCAGCACCGCCAGGACCACCCACTCGACGGTCGACGGGTAGGCGACAACCGTCGCCATGCCCACGACGGCTCCCACCGGGTTGACACCGGTGTCACCCAGCATGTGCTGCTCCGCCAATTCGCTGCGCAGCAATCCTGCCGATGCGCCCACGGCGGCCCCGGCCCACACGGCCCATTCCGAGGTTTCGAACCCCAGATCGAGACGACCCGTCGAGCCAGCCGCCACGAGCGCTGCCGGCGTCAGAGCGACGAGCCACCACACAAACGCCGCCTTGACCGCGCGCCCGGGCGCCCGATCCAGCAGGTTCAGCAAGTTCGCCGACAGTGCCACGATCAGCACCCCGCGCACGAGCGCCATTGCGCTCCATGCGGCATCGGGATCGGCACCCAGTCCCAACAGCTGGGCCGACGCGCGGAGCCAGTCACCGCCGGGTCCTGCGCCCACAACGTCTCGGGCCTCGGCCGGGTCGCCCCACAGGGCGATCTGTACGGCCGCTATCGCCACGACGAGGCCGCCCACCGCCTTCAAGGCCCCAGTGGTGAGCCGGCGACGCTCCCAACTGAGACGAAGGTGCCCCCGGAACCCGCCGCCTTGTTGCCCATGCGGCTCGCCGAGCACACCTCTGGTGTCGTCGTTGTAGCCGAGCCATCCGAATCCCCCGAGCAGCACGAGTGCGGCGATGCCGCCGGCAATGACGGCAGAATCCGGCGAGCGGGCCAGCAGCGGGTCGTGATCGGGCACGAACACGGCCCAGCGCAGCTCGGCCTCCGGCAGCGAAACGACGACCGCCGCCGTGACGATGACGGCGATCGCACCGGCGGCAAGGGCAACAAGACCCGAGACGGCGACAATCTGGCGGCCGCGGTAGTTGGGCCGGATCCAGCGATCCCGGCTCATGCGCGCACCGAGCCAGCGCCACAGCACAGCCGCGACGAGCAGCGATCCCCCGAATGCGGCGATGAGCATCACCGCTGCCTGCGGCCTGCCGACGATGAGGGCCAGCGGCGGCGACCGTGTCACGACCCGTGTGGGGTTCGGCGACGCCACGGCCGTCTCGACCGCAGGTCCCGGAGCGCACGTGGCAGCCGAAGCCGGCGTGCGCGCCGCCATCGGGCGCGCGCCGCTAGCCCCAGCCGGCGTCCCCGATGACCCACCGGCACTCGACGAGCCGCCGAGATGACACGGCCGAGCAGGGAGGCAGCCAGGCAGTACATCGCCTTCGGCCAGCCGGTGCGAGCTACGACTGCCAGGTAGACGTGGCGGCCGATGCGGGCCCGGTGCGCAATGCCGCTGAGATCACGGCCGGTCTGCCGATGGGTGAATCCCACTGCGATCTCGCTGATGACGGCATCGCGATTAGCCGCATCGAGCGTCAGGCCGATCTCGAGACCGAATCCGGGCGCAAGCTGGAGCGATCTCAGCAGCGGACCCCGCACCGCGCGCTGCCCCGAGAGCGGCTCCGCCATGTCGAGTCCCGTTTGCGAACGCAGCACGCGCGCCGCAAACCCCTTGACGAGCCCGAGCCCGCCCCGACCATCAGGAGCGTCGAACACGGCGATCGTCATATCGGCATCGCCCAGCGCGACCGGCTGCAGCAGATCACCGGCCAGTGCAGCTGAAGCGCCCAGATCGGCATCGATGAGCAGGTAGACGTCGGGTGCGCCCGACGCCGCGATGCCCGCCGTGATCGCCGCTCCCTTGCCGCGGTTGCGAGCGAGCTCGATGACACGCGCTCCGGCTGCAGCCGCAACCGCCGCTGTGCGATCCCGGGAACCGTCGTCGACCACGATGACGTCGAGCACGTCGGACACGGTTCGCAGCGCCGTCACCGTGGCACCCACCGTGTCGGCCCGGTTGAACGCAGGCACAATCGCCACGGCATGGGTCATGACGGGCCCAAGCCGTGGTCAGGATCGGCGCCAGAGAAGTGGTTGACGGCAGGCAGCCGCTCCAGCGCCACCAGCAGCGCCAGATCGCCCGAGAAGGTCTCGACATCGTCGACGCTCGAGAACGACTCAGCGAGCACAGGATCGGCGCGGAGCAGCTGGAGCACGGTGCCGTAGCCGGCTCCGGCTGCAGCGGGAGCCGGTACCTCGACGATGACGGCGGCGCCCGAGTGCCCGTCATCGGCCATCGCACGGAGCAGATCGAAGACGAAGTCCTCATTCAGCCTCGTTGCAGCCGCATCGGTGACCACTACAAGCCGCATCTGCTCCCCGCCGAGCAGATGCAGCGCGGCAGCGCCGGTGCCGTCGTGAGTGATCAACTCCAGATCTCGCAGCAAGGTAAGCGCCGTGCGAGTCGGCGGCACCGACGAGAAGCCGCGCGAGAAACCGTCGAGCGCTGCGGAGTCGGTGATCGCGTTCACGTCGTTGCCGGGCGTCCGGCTAGAACCCGCCTCGGCCGGCCTGAAGAGCGCCTGGGGCACCAGGAAACGAAGCGCTCGTCGCACGGCGTTGCGGCTGTCGCCTGCCAGCGAGAATGCTCGGGCGATGCTCTGACGCACGTCGGGGTCGTCCAGACGCAGGTCCTCGCTGAGCCACACCACGCCGCCCGGTCGTGCGTCGGTCGCATCGAGACGAGCGCGGATGGCTGCCACCGCGGCTCGATCAGTGGACTCGGGCGCAACGATGAGCGTCGTCGTGCCGCTCAGTCGACCTTGGGGAAGGTACGGCCGCACGAGATCCTCCACCTCGAACCGAACGGACCGAGCGGCTTCGACGCCCGCGAGCGCGGCGTCGCGTTCCGCCTCCACCCCGCTGAGTGCCTCCTCAGCCTGCGCTCGCCGCTCGATCGCCGACTCGGTGTCAGCCTGCAGCTGGTCCACACGAGACTCCAGGTTGCTCACCAGCACCGAGTCCACGAACGTCGAGCCCAATGCCAAGCCGATCGCCAAGGCCAGGAAGACTGCCGCTATGGACACGATGTGGTAGCGGAGATTGATCATTCGCCTGACCGATCTACAGGCCCATGTTGATCCACAGCGTGCGAAGCAGCAGCCTGCCCGGCTCGGTCACTGCAGCAATGACGCCGATGGTGACGAGCGCCGAGACGATCAGCATGGCCATGTCGCGCTTGCGCACCTGGGTGCGGTACAGGCGGCTCACTCCCTTCGCATCCACGAGTACCGGAGACACCTGCATCCGGGTCAGGAAGGTGGAGGCCATGCCTCGACGGCCCTTGTCGAAGAAGTCGACCATCGACGTGTGCGATCCGACTTCGACGATCTGCTCGGCTCGCTGCTCGTAGGCCAGCCGCAAGGCGAGATCCTCGCTGGTGCCGGGCGCAGCGATGACGTCATAGCTCAGGCCGGCGGCGTCGAGGCGCGCCGAACCCGGCGCGCCGCCCTCGGGATAAGCATGCACGATGAGCTGCGCCCCGCACCCGAGTGCCCGTGGGGACACCGAGTCGAAATCGCCGATGATGATGTGCGGCACCAGCCCGGTGTCGAGCAGCGCATCGGCGCCGCCGTCCACCCCGATGATGACCGGCCGCATGTCGGACATGTAGCCCGAACGGCGAAGCGCGCGCAGATCCTCGCGGTAGTCGATGCCGCGTACTGCCACCAGCACATGGCGACGACGCAGCTCGTGCCGCAGCGGCGGGATCTCCAGCTCGTCGGTCAGGACCTGCGGTTCCTTCTCCAGATACTCGAGCGTGTTGCGGGCAAAGCTCCCGAGTTCGCTGCGCACCGCTACCCGCGCCGATTCCAGCACGCGTTCGAAGTACTCGGCATCGCGGCGATATCCGGTCCCGATCACTTGGTCGCCGCGCAGCAGCTCATCGCCGGTGATGGCTATCTCCTCGCCGTCGTGAAGCGACGCAAACACCCCCTCGCCGATGTCCTCCAGTACTGGCACCCCTGCTTGCGCGAGCGTGAGGCCGCCCAGCGCCGGGTACCGGCCGGTCATCGTCGATTCCGCGTTGATGACGGCGATCGCGCCCGCTGCCAGCAGCCCGTCCGCGGCGACCCGGTCAAGATCGGCATGGTGGATGACCGCGATGTCACCCCGCTCGAGGCGGCTCAGCAGGTTCTTGGTGCGGCGATCCACACGGCACCGTCCCGCATACTCCACTTGGCTGTTGCCACGGTCGCGGCGGGAGCGGTGACGCCCCCACAACGAAAGCGAGCGGGAAGTGCTCACACCGAGGTGCCGCCTCGCGCCGCCGCCTCCAGCAGCTCGGATGCGTGCTGGCGGCCGCTCGCCCACGCAGGCTGACCCGCGAGCATCCGTGCCAGCTCACTGATGCGATCCTCTCCCGTCACAGCGACAAGGTCGGATGCCACCGCGTCGCCGTCGTCGGTTTTTCGAACGGCCACCTGGTCGTGTGCGAATGCTGCGACCTGCGGGAGATGCGTCACCACCAGTACCTGGTGGTGCTCCGCCAGCGAAGCCAGCGACCGACCGACTGCCACAGCTGTCTCGCCACCGATGCCGGCGTCGACTTCATCGAATACCAAGGTCGGAGGTCCGGCAGTCAGCACGAGCCGCAGCGCCAGCATGACGCGTGCCAGCTCGCCTCCCGAGGCCACCTTCGACAATGGTGCTGGCGGGGAGCCGCGATTCGCGCTGAAACGCAGTTCGATGCTGTCGCTCGGTGCATCGCCGGCCACGCTGACCTCCAGCGTGCCGCCCTCCAGCGCCAACGACGCCAAGTGCTCGCTCACCGCAGCGGCGAGGCCAGGTGCGGCTGCGCGACGAGCTTCAGCCACCACATCAGCTTCAGCGTGGACGTGGCTTTGTGCGGCTTCGATGCCAGCCTCAAGCTCTGCTGCAAGCTCGGTGTGGCGTTCCAGCTGCGAGAGACGCTCGGCCGCTCGGGCACCGAATGCCCTGACATCTGCGAGCGTGTCGCCGTACTTGCGGGTGAGCCCGCGCAGGAGTTGGTGCCGGGCACGGGCTTCGGCCAGCGCCTGCGGGTCGTCATCGATCGTCTCGAGCACGTCTCTCAGCTGCGCGACGATGTCGTCCAATTCGGCAGCGACGGCCTCCAAGCGGTCGCTGACCGGGGCAAACGCCTTCCGGGAGGCCAGCAGGGCCACCGCGGCGCCCAGCTTGTCGATCGTCCCGTCGTCGCCAGCGAGTGCTTGGCGGGCCGCTTGACCATCCTCGAGGATCGTCGCTGCGTCGGCCAGCAAGTCCTCTCGCTCGGCGATCCACTCCAACTCGTTTGGGTCGTCGAGTTGTGCCACAGCGATCTCGTCAACCTGGTATCTCAAGAGATCGATCTCCTGCGCCCTGGCGCGCGCGTCGCCGCCCAGCGCAGCCAGGTTCTCGGTCAGCGCCCGCAATTCGGTGCGCGCCGCCGCCAAGGGGCGCACATCGATACCGCCCCAGCGATCCAGCGCCTCACGCTGGGTGCGAGAGCTCAGCAGCGATTGGTGCTGGTGCTGCCCATGCAGGTCAACCAGCCCGGTTCCGAGCTCGGCGAGTTCGGTTGCCGAGGCCATGCCACCGTCCACATAGGCACGGCTGCGGCCGGTCGCAGGGACCACGCGGCGCAGCACCCGCTCGCTGCCGTCGGGGTGCACGAACCTGCCCTCGACCACCGCCTCCACTGCGCCGGTGCGCACCATCGCCGGATCGGCTCGCCCGCCCATCAGCAGCTGCAATGCCTGCACCACAAGGGTCTTCCCGGCGCCCGTCTCGCCGGTCAGCGCCGTCATGCCTTCGCCGAGCACCAAGTTGGCATGGGAGATGACGCCAAGATCGTGCACCGCCAGCTCGACGAGCATCAGCGGTCCTTGAGGCCGAACTTGTGCTTCAGCACGCGATGGAAGCTGTCGCCGCCGGCAGTGACAAATCGCGCGTCATAGGGGGCACGCGTCACGACGAGTTCATCGCCCGTCGCCAGCATCGTGGCCGAGCGCCCGTCCACGGCGGCAAGCGCCGGCCGTTCGCTGATCACCCGGATGCCGATCTCGGTGTCCGCCGACAGCAGCAGGGAGCGATCGAACAGCATGTGCGGCGCGACCGGTGTGACTTGCAGCGAGGAGTGCGTCGGAGCAACTACGGCGCCGCCCGCCGACAGGCTGTACGCAGTGGATCCCGTCGGGGTGGACACGATGAGGCCGTCCGCCGCATACGTCGCGAAGACATCGCCATCGAGCCACACTTCCAACCGCACGGTGTGACCCGGGTCGCGTTTCTCGAGCACGACCTCGTTCAATCCCGTCCATGCCGCTTCCTCGTCGGCGTCATCGGGATCGGCGCCCGGCGCCCGGCGCACTGTTGCGCTGACCATCATCCGCTCGGAGGTGCCCAGCGATCCATCGAGGGCTGCGCCGACAACCTCGACAAGCTGCGCGGGCTCGAACTCTGTCAGGTAGCCGAGGTGGCCGACGTTGACTCCGAGCACCGGCACTCCTGCTGCCGCGACCAAGTCAACCGAGCGCAGCATCGTGCCGTCGCCGCCGACGCTCACGGCGAGGTCGGGGGCTGTGGGGATCGGCTCGGCCGCTATCAGGTCGCTGCGATCGATGGCAACCGCCTCAGTGCGTCCCATCTGCACGGAATGGCCCTCGTTCTCGAGCCAGTCCACCAAGCCCTTGGCCGCCGACAGCGCCTCGGCGCGCTCGGCGTGAGCGACGATGAGCACCGCACTCATGGCACCCTCTCCGCTGTTCCATGAGTCACTTCGGCATGCCGTGCCGCCGCGCCGGCAGCGGCGGCGAGATCGAAGCGCCCGGCGCCGGCGGAATCGCCGGCTGACGGGTGGCCGCCGTCCGCAGGCCGCCGGCAGTGCAGGAAGAACTCGACATTGCCTGCGGCGCCTCGCAACGACGACACGGCAACGCCGGCAGGAACGAGGCCATTGGCCGACGCGCTCGACGCCACGTCGTCGAGCACGTGCCGCCATACGTCCGGATCGCGTACCACCCCCTTGCCTCGCGAGGCCTCGCGCCGGCCGGCTTCGAACTGCGGCTTGACGAGCAGCACTGCGTCTCCTGCGCGTGCCGTGCACGCCGCGAGATTGGCCATCACCGCCCGCAGCGAGATGAACGACAGATCAGCGGTCGTGATGCTGGCGTCGCCGCCGATGTCCGCCGGACCGACATGACGGATGTTGCACCGCTCCCGCACCGTGACCCGGGCATCTGCGCGCAGGCGGGCATCGAGCTGTCCCCAGCCGACATCGATCGCTACGACTTCCGCTGCGCCCCGCTGCAGCAGGCAATCGGTGAAGCCGCCGGTGGAGGCACCGGCGTCGAGGGCGCGCCGTCCCCTTACATCGATACCGAATTCGTCCAGGGCCGCATCCAGCTTGTCCCCGCCGCGGGAGACAAATCGCGCTGGATCACCGCTGAGCCGGACCGGCTCGGCGGGCGAGACCATCCGGGACGGCTTGTGCGCGACGGAACCGCCTACGAGAACCCGACCGTCGGAGATGAGCGCCTGCGCCGCCGTCCGTGAGGAAGCCATGCGGCGGCGGACGAGCTCGTTGTCGAGGCGTCGTCGCACGGCATTCATGCAGCCGAAAGTACCAGCGCGCCCACGGCGTACCGCAGTGGTTTCTGCGGAGGAAGAAGGTGGTTCAGACGTGCCAAGTGCCGCGTGAACGCAACAGTTGCGCAATGTCAGCGGCACCTTGCTTTTCCTGGGCTGCGGCCAGCTGCCGGGTAGAAGCCATGGCGTACTCGCTGCGCCGCACCGCGCGGAACACGCCGATCGGCGTCGGCTCGAACGGTCCGCGCGCGAGACGCGCCAGCATGAACGCCGTCGAGGGATCGTGCTTCGTCTCGTCGTGGGTGAGCAGTTCGTCAGTGTCCACGTCGGCCGTGTGCACAACCCGGGCGCAGCCCGATTCGTCGATGACGCCGAACTCGCCGTCCGCCCCGAAGCGGATGGGCTCGCCGTGCGTCAGCGGGATGAGGTTGGCATCGCGGTTCTGCTTCTTGGTGACCCCTTCGAACGCGCCGTCATTGAAGACGTTGCAGTTCTGGAACACCTCCACGAACGCGGCGCCATCGTGCTCATGCGCCCGGCGGAACGTGTCCATCATGTGCTGGCGATCCATGTCGTGCGTGCGCGCCACGAATGAGGCCTCGGCGCCGAGCGCCACAGCGAGCGGGTTGAACGGTGCGTCGAGCGAGCCCATCGGCGAGCTCTTGGTGACTTTGCCGATCTCGCTCGTGGGGCTGAACTGGCCCTTGGTCAAGCCGTAGATCTGGTTGTTGAACAGCAGCACCTTGATCTTGACGTTGCGCCGCAGAGCGTGGATCAGGTGATTGCCGCCGATCGACAGCATGTCGCCGTCGCCGCCGATCACCCAGACGTCGAGATCGGGCCGGGCCATCGCCAAGCCGGTGGCGATTGCGGGCGCCCGGCCGTGGATGCCGTGCACGCCGTAGGAGTTCATGTAGTACGGGAACCGGGCAGCACAGCCGATGCCCGACACGAACACCGTGTTGTGAGGCTCGGTGCCCAGGCTCGGCATCAGCATCCGCATCGCGGTGAGGATGGAGTAGTCGCCGCAGCCCGGGCACCAGCGGACCTCCTGGTCGGAGGCCCAGTCTCCTGGCTGTGTCGTCGGCGTGATCGAGGTGTCGGTCATCGTGTTGGCTGCCTCTGTTGGTGCTCGCTGGACTCGTCGGTCATGGGCTCGTTGCTGTGATTCCCGCCAGCTCTTCCAAGCGCTTGCGGATTGCGGAGGTCACTTCGCCGGTGGTGAACGGCACGCCGTCGATCTTGCCCACGTGCTCGACGTCGATCAGGTATTTCGCCCGCACCAGATCACACAGCTGGCCCTTGTTCATCTCGGGGCACACCACGGCCCGGTAGCGCCGCAGCACGTCGCCCAGATTGCCGGGCAGCGGATGGAGATGTCGCAGGTGAACATGCGCCACCCGCTGTCCCTCGTCGCGCAGCCGGCCCGCAGCCGCGTCGATGGCGCCCCACGTGGAGCCCCAGCCCAGCACCACGAGATCGGCATCGACATCGCCCGCCACCTCGACATCGGGCACGTCGACGCCGTCGATCTTGGCTTGCCGCAGATCGACCATCAGCTGGTGATTCTCTGGGTCGTAGGAAATGTTGCCGGTGCGGTCCTCTTTCTCGATGCCGCCCACACGGTGCATCAGTCCGGGCGTGCCGGGGATGGCCCACGGGCGAGCCAGCGTGTCGGGATCCCGCAGGTACGGCAGGAAGATGCCGTCGCCGTCTTCGTTGGTGCCGTTGAACTCGGTCGCAAAGTCGACGCCGATGTCGGGCAATTGGTCGACGTCGGGCAGCAGCCACGGCTCGGAGCTGTTCGCCAGGTAGCCGTCCGACAGCACGATGACGGGCGTGCGGTACTTCAGCGCGATGCGAGACGCCTCGATCGCGATGTCGAAGCAGTCGGCAGGACTGCGCGGGGCCACGACCGGCAGCGGCGACTCGGAATGCCGCCCGTACATGGCCATCATCAGATCGGCCTGCTCGGGTTTGGTGGGCAGGCCCGTCGACGGGCCGCCGCGCTGGATGTCGAGCACCACCATCGGGAGCTCGAGGCTGACCGCAAGGCTGAGCGTCTCGCCCTTCAGTGCCAAGCCGGGCCCCGATGTGGAGGTGAACGCCAGCGCCCCGCCGAAAGCCGCCCCAACCGCCGACGCTGCCGCGGCGATCTCGTCTTCGGCCTGGAACGTCCGCACGCCGAAGTTCTTCTTCAGCGACATCTCGTGCAGGATGTCCGAGGCCGGCGTGATGGGGTACGAGCCGAGGAACACCGGCAGGCGGGCCAGCTGGCCCGCCACGACGCAGCCCCAGGCCAGCGCGGTGTTCCCGTTCACGTTGGTGTACTCGCCGGGTGCCAGCGGGGCGGGCTTCACCTCGTAGTGGGCCTCGAAGATCTCCGCCGTCTCGCCGAAGTTGTAGCCAGCCTTGAATGCTGCGGTATTGGCATTGATGACCTGCTCGCGGCCCCGGAACTTGGTGTTGATGAACTCGAGCGTCGGCTCGACCGGGCGGGTGTACATCCATGAGATCAGGCCGAGCGCGAAGAAGTTCTTGGAGCGCTCCGCGTCGCGGGGTTTGACACCGTGCTCGGCCACGGCGTCCCGGGTGATCTGGCTCATCGGCACCGGGTAGGAGCGGTAGTCGTCCAGCGTGCCGTCGTCGAGCGGGTTGCTCGAATAGCCGGCCTTCTCCAGGTTGCGGTCGTTGAAGGCATCGGTGTTCAAGATGAGCGCGCCGCCCTGCGCCAGGTTGTGCAGCTGCGCCTTGAGCGCCGCCGGATTCATCGCCACCAGCACCGTGGGGGCATCGCCCGGCGTAGTGATGTCGAAGTCGGAGATGCGCACCTGGAACGCCGAGACACCGGCGAGCGTGCCTTGCGGGGCGCGGATCTCGGCGGGGAACTCTGGCAGCGTGGACAGATCGTTTCCGAGCGCTGCGGAGATGCTCGTGAATTGGTCACCGGTGAGCTGCATGCCATCGCCGGAGTCGCCGGCGAAGCGAATGATGACCTCATCGATCTCCTGCAGCGGCAGTTCGCGCGATGCGGTGTCGGTCACTGTGTCTCCTGGTCGAAGGGCTTCTGAGAGAAACGGCTCGCGGTCTCGGAGCCGCGGAGTGCGGCCGCTCCAGGCGACCACGCTAGCCGCGGCTGCGTGGCCGCAGCCGGGTGGGATCACGCCTCAGGCGATGGTCACCGCCTGGTCCAAATAGACGTCCTGGATGGCGCCGAGCAGCTCGACGCCTTCGGCCATGGGCCTCTGGAATGCCTTGCGCCCGGAGATCAGCCCGATGCCGCCTGCTCGCTTGTTGACCACCGCCGTGGTGACGGCCTCGGCCAGATCGGTCGCCCCCGAACTGGCGCCGCCGGAGTTGATGAGTCCCACGCGTCCCATGTAGCAATTCGCCACCTGCCAGCGGCACAGGTCCACCGGGTGATCGGTCGTCAGCCGGTCGTACACCGCCGCATGGGTCTTGCCGAAGCCCGGCACCGAGACGAAGGCTCCGTTGTTCTCCGGCAGCTTCTGCTTGATGATGTCGGCCTCGATGGTCACGCCGATGTGGTTGGCCTGCCCGGTGGCATCGGCGGCGACATGATGGTCGACCCCCTCGACATTGATGTCGGAGTTGCGCAGGTAGCACCACAGCACGGTGAACATGCCGAGGCGATGCGCCTCGGAGAACGCGGCGGCCACTTCGGTGATCTGGCGGCCGCTCTCGGCCGAGCCGAAGTAGATCGTCGCGCCGACGCCGGCTGCTCCGAGCTCGTGCGCCTGCTGGACCGAGCCGAACATGATCTGGTCGTAGGAGGCTGGGTAGGTCAGCAGTTCGTTGTGGTTGATCTTGACGATGAACGGGATGCGGTGGGCGTAGCGGCGGGACACCGCGCCGAGCACGCCGAACGTCGTGGCCACGGCATTGCAGCCGCCCTCGACCGCCAACTCCACGATGGAGGCCGGATCAAAATAGATCGGGTTCGGCGCAAACGAGGCGGCGCCAGTGTGCTCGATGCCCTGGTCCACGGGCAGGACGGAGACGTAGCCCGTGCCACCGAGCCGACCATGGTCGAATAGCGACTGGAGGCTCCGCATGACTTGCGGCGAACGGTCGGTGCCGGCGACGACATCGGTCACGAAGTCCGGCCCGGGCAGGGTGAGCAGGTCCCGTCCGATGCCTTCGCACTTGTGGTCCAGCAAATAGGAGGCCTGCTCGCCCAGCAGGCGCTCGATGTCGGTAGTCACGATGTACCGCTTGCCTCGCGTTATCTGGCGGCGCCGGTACTGAGGGCTGGTACTGGGGGCGGCGCGTGCCGAATGACGGGTTCACTCTATCCGCGCGCTTGCGCCGAAAGACTGACTCTTCGAGCCATCTGCGGCGGGCCGCGCGGCGCCTCTCCGCTACTTCGGTGTCCCCTGCTGCCCAGTGTCTCCAGTGCCGAGCGCGGCCAGCCGGTCAGCCACATCCACGAACCCGGGTTCGGTGTCGGCAATCCGGGCGAATCCGCGCCGGGCACGCTGTAGATCACCGACACGGTCGTACAGATCCGCGAGCGCGTACCACAGCCGGAGGTGATGCTCTTTGGGGCGCTTGGGTCGCAGCGGGCCTGCCTCGAGCAGGCGTATGGCGTCGCGTGGGCGACCCTCATCGGCCAGTGCCCCCGCTGCCACGATGCGCCCCTCGGTGATCGTCTGGGCGTCGGGATCAGCATGCCTCAACCGGTCCCACACGTCATGCACGTCGTTCAGCCGTCCCAGTGCCCGGTAGCAGTCCGCCAGCACCGGCAGCTGGTCGACGGCACCCGTCATCGCTTCGTACTGCTCGAGCCGGTGGGATGCCGCAGTCCACCGGCCGAGCCGGTACAGCGTCAGCCCGAAGAGCTCCTGCACCTCGGCGACGGCTGCATAGCGGGATGCGAGCGGTCGCAGGATGACGTGCGCGTCACCGAATCGCTCGGCCAGGAAGTCCTCTCCTGCATCGCGCAGGCGCCGTGCCAGCCGCTGCTGCTCCTCAGCCGGCATGCCGCGCAGGCCGGTCGGATCCAACTGGGGAATGTCCAGCCGCACGTCCGGCCGCCGGCGGCGCTGCGCATCGGGGCGCGAACGCTCCGCACGCTGAGGCTTCGGTGGAGGCTCCGGTCGAGGACTGCGTCGTTCCGGCGCCTTCGCCGCGTAGGCATCGCCTCGATCAGCGCCGGGAATGGGCCGGAGCACCGAGGCTCCCTTGCGGGCCACGCCACCCCAATCGGTCCGTCGGGCTGCCTGTTCGGCAACGTCGTCAACCGGTTTGTCACTCCGGCGAGGAGGGCCAGAGCGGCGGCGAGGCGGGCCCTTGCGGGGTGAGCCCTTGCGAGGCGGGCGCCGGTTCTGCGTCACTCCTCGAGGCTAGGCCCCCAGACGCGAAGAACCCCCGTCGCATACACGACGGGGGTTCGGGGTTCCGGCGGCGACCTACTCTCCCAGGGGAATTGCCCCCAAGTACCATCGGCGCTGGCAGGCTTAACTTCCGTGTTCGGAATGGGAACGGGTGTGGCCCTGCCGCCATAACCACCGGAGATCTGTGCGCATTCGACCAGTCGAATGGTGACAGGCCGAGCGCAGACCGGTGAAGACTGCACAGCGATGCACGCACAGCGCACTGCCAGGTGCGCTTCCTCGAGGCTGAGTACCGATACCAAGCCCTCGGCCGATTAGTACCGGTCTGCTGAACGCATTGCTGCGCTTACACATCCGGCCTATCAACGTGGTTATCTGCCACGGGCCTTACCTGGTTGTACCAGTGGGAGATCTCATCTTGGAACAGGCTTCGCGCTTAGATGCTTTCAGCGCTTATCCCTTCCGCAGGTCGCCAACCAGCCGTGCTCCTGGCGGAACAACTGGCACACGAGAGCTGCGTCCATCCGGGTCCTCTCGTACTACGGACAGCTTTCCTCAAATCTCCTACGGCTACAGAGGATAGGGACCGAACTGTCTCACGACGTTCTAAACCCAGCTCGCGTACCGCTTTAATGGGCGAACAGCCCAACCCTTGGGACCTGCTTCAGCCCCAGGATGCGATGAGCCGACATCGAGGTGCCAAACCTTCCCGTCGATATGGACTCTTGGGGAAGATGAGCCTGTTATCCCCGGGGTACCTTTTATCCGTTGAGCAACGACGCTTCCACACGCAATCGCTGGATCACTATGCCCTGCTTTCGCACCTGCTCGACCTGTATGTCTCACAGTCAAGCTCCCTTGTGCCATTGCACTCGACGACTGATTGCCAACCAGTCTGAGGGAACCTTTGGGCGCCTCCGTTACCATTTGGGAGGCGACCGCCCCAGTCAAACTACCCGCCTGGCACTGTTCCCGAACCCGATCAGGGTCCTAGGTTAGAGTTCCGACATGAGCAGGGTCGTATTTCAAGGGTGACTCCACGCATGCTGGCGCACACGCTTCCTAGTCTCCGACCTATCCTACACAACACGTGCCACAACCCAATACCAAGTTATAGTAAAGGTCCACGGGGTCTTTCCGTCCTTCTGTAGCCAACGAGCATCTTTACTCGTACTTCAATTTCGCCGGGTCTGTGGTTGAGACAGTGGGAAAGTCGTTACGCCATTCGTGCAGGTCGGAACTTACCCGACAAGGAATTTCGCTACCTTAGGACCGTTATAGTTACGGCCGCCGTTTACCGGGGCTTAGGTTCACAGCTTCGCTCCGAAGAGCTAACCGTTCCCCGTAACCTTCCGGCACCGGGCAGGCGTCACAGCGTATACATGGTCTTACGACTTCGCACGCTGCTGTGTTTTTAGTAAACAGTCGCTTTCCCCTATTTTGTGCCACCCTTTCCGGCTCGGGCAGCTAGTGCCGTCACCATCGCAGGGTCATCCTTCTCCCGAAGTTACGGATGCAATTTGCCGAGTTCCTTAACCACAGTTCTCCCGTTCGCCTGAGTATGCTCTACCTGCCTACCTGTGTTGGTTTAGGTACGGGCACCACGTGAACTCGCTAGAGGCTTTTCTAGGCAGCATGGAATCAATGACTTCGCCTGTAGCGGCTCGGCATCGCGTCTCAGACTTGATGGGGCCCGGACTTACCTAGTCCCCGTCCTACTCGCTTACCCCAGGTCTACCATCGCCTGGGTTCACCTATCCTCCTGCGTCCCCTCATTACTGTCCTCGGTGCGGTGGGTCGGTTCGTCGTTCCCCGAAGGGAGGACAGCCCCTTAGCAACCGCATTTTGGACTGGGCGCGCACGCGGTGGTACCGGAATATCAACCGGTTGTGCATCGACTACGCCTCTCGGCCTCGCCTTAGCTCCCGACTAACCCTGGGAGGACCAGCCTTCCCCAGGAACCCTTGGGCTTACGGCGGAGGGGATTCGCACCCCTCTCTCGCTACTCATGCCAGCATTCTCACTCGGACCCGCTCCACCGGCGCTCACGCTCCGGCTTCGCTGCAGGCACGACGCTCCCCTACCCCTCGAATTCGCTCGAAAGCGAATTCAAAGGCGCGGCTTCGGCGGTGTATTTAGCCCCGTTACATTATCCGCGCAGGACCACTCGACCAGTGAGCTGTTACGCACTCTTTCAAGGGTGGCTGCTTCTAAGCCAACCTCCTGGCTGTCTGGGCAATCCCACATCGTTTGCCACTTAATACACACTTAGGGGCCTTAGCCGGCGCTCTGGGCTGTTTCCCTCTCGTCCAACGAAGCTCATCCCCCGTGGACTCACTGCCGCACTCTGGAGCCATGGCATTCGGAGTTTGACTGGGGTCGGTAAGCTTGTGGGCCCCCTAGCCCAATCAGTGCTCTACCTCCATGGCTGAACGTGCGACGCTGCACCAAAATGCATTTCGGGGAGAACCAGATATCACCGTGTTTGATTGGCCTTTCACCCCTATCCACAGGTCATCCGCCCAGTTTTCAACCTAGGTCGGTTCGGGCCTCCACGGAGTCTTACCTCCGCTTCACCCTGCCCATGGATAGATCACACGGCTTCGGGTCTACAGCATGCGACTGTGCGCCCTGTTCGGACTCGCTTTCGCTCCGGCTTCCCATCACTGGTTAACCTTGCCACACACCGTAACTCGCTGGCTCATTCTTCAAAAGGCACGCTGTCGCGCTTGGGCACAAGTGCCCAGTAGCGCTTCAACTGCTTGTAAACCAATGGTTGCAGGTACTATTTCACTCCCCTCCCGGGGTACTTTTCACCTTTCCCTCACGGTACTAGTTCGCTATCGGTCGCCGACACATATTTAGCCTTACGAGGTGGTCCTCGCAGATTCACGCCGGCCTTCACGGAACCGGCGCTACTCGGGAGCAATCCCAGGAGGCAAACAGATTTCGCGTACGGGGCTGTCACCCTCTGTGGCCCGCCTTTCCTGTACGGTTCCGCTATCTGCTTGCTTTGTAACTCCTTGACCGATCTGGTGCTCGGTCGGGGATGTCCCACAACACCGATCCGGCAACGCCACCAGGCTTTACCACCGGACTCGGTTTAGGCTGTTCCCATTTCGCTCGCCGCTACTCCGGGAATCGCTGTTGCTTTCTTTTCCTCAGGGTACTGAGATGTTTCAATTCCCCTCGTTCCCTCTACCTGCCCTATAGATTCAGGCAGGAGTGACACCCGATAAAAGGTGCCGGGTTTCCCCATTCGGATATCCACGGATCAAAGCCTATTCGGCGGCTCCCCGTGGCTTATCGCAGCCTATCACGTCCTTCATCGGTGTTCGGCGCCAAGGCATTCACCATTGGCTCTTCGTAGCTTGGTATATCGATACTCAGTCTCGAAGAATCAAATTCCCTCTGCCACGGTCTCAAGTGTGACAGTGCAGAGGGTCTTGATGCTCGTGCATCGCTATGCAGTTATCAAAGAGCCGCCGCGCTACGCCCCCGCGCTGGGGCGCGATGCAGCGCTCCCTGGCAGCAGAACAGAGGACGAGCTGGCTAGTGACAGGCCGATTATGGAAATCGGCAGTCAGACACAGACAGCACCAGTGCTCCAACTGGGAATCTCCATCTGAGAATGAGACCACGGTGGTCTCATTCTCGGAGGTGACTCCTTAGAAAGGAGGTGATCCAGCCGCACCTTCCGGTACGGCTACCTTGTTACGACTTCACCCCAATCGCTCACCCCACCTTCGACAGCTCCCTCCCTTGCGGGTTGGGCCACTGGCTTCGGGTGTTGCCAACTTTCGTGGTGTGACGGGCGGTGTGTACAAGGCCCGGGAACGTATTCACCCCGGCGTTGCTGATCCGGGATTACTAGCGACTCCGGCTTCATGGAGTCGAGTTGCAGACTCCAATCCGAACTGAGACCGGCTTTTTGGGATTCGCTTGACCTCACGGTTTCGCAGCCCTTTGTACCGGCCATTGTAGCATGTTTGCAGCCCTGGGCATAAGGGGCATGATGACTTGACGTCGTCCCCACCTTCCTCCGACTTGTCGCCGGCAGTCTCCCACGAGTCCCCGCCATTACGCGCTGGCAACATAGGACAAGGGTTGCGCTCGTTGCGGGACTTAACCCAACATCTCACGACACGAGCTGACGACAGCCATGCACCACCTGTGATGGGACCATAAGGAGGCCGCATCTCTGCGGCTGTCCCCAACATGTCAAACCCAGGTAAGGTTCTTCGCGTTGCCTCGAATTAAGCAACATGCTCCGCCGCTTGTGCGGGCCCCCGTCAATTCCTTTGAGTTTTAGCCTTGCGGCCGTACTCCCCAGGCGGGGCACTTAATGCGTTAGCTACGGCACGGATCCCGTTGGATGGAACCCACACCTAGTGCCCAACGTTTACGGCGTGGACTACCAGGGTATCTAATCCTGTTTGCTCCCCACGCTTTCGCTCCTCAGCGTCAGTACCGGCCCAGAGTGCTGCCTTCGCTATCGGTATTCCTCCTGATATCTGCGCATTTCACCGCTACACCAGGAATTCTACACTCCCCTACCGGACTCTAGTCATGGCAGTATCGAGTGGCGTCTCAGAGTTGAGCCCTGAGTTTTCACACCCGACTTACCAAACCGCCTACGAGCCCTTTACGCCCAATGAATCCGGACAACGCTTGCGCCCTACGTATTACCGCGGCTGCTGGCACGTAGTTGGCCGGCGCTTCTTCTGCAGGTACCGTCAATTTCGTCCCTGCTGAAAGGGGTTTACGACCCGAAGGCCTTCTTCCCCCACGCGGCGTCGCTGCGTCAGGCTTTCGCCCATTGCGCAATATTCCCTCCTGCTGCCTCCCGTAGGAGTCTGGGCCGTGTCTCAGTCCCAGTGTGGCTGATCGTCCTCTCAGACCAGCTACCCGTCGATGCCTTGGTGAGCCGTTACCTCACCAACAAGCTGATAGGCCGCGAGACCCTCCCGGAGCACCGGAGCGTTTCCTGAGCGCACCATGAGGTGCAGGCAGGGTATTGGGCATTAATCCAGGTTTCCCTGGGCTATTCCCATCTCCGGGGTAGGTTTCTCACGTGTTACTCACCCGTTCGCCACTTCCCCATTGAGACCGAAGTCTCGGGTTCGTTCGACTTGCATGGATGAAGCGCGCCGCCAGCGTTCGTCCTGAGCCAGGATCAAACTCTCCATCGAGATCAAGCCCGCGAGGTTGTACGGCTGAGCCGCAAACCACCACTGGCACGATCGAAGAGCCCGTGCTGCTCTGTGAGGGGAAGACCCCTCTCCGGGCAGCAACTGGCTGGAATTGGTGCACCGTCTCATGTCGACCCGCTCGAGGCGGGCTTGATGGGACGGCACGAACAAGTTGGCCTCCGATCTGGGTAGATCGAAGACCGGCTGTGTGGTTCGACCGGCGGCTGAGTCCAGCAGCCGATCGCCCGCACTGGCGTTTTCGTCCTCTGTTCTGTTGTCAAGGAGCGCTGCTCAGGCGAAGTCGCCGGCAGCTGACACTCGATCGACGTCTGCCGCTGCCCTCTGCGAAAGAGTGCTGCGGGCGACGCCGCCGGAGGTGTCGGACCCCCCTCTGACCCGCAATGCGGCCCGTGAGGGGGAGGCACGAGAATACAGGCGGCGACCCACCGCCGCAACCATCCTCAACGGCTGATTTGGCGCGATCTCGGCAAAGTCATGATGCCGTCGCGACGTGCCAGCGCTTCTTGCCCCGCCGCAGCAGCACGTAGCGGCCATACAGCAGATCATGCGACCCGACGAGTCGGTCGGGATCGCTGGTGCGGTCCCCGTTGATGTACACGCTGCCCTCGGCCAACGCCCTGCGCGCCTCGCTGCGGCTCTGGGCCAATTCGGCATCGACCAGCACGTCCACAACCGGCGCATCAAGCGCTCGCAGCGGGCGCGACGGGACTTCTGCAGCAACGAACGCCAGCGCCGACGCGGATGCTTCGCGCAGCGACACGGTGCCGCCGAACAACACCTCGCTGGCACCGGCCGCAGCCGTGGCAGCAGCATCGCCGTGCACGATGCGGGTGATCTCGGCGGCCAGACGCCGCTGGCCTTCGCGCCGGCCAGGCTCGGCGTCATGGGCCGCAGCGATTTCGTGCACTTCGTCCAGCTCCAGAAAGGTGAGCTGGCGCAGCAATCTGGCCACATCGGCATCGTCGACGCCGATCCATGCCTGGTAGAAGCGGTACGGACTCATGGCTTCCGCGCTGAGCCAGAGTGTCTCGCCGCCCGCTGTCTTGCCGTACTTGGTGCCATCGGAGCGCACCAGCAATGGCCAGGTCAGCGCATGCGCGGCGCGCCCGAGCCGTCGCCGGATCAGGTCGATCCCGAGCACGATGTTGCCCCACTGGTCCGAGCCGCCGACCTGCAGCTCGCATTCGACGTTCTCGGCGAGCCACAGGTAGTCGTAGGCCTGCAGCAGCATGTAGCTGAACTCGGTATAGGACAGGCCGTCGCCGTCGTCGAGCCGGTTGCGAATCGACTCCTTGCCCACCATCTGCTGCACGGTGACGTGCTTGCCGACCTCGCGCAGGAAGTCGAGCACGCCCACGCCGACGGTCCAAGCGCGGTTGTCCAGCAGCCTCGCCGCGTAGGGCCCGTCGTCGAAATCCAAGAACTGGCGCAGCTGCGGCACGATGCCTTCCAAGTTCTGCGCAAGCGCTTCGTCATCGAGCAGGTTGCGCTCGGCTGAGCGCTCGCTCGGGTCGCCGATCATGCCGGTCGCCCCGCCGGCAAGAGCGATCGGGCGATGGCCGCCCAGTTGCAGCCGGCGCAGCGTCAGCAGTCCCATGAGGTTGCCCACGTGAAGGCTGGCCGCTGTGGGGTCGAAACCGCAATAGACCGTGATCGGGCCGCTCTCCAAGCGCTTCGTCAGCGCCTGGCGGTCAGTCGTCTGATGGATCAGACCACGCGCCTCGAGATCAGCCAGGACATCCACAGGGCCAGTCTGCCCGCAGTGCGGCTGCGGCGCGACAGTTAGTTGGCCCGCAGCACGGCTGCGGCGCGATAGCCAGTCTGCCCGCAGCTCAGTTGCGGGGCGTCCAGCGGAAGAAGCGCACGGTGACCAGCACGCCGAATATGCCCCACGCCGCCATCACCAGCCAGTTGCCGACCGGCATCGGCACTCCGTCAATGAACGGATCAAACGTGTGCCTGAGCGCGTGGGCGAGATGCTTGATCGGGAATATGTCGCCGATGAGGCCCATCCAACGCGGGGGGCCCGACGACGTGATGACGAAGACGTCGGAGACGAAATAGAGCGGCAGCACGAACATGTTGGTGATCGCAGGCGCCGCCTGCTCGCTGGGGCACATGCAGGTGACTGCCAAGCCCAGCGCAGAGAACGCCGCCGTGCCGACGGCCAGCGAGACGAACAGGCTGGGCAACGCTCCTGCCTGGATCCCGACGCCGTAGGCGATCCGCCCGATGCCCATCACCAGCACCGTCATCATCGCCGTCAGCACCAGCGACGACACGACCGAGCCCCCCACGTAGACCCACGGCGGCAGCGGTGTTGCCCGCATGGCCTTGAGCACACCGCTCTCGCGCTTGACCACCGTAAAGATGGCCTGGTTCATGAAGGTTGCCGAGACCAGCGCCAGCGCCAGGATCCCGGGCACATACTGCGTGGCGACCCGTGCCCCGGTCGCGCTGATGGTGTAGTTGCCGAAGATCGAGGTGAAGATCACCAGAAAGACGAGCGGCAGGATCACCGTGAAGAAGGTGGCTGCCGGGCTGCGCCGGAAGCCCAGCAAGTTGAACCTGGTCTCGCTGCGGACCTGACGCAGTCTGCTCACGGCGCGACTCCCCTCGAGTCATCTCCCGCAGACCCGTCCCCCGTCAAGGCCAAGTAGGTGTCCTCGAGTGTCGGCGGCCGAACAGCAAGGGAGTCCAGGCGTGTTCCGGCGCTTTCCGCCGCCGCGAGCAGCTGCCGCACGACGCCGTCGACGTCCTGCGTGGCGATGACGGGCCCTGCGGGGACGGACACCGACGTCTCCGACTGACCCGCCGACCCCGACGATCCGCCGGTGTCCAGCAGTTCTCGCAGCCCCTCGGGAAGCTCGTCGCGGCCGAGCTCCGCCGCGTCCCAGCTGATTCGCGTGGGCATGGCGGCATGTCCGGCGAGCTCCGCAGCCGTGCCGTCGGCGACGATCTTTCCGCGCGAGATGACCACGATGCGGTCAGCGAGTTGGTCAGCCTCGTCCATGTAGTGGGTGGTCAGCATGACCGTCACTCCCAGCGAGCGCAGACCGCCGATCGTCTGCCAGGCTTCGCGGCGAGCTGCCGGATCGAAGCCGGTCGTCGGCTCGTCCAGGAAGACCAGCTCGGGGTCGCCGACAAGGGCCAGCGCCACCGCCAGACGCTGCTGCTGACCGCCGGAGAGGCGCCGAGTCCGCGTACCGGCAGCGTCGCCGAGCCCCACGAGTTCCAGGACGTCAGTCACCGGGCGGGGCGACCGGTAGTAGGCCGACCACATGGTCACGATCTCTGCGGCGGTGAAGTCGCCCTCGTGCCTGGCACCCTGCAGGACAACGCCGATGCGCTCCTTCCACGCCGCCGTGGCGGCGGCGGGATCGACGCCCAGCACCCGCACGTCTCCCGATGTCCGGGTGCGGAGGCCCTCGAGGATCTCGACGGTGGTGGTCTTGCCCGCCCCATTGGGGCCCAGGAAGGCCACCACTTCGCCGCTGGCGACCGACAGGTCGACGCCAGTGACCGCCTCGACTTCCCCGTATCGCTTGTGGAGCTGGGTGACCTCGATGGCGAGATCTGCGCCGCCGATCATTCGGCGTAGCGCTCTGGATGGACGACCTGGGGCCGGACCGCGGCTGCGTACAGCAGGACGCCCAGGGGGCCGCTGTAGATGATCAGCAGAACCCAATGCCAACGACGCCTGCCGGCCGCCCCGAAACGATCTCGGCCGAGTCGCAGCACATCGACGATTCCGCCGGCCATGATCAGCGCCGCCAACGCAACTGCCCCGATCAGCACTGCGCCGAAATCCACCCGGTCACGCTACCGGTGCTGTCGCGTGCGCCAGAGGCTGAGCCCGGGGCCCGAGCGGCCCGCGAGCGAAGCGAGCTAGAGCGGAGAACGCAGCGCGAAGCCGTGGCCCGAGCGGCCCGTGAGCCCAATCGCATGAGAATGGGGAACAAGAGCGGGCAGAACGGACTGGGTAGCTATCCGCCCAGCGATGTCACCGCATCCGCGATGTAGAACCCGGCACCGGCGATTGCCGCAATGACGAATCCGACTCCTGCAGTCCAGAACGTGCCGTTGAACAACAACCGGCCGCCCGCAGCCAGGACCACGGTGACGGCAATCACGGGCAGCACCGATCCGGGCAGGAAAGTGACCGCGACCCACCCCGCTACCAGGCCGCAGAGCAGCAGGACGACGTTCTCGACCAGCCCCAGCACCTCGCGCACGACCTCACCGTACGCGCCGCGCCCGGCCGAGCTGGCAGCGCCGAGCTACCGGTCGCGGTGCACCGCCACGGTGCGGGCGAGATCGAAGCCGTATCGAGCCAGCCTGCGGGTGCTGGCGTCGAGTCCCAGCTCGGGCTCGTCCAGCCGGTCGCGTGCCACCCACGTCAACTCGTCGGATTCGTGGTTGCCGCTCGGGGCGGCGTGCCGGGGCGCGCAGACGAGGAAGCGCACATCGAAGTGAAGGTGGTCGGGCTCGGTGCGCCTGCGGTTGACGAACAGGTGCACGTCAATGTCCACCGGCGCTGTCCAGACCAGCAGACCGTCGATGCCGGTCTCCTCGGTGGCCTCGCGCAGGGCAACCGCCGCCAGGGAGCCCTCACCGTCTGCGTGACCGCCCGGCTGCAGCCAGCGACCGATCTTGCGGTGCAGCAGCACCAGCCCTTGGGTTGCGTTGTGGTTCACCACCCACGCCGACGCCGTCAGGTGGCCGGCCTCGCACGAGCGATGCAGCGCATCGGGATGACGAGCAGCGAAGTCGAGCAATCGCCGGCGGTGGACGGCCTGCACCCGGTCACGCGGGACAAAGTCCCGAACCAGCGCGGTCGCAGCCGCGAGGTCGTCGGGCCGGAGTTCGACGGCGGCGAGCCCAGCGAATCCGGCACGCTGCGACTGCGGGTTCATCGCCTGCTCACGTGGGCGCTGTCGGCATCGTAGAAACGCCACGGAAGCTCAGTGCCGCGGCTGATGCCGATGCGCATGGCCTGCGTCACGTCGGCTGGCACCCAGCCGTCGTCGCAGATGCTGATCCCGCCGGCGGTGGTCACGTCGCAGCCGTCGTGGGCGCCGTCGATGCCGAGGGCCTCGGTCAGCTTGGCCGGGCCCGAGCACAGGTCACGGCAGCGGGTACGGCGCCGGGTTCGGCTGCGGCGGGCAGCCATGAGCTGCACGCCGTGGACCGGCTCGAGCGCCCGCACGAGCACTGCATCCCCGACGCCCGCCGGGCCGCACACGGCATTCGCGCACCAGTGCATGCCGTAGATCAGGTACACGTACAGGTGCCCCGGCGGCCCGAACATCGAGGCGTTGCGGGCCGTCGGACCGTTGCGGGAATGGGCTGCCGGGTCGCCGTGGCCGCGGTAGGCCTCGACCTCCACGATGCGGCCCGCACGCAGACTCCCGGCTGTGCCGTGGGGATCGTGCACCAGCAGCTTGCCGATCAGGTCGGGAGCGACGTCGGTGGCTGGGCGCTCGTAGAACGCCGGCGGCAGCGGATCGCCCGCTCGGGGCATCAGCGGCCGTCTTGAAGGCTGCGCGCAGAGGTGAGCGCAACGTCAAGACGCTCGAGTTGGGCCGCCACGGCATCAGGACCGCCCGCACCCGGCGTGTTCCGGCTGAGGTGGGCCGACCCGGGCGTGAGCAGCGCAGCAGCCTCCGGGCCGAGATCAGGGTGAGCGGCCACCAGCTCTGCCAGCCGGCTGCGACGCGACCCTGCATCGGGGGCGTCGAGCGCCTGGCGCACGAGTCCGGCGACGATTTCGTGCGCCTCGCGAAACGCAGTGCCGTGGGCCACCAGCCATTCGGCCAGATCAGTCGCCGCAGCGAAGGGGTCGTCGGCGCCCGCTGCCATCGCGTCCGCATCGAATTCGACGGTCTGCATCAAGCCGTCAAAGGCCACCGCCACGGCTCGCACCGTGTCGACCGCATCGAACAGCGGCTCCTTGTCTTCCTGGAGATCCTTGTTGTAGGCGAGAGGGAGCCCCTTGAGCGTCGCCAGCAGACCGGTCAAGTGGCCGATCAACCGGCCGGCCTTGCCGCGTGCCAGCTCGGCGACATCAGGGTTCTTCTTCTGCGGCATCATCGACGAGCCGGTTGCGAAGGCATCGTCGAGCCTCACGAATCCGAACTCGGCACTCGCCCACAGGATCATTTCCTCGCCCAGGCGGGACAGGTGGATGCCCGACATCGCCAACGCGTACAAGGTGTCGGCAACGAAGTCGCGGTCGCTCACCGCGTCGAGCGAGTTCTCGAACACCGCCGCGAACCCCAGATCGGCAGCGACCGCCGCCGGGTCGAGCGGCAGCGTCGAGCCTGCGAGCGCGCCGGCACCGAGCGGCGAGACATCAGTGCGGCGCCGGGCATCGCCGAGGCGCTCGACATCTCGCAGCAGTGCCCACGCGTGCGCTGCCAGGTGATGGGCAAGTCCCACAGGCTGCGCCTGCTGCAGGTGGGTGTAACCGGGCAGGCGCACGCCTGCCGCATGTGCTTCATGAGCCCGGCCGGCGAGCGTGCCCGCCAGCCCCAGCAACAATCCGGTCAGCTCGTCGATGGCAGTGCGGGTCCACAGGCGCAGGTCGGTGGCAACCTGGTCGTTGCGGCTGCGACCGGTGTGCATCTTGGCCGCGGCTGCGCAGAGCTCGGTCGCCCGGCGTTCGACGGCCGTGTGAATGTCCTCGTCGGTCGGCGCCCAGACCATCCGGCCGTCGGCAATCTCGCTGCGTACCTCCTCGAGCGCCGCGAGGATGCCGTCGCACTCGTCGTCGGACAGCAGCCCGACGGCGGCCAGCATCGACACGTGAGCCCGCGACGCAGCGATGTCCTCGGCGAACATGCGCTGATCGAATGGCAGGGAGTCGTTGAGCGCAGCGAGTGCGTCTGCAGGCGCGCCGGCCAACCGGCCGTGCCACAACGTGGTGGGGCCAGGAGATGCGTCGTCAGCAGACATGGGACAGCACGCTCACAAGTCCGCCAGATCGCGACAGTGCTCGGCCACGGAAGGCCCGCCGAGTTCCTCGGTGGCCACGATCAGCAACGTGTCGTCTCCCGCCACCGTGCCGACGACGCCGTCGAAGGCGCTGCGGTCGATGGCCGAAGCCACGACATGGGCCGAACCCGGCGGCGTGCGCAGCACCACGATGTTCTGCGAGGAGCGCACCTCGAGCACCCAGTCGGAGAACACGCGCCGCAGCGTGTTGGACGGCAGGTTCTCCGGCGCGTCGGCCTCCGGCACCGCGTAGACGGTGCGCCCTGCAGTTCGCATCTTGGCGACGCCCAGTTCGTCCAGGTCGCGGCAGACCGTTGCCTGTGTCACCTCCACCGAATGCTCCGCCAGCAGACCGACCAACTGCGCCTGGCTGGCGATCTCGTGACTGGCCAGCAGCTCGCGGATGAGATGCTGCCGCTGCGCCTTGGTGCTCATGGCGCTGTTCCCGCTGACGCCGCTCCAGGCGGCGCTGTGCCGATGAGGAAAGCCAGCAGGCCCCGCGCGGCGTGCATCCGGTTCTCGGCCTGGCGCCACACCCTGCTCGCCGGACCGTCGATGACTTCGGCGGTCACCTCCTCACCCCGGTGCGCGGGCAGGCAGTGCAGAAAGAGCGCCCCGTCTGCGGCGCGAGACATCAGCTCTGCGGTGACCTGATAGGGGCCGAACGACGCGACTCGCTCAGCCTGCTCGTCCTCTTGGCCCATGGAGGTCCACACGTCGGTGCAGACCACGTCAGCACCCTTGACGGCTTCTGCCGGGTCGTCGGTAACGGTGCACGCGCCCGGGAACGAATCGAGTCGGGCCAGCGTCTCAGCGGCGGGCGCATAGCTCGGCGGCACTGCCAGCGAGCTCTCGATCCCCAGCATGGCGCAGCCGATCGCCAGCGAACGCCACACGTTGTTGGCGTCGCCGATGAACGCCACGCGGCCGGTGCGTTCGAGCCCGATGCACTGCGAGATGGTGAGCAGGTCTGCCAACGCCTGGCAGGGATGCGCGTCATCGGACAGCAAATTGACGACTGGCGCCACCTTGCATGCCGCCATGCGCTCCAGATGGCCGTGCCGGAAAACGCGAGCGGCGACGATCGCGTGGTAGCAGGCCAGCGTGCGCACGATGTCCTCCGCGGACTCGCGAACATCCATCCCGACCTCTTCAGGTCGGATATAGACGGGGTGACCGCCGAGCTGGCGGACGGCCATCTCCATCGAGTTGCGCGTTCGGTTCGAGGCCTTCTCGAACACCAGAGCGACGCCCTTGCCGTCCAGCACTGCAGGCGCGCTGGCGGCTGGGCGCGACGAGGCGTCGAGCACCGAGCGCAGCTCGTCCGGGGACAAGTCGTCGACTTCCAGGAAGTGTCGCATCAGGCCAGCTGCCCGTTGCTGGCGAGCACGCTCGCGAAGATCGCCACGCACTCGTCGATCTGCTTGCTGGACACGACCAGCGGCGGCGCGAATCGCACGGCTGTCGGGGTGATCCCGTTGATCACCAGACCAGCCTCCAGGCACCCCGCAGCCACCTCGGGACCGCTGCGGCCGACGACATCGGCGTCGAGCTCGGCGGCAATGAGCAGGCCGAGGCCGCGGGTGTCGACGACGCCGGGAACGCCCATGAGCTTGCCGGCGAGTTCTTCGCCGCGGGCACGTGCCAGCGCGCGAGCATCAATGGCCTCCATCGTGCGCAGTACGGCACGCGCAGCGCTCGCAGCCAGCGGCTGCCCGCCGAAGGTGGTCGCGTGGTCGCCGGGCTGGAACGCTGCGGCCACCTCCCGACGCGCCCAGACCGCGCCGATGGGCACGCCGTTGCCGAGTGCCTTGGCCATGGTCACGATGTCGGGTCGCGCGGCCCCGGTCGGCCCCCCGGCAGGGTCGAAGTGGTGGTGCCAGGCAAACCACTCGCCGGTGCGGGCGAGGCCGGTCTGCACCTCGTCGACGATGAACGCCATCCCGCGCTCGTCGCAGATCTCACGGACGCGGTGCAGGTAGTCGCGGTCGGCGACATTCACGCCGCCCTCGCCCTGGACGACTTCGAGCAGCACCGCGCAGCAGCTCGGATCGAGCGCTGCTTCAAGGGCATCCGCATCGTTGTAGGGCACGTGGCGGAAGCCTTCGGGCAACGGCTGGAACGTCTCGTGCTTCTCGGGCTGCCCGGTGGCGTGCAGGGTCGCCAGCGTGCGCCCGTGGAAGGAACGCAGCGCGCTCACCACGACGTAGCGGCCGCGGCCGCCGTGCTTGCGAGCCAGCTTGATCGCCCCTTCGAGCGATTCAGCGCCGCTGTTGCAGAAGAAGACCTGGCCGCCGCCGCCCTGCAACCGGTCGATCGTCTGGGCGACCTCCACCTGCGGCTCGGTGCCGAACAGATTCGACACGTGCAACAGCGTGCGCGCCTGCTCGCCGATCGCTTCGGCGACAGCCGGATGGGCATGGCCGAGCGACGTGACTGCCAGCCCGGCAAGGAAATCCAGGTAGCGCTTGCCGTCGCGGTCATAGAGCTCGCAGCCGCTGCCGCGCACGAACTGCACCGGCGGCGGACCGTAGGTGGGCATGAGGGGGCAGTGCTCCAGCGCTGCGGCACCCATGGCCGCTGCATGAGCAGCCTGCGGTCGTGTTGCTTCGGTCATGGCGCAGTGAACCTCTCGGTCGGTCGTTCATCGGTGATCATCGTGCCGACGCCGGCATCGGTGAACAGCTCCACCAGCACGACGTGCGGGACGCGGCCGTCGAGCAAGTGCGCGCTGTTGACGCCGTTGCGCACGGCGCTGATGCAGGCCTCGATCTTGGGGATCATGCCGCCCGCGATCTGCCCGCTGGCCAGCCTGGCGGCAAGCGAGCCGGCCGTCGTCCGGCGTACGAGCGAGTCGGGGTCGTCGACATCGTCGAGCAACCCTGCGACGTCGGTCAGGTAGACCACCTTCTCGGCCTCCAGCGCCGAGGCCACGGCGCCGGCCACGGTGTCCGCATTGATGTTGTATGCCTGCCCCTTGGCGTCGGCACCGATCGTCGAGATGACCGGGATCAGCCCTTCGGCGAGCAGACGCTCCAGCAGGTCGGTGTTGACATCGGTGACCTCGCCCACGAATCCCAGATCGGGATTCCTGGCGGTCGCGGTGATGACCCGGCCGTCCTCGCCCGAGATGCCCACGGCCAGCGGTCCGTGCACGTTGATGGCGCCGACGATGTCGCGGTTGACCTTGCCGACCAGCACCATGCGCGCGATGTCCAGCGTCTCGGCGTCGGTCACCCTGAGACCGTCACGGAACTCCGATGTCTTGCCGAGTCGCGCCATGAGGTCGCCGATCTGCGGCCCGCCGCCGTGAACGACGACGGGCGCCAGGCCGATCTGACGCAGCAGCACGATGTCGGCGGCAAAGCCGTCGGTCAGCTCGGTGTCGACCATCGCGTTGCCGCCGAACTTGACCACCACGACCTTGCCGCGCCATCTGCTGATGTACGGCAGCATCTCGACCAGCAGCTCTGCACGCTCGACCTGCTGGGCGTGCTCGGGATCGATCACGGCATCAATCCTGTCGTCGGCAGGCCGGAGGTCTCGGGGAGTCCGAGCGCGATGTTGGCGCACTGCACCGCTCCGCCCGACGCACCCTTGACCAGGTTGTCAATGGCGCTGAGCACGACCAGCCAGCCAGTTCGGGGGTCCACCCTCGCACTCAGATGGCACGTATTCGCGCCGAGCGTGGCCTTGGTGTGCGGGGCGTCACGATGCACCACCACGAACGGCTCATCCGCATAGAAATCTGCCAGCACGCCGAGCGCATCGTCGGTAGTCCAACCCCCCATCGAATCCGGCAGCGGTCTGGCGTAGCAGGTCGCCAGAATGCCGCGCACCATCGGTGCCAGATGAGGGGTGAACAGCACCTGGCACCCGGTTGCCTGCTCGATCTCGGGCGTGTGGCGGTGGTCCAGCAAGCTGTACGCCACGAAGTCCTCGTCGACCGCGGAGAACGTCGTGTTGGGCTTGGGTGCCCGGCCCGCGCCGCTGACGCCTGATGCGGCATCCACCACGACCCCCGTCGTCGAGATGTGGCCCCCGCGTACGAACGGCGCCAGGGCCAGCGCAGCCGCAGTGGGGTAGCACCCTGGCACCGCGATGCCCGCGGCGCCGCGCAGTGCGGTGCGGTCAAGCTCAGGAAGGCCGTAGGGAAACTCGCCCAGCAGCTCCGGCATCGGATGCTCAGCGCCGTACCACTGCGGGTACAGCGTCGCGTCGGTCAGCCGGAAATCCGAGCCCAGATCCACCACGCAGCCGACCCGCTTGTACAGGTCAGCGACAACCGGCGCGCTCGCCATGTGCGGCAGTCCCAGGAAGACCGCATCGAGCCCGACGAAGACCTCCGGCTCGTACGCGCAGTAGCGCAGGTCGCCGTAGTCGGCCGCCAGGCTGGGATACAGATCGCGGACGGCAGCACCTGCCTGCGTATCGCCGCTGACGGCGACGACATCGAATGACGGATGCGCCGCCGCCAGCCGCAGCAGTTCCGCGCCCGTGTAGCCGGACGCGCCCACGATGCCCACGCGCACCGGCGAGTCACTGGTCACCTTCGGTCTGTCTTCTGAGTCCATGGAGGCGTGCCTGTCTGCGGGATCGACGCCACTGTACCAGGTGCGCAGCCCAACTATGCACTAATATGCAAAATTATTCAACGCATGCTCGACTGCCGTCCGGCTCTGCCTCGGTAGGCTGCTTGTTCCCAGGGCCAACGACGTCCCTGCGCTCACCGAGCCCCCACACGGGGACTGACTCAACTCACCGGGACGTCGCCGATGCCCACGAATGACACCGCGGCTATCCAGACTGCGCCACACGCGCAAGCTCGTCCTGCCGTGCGCATCGGCCCGTTTGCGGCGCCGCCGCCCGCGCAGGGCCTGTACGACCCGGCATTCGAGCATGA
Source organism: Candidatus Poriferisodalis sp. (assembly GCF_965208555.1). Taxonomy (GTDB): domain Bacteria; phylum Actinomycetota; class Acidimicrobiia; order Acidimicrobiales; family Poriferisodalaceae; genus Poriferisodalis. The sequence goes on along the minus strand of NZ_OZ242342.1, from coordinate 3,104,557 downwards.
CGCATGCGGCGTGGGCTTCGTCGCCGACATGTCCGGAGTGCCGACTCGCGCCGTTGTCGATCAGGCGCTGCAGTGCCTGGTCAACCTCGACCATCGCAGCGCCACGGGCGCTGAGGCCAACGTCGGCGACGGCATCGGCATCACCATCGGAGTGCCCGACCGGTTTCTCCGCGACGTCTGCGACTTCGAGCTCCCGCCGGCCGGTCACTACGCGGTCGGCACGGCGTTCCTGCCTCGCAGCGACGCCGATGCAGCCGTGGCAGCCATCGAAGCGATCATGGTCGACGAGGGGCTGGACGTCCTGGGCTGGCGCGACGTGCCCACTGATCCCTCGTCGCTCGGCAAGTTCGCCACCGATCCCATGCCGGTGTTCCGGATGCTGTTCGTCGCCGCCCCGGCCCGCGATGGCCGAGAAGGCCTCGACGGACTGGCGCTCGAACGCCGTACCTACGTCGCCCGCAAGCGCACCGAGCACGAGATCGATCCTGCGCCGTACTTCCCGTCGCTGTCATGCCGCACCCTGATCTACAAGGGGATGCTGACCTGCAGCCAGTTCGCGGAGTTCTATCCCGACTTGACCGATCTCCGCATGGAGTCCGCGCTTGCCCTGCTGCACTCGCGTTTCAGCACTAACACCTTCCCCTCGTGGCCGCTCGCGCACCCCTATCGCATGCTCGCCCACAACGGCGAGATCAACACGGTGATGGGCAACCGCAACTGGATGCGCGCACGGGAGGGCACGCTGTCCAGCCCGCTGTTCGCTGACCCCGACGGGCGGAACCAACTGGAGCGCACCTATCCCGTGTGCACGCCCGGCGCGTCGGACACCGCCAGCTTCGACGAGGTCCTCGAACTGCTCCATCTCGGCGGACGGAGCCTGCCCCACGCCGTGCTGATGATGATCCCTGAGGCGTGGGAGAACCACGCTCGCATGCCCCAGGACAAGCACGACTTCTACGAGTTCCATGCATCGCTCATGGAACCATGGGATGGCCCGGCCAGCATCGCCTTCACCGACGGCACCGTCGTGGGCGCCGTGCTCGACCGCAACGGTCTGCGACCCTCCCGTTACTGGGTCACCGACGACGGCCTCGTGATCATGGCGTCGGAGGTCGGCGTCGCTGACATCGACCAGGGCCGCATCGTGCGCAAGGGCCGCCTGCAGCCCGGGCGCATGTTCCTGGTGGACACCTCGCAAGGCCGCATCGTGGGCGACGACGAGATCAAGCGCGACCTGGTGACCGCCGAGCCGTACGGCGATTGGCTCGCCGACGGGCTCGCCCACCTGGAGGACCTGCCGCCTCGCTTCGGCCTGACGCCTCAGCACTCCTCGGTGACGCTGCGCCAGCGCACCTTCGGCTACACGACCGAAGAACTGCGGATTCTGGTGGCGCCGATGGCCCGCTCCGGCATCGAGCCGATCGGGTCGATGGGAACCGACACGCCGATCGCGGTGCTGTCGAAGCGGCCACGGCTGCTCTTCGACTACTTCAGCCAATTGTTCGCGCAGGTCACGAACCCGCCGCTGGACGCGATCCGTGAGGAACTGGTCACCTCCACCAAGGCCAAGATCGGCCCGGAGGGGAACCTGCTGGCGCCCGGCCCGGAATCGTGCCGGCAGATCGTGCTCCCCTACCCGATCCTGTCGAATGAGGACCTCGCCAAGATCCTGTACATCGACGAGGACCTGGTCATCGACGAGGACGCCAGCGGCGCGCAGCAGTACCGGCCGTTCGCGGTCGACGGCCTGTACCCGGTGGCTGAGGGCGGTCCGGGCATGGGACGGGCGATCGCGGACGTCTGCGAGCGGGTCGACGAGGCCATCGCCGGCGGCTCGCGGATCATCATCCTCTCGGACCGCTACAGCGACGCGCAGCATGCGCCGATCCCCTCGCTGCTGCTGACGGGCGCCGTGCACCACCACCTGGTGCGCAACAAGACCCGCACGATGGTGGGCTTGGTGACCGAGTGCGGCGATGCCCGCGAGGTGCATCACATGGCCCTGCTGCTGGGCTACGGGGCCAGCGCCGTCAACCCGTACCTCGCCTTCGAGTCGATCGATGACATGGTGCGCGGCGGCATTATCACCGAGGTCGACCAGCGCACCGCGAAGCGCAACTACATCAAGGCGTGCACCAAGGGCGTGCTGAAGGTGATGTCCAAGATGGGCATCTCGACGGTGGCCAGCTACACCGGGGCACAGGTCTTCGAGGCCGTGGGACTCGGCGCTGACCTCATCGACCGCTACTTCAGCGGAACGACATCCAAGCTCGGCGGCGTGGGTCTGGACGTGCTCGCCGCCGAGGTGGCCGAGCGCCACCGGTTCGCCTACCTCGACAACCCCACCGAGGCGGCACACCGTGACCTGTGGGCCGGCGGCGAGTACCAATGGCGGCGCGAGGGCGAATACCACCTCTTCAACCCCGAGACCGTCTACAAGCTGCAGCACTCGACCCGCGCCGGCCGCTACGAGATCTTCAAGGAGTACACGCAGCTCGTGGACGATCAGTCCACCGAGCTGGCGACGCTCCGGGGCCTGTTCGAGCTCCGTCCAGCACCCAGCGGGCCCATCGGCATCGACGAGGTCGAACCGGTCAGCCAGATCGTGAAGCGGTTCTCCACCGGGGCCATGAGCTACGGCTCGATCTCCGCGGAGGCGCACGAGACGCTGGCGATCGCCATGAACCGCATCGGGGGCAAGTCCAATACCGGTGAGGGCGGCGAGGATCCCGAACGCTACGTGCCCGACCCGAACGGCGACCTTCGGCGTTCAGCCATCAAGCAGGTCGCCTCGGGACGCTTCGGTGTCACCTCGGAATACCTGACCAACGCCGACGACCTGCAGATCAAGATGGCCCAGGGTGCCAAGCCCGGCGAGGGTGGGCAGCTGCCCGGGCCCAAGGTCTGGCCGTGGATTGCCAAGACCCGCCATTCCACACCCGGCGTCGGGCTCATCAGCCCGCCGCCCCATCACGACATCTATTCGATCGAGGACCTCAAGCAGCTCATCCACGATCTCAAGAACTCCAACCCCGCAGCACGCGTTCACGTGAAGCTGGTGGCCGAGGTGGGCGTGGGCACCGTGGCCGCCGGCGTCTCGAAGGCAAAGGCCGATGTGGTGCTGATCTCCGGGCACGACGGCGGCACGGGAGCATCGCCGCTGACGTCGCTCAAGCACGCGGGCGCGCCGTGGGAGCTGGGTCTGGCAGAGACTCAACAGACACTGCTGCTCAATGGGCTGCGCGACCGCATCGTGGTGCAGACCGACGGGCAGCTGAAGACCGGCCGCGACGTGATCGTGGCAGCACTGCTGGGCGCCGAGGAGTTCGGCTTTGCCACAGCGCCGCTGGTTGTCTCGGGCTGCATCATGATGCGCGTCTGCCATCTCGACACGTGCCCGGTGGGTGTCGCAACCCAGAACCGCGAGCTGCGCAAACGCTTCGGCGGCCGGCCCGAATTCGTCGTGAACTACTTCGAGTACATCGCCCAGGAGGTGCGCGAGTACCTCGCGATGCTGGGCTTTCGATCGCTGCCCGAGGCCATCGGGCGTGTGGACCGGCTGGACACCACCGCTGCAGTAGCTCACTGGAAGGCGCACGGGCTGGATCTGTCGCCGATCCTGACGGAGCCCGAGACACCCTGGCCCCAGGATCGCTACTGCTCGCAGAGCCAGGACCATGGCCTGGAGCGGGCGCTCGACCGCCAGCTCATCGAATTGGCCGGTCCCGCCCTGGAACAGGGAGAGCTGGTGCGGGCGGAGCTCCCGATCAGCAATGTGAACCGGACGGTCGGCACCATGCTGGGACACCGCATCACATCGGCTCACGGCGGAGACGGCCTGCCGGACGACACGATCGACCTCACCTTCAACGGATCCGCCGGGCAGAGCTTCGGCGCATTTGTTCCTCGCGGGCTGACGATGCGGCTCTACGGCGACGCCAACGACTACCTCGGCAAGGGCCTGTCGGGCGGGCGCCTCGTGGTGCGGCCGCCTCGGGAGGCACATGCAGCATTCGTGGCTGAAGACAACATCATCGCGGGCAACGTCATCCTCTACGGCGCGACCGGCGGTGAGGCGTACATCCGCGGGACAGTCGGCGAGCGCTTCTGCGTGCGCAACTCCGGGGCGACTGCCGTCGTCGAGGGCGTGGGCGACCACGCGTGCGAGTACATGACCGGCGGCATGGTGGTGGTGCTCGGCAGCGTCGGGCGCAACTTCGGCGCAGGCATGTCCGGAGGGGTGGCATTCGTCTACGACCCCGACGACGTCTTCTGGCGGAACCTGAACTCAGAGATGGTCGATCTGGAGCCCCAGCTCGATGACGCCGACGCAGCAGAAGTGCGTGCCGTGCTGCGCCAGCACGTCGCCGAGACCGATTCGGCCCCGGCAGAGCGCATCCTGCGTCGCTGGCACAGCGAGGTGCGCAGCTTCCGCAAGGTGATGCCGAAGGACTACCGGCGCGTGCTCGAGGCGCGCGCTGCGGCCGCCGAGCTCGGCCAGGATCCCGACGAGGCAGTGATGGCGGCTGCGCATGGGTGACATCCGGGGCTTCATGCGGCATGACCGCGAGCTGCCCACGCGGCGCCCGGTACCGGTGCGCCTGCGCGACTGGCGAGAGGTGTACGAGCCATTCGCCGATGAGGATTTGCGCACCCAGGCAAGCCGCTGCATGGACTGCGGCGTGCCGTTCTGCAACTCGGGCTGCCCGCTGGGCAACATCATCCCGGACTGGAACGACCTGGTGTACCGCGACCGCTGGCACGACGCCATCGAGCGACTGCACGCCACCAACAACTTCCCCGAGTTCACCGGCCGCCTGTGCCCGGCACCGTGCGAGGGTGCCTGCGTGCTGGGCATCAACGCCGATCCGGTCACGATCAAGCAGGTCGAGGTCGCGATCATCGACAAGGCCTTCGAGATGGGTTGGGTCCGTCCCGAGCTGCCCGCCGTGCGCACCGGTCGCAGCGTGGCGGTGGTGGGTTCAGGGCCCGCCGGGCTGGCCGCGGCGCAGCAGCTGACCCGCGCCGGTCACGACGTCACGGTGTTCGAGCGCGCCGACCGGCTCGGCGGCCTGCTGCGGTACGGCATTCCCGAGTTCAAGATGGAGAAGCGCCACATCGAACGGCGGCTCGACCAGATGAGCGCTGAAGGGACGAAGTTCCGCACCGGCATCGAGGTCGGCGTGGACATTCCGGTTGCCGACTTGCAAGCCGGCTTCGATGCCCTGGTGCTGGCCGGCGGTGCCACCCAGTGGCGTGACCTGCCGATCCCCGGCCGTGAACTCGACGGCATCCATCAGGCGATGGAATACCTGCCGTGGGCCAACAAGGCCCAGGAAGGCGACCTCGACCCGGCCGATGTGCCCATCAGCGCCGAGGGCAAGCGCGTGGTGATCATCGGCGGCGGCGACACCGGCGCCGACTGCCTGGGCACCGCGCACCGTCAGGGCGCTGCGTCGGTCCACCAGTTCGAGATCTTGCCACGGCCGCCCGACGAGCGGCCCTCAGGCAACCCGTGGCCGACCTACCCGATGGTGTACCGGGTCTCGTCGGCTCACGAGGAAGGGGGCGACCGGGTGTACTCGGTGAACACCGAGGAGTTCCTGAGCGACGACGCGGGTGCGGTGCGGGCGCTGCGTGCGCACGAGGTGGTGTTCCGCGACGGACGGTTCGCCGAGGTGGAGGGCACCGACTTCGAGCTCGAATGCGAGCTCGTGCTGCTGGCGATGGGATTCCTGGGGCCGCAGCAGGAGGGCCTGCTGGCTCAGCTCGGCGTCGAGACCGATGCGCGCTCCAACGTGGTGCGCGACGACGACTACCGCACCAGCGTTGACGGTGTGTGGGTGTGCGGCGACATGGGCCGCGGCCAGAGCCTGATCGTGTGGGCCATCGCCGAGGGCCGGGCATGTGCTGCCGCGGTCGACGAGGCGCTGATGGGCCACACCGCCCTGCCCTTCCCGATACCGCCCACGGCTCGCCCGCTCAACTGAGCAGCCGTTGGCCGACCGACGGAGGCAAAGACCGTGAATTCGAGCCGGTACGCAGTGGACGGTGAGCGCCTCTGGAACACGCTCGCCGCCTTGGCAGAGATCGGCGCGACGCCAGCAGGCGGGGTCGCCCGGGTCGCGCTGACCGATGAGGACCGGGCGGGGCGCGACCGGTTCGTGTCGTGGGTGCAAGAGCTGGGCTGCAGTGTCCACATCGACCAGATGGGCAACCTGTTCGCCCGCCGCGAGGGCACCGACCCCGGGCGCGCACCGGTGGTGATCGGCAGCCACCTCGACAGCCAGCCCACCGGCGGCCGCTACGACGGCGCCTACGGCGTGATGGTCGGCCTCGAAGTGCTCCGTGTGCTGCACGACCACGGCATCGGCACGGCGGCCCCGGTCGAGGTCGTGTCGTGGACCAACGAAGAGGGAGCGCGCTTCCCGCCGGCAATGATCGGCTCAGGCGTCTACGCGGGAGCATTCGGCCTGGACGAGGGATTGGAAGCACCCGGTGTCGACGGCACCACGCTGGGAGCTGAGCTGGCGCGCATCGGCTACGCCGGCGACGAGCCGTGCGGCGCCCCCGACGGTGCGGGCCGCCGGCCGATCGGGCACTACATCGAGCCGCACATCGAGCAGGGCCCCATCCTGGAAGCTGCCGGCGTGACCCTCGGCACCGTCACCGGGGTGCAGGGAATCCGCTGGTACGACGTGTCGATCGAGGGACAGTCGGCTCATGCCGGCAGCACGCCGATGGAGCACCGCTCCGATGCGATGGTGGCTGCCGCACGGCTGGTGTGCGAGGCCGACGAGATCGCAGCCCGCCGGGCACCGCAGGGACGTGCCACGGTGGGCACGCTCGCAACCGGGACCGGCTCGCGCAACACCGTGGCGGGCTCAGTCGAGCTCACGATCGACCTGCGCCATCCCGACGCCGCAGAGCTGGAAGCAATGCATGACGAGCTGCTGGCCTGCGCCGACGGTCCTACGTTCGGCAGGCAGCCCAGCGCCGCATCGAGCGGCGTCAGGCAGCCCAGCCGGTCGCTGCCCCGGCCGCAGATCTCCCCGATCTGGTATTCGCCGCCGATCGTGTTCGACCCGGCAGTCGTGAACGCTGTGCGCGACGGCGCGATCGCAGCGGGCTTCGAGCCCATGGACATCACCTCAGGGGCAGGTCACGACGCCTGCTACGTGTCGCAGGTAGCGCCTACTGGGATGCTGTTCATTCCCTGCGCCGACGGGCTGTCGCACAACGAGGCGGAGTCGATCCTGCCGGAGCACGCCACGGCTGGCGCTCAGGCCACGCTGAACGCCGTGCTGTCCTTGGCCGGCTAGCGCAGCTCAGCTGAGCTCGGCCAACGCCTGGCACTTGAGGATTGCTCGCGCGGATTGCTCCATCGCCGTCCACGCGGGCTGATCGGCCACCTCGCCCTGCCAGCCCATCTGTCCCAGCCGTTCAGAGAGCCGCCTGTCGCCGGCACCCACATCGGCCCGGGCGATCCAGCCGGTGGCGGCCTGGACGTCTCGTACTGCCGATCGCCGGGTCTCGGTCCAATGTTGCGGGTCGGCGTCGGGCAGCGGATCGGCGGGGACGGCAACGATCATCGCTCTGGCGGTGTTGCGCCAGTGCCGGGCGACCTCGACCGGCACCGCTGCGGGCCACTCCCCCAGCAGCTGCTGCTCGACGCTGCGGTCATCAGGCGACGCGCCGTCGACGACGCTGATGTCGACGCTGCTCAGCGAGGCGGCCGCCGCCGTCGTGGCCCGCACATCGGGGCGTGGCGGCGTCATCCGCTCGCGCAGCTCGGCGAATGCGCCGGCGGCCTCGGGGCCGGTCACCCAGGAGATGAAGTCGCTGCGGCCGCGAGCCCGGAACATCGGCGAGGAGAACGTGTCAGCCCACCACTCCACCGGTCGCAGCAGATGCGCCATGCGGGGGTCGAATTCCTCCCAGTCACGGGCGTGCTCTTCCGACCGGAAGAGATTCATGCCCGCTCAGCGGAACGGACGGTTGGCTGCGTCGCCGCCGACCATGCTCCGCGTGTAGCCGACCATCGTCGGCGGGTCGACGGACAGGATCTCCTCGTCGCGCATCTCGATGCGCAGGGGCTCGCCGCCCAGCAGACACGGTGCGTCCACGGTGACAGTTCGGCCCGGAAACAGCCAGCGGCACGCCAGTGCCTCGAAACCGCATTGGGCGAACCATCGCTGCTTGCCGTCGACGCTCACCCGGTACTGGGTGGGCTGGTTGTTGAACGGAGGGAACGACGCAATCCAGTCGGTGCCGGGATGCATCCAGCCAGGCGTAAGGTCGATGACTCGTGTGATCAGCGCTTTGGCCCGCAGCGGCTCGACGCCCAACGTGCGGGCCAACTCGGCGTAATGGGGTGCAACGCCGGTCGAGACGATCTCACCCATGATCGCGGCATAGGCGGCGTCGAGCTCCTCCAGCGGGAGCTGCTCTGGGTCAATCACGCCTGGTGCCATGTCGCGACTGTAGAAGGGGGCACGCGCACCTGCTGCCTGCGGTTCGCCATGGCGAGGTGCTCCCCGTCCACAAGTAGCTTGCGGCAATGGCTGCGCCGATCCCGTCCAACGCCGACCTGACCGCACCGCGCTTCGAGTCGCTGATGGAGGTGATCCGGCTGCGCCGCTCAGTGCGCAGCTTCGAGCCGCCGCCCGAGCCGTTGCCTGCCGAGGTGCTGCGCGGCATCTGCGAGGCCGGTCGCTGGGCGCCGTCAGGTGCCAACACCCAGCCGTGGCATTTCGTGGTCGCGGCGGAGCGAGCCGACGTGCTGGCCGTATCCGATGTGTTCGTGCGACAAGCCGACCGGCTGGTGGAGCACTGCCGGGGATTCCCCCACGTACACAAGAAGCACTGGCTGCACAACTCGCTGGCCATCGTGCTGCTCTTCTGCGATCCCCGATGGGTCGACTCGTACCCGGTCAGCGACCACGACGGCTGGCACGACGAGTACGCCGCCAACAATCAAAAGATCCTGCTGGCCTCGGTGGGTGCCGCCGCGCAGAACATGCACCTGGCGGCGGCTGCATACGGCCTCACGACAGCGTGGCTGAGCGGGGGCGGCGAGGACACAACCGCCCTGGAGCTGCGTGAGCTCCTCGGGGTGCCCGAGCCGCTGGTGCCGATTGCCACACTCCCCATCGGCTGGCCGCACCGGCGCGCCGAGTCGCGCTACCGCCACCCGCTCGATCAGCTCATCCACTGGGGCCGCTGGGACCCCGAGCGCACACCGGCCGACGACGCCGTGCAGACCTACGTGAGCGGGGTCCGCCGGCAGGCCATGTACCGCGGCAGCGAGACCTTGGAGGACTGAGGCGTCAGGCCTGCGGCTGCGCAGGCCCGACTGAGCGGCTCAGCTACAGCATGAAGCGGCTGACTGTGGAGCTGGCCAGCCACATCTCGATGTCGCGGATGGCCTGCGTCATAGCCTGGCCGATCAGATCCAGCTTGCGCACCTGCTCGATGCGGGGCGCTGCCTGCTCCAGTTCCGACTTGGACAGCAGTTCGCCGAAAATGCCGCAGGCGTCGGTCAGCGCGATGATCACGACGTCACGCGGGCCGGGGATCTCGTCGCTGAACAGCACGCCCATGATGCGCAGCTTCACCTCGCGCTCGGCCTTGCCGTCGATCATCGGGTAGCGGCGGGAACGGAACACCCACAGGTGCCGGTCGTCCTTGCGCTCGAGAATGCCCCGGTCGACGAGACGTGCGAATGCCTCTTCGCGGATGCCTTCGGCACGCGAGGCCACGAACTCCACCCAGTAGCGCGAATCGCTCTCAGACTGCTGGGCGGCGATCTGGGCCAGCGTGGGATCGAGCAGACCGTCGCCGATCGGCGTCGAGTCGATCAGCATGAGCTTCTCCAGATCGGTGTCGATCCGGTTCTCCATCGCCAGGTCCATGAGCACCGATCCGGCGATCACCCGGTCGAGCGTTCGCTCGGGCACATGGATCAGCTTGCCGTCGTCGTCTCGCAGCAGCAGGAGCAGAATCTCTTCGGCAAATCTCAGCATGGTCCCGATCCAACTCCCGTCATGTCGGCTGTGCAGTGGCGCACGAAGCGGCCGCGGCACCGCAGCGTAGTTGGCAATGGAGCGATCCCCTTGCCGTCGCCCGCGTCATGTGCTCAGGCGTCGCGGCGCTGCTCGACCATCACTTCGACGAGTTCGGCAACGGCGAGGCCGATGTCGAAGGCTGGGCCCACAGGATGCTCGATTGCGATGCGATACGGGCCTTCGGGGCGGTAGCGCTCACATTCGTCCGACGGCGTCGGCGGCAGGCACGGCGCCATGTCGGCGGCCGACACGACCGAGCCGCTTGCGGCGACGAAGGTGATCCGCAGCGGCAGTGGCGTATCGCGCATCCAGAACGCGCCGGAGGTGTCCCCGTCGAAGACGAACACCATTGCGGCATAGCCACCCAACGTCGAGAAGTCTTCGACACCCATGAGTCCCCGCTGGCGTGCTTCGGGAGTGTCGGCGACGATGACCGGCCACAGCTGCGTGCCGTCGAGCCCGGTCACGCCGAGCACGCCCTCAGCGAAGCCGTCCGGCGGCGTCGCGGTTGCCAGCACCTGTCGGGCGTATGCCAGCGGATCCACCACGGTCGTCCGCGGGGGCTGGGTGGTCGCCGGCGATGTGTCGGCCGGTTGGGCGCCGCCCACGGCCGACGACGGCACAGCGACGGTCGCGAGCGTGGCTGCCGGCGATGCCACGGCCGCGGTGGTCGCGCTCGGCGGGATGAGGCCGCCGCTTCGCGTGGACTCCTGCACCGAGCAGCCCGCAATCGCCAGTACGGCAGCGCAGCCTGCCGCCAGCCTCCGAACCGCATCCACACCGAGAGTGTGCCCAAGCGGCTGCGGCGCGCGGTGGGAGTGAGCCTCAATCGTGATGAGATAGAGGCCGTGAACAGCACGACCGCCGCGCTGAACGGCACCGGCGCGCCGATCCGATCCGTTGACGACGAGGGAGCAGTGCCGTTCGCCGACTTCGCGATCGGGGAATTCGCCGACCTCGTGGCGATGAGCCGGGAGCTCAGCCGCTCCGGCGATTGGGTGGTCCGAACGCCCTTCGGGCTGTTCGTCCACGGCTATGACGAAGCTCGCACGATCCTGCGCGATCCTGCATGGATCTCGATGCTCGCCGGCATCGCGATGCTGGATGGTTCGGGCCGGACACCGGTCAACTTCAACGCCTTCATGGCGCGGGCCCGCCGCGACGCGCCTCCGAGTCCTGGCGACGAGGCCATGCGGGCCCGGCCGAACGTGCTGGCAATGGAAGGCGACGACCACCACCGGTTGCGCCGCCTGTTCGGCCGCGCCTTCACGCCGGCAGCCGCTGATCGCCTGCGTCCCTTCATGGCAGCACACGCAGCCCGACTGATTGACCCGCTGATGGCGGCGGGCAGCGGCGAGATCGTGGCCGAGTTCTGCGATCCATATCCCGTGCCGGTCATCTGCCGCCTGCTGGGTGTGACCGACGACGACTGGGGCCAGTTCGGCCGCTGGGCAGAGACAATCTTCGGCCTCTTCGACGGCGATGCCGAAGCCGTCGTCGCCCGGCTCGACGACATCGCCGTCGCGCAAGCCGAGCTGAGCGCGTATGTGGTCGACCTGATCTCCCAACGCCGACAGAATCCAGCCGACGACCTGCTCAGCGAGCTGATCGGCGTCTCAGAGGAGGGCGACCGGCTGAGCCCCGACGAGCTGATCGGCATGGTCGAAGCGCTGCTGATCGCCGGCACCGACACCACGCGCAACCAGCTCGGCGCCACTCTCGCTGTGCTGGCCGACCGGCCCGAGCAGTACGCCGCACTGCGAGCCGATCCGGACCGCATTCCGGCCTACGTGGAGGAATCGCTCCGGTACATCGGCGCCGTGCGCACCGCTATGCGCATCGCCACGACCGACCTCGTGGTGGACGGGCTCTTGTTCCCCGCCGGCACGGTGGTCATGATCGGCCTGCACGCAGCGAGCCTGTCGGGTGGATGCCCGGCGCGCGAGGCCGCGGAGCCGAGCTCGACGCCGAGCTCGACGCCGAGCATCGCATCTGTCGAGCCGGATCCCTACGAGTTCGATCCGGCCGCGCCGCGCGAGCACCCGCACCTCGCCTTCGGCAGCGGTGCTCACCACTGCCTCGGCGCATTCCTGGCGCGAGCGGAGCTGCAGGAGGCACTGCGAGTCTTCGTCGAGCGGGTGGAGCACTTCGAGCTCGACGAGCCCGTCCAGTGGAAACCGCTCTCGATGGGCATCTGGGGTCCGTCCCGCATGCGCCTGCGCCTGAATGCACCGGCACTCAGCGCACGCGTGGACGCCGGCACCATGCCGCCCGCACACGCTCAGATCGATACCGGCACCTCAGCCGAGCGGGACCGCTACCTGGCCGAGGTGGCGCCGCTGCGCCGCGCCATCGCAGCAAGCGTCCCCGAGCTCATCGAGCGGCCGCGCTTTCCCCCGCTGGGCCGGCTCGTCGTCACCGCTGCGCGCATCGGCTGGGCGGTCTATGCCGGCCGGCTGCTGGACCGGCGACTCGATCCCGACGAGCGCCGCGAGCAGACCTACCGGCGACTGCGGCTCGCAGCCACCAAGCTCGGCCCGGCCTACATCAAGCTGGCACAGCTCATCGCCGCCGGTGAGGGCGTCTTCCCCGACGCGCTCGTGGCCGAGTGCCGGCTGTGCCGCGACCAAGTGCCTCCAGAACCGTGGTCGGCGATCCGCAGCGTCGTCGAGTCCGAGCTGGGAGAGCTTCATTTGCGCTTCTCCGAATTCGACAGCGAGGCGACCGCGGCAGCCTCTATCGCTCAGGTGCACGAGGCCCGCCTCGGCGACGGCACACGCGTCATGGTCAAGGTGCAGCGCACTCGCATCCGCAAGCGCGTCGAACGCGACCTCGCGGTGCTGGCGTGGATCGCACCCAAGCTGGTGGGTCGCATCCCCATCACCGCGCTGGCGAACCCGCCGGCGCTCGTGGAGCTCTTCGCCGAGACCATCACTGAGGAACTCGACTTCCGGGTCGAGGTGGCGAACCTGTTCGAAGTCGACCGTGCGCTGCGCGCCACCACCGCCGGCCGCTGGCAGGTGCCCGAGCCGGTGCTCGACGGTGTCACCGAGCGGGTGATCGTGATGAGCCCCGTCGCCGGCCGGCCGCTCAGCGAGCTGCAGCCCGCCGATCTTGCAGACGGCGAGGCTGCTGCGATCTTCCGCCAGATGAATGATGCACTGCTGCACGGCGCGTGCATGACAGGCGTCTTCCACGGCGACTTCCACGCAGGGAACGTGTTCATCGACACCGACGGCACGCCGCCCGGCCAGCCGCCGGCGATCGGGTTGGTCGACTTCGGAATCACGGGCCGGCTCGAAGGGCCCAAGCGGGTGGCCTTCCTGCGCTATGTGGTCGGGCTGCTCACCGGCGACCTGCAGTCGCAGATTGCCGGGATGATCGACCTGGGCGCCTTCGGACCTGGCAGCAACCCCGAGCGGGTCATCGAAGACCTGCGCCTCGACCGGCCGGGCTTCGACCCCCTCGAGCTCACCGAGGACGAATTCACCGCAGAGTTCCGGGCGCTCATCTCGGGACTGCTGGCGAACGGCGCACGCATTCCCAAGGAACTGATGCTGTTCATCAAGAACTTCGCCTACCTGTGCTCGGTGACCGGCGAGCTGGAGCCCGAGATGGAGGTGCTGGCCCAGTTCGAGCGCATCGCCTCGTCGTTCTTCGCCCGCAACGGCGTGCGGATGGCCACCGAGATCGGTTTCTCGCCTGCCCCCGACGATGTCGACGAGCGCATCATCCGCCAAGCCATGGGCATCTCGCCCAGGCATGAGCGAGTCACCTGGCGGCTCATCCGCGGTCGACGCACGGACCTCAAGGATCGGGTAGGCAATTCCGGCTGACGTGCCGGCGGGCGGCAACGTCTCGCTGTCGTGGGGCATGATCTTGCACTGTCGGCGGCACGAACTGATCCGCTGCAAGAGGAGAGACGATGGCTTCGGACACAGCGCCGCATGGAGCGGCGTCAGCAAGCACAGCAGGCCGGATGGCGGGCAAGGTGGCGGTGATCACCGGCGGGGCGTCGGGGATCGGGCGGGCCTGCGGGCTGCGCTTCGCGGCCGAGGGCGCCTCGATCGTGGTGGCCGACCTGAACCCCGCTCGCGCGGCGAATGTCGTCGACGAGATCAACGCGCTGGGCCGCGAGGCGGTCGCCGTGCAGGTGGACACCTCCGATCAGGAGCAGAACGACGCCATGGCCGACGCCGCGGTCGATGCCTTCGGACGCATCGACGCTTGCGTTGCGGCCGCCGGGATCTCGCACTCGGGCTATGTCAGCCGCGAGATCGATGAGCAAGCCGGGCAGGACCGCTTCGACCGCGGCGACATGTTCTTCATCGACAAGTCGCTGGAGTCGTGGCAGCGAGTCATCGACGTCAATCTCACCGGCGTGATGCTCACGAACCAGGCCGTGGCCCGCAAGATGCGCGACAGCGGCGGCGGTGCCATCGTCAACATCTCGTCGATTGCCGGCACCAACGTGCTCAAGGGCAGCTCGGACTACTGCGTGTCCAAGGCCGGCGTGTGGATGCTGACCCGCTGCGCCGCCCTGGAGCTCAGCCGCTACGGCATCCGCGTGAACGCCGTCGGGCCCGGCTATATCCAGACGTCCATGAGCGGCGCGGTGCTGGGCAACGAGCGGTGGGTGCGCGAACGCGAACGCGAGACCCCGCTCGGACGCCTCGGCGAGCCAGACGACATCGCCAACGCCTGCCTGTACCTGTGCAGCGACGACGCCAGCTTCGTGACCGGCGAGATCATCTTCCCCGACGGCGGCGTCATGGCCGCCGGCCGCTAGGCGAACGTGGCCAGCGCCATGAATCGTCTGGACGGCAAGGTGGCGGTGATCACCGGCGGCGCGTCGGGCATCGGCCGGGCGTGCGCACTGCGCTTCTCCGAGGAGGGAGCGTCGGTGCTAGTGGCCGACCTGAACCCGGCTCGGGCCGAGGCAGTGGCCGCGGAGATCGCCAACCGCGGCCGACCTGCGAGCTGGACGCAGGTAGACACAGCCGATCCGGAGCAGAACGAGGCGATGGCCGAGGCCGCGGTCACGGCGTTCGGACGGCTCGACGCGTGCGTGGCCGCAGCCGGCATCTCCCATGCGGGCTACGTCAGCCGGGAGATTCCCGAACAGGTCGACCAGGATGTCTATGAGCGTGGCGACCGGTGGCTTCTCGGGAAATCGCTGGAGTCGTGGCAGCGAGTGATCGACGTGAACCTCACCGGCGTCATGCTCACCAACCAGTCGGTGGCACGCCGCATGCGCGACAACGGGGGCGGCGCCATCGTGAACATCGCCTCGGTGGCAGGCCTGATGGCGCTGCCGGCCGCCTCGGACTACTGCGTGTCCAAAACCGGCGTGTGGATGCTGACCCGTTGCGCCGCGCTGGAGCTCAATCGCTACGGCATCCGGGTGAACGCGGTTGCGCCCGGATACATCCGCACCTCCATGACGGCGTCGATGACCGGCAGCGACGAATGGGTGCGCGAGCGCGAGCGGGAGACGCCGCTGGGGCGGCTCGGCGAACCCGTCGACATTGCCAACGCCTGCCTGTACTTGTGCAGCGACGAGGCCAGCTTCGTGACCGGCGAGATCATCTGCCCGGACGGTGGTCTCGCAGCCGACATCCGCTGAGGCGTCTGAATGGTCTGTGACGAGGGCACCGGCAGCAGGACCGCACGATGAGCGCGCTGGTCGCCGTCGAGCCGGACTGCTGGCGGCGTCCCGTGCTGGCTGAGGCCGTCGTACGAGGCGGGGGCACGGTGAGCACTCCGGATGCGGCATCGGCGCTGGTGTGGGCGGAGCCCACGCAAGCGCACCTCATCGGGGAACTGGTGGATGCGAATCCCGGCATCGAATGGGTGCAGCTCCCCTACGCGGGCATCGAGCCCGTCGTCGACATCGTGACCGCCCGGCCTGGCCTCGAGTGGTACTGCGGCAAAGGCGTGTACGCGGAGCCTGTCGCCGAGCACGCGCTGATGCTGGCGCTGGCCGGCCTGCGAGGTATGGCGACCTACGCCAGAGCATCGCAATGGACCGCGCCCGAGGGGCGCAACCTGCTCGGTGCCAATGTGACCGTGCTCGGCGGCGGCGGCATCACCGAGTCGCTGCTGCGCCTGCTTGCGCCGTTCGACTGCGAGGTGACGGTGCTGCGCAACCGGCCCGCACCGATGGCAGAGGCATCGCGCGTGGTGGGCCCCGAGGCGCTCGCGGACATCCTTCCGGGCACCGATGTTCTGGTGCTGGCGCTGGCGCTCACCCCGGAGACGGCCGGCATCATCGGGGCTGCGGAGCTGGCGGCACTGCCAGATCACGCCTGGGTGGTGAACGTCGCGAGGGGCGGTCACATCGTCACCAATGACTTGGTTGCAGCGCTGCAGACGGGTCAGATCGGCGGCGCAGCGCTGGATGTGACCGATCCTGAGCCATTGCCCGATGGACATCCGCTGTGGGGCCTGCCCAACTGCCTGATCACGCCGCACATCGGCAATACGCCTGAGATGGGGCTGGTGCTGCTGGCCGATCGGGTGGCTGCGAATGTGGCTCGCAGGGTTGCCGGTGAGGCGCTGATCGGGCCGGTGTATCTGGAGTTGGGTTACTGACCCCCCATGCGCCCCTCGTTTTCTGGCGCGCTCAGCCTGATTCAGCGGAGGGTTGCGTGGTGGGTTTGCTCTACGGCGTCTATGCAGCGCTGGCGGATTTCGGCCGCTTGCTGGTCGGTGAGGGTGCGGTCGTCGGCTTGGAGGCGCAGGCGGTAGGCCAGCGAGCGGGTGCCGGCGGCCATCTGGCCGCCTCGGTAGACGTCGAACAGTTCCGCTGAACGCAGCTCCTGCCCGCCGGCCGACAGCAGCGTGTCGCGAACCGCGGAAGCCTGGACACTGTCGGGGACGGCGAAGGCCAAGTCGATGTCGCTTGACGGGTAGGTGGACACGATTTGGTACGGCCGGTCGGCCGCAGCAGATGCGGCTGCGAGCAGCAACTCCACGTCGAGCTGCAGCCAGGCACAGCGATCCGTCAGCCCGTGGCGTTCGCACACGACTGGATCGATCTCGCCGACAACGCCAACCGGACGCTCGCCGAGCAGCGCCTCAGCCGCCCGGACCGGGTGCATGCCGTCGAGGTCTCGAGCGTTGTGCAGCTTGATCTCCAAGCCGAACGCCGCCTCGATCAGACCGCACAGCTGCATCGCGTCAGCGACCGCGCCGTCTGCCCAGATGGCGCCGAGGTGCTCGGTCTCGGTGGGCAGCTCGCTGGTCGCGCTCTGCGCGGACGGAGGTCCGAACACGACGCCCATCTCGAACAGCGACACCGTGTCGTTGCGGTGGGAGCTGTTGTACGCGGCGGCTGCGAGCAGGCCGGGGAGCAGCGATGGGCGCAGGATCGATTCCTCGGTTGCGAGGGGGTTCAGCAGCCTCACCGGTTCGGCATCGTCGATGCCAGCACGCCGCACGGCATCGGGTGCGAGGAAGGGATTGGGCATCGCCTCGGAGAGGCCCGCGCCGACGAGCACGCGGCGCAGGTCGCGGCGCAAGCCCTGAACTGGTGTGAGGCGCCCGGGCTCGGGTGAGCGGGGCACGGTCCGGCCGAGCCGCCCGTAGCCGTAGTGGCGGGCGACTTCCTCGGCCACATCGGTTTCAGTCTCGACATCCGGGCGGAAGCTCGGGATCGTCACCTCGAGGGTGCCTTCGTCTCCTTCAGCGGTGTCATCGGACGCAGCGCTCGTCATGCCGATCGGGTTGAGCAGGTCCCCGAGGTCGGTGGCGGTGAAGGGTCGCCCGAGCAGGTGGCCCATCCGGGCTGGACGCACCGCGACGTTCCTGTGTCCCGGCAGATCGCCGCGGGCGTCGAGGCGACCGCGGCACACCGACACACCGCCGGGCGTCACTCGGTCCAGCAGTTCGCAGAACCGGTCCAGTGCAATCGGCACCAGCTCGTAGTCGGTGCCGCGCTCGAAACGCATCGAGGCCTCCGAACGCAGGCCCAGCCGTTGGGAGGTGCGGCTGATCGACAGGCGATCCCACCATGCGAGTTCGAGCAGCACCGTTGTCGTGTCGTCGCTGATCTCGGTGTTCTCGCCGCCCATCACTCCCGAGATGCCGATGGGCCGGTCGTCCCGATCGACGATCAGGCCGTCGCCGGGGAGCATCTCGCGTTCTGTGCCGTCGAGCGTGACGAGACGCTCTCCCCCTGTACTGCGGCGTGTCCCCAGGTGGCCGCCGGGCACGAGCGCCAGGTCGTAGGTGTGGTTCGGCGTGCCCAGCTCGAGCATCACGTAGTTCGATACGTCCACCACGGAGTTGATCGGGCGCATGCCGCACAGGGTGAGCCGGGCCTGCATCCACAGCGGCGACTGGCCGATGGAGACGTCGGAGATGACGCGCACGCCGAATCGTCCGCAGAGATCGGCGTCGATGATCTCCACCGATGCCACCGACGAGATGTCCTGGCCGGTCTCGCTGAGGGACGGCTCAGGAATCTGGAACGGCACACCCAGGCGGGCTGCCAGATCGCGCGCGACCCCTGCCACCGACATCGCATCGGGACGGTTCGGGTTGACCTCGAGGTCGTACAGCACATCGCCGGCCAGGCCGAGCTGGGACATGAGCGGAGCGCCGATCTCCATGTCACCGGGCAAAATCATGATGCCGTCGGCATCGGCGCCCAGTTCGAGCTCCGCAGCGGAGCAGCACATGCCCTCGGAGGCCTCGCCGCGCATGCGCCGCTCACTGACCTGCAGGCCGTCCGGCAGCGTGGCACCGATGGTGGCGAGCGGCACGAGGTCGCCCACGGACATATTGAACGCGCCGCAGCACACCTGCAGCGCGCCGTCGGCCCCCTCACCGGAAAAGCCGGGCAGCTCGACGTCCACGAGCTGGATGCGGTCGGCCTCAGGGTGAGGCCGCAGGCCGGCCACACGAGCCACGACGACCCCGTCCAGCGACGGCAGGGTCCGCATCTCCTCCACCGCCATGCCGAGGTCGCTCAGGTGGTCGGCTAGCTCGGCAGGGTCGCCCTCGATGGGCGCGAACTCGCGCAGCCAGCTCAGCAGCACCTTCATGACGTCACGACTCCCTGCATCAGAACTGGCTGAGGAAGCGGATGTCGTTGGTGTACATGTCGCGCAGGTCGTCGATGCCGTGGCGCATCAGCGCCAGCCGGTCGATGCCGAAGCCGAACGCGAACCCGGTCCATTCCTCGAAGTCGATACCGCAGTTCGTCAGCACGTTGGGGTGCACCATGCCGCAGCCGCCCAGCTCGATCCAGCCGGTGCGCTGGCAGGTCTGGCAACCAGCGCCCTCGCAGATCACGCAGTTGATGTCGAACTCGGCCGACGGCTCGGTGAACGGGAAATAGGACGGTCGCAACCGCGACGAGATCGCCTTGCCGAAGTAGGCAGAGGTGAACTCTTCGAGCGTGCCCGCCAGGTCGGTGAACGAGATGCCTCGATCCACGACGAGGCCCTCGATCTGGTGGAAGACCGGCATGTGGCTGGCATCCGCGGTGTCACGCCGGAACACCCGGCCGGGGCAGATGGTGTAGATCGGCGGCGGCTGGGACTCCATGACCCGGATCTGCACCGGCGAAGTGTGGGTCCGCAGCACGACGTTGGTTGCCTCACCGCCCTCGCCGTCGCCGAGTTCGGTGCGCTCGCCCATGTCCAGATAGAGCGTGTCCCACATGGAGCGTGCGGGATGCGCGGCCGGCAGATTCAGCGCTTCGAAGTTGTACCAGTCGGTCTCGGCCTGGGGCCCCTCAGAGACCGTGAAGCCCATGCCCACGAACACGTCCTCAAGACGCTCCGTGGTCTGGGTGACCAGGTGAAGGTGGCCACGGCCCGGTCCGGACGGCGTCTCGGTGAGGTCCAGCCACTCACGCTGCAGCTGCTCCCGGCGTGCCGACGCGGCCAGCTCGTCGGCCGCCGCGGCGTGGGCTGCGCGCAGCTCCTGCTGCGCCTCGTTGAGCGCACGCCCGACTGCGGCTCGCTGCTGCGGCTCCAGCGTTCCCAGACCCTGCTTGATCCGCCCCAGTGCCGACTTGCGCCCGAACAGCGTTGATTCGATCCCTGCGAGCTCGTCTGCTGTTGACGCGTTGGTCACTGACAGCAGGCCGAGCGTGCGCGCCTCAGCGATCTCAGCGAGCAGCGCTTCGGGCGATGCCTCAGAGGAGGGGTTGGCGGCTGGGCCGTTCACGGCAGGCAGGGTACGAGCCTTCTGCGACGAACGGCAGGGATTCTCAGGCGTCGGCCCGCATCGCGTACATCAGCACGGCGGCGGCAACGCCGACGTTGAGCGAGTCCACCGGATGCTGCATGGGAATCGCGACGGCCACATCGGTGCCGCCGACCGCCTCGGCCGAAGGCCCATGCGCTTCGTTGCCCACCACGAGCGCCATGTGCTCGGCGGAGCGCAGTTCGTCCACCCCGACATCGCCGTCGGGAGCCGCACGCACACGCACATGGCCGGCATCGGCAAGGGCGTCGAGCACCTGGGCAGTGGGATGCCCGCGGCACACCAGCGGCCCGAAGGTCAGCCCTGCCGCACCGCGCAGCGCTTTCGGGCTCCACAGGTCGGTCGAACCGTGCGTGGCGATGACCGCATCGAAGCCTGCGGCGACAGCGCTTCGCACTACAGCGCCGGCATTGCCGGGGTCACGCACTGCTTCGAGCACCACCACCCGTGCTGCAGTTGCCGCCTCGTCAAGCGGCGCGTCGGCGAAGCGTGCGATTGCCAGCACGCCTTGGGGGTTCATGGCGTCGGCAAGCGGGTCCAGCACGTCTGCGGGCACCGGGTGGATCGCTCCGATCCGCTCCCGGTAGCCGGCGCCTAGGCGCGAAGCGTCGGGATGCTCATCGGGAGCGCCCGCCGGCGCATACCGGTCGACCAGCTCGGGGCGCGCGAACACGGCCTCGAGCGTGGCCCCGCTGGCCAGCGCCCCGTCGACCGCCCTGGGCCCCTCGACGACGGCCAGGCCTGAGGCGTCTCGCTGGCGCCGGTCGCGCACCAAGCGCGACAGCCGCGACAGCGCGGCCTTGGACGGAGGGTCGGGATCTGCGCCTGCTCGTTGCATCACCTGATGCTTGTCGCTCTTGTTCGCTGCGCTCACGGGGCCGCTGGGCCCCCCGATGGCGCAGTCGGCTCAGGAGTGCTCAGGCGGCTGTGTCCACTGCGCCGCCGGCAAGTGCAGTTTCGGCGCGCTCGGCGATCGCGGCGAACGCTTGGGGGTCGCTCACGGCCAGGTCGGCCAGGTTCTTGCGGTCGACGGCGACGCCTGCAACATCCAGCCCGTGCATGAGCCGGCTGTAGGTGGTGCCGTTCTGGCGCGCCGCAGCGTTGATGCGCTGGATCCACAGGCGCCGGAACTCGCCCTTGCGGGCCCGGCGGTCGCGGAACGCGTACTGCCCGCTGTGCATGACCTGCTCATTGGCCGCCCGGAACGATCTGCTCTTGTTGCCGTAGTAGCCCTTCGCCTTCTGGAGCGTCGCCTTGCGGCGGGTGCGACTCGCTACGGATCGCTTGACTCGTGCCACGGTGGTGTGTCCTTGCTAGTTCGGGATTGCCTGCGGTTGGTGTGGCTGGAGGCGCCGCTCAGCGGCCCAGCATGCGGTTGACCCGCTTGCGGTCAGCCGCCGACACCTCGCCCTCGAGCGCCAGCCACCGCTTGCGTGCAGATGACTTCTTCTCGAGCAGGTGGTTGCGGTTGCGCTTGCGCCGCACGAGCTTGCCGGAACCGGTGGTCTTGAAGCGCTTCTTGGCTCCGCTGTGGGTCTTCATCTTGGGCATGGTCTTGCTGCCTTGCTTGTGGGTTTCGATGGATGTGGCGCTGCGCGGCGGGTTGCACGCGCTCGCCGCAGCTCAGTCGCTGGGCGGGTCTGCGGCCTTGCGACGCTGGCGTGAAGCACGATCCGGGCTCAGCAACATCGTCATGTTGCGCCCGTCGAGGCGGGGGAACTGGTCGACCTTCCCGACATCGGCAACCGCTTCGGCCACCCGTTCGAGAATCTGGCCGCCGAGCTCGGGATGAAACACCTCACGTCCCCTGAACATGACGGTGACCTTCACCTTGTGGCCGTCCTCGAGGAACTTGCAGACCTTGGACGTCTTGGTGCCGAAGTCGCCGGTCCCGATCTTGGGCCGGTACTTCATCTCCTTCAGTCCGGCATGGGTCGCCTTGCGCCGCGACTCCTTTGCTCGCTGCGCCGCCTCGTACTTGTACTTGCCGTAATCCATGATCCGGCAGACCGGCGGGGCGGCGTTCGGCGCCACCTCGACGAGGTCCAAGTCCATATTGCGGGCGATTTGCAGAGCCTCGGGAACCGACTTGATGCCGATCTGCTCGCCGTCGGGTGCGACCAAGCGGACCTCGCGGACCCTGATGTCCTCGTTGATCCGGGCGTCACCGTCACTTGCGCGTGCTATGGCCGTACTCGCTTGTCCAAAGGACGCTCCTCGTCCACGCGGCGCCCTGTGCGAGCCCAGTACCGGAACGCGCCCTGCGGCGGTTCGGTGGGGGTCAGACCCCGCTTGTTCCAGTTGTAGGGGCCGTAGGGTAACAGCGCCGGAGAAAGCCAGCACAGCCGATCCGAGCGGGGAGATCAGCGATGAGCACGTTGTGGACACCGGAGGGTGAGCATCGCGTGCCCCGCGAGAACGCCGACGCGCCGCCGGCGCCGCCGGCCGACGAAGGAGGCGCCTTCAATACGGCCGACGAGGCAGAGGGCGGTGCCTTCGCCGGCGAACTCGACATCGATCCAGAGACCGGGCTGCCGATCGACCCGCGCACCGGCGAGCCGTTCGACCCCGAAGAGCTGGCCGAGATGCAGGAGCAGCTGCGCGAGGCCCAGGAACAGCTCGTCTCGGTGCCCGCGGCAGAGATCGTGCAGAACCACATGATGGGGCTGTTCGAGCTGGCCGCGCTGCACCTGCGGCGGGACCCGCCCGATCTCCCCGAGGCGCGGCTGCCGATTGACGCCCTGGGCCTGCTGGTGGACAACCTCGCCGACCAGCTGCCTGCGGGCGAGACGCTGCGGGGGGCGCTGCAGCAGATCCGGCTGGCCTACGTGGAGCTTCACAAGCGCCAGACGGCAGCCGAATAGGAACGGGACCCGAGACAGCCCGGCCTGACGGCACAGAAAATCGGCAGGGCACCGCAGGGCACCGCAGGTACCGTTACCGCCCGTGCTCAAGCTCGTACTCCCGAAGGGTTCGCTCGAAGAAGCGACCCTGCAGCTGTTCTCAGACGCCGATCTGCCGGTGCGCCGGAGCTCGGCGGTGGACTACCGCGCCACTGTCGACGACCCTCGCATCGACGACGTGCGCATCCTGCGGCCCCAGGAGATCCCGTCATATGTGGCCGACGGCCTGTTCGACTTGGGCATCGCCGGGCGGGACTGGATCGAAGAGACCAGCAGCGATGTGGTCTCGCTGGGCGAGCTTCGCTACTCCAAGGCCACCTCGCGGCCGGTGCGCATCGTCGTGGCGGTACCGCAGGACAGCGCCTTCGCTTCGCTTTCGGACTTGCCGGACGGTGTACGCGTGTCGAGCGAGTATCCCGAGCTGACCCGGCGCTTCTTCGCCGACCGCGGTGTCAACGCCGACGTTCGATTGAGCTATGGCGCGACCGAGGCCAAGGCCCCCGACATTGTGGATGCCGTGGTGGACCTGACCGAGACCGGGCGCGCGCTGCGCGCCGCCGGCCTGCGAATCATCGACGAGATCCTCACGAGCTACACCGAGATCTTCACCAACCGTGCCGCGTACGAAGACCCAGCCAAGCGCCGGGCGATGACGCAGATCAAGACCCTGCTGGACGGGGTGCTGGACGCTCGCGGCCGCGTGCTGGTGAAGCTGAACGTCGGGCGCGAGCATCTCGACGCCGTGGTGAATCTGCTGCCCTCGATGAAGGCCCCGACGGTGAACGAGCTGTGGGGCGGCGAGGCCTACGCGGTGGAGACCGTCGTGCCGAAGAACCAGATCAACGTGCTCATTCCCGAGCTGCTGGAACGAGGCGCGACCGACATCATCGAGATGCCGATCTCCAAGATCGTCCCCTAGTCGGCGAGCGGGGGCGCCTCTTCGAGTTCTTCGGCGACTTCGACTGCGCCGTCGGCCGCGTCGTCCATGAGGTGGCCCAAGCGCATCTTCTTGGTGCGCAGGTAGGCCCGGTTGTAGGGATTCGCGTTCGACGACGTCGGCACTCGCTCGACGACTTCCAGCCCGTAGCCCGACAGCCCGCCGATCTTGTTGGGGTTGTTGGTCATCAGCCGCATCCGCTGCACACCGAGCTCGGCCAAGATCTGCGCCCCGATGCCGTACTCCCTGCTGTCCACCGGCAGGCCCAGCTCCAGGTTGGCGTCGACCGTGTCGCGGCCAGCATCCTGCAGCGAGTACGCCGCAATCTTGTGACCGATGCCGATGCCGCGGCCCTCGTGGCCCCGCAGGTACACCAGCACGCCTGCGCCGGCTTCGGCGATGGCCTCGAGCGCACTGTGCAGCTGCGATCCGCAATCGCAGCGCATCGACGCCAGGATGTCGCCGGTCAGGCATTCGCTGTGAACGCGCACCAGCACAGGTTCTGCGCCCATCACGGATCCGTACGTCAACGCCAGGTGTTCGGTGTCGTCGAAGTCGCGGAAGACGTGGCCGGTGAACTCGCCGTAGATGGTGGGGATGCGGGCCTGCGAGATCGGGTCGACCAAGCGCTCGTTGACGCGCCGGTAACGGATGAGGTCGGCAATCGAGATGAGCAGCAGCCCGTGACGCTCGCAGAATTCGATGAGATCGGGCACGCGGGCCATGGTCCCGTCGTCGTTGACCACCTCGCAGAGCACTCCCGCCGGGTGGCAACCGGCCAGCCGGGCGAGGTCCACTGCGGCTTCGGTGTGCCCGGCCCGCTTCAGCACGCCGCCCGGCCGGTAGCGCAGCGGCAGCACGTGACCGGGACGGTTGAAGTCGTTCGCGTTGGACTTGGGGTCTGCCAGCAGGTTGAGCGTGCGTGAGCGGTCTGCAGCCGAGATCCCGGTAGTGGTGCCCTCCGCGGCATCGACCGTGACCGTGTAGGCGGTGCGCATGGACTCGGTGTTGACCGTCACCATGAGCGGAAGCGCCAGATCGTCGAGGCGCTCCCCCATCAGGGGCGCGCAGATGACACCCGACGTGTAGCGCACGAAGAACGCCATCGCCTCGGGTGTGGCGTGCTCGGCCGCCATGATGAGGTCGCCCTCGTTCTCGCGGTCCTCGTCGTCGACCACCACCACGATCTCTCCCCGACCGATCGCGTCGATCGCGTCGGGAATGGCAGCGAACGGCGACGCAGGAGGCGCGTCGTCGGCTGCGTTGCGGTCGGTCATGCCGGACTCACTTGCCTTCTGATGCGCCGACGCCGAGTGCGTCGGCTGGTGCGGTTGCTGCACCATTCTGCCCGAGCAGGCGCTCGACGTAACGGGCGAGGACGTCGACCTCCAGGTTGACGAGGTCGCCGGCCTGCGCGGTGCCCATGGTGGTCATGGCCATGGTGTGCGGGATGAGCGCCACCGAGAACTCGCATCCGCCCTCGTCGTCGTCGGTGATGTCGAAGCAGGTCAGGCTGATGCCGTTGAGGGTCACCGAGCCTTTCTCCACCAGGTAGCGGCGCAAGCTGCCCTCGGGCGGCACTGCGACGCGAAGGTCGGGGGCTGGGTGGACAATGGTCGCCACCCCGTCGACGTGGCCCTGCACGAGGTGCCCGCCGAGCCGGTCGGCGTAGCGCATGCAGCGCTCGAGGTTCACGGGGTCACCTTCCGCCAGTGCGCCCAGCGCAGTTCGCTTGACAGTCTCAGCGCTGACGTCGGCCTCCCACCAGCCGTCCCCCATCTCGACCACTGTCAGGCAGCAGCCATTCACCGCGATCGAGTCGTCGACAGCGGCGTCGGTGAGCACGAGCGCGGCAGTGAACCGGTACCGCTCGCCGTCGCGGCCGGCAAAGCTGCCGAGTTCTTCGACGAGTCCTGTGTACATCGCCCGTCCTTCCAGCGATCCGTTATCAGCTTGCCGGATGCCCGGCGGCGGGATCTGAAACGACGGTACCGGCCGCATGCCCGGCTGCCAGCATCGTGATGCGCACATCGGGCCCGACCTGCCGAAGCTCAGCGATGTCGCCGCGCCACAGCTCTCCGATGGTGGGCGCACCCTCGCCCGTCAGCATGGGCAGCCCGTCGTGGCCGCCCATGAGCGCCGGCGCCAGATAGATGACGTACTCGTCAACCAAGCCGGCCCGATGGAACTTTCCGGCAACACCGGCGCCGCCCTCCACCAGCAGCTCCACCACACCGTCAGCCGCCAGCCTGGCCAGCACCTCGCCTGGCGGCCCGCTCACCTCGGTGCACGGGTGGACGTTTGCCCCGGCCGGTACCGCGCCCAGCACGAAGCGTCTCGGATCGGCGCCCGGCGCATCCCGCACGGTGAGCGATGGGTTGTCGGCACGCACGGTTCCCGCGCCGACGAGCACAGCGTCGCAACGGGCGCGCAAGGCGTGCGCATCGGCACGGGCCTCGGGCGAGGTGATCCACTGCGACGTGCCGTCAGCGGCCGCAACCCGCCCGTCCATGGTGGCTGCCAGCTTCAGCACGACCCACGGCCGGCCCTCGCGCCGCTGGTGCAGGTACGGCCGAAGCGAGCATTCGACGGCGGCAGCGCCGACGCCATCATCGACCTCGATGCCTGCTGCCCGCAGCGCCTCGATGCCGCTGCCGGCCACGTTGGGATCTGGGTCGGTCACGCCGACGGCGACCCGGGCGATGCCGGCTGAGATGACCGCCTCGACGCACGGCGCTGTGCGGCCCGTGTGCGAGCACGGTTCGAGCGTGGTGGACAGGGTCCCGCCGGCTGGGTCGGCACCCGCGTCGCGGGCTGCATCCAGCGCAACAATCTCGGCGTGCCTGCCCGGTGGTGGCTCAGTGGCGCCCTCGAACGTCTGCCCATCGGCCGTGACGAGCACGGCGCCCACCCACGGATTCGGTGCCGTCGTGCCGCGCACGCTCTCCCCCAGCTCCACCGCACGATTCATGCGCGTGATGCCGTCGGCCGGCATCAGTGCAGCCGTTCGCCGGCCAGCAATGCGAGTGCGTGCGGGAGCACGTCGGCCACGGCCTCGAAGCACTCGACGCAGCCCTTGGTGGAGCCGGGCGTGTTCAGCACGATCGCGTGCCCGATGATGCCCGCGACGCCTCGGGAGAGCCGGCCCAACGGGTTCACCAGCCGCATCGCCTCGGCCAGGCCCGGGGCTTCCCGCTCGATGACGGCACGGGTGCCTTCTGGCGTGAGATCCCGCTCGGTGAAGCCGGTCCCGCCGGTCGAGACAATGAGGCCCTCGAACCGGTCCGACATCGACCGCAGGGCATCGGCCACCGTGTCGACGCCGTCGGCCACGACGCGTCGCTCGACCACCTCGTATCCGGCGCCAGCCAGCGCTTCGCCCAGCGCCTCGCCGCTGCGATCATCACGCGTTCCGGCGATCACGCCGTCGGAGACTGTGAGCACCTTGGCGGCGAGCTGGTGCTCGCCGTCGGGCGGGCTGTGAGCGTGATGATGTGCCGCATGCGATCCGGCCATCGCGGCAGGCTACCGACGCTCATGTGAGCGTTCCCCTGGCCGACTCGCTGCACCCGTCGGCAGACCCGGCGGCTCGCTTCGCCCCGTCACTAACCTGCGGTCATGGCATATGCGAGCGGCCGGACCTACCTCGATGCCGACAGCCACCTCATGGAGCTGCCGGACTTCCTGCAGTCACACGCTGAGAGCGACATGGCGGACCGTCTCCCGCTGATCGAATTCTCCAGCGCAGGCGAATCGGTGAACAACTTCGAGGCGGCGGGCGGCAGCCGTTCGCACACGCCCGAGACCGTGGCCGATCTTGTCGCGATGGGAGACGACCTGATCCGGGGACCGAAGGGGTACCACGCGCTCGGAGCGTTCAACTCCGCCGAACGCACGACGGCGCTGGACCTGCTGGGCTTCGACCGGCAGTTCGTGTTCGCCACCTTCAGCGCCGGCGTGGTGTTCGACCCCAAGCTGGACCACGACGTCCGCTACGGCGCGGCTCGTGCGCACAACCGCGGCATGGCTGAGTTCTGCGCCGACGACGACCGCATGATCGGCGTGGCGTTGCTGCCGCTCGACGACCCCCAGATGGCGATGGACGAGATGTCGTTTGCCCTCGAGGCGGGGCTGGGTGCCATGTGGGTGCCGCACCGTCCTGCCGGTGGCAGGTCACCGGGTCACGACGACCTCGACCCGGTCTGGGCGCAGATGGCTGAAGCCGGTGTGCCGTTCCTGCTGCATGTCGGCGGGAACCCGCTGCAGATCGCGCCGGAGTGGATGAACACGGGTCGCCCCACGCCGACGGATTGGCTGGGCGGCGGCGAGAACGTCCGCGGCAAGGACATGGTCGCGCTCCACCATGCAGCCGAGACATTCGTGGGGGTGCTGGTGCTCGACGGCGTGCTGAGCCGGCACCCGAACCTGCGCGGCGGGGTCGTGGAGCTCGGCGCAGCCTGGGTGCCCCAGATGCTGCGCCGGCTGGACGTGACCGTGGAGACCTGGAAGCGCTCCGAGCCTGAGCTCGCTGCGTTCAGCGAGCTGCCGTCGGAACAGGTCACGCGGCAGATGGCTTTCACGCCCTACCCCATCGAGGACGTCGGCGCGATGATCCGCGAGTCCAACGAGCACCTGTACATGTTCTCGAGCGACTACCCCCACATCGAGGGAGGCCGGAACCCGCTGGGCCGCTTCAACGCCTCGCTCGAAGGCTTCGACGGCGGTGTGCTGGACCGGTTCTTTGCCGACAACATGGCAGAGCTGATCGGCGATCGGTCCTGACCCCGGACGTCCGCCGATCCGTGGTATCCCCGCGGCAGGAACCGTTCCGGCCCCGAGGAGGAATCGAGGTCACCTATGACAGCAATCAGTGAAGTGAGCCGCGTCGTCACGTTCGATCTCGACACCGTCCGCGTTGTGCTGCACGTGCTGGCGGTGACGGTGTGGATCGGCGGCCAGATCGTTGTCGGGGCGGTGGTGCCGGTCGTCGGGCGTGCCTTCCCGGGCTCGGGCAAGGTGGCAGCGAAGGCCTTCTCACGCGTGGCGTGGCCCGCATTCGGCATCGCCGTGGCGACCGGACTGTGGGGCATGCTGGCCATCCCCAGCGAGGAGACGAGCACCGGCTGGTCGATGCTGCTCGGCATCAAGATGCTGCTCGTGCTGATCTCCGGCGTGGGTGCGCTGGTGCATCAGAACGCCGGCGACAACGTGGCCAAGCGGGGCGCCGGCGCCGGCGTGTCACTGCTGTGCGGCCTGACGGCGCTGCTGTTCGGCGTGATGCTGTAACGCTGGCACCCGGGGACGAGCGCGGCTACCAGACGGCGCCGGCGACTCGCAGGTCGAGCACTTCGTCGTCGCTGTAGCCCAGTTCGCACAGGATTTCGTCGGTGTGCTCGCCGTAGTCGGCGGTACCGCCGCGCACACCCCGGAAGTCGTCCACATCGAACATGGCCGGCGGGCCGACGAAGCCGTCGTCGAAGGTCACCATGTACTCGTTGGCCAGGATGTCCGGGTTGTTCGCGATGTCCGTGACGCGATTCACCGGCGACACCCAGGCCCCGCATCCCCGGATCGTGCGCCACCAGACCTCGGTGGTGTCGGTCTTCATGTGCTCGGCGAACAGCGGCGTGAAGTCGTCACGGTTGGCGATCACGTCCTCGAAGGTCGCAAACCGCGGATCGTCCAGCCACGACTCGATGCCGACGGCGTGGGCCAGCCCCTCCCACTGCGCCTCCTGCAACACGGCAAGCGCGATCCAGCCGTCCGCCGTCTCGTACACCGTGAACAGCGGGTTCCAGGCTCCGGAGACATCGAAGCGATCCATGCGCTGACCCACGTTCGCAGCGACGCCCACGGCCTGGCTGGTCAGCCAGAGCAGCGCCTGGGTCTGCGAGGTGCCCACCACGCAGCCCTTGCCGGTGCGCGCACGCTTGATCAGCCCGGCCATCACGGCCGAGGCCATGTTGGATCCCGTCAGGATGTCGCTGAGCGCGCCCGGCGGATAGGTGGGTTCGTCGGTGGGCGCGATCGCATCCATGAAGCCGGCGTGCGCCATGCCCACGGTGTCCTGGCAGAGGTCTTCGGCCAGCTCGCCTCGCAGACCGAACCCGCCGCCCCGGCAGTACACCAGCTGGGGATTGATCGCGAGCAGCGTGTCGGCATCTGCGCCGTAGCGGGCGAGACCGGCGGCCCGCAAGTTGGTGATGAATGCATCGGCGCCGCCGATCAAGCGCTCGAATACCGGGCGGCCTGCTTCCGAAGCAATGTCCAGCACCAAAGATCGCTTGTTCCGGTTGACGGATCCGTACAGCCATTCTTGGCCGCGTTCGTCGAAGGTCACGCCGAACAGGCTGGTGAAGCTGCGCAAGTAGTCGGCCTGGCCCACCTGCTCGATCTTGATGACGTCCGCGCCGAGCGATGCCAAGGTGAGGCCGCTTGTCGGGCCTTGCACGTACATCGTCATCTCGACGACCTGTATGCCGGCGAGCGGCGCCTCTGCGGCAGTCTCGTCGTGCATCGACCCTCCAGCCCAGCCTGCATATCGAAGCAGGCTCGCCGTTCACGCGCTTGACTTGTGCGAGCTCGAACTGCGAGCACGACCGGAGGGACGAGCCAATGACCGGATCCGACTACACCTGCTTCGACGTCGAGGTGAGCGACCACATCGCTCGCCTGGTCATGAAGCGCCCCGAGAAGGCCAACTCGATGATCCTGGAGTTCTGGAGGGAGCTGCCCCAGATCACCGACGAGATCTCCTCCGGCACAGACGCTCGGGTTGTAGTGCTCTCGGCGATCGGTCGCCACTTCTGCTCGGGCATGGATCTCGCAGTGTTCGGCGATTTCGACGAACCATCCAGCGGCGTCGGCGGCGGGCACAGCAGCCGGACACGAGCGCAGTTCCGCGACACCGCGTTGCGTGCGCAGCAGACGTTCAACGCCTTCGAGCAGAGCCGGCTGCCGGTCATTGCCGCCATTCAGGGTGCGTGCGTCGGCGGCGGGGTGGACATGGTTTCGGCCTGCGATCTTCGCTACGCCACCCAGGACGCGTTCTTCTCGATCCAGGAGATCAACATCGGCATGACCGCCGACGTGGGAACGCTGCAGCGCATGCCCAAGCTGGTGCCGGAGGGCGTCGTGCGCGAGCTGGCCTTCACCGGTCGTCGCATGAGCGCCGAAGAGGCGCTCGACCGGGGCTTCGTGAACGCCGTGTACGACGACCACGACTCGATGATGAAAGCGGTCGACGACATCGCAGCGGAGATCGCCTCGAAGAGCCCGATGGCGATCTGGGGCACGAAGCAGTCGATGAACTTCAGCCGCGATCACTCAGTGGCTGACGGGCTCGAGTACATCGCCACCTGGAACGCCGCGATGTTCGACACCGACGACATGGGAGAAGCCTTCCGGGCCCAGATGGAACAGCGCGACCCCGACTTCCCCGATCACCGTCCCATGAGCAAGGGCTTCGGCGCCTGACAAGGCGCGAATGAGATACAGCGCCTGAGGTGGCGCGAAGGAGACACAGCGCATGACTCAGCTCTCGCTGGTGCCGCTCGAATGCGGCTGGTTGTCGACCGCGACGGCGTCTGTCATCGCCGATGCCCCCGGCAATGTGCGGCTGCCGATTCCGAGCTGGCTGGTACGCCATCCCAGCGGCCAGACGCTGGTGTTCGACACCGGCATGCACCCACAGGTGCAGGACGGCGTCGGCACCCGCTACCCGCTGCTCGCGAAGTCCTTTGAGGCGGACTACTCATCAGACGACGAAGTGTCGGCCCGGCTGCGCAGCGTCGATGTCGACCCGGACGAGCTGACGTTCGCCATCTTCAGCCACCTGCACTTCGACCACTGCGGCGGCACCGAGCTGCTGCCCAACGCCCGGCTGATCTGCCAGCGGGCCGAGTGGGAGTCGGGGCATCACCCCAAGCTCATCGAGTACGAGGTGTACAAGCCCGAAGACTTCGACCTCGGCCACGACGTGCTGCTCATCGACGGTGAGCACGACGTGTTCGGCGACGGTTCGGTGACCTGCATCCCCACGCCGGGGCACACCGCCGGCCACCAGTCACTGCGCGTGGAATTGGACAGCGGCCCTGTGGTGCTCACCGGCGACTGCGTCTACTGGGAGGACGTGCTGGACCGGATGCTGCTGCCGCCGTTCGGGTTCAACCACGACATGCAGCTCGAATCGATGCAACGCCTGAAGTCGATGCGCGACGACGAGGGCTGCCGCTTGCTGTACGGGCACGACGACACCCAGTGGGCGACGCTGCCCCACGAAGGCGTCGGCCTGACCTAGCTCGCTCCCAGATCGGGCTGCCGGACTACGCCGGCGGATCGACGCGGTAGGAGCGGCGGGCGGTGCCCGCAAACAAGTCGGCACGTTCTGAGGGCGTGTAGCCGGCCTGGTCGCAGATTCGCTGGAAGGCGTTGAACAGCACGGTGTACGAGCAGCCCTGCTTGTCGACCGGGAAGTTGCTCTCGAACATGCAGCGATCCGGCCCGAAGGTCTCGATGGCGTGGCGAATGTCGTCGCTCCAGGTTGCTGCGACGTGCTCCGACGAGGGCGCTTGGGGCAGCCGCTTGAAGCCGACGCCGTAGATGCTCATGCCGATGCCGCCCACCTTGACGGTGACCTGGGAGTGGCGGGCGAGCGCCTCGAGCGCCGGCCGCACCACAGCGCGCACCTCATCACGGCGGTCGGCGTAGGGGCCGATGCCCAACGGCCCGCCGAGGTGATCCAGCACGACGGGCGTGTCGGGCACGGCGTGAACGAGCCCAACAAGCTCAGCGACCTGCGGGTGGAACATCCAGCCGTCGAAGCTGAAGCCCATCCGGCCCAGCGTTGCGTAGCCCGCCCGGAAGTCCGGGTCCGCCAGCAGCTCGGGCGGCGGTTTGGTGTGGCTCTCGCGGATCTGGTCGCTGCCGTCCCAGGCGCTGGCGTGACGGATGCCGCGGAACAGCCCCTCGCCTGCCTCGTCGTGTGCGGCCAGCACCTCTTCGACGGCGTTGCCGAGCGTCAGGTCGGCGAAGCTGACGATGGCCGAGATCGTCGCGCCGTCGGCCTCGGCAGAGATCGCCGCCTGTTCCCGCACGAACTCGGTCTCGCCGACCGGTCGCAGGTGCTCAGGACCGCTCGTGTAGTAGCCAGCAGCGCACTCCACAAACACCGTCTGGGTGACGTTGTGGCCCGCGCCGGTGTCAGCGTGCAGTTCGGGCACCAAGTAGGTGCCCGCCGGGAAGTCCCACAGGTGGTGATGCGGATCGACGATCTCCTCGTCGGCGTCGATCGGCTGCTCGATGGTGGCTGCGAGCCATGCGTCCTTGTCGCTTGCAGAGTCGTCGGCCATTGATGCGTCCCCTTCGCCTTCGCCCAGACTCGCCGCACACTACTTGCGCCCGCGAAAACGTCGCTCTGGCCCCGATCTGCAGT
Organism: Candidatus Poriferisodalis sp.; assembly: GCF_965208555.1. Taxonomy (GTDB): domain Bacteria; phylum Actinomycetota; class Acidimicrobiia; order Acidimicrobiales; family Poriferisodalaceae; genus Poriferisodalis. Next base: position 3,070,996 of record NZ_OZ242342.1, on the reverse strand, counting down.
CGGGCCCCGTTGGCGTCTAGACGTAGTCCCAGGACTCGGTGGGCTCGAGGCCGTCGGGGGTGAGCTGCCACAGCGAGGGCGTGGCGATGCCGTCGGCGATGTCGAGATAGCCGACCGTGCCGAGCTGCGCACTGAGATTGCGGGGGAACGTCGGCGAGCCGGGGTTCACGCACAGCACGCCCGACAGCGTGTCGATGCGATGGACGTGCGTGTCTCCGTACACGCACACGTCGAGCCGCTCGTCGGCACCGAAATGCCGCTCGATGGCGTCGGCCACGGAATAGAACGACAGCTCCGGCACCGGCAGGTGGTGGGTGAGGCCGATGCGCACGCCGTCGAAGGTGTGCGCCCAGGCGTTGGCCAGCAGCGGATGGTCGGGCTGGACGTCACGGCCCGACGAGCCGTCGTCGCCGTTGCCGCGGGCCGCCCAGGTAGGAGCGATCTCGTTGAGCCGGTCGACGACAGAGATGTCGTAGATGTCCCCCGCATGCAGGATGGCGTCGCACCCGTCCATTGCTGCGTACGCCTCGGGCCACAGCTCCGGCGCGGCCTCGGGGATGTGCGTGTCCGAGATCAAGCCGATGCGCATCCGGTCACGCTACGGGACCGACCGCCGAGGCGGCGGGCCTGCCCTCGCTGCTCAATCGAAGCGGGCACCGTCGGGCAGGCGGGCGCCACGCAGCCAGGCGTGCGCGTCGATGGCGCCTCGGCCGGCGGGCTGAACAGTCGCCAAGCGGATGAGCCCGTGGCCGGTCGCTACAGCGTCGCCGGCGAGCGTGCCCGGCGGGCCATCGTGAGCAGCGGCGCTCTCGGGCGGGGCATCGTGGACTGCGTCTCGCGACGAATCGGCCGGTCGGCCCGCACGGATGATGAAGCGCTCGCCGTCGAGCGTGGTCCATGCGCCGCCGACCCGGATCTGGCGGTCGATGAAGACCGCCGGCTGTGACCAGTCGATCCGCCGATCCTCCGTCGTGAGCTTGCGGGCGTAGGTCGGGGTGCCCGACTGGGGCTGCGGTGTGGGCAGCCCCTCTGCCAGCGATGCCGCGAGACGGTCTGCCCCCTCGCTGGCGAGACGCCCGCGCAGGCCCGCCGCTGTGTCGGCGAGGCCGATGGGCGCCTCGTGCTGCCAGTAGACGGGCCCCGTGTCGAGCGAGGGCTCCAGCGCCATGAGCGACACACCCGTGCGATCGTCGCCCGCCAGCAGCGCCCGCTCAATCGGGGCGGCGCCGCGCCAGCGAGGCAGCAGCGAGAAGTGCAGGTTGAGCATCGGCGTCACCGCGAGCAGCTCGGCGGCGATGAGCTGCCCGAAGGCGACCACGACGGCGCAGTCGGCGCCACAGCTCACGAGATCTGCCGGCTCGTGACTCACCGCCAGCCCGATCTCTGCCGCGGCTGCGCCCACAGGGCTCGGCGCATCGCTGCCTCGGCGGCTGCGGCGACGCGGGGCGCCGGTGACTACGACGGGGATCTCGAAGCCCGCCCCGGCGAGCGCTCGCAGCGTCGGCACGGCGTCGTCGGGTGTGCCCGCGAACGCCACGCGGCGAGGACACGGCGGGACGGAGGGCGGCTGCCGGGTCTGCGGGGCCTCGCTGTCCACGTAGACGGTCTGCTTCGGCTCGAACTGCTTCAGCCGTCTGCCGTGCTGCGGCCCACGAGCGGGACGGGACCGTTCGACGCTGGTCCGTTCACGCCGGACTGCAGCTGCGCGAGCTGGGTGCGCCAGTCGCGCAGGGCTTCCTTGCGCTCGGCCTTGGTGAGATGATCGACGAGCAGCACGCCGTCGAGGTGGTCGAGCTCGTGCTGGAACAGCCGGGCCAGCAGCTCGTCGGCCTCGATGCTGACCTCATTGCCATCGAGGTCACGCCCGACGATGTGCACCTGCTTCGGCCGCACGATCTCGAAGGTCAGGCCCGGCACCGACAGGCATCCCTCGGTGTAGGTCCACTCGCCATCGCTCTCGACTATCTCGGGATTGATGAGCGTCTGGGGGCCGTCGCCTTCATAGAGGTCGAAGACGAACAGCCGACGCTGGATGCCCACCTGCGGCGCCGCGAGGCCGATGCCCTCGGCGTCGTACATCGCAGGCAGCATGTCGTCCACCATGCGCGCCACACGACCGTCGATGTCGGTGATCTCGGCGGCCCGCTGGCGCAGTACGGGGTCGCCCATCAGCCGGATCTCGAAAGCGCCTCCCATCGATTTCGCAGGCTACCGCTGCGCTCGCGGGCCCATTCGGCGCTCGATCCCGGAGGCTGAGTCCTAGGCTCGGCCGCCGTTGTGATGTCCGAGCAAGTCAGGGCGGAGGGCCGATGGCGGAGATCCTGAAAGAGGCAACATCCAAGGGCGCCCACGGAGCCGATCCTGCACTGGCCGAGCGTGTCAGCTCCCTGATCGACACCATCGCAGAACGAGGCGAGCAGGCGGTGCGCGAGATGTCGGAGGAATTCGACGGTTGGTCGCCCGGGGAGTTCCGCCTGAGTGCTGAGCAGATCGACGAGATCATCCACGGTGTCGACCCCGGCACTCTTGGCGACATTCGCTTCGCCCAGACCCAGATCCGCAACTTCGCCGAAGCCCAGCTCGCATCGCTGGGCGATGTCGAGGTGGAGACGCTGCCGGGCGTGATGCTGGGCCACAAGCACATACCGGTGGGTTCCGTGGGGGCGTACGTGCCCGGCGGGCGGTACCCGATGGTGGCCTCTGCACACATGAGCGTGCTGACCGCGAAGGTGGCCGGAGTGCCGAGAGTGGCAGCCTGCACTCCCCCGCTGAACGGCGGCGTTCCCGCGGAGACCGTCGCGGCGATGCACCTTGCAGGTGCCGATGAGATCTACCTGCTGGGCGGTGTGCAGGCCGTGGCCTCGTTGGCGCTCGGCACCGAGTTCGTCGACAAGACCGATGTGCTGGTCGGGCCGGGCAATGCGTTCGTGGCCGAGGCCAAGCGGCAGCTGTACGGGCGCGTCGGCATCGATCTGCTCGCCGGGCCGACTGAGACGCTGCTGCTGGCCGACGAGACGGTGGACGGCGAGATGTGCGCCACCGACCTGCTTGGTCAGGCCGAGCATGGTCCCACGTCGCCGGCCGTGCTGCTGACGACATCCCGGCAGCTGGGCATCGACACGCTCGCCGAGGTGGAGCGACAGCTCAGCACCCTGCCGACTGCAGACATCGCATCGGTGGCGTGGGCCGACTACGGCCGGGTCATCGTGTGCGGCGACGCCCGGGAAATGCTGGATCTGGCCAACGAGCTGGCGTTCGAGCATGTGCAGGTCATGACCGGAGACGACGATTTCTTCTTGGAGAACCTGACGAACTACGGAGCGCTGTTCCTGGGACCGATGACGAACGTGTCGTTCGGCGACAAGGTGATCGGCACCAATCACACCCTGCCGACTCAGGGAGCGGCCCGCTACACGGGCGGACTGTGGGTCGGCAAGTTCCTCAAGACCGTGACCTACCAGCGGGTGACGGATCCGGCGTCAAGCGTGCTGATCGGCGAGTACTGCAGCCGCTTGTGCGCCATCGAGAACTTCGCGGGCCATCAGGCGCAGGCCGACATCCGGGTGCGTCGGTACGGCGACTTGGCCGCGGCTCGGGCGTGAGCACGGTGGGCGATCCGGGCATCGCCGTTGTCACCGGTGCCAGCGGCGGCATCGGCTCAGCGATTGCGGTGCGGCTGGCGGCGGATGGCCTGTGTGTCGTTGCCGGCTATCACTCGGCCGCTGAGCGGGCCACCCAGCTGGTCGCCGGGCTCGCGGGCAGCGGGCACCGTGCCGCGCAGATCTCGGTGCTCGAACCCACATCGCTCGCTGCTCTCGCAAATCTGCTCGCCGACGGCCCGGGCCGTGTAGATGTGCTCGTCAACTGTGCCGGGGTGACGCGACCGGTACCGCACGATGATCTGGACGACCTCGACGACGAGTTGATCGACCGCATCTTCGCGACCAACTGGCGTGGCCCGTTCGCCACCGTCCGCGCGCTGCGACCCCTGCTCGAGGCCGCGCCCAGCCCGGTGGTCGTGAACATCTCGTCGGTGTCGGCGGTCACCGGACAGGGCTCCAATGTCGCCTATTGCGCCTCGAAGGCTGCGCTGGACAGCATGACGCGCTCGCTTGGTCGGGCGCTGGCGCCGCAGATCCGGATGGTCTCGGTGTCTCCCGGATGGGTGCTGGGCGAGTACGCGAGCCGCATGCCCGCCGGCGTGCTCGACGTGCAACGCGACGCCACCCCGCTGGGCCGGCTCGCGACGCCCGACGATGTGGCCGCGGCAGTGAGCGCGGTGGTGCATGACCTGCCGCTCACCACCGGAGCAGTGATTCCCGTGGACGGGGGACGGCCACTCGGAACGCACTGAGCAGCGCTGCAGCGTGATCCGCCCGGTCACGCTCGCATCGGGTCCACAGCGACCCGCAACCGCCCGCTGGGGCGCTCGGCATCGACCAAGGCATCCAGCAGCGCAGCGCGATCGTCGCTGCGGATGCGCCACGTCCCGTCGGCTGGTCCGGCGATGTCGAGCGCTCCCGCTTGCGGGCTGGCCGACAGGTTCTCGATGTAGCCGGGCGCCGCGACGCCGGACACGAGCGCCCACGCTGAGGCCGGCGGCTGGCGCATCTGAGCCCTGCGCTCGTACTCGCTGCGGATCCAGTCGCCCGGATCGGAATCGGCCGCGGCGACGAGCACCGGGTGAGCGGGCAGGCGGGTCTGCACGAGGATCCGGCCGCCGGCCGAACGCGGTCCGACCAGCCGCGCAGCGCGCACCAGCAACGCGAATGCCTCCTCAGCGGCTCGGTAGCGGGGTGCCATCAGTTCTTGGTCGAAGTCCACGAAGGCCACGGTGTCCGCCGAGCGCACGCGGTGGAGTGCCGCTTCGGTGCCGATGTACAGCGCTGCTTCGGTGCTGGTCGGCAGACCCGCCTGGGGTCCGCCGTCACCAGTGTCCGACTCGCGTCGAACGCCCTCGCCGATCACCTGTACGACACGACGCTGCGTGAGGCGCTCCATCTCGGCAGCCACGCCCTTGACGCCGACCCGGGCGCGCCGGAATCTCGTCGCACCGCACGACTCGCACACCGCCGGCCGGGTCTCGCCCGAGTCGGGATCGGTGAACTGCTGCTTGTCCAGCCGCAACGCGCGACCGGTAGCGCGCGAGCGCGCCAACTCGCCGCAAGAGTTGCAGTAGGCCAAGCGCGCACGTCCCGTGCGGTTCAGCACGCATACGACGCGGCTGCCAGCGCGCAGCAGATCGGCGAGGGCTTCGCCGCACCACTCCCCCGTTGCGGGGTCGTCGCGCCGGCGATCGGCGATCTGCACCCGCGGCCAGGCGTCACGCTCGGCCGGACGCGCCGCGGTGATGACCGCCAGCTCAGCCTTTCCAGCGGCTTGTCCGCAATGTGCAAGAGCATCGGGCGAGGGCATCGGCCCGGCAAGCAGGCAGCGAGCGCCATCGCGGCGGGCTCGCTCGATGGCCACCTCTCGGGCATTCCATGTGGGCGCAGCCTCAGACTGGTAGGCCTCGTCATGCTCGTCGAGCACCAGCACCGCGTCGAGTCGACCGCACGGGGCCCAGGCCGCCGAACGCGTGCCGACGACGGCATGCGCCACGGCTGCCCGTGCCCAGTCGCGCGGCGCCAGTGCAGTCTCCACGCCCGCCCGGCGCAACCGGCCCGCGAGCTTGGCAGCCCACGCCACAGTAGGAACGAGCACCAGCAAGCGGCCATGCCGCAGTGCCTCGGTGACCAGCGGCCACTCGTCGGCACACGGTCCCAACCGGACCGCCCCCGGAACCGGCTGGTCCCTCGCCCAGGCCAGCTGTGCCCACTCGGGCGTGCTGATGCCATCGGGCCTGCCTGATCCCGCGGGCCCGCCGGCGACTGCGGCCGAGCCATCGTCTGCGAGCCCGCCTGACGAGAGAGACGGTGGGATCGCCGGCCAGCTTGCAGGCTCGTTCGGCACTCCGGCGACGACGCGGTCGGAGCTGGCAGTTCGCATGAAGTGGGCCCGGGTGCCTGCCCAGCGCCACGCTGCCCATCCGGCCAATTCGACCACGTGCGGCGGCGGGCCGACACCGACGACGCCGCTGATCGGCACCAGTTCGCGACCCGTGGGTGCTGCCGCATGGAGCGCCGTCACCCAGCCACGCAGGCGGCGACGATTGAGCACCACCCGCACGACGGTGCCGACGGTGACCTTCACACGGCCCGAGGCGAGTTCCGGCGGCAGCAAATACGTGAACTCGCGATCGATGGCCGGCTCGTCGACCAGCACCCGCACCGCCTGCTGCATCGTTGCAGTCTGCCCCGCCCCGCCCAGAGGCCGAGCGTCGCTCCCCCAACCCCGCAGCCAGTGCGGGAACCGGTGGTGCCTCGGCTGGGCGCAGTCGCGCCTCTGGGTTACAGGCCCAGCGCGGACTTGAGATCGTCGACGCGGTTGAGCTGCTCCCAGGGGAACGTCAGGCCATCAGAAGGCCGGCCGAAGTGGCCGTAGGCGGCCGTGGTCTTGTAGATGGGCTGGCGCAGATTCAAGTCGGCCAGCAGCGCCGCAGGCCGCAGATCGAACACTTCGGTCACTGCCGAGGCGATGGCATCGGGGTCCACATGGGATGTCCCGAACGTCTCGGTGAGCAGCGAGACCGGCTCCGCACGACCGATGGCGTACGCCACCTGGATCTCGCATCGATCAGCCGCGCCGGAGGCCACGATGTTCTTCGCGACCCAGCGAGCGCCGTACGCCGCCGACCGGTCCACCTTGGAAGGGTCTTTGCCGCTGAACGCTCCCCCGCCGTGACGGGCGTAGCCGCCGTAGGTGTCGACGATGATCTTGCGCCCGGTCAGTCCGGCGTCGGCGACCGGCCCCCCGCTGACGAAGCTGCCGGACGGATTCACCAGCAGCTCGAATTCATCGTCCGCGAACTGGGCGGGCAGCGTGGGACCGATGACGTGCTCGAGCAAGTCGGGGCGCATCATTCCGTCGATCTCGATGCCGTCCCGGTGCTGGGCGGAAACGACAACCGTGCGAAGCCCGATCGGCTCGCCGTCGCGGTACTCGAAGCTCACCTGCGTCTTGCCGTCCGGGCGCAGGTACGGGATGCGCCCCGACCGGCGCGCCTCGGTGAGCTGCTCGGCCATGCGGTGAGCCACATGGATCGGCAGGGGCATGAACGCATCGGTTTCCCGGCAGGCGTAGCCGAACATCATTCCTTGGTCGCCCGCGCCCTGCTCGGGAATGACGTCCTCGGTCGCCGCTGCTTCCGAGCTTCCGAAGACCCCCGTGGTGATCTCGGGCGATTGCTCGTCCAGGGCGATCATCACACCGCAGGTGTTGCCGTCGAATCCCAGTTCCCCGTGGTCGTAACCGATGCCGGTAATCGTCGACCGCACGACCTTCGGGATGTCGACGTACGCCTCGGTGGACACCTCGCCGGCCACCACGACGAGACCGGTAGTGACCAGCGTCTCGACGGCGACGCGGGCGTGCCGATCTTCAGCGATCAGCGCATCCAGGATGGCGTCGGAGATCTGGTCGGCCATCTTGTCGGGATGGCCTTCGGTCACCGATTCTGAGGTGAAGGTCCACTGGCTCACCGAGGCTCCAGATTCGATCGTGATCGGCCAGTCGTGCAGGCCTGCCGCACTGCTGTATGCAGCAGCGCGGCAAGGCTAGACGGACGGAGCCGAAACCCTGCGGCCAGTCAGGTACGGAGTTCGACCACCGTGTCGAGCACAGCGTCGGCCACCTCGCGCTTGGAGCAGATCGGCAGCGGTCGCATGGTGCCGTCGGCCAGCAGGATGGTCACGATGTTGGTGTCGTGAGCGAATCCTGCGCCGGCCGCCGAGACGTCGTTCGCCACCATCACGTCAAGGTTCTTGCGAGACAGCTTCTGCCCCGCGTTCTCGAGCACGTCAGCGGTCTCGGCCGCGAAGCCGACCAGGATCTGTCCGTGCGGTTTGCTGGCCCCCAGGCCAGCGAGGATGTCCTTGGTGTGCTCGAGCACGATGACCGGCGCCTGCTCACCCTCGCCCGCACTGCCCTTCTTGATCTTCTGCGGGGCCGCCTCCGCAGGACGGAAATCGGCCACTGCCGCTGCCATGACGATCACGTCCGCGTCCGCGTGTGCCGCCACAGCGGCGTCCATCTCGGCCGCCGAGGTGACGCGCACCTCACGTATGCCCTCGGGCGGCGGCAGCGGGGCGCTGGTCACCAAGGTGACGTCTGCGCCGCGATCCCGGGCAGCGGTGGCGATGGCGTAACCCTGCTTGCCCGACGACCGGTTGGCGATGAAGCGAACCGGGTCGATGGCCTCGCGGGTGCCGCCGGCAGTGACGGTCACGCTGACGCCCGCGAAGTCGCGGCGTGGCGACGGCGGCTGGTGGGCGGGATCGGGCTCGGGCAGCCCGGCGAGCACGGCCTCCACAGCCGCGAAGATCGTGGCCGGCTCGGCGAGGCGGCCGGTGCCGACATCCCCGCCGGCGAGCCGGCCCGCTTCGGGCACGACGATGTGGGTGCCCCGCTTGGTGAGCACCTCGATGTTGTGCTGCACCGCATCGTGCTCCCACATCTCGGTGTGCATGGCCGGGCACACCACGACCGGCGCCCGCGTGGCGAGCAGCGTGGCGGTGAGCAAGCCGTCGGATATGCCCGCGGCGTAGCTCCCGATGACCCGCGCCGTCGCGGGTGCCACGACGATCACATCGGCCGTCTGGCCCAGGGTCGTGTGCGGGATGGGGTCGTCCTCGCCGAAGATCGATGTCTGGACGCGCTCGCTGGCCAGGGCATCGAACGTGGCCCTGCCCACGAAACGCTGCGCCGCGGCGGTCATCACGGGGACGACGTGGGCGCCGGCGTCCATCATCAGCCTGCACAGAATGACGGCCTTGTACGCGGCGATGCCGCCGCTGACGCCGAGTACCACGCGGCGCCCGGCAAAGGGCGACGACGCAGGGGCAGGCAAGCTAGTCCTCGATGTCGGGAACGACCTCGAGCATCGCGGCATCAGCCTCCGCGGCCGCGAGCGCTTCGGCTTCCAGCCGTGCCCGCTCCTCGGGGTCGAATCGCTCGAACGTGATCTTGTCGGCGTCGATCTCCTCGAAGGCGATGGACAGCGGCTTGCGAGCAACCGACGCCACCTGCGGCGGCACAACCGAGCCGATTCCGCCGTCGAGCTGGTTGTAGTACGAGTTGATCTGCCGCGACCGCATGGCCGCCAGGCTCACCAAGGTGAACTTGGAGTCGACCTTGGAGAGCAGGTCTTCGAGACCTGGTGTGATCATGGTGTCGGTTGACTCAGTCATCGCAGCGTGAAGGCTACCGGCGGGACCGGGTGCGGTCCACGAATGCGGCGATCTCGCCCACCGTGCTGGAGATGTCCCGGTTCACCACGATCAGGTCGGCCATGCGGTAACCGACCGGCAGTTCTTCGTCGGCCTTGGCGAGCCGGCGCGCCACTTCTGAGTCGGGGTCGCCCCGGCGGCGCATGCGTCGTTCCTGCTCGGCGCGGCTCGGCGGCAGCACCATGATGACCAAGGCCGACGGATCGCGGTTGCGCACCGACACCGCTCCCTGCACGTCGATCTCGAGCACCAGATCGCGGTCGAGATCGGGAGGCGGCATGGGGGTGCCGTAGCGGTACTCGAAGAAGTCCGCCCACTCCAGGAACCCGCCGGCAGAGATGCGGGCTTCGAAGTCGTCGGCCGTCACGAACGTGTAGGCCTCGGCCGGCTCGCCGACCCGGCGGGGGCGTGTCGTCCAGGACCGGCTCAGCAGCAGCGTCGGGTCCCGCGCCACCAGCTCGGCCACAATCGTGCCCTTGCCGGCCCCGCCCGGTCCGCACACCACGTACAGCGTGACGTCCCAAGACGCGGTGGAATTCGCAGCGCCGGTGGGCGCCGGGTCGGTCATGCGACGGTATTCACGCGTCCGGGGCGGAATCCTGTGCGAAATGCTCGCTCAAACGGCGCCGCTGTGTCTCGCCGAGACCTCGCAGCCGCCGGTTGTCGGCGATGCCAATCTCAGCCATCAGGCGGCGAGCCTTGACCTTGCCGAGACCGGGCATCGACTCCAAGGCAGCCAGTGCCTTGAGCTTGCCGACGTTCTCGACACGGTCAGCTTCGGCCAGCAACTCGTCGAAGGTGAGCAAGCCCATCTTCAACCGATGCTTGACGTTTGCGCGGACCTCGCGGGCCTCCTTGGCCTTGGCCAGCGCCTCGGCACGCTGCTCGTCACTCAGTTCAGGCAGCGGACTCATTGTGGTGCAGTGTAGCTACGCGGCAGATAGCCCCTAGGGACACCGGGCTCAGCAGGGACTGAGTGCTACGACGCACCCAGCTCGGCGGTCACTTCGGCAACGATGGCTGCCGCCGCAGCGTCCGGATCGGGCGCAGCCGTGACGGCCCGGCCGATGACGAGCACGTCGGCACCGGCGGCAATGGCCGCAGCGGGGGTGGCGACACGGCGCTGATCTGCCTGCGCCGCCCCGGCAGGACGGATGCCGGGGACGACACGGAGCAGTCCGGGAGCCGCCGCCGAGACAGCGGGCAGGTCCGGAGCGGCGCACACGAGGCCGCCACAACCGGCTCGCTGGGCCAGCAGCGCGCGCTCCTTCAGCACCTCCGGCGGGGCGTCCGCGTCTGATGTGAGCACGGTGACGCCGAGTGCGATCGGCGCATCGGCGTTCGGACCCGCGCCGCCAGCGCCCGAGCCCTCAGCAGCGGCACCGCGGCGTGCACTGGCAGCGCCCTCGCGCAGGCCCCGGGCGCCCGCGGCCAGCATGTCCGGACCGCCCTGGGTGTGCAGGGTGAGCAGCCACACCCCCAGCTCGCCGGCGCGTCGCGCTGCCTGCTCCACAGTGTTGGGGATGTCGTGCAGCTTGATGTCCAGGAACACGCGGTTGCCCGCTGCCACGATGTCGCGGACGAGGGCGGGACCCTCGGCGGTGAACAGCTCCAGGCCGACCTTCATGACGCCGAAGTCGGAAGCGAAGCGCTCCACCAGCGCCATGGCAGCCGCCCGGTCGGGCACATCGAGCGCCAGGGCCAGCCGCTCGCGCGCGGTCATGGTGTGCGGTCGTCGCCCGACCGGTGCGCGCGCCCCGTCAGCTCAGCGGCAGCGCCGATGCCGTGCCGCTCGCACCAGCGCCGCAGCTCGTTGAGCACGCTGCTGGGCGCTCGCGGGTCCCAGAACGACGCCGTCCCCACCTGGACCGCACAGGCGCCCGCCGCCATGAGCTCCACGGCGTGCTCGCCCTTCGCCACCCCGCCGACGCCCACGATCGGCACGTCGCCGAGCGCCGCGCGGACGTCGTAGATGGCTCTCACCGCCACGGGCCGGATGGCCGGGCCCGACAGCCCGCCGCCGCCGTTGCCGAGCGTGGGCTGTGCAGTGGCTGGGTCGATGGACATCCCGAAAACGGTGTTGATGAGCGTGAGCGCGTGGGCCCCCGCGCCCAGAGCCGCTTCGGCGATCTCGACCAGGTCCGTCACATTCGGCGTCAGCTTGGCCCACACGGGCACACCCGCAGCAGTTGAGGCGCTGACAGCCTCGGCGGTTGCGACGGCATCGCAAGCGAACATCTGGCCTCTGCCCTCGAGGTTCGGGCAGCTCACGTTCGCCTCCAGTGCCGTGAGGCCGGCACCGGCGAGCGTCGCCGCCGCGGAGGCGTAGTCGGCCACGGTGCGGCCCCAGATGCTGGCCACCACGCGGGCGCCGGTGCGACGCAGGCGCGGCAGTTCGCTGTCGAGCCACGCCCCCGCCCCGGGGTTCTGCAGGCCCACTGCATTGAGCATCCCAGCGGGCGTGCCCACCACGCGCGGCGCCGGGTTGCCGGCCCACTCGAACGGCGACAGGGACTTGGTCACCACGGCGCCCAGCGAGGCAAGGTCGACGTACGCGCCGATCTCGGTGCCGTAGCCGGCCGTGCCGGACGCCGTCATCACCGGATTGGGCAGCTCCACGCCGCCGACTCGCACGGTCATGTCGACGCCCCCGCGCGGCACAGCCCGGGGCGGCGATTCAGACACGGCTGCGTCGCATCGACGCATCGAGCTCTGCGTGGAACTCCTGCAGCGGGCGCACCTGCAGTTCGCTGGCGAGCCACTCGCGCAGGCCCGTCGCGGCAGCGCGTGCGGCGGCCACCGTGGTCAGGCACGGGATGTGATGCGCCCGGGCGGCCGCCCGGATGTGACGGCCGTCGAGCACCGCACCCCGCCCCCGCGGGGTGTTGACGACCAGGTCGATCCGCCCTGCGGCGATGAGCTGCACGGAGTCCTCGCCGGGCGATGTCTCGCGGCCGTCGACGGACAGTTTCGCCACCTCGACCGCGACAGCCACGTCGCGGGCGCGCAGGTACTCCGCAGTGCCCGCAGTCGCCGCAATCTCGAAGCCCAGCCCTCTCAGCACGCGCGCTGCTTCGAGCCCCTCGGGCTTGTCGCGGTCGGCGAGCGTGAGCAGCACAGTGCCGCCCGACGGCAGCGCGTCTCCCGCCGCAATCTGGCTCTTGGCGAATGCCAGCCCGAAGGTGGCGTCGATGCCCATGACCTCGCCGGTCGAGCGCATCTCGGGACCGAGCACGGTGTCCACCGAGGGGAACCGGCCGAACGGCAGCACGGCTTCCTTCACCGAGACATGGCGCGGCATGCTCGCCGTGGCGGGCAGCTGGCCATTGCAGGCCCACCCGGGCAGCATCCCGGCGGCTACCAGCTCGTCCAGTGTCTCGCCCGCCATCACGCGCGAAGCAGCCTTCGCGAGCGACACGCCGGTCGCCTTGGCGACGAACGGGACCGTGCGCGAGGCCCGCGGGTTGGCCTCGATCACGAAGACCTCGCCGGACTTCACGGCGAACTGCACGTTCAGCAGCCCGATGACGCCCAGCGCCTCGGCCAGCCGGCGGGTGTAGGACACGATCGTCTGCTGGGTCTCGGTGCTCAGGCTCGGCGGCGGGATCGCACACGCGCTGTCGCCCGAGTGCACGCCTGCCTGCTCGACGTGCTCCATGATGCCGCCGAGCATCCAATCCCCCGTGCGGTCCCGCAGCGAGTCGACGTCCACCTCGATGGCGTCTTCGAGGAAGCGGTCGACCAGCACGGGCCGCTCGGCCGACAGCCCGCCCTCGCGCCCCAGCGAGGAGAACTGCGCCAGCTCGGCCATGGCCGCGGCCAGCTCGTCCTGGTCGTACACGACGGTCATGGCACGGCCGCCCAGCACGTAGCTGGGCCGCACCAGTGCCGGGAAGCCGATCTGCTCGCAGATTGCCGCCGCCTCGGCCGGGTCGGCGGCGGTGCCGCCCGGCGGCTGCGGGATGGCGAGCTCGGCGCACAGCGCGTTCCAGCGCTCGCGGTCCTCGGCCAGGTCGATGGAGTCCGCCGGCGTTCCGCACACCAGTTCCTCAGGCAGCTCAGACGCCAGCTTCAGCGGGGTCTGCCCGCCGAGGCTGACGATGACGCCGACCGGATCCTCGGCGTCGATGATGTTGAGGACGTCCTCGGTGGTGAGCGGCTCGAAGTACAGGCGGTCGGAGGTGTCGTAGTCGGTGGAGACCGTCTCGGGGTTGCAGTTGACCATCACGGTCTCGTAGCCGGCGTCGCGCAGGGCGAAGCTGGCATGCACGCAGCAGTAGTCGAACTCGATGCCCTGGCCGATGCGGTTGGGGCCCGAGCCCAGGATGATCATGCGCGGGCGGGTGCCGGGGCGGATCTCGTCCTCGTCCTCGTAGGTGGAGTAGTGGTACGGCGTGCGGGCGTCGAATTCGGCGGCGCAGGTATCCACCGTCTTGAATGTGGCGCGCACGCCCTCGTGCAGGCGGGCTGCCCTGATCTCAGACTCGCTCACCCCCCACAGCCATGCGAGCTGGGCGTCAGCAAAGCCCAGCTGCTTGGCCCGGCGCCAGGCGCGGCGGCCGAGCTTGCTGGGCCCGCCGGCCGCCTCCAGCGCCTCCCGCTCGTCGACGACCGCGAGCATCTGGTCCACGAACCACGGGTCCACGCCGGTGGCGGCGCTGATCTCGTCGACCGCGGTGCCCCTGCGCAGCAGCTCGCCCATCTCGAAGATGCGCTCGGGCGTGGGCACGCCAACGGCCTCGAGCAGCTCGACGGTGGAACGCTGCGCGTACTGCGCCTCGCCCGGGTCGGCGTTCAGGCCGAACCGGCCCTGCTCCAGGCTGCGCAGCGCTTTCTGCAGGCTCTCGGGGAAGGTGCGGCCGATAGCCATCACCTCGCCGACCGACTGCATCTGCGGCCCGAGCACCGGCGCCGCTCCGGGCAGCTTCTCAAAGGCCCAGCGGGGGATCTTGGTGACCACATAGTCGATGGTCGGCTCGAAGCTGGCGGGGGTCTCGCCGGTGATGTCGTTGGTGATCTCGTCCAGCGTGTAGCCCACGGCGAGCCGGGCGGCGATCTTGGCGATCGGGAAGCCGGTGGCTTTCGACGCGAGCGCCGAGCTGCGGCTGACGCGGGGATTCATCTCGATGATGATCTGCTCGCCGTTGTCGGGGTTGACGGCGAACTGCACGTTCGAGCCGCCGGTCTCGACGCCGATGCGGCGCATGCAGGCGAATGCCGCGTCGCGCATCTGCTGGTACTCCACGTCGGACAGCGTCTGGGTGGGAGCCACGGTGATCGAGTCGCCGGTGTGGACGCCCATCGCGTCGAAGTTCTCGATGGAGCAGATGACCACGCAGTTGTCGGCGTGGTCGCGCATCACCTCGAGCTCGAACTCCTTCCAGCCCTGCACCGACTGCTCGATGAGGATCTCGCTGATCGGGCTGGCATCGAGACCCTTGGCGGCGGCTGCTTCGAACTCCTCAGCGGTGTTGGCGAAGCCGGTCCCCTCGCCGCCCAGGATGTAGGCGGGGCGGATGATGACCGGCAGGCCGATCTCGCCGATTGCCTGGTGGGCCTCTTCGATGGTGTGCGCGATGGCCGAGCGCGCGCAGCGCAGACCGATCTCGGTCATCGCCTGGCGGAAGCGGTCACGGTCCTCGGCGGTGGCGATGGCCTGCTCCGATGCGCCGATCATCTCGACGCTGTAGCGGTCGAGCACGCCGCTGTGGCTGAGCTCGGTGGCCAGGTTGAGCGCGGTCTGCCCGCCGAGCGTGGGCAGCAGGGCGTCGGGGCGCTCGCGGGCGATGATCGCCTCGAGCACCGCTGCGTCGAGCGGCTCGACGTAGGTGGCGTCTGCGAACTCGGGGTCGGTCATGATCGTGGCCGGGTTCGAGTTGGCCAGGATCACCCGGTAGCCCTCCTCGCGCAGCACCCGGCAGGCCTGGGTTCCCGAGTAGTCGAACTCGCAGGCTTGACCGATCACGATGGGGCCCGAGCCGATGATGAGGATCGAGCTGATGTCGTCGCGGCGCGGCATCAGCCCCCTCCTCCGCAGCCAGTGCCTGCGCCGTGGCCGCCGCTGCCGTTGCGCATGCGGGGGCCTCCATGGAAGCTCGCCATGAGATCGGCGAAACGGTCGAAGAGGTAGCGCGAGTCGTGCGGACCGGGGCTGGCCTCGGGGTGGTACTGCACGGCGAACGCCGGCAGGTCGCGGCAGGCGAAACCCTCCAGCGAGCCGTCGTTGAGGCAGATGTGGGTTTCGTCCACGCCGGGCACCGAGCCGGACTCGATGGCAAAGTTGTGGTTCTGGCTGGTGATCTCGATGCGGCCGCTGGCCTCGTCACGCACCGGCACGTTGCCGCCGTGGTGGCCGAAGGGCAGCTTGTAGGACCGGCCGCCGAGCGCCAGGCCGAGCACCTGCTGGCCGAGACAGATGCCGAAGATGGGCACCCGGCCGAGCAGGTCGCTCAGCGCACCGGTGACGTCGCCGGCCATCTGCGGGTCACCGGGACCGTTGGACAGGAACACGCCGTCGGGCTCGCGCGCGAGCACATCAGCCGCAGTGGTGTGCGCCGGGACGACCTCGACGGTGGCGATGCGCCCGAGGTTGGCGGTGATGGCGCGCTTGATGCCCAAGTCGTAGGCCACTACCCGCCATGGCCCGCGGCCTGTGGTGTAGGGCTCGGCGGTAGTGACCTCGCTGACCAGATCGACGCCGGCGGTGCCGGGCTCGGCCCGGGCTGCTGCTGCGAGGCGCCTCAGTGCCTCGTCGTCGGAGGCGGGGCCGAACGCGCCCGGCATGGCGCCGTAGTCGCGCACGTGGCGGGTCAGGCGACGGGTGTCCACCCCGGCGATGCCGGCGATGCCGTGGCGGGCGAGAAAGGCGTCGAGGCTGGCATCGGAGCGCCAGTTGGATCGGCGGCGGGCAAGGTCGCGTATGACCACGCCGCGACAGAACGGCCGGCGTGACTCGGCGTCGGTCGGCGTGGTGCCGTAGTTGCCGATGTGGGGATAGGTGAACGCGATGATCTGGCCGGCATAGGACGGGTCGGTGATGACCTCCTGGTAGCCGGTCATCACGGTGTTGAACACGACTTCGCCCGAGGCAATGCCGTGCGGAGCCCCTGAGTTCCCGGCCATGGGCGCGCCGATCATCTCGCCCTCGAAGGTCGTGCCATCGGTGAGCACGAGCGCCCCGGGGACAGGGGCCACGGAGTCGTCTGAGGATGTGGTCATGGGGTCGTTCCTGCGGCGAGCGCAGCGACGGTACCGGCAGCGCTGCGCAGCGCGCCGTCGGCTACGACCAGGCGACCGTCCACCACCGTCGCCGTCACCATCGCGCTCATCTCGCGATGACGGTGAGGCGTGTTGCGCGCCATCGAGACCGAGCCGCGTTCGGCCAGTGTCCACGGTCGGTCGAGGTCGAAGACCACCAGGTTCGCCGGCTGGCCGGGCTCGATCGCCCCACCGCCGAGGTGCGTGACGCCTGCCAGTTCGGCAGGTCGCCAGGCCAGCGCGTCCAGCGCCGCTTCCAGGCTGATGTCCGGGTGACCGAGCACGATGGCAGCGCAGGTCTCCAGCGCCGCCACGCCGGGCAGCGCCTCGTCGAATGGCAGATCCTTCGCCTGCGGCGGCACCGGCGAGTGTCCGCTGACGACGGCGTCGATGGTGCGGTCGTTGACGCCGGCCAGCAGTGCAGTCCGGTCGGCTGCGGTGCGGTACGGCGGATCGGCCCGCATGAGCGTGTCGTAACCGTCTGCGTCGGCATCGGTGAAGAGGAGGTGCTCGGCGGCAACGGACGCGGAGACGTCCAGGCCTTCCGCCTTGGCGGCGGCCACCAGCTCCACCGTGCGAGCCGCGCTGATGCGGTCCAGGTGCAGCCGTCCGCCGGTGAGCCGTGCAGTGCCGATCGCCGCGCCGGCCGCCAGTTCCTCGGAGGCTGCCGGTTCCCCGGCCAGGCCCATGCGTGCAGACACCGCGCCTTCGGCCATGGCAGCGGTCCCGCCCAGATCTGCGGTGGCCGGGCGCACCGACACGGTGCCGCCCAGCGGCCCGGCGTACTGTAGGGCTCGGCGCAGCAGCCCGGTGTCCGCCAGCGGCCCCACGTCAGTGAACCAGCGGACGCCGGCATCGGCCAGCTCGGCCATGGGCGACAGGCGCTTGCCTGCCCGGTCGGCGGTGATCGTGGCGGCGGCGATCACAACGCAGCACCCGCCTGCGGCGTTGCGACGCAGCTCGGCGAGCTGGCCCAGCCGGTCGAGCGGCGGGTCGGTGTCGGGCTGTGCAAGCACTGCAGTGAAGCCGCCGAGCGCCGCTGCTGCGGTGGCAGTGGCGACGGTCTCGGCCTCCTCATTGCCGGGCTCGCCGAGGCGGCCGAAAAGGTCCACGAGCCCGGAGGCGACCACGCATCCTCTGGCGTCGAGGATGTGCGCCGAGCCGTTGCGGCTGGTGCCGGGCGGGTCCACGGCGGTGATCTCGCCGTCGAGCACGGTGATGTCCGCGTGCCGGCGGCCGGCGCGGTCGATGATCTCGCCGCCTGCGAGCACCAATGGCTCCCTTGCGGCCGGCAACTGCTGGTCGGCCATCTCAGGCACCGCCTCGCGGCGCCGATTCTGGGCCAGGCGCGTCATCGGCGGGCGTCTCTGGGTTCGGCAGCGCTGTGCCCGATCCGATCAGTCGGAACAGCACCGCCATGCGAGCGGCCACGCCATGCGACACCTGCTGGGTGACCAGCACCCGGCTGGCGGCAAGGTCCTCGAACACCGCGCCCGCTATCTCGATGCCGCGGTTCATCGGCCCGGGATGGGTGATGACCGCGTCGGGGCGCAGGCGCCGGGCTCGCTCAGCGGTGAGGCCGTAACGTGCCACGTACTCGGGGACCGATCCGATGAGCCCGTCCGCCATGCGCTCGCGCTGGCAGCGCAGCAGCCCCACCACATCGAGCTCGTCGAGCACGTCGTCGAGGCTGTGGGAGATCTCGACGCGCTTGGCCGCGTCGGGCGGGAGCCACGCGTCGATCCACTCCCGGGGCTGCGCGGGCAGCAGTGTGGGCGGCGCGACCAGCACGATGCTCGCGCCCAGCGCTGTGTAGGCCTCGATGTCGCTGCGGGCGACGCGGCTGTGGACGATGTCGCCGACGATGGCGATGCGACGCCCTGCCAGCGTCGGCTCATCGGCCGTGTCGGCGCCGGGCTGGCCGTCGCTCATCGGGTTGAAGTGCCGCCACAGCGTGTAGGCATCCTGCAGGCCCTGGGTGGGGTGTGCATGCCAGCCGTCGCCGCCGTTGAGGATCGCGACGCCGTCGTCGGCCCAGCGGGCGATCTGGGCGGGCACACCGGCACTGCGATGGCGGACGACCGCGGCATGGATGCCCATGGCCTGGACGGTCTCGAACGTGTCGCGCAGCGACTCGCCCTTGGCCAGCGACGATGAGGCAGCGGAGAAGTTGAGCACGTCGGCCGAGAGCCGTTTGGCGGCGGTCTCGAAGGCCAGCCGGGTGCGGGTGGATTCTTCGAAGAACAGCGTGGCCACGGTGCGCCCGCGCAGGGCAGGCACCCTGGGGATCGGCCGCCGGCCGACCTCCACGAAGCGGTCGGTGAGCGACAGCAGCTCGGCGATGCCCTCGGTGCCGAGCTCCTCCAGCGTCAGCAGGTGCCCGCTCATTTGCGCATCTCCCCCAGCAGCACGCCCTCGAGCGTGACGTCCACCATCTCCTCGCGGCTGGTGGGCAGGTTCTTGCCCACGAAGTCGGGACGGATGGGCAGCTCGCGGTGGCCGCGGTCGATCACCACGGCGAGCTGCACGGCTCGCGGCCGTCCGAAGTCGTTGAGTGCGTCGAGCGCCGCCCGGATGGTGCGGCCGGTGAACAGCACGTCGTCGACGAGCACCACGGTCATGCCGTCGAGGTCGAAGGGAATGTCGGTGACGGCTTCGGCCATGACCGGGCGCAGGCCGATGTCGTCGCGGTGCATGACCACGTCCAGCGTCCCGAAGGGCACATCGGTGCCGTCGATCTCGAACAGGAGGCGCACGATGCGCAGCGCTATCTGCACGCCGCCGGTCTGCAGGCCCACCACCACGACGTTGTCGAGACCCTGGTTGCGCTCGATGATCTCGTGGCCGATGCGGGTGAGCGCCCGGTGGACCCCGCTGGAGTCGAGAATGGTGGTCCGGGCAACGAAAACGCCCCCGTACGGGGGCGTCATGCGTCGCTCGCGGTCTGCCACGCGCAGGTCCTTCCTGTCCGTACGAGCCTCACCGGACCCGCTTCACGGTCAGAACCGCACCCTAGCGCGGGCCTGCCGCGACCCGGCGGGATTTTTCCTGTCCGTCGAGAGCTTCAGGTGCAGGCGGGAAGGGTGGTTCCGGCCAGGTCGGCGATGTCGAGCACATCGAGGCTGAGCGCATGGCGACCGTGTGCCGGGGCGAGGCCCTGAAGCAGCACGGGAGACCAGTCCAGCGATACGTCGGCTTGGACCGCATCACCCCGACGGCACACGGCGCAGGTCGGCGCGGCGCATCCCGGCGGCAGCGCGCAATGCTGGGACGCGTCGCTGCCGATGGCGCATGAGTCGAGCGTGCTGGTGGCGACCCGCCGGGCCTCGCTCGCAGCATGGTTGCGCAAACCGATGACCTGGGCGGTATCGGCAGCCGCCGCGCTGAACAACGCGCACATCGCGGCCAATGCGAGCGCAACCAGCGGGGTGCTCATGGCACGTTGCCCGATGCTGCGGGTATCGGCACGGCCGTCTGGAAACGAACAGTGTGGGCGAACAACGGCGAGACGGCCAATGGGCAAGTCACCTGCACGCTGACCGCCGCTGGCTGGGTGCCGGCGGACAAGCGATGCACCGATGCCAAGACGTCGTAGCGGGGATCCAAGGTGTCGCAATCGGAGATCGCCGCTGCGCCGACGACGCGCTCGGCGATGCCTGCGGCATGACCGTCCAGCGCAGCGTCGGTGGTGCCCGACGGAGGCGACGCGAGCGCGCTGGCGGCGTAGTGGGCAGCCTCGACGCCTGCGGTTCGGACGTTGGCTGAAGCTCGGGCGGCGTCGCCCGAATAGTCGACGAGCCATATGCCGAACACGAGGACCACCGCCACGCTGAGCATCCCGACGGTCTCATCCATATGCCGGCCTCCCCCACCCGAACACCGTGGTGCTCAGCACGGCGGTGCCACCGGTGCTCGCAGCGCCGCGCCTTCCGCTGTCGGCGGGCGGCGGCAGGCCACGCCGAGCGCGTTGCCTGCCCCCAACCAGCCGTCGGATTCGACGCGCACCGACACGATCACCGAACACGTCGGGTCCGCCCGCACCGCGACGGCCGTGGGCTGGACTGCGGCAAGCTGCACGGTGCGGTCCACGGCTGCCCTCGCTGCGGTGGCTGCCGCGCCGATCGGGAGACCCGCCTCGGTGCAGTCCCAGCCCGGCGGCACGAGGTCGGTGACGGCGATGGCCGCGGCGTCGGCCGCTCCCTGCGCCGCAGCGGCTCCGACCTGGCGGGTGAACAGCGAGATCACCAACGCCATGAACACCGTCAGCACACTGAACAGCCGCAGGACCGAGATCGAGCCATCCACGTCGGCCTACTGGTGCCCCGGGTCAGGCAGTGGTGCTCGTGCGCGCTGCGCCGCAAGCACCCGCTGGGGCGGCACTACGACGTCTTCGCCGTGCAGGCGCCGCTCGCCCACTGGCCGCCGACGGCCTTGCACAAGTTCTCGGTTTGGATCTTCGAGTACTCGACTGTGCCGTCGGTCTGAGGGGCATTTCTGCCGAGGGTGGTCCACATGACCGTCACCACCAGCACCGAGGCGGCGACGGCGGCGGCGATGAAGATCAGCTTGGTGACCGGTGAATCCATGTTTCTGCTCCTTGCCCGTTCGTGCGGGCGGTCGGGTTCGGGGCGTTGGGGGCCTCGCATGCGGCGCTCATCGGCTGCCTCACACCGAGGGCAAAGTCATGACGATGGTCACCATGACCACGGCGGACGCCACTACGGCGAGCAGCGAGGCGGAGGTGCCGACCGAGCGGCCGAGGCGGTCGATGGACTCGCGGCGGCGATCGTCCATGGCTCGCACGACACGATCCAGCACACGGTCCAACAGTTGCGATGCCGCAGCGCCCGAGCGCTCGGCAGCGTCCACCGTCCGCAGCAGCGATGCGGTCGGCGAGTCGGCCAGTTGCGCCGCGACAGCCGACAGCGGGTCACGCCCGCCGAGCACCGCCGCGTTGACGGCACCCGCCGCCGGTGCGAACGCAGGATCGCTGACGCGCTCGGCCGCGTCGAGCACCGCGACGCTGATCGGGTGCCCTGCCGCCACGAACAGCCGGATGCGGCGAAGCCACAGCAGCACCGCACCATCCAGCCGGCGACGATTGCCCGAGAGCGCCGAGCTCGCCACCAGCCCTGGTACTGCCCAGGCGACCGCAATCGCTGCCAGCAGCGACCATGCCAGCGCCAGCGCGGGCGACGCAGCGGCCTCTGAGGAGAATCGGCTGCTGGCAACGAAGGCGATGCCGACCGCGCTCACGGCGACCACCGCCGCCAGCATGGCCAATCGTGGCATCGTCCAGCCCAGCGCGGCCAGCCGCCGACGGTTGCGGCGACGCCGCTCGCTGTCTGCAGCCAATCCCATCGCCGCGGCGGCACCCAGCCCCGCGAGAGTCCAGAACACGAGCACCCCCAGCGACGACGGAGCCGCGCTCACCGGATCAGCTCCCAAGCCGACGCCAGCGGGCGGGCGCAGATGGCCGCTGCGATGGTGACTGCCGCGAGGCCGACCCGTTGGCCTTGAGGCCCGATCAGCCACGCCCACGCCTCGGGACTGACCAGGGCACTGCCGAGGGCGACGGCCGAGCCCAGTGCGGCCGACAGGCCGAGCTGGGGCAGGTTCGCTGCGACGTGGCGGTGGAAGTGGCGCGCGGTGGCCGCGTCCTCAGATGCTTCGGACTCGAGCACACCCAGGATGGGCACCCATTCGCCTCCGCTCGACGCGGCAACGGCAACGGCGTCGGCAAGCCACGCAGCGACAGCGCCCTCGGTGCCCGTCGCGAATCGCTGCGCGGCGGCCTCCACACCCGCGCTGCGGCACTCTGAGACGAACCGGGCAGCCGTATCGGCAATGGGGCCGGTAGCGAGTGGTGCCGCAGTCTCGAGCGCATCGACGACGGTGCGCGAGACCTGCGCTTGATTGGACAGGATCGACGCGAACTGCGCCACCGATTCCGCCGCGGCGACGCGGCGGCGACTGCGGACGATGACCGCCGCGCACCAGGCACAGATGCCGGCGACTCCACCCGCGAGGCCGGCGGCGCCGGGTCCGAACGCCACTCCGGCGACGAAGGCTGCAAGGCCGGTCACCGCCCACGGCCAGCGTGTCGGGCTGCCGTCGCGGCGGCCGGCCGCGGCGGCATCGGCGAGCACCAACCACAGCGCCGCAGCGCAGCCGGCCGCCCCGAACGCCGCGAGCCTCAGCATGCGCCGTCCTCGGCGACGAGCGCCTCGTACGGCGGCGGATCGTCGATCGGCACAAGCGGGCCCGGATCCCAGAGGACGCCACTCCGCTGTGCGCCGCCGCACGGTGCCGGGTCGAATGCAGGCGCATCGTCCTGCGGCATGAGCGACGCAGGGACGGCCGTCGACACGGCGGTCTTCTGCGGCGCCGCGGGTGCCTGAACCGCAGGCGCGGTCGATGACGGCACCGCTGCGGGGGCGGGCGCAGGCATGGGGCTCTCGTCGGATGCGCGAGCCGCCGGAGGCGATGCGGTTCCGGCGGGCGCGGGCGCCGCGAGGCTGGGTGTCAACGGAACATCGACGATCTGGGAGTACACGGTCGGCAGCTCCGCGAAGCCGCCTGTTTCAGGGAGACCGGCGGACGCATACACCTCGGCCACGCGGCCCTCGGGACGGCCGGCCGGGGTGGACCAGCGGTCGCCCGGCCGCAGCGCCCACAGGCAGGTCGTGGAGATCACGCCGGTGAGATCGTCGATGCCGGTGAGCTGGGTCACATCGGCAACCACCCGCTCCCCGGCATCGTTGCGGCCCATCCACACGCACAGGTCCACTGCAGCGGCAATCTGGCGGCGCGCATAGTCGGGTTCTGCGCCTTCGGAACAGGCGTAGGCCACGAGCTTCTCCAGGACGCCCGTGCCCGGCTGGGAGTGCAACGTGACCAGGCAGCCGTCGAGGCCGGAGGACATGGCGTCAAGCAGCGCCTCGCAGCCCTCGCCGCGGATCTCCCCGACCACCAGCTTGGCGGCATTGGCTCGCTTGGCATCGCGGATGTGGTCGGCCATCGAGTGGCGGCCGTGGCCGTCCTGGTTGGGATCCCGCGTGAGGCGCTCGTAGGTGTTGGGGTGGATCCCGTACTCGGCCAGCCGCAGTTCGGGAGTGTCCTCGATGGTGTCGATGCGTTCGTGGTCGGGCACAGCGGCGAGCAGCGCCTGGCACAGCGTGGTCTTGCCGCCGCCCATCGCGGCTGCGACCACCACATTGGCCCGTGCCCGACCTGCAATGGCCTCGATGAGCACGCTGCCCAGTTCGTCCGAGACGACGCCGAGGTCGTCGAGGCGCACGCGGCCAGCCATGTTCGAGCGCAGCACGACGTTGGGCGGGCTGGTCACGAATGCCTCAGCGTGGAGGCGCCAGCGATCGCCGACCCGCACATCGAGCCGGGGGTCGAGCTCGTCGAAGCGCTGCGGTCGATCGCCGGAATAGCTCGCCAGGAACCGCACCGCCTCGATCAGCTCGGCGTCGGCAGCGAACGGCGACGGCCGGCGCTCCACCCGGCCGTCCGCGTACTGCACCAACATCGACTCGCCGCCGCGTATCTGGAATTCCTCGACGTCAGGCTCATCGAGCAGCTCCGAGAGTGCGTCGGTGGCAGCGCGGGCGGCAGTGCGCCGCCGGACATCCCCGTCAGAACGGTCGAGCCGCTGCGGGGCACACGCCGATGCCGCCAGCGAACGTCCCAACCGGTACAGCTGCCGGTAGGCACGGTGCGTGTCCACCCGCTTGATGCGCACGATCCGCTTCGCTCCCAACGCTGCGGACAGCTCGCCGGTGGGATCGCTGCGCCCACCGGCGGCGGGCGGCAGCCACACCGCTGTGCGCGGTACGCCACCGGCAGCCGCAGCGCGCCACGCCTGCGCGGCGTGAGCGCTGCCGGCGGCACCGGAGGCGGCTCGAACGCCGGGTGCGCCGAGCAGCAGCACGACCTCGCTGGAAGCAGCGGCTGCAGCCGCGATGGCGTCGGGCTCGGCACTGCTGGTCAGCCACGCCACGCACGGCTCAGCGCTGCTGTCCGTGCGCGGCATCGACATCACATCGGCGCCGAGCCAGACCCGGCCCGCGACAGCGGACAGCCCGGCCTGCAGCGCATCGCGCACCCAGTCGCGAGCTGCGGGGTTCAGCGCCTCGTCGCACAGCACCAGCAGCACGCCTCAGCCCCCCGCCGCTCTGCACTCGGGCCAGCCGTCGGGCGGCGCCGGCCAGACCACCAGGCCGTCGAGCTCCGCGACGCGTGCGTAGCGCGCAGCGTCAGGGGGATCGACGTGCACCACGATGCTCCCCTCGGCACCGCCGACCAGGGTGGTCACGTCGAGCGCGCAGCCGCCCAGCACACCCGCCACCACGGCCCGGCTCCCCGGGCCCGGTCCTGGCTCGGGCCACGCAGAGGTGTCCGCGCTCAACCGGATGGCGGTGCGTGTGCCTGAAGCGGCCTCGGGCGGACCCAGCAGGGCAGGCGAGACGAAGATCCCCGCTGGCACGTCGAATGCGACGACGCTGCCCGCGATCGAGTCGGGATCGGCCAAGTGCCCGGCGAGCTCTTGGGGAACGGTCACCGCTTCGAAGGCGCCCGCCGGCTGGCCTGCGAGCCACGCTTCGGCGGTGATCGCCACCGGTGAGTGGGGAGGCTCGCGGTGCGGGCGGCCCCAGAGCCAGATGGCCGCGACGACGATGGCGACGATCGCCGCTGAGACAGCAACCCGCCACGGCTCGACGCCGGCGCGCCGCGCGCCCGCCGAGGCCGGCGCCGGATCATCGGTCCCGTAGCCGGGATGCGCCGGCGACGTCACGGCCGCGTGCCGCCCTGGGTGACCGTCACCCGACCGTCCGCGTAGTCGCTCACCGGCCGGATCCAATCCACCCCCGAAGCCAGCGTCGTCCAGCAGTCGCCGCCTGCCGGCGGGCTGCTCCCGCCCGAGCCGACCTGTCCCGGTGCGTGGGCGACCTCGAAGCAGGCGTCGAAGCGCCAGGCGTAGGCCCCCGGGTGGCTGAACAGCCAATCGCAGTCGGAGGATGCCGTGGCCGCGATGGCATCGGCCATCGCGCACACGACCTCGGTGGGAGCCGCACCGGACCGGTGCCACTGGCGCAGCAACTGCTGCTGATCGGCGGCAAGCGCCCTCCAACGCTCGACGAGATGCGCAGTGCTCGGTTCGGCCTCCATGCGCTGGCGCTCGGCGACGATCCACGGCCGCAGCTCAGACCAGGCGGTACGCACCTGCGTCACGGTCCACGTGCAGTTCGGATCGCTGATCTGCACGATGCGCGGCGCCCGCATCCAGCCGCGCCCCGGCGCCACCTGCAGGAACCGGCCGCCGCCAGGCAGGTGACGCTGGGGCGACGAGGCCACGTCGCCCGAGCGCACACGCGACTCCCACCCCAGCGCAGCCGCATCGGCGCGGGCCAGCGGCAGTGGCGGCAGTGACGCGCACTGCGGAGCGGGAGCTGTGGTGGGAGCCGTCGGCAGCGTCGTGGCCACCGTGACGTCGGGTCCGCCGCTGTCGGGCGGATCGCCCGCGCCGTCTCTGCCCTCCGGCCCGGCCGACATGGCGGTAGTGGCAGCAGT
This sequence comes from Candidatus Poriferisodalis sp., assembly GCF_965208555.1. Classification (GTDB taxonomy): domain Bacteria; phylum Actinomycetota; class Acidimicrobiia; order Acidimicrobiales; family Poriferisodalaceae; genus Poriferisodalis. The sequence continues at coordinate 3,044,834 of NZ_OZ242342.1, read as the reverse complement.
TGTCGACGGCGATGTCGTAGCCGTCGGGGACGCCTCCGCATCGGGCACCGGCAGGCAGGCGTAGTCGTAGGAGCCGTTGATGCGCGACTGCACGTATGGCGGCAGGGTGCCGAAGCTCGAGCAGTCGAAGATGCACACCCGGTAGGTCTCCGCACCGCGATCTGGGTGAACGTGCTCCTGGATCTGCGTGCCTGCCAGCTCCCCGATCGCCGGGCAGTAGGTGCGGATGGTGGTCTCCCCGCAGTTGCCGGGCGTCGTGCACTTGTTGAGCACATCGCTGGCGGTGACGCAGCTGCCGCCGTGGTCGGGCCGGTAGGTGGTGCCCTCGATGTCGTCGCAGATGCCGGGGTCGCTGTCCCAGGTGCGTCCGGGCAGCGCGTCGCACGCCACGTACGACAGCAGCCCGTCGGCGCAGCGATGGATGCCCAGTTCGGCGAGCCGATCATCGCTCTCGCCGGCCAAATGATGCAACGGCCGCGCCCCGCCGTCAGGCGAAGTCTCCGAGCCGCCGCTGTCCTCCTGGGAGGTGCCGGTATTCGTGCCAGAGCCGGGTGTGCTCGATTGGCACGTCAGCGCCGACGGGCCGGTGCCGCCCAGCGCGTCGCCGTAGCGGGGAACCGAGCCTGACGGGCAGCTCTGCGTCGGCGCAGCAGACGGCTGGCCCAAGACAGTGCGCTCGCACTGGCTGCCGGCGAGCTGCCAGCCTGACGGGCACGGGCCCTCTGTCGCCGCCGACGTCACCCACTCCACCACGGTCTCGAAGATCGGCTCGGTGGTGTAGTGGATGGTGGGCACTCGATCCCAGTAGCCGGTCTCACGCGTCTCGTAGATGGGCGTCTCGCTCCAGTAGCCGGGAATGGTGACCGTCTGGGTCGTCTGGTAGCCGTAGACCGGCACGTCTCGGCAGTTGTGCTGCTGGCCCGAGATCGGGTCGAAGTCGCAACGCCGGGTGGTGCCGGTCTGCACCCGCAGCGGCGGCACCAGCGGCTCCACGGCCGTCCGTGGCGGCATCCAGACGCGTTTCGTGCCGGTCTGGACTTGCTCGGTGCCAGTCGACACCCACACGTTCGCGTAAGTCGTGTGGCTGTACACCTGCCGGGTGCGCCCGGTGTTCACCGTGCTGGTCACCTTGGTCTGGCACACGTGGCCGCCGTACTGGCCGGGAACCTGTGTGGATCCCGCCGGACAGCTCGACGGGCGGAGCGCAGTCTCGGTTCGCTGCGTGAGGCATGACCCGCTAGCGCGGTCGAGCGCCATCCCCGCGGGACAGCTCAGCACCGGTGCAACCGAGGCCTGCGCACCGGCGGAGTCGCTGCGTGCCGCGATGATCGCCAGCGGCAACGCAGCCATCACGACAGTGAGCGTCCACCAAGCCGCGCGCCGGGCGGTCATGACGCGACCTCAGCCGGCGGCGCCTCGGCCAGCGGTGCTGCCTCAGGCCACCAGTAACGATCGGTCTGCGGCGGCCAGCCGGCCTGCGGGCACGGCGGCATCGGATGTGGGTAGGCCCGATCGGGCGGGGTGAGCGGCAGCAGTCCCGGCGGCCAGGGTCGCTTCGCACGCCGCTCGACGGGTCGCCCCAGTGCCTCGCCGATGAGGTCGGGATCCGGGGGACAGCCGAGGATCTGCTCGAGCGACTTGAACGGCGAGAGGTACATCCGCTCGTGCCAGCTCGCGCCCGGATCCCAGTTCGCCGCCGAGAGCTCCGAGGTGACCTCAGCTGCTGCCGTGACGGCGTCCTGCAGTGCCGCCCACTGCTCGGGAGTGCAGTGGGGCTCCAACTCGGGCCGTTGCAGCGCACCGTCGACCAATGCCCCGACGGGAATGCCGGTCTCGCACCAGAACGCCAGGTGCCAGCGGTGATCGCGGTGAGCGCGCCACGCCTCGGCCTGGGACACCTGCACCCACTCGCGCACAGCGACCCACTGGTTGCGCACGCCCGAGCCCCACGCGTGCGGATCGGACCAGTCGACGGCTTCGGCGTGAGCGTCCTTCTCGCCCTGCAGCCACTGCGCTGCGCTCGCGAAAGCCTCGCTCTCGCATCCGCCGTGGAACAGCGCACTGCGCAGCACGCGGTAGCTGAGCCGGGACCACGTCAGCCACATGGCTTCGACCTGCGCCCGATGGTCGGTGCCGGCATCGAGGCGCTCTCCGGTCGAGGCATCGACCAGGAAGGACTGTCCCGGCGCGTGGCAGATCACCGCGAGCGCGTGTCCCGCGGAGCTGAGGTCGGCTACCCAGGCCCGATCGACGGCAGGGGAGGTGAACTCGAGGCGCAGGCCCCGCGCCCACAGCGATTCGAGCTGGCGGGTGCGGTGCGAGGTGGTGTAGATGCCGGGCGTGATCGTCGCCAGGTCGCTGCAGGCCTCCCACAGCGTGTCGGGGCCGCGACTCACAGCGGCGTGACCGACGAGCGAGTCGGTGACGGCGCCCTGCGCTGCCCGTCGGGTGAGCCACGTCTTCGCCTGGGTGGACCAGTCGCCGGGGAAGAATCCCGCGTCGGTCAGGCCGTGGCCGCCGAGTGCAAGCTCCATCGGCTCGCCGGGGCTGTAGGCGAGCAGCTTGGCTATGTCATTCGTCGTGGTGCCCCATGAGTGCACGGGCCTGCCGCCGGGCGAGCGCATTCCCAGCATGAAGGCCTCGACGGCGGCGGCGGCCCGATCGCGCTGCTGGGCGCTGTAGCCCGCGTCGATCCCGAGCGTCTGCGGCGTCGGATGCGGCGGGCACAGCGCGGCGTGGTCGTAGGCGGCGCTGCGGTCGGCCGCAAGGTGGGTCTCATAGACGACCCCGGCTGGATCGATCACCAGTTCCCACGCCGACTCCGTGCCGGCGCGCCGCCGGGCAACCCGGCTGCCGTGATCGAAGGCCTTGCGTGCGGCCGCCAGGTACACCGGCTTGGCCTCCCATCGCTGACGCTGCTCGACGATGTGCCGTTGGCCAGCCGCTGTGTCCTCGAGCAAGGCCGATTGCGAGCCGGTCACGACGGGCTGGGCGACCGCCGGAGGCGGCGGGTAGGGCGGCCAGGGCACCCAGATGCGCCCGGCGCCGATGCTGACTCCCGAGGGCACATCGGGCGGCGGCTGTGGCAGGTGCACTGGGAAGCCGCCACCGCCGGCAGCGATCGGCCGTGCCTCGGTGGCCGGCTGCGGCAGGGACGCGCCGCCCCGCACCTCGTTCGTGGCAGCGCTCGGTGCCGCCGAGATGGGCGGGCCGAGATCGACCGGTTCTGCGTCGTCGCCGCCGCATGCGGCAGCGAGCACCACCAGCGCTGCTGCGACGCATGCTCGGCGACTGGCTCTTGCGTCTCGGCACGGGAAGACGGCCATCGCACTGCTCCTGAGAACTCGCTTCCCGCAGCCGCCTCGCCTTGTCGAAGCTGTTGCTGGGGTGCCAGTGAGTTCTACACGCGCTATGTCAGTCTATTCCAATGATTTTCGATCTATCTGATTTTCGACCTGTGGCGGCGGGCCCACAGGGCGAAGCCGAGCCCGATCGCCCCGTACCCGGCGTAGGCCACCACCAGCGGGGTCACCGAGCCGGCGATCATGCGATCGATGAGCATGGCCAGCACGGCGCCGCCGCCCATCGAGATCGTGCCGATCACCGCTGAGGCAGTACCGGCCAGCTCGCCCATCGGCCCCATGGCTTGGGCCTGGATCAGCGGGTTCACGAACGTGCGCAATGCATTGACGGCCACGATCACGGCGAACCAGCCGAAGAACCACGGCTGGCCGCCGGCTTGCCACGACCACAGCGCCAGCGCGGCCGACAGGCACACCGTGATCGGCAGCAGCGTCACGATCATCCGGTCGGCGCCGATCTGTGTCACCAGCCGGCTGCCGGTGAACACCACCAGCCCCATGAACACGCTCATCCCGGCGAAGTAGTACGCGAACACGTCCCCGCGGCCATAGACGTCATCGAACAGCAGCTGGCTGCTGCCCAGGAACGAGAAGAACGCGCCCATGTCGAACATCACGGCCAGCGCCGAGCCGATCGTGAGCCGGTTGGCGAACACCGCGACGACGGCCTCGCGGGTGCGGGCCAGGGTGAGCGGGCGGCGGCGCTCGGGCGGCAGCGACTCGGGCAGCCGGATGATCCACAGCGCCAGCACCACCGTGAGCACCATCGGGGCGCCCATCACCCAGCGCCACGTGCCCAGCGCCAGCACGGCTTGGCCCAGCAGCGGCGCAATGGCGGGCACCACCATGAACACCGCCATCACCGCTGACAGCACCCGGCCCAGCCGGTCGCCTTCGTACAGGTCACGGCCGATCGCCAGCGACAGCGCACGGGGACCCGCAGCGCCGATGCCCCAGACCAGCCGGCTGGCGATCAGCACGCCGAACGACGGGGCCAGCGCAGAGCCCAAGGCCCCCAGGGTGTACAGCGCCAGCCCGGCGTACAGCACCGGCTTGCGCCCGAAGCGGTCGGTGAACGGCCCGTAGAACATCTGCGCGCCGGCCATGCCGAAGAAGTAGAGGGTGACCGTGAGCGCCACCCGGGGCGAATCGGCAGCGAGCCCGAGGCCGAGCCGGATGTCGCCGAATGCGGGCAGCGCCATGTCGATGCCCAGTGCCGTGGTAGCGCTGATGGCGCCCAGCATGAAGACGAGTTCGCGTTCGGCGATCCGCCGCGGCTGCGGATCGCCCGCTGGGCTCACGTATCGACCGTCACGATCGGGCTGTCACCGGCCGTCGACGGCGGCAGCGAGCACGCCGTTCACCAGGGCCCCGCTGCGGTCGGTGGCACCCAGCCGGTGCGCCAGCTCGACGGCCTCGTTGATGACCACTGCCGCCGGGGCCGCCCCTCGCTCCAGCTCCAACAGACCTTGCAGCAGGATGAGCCGATCGCACACGCCGAGGCGCTGCGGCGTCCACCCCTCGTTCAGCAGCCCCCCAAGCCGCCCGGTCAGGGCCTCGCGCTGGGCGTCGACGCCGGTGGCCAGCTCGAGCGCGAACGGGTCGAGGTCGCTGACCTGCTCGGCAAGCACGTCGGCCAGCTCGCACGATTTCATCTCGGCCTCGTACAGCAGCTCCACCGAGCGCTGGCGCGCCTCGCGGCGGCGGGTCGGCTCGTCGGGAGCGGCGAACGGGTCGCCGGGGCGGCTCATGGCGGCGGGTTTCGACCCCGGTCAGCGACCCGGCGGCGTCAGCCGCGGGCCCGCTCGATGTAGTCGCCGCTGCGGGTGTCCACCTTCAGCCGCTCGCCCGGCTCGATGAACAGCGGCACCTGCACCACCAGCCCGGTGGACATCGTGGCCGGCTTGCGCGCGCCCGACACCCGGTCGCCCTGCACGCCGGGATCGGTGTCGGCCACCTCCAGCACCACCGACGCGGGCAGCTCCACGCCCAGCACCTCGTCGCCGTGACGCACCACCGTGGCGGTCTCGCCTTCCACCAGGAAGCTCGTGGCGCTTCCGGCCGCCGTGCGGCTGACCGGGAGCTGCTCGTAGCTGTCGGTGTCCATGAACACCAGCGAGTCGCCGTCGGCGTACAGGTACTGCATGTCGCGCTGGTCGATGACGGCGCGCTCCATGCGCTCGCCCGCCCGGAAGGTGCGCTCGAGCGTGGCGCCGGTGCGGACGTTCTTGAGCGTGGTGCGGACAAACGCGCCGCCCTTGCCCGGCTTGACGTGCTGGAACTCGGTGAGCTGGAACAGCCCGTCGGCGAGGTCGAGCGTCATGCCGTTGCGGAAGTCGGCGGTGGAGATGGCCATGTCAACGCCTCGGAATCAGCCTGGGTGGTCGGAGGTTCGCAGCGGGACGGTACAAGCACCACTCGCTGTCACGACGGCCCGCCGGCTTCGTCGTCAGCGGCGAGCCCGGGCTCGGTCCCCTCGGCGGCGGCACGCGCCGCTTCGATGGCCAGCGCCACCGCCTGCGGGTAGCCCGCGCCGCCCTGGCCCGCCACCCGTGCTGTCGCCAGCGGCTCCACCACCGAGTGGTGCCGCCACGGCTCGCGCTCGCGGGGTTCGGACAGGTGCAGCTCCACGATCGGGCCCTCGAAGGCGGCCAGTGCGTCGTGCAGCGACCAGCCGTAGTGGGTCAACGCGCCCGGGTTCACCACAATGGCCTCGACCCGGCCGATGCCTGCGTGAATGGCATCGACGAGGTCGCCCTCGTGGTTGCTCTGGCGATGCTCGAGGTCCCAGCCGAGCTCGGTCGCGGCCCGGCGGGCGGCCCGCACGTGGTCGAGCAGGGTGTCGGTGCCGTAGATCTCGGGCTGGCGGGTGCCGAGCAGGTTCAGGTTCGGGCCCGACAGCAGCAGCAGGACGTGGCGAGGCATCTGTTTCAGCTCCTGCCTACATCCGCTCGAGCGCGCTGCGCAGCACGCCTGGGTCGACTCCGGGCACCGCTTCGAGGCCGTCGGGGCCGTCGAGCACGAAGGTGATGCCGTCGGCGGCTTTCTTGTCGCGCCCGAACAGCTCGATGATCTCGTCATGATCGACGTCCGGCGGCAGCTTCCAGCTCAGGCCGTAGGCATCCAGAACCAGCTCGTGCTCGGCCACCCGATCGTCGCCGATGCGCCCGAGCAGGCGAGCCACCTCCGCCGCGTAGCGCAGCCCGATGGCCACCGCCTCGCCGTGGCGCAGGTCGAACCGTCCGGCGATCTCGAGTGCGTGCCCCAGCGTGTGCCCGTAGTTCAGCAGCGCTCGTCGGCCGCTCTCGGTCTCGTCCGAGCTCACCACCTCGGCCTTGATGGCCACGCACGCCGCGACCCGCTCGTCGATGGGCAGCTCGGCGAGGTTGCCGCCGGACTTGGCGAGCCAGCGCTGCGCGGCGGGACTGCCGATGAAGTGGTACTTGGCCAGCTCGCCGAGGCCCGCCCGCAGCTCGCGCTCTGGCAGCGTGTCGAGCACCTCGGTGTCGCACAGCACCGCCGCGGGCTGCCAGAACGCCCCGACGAGGTTCTTGCCCTCGGCGAGGTTCACGCCCGTCTTGCCGCCCACCGCGGCGTCGATCTGGCCGAGCAGCGTGGTGGCGACATGGACTACCGCCACGCCGCGGTGGTACACCGCGGCTGCGAAGCCGGCCACATCGGTCACCACGCCCCCGCCGACACCTACGACGACATCGCGCCGCGTGAGACCGAAACGGGCGAACCCGCTGCACAGCTCGCCGATGGAAGCCAGCTCCTTGGCCTGCTCGCCGTCGGGAATCTCGAAGATCTCGAACGGGATGCCCGGGTCGACGTCGACGCCGATGCCCGGCTGGGTGACCACCGCAGCACGCTGCGCGCCGGCGGTCAGCTTGGACTCGCGCAGGACCGGCGCTAGTTCGTGGCGCGCGCCGGCACCGACCAGCACGGGGTACGAGCGGTCGCCCAGCGGAACGTCGACGCGGATGGTGCCCGACATCACGGGCGAGGGTACCGACGCCCTTACACGCTGAGCCCTGCCGGCACCGACCACCAGATCACCGCCAGCGCGCCGGCCACCAGCGACGGACCGAGCGCGAAGCGGTGGTCGGCGCTGCGGCCGAACGCGACGATCCCGACTGCACCCGCCACCGCAGCAATGGCGAACCCGGCCAGCAGCCCCGTAAGCACCGTCATGAGCCCGCCGAGACCCAGGTGCAGGCCCAGGTAGCCGCCGAGGCGCACATCGCCGTAGCCCAGGCTGCCGCGCGATGCCAGCCAGATCACGTGCATCAGGCCCCAGCCGGCCACTGCCCCGGTGGCCGCCAGAGCTGAGGCGTGCGCCAGCCCTGCGAAGCCGCCGTCGAGCACCGCGGCCGCACACAGCAAGGGGACCGCGACGGCGGCACAGGCACGCAGCAGCCGCGTGGGGATCAAGTGCGTGCGCAGGTCGACGGCGGATATGGCCACGCCGGCCCAGCCGAATGCCAGCAGTGGGGCGAGATACGGGTCCGCGCCGATCCGCAGCGCGAGCACTGCGCCCGTCACGATGCACGCCGCTGCCGTCATGATGGTCACGCTGATGCCTCCCCGGTCGCCGGCAGCCACGCAGGGCTGCGCTCGGGCCGGGGAGCTACCCGGCGATATCCAGGCCGACGGCTGCCCCCATCGCCCTCGTGGGTGCGTCGCGGCCGGTCCACATCTTGAACTGTTCGGCGGCCTGGAACAAGAGCATTCCCGTGCCGTTGAGGACCTGGGCGCCTGCTTCGTCGGCGACTTCGAGCAACGGCGTCACGGCCGGCATGTAGATGAGGTCCACGACCACTTGCCGGGGGTGCAGCAGCTCGGGGGCCAGCGGCATCGGATCGGTGCCGCGCATGCCGAGCGGCGTGGCATTCACGACCAGGTCGGCCTCTCTCACCGCGCCGGGGGCGCCGACCATCACCGACATCGAGCTGCCGACGCCGGCTGCCGACGCAGCCCTCTGGCCGAGCTCGGCTGCCTGCATGGCCGACTCCATCGAGCGATTCACAATCGTGACCGAAGCGCCCTCGCTCACCAGCGCCGCCACCACGGCGCGCGCCGCGCCGCCGGCGCCCAGCACCACGGCGTGCTTGCCGGCGAGCTCGACGCCCGCTTGGCTGCGCAGCGAGTTCACGAAGCCCGCACCGTCGGTGTTCTCGCCGATCAGGCGGTCGCCGCTGCGGCGCACGCAGTTGACGGCGCCCAGCATGGCCGCGGCGGGCGACAGCTCGTCGCAGGCGTCCGCCACCTCCGCCTTGAGGGGCATGGTCACCGACAGGCCGTCGATGCCCAAGGCGCGCATCGCGGCGACGGCACCTGCGCCGCCGCCCGCCGCCACCTCGAACGCCACATAGGTCCAGTCCAGGCCGAGGTGAGCGAACCCTGCGTTGTGCAGTGCCGGGCTCAGCGAGTGCCGCACCGGGTCGCCGATGACGCCCGCAAGGCGCGTGGTGCCACTCGGCCGCATCATGGGCACATTCTCGCCGTTGCGCGCAGGCTGCGGTGCGATCTCGCCGGCCAGCTCGGGAGCGCCGCTGCGCTCAGCCGCACAGGCCCAGCTCTTGGCACACCGCCTTGTCGCGCTGGAACTCCTCGTCGGTCTCGGAGAACGACAGCGTGCCGTCCGGCGAGGTCAGCACGAAGAACATCCAGGGCCCGTCGGCTGGGTTCAGCGCAGCTTCGAGCGAGGCGCGGCCCGGTGCGGCTATCGGCGTCGGCGGGAGCCCCACGAGCACCCGCGTGTTGTACGGCGAGTTGACCGCCAGCAGCTCCGCTGTGAGCTCGTGGGTGCCCACCACGTACACGACGGTGGCGTCCAGACCGAGCGACCACCCGCGTGCGAGCCGGTTGTAGATCACCCGCGCCACCTTGGCCCGGTCCTCGGGCCGTTGGGCTTCCCGTTCGATCATGCTTGCCACGATCAGTGCTTCATACGGCGTCAGGCCGACTCGCCGGGGAGCATCGTCGTAGCCCAGCTCGGTCAGCACGGCATCGAGCCGGTCCACCATCAGCGCCACGAGCTGCTCGGCGCTCGTCTGGGAGTCGTAGAAGTACGTGTCGGCGAACAGCTGCCCCTCGGCGGGCTCGATGACCCCGTCGGGCAGCGCGCCGGGCGCGGGCGCCACCAGCGAGAGCACCGGGCGCGCCCGCACCGCGGTGCGGAAGTCTCTGCCGTTGAAGCTCAGGCCGTCCACCTCGTCGAGAAGCTCGGCCATCTGCGCCACGGTCAGCCCCTCGAGAAGCGTCAGCGACTGCTGGGCGGCCTGCGCCACGCGGCTCGGCCCGGCTTCGAGCACTGCCATGGTCTCCCACACCGACGAGTTGGACTGGAACGTGTACTCGCCGGCTTGGAACGCAGGGCCGCCCTTGAACCTCACGTACCACTCATATGCGCGCGAGCTCGGAACGACGCCGTGCTCGGCAAGCAGGTCGGAGATGCTGGCCGTGCTCGAGCCGAGCGGAAGCGTCAGCACGATCTCGCCGGTGGGCTCGCCGGGCGGGTCGAGCTGTTCGGCGACCCAGCGGTAGGCACGGCTGCCCGCCATCCAGGCCACCACGCCGAGCAGCACCAGGAACAGCACAGCCCCCCAGGTGCCGGGCCCGCGCCGGGTGCTGACCACCTCGTAGTCGATCCCGCGGCGGCCGCTGACGGGCGGCGGGCCGTCGGCGCCGGCGTCGGCACCCGGCACGGCCGGGGGCGGCGACGAGGAGCGCTGCGGAGATGCGCCCTGCGGAGCCAAGCCAGGCTCAGCACCTGATGAATCGCCCGGAGACTGCAATCCGACCATGCCGGCGAGCCGTCCGGCCAGCCGCCGCAGTGCCGGCGACGTTCTCACGGCGGTCACGCGGCTCGTCTCGCTGCTGTCGTCAGTCACGGGCGTCGAGCCACGACTGCAGGATGACCGCAGCAGCCACCTTGTCGATGACCTTGCGGCGGGCAGGGCCCCGCACGCCCTGCTCGGCCAGCATGCGCTCGGCGCTCACGGTCGTATAGCGCTCGTCGTGCAACACCACCGGCACATCGAGCACTGCGGCGATCTCGTCGGCTTCGGTCCGCACGGCCGCAGCCGCCGGACCCTCAGTGCCGTCGAGCGATGTCGGCAGGCCGACCACGACCACCTCCGCACCCACCTCAGCGACCATACCTGCGAGCGCTTCGTGGTCTTGGGCACGCTCGCCGCTGCGTTCCAGGACCTCGTAGGGCACCGCCACTGCAGTGTCTGCCGGCGCAACGGCCACACCGATGCGCACCGAGCCCAGATCGACGCCGACAGCCCGCGTCATCGGGCCCGGCGTCTCACGTGCCGAGTGCCGCCGCTCGGGCTTGGGCCAGGGCGTCGCCGATGCCGTCAGGGTTCCGGCCGCCGGCCACGACCAGCGGCGGGTCGCCCTTGGCGCCGAATCCGCCGCCGACCGTCCGGGCTGCATCGCGCAGCAGGTCGCCGGCAGACAGGCCGCCGTCGGGATCCACCGCAGCGACCAACGCCACTCCCCCGGCGGCGGGCGCGGAGGCGAGCACCACGGCGCGAATGCCGTTCCGGTCGCGCACCGACACAGCCAAGTCTCTCAATGAGTCGCGCTCGAGGTCGCCGAGATCGGCGACCACAACGCCGTCGTCGGCCCCGGCCGCCAACTCGTCGGCCCGTGACGACGCCATCGACCGCTGCAGATCGCGTACCTGGCGACGGAGCTCGCGGGTCTCGTCCAGCCGTCGCTGCATGGCCGCGGCGAGCTCGTCGGGCTGGGCATTGAGCATCTCGGCCAGCGAGTCCAAGGTGTCCTCGGCGTCGGCGAGCCGATCGACGGTCGCCAGACCGGTGACCGCCTCGATGCGCCGCATGTTCGAGCCGATGCTCGACTCCGAGACGATGCGCAGGTGCCCGATGTCGCCGAGGGCCGCCACATGGGTGCCGCCGCACAGTTCCACCGAGTGCTCGCCCGCTTCGAGCACCCGCACGACGTCGCCGTACTTGTCGCCGAAGAACGCGATGGCGCCGATGGCCTGCGCGTGGCTCATCGACGTCTCGTAGTGGCGGCAGCGGCCGTTGGCGATGATCTCGGCGTTCGCCGCGCGCTCGATCTCGCGCAGCTGGTCGCGGCTGACGCCCTCGTAGTGGCTGAAGTCGAAACGCAGCCGGTCGGGCGCCACCAGCGAGCCTGCCTGCTTGACATGGTCGCCCAACACCTCCCGCAGTGCCCAGTGCAGAACGTGGGTGCCCGTGTGATTGCGGCGTATCGCAGCCCGCCGCTCGTCGTCGATCTCGGCGCTCGCCAGCGACCCGGCTTCGACACCCTCGCCGACGACGCGCCCGGTGTGACGGTGCAAGTCGGCGAGCGCGTAGGTGCAGTCGATCACCTCGATGCTGCCGCCGGGACCGGTGATGGTGCCGATGTCGCCGATCTGCCCGCCGCTCTCGGCATAGAAGGGCGTGCGGTCCAGGAAGACCTCGACCAAGTCGCCGGTTGCGTCGTCTGCCTCGGGCCGGTCAGCGGGCGGCACGTCGAAGACGGCGAGCACCCGCGCGTCGGCCACCGTGGAGGCATCGCGCACGAACTGGGTGGGTCCGAACTGCGCCAGGATCTCCCGGTAGCGCTCGTCCGCGAACGTCGGGCCGCCCGCCCGGCCGGCGCGTGCTCGCTCGCGCTGGCGTTCCATCGCAGCCTCGAAGCCGTCCCGGTCGAGGCTCAGGCCGCGCTCGGTGAGGATCTCCTCGGTCACCTCCACCGGGAAGCCGTGCGTGTCGTGGAGCAGGAAAGCGACCTCGCCGTCGAGCACTGTCGAGTCAAGCGCAGCGGTCGCCTCGTCGAGGATCTTCTGGCCCGCGGCCAGCGTGGTCCGGAAGCGCTCCTCCTCGCGGGCCACCACGTCGGCGATGAACTGGCGGTTCTTGACCAAGTCGGTGTAGTGGTCGCCCATGACGTCGACGACGATCTCGACCAGCCGCGGCATCACGACGTCGGTGACGCCGAGCACCCAGGCGTGACGCACGGCACGGCGGATGATGCGCCGCAGCACGTAGCCGCGGTCCTCGTTGGAGGGGAACACGCCGTCGGAGATGAGCATCGCCGTCGTGCGGGCGTGGTCGGCGAAGATGCGCATCGAGACGTCGGTCTCAGGATCGGCGCCGTAGGTCTTGCCGCAGATGCGCTCGGCTTCGGCCAGCAGCGGCGCGAACAGGTCGATGTCCCACGCTGCGGGCACACCCTGCAGCACCGCCAGGATCCGCTCGAGGCCGGCGCCGGTGTCGATGCCGGGGGCCTCCAGCGGCGTCAGGTCGCCAGTGCCGTCGGCCGCGAACTGCATGAACACCAGGTTCCAGATCTCGACGAAGCGGTCCTCGCCGCCGTGCGCGGGTCCCCCGCCGTCGCCCAGCTCGGGACCGAGGTCGTAGAAGATCTCGCTGCAGGGCCCGCACGGCCCCACATCGCCGGCCGCCCACCAGTTGTCCTTGTCGAGGCGCTGGATGCGCTCGGGCGGGATGCCGACCGAGGTCTGCCAGATGTCGGCGGCCTCGTCGTCGCTGACGTGCACGGTCACCCACAGCTTGTCCCGCTCGAGTCCGAGCACCTCGGTGACGAACTCCCAGGCCCAGGGGATGGCTTCGGCCTTGAAGTAGTCGCCGAAGCTGAAGTTGCCCATCATCTCGAAGAACGTGAAATGGCGGTTCGTGCGGCCAATGTCGTCGAGGTCGTTGTGCTTGCCGCCCGCCCGGACGCATTTCTGGATGGTGACCATGCGGCGCGTCGGCGGCACCTCCTCGCCGAGGAAGTACGGCATGAACGGCACCATGCCCGCCACCGTGAACAACAGCGACGGCTCGTGCGGGATCAGGCTCGCGGAGGCGCGGACTTCGTGGCCGCGCTCCGCCCAGAACGAGTTGAACGCTTCACGCAGTTCCCCAGCACGCATCGGAGCAAGGATAGCTATGGCCGCTTCGCGGCCTCCGGGGGCGCTCTAGGCGGCTTCGCGGCGGTGGCGGCGCTCGGCCCAGCGGCGGTCCCGCTCGTCGCGCAGGCGCTGCTCGGCATCGTGCATCTGGCGCTTGCCGTCCTCCCACGCTTCGTCGACGCGCCTGCGGCCGTCCTGCCACGCATCCTTGAGATCCCGGCGCACCCGGCGGGCCGTGCCCAGCACTGTTGCAGTGCCGCGCGCGGGCGCGTACCGGTCGATCAGGTTTCGCAGGCGTCGCTGCACCCACAGCGATGCGCCGGCACCCAAGCCGGCACCCAAGGTCAGCCAACGCAGTCGCTTGAACACCTCAGCGCTCCTCGGTCTGGCCGCTGGCGGCACCGCCTGCGCCGCCGGAGGCAGTCTCGCGCTCTTCATCGGCGGCCTTGTCGCGCAACCCTGTGCTGCCTGTCTGCGCTCCGCGTAGCACAGAAATTGCCGATCGCACCTTGTCGACAGGGGTTGCAGCAACCCGTGCGGTGGCGGCACCGGCCGATTCGGCCAGCCCGGCGACCTTCTGAGCGATGTTCAGCAGGTCACGCAGCCGGCTGATCTCGGCCTGGGCCATCTCGGCAGTGTCCGCCAGCTGGCCCAATGCTGGTCCGACCTTGGCGTCGAAGTCCTCCAGCTTGCGCCGCAGTTCCCGCATCAAGGCGAATGCCTGGGTCAGCACGACGATGAGCGCCACCAGCGCGATCAGGACGCAGACCGTCACCACCACCGCAGCGAGATCACCGCTGTTCACGAATCGTCCCCGTCATCCTGCACAACATCTCCATGCTCGCCCTCACGGGCGACGACAGCCAGCCCCAGCTCGTCGAGCTGATCCTGGGAGATGTGGCTGGGGGCGTTGGTGAGCGGATCAGCGCCGGACTGGCTCTTGGGGAACGCGATGACCTCGCGGATGTTCTCCTCGCCGCACAGCAGCGCTGCCAGGCGGTCGATGCCGAAGGCGAAGCCGGCGTGCGGCGGGGCGCCGTACCGGAATGCGTCCAGCAGGAACCCGAACCGCTCCTGGGCTGCGGCCGGGTCGATGCCCAGCAGATCGAAGACCTGCTGCTGAATATCGCCCCGATGGATCCGCACGCTGCCCGAGCCCAGCTCCCAGCCGTTGAGCACCAGGTCGTACGCCTGCGATCGCACGCCCAGCAGCGTGTCAGCGTCGAAGCCCCCGCCTGACGCCATGCGCGCCGAGGCCGCTGCGACCACGTCCAGGTCGTCGGCGTGGGGCATCGTGAACGGATGGTGCGCCGGGATCGGCAGGCCGTCTGCGCTGACATCTTCGAAGAGCGGGAAATCCACCACCCACAGGAAGTGCAAGCCGCCCTCGTTCACCGGGGGACGGCCCAGCTCGAGTCGCAGCAGGCCGAGCACCCCGCTGGCCCTGCGCCAGGTGTCGGCCACCAGGTAGCACATGTCGCCCGGCTCGGCGCCCAGGCGCTCCAGCACGCCGTCGATCTCGGCGTCTGACATGAATTTGGCGACCGGCGAAGTGACGGCCAGCCGGCCGCCGGCCCCGCTGCGGGCGCCGTCGGCCAGCGGCTCTCCGGCGCTGACCCTCATCCACACGAGGCCCTTGGCGCCCCAGCGCTGGCACTGCTTGGTGAGATCGTCGACCGCGTTGCGGCTGATATCCCCGCCGCCGGGCACCCGGATGCCCCGCACAGCCGGTGCCTTGAACGCGTTGAAGCCGGTCTCGGCGAACAGGTCGGTGAGCTCGACGAGCTCGAGCCCGAACCGCAGGTCGGGCTTGTCCGATCCGTAGCGGTCGATCGCCTCGTGCCAGGTGATCTCAGGCATCGCTGCGGGGCGCACGCCGGTGATCTCGGAAGCGGCTTCGGCAACTGCCTCGCTGATCACGGCTCGCACTTCGGCGCCGCTGGCGAAGCTCATCTCCAGGTCGAGCTGGGTGAACTCGAACTGGCGGTCGGCTCGCAGGTCCTCGTCGCGCAGGCAGCGGGCGATCTGGTAGTAGCGGTCGATGCCGCCCACCATGCAGAGCTGCTTGAACAGCTGCGGGCTCTGCGGCAGCGCGTAGAAGCGCCCCTGGTGCAGCCGGCTGGGCACCACGAAGTCGCGGGCGCCTTCGGGTGTCGAGGCCACCAGCGTGGGCGTCTCGACCTCGATGAACTCCGCTGCCTCCATCGCGCGGCGGATGGCTGCATTCACCCGTGCCCGATTCACCAGGTTGGAGTGCATGCGAGGGTTCCGCAGGTCCAGGTAGCGATGGCGGATGCGCAGCATCTCGTCGACCTCGGTGCGCCCGTCGATCTGGAACGGCGGCGGCTCAGATGACGACAGCACCTCGACGGTTGCGTCGCCAATCTCGATCTCGCCGGTGGCCAGGTCGGGATTGGCGGTGTCCTCCGGTCGTTCGCGTACTGTGCCCGTCACCGACAGCACGTACTCCGAACGCAGATCGTGAGCGTGGTCCACGACGCACTGCACGATGCCGGTGCGGTCGCGCAGGTCGACGAAGGCCAGGTGCTCGCCGTGCTCGCGGCGCCGGGAGACCCAGCCGCAGACGGTGACTACCCGGCCGATGTCGGCACGGCTCAGCCGCCCGCAGTAGTCGGTTCGCATCGCTGCGCCCATCACGTTCCACCTTCCGCATTGAGCTCGTCGAAGATGCGCCGCAGCGTGCCCAGCAGGTCGGCATGCGGCACGGTCTGCTGTGCCATGCCGGTGCTGCCGCCGTCGGGCCGGCGAAGCGGTCGCACGGTGACCGTGCCGGCGTCGATCTCGTCGGTTCCCACGATGAGCGCGATCTCGGCACCGGAGCGGTCGGCGGCGCGCATCTGCGCCCGCATCGACCGGTCGTCGAAGGCCCGGTCGGCCCTGATGCCCACCGAGCGCAGTTCGTGCGTGAGATCGCGCGCCGCTGCGCCGCCTGCCGTATCGATCACCCACACCTCGGCCCGCTGCGTCGGAACGTCGAACACGCCCTCGGCGTCGCAGGCCAGCAGCAGTCGTTCGATGCCGAGCGCGAACCCGATGCCGGGTGTCGGCGGGCCGCCCAGCGCCTCGACGAGCCCGTTGTAACGGCCGCCGCCGCAGACGGTGTCCTGGGCGGCGTCGAGGCTGGCGGCGCGGAACTCGAAGGTGGTGCGGGTGTAGTAGTCGAGGCCGCGCACCAGCTTGGGCTCCACTCGGTGCTCGATGCCGAGCGCAGTGAGGCCTTCGCGGACCCGCTCGAAGTGGGCTGCCGTTTCCGCGTTCAGGTAGTCGGTGATCTGCGGGGCTTCGGCGGCCACGGCCTCGGTCGCTGCGCGCTTGGAGTCCAGGATGCGAAGCGGGTGACGCTCGATCTTGTCCCGATCCTCGGGATCCACGTCGCCGGCCCGCTGCTGCAGGTATGTGCTCAGCGCTTCGCCGTATGCGGCGCGCGTGTCGGCATCGCCCATCGAGTTCACCAGCAGCGGCACCCGCTGCAGGCCGATTGAGTGGAAGAACTCGGCAGCGAGAGCGATGATCTCGACGTCGGCGTCCGCGTCGTCGGTGCCGAGCGTCTCCGCGCCGATCTGGTGGAACTGCCGGTAGCGGCCGGCCTGGGGTGCCTCGTAGCGGAAGAACGGCCCCTGGTACCAGACCTTCCACGGCGTGGTCGGGCGGTGCTGGGCGAACGCGCGGCACACCGACGCCGTGCACTCGGGCCGCAGCGCCAGATGGCGGTCGCTGCGGTCGAAGAACTCGTACATCTCCTTGCCGACCACGTCGGTGCCCTCGCCGATGCGGGCGAACACGCCGATGTCCTCGAAGATCGGCGTCTGCAGGTAGCCGAAGCCGGCGCGGTCGGCCAACCCGATGAACGTGCCCAGCAGCGCCACCCAGCGCCCCGATTCGGGCGGTGCCAGGTCGTGCGTTCCGATCGGCGTCCGGAACGATTTTCCGGCCGCTGCATCGTCGCCG
The DNA here is from genome assembly GCF_965208555.1 of Candidatus Poriferisodalis sp. Lineage (GTDB taxonomy): Bacteria > Actinomycetota > Acidimicrobiia > Acidimicrobiales > Poriferisodalaceae > Poriferisodalis. The sequence goes on along the minus strand of NZ_OZ242342.1, from coordinate 3,027,593 downwards.
TCAGGCGGGCTCGCGGGCGTCGAGGGAGTACCGGACATGACCAGCGCAGGTTACGGCGCTGCCGTCGCCAGTCCTAGCTGCCCAGGGCTTCAGTACTCGGTGCGGGCGAGGCCTTCGAGGGTGCGGTAGGCATCGAACACGCCGGGCACCTCGCGCAGGGCGGCCAGCAGCTGGTCCAGCAGGATCGGGTCACCGACCTCCACCTCGAACTGCATGACCGCCACCTGGTCGTCGCCCACGAAGGTGTCGCAGCTCGCTATCGACAGATCGTGGCGGCCCGACACCACCTGCACCACGTCGAGCAGCAGCCGGTTGCGGTCCAGGCCCCGAACCTCGAGTGCGGCGGCGAACTCGCCCGCCCAGCTCTCGTCCCATTCCACCTCGACCTGGCGGGCCCCCGACGCCGTTGCCAGCTCGGCCGCGTTGGCGCAGTCGGCCCGATGCACCGAGATGCCGCGCCCGCTGGTCGAGAAGCCCAAAATCTCGTCGCCGCGTACCGGGCTGCAGCACCGCGCCAGGCGCACCAGCGCGTCGTCGTGACCGTCGACGTGCACGCCGGCGGAGCGGCGGCGGCGCGAGCCCCGCTGCCTGGCGGGCCGGGCCGGCAGCTGCACGCCGTCGCCCTCGCCTCGCAAGTGGCTGACCAGCCGCTTGGCCACCGAATGGGGCCGCACGTCGCCCTTGCCGACCGCTTCGAAGAGCTGGTCCAGATCGGCCCGGCTGAACTGCTCGGCCACGGCGCGCATCTCGTCGCCGTCGATCAGCAGCGACGCCTTGAGCCCCTCGGAGCGCAGCTCGTCCGAGACGGCTTCCCGCCCGGCGGCCTCCCACTCGGACCGGTCCGAGCGGGCGAACCAGCGCCGGATGCTGTAGCGGGCCCGGGGCGTGACCGCGATCTCCAGCCAGTCGCGTGACGGCCGCGTCCCCGGGTCGTCCGAGGTGAACGCCTCGACGGTGTCGCCCGAGCGCAGCGGCCGATCCAGCGGCACCAGCCGTCCGTCGATCTTGGCGCCGATCAGCGAGTCGCCGATGTCGGTGTGAATGGCGTACGCGAAGTCGATCGGCGTGGCACCGGTCGGCAGCGTGACCACGTCGCCCTTGGGCGTGAACACGTACACCTCGCCGTGGCCGAGGTCGCTCGCGATCGTGCGCATGAACTCGGCCGGGTCGTCGGACTCGGCCTGCCACTCGACCAGCCGGCTCAGCCACGGCATGTCGGCCTCTGCAGCCGCGCTGCCGTGGCGCTCGGCCTTGCTGCCCTTGCTGCTGCCCTTGCTGCTGCCGCCGTTGCGCTCCGATTTGTAGCGCCAGTGGGCCGCCACGCCGTACTCGGCCCGCTGGTGCATCTCGTCGGTGCGGATCTGCACCTCCACAGCCGTGCCGGCAGGCCCCACCACCGTCGTGTGCAGCGACTGGTACAGGTTGAACTTGGGCATAGCGATGTAGTCCTTGAACCGGCCCGTGACCGGCTTCCACGTCGCGTGTATGGAGCCCAGCGCGGCGTAGGCGTCGCGGATGGTCGGCACCACCACCCGGATGCCCACCAGGTCGAAGATCTCGTCGAACGAGCGGTTCTTGATGACCATCTTCTCGTAGACGCTCCAGTGGTGCTTCTTGCGCCCGGTCACCGTGGCCTCGATCTTCATGCGGGAGAGCTGCTCGCGGACCTCCTCCAGCACTTGGTCGACGTAGCGCTCCTGCTCGGGGGTGCGCTCGGCCAGCATGCGGTCGATCTCGGCGTATCGCTTCGGGTACAGCGCTGCGAAGGCCAGGTCTTCCAGTTCGTCGCGCACCTGTTGCATGCCCAGCCGGTTGGCGAGCGGGGCGTAGATGTCGAGCGTCTCGCGGGCCACGTCGGCTTGTTTCGCGCCGGTCAGCGCCCCCACCGTTCGCATGTTGTGCAGCCGGTCCGACAGCTTGATCATCAGCACGCGCGGATCGTTCGCGATGGCCACCAGCATCTTGCGCAAGGTGGCAGCCTGCTGGGCCTGCTTGGATGCGAACCGCACCCGGTCCAGCTTGGTGACGCCGTCCACGATGGCCGCTACCTCGGGGCCGAACTCGTCGGAGAGCGCCACCAGCTCGACGCTGGTGTCCTCCACCGCGTCGTGTAGCAGTGCCGCGGCAATCGACGTGTCGTCAAGGCCGAGTTCGGCCACCACCCGTGCCACCGCCACCGGATGTGTGATGTACGCCTCGCCGGTCTTGCGTCGCTGACCCTCGTGCGCCGCCGCCGCCGCCTCGTAGGCCCGGATGATCAGCTCGGGCGATCGTTTGGGCCAGCGCTGGCGGTAGCGCTCGACCACCGGCGAGATGTCGGCCGCGACCGTGTTCGCGATGCGCCGCCACGGCAGCACGCGCGACACCGCAGGCATGGTCCTAGCCAAGCTTCTCGCAGCGGCGTCCGGCCGCTGCCCGGCCGAACACGGGAAGACTCACACCCTCATTGTGCCGTGCCCCGCCGACGGTCAGGGTCTTCGACGCCGGGAGCCGGAACTGTGTGCACGATCTCCATCAGTCCGTGGCACAATTGTGGCCATGTCGACCGAATCGCTGCGTACCGTGAGGGATCAATTCTCTGACTTCGTGGAGCGTGTGCACAGCCAGCACGAGCGAGTCGTCATCACTCGCAACGGATCGCCTGCAGCGGTGCTCATGAGCCCTCAGGATCTTGAATCGCTGGAGGAAACGCTCGCGATCCTGACCGACAGCGAGGCACTGCGCGAACTCGCGGCAGCCCAGCACGCCATCGCCGTAGGAGATGTCGTTCGCGGGGTGGAGGCGGTCCGGGCTCTCCGCGACGGATGAGCACAGCGCCCTACGACCTCGTCGTCGCAGGACCAGCAGCAGCAGCGCTCGCCAACAAGCTGCCAGAGGCCGTCGCCGCCGCCGTCATCGAGTTGATCACCGGACCGCTGCTCGAGGCTCCGCGGCACATCGGCGTGCCGCTGCGAGACGAACTCGAAGGGCTGTGGAGCGCCCGACGAGGCACCTACCGCGTCGTCTATCGCATTGACGACACAGATCGGATCGTCGAGGTCTTGCGCATCTCCCATCGCAGCGACGCCTACCGACCGGCAGGTTCTTGAATGCGATCCCCAAGCAACTCGTTGATTGGGCCGCTGGGGCGCTTGCCGTATCTTGGGAGCGTCGAGCGTGACGCGAGCCGGGACATCACCGTCTTCGACCTCTTCGAGAGCGCCGAGCGGATGATCGAGGCCCGCCTGCGCCGCGAGGACCCGGCAGTCACCCAGACCGACATCAGGGCTGCCATCGACGAATGGGCAAGCGGCGGCGATCGTCACCTCGACGCCGACGGCTACCTGCGCGAGGTCCCCGTGCCGGCCGACTGGCGGTGACCCGGCTCGACGAAGCGCTCGTGCGCTCAACAGAGCCATGCGGCGCGCTCGTCATTCGCTGGCGTCTACGGCGAATTGCGGCAGGTCGAACTCAAACTGACCTGCCGCACACTGCTCGATCCGCGACTCGAGCGCACTGCGCTCGGCTAGATCGACAGCCAGGTCCCAGCGAGTCTTGACGGCGATCCAGTCGGCTGCGTATTGGCAGCGATAGCCGGCGTCCGGCGGCCACCATTCGGCAGGGTCACGCGCTCCCTTGCTGCGATTTGTCGATGCGCTGACCGCGATGAGCGACCGTGGATCGCCGAGGTCGTTGGCGAACCGGGCCCACGTTGCCGCAGTCCACAAGTGCCCGCCGGATTCCCACGCTTCCGCCAGCGGCACGAGATGATCGATATCGAGCTCTGCCGCTTCCGTGACGACTGCGGAGTCATAGACCGAAAGCCAGTTGCCGTCGCTGCGCCGCTCGTCGCGCAGCACCCGCTCCCGGGTGGACAGGCCGCCGCTGTAGAGCCACCCGTTGAACAGCGCGTCCCGGTCGTAGCCGGAACGATGCTCTGCCGCAACGCGCAGCCGCTCGAACAGCCCGATGACGCTGCGACGGCGCTCGAGGTCCGCCGCTTCGGTCTCGGGGTCGCGAACGCTGGCTTCCGGAAACGTCACTTGCGGCAGCGCTGCAGCACCGACATCGTCCGGAGCAGCACCGCGGCTGTCGTCGCCGCTGTCGCCGATCTGACGCTCGGCCGTCTCATCGTCGGGAGCAACTGCGCCGTCCGTTTGGTCACGTTGCAGGTGAGTTGACGTCTCATCCGGCTGCGCGACCTGCGGGTCGCGTTCGGCAGCGATGCCTCTGTCTGTCAAAGGAATGCTGTCGGGGAGGAGGCTGCTGGTTGCGCGTCCACTCGGCTCCGCTGGACTCGAGTTCGCGCCTGCGGTGACTTGGTGAGCGGTCGGCAAGAAGGCCTGCGAATCCTCGGTGGCATCGCAAGCACCGAGCAAGACTGCGAGTGCGAGCATCGAAATGCACCGCGGGCGTCGGGGTCGCGGCGTACCGCAGCGCATCATTCGGCGTGCCACTCCCGAACAAGTTAGGACACCGGTCTCAGATTCCGCGTCGCCACGCCGCCTGATCAATGTGTGTATTTCCACATGTTCTGGGCAGAATTGTGTGTCGCCTCGCTGGCAGGTCAGAGGGGCTGTCACGTGGGGTTCGCCGAGTGTTCGAGAGGACGCGGTGTGTCAGACATGGGCCGCGACGCGGCGTACGACGGAGCATTCGACACCGTCATTAGCTCACAGTGGAACTCGATCTCAGAAGAGCAGCGAGCCGCTGCCGCCTCTAACAGCCGACGGGGGCGACTGGAGCCAGAAGCACCCGATGCCTTCGCGGTACACGACACTCGTCGCTACCAGCGAGGCCACGCAGATGTCTTTCGAGAGGTCTTCAACGAGGCGTACAAGGACTCGGGTCACGCCCCGCCAGTCAAGGGAGAGCGGCTGCTGGTGGTCGATATCGGCGCTGGCGCAGCGACAGTTGCAGTGGCCTTGCAAGAAGCCCTCGGCAATGCTCGACAACGACGAATCGAATATGTGGCATTCGATCCGAACCTGATGATGCGGGCACTCGGAGAGCGCATCCTCGGTCATGTCGCCAAGGGATTCAGATCGGCCAGGTACGTCCCAACGCTCGATGATCTCGACCCCAACGACGGCCACCGAATGCTCTTCGCATTCAGCTACGTAGCTCACCAAGATGCGGTGACCACTGATCACCTCGAACAGTGGGTGTCAGTCATCAAGGAAGCCGTCGATGCGGCTGACCGAGCAGTGGAGCTGATCTACACGACGGCTGCCAACCTCAGCGGTGACAAGTTCCCTGAACTCGGCGCAATGCTCAAACGAGCTGGCATCACACCAAAGACCAAGCCCGTTAGGGTCAAGGTTCAGAGACGATATCCGAGCATGGACGGCAGTGACGGGCGCGTGGGTTGGGACTGGCAAGACCGAAACTGGCAGGTGCAGGCGGAGCATTGGGTCCTGCGGTCATGAGCATGCGACTCTTTGCGCTGGATGAGGAGGCCGTCACCGCGCCTGACGGTCTGGAGTATTACCCCGACTTCTTGCAGCCTGCGGAGGAGAGCGATCTTCTTGAGATTCTCGCGAGGATTGACGGCGCCGAATGGCTCGCCGACATCTCCCGACGGGTGCTGCATTTCGGATACAAGTACGACTACTCAAGCCGCAACCTGGATGAATCGGCTTGCATAGGACCGCTGCCTGAGTGGCTAGACCGTCTGGCCCACAAAGTTCACGAGACCGCCTCGAGCGAAGCAAGACAGCAGCTCCGCGCTGCACACCCGTTCGAACAGGCGATCATCAACGAATACTTGCCTGGGCAAGGAATCGCTCCCCACGTCGACCGGGACTGCTTCGGCCCTGTCATCGCGACGGTCAGTCTGGGCTCAGCGACCAACATGGATTTCTGCCGTGATCAGACCGGCGAGAGTCATGTGCAGCGTCTCGAGCCTCGCAGCCTCGTCCTCCTGCACGGCGACGCGCGCTCGAAGTGGCGTCACGGCATCGCCAAGCGACGTAGCGACATATGGGATGACCACAGGGTGCCACGCCAGCGACGCGTGTCCATCACCCTCCGCACGATTGCAGATCAATAGAGGCGTCGGAGAGGCGAACAGTCCGTCACGCGCTGTGACCTGCGGCATTGCCTGAACCAATTGCGGCCTGAATGCCAGGCGCCAGATGTCAGTGTGCCATTCCGTACGCCTCTGAGCGGTCTTCTCTTTCCCATATGTTTGTCACAGACATGTGCAAATATGCACGAATGGCGATGTATGCCATGAGTTGGACGTGAATAGCGATCCCTTCAGCGATGACTCGTGGAGTCAGTCGCAACCCGGCACCGCCGCCGGACGCTCGGCGACGACATCATCCCGGGACTGGGACAACGCCGACCCGCTGAGCGAGTCGAGAGGCCCGTCTGCCTCGCGAGACCCACAGGGTCGACGCTCAAGCCGGGCTCGCTTTGCTCTCGCAGCCCTCCTCGCACTGGCTTCCGTGGGCGCCGCCATCAGTTCGGCCTCGTCTGGCACCAGCCGCGCGGCCAACGCCGTGTGCTTCGTTCTGGCTCTTCTGTTCTACGCCGGCACATGGATCCTGTACACCGCCAAGCGGGTCGAGTCTCACCTCGTCGGCGGCGGGCACCGCGTGCCAAGTTGGATCGCCGTACGACTCATCGCACTCGCGGGCGCGGTGTGGGCAGCGTGGAGCCTGGCTCAGGTGCTCGCGCTGTGAGCCGCCGTTGGGGCTGCCTTACGGCCAGCGTTCTTGCTGCCCTCCTGCTCGCGAGTGCCCTCACGCTCACCAGCGCTCCGCGCCACGCACAGGCACAAGCACAGGTGCCGGCTGTGTGCGATGCCACTGACGCGGTTCGCCTGCTGATGCTCTTCGACATCAGCGGCAGTCTCAAGGAGACCGACCCGAACGCGCGCCGACGCGACGGTGGCCTGGCTGCGCTCAGCGATCTCCAAAGACTGCTGAGGCAGCCGAGGTACGGCGAGGTACGGCTCTTCGTCGCCGCTGACAGCTTCGCGAGCGACTACGGCGAGAGTCCCTGGGTGCGCTTGACCGCGACTGCTGACTCCGCCGCGGCACAGCGCCTTGCTGCAAGCGTCGAAGATGTCGCGACGCGCGTCGACGGTGGCAATACCGACTACCGCGAAGCCTTGTCGGGTGCCCTGCAGCGCTTCGTCAACGAACCGCAGTCCGAATGCAAACGCATCTTCTGGTTTACCGATGGCGCGCACCACACCGACCCATCGGTCAAGTCCGTCCTGACCGACGAAGAATCCGGCCAGATCGATGAACTGTGCGCGGCCAATGGCGCTGCGGCCCGCCTGAGCGAGGCCAAGGTCGAGGTCACAGCCGTTCATCTCTCCTCACCCGGAAAGGGTGTCCCCGAGACCCTGCGGAGGCTGTACGGCAGGAGCTCGCGGCCATGTGCTCACCCCCTGATAGGCGAGATCGTCGACGTGTCCGAGGCCGGCCTGCTCGCAGACTCGCTCAGCGAGACAGTCGTCGACGACGCATTCGAATCCATCGAGCAACCTGCTCCACCCGAGCCTTGCGTAGGAGTGAGCAGCTCTGACGGGAGCCCAACTTGCGAATACGCGTTCCAGATCGACATTCAGACCCAGTCATTCGACCTGTTCATTCACCTGCGAGATCTTGACGAGCCTGACAGCATCGAAATCCTCATCCAGCGACCCGGCAGCGATCCCAGCAAGGTCGACTTTCCTGAGATATTCGCCGAGGCCGAACTACTGCACCGCCCCACATTCCTGCTCACGCATGCGCCGACGTTCAATTGGCGCAAGGTCAGAGCACACCAGGCCGCCCAGGCTTCAGTCGGCAGCTTGGGCTCGTCGCCTGTCGCCGGGTGGGAGGGTGAGTGGAAGGTGATCTTCCGCGGCCCGGAGCGATTGCTAGCGCGAGTCAGCCCGCCGCGCATTGAAGAAGAAGGCCTTCCCGAGTTACGGGCCTTCTACGAGCGGGACGAATTGCGTGGCGAGGTGATAACCGAGCATGGTCCGTTCCAGGGCCACGTCGAACTCAGCGTGGACGCACCCGAGACCAATCTGGACCGCCTGAGGGTCGGCCGAACCGACGGATACACGGTCATGGAAGATCTGCGCTGGTCGGCCTCCGACATCGCCAGCGAGCTCATGGAGGTGCCCGGCATGGTCGGTCACCTTGGCGAGACGCGCGGGATGGTTCTCGTTCAGGCGCAGCTCGTTCAGAACGTGGACTGGGGCGGGGAGTCGATTCCTTGGAATGTGCCCATGGCGACAGAATCGCTGCCAATTGAAGTCACCGGGGCCAGCGGATGGGGTGACGATTCCCCTCATCCATTCGTCGCCGACGTCACCCCCAACGATGAGCGGTGGTTGACACCGGCCGGATCCTTCACCGTCGACGCAGGGGCCGGCTCGCGCGATGGCCGCCTGGAGTTGGTTCGGGTTGAAGCTACTGCAGCGGATGGCCGCTCTCTCGAACTCAGCGGTATTGCATCGTGGCGCTGCGACGTGCCCGCCGGAGCACCTGACGGCGTCGTCGGTTGCCCTCCGATCCCCGTCGAGGTCGAGGCAAGCGACGACCTAGTCGCAGACTTTGTGTTCCACTTCACCGCACGTGTCATCGATGCCGAGGCATTGCTTGAGACAGCCGAAGCGCAAGGCTACGGCGACGAGGCGAGTCGGCGGTATTCCCCGATGCCGCGCACCGGGCAGGCATCGGGCATCGAGATCCGAGTCTCGAGCACCAGCGACACGCGGGCATGGTTTGTGTTGCTGCTCTTGACCATCGCGATGTTCGGATTAGGGCTGCGAGTGCACTCTGCGGCCCGAGTGCGTCGATGGCGGGCACTTGGGAACAGTCAGACGCTCGTCGCGCAAGTCAGGCTCGACGGCGATGAGCTCGTCCGGACCGACGGTCAAGCTGTCACGCCGGGGCCCGAGCAGATGACGCTTGCGCACGCCCTTACGCAACGAAGGACGCACGCCTCGGTCGGACCGGTGAGGCTGCGGACGGAATGGCTGACTGCGCTGCTCGGCAGCCGGCCCCGCATCACAGCGACGACTTCGCAGGGGGTGTGCTTGGCCGCGAAGGGCAGGAGGCGGAACCGCGGCATCGTAGGCACCGAGTTGCGTGACGGCTGGGCCATCGTGAAGCACGGGGAAGATTCCCGGTTGGTGATCTGGGATCTGGCACGGGACCCGTCTAATGCCGGGGACGGCGTCGAACGAGCCGCCCAAGCTGCTGCCAGCGCCTGCGTCCGCAGCAGGTTTCTCACGGCGGGCACCGAGGTGCAGCCGCGCGAAGAAGACGGCGAACCCGGCAACGAAGGTGAGCCGCCGCAGCAACCCGGCTTGGACTCGGGTCGAGACATGGACCCATTGAGCGCCGCACCGGCCGACCGGCCTGAGGCGTCCTCCGGGGAACGAATCGACCCGCTCGGAGGTGAGCCTGATGACCCCCTCGTCTAACCCCCGCAGAGTCGAGCCCGCGGCCGTGAACTCGAATGCGTCAACGAGACATGCCCCGATAGCAATGGAGACGAAACGATGCTCAGACCAGCAATCCTGATCGGTTGCGGTGGCTCCGGCTCGAAGGCGATCCGCTATGTGCGCGATGCCGTCGAACGGCGAATTCGACATGCTGGCTGGTCAGGCGAGATGCCGACCGGCTGGGAGTTTCTGGCGCTCGACACGCTGAACATCCAAGAGGACCCAACAGAGATTCCGCTGCTGCCTCAGTCCGACTTTCACTCAATCTCGCCTTCGCACAACAACTACCAGCGACTCGAGCCAGCGGTGCTCGCCCAGCACGAGCCATCGCGAGCTCGGACGCTGGTCGTCAAGGACGACAGCGGGCGGATCATCGCCTCGAAGAATGAAGGGGCCTACCTGGAACTCGTCGGATGGCGTCCACGACCGAGCGAGGTACGCGTGCCGCTGAAGACGGGGGCGGGTGCCAATCGCGCTATCGGGCGCTTCGCTGGAATCGACTCGCTCCACCACATTCTGGAACCGCCGATCAAGCGCGCATTCGAAGCCGCGGAGCAATCTTCAGGTGATCTCGCCCGGATCTCGGAGATGCTGCGCGTGCCGGTCAGACCTGGCGGAGAAGTGCCATCTCCAATGGTCGTGGTGTGCGCATCCATGGCAGGAGGCACCGGGGCCGGCGTCGCGCTCGATGTCGTGGAGATCATCAGAAACACTCACCCTGATGGTTCGTTTCCGTCACTCGTGCTGTTCACACCCGACATCTTCAATGAGCCCAAGTTCGACGCCCGCCGAAGTTCAATGGCAGGTAATGCGCTGAGTCTCCTGAGCGAGACGCTCAACGTCTACTGGGACAGCGAGCAGCAAGGCTTCCCGCTGTGGGCCGGGTCGCTCAATCAACCAGGACGCGGACCGCAAGCCACATTCCTAGTTGGCCGTCGCTCAATGCGCGGCGGCGATCTGGGCAATGCAACGTCTGTCTACAAGGCCGTAGGCGAGTCCTTGGCGAACTGGGTTACGAACTACTCCGTCCAAGAAGCGGTGCATCACTTTGTGACTGTCAACTGGGACGATCGAGCAGCCGACAGCCTCGGTGGCTACCCATTCGGCAAGCAGCACCAAACGGGCGCCGTGTCGTCATTCGGTGCCGCAACACTTTCGGTCGGTCGTGACCGATTCGAACGTTGGGCAACTGACCTGCTTGCGCGGGAGGTGCTGGAGGCGCTCGCACACGGGCACTTGCGCAACGAGTTGCAGGACCCGGGCCGCGGCAATCAACCCGAGAGCGTCATCATCGAGGAGTTAGCAGAGGTCGGGTCGGCGCACATCGCCCGCGGCGACGCCACAACGCCTCTCCGGCAGCGGGCCTCCGGAGACACGTCGCATCGCGGTGCTCTGTCGGCGGGCGACGCCTATGCGAATGACGATGCAGCGCGAAGTGAGCGCCGAAAAGTCGAATCAGATCTCCACGACGAGTTCCCGGCGAATATCGAAGGCAGTGGTGCCGATTGGCACTCGTGGTTGCAAAGCGCAGCGCAGCAGCGTCGCATCGAATCTCTTCAGCGCGCGAGGTCATTCGACGCAACGACCTGGGGAACCGAGATGCTGGCGGCAACGTGTCGGGCAGTCTCGGCAGTCGTAGCTCAGTCGTCACTCGAAGTCGCCCGCCATGCGGTCGAGCGAGCTGCCCAGTTGCTCAACGACGAGGCAGAGTCGCTCCGGCGACGCTCCGACGATGCGCGCCGCCAGTCCGACGACGAGCTCTCCGAGGCGCTTCGACGAATTCAGGAGGTGCCCTCAACCAACAGGGATTCTGCGACATTCAACGAAGTCGTGGCGGGGCTCGCGACAGGCATCGCACGCCTCTGGCTCGCCGAACGACTTGACATGGCTGCGATGGCCGTCGAAGCGGCGAACCACCGAGTCTTCTTTCCGGCCGGAGACACTCTGCGCATGGCCACGCGCAGCGTCGGCATCGCGCTCCAGCAACCCGAGGTGCAAGCGTGGCCGCGGGTCAACGACGGTGTGCCGCCTCCGTACCGTCCTTCCTCTGTAGAGCTGCCACTAGAGCAACATGACACTTGGCCAAGCCTGCTTGACGACCTCTGCGCGGAGGCCCAATCTCCGCGAACTGCTGCATCGCTGCCCGTCAATGCAGCCAGATTCGCCCTCGTCCTCGGCGACGACTCGACGGTGCCGCTTCTGTGGCCTCAGAATGGCGTCTGGTCGCCGACGGAAAGCAGCTTGGCTGCTTTCACCTGCCCTTCAGATGCCCAAGAAATCACAGAGCGGGTGACTAGTTGGACTCGCCGACCAAGCTCCCGATTCGATCGCTTCGTCAAGGAGGGGCTAGCTAGCTACTTGGCGGAGCGGGACCCGGTTACCGGCAGCGTTCGCGCTGACCATGCCGACCGTCTGGTAAGGCTCCGCGCTCAGTTGGGGGCGGCCAAATTGCAGTCTGCGCCGCTGGTGCGTATCGACCCAGCTGTGCACGGGGTGGTGTATCCCGGCCAACCGCCAATTGTCGGAGCTGAGGAGCTGCTGTGCGCTCCCTTTCCCTTTCCTGAGAGCCACCCGGCACATGACATCGCACGGCAGATCATCGGCGAGGACAACTACCAACTGGCGGACTCAGACGTGTCTTCGGTTCTGGTCTCGTCGTTTCTGAGCAAGCCCGTTCATCCGATGACCTTGGCTTCGTTTACGGAACCAGTCGCGGAGGCAGTCCTCGACACGGTCGACGATGAGGCCGAACTGCAGGCCTCATTCTGGCGATGGCGGCGCGCTCGTCGGCTTGACCAGTTCGTTCCTCTGCCTCGTGTTCTCCGTCAAGCGCTCATGCGCGGCTTCGCCGTGGCACGACTGTGCGGCTACGTCACGTCGGATACGTCGATGCCTTTGCTGATCAGCGGTGACGGCGGACCGGTCGAGTTCCCATACCCATTGCTCACCCAGGTCGAGAGCGATGATGTCCTGGCCGGACTGCTCGAGTCGTTCGGATTGGCGTTTGCATTTGTGAGCCGCGACAAGCTGGCGGCCTTTGAGTCCTACCGGCGCCTCCACGACCTTGGCGAGTCAGTCGGGAGTCTGCATGCCGATCTCGCCTCATGGCTTCAGACTGGCACCACGCCTCACGAGCGGGTCGACGAGCCACGCGCCGTCGGAGATAGCGCGGAGGAGCGCAGATCGGCCGCAGACAGATACCTGTCACTGAACTTGGAGCATCTCGAGAGCGTCGCAGCACAAGCGCTGTCGGGTAGCGAGAGCGAGACGAAGCCGCGCGACGGCCGCGCCGAGAGCGGTATCCCAACCCGAGAAGTCGTCGCGGAGGCAATTGGCTGCTACCAGCAGGTGAAGGATTCCCTACGCCACGTTGACGAGAGTCCTGTCGTATGACTCCCGCCACGCAGGGTCGAGACCTCCTCGCGCATACAGAGCACAGCCTCACGATCATCGTCGCCCGTGACATCAGCGGGCTTAGCACCGAGTTTGATGCATGGACACGCGCTGGCCTGCTGCGCCCGGTGGTGATCTGCGGTCGCGACGAACTCGCTCTGTCGACAGCTGACATCAGGTGTGAGACAAACGTCCGAGGAGACTGGTCAGAGATGGAGCTGTCAGACGCTCTCCGGCAAAGACCGGTCGAGTCGCTGACGGTCGCTGCTCTACGCCCGTGGACTCCTTCCGACACTGCCAAGAGCAGGCAGGGACTTGAGAACGAGATGCTTGTGCTCAGTCGCCTGCAGGATCGGTTCCGTATCGCAGATGTCGAATTCCGATCGCTGACAGTGTCCGTGCATGACGAGGCAACGTCGGTGGCGCACGAGACGTTCTCGCCTCAGTTCGACATGCACCTGATCCACGACGTCGATTTAATCGCTCACCATCGACTGCCCGCCGAAAGCGTCGTGACATCCCATGACGCCGCAGGCCGATTGACTCTGTGTGCGACGACCGCGTTGACGATGAGCGGTGCGTGGAGGTTCAGCCGAGGCCACCTGATCGAGACCGATCGCGGCGACGCGGCTGTGAACCCGATACGCGTCGTGCGCCCACAGGTCCGCATCGTATTTGCTGGTCGACTGCTGCGGGAGGCGTCAACAGGTCTGCTGCCGCTCGCTCCGCCCTGGCCCCTGCCCAGCGGCTCTGGTGCCGTGCGCGCACAGGCCGGTGCCGTGCCGCCGCCTCAGACTGCCGAGGCGATGTGCGCGAGCCTCGGACTCGATTTCAGCCCATTCGAGCCGGAGCCTCAACCCCGAGTTTCGTTGCCCGAACGACTGAGAGCGGCTTGGCACGCCCTCACCCAGGAGATTGCTCCACCGGGCGAGGCGACTGCAGACGAGCGAGCACTCGACGGGCTGCGCGACCACATCGTCGCCGGCAGGTGGAAGGGAGCAGGGCGAGATCGAGTCGACCCAATTGCACTCCGAAGGGACCTTGAGCGGTCAGGGCTGTCCCACCTGGTAGGCGGCGCACCGCGTGATCCAGTGCGTTGGGACGTTCTGCGGGATTTTGCCATCTGCCTCGTCGATGGCGGGGAACCCTCAGATGATGTTGTTCGGCACTTCAAGTTCCCGGTTGACGGTGAGGGCAGGCGGCTTGTCTGGAACGACCCGAACAGCATCATCGCTACCGATCCGCTGGCTGCGCCCGAAGACTGCGCGACTGCCGGGCCAACTGAGACAGCCGAGGATGCGCTGTTCGACACTTCTACCGAGGACAATCTGTTTCGACGGCTCCGGGACTATCTGGAGACTCAACTGCACAACGCAGCAGGACGATGCACCGGACGCCCAAGGACTCCAGAAAGAGAACTCGAGAAGTACGAGAAGGCGAGGTCAAGCGCAGCAAGGCTGCGTCGAGTTCGCAGCATCGTCGCCGGCCTAGTGACACTTGCTGCGTTCATCGTCATCGAACGGTGGATCGGCATCGTCGGCTCGCTGACCGACTTGATCGGGATTGGCACGATCGGCGGCAAGACCTCGAATCCGATCGTGGACATTCTCGTTGGCGTCACGGTGTCGCTCTTGGCGCTGCTATCGCTGGTGGTCACGGCATGGCGGGCCGGCATCGCGACGTTGGAGCACTATGACCTGCAGCGGTTGCGAAGATGGCACGTCGAGTCGGGGCGTCACCACGCCACCGAGGCAACCAGGCTGTGCGCTGCGTCCATCGAGTTTGACGACCATGCCGAGATCATCGCGGCCATGCTTCACCGCCCCTACAGCACTGGCCAGCCGAGCGCGGACGGGCGCATGGAGGTCGCCTCAATCCCCCACCCGTTCCCCATGATGATCGCCGCTGCGAACCCACTGCCCGAGCGTGTCGCAACCATGCGCCGACACGGACGCTCGGCGACAGTCGCCAGCGGATGGATCGGCGGCGTCTTCGCCTCGGCCTTGGACCGATGGCAGCAAGACTTTGAGGCCGCAGTCGCCGGCCCCTTCGACCATCCCGACGTCGACCACACGCCACCGGGCTTCGCGAGGCACCGAGACGCGCGCAGCAACGAGCCACTGCTCGGGCCTCGGGAGCACCTCGCGCAAGCCATCAAGGACGACGACGGACTTCGTCGTGAGATCACTTCCGACACAGTCAGCGACATGCTGTCGACGGCCCTCCCAGCCACTACAGATTCTCGAGGACCCGCCCGACGTCTGACTGAGCTGTTGGGTGCCGTCGCCGTGCCGAGTGCTCGCGCGCTCGACGGCCTGACCGTCTCCGAGTTCCTCAACCTGAGCAAGGAGCCAGACGACTTGAACTGGGAGATCCTTCGTCCCGGCAGCAGGCCGCCAGGCCAGCATCCATGGGGTCATCAGGTTCCGATCGAGATTCCCGAGGGTCCCGGACACCCAGAAACCCTCATCGCGTCATGCCGGGTTGTGATCTCGGACCCATTCCCCCCTGCCGACCTCATTGCCTGGGCACCCGACGGCTCTACGGATACAGCTCTTCGCGAGGAGACACCACCGTCTTCGGTGGTGTGAGGCCCGACGAACCTGTGTTCATCGGGCAGTCCGGCTTGCAAACTCGGCTGCATCGCCGGCCGATCTGGTCGCAGGCTCTCTGACGATCGATTCAGACCGAGATCCGTCCCGTTTGGCATCGGCCGCTCGGCTAGCCCCGCCTTGCTCCTCTGCCGGCACGGCCTGTAGGTGAGGACCGTCGCCGATCTGAACGTGTCACACCCCCCGCATACGGTCGTACCCATGACCAGTGGCACACACCTCAGGCACCAGTGGGGCGCCGCCGCAGCGGTGCCGGGGCTGCGCGTGCCGGAGGTGGATGTGGCTGGGCTGTGCTCGGGGAGCCTGCGGGAGCGGCTGGGCGAGATTGCCCGCGCCGAGTCACGGCTCGCAGCGATGAAGGCCGACGTGCTCGCCGAGATCGCCCTTCGCAGCGGTGATGGCGCCGCCGCGCACACCGTTGCAGATGAGATGGCAGTGTCGGGCCGCACAGCGCGCAACGACGTCAAGAATGCCGTTCGACTCCGCGAGCTCGACGCCACTCGCGACGGGCTCGCAGCGGGCACGGTCCCGGCCGGGCATGCGCAGGTCATCGCTCGCGCTGCCGGCGACGCACCCATCGACGAGGCGTTTCTGGCCGCGCGGGCCCAGCGCGAGGGCTACGACGAGTTCCGGCGCACTGTGGCCCGCCATGTCGCCGAGGCCAGCCGCGACGACGGTGCCTCGGTATTGGAGCGGCAGCGCCAAGCACGCAGCGGGACCGTCCGCACCCGTGCCAGCGACGGCATGACGGTGCTGCACCTCGAAGTCGACCCCATCACCGGCGCACGGCTCGGCACCGTCATCGCTGCCGTCGAAAGGCGCCTGTTCCGCAACGAAGACCCCGCTGCTCAGCGCACCCCCCAGCAGCGCACAGCCGACGCCGTCACCGAACTGCTGTTGGACCCGCACGCCAAGCGACCCGGCGGTGCGTCTCTGATCGTCGTAGCGGACTACGACATGGTGAACCATCAACTCGCAAGTGGGCGTCTCGCCGACGGCACACCGATCCCCATCGGCGAGATCGCCCGCATCGCCGTCGACGCGGACGTGCTGCCGACGATCTTCGAGGCCGCTACCGGAGACCTGCGCATGGGGCGCAGCCGCCGCACCGCCACCGAACTCCAGCGGGCCGCCCTGGCGCTGCGCGACAAGGGCTGCGTGGGATGCGGCATCCCGCCCGAACGCTGTCAGTACCACCACATCGACGAATGGCAGCACGGCGGGCCCACTGACTATGCGAACCTCCTCACGGTCTGCCACCACTGCCACAACGACAAGATCCACCAACAGGGCTTCACCGCCGAGTGGGACTCAGACAGGCCCGGCTACGAACTCCAGCCGCCGTGACCTGCATCGCATGACGCGGGCCTGACGCGGCGCATGGGCCGCTTGGATACAGCTACGAACTGGCACTGCCGAACGGAGATGTGCTGCGAACTCGCATCTCACGGCCGCCTGACCGCACCGTCTATGGCAGCGGGCTGTGGCTTCACATCCTGCGGGATCAGCTCCAGGTGGGCCAGCAGGAGTTCTGGCAATGCGTGAATGGCGGCATTCCGCCTCGGCGAAGCCAGCCCGTTGCCCCGGCGCAATCGATCCCCACCGAAGTGCTGTACCTGCTCAAGCAGCGAGTCGGCCTGAGTGACGACCAGCTAGCCGACCTGACTCCAGACTCGGCAATCGAGCGATTGCGGCAGTACTGGACAACCGGCCAGTAGAGCGTCAGCGGCGGCGGCCTAGCCAGGCTCGCAGCCAATCAGCCACGCCGTCGCAAACTCCGCAGTTCTCCTGCAATCTGCTGACCACGTGGCCTGCAACCTGTCAGGCAAAAATGCTGCAATATGTTAGGTAAATCTGCTGCAATCTGTTCGCTACGGTAGTACAGCCAGCTACACTGCAACAGTGGTCGTTGAGCAAGGCCAGCCATCGCCTCTGACGCCGAAGGGTTACCTGCCACGGGTGGCTGACATGGTCATGGCCCAAGCTCTTGCTGCAGCGCCCATCGTCGTCCTCGAGGGCGCCAGAGGAACGGGCAAGTCATGGACAGGCCTGCGCCACGCCCGCAGCCAGGTTCGGCTCGACAGCGATCCGGGTGCCCCCGAAGCCGCACTGCTGCGGCCCAAGAGCGTGCTGGAGGGCGACAGACCGCGGCTGGTCGATGAGTGGCAACTGGCACCGAGCCTGTGGAACGTGGCCCGACACATCGTGGACGCCGAGCCGGGGCCGGGGCAGTTCGTCTTCGCCGGCTCGGCCCATCCCCCCGACGATCGGACGCGCCACTCCGGCGCCGGACGCGTCATGCGAGTGCGAATGCGACCGATGTCCTTGGCGGAGTCGGGCGAATCCACAGCGCAGATCTCGATGGCCTCACTGCTGGAGGGAGAGGATTGCTCGGCCAAGTCGCCAGAGGCCACGATCGAAGATGTCACCGAGGCGCTGTGCCGCGGAGGCTGGCCCCGTCACATCGGCATGCCGGTGTCAAGTGCCCAAGCGCTATGCCGCGCCTATCTGGCAGAAGTCGCCCGTGCCGACATTCCCCGTCTGGGCCGCACACTGCACCGTCCCGAGCCTGTACTGAGACTCCTGGAGTCGCTGAGTCGCAACATCGCGACTACTGCGGCGGCGACAACGCTGTCGGACGACATAGCAGGCGACCGTCCGCCGTCGCGCGCCGCCGTGGCCGCATATCTCGAGGCACTGCGGCGAGTGTTCGTCGTGGAGGATCTGCCGGCATGGGCAGTGCATTTGCGATCTCGGGCCAGGCTGAGGCGATCACCCAAGCGCCACTTCGCCGATCCTTCGCTGGCGGCAGCCACCCTGCGCGCTGGACCTGAGCGCCTGTGGCGCGACACTGGCTATCTGGGTCAGGCCTTCGAGTCGCTGGTCGTACGCGATTTGCGTGTCTATGCGGAGGCCAACGACGCCACGGTGCAGCACTACCAGGACAGCAATGGTCACGAGCTGGACGCCGTGGTCATGCATGGCGACGGCCGGTGGCTAGCTGTGGAAGTCAAGCTGGGCTCGGGGGAACGGCTGGACGAAGCTGCGGCGAGTGTGAAGCGCACATGCCAGCAGATTGACGTATCCAAGGCAGGTGAACCAGCGAAGAAGCTGGTGATCACTGCCGCGGGCTACGGCTATGAGCGCACCGACGGCGTCTCAGTGGTGCCGATCACTGCCCTCGGCCCGTGAGTCACAGCCGCCCGTGTCGCGAGCGGCGGCGCACGATCGGCTAGCGGCGGCGGCCCTTTTTGCGGGGGCGGGGCGGGGCGCTGCGGGTGTAGCTCTCGGCGGCGAGCGCCTGGGTGGCAGCCTCCATCGAGTCGTGACGGCCGGCAGCGTCGGCCGCTGCCTGCGCGGCCGCCCAGCCGGGCTCGTAGCCCTTCAGCCACGCAACGGTGGGCATGGCCACGAAGATCGAGCTGTACGAGCCGACGAGCAGGCCGATCAGCAGCGCCGTCGCGAACTCCGCCAGGGTGCCGGCGCCGAGGAAGCCGGCGCCCACCACCAGCAGCGACAGCACCGGCAGCACTGACGTGATCGAAGTGTTCACCGATCGCGTCAGCACCTGGTTGAGCGACACGTTCGCGAGCGCGTGGTACGTGAAATGGCTGCGCGCCGGCAATGAGCGCTCGTTGGACTTCACGCGGTCGAACACGACGATCGTGTCGTACAGCGAGTAGCCCATGATGGTGAGGAACGCCACCACCGTCGCCGGCGTCACCTCGAACCCGAACAGCGCGTAAGCGCCGACGGTCAGCACGATGTCGTGCCCCACGGCGATCAGCGCGCCCACCGACATCTTCCACTCGAAGCGGAACCACAGGTACAGCGCTATCAGCACGAAGAACACCACGAGCGCCCGGCGCGCCTTGCCGGCCACCTCGTCGCCGAACGACGGGCTGACCTGCCGCGACGACAGGCTCTCCACGTCCACGCCGACGGCATCGGCCAGCGCCCCCGTCACCGCTGCGCTGTCGGCATCGGGCCCCAGCACGCCGCGCACCCGGAAGATGTCAGGCGCCCCGGTCACCACCACGAACTGCACGCGCGCATCGGGCACGCCGGCCGCGGCGGCCGCCGCGGCCACGTCGTCGGTGGACACGCCGCCGTCGGCTGTCTCGTCAGTCGTCAGGCTGTCGTCTGCCGTGTCGCCGGACCCGGCCCCCGCATCACCCGCTTCGGCGCTCTGAGCCTCCTCGGGCACCGGTATCTCCCACACCGAGCCGCCCTCGAATTCGATGCCGAGGTTCAGGCCCCGCACCAGCAGCGCCACCACGCAGACGAGCACGGCAATCGCCGAGCCGATCAGCACCTTGCGTGACAGGTGCAGGATGTCCCAGCTGTTCTCGCCTCGATAGAAGGTGCGCAGCGCAGCAATCACGGTGTGCCTCCCACCGGCCCTGCGCCTGCGGCAGACCCTGCGCCTGCGGCAGACACAGCCGCCGGGGCCGCGTCGCCGTCAGTCGGCGGGAGCACCCCGAGGCGCCGGGGTTCCTCGTTCACCAGCCGGCGGGCAATGAACACCACCAGCGGCCGCATGAAGAAGTACGACACGGCCAAGTCGATCAGCGTTGCCAGCCCGAGATACAGCGCAAAGCCGCGGACGGTGCCGCTGGTGAGCTGGTACAGCACGCCCGCGCCGATGAGCGATGCCAGGTCGGCCCACACGATGGTCGAGAAGGCGCCCTTGAAGCTGGCGTCGGCGGCAGAGCGAACCGCCCGGCCGCGGCGCACCTCTTCCTTGATCCGCTCGTAGTAGACGATGTTGGAGTCGACCTGGACGCCGATCGACACGATGATGCCGGTGGTGCCGGCCAGCGTCAGCGCCAGCCCCCGGCTCTCGCCGAGCCAGCTGATGAGCGACCACAGGATCGACCCGCTGATGGCCAGGCTGGCGACTGCGACGATCCCGAGCAGCCGGTAGTAGACCAGCATGTACAGGCCCACGAGGATCAGCCCGACGATGCCGGCGATCACGCCCGCACGCAGCGTTCCCTCGCCGAGCGTCGCCGACACGGTGCGCACGTCGTCCTGCTCGAACTCCACCGGCAGCGCACCGAAGCGCAGCGCGACCGCCAAGTCGCGTGCACCCTCCTCGTCGAACGTGCCCGAGATGACCGCCGTGCCCTCGAACTCGGTGGCGCGGATGACCGGGGCCGACTCGACCACGCCGTCGAGCACGATCGCCACCTGCTGCCCGAAGTAGCGGGCTGCTATCTCGTCGAAACCGACGGCGCCCTCGTCGGTGAGATCGACGTTGACGACCCACTCGTTGTTGAACGTTGCTGCTGCCTCGGCGACGGCTTCGCCGGTGAGCTCGGCCGGGCCCAGCACATATCCCACCGGCTCGCCTCGGCCCGGCAGCAGCACTGCCCAATCGGCGAGATCGTCCTCGGGAGCGGTGAACTCGGGGAACAGCTCGAGCCCGATGTCGGATGGATCGATCTCCTCCGCCTCGGAATCGTCGGCAGCCTCGCCAGTCTCTGAAGCGTCGCCATCAGCAGCTGCGTCTCCGGCCTCCGCCTCGAGTTCTGCTGCTGCCTCCGGGTCGATCAGCTCGAGCAGCTCCTGCGCTGTCATCTCTTGCTCATCGACCGACTCGTCCCCAGCGGCGTCGGAAGCCGACTCGTCCACGGACTCAGGATGCAGCGACGAGTTGTACGCCGTTGCGAGCTGCTGCGCTCCGCCGAAATCCACCTCGTCGAAGGGGTTGAACGTCAGCAGTACGGGCCGGAACCGCAGTTCCGCCGTCTGCCCGACCAGGTCGACGGCGCGCTGTTTGTCCTTGACGCCGGGGAGCTGCACCACCACCTGCTCGCCTTGGCGTGTGATGTCGGGCTCGGCCACGCCGAGTGCGTCGACACGCGACCGGATGATCTCGATCGCACGGTCGAGCTGCTCGTCGTCTGCTGGTGCCGTCGGCCGCAGGAGCACCTCGACGCCGCCCTGCAGCTGCACGCCCAGCACGGGCGCCCACCCTGCGGCCAGCACGCCCGCGAGCGAGCCGAAGCCGATCAGGATCGCGAGGAGCAGCGAGATGATCTGCGAACGGCGCACGTCAAACCAACGCGCCGATGCCTGCGCTCCGTGCTGCAGCCAGGGTCATTCCGATTCGTCGACGCCGTCCGATGCGGGCAGATCGTCTGCGCCTCCGCCGCCGGCAGAAGTGAGGATCTCGCCGATGGCACGGCGCTGCACCCGCAATTCCACATCGCTGTCCACCTCGAGGCAGACCACTTCGCCGGGCTCTTCGACCGCCACGATCTTTCCGATGACCCCGCCGACCGTGGCGACCTCGTCGCCGATGTCCGCAGCCCGCAGCATCGCGGCGCGCTCGGCGGCCCGCTTGCGCTGTGGCCGGATCATGAGGAAGTACATGATGGCGAACAGTGCGACGAGGATGATGATCGAACCCATGACGTGCTCCTCAGCGTGTCGTCACTCGGCGGCGCAGCGTACCGGGCTGCCACCGCAGGCAGCGGCTCAGCCCCAGACTTCGTTGACCTGCTCTCGAAACGCTGCGAACCGGCCGGCTTCGACGGCGGCGCGTGCGCCGGCCACCAGGTCGCTGAGAAACACGATGTTGTGCAGCGTCAGGATGCGACTGGCCGTCGGCTCGTTCACGCTCATCAGGTGCCGGAGGTAGCCGCGGCTGAAGCGGGCGCCGGGCCGAGGGCGCGCGCCGGGCAGAGGTTCGCCGGGGTCGAGCGGCGTGTCGTCTCGGGCGAATCGGGCGTTGCGAATGTTGATGCGACCCTGGGGCGTGAGCGCGGTGCCGTGGCGGCCGAGCCGGCTCGGCAGGACGCAGTCGAACATGTCCACTCCGGCCGCGATGGCGTCGACGATGCGTGCCGGGTCGCCGACGCCCATCAGGTAGCGGGGGCGGTCGGCAGGCAGCACGTCGGTGGCTGCGTGCAGGGCTGGGCCCATCTCGCGGCGCGACTCCCCCACTGACAGCCCGCCGATGCCGTAGCCGTCGAAGCCGATGGACGCCAGCGTTTCGGCGCTGGCGCGCCTGAGCTCGGGGTCGATGCCGCCTTGGCAGATGCCGAACAGCGCCTGCCCGCCGGCGCTGCCGTCACGGCGAGCAGCGTCCATGGCGGCCGCTGCCCTGGCCGCCCACAGATGGGTGCGCTCAGTCGCCTCTCGTACCTCGTCGGGGGGTGCGGGCAGCTCGGGGCAGATGTCGAGCGCCATCTGGATGTCGGCGCCCAATCGTCGCTGAGCGTCGACGGCGCCTTCGGGCGTCAGCCGCATCTGGGCGCCGTCGTAGGTCGAGCGGAAGGTCACGCCCTCGTCGTCCACCTTGGACTTCTGATCTGCGCCGCCGGGACGGCGGCTGTGCTCGTCTGCGCCGCCGGGACGGCGGCTGTGCTCATTGGCGCCGCCGGGGCGGCGGCCGAGGGACATGATCTGGAAGCCGCCGGAGTCGGTCAGGAAATGACCGTCCCAGCCGGTGAAGCCGTGCAGCCCGCCGAGCGCTTCCACAACCTCGACTCCCGGCCGTGCCAGCAGGTGATACGTGTTGGCCAGCACGACCTCGAGGCCGAGATGCTCGTAGTCCGTGGCATCGAGATGGATGACAGCGCCGCGGGTTCCCACCGGCATGAACACCGGCGTCTGGAAGGTCCCGCGGGCGGTCGTGACCTGCCCGCGTCGGGCGTTGCCGTCCGACGCCAGCACGTCGAAGGCAAGCCTGCGTGCGGCATCCGCCGCACGGGGCTCGTCACCCGACGCCGTCGCAGAGCTCATTGCGCGGCGCCGCGGCTCAGCAGCATGGCGTCGCCGAAGGACAGGAAGCGGTAGCCCTCCGCAATCGCAGCTTCGTACAGGCCGCGCCATCGCGGCCCGATGAACGCGTCGATCAGCAACAGCAGCGACGACCTGGGCAGGTGGAAGTTGGTGAGCATCGCGTCGACAGCCAAGAACTCAGCACCCCGGCGCAGGAACAGGTCGGTCCGGCCGCACACATCGGCGGTGCAAGCCTGCGCCGCCGAGTCATCGGCCGTGCCGGAGTCTCCCGCAGCCGCTGCCCGGAGCGGCCGTTGGCGAGCCGCAGCCTCGAGTGCCCGCACGGTGGTGGTGCCCACGGCGACGACCCGCTCGGCCGCAGCGCAGGCGTCGAGCGTCTGCGCGGACACCCGGTAGTGCTCGGCGTGCATCTCATGCTCGTCGGCGTGCTCGGCAGTCACCGGCGCGAACGTGGCCAAGCCGACCGTCAGGTCCACGGTCGCGATGCCCACGCCGTTCGAGCGCAGCGCATCCAGCACGGCTTCGGTCAGGTGAAGCCCCGCAGTCGGCGCCGCAGCCGAGCCGATCGAGCGGGCATAGACGGTCTGGTAGCGATCCGCCAGCGCCGCCCGGGTCGCCGCACTGTCGGCGGCATCGACGCCGAGGCGCGCGGCGATGGCGGCTCGCGTGGTGTCCGGGTCGATGTAGGGCGGCAGCGGCGCCTCCCCCGCGCGTTCGAGCAGTTGGGCCTGCGACACAGCGACAAGCGGCTGCTCGCCGACGAGCACACGCACCGCCCGCCGCTGCCGATCCAGGCGCTCGCCCACCACGACCTGCACGCTCGGGTCCCGCTCGGAGACCAGCACCGTTCCGTCGGCGATCCGGCGGGAGGGTCGCACCAGCGCCGCCCAGCCACGCTCGCCGCTGCGGCCAGCAGCCTGCGGAGGCTCGCCCGGCTCCGCTGCCAGCGGTGCCAGCAGCAGCACCTCGGCTGCGCCGCCGGTGCGCTTGCGAAGCGGCAAGCGAGCGGGCATCACCCGCGTCTCGTTGACAACCAGCAGATCTCCGGACCCGAGCAGCAGCGGCAGGTCGCCGATGGTCCGATGATCGGGCGCCTCGCCGGGTCCCCGGTCCACCAGCAGCCGGGCCGAGTCGCGCGGCTCGGCGGGAACGTGCGCTATCGACGACGGCGGCAGCTCATAGTCGAATTCGTCCATCCGCAGCCGCTGCGTGCTCATTGCTCGAACAATGATGCTGAGCCCTCGCCTAGGTCGGCTTCGGTGACCTGCGGCATATCCACACCGAGATGTGCGAACGCCGCGGCGGTGGCGATGCGACCGCGCGGCGTGCGTTGCAGCAGCCCGCGCTGGATCAGGAAGGGTTCGTACACGTCCTCGACGGTTTCGGTCTGCTCGCCGACGGTGATCGCCAGCGTGGACAGTCCCAACGGCCGACCGGCGTGGGTGACAGCGAGCGCGTCGAGAATCGCCCGGTCGACCTTGTCGAGGCCCAGCTCGTCGACGCCGAATGCTGCGAGCCCTTCCCGCGCCACGTCCACGTCGACGGCACCGCTGGCGCGCACCTCGGCGAAGTCGCGGACCCGGCGCAGCAGCCGGTTGGCGATCCGCGGCGTGCCCCGGCTGCGCGACGCAATCTCTGCGGCCCCCTCGGCGTCGATGTCCACGCCTAGGATCCCGGCCGCACGGGTCACGATGGCCGTCAGGTCGTCGGTGGAGTAGTAGTCGAGGCGTTCGACCAGCCCGAAGCGGTCTCGCAAGGGTCCCGAGATCAGCCCGGTCCGGGTCGTGGCGCCCACCAGTGTGAAGCGGGGCAGCTCGAATCGGATCGAGCGCGCAGCCGGGCCCTTGCCCAGCACGATGTCGATCGCGAAGTCCTCCATGGCCGGGTAGAGCACTTCCTCGACCACCTTGGGCAGGCGATGGATCTCGTCGATGAACAGCACATCGCCGTCGGCCAGATTGGTGAGGATGGCTGCGAGATCACCCGCCCGCTCCACGGCTGGGCCGGATGTCAGGTGCAGCGCTGCACCCAGTTCGGCGGCGATGATGCCGGCCAAGGTGGTCTTGCCGAGCCCCGGCGGGCCGGCGAACAGCAGGTGGTCGGGCGTTTGGCCGCGGGCCAGCGCTGCTCGCAGCGTGATGGCGACGTGCTCGCGCACTTCGGGCTGGCCCACGAATTCCTCCAGCGATCGTGGACGCAGCGAGGCCTCGGCGTCGCCGTCGTCTGCCGCCGAGCGGGCCGGGTCGGTGACGTCGCTGCGGCCCGGCGCTGGCGCCGCCGCCGATTCGTCGCGCCGGTAGCCCTCGGTGCGGGCGGGTCCGGCGCTCATCGCGGACCGAGCTCCTGCAGCGCCACGCGCAGCAGTGCGCCCGTGTCGGCCTCTGCGTCGTTCGCGGCAGCAATGGAGACCGCCGCCATGGCCTCACGCACCTCGGCCGGGCTGAATCCCATCTGGCTCAGCGCGGCGCGCACTTCGGCGACCGCTGAGCCCGCGCCGTCGCCGAC
This sequence comes from Candidatus Poriferisodalis sp., assembly GCF_965208555.1. GTDB lineage: Bacteria > Actinomycetota > Acidimicrobiia > Acidimicrobiales > Poriferisodalaceae > Poriferisodalis. Next base: position 3,001,889 of record NZ_OZ242342.1, on the reverse strand, counting down.
CGGCGCCGCCTCACCGATGCTGGGGGTCGCCGGCGCGCCGAGCCGGGACTTCAGATCGAGCACCATCCGCTTGGACGTCTTGGCGCCGATGCCGGGCACCAGCTCCAGCGCGGCAGCGTCATCGGCGGCCACCGCCCGCCGCAGCTCATCGGGAGGCAGATGCGAGAGCACCGCGAGCGCCAGCGCGGGCCCCACGCCGTGCGCGCTCAGCAGGGCCTCGAAACAGCGCCGCTCGTCGAGCTCGGCGAAGCCGTAGAGATCCGACGTGTCCTCGCGCACGTGATGGTGGGCATACACGAAGCACTCGTCGCCGACCGGTCCGGCAGCGGCCAGCGTGGCCGGTGCGACGATGACGCGGTATCCCACGCCGCCGGCCTCGATCAGCAGCTCCCCGCCGGGGTCCTTGTCGAGCAGGCGCCCGCGCACCGAGCCGATCACGGCGGGGGCGTCGCTGCGTCAGAAGCGGGCAGCAGCACGCGCGCCCGGGCGTGAGTTGCGGCCCCGCGCCAGGGCGCCTGGGACAGGTGGCACAGCGCGACAGCCGCCGCGTCGGCGGCATCGGCCGGCTCGGGCGGCCCCGGCAGCGCGAGCAGCTCGCCGACCATCCGCTTCATCTGCTCCTTGTCGGCCCCGCCCCAGCCCGCAACGGCTTGCTTGACCTGGGTGGGCGTGTACTCGACCACCTCCACACCGGCTGCGGCCCCGAGCGCCATGGCCAGCCCGGCCACCTGCGCCACACCGATCGCCGTGCGGACATTGGCCTGGAAGAAGACTCGCTCCACGGCCACCACCGAGGGTTGGAACTCGGAGATGAGCGACCGCAGCTCGTGCATCTGCGTGGCCAGGCGGACCGCCTGCGGCTCTGCCGGGTCGGTGCGAATGACGCCCAGGGAAACCGCTTCGATGCGGGTGCGCTGCGTTCCCGAGCCCGAAATCTGCTCGACCACGCCGAATCCGCAGGTCGACAATCCGGGATCGATTCCGAGTACGAACATCAGTACGAACCGTAGCGTTTCGCGCCGTTACGGCCGGGTATGCGCGATACGCAACCGCCGGTCAGTTGGCGATCTGTTCGAGCAGCGAGTCGCTGATGTCGAAGTTGGCATACACGCCCTGCACATCGTCGTGATCGTCGAGCGCGTCCAGCACCGCCATGACCTGCTTGGCCTCCGACACGCTGGTGAGCTCGATGAGGTTCTGCGGGGAGTAGGTCAGGTCGGCCGACGTCACGGCGATGCCCGATGCCTCGATGGCCTCGCGCACCGCCATCGTGTCCGCAGCGGCGGCGGTGACCCGCCAGGTGTCGCCCTCGCGCTCGACGTCCTCGGCCCCCGCGTCGAGCGCCACCAAAATCAGCTCATCCTCGTCGGGCGCAGCGCCCGCTGAGTCCGATGCGTCCGGTGCTGCCGCCGGCACCACGACCACGCCCTTGCGCTCGAACTGCCACGCCACAGCGCCGGGCTCGGCGAGCGAGCCGCCAGCGCGTGTGAACAGGCTGCGGATCTCCGAGCCGGTGCGGTTGCGGTTGTCGGTCAACGCGTCCACGAACATCGCGATGCCGCCGGGTGCGTAGCCCTCGTAGGTGACCTGTTCGTACGACACCCCTTCGAGCTCGCCCGTGCCCCGCTTGATCGCGCGCTCGATCGTGTCCAGCGGCACCGAGTTGTCGCGGGCCTTCTGGTACATGGTTCGCAGCGTCGCGTTGGCGTCGAGGTCGCCTCCGCCCTCCCGGGCAGCCACCTCGACCTGGCGGATCAGCTTGGCGAACAGCTTCCCGCGCGCCTTGTCGGCGGCGCCTTTGCGGTGCTTGATCGTCGCCCACTTGGAATGACCGGACACAGACCCCCTCCCGATCGAGAGTGCGGAACAGCGTGCGCCACACGGCATGCGCTGAGTCGGGCCAGTCTGCCGGAAACGCGGGGCCGAATCGGGGCGAGTCATCGCAAAATCGAATATGAGGTATTCTTTTAGTGCGTGCTTGGGAGTCGAGCATGTGAGTGCAGCCGGGGATCAGCACTTGATCCCCGGCTGCCCCCCTCCCCCAAGAGCTCCCGTGATCGGGCGGGTCACGAGGCGAGCGCAGCCCTGCGGGCCTGCTCGAGGTGAGGCTCGCCGCGGCCGCGCTGCTGCTTGTCGCAGGCTGCAGTGCGGGGGCCCAGGCGTTGACTCCCGCAGCGGTGCCGCAGCCACAGCCGGAACAGTCGGTGCAGTCCGGAGCGGCTGCCGGCGCCGCACCTGCTCGCGTCCAGCCGCTGCGAGCTGACGCGACCCCCGTTCTCTACGCGGCTCCCGTGAAGCTGCGCCCGCAGCGCCCCGAGGCGGTCGTCGACACGGTGCCGCCCACCACGACAGCGGCCCCGGCACCCAGCGAGGTCACGTACTGCATGGCGAGGCTGGAATCGCTGAGGTCGCTGTTCGCAGCCATCACCAGCCGCCGACAGCAGGTCTCCGAGAATCTGGAGCGAGGAGACATCGCAGGCGCTCAAATGGCGTACGACGTCATGCGCTGGGCGACGGAAGACTTCCAGAGCGTCGGCGAAGCACTTGTCGAGCGCTGCAGCGCCATCGCGGCAGGTGACGCCGCCGAGGCGCAGGCTGCCGTCGACATGGCGCAGGCCCTGTGGCGCGCCGCCGAAGACGACTGTCGCGCCCGCCTCGCCGGCCTGGGACTCGACTGCGGGTGATCAGCCGATCAGCGGGCGCTGTCTGCGACCTCGATCAGCGCATCGGCAAGGCCCTCCAGCAGTGAGGCCTGCAGCGTCGGGTAGTCCTCGCTGAGTTCGGTCAGCTCGTCCGGGTCGTCGTCGAGGCAGAAGAGCTGGTCCTCGCCGGTGGAATGGCGGGTGTACTTCATGCCGTCGGCAATGAGCGTCCTCGTCTTGGCGGGCATGTCCCCCCACGAGCGCGCCGCATTGGGGATGTCGTCCTCGATCAGCACCGACTCCCGCACAGGAACTGCCGGGTCATCGAGCACCGGTGCCAGGCTCACGCCCTGGATGCCGTCGTAACCGTCCAGCCCTGCCAGGTCGAGCAGCGTCGGCCCCAGGTCCAGAGAACTGACAAGTGACGCTGTGCGCGCCGCGCGGCGGCCGGGGCTGGCGATCACCATCGGAACCTGCAGCGTGCCGCGGTAGTGCATGCAGCCCTTCAGGAACAGACCGTGGTCGCCCATCATGTCGCCGTGGTCCGAGGTGAACACCACGATGGTGTTGTCCCCGGCCCCGGCCCGCTCCACCGCGGCGAGGATCTGCCCGACGCAGTCGTCGATGAGCTCGATCATGCCGTAGGTGGCGGCGATCGCTGCGCGCGCCAAGTCATGATCGCCGCCGAGGCCGCATGGATAGACCCAGTACGGCTGACGGGACGGGTGCAGGCGCGCCGTGCGCTGCAGGTGCTCCGGCGCAGCATCGAGCGGATCGTCGACGGTGCGGGGCAGCGCCATCTCGTCGGGACGGTGCCGGTCGAACCACTTGCCCGGCGGGCACATGGGATGGTGCGGATCGGGAAAGGACGCCCAGGCCAGCCACGGCTCGCCCGCATGCGCTGCGTCGGCGATGAACGCCGCCGTCCGCTCCGCGACGAAACGGCTCGAGTGCAGCTCCTCCACATAGGTCGGCCGGTAGATCTGCCACCAGCCGCGGTGACGCCGCTCAGCCGGGCAGTCGGCCGTGTACGGCATCGCGAGCATCTCCAGCGACGCCCCCTTCTCCAGCGCCCAGCGCATGTGGTGCCCGGTGATGCGCGAGCCGTGGTCGATGGCCAGCTCGACGTGGCTGAACCCGTAGAAGCTGCTTGGGAAGTCGGGCTCGCCGCCGAAGTAGCGCTCGGCGTCTTCCAGCGTGTCCCATCCCGCCGGGTACGGGTCGTCGACGGCAGCCTGCAGCCCGCTCTCGACCACCGCATTGCGGCTCAGGCCGTGCTGCAGGTGCGACTTGCCGATCAGCGCGGTCCGGTAGCCGGCTTCGCAGAACTGCCGCACATGGGTGTTGGCGCCCCATTCCAGCGACCGGTCGTTGAAGATCACGCCGTGCGCCGAGGGCATGCGGCCGGTCATGATCGACGACCGGTTGGGCATGCACACGGGATTGGCCACCCAGGCGTTGTCGAACACCGTGCCCCGGGCGGCGATCGAGTCCAGGTGCGGGGTGCGCACCACGTCATTGCCGGCAAAGCCCGCATGATCGGCACGCTGCTGATCGGTGATGATGAACAGCACATTCGGCTGCGTCGCGTCGGCGCCGCCGATCACCGCTTGCCCGACTTGCCCGCTGCCGAGCGGATGTAGGGAATCACCGACTCGCCGGCGAGCACCGGCCCGCTCGTGTGCAGATGGCAGCGCACGTAGCCGCCGTGACGCGCAGCGGTGGCGTCGGGCATGAGCTCGGTGCAGATGTCCATCGCGACCGGGCACCGGTTCGCGAACGGGCAGCCAGGCGGCAGATCGGACGGGCTCGGCGGTTCGGCATCCTTCTTGAACGTCTGCCGCAGCGCCCTCCGCTCGGCCTGCGCAGCCGGGTCGGGCACTGGCACCGAAGCGATCAGCATCTCGGTGTAGGGGTGCGCCGGCAGGTCATAGACCCCCTCGGCCGCACCCTGCTCGACGAGGTAGCCCAGGTACATCACGCCCACGTCGTCGCTCACATGCCGGACGACATCGAGGTCGTGCCCGATGAACAGGAATGCCACGCCGGTGTCGGCCTGCACCCGGCGCAGCACATTGATGACCTGGCTCTGGATGGACACATCGAGGGCGCTGGTGGCCTCGTCGGCGATGATGAGATCGGGCTCCACCGCCAGTGCACGCGCAATCGACACCCGCTGGCGCTGCCCGCCGGACATCTCGTAGGGATAGCGGTCCAGGAATTCGTCGGCCAGGCCGACCTCGTCGAGCAGCTTGACGATGCGCTGCTCGCGTTCGGGGCCGGGCTTGATGCCGAAGTGGCGGGTGATGCCGTCGCCGACGATGGTGCGGACCTGGTGGACCTGATTCAGCGACGAGTACGGGTCTTGCAGCACCGCTTGGACCCGTTTGCGGAACGCCAGCTCCGATTCCCGCTGCACGTGCGTGACATCGACGCCGTCGAGCCGGACGGTTCCCGCGGTGACGTCGATCAGCTGCAGGATGGCCCGCGCCACGGTGGATTTGCCCGAGCCCGACTCGCCGACGAGGCCGAACGTGCGGTGGGGCTCGATGGCGAAGCTGATGCCGTTGACGGCCTTCACCGTGGGCATGGTTTCGCGCAGCAGCCGCTGGCGGCCCGCGAAGTGCACATGCAGGTTCTCCACCTCGAGAAATGGCTGCGTCATGCGCTCGTCTCCGCCCCGGGGCCGAACTCGAACTCGGCATGGCGCACGCAGCGCACCAAGTCGGCGCCGACGGCTTCCAGCAATGGCACCGAGGTGCGGCACTGATCTGTCGCGAACTCGCAACGCGGCGCGAACCGGCATCCGTCGGGCCACGCGGCTGCCGACGGCACGACACCGCCGATCACCGGCAGGTCCCCGTGGCCGCGGTGGCTCTGCGGCATGGTGCTCAGCAGCGCCTGCGTGTAGGGGTGGCGCGGCCGTGAGAACAGCGTCGAGACGGTTGCCGTCTCGACGACCTGTCCGGCGTACATCACCAGCACGCGATCGGCGGCATCCGCGATGACGCCCAGATCGTGGGTGATCAAGATGACCGCCATCTGGTGGCGTTCCTGGATCTCGGCCATCAGGTCAAGGATCTGGCCTTGCACCGTGACGTCCAGCGCCGTCGTCGGCTCGTCTGCGATGAGCAGCTTGGGCTCGCAGGCCAGCGCCATGGCGATGCCCACCCGCTGCGCCATGCCGCCCGAGAACTCGTGCGGGTACTGCTCGAGCCGGCGCTCCGGGTCGGGGACCTGCACCTCCGCGAGCAGCTCGGCGGCCCTCGCCCGCGCCTGCGGCCTGGTCATGTCGGTGTGGACGAGCAGCGACTGCATGAGCTGCCGCCCCACCTTGAGCGCCGGGTTGAGTGCCGCCACCGGCTCCTGGAAGATCACGCCGATGTCGCGCCCGCGGATCTCCCGCCATTCCGACTCGGGCAGGAAGGTGACCTCGCGACCGTCGAACGAGATGCTGCCCTGGCTCAGATAGCCGGGCGGGGGCGTGAGGCCCAGCGCTGCCAGCATCGTCATGCTCTTGCCCGAGCCCGACTCGCCCACGACCCCGAGCGTCTCGCCCGGGTACACCTCGAGCGACACGTCCGACAGCACCCGGTGAACGGTGCCTCCCGCGGCGGGAAACCCGACCGCCAGGTCCCGGATGGACAGCACGGCGCCGCTCGCATGCAGTTGCACCACCGGAGGCAGCGCGACCTGCCTGGGAACCGTCAGGGCGCTGTTGGCGGCGTCACGGCCGAGCGAGTCGCGGATGCCGTCGCCGAGCAGGTTGAACGCCAGCACCGTCAGCACCAGCGCCCCGCCGGCGGGCACGATCTGCCAGATCCCCTCCAGGCGGAAGTCGAGGCGTGCGGTGGCCAGCATCACGCCCCAGTCGGGGTCGTCGAGCTTCGCGCCGATGCCGAGGAAGCTGAGCGTGGCGCCGATCAAAATGACGGCGCCCGAGATGATGGCCACCTGCACGATCAGCGACGGCAGCAGGTTCGGCGCGATGTAGCGGCGCAGAATGGTCGCGGGCGACAGCCCGGTGATGCGGGCCGCGTCGACGTACAGCTCCTCCTTCTCCGCGAGGGTGACCGCACGGGTCAGGCGCGCGAACCGTGTCGCCATGGCGATGCCGACGCCGAGCATCGCCGAGGGCAGGCTCGGCTCCAGGATGATGATGACCGCCATCGCCAGCAGCACGATCGGCAGCGAGAACAGCACGTCGTTGATCCACATCACGATGCGGTCGACCCGTCCGCCCCGCCAGCCCGAGAACAGGCCCACCGGCACGCCGAGCCCCACGGCGACGACCATCGCGATGACGATCGAGTTCACGGCGAAGCGCGCCCCGTGTACCACCCGGCTGTAGAAGTCGCGCCCCTGCCCGTCGGTGCCGAGCCAGTGGTCCCAGCTGGGGCCCTCGAACGTCCGCGTCAGCGTCACGTCGCCGGCGTAGGGGTCGTGGGGTGCCAGCAGTCCCGGCCACAGCCACGCCAGCAGCAGCAGCGTCACCCACACGCTCGCCGCGACGGTCAGCGGGTTGCGGAACATCCGCACCCAGAACTGCGAGCGCGATCGGGCGGGCTGGGCCGACTGCGGCGCCGACGCCGCCATCGCCGTCGAGGCGTCGCTCACCGCTCCAGCCTCACCTTGGGGTTCAGTAGCCCGTAGCTGATGTCGACCAGCAGGTTGACGACCAGCACCACGATGCCCACGACCAGCATCGAGCCCTGCAGCACGGTGACGTTGCGGGTCTGGATGGCGTTGGTGAGCAGCGTGCCCATCCCGTTGATGTTGAACACCACCTCCACCGTGAATGTCAGCCCCAGCGCCGCCGCGGCGCGGAAGCCGATCGCCGTGACGGTCGGGATCATCGCGTTGGGCAGCGCGTGCTCCCCGATCAGCGACATCCGCCCGACGCCGCGCGCACGAGCGGCCAGCACGTAGCGCGACTGCAGGGCGTTGCTCATGGAGCTGCGAAGCTGGCGCTGCACCAGCGCGACGGTCGGCAGCGCAAGCCCGATGGCGGGCAGCGTGATGCTGCCGAGCCATCCCGTGATGCTCTCCGACGGCCGGGTGTAGCCGGCGGGGCTGAGCCAGCCCCACTTCACCGCCAGCCACCACGACAGCAGCATCGCCAGCACGAAGCCGGGGGCGGCGATGAGTGCCGCCGACGCCACCGAGAGCGCCCGGTCGGCGCCGCCGCCGGGCTTGACGCCCGAGACGATGCCCATCGCCATGCCGGCCGCCACCCCGATGACGAGGCTGTAGCCCACGATGCTCAGCGTCGGCCCGATGCGGTCGGCGATGAGGCTCCACACCGTGACGCTCTCGTTCGTCAACGACGTGCCGAGGTCGCCCGTGACGGCACTGGCCAGCCAGCGCACGAACCTGATCGGCATCGGGTCGTCAAGCCCGAGCTGGCGCTCGACCTGGGCGATGCACTCGATGGTGGCACCCTCGCCGCAGACCGAGCCGGCGATGGATCCGCGGGCTTCCATCGCGACTGCGATGGCAAACGAGATCACCGCTATGGCGAACAGCAGGGGGATCATCGCCAGCAGGCGGATTCCGATGTAGCGCGCCACGTGGTCCCCTCAGTCCATCCGGTGGGTGCGATACGCCGGGGGCCGGGTTCCGGGGGCACCCCGGCGCATCGCGACTCCTGACGTCAGCTCTTCGTGACCCCGTGCGGCCAGAAGTGGATCGGGATGCCCTGGGTGTGGTGCACGCCGTCAACACCGTCCTGGTAGGCGATCACCGTCGTCAAGGTGTTGTTGACGATGAAGATGCACTCTTCGAGCATGATCTTCCAGGCCGCCGCGACATCGGCCTCACCGTCGACGAAGTTCTTGCCTCTCGCTGCGGCAACCAGCTCCACGACGCCGTCAGGGCTGACCTTCGACGGGTTGAAGCCCGCTTCGCCGGTCCGTGCGACCAGCGACATCAGGGCGTTCGGCTCGTTGAACGGGATGATCTGGACCGGGTGCTGGCCTCGGGCGAGGCGCCCGAACATCTCGCCCCCGCTGGGCGGGTCCAGCGCCTCGTTCTGCATGGTGATGCCCAGCTCGGCGAGCGCGGTGCCCCACGCCGACGACAGCACCGGCCAGAAGCCGGCCGGCAGGTGGCCGTTGGTGAACGTGAAGCCCTCTTCGCCGGTGGCCTCGAAGCGCGCCTTGGCCGCTTCGATGTCGAAGTCGGGAACGTCGAGATCGTCGATCCATGCGTAGTCAGACGGTCCGGTCGCGAACTGGTTGTTCTCCGAGCCCGGCGCGTTCAGCCGCGCCTGGATGCCTTGACGGTTCAGCGCTTGGGCCATCGCGCAGCGCACTTCCCGGTTCGCCAGCTGCGGGATCTGCTGCCCTGTCCAGTCGGCCACCACGAATCCGATGCGGACGGTGAAGTTGCTGGTGACGTCGCCGGTGATCAGCAGGTCCAAGTCGTTGAGGAGCACCACCGATGCGTCGTACTGGCCGGCGTTGAAGGCGTCCACCCGGGCGATCTGGTCGATGGCCACCACCAGCCGCGCGGTCTCCAGCCCGACGAGGCCCGGCTGCCAGTAGTCGGCATTGGCGGCCAGGTCGATCTGGGTCAGGTCGGGGCTCGACTCGGACCAGGCGTAGGGGCCCGTGCCCATGGGAGAAGCGGCGGCATCGCCCAGCGACGCCGGCGAGACCATCAGGCCGGAGTTGCGGATCAGCCCGCTCAGCAGCAGGATCTCGCCGGGACCCTTCAGGTTGAACTTCACCGTGTGCTCGTCCAGCGCCTCGATGGTGTCCACAATGCCGAGCTGGCCGGCGACCGGCGGGATCACCTGCGGCGGGCCCGCGGTCTTCACGAACTCCACGTTCGCCACCACGGCGTCTGCGTTGAACGGCGCTCCGTCGTGGAAGGTGATGCCCTCGTGCAGGTAGAAGGTGACCTCCGTGCCGCTGTCGTTGGTCTCCCAGCAGCGCGCCAGCCACGGCACGACGCTGCCGTCGGCGTTCTGGCGCACCAGGCCCTCGTAGATCCAGCCGTAGTAGGCGAACGTCGCCGGTGTCTGGTCGTCGTGCGGGTTGAGCGAGTTCGCCGGCAGCGAGATCGCATAGACGAAGTCGCCGCTCGGGGCGAACGTGCCCGGCTCCAGCGGCGGCAGATCCGCCGCGCAGTTGGCGCCTTCGGCCACCACGACCTGTCCCAGGTCTGCGGGCTCGTCGTCTTCCTCTTCGACCGCCGCCGGTTCAGCCGCATCGGCATCGGCCGGCTCGTCGGCGTCGGCCGGGGCTGCGTCGGCACCGGCGTCGTCTGTCGCTGCGTCCTCGACGATCGCAGGCGCAAAACCGGTCTCGTCGCCGCCGCATGCAGCCGCCGCTAAGCCGAATGCGAACAACAGAGCAAGTGCTCGGGTCCATCTGCTTCGAGTCATCGACTTGTCCCTTCCGCCTGGCTGGTCCGAGCGGAGCTGCCGCATCTGCGTGCTCCCTGCGCTCGACAGCGAGTGTCACGAAGAATAATCGCGCTTCTTCGTTGGTCGGGGACCGGTCTCAGAACGCGGGCGCGGACGCGTGCCGCGACGCCGCGGAGGCCGCTCTAGGTCAGCGACGAGAACGCTTTGCAGAACCGGAGGGGGTTCTCGTGGAAGATCGCGCCCTTCTCGCTGTCGTCGAGCCAGCCGAACTCGTCGATCTTGGCCACGAGGTCGTCGGACGGCCGCCCGGTGCTGTCGCGGGTGGTGCCTGCGGCGCTGGGCACCTCGCTGCCGAAGCACATCCGGTGGGGCCCGAGCTGGCGTATGGCGGCGCTCAGGAACTCCGCGTCGTACGCGCAGGTGTCGTAGAACAGGTTGTCGACGAAGTCGTCGGCGACCATGTGCGCCCGGTCGGCTGACGGGTACCGCTCGATCACCCCGCCGCAATGGCAGATCAGCATCCGCAGCTCGGGGTGCCGGTCGAAAACGCGGCCCCGCAGCACGAACTGCTTCGCGTGGTACTCCTCGGCCTGGTAGTCGAGCTGGAAGCCCAGGAAGATGTCGTTGGAGCGCTCGTCGCGGTTGGCCGCCCCATGCACGATCAGGGGCACGTCCAGGTGCGCGGCGCGTTCGTACAGCGGGTCCCAGTAGCGGGTGTGCATGCCCGGCAGCGAGCGCGTCCCGCACGGATTCGGGCTGACGTAGGCCGCGACGAACCCCAGCTCGAGCACGCACCGGTTGAGCTCGGCCAGCATGTGCGTCGAGTCCTCGGCGTCGCGCCGCTGGGGAAGCTGTGCTGCAGCCAGGAACCGATCGGGCGCCAGCCGGCACTGCGCGTCGATCAGGTCGTTGATCAGCTCGGCGCAGGCTTCGATGATGTGCGTCGGCGCCCAGCCGAACTGCATCGGGGGCTTGGGCCCGATGATCTGCGCGTCGATGCGCCGCTTGTCGAGCTGGCGGATGTGCGCCTCCACCGCCGGCTCCAGCTCGCTGATGTCGTACGGCAGGATCGGCGGCATCGGGCCGGTCTTGACGGCGCTCGGCATGGGCGAGTTGGCAGCCAGCATCAGCAGCGCCGGCGTGTACAGGCTCAGCGGTGCCGAGACGTGCCCATGCACGTCGAGGACTTTGCGGCCGTCATGCATCGGCGCACCTCCGTTCGGGCCGGTCCAATTGGGGGGGGGGGGGGGGGTACCTGGCCGGTTGAGTTGCCACTGTCTGAAATCGATTCCATAACGAGAAGTATTCTTCTTAATCGCTCACGCCGCCAATGCACGCCGTTCATGAGGCGATTCCGCAGCGTTCGAGCCTCAGCCGCCCGGCACGACTCCCGAGGCGGCCATCGCCCACAGCACCGCAGCGGCCGTGCCGGCAGCCAGGTACGGCCCCAGCGGCCGGCTGGCACGAGCGCCGTGCCGCGCCATCACCACCAGCGCCTCGGGCAGCGCCGCAAGGAAGCCCGCGGCGAGGCCCAGCAGTGCGACATGCCACCCCCACCAACCGCACACCAGCCCGTTGAGCACGCTGAACCGGACGTCGCCGAAACCCATCGACGGCGGGTGGACGAAGTGGATCGCGAACACCGGCGCGCTGGCCGCGAATGCCCCGGCGAGCGCGCCCCACAAGCCTGACGGGTCGCCCCGGACCAGCGAGGCGGCGGCGTACAGCACCCAGACCGCTGCCGCTGCGGGCCAGATCAGCTTGGTCGGCAGCAGCCGCGTGCGCAGGTCGATCACGGCGAGTGCGGTCGCCGAGCCGAGCCACACCAGCAGTGCGGCGCAGACGAGTGCGCCAGTCCAGGTCACGGCGTTCCGTCGATCTCCCAGGGGCTTGACGCTGCCCGACGTCCCTCGCGGACGCCGGGGAAAAGTTGGAGAATAGTCATTCGTCTTCCAAGTACATTGGACAGACCGTGTCCGATCTCAGCCAGACGCCAGCAGCCGAGGCGACGGGCCAGCCGCGGCCCATCGTCATGCCCGGCGGCACCCGCAAGCGCCGCATGGGCCTGGCCCTGGTGGGTCTTGTGCTCGTGGCCGGCGCTGCGTTCGGCTTCTGGTACGTGCTGCAGACCGTCGACGAGCGCCGGCCCTACGTCGTGGCAGCGCGCGACATCGCGCGCTGGGACCGGGTCAGCTCGTCGGATTTCCGGCTCGTCAACGCGAACATCGGCGACGCCTCCGCGATGGTCGCCGGCCAGATGGGCGCCGTCTACGGCCAGTGGGCGACGGGCCCCATCCCCAACGGCACGTTCGTCACGCCGGGCATGTTCCGGCCGCCGCCGCTGTCGAGCGAGGCCGAGGCCCGCAGCATCGTCATCCAGGTCAGCCTGCCGGCCGAGGACGTGACCTACGGCGCGCTCGAGACCGGCGACACCATCGCCCTGATCGGCCGTGAGGCGCTGGCCGACCCGGCGCTGGGCCTCGGCACCGCAGAGAGCCTCGACGCCGGCTATGGGGCCCAGAATTCCGAGCTTGCGCTGCTCGGGGTGCTCCGGCTCGACAACGTGCAGGGCGGCAACATCATCTATGTCGTCGAGCCGGCACGGGCGCTCGAGATCCAGCGGCTGGTGAGCCGCTACCTCGCCGCCACCGACCGCCAGATCTGGCGACTGGGATTCGACCTGACGGCCGAGGACGTCCAGCGGGCTCTGGACGGCGGCGCCGATTTAGGAAACAATGGGAACGAATAGTCAGGGCTATTCCTCGACATGTTGACCGTCTACAGCACGTATGGATCGCCGGGCGCGTCCACCACCGCGGTTTATCTGGCTGCGCAGTGGGCGTCGTCGGGGCGCCAGGTGCTGCTGATCGAGACCGACGCTGCGGCCGGTTCGCTGAGCCAGAAGCTCGGCATCCAGTTCACTCCCGGCACCGCCTCGTTCATGGCGGCGGGCAAGCCGGTGACCTCCGCAGACCTGATCGAGCATGCGCAGGACGTGCTGTTCAACGACTTCCACGTCATGCCGACGCCGTCGAGTCCGTCCGGGGCCAAGGGGGTCGCCGAGAAGTTCTCGCGTCTCGGCGAGGAGCTGCGCGACATCTCCGACAACGAGATGGCCATCATCGTCGACGGGGGTCGCCTGACTGCCGATGCCCGCACGTCGGAGCTGACCACCAGCGCTGCCGCGGTGCTGATCGTCGCCCGCGACAACACCCAGCTGCCGAGTCTCGAGCATGTCAGCGGCGTCTTGGTCGACGATGCCGCCCTGCCCGGGCCGCTCGGCCTGGTGGCGACGGTGGGCTCGAGCCCGCTCAAGGACAGCGAGTGGAGCGCCAGTCACGGATTGAAGCTGGTCGGCAGCGTCGACCTCAGCACCGAGCGCGGCACCGATCTGTCGATGTTCATGTCGCGGGGCAAGCGCAAGTCGCGCAAGCTGCGCGGCAGCCTCGAGAAGCTCGCGGACGCGCTGTACGAGTACGCGTGCCCGGCGAGCGCTGCTGCGCCGCGCGCACGCCTGCCGGCCAATCGGCCCGAGCCCGACGCGTCTCCCACCGAGGGCCCCGACACGGCGCCCGCCGCCGACCCAGACTACCTGCTCGCCGGGGTGCCGCAGCCTGCCGCGCCTGCGCCGTCCCCGCCGATGCCACCCGCCGCGGCGATGCCGCAGCCGCCCGCTCCGGCCTACCCGCAGTACGACCCGTCGGTGCCCGCGGGCCCGCCGCCCGGTCAACCGCCGCCGTCGTACGACCAGCAGCCGGCGCCGTATGAGCAGCAGCCGCCTGCCCCGGCGGCCTACCAGCCACCGCCTCCCCAGCCCGGCTACCCCCAGCCGCCCTATCCCCAGCCGCCGTACCCCCCGCAGGGCTACCCCGACAGCGGCCACGCCGCGCCGGGCTACGGCCACGTACAGCAGCCGCCCTACCCCGAGCAGCACCAGCAGGCGCAGTACCCCGCTCCCCCGCCGGTCTACGACTACAGCGACCATGGCGGCCAGAGCCCGCCGCCCTATGGCCAGCCTGCGCAGGCCGGCCAGCCCCCGGCCCCGCCGGCGCCGGACGTGCCTCCGGTGCCGCCCGTCGAGATGCCGCCGCCTGAGGCACCCACCGTGCCGACGGGTTCGTTCCGCTCCTGGGCAGTGCAGCTCTTCGGCGAATCGGCCGGCGGCGACCCCGACGACAAATGGCCCAGCCCGGGAACCGGAGCCACGGCGTGAACGCCGCCGGGCACGCGCACGCAGGTGCTGCAGACGCGAACCAACGCCCTGCCTAGGCGGCCATGACCGACACCGCCGAACGTCGCCCGGGATTCGAGCTCTTCGAGCAGTCGCGCAACGACCTGCTGCGCCACTACCTCGAGCTGCAGCGCCAGAAGCTGCCCAGCGAGGTCATCGACGAGCGGCTGATGGCGGTGGCCGATCGGATCCTCGAGCAGAACGACACCGCAGCGGTGATGCGCGGCGCCACGCAGCTCGATGCCGAGAGCCGGCGCGAGTTCCGCGCGAACGTGCGAGGGCTGATGGGCGGCGGCGCGCTGGTGCCGCTGCTCGAGCGTCCCGACGTCGAGAACATCCACGTGCTCGGCCACGACACGGTGATTTTGTCGCTGGCCGACGGCCGCCGCGTCATGGCGCCGCCGCTGGCGGACAGCGAGGAAGAGCTGGTGACCATGATCCGTCACCTGGCCGCCACCGCCGGCCACACCTCGCGCCGGTTCGACACGGCCTCGCCGATCCTCGACCTGCGTCTGTCGTCGGGGCACCGGCTGTTCGCCGTCACCGCCGTGGCGGAGCGCACCTCGATGGTGATCCGGCGTCACCGCATGCTGACCGCCTCGCTCGACTTGCTGCTGCAGTCAGGCACGGTCACCCCGCAGATGATCCCGGTGCTGCGCGCGGCGGTGCGGCCCCCCGACCCAGCCAACATGCTGGTCGTCGGCGGCACCGGCGCCGGCAAGACCACGCTGTTGCGCTCGCTGCTGTCGGAGGTGCCCCAGTCCGACCTGATCGTGACGGTCGAGGACACGCTCGAGCTGCACCTGCGCTCGTCGGGCCTGCACGAGCGCACGCTCGCGCTCGAGACCCGCACCGCCAACACCGAGGGCACCGGCGAGATCACGATGTACGACTGCCTGCGGGCTGCGCTGCGGATGTCGCCCGACCGGGTGATCGTCGGCGAGGTGCGCGGCGGCGAGGTGATGCAGCTGTTGCAGTCGATGGGCATCGGCGTGGACGGGTCGCTCGGCACCATCCACGCGGGCAGCACCGAGGCCGCCATCAACAAGATCCTCATCTACGCACAGCGCTCGCCCGATGCGCCGACGCCCGATTCGGTGCTGAGAGAGATCGCCGAGGTGCTGCACCTGCTGGTGTACATCAAGAAGCTGCCCGACGGCCGCCGGGCCATCACCTCGATCCGCGAGGTCACCGGCTACGCCGACGGCGAAGTGCTCACCAATGAGGTGTTCTCCGCCGGCCCCGACGGCGTGGCCGTGTACACGCGGCCGTTCACGCCCGACGGCGAGGCGCTGGCGAGGCTGCAGGCATCGGGCTTCGACCCGTCCATGCTCGGGCCGCCCCAGCAGCCGATGGACGCCGCACCGTATGCCCCGGCCCCTGCGCCGGCCCCGCCGCCAGCTCCGCCGCGAGCCCCTGCGCACGAATACCGGCATCCCCAGAGCCAGAGCCGCTACCTGCCGTCATCGCCGGCACCCGCGGCGGGCCAGCCCCCGGCCCCGCGCGCGCCGCAGCCCCCGCCGATGCCGCAGCAGCAACCGCAGCCGAACGGCACCGTTCCGGCAACGCCTGCCATACCCCGCCAGCCCCACGCAGGGGGCTGAGCCGTGCACGGCTTCGCCTCGGTGGCCTTCGGTGCGCTTGCCGGCCTGGGCGCAGTCACGCTGCTGATCGGCCTGCTCAAGCTGCCCGCCCGCCCGCCTCGGCAACGCCTGCGCAGCTTCCAGACCAAGGAACTGCGGGCACGCACGCAGGGCGTCGACACACAGCTCCTGGGGAGCTTGGGCCTGGCCGTGCTGCTGGCTTTCGGCACGTGGTACGCCACCGGGTGGCCGGTCGCCGTGCTGATCGGCGCGGCCACCGGGTTCATCGTTCCCAGGATGGTCGCCGTTCCCCGCCAGCGCCGGGCGGTGGCCGACGAGATCGAGGCTTACTCGCAGTGGACCGAGCAGATCCGCGACCTGGTGTCGGCCAGCGGTTCGCTGTTCGAGGCGGTCACGCTGTCGGCGCCGAGCGCGCCGCCCATGCTGCGGCCTCACGTCACCCAGCTCGCGTCGCTGGCCGGCACGGTCGGCCTCGCGCCGGCGCTGGACTGGTTCGCCGCCCAGATGAAGTCGCCCTACGCCGACCGCCTGGTGCTGGGCATGAACATCGCCTGGGATTCGGGCGCCCGCATCACCGAGGCGTTCGAGAGCGTGGCCCGCGCCATGCGCAACGAGGTGGAGATGCGCCGCCGCAACGAGGTCGCCAATGCCCGCACCTGGACCCAGGTGGTGTCCATCACCGGCATCACGGTGGTGTCGGTGGTGCTGATGTTCGCGTTCAACCGGGGCTTCTTCGACCCGTTCGGGTCGCTGACCGGCCAGATCATCCTGCTGGCCGTCGGCGTGATGATCTTCGGGAACATCCTGTGGGTGCTGAAGCTGTCCGCCTCGGGGGCGCCGGTGCGGCTGCTTGACCAGCGCGAGCTCGAAGAGAAGCTGGCCGGGCTGGCGGCCACGACCGAGGCGGCGCAGTCATGACTTCGCAGGTGCTGGCGATGGGCGCTGTGGTGGGGCTCGGCATCATGCTCATCGGCTTGGGTCTGCGTCGCAGGCCGCCCCAGCTGACGCTTCCCGGTCTGGATGCGTCGGGGTCGGGCATGCGCGGGGCGACGCGGCGTGCGGCCGGCCGTGTCGAGCGCGACCTGCAGCGCAAGCAGCAGCTGGGCCAGGACGCGGCCATGGTGGGGCGAACGCTCGAGATCCACGCGCTGACGAAGCTGGGCGGCCTGGTCGCAGGCGCTGTGCTGATCATCGTCGTGTCCGTGATGTTCACGGTCGCCATGGGCGTGTCCATTCCGCCGATGCTGATCGTGGCGTGCGCTGCCGGCGGCGCGCTGCTGGGCTGGTGGCTGCCCGATTCGATGCTGAAGACCGACGCAGAGAAAGAGCGCGAGCGCTTCAAGCAGTCGTCGGAGGCGTGGCTGGAGCTGGTCGCGCAGCTCGTGACGGCGGGTTCCGACGAGCACGCTGCGCTCAACGCTGCGGCGCGCTGTTCCAATCAGCCGGCGTTCACCGCCATACGCGATGCGCTGGCCGAGTCCTCGGCGCTGGGCGAGCCGCCGTGGGACGGCTTGCGCCGGCTGAGCGAGTCGCGCCGGCTGCGGTTCATGGAGCCGTTCATCGCCGCGCTGGAGCTGGCGGGCACCACCGGTGCGGGTTCGCGGCAGGCGATCCTGAGCCAGGTCGAGGCGGCGCGCAACAAGTCCCTGGCCGAGGCCGATGCCGAAGCCGCATCTGCCAGCGAGAAGATGGGCGCTCCCCTGGCGCTCATCGGCGGAGCGTTCATGGTGCTGATGGGCTACCCGCCCCTCGCCGGCATCTTGAACTCCGACTCCATCCCCACCGGCTTCTGAGGAGTCTTTCGCGGCGACTGACCGCGTCGGATCGAACAACAGGCGCACAAGACGCGCGAAGCGGGCATGCCGAATATGCAGTGAACTGCGAATAGGATTGAGCGAGTAGCAAATCTGCCCAACAAGGTGCGCGAGTAAGATGCGGCCGCGATGATCGACGCGACCGACCTCCGGATCCTGCGTTTGCTGCATCAGGACAGTCGCGCCTCGTATCGCAGCATAGCTGACATTCTTGACGTAAGTCCCGGTACTGTTCGCAACCGAATAAACCAAATGCGCTCAAGCGGTCTTGTCGACTTCTATGCGCGATTCGACCATGAACAATTGGGGTTTGGTGTTCATGCTTTCTTGATATTGAACGCTGAACCGACTGCCAAGGACGACATTTCAGCAGCACTGCTTGACCTAGACGAAACAGGGTTAGTTGCGACTCTTGCGGGTCAATACGAAGTGTTGGTCGAGATTTACTGTCGCGATGTTGCACATCTCTTGGACTTGATCGACAAGAGAGTTCAGACAATAGCTGGCGTCACCCGCGTCTCAATGAACCTGGTAACAGCGACACAGCACGGAAACTGGCCGAATGCTCCAGACGCGATGGAGAGTTAACTCGGAACAGATGGGTCCGAAGGCATCGTGATGGGCGCGAGAGCCCTCATGATCCGCACGACCAAACGATCCCACTCAGCACGGCTCGGTCTTGAGAGCTCAGGCTCGCCGACGGACAGAACCAAGTTGGTTCCGAGACTGAAGGACAAACACGCTACGACCAGGCTGTCGGTTGTCAGTGAAGGGTCGATGACATCGGATGCTTTGCCTGCTTCAATCATTGACGCCAAAGTGCCTCGCTCAGCCGTCAGAAAATCCCGCAGACGGGCGCGAACTGCGGGAGAGTGCCTGCCCTGCTGGCAGGCTTCAAGAATCAAGCCGCGGTGACCATCCCGATTGGGCAACACCAAATTGGCACCGAGCAGCGACAGTTTCTGCTCTGGCGGCATCGCAATCTGGTCAACCAGTGCTGTCGCGCGTCGTGAGGCCGAAGTTTCGATCGCAGACAAGAAGAGCGACAGCTTGTCAGGCCAGTGCATGTGGATATCAGTGATGCTGAGAGCGCCTTCCAGAGCGATGGCTTCGAGCGTTGTTCCCTCATAGCCATTCTGGCCGAAACACTCAATCGCGGCATCAATGAGGTGCTGGCGAACACTGCAATCATCACCGAGCTCACAGCCATGCTGATGCGCCCCAGCGTCGCTGCTCGGCTGTTGTTCCATCTCGCAGTCACCTTTTGCAGTTGCAAACAATCGCCGACCATTTGCCACAATGTTCTGCTACAGCAGAACTCCGACGGTGCTTTTGCACACGCATAATAGCAGTTACTTGCAGATGATGCTGCCAGGCATATGTCGAGATCACAGGCCTGGAAGGAAGTCTGACATCATATGAATACCACTAGATATCACTGGAAATATCTGCTTCTTCCTTGAAGAACCCCTAGTTCAATGAACCGCCCCGTCCGCGGCCAGTTGTCGGTACGGCGATGTGCGCCACTCGTCACCGAATCTGTTCAAAGTGGATGAAATTGCTCGGCCAGTTCGAGTCGGTCCGCCGAATCGTCACCTCCGTGCGCAGATTGCAGCTGCCGTCGCCGTTGGAGTCCGATATGACGATGGTGTTGCCGTCATCCTCGACTCTCTCGACATAGGCCACGTGCCCGAATGCGGTCGTCGTCCATTGGGCGACTGAGCCCCGCCTCGGCTGCTGATCAACAGCGATGTCGACGGCGCGAGCTGCATCGGCCCACTGCGCTGCGTTTCCCCACTTGCGTCCGCACCAGGTCGTGCAGCTCCACGGCAGCTGGCCGGCACCGTTGTTGTCGTAGGTGTTGTGGAAGGGAATTCCCGCATCGTTCAGCCGCCAGGCAACGTAGGAGGTGCACTGTCGCTGCACCATGTTCCACCTGTCCGCGGCGTCCGGGCACCAGCCGAAGCCGTACTCGTAGTCGTGGGGATCGGCAGAGGAGATGCGGTCGCCAGAGGGCATCGGCGCTGGTTCGAGCGTCGTCGTGACGCTGGTGCGCACCGCGTCGCTCTCACCGGCGCTGTTGACGGCGATGACGGCAATCTCATAGGTCCGATGCACTGGCGCATGCACGCTGTGACTGGTGGTTCGAGACTCGAACGGCCAGCTCAGGAAGCCAAGCGAGTACACGATGCGGTACGAGTCGACCGGCGGCCCCACCGCGGCGTCCCACTCGAGAGTGACCCGGACCCTGTCCAAGGAGTGCGGGGCGGTGGCGACGCTGAGGCCGGTCGGCGGCAACGGGCGACCATCGATCCCGCAGCTTGAGGCGCATCGAGCTCGGATTGCGTCGACGCCGATGCTGGACCAGACAAGGCCGTTCTGTGCCCAGTGATGCTGCGACGCATTGTCCGCCAGCACAACGGTCACGTTGTTGCCGTTCGCGTCGAACTCGCCGAGAGACGTCCATTGGTTCTGCCCGCACTCGTGGAGCTGCGCTACCTCGCTTCGGTGGCTGGAGGCGCCGATCTGGATCTCATAGGTGACGGTCGCCGTCGCGTGGTTGCAGGGCACATAGACCTGCAGCTCTTGGCGACCGATCCGGGCGCCCATGTCCCAGACTGCCCAGTTCTCACGTTGAGCATCTCCGCCGATGGCATAGGTGTACCGGTAGTTGTTGGTGCCGTAGCCCATGCCTGTCTGGCCCCAGTACCAGTACTGATTCGGTCCCTCGAGGCGAGGATCATCGTTCACGTACCAGTCGGTCGGGTCCGCCTGTGCCGCGGCGTGCAGCGGCGCTCCCACGACCAGGAGCGTCGCGGCAACGAGCCCGAGCGCTGCGCGGCGCAGCTCACTGAGTCGCGGGATCCTCATACGGCGGACGCTCGCCGCGGCAGTCTGTCGGGACTGTGTCGATCGCACTGTCATGACCTCCCTAACCGATGCTCTCGATGCCCTCATCGGGGCCTGCGTCGTGCCCTGCCGGACTGCGTGCAATCGCCAGCGAGACGATCAGCGCTGCGACGCGTGCCTGGGTGTCCCAGCGGTCCGCGCCCGCGACGCGCTCCTGGGCCGCAAGGTCGAAATGGCGGGCCAGCCAGGCGTCCGGAATCGCTGCGGGCCCCCCGACGATGTAGACCTCCGCTGCCTGAGCAGCGCTCGCAACCTGGTCTGGGACCGGCGCGGCACCTGAACTCGGGTCCCCGGCGTCGATCAGGCAGCGGGACGTTCCGAGTATCGAGAGTGCCCTGAGGGCCTCAGCCAGCATGTTCGCAGCGGCCCGGTCCTCGACCACGCCGAGCTTGACGATGACCGCAGCTTCTTCGCAACTCGCATTGGGCGGCAGCTGCGGCGCGCTGGGCGGCGCCCCGTCGTACTGGCGGACCTCCTTGCCAGTTGCAATGGCGATGATTGCGGCGGCGACTGCTGCTTGGGTGTCCCAGCGATTGCCGCCGGCTATGCGGACGTAGTCGCTGATGCCCAGGGTGGATCGGAGCCAGGAGTCCGGGACCGCTGCCGGGCCGCCGACGACGAAGACCCGCTGTGCGCCCGCGGCGCCGCGTCGTGTCGCTGCATTCGCCGCCCCCGGGTCTGCGTCACCGACGTCGAGAAGGCAGCGGCCACCGGCGGACGGGCCTCGAAGCGCCTCTGCGAGCATGTTGGCAGCGGCCCGATCCTCGACCACGCCGAGCTTCGCCAGCACCGCGTTCGCGCTGCAGTCGGTGTTGGCGGGGAGATCGGGAACAGCCCATGCAGCGGACGCCGTGGTGATGAGCATCACCGCTGCAACTGCCGACGCCACGCATGCCCGCCGCCGGTGGCGTGAGCGAAGCCGCGGCCGGCAGCGCTCATTGTGAGCGATCGACCCCCCAGCGGAGCGAAAGTCAACGAGCAGTCGGCGAATCTCCATAATGGGCAACATTATCTGCACTGTAGTCGTCTTTGATTATTCGTGCAGTAGTGATCTAGCCCATAGTGAAATTTCTCCCCACTTCAACTGCCGAAAGGTCAATGCAGGTCAGTCGCTGCTGCCCGCGGTCACCGTGGCCGAGATCAACAAGCCCAGCGATGCGTAGACAGTCGGCTCCACCGAACCCGAAGCGGTCCCGCAGCTTCAACATCTGCCCAGTGACAGCTCCGCTGTCGCGCGTAAGAGGCGTGGCGTCGGCGCTGCGGGGGTGTTGCCGCTGGCCTGTGCGTTGAGAAAAACGAAGAATGATGCTTCTTCCTTGACATGAACCCATGGCCATGACAGCTTGGGCAGAACGTCAGCGCATGCTTGGTGGTAGTGCAGATCGCGTTGCCCCAAGCCCGACCAGGGAGGGGCGCGATGGCTGAAACGCTTGCATTGGCAGTAGGAGTACCGGCGGTACTCGCAGCGGCATTCTTGGCATCCCGCCGAAGTTGGTCGCCCGCCTACGCCGACAACCGAGGCATCGCCCTACAGACGGTGATCATCATCGTCGTGATGCTGGTCATCGCCGGCGGCGTCGCCGGGGTGCTGCTCAGCCGGGCCGGCGAAGTCCAAGACAACTTGGAGGCCGTGAACATCGGAATTGATCCAACAGACTCCTTCGAACTGTGCGACAGCACCGGTGAGAACCTCACCGGGGGCGGCGCGCTGACTCCCGGGAACACCCTCCTCGCTCTCTCAAGCAACGTCGCGGCGGTCGCGTTTGTCCCCACGAGTTCATGCTCCGTCTCCGGTCCTGCCGGCGCCTTCTCGTCGCAAGATTGCACGTCACGCGGAGGAGCGTTCACGTCGGACGCCGACAGCGTGCTGTGCATCTTCACCGTTTGATCTAACAGCTAGTCACCAGATGGCCCCGCCACTTGGTTCGGACGATCAGTCCGCTCCGGGTGGCGGGGCCATCTGCACTTAGACCGTGGCTTACGAGCCAAATCCTGCGCTGGCGTGGAGCGACGACGCAGCGACACAGGACGATCTGCATATGTTCACCGACCTCATTGAAGTCGGATGAGAAACACGTCGACTAGGAGTCTGGTTCGGCGCTCGCGCTGCATTCGTGAATCCGGCGAGGTCTTTCCGGTCGCCATCCTGTTCGGGGGGGTGCTGATCACGATCTTGATCGGCGTGCATGTCGTGCTGCATTCGCTAGCGAGCACTGCAGCCCAAGCGGCGGCCGACAGCGGTGTGGCGGCTGCGCAAGCTGCTCCATTGGGGGGCGCCACGGATCCCGCTCTGTGTCCGCCGCTGACTGACCTCGATACCGGGGGTGAGGTAGATCTTCTGACCTTCAGTGAGCGGCAATGTCAGGGCGCTTCCGCCACCTGGGCGGCCATGCGGGCCTCGACGAACATGGTCGGCCAGTACCAGCCACCAGCCGTTGTCGTCGATAACGAGGCCGGCGTGGTGAAGGTCCTCACCTTCGGCTCAATCGTGTCGCCAATGCTCGGCCAGATCGAGGTAATCGGTGTCGCCTGCGGCCCGCTCGACCTGGTTGGCAATAGTGCTCCGACGCGCGCCGACGCCGGGGCCTGCTGAGCGAATGGCGTGCTGACCATGGGGCGCATGCACTCCGGCAAGATCGGTGGCGGGGCGGCAACGGCAGGCGACGAGCGGGGCACGGGTACCGCCATCGGTGTCGCGATCATCTTCCCGATGCTGTTGCTGGTGATCGCCCTCCTGCAGGGCATCACGTTCACGTCGCGCACCGAGCAGGCGCTCCAGGCAGTAGCCGACCGGGCAGCGCACACCGCGTCGCTGTGCTGCCTGCTTGTGGGCGACGCAGCCGACGCGGCCCTGGAGAGCATCGCTGTGTACGCCGGACCCTGGAACCGACTGGACTGCCAGAACGATGTGACCGACGCCTCAGAAACCATCGTCGAATTCCGGGACGTCTCCCAGGCCGTCGTGTCTGAGACCAACAGTGCCGGTGACCCGAACGTTGTGCCCGTAGGTGGATATGTCAGGGTGCGCATGAACTGCGATCTCCCGCCGAGTCATGCGGGGGTGTTCCTGCCGTTGGTGGACATCAGCCGCTCCGTCGTCGGCGTCGCGACGATCGACCCGTTCCGGCACCGAATGCCGCCGGGACCATGAGCTGGCACTGGACGTCTGCGCGCCAGAAGCCGCTGCGCAGCAGGTCCCGCAACCGAGGCATGGCCGCCCAGGCCGCGCAGCGCTGTGAGCGCGACGAGCGGGGCGACTACTCGATGTTCATTGCCATCGTCGCGGCGGCGCTGCTGCTCTTCGGCGGCATTGCGTACGACGCGCCACGGCTCATCACCGCCCGGCAGCACGCCGTGCACAACGCCAACGAGGCAGCTCGGGTAGCTGCTGCCACGGTGGCGGCCGGCGGCACACTGGAACAGGCACGAGCCGCCGCCGACGACCGGATGGTCACGGCGGGGCCGCTGTACGGCGCGTTCACCGAGGTGGCGGCATTGGACTGCGTCGGGACTCGAGTGGAGGTGACAGTGCTCACCTCTTACACGAACCGATCCGTCATCGGCGTGTTCCGCCGGGAGCAGCTGATCGGTGCGACCGGTGCAGCAGAAGCGGAACTGGTGGGACCGGGCGGCCAGCCCGCGCTCGGCTACCTCCCCGAGTGCCCCCTGCGCGCCTGACCTGATGCCCCGGCTCTCAGATTCTGGACTCCTCGCTCGCCGTGTCCAAGCAAGCTCCAGTTACGTCTCGCTCTCTCCGCCGTCCGGATCTTCGTCGGTCGATTTGACCATCTGGTCAACCCATCGCACCTGTCGTGGTCCGAGCGGTTCCACGCTTATACGACCGCGAGCTCTTCCCGCGGGATCCAAATGCCGTGTGCCTCGAAGGTGATCGGTGTCGTCACGATCGTGCGCACCCGGTCGTAGTCATGGCAGCCGCCGGCGTGCTCTCCCACACCAGCCCGAAGTCATGCAGCAGCAGTCGCAGCCGCCACTCCTCGTCCTCCCTGAGCAGCGCCGGCTGTAGCACATAGGTGGTACTCTTAGGGCATGTCCGAAACGACGACTGTGCGTCTCAATGACGAGGAACGCGCATTGCTGGACGAGCTTGCTGCCGTGTACGGCGGCCGTTCAGGGGCGATCAAGCACGGGCTCCAGATGCTTGCCCAAGACCGGAATCGGCGGCTCGCTCTGGCGGACTTCATGGACGCATGGTCGGCTGAGTCAGGGCCGCCCGACCCCGAAGGCGTCGCAGCCATGCGCAAACGGTTCTTCTCAGATCGGTGATGATCGACGCAAGCTTGTTGATCGCCATTGATCGGGACGAGCCAGACGCGAAAGAGTTCATCGAGGCCACGCTCTTGGAAGAAGAGCCGCTGCGCACCACAGCGCCGGTCGTCGCACAGGTGTGGCCTGACGGCGCACGGCAGGCCCGCCTCGCCCGCTTCCTGCCGACGCTCGATATTCGCCCCTTTGCCTCGGATCAGTATCAGGATGTCGGCAAGCTGTTGCGGAGGTCGGGTACCTCCGATGTCGTGGACGCCCATCTGCTCGCCTGCGCCATCTACCTCGGAGATCGAATCATCACCGCCGACGTCAGCGACTTCGTGCAGCTCAGCGCCCATCTCGGCGCAGCCGCACCCCTCGCCGAATCCTGGCGCTGAGCGAGTCCTCCCGACGGAATTGTCAGCGTCGAACACCGCAGCCTCTTGCCCCGGCCGTCAATCGCTTGGCGGGCTCAGTTGCTTGAGGATCTAACGAGCTCAACCCGCTTCACGCCAGAGTGAGGTCGGTCACGTGCCGCACCCCAGGCAACTCACCGCTCGTCAACCGGCATTTTCGCTTGCCATGTACAGGCAAGCTCCAGTTACGCACCGCTCTTTCAGCCGTGCGGATCCTCGTCGATCGCCGTGACCATCTGGTCAACCCATCGCACCTGCCGTGGCCCGAGCGCTTCGCCCGGGAACACTCGGGCCACGATCCCCGCAACGTCGTCAGCAGAGCTGATGTTCCCGTGTCTCAGCAAGCGGCGGAAATCGGACTCGTCAGTTCGACGTGCCGAGCGTGCCTTCATGGCGATCATGTGCTCAACGGATGCGGCGACAACGGACAGACCCGGCTGCTCATATGCGATTGCACCGTGCCGGTCATGCTCTCGTGGCATGTACATCGTCGCCTGTTCGTTGATCCATGTCGACGGCCAGCCACGTTCGCTGGCGATCTCATGCGCTGCCCGCATGACTTCGTCGTAGCCGGCAGAGATCGACGCATCGACGTCACGAGTAAGGCGGTGCTCGTCGTACATCAACGCCATGGCCGCTCCGCCGGCGACGTAGATGCGGGCGACCACGCCTCTGCGAGACAGCCGCCGCGCAAGATCGTCCAGTGCCTCCCGGATGTCAGCTGCGCCGAGCGGTTCCACGCCTAAACGACCGCGAGCTCTTCGCGCGGGATCCATATGCCGTGAGCCTCGAAGGTGATCGGTGTCGTCACGATCGTGCGCACCCGGTCGTAGTCGTGGCAGCCGCCTGCGTACCAGAACGCCCGCAGATGGCGTTCGCGCTGCTGCGTCCACGCGGGCGGCTCGATGCCGTCTTCGATGCAGCGATGCTCCGCGTAGGCAGCCAGGAACGCATCCCAACGCGGATCCACGCTGTCGGGCTCGCGGCTGACAAGCGCCAATCGCTGCCCGGCCGGCGTGCTCTCCCACACCAGCCCGAAGTCATGCAGCAGCAGTCGCAGCCGCCACTCCTCGTCCTCCCTGCGCAGCGCCGGGACGTAGCGCCACAGAGCGTTCGGCGGCTGGTCGCTCTGCCCCGGGCTGTTCGCGCCGTCGTCAGCGGCGTCTGCGCTGCCGAGACCGGCCATGGCAGCCAGCGTAACGGCACCGGAATTGCCAGCCGCCGAACGCCGCAGCCCCTCGCTCCGCCCGTCAATCGCTTGGCGGGCTCAGTTGCTTGATGATCTGTCTGGACCGGCCCGTGTCGCGCCGGCTCGAGTGCGAGCAGGAGTCGGAGGGGCGAGTGGACACAGAGAAGAAGAGTGTGGATTATTCTTTGAAGTGCTGTGGCTCGACGTGGATTCCTCTCGCGAATGTTCCGCCGACGTCCGAAGGTGGCCCAGGAGTCCGACGCGGCTCTGAACCCTCGGACTGAACGGCGAGGCAAGAAGCGCAAGAAGGCGCCCCCGCCGGGGCCGCTGCCGGCGTCCGAACTGCCCGACGGCGGCGGCGACGATGCCGCGGGCGGCGAGTCCTCCGAGCCGTGGTACCGGCAGTCGGGCCCGCTGTTCGACGAGTCGTTTAACGACAGTCCGCCCTCCCCTGCCCCGCAGCCGCCCGACAACGAGGCGGGCGCAGAGTTCACGCCGCCGCTGCCTGCCGACCCGGCCGCCATACCGTCGTCGGTGCCGATGATCCAGCGGGTCGGGCAGGTGACAGACCCCGGGCCGCTCTCTGAGGAGATGCGCGGCGCTTTCGGTCCGACCTCAGAGGGCGGCGACGAACCGGCGACCGAAGACGAGCCTGCAAGCGAGGCATCGGCAGACGACGAGGCGGTCGCGGAAGATGCGCTGGCCGACCCATCGGCCGAATCGGCGACGGAGGAACCATCGCCGTGGATGCCGCCCATGGCAGCCACGCCCCGCGCCGAGCCGGGCATCAGCTTCGACAATGGCGACGGCCAACCGCCCGAACCGCTCATCGACTTCGACGCCGACGACGCTGTCGCGGATGCCGAACCCGAGCAGATCGGCCCCGCCGACGACGGCCTCGCAGATGCCGCGCCGGAAGAGTTCGACGTTGGCGACGATGCGGCAGACGCGGCGGCCGAGGATGCGGTACCGGACGATGTCAGCGAAGGCGAGATCGCGCTGCCGGCCGAAGCGCCGTCGAGCGAGATCGCTCCGGCTCAGCACGAGCCGCCCATGGTGGTGCCGGTGCGGGGGTACTACATCGCCCGCACCGAGGACACGCTGCGCAGCGTCGCCGCACAGTTCCTCAACGCCCCCGAGCGCTGGTCGGAGCTGCGGGCACTGAACGCGGCCTATCCCGGCATCGCCGACCTCGATCCTGACGAACTGGTGCCCGAGGGGGCTGCGCTCGCCCTGCCCGGCGATCCCCTGCCATGGGGCCGCCCCGACCCGGTGTACCTGTGGACGCTGGCCGAGACGTTCCTGTACACGGCCTGGGGCCGCGAGCCGTCGCCCGAGGAAGTGGTGCCGTTCTGGCGCGGCCTCACCCAGGGCGCCTTGCCCGAGGGCGAGCAGTCGCCGCTCGGCATCGAACTGCCCGATGTCGCTCAGATTGCGGCTCGCAGCGCAGAGAGCGATACCGAGGCGCCTTCTGAGACCGAAGCAGCGCCCGATGCCGACGTGCCCCCGATGCCGCCGGCGGCCTTCGAGATGCCCGCAGCAACCGAGCACGAGGGCGACATCGAGGACGTGTACCTCGAGGTCGAGACTGACGTCGAGGTCGAAGCCGACCTCGACGAACCGGTCGCTGTCGAGATCCCAGAGGACGCGCCGAGCGACGAGCACCAGGCAGAACTCGATGAAGACCTCGTCGACGAGGACGAAACCGAGGCAGCGGAGAGCGTCGAGCCAGCGGTCGACCTCGAAGCCGCGATGCCAGTCGAGTCTGAACCTGACACCTCGGTTGTCGAAGACTTCGACCCGCTCCAAGCGCTTCTCGCCGAACCGCCCGATGCCGGTGTCACGTTCGAGATCGAGCCGGTGGACGAGGCACCCCCGGCCGAGGATCTCGAACCCGAAGCTCCCGAAGCCGCAGAGGCCGTCGAAGCGCCTGCCGACATCGTCGAGAAAGTTGCTGATGAGGCCGACGTCGAGGTCATCGTCGATGCGCCTGTCGACATCGTCGAACAACTCGCTGATGAAGCCGAGGCCGGCGCCGCAGATGTCGTCGATGCTCCACCGCCGGTGGTCGACACTGCCGAGTTGACCGGCCTGGTTCAAGCAGTCGAGGAGGCCATCGAGGCCGCCGAGCTGCCGCACGACGATGACATCGTCGACGCTGAGATTGTCGACGAGGTGGCGGCCGAGCCCGCATATGTTGAGCCCGAGCTGCCCGATGCGGAACCGCTCGTCGACGAGCCGTTCATCGACGAATCGCTGCTCGTTGGGCCGCCCGTGGCAGAACCGCCGCCCGCTGAGGCACCGGTGGCAGAACCGCCACTTCCCGAGGCGCCGCCGGCTTCAGCGACGGTGGACGGGCCGCCGCCTGCGTATGCGGAACCCCCGGCAGCCGCGCCGCTCGAGCCGCCCCCCACCTTCGAAGAGTGGGTCGACGAGCCACCGGCGATGCCCCCGCCCCTCGATCCATCGGCGCCGTACGCAGGCATGCCCGGCGCCAGCACAGCCGAGGCGCCCCCGCGGCCGCCGGAGGCAGAGGCGCCCCGGGTGCCTCACTTCCTTCCTTCGGTGACCGGCACCACTCCCGGCGGGCTCACGACTGCGGCCCAAACCTCTCCGGTGGGCCGCAGTCTCGCCGGGACCGCGGTCGGCGACGCGATGCTTCTGTGGCAGCTCGCACGCCGCCGCAGGCAGAGTCAGCGTGCCGCGGGGGCGCCCGACGCCATCGAGCAGTCGCTGCTGCAGTCCGCCGGCAGCGAATCGCTCGAGCTCATCGAGGCTGCCATGCGGCACCTGTACGCCGTCACGGTCGGCCAGCAGCGTCCCAGGCCGAACGTGCTGGCGGTGCGGTCGGGCACCTACGGCTTCGAAGTGCTGCTGGACCGGCCCATCCCCACGCCGCCGGGCTGGCGGTCGGCCTCGGGCGGCTTCGTGCTGGAGCTGCCCCAAGGGGTCACCGCACGAGACCTCGGCGCCATCGGGCAGGGGCCGTCGCTGTGCCCTGCGCTGGTGCCGGTGGGCAACACCTTCGAGGGCCCGCTGCTGCTCAACCTCGAGCAGCTCGGCTGCCTCGCCGTCTCGGGGCCCAGCGCGCCCGCGGCCAGCCTGCTCGGCGCCATCGTCGGCACGCTCGGCTCCTCGCCGATGGCAGACCACCTGCGCATCACCGCCGTGGGATTCGAGAACGCGTCCGGCATGATCGGCTGGGAGGCCGTCAGCTTCGCCAGCTACGACTCGCCCGAGCTCGAAACCCTGCTGGCCAACGCATACGGCCCGGGCGACGGCATGATCGAGCTGCTGGTCATCGGCCCCGGCAACGATCTGCTCATCCAGCGTGCCGGCCAGGTCGCCACTGCGCCCGAGTCGCGGCTCTCGCTGGTGGGCGCCACATCGGCAGTGAGCGCACGCTGGCCGTGGCGCATCCACGTCGACGACACCGGCACCGCGGTCGTGCATCCCATCTCGATCACCATGACCGCTGCCCGGGCCGTGCCGCCCGAGACGCTGGCTCAGCTCGGCGGCACCCAGTTCGGGTCCGCAGCGGGCGGCATCGATCCCGCAGGGCTCCGATGAACCTCACGCCGCTGCGCCGCCGGCACCGGCGTTGCGGCAACCAGCGCGGGCGGACACGGCGGCTGCTCGCCGGCGTGGTCGCCGTGGCACTCACCACGGCGGCGTGCGGGGGCGGCGCCGACCAGCCGGTGGCCGAGCCCGGCAGTGCTGCCGCAAACGAGCCTCAAGCGGTCACCGATGTGCTGGCGACACGGACCGGCACGGGCATCGCCTCCGCCGGCGGCGACCTCTCGGCATTCAGCCCCGACCAGTGCAGCGTCGCCAGGGCGGTGCGCATCGCCTACCTCGGTCCTGACCTGGGCGAATTCGAAGAGGTGGGTCTCGGGTCGCTCGTCATCGAGGACCCGTGGAGAGGCATCTCGGCCTACCTCACCGAGGTGAACGCCAACGGCGGCATTCACGGCCGCTGCGTGCAGGTCAGCGTCCACCAGTGGAGCTGGACCGACCCCGAGTCGTCGTTCGACAAGGTGTGCCGGGCAGTGCCCGTGGTGGAGCCGATCGTCGTGATCAACCTCTTCGGCGATGCGCGAGGCGTGGAGTGCCTCGCCGTCGAAGCCGAGCTGCCGATGCTGGGCCTGTATGCATCGGTGCCCGCCAGCCTGCAGCGGCGCAGCAGGGGCCGGCTCTTCCTCGACGACGGCACCGCCGGCTATCTGCTGGCCAACAGCATCGAGGTGGCTCGACGGTCCGCGATCTTCGCCGAAGGCGACAAGACAGGCCTGCTCTACGGCCCGCCGGTGGGGGCGCCTCCCTCATGGCAGGACAACATCGGCCGCGACTTCGACCAGGTGGAGATGGTCACGGGCAGCTCCCTGTTCATCCCGGGCACCATCACCCACGTCCCGCGCAAGTTCGGCCAACTCGATCTGCTGGGCGCCGAGGACCGTGTACGGCTGCTCGAGAGCGACCTGACGACTGCCGAGCAGGCCGCCGCGGCGAACGAGCTGTCGGGGCTCTCGGCCTCGGAGCGGTCGGTGCTGGGCGAGATCGAGCAGTTCTACCTAGACGCAGCAGTCGAGCACCGCGACAGCGGCGTCGTGGCGGTCTTCGCCACAGCGCCCTGGTTCGAGCTGCGGCGCATGATGCGCGCCGCAGAGCGCATCGGCTGGCGTCCCCGCTGGATCGCGAGCGACATCCAAGGCGCCACGCTCACGCTCACCGGCGCGCCGCCCGCGCAGGCAGACAACTTCTTCCTGGTCAGCGCCCGCCGGGCCGCCGGCGACCCGCAGACCGAGCTGGACCGCGGCTGCGTCGGGCTGCGCAATGCCGCTCCGGACGAGGAATCGTTCGAGCACCGCCACCACACCGACGCATGGAGCGTGCTGGTCGCCACGTGCGACTCGCTCGACGTGACGCTGAGCGCGCTGTCGCGCATCTCGGGCCCGCCGTCGACCGAGGCGTTCGTCACCCAGCTCGCCGCCACGAGCTACGAGGCCGGTTTCGGCGGCCGCCTGGGCTTCGGGCCCGACGACTTCTCCGGCGCGGACCGGTTCCGGGTGCTGCAGGCCGATCCCGGCTGCGTGCTCGACGAGTGGGGATGCATGCGCGCCGTGACCGACTGGCTGGAGCCTTCCGCCGACGTGCCCCGGGAGGACGGATGAAGCAGAACCTCACCTCCAAGCGCGTCGTTCGCAGCGCGGCGACGCTGCTGCTCGCCGCGTCGGCGATGGCGGCTGCGGCCTGCGGGGCCGATGCCGGCAATCAGCCCCCCGCGGGCGAGGTGCCGCCCGAAACGCAGACGCCGGCTGCCGACGCCGACACGATCCGCTTCGCGCTGCCCTCCGAGCCGCTGTGGCAGTGGCTGGTGGACTCAGGGACGCTCGCCGAGTGGGAAGCCGAGCACGGGCTGCGCATCGAGGCCAGCCACCCGTTCCGGCCGTTCACCGCACTGGTCAGCGGCCATGCCGACATCATCCTCATCGACGCGCTCGACGTGCCGGTGTTCTCCGAGGGTCTCGGCAGCGACCCGGTCATCATCGGCAAGTACGCCAGCGACCGCTCGATCGCCGCCATCAAGCGCACGTCGCAGGCCACCGACTTCGCCGGGGTGGTCGAGGGCCAGATCGCCATGGAGAGCCAGCTCGGCTCGACGCTGCTGTGGTCGCTGATCGTCGAGCAGGCCCACTCGCTCGATCTCAGCGAGGAAAGCCCCGACTTCGACTTCATCCTGGCCACCTCCGGCGTCGGCGACACCGTCGAGCGCGGCGGCGCCGACGCCTGCATCTGCCTGCCCGACGCCAGCGTCGCCAACCTCAGCAGCGGGATGCTGCGGCCTCTCTACGACGGCAAGTCGGCGTCGCAGATCTACGCCGAGCTGTCCGGGCAGCCAAACGACCGGCTGCTGGGCGAGGTCTTCCTCACCGAGCGCGAATGGTTCCGCGCCCACCCCAACGAGATCGGCGCCTTCCTGGAGCTGTGGGAGACGGCCGTGGGCCACTGGCATGCCCACTACCCCGAGCTGATCGCCGCCTATCCCGAGCTGCTGTCAGTGCAGACCCAGCAAGACGTCGACTGGCTGACGCACCACATCACCGGCCACAACTGGATCACCCCCTCGGTGTATCTCACCGGCGGCGATGCCCGGGCCTACGCCGATGCCGTCAAGCGTCTCACCGAACGCGGCCAGCTTCCCGCCGACGCCATAGCGCCGTCGGTCATCACAAACCGCCCGACTCCGGCAGGAGGTGAGTAGCCGTGGCATTCGACACCTCGGTCACGCCTGATGCCGTCACCGATCTCTCCGCTCGCGAGATGCGCCGCTCGGTCATGGGCCGATGGGGCCTGCGCCTCGGCGTGATCATCGGATGGCTGGCATTCATCGGCGTGTGGTACCTGTTCTCGCAGTTCGTGCTGGGCACCCAGCAGCTGCCGCCGCCGCACACCGTGGGGCAGGAGGCGTGGCAGGTGGTCACCGGCGCCGGCTTCGGCTCGACGCTGTGGGCGAGCCTGTTCCGGGTGATCGCCGGCTGCCTGCTGGCGCTGGTGGCCAGCATCGTGCTGGGCACGGTGATCGCCTACAGCGCCTGGTGGCGGGGCCTGCTGGGCAGCCTCACACGGTTCTTCGTCAGCATCCCCACGGTGGCGCTGGCGATCCTGGCGCTGATTCTGTTCGGGGTCTCGGGACTGGGGCCGATGCTCACCGCAGCGCTGGTGGCCACGCCCTATGTGATGTCCAGCGTCGCCCAGGGCCTCACCGGGGTGGACCGCCGGCTCATCGTGATGAGCGAGTCGTTCGCCCGCACACGGGCGCAGATCATCACCGGGGTGCTGCTGCCGTCGTCGGTGCTGGCCGTGATCGGCGGCGCACGGCAGGCATTCGCACTGGCCTGGCGCATCACGCTGCTCACCGAGGTCTTCGCATCCTCTGACGGCGTCGGCTTCCAGATCAGGCGCAGCTTCGAGAGTTACGACGTGCGCGGGATGCTGGCGTGGACGGCGCTGTTCATCGGCCTGATGTTCATCTTCGAGAACTTCGTGTTCCGCCAGCTCGAACGCCGGGCGTTCGGCGGGGCGCATGTCTCGCTCGCGACAGCGGAGCCGGCCCAATGAGCTACGCAACCGATTTCCCGGTCATGCCCGGCGGCGGCCAGTCGCCGGGCGTCCCGCCGAGGCCGTCCGACCGTGCGACCCACTGGACACGGCGGACCTGGTTCATCAACGCGCTGGCGGTGGCGATCCTGCTCGGCATCTGGCAGTACCTCACCACGATCAACGACCGGGTGCCCGGCGTCGACGAGGTGGTCCAGTTCCTCGGGGTGGAGATGGGCGGCGGCTCGCACGGCGGCATGATCCGGGGAGAGTTCTGGGCGCCGCTGGTCATCAGCCTGCAGCGCTACGGCATCGGCCTGGCCGTCGGCATTCCGCTGGGTGCCCTGCTGGGCCTGCTGATCGGCGGCTCGCGGCGGTTCCGATCGGTGCTGAACGACACCGTGCTGGTGTTGCTGGTGCTGCCGTCGGTGGTGTGGGCGTTCGCCGCCTCGCTGTGGTTCGGCTTCGGCTCGACGGCGCCGATCGTTGCGGTGGTGCTGACGGCGGTGCCGTTCATGGCGTTCAACCTCAGCTCGGGCATCCGGGCGCTCGACCCGGGCCTCAGCCTGATGTCCGACGCGTTCCGGGTGCCGCGGATGCGCCGTGCCACGCACCTGCTCGTGGGCGGGGC
This sequence comes from Candidatus Poriferisodalis sp., assembly GCF_965208555.1. Lineage (GTDB taxonomy): Bacteria > Actinomycetota > Acidimicrobiia > Acidimicrobiales > Poriferisodalaceae > Poriferisodalis. The sequence goes on along the minus strand of NZ_OZ242342.1, from coordinate 2,967,719 downwards.
GCTGTCGAGCGCGGTGACCGGCGTGCGGCTCGCGTTCATGACGAGCTGGAACAGCCTGCTCATCGTCGAGTGGTTCGGCGCCACCTCGGGTGTGGGGTGGCGCGCCAGGTTCTGGTACGACGCGCTGCGCTTCCCGGGCTTCGTGGCCTGGATTCTGCTGTTCGTCGTGTTCATCACGCTGCTCGACTGGCTGGTCCTGCGGCGGCTCGAGCGCATCTCGGCTCGCTGGCAGCAGCAGCCGACGCTGACCTTCGCCGAGGGCGAGGGCACATGAGGGCTCGCACCTGCGCGCTCGCTGACGCCTCTGACGGAGGAAGGACGAGATGGCCACCATCCTGATCGAGAATCTCACCAAGGTGTACCCGCCGACGCCGACGTACCCCCAGCAGGTGCAGGCGCTGGGCGGCGTGTCCATGTCGGTCACCGGCAACGTGTTCGTGGCGGTGCTGGGCCCGTCGGGCAGCGGCAAGACGACGCTGCTCAACATCGTTGCGGGCGTGGAGGAGCCGACTGCGGGAGCGGTGCGGGTCGTGCAGGACGGCGTGCCCGCACAGGTCGGCTACGTGTTCCAAGAGCCGCGCCTGCTGCCGTGGCGCAGCGTGCTCGACAACATGCTGTACGTCCAGAACCGCAAGTCGGACCGGTCCAAACGCGAGGCCGAGTTCTACCTGTCGATGGTGGGCCTCAGCGAGGTCGCGCACCTGTACCCGGCGCAGCTCTCCGCGGGCATGCAGCAGCGTGTGGGCATTGCGCGGGCGTTCCTGGTGAACCCCGACGTGCTGCTGATGGACGAGCCGTTCAGCCACATGGACGCGCTGACGGGGCGGTCGCTGCGCGACTACCTGCAGCGCATCTGGCTGCACACCCGCAAGACGGCGCTGTTCGTGACCCACGATGTGGGCGAGGCAGTGGAGCTGGCCGACCGCATCCTCATGCTGCGCCCCGGCGGTGTGGTGTTCGACGACATCCCGGTGAACTTGCAGCGACCTCGGCGGCCTGACGACCCGGCGGTGCGAGCCGTCGAGTCGGAAGTGCTGCGCCGCTTCGACTCGATGGAAGCAGCGGTGCGCTTCGGAGACCAGCGGAACTAGGTCGACACGGTCGGAGGCGGTCGTCAGTCGCTCGGCGGCCGAGTGACCGTCCGCACCTCATACACCGCAATCCCGATCGGCGCCGACTCCGTGTAGTTGTACGCGGGAGAGTGCACGCCGCAGGTGGCGCGAGGGTCGCGAGGCGGACACGCGTAGATGTCCTCGTCGGCTGCCAGTGAGTACAGCCATTCCCTGGGTAAGCCGATCGGTTGTAGTTGGATAGTGGCCAATCTGTTCATGCTGTTGAAGCTGATATCAATGCCAATATCCGCAAAGTGCTGTTGTATGTCCACAAGCGGCTGACCGAGCACTCCCAAATGGGCAATGACACAGTCGTAATCCGTCGCGCTATTCCCTAAACAATCTCCGTCGTCGCTCCCGAGCATCGCTTGTAGCGCGGTGCCAATCGGAGTTATGCCTGCGATGCTCTGGCGCACATCGTTGCTTCCGGGACGCCATCGTCGCAGCAGCCCTTGGCGAAATGCCGCCATATTCCAAGTACCTTCTGCCGTCAAACGGAAATAACCCGCGCGCTTCGGTTCCCAACGACACCAGACATCATCACCTAGATTGCAGGGAATCTCCTCGCCGGTGCGACTGACGCGCTCATGCCGCTCCAATTCCGCGTCTGAGCTATTGGGATGCAAACCGCCCGTGACGCCGATGTACTCATAGCCTTGTGCCTCGGTGACAGACCGCCTCGCGTCGTCGTCCGGCAGCTCGTCCCACCAATTGACTGCATCCAATCCAAACAACTCAATGATGTCCGAGCGATTGTCGTCCGGCCACAGTTCTTCGATTCGGATCCAGATGCGCGGGTACGCTGTGGCAACACACTCACCCTGACCCAAGAGGTCCATAAGGCTGGTCCTCTGCATACCAGCCTGCTCATTTCGTGGCAAGAGACGCGTGCGAAGGACGGAACCGTCGGCATAACGCATTTCATTGATCGTGCTCAAGGACAGTGCTGCTGCTAGCGATCCAAGGGTGCTGGCTCTGATGTACCTCCGAGTGTCCATCACGGTCAAATCGTCGACACGAATCGTCAGCGTGGATCCCACCCGTGCCATTCCATTAGAAGTGCTCGATGTCCACGCAAGCTGCCCTCCTGGCGGGTCTTCGCAACGCCGCGTCCAATCGCAACCAGGCGCGCCCGCGTTCCCGACACATCTTCTTTCGTTTCGAAAGTTCATCCAGTCGAACTTGTGGAGGCGCGTATCTGCGTGATGCCTGTCGTCGACTGGATTGCTCGAAGGTTCAGCAAGCACTGTTCTCAGTGTCTGCGGACAATTCTCGGGAGCACCGAGGAACGGCAGCACCACGCACGGCACACATCCGGCGTCGTACACGATCTCGGCTTCAATCGCAGCCGTAGATGCGGCTGTGGCAGCTGCAGCTGCAGCTGCAGCTGCAGCCTGCTGCAAAGCGACGTTGCTACGGTCAGCCCTCGCGGCCGCCTCGGCCTCAGCCCTGGTTGCCGCGGCCGAATTGGCAGCCTGCTGGACAGGGCGGTATTGGGCCTGTAGATCTCTACAGTTCAGCGCCGCTGCGATACCGTCGCATCCCGTTCCGCTGATTTCTCTCTTGAGGCAATAGGCGTTGCTACCGGAGCGGCACCTCGTCGTGTCATCGTGGCAGTCGGCTTCGAGGTGACTTGGGTTGTATTGGCACCAGTGCGGATGACGCGCGAAGTCGCGAAACGACTGAAGTACGCCGGCCAGTTCATAGGTGAATCCGGGGCAGGACTGCGACGCAGGAGAGTCGATGAAGTTCCCGCCGACATAGTCGCGGCATGACACGAGAGGAATCGGGGGCGGATTGCCGTCGCAGGCAGCGTGAGGATCGGACGGTGACAACGAGCCGCGCTTGAGGTAGCACTTGCCGAAATGATTCGTTTGAACGCCGTCGAGTCCATCTATTCCATTGATGTTTGTGCAACTCCATGTACGACGCTGGACTGCGAGACAAGCGTCACCGGCGGATCGGTTCAACTGAGCTGAGTCCGATAGCGGACAGCGCGCGGGCACGATCATCTGGCACTCTTGGAGACTCAGATCGACGACTCTGACCCACGCTAGGAGCCTGGCCTTTACCGGGTTCAACGAACCTGGCGGCACGACGTCCAACTCTTCGTCCAGCAAGTCGCAATCTTCGTAATGGGTTCCCGGGTCGCTGTCCCTTGCAATGGCTTCGCAGAACGCCGGAAAAGTAGTCAGCGCCCTCTCGAAAGTCAACGAGTCGAAGGACATGCTCTCTCTACCATCTGGCAATCTGTAAGTGCCGATGTGACTGCCGTTCAGTGTTCGGTATTGCAACTTGATGACCAAGGGATCGGGGCAGGCAAGAGTTTCCAGCACGCAAAGGGAACCAACGTCATCAGGATCTGGGGTCGTTGCGGGATCCGTCAGGTCTTCGTTGCGCTCTGCCCAGTCGGCGCCGTAAGTCGCAGCGCAGTTTTCAGGCGTGCCGTCCACGATGCCTCGGGTCTGTGCGTATGCCGGTGGGGTACCGAGGAGGTCGTCGGCTGGTCCCGCCAGGCGGGCGGCGTCTACTGGTGCAAGCACCGCTGTGAACATCAAGAAGACGCCGACGGCCCAGCGGGTCGTGCCACGGCTGCGGGCACTCCGTCGGCGCGGCTGATGCAGCCGGCGGCTCATGCGGGCCAATCCTGAGGGCACTCGTCGGGGCCCTCGGGTGGGGGCTCTTCGCAAATGGCCGCTGCGGTGAGCACGTCACCCAGCAGCACCCATATCTGACCGGTGTCGATCCACTGGCTGACGGTCGCCGCCCACTCTTCGACCTCGGCATCGATGCCGCTGCAGTCGCTCGCGGGTTCGGAGGCCACGTCGGCGACGCGGTAGTCGACGTCGGGGACGCGATCCTCGCGGCCTGCCGCCACCACCAGCAGGTAGGCGGCGATACGGGTGGGCGCCGCCGCCACCAGCCGCGTGGTTCCCTCAGCGTCGAGTATCTCGCTGTAGCCGGGTTCGACGCAGGCCAGCGCCAGCGCACGCGTGTCGCCCACGGCGACCACGGTGACCTCGTCGGGGAAAATGCTGCCGCCGCCATGGCGCTCGCCGCTGCGCTGGTGCGACGCCAGCAGCGCCAGCGTGCTGGCCCGCACCGGATCGAGCGACGCCACCGCCACGCAGAGCTGCGACACCGCATCGGGTGCGCTGAGCGCACGCGACACCAGGTGCTCGTAGCGCATCACCGCCAGCGCCGCCGCCGTGGGCAGGTGGCCGATCACCCGCAGGTCGGCATGGCGAGCCGGCTCAGCGATGGCATCGAGCGCCCACGCGCTGCCGCACTCGCTCGGCGGGAACGCCAAGTCCAGCGCTGGCGACCACACGGGCAAGTACTGGGCCCGCAGCCAGCCCAGCTCGGTGGCGGGCTGAGCGTCAGGGTCGAGAAAGCGAGCAGTGTCGGTGGGCGGCAAGATCGTGACCACCGGGTTCCCGCTGCCGAGCGCGAGGCCCTGGGCTGCCGGCTCTATCGCCGCGGCACCCAGCGTCGGCTGTTGAGCTATGCACGCAACGCCGAGCAGGCCGAGCGCCATCAGCACGAACCCGGCCTGTCCTGCACCCGAACCGAGCCGCGTGAACTCGGGACGACACCTGCCGCGCTGGCTCGGTGGGCTACCGGGAAGTCCGTGCATTGCTGCCGCTGCACCTCGACCTGCTGCGGCCTACAGCCTAGATCAAGTCAAAGAATATGAATTACTCTTGAGTTTGCTCAACCACACGGCCCTGTCGCCTTCGCCGCTGTTTGTCCAGCCGGGGCAGCAGCGGCCTCGCTGGCCCGAAATGGGAGCAACCGCAGCGCCGATTCAGTCGCCTCCGTGGCGGCGGGACGAGCGCTGCTGCAACAGCTCAGTCTTCGACGAACAGCCCGACCGCGGTGGCGACGTCTCTCACGAACGCGAGCCCTGCGCCTTGGCTGAGATCGGCATAGATGACGCTCGACTCGAACAGTCCCTTCCCGACGCCCCCATGGTCGTACACCACCGCGACGTGGCCCGTTTGCTCCGAGACGGTCAGCAGGACACGCAGCGCGGCCTCTGCGTGATCGGCGGCGATCTCTGCCTGCCGGGAATTCCAGATGAACCCGGCGGTGGCATGGCCTCCTAGGTTCAGCCGGGAGCGTCTGAGGGCCCAAGCACGGGTACATGAGTAGTGCTCGGAGGGGGCGGCGACGATCTGTTCCCGAGTCATTCCGTAGTGCTCGAGCTGGTCGTCTCTCAGGTCGACAACGCGTACCGGCGTCCGGCACGCGACCGCTCGCAGCGACAACCCTTCCAGATCGGACCGCTGCACGCTGTTCTGTGCACCCCACGTGTCACCCACGGCACTCTCGAGCAGCGCGCCAAGGTGATTCTGTGCCAGGTACACATGCGGGATCACCTGTCCGTCACCGCGCGTCAGCGGACTGAACCGGCTGTCCCCCCGGCCCGAACTGTTGAGAGTGTCCCGATGGCGCGAGACGTTGTACCAGACCCTCCCAGCGGTGATGACGGCCGACCTCGGGTATCGGGGGCGCGACTGATCCACCGGGCACGTCCGAGGATCTGGGCAGGTCATGAAGTGGCTTGCACCATCCGGCGATGAGCAGCGGCGTACACACGCTCTGGGTCAGCATCGATCACGTCCGCTGCGACCTGCCCGGACAAACCGGCATTCGGTCGCGCAATCCATCCCCAGATCGCCCAGTCGCTCAATCTGGCTTCTTTGAGCACCGAGATGACGGGCTGCCAGGCCGGGCGCACGTCGAGCGCATCGTCGAGCAGCACCGCCGGGACGCGGACTTCGCCTGAGACGGTGACGGCAATCAGCTCGTCACGCTTGCATGCGCGCTGGATCTGCTTGTGGACAGTGTTCAGCGAGCAGTCGCGTGCTGCCGCGAGATCTTTGGTGGACAGCGAGCCCATATCGAGGAGCTCTTGCCTGGCGAGACGCACCCGCTGAGCGTTGAGAATGAGCGTCTCCGTGCTCGGGCAGCGGTAGTGGCGATCGTCGACGAGCACGTCGTCGATGCCGCCCTTGCCCGTGGCGTCGGCATCGCGGCGAACAGGTACCAACCCCCAGCCCTGAAGCCACGGTGTCAAGTCGACGAGCCGCTCAGCCACCTGCCGACCGGCTTGGGCCAGATCGTCTCTCTGCGATGGCGTTGCCACGTCAGATCATCCTGTCCGCTCTGTACATAAGATTACACTAATGGACAGACATGACATGCCTGCAGCACATCCGGCTGCACACCCGCAAATGCGGCGCTGTTCGTCCAATGGGTGCAGCGGCCTCGCTGGCCCGACGGCGCGGCAACCGCAGCGCCGGTTCAGTCGCCTTCGTAGAGACGCTCGAGGTCGACGAGTCCGACATCTAGACGACATCACATCGACATATACTGTGACATACGAACGTCATATTGTTGCCGGCTGGATCGGAGACGAACGATGTCTGCAATCGCTCCTCTGCTTGATGAACTCTGCGACAGCGAGGTCGTGGACACCGTTGACCTCGCATTCGTGAGCGATTCCAATCCGCGAAGCGTGACAAGGTGGCGAACAGATGGGACTGTGCCACAGCGCGAAGCCGAGAACAGGATTCTGGAGTTGCGCAGCGTGGTCGATCTCGCCTGCAGAGTCATCCAACGCGACGCCGTGAGGCTGTGGCTGCGCTCGCCCAACAGTGACCTCGGCTACGAGAAGCCCCTGGACCTGATCGCGCAGGGCGAGTACAAGCAGGTGATCGGACTGCTGTTGGCGCTCGCCGAAGGCGTCACCACCTGAGATGACTGGTGCAGTCCATGGCTTGGTGGAGCGCGCTCCGAGACGACTCGCGGATGTCAACGGCTTCCGCAATCAAGCACCCGGATTCGACCCGAGCAGCGGTCAGGGTGCTCTGCTTAACGGCGGGCGCTACAACGCACCGGGGAGCTTCCCAACGGTGTACTTGTGCTCAACTCGAGAATGCACCGTGGCAGAACTGACCCGTCAGGCAACTCAGCAGGGTCTGCGCATCGCAGACCTGCTGCCCCGCGAGCTGTGGGAAGTCTCGACGGTTGAACCCATCGCTGTGCTCGACCTGACTGACCCAGAAACGCTGCAACATCTGTCGCTCGCCCATAGCGACCTCATCCGCAACGATTTCCGGCCCACTCAACAGATCGGGCAAGCCGCTCATGACGCTGGCTATCGCGCCATCCGCAGTCCTTCGGCAACGGGCATCGACGTCGTCCACGCAGTCTTTTGCCACGAGCTCGAAATGCCACTGCAGTCCAGTCTCATAGAGACCTGGACTGCACCACACCAGCTCTGATCTCGGGCCTAGGCGCACTCTGGCTCGGGGCTACGTCGATGTCCTCGCGACCCGACAAGTATTGCGGGCCAAGATTGCTGCGGGACCAAATGGCGCGCCGCTGGGGGTGACCTAACTACGCAGGAGGCTGCGCGCTACCGTTGCTAGCGCATGCCTGATGGGACTGCGCCTGAGGCCAGCGAAGCGCCTGAGGTCGGCAAGAGGGCCCGCCGCACCGCCGACCTGCGCAGGCGACTGCTCGACGCGGCCGTGGCCGAGTTCAGCGAGCGCGGATTCGAGGCCGCCAAAGTCTCCGAAATCGCTCGGCGCAGCGGCCTGTCCACCGGCGCCATCTACTCCCGCTGGCGGGACAAGCGCGAGTGCTTCCTAGGCGCCGTCCAACATGCCGTGTCGCAGCGCCTGGCGGGCGACAGTGCGGGCGAATCGCCGCTCGGCCAGCTCGCGGCCTCGCTCGGGGCCGACCAGCTCACCTCCGATGACAACGACGCCCGAGCCCTGTTCCTGGAGGCGTGCGTCATCGCGAGGCGCGACTCGGCGATGAGAGCGAACATCGCGGAAGCCTTCGACACTGAGGCCGATGCGCTCTCGAGGCTGGTCACCGAAGGCAAGGCGGCCGGGATTCTCGATGAGTCCCTGAGCACCGAGCTCGTGGTGCTGTGCTGCCAGGCGCTCAGCATCGGCATGCAGCTTGCGCTCTCGATGTCGGAGGACCGCATCTCCAGCGAGGACGCCGACCAGTGGGACGAGCTGATCCGGCGCGTCGTGAACAGCTGGGCGCCGCCGGATACCGCGCGCTAGCTCGACGGCTGACCGAACGCATTATCGGGACTCGCCGATACCGTTCGCGAGCCGGCAGCGTGTTGACTGTGTGTTTTCCTCGACACAGTCGGCGTATATGAGGGAACAGCCACGCTCCAAAAGGAGTCAGGGCTATTGTTCGAGATCATGTCTCGAACACAGAACGCTGAGCATGCTGCCGGTCTCGGCGGGGTCACCACCGGTGACTTCGCACAGCGGCTGTGTGAAACAGCCATAAGTGCGAACGGATTCGATGCGGACGCTGTTGCAGCCATCGTCGACGATGCCAAGCAACAGGGCCTGATCGACCAGGCGCTCACGACGAACTCGATCGTTCTCTTCTGCCGAGCCTTCGGACTCGGCGCTCACACCTTGGAGCACTCGCGACCTAACCGGGGGGGGGGGGGGGTAGAAACGTGGCGTGCTGTCATGGAGCAGATCCTCGAAGCCCTCGGCCCTGACAGTCCGGCAGCGCCGCAACCGACCGCCTGACACGGCTGCCTGCACAGGCAGCTGAGCCCCGGTGATGCCGCTCGGCCTGCTGCTGTGGCTGTTCGCCCTGTGGGCGAACGGCGTCTCGCTTGAGCCGTCGCAGCCCGCTGCATCAGCCCCGAACAGCGCCGTCAGGGTCGCAACTGAGCTGCTGGCGACCGAGCTCGACACGCACAGGCTGGACGTGATCTTGCACAGCGTCGAGACGGTTGCCTGGAGCGACGCTTCCTTGGGGTGCCAGCAAGCGGGCTACGCGTACGCGCAGGTTGTCACGCCGGGCTGGCGCCTCGTCTTTGTCGTGGACGGCGCTGAGCACGCAGTCCACACCGACGACACCGGCCGTTCCGCAATCCGCCCCACCGGATGCCTCTGACCTCTCGTCAAGATCGCTCCTGGTCGAAGCAGCTCAGGTCGAGAGCGTTCTGTGGATGTCCTTCATCATGAGGACCAGATGGAGCCGATCAGTGGGCGACGATTCAAATTCTGGAATCAGGTGCAGGTAAAAGGCGCGGGCGTCATCTGATTCGGCGTGGATGAGCAGGCCCCTGCAGCCGATGGTGCGACCTGCGGCCGCGGCTCGCGTCATGATGTCTGCCAAGAGGCCTGAGCCGAGGCCTTGCCCTTCGTGGCTTGTCGACACGCCGAGACGAGCAAGCAAGGCGACCGGCTGGGGATAGCGACCTGCTCCGCGCCGGAGCCGGGCAGGAACGTCGCCGATGGCGATGCTCGCCATGCACCACGCGTAGTAGGCGACCACCTCGGCGCTGTCTGCCGGCGTGACGACAAACACGCGGGTCGTGCCGGCGGCGTGGGCGTGGTGCCCGAAGCGTCGGAGCCAGTGGGTCTGGGCCTCAGACTTGCAGATGAACCGTGAGACGTCGTCGGACGGTTCCAGCAGTCGCGGTGCTCGGTAGCGGGACCTCACCCGTCGACGAAGGGCGACGGCCGGGCCATGAGCGACCGAAGCCCAGCGAGCTCACGGGCAGGCCGCCGGTTCAACACGTCCCAGGCACGGACACTGTCGTCATCGAGCGCAAACTCGGTCCGGTCTGCCAGCGCGTCATGGGCCGCGAGGCGCAAGCTGGTCCGCACAAAGTCCGTCAGCGCCGTGCCGGTAACGGCAACCGCATCGTCGATCAACCGGCGTTCGTCGGGCGTCATGCGCACCTCGAGACGTGCGCTCCGAATCCGGTTCGCTGTATCAGCCATAACCCGCTCCCTGACTATGCGATGCCGAAATCACCTATGTACGGCCATAGTACGGCCAGCCGGTTACGACCTTATCGCTGCGGAGCAGCCGTGTCGCCCAGTTTTCGCGCCAGCCATCACCGCATCTGGGTCAGTTGGGATGGGGGGACCGGGCCATGTCGAGGAACATGCGGTGGATGCGGTCGTCGGCGGTCAGCTCGGGATGAAAGCTCGACACCAAGATCGGGCCCGACCGGCACAGCACCGGCACCTCCGCCCGGTGACCGTCGCCGGCTGAGGACCCGTGCGAGCCCGACGCCGGGCTCACCGTCGCCAGCACCTCGACGCCGTCGCCGGTTCGCTCCACCCACGGGGCCCTAATGAACACAGCGTGGAACGGCTCGTCGAGGCCGTCCGCATCCAGATCGGCCTCGAAGCTGGCGACCTGACGACCGAACGCATTGCGCCGCACCGAGATGTCGATGGCGCTGAAGTACCGCTGGTCCTCCCGGCCGTCCAGCACCTCGGCAGCCAGCAGGATCATGCCGGCGCAGGTGCCGAACGCCGGCATGCCGTCGGCCAGGCGTTCGGCCAGCGGATCGAACAGCCCGCTGGTGCCGAGCAGGTGCGACATCGTGGTCGACTCGCCGCCGGGGATCACCACGGCGCCGACGCCGTCGAGATCGGCCGGTACGCGCACCTCGACTGCCCGTGCGCCCAGTCGCCGCAGCGCCGCAACGTGCTCGGCCGCGGCACCCTGCAGTGCTACGACGCCGACCAGCGGCAGCCCGTCGGTCGTGTTGGACGCCTCAGGAGTGCTCAGCGTTTACCAGCCGCGTTCGGCGAGCTTGGTTTCGAGGCCTTCCATCTCCAGACCCGGCATCGCACTGCCGAGGCCCCGGCTGACCTTGGCCACCACCGACGCATCGCGGTAGTGCGTCGTGGCCTCGACGATCGCCTCGGCCCGCGGCCCCGGGTCTTCGCTCTTGAAGATGCCCGACCCGACGAACACCGCCTCGGCGCCGAGCTGCATCACCAGCGACGCATCGGCCGGTGTGGCGATGCCGCCGGCGCAGAACAGCGGCACCGGCAGGCGGCCCGTCTCGGCGATCTCCTGCACCAGCCCGAGGGGCGACTGCAGCTGCTTGGCCCAGTCGAACAGCTCGGCGGCATCGGCCTGGGTGATCTTGCGGATGTCGCCGGTGATGGCCCGCAGGTGCCGCACCGCCTCGATGATGTTGCCGGTGCCGGCTTCGCCCTTGGAGCGGATCATGCAGGCGCCCTCGGAGATGCGCCGCAGCGCCTCGCCCAGGTTGGTGGCCCCGCACACGAACGGCACGGTGAACGCCCACTTGTCGATGTGATGGGCTTCGTCGGCGGGAGTGAGCACTTCGGACTCGTCGATGTAGTCGACGTCGAGCGACTCGAGGATCTGCGCCTCCGCGAAATGGCCGATGCGGGCCTTGGCCATGACCGGGATGGTCACCGCAGCCTGGATGCCCTCGATCATCGCCGGATCGCTCATGCGTGCCACGCCGCCGTCGCGCCGGATGTCGGCCGGCACCCGCTCGAGCGCCATGACGGCCACAGCGCCGGCGTCCTCGGCGATCTTGGCGTGCTCTGGGGTGACGACGTCCATGATGACGCCGCCCCGAAGCATGTCGGCGAGGCCGCGCTTGACCCGAACGGTTCCGACCAGTTGGGTCTCTGCTGGCTGCGGATCGGAAGGTGTCGAGGCGCCGGATTGGCCCGCCGCGATGGAGCCTGAATTCGTGGGCCCAGAGTTCATGAACCCAGTGTAGGGAGCGGCCCTCGCGCTGTCCTCAGAATTCCCGCAGAACGGCGACCCGGGTCTCGAGATCGGCCCGGTAGTCGGGCAGCTCGCCGGGCTGGCGGGCGTCGGCAGCCCGAGGGTCGGCCAGCCACAGCGGCCATGTCGCCTTCGGTGCGGGCGTGCCCACCCCCACACCCGCCATCGTCGCGAGCCCATCGGCGAGGCCCGGCGGATAACGGGTGAGCTTCACGGCCTCTGCGTCGTCTTCGAAATCGCTGCCGGTGCTGGCCTCGCGTTCGAGACGCACCTGCACCAGCGGCCACAGCGACCGCCACATCAGCGCCGGCAGTCCCACCGTGGTCACCGCAGTGGTCAGGTACGCGATGCGGCCGTCACGGACCTGCGTCAGCAGCCGCGCGACCACGGCCTCGAGCTCGATGCGGCCCAGCCCGTCGAGCAACCCCTGGGTCACCACGACCGTCGTGCGGTCCGGGCGACGGCCGAATGCCGCCGCGTTCGCCTCCGCTGCCGGGTGGATGACGAGCGTCGGGCGCTCCACGCCGACGAGCAGGCAGATGCCGTCGACGACGTTCGCCAGCCGCGGCTCGTCAGCGGGGCTGCACACTGCGGAACCGGCGGGAACCATCGCCGACCGCAAGCGGCGCTCGCCGATGCCCAGCCAGAACATGGCCAGCCCGCAGGCGACGACCAGCGCAATCGGCATCGCCCACCAACTCAGCGACGTGAACCAAGCGCACAGCAGACCTGCGACGGCTCCGGCTGCGAGATGGACCGCCCACAGCTCGGCGAGCAGCTTGTCGGCTCGGCTGCGGTAGATGGCGAACAGCGGGTCCACCGCTGCATTCAACCGTCCCCGCCCGCCCGCAACACCACGTGCGCCGCGATCGGGCGACGATCAGGCCAGTCCGGCGGCGCGTTGTGCGATGGCGCGCTCGTACATGTCCACGTAGATGTCCGCCAGGCGGGCCATGGAGAACTGTTCGGCGCGCTGACGGCCGGCGGCGACGAGGTCGGCCGCCCGGTCGGGACGGCTGAGCACACCGGCGAGCGCCGTCGCCAGTGCTGCCGGGTCACCGGGCGGGACGAGCACGGCTTCGTCGCCGACGCGGGCCACATTGCGATAGCCGGGAAGATCGCTGGCGACGACCGGCGTGCGAGCTGCCATGGCCTCCAGCAGCACCACGCCGAAGCTCTCGCCGTGCAGCGACGGCGCGCAGACCACGTCGGCGCCCTTCATGCGCGCCAGCTTCTCGGTCTCGCTGACCCTGCCCAGCCATTCGATGCGTGTGTCGCGCTGGTGGCGGCGCTGCAGCTCCTCGGTTTGCGGACCGCGTGACATCACCCACAGCCGGACGCCTTCGGGCAGCCGTGACATGGACTCGAGCAGCACTGTGAGCCCTTTGCGCGGCTCGTGGCGGCCGATGTAGGCGATGGTCGGCGCTTCGCTGCGCTTCGGGGCCGCGTCGTCGAAGTGATCGAGCTCGACACCGTTGAAGACCAGCTCGTACTCGCCGCCGACGCCGTTGCGGGCCATCTCGGCGGCATCGGCCGAGACCGCGGCTCGGACGTCGATCCGCGACGCCAGCCAGCGGGTACCGGGCACGAGATACGCAAGGCTGCCCCCCGCTGCGTGCCAGGTGCCGACCATGGGCGCCGAATTCAGGAACAGCGCCGTCTGCGTCGGCCCAGGACACAGCGGCTCGTGCAGGTGCAAGACGTCGAACTCCTCGTCACGCAGCGCTCGCACCGTGCGCAGCGTGCAGGCGAAATCGGGGGCAATCGGGGCGATCGAGCCGTTCGCGAAGGTGGGGATGCTGGCACCGAGCGGCGTGACGCCCGTCTGGGGTGGCGCACCGTCGCAGGGTGCCAGCACCCGGGTCTCGTGGCCGTTCGCGGACAATGCGCGAGCCAAGCCCAGCACCTGCACCTGCACGCCGCCGGCGCTGGTCAGGCTGTACGGCGAGATGATCCCGATTCTCACGGGCCGTGCCTCATGGGCCGAACCTCACAGGCGATCCACGCAGGGAGTCCCTCTGCGGACATGACGCTAGGCGCGCCGATGCGTCAGGGGAAAGGGCAATCGAAACGGGCTATCGATCCGACGGCCAGTTGGGGCCGAACAGGTGCCACTGGTGCGGTTCTGCTGCGATCAGCGCCGCCAGCTCGTCCGCGAGCCTCTGGGTAACGGCCGTCACGTCCTCGCGCAGGCGGCCGTGCCGCGTGATGTCGATGGGCGGGCGGACCGTGCCCAGGTGCCTGCCTCGGGGGCGGAAGTACACCGCCGTCGGCAGCAGGGCTGCGCCTGATCGCAGCGCCAGCATCGCTGGACCCGCCGGCAGGGTCGTCCGCTCGTCTCCGAAGGTCACGTCGATGCCGTCGCTGGTGAGATCACGGTCGCACAGCAGGCAGACGATCTCGTTTCGCCGCAGCGCGCCGAGCACCTCGCGCCCGGCGTCGGGCCCCAGCGGCACGACACGCATGCCCAGGCGCTCACGGAAGTCAGCGAACCACTGGAACAGCTCCGGCGGGTCGAGCGGCTCCACCACCACGGTGATCGGCAGCCGATTGACGGTCGCCATCCAGAAACCGGCCCACTCCCAGCCCCCCAGGTGCGGCAGGGCCAGAATGACGCCGTTGCCGCGTTCGAGGGCCTCCTCGACGTGGTGGTATGCCGGCACGTCGATGCCTCGATCCAGCGTGGACTCGCTCAGCGCCGGCAGGCGGAACGATTCCAGCCAGTAGCGGGCATAGGAACTGAACGCAGCCGCTGTGGCCCGGCCGAGATCGTCATCGGAGCCCGTGGCCGGTGCGGGAGCGTCTGCCAGGGCCGTTCCAGGGCTCCCCGCACGCTTGGCCGCCCAGCGCTGCGCTCGTTCCTGATGCCGCCGGACCATCGCTGCCTTGGCGGGCATCAGCCGGGCGAGTGCCGGGCCGGCCAGCTCGGCCACGCGCTCAGTGAGCCACAGCGGTGCCAGGCGGGCAACTGACGCTCCGGTCTTGTACCCGATCACGATGGCCCTATCCCGTACTCGCTGCGGGAATGGCCCTGCTTTCACTGCGACATGCGTGCGCTGGCCTGGCGCCACACCTTCACGAAGCGCATCACCGCAGTGATCACCGACAGTGCCAGCAGCAGCCAGAGCAGCGGAATGAGCAGCACTTCGAACGCGACCGCGACGGCGAGCACCACCGTCCGCTCGGCGCGCTCCATCAGTCCGCCCTTGGCCTCGAATCCCAGCAGCTCGGCCTTGGCCCGCTCGTAGGAGATCACAGCGCTGACGCCGAGCACCGCCATCGGCAGCACGGCCCACTGGGCGCCGTGCTCGCCGGCGAGATACCAGGCGATGCCGCCGAGCAGCAATCCGTCGGTGACCCGGTCCGCCGTCGAATCGAAGAATGCGCCCCGGCTCGACGAGGTTCCCCGTGCTGCTGCAACCGGGCCGTCGAGCAGGTCGGACAGCGCGGTGATGACCAGCAGCACCGTGCCCAGCACGAGCCGCCCGGCGCCGATGGCCACTGCACTGGCGGCGGACATGACGAGGCCGAGTCCCGTGAGCACATCTGCGCTCAGGCCGATTGCTGCGAGGCCGCGCCCGATCGGCGCCGTGACGCTGTCGACGCCCTTGCGAAACTTGCCGTCGAACATCGTCAGCTCCCGTCGTCGGGCGACGTGGAGATCCAGGTCTCGGGATTGTCCTCCAGCCACTTCTCGAGCACTGCGCCGTTCAAGGCGTCCACCAGCACCAAGCCCCGCCGCTTGGGCGGATCCTCCGCCGAGTAGACGAGCACCCGCCAGGTCGGGCGGCTCATCCAGCCGCGCCAGCCGAGCTGGGCGCTGGCATGACCGACCGCGAAGCCCACGTCAGCGACGGCGGCCACCAGCGCCTCGTTCTCGTTGACCGCGAATCGGCGGCCCGCAGCGAATTGGTAGAGCCCGAAGAGCGCGAGCAGCACGCCTCCCACGACGACGCCCCGGTTGAGCAGCACGGCATCGGAATCGGCGGCGAGCGCCGCTGTGGCGGCCCAGACGCCTGCTGCGAAGCACAGCGCGCCCGTGATGCGCCTGCGGGAATTGTCGGGGAACTTGTAGGCGCCGACGAAGCCCCGATCCAGATCGGCTGGCAGCTCGTCGCGCACCTCACCGAGTTCTTCGGGCTCGGCCATCGGGGCCAACGCTACCGGCGCTCTCACAGCGAGCCTGCTGCCGTCTGGCCAGCAAAGCAAAATCGACAGGGGCCGACTACGGCGCGAATCGTAGGGTGCCGGAGGGACTGGCCCGCTGGCTCTGCCAAGCGACACAGCGGGCCGGTCCTCCTGTGCAGAAGCCTACAGCGCGACGCCCAGCAGGGCCGCTGCGTCACTCACCGGCTCGCCCGCGTCTGCGGCAGCGTCAATCGCGGCCAGGGCGCCCGGAGCGTCCAGATCGTCGTCGAGGCGCTCACGCACGCGTGCCAAAGCGCCATCCCCGCGGCCCGCCGCCCGCCAGCGTTCGAGGCGCCGGGCCGCATCTACCAGCCGACGCTCGGTCCAGTCCCAGTCGGCGCGGTAGTGCGCGTCCAGAAGCGCCAGCCGCACCGCCATGGGCTCCCAGCGCTGCCGCAGATCAGCCACGAATGCCAGGTTGCCGGCCGACTTGGACATCTTGACGCCGCCGTGGCGCACCATCGACGTGTGCATCCAATGGCGCACGAACGGTCGCCCGGTCGCGGCCTCGGACTGCGCCCGCGAGCACTCGTGGTGCGGGAACACCAGGTCGCTGCCCCCGCCGTGCACGTCGATCGTCTCGCCCAGGTGCGCCAGCGCCAGCGCAGAGCACTCCACGTGCCATCCCGGGCGGCCCAGGCCCCACGCCGAGGACCATTCGGGCTCGCCGGGCGCCGAGCGCTGCCACAGCACGAAGTCCAGCGGGTTGCGCTTGTTCGGATCGTCGGGGCGCCCGCCGCGGCGGCGCGCCAGCTCCACCATCGCGGCGACATCGAGGCCGCACAGCTCGCCGAAGCCACGCGCCGCGGAGACGTCGAAGTACACGCCGTCGCCCGCTCGGTATGCGTGACCGCTGCTGAGCACACGCCCGATCAGCCGCCGGATGTCGGCCATCGCCGATGTCGCTCGGGGTTCGGCGTCGGCCGGCAGCAGGCCCAGTGCAGCCATGTCCGCGTCGAACGCCGCCAGCGAGTCCGCCGCCAGGTCCAGGTAGTGCACGCCCATGGCACGCGCCCGCGCCAGCAGGTCGTCGTCCACGTCGGTGATGTTGCGCACGCAGCGGGTCCGGCAGCCCAGGTCCTGCAGGCGCCGCTGGAGCACGTCGTAGGCCAGGAAAGTGGCGGCGTGACCGACGTGCGTGGCGTCGTAGGGCGTGATGCCGCACACGTACATCCGCACGGTGCTACCCGGGGTCGCGTCGAGCGGTACGACGCTCCGCTGCTGGGTCTCGTACAGCCTCATCGCCCAGCGCAGGCGGCTCGGCTCATCGGATCAGTCGGGCCGGCTCAGTCGGGAACCGTCTCAGCGGCCGGCTGGGCGATATCGACGCCGCTGGGCCCGCCGCCGAGCACGCTGATCGGCACGTGATCCAGCCCGACGAGGCGGAGCGCAACGCGGGTGCGGTACCGGGTGTTGAGCTGCATCAGCACAGCGGTGAACGCCTCGATGGCGGTGGCGTTGGACAGGTTGCCGCAGTCGAGTGCACGTGCGCCGGGCATGCGGTCGACGATCTCGGCGATGTGCCAGGTGGCCTCGCGGTGATCGCTGCAGATCAGGATGTCGCCGTGCACCGGCTCGTCGAGATTGCCGAGCTCGGTCGCTGGCACGTGCTGGAGGGCCGCGGCCACCCGGGAGTCGGGCAGAGAGGCCTGCACCGACGCTGCCACCGAGCCCCTCGGCGGGATGAGCGGCACGAACTCGTCGTCCACCCGGGCCAGGGCATTGGACATGGTCGCCACCACCTTGCCGCGCAGGTGCTCGGCCACGCCCCTCGCAGTGATGGCGGCTGCATCCCAGGGGGTGGCGATCACCACCGTCGGCTCTTCCGCGGCGAGGTCGTTGGCACCGGGCTGAATGCGCAGCCGGCGGTCCGGCCAGCGATCCAGGATGTTGTCCACCACCTCCATCGACCGGTACTTCGAACGCGAGCCCAGCGTCACCTCACAGCCGATGTCGGCCAGCCTGGCTGCCAGTGCGGCGCCGGCCGGGCCCGTGCCGCCGATGATGCCGATCCGGGTGGGTTCGGCACCGTCTGCCGGATCGGCTGCTGCGACGCCGTCCGCGGTCCCGTTGGAGGTCGCATCTGCTGGCACGGCAGTCACGGTACGGCCACGCTCGCTGGACGGCAATGGCGAGGCGATCCACAGCGCGGCGGTAGCGTCCCGCGAAGAGCGGCCCCGCAGGCTGCGGGATCGATGACGACAGCGGAGGCGAGAGCGTGGCGGGCAGCGGCATCGTGGACGGCAAGAAGTTCCTCATCACCGGCGTGCTGACCGACGCCTCGCTGGCATTCAACGTGGCACGACTGGCTCAGGAACACGGTGCCGAGATCGTGCTGACCGGCGCGGGCCGGGGCATCCGCCTCACCGAGCGGGCCGCCCGCAGGCTGCCCGACCCGCCCGATGTGCTGCCCTGCGACGTGACGGTGCCGGACGAGATCGAGGCGGTTCGTGCGGACTTGGAGCAGCGGTGGGGCCGGCTCGACGGCCTGCTGCACGCCATCGGCTTCGCGCCCGCAAGCTGCCTCGGCGGCAACTTCCTCCACGCCCCATGGGAGGACGTCGCCACGGCGCTGAACATCTCCGCCTACAGCCTCGCTTCGCTGACGTCGCCGATGGCGCCATTGCTGGCGGAAGCCAAAGGCGCAGTGGTCGGGCTCACCTTCGATGCGAGCGTCGCGTGGCCGGTCTATGACTGGATGGGCGTGGCCAAGGCGGCCTTCGAGTCGGCGGCTCGCTACCTCGCGAAGTCGCTGGGACCGCAGGGCATCCGGGTGAACCTGATTTCGGCAGGACCGATCCGCACCATGGCCGCCAAGTCGATACCCGGATTTGCCGAGTTCGAAGATGCGTGGACCGAGCGTGCCCCGCTGGGCTGGGACATCACCGACAGCGAAGCAGTGGCACGCAGCACGCTGGCGCTGATGTCGGACTGGTTCGGCGGCACCACCGGCGAGATCGTGCACGTGGACGGCGGCTACCACGCCATGGGCGCCTAACGCCGATCAGCCCAAGCGTTGCAGCGTCTCGTGACGGCCGAGGAATTCGAGATAGCTGCCGGCTCGCGGTCCGGTCTCGGAACCGAAGAGCACCTTGTAGAGCGCCTCGAAGACCAACGCTGCATCAGCCTTGGGGTCGATCTCGACGCCGCGTGCTGACTCGAATATCTCGTCCTGTATGGCCCGGGCGCTCCATGGCTCCAACGCTTCGAGACGGCGCGCGAGCTCACCGAGGAAGGCGATCTGACGGTCGCTCAGCTCATCACGCTGCCGAATCGCTTCGGCCGTATCAAGCATGGCAAGCCTGTCAGCGAGATCGGGGCGGTTCTCCATCAGCTGTTTCGCCACTTCAGCCTTGTCATCCAGCCACGCCGACTCCACCTCGCTGAGCTGGACGCCGAGCGATGCAATGTGGTCGTCGAGCTGCATGTGCGGCTGTTGGGACAAACTCAGCACGGAGTCGAAGGGCGGGCTGAACTCGGGCGCCGGCGGCACATGCTCGCCCGGCAATGAGCGTGAGACCGAGTAGAGCTGGACGTCGTTGGGTTGCGGTTCCACACCCGCTGCGGAACGCCAGAGGCGCTCGTACTCGACGAACGCTTTGGTGAGGCCGGGCACGTCAAGGGCGAAGTCGATGGCTCGGCGCGGCTGGGTTCGCAGCACGACATAACGCAGCAGCTCGGGCGGCAGCAACTCGACCAATTCCGACGAGGTCATGCCGATGCCACGTGACGAGCTCATCTTGGCGCCGCCGAGCGTGAAGAACTCGTACGGCACCGGCACGGGCACCGGGCATTGGAGCACTTGGCGGGCCAGCGCGGAGGACACCTCGTGCGATCCGCTGGCAGCCATGTGATCCTTGCCGGCGCCTTCGATCGACACGCCGAAGAGCTTCCACTTGGCGGCCCACTCCAGCTTCCACGGCAGCTTGCCGTTGCCGCCGAACGGGCTGATGCGGCCCCGGTGCCCGCAGCCGGTCGCCCAGGCCACGAGGTCGGCCCGGCACTCATACGCCACGGTCTCGCCGTCGTAGTCGGTGGCATACGTGGTGCCGATGCGGCCGCACCGCTCGCAGATGGGCTGGAACGGCAGCCAGTCGTCGGCACGCTCGGCTCCGCTGAGCCTGAGGTAGATCTGCCTCACGTCTGCCGCGGCGCGCAGGAACGTGTCGATGACCGCGTCGAGCCGGCCAGACCGGTAGATGTCGCTCATGCGGTAGAACTCGGCGTTCACGCCGAGCTTGTCGAACGGCCCGGGTGTGTCATCGGCCGGCGAGTCGGCGGCATCGAACCACTTTCCGGTGAATTCGCCGAAGTAGGCCTCGGCCATCGAATCGCCACGAAGGCCCTCAGGCGCCGGGGCTGCCCACAGGGGTTTGCCGAGGTGCTCCACGAAGTGCTCGCCGGTGCCGAATGGGATCTCGTCGACTGCGTCCATGTCGTCGCAGCCGTACATGAACGTCGCATCCAAGCCACGCTCGCGGGCCACCCGGGCCAAGGCGTCGTGGATCAGCACGCCGCGCAGCGAACCCACGTGCGCTCGGCCGCTGGGCGTCTTGGAATCGTTGACCACGACTTGCCGGGGGCAGCCGTCGAGCGCTTTGTCGATCCAAGTCATGATGTGGGGTCTCGGCCGCACGGGGCCTCGCAACGAGCGCGGGAGCCTAACCAGCAGGGCCTAACCAGAAGCGAGTGTGCCACCCTCAGCGCCGCCCGTCGCGGCGGTTTTCTCGCCAGCACTGCCGGGATCGCCGATCAGGCTGCGCAGCAGGTCGTCGAGGGCCACGACCCCGAGCGTGCGCCGCTCAGCATCGGCGACGACGGCAAGGTGGATCCGTGTGCGCTGCATGCGGCGCAGCGCCCTGTCGAGCGCCACGTCGGGGCCCAGCCGCAGCATCCGGCGCACGAGGCCGCGGCCGGCAGACTGCGCGGCAGCGAGACGGTCAGCTTCGGCGAGGTCGCTGGCGTCGCGCACCGCAGAGATCGCCAGATCATTGCTGTGCAGCATTCCTCGCACATCGTCGGGTCCGTCGCCGAGCACGACCAGCCGTGAATGGCCGGTGCGGGCGAATTGCTGCTCGACCTCGGTGAGCGGGTCGGCCAGCCGCACGGCCGCAACCGCGCCCGCGGGCGCCATGATCTCGCTCACCTTCGTTGCCTCGAACCGCATGGCTCGCTCCAGCAGTGCCACGTCGGTCGGCGCGATATGGCCCTCGGCCAGCGAATCTTGCGCCATCAGCGTCAGCTCGGCGGGCGTCGCCACGTCGGCAAGCTCGGTCGTCGGCTCGACGCGCAGCATCCGGGTCAAGCCGTTCGCGACCCACTGCAGCGCCCGGGCGACCGGACGGAAGACGGCAAGGTACGCAGCCATGGGCCGGGCCAGCACCAGCAGCGTGCGCTCGGGCCCGATGAGCGCCAGGTTCTTGGGCACCATCTCGCCGAACACCATGTGCAGCACCGTCACGATGCCCAGCCCGATGCCGAAGCCGATGGCGTGCAGCGCAGCGTCGGGGATCTCGATGATGCCGTGCACCGCCCGCTCGATGAGGCCGGCGATTGCCGGCTCGGTGAGGCGTCCGACTGCCAGCGAGCACAGGGTGATGCCCAACTGCGCTCCCCCGAGCGTGGTCAGCACGTCGGACTGCATGCGCTGCGCTGCCAATGCCGAGCGCTTGCCGGTCGCTGCCTGACGGTCCACCGCGGCGCGCTTCGCGCCGATGAGGCCGAACTCGATCGCGACGAATGCCCCGTTGAACACGATGAGCACCAGGCCCACGGCAATGGCCAGCGTGGTCATGATGGGTCGTCCACCCGATCGTCAACTCCGTCCACCCCGTCGTCGCCGTCGCTGTCACCGGCGGCCGCGGGCGGCGGGCTGACTCTGACCTCGGCCACCCGGAGCCCATCGGTCTGGGTGACGTCGAGCTGCCAGCCGTCCCAGGTCACGACGGCGCCCACCGAGGGGATCTCGCCGAGGCGTTCCAGCACGAAACCCGCCAGCGTCTCGTACGGACCTGGCGGCACCGCCAGGCCTGCGTCGGTCTCCACTTCGTCCAGCGTCGCTGTGCCCGCAAGCGCCACCGGCTGGCCCGGCCGGCGCAACGTGAGCGCGGCAGGCTCATCGAACTCGTCAGCGATATCGCCCACGAGTTGCTCGGCGATGTCCTCTCGCGTGAGAATCCCGGCGGTGCCGCCGTGCTCGTCGACCACCACGCACAGCCGGCAGTCCGACGCGGCCATGTCGGCGAGGACGCCGTCGAGCTTGCGGCTCTCGGCGACGGCCACGACCGGTCGCATGATGGCTTCGACTCGGGTGCCGTCACGCTCGGTCGCCTCGACGCTGAACACGTCGCGGACCTCGGCGATGCCGAGCACATCGTCAGAGCTCGCGCCCAGAACCGGGAAGCGCGAATGCCCTCTGACACGGGCCAGCTCCACCAGCTCGGTGAGCGTCGCTTCAGTGCCGATGGCCGACATCGACGTGCGCGGCGTCAGCGCATCGGCGGCGTCCTTGCGGCCCAGGCGCAGCGTCCGCACCAGCAGATCGGCCTGGCCGTCGCTGAGCGTCCGCTGGCGCGACGAGCGCACCACGTACTCCAGCTCGTCGCGGGTGCGCACGATGCGAAGCTCCTCGGTGGGCTCAAGACCGAGGCCTCTCACTGTGGCGTTGGCGATGCCGTTGAAGAGCAGCGTGATCGGCGCAGCGATCGTCCCGTAGAGCCGCAGGATCGGCGCCAGCGCCAAGCTCGTCCCGAGTGGGCGCGAGACCGCCAGATTCTTCGGGAGCAGCTCGCCGAAGATCATCTGGATGACGGCAGCCAGTGCGATCGCCACGACGGCGACTACCCCGGCCGATGACAACGTCTCTCCCCAGCCGCCGAGTGCCCATTCGATCAGGCTGCCGACGGTGTCCTCGGCGATGATGCCGAGCACCAGCGACGTGAGCGTGATGCCGAGCTGGGCGCCGGCCAGATGGAAGTTGAGCCGCCGCAGCAGGGCCCTGACCCCGCGCGCCCGACGCTGCCCCTGACCGGCCAGAACGTCGACCTGCGAGGTGTCAACGGCGAGCAAGCAGAATTCACCGGCCACGTACACGCCGTTCAAGACGATGAGCGCGACGACGATTCCGAGTCCTGCGATGAGTCCCAGCGTCATGCCGGTGCCGTGCACCCCCGAGCGCCCCAGTGGCAGCGTTTACGGTACCGGCAACCCCCGGCCTGCCGAACAGGGTCGCCGGTAGCCTCGCCGGGATGCGGGTAGCCCCCAGCACTGCGCCCGCGGAGTCCGCTGCGCAGCCCGAGCACCATGGGGATTGGATCCGCGCCGACCCGTCGCTGAGCTGGATCCGCCGGCTCGGACCGCTGCTGCGACGCCAGCGGGCGCGCATCATCGTGGCGCTGATCGCCGCCATCGTGGCGACGGGCGCGGGGGCCGTTGCGCCGTGGATCGCCGGCATGGCTGTCGATGCGGCAGTGCCTCGCCCCGATGGAACCAGAACGGGCTCGCTCTGGACGCTGGTCATCGTCCTGGTAGGGCTCGGACTCGCTCGCGGCATCTCCACCTACACCTACCGCTACGGGCTCTTCTCCATGGGCCATCGGGTCGAGTTCCAGCTGCGTACGCTGCTGTTCGCCCACCTCAGCCGGCTGTCGTTCGCGTTCTACGACCGGGTGCACACCGGCGAGATCATCTCCCGCTCCAACTCCGATATCCGCTCGGTGCAGATGTACCTGGCCTTCGCTCCGATCGTGTCGAGCCAGTTGCTGAACTTCGTGGTGGCCATCGCAGTCATGGCATGGATCAGCCTGCCGCTGACTGCCATCACGATGCTGATCATGCCCGCCGTCTATGTGCTGGGCCAGCGGCTGCGGCACATCATGTTCCCGCTGTCGTGGATCATCCAGTCGCGCAACGCCGAGGTCGCCACCGTGACCCACGAGAGCGTGAACGGTGTACGGGTCGTCAAGGCCTTCGCCGCCGAGGCCCGGCAGGTCACCGAGATGGCCCGGGCGACCCAACGGCTGCGCTGGGCCAACATGCTGCAGCACAACACCAGGGCGCACTACACGCCGGTCATCGAGAACCTCCCGCGTCTCGCCATGGCGATGGTGCTGCTGGTCGGCGGGCACTTCATCATCGGCGGCTCGCTCTCGGTGGGCAACCTGGCCACCTTCTACCTGTACATCCTGCTCTTGCAGGCGCCGTTCCGGTTCATCGGGATGCTGTTCATCTTCGGCCAGCGGGCCAAAGCGTCAGCAGAACGCGTCTTCCAAGTGCTGGATGAGCCGGTGCTGGTGGCAGACCGTCCCGGCGCCGTCGATCTGCCCCTGCGCCAGGGCCCGACAGGCGGGCCCGGTGGCATGGAAGTGCGGTTCGACGACGTCCGTTTCGCCTATGGCACCGAGACGATCGGGGGCGTAGCGGGCACCGCGAGTGCCGGGCGCGACGCGCCGCTGGTGTTCGACGGTCTGGATCTGCGCATCAACCCCGGTGAGCGGGTTGCGATCGTCGGTCGGACCGGCTGCGGCAAGTCGACGCTCGCCCGGCTGCTGATGCGCTTCTACAGCCTCAGTGACGGTGCCATCTCCGTCGACGGCCACGATGTGAACGACCTCACCGGCGACAGCCTGCGCCGGGCTGTCGGCCTCGTTCCCGACGAGCCGTTCCTGTTCTCGGCCACCATTCACGACAACATCGCCTACGCCCGACCCGACGCTGATCGGTCCGAAGTGATTGCCGCCGCCACCGCGGCGCAGGCCCATGAGTTCATCAGCGAGCTCGAGGAGGGGTACGACACTGTGGTCGGCGAGCGCGGGTACGACCTCTCGGGCGGCCAGCGGCAGCGCATCGCCATTGCGCGGGCCATCCTCGCCGATCCGGCTGTGCTGATCCTGGACGACGCCACAAGTTCCATCGACGTGGCGCACGAGGCGAAGATCCACGACGCGCTCATCGCGCTGCTCGCCGAGCGAACAACCATCGTCATCGCCCACCGGCTGTCCACGATCAGCCTGGCCGATCGGGTGATCCTGCTGGACGGCGGGCGGGTGGCGGCCGACGGGACCCATGCAGAGCTGCTGGCCACCGAACCCCGCTATGTCGAGGTGCTGGCGGCGGCGGGCGACACAGACAGGCTCGACCCCAGTGCCGTCGCCGGTGACGGCCCGCACGGAAGCGTCGCATCATGGTGATGGTCGGCGGCCCGGGCCACATGGGGCCCACTGCGACGCAGGCGAGCGCCGCGGCGGGGCTGCCCTTCGCCGGCGTCCCGACCGAGATGCAGCAAGGCGCCGACAGGCTGCTCGAGCACGAGCCCGAACACCCCGAACCGGAGATCAATTTCGACCACGTGGCGGAGCGCGCCGATCGGGAGCCGGCGCGTACGTTCGGCCTCCGGGACATGCTGATCCCGCACAGCTGGGGCGTCTCGGGAGCACTGCTGCTTCTCTGCGGGGAGACCGCGGCGATGCAGACGGTGCCGGTGCTCTTTCAACAGGGCATCGATCGCGGCATCAGCGCGGGCGACCGCTTCGCGCTCAACATGGTCGTGCTGGTCTTCGTGGGCGTCGTCGCGGTCAGCATCCTGCTCAGCCGGCTGCGTCAACGCCTGAACGGGCGTATTGCCGAACAGGTCATGTTCGACTTGCGGTTGCGGCTGTTCAGCCACTACCAGCGACTCTCGCTGGACTGGTACACGACGTCCAAGTCCGGGGTGCTGCTGAGCCGGATGACCTCCGACATGGAGTACGTAGCGCTGCTCATCAACGAGGGCATCGTGAACCTGCTGATCCAGGTGCTCACGGTGGGCGTCGTGACCGCGGTGCTGTTCAACTACAGCCCGTTCTTGGCGGTGATCCTGCTCGGGGGCATCATCCCGCCGCTAGCGGCATTGACTCTGTGGTTCCGGGCGCGCAGCGAGCAGGGCTATGCCGAGATCCGCGACCGCATCGCGGACGTGCTGGCCGACCTGTCGGAGAATCTGGCAGGGATCCGGGTGATTGCAGCCACAGGCCGTCGCCTGGAGAACGCAGTGCGGCACCGGAAGGTGACTGCTCGTTTCCGCGACGCCAACCTGTCGATGTCCAGGGTTCAAGCAATCTATGGACCCAGCACCGAGGCCATCGGCATCGCAGCGCAAGGGCTCGTGCTGGCCATCGGCGGGCGGATGGTGCTGGATGGCAGCCTCACCATCGGCGAGCTGGGCGCGTTCGTGCTGTACGTCACGACGCTCTTTGCCCCGATCCAGCAGCTCGCGCAGCTCTACAGCACCTACCAGCAGGGCCAGTCCGGGCTCCGCAAGATCAGCCAGGTCCTGGCGACGCAGCCGACTGTGCGCCAGCATCCAGACGCTGCCGAACTTCCGCCGGTTGCCGGTCACATCCGGCTCGAGAACGTCTCATTCGCCTACGACGACGAGGCGGCGATGAGTGAGGGCAATGGCGACGGGACGAGCGGCAACGGCGCCGCCAATGGCGCAGCGAAGATGCCCGTGAGCCAACTCAACGCATCATTTGATCCAGTGGCGATGCCTGCGCTTGGAAACGGAACGGAGTCTTCTCACGGCAAAGGCACCGGCAGCGACTTCGCTGACGGCGACGTTCTGGACGGCGCCATTGGCGAGGGCGGCGAGCCGCTTGACGACGAACCTCCTGAAGTGCTGAGCGATGTCAGCCTGGAGATCCGCCCGGGCGAGACCTTCGCCCTGGTCGGGCCGACGGGCGCAGGCAAGAGCACGATCGCGAAGCTGATCATCCGGTTCTACGACCCGACTGAGGGTCGGATCACGATCGACGGCTGGGACCTGCGTGACGTGACGCTGTCGTCGCTGCGCAACCAGCTGGGCGTCGTCCCGCAGGAGCCGTTCCTGTTCCACGGCACCATCCGGGACAATGTGGCGTTCGGCCTGCGCGACCGTGCCGGACGATCCGCGGGCGACGGTGACGCACAGCTCGATGCCGACATCGACGCTGCGCTCGACCTGGTCGGTCTGCGTCGCCTGATCGACGGCCTGCCCGAGGGTGCCGACACCCAGGTGCACGAGCGCGGCGTGTCGCTGTCGGCCGGCGAGCGGCAGCTGCTCGCGCTGGCCCGGGCATTCGTGGCGCGGCCCCGGGTGATCGTGCTGGACGAGGCCACTTCCAGCGTGGACCTCAGCACCGAAGCCGAGATCGAAGGGGCGCTGGACCTGCTGCTCGAGGGCCGGACTGCGGTGCTGATCGCGCACCGGCTGGCGACCGCCATGCGGGCCGACCGCATCGCCGTGATCGACGAGGGGGGTGTGGTGGAGCTGGGCACCCACGATGAGCTGGTGGCGCTGGGCGGGCAGTACGCCGGGATGTACGCGACGTGGATGGCGCACGCCGGCGAAGCTCGCCCCGACGGGACGTGAGCGCTCGTGCGTGACGCCGAGCATCGGCCGACCGTCGCGCTGCGAGATGTGTCGGTCGTCTACGACGGCACCACCGTGCTGGGGCCGCTCGACTGGGACATCGCACCGCACGAGCGGTGGATCGTGCTGGGACCGAACGGGTCGGGCAAGACGAGCCTCATCAAGGTGCTGTCGCTGTACCGCTTTCCCACCACCGGCACAGTGGAGGTGCTCGGCGAGCGGTGGGGTGCGGTGGATGTGCGCGAGCACCGGCGGCGCATCGGTCTTGCCAGCTCGTCGCTGCGAGACCAGTTCCGGCCCAACATCAGCGCTCTCGACATCGTGATGACGGCGCGCTACGCGGCGCTGGAGACCTGGTGGCACAGCTACACCGACGCCGACCGGTCCAGCGCTCGGGCATGCCTGGAGCGCGTGGGCGCTGCCCGGCTGGCCGACCGGGCGTTCGCCACCCTGTCGTCGGGCGAGCAGCAGCGCGTGCAGCTCGCCCGCACGCTCATGGGCCGTCCCGAGCTGCTGCTGCTGGACGAGCCGACCGCCGGCCTAGACCTGGCCGGCCGCGAACAGCTCGTGGCCAGCCTGGAATCGCTGGCCGCGGATCCACAGACGCCGGCAACAGTGCTGGTGACGCACCACACCGACGAGATCCCCCCATCGTTCACCCATGGGCTGCTGCTGCGCGACGGCGTGCCGTTGGCGAGCGGTCCGCTGGGCGAGGTGCTCACCGCCCAGTCGCTGTCGGAGTGCTTCTCGCACAAGCTGCGGTTGGAGCGGCGCGACGGCCGCTGGCTGTCGTGGGCGGTCAGCTAGCGCTGCGGGCCCGGGCTGCGAGACTGGCGCCATGAGCGAACACCCCATCACTGGCGCCGGCGGCGCCAGCAGTGAGGACAGTGCCGGCAACGACGACAGTGCCGACGGCGCCGCAACCGAGATCGCGGCGTGCATCGAGGGCTACTTCGATGCCTGTACTTCAGGTGACGCCGATGCCGTGGCCCGACATTTCACCGATGACGCCGTCGTGTATGACACCAACCACGCGCCGGTACGGAGGGCAGAGGTGATCGGGCGCTTCTGGTCACGCATCGCTGCCAAATGGCAGGGCGCGTCATGGCGCTGCGAGCGGCTCGTGACCGACGGCGAGACGGCGGCGATCGAGTGGATCATGAGCGGCACGATGGCGGCGCATCGCAGCACCGAGGCCGGTGAGCCGTTCGCCGTGCGCGGCAGCGAGCACTACGACTTCGGCACCGACGGAGCTACCGGCGGGCGGCTGATCGCCGAGATCCGCCAGTACTGGACGTTCGATCTCGATCACCCGTCCAGTGAGCTGGTCGACTACCCGTACGGCGAGACCGGCCGTCTCGGCGGCTGAGCCAACCTGGACGAACCCTTGCCTCACGACGATGCCGGGGCAGGCACCGACCTGCACCTGATCTATCCCGACCCGCAGCTCGATCAGCGCAGTGCTGCCGCTGGTTCGCTGCGGCGGTTGGCCCACGCGTTCGTGCGGCATCGCACCGACCCCGAGACGCTGGCCGAGATCGCCGCGTGGGCTGAGGGCACCGCAGAACAGCTGGAGGCAGGCTCAGCGCCGGTCGCCCGACCGGCGGACTACTTCGCGCGGCGCTACACCGATCCTCGGCCTGCAGACGGTGCCGAGGTGATGGCCTTCAGCGATCGGGCCTTCAGCGGGCCGGCCAATCCGACCGCGATGGAGGTGGACATGCGCCGGCACGGCGACGGCGTGAGGGCGGTGGTCACCTTCGGCGCTGCCTTCGAGAGCGCCCCTGGACGCGCGCACGGCGGCTCGGTGTGCGCTGTGGTCGATGACGTCCTGGGCTACCTGATGGTGTGCTTGGGCATCGCCGCCTACACCGCGCGTCTCGAGATCGACTATCGGGGCGGCGTTCCCATCGACGAGCCGGTGAGCTTTGAGGGTCGCGAGACCCGGCGTGAGGGGCGCAAGTCCCACGTCGAGCTGACCGTGCGGGCCGGCGACGCACCCGACGCTCCCCCGCTCATCGAGGCCAGCGGCCTGTTCGTGATCGTGACTGCAGACCAGCTCGCCTGAGCCCTACGGCACAGCCCGCAAAAGGATGTGCTCGAGCGGCTCGCCGACATGGGCCCGGCCCGACGGCAGCTGACCCTCGGCGGCCTCGACGTCCCACACCATGACGTCATGGTCGAGCGTGTACAGCAGGAATCGGCTGTCGGGGGACCACGCCATGTGTCCGAGGTCGATGCCGATCTCTGGCGAGTGACGGCCCCAGTCCTCGGCCAGGTCCACCACCACGACGCCCGCCGGAGTGCCGTTGCCGTGCAGGAGCCGCACCGCGACACGATTGGCGTCCGGCGACATCAGCCCCTGATCGCTCCAGCGATCCGGCGACGCCGCCCGCAGTTCTGCGGGCAGGTCAACCCGCCGCTCCGAGATCGCCCCGATGGCGATCGGATAGCCCTCGCAAAGCGACGAGCAGTCTTCCGCCAGCTCGGCCTGGTCGTCACGTTCCCCAAAACTGCCGGACGCTTCCTCGCAGATCTCCTCGCACCATTCGTCTCGACGGTCAGGGCCCACGGTGGCGCTGAACGAGATGTCGGTGATCTGGCAGCCATAGTCCTCGCACTGCAGCCGCACGACGTGACTGTCGCCGACGGCAAGCACGCGGCCGGTGCCGAGCTGCAGCGGCGAGTTCCGCCCGTCGAGCGCCATGACCCGGCCTGCCATCGACACCACGACGTGGTCGCCGAGCGCGCCATGCACAACCGCCTCATTGGGCATCTGCACCGCCGAGCGGAACACGCCGTCGGGGCCGACCACCCGGGCGAAGAGATGCTCGGTGCCGCGCACGATCGCGACGATTCCCGGCGGGCTGTACGCGGGCAGCACCTCGGTGACGTCTTCGGCGATGACGACGGTGTCGCCGCTGCTGGTGTCGACGCGCATCACGTCGCGCCCGATGCCCACCACGATCGACCCCCCGAGGTCCACCAGCGTGTGGGGCAGGCCCGGCAATGGCACGTACTGCGCCGCTCCGGTCAGCAGATCGAGCTGGTACAGGTAGCCCCGGACGTTGCCCGTCGGATCGCCGGCGAGCGTGGCGATCATCTCGGCCGCAGGACGCACCGGGGGCAGCTCGCCGACGGCGGCGTCGAGCGCAGTCGGCGGTGGCAGCGTCGTGCGCGGCGGTTTCGGCGGTGCGGTGGTGGTCGTCGTGGCCGGGAGTTCGGTGGTGGTGGTCGTCGCTGCGAGCGAGGCATCGGGGCCGTCGTCGCTGCGCACCCACGCCACCACCAGCGCCGCGACGGCCAGTGCCGCTGCGAGGGCGGCGAACACGGTCAGGCGCGGCGCCCCGGACGGCCGCCGCTCCACCACCGTCTCCTGCACGCTGGCGAAATCGGCGCCGCTCTCGGGCAGTATCTCGAGGCCCTGCGGCGCGTCGGGGCCCTGCGGCGGTTCGGGGATGCTCACCGCTTCACATTCTGCGCCGATTGATGAGCCCGCGCGGCTTCCGGCTCAGTACAGCCCGCTACCAAGACGTGGCGTTCTGGGCAAGCTCCCGGAACGGCGTCGCCGGGTCGGGACCGGGTTCGCGGGGCAGTCCGAGCACCCGCTCGCCCAGGATGTTGCGCTGGATCTCGTCGGTGCCGCCATAGATGGACGGTGCAGGCGAGAACACCGCCATCTCCTGCAGCACCCCGTCGGTTGCTGAAGCGTCGCCCCACAGCGTCATGTCGGCACCGAGGATGGTGCTGGCGAGCGACCGGGCGCGTCGCAACGCAGCCGTCATGCGCAGCTTCGCCAGATTGCCCTCGCCGCCGGTGCGCTGAGACTTCTGCCGCCCGCGCACGGCGGAGAGCCGCATCAGCTCGATGTCGATATGCATCGCAGCGAGCTCCTGGCGGACGAGTGCGTCGCGGTCACGACCGCGGGCACGAGCCTCGGCGCTGAGCTGATTGAACGTGCCCGGGCCCACTCCCCCAGCCGCCAGCGCAAGCCGCTTGCCGCGGAACGTGCCAGCCGGCCGGTCGAGGTGTCCAGCGATCGATCCGGGGTGCGCAGCGGCGAAAGCGAGTCCGTGGCTGCCGCCGATGCCCGCACGTTCGACCATGAGCGTCGTGTTGGTCACGCGCCATCCGTCGTTGAGCTCCCCGATGATGTTCGCGTGGGGCACCCGCGCCCCGTCGATGAACACCTCGTTGAACAGCGACCGCCCGGTCATCTCCCGCAACGGCCGAACCTCCACGCCGTCCTGGTCCATCTCGAACGCGAACCAGGTGAGGCCGCGATGCTTCGGCGCCTCGGGGTCCGTACGCGCCACGAGCATGCCCAGATCGGCATGCGAGCCTTCGGATGTCCAGACCTTCTGACCGGTGATGATCCACTCGTCGCCGTCGCGGATGGCTTTGGTCTGCAGGCCGGCGAGGTCGCTGCCTGCGCCAGGCTCAGAGAACAACTGGCACCACGATTCGGCACCGTTGAGAATGGTCGGCACGAAGCGCTCAATCTGTTCGGGCGTGCCGTGCTCGAGGACGGTGGGGGCGGCGAGCAGCATGCCGAGCCCGGCGGGCGAGCCGATGGCTTCGGCAGCGCGGATCGCGTCAACGAGCACGCGCGTCTCGGCGCGGCCCCATCCCCTGCCGAACGGCTCAGGCAGCGTCGGGTTGGACAGCCCTGCGGCGGCCAGCCGCTGCCACCATTCCCGCACGCTGGCGTCGGGATCCCAGTTCTCCGCCAGCCAAGCATCGAGCTCGGATTTGAGCTCGGGACCCGACGTCGCGCTCACAGCAGGAACCCAGCAATGATCCAGATGATCCCACCGACCAAACACGCGCCGATGACCACGCTCCTCCTCGTCGCCGACAGGCGTGGCTCATCCGGCTCCGCTTCGTCCACGGCTCGAAGGCTATAGGTGCGACTCAGTCCGCAAAGCGGAGGAAGATCGCGGTGGTGGGGGCGAAGAAGAGCCGCCACGCCTGCAGGATGCCGCCGTTGGGACCGCAGATCATGCGCGTCTCGGTGCCGGCGGGCAACTCGACAACCACCCTCGGGCTGAAGATCCACAGCAACTGCAGACGCAGCGTGTAGCTGCCCGGCCGCAGCACGAAGTGCTCGGTTTGATCGTCGCGGATCTGCCCGACGCGTTCGTTCTCGATGAGGACCTGGTAGCTGCGAATGGTGTCCCGGTAGTGATGGATGCGTTCGAGCACCAGTTCGGCGGTGGCCCCGTCTGCAGCCTCGCTCGCTGCGTCGGCAGCGTCGTCGTCGTCGACCACCTCGGGCATTCCCAACGGTGTGCGCGGGGCCTTGGCGTTGTGATCGGCCATGCCGCGCCGCATTCGCTCCCAGATCGACGGCTTGGGCGTCGCCGCCTCGCCCTGCGATTCAGCCGGTTCGGGTGTTTCGCTGCCGGATTCCGACGTCATATGGCGCTCTCCAGCAGCTGCTCGACGACGACGGCGACGCCGTCTTCTTCGTTGCTCGGCGCAATGCGGTCGGCCGCATCGCGCACCGTGTCCGAGGCGTTGGACATGGCCACGCCATGGCCGGCCCATTGGAGCATTTCGACATCGTTGAGGCCGTCGCCGAAGGCCACCACGTCGGTCGCCGCAATGCCGTAGCGCTGGCAGACGATCTCCAGCCCCGCCGATTTGCTGACGCCGGCAGCAGCGATTTCTGCCATGTCCAGTCCCGAGGGGCGGATTTCGGTGCCGAGCGGCATGTGCGGCGCGAGCTCGTCGACCATCGCCAGCGTGTCCATGCCAGGCGCATGAACGAGCCACGTCAGCACTGCGCCGTCGACTGCTGCGACGGCGTCGTCAACGTGCAGGACGCTCAGATCAGCGATCAAGTCGGTCGGCATCTCCGGAGCGAATCGGTGCTCCCACAGGTGCCGGCCATCAGCCATGTCGAGTCCGAGGCTCACGTCGGGCAGGAGTTTCCGTGCCATCTCGGCTGCCTCGATGGCCTCGAAGTGCGTCATGGACCTGTCAGCGATCCGTTCGCCGGCAACGGCATCCATCACCACCGCTCCGTTCAGGCACACCGCATAGGAGAGCACCGGAGCTCGGCGCAACACCGACTCGGTCTGGGGCCAGGGCCGGCCAGTGGCGAGCGCAGTGACGACGCCGGCATCGGCAAGCGACTCGAGCGCCGCCGCTGTTCGCTCGCTGAGCGCACCCTGACGGGTGATGAGCGTGCCGTCGATATCGAACGCTGCCAGTCGTGGCAGGCCGGCTCGAGGTCGAGCCAGAGTGCTGCGGGGCGGCGTGGTCATGCCCTGCACGGTAGAGGCACGGTGTGACACAGCGGAGGCGAATTCGGCTCGATGCGCCGCTCGATGCGCCGCGGCCGGCCGCACTCGGTCGCCAGCTCGGTCAATCCAGGTACGCAGCCGTCGCAGTGGCCGTCTGCAACAGGCGGTCGGTGCCCCCGGCAGTCTCGAAGATCCGGGTGCGACTGGTCACGATGTGATCGGTGCGGGCCAGCATCTCGCCATCGACACGGAACGGGCCGCCCCGTCCCGGCGCCAGGTAGTGCACGTCGGCGAACACGCACCGCGACCTGCGCTCGGGGCCTGCCGCCAGCCCGGCAAGGTGGTTCGCCATCACCTCGGCCACCACGATGGAGGCGCCGCCTTGCAGCGAGCCGAACGAGTTGCGGATGCGGTTGTGCATCGGCAGCTCGATGCGCGGCTCGCCCGGCACCGGTGTGATGCGCAGATACTCGTCGAGCGGCGGGCGCGGATCCAGCTCGTGGTCCTCCCGGTAGTCGACCGTGTTGTCGCGTGCAGTGGCATCCACCACTGGGGTGTCGTCCCGCCGCGGCAGCCGGGCATAGGTGCAGGTGGAGCGGGCGATCTCGGTTCCCGCCCCGTCGACGACCGAAGTCTCGGTCACCACCTGGTTCCGGCCGACCCGCAACGGCGTGCAACGGGCCGTCACCTCGGTGCCCTCCGCACGCGCTGCCAGCACCGTCGACAGATGCAGGGTTGCCGACCAGTCGGGTGTCACCTGCAGCACGGCATGGTGGCCCGCGACGGAGTCCACCAAGGTGGCGACCGCGCCCAGGCGCAACCAGCCGCCTTCCGCCAGCGGACCGTCCGCCAGATCGTCCAGCACCGGCATCGTCGCCGTCAGCGTCCCGTCGGCGGACATCTGGTGACCCAGTCGCAGGTGCCGCAGGATGTGGTTCTGGGGCGGGTAGCGGACCGGCTGGTCCGGGTCTGCGCTGTCGTCGGCGCTCATGTCGCGCGCTCGCGCGCCAGCCGCCGCAGGGCATCCCACAGCTGCGCTGTCGCGTCCGCCAGATCATCAGTGCCGCCGCCGTTGTGGATGACGAAGTTCGACACCTCCCGCCGCTGCTCGTCGGTCGCCTGGGAGGCCAGCCGCGACTTGGCGTCGTCGGCACTCATGCCACGCTCGACCAGCCGCTCCATCCGAATGTCGGGCGGCGCTTCGACGGTCACCACCACCTCGTAGGGATACCTGGTGTCGCGGCCGAGCGTGCTCTCGGTGAGCACCGCCATGTCCAGCACGACCACGTCGGCGCCCTCAGCCGTGCAGATCGATTCGATGCGCTCATCGAGGAGCTCGTTGATCGCCGGATGGCTGATCTCGTTGAGGGCTGCAAGCTCATCAGGGTCGTTGAACACGATCGCAGCCAGCGCAGGTCGGTCGACGCCGCCATCAGATCCGCGCAGATGGTCGCCGAATCGCTCGAGCACCGACTCGACCGCCATGCCTGCCGGGGCGATGATCTCGCGCCCGAGCGCGTCGACATCCACGATCGCCGCTCCGTGGGAGGCCAGCAGCCTCGCCACGGTGCTCTTGCCGGCCCCGATGCCTCCCGTCAGGCCGACGATCAGCACCGCGCCCCCGGCGCTTCCGGCAGCACAGCGCTCAAGCGGCGCGGCGACCCTCGGCGTCGGTCGGCGGTCCCGCGAACGCCTGGGCGATGTCCATCCACCCAGTCGCCAGCGGCCCGGTGACCGACAGCCCGGTCTCGGTGTGATGGCGACGCTGCGTCACCGCCAGGCAGAACTCGTACGCGTCGCCGCTCACCCTGTCAGCGGCATCTTCTGGACCCCACGTCCACACGTCCCCGCTGGGGGCATCCAATTCGACTCGAACTGGGCCCTCGGGCACCTCGAGGCCCCGGTTCGCATAGCTCCAGCCACGCGTGCCCACGCCGATGTGAGCGACATGGCGCAGCCGGTCGGTGCGAGGCAGTTCCCGGCCGTGGGTGTCGGCGACGTCATGCCCATGCGACCACGTCTCCATGAGCCGAGCGGTCACGAACGACAGGGCCCCCATGGACGGGCCGAACCACGGAATGCGGTCCTTGCGGTCGAGCGGGCGCACGGCGGCCAGCATCTTGGACCGCTCGTCGCAGAGCCAATCCCAGATCTCGGACCCCGACATGGAGGCGAAGTCGAATCCCGCCGCCGTGTGCAGGTCCATCTCGCCGCGTGCCGCTGCAGAAGTGAAGTCCCCGAAGCGCTCCGGATCGACCACGGCGATCGTCGCCACCCAGTCGGTCATGCCCAGATGCACCATCGTCTCGCGACTGTCCCAGCCCTCCGCGGGCGTGGGCAGTCGCCATTGCTCCTCGCTGATGTCGCTGACCACGTCGCCGAGCGCGTCGGTCTCGGCTTGAAGGTCGTCGCAGATGCCGTCCATGGGTGGGGACACTACCCGCACGCCTCGGGGCGATTCCGTGGTTGCCAGCTCGCCCATCGAAGCGGAGGACGTGACAGCGGCTGACTATCTTGCGCTCGATGAGCAGCTCAGCAGACAGCGAGAACTCCGCGGTCGCCGATGCACGCGTGCTGTGGCAGCCCGATGCCCGGCGACGTGCGTCGACCCAGCTCTGGCAGTTCGCCGAGCAGGTGGGAATCGGATTCGACGAGCATGCCTACGCGGATCTGCACGCATGGTCTGTGCAGCATCCGGGAGCGTTCTGGCGCGCCGTGTGGGACTTCTGTGACGGCATCGGCGAGCTCGGCCCGGAGTTCGTCCCGCCTCCGTCGGGCGATGCTGCCTCAACGGCTGGAGGCGGCGCGACGCCAGGTCCGGCGTTGGAGTTCTTCGCAGGCTCCAGCCTGAACATCGCCGAGAACTACCTGCGGCCCGTCGCCGCCGGCGGACCGCAAGCCGGCGACACGGCCCTGGTCTTCATCGGCGAGGACGCAGCGCAGCTGACCATGACGCACGGCGAGCTGCGGGCAGAAGTGGCGGCGTGCCAGCGAGCGCTGGCTGCTGACGGTGTCGGCGTGGGCGACCGGGTCGCCACGATGCTCCCCAACGGCCCCGAGGCGCTCATCGTTTTTCTGGCCACGGCGTCACTGGGCGCCGTGTACTCGTCGGTCAGCCCGGACTTCGGCATCGACGGTGTCCTCGACCGTTTCGGCCAGATCTCCCCGACCGTCATGGTCGCCGTGGACGGCTACTACTACAACGGCCTGCGCCATCACACGGCCGGCAAGGCGGCCGAGGTGGCCGCCAGCCTGGCAAGTTCGGGCGCCTCGCTTCGGCGACTGGTCGTCGCTCCGTACGACCGCAGCGCACCCGCCGCCACCGGTGACGTGCCGGGGTCGTCGACGTCGTGGGCCGACTGGCTGGCGCCTCACCGCACCGCAACCGGCGACGACCTGACATTCGAACGGCTCGGCTTCGACCAGCCGGTATACATCCTGTATTCGTCAGGCACCACGGGCAAGCCGAAGTGCATCGTTCACCGGGCCGGCGGCGCGCTGCTGAAGCTCTGGTGCGAGCAGCGCCTGCACTTCGACGTCCGTCCCGGTGATCGCGTCATGTACTTCACCACCACGGGCTGGATGATGTGGAATTGGCTCGTCGCCGGGCTGGCCAGCAGCGCATCGCTGGTGCTGTACGACGGCTCGCCGTTCCATCCCGGTCCCGCGCAGCTTTTCGACGTGGCCGACCGCTGGGGCGTCACGCTGTTCGGTGTCAGCGCCAAGTTCATCGAAGGTGCCATGAAGGCGGGCCTGCAGCCCGCGCAGACCCATGCGCTCGACACCGTGCGCACCATTTCCTCGACGGGTTCACCCTTGGCACCCGAGGGCTTCGACTGGGTGTACGAGCAGGTGAAGACCGATGTTCACCTGGCCTCGTTCTCGGGCGGCACCGACATCTGCGGCGGCTTCGTGATCGGCGATCCGACGGGACCGGTCCGCCGCGGCGAGATCCAGGCGCCCGCGCTGGGCCTCGACGTCGACGTGGCCGGCTCGAGTGGCGACTCGCTGGGTGCCGGCACGCAGGGCGAGCTGGTGTGCCGCAACGCGTTCGTGTCCATGCCGCTGCAGTTCTGGGACGACCCGGGCGACGCCCGCTATCGGTCCGCATACTTCGAGCGTTTCGAGGGCGTGTGGCATCACGGCGACTTCGCCGAGTGGACGCCGAGCGGCGGCATGATCATCAGCGGGCGATCCGACGCCACGCTGAATCCCGGCGGGGTCCGCATCGGCACTGCAGAGATCTACCGCCAGGTCGACCGCATCGACGAGGTGCTCGAGAGCGTGGTCATCGGCCAGCGGGTGCCTGCAGGCGGCCAAGCTCCGGCCAGCACCGACACCCGGGTCGTGCTGTTCGTGAAGCTGCGTGACGGCTTGTCGCTCGATGACGAGCTCACCGGCAGGATCCGCTCGCAGATCCGCTCAGGAGCGTCGCCCCGGCATGTGCCCTCAGTGATCGCTCAAGTGCCGGCGATTCCCCGCACCCGTTCGGGAAAGCTCGTGGAGCTGGCGGTTCGAGATGTCGTCGAGGGCCGTCCGGTGGCCAACGTCGAAGCCATCGACGATCCCGCCGCGCTCGCCCACTTCGCCGACCATCCCGCACTGGAGGCGTGACGGCGTCCAGCATGGCGGTGGACCCGCATGCCCCGCCGAAGGAGAGCCGACACATGATCTTCGCAAAGCCCGTAGCGGTATATCTCAAGCTGGTTGCCGCCGCCGTCGTGGTCAACTTCTTTGCCTTCCCCTTCTATGGCCCCGGCGACGGCCCGGACGATCCTGCGAACCTCGATGTCTGGACTGTCTTGGACTGGTTCATGGCGGCCGCTCTGGCGCTGGTGCTGATCACCACGTGGCAGCGGCGGGCGGCGGCCGGCCCCAACGATCGCAGCGCGAAGGCCATGTTCATCTTCGCTGTCGCTGTGACGATCGCTTTCGTCCCGAATTGGTTTCGCGCCATGGTGGACGGCGGTGACAACTTCACGATCTGGCACCTGATCGACACCGCGTTGCCGATCCTGCTGTGGACCGAGGGACACCGGCTCTGGAAGCAGGCCTAGCACTTGGCAATGGTCATCTCAGGCCAGTGCCGCTCTGGCGAAGGGCCCCAACCACTGAGGTTCGTCTCCGTCAGCTGCTGACGCGAGCGACCGTCGACGCGCGCTGACGATCTCCCGCAGAAATCAGCTATTCGAGCAGTGAGCTCAGGGGCCGGCCGCCTGCCGATCCAGCGAGGTTCAGTTCATTCTCCGCCCTCGCGACAAGCTGCAGCGGAGTCGCCGTTTCGCCTCGGCTCAACTGCTCGTGGACGACACGATCGAGTCCTGCGCCGACTAATGAGAACGCTGTTCGGGTGGTCGCCTCCAACGCCGCAGACCTGAATGATCCTGAGTGCGCGACGATGTTCCGCTGGTTGTACAGGCGACGAAGCGACTCAGCGACGAAGCGTCGCAGCTTTCCGAGCTGTGCAGCTGGATCCCGGATGATCGCAAGAATTCGCTCCTGGGCTGCAACGTCCGCATGATGCTCCAGTACCAGGCGGCGTCCCGACCTGAGGTGCTTCTCCACAATTTGCACCTTTGCGAAATTGGTTGAGACTCCATCAAGCTCTCGGGCGAGGTCGTCTTCCGTTGACTCGATGTGTCGATAGGCAAGCGTTGTCATCTCGGCTCGCGGCAACGAGCATGCGACCAGAGACGCCATTCGATCGGCGGCTCGGTAGCGCCCGCTCTCACCGGGTCGCAGCAGCAAACTCTCAACGGCCGACCAGCCACCTGTGATGGCGGCACCAGAGCCGGGCGACGCCATGTACGACGCCAGCTCCAGTGCGTCGTCAACTTCTGGTGCTATTGCGCCGTCAAATCGATAAACGGCGTCCTGACGGTCGAGACTGCCGATCTCGAGCGGACGGTACAAGGGACGCATCCCGAACTCTTGCCTGCTGCCCGCCACGCAGGCCCACCCCTCAACCTTCACGTCCTGCCCGTGCATTCGAGCAACTCTCGCCCGGGAGGCGGCGCGAGCAACCGTCGCTCGCGCCGCAGCGACCGCGGACCAAGGATCTCGCGTGGTGACGCTCACGACGAATCCGCCGTTGTGCCGACGGCGTTCTTGGTATGGGATTTGGTTCTGTAGCCATTCGGCAGCCCTGCTGCTGTCGAGCCACGTGACGTGACTGGCCGAAGTCTGCGGTTTCCTGAAGGGAGCGGAGCTTGGAACGAATACGTCAAAGCGCCTCTCAGGCATCTCGACGGACATCTCCTCTACCGCCTGAAGAAGTTCCGCGACAGACTTGAATTCTGCGGCGCGCCGACGCAGCCAGCGGTGGAGATGGTCTGCACTGAGACCGCTGTCGAGCAAGTGCGCTGCAACTGCTCGCGACATGAACTCGACCGCAGGCCGCCGTTGGGTACCGCTCCACGCCGCGCAGTATTCGGACTCTGCGCGTCGAACGAGCTCCCGAAGTCGTTGAGCCGGTGCCGGCTTCACCTCTTTGGTCGACTTCTTGTCGAGTTCCACGAAGCTGCGCTCGACTTGTGCGGCCAAGTGGGCAACTCCTGGATCCCGCTTGACCTCACGCCGCCCTGCTTCAATCACATAGCGGAGGCCCTCAGTGTTGGGCGACCTGCCGTCGATGCACGATTCGGCATACTCAACGACTTCGCGGAGACAGAGCACGGTTCCGACGTTCCACAGGCGACGGTGCCACAGTGCCTTGTGATTGCAGAATTCACGAATGCGGTCAGCGACCAGTCGAACCTTCTCGAGTTCAGAGACTTGGTTCCCGGCGCCACTCGATGTATGGTTCATGCAGACCTCGATGCATCCCGCGTCGGTCAAGGGCTAGACGGGGAGGAGCCGCCTTCGGGCCGCTCCTCCCCTTTGACGTATACGAGTCTTGGAGCCGCTGGCAGGCACAGCCGACGTTGATGATCCGCACAACCTGCGACTGACTGCATGGGATCAAGGTATTGCGACTCGCTGTACGTCGCCACGGCGTTTGTTTCTCGCCTTCCCGAACGGACTCGATCATCCTGCCGACAAACAGCGTTCCCAGCGCCAGGCGATCTAGAAGAGCGATTCGTCGGTGCGGCGCAGCCCCTCGATGACCAGCACCGAGGCGGCCGTCGCGGCCATGAGCACCACGGCGAGCGCCATCGCCTGACCCCGCAGGGTCTCCCCCGGCGTGCCGAGCAGGCGGAACAGCGCCAGCGGCGCGGTCAGCGTGTCGGGTCGCCGGGGCAGGAACGCCGTGGCGCCGAACTCGCCGAGCGAGACGGCGAAGGCGAATGCAGCGCCCACGACGACCGCCCGTGATGCGATCGGCATGTCGACCTCGCGGCGGGTGCGCAGCGGCCCCGCACCGAGCACCGACGCTGCCTCACGCAGCCGGTCGTCGATCGAACGAAGCGTCGGCACCAGCGTCCGGACGACGAACGGCATCCCGACCAGGGCGTGGGCGACGGGGATGATCCACCACGCGGTGCGGAATGCCAGCGGCGGCGTGTCCAGCGCCAGCAGCATGCCGAGCCCCACGGTCACCGCGGACACGCCAAGCGGCAGCGTCAACCCGATGTCCATGAGCCGCCGGAGCCAGCCGGTCCGGGCCGGTGCGGCGATGGGGGCCCGGCCTCCCACCACGACAAATGAGGCCAATGCACCGACCGCCGTGGCAATCAGGGTCGCGAGCGCGGCGTACTCCAGCGAGTGCCGCAGCGCGGCAAGCGCCGTGGTCGGCAGCAGCTGCACTCGATCGGCGAGTGCGGCGAAGTTGGCCACGCCATAGCCGTCGCCGGTCGCGAACGCCCGCTCCACCAGCGTGATGATCGGCACTCCCAGCAAGATCGACGCCACTGCCGCGTTGACCGCGATCAAGCCGCGGCGAGGGCGCGGCGCCGCCCGACCGGGCGAACGCCGGGCGACCGCCCGCCAGCGCTCGGCCACGCCCGCCAGCGCGACCAGCGCCGCCACGGCCACAAGCTGGCACAGCGCCAGCGCCGAGGCCGTCGCGAAGTCGAGCCGCGTGATGGCGTAGCGGTAGATCTCGGTTTCGACCGTCGCCCGTGTCGGGCCGCCGAGAATCAGGATCACCCCGAACGAGGTGAACGAGAACAGGAACGTGACCGCCGCCGAGGCTGCGATCGCTGGACGCAACAGGGGCCAGGTCACATGCCGGAAGGCACGCAGCGGCGTCGCGCCGAGCACGGCTGCTGCGTCCGCGTTGCGGCCGTCGAGACCGGCCCACCACGAGCCCACCGTCCGCACGACCACGGCGTAGTTGAAGAAGACGTGTGCCAGCAGGATCGCCCACACCGTGTGGTGCAGGGACAGGGTTCCGCCATCGAGGCCGAATCGATCGAAGACCGCTTCGAAGGCACCGGCCACGACCACTGTCGGCAGCACAAAAGGAACCGTGATGACCGCACGGACGACCCGCCGCGTCCTCGGCCGCAGCCGCGCCAGCGCTGCCGCAGCGGGAATGCCGACGGCAAGCGTGAGCGCCGTGGAGGCCACGGCCTGCCAGACCGTGAACCACAG
The DNA here is from genome assembly GCF_965208555.1 of Candidatus Poriferisodalis sp. GTDB lineage: Bacteria > Actinomycetota > Acidimicrobiia > Acidimicrobiales > Poriferisodalaceae > Poriferisodalis. The sequence goes on along the minus strand of NZ_OZ242342.1, from coordinate 2,925,666 downwards.
CACACCGCGAATCGCCGAGCGACCCAGCACATCGCCGAGACTGCGGAGGCCATCGGCCACCACAGTGAGCACCGGGTAGGCGAAGAACACCGCCACGAAGGCGAGCGGCCCCGCGGCGGCGAGCGCCCAGCCGACCGGCGCCATCGCCGGATGCCGCCGCAGCGGCCGGCTCACTCCCCGGGTCACATCGCCCATCGGCTCGGCCTGTGGGCGCGCAGTGCGCTCAGCGCAGCACGATCTCCACCCAGCGCTCGGTCCACGCATCGCGGTTCGCTTCGATCTCGGCTGGGTCGAGCATCAGCGGATCCTGGGGCACTGCAGTGTGCTCGACAAACTCGGGTGGGAGCGTCGCACTCTCGATGACGGGGTACACGAACATGTTGAGCGGAACATCGTTCTGCCATGTCTCGCTCAGCATGAAATCGATGAGCGCCTGCGCACCGGCCTCGTTGTCGGTGCCTGACAGAATCCCAGCGAATTCGATCTGGCGGTAGCACGACTCGGTGATGACGCCAGTGGGCGCTGTATCGGTCGGCGGGTCTGCGTAGATCACCTCGGCGGGCGGGCTCGAGGCGTACGACACGACCATTGAACGGTCGCCGCCGCCCGAGATGAACTCGCCGTAGTAGGCGTCCTCCCAGCCGGCGGTGACGGTCACGCCGTTGTTTCGCAGATCCTCCCAGTACAGCTCCCAGCCGTCGCCGAAGGCGGCAATGGTGGCGAGCAGGAAAGCCAGTCCCGGCGAGGAGGTCTCGGGATGCTGCACCACCAACTGGTCGGCGAACTCGGGGAACGTCAGCTCGTCGAGGGTCACGGGCTCCCACGGCACCGCGTCCTTCCAGTAGTTCACGCACACATCGCCGTAGTCCACGGGGGTGACCCGATGGCGCGCATCGATCTGCAGATCTTCGGGCACGCCGGCGAGCGCAGGCGATTCATAGCGCTCGAAGATGCCGGCGTCGAGGCCGCGCTGCAGGAACGTGTTGTCGATGCCGAACAGCACATCGCCCAGCGGCGCATCCTTGGTGAGGATGGCTTCGGCCACGAGCGTGCCGGCGTCACCGACTTCGAGCAGCTCGACGGTGACGCCGGTCTGGGCCGTGAACTCGGCCAGCGTCCCTTCGGACAGGTTGAACGAGTCGTGGGTGATCAGCGTGACCGTGGTGCCCTCGATCGACGGCTCGGTCGTGGCAGGAGCGGCTGCTGCGTCCCGTGATGGGGTCTCCGTTTCGGGTGGCGGCGCCGGGATGTCGGTCTCGGGAACGTCGCCGTCGCCGCACGCTGCGACGAGCAGCATCGCTGCGGCGACGGCGGCAGCGAGACGGTACGGCCTGCGCACTCGGTGGGTGGTCATGAGCTTCCTCCGCTGGCATTACCCAGATCAGGTTCTCGGGTCGGCGACAGCGCTGCTGCCGCCCTCTCAGCCCCACGGGCTCCCCGGTATGTGTTGTCGTCGTCACCCTACCGTGCGGCGCCGGACGGCCAGTCTTCAGGCCGGCCTCAGAACCAGCGCCGTGATGTATGCAGGGGTGTCAGCACCGGCGCGGTGGAGATGAGGTCCAGCAGCTCCAGCTGGTCCTCGCTGAGATAGCGGGTGCGGCCTGCGACCTCGGCGAGGGGCGGCACCGCGATGCCCGTCGAGTGGACGCCCACCATGCACCCCGAAGTGCCCTCCATGAGCACCTCGACGGCGCGAGCCCCGAGCCGGCTGCCCAGCAGCCGGTCGGCCGGTGTCGGCGGGCCGCCACGCTGGATGTAGCCGAGCACGGTCGTGCGTGTCTCGAAGCCGGTGCGCTCGGCAAGCAGGTCGCCGACGAACTGCCCCATGCCATCGAGGATCCGGTTGCCCCATTCGTCGGTGCCTGTGTCGGGCGCCTCGACGCTGCCGTCGGGAATGGCGCCCTCCGCGACCACCACGATGGACGCGTTGCGGTCGCGGTGATGCCGTGCGATGAGGCGCTCGGCAATCGCGTCGATGTTGAACGGTGCCTCGGGAACCAGGATCGCCGCAGCGCCCCCGGCGATGCCCGCACCGGCCGCGATGTGGCCGGCTTGGCGACCCATCACCTCGAGCACCATGATCCGGTTGTGTGACTCGGCGGTGGTATGAAGCCGGTCGACCGCCTCGGTGGCGACTCCCAGCGCGGTGTCGAAGCCGATGCAGACATCGGTTCCATGCACGTCGTTGTCGATCGTCTTGGGGACTGCGATCACCGGAAACCCGGCGTCCGAGAGCCGCCCAGCCGCAATCAGCGTGCCGTCGCCGCCGATCGTCACCAGTGCATCTACGCCGTCTCGCTCGAGCTGCGCTACCAGCGGCGCCGCACCCTCGGTCTCCAGCCGGCGGCTGCTGCGAGACGTTCCGAGCATCGTGCCCCCGCGCGGCAGTGCGCCTCGCATCGCCTCGGAATCGAGCTTTACGCTGTCTCCGTCGAGTACGCCGTTCCAGCCGCGCCGGTAGCCAATGACGCTGCGGTCCAACTCGTGGCCGGCCGCTCGCACGACTCCCCGGATCGCCGCGTTCAGTCCCGCGCAGTCGCCGCCGCCGGTGAGCACTCCGATTCGCACGCGCTCAAGCTACGCGAGCGAGAGGCCCGGTCCGGTGAGCACCCTCACACGGCGTGCACAAAGCCGAGAGAGCTCAGGCGGTGACGAGCACCCCACCGGCTTCTAGCTGATCAAGCTGCCGGTCGTCGTAGCCGAGCAGCCGGCCGATGACGTCACGGTTGTCCGCACCGCGGGCCGCGACGTGGCCGTCGGTGCCGATGCCCGAGCCGAGCGCCGGGCGGGCGGGGACCGCGAAGCCCGAGGAGGTCTCGGCCAGCAGCCCGCGGTGTGCGGCCCAGTCGGTCTCGGCCAGCTCGGTGATGGAGCGCATCTCCGCCACGCTGAACGGCGTGCCGGCTTCGATCGCCTGCCGGAACTCATCCACGTCGGCGAACCCCGCTGCCCACCGGGTCATCTCGTCGTACAGCTCGTAGCGGTTGGCCATTCGCCCCGCAGGCGTGGAGAAGCGGGGGTCGTCAGCCAGCTCGGACCGGCCCATGACCTTGAGCAAATCGTCGAACCATGCTCCGGGGTTGCCGGCGATGGCCCATATCCGCCCGTCGGGCAGCACCAGAATCGGGCATTCGTGGGCGAGGCCTGCGTTGGGCTCGTCCCAGCCGCCCGCCAGCTCGAGCGCAGACCACTCCTGGATGTACACCATCGCCTCGACCATGCACACGTCGATGTGACCGCCCCGGCCCGTCCTGGCCGCCTTGACGAGCATGGCGTTGACGGTGGCGGCTGCCGACATGGCCGTCACGATGTCGCCCACCACCAGCGGCGGGTTCTCGGGTTCGGCACTGGTCTTGCGCAGGCTGTAGTCGATGTAGCCCGATTCCATGTGACCCACGGGTGCATACGCACGCTTGCCTGCCCACGGGCCGGTCTGGCCGAATCCGGTGACCGAGCAGTACACGAGCTTGGGGTGCAGTGCGCACATCTCGTCGGCACCGAGGCCGAACTTGGCCATCACGCCGGGCCGGTAGTTCTCGACCACCGCATCACAGCGGCCGATGAGCTCCCTGACCAGATCAGGGGCTCCGGGCGCTCGCAGATCGATCGAGCAGAAGCGCTTGCCGGCGTTCTGTTGGGAGAAGTAGGGGTTGACGTCGCCCGGCACGTAGGGCGGGAAGGTGCGGCTGAGGTCGCCGTCGACCGGCTCGATCTTGATGACCTCGGCCCCGAGGTCGGCCATCATCCGCGTGGCCAGCGGCCCCGCCACCACCCGCGTGAAGTCCAGCACCCGGATGCCCTCGAGCGGCCGCTCCCCCGCGCCATTCCCGCTGCCGTCCGTCATAGCGCCGCGAAGTCTGTCACGAAGACCATGCGGAACGCAGAGCCGCACGCGGGTGCGGCTGACTCGTTGCCCGCTGTGACGCGCGCCTTAGGACAGCTCTGGTCGAACGATTCTCACGTTGACAACTTGGCCGGCCGTCCAGGACAGGTCGACGTTTCTGAAGACGAAGTTCGAGTTCCCGCTCGGAAAATCAAGCGCCACATCGTCTATGTGCAGTGTCCAGTTTCCTGTGCCGGAGACCGGTGCCCGAAATGCCAGATATAGCTTCCGCTCCGACTCCAGGTACCAGAGCCACTTGATTTGCAGCCCGATGCTGCTGGTCACGTTCGAGAACAGGGTGTCGTCGTTGTAGGCGCCCAGGCTGCTGCTGCCATAGTCGGCCACCGTCATCTCCCCCGACCACAGCGTCTCGACCGCATGCGCCACCGCAGCCGTCGCGTCGCTGGTCAGTGTCTCGGAGAACCCGTGGTCATCGGTGAAGCTGACCTGCACTTTGACGGCCTTGCCCACGTCGTCGTCGGTCAAGGCGTATGTCTGTGCGGTGGCGCCGACAATGTTCGTGTCCGAGCTGCCGTCGCTGCGTATCCACTGGTAGCTGAACTGCACGTTGGTGAGCCCATTGGCGTCGCTGATCCCTGAGGTGTCAGCGCTGAGCGTCTCACCCTCCTGCGCTGTGCCCGTGATGGTCGGCAGGCCGCTGGCGGGCTGATTGGTCGGGCTGAAGACCCAGGGACGGGCTTGCTTGATGGCGAGGATGTCGTCGCTGGTGATCTTGAATTCGATCTCCATGGCGAAGGGCTCGCCGGGTGCGGGGTCGTACAGCGTCTTGAAGTGGTCGTGGATCACTTCGAGGTGCTCGCCGAGCTGGCGGAGCTGGGCGTCGTCGAGGAGGAGTTCTCCGGGTTCCACCTGGTTGGAGGTCGCCAGGATCGCGATGTCGTTGCCGCTGGGGTGCAGCAGGATCTCCTCGGGCTCGGAGTAGGCGTCGGGGTTCGTGACGAGGTCCTCGCCGAGCTGGGTGTTGACGTAGTAGTAGCCGTCGAAGCCGCTGACGGGGTCGAAGCTGACTGCGACGCCGTTGGCGAGCTCGTCGGTGTAGTTGGGGTGCACCAGCACCCCCATCGCGGTTGCGAGGTGGTCGATGCGGTGGAACTCGCGTTCGGCGAAGGCTCGGAAGTTCCACAGGCTGGCATAGACCCCTTTGAGGGACTTGTCGATGCCGTCTTCTTCGGTCTCGTCGGGATCCTGGGTCTTGGAGTCGTACAGCCCCGCCCCGCTGAACCCGGGAAGGTCTTCGTTGTTGGTGCTCGACCGGTAGCGAAGCGACTGCCCCACGGGGTAGGTGGCGTGCATCGCGGTGAGCGCGTCCAGGATCCAGGCGGGCGTCTGGCCCTTCTTGATGGCTTTGCGCAGATCCTTGAGCATGTCCTCTTGGACGTCGAAGTCGGTCTGGAAGCTCTCGTCGGCCAGCATCTCTTCGATGTCGTCATAGAACCCGTTGTGCTTCATGAACTCGTCGTAGAAGTGGAACGGCACCGCGAATCCTTCGGGCACGGTCCCGGGCGGGAAGCCCAGCGTCCCCAGCACGGCCACATTGGCGGCCTTGACCCCGAAGGTGTCCCAGTCCTCGAAGCCGACGGCGTCGAGCGGGGTGATCTCGGTGATCGACAGATCGCGTTGGGGTACTTGAGCCGTAGCGGGACGCAACGCGGCGTAATGGGCGTCGACCTCGCCTGGGGTGGCTGCCCTCACGCTCCATCCGCTCTCGGTCACCTCGTAGCGGACGTAGCTGTCGAGGAGCCCGTCGATGATGTCGCCGTCGATGGTGCTGTCGTCGAGGGCGTCGCGGATGAAGGCGTTGGGGACGGCGTCCTGCACGGCTCTCAGGTTCACGTGCGACAGCGGCGTCTGGGGCACGGTGGTGATGATCCCTGCGACGCGGGGCAGCTCGTTGGGCAGTGCCTCGTAGATCGCGATGTCGCGGGCATGGGGCCGGTCCCCCTCCTCCATGACCCGCAGCCGGCCGTATCCCAATGCGGGATTCATGGGCAGGAAGCTGGATCCGGGGTGGATGTCCTCGTCGAACATGAGCGGGATGCGCGACTGCCTCAACAGCGGCAGCTCGGACTGGTAGCTCGCGAGGCGGTAGTTCGGTATGTGCAGGGCCAGGTTGTCGTCGAGGAGCGGCATCCCGGCCGCGAGCATGGTGTGGATGCGCTCGAGCAGGTCGGTGCTGTAGCGGTTGTCGTAGCGGTTCAGCCACCAGTAGTAGACGCCGGTGCTGCCGCCGGGGGCCTCGAGTGCGGGGTCGTAGACGATCTCGCCCGGCACGGCCCAGGGCAGGTCGGCCTCCAGGTGACCGATCGCATTGAGGAACAACGCGATGGGGTGGCGGAGGTGCGTCTTGGAGTTGATGAAGAACAGGGTCGGCGAGTCGGTGTCCGTGCCCAGCAGAACGAACTTGAGATACTGCTCGTTGTAGGCCAGCGTCTCGAAGGTGGGCTGATCGGGAACGGCTGCGGCGCCGTCGGTGAGCCCGATGGCCGGGGCGGGGTTCACCGGGCTCATGGTCCCGAGGCTGTCGAGTTCGGTGAGGTCGTCGACGCAGTCGCCGTCGACGTCGGCGGGGTCGGTGACGAGGTACTTCTCCACCCGGTAGCGCTCCGGCGGCAGCGCGGCCACGTTCTCCGCCAGCATCGTCGTGGACGCCTCGCCCCTGATCACCGCGACCGGTGTCTCGGACACCACGCCGTCCTCTTCGTGGTTGACATACAGCACGAAGTACTCGCCGATGTTGGATGCCACCACGATGGGGACCGCCGTCACCGCCACCGCCGTGGGCGTCGGGTCGAAGACCGGCGAGCACAAGCCGCTGGTGCCCTCGTCGTTGTCGGCGATGGTGATGGTCTGCGGGACCCCGATCACCGCACCGTCGAGCATCGCAGTGACCTCGATGGTCTCGTCGCTGTCCTCGACGGTGTCGTCCACCGCGGTCACGGTGGCGTGTGCCGAGGTCGCGCCGGCGGCGAGCGTCAGCGTCTTGGCGGTGACTGTGTAGTCGGCGACCTCGGTCGCGGTGCCCGCCAGGACCAGCGTGACCGTCTTCGCCTCGGTGAACGTCACGCCTCCGGTGCTCACGGTCACCGCCGTCGACGTCTCGCCCTCCTCGGCGATGGATTCCGAGCCGACCGATACCGCCCAGATCGCGGCGTCGTCGACGGCGCCACGGTGGACCGTCAGCGTGTAGACGCGGGTGGTGACGAGGTCCGAGGCGGTGACTTGGACCTTGATCGTGTTGTCGCCCAACGCGAGGTCCACCTGCTGGCCGTCGGCGTGGTCGTCGGCGTCGGGGAGTTCCACGTCGTTGCCGTCGAGGAACACGACCGTGGCGTTGCCCGCGTCGGCTGCTTGGGCGGTCACCGTCACCTGCGACACCGAGTCGCCCACCGATACCGTGTAGGACGTCGTGGCGGTGCCGAAGGCGGGGGTCAACGTCCCGGCGCTGAGGCTCAGAGCGCTCAGGTCGGCGTTGCCCGGCATGTTGTAGGCGAACAGCTTGTCGCTGTAGGTGGTCCCCACCCACATGGTCGCGCCGTCGGACCAGATCGCCCGGGGAAGGTCCTGGACGTGCCAGAACAGGGTGTCGAAGTCCCGGTCGGGGTCCCGCTGCTTGGTGGCCAGCGTGTAGGCGAAGATCTTCTCGTCATACCAGCTGTTGGCCACCCACATGGTCGTGCCGTCGGACCACAGGCCGGCGGGACGGGCGTTGGCCGGGTCGAGGGTGTCGAAGTCCTTGCCGGGGTCCCGCTGCCCGTCGGCCAGCGTGTAGGCGAAGATCTTCTGTTTGTGAACGTCGGACACCCACATGGTCGTGCCGTCGGACCACAGGCCATAGGGGTACTGGTCGCCGATGTCGATGTCCTTGCCGGGGTCCCGCTGCCCGTCGGCCAGCGTGAAGGCGTAGAGCTTGTTGTCGAAACTCTCGCCCATCCACATGGTGGTGCCGTCTGACCAGATGGACCGGACATGGGTGTCTCTGGAGGGCTTGCGGAGGTCGATGTCCTTGCCGGGATCCCGCTGCTTGGTGGCCAGCGTGTAGGCGTAGGCCCTCTCACTGCCGTCGGCGTCGTCGGCCACCCACATGGTGGTGCCGTCGGACCACAGGCCGGTGACTGACCTGTTGTCCGCCGCGGCCAAGGTGTCGAAGTCGTCCTCGGCGCTCCATCCGTAGGGGGCCTCCGACCCCCGGTTGATGCTGACGGTGTAGCCCTTTCTCGTTCTGCCGTCGGCGGCGGTGACGGTCATCCTCACGTTGTTGCGGCCCTCGCTCAGGTCCACTTGGTGGCCGTCGGTGACGCTGTCGGCGTCGGTTCCGCTGTAGACCACCGCCGCGTCCCCGTCCGCGACGCCCAACACCGTCACCCGCGCCACCGAGGCGCCCACACCGAACTGGTACGCGGTGTCGCTGGCGCTGAATCCGGCAACACCGACGCCGTCCACCGTGAGCGCACTCAGGTCGGCATTGCCCGGGTCGGCGTCACCCGGCATGTTGTAGGCGAAGATCTTGTCGTTGAGGAAGCCCGACACCCACATCGTCGCGCCGTCGGACCAGATCGCCCAAGGAAGGGTGTGGCCGTGCCCCGACAGGGTGTCGAAATCCCGGTCGGGGTCGCGCTGCCCGGTGGCCAGCGTGAAGGCGTAGAGCTTGGCGTCGAAACTGTCGGCTACCCACATGGTTGTGCCGTCGGACCACAGGCCGACGGGTCCCGTGTTGGCCGTGCCGTCGGTGTCGATGTCCTTGCTGGGGTCCCGCTGCTTGGTGGCCAGCGTGTAGGCGAAGATCTTCTTGCTGGAAAGGTCGGACACCCACATGGTCGTGCCATCGGACCACAAGCCCAGAGGGGATTCGTTCCCGGCCGCGCCGTCGGTGTTCAAGTCCCTGGCGGGGTCCCGCTGCCCGCCGGCCAGCGTGTAGGCGAAGAGCTTGGCCTCGAAGTGGTTGGCCACCCACATGGTTGTGCCGTCGGACCATATGTCTCGGACATGGGCGTCTCCGAACGCCCCGGGCTGCCGGACGCGGATGTCCTTGCTGGGGTCCCGCTGCTTGGTGGCCAGCGTGTAGGCGAAGATCTTCTCATTGCCGTAGGAGTCGTCGGACACCCACATGGTGGTGCCGTCGGACCACAGGCCATCGGCTGACTTGTTCCCGGCCGCCGCCAGGGTGTCGAAGTCGTCCCCGGCGCTCCATCCAAAGGGGTCCTCCGACCCCCGGTTGATGCTGACGGTGTATTCCTTGGTCGTGTTGCCGTCGGCGGCAGTGACGGTGACCGTCGCGACGTTGCGGCCCTCGCTCAGGCCCAGTTGGTGGCCGTCGGTGAGTCTGTCGGCGTCGGTTCCGCTGTAGGCCACCGTCGCCGCCCCGTCCGCGACGCCCGACACCGTCACCTGCGCCACCGAGGCGTCGACACCGAATTGGTACTCCGTGGTGCTGGCGCTGAATCCGGCGACACTGACGCCGTCCACCGTGAGCGCACTCAAGTCGGCATTGCTGGCGGGCGGATCGTCGTCGTCGACAGTTCCCTGCACTACGGCTTGGGCGGTGTTGCGCAGTATTCGTCCGTCGGGCGCGCAGATCGAGTTCACCGACACGCAATCGGCGGCAGCGTCGAGCGCGACCGTGACGGCGGCGTCCGAATCAGGCTGCAGCCTGACCGTCCAGTACTGGGGCGTGCGGTTGGCCGACACCACCGACACCAGCGTCGCGCCCGAAACGTCCAGCGCATCAGCCAGCACCTCAGCAGTGACCCCCAGACCGCTTTCGTCGAAATTCAGCTGCAGATCGAACTCCGCCGAGCCGTCATGGCCCGCTGGCACCTCGCTGAACCACGCACCCGGCGCCACCGCCGGCCGCCCCGCGAGCGAAGCGGAGCCCTCGAAGGTCAGCGACACGTCCACTGAACCGCCCGAAGCGCCGATCGCCGACCCCGCCAACGGCCACCAGAACGACCGCGACGCTGGCTCGGCCGACCACACCAGGCTCTGTGAACCGCGGAACAGCGTCCCGTTCACATCGAGCACGAAGTCGTTCTCCAGCGGCCGGCGCATCACCAGATACAGACCCCCAGCCGTCTCCAGCAGCAGCATCACCTGATTGCTGCCCGAAGGCGCCACGAACGTCAACGGCGACAACGACCCGAACCCCGCCCAACGCGAATAGCCCACAACCCCGTCCGCGCCCTTCTCAACCTCCGCGTCCAGCACCGCCGTCCATGCCTCGGCGACATCCGCGGGGGCGCCCGGGTCTGTCTTGGTGCCCGGGTCCGTGCGGGTGCCGACGGGCTCCCCCACCGGCTCGGTGACCTTGAGCTTGAGCCGGTACCGCACCGGTCCCGCGGACTCCAGCCGCACCACATAGCTGCCCGCCGCCAACGTCAGGGTGAACCGCTCATCCGAACGCCCCAGCTCGGTGCCCGAGCCCAGCACCTCGCCCCAGGCGTCCTCCAAGAACACATCCAGGTTCGCGCTCAGCAGCCGCAGCACCACCTCCACTGACTGCGGCGAGGACAGCTCGAACCCGTACCGCACCACACCCCCGGCCGCGTCGTCAATCGTGCTGTTGACCACGGTCTTGGGTTCATCCGCGATATCGCCCAGCTCCACCGCCTCAGGAACGTCGCGCAGCTGCAGCTCCGGCGACGCCCCCATCGCCGACGCCAACGGCCCCAACACCGCCGCCGCACCCACCAACACCGCCACGGTGACCCTCAAGCACCGCGACCCACCACGCCGGCGTCTCACGCGTGCTCGCACTCAATAGATAGTAATGAGCACTATCCACAAAAACGAACTCTCGCGGCGCGAGAGTTGGCCCAGTCCTGGCGAGCGATCCTGACGGTGTGGGTGTCGCCGTCATCGGCGGTGACGGTGATGGTCCCGCCGAGCAACGTGACGGATTCACCGGCTTGCAGCTGCGTCGAGATGGCACGCGTGCGCGCTTGTGTGGGGATTGCAGCGACCAGTGCGTCAGGTCGTTGCCCTCCGCCGTCACCCACGGCGAGGCGTCACCGCCGACTGCTTAGCCCTCGCCGCGCACAATGCCCACCACCAAAGAGCAACCCGGTCATGGTCCTCAATTCAGATCGACAGCAAAGCCGTCAGGTCGGTTGGCCGCTCAGCGCACATACGGGCGCAGGCGGCGGATGCGCTCTGCGCTCGGCGGGTGCGTGCTGGTGATGATCTCGGTGAGGGACCGGCGTTCGCTCTCTCCGTCGTGGGGGTGGTAGCCAGTGGGGGTCTCAAGGAACGCTGAGAGTTCGCGCGCGAAGCCGATCTGCGCGGCGTAGCGGTCCGCGCGGTACTCGGCTTGTCGCCCGACGAGTCGCAAGGTCGCGATCGCGATCCAGGTCACGGCGTGCAGCGCCCATGCGAGCGCTCGGATCGCGAGGGTGACGAGGCCGATGACGATTCCGAGGATTCCGGTGCCGATGGTCGCTGCGGTGATCGCGGCGCACATGTTGTGCAGCATGATTGCGACGGTGTGCGCCCAGACGACTGGCCGCAGGAGCCACAGTTCCAGGCCAAGTGCGACGGGGTGCAGCCCGACGTGATGGCCGAGTTCGTGCGCGAGCACTCCGGGCAGGTAGTCATCGGGCATGACTTCGAGCGCGGCAGTGGTCACGAATACCTGGTGGCCGCCGCCGGCCATGGCGTTGATCTCGTCAGTCTCGATGATCCGCAGCCGATAGCGCGCGCCGTCGGTTCGGCCAGAGCGTTCGAGCACCTTGTCCCATGCCGGCTGGAGTCGTGCGCGTTCGTGAGGGCGGGGCTCTCTTGAGTCGCTGAAGATCACACCCCACAGCAGGTCCTCTACGCCAGGAATCAGGATCAGCAAGCCGAGCGCGAAATAGACGGCGACAGCCCAGTAGATCTGAGGCCAGACCAGCCCCAGCGGCAGCAGCAACATCAATGAGCTGGCGATGCTGGCGGGCAGCAGCAACAGCAGCACCCCCGCGGCGCTCCACGAGGTCCAGTCCCCAACTCTGCGGTCCGGGCTGGGATTGCGAGGACCATCGGGAATCTGCGCCAAGCGGTACTCGCGCAGGACGGCGTCGGTTGCTGCTTCCTCTCCGCGGCGCGGGTCGTCGACTGGAGCGGGGTCCCGCAGCCGGTGGTTCATCATCGGCTCTTCAGCAAGCAGCGAACGCGCCCGCTCCACGACTTTGGGATCGCAGCCGGTCGCTTCGCACACTGCGTCGTCGATCTCGATGCGCATCGGGTCATCGGGTGCCTGCGCGAACGGCTTGAGCGCTCCGAACTCGAGCCGATCATGTGCTGCCGCGAGCGCCACCTGACGACGGCGGGCCAGCGTCGGGACCGGCGTCTGGCGCAGCCACAGCTGATCGACGCTCCACTCTTCGCCGCTGCGGGGCACCGCCGCACCTAGGACACTCAGCAGGCCCAATGTCGAGTTGAACCACATCGACATCGCCCTGTCCCAACTCGGAGCGGCTCCAATAGGCGCTGATCGTGTGTCGTGTGGCGACGAGGCGAGTGCCGTTCGGTCAGTCAACGGCGCGACCGCAGCGAGCTGCGAGTCCCCCACACGAATGCCGGTGTTGAGCTGGAGCCTCCAATCGGGATTCTGGGAGGCTCCTGAGACCGCGGAACGGGTGCGTGTGCCTGACCTAGGACCGTCGCGGACCTCTTTGCCAGCAGGGGTGCATATCTCGACCATCCCGCGCTCCGCCTGTCGGGCCATCGACCTCACATGCGAGTCGGCGGGCCAAAAGGATCCTCTGCTGCGCAGCGGCTCAACCGCGAACAGCGAACCCGAGCCCAGCCGCCGACCGATATCGGCCAGCTCGGCGGACTCGACGCACAATGCAGGCCACAGTCCCGCCGTCATCCGCTCTGTCGGCCAGACCTGCTCCGATATCGTCCCCTTGACGCTGCCAGCGGGCGCACCGTCGACAAGCTCGGAGGCGAGTCGCCGCAGCCTCGCCGATGTGGCAGGCAGCTGCTCGACACGCACGAACCGTGTCGGTGGCCGCTCGTTGGGCCGATCCCGGTGCGCTCGGGCGATCACCACCACTGTCGCCTCCTTTGGATGCACCATCGAGGCCGGGTAGAGCACCGCGACCACATGCAACCAGCGCGCCAAGCACTTGCGCAATGCCAGCGGACGAATCAGTGCTGGACGCGGATCGCCATGATCGGCTGCCATGTGCCGCGGCATTCGCAGAACCACGACCTCGTCGCCGACTCGCAGAACGTCCGCCGGACTCAGCGTGCGCAGGTTGGCACCGCGCACGACGTTCTCATGCGTCTGCGACAAGGCCCCGGCGACTGACCGCGCACGCCAAGCAGCCCGCTCATCCCAGCTCGGCACCAACCCCTCCGGCGCCGCCGACAGCAGAGCCTGATGCCACTGAGCAGCATCGGCCGCACGCCTCGCCGTGACGCGGCGCCAGGTCGTCGTCGCCTGTGCGCCCGAAGCGACGCGCAGATCGCGATCCTCATCCAACCCGTCGTACTGCGCCGCAACCAGCATCGACTTCACGAAGCCCTCATCAGACCGCTGTACCTCGGCCCGCCAGCCCACCTCGTCCAACGCAGACCCGCTCACAGGATCGACGCCATCTAGGACCGACTCCCGACAGCGGCGCATCTCGGCATCAGGGAACAACGAACCGCTGCCCTCGGGGTTCCGCACAAACGCCACGCACACCGACAGATGATCCAGCACCTGCCCGCACGTGCACCCCGAGTCGAACACGTCATAGCGATCGGCCAAAGCCTCAAACCGCATCAGGATGCCCTCCGTCATAGGCCGACAGCTCGGCAGCAGTCGACCCATCGCCGGGTTCCACCAATAACACAGCGTGCGCGCAGATCAGAGCGGCCGAACGGACCATGCAGACCGATCTCCTCTGGCAGCAGCCCACAACCATGCATCCATCATGCACGAGGGGTGTGATGCGGCAGATCAACGACATGCCCTATGTGATTCTGCGAATCTGCTCCTCGCTGCCCTACCATCCGCTAGCCGATTCCGATGCTCGTGATCGCGAGATTGCCAGATGACGGCGGCGGGTTCCCGATGGCAGTCTGGTGACTCCGTCAAATGTGCCTTCGCTTATGCTCTTCAATAATCTATGAACACACAAACCATCGACCGAATTCACCCATTGGCGCGGATGATCGCGGGCGTCATGGCAGATGCGGCAATTCCCGTAGTCTTTGCGTTGACGCTCAGTCAAGGTCGCACAAATGCTATCGCCGGCTTCTTGACTCTAGGTCTCGGTATCGGCACGTTTTCGTATCTGCGCCGAAACTACCCTGAATATTCATCACTGGGATTCTTGCGTTCGCACGTACTTACAAGACATCAACTCCTACATTGGTCATCCTTAGCAGCGGTTCTTGGCCACTTGAATTACTTCCTATTTGCGTGGTCTGCTAACCATATTGGAATGGCGGCAGCGACCGTCCTGTTTAATGCCTGGGCACTCCCGTGGGCATTCTCTCTCTACCTAACCACACGCTCTGTCGAAATGAAAGAATACGGGGCGACAGAACACAAGTGGGATCGTCCGACCAGCAGAACAGTATCTCTCATACTTCTTGCGATCACCGGCGTAGGTATCGTCACTCTCGGTCAGCGGCAGCCTGATGACGTTTCGGCATTGTCGTGGTCAGATACCGTACTCGGCGGATTGCTCGGCATTGGCGCCGCTCTCGCAGTTGCATTGACGGCGACAAATTTTGCTTGGGCTCGACGCCTCAAGTTGAGAGTTTCAATAAACGGCGATGTTGAGTCATCACGATTCGATGTTGCCGGGGCCATTCTGGCACAGTCAATCAGCGCGATCGTCTTCGGTATTGTCCTCATCGCGCTCGACTGGAGTTTTGAGTGGAGTTCGCACGGCCTCATACCACTTGTATCGGCTCTCGCCGGCGGAATAGTGTTTCGAACAGTCACGAGCACACAAGTGCGGATCGCAAATCGGCAAAGCAGCAACCCGGGGATCAACGCTGTCGCTTATCTTTCACCGATAGTGGCGTTATTGGCCCTACAGTTGGTCAAGTTCATTGGCGATGCCGGAAGCATCGCATGGTTGAGTGACGCGCCAGGCATATTTGACTTAAGGTCTCTTGTGGTTGGTACAGCAGCCGTAGTTGCTGTAGGCGTACTAATCAATTTTGATCCCGAACCACCATTGGCCATTAGCCTCGTTTCCGGGCGAGAGTTGGCTGTTAATCGTTGGGGCTACGCCACATTGGTGATTGCTCTCTGGTCTTGCGGCACATTTGTGCTATACCGGGATGAAATTGTGATGCAATCAGGCATCGATGGATTCGTATGGTCGACCTCAGATGTGTGGGGCATCCTGGCATTGTCTGCTACTGTCTTTGCACTGTTGCTGTCGTTTCGAGTGTCGAGAGTAGGCGAACGTGCACTCTATGAAGAGGACGCGCTAGTGCAGATCGCCCGAACACTAGAGAGCGCTGAACGACGATCGCTTGCAGACGCTGAGGGTCGACGCACCCTGTGGGAACTAGATCATTCCCGTGGTCTAGCGGAGGTCGTCGAACGATATCGAACTTTGCGTGGACAACTGAGTTCTCTCAGAACGAATCTGGAGTCTCACGCGAAGCGAGATTTCAATTCAGGTGATGAGAGTCCCGAGCTGATCGACGAGCGACAGGATGCACATTCTGAGCCTGAATGGATGGGGAGTCAGGAGATATCACAGAAACTTGGCGACGCAGAGATTGCACTTGATGGCTACTTTAGGAGCAAGCAAAGGGGCAGAGATTTTCCGGAGCTTATTGCCTTGATGAATCTCGGAGGGCTAGTAGTGGCGCTAGGACTACTCGCACGTCCTGTTACGGTTGGCCTTGGTGCCATCCTAGTCGACGTCTTTGCAATTCTATTCTCAGCAACAACTCTATTCATTATGACTAACTTGATTGACATGAGGCGCGAGCGCGATAGCGCCATTTTCGACGGTCAAGTTGACGACATCCGTCCAAACATGGCATTGGAGCTCAAGGCAGACAGGCGCTTTGAGCGCGCTCGCGAGCAATGGCTCTGTCTATTCGTCGCGGTCGGGATTTTTGTCGCATTCTGTGCACTTGTTGTCGACAAGTGGTCAGGTTAGTTCTCTCTAGCCAATGTGAACACTGGTGGTCTGGTGTGCCATCCCCGGATCACGGACGGCTAGCGATGCACAGGGTGTTCGCCCATTTATCGTCGAGCGCTTTGACATGGGCAACCTGCAAGCGGTCTTCGACGGCGATGTGCAGATATGCGTGGCCCCATCGTCAGCGCCGTCCTGGCGGGGGTAGCTCACAGCGCGCTACGAGCCAACTCGCGAACAGCCCCGGTGTGGGCGATACAGGAGTCGAACCTGTGACCTCTTGCGTGTCATGCAAGCGCGCTAACCAACTGCGCCAATCGCCCGGAGGGTGATTCAAGCTAGCACCCTGCCCGCATCGCCCGGCCTGCGCCC
Source organism: Candidatus Poriferisodalis sp. (assembly GCF_965208555.1). Lineage (GTDB taxonomy): Bacteria > Actinomycetota > Acidimicrobiia > Acidimicrobiales > Poriferisodalaceae > Poriferisodalis. The sequence goes on along the minus strand of NZ_OZ242342.1, from coordinate 2,909,307 downwards.
GGATCCCGTTCGAGGCCCAGGCGGCCAGCGAGGCGGAGACCGGATTCGAACCGGCGTACACGGCTTTGCAGGCCGCTGCCTAACCACTCGGCCACTCCGCCTAGGCCTTCGCAGGGTAGTGGCCTGCTCCCCGACTGGCGGCGGCATTTGCCGACGTCAGCGGCCCTGCCTCCGCCGTCGGGCTCCGCTTCTCCCATACACTCGGCAGCCAAGGCAGTTCGCCGTGTGGCCCCACTGCCCAGCGTTGCCGCAGCCGAGCTCGCGGCGCCGCAACCTTCTGGGCCACATCCTTCGAAGAGACCCCCGTGACAACATTCACTGACCTAGGCGTACCTGCGCCCCTGTGCGACACCCTGGCTGACCAAGGCATCACCGAGCCGTTCGCCATACAGGAACTGACCATCGGCGAGGCGCTCGCCGGCCGGGACGTCTGCGGCAAGGCCAAGACCGGCTCCGGCAAGACGCTGGCGTTCAGCCTGCCGATGCTGGCGCTGACGCCGCGTGCCGCCGACGGCCACCCCACCACGCTCATGCTCACGCCGACCCGCGAGCTCGCGAACCAGATCGCCGCGGTGGTCGAGCCGCTGGCCAAGGCCGCCGACCTGCGGTCGATCGCCACCTACGGCGGCACCAACCTCGACCGGCAGATCGAGATTCTGGCGGGCGGCATGGACGTCGTCATCGCCACGCCCGGCCGGCTGATCGACCTCATCGACCGCGGCGCCGTCAACGTGTCGGGCATCCAGCGTGTGGTGGTGGACGAAGCCGACCGCATGGCCGACATGGGGTTCCTGCCCCAGGTCGAGTGGGTGCTGCGCCACATCGACGGCCAGCACCAGACGCTGCTGTTCTCGGCGACGCTCGACGGCGTCGTGGACACGCTGGTGAAACGGCACCTGCGAGACCCGGTCTTCCACGAGGTGACCGAGCGCGAGGTGACGGTCTCGGAGATGGGCCACCTGTTCCTCTCGGTGCACAAGATGGACCGGGTGCGGGTCGCGGCACGCATCATCGAGGCGAACGGCCGCACACTGCTGTTCACCCGTACGAAGCGGGGTGCCGACCAGCTCACCCGTGAGCTGCGCGAGGCCGGTGTGCAAGCGGGCGCCATCCACGGCGACCTCCCCCAGGTCAAGCGTGAACGTGCGCTGGCCAACTTCGCCAAAGGCAAGCTGGCCGCACTGGTCGCCACCGACGTCGCTGCCCGCGGGCTGCACATCGACGAGGTCGACGTGGTGGTGCACTACAACGTGCCGCCCGAGCACAAGACCTACCTGCATCGCTCCGGGCGGACCGCCCGAGCGGGTCGCAGCGGCACCGCCGTCACGATGTTCCTGTGGGACGAAGAGCTTGAAGTCCGCCAGCTCCAACGCCGGCTCGGCCTGCGGCTGCGCCTGCACGACGTGTTCTCCAACGACGAGCGGCTCGACGATCTCGCAGCGTTCGCAGCCGGTCCGGACAACATCAACACCGCCAACGCCAGCCGCTGAAATCCGCTTTAGACAGGCCAGAGAGGGCCGGTACCCTTGCCTATCCAGCGGCAATCTGGCCGCTGGAACCCGGCCCCGGAATCGAAGGCCCAGGACGAAGGCTCAGCTGTGGACAGTGCGAGGCGCTCAGGTGCCCCGAACGACGATGCGGCAGCCTGGCCGCTGCCCGCCTCGGGTGCATGGCACCCGGGCCTCGGCGCGGCTGAGCGGCAGTTCTTCGAGCTGTCGCCGGATCGGCCCTTCACGCTCGAGGGCGGCGGCGTGCTGCACCAGCCAGTGCTGGCCTACGAGACCTGGGGCGCGCTCGACGCCGATGCCGCCAACGCCGTGCTCGTGTGCCACGCACTGACCGGCGACGCGCATGCACATGGCCTGGCACATCCGCCGTCGCAGCCCACCGAAGGCTGGTGGAACGACTTCATCGGCCCCGGCCGGCCGCTGGACACCAACCGGTACTTCGTGGTGTGCGCCAACGTGCTCGGCGGCTGCCAAGGCAGCACCGGCCCCTCGTCGGTGAACCCGGCTACGGGCGAGCGCTACGGGCCCGACTTCCCCGTCGTCACCAACCGCGACATCGTGCGGTCCCAGTGGGCCCTGGGCCGGCACCTGGGCATCGACCGCTGGCTCTCGGTAGTGGGCGGATCCATGGGCGGCATGACCGTGCTGGAGTGGGGCATCACCTACCCCCAGCGGGTCGGCTCGCTGGTCGTGATCGCGTCCGCGGCCGAGGCATCGGCACAGCAGATCGCCTGGAGCAAGGTGGGCCGCCAGGCGATCTGGGACGATCCCAAGTTCCGTGGCGGCCGCTACTACGACGCTGCTGACGGCGACGGGCCGCATCTGGGCCTGGCCAATGCACGACGGATCGCGATGATCCACTACCGCTCGGGCGACGAGTTCGATCGTCGATTCTCCCGCCACAGCGAAGACCCGGTGCTGCCGCTGCGGCTCGAACAGCGCTTCGACGTGGAGAGCTATCTCGACTACCAGGGCGCCAAGTTCGTGCCCCGCTTCGACGCCAACACCTACCTGGTGCTGAACAAGCTCATGGACCTGCACGACGTCGGCCGCGGCCGGGGCGGCATTGACGCGGCCCTCGGGCGCATCGTCGCGCCGACCATGGTGATGAGCGTCCGCACCGACTTCCTGTACCCGCGGCCTCAGCAGCTGCGCATCGTGGAGACCCTGACACGCCGCACCACGATGCGAGTCGAGCACGTCGACATCGACAGCGACAACGGCCACGACGGCTTCCTCACCGAGCCTGACCAGACCGGCCCGCCGATGGGCGAATTCATCGATGACATCTACAAGAGCGACGCGGGAACCACGGGAGCCACCCGTTGATCGGCAGCGGCGTGGCGCTGCTGGCCGACGGGCATGCGACGGTGCCGTCGGAGGCCGTCGGATCGGGCTTGGGCGTGTGGTGGCTGGTGGTGACAGTGCTGGGCCTGCTCACCATGGCGTGCGGAACCGGGTTCGTCGTGTACCTGCGGCGAACGGCCCCGCGACGGTGGCAAGGTGACGTGAGCACCGCGGCCGAGCCATCATGAGAGCCAGAACGACATGAGCGAATCCTTCGATCCCCAAGAAATGATCACCCGCTTCGCTGAGCGTGCCGAGGCGGTGCGCAAGCGCAATCTGCCCGCCATCGGCGGCGAGGAGCGACGCCACTTCATCCGCCAGGCCGAGCTGGACTTCATGGACTACGCCATGATCGGCGACGCCACCGCCACGCTCGACGACGGGATCCTGACGCTGCGCATCGACCTGCGGCCGCCTGCCGAATAGCCGAGGCGGGCGGCAGCGGCACGCCGAATCCAAGCGCCGCTGCGGCTGACGCCTGCCGACGGGCGCTTGCTACAGTGATCCGCCGCGCGGATGTAGCTCAGTTGGTTAGAGCGCAACCTTGCCAAGGTTGAGGTCGCCGGTTCGACCCCGGTCATCCGCTCCAGAGTTGCGCGAGACCGGAGAACAACATGGGTGCACTTGACGGAAGGGTCGTGCTGATCACCGGCGCCGGCCGGGGCATCGGCCGTGAGCATGCGCTGCTGATGGCGTCGGAGGGGGCGAAGATCGTCGTCAACGACCTCGGCGGATCCGCCGACGGCACAGGCGCCGATCAAGGACCGGCCCAAGAGGTGGTGTCTGAGATCGAGGCCATGGGCGGCGCGGCCGTGGCGAACGGCGACAGCGTCACCGACTGGGAGGGCGCCCAGCGCATGGTGAACGAGGCCGTCGAGGCATTCGGCGACCTGCACGTGCTGGTCAACAATGCCGGCATCCTGCGCGACCGCGTCGTGGTCAACATGACCGAGCCGGAGTGGGACGCCGTCGTCGAAGTGCACATGAAGGGCCATTTCTGTCCCACTCGCTGGGCCGCCGCGTACTGGCGAGAGCAGTCCAAGGCGGGCAAGGAAGTCAGCGGCTCGATCATCAACACCGCGTCGGGGGCCATGCTGGGCAACCTGGGCCAGTTCAACTACTCAGGCGCCAAGGCGGGCATCGCCGCCATGACACTGGTGGCTGCCGGCGAGCTGGCTCGCTATGGGGTGCGGGTCAACTGCCTGGCGCCGGTTGCGCGCACCCGCCTGACGTTGCAGACGCCGGGGCTCGGCGACGTGGTGAAGGCACCGGACGACCCCGCGCAGTTCGACGTGTACGACCCGGCCAACGTCAGCCCGCTGGTGGCGTACCTGTCCACGGCTGAGTGCCCGTTCACCGGTGGCGTCTTCCACGTGGGAGCCAACGAGGTGGGCCTGTACCAGGGCTGGTCGCTGTCGGACGACGACATCATCGTCACCGAGGGCCGCTGGACGGTCGAGGGTCTGACGGCGATGGCGCCCCGGCTGAACGAGGGACGCTCGAAGCTGGCGTCGGTTGCGACGGCCATCGGCGACACCTTCAAGGGCTACGGCCAGCGCGAACCTACGAAGTAACTCGCTGGGTGTTTGCTGCCTGTCGCCCCGGGGTGGACGGGGGCAGGCGCACCCATGCTCAGACATGCGCAGCGCCGCCCGTTGCAGGGTGGATGGGTTGTGGCGCTGCGAACTGCGCGTGGGCACCCCTGCCCCCGCCCACCCCTGGTTGACTCGGTTCCTCGCCGTGCGCAGCAATTCGCTCGTGGATTTCGGGGTCTAGGTGTGACAATGGAGCCGTGGACACGCTCCATGTTGCAAAGCACCAGGCTCTCGGCAATGACTTCCTGATTGCGCTCCTGCAGCCGGACCAGCAGGATGCACTTGCCGCGAGCGGGCTCGCGTGGCCAATTCTGGCGTCGCAGCTCTGCGATCGAGGCTCTGGTATCGGTGCAGACGGCTTGATCCTGGCCACCGACCTGAGTGCCGCACGGCCGAACTCGGCGCCGCAGGCAGTCAAGTCGGATTCCGGCGCACAAGCCAGGCAGGTCCGGATGAAGCTGTTGAATTCGGACGGGTCGTCAGCGGAGGTGAGTGGAAACGGACTCGCCTGTTTGGCCCATGAGGTAGCTCGCGGGCTTCTTTCGGCCATGCAATTGGATGAGAGCGTTGAGGTTCCCGGCCGCATTCTTGAACTCACCGTCGACACGGTGGACGGAACGAGGCAAGTGACGTTGGATGCCGAGTTGGCCACCGCATCGAGCGGTTCGCCGACGCTTGTGCGTCCATTCGCCGAGGTCCACATGCCCAATGTCGGCCCTGGACCAGTCATTAGGGCCGAGCTTGACGAGCAGATCCGTGCGTCCTTCGGAAGCACCCAGCGGGACACTGGAAATGTCGGCAATCCGCACCTGGTCATCAACACTGGCCGGCGAATGAACCCACGCGAGACCGCCCGCCTAGGCGCTGGATTCGAATCGCATTTTCCTGAAGGCATAAACGTCGAGTTCATCTGGTGCGCCGAGGACGAAGACCCAGTTTCGGCACGCCCGTCGTCGATTGGCATGTCTGTATGGGAGCGCGGCGCGGGCTTGACGCAAGCGTGTGGCACAGGCGCTGTGACTGCCGCTGTGCTGGCAAGGTGCTGGAATCTCGTCGAACCAAGCTCCCCTACGGTCGTTGAAATGCCCGGTGGCGAGGCGACCATCTCGATTGATGGCGATGACGACCATCCAGTCCTCAGCGTCCCGGTTGAGCACCTCAGTGACCACGAGTGGCCGCTGGGCGCGACATCACTGGGTGCGTGATGGCTGAGGCTGACGACGTGGGCCGAACGGCGGACGAGTCGCATCGCGGGGCGTTCGGGGAGTTCGGTGGGGCTGAGTCGGGGCTGATCGACCGGGCGTTCCGGGAGCAGATCGTGCTGGTCGGGGTGCAGCTGGCGGAACGGACTGCTGACGAGGTTGACGCCAACCTCGACGAGCTGGAGCGGTTGGTGGACACCGCTGGGGCGGATCCGGTGGAGCGGATCGTTCAGCGGCGGGATGCGCCTGACCCTGCGACGTTTGTGGGGCGGGGGAAGGCTGACGAGATCCTGGATGCCTCGCTCGAACACGATGCGGACACGGTGGTGTTCGACGACGAGCTGTCGCCGGCGCAGCAGTTCAACCTGGAGCGGATTCTGAAGCGCACAGCGCTCGACCGCACAGCAGTCATCCTCGACATCTTTGCCCAGAACGCCACGACGCTTGAGGGCAAGGCGCAGGTGGAGCTGGCACAGCTTCGCTACCGGCTCCCCCGCCTGCGGGGCCGTGGCCAGCAGCTGTCCCAGCAGGCCGGCGGCATCGGCACCCGGGGACCGGGCGAGACCCAGCTCGAAGTGGATCGCAGGCGGATCCAGCGACGGCTGGCGCGACTGGAGAAAGACCTGCGCGGGCTGCGTCGCACCCGACTGAACCAGCGCAAGTCGCGGCGGCGCTCCCGCTATCACACAGTGGCAATCGTCGGCTACACCAACGCCGGCAAGTCGACCCTGCTGCGGCAACTCACCGGAGCGAACGTGCTCGTGGAAGACCGGCTGTTCGCGACGCTCGACGCCACCACCCGACGCCTGCAACTGCCCGGTGGCGAGACGGTGCTGGTCACCGACACCGTCGGCTTCATCAAGAAGCTGCCCACCTCGCTGGTCGAGGCGTTCATGTCAACACTCGAGGAGGTGGCCGAAGCCGACCTGCTGGTCCACTTGGTCGACGCCTCCGCGGCGGAGCCGGAGATGCACATCGACGTCGTGCGTTCGGTGCTGCGTGAGATCGGCGCCGGGGAGGTCGACGAACTCATCGCGTTCAACAAGTGCGATATGGCCGACGACGGCACCGTGAGGCATCTGCTCGAACGGCACGAGGGATCCCAGGCGATCTCGGCCAGCAGCGGCGACGGCATCGAGGGTCTTCTGCTCGCAGTCGGCGACCGCCTCCGGCACCTCACCGAGGTGACCGAGCTGCGCATCCCCTACTCCCGCGGCGACGCCCTCGCAGCGGTGCACCGCGAGGGCGAGGTGCTGTCGGAAACCCACGACGATGACGGGACCGTCGTACGCGCACGGCTCGACGATGCCTCCCGCAGCTTGTTCGCTGAATTCGCAACTGGCACCGCTGACGATGACGTCGAACACGTGATGAGCGAATCGCCGTCATTGCCAAGCGGGCCGGCCAGCGCAGCGAACTAGCCGCTCGCCGGATTCTGCAGCCGACGGCCGAGCTGGGCAATGAACACAGCTGCCATCACCGCCGATGCGGCAGCGACGACGTTGGCGCTGATGGACCACCCGAGGGCCGACTCGACCCTCGCGACGCGATAGCTCCCCGCCGTGACGGACGACAGCTCGATGACTGCTGTGCTGACACCGCCGGCCACGGAGGCATACGCGAACGCGATCCACCAGGCAACCAGAAGGGGCGGCGTGCGGACGTCTGCCCAACTGCTGTCGACAGTGCCGTCGGTTCGCTCGGCGTTCGCGATCCGGTAGATCTCGGCCAACACCTTCGGCGGGATGACGAACCACAGGACCGGCACGAAGTAGCCGCCGACCGCCCACGCTGATCGCCAGCGTCGGTCGTAGGCCCACAGCTGCCGTGACACTCGATGCGCGTTGAGCGTCCAGACCACGAAGAGCACGAAGATCGGCAGGTACACGGCTTCGAACAGCTCGACCACGTCGGCTTCGCGCGCGATGGTCGCCAGCTCGTCCTCGGTGGTCGATTCGTTGAACCGGAAGTAGGCCATCGCGACCGTGACGGACTTCACCACGACAACGACGGCGTAGAACGCCAGCAGCCCGACCAGCCAGTGCGTCAGGTCACGCGACAGGCCCCTGTCCTCGTCCGAGACGGCGCCGCTGGAGGCAACTCGAGGCCTAGTCATGAGCGCCCTTCACGATAGGCATCCGAGTCGACAGGCTGTCCGCACATGCCAGGATCGACTCGACACACTCTGCATGGGCGATGATGTCGGCGTGAGTTCGCACGCCTCGGAGGGGTACGTCCCGCCTGCGTACCCCTATGACCGGCTGGACGAGCTGAAGCCCTTGGCAGATCGGCACGACGGCGGGTTGGTGGACCTCTCGATCGGCACACCGGTGGATCCCCCCACGCCTGCCGTGCTGGCTGCTCTCGGCGGTTCGGATACCGAGCGCGGCTACCCGCCGTCGATCGGCACCCCCGAGCTGCGCGAGGCAGCTGCGCGTTGGTGCGAAGGACGGCTCGGCGTGCAGGTGGACGCCGCGACAGAGGTGGCGGCCACCATCGGCTCGAAAGAGTTCGTGGCTGGGCTGCCGCACTGGCTGCGCCTGCGCAGCCCCGGACGCGACACCGTGCTGTTTCCCGAGATCAGCTACCCCAGCTACGCCATGGGGGCTGAGCTGGCCGGGTGCCGGGCGGTGCCGGTGCCCGCGGACGAACACTGGTCGATCCGGCTCGACGCGATCTCCGAGTCCGATGCCGAGCGGGCCTTGGTGCTGTGGGTCAACACACCGGGCAACCCCGCCGGCGGCCTCGATGATCTCGCCGAGGCCGCGAGGTGGGGCCGGGAGCGAGGCGTGCCGGTGTTCAGCGATGAGTGCTACGCCGAGTTCACCTGGGACGGTTCGCCCCGGACGATCCTGTCGCCGACCGACGCTGGCACCGCTGCCGGCCGCTCTCCGCGCGCAGAAACGGCCGGCGTGGTGGCCGTTCACTCGCTGTCCAAGCGATCCAACCTGGCCGGCGTGAGAGTGGGCTTCTACGCAGGCGATCCCGAGCTCGTGCACTACCTGCGGGAGGTTCGCAAGCACGCCGGCTTCATGGTCCCAGGCCCGGCCCAGGCAGCGGCCGTCGCAGCACTCGCCGACCAGACCCATGTCGCTGAGCAACGAGAGCGATACCGCAGCCGCCTGGAGCGCCTGGCGCGCATCGTCGGCCGCTTCGGCCCCGAGCCCCCGCTTCCGCGAGGGGGGTTCTACCTGTGGGCCGCTGCTCCCGGCGGCGACGCCTGGACGTTCACTCGCACGCTGCTCGCCGAGGCGGGCATTCTGGTCTCGCCAGGCGAATTCTACGGAGCCGCTGCTGCGGGCTACGTCAGGATTGCGGCGGTGCTGACCGAAGACGCGCTCAAACTGGTCGAAGCCCGCCTCGACTGAAGCTTCAATCTCGACTTGAGGCTTTGGCGTGGCCGCGGCGGTCAAGTCTCAAGCTGGGCCACCTCGTCAGCCATCTCCGAGGCGCTCCCGTGCGGAATCCACGTGATCCGGGGGTCTCGGGCAAACCAACGCGCCTGCCGGCGAGCGAATCGCCGGGTGCGTGCGATGGCCGTCTCGAGTGCCTCGTGCAGCGTGCACTCCCCCGCCAGATGGGCGCGCAGTTCCTTGTAGCCCAGGGCCTGCGCTGCTGTGCGAGACAACGCTCCCTCTGCCAAGTTGCGAACCTCTTCCAGAAAGCCGTGCTTTAGCTGCTGCCGGTATCGCTCGGCGATGCGCTCATCGAGCCGGTCACGGTCCAGGTTGATGCCCACGAGCCGGAAGGGCACCTCGGGGTAGGTCTGCAGGCCCGGCCCGAACGACGAGAACGGCCGGCCGGTTCCGAGGCACACCGACAGTGCGCGCACGATCCGGCGCAGGTTCGTCGGTTCCATGCGTGATGCGGCCAGCGGGTCCAGCTCGGTAAGGCGCTGGTGCAGCGCGGCCGTGCCCACGTCGAGTGCGGCTGCCGGTTCGGAGATCACAGCGGCTTCGGCTTCGAGCTCGGCGGCGATGTCGGCGAACTCGGGCGGCGGCCGGAGGCCGTCGATGACGGCACGCAGGTACAGGCCGGTGCCGCCGACCAGCAGCGGGACCGCGCCGCGGCCGGCGATGTCGGCTATGGCCGTCTCGAAGGCCGTCGCATAGTCGACGACGGTGAAGCGCTCCGCTGGATCGACGAGATCGATGAGGTGGTGCCGAACCTCCGCCTGCTCGGTGGCGTTGGGCTTGGCGGTGCCGATGTCCATCCCCCGGTACACCTGCATCGAGTCGACCGACACGAGTTCGATCGGGCTCGCCGAGCCTGACGCCACGGCACGTCGCGCCAACTCCAGCGCCAGCGCCGACTTGCCCGTCGCTGTCGGGCCGACGATCACCAGCGGCGGCTCGATGGGGTCGCCGCCCATGGCATGCCTCGCAGCGAACGGCTCAGCGAGCGGCGACCGGAATGCGGGTGCGGTGCCGTGCCGGCGCCGTCACCTCCACCAGCTCGCCGCTCAGGTGGAAGGTGGCCGCCTCTCGCACGCGCACCCGTGCGTAGGTGCCGGTGCGCAGCGGTTCGGAGGCTGAGAAGTGGACCAGGCGGTTCTGTCGGGTCCGGCCCGTGAGGATGGCCGGATCCCGCTTGGACGGTCCCTCGACGAGGACTTCTTCGATGCGTCCGATGCGGGATTCGTTGCCGAGGCGTGCGGAGCGCTCGATCACGGTTCGCAGCCGCTCCATGCGCTCTGTTGCCACCGCAGGGGCGACGAACCGGTCGGCCAGCTCTGCGGCCTCGGTTCCGGGCCGCGGCGAGAAGACGAACGTGAAGGCGCTGTCGAAGCGGGCCGCCGCGACCACCTCCAGAGTCTCGGCGAAGTCCCGCTCTGACTCGTCCGGGAAGCCCACGATGATGTCGGTGCTGACGGCCAGATCGTCGACGGCTGCGCGGGCTGCGCCTAACCGGTCAAGGAATCGCTGTGCGGTGTAGCCGCGGTGCATCGCCCTCAGCACCGCATCGCTGCCGGACTGCAGCGGCAGATGCAGGTGCTCGCACACGGCAGGCGTCTCGGCCATGGCCGAGATCACATCGGCTCGCAAGTCTTTCGGGTGCGGGCTGGTGAATCGCACCCGCTCGATGCCCTCGACCTCACCCACGGCACGCAACAGGGCTCCGAAGAGCGGCCGGGCCGTGCGCCGACCGGATGCCCACGCTCCGCCGGCTCGCCACACCGCATCCGCGGGAACATGGCCATTGGCCCCGCGCAGCGCGAGCGTGATGTCGCGGCCGTAGCTGTTGACGTTCTGACCCAGCAGGGTCACCTCGCTGACGCCGTCGGCTGCGAGGCGGTGCACCTCGTCGATGAGCTCGCCGAAGGGCCGGGAGATCTCCCGGCCCCGCACCGAAGGCACGATGCAGAAGGCGCAGGTGTTGTCGCAGCCGATCTGGATCGTGACCCATGCGGCGTGCTGGGCATCTCGCCGCACGGGCAGCGCCGAGGGAAACTCATCGGACTCGGCCAGGATCTCCGTCACCGGTCCCGAAACGCGTGCCTCGGTCAGCAAGTCGGCGGCACGAGCCACGTTGTGCGTGCCGAACACCACGTCGACGTGGGGTGCCCGCTGGCGCACGAGGTCCTGGTCCTTCTGCGCCAGGCAGCCGGCGACGGCTATCTGCACCTCGGGCCGTTCCTCCTTGAGGCGCTTGAGGTGCCCGAGTTGGCCGTAGAGCTTGTTGTCCGCGTTCTCACGGATGCAGCAGGTGTTGAGCACGATGACATCGGCGTCGGCCATCGTGGGCGCCGCGACCAAGTCGTCGGCTTCGAGCAAGCCGGCGATGCGCTCGGAGTCGTGCTCGTTCATCTGGCACCCGTAGGTGCGCACGAAGTAGCTGCGCCGGCCGTCGCCGTGCCCGAATTCGGTCCCTGCAGCCACGGCGCCAAGGCTAGGGGCGGGTGCGTGGGCCGCTGGCGGGCTCAGCGATTGGTGAACGCGAAGTTCTCCGACATGTTCTCGCGGGCGTGGGACATGAAGCCCAGGTACTGCTTGATGTTGCCGTTGAAGTTGCCGTCCTGGCGGCGGTTCTCGGCGCCCTCGAAATTGTAGTAGCCGGGGGTGCAGTCGCGGTTGCGGGTGGTCTTGCCGCGGTTGGCGATGACCTGCTGCACCCACCATTCCTCAGCCTCGGGCAGGCAGTCCATGGTCTGCAGGCCGCCCCGGCGCACGAAGTCGATGCACTCGGCGATGTGCTCGCCCTGGCTGTTGAGCACGTCGGTGAGGTTGAACGCGAAGAACGCCTGATAGCCGCCCATGATGAACAGGTTCGGGTAGCCGGCAGTGTGGATGCCCAGCAGCGTGCGGATGCCGTCTGCGTACTTGTCGTTCAGCTCCAAACCGTTCTCGCCGACGATGCGGTTGTAGATGCCGGTGCGCTGCACTTCGAAGCCGGTGGCGTAGATCAGCAGGTCCAGCTCGTATTGCACGCCCTCGAACAGCGGACCCTGCTCGGTGATCTGGGTGATGCCCTTGCCCTGGGTGTCGACGAGGTGCACGTTCGGCCGGTTGAACGTGGGCAGGTAGTCGTTGTGGAAGCACGGCCGCTTGCACATGAGCATGTACCAGGGCTTGAGCGCTTCGGCGGTGCCGGGGTCCTCGACGACCTCGTCGATGCGCCGGTGGATGCGCATCATGGCGTCGATATTGGCGTTCTCCTGCCGACGGATCTTCTCCTCGCGCGACATTGCCGCTCGGCGAGCCTTCTGCTCGTCGCTGAGGCGAGGCCCGGCCATCGCTCGCTCGCGGCGGCGAGCCTGCCAGCCCGGCTTGAGCTTCGCGGCCCACTCCGGATTGGTCTCCCAGTCGTCCCGGATGTCGATCGAGGACGGCGTGCGCTGGAAGACATAGAGCTCTTTGGCCATCTCGCCGAGCTGCGGGATGGCCTGCACCGCCGTGGCGCCGGTGCCGATGATGCCGACCCGCTTGCCGGCGAGGTTCTCGAGATCTGCGCCGGTGTAGTCGTAGTCCCACCGCGATGTGTGGAAGGAGTGCCCGGCGAACCGCTCCATGCCTTCGATGACGGCCAGTTTCGGTTTGGCCAGGGTCCCATTGGCGCAGATGACGAATTGGGCCGTGATCTCATCGCCGCGGTCGGTGCCGACGCGCCATACCTCGGCGTCGCCGTCCCAGACGGTCGACGTCACCGTGGTCTGGAACATCGCCAGGTCGTAGAGGTCGTACTTGCGGGCGATGAGCTGGCAGTACTCGTAGATCTCGTCGCCGGTGGCGTAGTGCCGGGTCGGCACATAGCCGGTCTCGTCCAGCAGCGGCAGGTAGTCGTACGAGACGACGTCGCAGGCCACCCCCGGGTACCGGTTCCAGTACCACGTGCCGCCGACATCGGCGCCACGCTCCACGATGCGGATGCTCTCGACACCCTTCTGGCGCAGCCGGGCTGAGGTCAGCAGCGCCGAGAACCCGCCCCCGATGAACAGCACCTCCACCTCATCGCGTACGGGCGGGCGCTCGATGCGCTCGGTCGCGTACGGATCCTCCTCGTAGCGGGCGAACTCGCCAACGAGGTCCGACGTGTAGATCTGCGTGCCGGGAGGCCGGTAGTTCAGCCGCAGGTCGCGTTCTTCGGCGAACCGCTGCTTGATGTCGTCGTAGTACGACTGCGGCGGACGGCCGTCGACCTCACGGGAGTAGTCGAAGTTGAAGACATTCTGCGGCTTGCCGCTCTTCTGCGCCACGTGTCACTCCCCGGTCGAGACCGACTCGTCCCGTACACCGGGACCGGATCAGGCTAGGGCAACACCGTGGTGCGGGTCAGTCGACGCTGGCGCCCTCATTGCGCGACGACTGCGCATCGTCGAGGCGGTCGAGCACGTCGGCATCGCCGTCAGCGTCACCGTCGGCGCCGATGCCGAGCGCCGAACGGATCCGGCCGTCGATCTCGACGGTGACCTCGGGATTGGCGATCAGGAACTTCTTGGCGTTCTCGCGGCCTTGGCCCAGCTGCTCGCCCTCGTAGGTGTACCAAGCGCCAGATTTCTTGACGATGCCGTGCTCGACGCCTACATCGAGCAGCGAGCCCTCACGGCTGATGCCCTGCCCGTACATGATGTCGAACTCGGCCTGGCGGAAGGGCGGCGCCACCTTGTTCTTGACGACCTTGACGCGTGTGCGACCGCCCACCACCTCGCCCTCGACCTTGATGGCCTCGATGCGGCGGATGTCGATGCGTACGGACGAGTAGAACTTCAGCGCCCGGCCGCCCGAGGTGGTCTCGGGGCTGCCGAACATCACGCCGATCTTCTCGCGCAGCTGGTTGATGAACACGCAGATCGTCTTGGTCTTGTTCAGATTGGCGGTGAGCTTGCGCAGCGCCTGGGACATGAGGCGCGCCTGCAGGCCGACATGGGTGTCGCCCATCTCGCCTTCGATCTCGGCCCGTGGCGTGAGCGCCGCCACCGAGTCGACGACCACGACGTCGATGGCACCCGAGCGGATGAGCATGTCGGTGATCTCGAGCGCCTGCTCGCCGGTGTCGGGCTGGGAGATCAGCAGCTCGTCGACATCGACGCCGATGTTCTTCGCATACACCGGATCCATCGCGTGCTCGGCGTCGACATAGGCGCACACGCCGCCGGTGCGCTGCGCCTCGGCCACCAGATGCATGGCGAGCGTGGACTTGCCCGATGCCTCCGGGCCGTACACCTCCACCACCCGGCCGCGGGGAAAGCCCCCGATGCCGAGCGCCAAGTCGATCGCCAGGCTGCCCGAGGAGATCGCCTCGACCGCCATGTGGTGCTTCTCGCCCATCTTCATCACGGAGCCGTCGCCGAACTGGCGCCGGATCTGCGTGAGCGTCATATCCAGTGCTCGGTCCCGTTCTGTGTCCTGCTGGCTCATGTCGTCCTCCTCGGACTCCCGTTCGGCCGCACCCGGTGTGCGATGCCGTCTTGGGGCACCGTAGGAGCGGGGTGTGACAACTCACGGGTGAATTTCTGCCGACCCGTAATGACAGCAATGTAGTTCCGAACATCAGTTCGTGTCAAGGCAAGGCAGGCACAGTGACCCAGCCATGTGGCACGCTGCGCTCCATGAGCCCCCTTGCTGAGAATTCCACTGCGATGACCGACAGCGACTTCGAGCTGCTGCACATCGAGCGCGACGCGGGTGTCGTGTTCGCCACCATCGACGCCCCGCCGATCAACGTGATGACACCTGCGCTGTTCCGTGAGCTGGCCAAGTTCAGTGTCCATGTCGCCGATGACGACTCGGTCCGGGTGGTAGTGCTGCGCAGCGACAACCCGGATTTCTTCATCGCCCACTTCGACGTGACAGCGATTTTGGGCTACCCCACCGACGGTCCCGCCGAGCGGCCCACCGAACATGTCGGCTTCCACGCCATGTGCGAGACGTACCGCACGATGCCCAAGGCCACCATCGTCGAGATCGGCGGACGGGTCGGCGGCGGCGGCAGCGAGCTGTCGATGTCGTGCGACATGCGCTTCGGTGCGCTCGACCGCACCGTCATCAACCAGATGGAGGTGCCGATCGGCATCCTGCCCGGCGGCACCGGCACCCAGCGCCTCCCCCGTCTGGTGGGCCGCGGCCGTGCCATGGAGGTGATCCTCGGCGGCGTCGACGTCGATGCTCGCACGGCCGAGCAGTGGGGTTACCTGAACCGGGCGCTGCCCGCGGACGAGCTGCGGCCCTTCGTGACCGATCTGGCACACCGCATCGCAAAGTTCCCGCCCCAAGCCGTGGCCCTGGCCAAGCAAGCCGTCAATGCGGCCGACGAACTCCCTCTCAATGAGGGCCTGTTCGAAGAGCGGTACCTCTTCCAGCGGCTTCTGCGCACCCCTCAGGCGCAACCCGCCATGGAACAGTTCCTGCAGCTGGGCGGACAGACGCGCGACGGCGAGATGCGGGTCGGCGACCTCGTCGCCGGCATCAGTACCGACTGCGACGACACAGGCGACTGAATCCCGCTCCTGTGGACGATGCCGCTCCCCCGCTTGCGAGCCAGCCTGAGCTGATCGACTCGTGGCGCGCCTGGCTGGTGGCGGTCGGCGCCGGCCTGTCGTGCGGCGTGGCCTTCGGCACCATCTACACGTTCGGCGCGTTCATCGAGTCGATGTCTGCCGAATTCGGGACTGGCCAGGGCGGCACCTCGGTCATGATCGGGATCGCCACGCTGCTGTTCTTCAGCACCGGGATCATCTCGGGCCCGCTGCTGCACCGGCTGGGGCCACGGCCGCTGCTCGCGGTCGGAGGTGCCATGTTCGTGGCCGGCCTGGTCTTGACGTCGTCGGTCTCGCAGCTCTGGCACGGCTACGTCGTGTACGGCATCGGCTGCGGATTCGGGGCAGGCCTGTTCGTCTCGCCGCTGTTCGCGACTGCGGCGTCGTGGTTCCTGCGGAACCGGGCAGTGTCCCAAGGGCTCGTCGCGACCGGGCCCGGTTTGGGCACCTTGTTCCTGGTGCCGCTCGCCGAGCGCATGATCGAGCACCTCGGCTGGCGCGAGGCCTACCGGTGGCTCGCCGTCATCGGAGCGATCACCTTCGTCGTGTGCTTCGTGCTGGTGCGGCGCACGCCGATC
This sequence comes from Candidatus Poriferisodalis sp., assembly GCF_965208555.1. Classification (GTDB taxonomy): domain Bacteria; phylum Actinomycetota; class Acidimicrobiia; order Acidimicrobiales; family Poriferisodalaceae; genus Poriferisodalis. The sequence continues at coordinate 2,893,104 of NZ_OZ242342.1, read as the reverse complement.
GTCGCAACTGCTCATCCACGCGAGCACGTACGCCGCGTCTTCCGGACGAAGGCGTTCTGGCTGTTGACCATCGGCTCCGCGCTGTTCGCCGTGCCGGTGATCGGATCGCTGGCAGCCATCATCCCCTTCGCCCGCTCGGTGGACATCAGCCCCAGCGCAGCGGCGTGGCTGCTCTCGATTGTCGGCGGCTCGAGCATCGTCGGCCGCCTGCTGCTGACCAGCTTCGCCCGGGCACTCGGATCGGTGCGCTTGCTGACGATCTCGTTCGGGATGCTGCCAGTCGCGTATGTCATCTGGTTCTTCGCCTCGGACCGCTACCTGCAGATCGCAGCGTTCGCCGTGCTGCTCGGCGTCGGCTACGGCGGCTTCGTGGCACTGCAGGGCGATGTCACGCCGCACCTGTTCGGTGTGGCGGGCATCGGGTCGGTGCTAGGCCGCCTGTTCTTCTGCTACGGCATCGGCAGCATGGTGGGCCCGATCCTGATGCTCAACTTGCACGAGCAGACCGGCGGGACGCTCGTGCCCATCGCTGCCGCGGCGGTGTTCGCCCTGGCCGGAACGCTGGTCATCTCTCGACTGACCCGCGACCCGGTGCCGCTCGAACCCACCGACCGTGCGCCAGCACGTCGATTGCCCTCGCAGCTGTCCCCTCCCAGCGTCTGGATGCCGGTGCTGGCCGGCGGCGAGAGCGGTAGCTGATCGCGGGCAGCGGGCGCCGCGCGGCTCTATCGTCATGCGCCGTGGACGGACCGCTCGAAGACGTGCTCGTGCTGGATCTGACCCGCGCCGTGGCGGGGCCGATCACCGGTCGCCTGCTCGCCGACCTGGGCGCCCGCGTGGTGAAGATCGAGCCTCCTGATGCCGACCTGACCAGGTTCATCGTTCCCAACGTCGACGGGTTCTCGCCCTACTTCGCCCAATTCAACGTCGGCAAGGAGTGCGTCTCGCTGGACCTGACCCGGCCCGCAGGCCGCGACGTGCTGCTGTCGATGGTGCCCAAGGCCGACATCGTGCTGGAGAATTACCGACCGGGAGTGCTCGACAAGCTGGGCCTCGGCTACGACGTGCTCAGCGAGATCAACCCCGGCATCATCGTGGCGTCGGTGTCGGGCTGGGGGCACGGCAACAGTCGCAGCGGGCGGGGGGCGTTCGCGTCGGTGCTGCACGCCGAAGCCGGGGTGACCGAGATGGTCTCCAGGCGGCGGGGCGGGGACGCCTACCGCAACGACCCGATGTCGCACGCCGACACCTACACGGGGCTGCATGCATTAGGAGCCGTTTTGGCGGCGCTGCACATGCGCGTGCGGACCGGGCGCGGCCAGACCGTCGAGGTGTCGATGGCCGAGAGCACGCTCATGTGCAACGACCAGGCCGCGACCGACCTGACCGGCCAGGATCCGATGATCGGTTTCAAGGGCGGCCAGAACTGGGCGGCGGTGTACCCGCTGTCGAGCGGCCGGCACGTCACGGTGACGCTCGATCTGACCGCCAACTTCGGTTTCAAGGTGATAGCGGCTGCGATGAACCGGCCAGACCTGCGCGACGACCCGCGTTTTGCACGCATCGAGGACCGTGTTCTGCATCGAGACGAGATCGAAGCCATCTTCGGCGAGTGGGTGAGCCAATTCGACAGTGCCGAAGCGGTCGAGTCGGCGATCGGTGTGAAGTCGGTGATGGCAGCCGAAGTACGCACGGTGGCCGAGCTTGCAGCGACCGACTGGGCAGCTGAGCGTGGTGCATTCGTCGACATCGTGGGGGGCGAGGCCGCCGCGCCGCTGACCGTCCCGCAATCGCCGTGGCGCTTCAGGGAGGCCGATGCCGGTCTGGCGCCCGGAGCTGTTGCCGGTGACCGGGGTCAGCACAATCGCGAGGTGCTACGCGACCTCGCGGGACTTGACGATGGGGCCATCGATGCGCTCGAGGACGAGGGCATCGTCTCAGCTGGCGCCCCAATTCGCCGCCCGAACGCTTCGGGACGGCGGTAGGCCAGTCTTCAACCCCGGCCTCGGCGGGGTTCAGTTCCAGGTTCAGCTGAGCATCGTCGAGCCGATGTGGTCGACAAACGCGGCGATCTCGTCGACGGTTTGACCATTGGGCAGCAGCACCAGGCGGTCGACGCCCATCTCGGCGAAGCGCTCGACCATCTCGGGCGTCGGGCGCACCCGTGGCGTGACGGTGATCTCGAGCCGGCCGAGCTCGGCGGGCCGGTCGTAGCGGGCCCCGGCTTCGGACAGGCCCTCGATGCAGCGCTGGGTGCCGTCGTAGTCGAGCGCGAACCCGTACCAGCCCTCGCTCATGGTCACCGAACGGCGATATGCGGGTGCGGTGTGGCCGCCCATCACCACTGGCGGACCCGGCTGCTGAACCGGCCGGGGCCGAGCCTGCACATCTGAGAAGCTGACGAACTCACCGTCATAGGCGGGCGAGTCCATCGACCAGATGGCCCGCATGGCCTCGATGTACTCCTCGGTGCGGCGAGCACGGTCTTCCATCGGGATGCCCAGCGCCTCGAACTCGGGACCGAGGTAGCCGACGCCTACGCCGAACAGCAATCGGCCGCCCGACAGTACATCCACGCTGGCGAGCTCCTTGGCCAGCACCAGCGGGTTGCGCTGGGGAACGATGATGATGCCGGTGCCCAGCTTGATCTCGCTGGTGAGCGCAGCGACATATGCAAGCGCGACCGCCGGGTCGAGCATCGGGTGCAGCGGCGGCAGCGGAGACGGCGGCGCCTGCGGGTCAGGCAGCACCACATGCTCCCCGGTCCACACCGACTCGAAGCCGGCTTGCTCGGCGGCCACGGCAATGCGGCCGGCGCCCTCAGCGCCCGCTGCATCGCCCAGCACCCCCATGTTGATCTGGAACAGACCGATCTTCATTGCTCCCTTTCTTGTCTGATCTCGCACAGAAATCGGCGCATCGCCTCGATCCCTGCCAGCTAGCGGAAATTGGGCGCCACGTCGTTGATGAACAGATCCATGGAGTGTTTCTTGGACTCCATCGGGCCGAACGTGAAGTCGGGGATGATCAGCTCGTCCACACCCACTTGCCGGTACTGCTCGACCACCTCACTTACTTCGTCGGGCGTGCCGACGATGGTGGCGCGTCCCAGGTCCATCGAGCGGAAGCGATCCAGCTTGGCCGAGTCCTCATTGATGAACAGCAATGCGCACGCCGAGCGGCTGATCTCGCTGGGATCGCGGCCGATCGCCTCGCAGTGCCCGTCGAGCACGCCGCACAGGTCGGCGATGTCGTCGGGCATGCCCCAGTAGTTCCACTCGGTGGCCCAGCGGGCGGTGGTGCGCAGCGTGCGCTTCCGACCGCCGCCGCCGATGAGCAGCGGGACCGGCGACTGCACCGGCTTGGGATCCAGCGGCGCCTCGGTCACCGTGTAGTGATCGCCGGCCAGGTTGGTGCGAGGGTTGCCCAGCAGCGAGCAGATGATCTCGACAGCCTCGTCGAAGCGGTCCATGCGGCTGCGCAGCGTGCCGAAGTCGAAGCCGTAGGCCTCGTGCTCGTTCTCCTGCCACCCGGCACCGATGCCCAGCACCACCCGGCCGCCGGAGATGTGATCGATGGTGGTGGCGATCTTGGCCGTCAATGCCGGGTTGCGGTAGGTGTTGCCGGCCACCAGCGGGCCCAGGCGCACCCGGGGCACCGCGACCGCAAGCGCTGCAAGCACTGACCAGGCCTCGTGGACCGGCTGATCGACGTTCTCCTCATTGGGCATGAAGTGATCTGCGAACCACAGGCCGTCCCAACCGGTGGCTTCCGCGTGCTGGCAGCACTCGATGATCGCCGAGATCTCTTGGTCGTTCTTCGTCCAGAATCCGAAACGCATCGGGACAGCCTGCCACCCGGCTGCCCGGACGCGCAGGATGAGTCGGCAGATCGGAAGCAGATGGGAATCCGGGGGCTGCGAAGCTGCTAGCGGCGGTCTTGGAGGATCAGGCGCAGCAGGTTGAGCGCCGAGATGGCGCTGTAGTCGGCAAGCCGCTCGCGGTCGCCGGGCAGGCGGATCTCGTCGGCGTGATCCCGGTGTTCGACGGCGGGCAGATCGCCGCGGGCGGGCTGCGCCGAAATCGACACGGCCAGGAATGCCGTGCCGAACGGGTGCTCCGGCGTGGCCGCTGCCCGATCCTCGATTGCAGTGACCGCAAGGCCGACGCTGGCGCCGGTGCGCAGGCGGGCAGCACGGGCAAGCGCTTCGGCGCCGGCAGCCGAGGCCAGCGGCGGCACGAGATCATCGCCCAGCGGGGACACCTCCGATGAGCCGGCGTGCAGCAGGTAGTCAGCCAAGTGCTCTGAGCGGGCGACGATGCCGCCCGCAAACGTCCCGGGTCCACCGCCGTCGGATGCTGTGCCATCGGACTCGGCGTCGTCAGAACCGGACGCTAGGCCAGGATCGCCCAGCTTGGCCCCACCCGGCGCAGTGCCTGATCGCATCGCGGCCTCCGCGGAGGACAACCGGTTGGCCATGCGGCCGCCGGTGATGGTCTCCGCGACACCCATAGTCAGCCCGAGCCGGCCCAACTCGGCGAGCACGGCCGTCTCCATGTTGTCGTCGTCGTAGGCGAAGACCAGGTCGCCCAGCAGCGGCTCCAGCACCGCCTGCTCGGCATCGATGAGCTGCCACGCCTCGGCCGAGTCGGCACCCTTCGCTGTGATCCGCAGCTTGATGCCCTCGATGCCGCTGGCCAGGAACGCCAGCGTCGGGTTGCCGGATTCGTCCAGCTCGTCGATGCGACCGGCCAGCATCTCCGCCAGACCCGATTCGCTCTGGCCCCACGTGCGCAGCACGCGGCTCTCGATGGTCGCGCTGACGCCGGCGCGCCGCTGCAGGTCGCCCAGCACGGTGCCGTTCATCATCTCGCGCATCTCATACGGCACGCCGGGCACCACGTACACCACCCGGTCAAGGAGCTCAGCCCCTTCCGCCGGCTCAGCGCCAGGCGCGACGGCACCCACGCCTCGCACCCAGCGGATGGGCGCCACCAGACCGGGCGCGGTGCCCGGCTGCTGCGGGATCGGCGACGCGCCGACGGGCACCATGGCCTGGCGCAGGTTGTTCTCGGGCATCGGGCGGCTGCGGCTGGCGAACATGGCCCGGATCCGCTCGGCAATGCGCTCGTCGAGCACCAGCTCGACCCCCATCACCGACGCCAGCACCTCGCGGGTGATGTCGTCCTGGGTGGGCCCCAAGCCGCCGCACACGATGACGGCATCGCTGCGGTCAAGCGCCAGCCGGAATGCGTCCTCGATGCGGTCCCAGTTGTCGCCCACCTTCGTCTGGTAGTGGCTGTCGATGCCGGCCAGGGCGAGCTGCTCGCCCATCCACGAGGAGTTCGTGTCGACGATCTGGCCCAGCAGCAGCTCGGTGCCCACGGCGACGATCTCGGTCTTCACGAGCGCTGACCCTAGGCGCAGGGGCCGCGCAGTTCAGTCGGATGCCCCGTCGCCGAGCTGGTCGGCGGCCACGCCGCGAGCCGACCGCAGGTACGACCAGCCGGTCCAGACGGTCAGCGCCACCGCCAGCCACAGCGTCAGCGTGGCCACCCAGTGGGCGTTCGTGGCCAACGGGGGCATGACAGCGAAGCCGATGGCCCAGAGCTGCACGAACGTCTTCCACTTGGCGAGCTTGGTGGCGGGCACCGTGATGCCCTGGCGGCCGGCGCGCGACCGGTAGGCGCTGATCAACAGCTCCCGCGCCGCAATGACGATGACCGGGACAGCGTGGAATTGGCCGTTCCACACGAGCGCCGCCATGCCGCCGAGCACCAGCACCTTGTCCGCCAGCGGATCCAGGAAAGCGCCGGCGCGCGTCGTGCCGTGACGGCGGGCGAGCCAGCCGTCGAGGTAGTCGGTCATGGCGATGGCAAAGCCGACGACGAACGTGGCCCATCGTGCCCCCCACGACACGATCATCACGATGAACACCGGAGAGGCTGCGATCCGGGCGACCGTGACCAGGTTGGCCGGCGTCGCCAGTGCCGTCGGCCCGAATACCGGGGGCGCGTCCTCCCCATCCGGATCGGCCATTGCCCTGCGAGGCTACGCGAGCGGAATGCTGGTCGGCCGCCGCTCTGCCATCTGCACGAGGCCGCCGTGAGATCAGCGGAGCCTCCCTGGGCCGACCGACGCCATCCACGTAGTATCGGCACGTGGCGCTGCGGACGGTCCCAACCGCCGACCAGAACGCGGACGGCAACGCCGCACCGCTCAACCGGGCAGCCGATGGCCTGCGCCCCGCTCAACAGGTCCTGAGTGCCGCCGAAGCCGTGGAGCGCATGGCCGCGCGACGCCGGGGCAAGCGCGGTTGCCACGCCATGTTCAGCTCCTACCTCGGCGGCGTCGTCACCGATCCCACCGTCATGACCGTGCCCCTCGACGATCACATGGTGCACCGGGGCCACGGCATTTTCGATACCTGCTCGCTGGTGAACGGGCGCCTCTACCGGCTCGGCATCCACATCGACCGTCTGCTCGCCAGCGCAGAAGGCGCCCGTCTGGCGGTCCCGTGGTCCCGTGACGAGCTCATTCAGATGGTGGCCGACACGGCGGCCTCGTCGGGTGTCCGCGACGGCCTCATGCGGTACTGGCTGACGGCGGGCCCAGGCGGGTTCTCGTTCATGCCCGCCGAGTGCGAGGAGCCGTGCTTCTACTGCGTCGTGCTCGACCCGATGGGCTTCGGCTCAGGCGGTTTCGATCCAATGGTGGACGGCTTCCGTGAGGCCACCGTGCGCAACACGCCCATGAAACCGCCGCTGCTGGCCCAGATCAAGTCGAACAACTACCTGCTGAACGTCCTGACCCATCTGGAGGCCGCTGACGGGGGCGGCACGTTCGGCATCATCGTCGACGACGACGGCTTCATCGCCGAGGCCTGCGTGCTGAACGTGTGCAGCATCAGCCACGACGGCGTCTTCGTCACTCCCCCGTTCGAGGGCATCCTGCACGGCACCACCATGCGGCGCCTGCTGGATCTGGCTCGCGGACCCCTGCGCGACGAGGGCTTGCTGCGTGACGTGCAGCAGCGACCGCTGCGAGCCGACGAGGCTCGCGCCGGCGCTGAGCTCATCATGTCCGGCGGCGACACCCATGTCTTTCCGGTCGTGGAGTGGGACGGCGCCCCGATCGGCAACGGCAGCGTGGGTCCCGTTGCCAAGCAACTGCACGAGCTCATCACTGCGGAAACCGAGGCCGGCGACGGCTCGCCGGAAGACTTCATCGAAGTCCAGTACCCGGCGGCTGCGCCCTGAAGTGGCTCGGCCCTGTCTGAGTGGAGCCGCCCGGCCCCACCCGCCGGCCAAGCGATCACGCAGCGGGTGCTGCCAGCGCGGAAGCGTCCGAGAACCGCTCTACCTCGACTGACGCGAGCTGTTCACGTGCCTCCCAGAGGTCATAAGCCATCTGCACACGCAGCCATGTCTCTGGCGTCGAGCCGAATGCAGCAGACAGCCGGCAGGCCATTTCAATGGACAGGCCACTGCGACCATTGACGAGACTCGACAGGGCCTGCCGTGTCACGCCCAGGCCTTGTGCAGCCCGCTTCACGGTGAGTCCCAACGGCTCCAAGCACTCCCACTTGACGATCTCGCCGGGATGAGGCGGATTCTGCATCGGCATAGCTGGCTCCTCAGTGGCAGTCGGCGCAGTCCTCGTCGTTCACATGCACCTACCAGTCTCGCCGAACGGCTGCGTCAGCCGGCGGCCGGTGGGCATTACAGGCTCGTCGTAGGGTGCGCTCGTGGACGCTGCCGCCGATGTTGCCCGCACCCCAGCGGACCTCCGGCGGCTCGACCCGCGTCCCGAGGCGTCGCGAGACCCAGCTCAGGTTCCCATCACGGTCGTGAGCCGCGACCAGCTCGGCGACTTCGTCGATGCACTTTCTGCGTCCGCAGCCCGCGCGGTGGACACCGAGACGGATTTTGAGCCGCGTGACGCCGAGACGCGCGGCCTTGTGCCGAAGCTGCGGGTGATCTCCGCAGCAACGCGCTCTCCCGATGGTGTCGAACGCGCGTGGGTCGTCGACGTCGGCAGGCACGACCTGGTGGAGCTGGCAACAGCGCTGCACGAGGGTCTCCGGGTGCCGGATCTAGCATCGGATGCCTGGAACGCGACGTTTGACGACCGGGTCATCGACACTCATCTGATGGAGCCGGCCGCAGCGGCAGGCGCTGCCGTCGGGTCGTTGCGCTGGTGGGACGCGCAACTGGCCGATGCCCTGCTGCATCAAGGGCTAACCGGGTTCAGCTTCTTTCACGGACTGGCTTGGGCCGCCGAGCGCTACCTCGGCCTGAGCGTCGAAGGCAAGGCCACGACGCAGTTCTCCTTTGGGGCCAACGGCCCGCTGAGTGATCGACAGATTGCCTACGCCGCAGCCGACGCCGTCGAGACCCTGTGGGTGTCGGGCGTGCTGCGTGAGGGGCTGCGAGATGCCGGGCTGGAGGAGGTCTGCCGTCTGGAGCAGGCGGCCCGGCCGTTTCTCGACCGCATGGAGCGCGCCGGTCTGCCCTTCGACGTGCAGGGTTGGGAAGCCGAGCTGGCGGAGCTGGCGTCACGGCGCGTCGAGGTGCTCACCCATTTGGCCGAGCTGACCGGCGGCGGTCAAGGCGATCTCTTCGGCGCCGGCCTCGAGCCCAGCTGGAACCCCGACAGCGAACAGCAGGCACGCGACGTGCTGAACCGTTTTGCGTCCGACGAGGTGGAGGCATGGACGACCAAGACCGACGGCCGAACCCGGCCGCTGGCGCCGACTGATTCGCTCGGCGCATCGGTGCTGGCGGGCATCGGCGGCGAACTCTGCAGCGCGCTGCTGGCCTACCGCGACCTGTCCAAGACCTTGAGCACCTATGGGCACACGATGGCCGAGCACTTGTGGGCCGACGGCCGGCTGCACCCGGAGTACCTGCAGGTGGTGGGCACCAACACGGGTCGGCTGGCCAGCCGCAACCCGAATGCGCAGAACTTCACACCTCGGCTGAAGCCCTACATGAAGCCCTCGTCCGGGCGGGTCTTCGTCTATTCCGACTTGAGCCAGGCCGAATTGCGCTTCGCCACCCAGCTCGCAGGCGACGACGGCCTGCGGTCGGCGTTCGAGCAAGGTCTCGACATCCACACCGCCACCGCCGAGCGGATGTTCGGCGTGCGTCTCGACGGACCGGCAGGGCTGGCAGCACTCGACCGGCCTCGCTACGAGGAGTTCCGCACCAAGGCCAAGCGGATCAACTTCGGGATCCTGTACGGGCAGCGTGGCGCGGGGTTATCGCGCGGTCTTACCGATGCCGGGGTGCCGACCAGCCGCGGCGAGGCCGACGCGCTCATCGAGGCCTACCTGAGCGCGTATCCCGGCATCGCCCACTGGGTGGACGAGCGGGACCGCTTCATCGGGCACTTCGCCGCCACCTCGCTGGATGCCGACTGGCCGCTGACGCTGCGGCTGGGGGCGCTGTGGCCCCGCACCGATGACGCCCGCCGGACGCTGCGCAGCCAGCAGCGCCGGCATCACAGCGCCGAGGAGGTTCACGAGGCCCTGCTCGCAGCCGAACGGGCGGGCGCAATGGACCCAGGCCGGTTTGCCGGCGGCCCAGCGATCGGCTTGAGCGAGATCGGGGTTGCAGAGGTGGCTTGGGCGCTGTCGTTCGCCGCACCGGTTGTCGTCCGTTCCGATGGCTCGCCGCTGTCGTTCAGCTCGCACACACCAGCGGGCCGCCGCCAGCAGTTCACGTTTTCCGTGGACTGGGTGCTGGGCGAAGCCGCTGCTGTGGTCGGCTGCTCGGCCAAGCCTCGCCCGGCCGAAGTGTGGCAACGGGTGCTGGCCCGCTTCGATCTTGCGCCGCCGTCAGGCGCGGCGGGAGGCGCTCTGCGGCCGGCCGTGGACAAGGTGCTGGAACAACGGCATCTGCGGCGCGCCGTGATCGACGAGGTGGGTGTCGCAATGGGCGATGCCGACCAACAGTTCCTGCTGCGACGCGCGTTGCACACCCGGGTCGGCCAGATGGCCAACGCCTATCGCAACGCTCCAATTCAGGGCGGCGTGGCCGACGTGATGCTGGACGCCTACGGCCGGCTCAGCGAGGTGTTGACGCGCTACCCCACAGCCGACGCGGTGCAGACCGTCCATGACAGCGTCGTCATCGAATGCGATGAAGCCGAGGCGCTGGCGATCGCCGCAGACGTCAAGGCAGCGCTGGAGACTGCGATGTCGCGCTGGTGCCCCGATGTGCCCACGAGAGCCGACACCGACATCCGGTCGAGCCTGTCCGAGACCTCGATCATCGAACACATCGGCTGAGGAGGTCAGCCGCCGTCGGCGCTGGCCATCGAGTAGATCACCATGCTGAGCGTCACGGCGATTCCCATGGTCAGGAACATGGTCCGGACGCCCGTCCACTCCGCCAGCACGCCGAGGGGCGCGGCAGCGATGGCGAATGCTGCGAACGGCAGCTGCACCAACGACTGGACACGGCCTTGGTACGCCTCGTCGGTGGCACGCATGACAATCGCCTGGGTGAGCGATATGAACCCGACCGATGCCGCGCCGATGACCGCTGTGACCACCATCGCAATCTCATAGTTCGGGGCCCAGGCCAGGGCCATGATCGAAGCACCGAAGGCAAAGCCCAGGCCAACCAGGATCGAGCCGGCGCCCGGAGAGTCGGCACGCGAGGCGAGCACGATCGACGCGACGACGGCACCAATCGATGACGCCCCGGCGATGAAGCCGACCTGCCGGTCACCAAGGCTGAAGACGCCTTCGACGAGCGCAGGCTGAAAGGCGACGTAGCTGAAGCCGAACATGATCACGATGATCGACGTCACGATCGGCCGGCGAAGGTCGGGGCGGTTCATGACGTAGCGGATTCCCTGGCGCATCTCGGCCAGCGGGTTGCCGATGGCCAGCCGAACGGCGCGCTCAGCACCGACCGGCGCATCGTCCCGCTTGCTCGTCTCCGGCAACGGCACCAGCAGCACATAGCTCAGCGTCGCAATGGCTGCCGAGACGAAATATGCCCCGGCAAGACCGAACAGCGCCCAACCAGCCAGCAGCCCGGCGCCGGTCGGGGCGATGACACGGCTGCCGCTGAGCGACAGCGACGACAGCGTGATCGCATTGCCCAGCCGCTCACGGCCGACCAGCTCGGTCGTCATCGAGATGCGGGCCGGTCCGATCAAGCCGAACACGAGGCCCTGCAAAGCGCTGGAGACGATCAGCATCCAGAACGCGATGACATCAGTCGCTAGCGCCACACCCATGGCGATCGAACCGAGCAGCAGCACCATCTGCCCGTTCAGCATCAGCCGTCGTTTCGACAGTCGATCAGCCGCCACGCCGCCGAACAGCGTGGAGATCCCCAATGCCGCACCGAAGGCGAACATGACGATGCCAAGCGCCTCCTCGCTCTCGGTGAGATCCCACGCAAGCAGCGAGCGCAGCAGGAACTGCATCTGGATGCTCATGAAGGAGAACACGCCGCTGAGCCACAGCAGCCGGAACGCCGGCACCCCCAGCGCGGCGAATGTCGCGACCCGCTCGCTCTTCATCGCGGTGGACCCTCCGACATGCCGAGTGCCGACGCTAGCTTCGATCCGGCATCCACGACATGGAGGAAAGCCACATGCCGCGTCTCGATCTCAGCGGAGCTTCAGCAATCGTCACCGGCGGAGCGTCTGGCATCGGCGAGGCCAGCGCCCGCCAGCTCGCCGACGCCGGCGCCCATGTGGTCGTCGCAGACTTGCAGGAAGATCTCGGCAGCGAGGTGGCCTCGTCGATTGGCGGTCTGTTCGTTCGCTGCAACGTCACCGACATCGACGACGCCCGCGATGCGGTGGACGCAGCTTCCGAGATGGGTCCGCTGCGAGCACTGGTCAACTCGGCCGGGCTGGGCCGTGCCGGTCGCACCATCGACCGCAACAACGTTCCGATGGACCTCGAGCAGTTCCGATTCGTGATCAACGTGAACCTGATCGGCTCGTTCAACATGCTCGCCCAGGCCGCATCCGCTATGGCCAAGACCGAGCCGGTCGATGCGGACGGTTCCCGTGGGGCGGTAGTCAACATGGCCTCGGTCGCGGCCTTCGACGGCCAGATCGGTCAGGCGGCGTATTCGGCTTCCAAGGGCGGCGTCGTGGGCATGACCCTGCCGATTGCCCGGGATCTGTCCGCCACCGGCATCCGCGTCAACACGATTGCACCGGGCCTCATCGACACGCCGATCTACGGCGAGGGCGAGCAATCAGATCAGTTCAAGGCGCATCTAGGCCAGAGCGTGCTGTTCCCCAAGCGGCTCGGCTCTGGCGAGGAGCTGGCCTTCATGGTGATGGAGTGCATCACCAACCCGTACATGAACGGCGAGGTGATCCGGGTGGACGGCGGCATCCGGATGCCGCCCCGCTGATCGGCGCCAGAACAGGCGGCGAACGGCGCTTCAGCTCGCCAGCGACTCCAGGAACTCGGCGACCACGTCGTTGAAGGCCTCCGGCCGCTCCTGGTTGGCGAGGTGGCCGGCGCCGGCAATCTCTACGTAACGAGCGCCCGCGATTCCCTCTGCCAGCCGTTGTGAGGTGCGGGGCGGGGTGACCTCGTCGTGCTCTCCCACCACCACCAGCGTCGGCGCCGTGATGCGCCCCAAGTCGGGGTAGTGATTCGACTCGGCCATGGAGTCGCAGGCCCACTGGTAGCAGGGCATGCGAATCGAAGGCACCATCATCTCGGCCACATGCGCACGCAGCTCGTCGCTGGCATCTGGGCCTACAAGCCGTTGCGCACGGGCAGCGGCGAAGCCTTCGGGCCCCAGATCGACGAAATCCGTTGCTCGCGCCCGCATAGCCTCCGCTTGCTCGGGCTTGGTACCGGCGCCGGCACTGGAATCGGCCAGGATCAACGCCGAGACCAGCTCGGGATGCCGCAGGACCAGCCTGGTCGCCGTGACGCCGCCCCACGAGACACCCAGCACCGCGGCAGGGCCATCTGACTCGGCGGCAATCAGGGCCGCCGCCGCATCAGCCCAACCATCGATTCCCGGCGCTGCGGCGGGGTCTGCCGAATGCCGGTATCCGGGGGCATCCCACGCCACCAGCCGCACGCCCAAGCGTTCGGCGAGCGGGCGCTGGCCCAAGAACGCATCGGCGCATGATCCGATGCCGTGCAGGCACAGCAGCACCGGCGCGCCATGGCGGCCATAGGACCAGGAGAAAACGGAACTCGAGGCGTTCATGGAACCGGCGCTCAGGATGCAGGGCGCACCCGTGCGAGCGGGGTCGGCACGCCGGCCACCGGCGCACGGGTGCGGAAGATGCACCCGCCGCCGGCCGCGCCGAGGGCATCGGCCGTACTGCCGCCGGTCACGATGTACAGGTCGCGCATGTCGGCGCCGCCGAAGCAGACGCTGGTGACAAATTGGTCGGGCACCGGCACGGCGAGATCGGGCTCGCCGTCTGGCGTGTAGCGCTGCACCCGGCCGCCTTCGGCCAGCGCAACCCACACGCCGCCGTCGACATCCACCGCGAGTCCGTCGGGCACCTTGCGCTCGGCCACGAACTCGCGTCGATTCGATACGACATCGCCGTCGACATCGGACACCCACACCCGGCCTGGAATGCTGTCGGAGTGATAGAGCCGGGTGCCATCGGGTGAGAAGCCGATGCCGTTGGTGAGCTGGACGTCGCCATACACCTCGTCGGTCGAGCCGTCCAGGTTGATGCGGTACAGCTCGCCCGCCTCGTCGGGGGATGACTCGTCGAACGGGTTGCGCCGCAGCGAGCCAACGTAAACGCGTCCCAACGAGTCAGTGTGCATGTCGTTGAAGCCGGCGACATCGGGAGCGAACAGCACTTCCGAGCCGGCGTCGGTGACGTGCTGGATGTTGCGACCGCTCACCACAACACCGCCGTCGGCGTGCAGCACCATGCCGCCGACGCCCCGACGCTTTGGGACCACGATCTCGATCTCGCCGTCGGGCCTCAGCCGGCGCACGCCGCCGTTGGGCACGTCGGAGAAATAGAAGTTGTCGTGCTCGTCCACCCGCGGACCTTCGATGAGGCCCCATCCCGAACTCAGCAACTCCAACTCGAAGTCAGCGCTCATCGACGTCTCCCCTGCTCCGCTTCTTGATACCCGGCCATCGGCCTGAACCCACGAGCCCACGGTGTGCGGACCCTAACGAACATGGCATGCGCAGGCGCAGCAAGCACCCGCTCCCAGCGCCCGCTGCTCGAGCTCAGCTCGACGGGCTGAACTGAATGGGCAGCGGGTGGCCTGCGCGGGTGAACATGTCCTGCAGCATCCGCAGGGTCATGCCCCAGATCACGCGTCCGTGTCCCACTTCGATTCCCGGGAAGCGTTCGTCGGGCCTCGGCGGGTAGTGGTAATCGATGTGGCGCCCCGGATCAGCCAACTCCAGCACCGACACCCAGAACGCGTCGGCGACTTCGTAGTTGAGGGTCAATTCGGGCCGGCCGCCCTCGAGCCAGCAGACATGCGGGGTCACCCGCAGCGCGGCGCCGCGCCAGCGCGGATTGCCTTCCAGGTCATCGAGCCGGCCGAGCCAGCGAACCCCCGCGTCCGCGGTGATGTCGAATCCGATTTCCTCGCGGCTCTCGCGCACCGCCGTGTCGAACGTGTCGTCGTCGTCAGGTTCCGTCCGGCCGCCGGGAAACGCCATGTGGCCCGACCAGGGGTCCCCGTTTCGGATCGCGCGCTCGATGAACAGCATCTCGGGCCCGCGATCGCCCCATCGCACCACAGCCGCTACGGCCGCAGTCGGACCCTGATGCGGCGTGTCTAAGTCTTGGCTGAGCACGTCGGACAAGCGCACATCTGTGAACGCTTGGGTGACAGCGGGCGGCCCAACCACAATGTCGCAGCGTAGGTGGCCGAACCGTGTCTGCTCCCGGCTGGCCTCGGGTCACCGCTGCTACCGTCGCCGCGGTGACTGCCGCCGACGCTGACGCTGCCGACCCCGACAGCACGGACGCTGCTGACGATCCCATCGCCGCTATGGAGGCTGCGACGTTCGAGGCCTTTGTGGGCGAAGTTGCACAGTTCCGCGACACCGTCGTGGCTCCCAATGTGAGCCGTTGGGAATCCGAGAAGCGCATGGCGCCCGAAGCCCTGCGTGAGGCATCCGAAATCGGCCTGCTGGCGATGGAGGTGCCCACCGCACTGGGCGGGCTCGGGATGAGCTTCGCCCAGAAGTGCCGAATCACCGAGGTGCTCAGCGCTGTCTCGATGCCGTTCGCGTTCAGCCTCGTCAATACCGGCAACGTTGCAGCACGAGTGGCGCAGCGCGGCACCGAACGCCACCGTGAGCTGTACCTGGCCGACCTGATGGCCGGTCGCCGCTTCGGTTCCACCGCGCTGACCGAGCCCGGCGCCGGCAGCGACTTCGCCAACATCGCCACTACGGCGACGCCCGTCGACGGCAGATGGCGGCTCGATGGCGCCAAGGCCTGGATCACCAATGCCGCGCACTCCGACGTCATCTTCTGCTACGCGCAGACCGAACCAGGCTCTCGGGGTCGTGGCATCGCGCTGTTCCTCATCGACGGCACCCGGCCCGGCTTCGAACGGCTGCCGCCCTACGAGCTGGCCGGCGGCCATCTCATCGGGACGGGCGGCTTCCGGCTGGACGGCTACGTTGCCGAAGCCGATGACCTCCTCAGCCCCGCGGGAGAAGCCTTCATCGCCGCCCTGTCGAGCGTGAACGGCGCCCGCACCTATGTCGCGGCCATGTGCTGCGCCATGGTGGAAGCCACGCTGGCGAGCGCAGTGCGCTACGGCGCCGAGCGCGAGGCGTTCGGCAAGCCCGTCATCGCCCACCAGGGACTCGCCTGGAAGCTGGCCGGCGTGCAGAACCGCCTAGAGGCCGCACGCCTGCTCACCGGGCGGGCGATCGAGGCCGTCACCGAGTCGCTGCGCACCGGTGACGCGACGGGAGCGATCCTGCCCGCCGCCCACGCCAAGAAGTTCGCCACCGAGACGGCCGAGGCCGACATCGCCACGTGCATCCAGGCCATGGGCGCCGAGGGCCTGCGCAGCGATCACCCAGGCGGCCACCACCTGGTCGGGGCGCGCATCGCCAACTACGTGGACGGCAGCACCGAGATCCAGACTGATCGAATCGCCCGGTCGCTGCGGCAGCTGTACGCCTGAGCCCATTCGCTGCAGCGGCAACACGCCGAGACGCAGCCCTCAGCCGAAGGCGCCCCCGGCGCGCAGCGCGCCGATGTCCTCCCACGAGTAGCCGTGCTCGAGCAGCACCTCCTCAGTGTGCTGACCGAGCTCCGGCGCGACAGCGCCGGGCTCGAGCGGCGTCTCCGACATGCGGATCGGGGTGCCGATCACCGCACGGCTGCCATCGGGGTGCTCCACCCGTCGCAGGTAGCCGTTCTCGTACATCGATTCGTCGGCCACGATCGTCTCGTAGTCGCGTACCAGCCCGTAGCGGACGCCGGCCCCCTCCAGCGTCGCCTCCCACTCGGCGATGGTCCTGGTGGGGAATACCTCGTCGATGATGGCGACCAGTTCAGCTCGGGCCTCGGCGCTCAGCATCAGGGCCATGAACCGCTCGTCGTCGGCGAGGTCGGGCCGGTCGAGCACCCGGGCGAACTCGGGCCATCCCGGTCCGGTGCCGCTGAGCAGGTGGATCCAGCCGTCGGCCGCCTCGACGGTGTGGAGCAGGGTGGGGATGATGGCGTGTCCCGAGTGGGTCCGCTCGGGGTTGCGGCCGGTCAGCAGGGTGTAGGTGATCTCGGACGCCTGCGCGTAGATGGTGCTGCCGACGAGCGACACGTCGACCCGTTGGCCCCTGCCGGTCTTCTCACGATGCAGCAGCGCCGCGAGGATGCCGGCGACCATGTTTTGGCAGCCGACGTGGTCGGAGACGACCGCCCCGTTGATGATGGGAGGACCGCCGTCGATGCGGGTGCCGAACATGAGCCCGCCTTCGGCCTGCCCGGTCATGTCGGCCCCTTCGCGGGTCGACTTGGGCCCGATGGGCCCGAAGCTCGAACCGGTGGCGTACACGAGCTGGGGGTTGATCGCCGACAGGTGCTCATAGGACAGGCCCCAGGCCTCCATCGTCCCGGGCACGAAGTTGTGGATCAGCACATCGGTGCTCTGCACCAGCCGCTCGAGGGTGCTCTTGCCGCCCGGGGTGCGCAGGTCGAGGGTGACCGACCGCTTCCCCCGGTTGCAGGCCTCGTAGTACGGGCTTCGCAGATCGTCAGGCGAATTGGGGATGACCCGTCCCAGGTCTCCCATGCCCGGCAGCTCGATCTTGATGACCGACGCTCCCATGTCGTGCAGCGTTGCCGCTGCCTGCGGGCCCTGCACCAGCACGGCCAGATCAAGCACGCGGTAACCGTCAAGCGCTCCCATCGCCGGATGGTAACCCCCGCCCGGGGGTGGCAGCCCTTCGATGTGTCAGGATTCAGCCCAACAAGAAGCTCTCGTCGAGAGGCACAGCCATGAGCGAGCCGATGCCAACCCAGAAGTCCCAGGAGCTGTACGAGCGAGCCAAGGCCGTCGTTCCCAAGGGCGTCTACGGCCACTACGGCCCGGCGGTCATCGAGGACGGCCCGGTCTTCTTCTCGTCGGCAGAAGGCGCCCGCTTCACCGACGTGGACGGCAACTCCTATATCGACTGGATGTGCGCGTACGGCCCGAACATCCTGGGCTACAACCACCCGACAGTGGAAGAGGCGGCCGCCAAACAGGCAGCCGACGGCAGCACGGTGAGCCTCGCTGCGCCGGTCATGGTCGAACTGGCCGAAGAGCTCGTCGACATGGTGGACGGGGCCGACTGGGCGCTGTTCGGCAAGAACGGCGCCGACGCGACCGGGCTGGCCGTGATGGTTGCGCGCGCCGCGACGGGCCGGCGCTGCATCCTGAAGATCGAGGGCGGCTACCACGGCTCGACGCCGTGGATGCAGGCGCCGGGCAACAAGGGCACGATTGCGGAAGATCAGGCCTTCGTCATCGAGGTGCCGTGGAACGACGTCGCAGCAGTGCAGGCGGCCATCGCTGCCCACCCGGGCGACATCGCCTGCTTCATCTCCTCGCCGTACCACCACCCGGTGTTCGCCGACAACGAGCTGCCAGCGGAGGGCTACTGGGCAGCGGTGGAGTCGGCCTGCCGCGACGCCGGAATCGTGGTGATCTTGGACGAAGTCCGCAGCGGGTTCCGGATCGACCTGGCGGGCGCGCATGTCGCATACGGGTTCACACCCGATCTGATGTGCTTCGGCAAGGCGATCGGCAACGGGCATCCCCTCGCCGCGCTCGCCGGCAGTGACGCCCTGAAGGAAGCCGCCGCTGAGACCTTCTTCACCGGCACGCAGTTCTTCAATGCTGCGCCGATGGCGGCTGGGCTTGCCACGCTGCGGGAACTGCGCGCTGCGGATGCCGCCAATGCGGCAACCGAGATCGGCACCCGTCTCGGCGAGGCGTTGGGAGATGTGGCAGCAGCTCATGGGCACGAACTGCGGGTGAGCGGTGTGCCCGCCATGCCGTACCTGCGTGTCGTCAGCGAGGGCGGCTCGAAGTTCCACGCCCGCTGGGTGGCCGAGTGCATCCGCCGAGGCGCCTACCTGCTCAGCTACCACAACAACTTCGTGTGCACGGCCCACACCGACGACGACATCAACCGCACCTGCGACATCGCCGACGCCGCCTTCACTGCGCTGTCCTAAAGCCGAAATCGCGCTGTTCCTGAACGACCGGAACGGCGGCTCCAGCAGGCAAACGACACAGCTCACCGACCTTTCGCGGCCGGGTGAGTGGTTGCGGCCATTGCATGGTTGCGCCGATCTAATCGTTACAACTATCATGTGTATGCTGCAGCAAAACATGAGCCAAAGTGACCATGTGAGCAGCGTGAATCGGGGGGGTTCCGATGTCGATGCGCAGTTTGTTGGACGTGGGTTTGAGGGTTGCCCGGCCCGCCCGGTCGCAGGGGGCGGAGGGGTCCCGAGCGGCATGGCCGCGGCGGTTGGCCGCTTCAGCGGCTGTGCTCGCGGTGTTCGCGGCCGGCGTAGCGCCAGTTGCGGCCAGCAGCGGTTCTGTTCCGGCAATCCCGCCGCGCCCGAGCGCGGTTGCGTCGGTGGTGGACGGAGCGTTCGAGGTGACCCTGTCGTGGTCTGATCCGGGCGACCCGTCGATCACCGGCTATCAGATTCTGCGCCGAGACCCGAGCGTGGATGCGGCCGGGCAGTTCCACATCATCGAGGACGACACCGCCCGCGCCGACACCAGCTACGTCGACGACACCGTGGTGGCAGAGCGCACCTATGTGTACCGGATACAGGCACGCAACGACCACGGACTGAGCGTCCGGTCGCGTTACCGGCGCATCGATGTGCCCGCCCTGCCGCCTCAGGCCGAGCCCACCCCGACGACGCCCCCGGAGCTCAAAGCCACATTGCGACAACTCCCGCCGAGCTCGTCGTCGGCGACCGATCAGGAGTGCCGAGACAAGATGGACACCGGCGTGGCCGTCAAGTGCAGCAGTGGGTCGTACTCGGTCACCACCTACGGCCACGACGGCGTCGTGTGGGTGGACTTCGAGGAATGGGTCAACACCCAAACCGGCATCTTGAACTGGTCGGTGGTCATCAACACCTACACCTTCCGCAACAACTGGCGAGACGCCGTCACCGGCATCGAAGTGCCGACCGAAGGCGAGCACGAGAACAGCCTCTCGACCAGGTACACGTACCCGGGGCAGGACAGCTGCGCCCCAGTCGTTGGTGCTGTGAACAATCAGGGAGAGGTCACGCGTTGGGATTGGCGGTGCGTCCAGCCATCGGGCGTGGTGCTCGACAGCACAGAATCCGTCAACGCCTATCCCTCCGCTTCGGCGCCCGTCGGCCCGCCCCCGGCGGCCCGCGACATCCAAGCGACGCTGATGCAGGCACCCACTGGATCGCCCAGCGGTCCAGGCGACACGCTCACCCAAGCGCAGCTCGACAACACCGTCGAGGCCACCGCCACCGAGCACACGATCAAGATCGTGTTCCTCCAGTACCTGCGCGACGACAACACTTTCGGAGTCATCGGCCTCACCACCATCAGCCACTACTAACCCGCACAGGGGCCCCAGAGCCTGCTCAGATGACTCCATGACCCTCACCATCACGAGCGAGGCGGACACCTGGCGTCGAAACACCGCAGCGGGGCGCTGGTACGGGTTGGGTCGGTATTACGCGATGTTCCCGCGTGGCTTCCTCCACGACGTCATCAGCCACCTCACCAGCCCGAATGATCTGGTACTCGATCCCTTCTGCGGGCGAGGAAACGCTCCCTTTGTTGCGACTGTCCTGGGTCGTCGGGCTCTCGCGGTCGACATCAATCCCATCGCGTGGCTGTACACGGCTGCCAAACAAGAACCCGCGCCCGACGTCGACGACGTAACGGCGCGCCTCGACGAACTTGCCAGGAGCCAGCGCCCCACCGATCAGCGCTCGCGGCATCGCTTCGAGACGATGGCATGGGCACCTCAGGTGCGGGGCCTGCTTCGGGCGGCCCGCCGCGACTTGCAATGGAGGACCTCCGTTGTCGACCGCACGCTCATGGCCTTCGTCGCCCTCCACATGCAGGACAAACTCGGCAGCGGATTGTCAAACTCCCTCTCGCCGACCATCGCGCTCTCTCCCGAATACTCCGTCGAATGGTGGACTGAAGCCGACATGGCACGGCCGCCCGATGTCGACCCTGTCGCGGTGCTCAAGGACAAGATCCGCCGCCGCTACAAGTACGGCATCCCTGCCCAAGCAACCAGCGAGGTACTCCTCGGCGATTCGCGCGCCGAACTCCCACGACAGCCTGCCGGCGAGGCCATGCTCCTGGTCACGTCACCTCCCTACTGCGGCGTCACCGACTACTGGAATGACCACTGGCTGCGTCTCTGGCTCCTCGGGCACCAATTTGGCCAGGATTGGAAGAGAACCTCGAAGTTCTCCCACCAGATGGCCTACAGGGAACTCATCACATCTGTCTTTCGGGAGTCCGACAGGATCCTCCGCGACGAAGCCACGATCTTGGTTCGCAGCGACCAGCGACGCAGGACTGCTGATCTCTGCATAGCCGCAATCAGAGACGTCTGGCCCGATCGGCAGCTGCTCCAGTTGCCGACAAGTGCCGCCCTCGCTGGCACCTCCAACGGCCACGGCCGGGGCGGCACCAAGTCCAGAGAGATTGACTTCCTTCTCCCTGGCGCAGGCGCAGACAGCTGGGCGCGCAGCAGAGGATTCCGTCGCGTAGAGGCATCAGGCTGATTGCTCTGCCCTATCTGCGATGCTGGTTCGCCGATGCTCAGCAAGGAGTCTCATGAAGTTCGGTTTCACCGTGCCCAACAATTTTGGTGTCGACGACCCTGCTGACGTCGTCGGCTTGGCGGTCCGAGCCGAGGAACTCGGCTTCGACTCGGTGTGGGTCAACCATCACGTCCTCAACGTCGGCTACGTGTGGGACCGTCTCGGCGAGCGTCCATATCACGATGCGCTCGTGACGCTGACGTGGATGGCCGCCCGCACCTCCCGGGTGCGGCTGGGCACGAGCGTGCTGGTGATGCCGTACCTGCACCCGATGGTGCTGGCCAAAGAACTGGCGACGCTCGACCGCCTGAGCGGCGGTCGTCTGGTAGTCGGCTTAGGCGTCGGCAGCCTGCCCGAGGAGAACGAGCTGCTGGGCGTGGGCTACGACGACCGGGGTGCGCTCAGCAACGAGTTCATCGAGGTGCTGAACCTGCTCTGGACTCAATCGAGCGCCGATTTCGCCGGTGAGCACTATTCGTTCACCGGCGCGGTCAGTTCTCCCAAGCCGCTGCAGCAGCCCCGCCCGCCGATCCTCATCGGCGGCAACCGCCCGCCGGCGCTGCGCCGGGTGGGCCAGCTCGGCGACGGCTGGCATCCGATGATGCTGACTCCCGAGAGCGTCGCGAAACGCCTGCCGGTCATCCGCGAGGCCGCTGAAGCCGCAGGCCGGCCCGGCGTTCCCTCTGAGGTCTCGGTACGTCTCGGTGCCGACACGCTCACGCCGGCGCTGGCCGCCGAGTACGCGGCAGTCGGTGTCGACGAGCTGGTGATCTCGTGGAACAGCGGCGACGTCGCTGTGATCAGCGATGGGCTCGCTGCTTTCGCCGCAGAGCACGGCATCGGCACCCCGCGCCAGCGCCGCACAGCAGCAGCCACCTGACCTGTCGCTTCTCCCACAGCGCTTGCGGGCGACTCAGGGGTCGAGCTAAGTGCCCTCTCTGAGAGTCAGGCCAAACGGATGCCCGGGATTGCCGGCCAGGTACAGCCACCGCAGCTTGGGAAGGCTGTTGAACATCTCCTCCGACGCCGAGGTGAGTTTGTTGTCTCGTAGATCGAGCTGGCCGAGGTTGATCAAATCAGCGAATGCGCCCTCAGGTAGGTCCGTGAGGTCGTTCCCTCGCAACTTAAGAGTGGCCAGTCCGATCATGCCGGCGAACAGATCCTCGGGCAGCTCGGTCAGGCTGTTGTGGTCCAGCTTCAGCCAGTTCAACCAGATCTTCCCGTCGGTCCAGGCCATGCCGTCGAACAGGTCTTCGGGCAGCTCCGTCAAACTGTTGTGGCTCAGGTCCAGCTCGCGCAGGTACGACAGTCCGTCGAACAGATCCTCGGGCAACTCAGCCAGTTCATTGCCGTGTACATCGAGCGAATACAACTTGGACAAGCCGTCGAACAAGTCCTCGGGCAGCGCTGTCAGGCTGTTGTAGCTCATTCCCAGCGAATACAAGCTGGAGAGTCCCTCGAACAGATCTTCGGGCAACTCAGTCAGCTCATTGCTGCCTATGCGCAGCTTCTCAAGCCTGGACAATCCGGCGAACAGATCCTCGGGTAACTCAGTCAGCTCATTGCCGCTGATGCGCAATTCCTCAAGTCTGGACAAGCCGGCGAACAGATCCTCGGGCAGGTCCGTGAGGTCGTTGCCCTCCAGTCTCAGCTCTTGCAGGTTCGAGAGACCGTTGAACACGTCGACGGGCAGCGCGATCAAGCTGTGTCCGGACAGGTTGAGCTTTTCCAGATTGGTATAGCCACTGAACGTGTCCGGCGGCAGTTCGGTCAGGCTGTACCCGTGCGCGAAGCGATGTTGCTTGGAGAGGTTGAGCTCGCGAACGCTCGACTTGTTGCTGATCTCAGTGACGGCCAGCAGGGGCGACACGGGAGTGTCGCCCAGCAGGAGACGTACGAGGCTGGACAAGCCGGCGAACGTGCCTTCGGGCACGTTGGTCAAGACGCAATTGTGAGACAGGTCCAGCGCGTGAAGGCTGGTAAGCCCGTCGAACACGTCCGCCGGCAACGTGGTCATGCGGTTGCCTTTCAGGCTGAGCTCTTCCAGGTTGGACAGCCCGTCGAAGATGTCCGCTGGCAATGCCGTCAAGCCAGGGTGCAACGGCTCTTCCAGATCGGGCAACCGCTCTTCAAGCTCGGGCAGCCTGCGGACGATGCCCGCTCGCATTGCTCTCAGCCGGGCATCCAAGCTGCAGGTGGACCACGACGGGTACACCCACAGCTCCAAGAATCGCAGGTTGGCCAAGCCTTCGAATACGGCTTCGGGCAGTGTGGTGAATCTGTTCTCGTGCAGGTCGAGTTCTTCCAGGCTGGACAGCCCGTCGAAGACCTCCTCCGGCAATGCGGTCAAGCCGTTGCCGAACAGCTCCAGCTTCTTCAAGCTTGACAAGCCGTCAAAGACATCTGCTGGCAATGTGGTCAAGGAACGATTGTCCCCAACTGTGAACCCATCATTGGATCGTTGTTCACTCAAGTACAGAACCTGCAAGCTGGACAGACCGTCGAACACGTCCTCGGGCAGTGCCACCAGACCGTTGAGACCTAGCTCGAGGCGCTGCAGCTGTGTCAGGCCGTCGAACACATCCTCGGGCAGATCGGTGAGGAGGTTGCCGTCCAAATCCAATACTTCCAAGTTGGACAACCCGCTGAACACATCTTCGCTGAGTTCGGTCAGGCTGTTGTCGTGCAACTCCAGACTTGTCAGGCTGGTAAGGCCATCGAATATGCCCGACGGCAGTGCAGTCAGCCCACGGCCCCTAGAGAACCAGTTTCGAGCATTGGCGGATAGGTCCAGCTTCTCCAGGTTGGTCAAACTGTCGAAAGCGCCAGCGGGCAAGGTAGACAGGTTCTCGAGTTCCAAGTCCAGCTTGCGCAGGTTCTGCAGACGGTCAAAGATGCCCTCGGGCAGTGCGGAAATGCGATAGTTACCGCTGAGATCCAGTTCCCGCAGACTGGACAGGTCGTCGAAGATGCCTGCCGGCAGTGAAGCCAACCCATAGCTCTTACCGATGTACCCGGGGTGACTCGGGCTGGGCACACTCAGGTTCAGCCGCACCAGTCTTGACAAGCCCTCGAAATCACCGGACTTCAAGTTCATGGTCGCCACTGCTCCACCAGCTCCGCTGATGCTGATGGATCTCACGTTGGACAAATCTTCTGCGGAAATCTCACCGCACTCTTTGTCGCCGCCGACCTTTTCCACCAAGATGTCACGCACCGTCGGCGTGCGGTCGCACACCGAGACCGAGAGTTCGGGCAGGGACACCGTGACCGCGCGACCGGTGAAGCTGGGCAGGTGGTCGCCGCCGCTGGCCCGCTGCAGCGACGCGTCGGCCCGGTGGGCGTAGTCGACAGTGAGGGCTTGTCCAAGCCTGAGTTCTGATGCCATCTCCAGCGTGACCACCGCTCCGCTGACCGACACGCCGCTGACGGTTGCGGCAGTCTCGGACATCGCGGCCGCCTGAGGACCGTCGTCACCGCCGCTGACGGCGTTGACCGAGAACTGATCCGCCGCAGGGGTGCCCTTCACCGCTTGGTCGAACGTCAACTCGATGGCCTGCGGGCTTGCGACGGCACTCTTCAAGACCGGTTGGCTATCCCAGTCGGTGACGAAGTACCCATACACCGAGGCCGAAAGCCCGCCCGGGTCAGTCGCGGTCAGGGTCACGGTGGTGATCAGCGGGTCCGCAAGCGTCGCGGCGGCTTTCCAGACCTCACTCGTGTCGGGCTGGGCCCGGAACCACACGCGGTCAAATAGCCCTGTCTGCCAGCGGGGATCGGGGTGGGCTCGTCGACGCTCTTCGTCGACGGTGAGCTCGAACAACTCAGCCATCTGGCTGTCGCCGCCGGTAATGGAGGCGGTGTAGGTCAGCTTGTCGCCGTCAGGGTCGGAGAACACGCCGTGGAACGGCTTGCTGACCAATACTCCTAGGGGGGCGTTGTTCCACCCCCAGTGAGTCTGGGGGTTACTCAGCGACGGCGCTGTGGTGGGCATCGCTGCATAGGGCGCGTCGTGCTGCTCGGCCAACCAGGGTTGGGAGAAGCTCTGGGTGTCGACCACCACCGGGGCCTGGTTGCCCGCTAGCTGCCAGTCGACCTTGTGATTGGGGTCGTGGCTGAGGCCTGTATGCGTCAGGTCGGCGTCGGTCTGCGATGCGGCTGAGCGGATGGTGCCGTTGTTGAGTTCGAGAGTGTCAGCGAGCACGGCGATGCCCCGGGAGGAGAAGTTGGGCTCCACCACCGTGTGGGTGAACGTGATCTCCGTGCTGCCGCTGCCGTTCTCATAGACCGCCCATTTCTCGCCCCACGCAGCCGGATCCATGTCGATTTCCAGCCGCGGCGCGCCAGTCACCGTGACCGCCTCGCTGAAGAACATCGATACCCGGATCGACTCGTCCAATGCATACGTGGCGTCAGCGCCCGCATCCGAGGAAATCGCCACACCGGTCACCGACGGCGCCTGCGGCGACAGCCGCCAGTCCACCTTGTGGGCCGCGTCATGACCGAGCCCTGCGTGTGACAGCACCGCGCCAGCCAGCGACGACTGCGAGAGGACCTCGCCGTTGTTGAGTTCCAGGCTGTCAGCGAGCACGGCGATGCCTTGGGAGGAGAAGTTGGGCTCCACCACCGTGTGGGTGAAGGTGATCTCCGCTGTGCCGCTGCCGCTCCCATAGAACGCCCACTTCTCGCCCCACGCCGCGGGATCCATGTCGATCTTCAGCCGCACCGGGCCAGCCACCCTGACTGCTTCGCTGAAGGTCACTGTCACATGGATTGTCTCGCCCAATGCGTAGGTGTCATCGCCGCCGGCATCGGAAGTGACCGCCACCGATGCCACCTCGGGACGGGTGCTTTGCGCCTGTGCCGGCGAGGCCGCCAGCGGCAGCGCCGCGAGGCCAGTCAGCGCTGCGACAAGCGCCGACCCCGCCCTGCGGATCAGTGCGAGCGAGGGTCTCGTCGACCGATCAGGGGGGGGGGGGGGGTCGAAGACGCGCAGCGGTGAATCCGCTGAACCGGGCGTGAGCGCATGAGCAGTCTCCTCGAGGGGTGGCTGAAGCCCCAGCATGCCACACGACCTCAGCTGTTACATGCTGAAAAGAGCCATCGTCAGCTCGCACGTGAGCGAATGCTCATATCCCGTCCGGGGTCGGGATCGCCGATGAGATGGACACCGCCTCGTTCACCAAGCTCGGGGGCACTGAATCTCAGCTGCTGGCTGTCGAGTTCGGCGCGGACTCCCGCCCAGCGGTGCCGCTCGACGTGGCTACTTGGTGCGGAACGAGTCGCGCATCTGGTTCACGTCGTAGCCGCCGTGCGCCACACCGTCGGTCGCGTACTCATAGAGCGCTGTCTTGAAGTAGAGCCCCAAGGCACTGACGACCACGGTGACGGCGAGCACGCCTGCCACGCCCACCACGATGCCGATGACGGTGCCCACGCCAGGCACCAGGGTGGCGATCAGGACGGCAACAATGACGATCGGCAGCGACAACACAAAGCTGAGCAACCCGAACCCGGCTTGAGAGATCAGATTCTCGCCCCATGTGCGCCGCACCAAGGACATGGACTGCTTGACACCGGCGAATGACCGGTAGTCGTCGATGATGATGGCTGGCACCACGAGGTAGGTGGCGACGCCCCACGCGGCTTCTGCGAGGAACGTGAGCATCTGGCCCAGCCAGCCCATGCGCTCCCGCAGGAAGCGCAGCAGCAGGCCGACCGTCATGGTGATCAGCGCCCAGCCGAGCAGGCTGGGCAGCCGCGTCGCAGCCTTGCTCATAGCACTGCGCACGGTGGGGTCGCCGCCGGTCATGCGCTCGTGTGCTCCGGCTACCAGCGCACCCTCGAAGAAGATCACCGATGCTGTTACCACGAACGCGAACACAAGCCCGAGCACCGCTGCGCTGCCGCCGAGGCCCTCGGTACCCCCATCGGCGTCGAAGCTGCCGGTCACGAAGCCGACCACGGCCGCCGCAGCCACGATGGCGAGGATCGTCAGCATGCTGAGGACCGGCAGCCACAGCAGCTCGCGGTCCTGCTTCAGCAGCGACCACGAGGTCTTCGTCAGCCGCCAAGTGTTGGCGAATCGACCCATCTCGATACTCCTCGCTCGTCAGTTCCCAGTGTGCGCTGAGCGTACCGAAGCGCTGTGACAGCGACGGCCGGCCTCGGGCGCCCGCAGGGCGGATAGACGACTTCAGCGAGCCCCACTCGCCGGCTCTGGTGCGCGCCCGGCACCGGCCGGCGTGCGAATCACCATCGCCACCGAGAACAGCACGACGGCACCGCCCAGGAACTGCATGGGCGTGACCGGCTCAGCATGGATAAGCCACGCAGTTCCCACCGCCACGATGTGCATTGCGAGGACGTACAGCGAGGATCGGGCCACCTCGATGTGACCGTGGCACCAAGTCATCAGCACATGGCCGAACACCCCGGTGACGAAGGCCACGATCACAATCCACAGCCAATCCAGCCCGCCGAACTCGAAGAACTGCCTCGGCGTCACCATCAGCAGCGTCGGCGGGATGGCCGCCACGAACGACCAGAAGTTGATTCCTGCCATCCACTCGATCGGATCCACATCGGTCGCCGCTCTGGCCATCCGGGTCAGGACGAAATAGACGGTAAAGGTGAGCACCGACATTGCGGTGAGGAACAGCCCGAACCCGCTTGCACGGAACTCGCCGCCAGCACCCATGATCACGCCTACAGCGCCCGCCACTCCGATCAGCGTGAAGACGATCTGGCGAACGCTCACCCGGTCGCCGAAGATCGGACCCACGAGCGCCAGCAGCATGGCCGGCTGCAAGGCCATCATCACCGACATCACCGAGATCGTGACTTCCTGCACCGCAGCGAAGACAAAGACCATGTTGATGCCGAAGGACAGGCCCGGCAGCGCCGTCTGGGTGAACACCCGCCGCGACAGCCAGCGACCTCGCAGCGCCAGCACCAAGAGCAGGAACGGCGTGGACATGCCGAATCGGATGAAGGCGCTCACCATTGCCGGCGCAGTGAGCAGCTTGGAGATCGGCGGCCCGAGACCCCACGAGACGACCACGAGGCCCATGACCAGCAGCGGCAGGGCACCGCCGGCGGTCCGCACCGTTGTGGCGCCCGTTGCGGAGCTCGCCGTCGAGCCTTTGGCCGGTGCGCGCCCCACAACCCCCGCAGCGCCGTTGAGCGGCGCTTCGACGCCGCCCGCCCGGTCGATGGCCGGGGCGACATGAAAGACGGCGCCGGACGGCACGGCCGGTCCGCTGTCGCTCGCCGCAGCCGGCTGGCCCGCACCCCTCACTAGAGCGAGGCTACGACGATCGGGCGGGGCAATACCCTGCCAGCCTGAGAACGCCCCGCTCGGGCGGAGGGAGAAACCATGAACGACGACAGCAGCGCCGGAGCCGAGGTCAGCCTGCCGCCCCAGTGGTCATCGGACCTCAGTGGGCAGACGGCATTCGTGACCGGCACCACATCGGGCTTGGGCCGCCGTTTCGCCACCGTGCTGGCTGCGTGCGGGGCCAGCGTGGCCATCTGCGGGCGGCGCGTGGAGCGGCTGAATGCGCTGGCCGCCGAGCTCGAATCTGACGGCGCCACCGTGCTGCCCATCCCACTCGACGTGACCGACACCGAAGCGCTGTTCGAGGCCGTCGCCACCGCCGAATCCCAACTCGGGACCGTGCAGATCCTGGTGAACAACGCCGGCAAGCCCGACGCCCGCCTGGCACTCAAGATGGACCCGGCCTTCGTCGACGAGATGATCGCCACCAATCTCACGTCGCTATTCCACCTGTCATGCGAGGTCGCACGCCGCCTGATCGCCGCCGAGCTGCCCGGCCGGATCGTCAACATCTCCTCCGGAGCCGCGTTCAGGGCACCGCTGGGCACCTCGATGTATGCCATCACCAAGAGCTCTGTCGTGCGGATGAGCGAGGTGCTAGCCCAGGAGTTCGCCCGCTACCACATCAACGTCAACACCATCGCCCCGGGGGCTTTCGAGAGCGAGATGATGGACGGAATGCTCGAGCGCATGGGTGACTTCACCCAGATGTTCCCCCGCCGCCGCCTCGGCAAGCCCTCACAGCTCGACTCGACGCTGCTGTACCTCGTGTCGCCGCTGTCGGACTTCGTGTCGGGCACCTGCATCACCGTGGACGACGCACAGGGAGCCGACTGACGTTGTGAACGCCTCCGGCGGCGCCACGAGCGCCAGCGACTGCAC
The DNA here is from genome assembly GCF_965208555.1 of Candidatus Poriferisodalis sp. Lineage (GTDB taxonomy): Bacteria > Actinomycetota > Acidimicrobiia > Acidimicrobiales > Poriferisodalaceae > Poriferisodalis. The sequence continues at coordinate 2,863,568 of NZ_OZ242342.1, read as the reverse complement.
CGACGCCGACGCCACGAGCGCCGGCGTTGCCGACCTCGATGCGGCGGTCGAGCACTGGCAGGAGCACGGCTGGGTGCTGGTGGACGGGCTGGTTCCGACCGCCGACATCGACCATGCGGTCGAAGAGCTCTGGGATCTCTACCCGCGTCCCGAGGAGTTCCACGGCGGCGACCCGGCTCATCGCGAGCGGTTTGTCGGCACCAGCTTCAATCAAGGACACAGATTCCCCAAGGCCGACGACGAGGGTCCCGCGTTCCGCTCGAAGCAGTTTCTGGGGCACATCCTGTTCCCGTACAAGTCGCCACGGCTGAACCGGCTGCAGGTTCACCCCAGCGTCATCGGCTTCGCCCGCCGGGCGATGGGAACGGCCGACATACGCATCTACCAGGCCCGCATCTGGGGCAAGTACACCGGCGTCACCAACTACGAGCAGCCCTTCCACCAGGACCGCAACCACAACGTGGTGCCCGACCGCCTCGAGCCCGGCTGGTGGAACCTGGAGGGATTCCTGTATCTCAGCGACGTCGAGGACGATGTGGCGCCGACCGAGATCGCCGGCGGCCCAGGCGATCCCACGCTGCCCTATGAGGGGCCGCCCGACGGCGAGCGGATCTCGGCTGCCGGAAGGCGCGGCAGCTACCTGGCGTACCGGCCCGACGTGTGGCACCGCGGTGTCAACCTGACCCGGCCGGGCGGCAGCCGGTTCCTCATGAGCGCCTCGTTCAAGCCCGGCGGCGCCGACTGGATCGGCTACGACAACGTGCAGCCAGTCTCGACGGCCCGGCCGTGGTCGTCATTCGCTGCGACCTGCACACCCGACGAGCTGGCGCTGTTCGGTGCCCCACTCCCCGGTCACCCCTACTGGACCGCTGAGCTGGTGGACGCCCTCGAGCGCCGCTACCCCGGCATCGACGCCGCCCCCTGGCGCGACGCGCTGAGCTGACAGCCCTGCCGCACTGGTGAGGCAGGAAGGCGAGCACGGCCGCGCAGTAGCGTCGGCGGCCATGAGCTTTTTCGGACCTGATCACTTCGAGACCATCACCGACGGTCTGATTTTCCCCGAGGGCCCGGTGGTGCTGCCTGACGGTTCGGTCGCCGTCGTCGAGATCGGGCGGGGCACCATCACCCGCGTCGACGTGAGCGACGGCCGCAAGGACATCTTGGCCACCCCGGGCGGCGGGCCGAACGGCGCCGCTCTGGGCCCCGACGGGGCGCTGTACGTGTGCAACAACGGCGGCTTCGAGTGGATCACCGTGCGGGGACGCACCGTTCCCGGCGAGGTGGCATCCGACTACACCACCGGCCGCATCGAGCGCATCGACCTCGAGACAGGCGAGGTGGACATCTTGTACGCCGATGTGAACGGCGTGTCGCTCAAGGGACCGAACGACATCATGTTCGACTCCACCGGCGGCTTCTGGTTCACCGATCATGGCAAGACCCGCACCCGGGACCGGGACCGCGGCGGCCTCTACTACGCCAAAGCCGACGGCAGCCACATCGAAGAGATCGCCTTCCCGATGGACGGGCCGAACGGCGTCGGCATCTCGCCGGAGGAAGACCGGGTGTACGTGGCTGAGACGTTCCAGGGCGCCATGTTTGCTTTCGACCTCGAAGCGCCCGGCAAGGTGGCCGCCGGGGTGCCGGCCCGGGGCTGGTTCCTGGCCCGGCCGGCCGGCCGCAAGTACTTCGACTCGCTGGCGATGGACGCCGAGGGCAACGTGAGCGTGGCCACCATTCTCACTGGGGGCATCAGCACGTTCACCCGCGACGGCGAGGAGCTGGAGTTCGCTCCCACCGACGACTCGGCCACCACCAACATCTGCTTCGGCGGCGACGACATGCGCACGGCGTATGTCACCCTGTCGGGCACCGGCCGCCTCGCCGTCGGCGAGTGGCCCCGCCCCGGCCTGAGGCTGCCCTTCTAGCGCCGAGCCTCTCCCTGGCTGAACACGGTTCATCCAAGCAGGACATCCCCGCTGATCGTCCCGAATCGGCCGTTCAGTACCATCGAATTGACAGCCTTCGCAGCAGCCCTCGAAGGGACTCATGCCCGTCAATAAGCAGAGCGGCAAACGACAGGGTGGCTACCCCACCATCAAGGACATCTCGGAGCACGCCGGTGTCTCGAAATCGCTGGTGTCGCGCGCCCTGCGCGGCGAGGGTCACGTTCGCGACAGCACACGTCAGCGCATTCTGGAGTCGGCCGCTGAACTGGGCTACCGGGCGCACGCCGGCGCTCGGTCGCTCGCGGGCTTGAGCAGCGGGACCATCGGGTTTGTCATCACCGGGCTCTTCGATGCGTTCTGGGGCGAGGTCATGTTCGCCGTGGACCAGGAAGTCAGCCGGCGCGGCATGCGAACGCTGTACCTGTCGAGCCCGCCCGACGTGCGCGGCGAGCGCGAGGTGATCGAACGGATGCTCGAGTACCGGGTGGACGGCCTCGCACTGGGGCTGCTAGGTCAGCGTGATGCAGCCGAACTCGAGGAATACGCGGATGTCCTGCCGGTCTTGGCGTTGATGTACGACCTTCGTTCCGATCGATTCGACACGCTCGTCACCGATGATGAAGCGGCCATGGCGTCGGTGGTCCATCACCTGGCCGAGCTGGGTCACAGCGACATCGCCCTCATCGGCGATGCCGAGATGCCGAACGTGGCCGCACGCACCCGCGGCTACACGAATGAAATGGAGCGGCGGGGATGCTCCCAGCACGTCTCGTTCGAGCCGGCCGGTTTCCTGCAATCGGACGGGTACGAGGCGGCGGACAAGCTGTTGCGGCGTTCGAGGCGACCGACGGCCATCGCCTGCGTCAACGATGCCCAAGCGCGTGGCGCTGTGCTCGCTGCGGTCGACGCCGGCCTGGACGTGCCCGGTGACATCAGCATCACGGGCTTCGATGACTCGCTGTATGCCGTCGCAGGCGTGCCCAGATTGACCACGGTGAGGCTGCCTCGTGCCGACATCGGCCAGACGGCGGTCAGCATGCTCGCCGATCGCATGAACGGGCGGGACACCGCGCTGGTGTCGGTGATGCACGCTGAGCTGGTCGTGCGGGACTCGAGCGGCCCTGTCCGCTAGGCCCTGCGAGCGCCGTCTGCGGCATGATCAGGCAACTGCAGGTCGCCCGCTCACGACGAGAACTCCGACACGCTGACTGGGTGTCCCTCGCAGGCGGAACGGGTGGCCGCCAGCGCGATTGCCAAGCATGCCCGGCCGTCTTCCAGCGTCACGGGCGGCGGCTCGCCCGCGAGCACCTCGACGAAGGCGGCCCACTCCGCACGGTACGACTCGGCATACCGCTCAGTGAAGAACCACGGCATCGGCGCAGAGGCTGTTCCTGCTGGGCCGGAACGAACGGCGCCATGGACGGTCAAGTTCTGCGATGCCATCGCACCGGTGCTGCCGAAGGCCTCGACCCGCTGGTCGTAGCCGTAGACCGCCTGCCGGCTGTTGTCTATGGTCGTGATGGTTCCGTCGGCGTGAGTCAGCACCGCCACAGCGGTGTCCCAATCGCCCAGCTCGCCGATCGCCGGATCGATGCGCACCGCACCGGCGGCGTACACCTCCGCGACCTCAGCGCCGGTCACGAAGCGCGCCATGTCGAAATCGTGGATCATCATGTCGGCGAAGATGCCGCCCGAGCCGGCGACATAGTCGTGCGGTGGGGGTGCCGGATCGCGGCTCGTGATCCGAACTATGTGGAGCTCGCCGAGCTCGCCCCCGTGCGCGGCGGCGGCCACGGCGCGGTGCGATGGATCGAAGCGACGATTGAAGCCCAGTTGCACGGAGGTGCCGGCGGCAGCGACCGCCGAGATGGCGCGTTCGGCCTCGGCCAGATCCAGCGAGACGGGCTTCTCGCAGAAGGCAGGCAGCCCGGATGCTGCTGCTTCGGTGATCAAGTCGACATGCGTAGCCGTCGGTGAGCAGATGGCGACGGCATCGATGTCGGATCGGGCCATCAGCGCCGTCGGGCTGTCGGCAACCGGCACCTCCAGCTCTGCGGCAAGCGACGCCGATGCTGCCGGAACGGCATCGCAGACGGCGGCAAGGCGGAGGCCGTCAATGCCGGCCACGTGGCGCGCATGCAGTCGGCCGATCCGGCCGCAGCCGATGAGCCCGATGCCCGCAGTCACCGGCCTCGCCGTTGAGCAGCCATTGCCTCGGCCATGGCGGCGGCCGCCTCGCTGATCTCCGCTCGGTCGCTGGTTTCGGGCACGCCCACTTGCCACGCCGCGCCGCCTTCGGTCCACGAGGTGGGGTGCGTGGCGAGCACGATCACATACGTGCGCTCGGAGGCGTTCGCCCGCTGCAGGGCCGCCTCGAGCTCTGCAATGGTGGCAACGACTTCCGACGCGCAGCCCATCGATGCTGCGTGCGCAGCGAAGTCGACGTGGAGCGGCTCTGAACTGCCTCGGTCTGTGGCTCCCGATGAGGTCTGGGTCATCGTGTCGGCGAGGAAGTTGTTGAACGACTCGCCGCCTTGAGCTCGCTGCAGCCGATTGATGACCGCGAAGCCGCCGTTGTCGCACACCACGACGGTGATCGGGTGACCGCTCAGCACCGAGCTGTACAGGTCGGAGTTCATCATCAGGTACGAACCGTCTCCCACGAGAGCGACAACATCCCGTTCGGGCAGTGCCTGCTTCGCGCCCCACGCGCCGGAGATCTCGTATCCCATCGTCGAGTAGCCGTACTCGCAGTCGAAGGAGTGCTCGACGTCGCTGCGCCAGCCGTTCACGGTCTCGCCGGGCAGACCGCCGGCCGCCGTGACGACGTAGGTCCGCTCATCAGCCGCTCGTGACACCGCCCCTACTACCTGCGCATAGGTCGGCAGTGCTGCCCGCGAGTCGTCGGCCTCCGGTGCGGCGAGCTTGTCGATGTAGGCGTGATACTGCGCTGTCTCTGTCTCGGCACGCGCCGTCCAGTCGTCGGGCGCCCGGTAGTCGCCGATGGCTGCTCCCAGTTCGGCGAGCCCTTCTCGTGCATCGGCGACCAGGGGCAGGCTGCTGTGCTTGGTCGCATCGAATCGTGCCGTGTTCAGCCCGATGAACGCAGAGGCGTGGTCGAATACCGTCCACGAGCCGGTGGCGAAATCGCCCAGGCGCGTGCCGACCGCAACGATCACATCGGCAGCTCCGGCCATCGCGTTCGCGGAGACGCAGCCCGTCACGCCGATCGGACCGCAAGCAAGGGGATGGCTGGACGGGAAGCTGGTGCGGCCGGCCACAGTCTCGACGACCGGGATGCCGTGACGCTCGGCGAAGCCGCGCAGCTCAGCCTCGGCCATCGACCAGCGCACACCGCCGCCGCTGATGACCAGCGGACGCTTCGCTGCCGCCAGCGCCGCTGCCGCCGTGGCCAGTTCGCGCCGGTCGGGGCGCGGGCGCCGTACCCGGTGCACGACCGGTTCGAAGAAGCGTTCCGGGAAGGAATAGGTCTGTGCCTGGGTGTCCTGCGGCAAGCCGATGAACGCCGGACCGCAGTCAGCCGGATCGAGCATCGTCGCGACGGCGTTCGGCAGGCTCTGCAGAACCTGCTGCGGCGTGGTGAGCCTGTCCCAGAAGCGGACCACGGGACGGAACGCATCGTTGACCGTCGTGGACGGATCCCCGAAGTGCTCCACCTGCTGCAGCACAGGGTCAGGAAGGCGATGGCTGAACGTGTCTCCCGACAGCAGCAGCAGCGGCATCCGGTTCGCATGCGCCACCGCTGCGGCAGTGACCATGTTGGTGGCACCAGGGCCGATCGAGCTGGTGGCCGCCATGATCCGGCGTCGGCGCATGGCCCGTGCAAAGCCGACGCCTGCCAGCGCCATGCCCTGCTCGTTCTGCCCGCGCCAAGTCGGCAGTTCATGGCGGGCGCGGTGCAGTTCCGGCCCGAGACAGGTCACATTGCCGTGGCCGAAGATCGCATACACGCCGCCGAACAGCGGCACCGACTCGCCATCGCCTGTGCCGCCGGCGACAAGCTCGCGGGCAGCATCAGCGTCGAGATCGTCGAGCGCGATGCGCTGTGCCGCGAGAAAGCGGACGGTCGCACCGGCGGTTGTCAGCTTGAGGTCAGCCATCGCGAAGCTCCCTGAATCGCGAGTCGATCCGCTGGAGGCACCTCACCGGCGCGTCACACCTGCCGGATCGTGCGGTGCGAGCTCGTCCACGTTGCCCGTCGTGAGCGGGACCACGTCTTCCCAGGCACCGCTCACCCAGCTCCGCAGCAATGCCGCCTGCACGCTGACATACGCCACCGCCTCGGCGAAGCCCGCGCAGTGCGGACGCCCGGCGCTGACGGCTGAGAGGTATTGGTGATCCTCGAGAGCAACCAGATCCTCGAACCCGATGGCGTTGGCATCGCCGGGAACGAAAGCGCTGTGCCCGGGGTGCCGTTCGCCGGCCCGGACCGTCGTGTAGCCGCGCTCGGACGTGCTGCCGGCCTTCGGAGCCAGGTACAGACCGAGCTCGTTCATCGTCTCCAGGTTCCAGCTGGCGGCGCCCTCCGTGCCATAGACGTCGAACGCCATCTGGCTCTCGGGCCCCACCATCGTGCGGCTGACCTCGAATGTGCCACGCGAGCCGTTGGCAAAGACGGCAAGAGCCCCGAAGTAGTCCTCGTTGGTGACCGGGCCTGCCGGATCGCCCTGACGCCCCCGGGCGTAGTGGCTTGCGCCCGGCTGGGCGATCGGCCGCTCGGCGATGATGGTGGCCCCGCTGCCGACCACCTTGGCGATGGGACCATTCAGCATCATGGCCAAGTCGATGGCATGGCTCAGAATGTCGCTCGAGACGCCATGGCCCGCTTGATCGAGCTCGAAGCGCCACGACAGCAGACCCAGCGGATCGGCGCCGAACATGGAGAAGAAGCGACCCCGGTAGTTCGTGATCGACCCGAGGGCACCGCTGTCGATGAGGGTCTTGGCGTGCTGCACGAGCGGCGCGAAGCGGTAGTTGTAGCCGACTCCGGTGATGGCACCAGCCGAGGTGGCCGCCTCGAAGCAGCGAACCGTCTGTGCTGGCGTGCCGCCGACCGGTTTCTCGCAGAACACGTGCTTGCCGGCGGCGGCTGCAGCCGTGACGATCTCTTCGTGCAGCATGTTCGGCGTGGTGACGTACACGACATCCACATCCGGCCGGTCCACCGCTGCTCGCCAGTCGCCGGTGGTGTGGCCGAAGCCGAAGCCCTCCACGGCCGTGGTGCGCCGCTCGTCCACCGTGTCGGCGCACACCACGAGCTCAGGTGCGTAGCTGCGCTCGTCGAACAGGCTCGGGATACGCATAACCGAGCGCGCGTGCGCCTGGCCCATCCAGCCGAAGCCCACCACGGCAATGCCCAAACGCCGTCGCATCGGCCGGCTCAGTGTGTCGCCAGCTCGTGCTGCAGCGCTTCGAGCTCCGCTCCGCCGGCCATCATCTGAGTGAGCTCGGCCTGCGAGATGTCTTCCTTGGCGAAGTTGCCCATGGAATGACCGCGATTGAGGATCACGAAGCGATCGCCGACCGGGTAGGCGTGGTTGGGATTGTGCGTGATGAATATGACCGCGAGTCCGCGATCTCGCGCCTCCACGATGCGGCGCAGGACGACTCCGGACTGCTTCACGCCGAGCGCTGAGGTGGGCTCGTCGAGGATGAGCACACGGGCGCCGAAGTAGCTGGCTCGTGCGATCGCCACCGATTGGCGCTCACCGCCGGACAGCGTGCCGACCGGCTGCTCGGTGTCGCGGATGTCGATGCCCATCTCGGCGAGCTGCTCTTTGGCGATCTGCTTGGCCTTCTCGATGTCGATCTGGCGAAACGGCCCGAAGCCCCTAGTGGGTTCGGCACCGAGGAAAAAATTCCGCCACACCGACATCAGCGGCACCATGGCCAAGTCTTGGTAAACGGTGGCGATGCCGGCTGCGAGGGCGGCGCGGGGCGAGGAGAACGTGACCTCCTCGCCTTCGAGCAACAGCTGGCCCTCGTCGTGCTGATGCACGCCGGCGAGGATCTTGATGAAGGTCGACTTGCCGGCGCCGTTGTCGCCGAGCACGCACGTCACCTCGCCGGGGTTGACCGTGGTGGACACCCCGGTGAGAGCGATGATGTTGCCGTAGAACTTCGAGATGCCGCGGAGCTCGATCAGTGAGTCGCTCATGACTCGCCTCCGACCGGCGCTGCATCGTCGGCCGACTCCGCCGGCACGGGCGGGTCAGGCCCGTCTGCGTCTTCGTCGTCGGGGTCGCCGCGCGCCGACTGCGACCGCTCCGCCCGCTGGCGGACATAGTTGTTCACGATGACGGCAACCACCAGCAGGCCGCCGAGCACGAGGAAGCGCCAGTCGGTGTTCCAGCGTGCGAAGCCGATGCCCTGGCTGATCATCCCCCAGATGAGTGCGCCGATCCCCGCGCCGATCGCCGAGCCGTAGCCGCCGGTCAGCAGGTTGCCGCCCACGACCGCCACGATGATGTAGCGGAATTCGTTGCCGTCGCCGACGTTGGCCTGCACCGAGTTGAGGCGGAATGCGATGAGCATTCCCGCGACCCAGGCACAGACCGACACCAGCATGAACAGCGTCGTCTTGGTGCGGGCGGCCGGGACGCCCACCGACCGGGCGGCGTCCTTGTTGCCGCCGACGGCGAAAGTCCAGCTGCCGAAGCGTGTCTTTGCCAGCACCCACGCTCCGGCTGCGGCGAACAGCAGGTAGAAGAGCACCGAGACCCGGAACCGGGTGACCGCCTGGGTCGCCTCTTCCTCCAGGGTGGTGATGAACATCAGCTTGACCGCGAGCGCCAAGCCTGCGGCCGTCAGGCCGACCGTCACGAGGGGCCGGCCCATCCCTTCGTCGCTGCTGAACAGCAACCGGTAGAAGGTGCCGACCGCGAAGATGCCCAGCGCTATCGCGCCGCCCTTGGCAGCACCGGTTGAGAGCGCGTAGAGCAGGCCGTCGCCGTCGATCAGCTCGATCACTGCGAACACGACCGCAGCAGCCCCGCCGGCAGTCAGCGCGACGCGAGGCCACATCCCCATCTGCGGCACCGGCACCGCCGTGGTGCGACGCTGCGCAAGAGCCCGGGCCACCGCGGTTGCCGCAAGCGCGAGCGCGATCAGCAGCAACACCGAGAATAGCTCGACACGCAACTTGCGCGACGCAGACTCGGCCTGCACCACGAATGCGGCAACGGCGACGATGACTGCGGTGGCCATCGGCAGCCACAACGACACGTCAGCTCGCGCCGTCACCAGCATCAAAGCGATGACGCCGGCCAGTGCGAGACCGACGAACAGCAATGCCCGAGCAGCCTGGATGGTCATCATGAAGCTGATGGCGGGCAGCAGGGCCACGACGACGCCGATGACCGGAGCGCTCGAGCGGACGTGGCCGGTTGCGGCCAGCGCGGCCAGCACGCCGGTGGCGGCGATGCCGATGGCGAAGATCACACGCCCGAGGCCGCCGCCGAGGAAGCCGAGCTGATCGGCGTTGGTCGCATCCATGACGAGTGCCAGCACGACAGCGACCACCACGGCACCGATGCCGATGCCGACCATCCGCAGAGCGCGGCTGTCGAGAACACCGCCGTGGCGCTGCACCGGTTCGTAGCGGGATCTGCACCATGTCGCGACGCCTGCCAGCGTCCCGATGGTGATGACTGCCCCCCACAACCAATTCGATGCCGTGCCGTCGGTCGTCAAGAGCATGACGAAGCCGAACAGCGGCGCCGCAACAGCACCGGCGAACGCACCGGGCGACGCCCACGACGGCGGCTCGGCCCGTCGCGTGTAGCTCATCTCGAGCAGCCCCAGCAGCAAAGCGACGCCGGCCAGCATGAGCAGCCCTGCCCACGCCCAGTCGCGGCCGTCCCAGATGTGCTGGTTGCGGATCCACTCCGCGCCGAAGATGTCGTCCCAGAAGGCGTAGCCCTGCGCCTCGTCGAGCCCCTCGACGATGACCTTGTTGGTGAACAGCTTGCCGAAGCCGAGCTTGGCACCGATGAGGATGAAGAACGTGCCCAGCGTCACGATGAAGCTGGGCAGCGATGTGCGTTCGACCAGCGTGCCGTTGAACCAGCCGATCGCCAGCGCGAAGCACAGCGACAGCGGGACGGCGAGATGCAGGCTGAATCCCGCACCGCCGAGCTCGCCCACCTCGCGGCTCATCAGGATGACGAAGATGGCGGTGGCGCCCGTCATCGCGCCCGACGACAGGTCGAACTCGCCGCCGATCATCAGCAACGCCACCGGCACCGCCATGATGCCGAGCAGTGCCGCTACATCGAGGAAGTTGGCTGTGCCCCCGGCGGTGCCGAAGGCTTCCGAAGTCAGCCAGAACAGCAGCCACACGCCGGCGAGGCCCAGCAGCGCACCTATCTCAGGACGGGTGAGCAGCTGTTGGATGGGCCCGCGATACGCGAGCCGTTCATCGGCCCCGCCGGCGGTGAAGGCCGCCACGGGGAGGGTTACCTCGTGCCTTCGCTGACGAGCGCGGCGACCTCGGCGGCGTTGTCAGGCGTGACGAAGCCAGGACCGGTGAGGATCGGCAGTCCGCCGCCCGCGGTGTTCTGGTTCGTCGCCTGCAGGTGCATGAGGATGACCGGAATGTAGCCCTGCAGGTACTGCTGCTGGTCGACCGTGAAGGCGATGTCACCCGCTTCGATTGCCGAGATCAGGTCGGATGACAAGTCGAAGCCGCCGATATGCAGCGTGCGCCCTGCCGACTCGGCGGCATCGAGCGCGCGCAGCGGCAGGTTCGGGCCAACGCCGAGCACCGCGTCAATGCTGGAGTCGGCGGTGAGGATCGAAGCGATGGTCTGCTCCTGCTCATCGGGGTTCGCGTCAAGACCGACGAACTCCGAGGTCACCTGGCCGTCGAAGGTTTCCGCAAGTCCCTGGCAGCGCTCTTCAAGGCCGATGTTGGCCTGCTCCTGGCGAGCACAGAGCACATGCGTTGCGCCCAGGGCGTTGAAGCGCTCACCGGCGCCGTTGCCAGCCACGATCTCGGTCTGGCCGATGTGGGTCACCGCGCCGAGATCCTTGTAGTTGTTGACACCGGAGTTCAGCGTGTAGAGCGGGATGCCCGCCGCCACGACCGCACGGGCGGCGGCTTCGAGACCTGCCGGGTCCGCCAGGGAGATGGCGATGCCGTCGGAACCGTCGGCGATGGCGCCCTCAATGGCCTGCGACTGTGCCTGTGCATCGTTGTTCGCTCCGAAGTAGACGACGTCGCAGCCGACGGCCTCAGCCGCGTCCGCTACGGCTACCTCTACGACCGACCAGAACGTGCCCGAGTCGCCGTGTGTGATCACGTGATAGGTCTTGTCGCAGTCGCTCTGGGTGAGCGTGACCTCGGTCGCATCCGATGCGGCCTCGGTGGTATCGGCTGCTGCCGCGGCCGCCGGCTCGTCTGCGGTGTCGGTGTCGCTGTCGCTCGTGCATGCCGCTGCGAACAACGTCATGACAGCCAGCAACGCCAGCAGTTTGTAGATACGCCTCATTCTGTACTTCCTCCCGGGTACGTGAACTAGCACGACGCCCACGCCCGATTCCCCTGGGGCGCTAGCGCGCGAGGTCGAAGTCTTGCACAAATCGCAGGCTCTGAACGACGCCGCGCCGCAACCGTTCCACATCGTCGGCATCGGGTCCGCTCAGCGCGGCGTCCTGCTCGAGCACGTACCACAGGTCAGGTCGTGACTGCTCCAGCCCTCGGATGATCTCGGTCAACCGGACCACGCCTTGGCCCAAGGGAGGGAAGAGCCCCTGCTGGACTGCGCCCATCAGGCTGATCTCGCCGCAGCGCAAGCGCTGCGCCACAGTGGCGTCAACGTCCTTGAGGTGCACGAGCCCGATGCGATCGCTGTGACTGCCCGCCAATGCCGCTGGATCGGTGCCGCCCAAGGTGAGATGGGCCGTATCGAGCACAAGCTTCGTATCGGTTTGCTCGAGCACTGCGCGTGTCTCGATGTCGTCTTGGATCAACGAGTCGACATGAGGATGGAACGCGTGTCTCATTCCTGACCGAGCGGTCACATCGTCAATCGCCGCAAGGCCCTCGAACACAGAGTTCCACTGCGCATCGTCAAGTCGTGGACGCTGCCAGTCATCGTGGTCGAACACCGGACAGCTGACGAACCACGTGCCGCCTGCGGAGGCCATCTGGCCGACAACCGAGGCGACGCGCTCCATCTCGAACTCGAAGCGGTCGGGATCGTGCAGCACCACGGCGACGAAGCCGCCGAGCAGCGACAGCCCGTGGCGCCGCAGCACTCTGGCCAGCTCGTTGCCGTCAGCCGGCAGAAACCCCACTGAGCCGAATTCGGTGTGCGTGAAGCCAAGTGCGGCCATGTCGGAGAGGACTTCGTCGGGGCTGAGCTGGTAGCCCCATCCCGGCACCTCGCACACGCCCCAGGTGATCGGGGCGGCTGCTAGGCGCTCACGCAGTGACTTTGCCATGGACGCCTCCAAGAGCCGGCTGATAATGGCACGAATCCGTCAACCGTTCCACGAAACGCCGTGCCCGAACAACCATTGTGCGCGCGCCTACTGCCAGCTCACGCGTCTAGGCCAGACAGCGAGGCAGCGCGCCGCCGTTGTAGGCGACGTGTCTGATGGGTCGCCTACTGCCAGCGCAGGAACTCAGGCCAGGCAGCGCGGTAGGGCACCGCCGTTGTAGGCGACCATGTCCATGATGGCCTGGGGGACGCCCGGGAATTCGTAACCATTGGTCGCCGCCTCGCGGTAGGCGACGTGGAGGTTGCCAGCCAGTCGCTCGGGATCGGTGTAGCGGGCGTGCGGCCCGAGATCGGCAGCCTGGGCCTGTTCGAGCGGCGGTCGGCCAGCGTCGAGTCCCTCGGCGGCGGTCTCCTGCACGAAGCGCAGGTACGAGCGTTGCTCGTCGAGCACGCGGGCGATGTCGGCGCCGCCGAAGTGCGGTCCGTGGCCGGGCACGATCACGTCCGCGCCATAGCTCTCGAGGACGTCCATGGCCCCGATCGTGCCCTCCACCGATCCGAACAGTGCGAACGGCGTGCCGCCGTGAAAGACCAGATCCCCGCAGAACAGCACCCGGCAGTCCGGCAGCCACGCCACGATGTCGCCGTCGGTGTGGGCGACGAATCCCAGGTCCGACAGCTCGATGCAACGGTCGTCGAGGTGCAGCACCATCGAGCCCTCGAACGTCACGTCCGGCGCCCGGAACTGCAGATCACCCCACTCGACCCCAGGGAACACCGCGCTGTAGTCGGGAATGCCCGCCGCCACCATCACATCACGGCATTTGGCGTGCGAGATCACCGTGGCGTCGGAGAAGAAGCAGTTGCCGTGGGTGTGGTCGGCGTGATGGTGGGTGTTGACCAGGACCCTCACCGGGCTGGACGTCACTGACGCAATGGCGTCCATGTAGGCCCGGTTGCGGCGCTCGGTCGAGGTGGAGTCGATCGACACCACGCCGCTGGAGCCGGCGATGAATCCCATGTTGTTGATGAACCAGGTGCCGTCGGGCTGCACGTAGCTGTACACCCCCGGCGCTACCTCGCTGAGCTGCGCAGCCTCGACTGCTGCGTGTCCCGCGTGTGATGCGTGCCCCGACATGTGCCCCCCTCCAACCCGGCGAACTGGCCCTCGTGCCCGGTCGTGTCGCTGTGTTGCTACGGCGCAGCGTAGAACCCGTCGCCTACGCTGGGAAGCGCCTCAGACCGCGCCCGCGGGGACTCAAGGGAGCCGCCATGAGCACGACTGCCGACGTTGATCCCTCTTCGGTAGAGCGAGACTTCGACGTCTACAGCGACGAGTACATCCAAGGCGCCTCGGGCGTCTGGGAAGAGCTGCGCGGAGAATGTCCCGTCGCTCACAGCTCTCACAACGGCGGCCACTGGATGCCGACCACCTGGGATGAGATTGCCGCAGTCGCCTACGACACCGAGAACTTCAGCTCCCGCGACATCGCAGTCGCGCCGACGCCGGAGGGCGTCGGGCTGCTCACCGCTCCGCCGATCACGTCCGATCCGCCCTTCCACACCGACGCGCGCCGGCTGCTGCTGCCGTTCTTCGGGCCCACCGCGGTCGAAGAAATGGTGGAGGTCACCCGCAGCATCGCCCGCGAGCGCCTCGACGCCATCGCCGCCGAGACGGGGACGGACGAGGGTCGCATCGGCGTCACCGACGCTGCGGACACCTATTCCAAGCACATTCCCGTGCGCGTCATCGCCCGCATCCTGGGCCTGCCCGAGTCGGACGAGCCCAAGTTCACCCGCTGGGCAGTGGATGTGCTGCAGTCCAAGGGCGACGAGTTCGACCGCCGGGCCAACGCGACCCGCGAGGTGCTCCACTACTTCGGCGAGCTCACCGACCAGCGGCGCCAGGAACGGGCCGATGACCTGCCGTCGAAGCTGCTCGACATGAAGCTGCCTAACGGCGATCCGCTGGCCAACCATCACATCACCGGCGCCAGCTTCCTGTTGCTGCTGGCGGGCATCGACACCACCTGGAGCTCGATCTCGGCCAGCTTGATGCACCTGGCCATGAACCCTGCCGACCGCGAGCGGCTCGTGGCCGAGCCCGAGCTCATTCCCACCGCCATCGAGGAATTCCTGCGTGCCTACTCCCCGGTCACCATGGCGCGCGTCACTGCCGCTGACGAGGCCGAGATCGGCGGCTGCCCCGTCGCCAAGGGCGACAAGGTGCTGCTCCCGTTCGGTGCGGGAAACCGCGATCCGTCCAAGTTCGACCGTCCTGACGAGGTGGTCATCGACCGGGCCGAGAACCGTCACTTCGCCTTCGGCTTGGGCATCCACCGCTGCCTGGGCTCGAACCTGGCCCGGATGGAGCTGAAGGTCGCCATCGAGGAGTGGCTGGCCCGGTATCCGAACTTCGAGCTGGCGACCGAGGACGGCCGCGGCGGCGTGGAATGGGGCGGCGTGCAGGTGCGCGGCCCCCGCAACCTGCAGATTCGCGTCGGCCTCTAGGTTTCGGCCGGCAAGCCGGACGCCCTAGTCCCCGAGCGCGTCCGACAGTTCCTCGGCGGTCATCAGCACGTCGCGCGCCTTGGAGCCCTGCGACGGGCCGACGACACCCCGCTGCTCGAGCAGGTCCATCAGCCGCCCGGCGCGGGCAAAGCCCACCTTCAGCTTGCGCTGCAGCATCGAGGTGGAGCCGAGCTGAGTCTCCACCACGATCACCATGGCTTGGCGCAGCAATTCGTCGTCATCGGCATCTCCGGTGGTGCCGCCCGGCAGGACGCTGGCGCCATCGGAATCGGCGCTGCCCTCGACGCCCTCGACATAGTTGACCTCGGGTGCCTGGCGGCGCCAGTGAGCCACCACGTGGGCAATCTCGGACTCGCTCACCCAAGCGCCCTGGATGCGGCGAGGCGTGCTGGAGTTGGCCGACAGCAGCAGCATGTCGCCTTGGCCCACCAGCCGCTCGGCGCCGGGCTGGTCCAGGATGACCCGGCTGTCGGCCAGGCTGGACACGGCGAACGCGAGCCGGCTGGGAATGTTGGCCTTGATTACGCCGGTGATGACATTCACGCTCGGGCGCTGCGTGGCGACGACGAGATGAACGCCGACGGCGCGGGCCATCTGGGCCAGCCGGGTGATGGAGTCTTCGACGTCGCGAGCCGCCACCATCATGAGGTCGTTCAGCTCGTCGACCACGACAACGATGAACGGCATCGACTCGTGCGGCTGCTCGTTTCCGAGCAGCTCGCTCTCGGTGCTGTGCAGTGCCCCGTCGAGCACCGCCGCGTTGTAGCCGGTGATGTCTCGAAAGCCCGCCTCTGACAGAACGTCGTAGCGGCGCTCCATCTCCTTCACCACCCACGCGAGGGCATTCGCCGCCTTGCGGGGCTCGGTCACCACAGCCGTCAGCAGGTGCGGCAGGCCGTCGTACTGGCCCAGCTCGACTCGTTTGGGGTCGACCAGGATCATCCGCACTTCGTCAGGAGTCGATCGCATCAGCAGCGAGGAGATGATCGAGTTGATGCACGACGACTTGCCCGAGCCGGTAGCACCGGCGATGAGCACGTGCGGCATCGTCGCCAGGTTCAGCATGACCTCGCGGCCGGATATGTCCTTGCCCATGGCCACTTCGAGCGGGTGCATGGCCTCGGCTGCGGCTTTGGCAGACAGGATGTCGCCCAGCGCCACCAGGTGACGGTCGGAGTTGGGCACCTCGATGCCGATCGCCGACCGGCCCGGGATCGGGGCCAGGATCCGTACATCGGCTGCGGCCATGGCGTAGGCGATGTCCTTGTGGAGCGCAGTCACGCGCGACACCTTCACGCCCGGGCCCAGCTTCAGCTCGTAGCGCGTGACCGTCGGCCCGGGCTCCCAGCCGGTGACCTGGGTGTCCACCCCATGGCTGGCCAGCGCCGCCACCAGTGCCTCGGCGCCCGCCGACAGCTGCGCCCGGTCGAATTGCTGGGTGCCGCTGCGCTTGAGCACCGACTGCTTGGGCAGCTTCCAACGAGGACGCTGGCTGCCGGTTCCGGCGCCCTTTGCTGCCGCTCGCGCTGCCGGCACCGGCGTAGGTACCGCGCCGTCGTCGTGAGGTTCGACAAAGCGGGGCGGTGACGGCTCGAATTGCGCTTCATCGGAAATCTGCTCATCGGGGACTGCATCGCTGGAATCCGAAGCCGTCGGATCCAGACCCGGAATCTGGCCTGCTGGCTCAGCCTCCAGGTCGTACTGCTCTGCGCCGAACGACGGCGGCTCGGGATCGTCGCCGACCTTCTGCAGGCTTCGAGCGCCCTTCGACAGCGAACCGCTCAGCGTCCGGCCTAACCCGGACAGACCGGTCCATATCCATCTCAAGACCTGACCGAGGCCGATGTTGGCGACGATCATGACGGCGAATGCCATCACCAGCAACAGCACGGCCCACGTAGCCGGATCGTCGATGAGACGCCGCAGCGGCTCGGCAACAGCGGCACCCAGCACTCCCCCGCTGCCTCGCAGGTCCTCCAGCGATCCGAAGCCATCGGCGGAACCGGACAGGTGTGCGGCCGCGGCGAAGGTGATCGTCAGCAGGCTCAACCCGAAGGCGGCACGGCCGCTCCGCTCCGAAGCAGTCATGCGCGCGAGTGCCACGCCGATCCAGACCAGCAAGATCGGCACCACATAGCGGAACACGCCCAGCAGGACCGCCAGCGCGGTTTCCAGGATGCGGCCCACCACACCCGCTCGGTCGCCCAGCAGGCCCAATGCGCAGATCACGGCGAGCGCGAACAGCGACAGCGCCACGATCTCGCGGGAGCGACCGCTCAGGGCATTGCGAACAACCCGGGAGAGCCCGCCACCGGCGCCGTTGCGCGACGACTGCTTCGGCGTGTCCTTCGATTCCTCGGCCCCGGCGGCGCCGCGCGCACTCACCTCAGCGAGAGTACCGAGGTCGGGCTACTCCTTCGGAGACCCGGCAGCTTTGCGCTGATTGCGGGCCGTCTGCACGGCGACCAGCACGAACATGACCACGGTGAACGGGATCGAATATCGATTGATGAACCTGATGACCGCTCCGAGGGGCCCCGAGAACAGGTCGGCAACCCACCACACCAGCGCCAGACGGGTGAACGTGCCGGCAAGGTTCACCACCACAAAGGGCAGCTGGCGCATCCGTGCGATGCCCGACAGCAAGCACATCGGGTAGCCGGGGATGGCAAACAGCAGCAGCCAGCCCGCCCGCGGGAACCAGCGCTCCAGCCAGTCCATGGTGCGGATGATGCGACTGCGGGCACCGAACTCGCCGGCCAGGTAGGCCTTCGCATTGGGGCCGTAGTCGTAGCCGAGCCGGTACAGGAACGGGTCGGTGATGAACAGGCGGGTGAGGCCGATCGCCATGAACGCCCACAGCGGGGCCTGGTGGGCCACGCCGAGCAGGATCGGGTCGGTTGCGTTGAGCGACAGCAACAGCAGCGGTGCCCGCGCGATCAGGGCAGCGAAGAAGATCTGCCCGGCGTAGGCCAGCAGCGCAAAGCCCACAGGCACCGCCGCCAGCAGCTGCATCCGCTTCCGGTCTGCGTCGCTGATGACGGGCTGGGCGACTGGGGCGTCTCCGTCGACGGCGTCGGCCGTCGCCCGTTCGTCCCCGCCCTCGTCAGACACCTCGGCCGAGGCTACGCAGTGGCGGCACTCGCCCATGGTGCGTCGCCTTCGAGGTGTCCCGCTGCGGCCTCTAGCCTGCGGCGTCATGGAATCGACGATGATGGACGTTCCGCTCACGTTGGACCCGATCTTCGAGCGTGCTGAATCGCTGTTCGCAGACAAGGAGCTCGTGACCGCGACGGCGACGGGCATTGAGCGCACCAACTACGGGCGCTGGGCCGAACGGACCAGGTTGTTGGGCGGCGCGCTCGACGATCTCGGCATCTCCGCTGATGGGCGTGTCGCGACCTTTGCATGGAACACCGACCGCCACCTCGAGCTGTACTTCGCGGCGCCGTGCTCAGGCCGGGTGCTGCACACGCTCAACATCCGGCTGTTCGCCGAGCAGGTCACCTACATCGCGAACCACGCCGAGGACGAAGTGATCTTCGTGGACCGATCACTGCTCCCAGCGCTCTGGCCGCTGGTCGACACCATGGACACCGTGCGCCACGTGGTGGTCATGGACGATTCCGGCGGCGGCGCCGGACCGGACGTTCCGGATGATCCGCGCATCGTCGACTACGAGGACCTGATCTCAGCGGCGTCGCCGGCGGGTTTCCGTGTCGCAAGCGAGACCCAGGCGGCGTCGATGTGTTACACGAGCGGCACCACAGGCGAGCCGAAGGGTGTCGTCTACAGCCACCGCTCCACCTACCTGCACACGCTGGCCGCAATGCTGGTGGATTCGGCGGGGGTCTGCGAGAGCGACGTGATCCTGCCGGTCGTGCCGATGTTCCACGCGAACGCCTGGGGCCTCGCGCATGCCGCCGTCGCAGCGGGCGCCAAGCTCATCAATCCAGGCCCGAACCTGGCCCCCAAGCCGCTGGCCGAGCTCATCGAGACCGAACGGGTCACCGTGGCTGCCGGGGTGCCCACGATCTGGATGGGCGTGCTCGGCGAGCTGGAGGGACGCGACGTCTCCAGCTTGCGGGCGATTCCGTGCGGCGGATCGGCAGTGCCCAAGGCATTGTCGGAGGGCTACCGGGAAGCGGTCGGGCTGCCGATCCTGCAGGCCTGGGGCATGACCGAGACCAGCCCGCTGTGCTCGATCGCCCACATCCGCTCCGGCCAGCAGGGCCTTGACGATGACGTCAAGGCTGACCTGCGCACCACGGTGGGCACGATCCTGCCGACCGTCGAGTTCCGCATCTGCGAGCCCGATACCACCGACGAGCTGCCACGCGACGGCGAGTCGTCCGGGGAGCTGCACGTGCGCGGCCCGTACGTGACCGGTTCGTACTACAACCGCCCCGACGCAGCCGATTCGTTCACCGACGACGGCTGGCTGCGCACCGGCGACGTGGCTACCTGCGACCCGAACGGCTACATCCGGCTCGTGGATCGCACCAAGGACCTCATCAAGTCCGGCGGCGAGTGGATCAGCTCGGCCGAGGTGGAGAACGAGATCATGAGCCATCCCAAGGTGGCCGAGGCTGCCGTGGTCGCCGTGGCGTCCGAGCGGTGGATGGAGCGGCCGATGGCGTGCGTCGTGCCTGTCGAGGGCGAGACCATCACCCACGATGAGCTGATCAAGTACCTCACGCCCCGGATGGCGAGGTGGTGGCTGCCGAGCGCAACCCAGATCATCGACGAAGTGCCCAAGACCTCGACGGGCAAGTTCTCCAAGAAGACGCTGCGAGACCGGTTTGCCGATCTCGTCGTGGAGTAAGACGAACGTGAGCGACACCTCCCACCGTTCGGAACCGCGCCTGCTGGTGTGGCTGGCGCTGCGTTTGAAGGGACTCGGCGAGATCGACGACGTGGCCGCGATCCACGGGCTCGATCCCGACGAGACCGAGTGGCTGCTGGCCGAGCTGGACGCCGCCGGGCACTGCATGTTCCGCGAGGTCGGCGGTGTGCCGAAATTCATCCTGACGCCGACCGGCCGCGACGACGGCGAGGCCGCCCTGGCTGCCGAATTGGATGCCGCTGGCACTCGTGACGCGGTCACCGCGGCCTACCGGGATTTCCTGGCGCTGAACCCCAAGATGCTGCAGCTGTGCACCGACTGGCAGGTGCTGCCCGAAGACCATCCCGACGCCGACGGCCCCGGCGACGGCGGACGGCTGAACGACCACACCGATCCTGACTACGACGCCGCCATCATCAGCCGGCTGGAGACGCTGCACGGCGAACTCGGCGGGGTGCTCGACCAGCTCTGCGGCGTGATGGCTCGCTACGACAACTATGCGCCCAGGTTCGCTGAGGCGCTCACCAGATTGCAGGCTGGCGATCTGGACTATCTCACCAAGCCGATGATGCCCAGCTACCACACGGTGTGGTTCGAGCTGCACGAGGACCTGCTGGCCACGCTCGGCATCAACCGGGCCGACGAAGGCAGCGTGTGAGGCCCGAGGGGCCGCCACGACCCGCCAAATCAGTTGCAGTCGGCCGAGGGCGCAGCAGTAGTCTCCAACGTATGAGCGCTCGATTCGGACGGGTTGTTCCGGCGATGGTGACGCCCTTTGCGGCGGATGGATCGCTGGATGTGGATGCGGGTGTGACGCTGGCCCGCTGGCTCGTAGGCGAGGGCGCAGAAGGCCTCGTGATCACCGGCACGACCGGCGAGGCCCCCACCATCACCGACGAGGAGGACTGGGATCTCTGGCGCGCCGTCGCGGAGGCGGTCACGGTCCCTGTCGTGGCAGGCACCACCACCAACGACACAGCGCATTCGGTGAGCCAGACGCGCAAGGCCGTCGAACTCGGCGTGGACGGCATCCTGGCCGTCACGCCGTACTACAACCGCCCCTCGCAGGCCGGCATCAAAGCCCACTTCGCCGCAGTCGCCGAGTGCACCGACCTGCCGATCATCATGTACGACATCCCGATCCGCACGGGACGCAAGATCAACACGCCCACGCTGTTGGAGCTGGCGCAGATCCCCAACATCGTGGGGGTGAAGGACGCAGCGGCGAACCCTGGCGAGACTGCCAAGGTCATTGCCGAGGCGCCAGCAGGCTTCGAGGTGTACAGCGGCGACGACAGCTTCACGCTGCCGCTGCTGGCCGTCGGCGCCGTCGGCGTGATCAGCGTCGCGGCCCACTGGAGCGCTCCCGAGCACGTGGCGCTGTTCGATGCCTGGGAAGCGGGCGACACCACCAAGGCCCGGGAGATCAACGCCACCCTGCTCGAGAGCTACGACTTCGAGACCGGCGACGCGGCCCCCAATCCCGTGCCGACCAAGGCCATGCTGCGCACGCTGGGCCTGCCGGTCGGCGAACCCCGCCTGCCCATGGGCCCGACGCCCGACGGCCTGGAGGACCGCGCCCGCGAGGTCTACGCCCGACTGAAGCAGACTTGAGCCGGCGCAAGCGGCGCCCGTCGGCGCGGGGCGCATCGACACAGTCGACGGCCTCAACCGACGGTGCTCGATCGCAGCCGGTGACCGTCACCTTCCTCGGCGGACTGGGCGACGTCGGGCGCAACTGCACCGTTGTGGAACAGGACGGCAAGCTGCTCGTCATCGACTTCGGGGTGATGTTCCCCGACCCGGCGGTGATGCCCGGTGTGCGCCAGGTCCTGCCCGACATGGGCTGGCTGAACTCGCGCGCCCGCGACGTCGTCGGACTAGTGGTCACTCACGGCCACGAGGACCACCTTGGCGGTGTGCCGCACTTCTTGCGCAACATCGAGGTGCCCCTGTACGGGTCGGCCCTGTCCATGGCCCTCGGCGAGCACAAGGTGACCGAAGCACGCCTGGCCGACCGCACGTCGTTCCACGTGATCGGCGATGGCGAGCGCCGCAAGATCGGCCCGTTCGACCTCGAGGCACTGCCGATCACACACTCGGTGCCCCAGAGCCTGTGCATCGTGCTGCACACGCCGGTCGGCGCGCTTGTGCACACGGGCGACTTCAAGATCGACCCCTCACCGGTGGACGGCCGGCTGACCGACCTCGATCGGCTGCGCAGCCTGGGCGACGAGGGCATCGCCCTGCTGATGGCCGATTCCACCAACGCCGACCGCCCGGGGCGCAGCGCGTCGGAGACCGAGATCGGTGCCACGCTCCGGCGGTTGTTCAGCGAGCGCCCGGACCGGCGCTTGATCGTGAGCTGCTTCGCCAGCCACCTGCACCGTGTTCAGCAGGTATGCGACGCCGCCGTCGACGAAGGCCGCGTTGTGGTCCCTGCAGGTCGCTCGATGGTGAACAACTTCCGCATCGCTCGCCAGCTGGGGGTCCTGAACGTTCCGGAGCGTGCGGTATTCGGCGTCGAGCAGCTCGGCAATCTTGAACCTCGGGACGTCTGTGTCGTGTGCACCGGCAGCCAAGGCGAGCTTGGTGCGGCGCTCTCGCAGATTGCCAGCGGCACCCATTCCGACGTGAAGGTCGGCCTCATCGACACGGTGATCCTGTCGAGTCATCCGATTCCGGGCAACGAGCGAGCCGTGTTCCGCATGGTGTCGCGACTGGCGCGACAGGGTGCCGAGGTGATTCACGACGGGCACGAGCAGGTCCACACGTCCGGGCACGCCCAGCGCGACGAGCTGCGCGAGCTGCACCAGGCGTGCCGCCCACGGTGGTTCGTGCCGATCGAGGGCGAGTACCACATGCTGGCTCGGCACGCCGGACTTGCCCGTGAGATGGGCATGAAGGCCAAGCGGGTGCTGACGCTGACCGACGGCGCCCAGATCACGCTCAAGGGCAACGAGCTCCAAGTGCGCGCCGGCGTCCCGGCGCCGTATCACTACGTGGACGGCGCGCTCGACGACCCCGGCGCCGAGGTCATCGGCGAACGACTCGCCCTCACGTCAGGCTTCGTGCACGTGACCGTCGTGCTGGACGCGCAGGGCCGTCTGGCAGCACCGCCCGATATCGCCTCGCGCGGCTGGCTCGACGTGACGAAGCACGCCGATGTGGTCGAATCCCTGGCTGACGAGATCGCTGAGTCCGTCGAGCGAGCCGTCCAGCCGTCACGGGCCATCCCTGACGCGGACGAGATCGAGCGAGTGATCCGCCGCGCCGCCGGCCGCTTCGTGGGCACCCGCACGCAGCGGCGCCCCGCCATCTCCGCCGCCGTCATCTCCCTCGACTGACCCCGCGCGCACCGACGTCGCTGCGCCCTGCCTATGTCAGGTGGCGCGGATGGGGTGCGGGAGGGGTTGGTTGAAGAGGTAGCCCTTCTCATTGAAGGGCACTTGGTCGGGCTGGGTATTGCCGGTGACATCGGTGGCCCTGGTCATCACGGTGTGCATCCCAGCGGGCGCCTCCCAGTCGAACTCGAAGCGCACCCATCCGAGCCGTGCTTGCGGGCCGATCAGCTCCGCTCGCTGCCACATCCCTCCTCCATCATCGCTCCATTCGACCTCGGCGATCCGGCCCGCAGGCGAGTGCGCGTAGCCACCGATGCGGTGGGTGCCGGTGTCGATCTCGGCGGGCCACGGCAGCGCGAGAGCGCTCTTGATGCTCTGGGTGGTCACCACTTGCCCGACGGCTTCGCCTTCGGGCGGGTAGTCATCACCGATCAGGACGTAGGACGTGGTGTTGTTGCGGGCCCACTGCTGTTTGGACGAGATCACGATGCGGCTCAGCCACTTGATGCTCGTGCTGCCCACCCAGCCGGGTACCAGCGCACGCAGTGGGAAACCGTGGTCACGCGGCAGCGGCTCGCCATTCATCCCGTGCACGAGCAGCGTGTCGGGGTGCATGGCCGCCTCGACCGGGATCACACGGCGGAAGCCGGCCTCGGGCGAGTCGACGTCCATGCCGATGAGCAGCACGCTGACGGCGTCCTCGTCGATGCCGGCGGCCCGCAGGACATCGGCGAGCGGCACGCCGGTCCAATCGGCATTGCCCACGGCCCCGGTCTTCCACTGGTCGCCCTTCGCGGCCTGCCCGTTCACCAAGTCGAACATGGCCCGGTGATTGCCGGCGCACTCAAGGTAGGCCTCGAGCGTGCGGCTCTTCATCGCCGTCACCTCGTCGTAGGACAGCGCCATGGGCCTCGCCACGGCATCGCCTTCGATGCTCAGCGACCAGCCGTCGAGATCGACGTCCAGGCTGACCGAGTTGTTCCGCACAAAGAAGTACCGGTGGGGCGTGATCACGCCATCCAGGTTCTCGAGGCGGGACTCAAGGCCCTTGGTGCCGTGGACAATGAACGGTGCCGGGTCCTTGAACCACGGCGCCTCCGCGACAGCCAGTGCAGTCGACGTCGAAGCGTCCGCCGGAATCCGCGTCCCAGTGCATGCGGCCAGCACGGCGGCTGCCCCTCCCGCCGACAGCAGCCAGAGGAATCGGCGGCGGCTCATCCCTCGCTCGTGGGCGAATTCCCACAACGGTCGAGGTTGCGCGGCCCCGGTCACTGACTAGAGCTGCAGGTAGGTATCGAGACCGATCGTGACGCCGGGGTAATCATCGATGGATTTGCAGGCCAGCAGCACGCCCGGCATGAACGACACCCGGTCCAGGCTGTCGTGACGGATGGTGAGCGTCTCACCGGCGGTGCCCAGCAGCACCTGCTGGTGCGCGACGAGACCCCGCAGCCGGACGGAGTGAACGGGAATGCCGCCGGGCCCCTTGCCGCCCCGGGCGCCCGGCACCACCTCGTCGCGGGTGGGATCCGGCCCCCAGTCATCTGAGGCCTCTGCCATCGCGCGAACGGTTTGCATTGCAGTGCCGGAGGGCGCATCCACCTTGTTGTCGTGATGCAGCTCGATGACCTCAGCGGTTGGGAAGAACGGCGCCGCCAGCTCGGCGAAGCGCATCATGAGCACTGCGCCGATGGCGAAGTTCGGCGCGATCAGGCAGTTGCTGGAGGTGAACGCCGCCCGGCACCGCTCGTAGTCGTCGGGATCGAGGCCGCTGGTGCCGACAACGGCATGCACTCCGTTCGCCGCGCACCATGCCAGGTTCTCGCGGGCAGCGGCAGCGACCGTGAAATCGACAGCCACGTCGACCGAAGCCGGGTCGACGTCGGCGACCGACGCCACGATGTCAATGCTGCCGGTGGCGTCGCGCCGGCCGCCTGCGCCCGGGTCAACGCCAGCCGCCAATTGCAAGTCATCGTCGGCGGTCACGGCCTCGCACACCGTGGCGCCCATCCGTCCGCCCGCGCCGAACACCAGCACTCTCACGACGGTCACGCTAGTGGCGCGCAGCGGCAGCGCCCGAAGGGCCCGAGCGGCCCGTATCGAATCGAAGTCGGGAACCCGTCCGGGGAGACCTGGATGTGCAGCCGAGCGGGTCGGCCTGCTGGGCCGCTTCGCTCAGCGGCGGCCGCGGCGGCGGCCTGAGCCCCGCCCGGACTGCTCGAGCTCGGGCCCGAGGTCGCCGTAGACGTCCTTGGCGATCTGCTCGAAATGCTCGCCGAACGACACGTCCTCACGGGCAGTACCGCTCGGTGCCGATACGGCGCCGCCCTCGTCATCGCCATCGGCAGCCGATGCATCGGCTCCGCCGCCCGCCGGCACTGCGGCGGCGACCGGCGTGCGAGAACGGCGTGTGCCGTTGCCGCTGCTGCCCCGGTCCCGGTCACGGCCGCGGTCGCGGTCGCGCCGAGGGGGCCCATCGTCTTCTGCCCCGTCCGCGTCGCCTTCGGAACCGCCGACCTGGGTCGGGTCAGCGGGCGAGAGGCTGATCTTGCCGTTCGGATCGATCTCCTCGACGATCACGCTGACCACGTCGCCGAGCTCGAGCACTTCCTCGACCGAGTTCAGCCGCCGCCTGCCGCCCAGCTTGGAGATGTGCAGCAGCCCGTCAGTGCCTGGCAGCACGTTCACGAACGCCCCGAACTTGGTGATGTTGACCACACGTCCTTCGTAGGTGGCTCCCACATCGGGCGTCGGCGGGTTGACGATCAACCGGATCTGACGCTCGGCCTCCGCCACCACTTCACGGTCGGTGGCGCCGATGCTCACCGTGCCGACGGTTCCGTCGTCGTCCACGTTGATGTCGGCACCGGTCTCCTCCTGGATGGAGTTGATGACCTTGCCCCGCGGTCCGATGACCTCGGCGATCTTGTCGATCGGAATCTCGAAGCTGGTGATCTTGGGTGCCGTCTCGCCCACGTCGGGCCTCGGCTCCGCGATCGCCGCACGCATGACCTCGAGGATCTGCAGGCGCGCCTGCCGGGCCTGCTGCAGTGCCTGGGCCAGCACCTCGGCGGGAATCCCTTCGATCTTCGTGTCGAGCTGCAGCGCAGTGATGGCGTCTTCGGTGCCGGCGACCTTGAAGTCCATGTCGCCGAAGGCGTCTTCGGCGCCGAGGATGTCGGTGAGCGTCACGTATTTGCCGTCGGCGTACACCAGGCCCATCGCCACTCCGGCGACGTGATCCACGATCGGCACGCCGGCGTCCATCAGCGACAGGGACGATGCGCACACCGACCCCATCGAGGTGGACCCGTTGGAGGTGAGCACGTCCGACACCAACCGGATCGCGTACGGGAAAGCCTCCTTCGACGGGATGACCGGGAAGATCGCCCGCTCAGCGAGTGCGCCGTGCCCGATCTCGCGCCGCTTGGGTCCGCGCATGAAGCCGGCCTCACCGGTGGAGAACGGCGGGAAGTTGTAGTGGTGCATGAACCGGCGCCGGTCCTGGGGATTCAGGGTGTCGACGATCTGCTCCATCCGCGACATGGCCAGGGTGGTGACGTTCAGCACCTGGGTCTCGCCGCGCTGGAACAGGCCCGAGCCGTGAGCGGTGCGGCCGAGGTAGCCCGCGACCGACGAGAGCGGCCGGACTTCATCCGTCGCACGCCCATCAATACGGAAGCCGTCGGCCACGATGCGCTCGCGCACGATCTCTTTTGACAGCGACCTGACGGCCTCACGGATCTGATCCTTCGCACCATCGAGATCGGCGAACTCGGCAGCAACTTCGTCGATCACGGCGTTGCTGGTCTCAGACTGTGCGGCCTCGCGCTCGGCCTTGTCGGCGATTGCCATCACCTCACGCATGCGATCGGCAGCAACCTCGCGCACACGGTCCAGCACCTCGTCGGAATAGTCCTTGCTGGACGTGTACTCCATCACCGTGATCGGGCCGGATTGTTCCTCGACCAGCCGGCGCAGCGATTTCTGCAGCTCGATGATGTCGTCGATCCACTGCTTGGAGGCCTCGAGACCGCTCGCGAGGACGTCCTCGGTGACCTTCGGTGCGCCCTCGGCGTAGTACTCGAACGCCTTCTCGGTACCGCCGGCCTCCACCATCATCACGGCAATGTCGCCGCTGTCGAGCTGGCGACCGGCCACGACCATCTCGAACGTGGCCGCGTCGGACTCTTCGTGGGTGGCGAAGGGGATCCACTCGCCGTCGGTGGAGTAGGCGATGCGCACACCGGCAATCGGGCACTCGAACGGGATGCCGCTCAGCCACAGGGCCGCCGACGCTCCGTTCAGCGCCACGAGGTCATACGGATTCACGTGGTCCGCGCCCAGAATCGTGCCCACGATGTGGGTGTCGTGGCGGTAGTCGCCCGGGAAGTTCGGCCGCAGCGGGCGGTCGATCAGCCGGCAGACCAGGATCGCATCGTCGGATGCGCGTCCCTCTCGCCGGAAGAACGAACCGGGGATCCGGCCCACGGCGTACATGCGCTCCTCGATGTCGACGGTGAGCGGGAAGAACGACGCGCCGTCGCGTGGGCGGCTCGACGCAGTTGCGGTGACGAGCACTTGCGTGTCGCCGATGCGGGACGTGACCGCCCCGTTGGCGAGGCCGGCAAGCACGCCGGTCTCGAAAGTGATGGTCTTGTCGGTACCCGCGATGGGACCGGTGACCGAAATGGCTTCAGCCATGTCTGCTCCTGTTGTGGGGGTGGGGATCGGTGGTCAGCGCCGAAGGCCGAGCTTTGCGATCAAAGCCCGGTACCGCTCGACGTCGTTGGCGTTCAGGTAGTCGAGCAACCTGCGCCTGCGTCCGACGAGCTTCAACAGCCCTCGGCGGCTGTGATGATCCTTGTGGTGGGTCTGGAGGTGTTCGGTGAGGTGCTCAATCCGGGCGCTCAACTGAGCGACCTGCACCTCGGGCGATCCGGTGTCGGCCTCCGAATGGCGATGCTCATCGATCACCGAGGCCGCTGGACTTGATCTCTTGGCACTCATGCCGTTGTTGTGTTCCCTGTTGTTGTGGCGTCGAGCGGCTGTCTCGATCCCGGTTGCATTTGCAACCGGGAATTCAGTCGCGAAGCTCGCTGCGACGACCGGCCGGGCATCCCAGCCGTGCTTTCTGTCTCTTGTCTGGCATGCAGGCTACCAGCGGGATCCTCGGCGACCCCTCAGGTATGCAGGCACTTCGCCGCATCTTCGATGTCGCGGCGAAGCTGAGCCTTCAGCTCTTCGATGCCGTCGAAGCGTCGCTCGGCTCGCAGCCGGCGGACGAAGCGAACCTTGGCCGTCTCGTCGTAGAGATCGCCGCGAAAGCCGATCAGGTGCGCCTCGATCAGCGAACGCTCGGCGAAGTCGTAGAACGTCGGCCGGCGGCCGATGTTGACCGCCGCTGGGTACTGGGCGCCGTCGGGGCGCACGTACCATGCCGCGTACACACCATCAGCGGGTATCTGCAGGTCGGGAGTGGTGGGCAGGTTGGCAGTGGGCACCCCGATCTGGCGGCCGCGGCGATCACCGAGCGTGACGACACCGCGCACCTCGAACGGCCGCCCAAGCAGCCGGTGTGCTCGCTCCACGTCGCCAGCGGCGAGCGCCTCGCGGATCGACGTGGACGAGATGACGTCACCATCGCCGGTCATCTGCTTGACCAACGGGAGGCCGACCACCTCGTACCCGTGCTCCGCGCCGACCTGGCGCAACGTCTCGATGTTGCCTCGGCGTCCCTTGCCGAAATGGAAGTCGGCGCCGACCACGATGGCCCGCGCAGACAGGCAGTTGACGAGTATCTCGTGCGCGAACTGCTCGGCGGGCACAGCCGCCTGCCGTTCGTCGAACGTGACCACCAACGTGAAGTCGACGCCGGTCTCGGCCAGCAGCTCCAGCTTGTGGTCGAGGTCGCACAGCAGCAGTGGGGCGGATTCCGGCCGCACAACGGTGGCCGGGTGACGGTCGAAGGTCACGACCGCAGTCGAGCAGCCCCGCTCGGCCGCCAAGCGATGCATCTCAGAGATCACGGTTCGGTGCCCCCGGTGGACGCCGTCGTATTCGCCCACGGTCACGACGCTGCCGTGCTCGAGCACCGGGCACCAATCCAAGTCGCGAATGACCTCCATGCGAGCAACGCTACTCAGGCCGCACCTCAGTGAGCAGGCGTGCTTGCTATATCGGCAGGACCATCGCCCGCAGGCGCCCGTCGACGAGCTCGTGCACCGCGACGAGCCGACCCTCGGGATCGAACAGCGCCCAGGGACCAGAACCCGTATAGCGAAGATCGGCCAAGTGAGTGCCGTGACGAGCTACGGCGGCCTCATCGCCGGACAGGCGGATCTGCAGCAGATCGCGTACCAGCTCAGCGGGCGGCCAGAGCTCCGCCTGATCGGGAGGCCCGGCATCGGTCAGCGAGAATGAGCCGCTGCGCGTCCGCCGCAGCGATCGGATGTGAGCTCCGCCGCCCAGGGCGCTTCCCAAGTCAGCCCCCAGAGTTCTCACGTAGGTGCCGGCGGAACAGTCGACCGACGCCCGGTACACCAGCGGATCTCCGGTGGCCTCAACCTCGAACCGGTAGACCTCGACCTCACGCGGCACACGGTCCGCAGCGTCTCCCGACCGGGCGATCTCGTGCAAGCGGCGGCCCCCGACGCGAACCGCGGACACCATCGGCGGCAGCTGCAAGATGGTGCCGACGAAGCTTCTTGCAAGATCGGCGACATCTGCCGGACGCAGGGACATGGACCAGGTCGCAACCGTCTCGCCGGCAGCATCGAGCGTGCTGGTCTCGACCCCGAACACGATCTCGCACTCATAGCTCTTGCGGCCCGCGGTCGCGAAGCGCAGCAGGCGCGTCGCATTGCCGATCCCGACCACCAAGACGCCTGTTGCAGAGGGATCGAGCGTGCCCGCGTGGCCGATGCGCCGCTCGCCGAAGCGGCGCCGCAGCATGGTGACGACGTCGTGAGACGTGGGACCGGCCGGCTTGTCGACAATGACCGTGCCGTGGACGGTCGCGGGACGGCGTCGCGCCATCAGCGCTCGCCGGGTTCGTCCCGCTCAGCGGCGTTGTCAGCGAGCTCACTCTCATGGTGCTCGCCGGACAAGCCGGCCAGCAGATCCTCGATTCGCTCGGCAGCGACCGCCCCCTGATCGCGACGGAAGCGAAGCGTGGGCGTGCGTCTCAGGCTGGTCCCCGCCCCCAGGGCTCGCTGGAGACGGTGATGGTGCTCATCGAATGCTGCGGCCGCGCTGCCTGCGGCGTCGTCGTCGCGCACGTCGTAGTACACGACGGCAACGCTCAGCTCGCGATCGACCTCCACGCCGGTGATCACCGTGCCCTCGAACGCCTCGTCGAGCCGCTCCATCTCCGAGGCAACGACGCTGCGCACGAGTTGGGCGACCCGATCAGTCCGCTCGTACCTGTGCGCAGTCGGCATGGCGCGCCGCCGGCGGTTGGGGCGACGTGCCATGGTGCGGGAGCTCCGTCAGGCGACGCGGGCGATCTCGCGTTCGGTGTACGTCTCGATCACATCGCCTTCTTTCAAGTCGGAGAAGTCAGAGAGACCGATACCGCACTCCATGCCCGCAGACACCTCGGCAACATCGTCTTGGAAGTGCCGCAGCGAGGAGATCGAACCCTTCCAGATGATCGTGCCGTCACGCAGGAACCTGACCTTGGCGCCGCTGCGCACATTGCCGTGCTCGACGACGCAGCCGGCCACGGGTCCGACGCCCGAGATGCGAAAGACCTGCCGCACTTGCGCCTCGCCCACGACGATTTCCTCGAACTCCGGCTCGAGCAGGCCGACCATGGCGTTCTGCACATCGGAGATGAGGTCGTAGATGATCTCGTAGAGCCGGACTTCGACATCCTCGGTCTCGGCTGCCTGCCGCGCATTGCGGTCGGGACGCACGTTGAAGCCGATGATCGTGGCTTCCGATGCTGCGGCGAGCTGCACATCGTTCTCGTTGATGCCGCCGACACCACGGCTGACGAAAGAGAGCTTGACGTCCTCGCGCTCGAGCTTGCGCAGGCTGTCGGTGACCGCCTCGAGCGAGCCGTGCACATCGGCCTTGAGCACCAGGTTGAGAGTGGCCGTCTCGCCGGCCTGCACCTGCTTGAAGATGTCTTCCAGCCGTGCTCCGCCGCCGCTTCCGCCGGCGGAGCCCGCCAGGCTGGCCTGGCGCTGCCAGTGCTCGCGGGTCTCGGCCACCTTGCCTGCGGTCTTCTCGTCGGGAGCCACGACGAACAGGTCGCCCGAACGCGCCACCTCGCCGAGGCCGAGCACCTCCACGGGCATGGACGGGCCCGCCTCGTTGAGCGGAGCGCCGCGATCATCGGTCATGGCGCGCACGCGGCCCCACGCCGCGCCCGCGACCATCGGCTCGCCGATGCGCAGGGTGCCGCGCTCGACCAGCACTGTCGCCACCGGCCCGCGGCCGCGGTCGAGATGGGCTTCCAGCACGATGCCGACTGCACGCCCGGACGCAGGCGCGCTGAGCTCCTCGAGCTCGGCGACGAGCAAAATCTGGTCCAGCAATTCGTCGATGCCATCGCCGGTCATGGCCGACATGGGAACAGTGATCACGTCGCCGCCGTAGGACTCGGGCACCAAGCCCCGTTCGGCCAACTGGGCTCGCACCCGGTCGGCATCGGCACCGGGCCGGTCCATCTTGTTGATGGCGACGATGATCGGCACCTCCGCGGCGCGTGCGTGGTCAATGGCTTCGGCCGTCTGGGGCATGACACCGTCATCGGCCGCGACGACCAGCACGACGACGTCGGTGGCCTGCGCTCCCCTGGCTCGCATCGCCGTGAAGGCCTCGTGACCGGGCGTGTCGATGAATGTGATCCGCTGACCGCTCCGGGTGGTCTGGTACGCGCCGATGTGCTGGGTGATGCCACCTGCCTCGCCCTCGACGACATTCGAGGAACGGATGCGGTCCAGCAGCAGCGTCTTGCCATGGTCGACATGGCCCATCACCGTGACCACCGGTGGCCGGATCTGAGCGCCATCGTCGGCGAGATCGACCTCCAGCGCCCGCAGCAGCTCCTCTTCCTGCTCCGCTCCGGGCTCGGTGATGCGTACTTCAGCGCCCAGCTCCGCGGCGAAGAGCTCGATCATGTCGTCACTGAGCGACTGCGTGGCCGTCACCATTTCACCCTGCTGCAGCAGGAAGCGCACGATGTCGGCCGCCGATCGATTCAGCCGGGCAGCGACATCTTGGGCTGTCGAACCCCGCTCGATGACGATCTCGCCCTCCGGGACGGGCGCGTCGACCGGCGTGTAGGCGGTGAGCTGCTGGGGCTGCAGTTCTTCGCGCTGGCGGCGCCGGCGCCGGCGCGGTCTGCCTCGCGGACCGCCTCGTGGTGCTCCTCGCGGCCCTCCCGGACGAGCGCCGCCGGGCGGACCGCCTGGACGGCCGCCGGGGGGCGGCGGAGCCCCGGCGTGAGCGCGCCCGCCAGCGGGCCCGCCTCCGTGCGGTCGATCGCCGCCTCCCGGGGAGCGTCGGAAGCCGCCGGGAGGGCCCGAGCGGTACGGCCCGCCGCTGCGAGCAGACGTGCGGGGAGGACCCGGCGGCGGCGGAATCGGCTTGCCGGAACCCGAACGGGGCGCCGCCGGCGGGGGCGGGATCGGACGACCGTCGGCCGACTTCGGCGGCATGGGCAAGCGAGGAGGCGGCAGCGCAGATCCGGGCCCGTCTTCCGGCGCCGGCCGCGAGGGCGCGGGCGCTTCGGGGGCGCGTTCCGCCGGCCGTCCCGACGGCGGCAGAATCGGCCGTGCCGACTCTTGACCGCTCGAGGTGACGAGCCGCCGCGGCGGTGGCACCGGCGGCGGGGCACCCGCCGACGGCGGCGTGCTCGGCGGCGGTGCGGTGCCGGGCGGCGGCAGGTCGGGCGGCTTCGGCGGAGCCGACTCCGCAGCAGCAGGCCGAGGCGCCGGCTGGGGCAGTGGGTCGTGGTCTGGCGCGACTGGCGGAGCCTGAGGAACAACCTCCGAGGCGGGAGCAGGCTGCACCGGCGGTTCTGGTTCGGCCGGCGCCTTGCGATCCGGGCGGTCCGGACGAGTCGCCGGTCGGGGTTGCCGGGCCTCCGCGGAGTCGTCGCCCTTCGTCGCACGCTCGGCTGGCGCCGCGGACTTCGCGGGAGCCTTGCGGGCCTTGCGGGCCTCAGGCGGAGGCTCGTCACGAATCAGCCCCTCCCGCGCAGCCTTGCGCCGCACGCGGTCAGCCTGAGCGTCCTCCATGCTGGACGAGTGCGTCTTCACACCGATGCCCAGCGACTCGCATACGTCGAGCACCTCGGTGAGCGTCATGCCCAGCTCTTTGGAGAGCTCGTGAACGCGGACTTTCTTCGGCAAGCGGTCGGTCTTTCTGTCGGGAGCTGACGGGGCGCCCGGCGGGGCCCAAGGATGGAAACGGGGACGCGACGAGCAGGGCCATCGGCCTCACAGCGTCGTCGAGTCCGATGGAAGGGTACTGGTGTCGGTGTGAGCCTCTGCAGGAGCGTCGGTGGCGGCACTCTCGGCGGCGGCTGTGTTCTCGGCGGCTGTCCCGGCGACAGCCGTCTCGTCGGCATCTTGGTTTTCGGTGACGGCTTCGGACCACTGGCCGGCAGTGATCGCCTCGCTGCCGTCGGCGGGAACCCAGGTCTGCTCGCCGGTGTCCGGGTTGGTGACCCACTCCCCCTCGGCCCACTCCTCTCCGGAGTAGCCGGCCTCCTCCTCGGCGATCTGCGTCTCGCTCTTGATGTCGATGCGCCAACCGGTGAGACGGGCCGCCAGGCGCGCGTTCTGGCCCTCGCGGCCGATCGCCAGCGACAGTTGGTGGTCAGGCACGACCACTTCGGCAACGCCTTCGTCGGCATGGAAGCGGACCTCGCGAACTCGGGCCGGGGACAGTGCCTTGGCCACAAAGTCGTGGAGATCGTCGGAGAAGGGGACGATGTCGATCTTCTCGCCCCGAAGCTCGTTCACTACTTGGCGCACGCGGCTGCCGCGGGCACCCACGCATGCTCCGACCGGGTCGATGTTGGGGTCATTCGACCAGACGGCGATCTTCGTGCGGTGGCCGGGCTCGCGCGCACATGCCTTCAGCTCGACGACACCGTCGGAGATCTCCGGGACCTCCAGCTTGAACAGCTCGCGGATCAGTCCCGGATGCGTACGCGACACGACGATCTGCGGACCCTTGGCGGTCTTGCGCACCTCCACGATGTAGGCCTTGAGGCGGCTGTTGGGCTCGGGCCGCTCGTAGGGAACCTGCTCGGATTGAGGCAGCAGGGCCTCGACGCGCCCCAAGTCGAGCAACGTGTAGCGCGCATCATTCTGCTGGATGATGCCGGTGACGATGTCGCCCTCGCGTCCGGCGTACTCGTCGTACTTCATGTCGCGTTCGACTTCGCGGATGCGCTGGTTCAGAACCTGTCGGACCGTCTGGGCCACGATCCTGCCCAGGTCGTGCGGGGTGTCATCCCATTCCCGCAGCACATTGCCCAGCTCATCGACTTCCTGGGCATAGACCGTGATGTTGAACGACTCGTCGATGATGACGTAGGCCTGCTCGGCGGCACCCTCGCGGCGCTTGTATGCCGATTCGAGGCCGTTCGCGACTGCCTCGAGCAGTACCTCGGTCGTCATGCCCTTCTCGGCGGCGAGTGCTTGGAGCGCCTCCATGATCTCGGGGCTGTTCATCGTCCCTGCCTTCCTGAAGGGCTCCGCGGCGTGCGCCGAGACGGTGAACCCCATTCGAATGTCGTGCGGGCCTTGGCAATCTCACCGAACGACACCGACAGCGTCTGGCCGACCTGCGGCTGGTCGGAGAGGTCAGCCGCACCACTGCCGGATATCTCAGCGATGCGAATCGACACGGCAGCTCCGTCGGCCGCCAGAATCTCGCCGACGATGCGCCGGCGCAGCGGTCCACTCGTGCGGATCACTGCTCGCTCGCCGACTGCACCGGCAAAATGCTCCGGACGGCGCAGGCTGCGCTCGAGGCCGGGGCTGGACACCTCGAGCACGTACCGTCCTTGGATCATGTCGGCGGCATCGAGTGCTGCGGACAGCCGGCGGCTCAGGCGGCTGAGAGCGTCGACGCCGATGGCGGCCTGACTGCTGCCCGAGACCAGAACGACGAGTGTGCCGCCTCGCCAGTGAACGTCGTACAGGGCGCATCCAGTCTCAGCAGCGATCGGTTCGGCGAGCGTGCTGACCTGTGAGGGGTCGACCGCAGACGGGGCGCGCAAGCTGTCACACCCGGCCTCGGGTGCGTCGACATCACTGCGACCGCCATGAGATCCCGCGTTCTTGGGGGCGCGCGAGGCCGAAGCAGTGTCAGTCATCGCAACCTCCCTGTCCGCGTCGCCCCAGCCGCCCTCGGGGCTGTTCCTGCGGTACCCGTTCTTGCGGCCGAGCCACAAGAACACCGACGCAGAGCCCAGGTCCGACCGAAACTGTCCTGTGGACACGACGCTACCAAGGCACTCTGAGAACGCGCGTGCTGAGTGCGCCCGCTGCTGAGGCGGCTAGCGCGCTCAGCGGCGCCGGATGAGCGCGACACGCTCGGCGGCCTGATTGACGTCGTCGCCCTGCTCGCTCACGAGCGCGGCTCGGTCGGCTTCGGCAGCCTCCGCCGCGCCAGCCTCCGCCCTGCGCAGCGCGGCCTCCGCCCCGTCGGCCGCCACGATCTCGGCCCAGCTCACCAGTGCCGTGACCATCTCGTCCTCGGGCACCACGGACACGACCTGCCCCTTGACAAACAGATGGCCACGGGAGCGGCCTGCGGCGATTCCCAAGTCGGCACTGCGAGCCTCGCCCGGCCCGTTCACCACGCAGCCCATCACGGCCACCTGCACCGGCAGGTCGAGATCACGAAAAGCCGCCTGCGCCTGTTGAGCCACCGAGATCACGTCGACTTCGGCGCGGCCGCACGACGGGCACGCGATGAGGTCGGTGCCGGAACGCTCTCGCAGGCCCAATGCCTGGAGCAGCTGCTGGCCCGCTGTGGCCTCCTGAACGGGGTCGGCGGTCAGGCTGTAGCGAATGGTGTCGCCGATGCCCTCGTTCAGCAGGGTGGCGATGCCGGCAGTCGCCTTCACCAGTCCGGCAGGCGGGGGGCCGGCCTCGGTGACGCCGAGGTGCAGCGGGAAATCGACCTCGTCGGCGAGCATCCGGTACGACTCCACCATCAGCGTCACATCGCTGGCCTTGACCGAGATCTTGACATCATCGAATCCCACCTCCTCGAAGTAGCCGAGCTCGCGCTTGGCCGACTCGACCAAAGCGACGGGCGTCATGCCGTAGCGCGATTCGATGTCGGGGTCGAGGGAGCCGCCGTTGACGCCGATGCGAATCGGCACAGCTCGATCGCGCGCCTCGGTCGCGACCGCACGGATCTGCTCAGGCTTGCGAATGTTGCCCGGATTCAGCCGCAGGCAGGCAACTCCGGCGTCGAGCGACGCCAGCGCCAGCCGGTACTGGAAGTGGACATCCGCCACCAACGGCACCGGCGAACGGGGAACGATCTGCGCAAGCGCCTCGACGGCCGCGATGTCGTTCGCCGTGCAGCGCACGATGTCGGCTCCGGCGCCGGCCAGCGCGTAGATCTGGGCAAGGGTGCCGTCGACGTCCGATGTCTTGGTGGTGGTCATCGACTGCACCGATATAGGTGCCCCGCCCCCGACCGCGACCGCGCCGACATGCACCTGGCGGGTCTGCCGACGGATGTAGGTGCTGGACGTGCTCATGCGGCTCAGCCCTCTACAGATCGATCGGATTGGCGATGTCGAGGTAGAGCAAGCCGATCGCCAGCAGGGCGAGCGCTGTCACCACCACCGCTACGACGGGCGCCAGCGCCCGAGGATCGCTGAAGTACCGCTCGCGCCCACCGCGCTCGCGCCAGCGCTCATAGGTCGCAATCGCCACGTGGCCGCCGTCGAACGGCGGCACCGGCACCATGTTGAACACGCCGAGAAAGACGTTGACCATCGCAAACATCAGTGCCCGCTCGGACCACCCCCATGAGGTGTCCGAAGCCAGATCCACGATGCCGAAAACCCCCAACGGCCGCATGCCCAGGTTGTCGTTCGCCGAGGGATCACCGGGCGGCGACACAATCCGGTCGATCACGTCGCCGAAGTTCGCGAACAGCGACCAGATGCCGAGCACCGAATCGCCGATGGCACGGCCGAGGTCGGCGAACGCGCGCACGGTCGCTGTCGGCAAGCCAGCAGTCTCGTAGGTGACCGCCTGGGCGGCACGCACGCCAAGCAAGCCTCGTCCCGTCTCGGGATCTGCAGCCAGCGTGGTCGCCACGACGAGCAGCGTGCCGTCGCGGTCGATCTCGAGCAGCACCGGTTCGCCTGGCAGAGCCTGCACCTGCGACACGAAGGCATTCCAGTCCTCGGTGTCGGCGCCGTTGACGCCCACAATGCGATCGCCTGGGCTGATGCCGGCGCTCGCTGCGGGCAGCACCACGCCGTCGCGCTGGCTCATCACCTCGGCAACCTGCCAGCGATGCTCATCCAAGGACGGCGCGCCGAGCGCTGCATGCAACACCACGTAGGCGATCAGCGCCATCACCAAGTGCATAAGAGATCCGGCGCATACGACCAGCAGCCGGCGCGGGTAGCTCTTGACGCGGTAGGCCCGATGCTCATCGCCCGGCTCGACCGCGTCACCGCTCGACATGCCGATCACACGCACGTAGGCCCCCAGCGGCAGGGCGCGCAGGCCGTAGGTGGTTTCGCCCCGGCGGAAGCTCCACAGCCTCGGACCGAAGCCCAGGAAGAAGTCGGTGACCTTCATCCCGACAGCGCGTGCGGCCGCGAAGTGGCCGAACTCGTGCATGAACAGCACGCCGGCGAGCACCGCCGCTGCGCCGACGGCGAACGGGTAGTTCCAAGCAAGAAGCGCCAACGCCGCGAGCGCGGCGATCCCGCTGGAGGTGCGCACAGCCGAGCTCGGCGTCGGTGCTTGCGGCTCGTCCGCGTGGCCCTTCATGCGCGGATGCCCATCACGGCAGCGGCGGCGTGTCGACGTCCCTCGCGATCCGCCGCGATAACGGCGTCCACGCTGTCCGCAGCGGCTCCATCGTGATGCTGCATCGCGACGGAGATCACGCGCTCGATCTCGTGCCAGCGCAGCCTGCCGTCCAGGAACGCGCCGACAGCATGCTCATTGGCCCCA
The DNA here is from genome assembly GCF_965208555.1 of Candidatus Poriferisodalis sp. Classification (GTDB taxonomy): domain Bacteria; phylum Actinomycetota; class Acidimicrobiia; order Acidimicrobiales; family Poriferisodalaceae; genus Poriferisodalis. The sequence goes on along the minus strand of NZ_OZ242342.1, from coordinate 2,825,240 downwards.
TTGAGCCACGCGGGAGCGGTGCCTCCTGCCCGGCCCGCGTCGTACGCCAAGCGCAGGCAACCGAAGGTCTCGGTGTCCGGCACTTCGAATTCGAGCCGACCGACCATCGACCAGTCGACGGCGCCGAATGGCGTCCCGATGCGCCCTGGATAGGCCAAGGCGTAGCCGATCGGCAGGCGCATGTCGGGCAGCGAGAGCTGCGCGATCGTGCTGCCGTCGGCGAACGTCACCATCGAGTGGACAACCGACTGCGGCTGGATGACCACCTCGATGCGGTCGTAGTCCACTGCGAACAATTCGTGGGCCTCGATGACCTCGAGGCCCTTGTTCATGAGCGTCGAGGAGTCGACGGTGATCTTGGGACCCATGGACCACGTGGGGTGCGCCAAGGCGTCGCTGACGGTTACCTCGCGCAGCTCGGCGGCGCTGCGGCCGCGGAACGGTCCCCCGCTGCCGGTGAGAATCAACCGCTCCGGCGGTGCCGACTGGCCGGCGAGGCATTGGTGCAGGGCGCTGTGCTCGCTGTCGACCGGAATGAGCTCGGCACCGGGCACCGCCCGCAAGGGCTGCACCAGCGGCCCCGCGGCGATGAGGCTTTCCTTGTTCGCCAGAGCAAGGCGGCGCCCGGCCCGAAGTGCGGCCAGAGTGACGCCCAAGCCTGCGAATCCGACAACGCCGTTCACCACAACGTCGGCTGTGGCCGCGAGATCGGCGAATGCGTCGGGACCTGCCAGCACCTCGACACTGGGCGGCAGCGCAGCGCGCAGCTCCCGCACCAGCCCCACGTTGCCCACCGCAACTGCCGCCGGCGCGAACTCGGCGGCTTGGGTGGCGAGTTCGCTCACCGAGCTGTTCGCAGCGAGTGCGACGGCGCGGAAGCGGTCCGGTTCGGCGCGGATCACCTCCAGCGTCTGGGTGCCGATGGAACCCGTCGAGCCGAGTACCGCGACGGTCGTCGCGCCCATGGGTCTATCCCAGGACGTACGTGCCGGCGAAGTACGCCACTGGCAAGGAGAAGAGCAGCGCATCGAAGCGGTCGAAGACTCCGCCGTGGCCAGGCAACAGACTGCCCATGTCCTTGATGGCGACGTCGCGCTTGACCATTGACTGGGTCAAGTCCCCGAGCGGCGCCGCGAGCGCCACGGCAAGGCTCAGCCACAGGGCGTCGAGGAGGCTTCCGGTCCACGGGAACACGCCCGGGAAGCGATTCAGCACGAGCGTGGTGATCACCACCGACAGCACGATGCCCCCGATGAGGCCCTCGTGAGTCTTGTTGGGGCTGATCCGCGCCGCGAGTCGGCTTTGGCCCGTCGTGCGGCCGACTATGTAGCCGCCGACGTCGTAGACGACTGTGCCGATCACGGCACCGATCAGCATCGAATCGCCGTTCGGTTCACGCAGCATCAGCGCAGCGAATGATCCCAAGCCGCCGACCCACAGCAAGCCGAGGGCCGTGATGGCCATGTTCGCGGTGGGATGGTCGCGTTCAACACCGAACAGGAACCAGCAGAAGATGGTCACCGCGGCGACGGCCAGGACGATCGGATACGCCTCGACGCCACGCAAGTGCACCGCGACGGTCAAACCCGCTACACCTGCGAGGCCCGCCAGCGTCGCCGGGCGGTAGCCGAGCGGCCGGGCGGCCCGGTAGAACTCGGCCGCGGCCAGCACCAGCACTATCGCTATGAGCGCAACGGTGGCCGCTTCGCCCAGTCGCAGCGCGCCGAAGAACAAGGCGGCCAACACGGCACCCACGGCAATGGCGACCGGCAGATTGCGGCCGCTGCGGCCGCTGTCCGTAGGGGCATTGTGCAAGACAGTCCGGGCTTCGTCGCTCACGACTCCACGCTCCTCATAGTCCTGGTTCCCCTCGCGCCAGTGCGATGCTGACGCATCGAGTCGAGCCCATTGAGCGAAGCGATCAGTCTCGGATGCCGCTGCGCCGGCCTCCGAAGGTACTTCGGCGGCGGTGGCGGCCGCGGCGACCGGCGCTGGATTGTCATCAGACCCCGCCACCGCCTCGGCAGCGGGCGCTGCCGGAATCTCAGCCTGCGTTGACGGGGCATCGGCGGGTGGCGCCACAGGCATCTCAGCCGGCGTTGCGGCGGCACCAGCAGGCGGGACAGACGGCGGCGGCGCATCGCCCGGCGCATCGAACAGCGGCTCGTAACCGGCCGCGGCTGGTTCTTCGGGTGGCGCCGGCGTCTCGCCGGCCAGACGCGGATCGTCGGGCAGCTGAGGGAACAGGCGCGAACCGCCGCGACGCTCTGGTTCCGCTGCCGCCGCATCCGGCTCCGCGGGCGTCTCGGCAGGCACATCCGACGCAGCTGCCTCATCGGACTCGAAGTTCACCAGCGGCCGGGTCGAGCCCAGAGGATCGTCAGTGCTCGCCGGATCGCTGGGATCGGAACCGGAGTGCGCCGGCGGATGCGCGCTGCTATCGGACATCTACCTTCACACCTGCTCGGTCACACCTCGAGGAGTTCTTGCTCCTTGGCATCCAACGCCCGGTCAATGTCCCCGACGAACTTGGCGGTGTCGGCGTCGAGCTCCTGTTCGAAGCCACGCTTCTGGTCGGCGGAGATCTCCTTCTCCTTTTCGAGCGTATCGAGATCGTGACGAGCACTGCGACGCAGGTTGCGCACTGCAACGCGCCCGTCCTCGGCCATCTGCTTCACGACGCGCACGAGATCCTTGCGGCGATCCTCGGTCAACGGGGGGAACAGCAGTCGCAGGACATTGCCATCGCTGGATGGATTGATGCCAAGGTCAGACTCCATGACCGCCTTGGAGATGGCGTCAAGCGCGGCCCGGTCGAATGGTTGGATGACCAGCATGCGGGCCTCAGGCACCGAGAATCCCGCTAGCTGCTGCAAGGGGACGGCTGCGCCGTAGTAGTCGACTTGGAGCTTCTCGACCAGTGCCGGTGTTGCACGGCCCGTCCGGACTGTGGCGAAGTTGCCACGGGCATGTTCGACTGCGCCGCGCATCCGCTCGCGAGCGTCCGCACAGATCTCAGCGGCGAATTCGCTCACCCGACCAGCGTAGCGACGACCTGTCGAGAGTCGCCGTCACCTGTCCGTGCTGCGTGGTGGAGCGGCTGCGGATGCTCAGCGCACCAGCGTGCCGAGCGCTTCGCCTTCGACGACGCGGCGGAAATTGCCCCGCGTCATGAGATCGAAGACCACGATGGGAGTGGCATTGTCCTTGCACACAGCGATGGCCGCCGAGTCCATCACCGCCAGCTCCCGGGACAGCACCTCGAGAAACGTGACTTCGCTGAGCAGCTGGGCATTGGGGTCTGTCTGGGGGTCAGACGTATAGACGCCGTCGACACCGGAATGAGTGCCCTTCAGCACGACGTCGGCGTCAACTTCCGCCGCCCGCAACGCGGCCGCCGTGTCGGTGGTGAAGAACGGGTTGCCGGTGCCCGCCGCGAATATCACCACGCGTCCCTTTTCCAGGTGGCGCACGGCGCGGCGGCGGATATAGGGCTCGGCGATCTGTGCCATGCCAATGGCGGTCATCACCCGGGTGGGCACGTCCCTGCGTTCGAGCGCGTCTTGCAGCGCTAGCGCGTTGATGACGGTGGCGAGCATGCCCATGTGGTCAGACTGCGCGCGGTCCATGCCGCCGATCGAGCCCGCCATGCCGCGCCAGATGTTGCCGCCCCCGACGACAACGGCGATATCGACCTTCAACGAGGTCCACACGTCGGCGATCTCCGAAGCCAGCGCATCCACGACTGCGGCGCTGACGTTGTGCCCTCCGGCATCGGCCAACGCCTCGCCGGACAGCTTCAGCACCACCCGCCTCCACTTCGGCGGACCGCCAGGGCGACGGATCTTGCGTGGCTCCGGTGTCACGTCCGCAGCCACAGCGATGCTCAGCGGCCGATCTCGACTTGGGCGAAGCGGGTCACGTTCGCCGATCCGACGAGATCGGCGATGGTCCGCTTCTCGTCCTTCACGAACTTCTGCTCCATGAGCGTGTGCTCGCGCAGGTAGCCCGTCAGGCGGCCCTCCACGATCTTCGGCAGCGCATTCTCCGGCTTGCCCTCGTTCCGGCTGATGGCCTCGAAGGTTGCCCGCTCCCGATCCAGCACCTCCGTGGGCACATCCGAACGCCGGATGTAGGTGGGACGACTGCTCGCTATGTGCAGCGCCACGTCATGAGCCAGCTCAGGCGTGGCTCCTTCGAGTTCCACGAGCACAGCATTGACGCCGCGGCCGTTCTGCTGGTGGACGTAGGCATCGATGCAGGAACCGACGGGGGCTTCGAATCGCTCAACCGTGCCGATGGCGATGTTCTCCTTGAGCGTGATCTTCAGATCCTCGAGGTCCGCGGCCGAATCGGCAACGGCAGCCGGGCCGGTCGCAATCACATCGGTGAGCAACCGGTCCGCCATCGATCCGAATCCATCGGACTTGGCGACGAAATCGGTCTCGCAGCGCAGCTCCACGATCGCTCCGACCGATTGGTTGCCGTTGCGCACCACGCGGGCCACAACGACGCCGTCGCTGTTGTCACGATCTGCTCGTGCGGCGGACTTGGCGATGCCGTTCTCACGCAGCCACTGCGCCGCCGCGTCGGCATCCCCGTCGCACCTTGTCAGCGCGTTCTTGGCATCCATCATCCCTGCGCCGGTGGCGCGTCGCAGGGCCTGAACGTCCTTTGCGGTGAATGCTGCCATGTCAGGCGGCTCCTTGTGAGGCAGATGGGGGGGTCTCTGTCTCAGCGTCGTCAGCCTCGCTGACCGACTCGGCGTGTGCGGATGGCCCATCGGCGTCGTCGGAAGCGGTGTCACTGCCGGCATCCGCCGATGCAGCGGGGGCTTCTGCCGGCCGCATGTCCGGAACGGCGGCTGCCGCCGCGGCCTTCGCCGCTTGGTCGGCGGCAATCCGGGCCTCGCGGGCCGCAGCCTCGGCCATGGCGGCTCGTTGCGCCTCGGCTTGTTGGGCTGCGATGCGGGCTTCTTCCTCGGGCGAGCGCTCTCCTGCCGGGGCCACCGCCACGCCGCTGCGCTCGGCCATGTACCGGCCCTCCAATGCGGCATCGGCAATGACCCGGCACAGCAGCTCAGTCGAGCGGATGGCATCGTCGTTGCCGGGGATGACATAGGTGATCGGGTCGGGATCGGAGTTCGAGTCGGCGACGGCAACGACCGGCAGCTTCAGCCGAACCGCCTCTGCCACGGCGATGTGCTCCTTCGGCGTGTCGAGGACGAACACGGCGTCGGGCAGCTTGTCCATGTTCCGGATGCCGTTCAGGTTGCGCTGCAGCTTGGTGAGCTCGCGGGTGTGCAGCAGAGCCTCCTTCTTCGGCATGTTGTCGAAGTCGCCTGCGGCCTGCATGCGCTCGTACTCCAGCATCTTGGTGACCCGGCCGCGGATCGTGCGGAAGTTGGTCAGCATCCCGCCCAGCCAGCGCTGATTCACGTACGGCATACCGCAGGCGGCGGCATGGCGCTGGATCGGGTACTGCGCCTGGCGCTTGGTCCCGACGAACAGAATCGTGCCGCCACGCGCCACGGTGTCGCGCACATAGGCGTAGGCGTCTTCGAGCAGCTGGAGCGTCTGCCGGAGGTCGATGATGTAGATGCCGTTGCGCTCGCCCCACAGGAATCGCTCCATCTTGGGATTCCAGCGACGGGTCTGGTGGCCGAAATGGACGCCGGCGGCGAGCAGGTCGGACATGGTCACGACAGCGGACATGAGTGCTCCTCCCCACGGTTCGAAACTCTGCACCGGGGACGACACCGCTTGGACAGCGGCGACCGTGGGGTCGCCCCGGCTGGTCAGATCGTTTGACGGCGGCCCTGCAGCCCCCTAGAGCACTGCAATGCCAGCGCCGGAGTGTAACCAGCGCAGTTGAAGCCGGTACACCGGCAGCGATGCGGGCACAAGCTGCGGGCGGCTGAGCGCAGGCCGTCTGCCCGACCGGCCGCCCTGACCGAAGATCCGGGCCGGGTCGAGGTACGTCTCGCCCCGGCGCACGCCGACGTGCAGCCGATCGCCCGTGGTGCCGAGCTGCTGTCGGGGCGCGACCCGCTCGCCTCGACGGACGCTGATGGACTCGACCCCGGAGTACGACACTCTCAGACCGTCGGGGTGGCTCACGGTGACGTGCAACCGCCCTCCTGCTTGTCCCGCAAAGCTCACGACCCCGCGTGCGGCCGCCCAGAAGGCAGAGCCCGGCTGGGTCGCTAGCTCCACGCCGCGATTGCCGGGTCCCCAGGGGTGGGCCGGCAGCCGGAACGGATCGATGACGGTTCCCTGCACAGGCCAGATGTAGGCGACGGGCGGCCCCATCTGCGCCAGCCCGGCCTGCGCCCACGCCGGGCCGACTCCGCCGGCCAGCACCGCCACGCTCACCATGGCGGCGGCGACTGTCAGGCGCGCGGGTGTGCCGACTCGTACACCTCTCTGAGACGTTCCCTGCTGACCCGTGTGTAGATCTGTGTCGTTGCGAGTCGTTGGTGGCCGAGCAATTCCTGGACCACGCGCAGGTCGGCGCCGCCGTCCAGCAAGTGCGTCGCGTAGGTGTGCCGCAGGGCATGCGGATGGGTCGGCGCAGCGGCGTGACGATCCAGGATCCGCTGCACGTCCCGCGCACCGATTCGCTTGCCGCGCAGGTTGACCAGCAGCGCCGCAGGGTCGCGGTCGGCTTCGCTGCGCAGTCGCTGCGCATCGAACTCGTCGCTCCCGCCTCCTCGCCATGCGCCAAGCAATGCCGCAGCCGGCTCGCTGAGCGGAACCCGGCGATGCTTGGCACCCTTCCCGATCACCTCGATGTGAGCATTGCCGGGCCGGAAGGCGCCGCGATCGAGCTGGCAGAGCTCGGCGACCCGCAAGCCGCTGCCGTAGAGCATTTCGAGCACAAGCCGATCGCGCAGCTCTGTCGGATCGTCGGGCACTGTGCCGTCGCCGAGCATGTCGGAAACTTCTGCCGCCCCGAGCACTCGCGGCAGGCGTCCCGACCCAGCCGGCGCGGCGAGGCCGAGCGCCGGGTCGGCATCGACGGCCCCTTCCGCGGTCAGCCAGCCGAAGTAACGCCTCAACGCGGATGCTTTGCGAGCTACGGAGCGCCGCGACAGCCCGCGCACGGACAGGAACGCGATGTATCGCCGCAGCCAGCGCCGATCGATGCGGCCAGGGGCGTCGAGCCCGGCCCGGGCGGCCCACTCGGCGAACTGACACAGATCGGAGCGGTAGGCGCGCTTGGTGGCGTCCGATGCCGCCGTCAGCGACAGAACGAATTCGGGAACTCGCCACACGGGCGGCGGCGCAGCCACCACAAGCGCAGTCACCAGAACCACAGTACCGAGCAGTCTGCACCCGTTCGCAAGCATCGCCGCAACGGCGCCGGGCCCTCACCGAGCCTTCTCCCACCATCCGCCCGTCTCGACTACCCAGCCCGACAGCTGCATCCGGCCCAGCGTCGATGCCAATTCTCCCAGCGACGCGCCGGTGCCCATCACCAGTTGGTCGACTGATCGGGGTTCTCCGGTGAGCTCGTCCAGTATCCGGCGGCTGAGCGGATCATCCGGCAGCTCTCGCGCGGCGGGCACGCCGACGTCGCCACGGGCTTCGCCGAGCGCCACCAGCACATCGTCCACCCCGCACACCGGTGCGCACCCTTCGGCGAGCAGCCGGTTCGTTCCGGTCGAGCTTGCGCTGGTAATCGGGCCCGGTACCGCCATGACCTGCCGGCCCCGCTCCGCGGCGGCGTCGACGGTGTACATCGATCCGCCGGACGGCCCCGACTCCACCACCACCAGCACCTCGCACAGTGCCGCCAGGATGCGATTGCGAGCCGGGAAGTGCCATTGCACTGCTTGTGTTCCCAGCGGGTACTCGCTGAGCAAGGTGCCGCGCTCCGCCACCTCAGCCCACAGCGTCCGGTTCGCGGCGGGATAGACGCGATCCAACCCGCTGCCCACCACGCCGATGACCGGGCCGTCCCGATCGAGCGCAGCGCGCTGGGCGATGCCGTCGATTCCGGTGGCCAATCCCGACACCACGGCGATGCCTTCAGCAGCGAGACCCGACCCCAGCATTCTCGCCACCGTGCGGCCGTATGCACTGCACCGCCGCGTGCCCACGATGCCGACACGCCGCAGCGCGGCGTCGATCGGCGTCCCCTGCCCGAACAGCACTGCCGGCGGCTCGGGATCGGACTCCCACAGGCCTGCTGCGCCCGCCTGCCACGGCAACTGCAGCCAGACGCCAGCGCGTTCGTGCGCGTCCAATCGATCGGCGCCCACCTGCCAGCCGCCCGCTTCGGCACGTCTGAGCGCTGCACCGAGCCGCTGCCGCCATGAGGCGATCAGCGCGGTGTCCACGCCGCGGCAGGCACCCAGTGCCGCGAGCGTGGCCGGGCGGCCCGCGCGCAGGTCCTCCACCGCTGTCTGCGCGCTGCGACCGGCCAGCAGCACGCGCAGGCGAGCCGGACCTGCGGCAGGCAGGGAGACGAGCTCGAGCAGCGCGCCCAGCTCGGCCCGATGGCCCGCGTCTGCCAGAGCGCTGCTCATCCGGTGCTCATCCGATGCTCGGCGGAGACGGGTGCGTGCAGGGAACCGACAGTCGCTCGAAGCGTGAGCGCTTCATGCAGGCGCTCAGCGTTGACCACCGGTTCATCGCCGTCGAGATCGCACATCGTCAAGGCGACACACCTGACGCGGTGCAGTCCGCGACCGCTGAGAAGGCCTTCCCTCAAGCGTGTTCGCAGCTCGCGCCGCGCGCTCGTCGTGATCGGCGCGTGCCGCTCCAGCTGGACAGGCGTCAACTCGGCATTGGTCGCCACGCCGCGAGTCGCGGCCCGGGTGCGGGCAGCGGCCACGCGCGCAGCGACGGGCTCGGTGGATTCGCCGCGAATGCCGTCGAGCAGTTGATCGGGTTCGGGGCGCTGGACCTGGACCCGCAAGTCAAATCGGTCGAGCAACGGACCCGACAGTCGGCGCAGATATCGCTGACGGGCGTAGTCGGAACACCGGCACGAGCCGGGCCGGCCTGCGTGGCCGCACGGGCACGGGTTCATGGCAGCCACCAGGAGGAAACGGGCAGGAAAGGTGCAAGCGCCCGACGCCCTGCTCACCCGCACGACTCCCTCCTCAAGCGGCTGACGCATGGCGTCGAGCACGCTGGGCGCGAACTCGCCCAGTTCGTCGAGGAACAGCACGCCGCGATGTGCGAGCGATATCTCTCCAGGGCGAATCGCCGTCGTGCCTCCGCCGATCAGCGCGGTGACGGTGGCGGTGTGGTGTGGGCTGCGAAACGCAGGACGGGTCGCCAGGCCCGTGGGCAGCGGCAGGCCGGCGGCCGACTGCACCCGTGTCGCCTCCATCGCGGACTGCCCGTCGAGCTCGGGCAGCAGGCCCACCAACCGCCGGGCCAGCATGGTCTTGCCCGCTCCGGGCGGTCCCAGCATGAGCAGGTGATGACCGCCCGCCGCCGCAACCTCGACGGCCCGGCGGGCGAGCGGCTGTCCTACCACATCACCGAGATCCGGCAGCGGTGCCGCCGGCGGCTGGGGCGGAATCGGCGGCGTCTCGGGCCACGGTGCGCGGCCGGCGAGCACCGACGCAAGCTCGGCCAGCGTTCGGACCGCATGGACAGCTCGCGGGCCTGCGGCCAGAGCGACGTGGCAGGCCTCGGACGCGACGACGACGGCATGGTCCCGGAGCGCGTCCGTGAGCGGCAGGATGCCGGCTGCGGCCCTGACGGCGCCATCGAGTCCGAGTTCGCCCAAGAACGCCTTCCCGAGCAGCGACTCAGCCGGCACCTGGTCAGTGGCGGCGAGCACTGCCACCGCCATGGCCACGTCCAGTACCGCGCCGCCTTTGCGCAGACCCGACGGTGCCAAGTTGACGGTGACGCGGCTGTCGGGCCAGTGCAGCCCCGACGAGAGCACCGCAGCCCGAACCCGGTCCCGCGCCTCCCGACAGGCTGCGTCGGGCAGCCCGACAATGGTGAATGACGGCAGGCCGTTGGAGGTGTGCACCTCGACGGTGACGACGTGACCGTCGACACCGACCAGCGTCGCGGTCGTTGCAGTAGCCAGCATGGGCCTCCTCTCGCAGTTGCCACCGGACGGGCGCGCACGGCGCGCGATCCGGTGATGGCGCGGAAGCCCGCTCGGGGCGACGATCAGATCGATCTGCGGCGCGGTGCCGAATCGGCGATGCTGCCGGTGCCCGCTGCCCCGCTGACCGTGGCGTGGACCGTAGACCGCGGCGGTGCGACGGGCGCAACGAATTACCGCCGATCTGCGCCGCGGAGGTGATGCGGGGCGATACTTCACCCATGGGCTACGACCCCTACCGCAAGCACAGCACCACGCGGCTCGACTACGTGCTGCTGGCCACTGCGGCGTTCGTTGCCATCGGCCTGGTCCTCTGGGCCCTGCTGGGCTGAGGCCGACGGTGCGCAAGCTCGAACCCGAACCGGGCTTCGACGTGCGTCGGGTTCAACCCTACGAAGCCGTGAAGCGCTACACCTGCGGGGGCTGTGCCAACACCATCGAGGTCGGCGTCGGTCACGTGGTTGCCGTGCCTGTCGATGCCCCCGACTTGCGCCGCCACTGGCATTGGGGCTGCTGGTCGGCCAAGGACCGGCGGCGACCGCTGGGCTAGGCGGCCGAAGCGTTAGAAGGCGGCAGTACGCACCTCGACGGTGCGGCCCCGGACCGCAGCAGCGTCGCAGCGCAGCGGTCCTGCCCAGCCGCCGCGCTGACGCACATACTGCGCTGCGAGACGCCGGACTTGCTGCTGCTTGCGCGGCGTGATCGCCTCAAAGCCAGTGCCGTACCGGTCGCCGGATCGGGTCTTGACCTCGCAGAACACCAGCTCCGAGCCGTCGGTCACCACGAGGTCCAGTTCTCCGAGCGAGCATCGCCAGTTGCGATCCAGCACGCGGTAGCCGCGCTCGGCATACCAGCGCTCGACGAGATCCTCGCCGTATCGACCGAGCGCCTGACGCCGAACGGTCACCCGCTCCTCACGTCCGGTCCCCGACCGATGGTGTGCCGGCTAGAAACGCTTCTCGCGAATCCGTGCTGCCTTGCCGACGCGGTCGCGCAGGTAGTACAGCTTCGCTCTGCGCACATCGCCGACGGCCACACGCTCGATCTTCGCGATGGTGGGCGCGTGCAGCGGAAAGGTCCGCTCGACCCCTACGCCGAAGCTGAGCTTGCGAACGGTGAAGGTCTCGCTGATGCCCGACGAGTGCCGTGCGATCACGTACCCCTCGAACACCTGGGTGCGCTGCCGGTTGCCCTCGACGACGCGTACATGGACGCGCACCGTGTCACCGGGGCCGAAGTCAGGATGATCGTCTCGAAGACGAGCCTGGTCGACAAGATCGGTGCTGCCCATGGCGATCCGACTCCCGTGATCGGCGTGACGACGAACACCGCAGGCTAGTGGTCAGCCTGCGCGTTGCGGCACTGTTCAGCCATCGTCGATCTCGAGGCCGAACTCTGCGAGAAGCTCCCGATCCGCCTGGCTGACGCCACGGGCCGCCAGCAGATCAGGGCGCTCGGCGGCCGTGCGGACCAGCGCCATCGCCTGGCGCCAGCGATTGACCCGGGCGTGGTCGCCGCTGCGCAGGACTCCGGGTGCCTCAAGCCCGCGGAACGACGCAGGCCGCGTCCACTGCGGATGCTCCAGCAGCCCGGTCGCAAAACTCTCGTCTGCGCTGGAAGCCTCGTTGCCCAGCACGCCGGGCACCAGTCTGCCGACGGCTTCCACGATGACCATGGCGGCGAATTCGCCACCGGCCAGCACGACATCGCCGATGGAGACCGAACCGTCCACGAGCTCGGTACGGATGCGTTCGTCCACCCCTTCATAGCGGCCGCACAGCAGGCTGAATCCCCCTGCTGCGGCCAGCTCGGCAGCCATCGTGTGATCGAACCGCCGGCCGCCGGCGTCGAGCAGCAGCAGCGGCCGCGGCGGCGAGACCGCCTCGACGGCGGCAAAGACGGGCTCGGGCATCAGGATCATGCCCGGCCCGCCCCCGAAGGGGGCATCGTCGATGGTGCGGTGAGCGTCGGTGGTCGCCAGCCGCAAGTCCCAGCAGCGGATGTCGAGCACACCGCTGCGTCGGGCTCGCCCCAGAACGCTCAGCTCGCACATCGCATCCAGCTCGGCCGGGAAGATGGAGAACAGGTCGATGCGCAGTCCTGTCTCCGGGCTTCGTGCCCGAGCGGATTTGGCCTCAGCTGAGCTCGAAGAGCCCATCGGGCACCTCTACGTGGACGGCACCGGGCTCGCAGCGCACCACGAACGTCAGCGGCACGAGGTGACCCGTGTCGAGTTCGAGCAGATCTGCGGCCGGATTGGCCACAACGCTCGTGATCACCCCTGCGTCGGATCCGTTCTGGTCGATGACCGAGCTCCCGCACAGCTCGTGCACCCACAGCTCGTCGGGGTCATCCAATGGTTCGGCAAACACCGTCGTGCCCGTGAGTGCCGCCGCCGCATCGCGATCATCGATGCCATCGAAGCTGACGAGCCATCGATTGCCATCGAAGCGCGAACGGGACACCGCTCGCTCCCCGGCGGCGGTGATGAGCTTCGAGCCGACGTCGAATCGCTCAAGCCGGTTGGTGACCGGGTGCAGGACGACGTCGCCGCGCACCCCGTGTGCGCGTCCGACCGTCGCGATCTCCAGCAAGGCCGCTGGGCGGGAATCAGTCCCGGAAGTCGACTTCGACTTGGACGCCATCGCGATGGGCTGCAGCGCGCACCAGCGTTCGGATGGCATTCGCGACGCGACCTCGCTTGCCGATTACCCGACCGATGTCATCTGAGCTCACGGTCGCCGTCAGGCTCAGCTTCGAGCCCGACTCGGCAATCTCGACTTCCACCTGGTCGGGATGCTCGACCAGCTGGGCGATGAGATACAGCAGAACCTCTTCGGCAGTGGTGGTCTCGGTGTCTGCGCCGGTGTGACCGTCGGTCACTGGACCTCCCCTGGTTCAGGTGACTTCGACTCAGATGCCCCGTTGCCGGGTGCCGGCTCATCGGCAGTCGCCTGCCCGGAGGCTGCCGGCGAGTCGTCTGCGCCCGCGGGCGGAGTGTCGAGCACCAGATCGGGCGCCGGCGCTGGGGCGGGTTCAGAGGGGGCAGCCTCGGCGGTATCGACGCTGCCGTCTGCAGGCCCCGATGAACCCTGCGAGCGGAACTCGTCCCACGCACCGGAAATCGTCAGCAGCTTGGAAACGGTATCGCTGGGCTGCGCCCCGTGGCTGAGCCAATGGACAGCGCGCTCGTTGACGATCGAGATGGCGGAAGGCTCCTGTCGAGGGTCGTAGGTGCCGATCACCTCCAGCACGCGGCCGTCGCGGGGCTTGCGGCTGTCGACTGCGACGACGCGATAGCTGGGCTGCTTCTTCTTGCCTGTGCGCTTGAGGCGCAGACGAACGGCCATGTTGCTCCCGGTGAGGTGGATTCGGATGGGGGCTCGTGGGACCGGCGAGCCGATGGGCCGCCGCGCCGACGAACGAGCCTAACGGGCAAGCGCCGAGTAACCCCGTGCCCGTCAGCGGCCTGGCAGCTTCAGGTCAAGCGCATCCCAGTCGATGTCGGCGACGGACGGCTTGCCTGCACGAGACGCCCCCTTGGGCGAGACCCTGCCTCCCCCACCGGTACGCGAGCCGCCGCCAGCACGGCCCGTGCCCTTCGAGCGCTTGCGGCCGGCCTTGCGGCCAGCAGGCCGACGCTTCGAGCCCAGGCCCATCATGCCGCCCATCATCTTGCGCATCTGGGTGAACTGCTTGAGCAGGTTGCTGACTTGTGCTGATGACGTGCCGCTGCCGGCTGCGATGCGGGCGCGGCGGGAGGCATCGATGATCTCGGGCGACACACGCTCGGCCGGCGTCATCGACAGCACGATGGCTTCGGCGGTGGCGATGCGATCATCGTCGATCTCAGCATTGCGAACTTGGTCAGAGACGCCCGGCATCATCGAGACGATGCTCTGCAAGTTGCCCATCTTGCGAAGCTGACGAAGCTGGTCCACGAAGTCGTCGAGCGTGAATGTGCCCTCAGCGAGACGCTGAGCTGCTGCTTCTGCCTCTTCGGCCTCGTAGACGCGCTCCGCCTTCTCGATGAGCGTCATCACGTCGCCCATGCCGAGAATGCGGCTCGCCATGCGGTCCGGATGGAACTGCTCGAAGTCGTCGATCTTCTCGCCGACCGATGCGAACGCCACCGGGCGGCCGACGACCTCGGCAACGGACAGGGCCGCGCCGCCGCGGGCGTCGCCGTCGAGCTTGGTCAGCACGATCCCGTCGACCTCGAGCGTCGCGTGGAAGGTCTCGGCGGTGGTGACGGCGTCCTGGCCCACCATCGAGTCGACGACGAGGAAGGTGTAGTGCGGTTCGACGGCATCCGAGATGCGGGCCACTTCGGTCATCAGCTCGGCATCGATCGCCAGCCGGCCTGCGGTGTCCACGATGAGTACATCGCGGCCGGCGCGCCGGGCATGGGCGAACCCGCCAGCCGCGCAGGCCACAGGGTCACCCGGTTCGCTCCAGACCTCCACATCGATGCTGCGGGCCAGCGTCCGCAGCTGCTCGACGGCTGCCGGACGCTGCAGGTCGGCGCCGACCAGCAGCGGGTTGCGGCCTTGGGACTTGCACCACTGCGCCAACTTGGCGGCAGCCGTCGTCTTCCCGGAGCCCTGAAGCCCAGCCAGCAGCAGGACGGTGGGCGGCTTCGAAGCGAACTGGATGTCGAGCGGCTGACTGCCCAGGATGTCGACGAGTTCGTCGTTGACGATCTTGGTGACCTGCTGGCCGGGCGTGAGGCTGGCGGTGACCTCGCCGCCGACGCTGCGCTCGCGCACCCGCTCCACGAAGCGGCGTACCACGCCGACATTGACATCGGCCTCGAGCAGTGCCAAACGGATCTCGCCCAGCGCCTCGTCTACATCGGCCGGACGCATCCGGCCGCGGCCCCGCAAGCCCCGCAGGGTGCCGGACAGGCGGTCAGTCAACGTGTCGAACATCGTTCAGCCTCCGAGCAGCGCGTCGATGTAGCTGTCAGGGTCGAAGTCCACGAGATCGTCTGGGCCCTCGCCGAGCCCCACCAGCTTGACCGGCAGGCCCAGCTCGGCCTCGATGGCAAAGACGATCCCGCCCTTGGCCGAGCCGTCCAGCTTGGTGAGCACGACGCCCGTGACATCTGTGGCCTCGGCGAAAGCTCGCGCTTGGCTCAAGCCGTTCTGGCCGGTGGTGGCGTCGATGACGAGCAATGTCTCGGCGACTGCGCCAGGCTCCCGATCGGCGACGCGGCGCACCTTGGCGAGCTCGTCCATCAGGTTCTTGCGATTCTGCAGCCTGCCGGCCGTGTCAGCAAGCACAACGTCCGCACCTCGGGCCGCAGCTGCGCTGACCGCGTCATGCACGACCGAGCTGGGGTCGGCCCCGGAGCTGCCTGAGATCAACTCCGCACCGCACCGGTCAGCCCACGTCTGCAGCTGCGCAGTTGCGGCGGCGCGGAACGTGTCACCGGCAGCCATGACGACGGATCGGCCTTCCGCCGAGAGCCGGGCTCCCACCTTGCCGATGGTGGTGGTCTTGCCCACACCGTTGACCCCTACGAACAGCCAGACAGGCGTGGCATCTTGCCTGTCCTGGGCAGTCGCGTGCAGCGAGCGCTCCCCGGCGAGGGCTGCGCGCATCACCTCAGTCAGCGCGTGCATCAGACCGTCGGCGTCTGCGATGCCCTCATCGGCGGCCCTGGAGCGCAGGCGTTCCAACGTCGCCATCGTGGTAGCCACGCCGACATCGACGCCGAGCAGTGCCTCCTCCAGGCTCTCCCAGGTCGTCGCATCAGGTTGCCGTCGGCTGATCGATGCCAGCCGTTCACGCAGCGTGCGCTGCGAAGACGCCAGTCCGGACGCAAAGGTGGCTGGGGACTGTGCCGGCACCGTGACGGGGTCGTCCGTCGCCCGCGCCGGAGACGGCGACGCGGCGACGGGGGTGTTCGGTGCCGGCGGCTTCGAGCGTCGCTGTGTCGCGCGATGGATGAATGGGAGGCCGGCGAGGAGCACCGTCGCCACGACGACGACGATGACGATGAGAACTTCCGTGGTGCCCACTGGTCGGCAGGCTACCGAGGTGCCGTCGCGGGCTCCCTGCGATCTTGGGGTTCCGGCTGTTCCGACAGGACCACGCTGGAGCCGCCGGGCGGCATGGACACGCCGTACAGGACGTCGGCGGATTCCATCGTGCGGCGCTGATGGCTCACGATGATCAACTGCGACTCGCGCCGGAACTCGGCCACCAGATCCAGGAAACGCTGCAGGTTGACGTCGTCCAGCGCTGCTTCGACCTCGTCGAGGACGTAGAAGGGCGACGGCCGGCTGCGGAACACAGCGAAGAGGTACGCCAACGCCACCAGCGAGCGCTCGCCGCCTGACAGCAGCGACAAGCGTCCGATGCGCTTGCCGGCCGGCCTGACGTCAAGTTCCACGCCACAGGTCAGAAGCTCTTCTGGATCGGTCAGCGAGAGCCTGCCCGTGCCGCCCGGGAACAAGGTGCCGAACAGCTCAGCGAAGTTCCGGGCGACATCTTCGAATGCCTCTGCGAAGGTGGCGATGATCTCGGCATCGATCGCGCGGATGACTTTGTGCAACTCTCTGCGGCTGTTGCGAACGTCCGCGAGCTGGTCGGCCACAAACTCGAAACGTTCTGACGCAGCTTCGTACTCCGACAGAGCCAGCGGGTTCACTGGGCCCAGGCGATTCAGATCGGCGCGCAGCGTCCGTAGGTGTGCAGCTGCAGTGACACCGTCGGGCAGCGGCGGCGGCGATGCGGCAAGCGCCGTTGCCGGGTCTGCGGCGAAGTCCGCCCGAAGCATCGAGACAAGAGCGTCTCGCTTGGTGCGGCGTTCTGCATCCGCCACATCGAGGGCCGCGAGCTCGATACGCAGCTGCTCCTGGCGAGCCCCCGCAGCGTCACGCTCGCGCCGGAGTGCGTCGAGACGCTCTGTCAGCTGACGCACAAGCTCCGTGCGGGCCTCGTGGCGAGAACGCAATTGCCGCTCTTCGGCGTCGAGACGTTGACGACGCTGCGAGAGCAGCCGTGCAAGCCGATCCAAACCGGACACGACGACCTCGGTCCTGTCCAGGCGAGCGGCCGCGGCAGCGCGAGAGCTCTCATGACCTGCAAGGCGCTGCGAAATGGCCTGGAGCCGCTCGGTCAACGCCGATCGGCGATGCTGCTGCGCAGCAGCGCGGTCCTGCGATGCCTGAGCCTGAGCGGCCTGCCGCGCCTCACCCGTCACAACGCGGCGTCGCAGCGTTTCCGCTGTGCGCCGTGCCTGACCGCACGCATCCGATGCGGCTCGGTGCGCCTGCTGCGCCGAAGCCCACGCCGCTGCTGCTTGGCGATGGTCGTGGGTGAGCTCGTCAATCCGTGCTCGCGCGTGATCGAGCGCCGCAGTGGCCGCAGCCGGCCCCGTGCTGCCGATCCGCCAGCGTCGGGATCCAAAGCGGTCGCCGCTGGACGTGACGAAGACGGCGTCTCCCCTCTCACGGGCCGCCATCGCCCGGTCATACGCGCTGGACCAATCGCCGGGAACACAGATCGTTCCGCCGATGATTGCGTCGAGCAGCGAGCCGATGTGGCTGTGGCACCAAGGCGGAGCGTCGGGGGCCACCCGAACGTGGGGCCGTACCGACTCGCCGGGCCCCGACGGCGTGCCGGCCGGGCGACTCGGCTCACGAGGAGCCGGCAGTTCGTCGAGCGAGATCACCGCGCCGCTCGCATCGCCGTCGACGAACGCAGCGAGCGCCGCAGCCGCTGCGGCGTCGTCGCGCACGACGACAGCCGACAGCGCTCCGTCTGCAGCAGCCTCGACGGCCGCTTCCCATCCGTCGTCGATGGTCACGAGATCGCTGAGCACTCCGATGACTCCGGCCACGCCATCGAGCACCGAGATGCCGGAATCAGTGCGTGCGGCAGCGACTGCGGATGCCAACGCCTCGAACCGCCCGATCCAGTGCTGCAGCTCCTCTGCCGCGTGCCGCTGATGCTCGTCAGCCTGCGACAGCACCGCGGCAGCGGCCTCGAGACGCTCCTCGGCCTCGGCGTGGGCCTCTTCGGCCGCATCGGCCGCCGCGCGGTCGACTTCCGCGCTGGCGCCGGCCTCGGAGTCTGCGCCGTCGGGCGAGACCTCGGTTGCCGGAGCCTGCGCGGGAAGTGCGTCCAGCTCCGCCAGCTCGGCCGACACCCGTGCGTGTTCATCCGTCAGCGTCGCCACCACATCGGAATCGAGCAGGGCGTTGCGTTCCCGCTCGACTGATCGCATTCGCTCATACGTCTGGCCGATCAAACCGCGCGCCCGCTCTGACATCGACGCCACACGCGGCAGCCGATCAGCCGGCTCTGCAGTCAGCTGGGCCAGCTGCGACTGTGCGTCGTCGATCGCCCCGTCGATGTCGGAGATCGATACAGCTGCGGCCTCTTGCTGGGCCGCGAACTCGATCCGCCGAGCATCGGAGGCGCTCTGGGCCTGATGATGGGCCGCCAGCTCGCGGCCCGCGTTGTAGAGCTGCAGCTCAGCCAGTTCTGCACTGAGCTCGCGATGCCGGCGCGCTGCGGTGGCCTGCCGCTCCAGCGGCCGCAGCTGCCGGCGCAGCTCACGCTGAAGATCTGTGAGGCGGGTCACATTTGCCTGGGTGCCCTCCAACCGTCGCTCGGCCCGTTCCTTGCGGCGACGGAACTTCAGCACGCCAGCCGCCTCTTCGATCAGCGCTCGCCGTTCTTCGGGACGGGCGGCGAGGACCTGCTCGATCTGGCCTTGGGCCACGATGATGTGCTGCTGGCGGCCGACTCCGGCGTCGTTGAGCAGTTCCTGCAGGTCGAGCAGACGGCAGGGCGTCCCGTTGAGCGCGTACTCGGATTCGCCCGAGCGGAACAGCGTGCGCGTGATGGCGACCTCCGCCGTCTGGGTGGGCAATGTCCGCGACTCGTTGTCGATCACCAGGGTGACCTGCGCTCTGCCCAAGGCGGTCCGGCGATCGGTGCCTGCAAAGACGACGTCGTCCATCCGCTGGCCTCGCAATGCGCGCGGCCCCTGAGCGCCGAGCACCCACGCGATGGCGTCCACGACATTCGACTTGCCGCTGCCGTTCGGGCCGACCACCACCGTGACGCCGGGCTCGAAGGTGAGCGTGGCGTTGTCTGCGAACGACTTGAAACCGGACAGTGTCAGGGAGCGAAGGAACACGGCAGCTCGAAGCGTGGGGGTCGACGTCTACACCTGATAATCGCAGTAGTGGTGGGTCACGCCCCGGATGTTCGCGGTGAGGACGTCGCCACGGCCGTTGCGACATCGCTCGCCCGCGCGTCCGAAGACCTCGAGGTACGGATCGAAGCCTCCCGACTTGCCGAAGATGTCGAGATGGCCGCTGGTGCCCGAGCCCCGATACTTGATGGAATTGTGGACCGTTTCGACGATGGCCCGGTAGAGCCGCCGGACTTCCTGGGTGTTCAGCTCGCTGGCAACGCGTGCGTGGGAGAGCCGTGCTGCGTGCAGCACCTCATCGGAGTACATCGGTCCGAGCCCTACCACGAACGTCTGGTCCAGCAGCAGATCGCGGATGGTGTCCGAGCGGCCGCGCAGCATGAGCGCGAAATCAGTCCAAGGCATCGGCATGTCGACCGGATCGAAGCCGAGATCTGTCTGGTCCGGGAACACCTTGTGGTAGCGGTTCTTCGCGATCACCCGCAGCGTCGCGTCGGCTCCTGAGTCGAGCAGCCTCAGCTGCCCGCCCTTGGTGAACGTCAGCACGACCTTGGTGTCGGGATCTTGGGGTGTTCTGGACGTCGCCCGCCGCAGCGAGCCCGTGGCGCCGAAGTGCGCCACCATGATTTCGTCCGGTCCGAGGTCGAACAGCAGCAGCGTGCCATCGCGGGACACAGACATGATCTTCTTGCCCTCGAGCAGGTCGGCGAACTGCTGCTTCGAGCGCATCGCCGGCAGCGCTTTCTTGGTGCCCGGGACATCGACGGTCTTGACCCGCCGGCCCGTGATCTCCTTGTCGAGATCGCGCCGGGCTATCTCGATCTCCGGCAGTTCAGCCATGGGCGGGCGCCTCCGCATCAGTAGGTTGCTCGGCCTCTAGGAGCCGCAGGCATGCAGCTTGCGCCGCGCGACGTTCGGCAGCGCGTTTGGTGGAACCCTCGCCCCGACCCCAGACCTCTTCGGAAATCCGTGCCGCCGCAACGAATCGAGGCTGGTGCGCAGGCCCCGAACTCGACACGTCGTAGGTGGGCTCGGTGCCGAATTGTCGAGCCGCGAGTTCTTGGAACCGGTTCTTGGCCTCGCGGGCGTCCGGCTCGCTCGCCGCCTCGGCGAGGCGTTCGCCCAGCAATCGCTCCACGACGTCGCACGCCGCGCGATAGCCGCCGTCGACGAACACCGCTCCCAGCACCGCTTCGAGGGCGTCGGCCAGGATCGAATCCTTGTCCGCGCCGCCGGTGGCGGCCTCACCCTTGCCGAGGAGCAGCACAGGTCCGAGCTCGCAGCCGCGGGCTGCTTCGGCCAATGCGCTGGCGTTCACCACTGCGGACCGCACGGTGCTGAGATCGCCCGGCCCGAGATCAGGCCAACCGGTCACCGCGAGCTCGCAGACGCACAGACCCAGCACGGCGTCTCCGAGAAACTCCAAGCGCTCATTGGAGGCCGCCTGGGGCCCCGTCGGGTGTTCGACGTTGCGCTCGTGGCACCAGCTCCTGTGCGAGAGGGCCTCGGTCAGCAGCCCGGCGTCGGCGAAGCGATATCCGACACGCTTTGAGAAGCTGTCGTGGTCGGCGAGTTCGGCGACAGCGATCTCCACGTCAGCCGACGCGCTCCATCACATAGTCGATGGCGTCGCGCACGGTCTTGAGATCTTCGAGATCTTCGTCTTCGATACGAAAGCCCACGGTGCGGTCCGAGAGCTCCTCCTCCAGCGCCTCGACCAGCTCGATCAGTGCCAGGGAGTCAGCACCGAGGTCGTCCACAAACGACGACGACTCAGCGACCTGGGCTGGCTCCAACTCCAAGATGTCGGCGAGCTGGTCGCGGATGAGATCGAAGACCTCTTCGCGCTCGGGTGGACTCTGACGCACGTGGGTTTCGGCGGGCATGGCGGCGGCCAGCCTACCGGTGGTCGGAGGAGGCCGACGGGAGGCTGACGGCCGCCAGCTCGCCCAGCAAGTCGGCCTCCACCATGCGATGAGCGACTCTGATGGCGCTCGTCACGGCTCTGGGGCTCGACGAGCCATGCGCGATGACGCAGACTCCCCGCACGCCCAGCAGCATCGCGCCCCCGACGTTGTCGGCACTCATTTCGTCGGCCAGCGGCGCCAGCAGGCGAAGCGCTTCGGCACCCGCCTGCCCGCCTTCGGACAGGCGCTCCAGAATCAGACGCACAAAGAACGACGCCGTGCCTTCGAGCGACTTCAGAAGCACGTTGCCGGTGAAGCCGTCGGTGACCACAACATCGACGGGGCCATCGAGCACGTCACCCCCCTCGACGTTGCCGAAGAAGTCGATCTCGTCGTCAGCCGCAAGCAGCTTGTGGGTTTCCTTGACGAGCAGGCTGCCCTTCTCCGGCTCTTCGCCGATCGACAGCAGCCCGACTTTCGGTGCCGCCACGCCGAAACGGATGCGGCTGTAGGCCGAGCCGAGACGGGCGAACTGGTGCAGCCATTGGGCATTGCAGTCGGCCATGGCGCCTGAATCGAGCAGGACACGCGCCGTTTGGCCGCCAGGAACCGGAAAGGCGGTCGCGATGGCCGGCCGGGCAACGCCGGGCAGGCGCTTCAGCCTCAGCAGGGCTGCCGCCGCCACGGCCCCGGTGTTGCCGGCGCTCACCACGGCCGACGCCTCACCGTCACGCACGGCGTTGACGGCACGGCTGATCGATGAGTCCCTCTTGGTCCGCACCGCACGGCTCGGTTCCTCGGACATCTCGATGACCTCGGAGGCCTCGATGACGGCAAGCGATTCGCCACCGGCCTCCACGATCGCATCGCGCCGGCCTACGAGCAGCACGTCGAGGCCTTCGCGCACTGCGGTGAGCGCCCCTTCCACCACCGCATCGGGCGCGTGATCGCCGCCCATTGCGTCGACAGCGACCGGCAGCGTCATCAGCCCGACCCCAGACCCGCCATTCGGCACGGCCTCATGCGATCGTGACTCAAGCGATATCGAGGGCTTGGCGACCGCCGTACCAGCCGCACTGCCCGCAGACCCGGTGGGGCAGCTTGGCCGCGCCACAGCGAGGGCACACGCTCCTCGGTGCCGCGTTCAGGCGCCATGCTGCAGCGCGACGCGAACGCGTCTTGCTCTTGGATGTCTTCTTCTTGGGGACTGCCACAACCGGACTCCTCGAGCGGAGCATGCAGCCTATCCATTGGTGCTCCTCAGCTGACTTCCGGTCTCACGTCATTCTCCTGCGTCCAGCCGGCCCCGCAGCGCGTCCAACGCCTCCCAGCGCGGATCTGCGGGCTCTGCCGGACGGCCGGTGTCCGGATAGTCGTGGGGCCCGGTGAGTTCCGCTGGCAGGTTCGGGCACGGCTCGGGGTGCGGGCACGGGATCGCCTCGATGGGCAGCTCCAACAGGACCGCCTCCCGCACCATCGGGGTGAGATCGGCGTACTCGGGGCCGAGTGCGTATTGCTCACCCTCGCGTGGCTCGGCGGCGAACACCTCCCGGACCGCCGACTTCACCTCCCCGTCGAGCGGCAGCCAGCAGCGGGCGCACGGACCGGTCCAGGTTGCCGTGACCTCGCCAGTGACGCTGAGACCGCCACTGATGAGCTCCAGCATCACTGCCACGCAGACGTCGCTGTCGAGCGGCACCTCGACATCGGCGATGCGCAGGGTCTCTCGTGACTCGCCACCCAGCAATACCGACGCTGGCACCGTTGCAGACCACTCGAGCTGCCCATCGGGGATCGATCGCAGGGGCACTGACAGGGACCGCACCGGGTCCCTCGCCGGCAACGCGGATGGGTCAGCCTTCCCTTGTTGCACCAATTGCTTGCCGCTCTTGTTCGCTCCGCTCACGGGCCGCTCGGGCCACGGCTTCGCCTGCCGGCTCAGCCTCTGGCACTCACATCTGGTCCTGGTCGAATACGACGGGATGAGTGATCGGCGGGTGAGCATCAGGCTGCCGAGCTTCGGGACCGCCGCCGGACGGTGCCGCACCGCCGGTACCCGTGGCACCTGCGCCTTGCTGCGCCGCAGGGACGCTCGGCGATGCGGGTGCCACCGGAGTCGCAGTGCGCTTGCCGAGCTTGCGTCGTGCCGCTTGGACCGCTATCTGGACCTGATCGACCGCGCTCGCAAACTGCGCCAGCTGCCGTTCGCAGTACTCATCGACTTCATGGCGGCGGCGGCGAGTCTGGATTCGGGCATCGTCGAGCAACTGGCGTGCGCGCCGCTCGGCCGTGCGCACGACCTCGGTTCGCTGCACCATCTGAGCGACACGGCTGCGTGCCTCATCAATGACCAGGTTGGCGTCGACACGTGCCTGTGCCAGCACCTCATCGCGCTCGCGAAGCAGCCAGCGGGCCTGGCGCGTCTCGTCGGGCACCGCCGCCAGCGCGGACTCGAGCAGGGTCATCACTTCGTCGCGGTTGATCATGACCGAGGTGGACAGCGGCATCGGGCGCGCAGCGTCGATGATCTCCATCGCCTCGCGGATGAACTGCTCGGCCGTCACCGAGGGTGGGCGCGGTGCAAGCGACGCCGGACCTGCGGCCTGCGTCGGCGTCGGCGTTTCCTCGGTGGGTGCCCCAGTCTCAACCGAAGGCGGACCGAATGGAGAATGCGGCTGGGGTACTCCGGGGTGAGCCCCCGGCTGCGGCGGCGCCTCGACGCCGCCTTCGGACATGCTCATGCGCCCTCCCCCTGCGTGATGCGCTGCCGGAGTCGAGCGGCCACCGGAGACGGGACGAGATGCGAGCAATCGCCGCCGAACTTGGTGATCTCTCGGATGTAGTTGGAAGCGATGAAGAGATGCTCGGTTCGAGGCGGGACGAAGACCGTCTCGACACCGGTCACCGAGTGATTCATGTGCGCCATGCGCAGCTCGGACTCGAAGTCGCTCTGGCTGCGGAGCCCTTTCACGATGACATCGGCACCAAGGCGCTGAGCGAGGTCCACCACCAGTTCTCCGAATTGCACCACCGAGACGTTGCCCAGATGGCTTGTCGATTCGACGATCATCGCGACGCGCTCGTCATCTGAGAACAGCGGCGTGGCCTTGGCCGGATTCCGCATGGCTGCCACCGTGACCGAGTCGAACAGCCGGGACGCCGCCGATATCACGTCGAGATGCCCGTTGTGCACAGGATCGAACGAGCCTGGATACATCGCCATGACCACCGAAAACGGTTCCTCCGGATCGATCCGCGTTCAGTGGGGCGACCGTACCGCGCCGCAGTCGTGAATCGAGGGACCCTCAAAGGCGGAGCCGCAAGGCGAAGCCGTGGCCCGAGCGGCCTGTGAGCGGAGCGAACGAGAGCGGGAAGTGATCAGAGCCGCCGTCAGCTCGGTGTCTCGGTGTCCGGGACGATGAGGTCCCAGCGGTCACCGCAATCGGCGCAGCGGTATGCGACGACATCGCCGGGCTGGAAGCCCCAATCCGGCTCGGGCACACTCAGCAGGCCGCAGCGGCCTCCGCAGTCGACGCAGATGATCTCCTCGGGCACTGCGAGTTCGTCCATGGTCGCAGTGTCGCACCCGCGTATGGTCGCCTCATGCGCGTGGTCGGCGGGAAGCTGGGCGGCCGTCGCCTCAAGACGGTCGGCACAGATGCGGTCCGGCCGACATCGGACCGCGCCCGCGAGGCCGTCTTCAACATGCTCGTCAGCCTGGGCCTGCCCGACGGTGCAGCAGTGCTGGACCTGTTCGCCGGCTCGGGAGCGCTCGGCATCGAGGCGCTGTCACGCGGTGCTGCGCACACCACGTTCGTGGACTGGGATGCAGTCGCCTGCCGGACTGTCACGGCGAATCTGACGGCGCTTGGCATCATCGAGCACGCCACGGTGGTCCGAGCTGATGTCGGCGGATTCCTGGCTCAGCATGGCGACTCGATGGATCTCGCATTCGCCGATCCGCCCTACCGATTCGACGGCTGGCGTGATCTCCTCGACGCAGTAAACGCCGACGTGCTGGTGTGCGAGTCGGACCGCGAGATCGAGCCCGGCCCCGGTGATGAGTGGCGCACGCATCGAGTGCGCCAGTACGGCACCCCCGTCATCACCATCCTGCTTCGACACGCCGAAGCGCCATGCGGCGAGTGAGCGGTCCGGGTTAGCCGCGCTGCAAGTAGTCGGGGTCGCGGCGGCTGGCGAACCAGTCGATTTCGTCTGCAAGCGCCGGATGCGCATCGAGATCCCCGTCGGCCGCGATGAGATCGGCAGCAGCGTCGCGCGCAGCCTGTACCCAGGTCAGATCGCGGGCCAGCGATGCCAGCTTCAGATCGCTGCGGCCGGACTGGCGTTCATCGAACAGCGTGCCCTCGCCGCGCAGCTCGAGGTCACGTTCGGCCAACTCGAATCCGTCGCTCGATTCCGAGAGTGCGGTGAGCCGTTGGACAGCCGTAGGCGTCGGCTCGTCGTCGCTGACGAGATAGCACGATGATGCATGGCTCCCCCGACCCACCCGGCCACGCAACTGGTGCAGCTGCGCCATGCCGAAACGATCGGCGGACAGCACGACCATCACCGTGGCATTCGGAACGTCGATCCCCACTTCGATGACCGTCGTCGCGACGAGCGCATCCAGCCCTCCTGTCCGGAATCGGGTCATCGTGCGCTCCTTGTCGGCGGGCGGCATGCGACCGTGCAGCAACCCGACCCGAAGACCGGCAAGGGATCCGTCTGCAAGCTCGGCGTGCATCCGCTCCGCCGAGCGCGCATCGAGGCTCTCGCTCTCGGTGATCAGCGGACACACCACGTACGCCTGACGGCCGGCTTCGATCTCGCTGCGCACGTCGGACCACATCGATTCGACAGCCAGGGGCCCGCGAACCCACTGCGTCGTAATGGGTGTGCGGCCCGGCGGGAGCTCGTCGAGCACGGAGACGTCCAGATCGCCGTACACCGTCATTGCCGCAGTGCGAGGAATGGGCGTCGCCGTCATGACGAGAAGGTGGGGGATGCGGCGGTCGTCACGGCCGCCTTCCCGGAGCTGCGCGCGCTGTGAAACACCGAACCGGTGCTGCTCATCGACCACAACCACGCTGAGCGAGCCGAACTTCACCGACTCCTCCAAGAGGGCGTGCGTGCCGACAACGATGTCCGCCGCGCCCGTGGCGATTTCCGCCAGCACCTCTCGACGCTGCGTTGCCGAGCCCGAACCGCTGAGCAGGCACAGACGCAGCGGCCGCATGCCGCTGAGGCGCTCACTGTCAGGGATCTCGAAGCTGTCGAGCAGCGCCCGCAAGGCAATGAAGTGCTGCTCGGCGAGCACCTCGGTCGGCGCCATGAGCGCACCTTGGTGGCCGTTCTGCACGGCGACGAGCAACGCATGCAGGGCCACGAGCGTCTTGCCGGATCCGACATCGCCCTGCAGCAAGCGATGCATCGGGCGCGAGGTGCTCACGTCGGCATCGATGTCGGCCATCGCACGGCGCTGCGCACCCGTCAGCTCGTAGGGAAGGAGACGGTGAAATCCCTCGATGAGATCACCGGCCGGCTCGTGTGCGATGCCGAGTTCACGGGCCTCACGCGCCAAGCGTTGGCTCCGGAGCATGAGCTGCACCCGCAAGAGCTCGTCGAACACCAGCCGGTTGCGGGCTGCCGCCTGGTCGGACATCGATGACGGTTCGTGGATGTCGGCCACCGCGGCGGCCCGTTCGACGACCTGGAACCGGCTTCGCAACCAGTCGGGCACCGGATCAGCAATACCCCGGGGCGAGCAGCGCCGCTGCGCTTCGGCTACCCAGCTTGCGACATCCCAGGTGGCGATTCCAGCCGTCTCTGACTGCGGGTACACCGGCACGATCCTGCCGGTGCGGTCTCCCAGCAGATCCACCACAGGATTGGTCATCTGCTTGCGTCCCCGGTAGTTCTCCACCTTGCCGAAGATCGCCACCGCCAAACCGTCGGTGAGCTGACGCTCTCTCCACGCCTGGTTGAAGAAGATCACGCTCATCGTGCCGCTTGCGTCGCCGACCTCGACGCTCACCAGCCGGCGGCCGCCTCGCAGGCGCCGGCTCGATACCGACAGCACATCTGCCACGACTGTGATCTCCGCGCCGACGGCGGCCTCGCTGATCGGGGCCTGGGCCGTCCGGTCGATGTACCGGCGGGGATAGTAAGTGAGCAGATCGAAGACGGTCTCGACCCCGACCGCGTGCAAGGCCTTGCGTCGATGCGGACCGACGCCATTGAGGCGTTGAACGTCAATCGAGTCGAGCTCACGCAGCGTCAGCGGTTCAGGGGCCGCTACGGCTCCGGAGTCAGTCCCGTGCGATGCAGCCGCGGCGCTGGATCGGCCCGGAGCCGGCTGGCTGGGCCGGGGTGGGCTCATTCGATGCCGAAGAGGTACGGGTAGTGGTCCTGCCCGCCTGCGTGGCGCTCCAGTTCGACGTCTGGCCAATGCTGAGCCAGCCACGACGCGACGTCTTCGGTCTGGGCGGGCACCGCACCTGCCCCTTCGATCAGCGTGAGTATCTCGTGGTCGGGCTGCAGCATGTGCCCGAGCAGCCCGATGGCGGCCGCACCTGCCGTGGAGCCAGCAGCCACGATTCCCGACTCGTCGAGTCCGATCCACTGTCCGGCCGCGACATGACCGACAGACGCATTCACCTCACGCACGGCCTGTGTCACCTCGCCTGCGGCAACCGCGTCGGCTGCGTCGGTCATCGTCGCGGCGTTCTGCGACGCATCGGCAGCCGGGTCGTAGCCGATCAGCGCCGCGAGACCCGCGGGCACCGAGGTGGTGGTCACGACCTCCACGTGCTTGACCGTGTGCGCATCGACCTGGCGCGCGACCGGGATGATGTTGGAGTTGTTGGGCAGTATCACGACATGCTGCGACGGTGCGGCGGTGACAGCTGCGAGCAGTTCCGCCGTCGAGGGATTCATCGTCTGCCCCCCGGTGACGATCTCCTGAGCGCCCAGCGCAGCGAAGAGCGCGTCGAGCCCGGCCGCAGGCGAGACCGCGATGACCGCGCAATCGACCTGCGGCCGATCCCCGCTCACGGTGTCGTGCCCGCCATGAGCGCTGTGTCCCCTGTGCTCCCCGTGCGCTCCATGCACACCCAGACCAGCGACCTGCTCGTGCAGATCGGTGATCTGAATGCGGTGCGGTCGTCCCGCGTCGATGCCCGCTTCGATGACAGGGCCGATGTCGTCAGTGTGGATATGGCAGTTCCACAGGCCGTCGCCGCCCACCATCACAATGGAGTCGCCGAGCGAATCCCACGCCGACTTGAAGGCATCGATCTTCTCGTCAGGCGCCGCGAGCAGGAACATCACCTCATAGCGCGTGCCGGAGGGATCGTGCGCCTCGTGCCCGCCGTGCCCGTCCCCGTCGAGGTGGCGGTGCAGCTCAGCCCGTTGCTCGGCCACAGGATCGACACTGCCGTTCGGCAGCTGAGCACCGGCGTTTCCGTGCGCGATGACGGCGGCCACATCGGCCGGCAGTTCCACCTCGGCGGGCAGCGGGCGCCCATCGACCACATGCAGCATCGCGTCGAGCAGCAAGAGGTAGCCCGCGGCACCCGCATCCACGACGCCGGCGTCGGCAAGCACCGGCAACTGCTGCGGTGTGGCCTCCAGCGCCTCCTGGCCGGCTCGCTTGGCGCTCTCGAGCACGGCTGCGAGCCCGTGGGCGCCGGGGCCGGCACTGTCTTCGGCGAGTGCTTCGAGTGTGCGCTGCGCAGCCTGCGCCGACGCGCGCGCCACACTCAGAATCGTGCCCTCAACCGGCCTCATGACCGCACTGTCGGCGGCCGCACTCGCGGCCACCAGGCCCTTGGCCAGCATTCCGGCGTCTATCGGCGGCGGCTCGCCGGCATGATCGTCCCCCGGTGCCAGCGTTGCGGCGAATCCTCGCAGCAGCTGGCTGACGATGACCCCGCTGTTGCCTCGCGCGCCCATCAGGGCGCCGTGCGAGATGGCACGGCAGATGTCCGCCCTGCCGGTACCGGACCCGAGCAATTCCTCGCTGACGGCCGCCAGTGTCATAGCCATGTTGGTTCCCGTGTCGCCGTCGGGCACCGGGTAGACGTTCAGACGATCGATCGTGATCCGATGCTGCTCCAGCGCTGCGCGGTACACGCGCATCGTCTCGGCCAGTGCTTCGGAATCCAGAACGGTTGCGGATCCGGCCGTCGATTCGAGGTCCCGATCGCCCATGACTGCCGAAGCTACAACGCGCCCGCGGTGACCGGTTGCTAGCGTTCCGGGGACTGCGCGAGCTGCTTCTGCAGCGCGGCAGATTCCCAGCCATCGGAGGCGCATGTGCAAGGCGTCATCAAGTCGTACGACCCGGCATCCAAAGTCGGAGTCGTGACCGACGACGTCACGCGCGCCGAGCATGAACTGGCTCCGAATGCCTTGGAGGGCTCCATCTTCCGGATGGTGCGGCAAGGCCAGCGAGTGATTTACGACCTGGACGGACGGGGGCTCGCCACGCGGCTGCGTCTCGGCTCGGAAGTGGACCTGGGAACACCTGATTGGATCACCGCCGGGGGGGAGACAGCGTGATCTGAGGCCGGGGCAGACGCGCCGGCCGAAGAGCGAGTTACCCGTCTCAGTTTGTGCGCGAGCGCGAGACTCGGACCCGGAGGACAAGTTGCCTGCCACCACTCACCGCCAGTTGATCGATTGGGTCGATCATTGGGCCGGCGTGCTGCGGCCCGATGCAGTCCACTGGTGCGATGGCTCACAGGCGGAGTACGAGCGGCTCTGCCGACAGATGGTGGAATCGGGGACGCTCATCCCGCTCGATTCCGACGCTCGCCCGAACAGCTACCTCGCCCGTTCCGATCCGGGCGATGTGGCCCGCGTCGAAGATCGCACCTTCATCTGCACCGAGGGCGCCATCGACGCCGGTCCGAACAACAACTGGCGGGAACCCGCCGAGATGCGCGAGGAGCTGCTGAAGCTGTTCGAGGGCTCGATGCGTGGCAGGACCATGTATGTGGTGCCGTTCTCGATGGGACCGCTCGGCAGCCATATCGCCCACATCGGGGTCCAGCTCACCGACTCGCCGTACGTGGCCGCCTCCATGCGGATCATGACGCGCATGGGCCAGGCAGCGCTCGATGTGCTCGGCGACGGCGACTTTGTGCCCTGCATCCACTCGCTCGGCGCACCATTGGAACCGGGTCAGGCCGATGTTGCCTGGCCGTGCGATGCCGATCGCAAATACATCGTCCACTTCCCCGAAACACGCGAGATCTGGTCCTACGGCTCCGGCTACGGCGGCAATGCCCTGCTCGGCAAGAAGTGCTTCGCACTGCGGATTGCTTCGACCATGGCCCGCGACGAGGGCTGGCTGGCTGAGCACATGCTCATCGTGGGCGTCACACCGCCGCAAGGCGAGACCGTCTACGTGGCGGCAGCATTCCCCTCCGCCTGCGGCAAGACGAACATGGCGATGATGATCCCCACGCTTCCGGGCTGGAAGATCCGCACGATCGGCGACGACATCGCCTGGATGAAGTTCGGCGACGACGGGCGCTTGCACGCCATCAATCCCGAGGCCGGCATCTTCGGCGTCGCGCCCAACACGGGCAACGACACCAACCCGAGCGCGCTCGGCACCATGTGGGGCAACTGCGTGTTCACCAACGTGGCGCAGACTCCCGACGGCGACGTCTGGTGGGAGGGCCTCACGCCGGAACCTCCGGAAGGTCTCATCGACTGGCGCGGCAACGAGTGGTCGCCGTCCGACGGAACGCCCGCAGCCCACCCCAACGCCCGCTTCACGGCCCCTGCCGCCCAATGCCCCACCATTGCGCCCGAGTGGGAGGACCCCGCCGGCGTGCCCATCTCGGCCATCCTCTTCGGTGGCCGGCGCGCTACCACGGTGCCGCTCGTGGTCGAGGCCTTCGACTGGGAGCACGGCGTGTTCCTGGGCTCGCAGATGTCCTCGGAGAAGACAGCTGCTGCGGCAGGGACGGTGGGCGAGGTGCGGCGCGATCCCTTCGCAATGCTGCCGTTCTGCGGATACAACTTCGGCGACTATTTCCAGCACTGGCTGGACATCGGCGCCAAACCCGGAACCCAGCTGCCGAAGCTGTACTACGTGAACTGGTTCCGCAAGGACGCCGACGGCAACTTCATCTGGCCTGGCTTCGGTGACAACGCTCGGGTGCTCAAGTGGATCCTGGAACGGGTTGCCGGCCACGGTGAAGCCGTGCCCACCGCGATCGGCCTGGCGCCGCCGCCCGAGGCGCTCGACACCAGCGGCCTGGACCTGACCCCGGCAGAGATCGAAACGCTCCTCGGCGTCAACGAGGACGATTGGCGAGCTGAGATTGACATGATCGAAGCCCACTACCGGAATCTGGGCGAGCGCCTGCCCGCGCAGATGCGTCACCAGCTCGACCTGCTCGAGGAGCGACTCGGGCTCTGACGTGCTGCAGCGGACTGCGTACCCGCCGCGGGGCGGCAGGACCGTCAGTTGCCCAGGAACATGGCCCGGATGGCGAGCCCCATGATGAACAAGGCGCCGAGTCCGAACAGCTCGTAGCGGCGATGGGGCAACTGCTGGCGGTAGGCGTAGACGAAGGCGACCGCCACTGCGCAACAGGCCCCGTAGAACACGTGGAACGCCGGCGCATCGACCGCCGCTGCGCGCATGAGGACAACGCCCGCTGTGAGCTGGACGAAGACCAAGACCCACGCCGCCCCCAAGAACCACCACAGGCTGCGGTGTCGCAGCACGTTCCAGCGGATCGCGGCGAGCGCCCACAGCCCCGCGAGCCCGTTCGACAGCACGAGAGCCCAGCCGAGCGCAGTGTGAACTGTCGCCCAGACGTCAGCGCTCACTGCGGCGGCGCCTGCGCTCCGTGGTCGCGCCCGGGGGGCGCCTGCGTTTCGTGCTCGTGCCGGGGCGGCGCCTGCGTTTCCTGCTCGCGCCCGGGGGGCGCGACGTGCTGCGTGAACAGGTGGATGAACATGAGCAGGTTCTGAGCATCGCCGTGACCGTTGGCGAGGTTGAGCTCGCCGGGACGTCGTGCCTCGGTGTCGCTCAGCTTCATCACATCGAGCGCTCGCAAGAGCCCGACTGGCGCCCCTGCCGACACCAACTCGCTGATGTCTCGCACGAGGTGACGGCCTCGCAGCCCTTGGGACTGGATCAGGCTGCGCAGCAGCAGCCGTGCCAGCGCGCAGGCACTGGCGGGCGAAGTCTCCGCAACCGCGGCTGCCTCGGCGTACAGCGGGACCAGCTTGCGGTCGAGCCCAGGCGGAGCGTCGTGCGGCTCCCGGCGCTCCGGCTCTGCAGCGCTCGCCCCGCCAGGCGCGCCGTCGGCTGTCTCAGGCAACGGCACCGGCATCGCGCAGCTTCGCGATGTCATCGGGGTCGTAGCCGGCAATGGCCAGCACCTCATCGGTGTGCTGGCCAGGGTGCGCCGGCGGTCCCTGCACGGCTTGGACCGTGCGGCTGAAGCGCGGCGACGGGCTCGGCTGGACCACGCCGGCCACTTCGCAGAACACGTCGCGATGGATGTTGTGCGGATGCTGCGGCGCCTCCGCCAATGTCAGCACCGGGGCGAAGCACACGTCGGTGGCGTCCATGATCTCGCACCACTCGTCACGCGTCTTCGACTTGAAGACCTCCGCGATCCGCTCCTTGAGTTCGGGCCATCGACTGCGCGAGTGCTGCTTGGCGAACTCGGGATCGCCCTCGAGGCCAGCGAGCCGCAGCAACTCGGCGTAGAACTGGGGCTCGATCGACCCGACAGAGATGTAGTTGCCGTCAGCGCACTCGTACACGTCGTAGAAGTGGCTGCCGGTGTCGAGCAGGTTCGTCCCGCGCTCGTCGTTCCAGACCCCGAGCGCCCGCAGCGAGTGGAACATGGCCATGAGCGTCGCAGCTCCGTCGACCATGGCCGCATCCACCACCTGGCCTTCACCGGAACGCTGCGACTCGAACAGCGCGCAGGCCACGCCGAACGCCAGCAGCATGCCTCCCCCGCCGAAATCACCGACGAGATTCAGCGGAGCGATCGGCGGCTCTCCCTTGCGGCCGATCGGGTCGAGCGCGCCGGCCAGTGCGATGTAGTTGATGTCGTGCCCGGCACCCATGCTGTACGGGCCCTCCTGGCCCCAACCGGTCATCCGGCCGTACACCAGTCGCGGATTCCGAGCCAGGCATTCGTCGGGCCCGATGCCGAGCCGCTCCATGACTCCGGGGCGGAAGCCCTCGATAAGAGCGTCGGAATGCTCCACCAGACGCAGCAGCGCCTCGACCCCGTCAGGGTTCTTGAGATCGAGTCCGATCGATGCCCGGCCGCGGGCCAGAACGTCGATCGGCGGCCTCGCAGGGTCGCGGTCCTTCACGTTGGCCGAGCGATCGACGCGGATGACCTCCGCGCCCATGTCGGACAGCATCATGCCGCAGAAGGGACCCGGGCCGATGCCCTGCAACTCGATCACTCGCACGCCTGCCAACGGTCCTGTGCCCATGCCGACTCCCTCCGTTACTCGACGGTCACGCTACTTGGCGAAGCTTGCGGGAGGCCCACCAGCCCCAGCGCCTGCGAGCTCGCTTCGGCCACCCGCGCTATGGCGCCGGGCGTGCGCGTGCCCCACCAGAACAGATCCTGACCATCGATCACATGAGTCGGCGCAAGCGCCGACAGCTGGTCGAGATGGCGCTGGTGCCACGGATAGGGCTCGGTGGGCGCAAGCACGACGTCGAAGTGCCCTGGTGACAGATCATCAGCCTCGAGCGTCGGGTAGGTACCTCGATCGGAGAACGCCACCTCGACTCCACACCAGGAGAGCAACGACGCGCCGTAGGTCTGGGCGCCGATGGTCATGTAGGGCCGGCGCCAGATCGGGACGAAGGCACGCACAGCGCGACCTGGAGCCAGCTCGAGTGCCGCGCGCCGGGGCGGGAGCGGCTCGGCAGCCCACGCGATGCCTATCCGCGCTGCCAGGCGGCCCAACTCGGGCCCGACATCGTGCAGCGATGCGACATGCAGTGCTTCGACCTCGATGCCGGTGCCCACCAGTGCGTCGTAGTCCTCCTTGCGGTTCTCCTCGCGGTCGGCCACCACGAGATCGGGTCGCAGCTCAGCGATGGCGGAGATGTCAGGGTTCTTGGTGCCGCCGATGTGGGGCAGATCGGGTCGCTCGCAGTAGCGAGTGCAGGCAATCGGGTCGACTCCCCAGGCCGCCAGGGTCTCGGTGACGCTCGGAACCAGGCTGACGATGTGCACTGCCCGCAGCGTATGTGTGCCACCGGTTCGTGCCGACAGCGCGGTGAGACGGGTCTAGGTTCGCCGCAGTGAATGACGCAGGCCACGACGCCGATCCGGGCGAGGCATTGCCGGCCGACGATGGCCTCGATGCCTCCCAGCGGGCCGCCGTGCGCTCTGGGGCAGGCGCGTTGCTGGTGGTGGCGGGCCCAGGCAGCGGCAAGACCCGTGTGCTCACGCAGCGAATCGCCTGGCGAATTGCTACCGAGTCGATGCAGGCGCGGCGCGCCATGGCGGTGACGTTCACCCGTCGAGCTGCAAGAGAGCTCCGGTCACGGCTGCTGCAGCTGGACGTCGACGACATGGGACCGGTC
Organism: Candidatus Poriferisodalis sp.; assembly: GCF_965208555.1. Classification (GTDB taxonomy): domain Bacteria; phylum Actinomycetota; class Acidimicrobiia; order Acidimicrobiales; family Poriferisodalaceae; genus Poriferisodalis. The sequence continues at coordinate 2,790,463 of NZ_OZ242342.1, read as the reverse complement.
GGCACGTTTCACGCGATCGCGCTCGCGCAGGTGCGCCAACACGACGCAGACCGCGGCCGGGCCGAACGGAAGATCCTGCCGAACCGGACCGCCCTCAGCGACGAGCTGTCCGAGCATCTCCAGCGCTCGTTCGGTTCGAGACCGCCGATCACTGTCGCCACGGCGTTGCGCGAGATCGATTGGGCCAAAGCGAGCGACCTGTCGGTTGCCGACTATCGCGATGGGCCCGCTCGGCACCGACTCGGGCCAGCGGCCGCGGAAGCAGCCGCTGTGCTCTTCGGCCACTTCGAGCGGGTCAAGTCGCGCCGCCGGCTGCTCGACTTCGACGACCTGTTGGCCGAGTGCACGCGCCTGATGCGCTCCGACGAGCACTTCGCGGCAGCCCAGCGCTGGCTTGTTCGGCACTTCTTCGTCGACGAGTTCCAGGATCTCAACCGGCTGCAGTGGAATCTCCTCCTGGAGTGGATCGGCGGCCCCGAGGCGGTACGCAGTGAGGCTGCCGACATCTGCGCTGTCGGCGACCTCGACCAGGCGATCTACGGGTGGAACGGCGCCGACAGCCGCTACATCGCGGAGTTCGACCGCCGCTTCGAAGGCGCTCAAGTGATCCGGCTCGAGCTCAACTACCGCAGCCATCCGTCGCTCGTCACCGCAGCACAGGCAGTGATGACTTCGGGCACAGACCCAGACGTTGCAGATGTCGGCGGAGGGGCCCAAGCACCTGCGCGACCGCACGAGACCGGCCCCGCGCCGACGATGACAGCCTTCGACGACGCTGCGGCCGAGGCCGCCGGTATCGCCCAGTGGATCGCTGACCGGCACATCGGTCGCGTCCGCTGGGATTCGTTCGGCGTGCTCGCGCGCACGAACGCCCAAATCGGTGACATTGCGGCCGCTCTGGATGCCCGCGGCATCCCCTGCCGACTCAGCGGCCAGCGAAGCACGTTTCTCCAGCTGCCCGCCGTCCGGGAGCTGCTGGAACGCTTGCGAGCATCCGGCGCAGACTTCTCCACGGTCGTCGAGGATCTGCGCGCAGATATGGTCGCTGCCGAGCCTGCCGCCGAGTCGGATGAGCGACACGGGCCGGTGCTGGCACGGGTGCTCGACCTCGCCGATGCGTACCTCGCAGAGGCGTCCGGTGCTTCGGGCCGCCATTCGGGGCACCGCCGCCCCAGCGGACAGGGTTTTGCGACCTGGGTGGGACTGCTGTCAGGCAGCCATCGCGAGCTCACCGCCGACTTGATCGACGCCGACCACGCCGGCCGCTCTTTCGACCAGCGAGACGGCGCTGTAGCGCTGGCGACATTCCATGCAGCGAAGGGACTGCAGTGGCGCCATGTCGTGATCGCCGGTGTCGAGGACGGCCTCGTGCCCCTGCGCCGTGACGACCCCGAGGAACGTCGGCTGTTCTACGTCGCCGTCTCGCGCGCCGCCCGCACGTTGCACTTCACCTGGGCGCGGCACCGCGCCGGACGGGGTGCGGCGAGCGAAGTTCGCAGCCCATCTCCGTGGCTGGAGCGCATCGCCGCAGCCACTGCGGAGCCCCCGCCGCTGTCACCTGATGACGCCGCTTCCCGGGTGGCCGGCGCCCGCGCCGCCCTCGACGCCGCCCGGAAACAGTGAGTGCCGGACTCACTGGCAGCCCGGCCAGTCACAGAGCTAGATCGGCGAACACCGGTGTGTGATCTGAGGGCTTGGTTCCCTTGCGGGCGTTGCGGTCGATGAGGCAGAACTGCGTGGCCGCGAGCACCGGCGCGGTGCCCAGCAGCAGGTCGATGCGCAAGCCGTGGCGCTTGTAGAACGCGCCGTCTCGGTAGTCCCACCAGCTGTACAAGCCCGCATCGGCGTAGTGCTCCCGGAAGATGTCGGTCAGGCCCCAGTCGCACACCTCGGCCACGGCATCCCGCTCAGGGTCGGTGACATGAGTGCGTGGCTCAGGATTGTCGGGGTCCCACACATCCCGATCGTCGGGGCACACGTTGAAGTCGCCGCCGACGAGCACTGGCTCGGCCGGATCGCAGGCGGCCTCGAGGTGGGCGCGCAGGCGTCCCAGCCAGTCCAGCTTGTAGTAGTAGTGCTCGTGGTCGACGGCACGACCGTTGGGCACGTAGACCGAGCTCACGGCGACGCCGCCGCAGCGGGCCGAGATGATCCGTGCGTCAGGGTCGGGCTCGCGGCCGTCGGCGAAGCCTGCGATCGGGTCGTCGATCCCGACAGTCGACAAGATGGCCACGCCATTCCAGCGACCCTCTCCATGGTGCACTGAGGCGTAACCCTGCGCCTCGAAGTGTGCGTGCGGGAACTGCTCGTCGGACATCTTCGTCTCTTGCAGCAACAGCACGTCCGGCTCGGCATAGCCAAGCCACTCGTCGACCCGTTCCAGCCGCGCGTTCAGGCTGTTGACATTCCACGTGGCAATCCGCACCCCTCTGACGCTAACGGCGCGGCTCAGCGGGCGAGCGGCTTGTAGGCGATGCGAGTGGGACCGGTATCGGCGCCCAGCTCGCGCTTGCGGAAGGCCTCGTAGTCGGTGAAGTTGCCTTCGAACCAGCGCACCACGCTGTTGCCCTCGAAGGCCAGCACGTGGGTCGCGATCCGGTCCAGGAACCAGCGGTCGTGGCTGATGACCACGGCGCAGCCTCCGAATGACTCCAAGGCCGCTTCGAGCGAGCGCAGCGTGTCTACGTCGAGATCGTTGGTGGGCTCGTCGAGCAACAGCACGTTGCAGCCCTCCCTCAGCGTCCTGGCCAGATGCACCCGGTTGCGCTCGCCGCCTGCGAGCTCGCCCACGCGCTTCTGCTGATCCGCGCCGGTGAAATTGAACGACGCGACGAACGCACGGCCGTTGACCTCGCGCGCGCCGTCCAGCCCCGTGATTCGCAGCGTGTCGTGCCCGTCCGTGATCTCCTCATACACCGTGCGGTCATCGTCCAGGATCGCCCGTGACTGGTCCACGTACGCGATGTCGACGGTCTCGCCGATCGTGATGCTGCCCGCATCGGGCTGCTCGTCTCCGACCAGCAGCCGGAACAGCGTGGTCTTGCCAGCTCCGTTCGCACCGACCACCCCGACGATGCCGCCCGGCGGCAGGCGAAACGAGAGGTCGTCGAACAGCAGCTTGTCGCCGTAGGTCTTGACGAGGCCCTCTGCGACGATGACTACCGAGCCCAGACGCCGCGACATCGGGATGGTGATCTGCAGAGCATCTGCTCGACGCTGCTCGTCGGCGGCTCTGCGATGGGTCGCCAGCAGTTCCTCGTACGCGCTGACGCGTGCCTGGCTCTTCGCTTGTCGCGCCCGCGGCGACATGCGCACCCACTCCAGTTCGCGCGCCAGCGTGCGCGCCCGAGCGTCTGACTCGCGCTGCTGCGAGATGAGCCGCTCATTGCGGTGCTCGAGCCAGGCGCTGTAGTTGCCCTCGAAGGGATGCGTGCGCCCGTGATCGATCTCGAGGATCCAACCGGCAACGTTGTCCAAGAAATAGCGGTCGTGGGTGATGGCGACGACCGTCCCCGAGTAGTCGGCCAGGAACCGCTCCAGCCACGCCACCGATTCCGCATCGAGGTGATTGGTCGGCTCGTCCAAGAGCAGCAGATCCGGGTGGGAGAGCAACAAGCGACACAGGGCCACCCGGCGACGCTCGCCCCCCGACAGCGTGGTCACGTCGGTGTCGGCGGGGGGCAGCCGCAGCGCGTCCATGGCTATGGCGACCTGCCGGTCCAGATCCCAGGCATTGGCTGCGGCGATCCGGTCCTCCAGCTCTGCCTGACGGGTGCCGAGCGCATCGAAGTCGGCATCGGGTTCTGCCCAGCCCGCCATGACTTCCTCGTACGCCGTCAGCAGGGCGGCGGTCGCTGCCACGCCGCTCATCACGTTGCCCTCGACATCGAGTGCGGCGTCGAGCTGCGGTTCTTGAGGCAGCAGTCCCACCGAGGCTCCCGGCGAGAGCCGCGCATCGCCGACGTAGCCGTCGTCGAGGCCGGCCATGATCCGCAGCAGCGTGGATTTGCCGGAGCCGTTGTGGCCGATCACGCCGATCTTGGCGCCCGGCAGGAAGGCCAACGTGACGTCGCGCAGCACCTCCCGGTCGGGCGGGTAGAAGCGTCCGAGCTTGCGCAGTGTGTAGATGAATCCTGAATCCATCAGTGCATCGCCATCAGCACATCGCCGTCAACTGGTGACAGGCTGCCGGTCATCGCAGCTCGAAGCCGACGAGCGCTTCCAGCTCGCGCAGGGCCAGATCTGGATCGGTCACCTTGATGGCCGCCATGCCCATTGCCGCCGCCGGCTTGCAGTTGATGCCGAGATCGTCGAGGTAGGCCGTGCGAGTCGGGTCGATGCCGAGTTCGGCGCAGGCCAGCTCGTAGATCCGCGGATCGGGTTTGCGCAGTCCCACGATGGACGATTCGATCACGACGCCGAACAGCTTCATCACCTCGGCGACCGCCGCCGCAGTGCTCGCGTCCCGGGCCATGCCAGCGCCGTGGCCCGTTCTCACGTTGTTGGTGATGCAGCCGACCGGCACGCGGGCCGCAAGGATCTCCAGTGCACGCACCATCTGTGGCCGCAGGCCGCCGCTGAGGCATGCCAGCACCTGCGAGCCGGACATCTCGTGGCCCCGATCGGCAGCCTCTGCTTCGAACAGCTCAGCGAACTCATCGACGTTGACCTCGCTGCGCTCGAGTCGTGCCCACGCGTTGGTATCGGGGTTGGTGGCGTTGATCTGCCGGATGGTGTCGCGGGGCACACCGATGCGGTCCTCGTAGCGATTGAACGCTTCGAAGGGGCTCTCGGTGATCACGCCGCCGAAATCGAAGAGCACGGCGTTCACTGACGCCGACAAAGACGGGCCCTCAGACACGGCCCGGCACGCTAGCTCAGAGGCAGTCGGTCATCGCGGCTGCATGCAGAGCGCGCGATTCAGGTGCCTGAATCGCGCGCAGCGTACCAAAATTCGCGCGAATCGCGCGAATATCCACCGTCGGCGCGCGAGCGTTCGCTATGGTCCCGACATGGCTACGGACACTTCGGCGTCGTCATCTTCGACCTCAACGGAAGCCCCCGCACCCAAACGCAAGCGGTGGAAGAGCAGGGCAGTGTCGCGCACCGTGGATGCGGGCAATTCGGCCTATTGCGCTGTCTGCGACGAGCTCATCAAGTTCCGAGCCCGCATCCGCGCTGAGCAGATCATCTGCAACGTGTACGTGAAGAACCGCTGGGATCGCGTTGAGCACTACCACCCGGAGTGCTACGAACAAGCTGGCTCCCCGTACGGCGAACCCCAGGGCTAAGGGGCTGGTCGCAGGGTCTGCAGCCGTCTCCGCAGCGGGCGCAGCGCAGCTAGAGCACTTGGCTCAAGAACAGCTTGGTGCGCTCCTCGGCGGGCTCGGTGAAGAAGTGGTGAGGTGTGCCAACCTCCACGATCTCGCCTTCTTCCATGAAGATGATCCGGTCGGCCACCTCGCGTGCGAAGCCCATCTCGTGCGTCACGACCATCATGGTCATGCCCGAGCGTGCCAACTCCTCCATCACGTCCAGCACTTCTTTGATCATCTCGGGGTCGAGCGCCGAGGTGGGCTCGTCGAACAGCATGACGCGCGGTTCCATGGCCAGCGCCCGCGCGATCGCCACCCGCTGCTGCTGACCGCCTGACAGCTGGCCGGGGAACTTCTGCGCCTGCTCGGGAATGCCCACGCGCTCCAGCAGCGACTCGGCCAGTTCCTCTGCCTCGGGCCGTGACTTGCGGCGCACCCAGATCGGAGCCAGCGTGATGTTGTCCATCACCGTCAGATGAGGGAACAGGTTGAACTGCTGGAAGACCATTCCGACCTCGGAACGAATCTTCTCGATGTTGCGCAGATCATTGGTCAGCTCGATGCCATCCACGATGATCTGTCCGCTCTGGTGAGCTTCCAGCCGGTTGATGCACCTGATCCACGTGCTCTTGCCCGATCCGGACGGCCCGAGTACGACGACGATCTCCTGCTCCTTGATGGTTGCGGTGATGCCGCTCAGGGCCTGGAAGTCGCCGAACCACTTGTCGACGTCGCGGCACACGATCATGTCGTCGCGGGCCGCAAGCTCGTCGGACACCGCGACGGTGGCGTCACCGTGGGCCGGTTGTGTGCTCATGATCAGCTCCCCCTTGTCTGCGACGATTGGCCGGTCCCGCTCATCGCTGGCCCAATCCCACACGTCGCTCGAGCCGCTGGCTGTACTTCGACATCGCGAATGCAACCACCCAATAGACAACCGAGACGAACAGCAACCCTTCGCGCCGGACCCCCAAGAACTGTGACTGGTTCGGTATCACCGAGTTGGCCATACGCAGGAAGTCGAACAGCCCGATGATGGCGAGCAGCGAGGTTTCCTTGAACGTAGCGATGACCTGGCCCACCAGCGGCGGGATGGATACCCGCAAGGACTGGGGCAGCACGATGAAGCCAGTGCGCTGCGTGGTCGTGAGTCCGACGGCGTCAGCCGCCTCGTACTGCCCGCGGCGGATCGACTGCAGCCCCCCGCGCACGTTCTCGGCGAGGTAGGCAGCCGAGAACAGCGTGTACCCGAGGATCGCCGCGGCCAGCTCCGCCAGCTCCATGCCATCGGGCAAGAACAGCGGCAGCACGCCGGAGAAGAACAGCAGCAGCGTGATGAGCGGGACACCGCGGATCACCTCGATGTAGACCGTCGAGAGCACCCGGAAGATCGGCTGGCGGGAGGTGCGGGCCAGCGCCAGCAGCACCCCGATCGGGAACGACAGCATGATCGTCAGCACCGACACGAGCAGCGTGACGCTGAACCCGCCGATGAACATGTCGGTCGGCGTCTCGACAGTGGACGGCGAGTTGATGACCGTTGCGCCGTAGAAGACGACCAGCACCGCGAACAGCCACGCCCCCACCAGTCTCCGGCGCTGGGCGGCAACGCCCGCGAAGTTGGGAGCGAACAGCCCGGCGATGGCCAACAGCAGGAAGGCGATGCGTGCAACCTGCAGCATCGAGTACCAGCCGAAGTACGCCGCTACCCAGTGGAATGCCGCCAGCAGCAGCAAGCCGATTGCCGCCAAGCGCCCGACCTCGCCGGCGTCGCTGCGCGTCAGCCACCACAGCACCGCCCCGCCCGCCGCTCCGAAGGCCAACCCCATCGGCAGCATGGTCGAGAACACATGGGCATAGTCGATCTCGGGATCGCGCATGACGACCCAGTAGAGGAAGAACGGGCTCAGCACCCATGCCAGATTGACGATCGCTCGGGTTTTCGTCAGCGCGTCCCGTGGCAGTTCCCGTGCTCCCTCGTCATCTGCTCCCTCGATATCGCCACCCGCATCAGGAGCCGCTTGCGCCGAGGCGATGGCGCGATCGCGTGCAAGCCGACCGATCCCGTAGCAGCCGATCAACAGCAGCCACATGACCGTCCAGGGCACCCTCGTGCTCATCGCCACGAGCTGCGCAGGTTCAGCGATGAACTCGCCGTCAACAAATCCGTAGTGCCCGTAGCGAATCACCCAAGTGGACGCCACGAGCAGTGCCGGCACACCGAATACCAGCCAAGCCACCCCGATCTCGATGCTGCGCCGGCTCAGATCGTCGAACAGCGACCACAGCACCAATCCGAGCCCGAACAGCACGAGCGCGATGACCCACCACACCCACCGATCCGCCATCGCGGCAGCGAAGGACTCGCGCACCACCTCGCCGGCGTCGTCGCGCACCGACTCGCCTGCTGCGTCGGTGAGCACGCTCGGCTCGCGTATCAGCACGCCGACGGCGACCAGGGCGCCCCCCGACACCAGCCAGCCCATCAACCGCTTCAGCGTCACCCCGCCCCAGCGAGCCCAGATGCCGGCGCTCAGCCCGGCGAGCACCATGACGATCCCCACCGTCACCCACACCCGGATGTACTGGTGCTCGGGATAGGCCTGAGTGAACAGGAGCCGCAGATTGGTACGCACCGCAATCCACGAGCGCTCCTCGCTGAACACGAAGTTCAGCAAGCCGCGGTACGCGAACAGGGCGACGAGGATCGCGAAGATCGTGAGTATCGAGTTGCGAACGTTGGGAAAGAGGTTTTCTCGGACCCAGCGGCCGGGCGGCAGGCTCGGCCGGTCAGGCGGGCTCGCGGTCGGGCCGACCGGCTCAGCGCCGAGAGCCGTCGATGCGGCGGGCAGCATGGGATCGGTCACGTCAGCGCTCCACGATCCGCAGCCGGATGTTGAAGAAGTTGACGACTGCAGAGATCGTCAGCGAACAGGCGAGATAGAACAGCATCCACACCGCCATGACCTGCAGTGTCTTGCCGGTCTGGTTGTAGACGGTTTGGCCGATCTGCACGAGATCGCTGTAGCCCACCGCGATCGCCAGCGAGGTGTTCTTGGTGAGATTCAGGTACTGGTTGCCCACCGGAGGCAGGATCACCCGCAGCGCCTGGGGCAGGATCACCCGCCGCAGCGCTGTCGAACGCCGCAGTCCCACGGCCTGAGCCGCCTCGCTCTGGCCCTTGGGCACTGCCAGAATGCCGCCGCGCACGATCTCGGCAATGAACGCTGCGGTGTAGAACACCACGCCGAAGTAGACGGCTGCGAAGCCGATGGGCAGGTTCAATCCGGCGGGTCCGTAGTTGGGGAAATTGCCTGGCTGCACTATGTCGGGCCGCATCGCGTCGATAGGCGGGCCAGTACGGCCGTTTCCGAACTTGTCTGCGAGCACGCCGAGGCCGTCGCTCGACGAGTTGACGACCCAGCTCGACAATCCAGGCCACAGCACGGCCACGAAGAGCACGACGATCACCGCCGCCACGACAGCGAAGATCATGCGGAACCAGTCGTCGTCAGTGAGACGAGTGAGACCCGCCGGAGTGCGGTGCTGAGCGAGGAAGCGGCGTATCCACCACACCGCCACCGCTGCGGCAGCCAGTGCAGCGACGAGCTGCACCGCGCCTTGCGGGATCGAGCCGACTGCGTCCGACAGGCCGTCGAAGATGCTCCCCAGCCAGCCGAAGATGGGATGCACCCACCACCCCACGATGGCGAAGGCCGCGACGATGCCGGTGGCCCAGGCACCGGCATTGGTCTGTGTACCGGTCTGCTCGCGTCTCGCCGCCAACCGTCGGAATGTGACGCGCGCAATGACGCCGCCGATCAGCACGACGACCGCCCATTGGTAGAAGCCGTCGGCGACGAAGACGCGCGGGATCGACAGGCCCTTGTTGGAGAGGTGAACCCAACCCGAGACCGGCCCCATGTCGAACGAGACATTCGGCAGCGACGCCAGCACTGCGGCATAGACGAGGATCTGCACCAGCAGCGGGATGTTCCGCAGCGCCTCCACGTACACGCCCGCAAGGCGTCGGAGCGGCCAATTGGAGGACAGCCGGGCCAGACCCACCAGGACGCCGATGACCGAGGCGAGCGCGATGCCCGCGGCAGCCATGCGGATGGTGTTCACCATGCCGACCCAGAGCGCCCGGCCGCCCGAATCGGGGTTGGTGTCGATGCCCCAGCCGACCTTGATGCCGATGTGGTCGGAGATGAAGTCGAAGTCGATGTTCGCGCCGCGGGCTCGCAGACTGTCCCCCGCCTCGGTGGCGAGAAACCACAACGCAGCCAAGACCAGAATGAGCGTGCCGACCTGCGCTATCCAGCGGACCACCGTCGCGTCCCGGTAGAACGGCGGGCGGGTCCCCAGCGTGCTCAGGGAGGCGTCGCGGTCCGGTTCTCGGGTGTCGCTCACCGCAGGTCACCCTACGCGACGAGGTCGCATGCATCGGGCTATTGCATTGAGACATGCACAACTCGACTTCCCGCACCCGGGCGCGCGACGGCCCCCGACCCGGTCGGGTCGGGGGCCGTGCTGTTGAGCTGTGATCACGCGCCTGCCGGACCAGGCGATGCCCAGCCGGCAGGATCGTGACTAGCGAGCAGGCGGTGCGTAGATGAGACCGCCCGCGGTCCAGCGCGCGTTTGCTGAGCCGTCGCGGCTCAGACCAACGGGGCCGAGGTTGCGGGTGTAGATCTCGTCGTAGTTCCCGACCTGGCTGATCACGTTGTAGAACGCGTCGGCCGACAGACCCATCTTGGTCTGCAGCTCGCCCTCGCCGCCGAGCATGCGGACTGCCTCGGCATCGAGGTCGCCGCTGCCCATCATCGAGTCGATGTTGGCCGAGGTGATGCCCTTCTCATCAGCGATGATCGTGGCGTACACAGTCCAGTTCACGACGTCGCCGAAGGTCGACTGGTTCTGCGGGTAGACCGGCCCCAGCGGCTCCTTCGAGATCGGCGTCGGCGGGAAGATCACCCAGTTCTGATCACCCTCCTGCTTGACCTTGCGGCCGACAAGCGCAGAGCCGTCGGTGGTGACCGCATCGCAGGCGCCGGAGATGAAGTTCTCCGTGACGATGTCGAAGTCCTCGAAGGTCGACAGCGTGATCTCGATGCCGGCTGCATCGGCAGCATCGGCGATGTTCTTCTCGGTGGTCGTGCCGGCGTTGGTGCACACCGTCGCGCCGTCGAGATCCGCCACTGTTGACGTGGCCGAGAAGTCATCATCAGCGCGCGCCATGATCTGCTGGCCGTCGTAGTAGGTGGTGGGCCCGAAGTCGAGCACGAGGTCGGTGTCGCGGCTCTGAGTCCACGTGGTGTTGCGCACGAGCAGGTCGATGTCGCCGGCTTCCAGCGCAGTGAAGCGCTCGGCTGCCGTCAGCGGCACGAAGTTGACCGCATCGGCGTCGCCCAGGATGGCTGCGGCTACTGCGCGGCAGTAGTCGGCGTCGAAGCCGGTCGTGCTGCCGTCAGGCTGCGTTTCCGAGAAGGCCACTGCCGAACCGCTGACGCCGCAGTTGAGGGTGCCACGGTCCTGGACGACCGCGAGCAGGTCGCCGGTGTCCTGCGTCATTGCGACTTCGGTTTCCGGTTCTTCGGCCGCCGCTTCGGCCTCGGTTGTGGCCGCCGGCTCGTCACCGTCGACGTCCTGATCGTCGCCATCGTCGGAGCCGCACGCGGCGGCTACCAGAGCGATCGCCATCAGCACGCCGCCGAGTCGCAGCGCAGACCGCCGAGAAATCGGCGCGATTCGTCTAAACATAGAGAACATTCCCTCCATCGGTTGTCCATGACGCAGGCGCTCGATGCGCAGTGCCGCAATCCGCCGCGCCTGACCAACCGCGAGGCTACCCGCACCGATTCGCGGCCCCGACACCTCGCGCGAAGAAATACAGGTTTTCTTTGTTGGGCATGCTTCTGCGAAACGTCTCGAGCCGGGTGCCAGCGTGCTGCAGGCGCGTCCAGAGGGCACACTTGACCGATGGCCCAACCCGACGACCACGCTCTTGCTGCGAGCGTGGCCACCGAGACTGGGGCTTTGCTGGTGGAAGTCCGCGAGCGGCTCTTCAGCTCTGGGGCCGGCACTTGGGAGATCCGTGACACGGGCGACTCCGAGGCCCACCGGCACATCGTGAAACGACTGACCGAAGCGCGGCCCGATGACGCGATCCTGTCCGAGGAAGGGCGGGACGATCTCGCTCGCCTGTCCGCTGACCGGGTTTGGATCGTGGACCCCCTGGACGGAACACGGGAGTATTCCGAACCCGGCCGCTCGGACTGGGCAGTGCATATCGCCCTTGTGGAGGACGGTGTGCCGACAGCAGGCGCCGTGGCGCTGCCGGCGGTCTCCCAGACACTGTGCACCGATCCCGGACCGGTGCTCCCGGCACCGCACGATGGGCAGCCGCGTCTCGTCGTGAGCAGATCGCGCCCGCCGGCGGCGGCCGTCATCATCGCTCAAGCGCTCGACGCCGAGCTGATGACGCTCGGCTCAGCAGGCGCCAAGGCCATGGCCGTGGTGCTCGGCATGGCCGACATCTACGCCCACTCGGGAGGCCAATTCGAATGGGACAACTGCGCGCCGGTCGCGGTCGCGCGCGCGGCCGGCCTGCACGCCAGCCGCTGCGACGGATCGGAGCTGGAGTACAACTTCGCCGATCCGTGGCTTCCCGATCTGCTGATCTGCCGTCCCGAGTTCGCCGAGGACGCCCTCGAGGCACTTCGGCAGGTCATCGAAGGCGAAGCCTGAGATGACCCATCGGACACAGATCGAAGGCGAAGCCTGAGATGACCCATCGGACACAGATCGAAGGCGAAGCCTGAGGCTGCCGAGGGGGGACACATGGAGCTGAAGGCAACCAAATACTCCGTCGAAGGGCCGGTCGCGACGCTGACGCTGTCACGCCCGCATCGCCGCAACGCCTGGACGGGTCGGATGCACACCGAAATGCGGTGGGTGCTGGAACAGGCGGAGCGAGATCCGCAGGTCCGCGTCGTCATCATCACTGGCGACGGCCGCGATTTCTGTGTCGGCGCTGACACGCAGGCCCTGGAGGGTCACGGCGAACGGGGCGGCTACGACCCGGGCACCGCACCCGACTTGGCGATGCCCGGCTATGGCGTCGCCCCCGAGTTCGATCAGAACTTCGCGTTCATGATGGCCCTGGAAACCGTGACCGTCGCTGCTGTGAACGGTGCCGCGGCGGGTGCCGGGCTGGTGCTCGCCTGCTACTGCGACCTGCGCTTCGCCGCCGCGGACGCCAAGCTGACGACCGCACACGGCCCGCTGGGTCTGCCCGCCGAGTTCGGCCTGTCATGGGTGCTGCCCCGCCTCGTCGGCATCACGCGATCAAATGACTTGCTGCTGTCAAGCCGCAAGTTCCTGGCCTCGGAGACCGAAGGCTGGGGACTGTTCAACGAGATCATGGATGGCTCCGTGCTAATGGAGCGTGTGCATGAGTACGCGTACGACATGGCAGCTCGAGTCGCACCCAGCTCGCTGGCCACGACGAAACGGCAGATCTACCTCGACCAGCACCGGGATGTCGGTACCGCCGTCTCAGAATCGGATCGGCTGCTCGAAGAGATGATCCCCAGCCCGGACTACCTCGAAGGCGTCCGAGCGCTCACGGAGCGTCGGCTGCCCCAGTGGCCTGCTGATTGACACTTGGCGCCACAGATCCAGGCTGTTGCGCCACGCGTCACAGCTCCAAGACAGTGATCACGCCGGTATCACCGTTCACCTCGATGAGCGCGCCATCCGGAATGCGTCCTGTGGCCCCGGTTGCGGAGATGACGCACGGCAGGCCCAGCTCCCGGCTCACGATGACCGAGTGGCTCAGCGCCGCGCCGACATCCACGACAACGGCGCTCGCGCTCACGAAGAGCGGTGTCCACGACGGATCGGTGAGCGGCGCAACGAGCACATCTCCGGGCGACAGCGCGGTCGGATCGCTGCTGTCGAGCACCACGCGTGCGCGCCCGCGGGCGATGCCAGGGCATCCCGGCAGCCCGGCCAGCACCTCCCCAGCCCCCAACGCGGGCATCTCGGTGGCGCCGCGGCGCGGCCAGGACGACATTGGCGGCGGATCGCCGACAATGACGAATGGCTCCTGCCGTGCGTTCGCGTCGTCCCACTGCGCCTGCCGTTCGGCGATGATCTCAGCCCAGCCGGTCGGGTCATCGAGCATCTCGTGCAGCTCAGACAGCCGCAGCATGCCGAACTCGGTCTCCCCGCTGAACTGTCCCCGCTCGACGAACCGTTGACCCAGCACTCGTGATGCGATGCGGCACTCGTTCACGAAGCGCACACAGTTGGTCTTGGTGCGTTCACGTCCCGGCAGGTACACCGCCGCAGCACCGAGCGCCAAGTTGAACTGCATCTGCGTCTCGGGATCAGCCTCCAGCGCCGCAGATATCTCAGCGGCCAGCGCCTCCCGCTGGGCCGCCAGCGCCGCCCGACGCTGCGCCGGCTCGGCATCATCGGGGGCCAGACGCATGCGGTCGATGGCCGCGAGTGCGATGTCGGGATCGGTCTCCCAAGTCGGGCAGCTCATCTCCCACTCGTTCGGCCCCCGCGACCCGAACTCGTAGACGAACGAGGCGAACGCCTCGTTGAATGCTGCAACGTCGCCCGATGGGTCATCGGGGCCTGCTGCGTCCAGTCGATCGGCCAAGCCCGCCGGTCCGGCGTCGAACAACGCACCCAGCGTGCTGGACGCGGCGACCTGCCGCCCGAGCTGCCACATCGCATCTGACGGCGCCGCCGAGGCCACATCTCCGTAACCGGCCACCAGCTTGAGCGTGTCCTCGGGCCGGCCCAGCGCCGTGCAGACCTGTTCGAGTGCGCCCAACGGCACCGCCGCCAGGAACGATGTCTTCAGATGGCGTGCGAACAGCAGGCGGAAACCGGCGCCGTCGCCGTAGCCCGATTCCAGGAAGTCGCTGATCCAGTCGACGATCTCGTGATCGCCCATCTGGGCGAAGTCGGGCCGCTGTGCGCGCAGTTCGGCGATGTTCTGCTCGTCTTCATGCACCTCCGGCAGCGCCGGCGCCGTGAACAGCATCAGGAAGGTCTCCCCGATGCGCTGCTCGGCCTCGGGGCTCGCGTCGTCGGGATGCGGCTCGTACGGCGGGATGCCCGGCTGCTCGCCGAAGAATGTCCGGTCGACAGTGTCGACGTCGATCCCGGGGGCGCGGGCGCCGAACACGCGACCGACGGCGGCGTTCAGGTAGGTGTAACCGCCGAAAACGCCCAGGAAGACGCAGTTGTCCGGGTCGAACTCGTCGTATTCGAACGCACCCATCTCCACATAGGCATCGCGGAACCCCAACTCTGATATGCGAACGCCGTCGTCGTTCTGGAACGCGAAGTCGAAGGTGCTCATCCTCACTGGATCGGGGAACACCTCGCCCACGTTGGCGCGCGTCCAGATGGGGTAGCGCTCAGAGGGCTTCGTGCCGACGAAGTAGCCGCCGCTTCGATCTGTCAGGTCCGCCATGTTTCCTCCCGACGGTGCCGAACGTGAAAGGACAGCGGGCCGGGCAGCCGCCTCCCCCTCATGGCGGCTGCCCGGCCAGGCCGTGGTGCGATGCTAGACCGTCACGCACGCGTTGCGACCAACTGGGAGGCGGCCGATGCCGGTCACCATCGAGCACTATCGAGATCTCGGCGACTTCGACTACGGCGTCTGCGACCAAGTGTCGCCGCTGATCCGGCGCGTCATCTGCAAGAACCCGACACCGTTCACCTACCGCGGAACCGGCACGTACATCGTCGGGCACGGCGATGTCGCAGTGATCGACGCAGGCCCGCCGCTCGCGAGCCACCTTGACGATGTCCTCGCAGCGCTCGAGCCGGGCGAGACAGTCAGCGCCGCGCTGGTGACACACACCCACAGCGATCATTCGCCCCTCACCGGCGACCTCGTCGCAGCCAGCGGCGCGCTCAGCTACGGCTACGGGCCGCATGCCAGCGTGTGGAAGCTCGATCCTGACGATCGCGTCGACTTCTCCGACTACATCAGCGCCGAAGAGCAGGAGAAGTACCAGGCCGAATTCGACGAGCTGCCCGAGGAGCTGAAGCGGGAGGGCGCCGACACCGAGTTCGTCCCTGATGTCGCGCTGGTCGACGGCGATATTGTCGCCGGCGACGGCTGGACGCTGCGCGCCGTGCATACGCCCGGCCATTGCTCGAATCACCTGTGCTACGAGCTGCTCGAGGAGAACTCGCTCTTCTCGGGCGACCACGTCATGGGCTGGGCAACAAGCGTCGTCGGACCGCCCGACGGCTCGATGCAGGATTACCTCGACTCGCTGGCGAAGCTGCTCGCCTTCGAGCACGAGCGCTACTGGCCGACTCACGGTCCTCCGATCCCCGAGCCGACGGCGTACGTGCGCTCGTTCATCGCGCACCGCAGCGATCGCGAGCAGCAGATCATCTCCCATCTCCGGCCCGGGCCATGCCGCATCGCGGACTTCGTGCCGAAGATGTACGAGGCCTATGACAAGCGGCTGTGGTATCCCGCCGCGAGCTCGGTCTACGCACACATGCTCCATCTCGTCGAGAGCGGTCGCGCGCGGGTGCTCGATGCCGAGGGTCGCGATGGGGGTGAGCCGAAGCTCACGTCGATCTACGAGCTGACGGCAGCTGCGTAGCGCGGTGCGACTGGTCATCGCTCGCTGCACGGTCGACTACTCGGGCCGGCTCGACGCGCACCTGCCCGAGGCGGTGCGGCTGATCATGGTGAAGGCGGACGGCTGCGTGGCCATCCATGCCGACGGAGGCGCCTACAAACCGCTGAACTGGATGAACGCTCCCAACCGGCTCGTGTGCGAGCCCGACCTGTGGCGGGTCACCAACGACCGCGGCGAGCGCCTCGAGATACGCCTTGCCGAGGTGCTGAGCGACACCGCGCACGACATGGGCATCGATCCCGGCCTCGAGCGGGACGGCGTCGAAGCACACCTGCAGGAGCTGGTGGCCGCGCATCCCGAGACACTGGCCGATGGCACTGTGCTGGTGCGACGCGAGTACCCGACCGATATCGGTCCGGTGGATCTGCTGTGCCGGGACCGAGACGGAGCAACGCTGGCAGTGGAGATCAAGCGGCGGGGCGAGATCGACGGGGTCGAGCAGCTGTGCCGCTATCTCGAGTACCTGAACCGGGACGCTCGCTTGGCACCGGTGAACGGCGTCTTCGCCGCGCAGGAGATCAAGCCCCAAGCGCGGGTGCTCGCGGCCGACCGGGGCATCCGCTGCGTCGTGCTCGACTACGACGAGTTACGCGGCATCACCAGCGACGCGCTCAGGCTGTTCTGAGCTCGGGAGCAGAGCTTCCTGCCCGCTCCGCAGCTCGGGCAGCAGCTTCTAGGCGAAGATGCACAGACCGTTGTCGATGACCACGCGCTGCTCGTCGGTGCCCTTCTGGGCGACTGTGCGGTAGATCGCGCGACCCTCGCCGTCGTCCCAGACCTGAATCGTCAGCTCGTCGCCGGGGAACACCGGTGCGGAGAACCGGGAGTCCATCGACCGGAATCGAGCCGGGTCACCCTCGCACAGGGTGTGCAGCAGTGCCCGGCCGGTGAACCCGTAGGTGCACAGACCGTGCAGGATCGGCTTGGGAAAGCCGGCGAGCTCGGTGGCGAACCACGGGTCGCTGTGGAGCGGGTTGTAGTCGCCGCTCAGCCGGTACGTGAGGGCCTGATCGGGCCGGGTCTGGTACGAGATCTCGTAGTCGGGGTCGCGGTCAGGCGCGCTGACCAGCGGGGCAGTGCTGCCCGGCTCGCCCCCGAAACCGCCTGAGCCGCGGATCACCACCGAGCTGCGCAGCTCGAAGATGACGTCACCGGAATCGGGATCGACGGCGCTGGCCTCGGTGTCGATGATCGCGTTGCGGCCTTCGCCCTTGTCCCACATCCCGGCGATGCGATCGGTGATCTCGACGGACCCCTCGGTGGGAATCGGACGATGCACGGTGATCCCCTGGCTGCCGTGCAACAGCTTGCCCCAATCCAGATCACCGGCATTGGCCATGGCGCCGCCAGCCCCGAAGCCGATGACGACGCCCTGGGTCGGGAATGCCTGATGCGTGATGTTCTTGGAGTTGTGCGTGGTGAACTCCAGCTCGGATCCGAAAGGATCCTCTGCGCCGGCCCCGATGCCGACTGCATAGAGCAGCGAGTCGCGGAATGTCCACGACCGCTTCGTCGGCTTGCCGGTGGCGCCGACGGCTTCCGGATTGAGTCCCATGATTGATGTCCTTCCTAAGTGAAACGATTTGGGTGCGAGTCGAGTCTGCAGGTCGAAAGGGGCTTGCGGCTCAGTCGGCCACGCCGCCATCGGCCGGCTGGCCGCTCATGCCGCTGTTGAGGCGGGCGTCGCGCACGAGCTGGCGGGCCGCATCGCCGATCTTGGTCGGGTCGTCGACGGCGTCGATCGTCGGGCCGCGTTCCCAGCCCTCGGCGACCGCAAGCATGCGGCCCGATGCTTCGAAGACCCGGCCGTTGACGCCTGCTGCCTCGGCTGAGCACAGCCAGGTCACGATCGGCGCGATGTAGCGGGGGTGCATCAGGGCCTGATCCTCCTCGGAGGCCTCACCCATGCCCAAGTCCTCGGTCATACGCGTGAGCGCGCCAGGTGCAACCGCATTGACGCGCACGCCGTAACGCGCCAGCTCACGCGCCGCGATGATGGTGAACGCTGCAATGCCCATCTTGGCTGCGCCGTAGTTGGTCTGTCCCGGGTTGCCGTAGATGCCCGAGACCGAAGTCGTGTTCACAATCGACGCGTTCACCTGCTCGCCGGCCTTCGACTTCTCCCGCCAGTAGGAACTGGCCCAGCGTGCGGGCGCAAAGGTGCCCTTGAGGTGGACCTTGATCACCGCGTCCCATTCGGCCTCGGTCATGTTCACCAGCATCCGGTCGCGCAGGATGCCGGCATTGTTCACAATGCCGTGCAGGTCGCCGAACGTCTCTATGGCCTGGTTCACGAGCCGCTGAGCGCCTTCCCAATCGGAGACGTCGTCACCGTTGGCGGCCGCCTCGCCGCCCATCGCCCTGATCTCGTTGACAACCTCATCGGCCGGACCGATGTCGGCGCCGGTGCCGTCGCGGGCGCCGCCCAGGTCGTTGCAGACCACCTTGGCCCCGTGCTCGGCAAGCATCAGGCAATGCTCACGCCCGATGCCGCGGGCACCTCCGGTCACGATGACGACTCGCCCCTCGCACAGCTTGCTCATGATGTCGTGATTTCCTTCCCTCGGTAGCGCCGCCCGCGTGCGACGGCGCCGTCGGCACCGCTGCCGGAGCGGCGACGACGGCTCGGAGTATCGCACGCACGCCGCGCCGCCTGCACACGGCAAGCGACCCGTACGATCAACCCCCGTGCACTGGCCGACGTGGGCACCTCGCTGGTCGATCATCACGGCGGCCGCAATCCTGGTGGCGTCGATCCTCGGCACCGCCGTGCTGGCCATCAGGGGCCCGTCTGATGCTCCTTCTCAGACCGCTCCAGTGACGTCGGTTGGGCCGCCTCCGAGCAGCACACCGGTCGCCGTTCCCACTACGGCTCCGGGAACGCCGACCGAAGTGAGTCCCGACACGGTGCACCTGCGGATTGCCGCGCTTGCGGCAGAGCTGTCGGCGACGCCGGTGGTGGTGCGCACCGATGTCGGCGATCTCACGCTGACCGCGGCCGACCTCGGCATAGCGCTTGAGCATGACGCCACCTACAACGCCGTCCGGGAACTGCGCACCGGCACTGCGCAAGCGAGCGAGGCAGCCCCCGAGTCGTGGGTCGCGTGGTCTACCGATCCCCAGTTCACCGAACGCCGGTACAGCGTCGACCGGTCAATGGCCCGTGCTGTGCTCGCCGACGCCGCTGACCTCGGCGTGACGGCCACGCCCCCGAGGGTCGTCGTCGTCAACGGCACACTCGCTGTCGACCTCGGCCTTCCTGGCCAGGTCGTCGACGCCGATGCCATCGTCGATCAGGTGCTCGAAGGCATCGCTCGCTCGTACACGCGAATCGAGATCGCTGCGGAACTGATCGAGAGCGAACCGCTTGCCCACACGCCCGAACTGCAGGAGGCCGTCAACACAGCACACCAGAACTACGGGCGCAATCTCGTCGTCGCATACGGAGAGACGACCCATGACCTCACCATCGAGACGGTCGCCGGCTGGCTCCAGCTCGATGCGGAGGCAGCACCGCCGGAGATCTCGTTCGATCAAACGCAGGTAGGGCCGTACCTCGAGGAGGTCTTCGCCGATCACTCGGCCCCATTCGCCCCCGCCGCCATGGCTGTCATCGCCGGCGTGCCGACGGTTGTGGCGAGCGACGGCAGCATCGCCTGCTGTGCCGACGATGTCGGCGCCCTCATCGAGGAGGCGTTGCTGGCACGCGTACAAGGGCCGCTCGCGCTGCCGTCGCGCCCTGCGGTGAGCCGTGAGGAACAGGCGCACCTGGAATCGCTGGGCATCGTCGAACTCGTCGGCACCTTCACCACGAAGCATGCGTGCTGTCAGGGCCGCGTCGAGAACATCCACCTCTTCGCCGATTTGATGCGGGGCGCAGTCGTCGGGCCTGGTGAAAGCCTCTCGCTGAACTCGCATGTCGGCCGGCGAACCGAGGAAAAAGGCTTCGTGGAGGGCGGCTTCATCGAAAAGGGCGTGCTCGTCGACGACATCGGCGGCGGGGTGTCGCAGTTCGCCACCACCATCTTCAACGCCCTGATCCGGGCCGGCATGACCATCGACGAGTACCAGACGCACTCGCTGTACCTCAGCCGCTACCCGTTCGGGTTGGACCCCACCATCTCGTACCCGAAGCCTGACCTGAGATTCACCAATCCCACTCCGTACGGCCTGCTCATATGGCCGACCTACACCGACACCTCCATCACCGTCGAGCTGTACTCCACCCGCAACGTCCAAGTCACGGTCGGCGAACCCGAAGAGGAAATGCAGGACTTCTGCCGCCGGGTCCGCACGGAACGGACTCGCGAGTTCTCCGACGGCACTGTCGACGTGGACACCTTCCATGCGCGCTATCGGCCCGAGGAGGGGCGTGACTGCGATGGCTCACGTTCGGTGCCGAGGCAGTGCGTCGACCCCTTGCTGGCATCCCCGGATTCGCCAGGTGAGGGACTCTCCGCCGACGGCGAGGCATCAGAAGGCTCTGAGGGCACTGATGGGGCTGCCGGCGACGCCGAAGAAGTCTTGGTCGACGACGGCAGCGAGCGCGAAGACGGGTCCATCGTGGAATGCCCGCCGCTCGAGTGCATCGAGCAGCCCGGCGAACGCGACTCTGAACTGCCGCGCTATCCCGACGATCCCTGCCTCGGCGTCGACCTGAGCACGCTGTCCCCTGGCGGCGAGACCGCCGACGGCGATGCGGCCGGCCGCGAGGACGACCCGGTGGAGCCGGACGACGCCGCTGGGGGAAGCGATCCTGACCGCGCGGAAGACGAGCCGTCAGGCAGCGGCGGGGTCGTCGAGACTGCCGAACCCGACGCATCCTGAGACGATGAACGTCGTCGATGTCCTGATCGTGGGTGCCGGCCCGGCGGGTGCATCGGCTGCGGTGTGGGCCCGGCGCGCAGGACTCGACGTGCTGCTCGTAGACCGCGCGGCGGCGGGACGTGACAAGTGCTGCGGCGACGGCCTCACCGCGCTCGCGCTGCGAGAACTCGAGTCTCTCGGCCTGCAACCCGAGCAGATGGGCTCGTGGCAGCACGTGGCAGCGGCATGTGTCCGCACGCCCCAAGGTCGCGTCATGCGATTGCCCCTGCCAGCAGGTCGCGGGCAGTTTGCGGCCGTGTGCCGGCGCGCCGAGCTTGACGCGGGGCTCATCGACCTCGCGGCTGCGGAGGACGCCGACGTTCGTCTCGGCGTCGCGTTCGACGGTTTCGAAGACACAGGAGCGCAGACGAGCACGGCATCGGTCCGACTGAGCGACGGCGACGTGGTGCGAGCCCGATTCGTGGTGGCTGCCGATGGTGTCTATTCGGCCGTGCGCAAGGCGCTCGGCATCGGCCCGCACCGCTACCGAGGTGACTGGCATGCGTTCCGCGGCTACCTGCGGGCCAGCGGAGCTGCGGCGCACGACATGTGGGTGTGGTTCGAGCCCGACCTGCTGCCGGGCTACGCCTGGTCATTCCCCCTGGGCGACGGCCGCGTCAATGTCGGCTTCGGCGTGCCTCGAGACCATCGTCGCTACGAAGCCGGAGTGGGCACGGGAACGCTCGCCGGCCGGGAGATCGCCGCCGTCTGGGCCGGCCTCACGGAGCGCCGGCACATCGAGAGCGTGCTCGGCAGCCACGAGCCGGACGGCCCGACGCGTGCCTGGCCGATACCAGCACGGCTGGGAGAACTGACTCTCGCGCAGGGACGCACGCTGCTGTGCGGCGACGCTGCTGCGGCCGCTGACCCGCTGACCGGCGAGGGAATCGGCCAGGCGCTGCAGATGGGGCGCATGGCGGCGACGGCGATCGCACGGGGCGGCCCGCCGCACAGCGTGACCGCCCGTTACGTGCGCGAGGCACAGGCCGAGTTCGTACTGGACCACCGGCTCGCGAGAGGTCTGAGCCGCGTGCTGGCCCGCGAACGCCTGGCCGAACTCTCGCTGCGAGCAGTCGACTGGTCAGCGTGGACTCGCCGCCAATTCGCCCGCTGGATGTTCGAGGACTACCCGCGAGCTGCCGTCGCGACGCCTCGCCGTTGGCACCGCGGCATGGCAGCCGCGCGCGGCGCATACGATCCCGCCTCCCGACCGGTTGCGGTCACCACCACAAGTTCGCCAAGCTAGGCGGGTGACGGACGGCGCCATGCTCGAACCAGGCATCGATGACCGGCATTGCAGGTTCACCCGCGAGCAGTGGGCGAAGCTGCGAGACGCGACGCCGCTGTCATTGACCGAAGCAGAGCTCGAGGCACTGGCGGGTCTGGTCGAACCCGTGACGCTCGACATGGTGCGGGACATCTACCTTCCGCTCTCGCGCCTGCTGAACCTGCGTGTCGCTGCGAAGCGCCAACTGCGCGCGGCCACCGAGGGCTTCTTCGGCAGGGTCTTGCCGCCGCGGCCCTACCTGATCGGCATCGGCGGCAGTGTCTCGGCCGGCAAGAGCACCACTGCACGCATTCTGCGGGCCGTGCTGGCGTCATGGCCCGATCATCCCGAAGTGGATCTGGTCACGACGGACGGGTTCTTGCTGCCCAACGCCGAACTGACTGCGCGGGGCATCCTCGGACGCAAGGGCTTTCCCGAGTCGTATCGCCGCGGCGAGCTGCGCGACTTCCTCCAACGGATTTCGAGCGGCGAGCCGGACGTCGCAGCACCCGTCTACTCGCACAGCCTCTACGACGTGACCGACGAGGTTCAGCTCATCAACCAGCCCGACATCCTCATCGTCGAGGGCCTGAACGTGTTGCAGACAGGGCCGCCGTCGAGCACGCCCTTCGTGTCGGACTTCTTTGACTTCACCATCTACGTCGACGCCGAGTCCGAGGACCTCGAGGAGTGGTACGTCGAGCGGTTCCAGCAGCTGCGCAAGACGGTGTTCCGCGAGCAGTCCGCCTATTTCGCGCAGTTCGCCGATCTGCCGCCCTCTGCTGCCGACGCGGTGGCACGCACCATCTGGCGCTCCATCAACCTTGTCAACTTGCAGGAGAACATCCTCCCGACGCGGGCTCGAGCTGACCTGGTGCTCGCGAAGGGTCACGATCACGTCGTCGACCACGTCGAGCTCCGGTACCACTAGGCACCGCACGCCCTCGACTTATGGCGAATTCCGCTGCGAATGATCCGCCGGCTGCGGGCCGGATGCCGGGCTGCACGTTCTGTTCCATCGCGGCAGGCGACATCCCGGCACTGCGCATCTACGAGGACGAGCACGCCGTGGCGTTCATGGATCGACTGCCCATGACCGTCGGTCACTGTCTGGTCATTCCCCGCAGGCACGTGACCGACATCTGGGAACTCACCGATGACGATGCGGCACACGTGATGCAGGCGGCGCGCCGGGTGGCAAGCCTGGTGCGCGAACGACTGCAGCCGGCGGGTGTGAACCTGCTTAACAACAACGGCGCTGCGGCAGACCAGACGCAGTTCCATTTCCATATCCACGTGATCCCGCGCTATGGGCGGGACCGGTTGCTGCACCCGTGGGAGCGGATCTTCGCGCCGGCAGGCGAGATCGAATCGGCGTACCGGTTGCTCAGTGCGCCCAGCTCGCAGGCCCCGGCGGCTGCCACCCCGAACAACTAGCTTCGGGCGCCATGAACGACCGCTACGCCCCCTTCTCCGCGCTCGAGATCACCGGTCCCGACGACGACGGCGTGCTCGAGATCGTGATCGATACGCCAGGCCGGCTGAATTCGGTGGATGCGCCGAAGCACCTGGCGCTGGCCGATGTCTGGCGAGCAGTCGACGACGATCCTGACACCCGGGTGGCTGTCATCCGGGGTGCCAATGGCACGTTCTCCGCCGGCGGCGACCTGGACATGATCCAGGAGATCATGGACGACTTCGAGACGCGCCAGCGGGCACTGCGCGAAGCGCGGGACATCGTCTACAACATGATCAACTGCTCCAAGATCATCGTCTCGGCGATCGAGGGCGTCGCTGTCGGTGCGGGTCTGGCGGCTGCATTGATGGCCGACATCTCCATCGCAGGGCGCAGCGCTCGGATCGTCGACGGCCACACCAAGCTCGGCGTGGCCGCCGGCGATCACGCGGCGATCGTGTGGCCGATCCTGTGCGGCATGGCCAAGTCGAAGTACTACCTGCTGACCTGCGACACGATCACGGGCGAACAGGCCGACGACATGGGCCTCGTCAGCAAGGTGGTCGACGACGATGCCGTGCTCGACGAGGCATTCGCCGTTGCCCGCAGGCTGGCGGGAGGCAGCCAGAGCGCCATCCGCTGGACGAAGTACAGCCTCAACAATTGGATGCGAATGGCAGGGCCCATCTTCGACACCTCTGCTGCCCTGGAGATGCTGGGCTTCACGGGCGCTGATGTGCGCGAGGGCCACGCCGCCATCGTCGAGAAGCGCCGTCCGAATTTCGCCTGACCCGGGCAGAGAATCGAAGAGACGAAGACATGACGAAGCTGGATCCCCCCGACGAAGACCATCTCACCGCTCATGAGCGGGCTGCGCCGATGGCTGCCCAGAACTCGGGCCCGCTCCAAGGTGTTCGCATCATCGACTGCACCCACGCGCTGGCAGGCCCGTGGTCGACGATGATGCTTGCCGACCTCGGCGCCGATGTGATCAAGGTGGAGCCGCCGCGGGGCGAGCTGGCCCGCAAGATGCCGCCGTTCACCCGCGAGGACACCGAACGGAACTTCGGCGCCGGGTTCGCCAACTACAACCGCAACAAGCGAGGCGTCGCTCTCGACCTCACCGACGATGACCAGCGGGAGCAGTTCCTGCAACTCGTCGACACAGCGGATGCACTCGTCGAGAACATGCGCGCGGGCGTGATGGATGCGCTCGGAGTGGGCTGGGAGGTGCTCCACGAGCGCAACCCGCGGCTGGTCTATGGCGCCATCCGGGGCTTCGGCGACCCCCGCTCAGGCGAGAGCCCCTATGTCGACTGGCCGGCGTACGACGTCGTGGCCCAAGCGATGTCGGGCATGGTCTCGGCCACCGGCAGCGGTCCCGACGACCGGCACGTCGTGGGTCCCTACATCGGCGACACCTACCCCGGCACGATCGGCGCCATGGGAGTGCTGGCAGCGCTGTTCCATGCCCAGCGGACCGGCGAGGGACAGTTCGTGGATGTCTCGATGGTGGATGCCGTGATGGCGCTCGGCGAAGTCGGGGTCACCCGCTACAGCGTGATGGGCCAGCCTGATACGCCGCCCAGCGGCAACAAGAACCAGTACATCGTGCCGTTCGACATCTTCGAGACGTCCGACGGGGCAGTTGCCATCGGCGCGCCCACCGACAACCACTGGCGAGAGCTGGCCGTTGCCATGGGCCGGCCGGAGTGGGCTACTGCGGACGAGACCCGCACGCTTCGTGCGAGGTTCCATCACCGCGACATGATCATCGACGCGCTCACGGAATGGGCCGCGTCGCACACCAACGCCGAGGTGCTCGAAGCGATCGGCGGCAAGGTGCCGTGCGGGCCGGTGAACCATCCCGGCGACCTGTTCACCGACCCTCATGTCGCAGCCCGCGACATGCTGGTGTCGGTCGAGCAGCCGGTGGGCCGGCCGATCGTGCAGATCGCGCCGCCGATCCGCATGAGCGCCACGCCGCCGGGCATCTACCGCCGCGCTCCCAAGCTCGGCGAGCACAATCGCGAAGTGCTCGGCGAGCTCGGCGACGACGCCGATTGAGCGAGCCCGCTGCTGAGGCGGCACTGGCCCACGGGTAGCGTGACCACAATGGGCAGGCGCAAGCGTCGGGTGCCAGCAGCGCGCACGAGGCCTTCCGGCTTCGAGCCGATCGTCGCTGGCTTGGTATCGCCGCGGCGGGCTGTGCCCGCGCACATCGAACTGCCGCCCTACGCCATCAGCGGCAGGTCCTCACCGGCCCCGAGCGGGGTGGAACCCTCCGACAGCGCCACGATCGAGGCCATGCGTGCGGCAGGTTCGGCTGCGCGGCGGGTGCTGAGCGCCGTGGCAGCAGAGATCGCGCCTGGCGTCACCAGCGATCATCTCGACGAGGTCTGTCACGCGGCCTGCATCGCCGAAGGCGGCTACCCGAGCCCGCTCAACTACAACGGCTTCCCGAAGTCGCTGTGCACCTCGGCCAACGAGATCATCTGCCACGGCATCCCCGACGACCGGCAGCTGCGTGACGGCGACATCGTGAACTGCGATGTGACGATCTACGTCGGGGGGGTGCACGGCGACCACTCCGAGACGTTCCTGGTGGGCGATGTCGACGAGACCTCGCGGCGACTCGTCGAGGTCACCCGGGAGTCCATGTACCACGGCATCGCAGCAATCCGGCCTGGCGCCCAGGTGTGCGACATCGGCCGTGCCATACAGACCCACGCCGAAGCAGCGGGCTATGGCGTCGTGCGCGAGTTCGTCGGCCACGGCATCGGGCAGATCTTCCACCGGCTGCCGAACATCCCCCACTACTTCGACCCGTCGGCGCGCACCGAGCTGATCGAGGGCATGACCTTCACCGTGGAGCCGATGATCACGCTCGGCGCGCCGCGCGCACAGCTGTGGCCCGACGGCTGGACGGCGATGACCGTCGACCGCAGCCGCACTGCGCAGTTCGAGCACACGGTGCTGGTCACCGACGACGGCGCTGAACTGCTGACCGTGACCGACGACGAGCCGCAGCCCTTTCTCTCCGCGAGCTCCGCAACCCGGCTCAACCCTGACGACTGGCCCCGGCGGCTGCACACCGCAGCCGTGGGGGCTGGCTGAGTCATGCCGCGACCGCGCGTCGCGGCAACTGCTGCGCGCTCCGACCGGCCGCCCGCTCTCGTCGCCGCCGTCCGGGTCGCAACGGTGCTTGCGGCGATGGTTGCACTCAGCGGGGCCTGTGCATCCGAGCCGGAGGCGGAGCCGATCCCGACGACCCTCCCTGT
This sequence comes from Candidatus Poriferisodalis sp., assembly GCF_965208555.1. GTDB lineage: Bacteria > Actinomycetota > Acidimicrobiia > Acidimicrobiales > Poriferisodalaceae > Poriferisodalis. Next base: position 2,763,581 of record NZ_OZ242342.1, on the reverse strand, counting down.
GCTGACGACACTGCGCCCGCAGCTCACCACGACGACCATCGCCGCACCGCCTCCGCAACGACGGATTTATGTCGTGCAGCCGGGCGACACGCTCAGCAGAATTGCCAATGGATTCGGCGTCTCCGTCCGATCGCTCATGGACGAGAACGGCAAGGAAGACACGCTGCTCCGCATCGGAGAGCAACTCGTGATCCCGCCGACCGTGGTCGGCGCGAACAGCTCACAGTGACGACTGCCGGTGACTCGTCCTGCTCGCGGCACTGGGGTGTGATGGCGGCGGCGGTGGCGGTCGGGTTCGCGGGCATGGCCAGCGGGTGCACCCTGTTGCCGGGCGAATCCCGCACGCAGGTCTCCGCCACGACGTTCCCCGTCGCGACAGCAGCACCGACCACGACCACAGAGCCGCCGCTGCTGACGCCCTACACCGTGGTGCGAGGAGACACGCTGATCCAGATCGCAGACCGCTACGGCATTCACCTGAATGATCTCGTACGGGTGAACAACATTGCCGACCCCACCAAGATCTTCGTCGGCCAGATCCTGATGATCCCGCCGCCGCCGGATCCCGCTGCTGGGCCCGCGCTCACCATCGCCCCCGCCACCGATCCCGTCCTCCCGCCACTGCTGCCGACCACCACCGCGCCGCCGATCACGCTCGGCGGATCCGGATGATGTCTGCATCGTCATCGACCGACGCTGCGCCAGCCGAAGCGCAGGATCCGCTGTCAGCGGCAGCACAGCAGATTGCCCGCTTCGACGGCACCGTCGACAGGTGGTGGGAGGTTCTGCGAGGCCGCAAGCTGATGGATCGAGTGATGTACGGGGCCTCGGATATCGGTGAGTTCAGCCAGCTCTGGCATGTGCTGGGTGCAATTCGAGCGCTGGCGCCGCGACGGCAAGCCTCCGATGCACTGCGGTTCAGCGCGCTCATGGCCCTCGAATCGCTGGTCGTGAATCAGGGAGTCAAAAGGCTGTTCGCACGGCGCCGGCCCGGCACGGCGGCGGAGAACCCGACCCGCCACCGACTCCGCCAACCGATCACATCAAGCTTCCCGTCTGGCCACGCGTCAGCAGCATTCTGCGCCGCAGCGGTGCTGTCACGCGGTTCCCGGCTGGGGCCCGTCTACCGGTTGGCGGCGGTCATCGTGGCCGCCTCGCGCATCCATGTGCGCTTGCATCACGCGAGCGATGTCATCGCCGGCGCCGCCGTCGGCGAGGCAATCGGGCGCCTCGCCTCCCGGCTGATGCAGCGCTGAGACTGCCTCAGGCTCGGGCCACGTCCTGATCGGCCTTGCCGACGGTCGGCAGCTCGGCCACCTCGTCGCCTCGCCGCAGCAGCGTGCGCACGTCGAGCAGCACGTCGGTGACCTCGACCGACGAGACCAATTCGCGGCGGAAGAAGTCGCCCAGCGCGTTGTCGATGATTTCGAGTGCGTCGGAGATGATGCGGGGTTCAGCGGTCCGAGTTGGCTCAGTCGTCTCGGTCATCTCGGTTTCCTCCCCGCTCCCGACGTCGGTGTCGACGGCGTCGCTGGCTGTGAACCTCACCCTATCTCGCACCCGACGCTCGCCACCGTCAGTTCGCTGAGACGTCACAGGGCCGCCGACAATCGCCTGCGGCCGCACCGGCGAACCGCGCGACCGGCAGGTACGGTGCGCCGCCATGAACGCGAATGGACCGGCTGGGGCCGGCTCAACTGGGCCACGGCCCTTTGGCGTGACGGTCGGCAGCCTGGGAGTGCTGGGGCCCGCCGCCGTCACCGACATCGCCCGCTCCGCGGAGGCGCAGGGCTACTCGTCAATCTGGACCGTCGAGGCGACAGGCACCGATGCGTTCTCGCTCTTGGGCGCCGCTGCCCACGCAGCCCCCGGCCTCGATCTTGCGACCGGCATCATCCCGGTCCAGCTGCGAGCTCCCACGCTGGTGGCCATGACGGCCGCCACCTTGCAGTTGCTCAGCGATGACCGGGATGTCCTAGTGGGCCTCGGCGTCTCGGCACCGGGCATCCTCCGCCAGCACGGCCAGCCGCCGCCTGATCGACCGATCGCGATGATGCGCGAGTATGTGGCGCTGCTGCGCGAATGCCTGAGCGGCGAGCAGGTGACCTTCGAGGGCGACTTCTGGCAGGTGCGCAAGTTCCGCCTGGCCATGCGGCTGGGCGAGCGACGCCCGAAGATCGTCCTCGCGGCGCTCAACCCCCAGATGCTGCGCCTGGCGGGCGAGGTAGCCGACGGTGTCCTGCTCAACTACCTGCCCGCTTCGCACGTCCCCAGCGTGGTGGCAGAGGTGCGCAAGGGCGGCGGCGCGCAGATCATCTGCTACGTCCACGCCGCCACGGGCGAACTGGAGCGCTCGGCCCGCTCTGCACAGCGGGACCTGCTCAACTACGCGATGGCCGACGGCTATGCCAACGCCTTCCGCGCAGCGGGCTTCGGCGACGAGGTGGACGAAGCCCGCGCCCGACAGTCCGAGCGTGACCGAGACGGCGCCCTTGCTGCGATCTCGAACGAGATGATCCAGGCGATCGACTTCATCGGCACCCCGGCAGAGATTGCAGCCTTCGCCCGGGAATATGTCGATGCAGGAGTAGAGCACCCCGTGCTGATGCCGCTGCCGTGGGGCGAGGACCGGCGCGCCGTGACTGACGAGACCATGGCGGCGTTCGCCGCCGCCTTCGCCTAGTCCCCCGCTATCGCGCGCGACGCCGCTGGCTTCGCCGCTCGGCTCGGCCTGCGCAGGTCAGTCTGCGGCGGCGACTCCCACGGGACATGACTGGCCGGTGCTGCCCAGGCCGCAATAGCCCCACGGGATCTTGTGCAGGTACTGCTGGTGGTAGTCCTCGGCGTAGTAGAAGGGCCCGGCCAGGCAGATCTCGGTGGTGATGGCACCCAGGCCGGCACCGTCGAGCACGGCCTGGAACATGTCCCTCGACGATTCGGCGATCGCCAAGTCGTCCTGGTCCGCCACGTAGATGCCCGAGCGGTACTGGGTGCCGATGTCGTTCCCCTGCCGCATGCCCTGGGTGGGGTCGTGGCCCTCCCAGAACGCCTTCAGCATCGCCTCGAAGCTGGTGACCGCCGGATCGAACACGGCCAGCACGGCCTCGGTGTGGCCGGTCAGGCCCGAGCAGACCTCCTCGTAGCTGGGATTGGGCGTGATGCCGCCGGCGTAGCCCACGGCCGTGGTGTGGACGCCGGGAAGCTGCCAGAAGATGCGCTCGGCACCCCAGAAACAGCCCATGCCGACCACGATGTGCTTGAAGCCGTCGGGAAACGGCGGCGTCATCGAGGTTCCGAGCACGACATGAGCCGGAGCGACCGGCATCGTCTGGCTGCGCCCGGGCAGCGCAGCGTCGGCATCGGGGACTTCCAGCTTCCTTGACCACAACGCCACAGCGCTTCCTCCTGCTGTGCCTGAAACGCTAGCGACCTAATGTCAGCGGAATGAGCGAATCGCTGATTCCCGCTGAGACGCTGGCGCGCGTGGGCGAGGTGCTGTCGGGGCCGGTCACCGTGGTCATCGATCGGCGCGAAGCCCAGCGCTACGCCTACGCCGTCGGCGACGAGAATCCCATCTACTTCGACGAGGTCGCTGCGGTAGCAGCCGGATACCGGACGCTGGTTGCGCCGCCGACCTACGTCACCCACGCCGTGGTACAGCCGAGAACGGCGTCCGACCTGCGTACGGACGGCCTGTACCGCGAAGGCACGCGCATCCGGCTGCTGGTCGACCGGGTGATGTTCGGCGGCGAGGAGTGGGATTTCCTGGAACCGGTCTGCATCGGCGACGAGATCACCGCCACCGTCCGCCTCGCTGCGCTCGATCAGAAGGAGGGCCGCAAGGGACCCTTCGTGCGACAGGTGCGCGAGACCACGTTCGTCAATCAATTCGGCGACAAAGTCGCCCGTTCCCGCATGATCGGCATCGCACGATGAGCACAACCACTGAAGCGACGATCGCAGCACCAGACCTCGAGACGCTCGAGGCCGGCCAAGAGCTGCCGACGATGCACAAGTTCCCCGACGAGGCGCAGCTGTTCCTCTACAGCGCGGCCAGCCACAACCCGCACCGGATCCATTACGACCGCGAATACGCCCGCTTCGAAGGGCACGACGACATCATCGTGCACGGTCCCCTGCAGGGCGCCTGGCTGACGCAGTTCGTGACCGACTGGGCGGGTCCCGCCGCCCGCCTGCTGGGCGTGACGTGGCAGAACCGCGCCAGCGGACTTCCCGGCGAGGAGCTGGTGTTCTCCGGCACGGTGACGTCGGTGGACGCGGAATCGGGGGTTGTCGAGCTGGAGATCGCCGAGCACACCTCCGACGGAAGACTGCTCATGCCGGCGACAGCTAGGGTCCGCCTGCCCGCCGCGTAGCCCAGGAGACCACCGCGCATGAAGATCGCCGTCGACTTCCCGTCCATTGCGTTCCGGGAAGGTCCCCAGCGTGTGCTCGACCTGGCGAAGGCCATCGAGGACCTGGGCTACGACGAGATCGCTGCATTCGACCACGTGGTGATGGGCCATCCGGGCGAAGGCCGATTCACCATCTACCCCGCGAACATGCCGATCCTCGAAGCGCTCATGCTGCTCGCGAACGTGGCGGCAGTGACCGAGCGGGTGACGCTGTCCACCGAGGTGCTGGTGCTGCCGCAGCGCCAGCCGGTGCTGGTGGCCAAGCAGATCTCGACGCTGGACACGCTGTCGGATGGTCGGGTTCGCCTCGGCATCGGCGTGGGCTGGCAGGACTCGGAGTACGACGCGCTCGAGGAGGACTTCCGCACTCGCGGCCAGCGCATGGACGAAGCCATCGACCTCATGCGGACCTACTGGGCCGGCGGACGCATCGAGTTCTCAGGCGAGCACTACAACAGCCACGACATGGGCATGGAGCCCGTCTCGCCGCAAGGTGCCGCTATCCCGCTGTGGATCGGCGGCGACAGCCGCGCCGCGTTGCGCCGTACCGCCCAGAAGGGCGACGGCTGGATGGCGTCGGGCGTCAGCGACGAGCGGGCACTCGAGTGCATGACCGAGATCCGCCGCCGGGCCGAGGAAGACTTCGGCCGCGATCCCGATTCCATCGGCATGCAGCTGATGCTGGCGCCGCCGCCCCGCACCGACGCCGACAAGGGCTTCTACAAGGACCTGGACGCCATCGGCGAGCGGGCTGCCGTCGTCAGGGCACTGGGATTCGACTGGGCCTCGGTGAACGTGACTGCGATCTTCCAAGCCGGTGCCCGCTCGGTCGAGGCAATGATCGACCGGCTGGGCGAGATCATCGAACGCATCCGTGCCGAGACGGCCTGAGCCCTGCCGAGTCACCCGCTGACACAACCATCACAGGACAGAACAGGACAGCCACCATGAGCCAGCCGCAACTCATCATCGACAACCTCAAGGCCTGCTGGGCGAGCTGCAAGGAGTTCTACGGCTCGCTCGAGGGCGACCAGTGGCAGGTCCAGTCGCACTGCCCTGACTGGACGGTCCACGGCGTGCTGGTGCACCAGGTGTCGGTGGAGCAGGCACTGTCGGGCTGGCTGCCCGAATCGGTCGAGACTCCTCCCCCGTTCGGTGATATCGCCGGCTACGTCTCCGCAGCCACGGCCATGAGCGGGCCTGAGCTGACGGCGTTGGCCGCGGAGGTGTGGGACGGGCGCGCTGCGCAGCTCGAAGCGCTGGACGAGGAGGTCTTCGAGCGGGGTTCGATGACCCCGGTGGGGCCCGGCACCTACGGGCGCTTCATGGCCATCCGGGAATTCGACCACTGGATGCACGAGCGCGACTGCCGCACCCCGCTGGGGATGCCCACCGACAATGGCGGCCCGGCCGCAGAGATGGCGCTGAACGAGGTGCACCTGTCCATCGGCTACATCGCCGGCAAGCGGGTGGGCCTGCCCGACGGCGCCACCATGCGGTTCGACATCACCGGCGCCGTCGAGCGCGACATCTACGTGCAGGTTGACGGCCGGGCCCGCGAGGTCGACCACGTCGAGAACCCGACCGTCACGCTGCACTGCGATTCGATGGCGTTCATGGACCTCACCTGCGGGCGCATCGACCCTGAGGGCCCGATCGCTGCGGGACAGGTGACGTGGTCGGGCGACACCGAGCTCGGCGCGCACGCCGCCCGCAACCTGCGCTTCACGATGTAGTCCCTCGCCAAGCCCTGATCTCGACAAGACCCGTCTCGATAAGCCCAGTCTCGATAAGCCAAGGAGCACCCAGATGTCAGAGACATCCCTGCCAGTGCGGCACCTGTTCAGAATGGACATCGATGCCGACCTGTCGAATGCCACCCGGATCCGCGGCGGGCCCGCAGGCACCCGGATGGTGGCCTCGGTCGACAGCGGCACCGTCACCGGCGAGCGCATCAACGGCACCATCCTGGGCCCGTCGGGCGACTGGCTGTACCGATCGGCCGACGGCACGATGCACCTCGACGTGCGCATCTCGATCCGCACCGACGACGAGGTCGACATCTTGATGGAGTACCAGGGGAAGATCTACCCCGACGGTTCGCCGCGTTCCGCGCCCACCTTCCAGACGTCAATGGAGGGCCCGTACAACTGGATCAACAAGATCCAGGCCATCGGCATCGGCTCGATCGACGATGGCAAGCTTGCCTACGAGGTCTACGAGCTGCTGTAGGTCCGTCGAACTGCCGCAGGCGGTGCGGCGGGCCGGCTCATTTCGCGGCTGAGGGGCCGCGCGGGTAACCGAACCACATCAGCGGGATGCACAGCGCCTGCAGCAGGCCCAGCAGCAGCCACATCCAGTTGTAGAGATGCACCTGGTGGGTGCCGCCGAGCACTGCGATCGCCGCGGCCACGCCGACGGCGGCCAGCCCGTAGCGCAATGACTGGTGGACGCCGTTGGCTGTGGCAATCGAAGCGGTCGGGATGTCGGCGAGCGCCGCCGAGTTGAGGTGGCTGGCCAGCACGCCCAGGCCGAGCCCGAACAGCATCGTCGAGGGGAACATCGCGAACCAGTAGCGCACGCTCTCATCGAGGAAGAACAGCAGCCAGAGCATCCCGCCTGTGGCGAACACCGATGCCAGGGTCATCAGTCCCCGGAATCCGTGCTTGTCGGCCCAGCGGCCGCTCAGGATCGCCACCGCACCCGACACGACGGGCGCCGGCGTGAACGCCAGGCCGACCCCCAGCAGGCTGTAGCCCCAGACGCTGGTGAGAAAGAGCGGCCACAGGAACCAGCTGGTGAACGCGCCGATCATCGACAGCGCGACAGCGAGGTTCGCCACCGCAAAACTGCGTATCCGGAACAGGCGCGGATCGAACAGCGGCTCAGGGTGCCGGGCCGATCGCAACAAGAACAGCGGCAGCAGGATCGCTCCCCCGGCGAAGCATGCCAGCGTCCATGTGGACGACCAGCCCCAATGACGGCCCTGCAGCGTTGCCAGCACGATCAGGAACACCGCCGCTGTGCCCATGAACACGCCGAGCAGATCCAGGGGCGTGCTCAGGTCGCGTTTGGCCGTCTCGTACAGGAATCTCAGCGAGCCCAAGAACGCAAGGGCCGCGATGGGGACAATCGCCAGGTACACGCCCCGCCAGCTCGAGACCTCCAAGATGACGGCGGCCAGTCCCGGAGCGATGCCGGAGGCGACCATGCCCGCGGCCGCCCAGATGCCGATGACGCTGGCTTGGCGCCCAGCGGGGAATTGCGGCAGCACGAGGGCCAGCGACGACGGAACCGTCAGTGCGCCGCAGAGTCCCTGAATTGCGCGGGCAGCGAGCAGGATGCCGACGCCCGGCGCCAGCCCCGCAATGATCGACGAAACCACAAGCCCCAGCACCCCGACACGGAAAACCAGCAGGCGGCCGTATCGGTCAGCCAGTCGTCCGCCGACGATGATCGTCGAGGCGAATGCCAGCGCGTAACCGCTGACGATCCAGCCGGTGATGGCATCGGACACGCCCGGGAACGACCGGACGATGTCGGGGAATGCCACGTTGGTGACCGTGACGTTGACGGTGCCGAGCACGAACGCCAGCGACCCCGTCGCGAGCGCGAGGCCGGCCCGGCGGCGTGGAGGTTCGACATCGGCGGAGGCACGCCGCTCGATCGGGAGCGGCTCGGCTTGGTGTGGCGTGGCGCGATCGATGCGCGGGGGTGCTGCGCGATCGGCGGGCTGCGGAGTGACGCTGTCGATGCGCGGCGGTGCTGCGCCGGCCGCGCTCGGTGCCAGACGCGACGCACCGTCGGCGAGCCGGAGCTGGACGACCTGCGGTGTGGGGTTCGACGCTTCTGGGAGGTCAGTCATCGCCCGCCGGGGGGCGCCGGTCTCGGAGGCCGCTGAGCCGTGTCGGATGTGCGGCCAGGGCTTCTTCGATGGGCTCGGTGCCCCAGCCGGGTGCATCGCCCAGCACGAGGTGGCCATCGACGTAGTTCGGCGCGACCGTGACGATCTCGTCGTCCCATGCAATGCGGTCGATGTCGGTCTCCATGATGATGATGTTCGGCGTGGCCGCTGCCCAGTGGGCGTTCATCATGGTGGCCAAGTGCCCATAGAAGTTGTGCGGCGCAACGCTGTGGCCCATGCCGTCGGCCATCGCGGCCATCTTCGACGACTGCCAGAAGCCGTTCCAGATGCCGTCGATGATGGGGACGTCGAACGAGCCGGCCTGCAGGTACGGGTACAGCTCGCGCACGCCGAACAGGCTCTCTCCCCCGCTGATCGTGCAGCCGGCCTTGGAGCGGATGTGCGCCATGGCGTCAGGGTGGTCGGAGTCGATCTCGATCCAGAACATCCCGCAGTCGGCCAGCTCGCGCACGATGCGGGCGTAGCCCTCCGTGCGGGCGTTGAAGTTCAGGTCGAGCAGCAGGTCCATGCTGTCGCCGGCACCGTCCCGGAACGCCTGCAGGACAGCCCGGATCTCGTCGATGAGCTGGCGCGACACGTTCAGCTCAGGGGCGAACGGCGTGCCGAAGCCCGGCAACCAGCCGCGCAAGCCGTCGGGCGTCTGGCGAAAGATGTTGGTCTTGAGGGCGGTGAATCCCTTCTCGGCGACCTCGGCGCCGAGCGCACGCACACCGTCCAGGTCGGTGATGCGGTTGCCGTAGATGTGGCCGAGGTTGATGCGCCAGGTGCCGCAATGCGACCAGTACACCCGGATGCGGTCGCGCACCTTGCCGCCGAGCAGGTCGTAGCAGGGCACTCCCAGGGTGCGGGCCTTCGCGTCGAGCAGGGCGTTCTCGATGGCACCGATGGCCTCGCCGATGATGCCGCTGGCCGCCTGGCGGGTACGGGCGAACAGGTACTGGTAGACGGGCTCATGGTCGAAAACCGAGCGCCCGCTCACCAGCGGTGCCAGGGCCTCGATGGCGGTGGTGAGGCCGGGCGAGGCGAAGCCCTCGTCGTACTCGGCCCAGCCGACCACGCCGTCGGCGGTGGTGACCTTCAAGAAGTAGTAGTTCCGCCAAGCGGCGTCGCACGACAGCGTCTCGACGCGCTCGACCACCGTTCCAGCATCCGACGATCCACTGCTGGCGGTCACATCACTCACTGCTGTTCTCCCTGACGAGCGCCGCGGCGCCAACTGTCCATCGGCCGACGGCACCCTGAAGCTAATTCGGGCTCGGTGGTACCATCCGGCCATGACGGCTGTCACGCTCAACATCGAACCGCTCGATGCCACGTTCGGAGCGTGGGTTCATGACATCGAGCTGCGATCCATCGACGACGCGACATTCGCGGCGCTGCACGAGACATGGCTCGAGTACGCGCTGCTGATCTTCTCCGATCAGTTCCTGACCAACGACGAGCAGGACGCGTTCGCCCAGCGCTTCGGCAACCTGGAATTCAACGCTGCGCCGATCTCCAACGTCGGCAAGGACGGCAAAGTCCACCACGAGCCCGCCGACGACTTGGTGAAGTCGCTCAAGGGCAACTGGGGCTGGCATCACGACAGCACCTACATGCCATTGCAGGCCAAGGGCGCTGTGTTCACCGCCGAGCTGGTGCCCAAAGACGGGGCCGACACCGGCTGGGCCGACATGCGGGCGGCGTACGAGGTGCTGTCCGACGAAGACCGTGAGCTCGTGCACACGCTGGAGGCGCACCACTCGCTCTACTACAGCCAGGGCCGGGCGGGCTTGCTGCCGAAGAAGAAGGACGACGGCACCTACGGCATGTACGGCTACCACGACATGGACATCTCAGTCCGGCCGATGGTGAAGTACCACCCCGACACCGGTCGGCCCAATCTGCTGATCGGCCGGCACGCGCACGACATCATCGGTATGGACCCAGACGAGTCTGTGGCGCTGCTGGACCGGCTCAATCAAGAGGCCTGCCAGCCGCCGCGCACCTACCAGCACGCATGGACCGCAGGCGAAGCCGTGATCTGGGACAACCGCCGGCTCATGCACCAGGGCGTGCCGTTCGACATGTCCCAGCCGCGCAAGATGTGGCATTCGCGCATCGCCGGCGAGATCGAGTCGGAACTGGCGCTGAACCACACCGCAGAGACGGCCGGCTTCAAGCACGGCCGCGACGCCATCATGAACTCGGTTTCCTGACCGGTCCGATACCGGAACCGAAAGGAACGACGTGGCTGCATACGTCATCGTGCGGGTCGACGTCACCGATCCGGAGCAATACGCGAAGTACATGAAGCTGTCGCCGGGCGCCGTGTCGGCTGCTGGCGGGCGGTTTCTCGTCCGTGGCGGCGCCACCGAGGCGTTGGAGGGCCCCGACGAGCACCGGCGGGTCGTGGTGCTGGAGTTCGACGACATGGACGCCGCACGCAGCTTCTACGACTCCGACTTGTATGTCGAGGCCCGGGGGGTGCGTGCGGGCGCTGCGGTCATGGAAATGCTCGCCGTGCAAGGCGCATAGCGCCCCCATTCACAGCGAGCAGCCACTCAGGAGCATCAGGACATGGCGCGCAGGTCGATCGAGATCGAGAGCTTCCAGCACCAGAACCCGATTCCCGCTGCGACGCGGATCGGGCCGCTGGTGGTGTCCAGCATCACGCCGCCGACCAACCCGGGCAGTCGCGAGGTGCCGGACACGCTCGAGGAGCAGATCGAGAACCTGTTCACCCACGTCGGCCAGATGCTGGAAGGCGCTGGCGCCACCTGGGACGACATGGCCAAGATGACGTTCTACGTCACCGACCCGGCGGCCTCACGCCCGGCACTGAACGGTCCGTGGCTGGAGCGATTTCCCGACCCGGAATCGCGGCCGTCCCGCCACAACATGAAGGTGGAGGGCGGCGGGCCGGTGCAGATCTCCTGCACCTTCGTGGCCTACGTCGCAGACTGAGCTGCTGCGTCTCAGCCGTCGCCCTGGGGCAGGCCGACGCCGAAGCTGATTTGGCCCAACGGACCGAAGTCGGCGACGACGGCATCGCCGGGGCGGATCGTGCGGGCGCGGATGAACGAGCCCGACAGGATCGAGTGGCCCGCCGACATCGTGACGCCGAACTCATGGAGCTTGCGGGCGAGCCAAGCCACCGAGTTGAGCGGGTTGCCCATGACGGCTGCGGCGGTGCCGGACTCTTCGAGATCACCGTTCAGGTACAGCGCGCCGCCGATGTGGCGGATGTCGATGTCGGTGAGCTTGGTGGGCCGGCCGCCCACGATGATGAACCCGCATGAAGCAGCGTCGGCGATGCTGTCCACCACGCCGGCCTGGGTGCTGCGCCGGTTGTAGCGCCGATCCACCACCTCGATGCCAGGCAGGATGAAGTCGGTGGCACGCATCACATCGATGGCATTGGTGTCGGGCCCGCCCAGGTCGGACTTCAGCACGAAGACGATCTCGATTTCCACCAGCGGGACGTTCAGGATCGAGGCGGGCACGATGGAGCCCTCGTCGAGGAACCAGTTGTCGAACAGCGTCCCGTAGTCGGGCTCGGTGGCGCCCGATGTCGAACGCATGGCCTTGGACGTGAGGCCGACCTTGTAGCCCTTGATGACGCGGCCGGCCGCCACCTTGGCGTCGGTCACGTACTGGCCGATGGCGTAGGCGTCCTCGTTGTCGGCGCCCGGGTAGGTGTCGGTGATCGGGTCGATCCACTCGCGGGTGTTCTCGGCATGCAGCAGCGCCGCAGCCGCTTCGCGCCGCTCCTCGTCGGTCATCGCCATGTCGTGCTCCCCGTCTCCGCTGCCGGGCCGCGCCTCGCAGCCGATCAGCCGAGAACGCTAGAGCTTTCGTCGCCCTGCCCATCCGCCAGCTCGTGTCACGCGAAGCCGAAGATCGGCGGGAAGGCGACGACGACTACTGCGGCCCATGCGGCATAGACGCTGAGATGGGCGGTCTGCCAGCGCACGAGGTCGTCGAAGGGACGCTGGCGGCGCCAGAGCGCAATGTAGAGCCAGACGCTGCCTGCCAGGTTCACCAGGAAGATCGCATTGATGCCCGCAATCGCGGCTCGGTTCGGGCTCCAACCGAAGTCCGCGATGCGCCCGATTACGGCCGCCAGCGTCAGGACAGCGGTGAGCAGCCCCGCAGCGGCGAGCAGAGCCGCAGCGCCATCGAAGAATCCCGGTCGATCACTCGGGCGTCGCGCGGCGCCGCAGAACAGCAGCAGGCCGACGACGAGACCCAGCAGCACGTTGAACAGGATGAGCGCCTCCCGCTCGCCCTCGATACTCCGGCCGGTCGCCGGCACAGCCACCAGGAAAACCACCAACATCGCTGCGAAGAGCGGCGTGAAGATGTACGCCAGCATCGAGGCGAACTTCGAGACGGCACCGGCCCAGAACTCGACGAGCCAGGCGGTGACGACTACGGCGCCAGCCGCCCCGGCGACCATCACCCACTCCGTCATCCACCTCGTGTCGACGTCCAGGGCAACGAACGCACCGACGGTGAGTGCGCTGAACACAGCGCCCGCGAGCGCGATCAGCGCGCCGTACACAATCCACTCGCCCGTGAAACGCACGTAGTCCATGCGCGGGCCTGACAGCCGCCATCGTTCTCCGGTCCGAGCGAGACCGACAACCAGCCACAGCAGCACGGGCAGGTGGAGCGCTGCGAGCACAAGGGTCGAACTGTCGTCGTCGAACGGATAGGCGTTGATGACCGCTGCTGAAATTGCGAAGACGGCGACGATCACGACCATCGCCCAGCGCGGCGGTCGACTCAGCCACACGAACCAGCCCGCCAGCGCAGGCAACACGAGCAGGCTGACGTTGCGTGCATAGAAACTGGCGTCGTCGGAGTCGGTCAGGCTGAATCCGAACGCCTCGGGCAGCCGCACCGCCACCGCCGCCGCGGCGGCGAACGCCGCCATGATCCAGAACCCGCGTCGCTCGGTGCCGCGCTCGTCGGCGTCCGCCAGCGCAGGCTCGGGCTCGTCCCATATGCCGGCGAAGCGCTCCCGAGCAAACGCCCTCACCTCGGCGTCGCCCCCAGCCAGCCGCCGTGCAGCGACCAGCAGCGCCTCGTCAGGAGCGAGGCCCACCGCCCGAAGCGTCTCGGCTTCGGCTCTCAGGCCACGGTGAGTGGCGGGCGGAGCATCAGCAGCCGAATCTTCCGGCTCCGTCATGGCGCGGATGCGAAGCCGGACACGGTCTGAGCGCTGTCCAGTCGGCTTCGCACCGACGGCACCGAGAGTGCTCGCTAGTGGTCAGTAGGTCGAGTTGCCCCAAGTCTCGTCGAAGACGATCTCCGACAGCGGCAGGCGATCGAGCTTGCGCGGGAACGGCGTCGACCGGTAGCCGACGGCAATGTGAGCCGCGGTCGCCACGCCTTCGGGAATGTCCAGCATCTCGGCGACCTGTGGCTCGTACATGCACAGCAGCGTGGTGAGCGCGGTGCCCAGGCCGGCCTCACGGCAGCCGAGCAGGAAGTTCTGCACGGCTGGGTAAATCGAGCCGCCGCCCACGACGCTGAGACGTCCCAGCTCGGTGTCGGTGGGATGGACGCCGTCGATGTAGCCGCAGGCCACCACGATCACCGGCACCTCGGCGAAGTGCTCGGCGAAGTGGTCAGCGCTGTCGAGCAGGCGGTTGGCCTTCTCGCCGACGATCTCGATGTCGCCCGACCGGGCCATGCCCAGGTAGGCCTTCCACGGCTCCAGGTACCACTCCTGCAGCTGCCGCTTCTTCGCCTCGTCGCGGACCACGATGAACCGCACCGGCTGGCGGTTGCCGCCCTGGGGTGCGTGCCGTGCATAGTCGAACGCCTGCTCCAGCGTCTCGTCCGACACCGGATCGGTCGTGAAGTACCTCGTCGTCATCGACGTCAGTGCTGCTTCGCCAAGTTCCATGATCCCCTCGCTTGCTTGGAGTTGGCCGTTGCCGACCAGACGCCGATCCTCGCCGACGACGCCGCAACAGTAGCCACAGCCCGAACATCAGGTCGGTTCGAACTGTCGGCCAGTCACCCGGTGCGATCGGCTCAGAACGTCAGTCCTGCAGCAGGTCGAGCACGACGCGCTTGCCCTTGTCGCCAAGCGGCTCAATTCGGTGTTCTCCGTTCTCAAAGCTCCAGACGCCCGTGTTGGCGTCGGCAGCCCGGTAGATGTGAAATGCCACACGGCGCACGCTGTCGAGATCAGCCATCCAACCGTGGTCACGTGCACACTCGTGCAGATCGTCGGAACTGCGATCGACGTGGTGAAGCCAATTCTCCATCGCCGTTGGCGCAAGCAATGAGTCGGATTTCTTGCTGTTGACGGTCCGGGATGTCATAACGAAGTTCTCGATCTGCGAGAGACGCGCCCGCGACCACGGCACAACATGATCGAGGGATCCGCTGGCCCCCTTCAATCGATCACCCGTGTAGATGCAGCGACCACTCTGAATGTCAATCAGACGCTCACGCATCTTCGGCGGCGGCATCACCCGCCCGCGTCCGAACAGATGGGAATAGACATCGTCGACCGGCAGTTGAAGTGTTTCGCGGTTGATCCTCATGACCGCCTGGGCGAACCTGAACTCGACTAACGGTCGCAGTACACCTCCGAACTTCGTCAGGCCTTGCAAGGCGTCGGGGAACAGCGTCAGGCCCGCCGTGTCCGATTCGAGGTCGTATAAGAAAGGCGCAGGCTTGCCCGGCAGCTCCTGCAGCAGACGTACCGGGTTCTTCAGCAGGGAAGCGCGGACCCTCGCGAGCGCAGTCTCGAGTGCTTCTGCCCATCTTGAGTGCCATGTGGTGCCTTCGGCGCTCCGCTTGACGACGCCCAGCGGTTTGTCGCGCAGGTCGCCGCGTCTGCAGTCCAGCAGCAACTCGCGGAGTCGGTGAATCTCCTGCATGACCGTTGTGTCATCTGCAACCGTGCCGTCGTCGCGCCGCTTGCGTGCCGAACTCTGGCGCAGCGTGACTCCTTGATACGGACGCGCATGCTCCCAGTGGATCTCGATGCAGCGCTCTGCCATCTGCGTTCGGGTGATGACCGGCGCATCGCTGTCAACGGTTGGGGCCAAGTCGAGCAATGTCAGGAGGAGCCCGAGCTTGTTGGTGCCCGTCATGGAGGCACGGTCGAGGATCTCCAGCACACCTTGAATCGGGTCCAGCCGCGTTGGCCGGTCAGATGCGTCAAGAATCACCGGAGCCGACCGTAGCGCCAGCATCGAACAGGCACGTTTCGGAGCTCGGTGATGCGGACGCCGACGGATGAGCCGGAGCGCGGTTCAGAGCGCGCCTAGGTTCGGGGTTGGACGGTGCGGGACGGCCTGGGAGGGCTTGTGAGCGAGGCGACTGACGCTGAAGAACGCGAGGTGATGGACTGGCGGCGCTACGGCGTGGCCGTGCGAGAGCTGGCGCAGATGATCGCCGACGACGGCTACCGGCCCCAGATGATCCTGGCCATCGCCCGGGGCGGGCTGTTCTGCGCGGGCTCGCTGGGCTACGCCCTGTCGGTCAAGAACATCTACGTCATGAACTGCGAGTACTACACCGGCGTCGACGAGCGCCTCGAAGTGCCGATCATGCTGCCGCCCACCCCCGACCTGGTCGACCACCGCGATTCGGACATCCTGATCGCCGACGACGTTGCCGACACCGGCCACACGCTCAAGCTGGTGTACGACTTCTGCCTGCCGCGGGTGCGCAGCGTCCGCACCGCCGTGCTGTACGAGAAGCCGTGGTCGACCGTCAACTGCGACTGGGTGTGGCGCCGCACCGACCTGTGGATCAACTTCCCCTGGTCCACCGAGCCGCCCATCGTCACCGACGAGCAGGCCCGCGCCTGACGCACACGTCGAACTAGGTCTCGTCCCCGCAGTCGGAGCACTCGCCGTACAGATCGAGGCTGTGACGCAGGGGCGTAAAACCCGCCTCGCCCGCAGCGCCGACAAGCGCTCGGTCGACCTCGTCCTCGAGCTTGCCGTCGAGGCGCATGTCCTCGATGGTCCCGCACGACACGCAGATCAGGTGATGGTGATGCCCGAGCAGCGACTCGGCCAGCTCGAAGTGGGCCCGATCGCCGCCGGCGCTGATGCGGTAGACGATGCCCCCCTCCCGGAGAGCGTCGAGATTCCGGTACGCCGAGCTCTGGGGCAGCTCGGGAACCAGCAGCACGATGTCGCGCAGCGTCAACGGGCGCTGTGCCGTCGCAAGCACGTCGACAAGGGCACGCCGCCCGCCGGTGTAGCGCTGACCGGAGACGGCCAAGCGCCGCCCGACTTCTTCGTGGAGTTGATCGAGATCCTTCGGAGGCTCCATCTGGCTTTCCCGGTCAGGCTGGCAAACAGATCAGCGGGGCAACGGCAGACCGCCCCGGGCGGTCAGAGACGTCGAGCGTGCTGGTGCTCTGCTTCGTGGTCATGGTCGTGATGGTGACCGTGGTGGCTGCCTGGCGGCGCAAGCTGGCCGTGACGGGCGTGCGAGACGACGCCGACATACGGGCTGTGACCGGGATCGCCTGCCTCGTGGGCGTGGGTGCTCTCCATGATGAACTCGTGCTCGGTGCCGTCGTGGGCCACCACTGCGCCGCCGAATGCCGCCGTCAGGTGCGCATCGGTCAGCACCTCGTCGGGAGACCCGTCGGCAAGCACCATCCCCTTCAGCAACAGCACACGATCACAGCGTCGTGCCTCCTGCAGGTGGTGCGTTGACATCACCACGAGGTGGCCGGCCGCACGCTCAGCCTCGATCACCTCGAGAATGGTCGTCTGGCTCGGCAAGTCCAGGCCGGTGATCGGCTCGTCCAAGAGCAAGCAGTCATAGTCCGACGCGAGCACCATCGCCACCATCACTCGCTGACGCTGGCCCCCGGAGAGCTCGCCAAACGATTTGTGACGCAGGTGTGCAACGTCGAGCCGCTCAGCAGCAACGCGAACCGCTTCCTTGTCGCTGCGACGAAACCGCCTCAAGAGTCCGCTGCTGCGGTATCGCCCGATGGTCAGCACCTCTTGCACGGTCATCGGCATGAAGGGGTGCGGTTGGTGATGCTGGCACACAAACCCCACCCTGACGTCGCCGGCCGATTCCAATCGGCCCGACGTCGGGCGTTGCAACCCGCTGAGCACCCGCAGCAAGGTGGTTTTGCCGCTCCCGTTCGGACCCATGAGTGCGACCGAGGACGGGCCGTCGAGCTTCAGATCGCCTGTCTCGAGCACGTGGCAGGGCCCGAACGAGACACGGATGTCGTGGAGATGAAACAGGGCCTGCCTCGCTTCGATTTCGAAGGTGCTTGGGTTACCAAGCCTCGATAGGGTAGCTGAAACTGATTCTCATTCTCACAATCTGACGTGAGGCGAGAGCGCCAGCGGGGCTCTTCCGCACTTGCATCGGAGCATACGGGAGGCACACATGACGGTCGAAGCGGTCGCGAATCGACAAGGGCGCCGGCGGATCCGCCGAAGCGGACTGGTGGTAACGGTTGCCGCGGTGCTGTTCGCAGCAGCTTGCACCGGCACCGACAGCGACACCGAGGCGGTTGACGCGACGGACGCATCGTCGACGGTGCCATCGGTGGTCGCTACCACGGGTATCTGGGCCGACGTGGTCAGCAACGTGGGCTGCGACGACAGCGTCTCGGTGGCCACCCTCATCCCGCAGGGCGGCGACCCGCACACATACGAGCCGTCGTTGCGAGACCGCGAGACGATGGACGCAGCCGATCTGGTGGTTGCGAACGGCCTCGGTCTCGAGGAGCGCCTCACCGACACCCTGGAAGCTGTCGCGGCCGAGGGCGTGCATGTGTTCGAGGTGGCTGAGCACATCGACACGATCGAATTCGAGTTCAGCGGTGGGCACGACGACCATGGCCACGGCGAAGAGGACGGGCACGACGACGACCACGAAGGCCACGACCACGACGAAGAGGACGGGCACGACGACGACCACGAAGGCCACGACCACGACGAAGAGGACGGGCACGACGACGACCACGAAGGCCACGACCACGACGAAGAGGACGGGCACGACGACGACCACGAAGGCCACGACCACGACGAAGAGGACGGGCACGACGACGACCACGAAGGCCACGACCACGACGAAGAGGACGGGCACGACGACGACCACGAAGGCCACGACCACGACGAGGAAGACGGCCACGACGACCACGACCACGAGGGCCACGACCACAGTGGTGGCGACCCTCACGTTTGGTTCGATTTGCAGCGTGTCGCAGGTGCCCTCGGCGAACTGGCCGACGAGCTGATCCATGCCGGCGCCGATGCCGACACGGTCAACGGCTGCCTGGATGCCTACCGTGAGGCGCTGGAAGCTGCCGATGCCGAGGTCGCCGAGATTCTCGAGGCAGTGCCAGCGGACCGCCGCATCATGATCACCAACCATGATGCGTTCGGCTACTTTGCCGACCGCTACGACTTCGAGGTCGTGGGCACGGTCATTCCGTCACTCTCCACTGCAGCGGAGACCAACCCTGCGCTGCTGGAGGAACTCGCCGAGATCATCGAGCACGAGGGCGTGCCTGCAGTGTTCTCAGAGACGACACACTCCGACGTCGACATCCAAGCCTTGGCGACCGCCGCAGGAGACATTGCCGTGGTGCAGTTGCTCACGGGAAGCCTCGCGCCGGTAGGCGAAGACGGCGACACGCTGATCGGCATGCTGAGGTTCAACGCGCACGCAATAGCGGACGCGCTGGGCTGAGAGCCGTAGCGTTGCAACGACACCACCCCTAGCCAGGGGCGAGCCGACCACCAGCCCATCAGGGGGATGACATGACGTTCCTCACCGATCCGGTGGGCTGGTGGATCGAGCCGTTCACCTCCAACCCCTTCATGACCAAGGCGCTCGTCGCGGGCCTGCTTGCTGTGCTGACCACCTCGATGGTGGGCACTTGGGTGGTGCTGCGGAGCCTGAACTTCCTCGGCGACGCCTTGGCGCACGGCGTGCTTCCCGGCATTGCGATCGCGTTCATCGTGGGCTTCGACACGGGCCTCGGCGCGCTGGCCGCGGCCATCGTGATGGTGAGTGCAATCTCGTTCATCCCGCGCATCTCGCCGCTGTCGGAGGACACGTCCATCGGCGTGCTGTTCGTGGGACTGCTGGCGCTCGCGGTGGTGATCATGTCGTCGGGAGCTGCCGCCGGCAGCGGTGACATCGACCGTTTTCTCTTCGGTTCGATCACCGGGGTACAGAACACCGATCTGGTGCGCCAAGCGGTGGTCGCTCTCGTGGCCGTCGGCGGTGCGGTCGTCTTCT
The DNA here is from genome assembly GCF_965208555.1 of Candidatus Poriferisodalis sp. GTDB lineage: Bacteria > Actinomycetota > Acidimicrobiia > Acidimicrobiales > Poriferisodalaceae > Poriferisodalis. The sequence goes on along the minus strand of NZ_OZ242342.1, from coordinate 2,743,988 downwards.
ACCGGGCGTTCTTCGTGATGACGTTCTGCGAGGTGCAAGCAGAGATGGCCCGGCTTCGGCCGCGTCTCACCCACGGCGTGCTCATGGGCTTGCTGGCCATCACCATCGTGGGTTCGTTTCAGGTGGTGGGAAGCCTGCTCGTCATGGCCTTCTTGATCGCTCCCCCGGCGACTGCTGCGATGTTCGTGCGGCGAGTGCCGCTCATCATGGTCACGGCGGTGCTGATCGGAGCCGTGTCGGTCTATGTCGGGCTGCTGCTGAGCTACCACCACCGGCTCGCCGGAGGAGGATCGATGGCGTTGACCGCCGTGGCCATCCTGTTCGCGACCATGCTGATCAGGGCGCTAGTGCATGCGCTGCGGCCAGGGCCGCCGGACGATGCGCTGCCCGTGCAGATGCTCGCCGACAGCCGCTGAGCTGACGTTGCGAGCAGCGGCGGCCGGCTACTGCTCGCCGTCGGTGAAGCTCGTGTAGATGGTGGGGTTCTCGAGATCAGCGAGCTGCTGGTTGCGATGATTCACGTCGGCCAGCAGCTCTGGATGTGACAGCACCCAGAAGCGTCGCTCGTACATGGCCTCGATCACCTTGGCAGCCACCTGGGATGGGTCCATGCCCCGTTCCAGGGCCGCAGCGATATTGGCGTTGCGGCGGCGGGCGTCGGCAGTTTCCGTCGGTGCTTCGCCTTCCGGCCGGGGCCGCCGCTCGCGGCGCAGCTCTTCGGGCCGGTTGCGCTGCGCGGTGGCGATGTTGGTGCGCACCACGCCTGGGCACAGCACCGACACGCCCACATCGGCGTTGCGGTCGCGCTGCATCTCGAGGTGCAGCGTCTCCATGATGGCCACCACGCCGTACTTGGCGGCGTTGTAGGGGCCGAGCCCCGGCACCGACATGAGCCCCGCCACCGAGGCGGTGCTCATGATGTGAGATTCCTCTGCCTCGATGAGGTGAGGCAGGAAGTGGTGTACGCCGTGGATGACACCCCACAGGCAGACGTCCACCACCCACTTCCAGTCGACGAGCTGCTGGTTGCGGATGAGCCCTCCCCCGCCGACGCCGGCGTTGTTGCACACCATGTGCACTGCGCCGAAGCGGTCGATGGTGGCCTGGGCCAGCGCTCCCACCGAGTCGGCATCGGTGACGTCGGTGATGACGCCGAGCGCCTCGACACCTCGCTCGGCGACTTCGGCTTCCGCTGCGCGCAGCGGCTCCTCTTCGATGTCGGCGAGCACCACGTTGGCGCCCTCGCCGGCAAAGCCCAATGCCAAGGCCTTGCCGATGCCCGATGCCGCCCCGGTCACCACCGCGACGCGTCCGGTCATGGTTTCCATGTCTGTCCCCCTGTGTCGGTTGGCTCGAACTCGGCAGCGCTCACGCGTTGAGATGCTCGAAGCGCTCCATGACGTCGAGATACTCGCTGATCATCTCCTCGACGACCCGCGTGGCCGAGATCGACTCGTTGAGCTGCCCGACCACCTGGCCGACGAAGTAGTTGGCCAGCTCCACTGCGCCCTTGTTGGAGGGGTTCATGGCCGCTCGGTCGATGCGGCGGCTGGCGGCACCGATCAGCATCGGCTGCAGCGGCATCGGGAGCGTCCCCGGCGAGTTCTCGCCCTCCCACTCGTCGGTCCAGGCCGAACGAAGCTGGCGGGCAGGCTTGCCGGTGCGAGAGCGCGACCGCAGCGTGTCTGATGAGCCGGCCGCCAGGAACTTCTCCTTCACGACGGGGTGCGTCTCGGCCTCCTGGGTGGTGAGCCAGACCGACCCGCACCACACACCCTGGGCGCCGAGCGCCAGCGAGGCGGCCACCTGGCGGCCGTTGCCGATGCCCCCAGCGGCCAGCACCGGCACCGGTGCGATGGCGTCCACCACTTCGGGCACCAGCACCATGGTGGCGATGTCGCCGGTGTGGCCGCCGGCCTCGTGGCCCTGCGCGATCACGATGTCGACGCCTGCGGCGACATGGCGCTCGGCGTGCACCTTCTTGCCGGCCAGCGCCCCCACGAGCACGTCGTTGTCGTGCGCGCGCTCGATCATGTCGGGAGGCGGCGGGCCGAGCGCGTTCACCGCCAGCCGGATCGGGTACGAGAACGCCACGTCCATCAGCGGCACCGCCTGGGCGTAGGTCATGGGCGGCTCGGCGTCGCCGGCGATCGCGCCGGGTTTGTCGTCGGCCGCCAACGGAGGCACGTCGTAGCGCTCCATCATGTCGTCGAGGAACTCGCGGTGCGCCGGCGGGATCATCGCCTTGAGGTCCTTGACCGACAGCTCGCCCTCAGACTTGCCCTCGTACTTGGCCGGCACGATGATGTCCACGCCGAAGGGACGGCCGCCCACCTCGTCCTGGATCCAGCCCATGTCGATGTCGAGCTGCTCGGGCGTGTGCCCCGCAGCCCCGAGCACGCCGAAGCCGCCCGCCTTGGTCACCGCCGCCACCACGTCCCGGCAATGGGTGAACGCCACGATCGGGACGTCGCAGCCCAGCATCTCGCACACAGGTGTCTTCATGCCCCGAAACTACCGGCGCAGCACTCTCCCCCGCAGCGCCAGCGCAGGACGACTGACCGCTTCAGTCAGACAGCGAGTCGATGAACGCTTGGTCATCGGCAGCGTGCTCGCTCGCCGCGACCGCTGCGGATTGCCGTCGGGCTGCTTCAGCAAAGTCGGGCTGCCTGGTGTCGGGGATACCGACCTGGATCGGCCGCAGAACTCGCCCGCGCATATCGGTGCAATGCCCGCAGATCTCGTCCGCCAAACCTGACTCGTCCAGCTGCGTCACCATGTCTCCACCCTGAACACGACTCCGGCGCTAGGCGAGCATCAACCGCTCGCCCTTGGGCTCCGGTACTGGATCTCCGAACTCGCGGGCTGTGTCGATCCACAGGTCGATCGCTGATTCGGCGTTGTGCAAGGCATCCATCTTTGTGTCGCCATGCGCAACGCAGCCAGCAAGCTCGGGAACCTCGGCGATGAATGACTCGTCCAGATTGCTCCAGTAGATGATGACTTCGTACTTGTGCACGCCGTCCCTCACAATCCGTGCCGAAGAACAGTCTGGCGAACCTGTCGGAATGTATGCCACGTCTCGACAACACATGCAATGAAATTCGGCGACGGATTGAGGGCTGCGGTGGCAGGATGCGCAGATGAGCAACTCGGGAAGCATCAGCGCAGTCGGTCACAGCTACGTGGACGCCGCCACGGGCACCAAGCTGGATGCGTGGTTCCCGGAGGGGGCGACGGTGGACTCGCCGCCGGCCCGCTCGTGCCTGGCGGTCGAGCTCGGCGTCAATGCCGGCGAGACCATCACCGTCACGATCGACGATCTCGATGCGCCTCCGGCAGACCTGGCAGATGCGTACCTGCGGCTGCACCTGCTGAGCCGCCGGGAGATCAAGCCTCACGACGCCAACCTCGACGGCATGTTCGGTCTGATGACCAATTGCGCGTGGACCAGCGCGGGGCCGGTGCTGCCCGAACGAGTCGACGATCTGCGGACTGCAGCGGCTGCGCGCAGCCAGCCGGTCACGGTCACAGCCGTCGACAAGATCCCGCGCATGGTGGACTACGTGATCCCCGCAGGCGTGCGCATCGGCGACGCCGATCGGGTGCGGCTCGGCGCCCACCTGGCCGACGGCACCACGGTCATGCACGAGGGATTCGTCAACTTCAACGCCGGCACGCTCGGGCCTGCCATGGTCGAAGGCCGTATCTCCGCCGGCGTGGTCATCGGGGCACACTCGGATCTGGGCGGCAGCGCTTCGACCATGGGCATGCTGTCGGGCGGCGGCCGGGAGCGAGTTTCCATCGGCGAGCACTGCCTGCTGGGCGCCAACTCGGGCATCGGCATCGCGCTGGGCGACAATTGCACGGTCGAAGCCGGGCTGTACGTGACTGCGGGCAGCCGGATCACACTGCCCGACGGCTCCGTCGTGAAGGGCCGGGACATCTCTGGACACTCGGGCATGCTGCTGATCCGCAACAGCGTCACCGGCGCCATCGAGATGCGAGTCGCCGACCCGGGCCGATGGGAAGGCATCAACCCCGACCTCCACAAGAACTGACCACCCGCCGCCTGCAGGGCGAGTGTGCAGGGCAATCCCCCGCTACCGACTGCTGGCAGTAGATCCCAGCCCGGAAGCCCCAAAGACGGGAGCGATAACGTCGGGCTTGCAGGTGCCGCTGCGCGAGGGGGAACCGCCGTGCCATATGTCGAGGACAGGATCATTCACGACGCGGATGCACACACCATGGAACCGCCCGAATGGCTGGAACCGTTCGCTTCGCCCGAGGTGGCGCGATACGCGCTCGACCATTTCTCCATCGGCGACAACGACAAGGTGTTCGCTGACATCGAGAATGCCCGGACTCGCCAGGCTGACCCGGAGTTCCGCGCCGGTGCCGCGGCCGAGGTGATGCTGCGCAAGAACTACATCGCACCCGGCGCCTGGGATCCCGCCGATCGGTCGCAGGCGCTCGACGACCTGGGCTTCGCCAGCCAACTCGTGTTCCCGTCGATGCCCAACACGCTCATCGAGGAAATGGAGCACACTGCCGAGCCCGCCCTTACCTATGCGGCTTCGACAGCGGCGAACCGAGCCCAGGTCGCGTTCTGCTCCGGCGATCCGCGGCTGCTGCCGGTGTGCTCGGTGCCGCTGCAGGACATCGACCGGGCCGGGCCGCACGCCCGCCAGGCCATTGACGACGGCGCGGCGGCGCTGCTCATCCCCAACCGGATGCCCAAGCTCCACGCCCACAGCCACGTCGGCTTCGACCCGGTGTGGGCCGCCGCCCAGGAGGCCGGCATTCCCATCGCGATGCACGTGGCCACGCCGGACCTGGTGATGCCGCCTCAGCACCGCAACAACGGGCTGCCTCCGGAACCCGATTTCCACGGCGGGGGCGAGAACTTCCGCTCCGTGTCGTACATGGCGATCTCCGCCGCGCCGCTGCAGGCACTCTCGATGCTGATCTTCGACGGCGTGCTCGAGCGCTTTCCCGAGCTGAAGATCGGTGTCATCGAGCTGGGCGCTGTCTGGGTGCCGGGCTTCATCCGCCAACTCGAGGCAGCCTTCGACGCATTCGAGCGGCACGAGCAGCGGCTCGGCAAGCTCAGCCTGCGCCCCTCGGAGTACGTGCACCGCCAAGTCCGGGTGACCCCCTACCCCACCGAGCCGACCGGCTGGATCATCGAGAACACGGCACCGGAGATCTGCATGTTCAGCTCCGACTATCCCCATGTCGAAGGCGGCCGCAACCCACTCCGACGCTTCGATCGCGAGGTGGAGCACCTGCCCGCCGACGTGCAGGAGCGATTCTTCCGGCTGAACTTCGAGGACCTCATGGGCACCGCCGCGTACGTGCCGGCGGCTGCGGCCTAGCGGCCCCTCAGCCGGCCATCACGCGAGCTGCAGCCATGGGAATCCGCCTCGACAAGCCGTGGCAGCGGTTTGACGACATCGCAATCGATGCACTGCCCGCACAACTCGGCGTGTACCACGTGGCCGATTCGGACGGCACCGTGCTGTCGGTCGGTTATGCCGGCGCCCGTGAGCCGTTCGGCATGCAGTCCGCGCTGCAGAGGGAGATCGAGCAGTTGGGTGGCGTCGCCACGCAGTTCCGGTGTGAGTTCACCTCCAACTACCGCAGCCGCTGGGATGAACTGCTGATGCTGCACCTCGCCGACCACGGCGAACTGCCCGAACCGCAGCGCGACCAAGCACAGCGAGTCGGGCGCCTCTCCCCCGCCTGACAGCTCCAGATCGAGGCACCGGGGCCTCGGCGGATCAGATGATCCGTTCGGTTCTCAACGCAGCCAAGTCGTCGCCGTCGAGACCGCAGAACTCGCCGTAGACGGCTTCGTTGTCGGCCCCGACGGGCCGGAACGGCTCGAGCTCGCGCTTGTCCGAGCCGTGCCAGTGCAGCGGGCTGTGCGCCAGCGGGATCTCGCCGAGCCCATCCAACTCCGTCCATTGCAGGAAGCCGCGTTCGATCATGTGCTCGTCGTGGACCACGTCGGTCACCTCGCGCACCTCGGCCACTGGCACACCGGCCGCACCGAAAGCCGCGGCCGCTTCAGCCCGGGTGTGCTCTGACGTCCAGCGCGACACCAAGTCGTCCACCTCGTCCATGTGCTCGCAGCGGCCCGCATTGCTGCGCAGGCGCTCGTCGTCGAGCAGGTCGGCGCGGCCGATCACTTCCAGCACCGCCCGCCAGTGCGAATTCATGGCCGCGATCAAAGCAATGTGCCCGTCGCTGCACGGGTACACGTTGGACGGCGAGACGCTCATGGCCGCATTGCGATTGCCCATGCGCCCGGTCACGCCATGCAGCTGCCAGGCCTGCAGCGACGTGGTGAGCGTGTAGTAGGTGGCCTCTGCCATCGACGTCGACACCAGGCGTCCCCGACCGGTCCGCTGCGCCTCGAACAGCGCCGTCACCACGGCGCCGTACAGGTGGGTGCCGCCGAGGAAGTCGATGAACGTGGCCCCCGATTTCACCGGCGGACGGTCGGCGAAGCCGTTGATGCTCATGACGCCCATGTGCGCCTGCACGGTGACGTCCATGGCGGTGCGCTGCGCATCCGGTCCATCGAGGCCGTAGCCGCTGGCCTGGGCGAACACCAGCTTGGGGTTGGTCTGCCACAGCGTCTCGGCATCGATGCCCAGCCGCTCGGGCACGCCTGGGGCGAAGTTGCACAGCACCGCATCGGCACCGTTGGCCAGCTCGATGAACAGTTCCCGGCCGCCGGGCGACTTGAGATCCAGCGACACGGTCTCTTTCGACGAGTTGAGCATGGCGAAGGGCAACCCGTGGCTGTGCCCCCGCAGCGCCTCGCCCCGGGGATGCTCCACCTTGATGACCCGTGCACCCGAATATGCCAGCAGCAGCCCGGCGTACGGCCCCTGGTAGATCTGCCCGAGGTCCAGCACCACCACACCGTCGAGCGGCAGCGGCCGGGTCGGTTCGCCGGTCCCAGTATCGGACTCAGTGTGAGATTCGCTCATTTGAAGCTGCCGCCGAGGATGTCGCGGGCCATGATCAGCCGCTGCACCTCGCTGGGACCCTCGCCGATGCGCCGGATCCGCAGCTCCCGGTACCAGCGCTCCAGCGGCAGGTCCTTAGTGACACCGATGCCGCCATGAATCTGGATGCAGCGGTCCACCACCCGGCCGGCCGCCTCCGAAGCGACCAGCTTGGCCATGGCGGCCTCAGTGCGGAACCGCTCGCCGCGGTCGGCCTTCTGGGCTGCCTCCAGCACGCACCAGCGGCCGTGGCGGATGTCGATCTCGTTGTCGACGATCATCCACTGCACCGCCTGCTTCTCGGCCAGCACCGAGCCGAAGGTCTCGCGGCTGCGCGCCCACTCGATCGCCATCTCCTGCGCCATGATCGCCGGCCCCAGGCAGCCCGCCGCATACGGGATGCGCTGGCGGCTCAGCCGGTCGTTGGCGATGCCGAAGCCCCCGTTCACTTCGCCGAGCACGTGGCTCTCGGGCACCCGCATGTCGGTGAACTCCAGCTCGGTGGCATAGCGGGTGGCTCGCAGCGTGTGCACCACCCGGCGAACGTTGAACCCTGGCGTGTCAGTGTCGACGATGAAGGCCGTGACGCCGTTGCGCCCCGGGTCATCGGAGGTGCGCGCGAACAGCAGCGCGTAGTCGGCCTTGTCGGCGCCGGAGATGAACAGCTTCGAGCCGTTCAGCACCCACTCGTCGCCGTCCTTGAAGCCCCGGGTGCGTATGGCCCGACCGGGATCGGAACCACCCGAGGGCTCCGTCAGGGCGAAACAGCCCGTCTTCTCGCCCCGCAACGTCGGGTAGAGCCAACGCTCCTTCTGCTCCTCGGTGGCCTCGTAGAGCTGTGCCAGCCCGGCCCCGCCGAAGGTGCCGTAGCACGGGTTGTAGAGCCCGGCACGGTGCTTGGACATCTCGATGGCCATGAGCGCACGGGTGGTGGTGTCGAGACCCGGACCCCCGTATTCCGCCGGGATGTCAAGCCCGTAGAAGCCCATGTCGCGGGTCATCTGCGTGAGCCGCGCCGCGTCGTCAGGCTCCAGCTCGCCGGCGTCGGGATCGAGGTCGGCTTCCAGCGGGATGATCTCGCTCTCCACGAAGCGCCGAACGGTCTCGACAATCAGCGCCTGCTCGTCGCTCATGGAGAAATCCACGCTGTGCCTCCTTGCTTCGGCGACCGATGCTAGGTCTCGGCCCGCTTCGGAACCTGACTGACGCAGTCGCATTTGACTGTGGAAGCGGCAGGATGCTCGGCTTGTGCAGCTAGCCGGCGGTCCAGTCGAGCTGGGCGAACGCCGGGGCGACGACGAGCCGGTCACCGACGGAAACGGACATGTCGACGCTGAACCCAGCATCGTCGGATGTCGCGATCGTGCCGGAGCAGGTCACCGTCTCACCGGCGTGCACCGGAGCGCGATTCCGGTACGCGAGCCGGACCAGCCGCGCACCAGAGCCAGCGGCGCGCAAGACGCATTCCGCCAGCAAGGCGCCGAGCATCTGGCCGTCGACCAGCGGCGCCGGAGCGCCCAGCCGGCGGGCGTGAGCCTCGTCGTAGTGCAGGCGATGCCAGTCCCACGTGGCGGCTCCGTACGCGACCATGTCTGCCAAGGCGATCCGCCGGTGCAGCGGCCGGAGCGACCGGCCCGGGCTCAGACGCTCCCGAGGCAGCGGTTCAGGGCCAGCACGGGCACCGAGAGACTCGGCAGCACCGACGGTCGCTGGGTCGTCCGCCTCGGGGGTTGGCGTCGTCGGCACGGCCTCTGCCGTGGAGCCTTGGGCCGCGTCCGCCTCTGCTTCCTCATCGGGCGGATCGCTCTCGGGCTGAGAGGCCGCGAGCGGGCGGAAGATCATCGTCTCGGCGTTCGTCGCGAGCGGATCGCCGTCGGCGGAATACGCCGCCTCGGCAGTGACGAACAGGAGCGGATGGCCCTCCCGATCGAGCCGCTCGGTTGCATCGGTCAGGGTCCACGTCGTGGAGATGACGTGGTCGAACCGGGCAGGCTGATCGAAGCGGTAGTCGTTGCCACCCCGGAACATGGCGCATCGCACCGGCAGCGGCAGCTCCCAAGCGTGCCCGAGATACGCATTCCCATCAGGCACAGCGCGACCTGTCAGCTGCGCTGTCTCGCAGATGAGCGTGGGCGGTGCCTCATCCCGCCAACGCCCCGGATCGGCACCGATGGCCAAGGCGAAATAGCGAATGGACGCCCGGCCGAGCGGTTCGGGCGCCACGTACGTCACCGTCGTGCCGAGCGCGGCGCGTACTTCAGGAGTCAGCAACTGCGTCATGTTTCCCGCTCTTGTTCCCAGTTTCGATGCGATACGGGCTCACGGGCCGCTCGGACCCCGGCTTCGCCCGGCTCTGCCTCTCAGGGCATCAAGGCGACGGCTTCCACCTCGATCAGCCAGCGGCGACTGAGCAGCCCCGACACCACGACACCAGTAGAGGCGGGGAACGGTCGGCCCATCACCTGCTGGCGCACCTCTCCGACAGACCGGTAGTCGCCGACGCCGTCGGGCGTCACGTACTCGACAGTCTTGACGAGGTTGTCGATGGAGGTGCCTGCCATTTCGCAGATCGCGGCGATCTCGCCGTAGACGAACTCGGCCTGCCCGCAGATGTCGCCCTCGGCGACGGTCTCGCCAGTGCCGAGATTGAACGCTGTCGTGCCGGAAATGAACAACAGCCCGCCGGCCTCTACCGCTGGGCTGAAGGTGAGCGACGAGTAGGCCTCAGCCAGGTACGGCACGACTGTCTTGGGATGCGCCGACGCCCACACATCGAGCGCCACGAGGGCTTCGGGATGAGGCAGCTCGGGCATGAGCAACCCCGTCGACGACGGGAACTGCGGTGCGAGCAACCGCCAGCGTGCCTCCGCGGTCTCGTTGTACTGGCGGCGGGTGGCCGCTGTCGTCTGCTGCACGATCCTCACGACGTTGGACAGATCCATGCCGTGAGGTTCGAGGCGGCGGCCGGCTTCTTCGAGCGCCCACTCGCACTGACCGACGAAGTCGCCCGCCAGCACCGCGTTGCCATCGTCGTCGACGGGCAGTACCTGGGGCACGTGCACCAATCCATCGACTCGGCCGGCCACGACCTCGACTTCCACCAGCGCCTCGGGCCGCACGAGCGATTCGACGACGAACGTCGAGGGCCGGACCCCACCGACAGCCGAGCCCAAGCCATGCGGACGTTCACCCGCGATGGCGTCTCGCTCCGGTGCGCCTGCGACGGTGACGTATTCGGTCACCTCGGAGCACTCGCTGATGTCGCGCCCGGCCGCGTCGAGTACCGCCTCCACTTTCGCCCAGCACACGCTGGCCTGCTCGGCACCGTCGCCGCGCACGGTGACCCGCCCGGACTCTGCGTCATATGCGCCCGCGGTCTGGCCCGCCAGCCATGCCGCCCCGCCAGCCTCGATGCCCTGTGAGAAGGAATACCGGCTGGTGTCCAGCCACGGAAATGGCTCCGGGGTGATCTCCTGGGGAGGCATGGTTCGTGCTCCTCATGCACAAACGGCGACACGGTCGGTGCCGCTCACACCTTGTCTAGTGCGCGCAAGCGTTCGACGCTAGGACGCTCACAACAGCGCCGCGCGCCTCGGCGAACTTCCCCGCCGGGACTGGGCTGCAGCCCCTCGCGCGGAGCGGCGCTTCAGTTTCCGGTGAAGTTCGGCGCGCGCCGCTCCACGAATGCAGCGATGCCCTCGCGGCCGTCGTGGGTCTGCATGGCGTCGGTGATCGTCTTGCCTTCGAACTCGCCCGCCTGCTCAAGCGGCGAATCGATACCCGTATAGATCACACGCTTGGCATGGCCCAGCGCCCACGCCGGGCCGTCAGCCAGCGCCTGAGCCAGCTCGGCTGTTGCCGAATCGACCTCGTCGTCGGGAACCACCCGGTTGACTAGGCCCCACTGCTCGGCCTCCTCTGCCGACAGCACGCGGTTGGTGAGGGTCAGGTCGAGCATCCGCCGAAGCCCGATGTGGCGGGCCAGGAAGTACGACGATGTGCCGTCGGGCGTCACGCCAGCACGGGTGTAGGCCATGGTGAACTTCGCAGACTCGCCCGCCACCACCAGGTCGAACGAGGCGGCCAGCGACATGCCGGCCCCGCCGACGCTGCCGCCCACACCTGCCACGAACGGCTTCGGCGTGCGGTTCATCTTGTTGATGGCAGCGTGCAGGTCGATGACCATGTCCGACGCAAGCTGGGGCAGGCCGTCGCCCGCCGCGTGGAACTCCTTGAGATCGCCGCCTGCGGAGAACACCCGTCCTTCCGCAGTGATCGATGCTGCCTTGACCGCATCGTCGAACTCGATCTCCAGCATCACAGCCCGCAGCTCGCGTGAGAACTGCGGGTTGACGGCGTTGGCGCCCTCAGGTCGGTTGAACCGCACGTGCGCCACCCCGTCGCGCACTTCGTAGATGATCGTCTCGAGGTCCATGTCCGCTCCTGTGATGCGCCTGCTTGCCGGTCCCACGGGAGGTTACGCGCCCGGGCTGTCCCGTGATCGAGGCCGCTAGCCGCGGGCAGCAGGCGAGAGGTCGCGGGCGGCCTGAACGGGATCGATGCCGCCGAACGGCATGATCGAGATGGCCGACACGTCGACGCCGTTCGCGTGGTAGCGGTCGATGTGCTCTCGGCACGCCTCCGGCGGGCCGTGGACCAGCAGTTCGTCGACGAGGTCGTCGTCGATGACCTCGAGCGCCCCTCGGCGGTCGCCATCGGACCAGCGTTCCCACATGGCGGCAAGCAGGTCGCCGCGACCGAGCCAGCGATGGAACTCGGCATACACCGGCACGTTGAGATAGGCGGCGATTGCCCGCTTGAAGCCCGACCGGACCACCTCGGCGTCGGGGTTGGGGCACACGAAGATGCGAGCCACCACTTCCTTGCCCTCGCCGCCCTCGTCGACATAGGGGCGGACGGTGGCTACGTCATCAGCCGACAGCCAATTGATGATGGCGCCGTCGCCCTCGCTGCCCGCCAGCCGCAGCATGCCGGGCCGCAGGGCCGCCAGCAGGATCGGCGGCTGGATCTCCGGCGGCCGGCCGAGCCGGAAGCCCTGAATGTCGAAGGTGTCGTAGGTCTCGCTGATCCGCTCGCCGGTGAGGGCTTGGCGCAGGAATCGAGCTGTGTCGCGTGTTCGCTTGAACGGCTCGTCGAAGGGAATGCCGTTCCAGCGCTCCACGATGACATTCGACGAGGCTCCGATGCCCATGGCGAAGCGGCCCGGCGCTGCCTCGCAGATGGCTGCCGTCTGCTGGGCCAGCAGCGCGGGACCGCGGGTGAAGACCGGGATGATGGCGATGCCGAGACGCACGTCGGGCACCCATTGGCTGGCCAGCACGAGCGGGGTGAAGCCGTCGGTGCCATCGGCTTCGGAGCTCCAGAACTCCGTGTAGCCGAGGTCGGCGAATTCGCGGTAGAGGTCGGCCTGTGCATGCAGGGGATCATCAAAGGGAACCGTGATGCCGTAGCGCCAGTCGTTTGCATGGGAGGTCACGGCGCGCAGGCTAGTGAGGCGGCGCAACCGGATCCGGGTGCCGCCGCAGCGGTTTCGCCGTCTTTCGTGTCACACCCCCTGATCACACTGTGCACATGGCAGAACAGCTTGATCTCGCACCTCAGCTCCGGCTGGTGTCGACCAGTCGGATGCCCCACCGGCTGAACCGGGCCACCCGTCAGGAAGGCCTGCGCGGGGTTGCTCGGGCACGGGCTGCGCTGGCCGCCACGGCGCGCCCACCCGAGATCGATCTCCACGCCGCCTGACGCTGGCCGCAAGTACAGTGCCGGCCATGAGCAGCGCATCCACGTCCCAAGCCCACAGCGACGACATCGTCATCGTCGACGCCGTCCGCTCCCCCGTCGGCCGCCGCGGCGGCGATCTGAGCGGCATTCACCCCTCCGATCTGCTCAGCGACGTGCTCACGTCGCTGATGGAGCGAACCCAGGTCGACCCGGCCAGCATCGGTCAACTCGTGGGCGGCTGCGTCAGCCAAGCCGGCGAGCAGACGGCCAACATCGCCCGCACCGCGTGGCTCGGCGCGGGCTATCCGCTCTCGGTCGCGGCCACCACCGTCGACGCGCAGTGCGGCTCGAGCCAGCAGGCCACCACGCTGGCATACGGCCTGGTGCGCAGCGGGGTGGTCGACTCCGCCATCGGATGCGGCGTGGAATCCATGACGCGCAACCCGATGGGCTCGAGCTACAAGAAGGGGCAGCGCACGGCAACGTCGCGCTACAAGGAGCACTACGAGTACACGACGCAGTTCCAGGGCGCCGAGCTCATGGCCAAGCAGTGGGGCATCAGCCGCGAGGAATGCGACGCCTACGGCCTGCGCAGCCAGAACAACGCCGCCCGGGCATGGACTGAGGATCGCTTTGCCACCCAGCTCGTCGAGATCGACGCGCCGGTGCTGGACGAGGACGGCAAGCCCACCGACGAGGTCCGCCATGTCGTGCGCGACGGCGGCATCCGGCCTACGACAGCGGAAGGGCTTGCGGGGCTGTCGCCGGTGATGGACGGCGGCGTGCATACCGCAGGCAGCTCTTCGCAGATCAGCGACGGCTCGGGCGCGGTGCTGCTCATGCGCGCCGGTCGTGCTGCCGAGCTGGGCCTGCGCCCGCTGGCCCGCATCGTCGACACGTGCCTGGTCGGCAGCGACCCAGTGCTGATGCTGACCGGGCCGATCGAGGCCACCAACTACCTGCTCGAGCGCAACGGCATGCAGATGTCCGACATCGACATCGTCGAGATCAACGAGGCGTTCGCGTCGGTGGTGCTGGCCTGGCAGCGTGAGGTGAATCCTGACATGGACGGCGTCAACCCCAACGGCGGCGCAATCGCTTTGGGCCACCCGCTGGGCGGCACCGGTGCAATCCTGCTGACCAAGGCGGTGCACGAGCTGCACCGGGCCGACAAGAGCACGGCTCTCGTCACCATGTGCTGCGGCGGCGGGCTGGGTACCGGCACCGTCATCGAGCGGCTCTGACCGACGGCAGGCCGTTCTCGGGATCCGGCCCGGTCGGCCGCGCACCCGGCGAGGCTGGTCGCCGCCCGAGTGCTGGTCGCTCGGCCGGCGGTCGCAGAGCGATCCAAGTCGCCGCGATAGCGGCCACATGCGTGGGCGCGTTCGCCGGTTGGCAGTACCTCAGCGGCGGCGCGACGACCCCGGCTGCCCAGAGCACTCCGTCGGCATCCTCGGAGACTGTGGGCGGCCCCGGCACCACTGCCCCCCATGGAGCGCTGGAGCCGAACGCTGTCGTGCTCGCAGTTATCGACGGCGACACGATGGAAGTGGACCTCGGCGGGCGCCAGGCAACCGTCAGGTTCATCGGCATCGACACCCCGGAGAAGACCGGCGGCTACCTGCCGGCCGAATGCGGCGGCGACGCAGCTACCCGGCGGACGGCCGAACTGCTCCCGCCGGGCACCGAGGTGCTCCTGCAGCGCGACGTTGAGCTGTACGACCGGTACGACCGGCTGCTGGCCTACGTCTACCGAGCCGCCGACGGCCTGTTCGTGAACCGGTACCTCGTGCTCGACGGCTACGCCGGAACCATGCACTTCGAGCCGAACGCAGAGCACCGGGCTGTGCTCGACGATGCCGAAGCCGACGCTCGCGGCGCCCGCAGAGGGATCTGGGCCGACTGTGGCGGTCCGAACCGGCCGCTCGAAGGCGCCCGTTAGCGTGTCTGTGTGGCACCGCTGTGGGAGCGGCTCGGATACGGCCCCGACGACAGACTGCTGATCATCAGCGCGGCCGGACTCGGCGGCTGCCACGCGATGAACGAAGGCGTGTACGCCGCTCTGCGGGACGGCTTGGCAACCACCGGGACGCTGCTCGTGCCGTGCCCGTGGTCGCGCGAGGCGGCGGCGAGATTCCGGGGCGAGGACATCGGCGTGGCGCTCACGCTGAACGCCGAGTTCGAGCTGTACCGGTGGGGGCCCATCACCTACGGGCCGTCGCTGCTCGACGGCAACGGCGGGATGCCCAGCACCGTCAGCGATGTGTGGGATCACGCCGACCTCGACGAGGTCCGGCGGGAATGCCGGGCTCAGATCGAGCGGGCAATCCTGTGGGGCTTCGACGTCACGCACCTCGACAGCCACCTCGACGTTCTCAGCGTCCGCCCCGAATTCTTCGACGTGTACTTGGAGCTGGCAGTGGAGTTCCAGCTGCCCGTGCGTCTCATCTCCAGCGAGGCCCGGCGCCAGCTGGGATTCCCTGCTGAGGACCTGGTCACCTCCGAGGGCGTCGTGACCCCGGATCGGGTGCTGCGCATCGCACCCGGGATGATGGGGCGGTACCGGCGCATCGAAGCGCTGCTGGATTCGCTCGAGCCCGGGCTGACCGAGCTGCAGCTGCAGCCCGCTGCCGATCTGCCCGAGCTCCGATCGCTGACCGCCGAATGGGGATCGCGCGTCGAGGACCTGCTGCACCTGCGTGACAACGCCGAGCTGCGCACCCACATCCAGCGCAGCGGCATCAAGCTGATCGGCTATCGGGCGCTGCGTCAGCTGCAGCGATCTGGCACGGGTTGATCCAGCCCGACAGTGTTCCGTCGAGCACTGTTCAGCCGATCAGCTCGGCGAGCCCAGTGAACCCGCGGCGCGCCAGGCCGGGAGCAGCTCCAGCCAGAGCGCCATGTCGCCAGAGACCTTGAGATCGCCGGCCATGTAGTGCCGGGCGGGATCGGCATCGCCGCAGACCACGTCGGCGGCGAGCTGCCACGGCGCCTCCAGCGTCAGATCAGCACCTCGGGTCGTGCCCGCAGACGCAGCGGTCAAGACGCCGGACTCGAAGATCAGGCTGACAGCAACCTTGCCGTCGGGACCGCCAGCGGTCTTCATCACGACAGTGCCCGACACGTTGCCAAGCGGCTCGTGGCCGGCATCTGCCCACGTCGCCAGGAACTCGTCGTCGAGAAAGCTCATGGCCGTAACCCAGCGAAGAGGTCGTGCTCCATCGGCTCGGTGGCGATGCGCGACTCCAGCAGCATGTACTCCTCGTACGGATGGATCGAGTCGGCGACATCGTCGGGCAGGCCGAACCAGAAGGGCGAGTCGGGATCAACCTGGGTGGCATGGGCCAGCAGCGCCTTGCGTCGCACCGCGTTGTTGACCTCGATGACCGCGGTGATGCGGTCGTCCCGGCTTGGCCTGCCCAGCCATTTCTCGTCGAAGGGGGATTCAAGCTTCAAGTCCAGGAAGGCCTGATGGATGAGCCTCATGCGCTTGTGCGACCAGACGGGCGCGTACATCTTCATCGGCGTGAATGCCGGACCGCATTCCGGCCGCCACGCCGGCTCTCCGGCGTGAGCGAAAGCGGGGATGCAGATGGCCGTGACCTGCAGGTGATCGGGGTGCGGGTAGCGGGACTGCACCAGCGGGTACGTCAAAATGACCTGCGGGCGCACACGGCGGATCACGGTGACGAGCCGGGCGACAGCTTCGTCGAGGTCGGCATTGGCGAAGGCGTCAGGGTGGGCGTTGGCTTCGGTGTCGGGCATGCCGGAGTCGCGGTAGCCCAGCATGACCACCTCGTCGTAGCCGATCTCGACCGCGGCCGCGTCCAGCTCCGCTCGGCGGACTTCGCTGAGGTTCTCCTTCACCTCGGGTCGATCCATCGCCGGGTTCAGGATGTCGCCTTCCTCTCCCCCGGTGCAGCACACCAGCGTGGTGCGGATGCCCTCATCGGCATACCGGCGGACCGTGCCCGCCCCCTTTGACGCCTCGTCATCGGGGTGGGCATGCACGGCGAGAATTGACAGTCCCGTGTCCTGCGACATCGGCGGTCAAGCTACCGGCGTCAGCTCTATGTGGCCGGTTTCCTCGTCGACGTCCATGGAGTAGCCGCAGATCGCCGCGAGCCGGTCGCGGCCCTCTTCTGGACCCGACGCGAGCAGCTCGTCGCCGACCCACAGCCGCACCGTACGCGGGGGGTTGTAGATGTAGCTGGCGGCCCGGCGGATGGCCAGCACGTGATAGCCGGGGTCCACCGCCAGCCCCAGCGAGCCGAGGGTGGAGTCGTCGGCCTCGGAACCCGGCGCCACCGGCACCTGCACGACGATGTCGTCGGTGTCGCCCAGCGCGAGCGCCAGCACCGGGTGAATGTCCTCATCCTCGAGGACGAGCGAGGTGATATTGCGGGCCTGGTCGCCGATGTCCTCTGCAGCCTCGGCGACATGCAGCAGGCCGCGCAGTGCTGCGGGATCGGCCTCCGCGGCATCGGCTCCTTCCGCTGCCGCGCGCAGCACCCAGGTCTGCATGGAGACCTTCATGCCGTCGAGCCGCTCCTGCATGGACCGCACCTCTCGGGCCAGCGACAGGTCGTGCAGCACGAGCGCGGAATAGGCCAGCCCGATGGCCGCCTCCGACAGGTTCTTCATCTCGACCAGCGTGTCGACCGCTCGGTCGAGGTCGCTCGGTGCCTGCGCCTCGTCGGGTTCGGGCGGGTTCCAGCGCTCCATGGCCGCCAGTTCGCGCAACCGCACGATGCCCGCCGGGTCGCCGCGCATGAACAGCACGTCGCCCGGCTCCACGATGCTGTCGCCGCCGACATCGGTCAGCCAGTGGCGGCCCCGCTGGATGGCGACCACGCGCATGCCGACGGCCACGGGCAGCTCCATGTCGCGCAGCGGCCGGTTTGCGAGGTGACTGCCGTCCGCCACCACCAACCTGTGCGAGACCTCGGCGGCCTGTGCCAGGTCCACGATGAGCGCCCGGGGGATGCCCAAGTGGTGCAGCACGATCTTGCAGATATCCACGGCAGCATTGGCGATCTGCTCGATGGACGACACCACCTGCAGCACAGAGCTCATGCCGTCGACCTCGCGCGGGTGCCGCACGGCCAGCATGGCGAGCGATCGCATCTCGTGCACGAGGGTGGACATGTCCTCCTCGAGACCCAGGACGGCATCGGCCATGCCCTCATCGTCGAAATAGAGCGCGGCGTAGGCCAGGTCGACCATGAGCTCAGAGGCGTCCTTGGCCTCGGAGAGCATGGATTTCAGATTTCGAGGTTTGTCTTCAGGGTCTGATCGCATTGCAAATCGTCAGCGAGCGACGCGACGGGCTCCAATCGGCTCGGGGACCTGGATGCGTCGCTGTGCCAAGCGTAGGCACAGCGGCACAGGGGCGAGGAAGGAATTCACGACAAGCCCACCCAGCTGACGGCCAGCACGAGCGCCGCGGCACCGGCAAGGTCGACGGTGCTGTTGACGAGCGGGATGCCGTAGGTATCGGGGTCGACGCCGACGCGGGTCGCGACCACGGTGCCGTAGTAGGCGATGAAGCCGGCAAGCGCCGTCGCGATCATGCCGCCGATCAGCGAGATGGCCACAAGGCGGACGGTTCCCGGTGTGGACAGTGAGAACAATGTGCCGAAGGCGCTTGCGAGCAGCCCATTCAGCACGAACACGGGCACGGTCAAGCTGAAGGCGAACAGGATGTCGAGGCGCGCGCCTCGCTGCGGCAGGGCACGCGGCTCGATGACGCCCAGATGCAGCTTGGTCGACAGCCGGCTCGACAAGATGCCGCCGATGGCGCCGGCGGCAGCAAGACACGCCGGCACCAATATGAGCACGGCACGCTTGTCGGCCAGGTCCTCGAGACGGTGCTCGATCACGACGCCGGCCACGATGAGCACCAGGCCTCCGACGAACAGCACAGGGATCGACTCACGCAGGATCTGCCAGAGCTGTTCGAGCCCAGAGCGCCACGCCCAGAACATGGCCGCGGCAGCTGCGGCGACGCTGGCGGCTGCGAGGATCGGCGTGAGGGCGGTGATGCCCACGAGATAGGTGGCCAGGAACAACGCCGGCAGCGTGACCACGTCGCCGACAGCGGATATGAGCGGCGCACTGACGTTGTCGAGGTCCCAGCCCCGGCGAGTGGAACTGGCCGCGAGACCGAGCGTGACGACGAGCACCACGATCGAGGCCAACTGAGCGCCGACGACCGACACCACGATGAGATCGGTGATGCCGATGATGTCCGACAGGCCGAAAACCGGCGCCATCACCTTGGCCATGACGCCGAGCCCCACTGCCGTCACCAGCGTGAGCACGGCTGCAGCGATGACGTTCTGGCCCACGATCGTGTCGCTGCGGGCTGTGGCTCTGAAGGTTCCCGCGTGAATGGTGGTGGCGAGACGGCTGCCCAGCGCGCCGAAGATGTCGCCGCGCATGCCGATCGCAGCGGGAACGAGCACGAGCAGGCCCGGCAGGCGCTCGAGCGTGCCGGTGACCGCCGCGAGCAGGACGCCTGCAGCGGTGGCGGTCAGGCTGCTGACCGCAAGCGCGGTGAGGCTCTGGCGGGCACCGGTGACATCAGGGCCCAGCAGGCCACGCAGGAAACCCAGCGGGTGCAGCCTGACCACCGGGCGAAGCACCCGGTTGCGGCCGAGTCGAGCTGTTTCGCGTCGCAGTGCGAACTCCCTATGAGGGTGGTGCGAGCAGCGACTCGAAAAACGCCGCGAGGTCGGCGGGCCCCACACTGCCGGCGTACCGCAAGACGACCGCGTTCTCGGCATTGACGGCGACGAGGTAGGGCACCGACTGCAGGCCGAATGCATCGACGATGGACAGTGACGGCGTGTCGGCGACGACGGGGTGCTGCCAGCCTTCGTCGCGCAGCCACACCTCCGGTGGGTGGTTGCCGCGTGTGGGGTCTTCGAGCACCGAGACTGCGTAAAAGTCCACGCCCGAGGGCAGCTCATTGGACTCCAGCCATTCCATGAGGTCGGCTACCTCGGCTTGGCAGTGCGGGCACCAGTGGGCGTAGAACGCGATGACCATCGGACGTCCCTGGGTGGTGATCCGCACCACTTCGCCCGTGAGCAGATCGGTGCCCACGACGACCGGCGGCGCGCGGCCGACGGCGGGATCGTCCTCCAGTTGCTCGAACTGCGGCAACGCGGTGCCGAACACCTCGGTCCGACCCGGCGTGCCATCCGCGGCAGAGGTTGCGGCTGCGCCGGACGTGGTCGCAACGGCTTCGTCAGGCGTGCTGGTGGCCGCCGTCGTCTGGTCACCACCGCATGCCGCGACGAGCCCTGCCGCACACAACAGGATCGCCAGGACCGCCACTCGTCGCACGACAGTCAAGGCTAGGCACGGCACGAACGCCGCCCGACGCGAGATGGCAGCCACGCCCGGGGCTTGCCCGGCGGTCGATGGCAGACTTGGCCCGTGGAGACCCGCCAGCTCGAATCGACACCCGGCTTCGTCATCTTTGACCTGCCCGGCGCCCAGAACTACGTCGGGGCGGCGCGCCTCGGCAGCCGGCTCATCCCCGGCAACGCGACGATGCTGGTACGGCACCTCACCTACGTCTTCGCCACGCTGGAGCAGCAGCGCAGCGGTGCCAGCATCGGTTTGAAGTCCGACCCCGCCGATGCCGCGGGGGCGGTCGAGGCGCTGGCGGCTGAGCTGGCCGATGACTTCTCCAGCGGTCGGCTTTCAACCAGTCCGGGCCTGCGGCTGAATGCCGAATTGCTTGCGCCCGTACTGACCCACGACCAGCGCAATCTCATCGGCAATGACGACCGCGACGGCATCTCGTTCAGCGACGAGCTGATCGGCGTCGGTGCTGCCGCGGCGGCAGCCAGCCTGCTCGGCGGCCTCGACGGCAAACGCATAGCGATCGAGGGCTTCGGGCCGGCGGGGCTCGGCATCGCTCGTGAAGCGACGGCGGCCGGGGCCTCGATCGCCCGGGTCGCGACTGCGAAAGGCTGTACGGGCGACCAGGGTGAGGGTGGTCAGCTCGACCCGGTGGCGCTGGCCGAAGCCTGGCTGGCAGACGGCGAGATGTGCGTGGAATCGCTGTCGGGAAACGGCGGGCCTGCCAAGCCGTGGGCGGTCTGGAAGGACGATGTCGACGTGCTGTTCTGCGGCTCAAAGCCGGGCGCGATGTCCGGCGAGGGCGCGTCGATGGCCGGCACTACACCCGTCGTCGCGTTCTCAGCGGCGGCCGTGTCATCCAAGGCGCTCGCCGTGCTGCGGGCAGCAGGCACGCCAGTAACGGCTGATTTTGTCGCTGCCGTGGGGCCCGCATTGGGCTGGTGGGCCGACCCGGTGCTCACGCACGACGACCTGCGCTCAGCCACGGCAGAGGCCGTGAACTCCGTCATGTCCGAGACTGCAGACCATGACGACGGCCCGTTCATGGCGGCGTGCTATCGAGCAGAGTCGTTTCTGCAGACATGGCAGGACGAGCTGCCGTTCGGACGACCGCTGGGCTGATCTGAGACTGGGCTGAATCGGCGACAGCCCCGTCAGCGGAAGTCGCGGCTCCCCACCGAAGCGGGCACATCGAGAGCTTCGATTCTCTCGGCAATCACATTGGCCACGTTCTCATGGCGTTCGAGACGGCCTGACACCACCAGCGCGGGCATGTCGCGCGCAACCGAGCGGTACCGCTGCCAGCATCCCCGCGACACCACCACGTTCACCAGACCCGTCTCATCCTCAAGATTCAGGAACGTCGTGCCGCCGGCCGTCATGGGCCGCTGGCGGTGGGTCACCAGGCCGGCAACGCGGATCTTGCCCGGCGGGCACGTGAGCAGCTCCGCAGCAGTGCGAACCCCCGCAGCAGCCAGCTCGGTTCGCAGGAACTTCGTCGGATGCCCGCGGGGGGCTATCCCGGTGGCCCACAAGTCCGCTGCAGCGGTCTCGGTCGCTGACATGTCCCGCAGCGGCGGTGACTCTGCACCGGTCACGACCCCCGAGAGCCGGTCTGAGCCTCCCTGATGCACGGCCCCGGCCGCCCACAAGGCCTCGCGTCGCGACAGCCCGAAGCAGTCGAACGCCCCCGCGGCGGCCAACGCCTCCAGCGCCTGCAGACTCAGTTCTGCTCGACGCTGAAGGTCTTCCATGCTGCTGTAGGGGCCGCCGGCGGCGATCCGCTCGGCAAGCTCATCGCTCACCTCCCGCACTGACGACAGCCCCAGCTGCACAGCCATCCCGCCAGTGGAGGCGTTGCACAGCTCCAGCGTGGCTGTCTCGGAGGACAGGTTGATGCAGGGCGTATGCACCACCACCCCGTGACGGCGAGCGTCCTGGCACAGCGAGTGCGGCGAGTAGAACCCCATGGGCTGCGCATTCAACAGCGCTGCGCAGAACGCCGCCGGGTAGTGCAGCTTGATCCACGACGAGGCATACACCAGGTGAGCGAACGACACCGAGTGACTCTCGGGGAAGCCGTAGTCGGCGAAGGCGACCATCTTCTCCCAGACCCGTTCGGCCACATCGCCGACCAACCCCCGCTCGGCCATGCCCGCAAAGAGGCGCTCGCGCAAGCGGCCCATCCGCTCGCGGGACCGCTTAGAGCCCATGGCCTGGCGCAGCTCGTCGGCCTCGGCGGGTGTGAACCCGGCGACATCGATGGCTATCTGCATGAGCTGCTCCTGGAACAGCGGGATGCCCAGCGTCTTTTTCAGCGAGTTCTCGAGCAGGGGGTGCAGGTAGGTGACCGGCTCTTCCCCGTTGCGCCGCCGGATGTAGGGGTGCACCGAGCCGCCCTGGATGGGCCCGGGGCGGATGAGCGCCACCTCCACCACCAGGTCGTAGAAGCAGCGGGGGCGCAACCGCGGCAAGGTGGCCATCTGGGCGCGTGACTCCACCTGGAACACACCGATGCTGTCGGCCCGGCAGAGCATGTCGTAGACCTCGTCTTCCTGCGGCAGCATGCCGATGTCGATGTTCGTGTGATGCGCGTCAGCGATCAGGTCGACGGCGTGGTGCAGGGCCGACAGCATTCCCAGCCCGAGCAGATCGAACTTCACCAGCCCGACTGCTGCGCAGTCGTCCTTGTCCCACTGCAGCACCGAGCGATCCGCCTTGGTCGCCCATTCAGTGGGGCAGACATGGGTCACCGGCCGGTCGCAGATGACCATGCCGCCCGAGTGGATGCCGAGGTGGCGCGGCGCCCCCTCAAGCGCAGCGGCCAGCTCTGCCACGTCGGCGGGAATGCCGGTCTCATTGCGACCTGACGGCGGCTCGGGCCCCGCGTCGCGCCAGTCGCGTGCACGGGGCCGGCCTGCCCGATGGAGCTGGGCCGCGGACCCGTTCGAAGCGTCATTCGAGGAGGGCAGCGGGCTGTAGCGGTCCAGTGACTTCGACCAGGCATCGGCTTGGCCGGGTTCCCAGCCCAGCGCTCGTGCCATGTCACGCACCGACGAGCGCGCCCGGTAGGTGATGACGTTCGCCACTTGCGCCGTGTGAGCACGGCCGTAGCGCTCGTACACGTATTGGATGGCCTCCTCCCGGCGACCGCTCTCGATGTCGATGTCGATGTCAGGCGGCCCGTCGCGCTCGGGCGACAGGAAGCGTTCGAACAGCAGCCCCAGAGCGACCGAGTCGACATTGGTGATGCCGAGCGCGTAGCAGACCGCTGAATTCGAAGCTGAGCCGCGGCCCTGGCAGTAGATGTCGCGACTGCGGCAGAACGACACGATGTCGAACACCACCAGGAAGTAACCGGCGAAGCCGAGCTGTGAGATGAGGTCGAGCTCGTGATTGAGCTGCGCCCACGCCCCCGGCACCCGCTCGCTCTCAGGGGTGCCGTACCGCCACAGTGCCCGCTGAGTCACGAGGTGCCGCAAGTACGACATCTCGTCATGACCGTCGGGACAGGGGTACGGCGGCAAGTTGGGAGCGACCAGCGACAGGTCGAATGCGCAGTCGCGGCCGAGCTGCGCAGCAGCGCTCACCACACCCGGCCAGCGGGCGAATCGGCGGGCCTGCTCGGCACCGGATCGCACGTGCGCTGTAGCTGCTGGCGGCAGCCAGCCGTCCAGCTCTCCGAGGCTGCGCTGGGCTCGAACTGCGGCCAGAGCGGCAGCCAGCCGTCGCCCGGCGGGAGTGGCGTAGTGGACACCGTTGGTGCAGATCGGCTCGACACCGGCTCGCACCGCCAGCTCGGCCAGCGCGTCGTTCCGCTCGCTGTCGAGCGGGTCGCCGTGATCCCACAGCTCGACGAAGACGTTGTGACGGCCGACGGCTTCGACGAGACGGCCGAGCTGGG
The DNA here is from genome assembly GCF_965208555.1 of Candidatus Poriferisodalis sp. Lineage (GTDB taxonomy): Bacteria > Actinomycetota > Acidimicrobiia > Acidimicrobiales > Poriferisodalaceae > Poriferisodalis. The sequence continues at coordinate 2,719,943 of NZ_OZ242342.1, read as the reverse complement.
CGGCTGCGGCGCGCGGCCCGCCATCGTGCCCCCCTGAGATGAGCGCTGCGGGAACAGCGCCCTTGCGGTGCCCGGTGAGGATCGCCCACTCGTCGCGATGTGCCGCTGCGGCTGCGAGGAATTCACTGGTGCTCAGGCGCGGGGCGTGCTTGCGGCCCGCCATCTGCGCTGCCGAGATCAGCTCGCCCAGCGAGGCGTATCCTGCCGGCGAGCGAGCCAGCACCACGACATGGGATCCCGCAGGATCAGCGCACCCAGTGCGCTCCGGCCGCGTGGCGCTGTAAGCGTCGAGCGTCAACTCAGTGCCGAACACCGTCGGCAGACCGGCTTCGGCGGCAGCCTCCGCGAAGCGCACCACCCCGTAGAACCCGTTGTGGTCGGTCAACGCCAGCGCTTCGAGCCCCAGCCGCACTGCTTCGTCCACCAGCTCGGCTGGGCTCGACGCCCCGTCCAGGAAGCTGAAGTTGGAATGAGTGTGCAGTTCCGCATACGGCACCGTGGGGGCTGCCGGCCGCGGTCGAGCGACAGACTCGACCTGCTCGTTGCCCGCAGCGAGATTCTTGCCATGACTGTGTTTGATGGGCCGGCCCTCATCGGGCCGGCCGGGGAACGGAGGCCGGTCGGACAGTCGCCGCTCCAGTTCCCGCCAAGAGATCCCCGGATTCGTGAAACCCACGGTGCAACATTACCGAACGAAAGTTCTGAGAACAAGGGTTCTTACTGACCCCGCCCGGCAACCGAACTACGTTGCGGCCATGGCTGAGACCTCGACCACAGGCGCATCGAGCGGCGAGTCTGGCGAAGACCTACCCGACGGCGTGGCAACCGCCGAGCTATTCGCCTCGGGAGCCGCCTCGGCAGTCGAACTGCTCGACGAGGCCATCGCCCGAGCCGACCGGGTGAACCCGCAGATCAACGCCATCATCGGGCGGCTTGACGACAGCGCTCACCAAACGGCACAACGACTCGACGCGGCGCGCGGCACGAGCGAGCCGGTTGGCTCGCTGGCAGGCGTGCCATTTCTCACCAAGGACCTGACGTGCACGACCGACGGCCAGCCGTACCACGCAGGCAATGCTGCGCTCAAGGAGGCGGGCCACGTCGCATCGAGCACCGCTCACCTGGCCACGATGTTCGCCGAACTGGGATTGGTGAACTTCGGCCGCACAAACACGCCCGAATTCGGCCTCACCATCACGACTGAGCCGCTGGCCTACGGGCCGACAGCCAATCCGTGGGACACCGGCCACTCGACGGGCGGCTCCAGCGGAGGATCGGCCGCGGCGGTGGCCGCGGGCATCGTGCCCATCGCCCACGCCAACGACGGCGGCGGCTCCATCCGTGTGCCGGCGGCGAACTGCGGCCTGTTCGGCCTGAAACCGAATCGGGGACGGGTATCGCTGGGCCCTGACTCAGGCGACGGCTGGGCCGGACTCAGCGTGGACGGCGTGGTGAGCCGCAGCGTGCGCGACAGTGCCCGGGTGCTCGACGGCATCAGCCGGCCCTGGCCGGGGGACCCGTACTGGGCACCGCCGCCGTCGGACACGTTCTCTGACGCTGCTGCGCGTGAGCCCGCATCGCTGCGGGTCGGCCTCTGCGCGCACTCCGCCTGGGGGCCAGTGGATCCCGAGTGCGCCCAAGCGGTCCACGGCGCCGGCAAGTTGCTCGAGAGCCTGGGCCACCACGTCGACTATTCAGCGCCCGACGACCTGTTCCACGAAGAGTTCTTCGAGCACTTCCGCACCATCGTGGCCGTGTGCAACGTGACTTCCCTGGCGGGCTACGAAGCCGCCTTGGGCCGGCAGATGAGCCGGGCCGACACCGAGGGCGACACCTGGGCACTGATGCAGATCGGCCGCGAGATAAGCGGCGCCCAGTACATCGCGGCCGTGGAGTGGTGCCACGCGTGGACCAGGAGTCTGGCCGGCTGGTGGGCTGATCACGACGTGCTGGTGTCGCCGATCATGGCCGAGCCGCCTCCCCGGCTCGGCGAGCTGCGGAACCCCGAGACCGGCCGTGGGCGGCTGAATGACCTGCTGCAGTTCACGCCGCAGTTCAACGTGACCGGCCAGCCGGCAATGTCAGTACCCCTGCATTGGACTGCCGCCGGGCTGCCCGTCGGTGTGCAATTCGTGGGTCCCCATGCCAGCGAGGAGATGCTGCTGTCGCTGGCGAGCCAGCTTGAGCAGGCGGCCCCATGGGCCGAACGCACTCCGGCGCTGTGGGCCGGAAGCGACTGACCCCGGCTGGTCGGGGCTGGGGCATTGGAGAGCGGCGACATGTCCGCCGACCTGCGTTCGGTTGACGCAACGGCACTGGCGCAGGCGTTCGCATCCGGCGAGACGAATCCGGCCGAAGCGATGCAGGCCGCGCTCGAACGGATGGAGCGGCTGAACCCGGCTCTGAACGCGATCATCCACCCCCGGCCTGAGCGGGCGCTGGCCGAGGCAGCCGATGCCGCGGCGCGCTGGGAACAGCGCCGGAACAGGCGACCGGCCCCTCAGCAGGGGGTGCCGAGTTCGCCGGCCATCACGTTCGACGGCGTGCCGATGGCCATCAAGGACCTCGGCTGCGAGCAAGCCGGCGAGTTCCACCACGCCGGGGCACAGTTCCTGGTCGAGCTGGGCTGGCGCGGCAGCCTCGACAGCCACCTGTACCGGTTGCTGCGCAGTGCCGGCATGGTCTCGGTGGGACGCACGAACACCCCCGAGTTCGGCACCACCATCACCACCGAGCCGGCTGCCTACGGCCCCACGGCGAACCCGTGGGACCTGACCCGCTCGCCTGGCGGCTCCAGCGGAGGCTCAGCGGCTGCGGTGGCGGCAGGCATAGTGCCGGTTGCGCACGGCAACGACGGCGGCGGTTCGATCCGTGTCCCCGCAGCGGCCTGCGGGTTGGTGGGGCTGAAGCCGTCGCGAGGCCGGGTCTCCACCGCTCCGCGGCTCGGCGAGCACCGCGGCGGCTTCGCGGTGGACGGGATGCTCACGCGCACAGTGCGCGATGCGGCACGCTGCCTCGACATCATCAGTCGCCCGGCACCGGGCGATCCCTATGTCGCTCCCCCGCTGGGAACCGCCGAGACATTCGCCGACGCCCTGGCAGCCCCGCCGACGCCCTTGCGCATCGCAGTGTCGACCGGCGGGCCGAGCCGGGCGACGGAGTCGGCACAGCACGCCGTCGAGTTCGCCGCGAGCCTGCTGGCAGAGCTGGGCCATCGCATCGAGCCCGATACGGCACCCGACGGCTGGTATAGCTCCGACCTCGTCGACCACACGATCGTGGTGCGCACCGTCGCCATGTCTGCCGAGATGGCTGGCTGGGCAGAACGGCTGGGGCGTCCGATGACCGCCGACGACATCGAGCCCGCCAACTGGTGGTCGGCCGAGCTGGGACGCTCGCTGCCCGCCTCTGCCTACGTGCAGTCGCTCGCTGAGCTTGCTGGCTGGCGCAGACGCGTCATGTCGTTCTGGAAGATGAATCCCGCCGGCCGGCCGGGTACTCCGGATCCCAGCGGTTACGACCTGCTGCTCACCCCGGTGCTTGCCGACGTCACGCCGCCGCTCGGCTATCTGGCTGACCCGATCGACGGGGCCCGGCGGATCGCTGAGCTGGCAGCGTTCGTGAATCAGGCCAACGTCAGCGGGCAGCCAGCCATCGCGCTGCCGGTTGCATTCGACCCCGACGGAGTGCCGCTGGGCGTGCAGCTGCACGCTGCGCACGGTGGCGAGCACCTGCTGCTGGCCGTCGGCCAGCAGATCGCCGATGCCGGCGGGCTGATCCCGCTCCGCGACCTGCCAGCGGCAGAGTCATGACGCCCTCGGAGCGGGCTTTTGCCCGGGCCGTGGAACTGCTCGGCGAGGTCCACGCAGGCGTGCGCAGCGCCGTGGTGGTCACCGACGCCGAGACGGCCCGGGCGCACCGGCGCATCATGATCGTCCGGGTGGCTGCATTCGCCATCGGTGCCGCTTTGGCAATCGCCTGGGGCATCGGCTGGCTGCTGATCGTGGCCGCCGTCGTGGTTCATCAGCTGCTGTTCAACGTGCAACGACTGCTGGCAGCCACCGGCGACGGTCTGGTTCTGGCCGACATCGGATTCCGCAGGGCGGTCATCGTTGCCCGATGGGACACCGGCACCGACGCCACCCTGGTGCTGCGCACCAGCAGCCCGCGAGTGGAGGTTTCCGTGGATCCGCCCCTCGATGACCAGGGCGTCGGCAAACCTTGGACGGGCCACGTGAACGGCAACGACCTCGACAGCTTCGAGACCACGATCCGGGCGGCGGGCGGCGAGCCGCTGCGCCGGACGGCAACCGACTGATCGTCGCGCGCACCGCGGGCACCCTCGACCGAATCGGGCGGACGGCGGCCGGCCCAGTACGGTGACGCGCCGTGAAACTGCTGCGTTACACCCTTGCCGGCGAGGGCTCCACTCACATCGGCATGGCGGCCTCCGATGGCGTGGCGCGACTTGACGGCGTCGAGGTAGACGGCGCCCCGATTGCGACCATCGGCCAGGCGATCGCCGCCGCCTTGGCCGATCCGGCCGCGTTCGCAGGGGCGGCGGCCGACCATGGGTGGGACGACATCGCGTTCGCTGTTCCTGCCGACGTCGGCGCTCGCATGCTGTGCGCCGGTGCGAACTATCACAAGAAATACCCGCTGGACGGCAAGGTGCAGGCCCCGGCGCAGCCGGTCTATTTCAACAAGCCTCCGGGCACGCTCGTCGCACACGGCGAGGACTTGGTGCGGCCATCGGTGTCGGTCCAACTCGACTACGAGGTGGAGCTGGCAGTGATCATCGGCCGCGCGGGGCGTCACATTGCTGCCGCAGAAGCCCTCGACTACGTGGGCGGCTACACGATCCTCAACGACGGATCGGTGCGTGACTGGCAGCGTCACAGCGTGGCGGCGGGCAAGAACTTCTTCCGCTCCGGGTCGATGGGTCCGTGGATCACGACGGCAGACGAGATCGCAGACCCGGCGGCGCTGGAGGTGATCTGCCGGGTCAACGGCGAGGAGCGTCAGCGGGCCGGCGTCAGCGAGATGATCTTCTCGGTCGCCGAGATCGTCTCCTACCTGTCGGCAGTGATGCCGCTCGAACCCGGCGATGTCGTCGCCACCGGATCGCCCGAAGGCACCGGCGGGTCGCACGACCCGCCGCGCTGGCTGATTGCGGGCGACGAAATCTCCTTCGAAGTTCCCGGCATCGGAGTCCTCCAGAACCGGGTGATCGACGAGTAGCCGCGTCGCCCGACGCCATCAAGCTGAGAGCCGGCTGAGAATCTCTGGGGCGACACCCGCAGGCGACCGGCCATCGGTACCTTGGGCCGAAGGTCCCGGTCGTCGCCCGCGGCGGCCACAGGCGACCGCAGGCAGACGACGGCGCCGGCTCGAGGTCGGCCGCAGCAAGGACGCGCCCGGTGCGAGGTTCACAGCGGCAATCGCGCCCCACCACTGCAGGCTCCACCTGTGGGCGGCGCAGCGCGGCGCGCCGTGGTGCAGCAGCGGTCGCGTTCGCTCTTGTCGTCAGCATCGTGCCGCTCGCCGGCACGGGGGCGCAATCGCAGCCGTCCAACGCCGAGCTGCGCAAGCGCCAGGAACAGCTCGAACAACAGCAGAAGGAGCTGGAGGCCCAGCTTGCCGAGGAGAAACGGATCCGCGACGAGGCTCAGGCAGAACTGCTCGCGAAAGTCATGGAAGTCGACCTGCAGCAGGCCGATGTCAACGAGGTGCTGGAGGCCTTCGACCAACTGAGGCTGCTGACGAACGAGCAGCGGGCCGATCTCGATCAGGCCGAGCTGGCATTGGCCGCCGCGGAGGCATCGGTGGCGGCAGCGCTCCAGCGCCAGATCTCGCTCGATGCCCAGCATGACGAGCTGGGACTGCGGGTCATCGACCTCATCGTGCAGACCTACATCGGCCACGACGCGTTGGTAGAGGGCTCCTACGGCTTGGTCCGCACCGGCGACATCTACGACGCCGCTCGCATCCGTGTGCTGATCGGCGCTGCACTCGGCGATCTGAACGTGACCGCTGACCAGCTCAGAGCGCTCACTATCGACGCCGAACTGGCGCTGCGCGAGTTCCAGCGCGCCGAGGAACTGCGAGATATCCGCCGCATCGAGTCCGAGCGAGCCTTGGAAGACCTGCTCGACGCCGTCGAGCAGGAGGCGATCGTGCTGGTGGAACTCGAGGACGAGCTCGACGCCTTGCTGTACGAGCAGGCGGCGCTGGCGGAATGGAACGATGCCGCTGCGGCCGATGTCGCCAAGACCGCAGACCTCGTCAACAGTGCCATCACCGAGCAGAAGCGCATCGAGACGGAACTGAAGCGGCGCAAGGCGGAAGAGGAACGGAAGCGACGCGAGGCGGAGGAACGGGCCCGCCGGCTTCGCGAAGGCACCGCCGGGCAGCCCACCGACAACAACATCGACCTCGCCGAGCTCACCTGGGTGGGCGGCATCCAGGTCCACGAGTCGATTGCGAACAAGGTGCAGGATCTTCTCGAGCATGCTGCTCGCGACGGCCTCCGGCTGACCGGCGGCGGCTATCGGAGTGCCGCTTCGCAGATCGCGCTGCGGCGGGCTCATTGCGGCACCAGCGAGTGGGCGATCTGGCAGAAGCCCTCCTACCAGTGCCGGCCGCCCACGGCCCGGCCCGGGCGTTCCATGCACGAGCGCGGCCTAGCCATCGACTTCCGGCACAACGGCCGATCGGTCACCAGCCGCAATTCGACGGCGTTCAGATGGCTGAAGGCCAATGCCGCGACCTACGGCTTGTACAACCTGCCGAGCGAGCCCTGGCACTGGTCCACCAACGGCAACTGACGGGGACTCAGTCGTAGGTGGCTTCGCGCTGCCAGCGACCTCGCTCGACAGCGCAGAGATGGGCAGTGCCGTCATCGAGCACCAGCTGGAGCCGGGCTTGGCGACGACGCTTGGCGGGATCCCACCAGCGCTCGTCCAACGGCCACGGCCCTGCCCACGCCGTGATGCGGCGAGAGCGCCCGTCGGGCCAGCGCAGCAGGGCCGGAACGGCGTTGAGCTGTGCCCTGCCGCTCACGCCCACCGGCTCGTCGTTCGCATCGAGCACCACGAGCGGCTCGGGCTCAGCCAGCACCTCGGCGGGGGCCGGCACGCCGAGCCGTCCCGGCCACGGAGCTGGGTCTGATGCGCCGGTCCCACGAGGACCGGCTGGGTCTAATGCGCCGGTCCCACGAGGACCGGCTGGGTCTGATGCGCCGGTCCCACGAGGACCGGCTGGGTCTGATGCGCCGGTCCCACGAGGACCGGCTGTGCCGAACGGAAGGCGCTGCTCGAGATCGGCGAAGCGGCGGCCGGAGCCCAGCCGGCCCACGGTGACCCCGTCGAACCCGACCAAAGCCTGAACTCGCTGCAGCGCTCGCTCGGCCCGCTCATCGGTCTCGGACTGGCCGCCCCAGAAGCCGAGCTGGCGTCCTTCATCGGGAAACGTCTCGACAACCCGCAACCGGACGAACGAGATACCGCCGGTGGGACTGTTCCGGCCCTTGGCACTGCGCCAGCCGTCGAGCTGCCAGCGCACACGATCGACTACATCGGGCGGGCTGAAACGGAACCCATGACGCCACCGTCCGCTGCTGGTCTCGCCGTGCTCGGTCTCGGCACTGATCTCCACGCACACCAGTGCCTGACCCTCCCGGGCCAACTGGGCGTCGAGCTGATCTGCCAGAGACTTTGCAGCAAAGGCCACCATGTCGAGCCGGTCCGCGGGCGGGTCGATCTCGGTCGCAACGCTGAGATCAGGCTGAGCGGCGGCAGGCTGGCTCAGGCGAGGATCGCGCCCGCTGGCCAGTGCGTGCATCCATTCGCCTTGCCTGCCGAACCTGCCGACGAGATCGCCCGCAGGCAGTGCAGCAAGGTCGCCCAGGCAGCGCAAGCCCAGCTGCCACAGCATGCTGATCAGATCATCAGTCGTCCCGGCGGCGGCACATCCCGTCAGCAGGGAGAACTCTTCGGTCAGCGTCCACAATGACAGCCCGCTCAGGAACTCTGCACTGCCGCACGGCGGCACCACCATCACCTGTGTCAACGGGTTCGCAGCCGGTGCCGTCCGCGCAGCCAAACCGGCTGCAAACAGACCGTCGGCGATGCCGACACGGACGGAGACACCAGCCGGTACGCCAGCCGATGCATCAGCCAGCGCCTGGGCGACGGTGTCCTGCACCAGCATCGCCAGCGCTTCGTCGCCGCCGTAGTAGCGCGATGGACCTCGAGTGGCGACGACACAGCAGCCAGGTGCCAGCACCTCGACTCTCGGGGTCAGGTCTTCCAGCGCTGCAACCACGGGGGCGAAGCGGCGGGCGTCGAGATCGGAATCGCGTTCGATCAGCTCCAAGGTCTCGCACTCGGACAGGGCCCTGCGGCGACGCATCCCCGCTTTCACCCCCGCCGCGACCGCGGCAGGCGTGAGAGCAGTGACCCGGCCGGCAGACACCACTGCTGCAGCCCTCGCCGGGTCGAGTCCCGCTGCGATCGCGGACCAGTGCTCGACCTCCGCCACCAGCATCCGCGGCCCGCACTCGGCAGCGGTGCTCCGGCCGGCCCGACTGTCTCGATCGGCTTGGCTATCCCGCACGACTCAGCAGGGGGACGACCACATCAGTGACAACCGCATCAGCATCAGTGCGGGGAGCATCGGTGCGGGAGGCATCGGCGAGATCGGCAGGCTGATCGGTGCCAATCGGAGTGACCGCATTGCGAACGGTCATGATGCGCCCGGTGGCATCAGGCAGCCACAGGACGGCCCGTCGCGGCAGCGACGCCGCACCGCGGCCCACGGCGACCACCTCGGCCCGCCGTTCCCGCAACCGTCCATGGCCCTGCTCGAGGCCGGTCCACACTGCACGTTCCACCGTGAGGGTCACGTCTGGACTGAATGCGCCCGATGCGGCGATCTCGATCACCACGGTTCCGCGCTCTCGCAGGCGGGCCCGCAGGCGCCGACTATGGGCGGCTGCCAGCCGCACGCTCCCAGCCAGCAGGACGACATCGACGTTGCCGATCAGAGCGTTCAGCACCTCGGCCGCGGCATCGCCGGGTTTGTCCACGAACGCCCACCGGTCCAGCGATGCGCCCCGCTCGGCCGCTGCTGAGATGCCCATGCGCCCCAGGCCCACCGCAGTCACCCACCCGCCAGTACGCGAGACCTCCGCCGCGAAGGCGGTAGCCAAGGTCAGTGCTCCTGGGCCCTGAGCAGCCAGCACCGACCCTCTGACGAGCCCCGGCTGCGTCAGCAGCGGGGCGAGTTCGTCGGCAACCGGCAGCAGCCGATCGCGGCGACCGATGGCCGTGTCACTCAGGCGCACTGTCTCTGCCGCCACTGCCTCTGCAGCCATCGCGACAGGTTAGACGAACAAGCGTCCCCGCAAACGACTGTTTATCGTCGTTGTCGGTGCTACTTCGTGCCGACCAGCAGGGTGGCGCCGACAGGTCCGGCGTGCTCGCTGTGCAGCGTGCCGGCGGAAACCTCGCACCAGTCCCCCACCGCCATGACCCGGGTCTCGTCTTCCAACCCCAGCCGGAACTCGCCATCAGTCACCATGGCCATGGCCGAGAAATCATGGCTGTGGAGCTCACCGTCGGCATGAGGCTCGAACACGGCGTCACGCGGCTCGCCATAACCCCGCGCCGCAAGCTCAGTACGGAACTCTTCTTCGGTCATGCCGCAACCGTAGTCAGCGTTGTGCTGATCACAACAGCGCACAAGCCGTGCTTGTCACTATCGGTAGCAAGCTACCGACCGTGCTTGTCGCTACCGGTAGCAAGCTACCGATAGTGGGCGAACAGCTCTTCGATGAGTTCGGCGATGCCGTCGGAGGTGTGGCCCCGGGAGAGGTCGATGGTGGCCACGTTGCCGTACACGTGAATGTGGTCGACACCGCCCCGCTGGAACAGGCGCCACGCCAGCAGATCGGCCGGGTCCTCGGCGCTGGCGGCATCTTCGGCGCTGTTGTAGTAGCGGTGGCCCGCTCCGGTCAGCGGGCGGTTGGTCTCGAACTGCACCGTGCCCACACGGACGGACGACGGTCGTTCTGCTACTCGAACGGGCTGACCCATGGCCGATGAGCGTAGCGAGATATGTCGCTAGCTTGGGGCTGCTCGCATTCCGGATTTGCCACTACTTGCACGAAACAGGAGCCCGACATGGCCGCTGCCGACACCGCTGAGATCACCGAGGAACAGTTCGCCGTTGAGGCGCTGGAATTCTTGGAGGCCAACGCCAAGCGCAAGGCCGAGCGGCGCGAGTTCGTGTGGGGCGAGGGGCCTGACAACGCAGCGCTCTTCGAGGAGATCGACCGCGAGCGCGAGCGGCGGGAGCTGGACGCGTCAAAGGAGTGGCGGGCCGCCAAGTACGACGCCGGCTTCGGCTGGATCAGCGGACCGGCCGAATTGGGCGGCGGCGGCATGCCCCGCAAGTACGAGCGCATCTGGGGCCAGCTCGAGAGCCAGTTCGACACGCCCGACGGCGGCTTCTTCGGCATCGGCTTGGGCATGGTGGCGCCGACCATCCTGGCTCACGCCAGCCCTGAAGTGTCCGCCGAGGTGCTGCCCCAGATGTACCGGGCCGACATCGTGGGCTGCCAGCTGTTCTCTGAGCCGGGCGCCGGTTCCGACCTGGCCAGCTTGCAGATGCGGGCCGAGCGCGACGGTGAGGAGTGGATCCTCAACGGGCAGAAGGTGTGGACTTCGGGCGCGCACTACTCCGACATCGGCGAAGTCATCGCCCGGTCCGACTTCGACCTGCCCAAGCACCAGGGCCTCACCGGCTTTCTCGTGGACATGAATTTACCCGGCGTGGACGTGCGCCCGCTGCGACAGATGACCGGCGGGGCCAACTTCAACGAGGTGTACTTCACCGACGTGCGCGTGCCCGACTCGCACCGCCTCGGCGAGGTGAACCAGGGCTGGGGCGTGGCGCTGACCACGCTGATGAACGAGCGGGCGGCGATCGGCGGCGGCTCGGGCGGCGGCACCGGCGGCGGCAGCTTCACCAAGCTGGCCGCCATGGCCAACCACTACGGGATGTCAGGCGATGCGCTGGCTCGCCAGAAGCTCGCTGAGATCTACACCCACGGCAAGGTGCTGGGCTGGTCGAATCAGCGCACGATGGACGCGCTGCGTGCCGGCAAGACACCGGGCCCCGAGATGTCGCTGTCGAAGATGGGCCTGATTCGCCAGATGAACGCCACCTGCGAGTTCGTGGCCGACACCATCGGCCCCAAGCTGGTCGTCGACTCGGGCGAATGGGGAACCTTCTCGTGGGCCGGCTATGTGCTGGGCTTCCCAGCCATGCGGATCGCCGGCGGCTCGGATGAGGTGATGCGCAACATCGTGGGCGAGCGGGTGCTGGGGCTGCCCAAGGAGCCCGGCATCGACACGACGAGCCCCTTCCGCGAGCTGAAGGTCGGCACGCAGCGCGCTGAGTAGGCCGACACTCATGAAGATCGGGTTGGCGCCCACGAACAGCGACTACGGGCCTGCGACCGCCGACATGGCGGTCGAGGCGGAGCAGCGGGGCTACGACTCGCTGTGGGTGGGTGAGCACAGCCACATTCCCGCCAGCCGCCAGACGGTCCACCCCGACGGGGGCGATCTGCCGCAGCTCTACTGGCACATGCGCGACCCGTTCGTCTCACTGGCGACGGCCGCAGCGGCAACGTCGAAGATCAAGCTGGCGATGGGCGTGTGCCTCGTGCTCGAACACGAGATCCTGGACTTGGCCAAGAGCGTGGCGACGCTGGACGAGGTATCCGACGGCCGGCTGCTCTTCGGCGTGGGCGTGGGCTGGAACCGCGAAGAGCTGGCCAACGTGTCGAACGTGCCGTGGGCGCAGCGCTACAACGCCATGCGTGAGACGGTCGAGGCACTGCGGCTGCTGTGGACCGAGCACGAAGTCGGGTACTCGGGCGAGTTCGTGAGCTTCGCGCCCTCGTGGGTGTACCCGAAGCCGACCCAGCAGCCAGGCCCTCCGGTGCTGGTGGGCTGCCGGGGCCGGATCGGCATGCGTCACGTGGCTGAGTACGCGGACGGCTGGTGCCCGCTCGATGTCGGCTTCAGAGACGTCAGGGTCGGCATGGAGCGATTCCGGGCCGCTGCGGAGTCAGCGGGCCGTGATCCCGATGGCATCCCGATCTCCATGTACTGCTACGCAACGCCCGACGAACAGAAGCTGGAGCTGTACCGCGAACTCGGCGTCGAGCGGGTCGTCCTCGCCGCCCCCGACGGCGCGGATCGCTTAGCGCGCTACGTCGACCGCAACCAGCACCTCGTCGACACGTTCGCCGACTGACGCTCGCCGCAGCCCGAGCGGGTCAGAGCCGGCTGGGCAGATCGGCCAGGGGCACGAGCTCGGCTTGGGGAGTCTCGATGTCGCCTTCGGGCAGCATGAAGCGCCAGAACGCGATGCCGAATGGACGACCCTCGGTGTCGAGCCAGTTGGGAACGCCCGGGTCGGCATGTGCGATGACGGCGGTGAAACTGCCGTCGGCATTGGCGACCATCTGGGCACGGTTGAGCGAGATGGAGCGGTTCGCGTAGTCGAGCGACTGCAGGTGGCGGTTCCACAGGCTGATGTTGGCGTAGCGGCACTCGGGCCAGCGGCCACGGATCACCAGTGCCTCGTCGGGCCCGACCACGAACGGTGCCAGGGCATAGGCGGCGTCGGTGGCCGACAGGCCGAGGTCGCCGGGCAGGCCGGGCGGCGGGAACTCGTTGGGCACCAGCGACACCCACGACCGCGGCTCGCCCTGGGCCATCGGCACGCGGTCCACCGTGAGCTCGCGGATAAAGGCAGCGGCTCGCCGGATGCCGGCGCTGACCGTGGCATCCGACGGCCGAGGCGGAGGCGTGCCGTCGATCACCTCGATCTGCATCGCGGGCCACCGATCCGGGTCGGTGCCTGCGTAGGCGGTGTCCTCGAAGTAGTGACGGCTGATGATCTGGCCTTCGTCGGGCGGCGGCGCAAGCCAATTGCGCTCCTGCGGCTCGCCGCCGATGACGATCTCGAAGCGGCCCTCGGCATCCACGTCCAGCGTCGTGTCATTGAGCACGCCGAGCACCTGGTTGTCCATCGACCCCCAGCCGGCGCTCGACTCGACGGTGATCGACAGGTAATCGGCGCCCTTGGTCTCCCCCCGCACCCGGTAGGCGTAGTCAGCCGACACTGGGGCCTCGAAGTAGACCGTGTCGGGGTTGTCGCCGAGCAGCTTGCGGTTCGGTGTCACCAGGCGCTCGAACCGGGGGGCGGACGGGTCACGCTCGAACAGCCCCACCAGGCCCCACTGCAGGTAGTGCATGAGGGCACGGTGCGCCTCGACGGCGTCGTCGGCCGTGTACAGGTTCCACTCGGGCGACACCCAGCGCTCGTCGGCATCTCGCAGCACCTCGAGCAACTCGGCGAGAGCCCGGCGGGATTCGGTCTCGGGAAGCGGGTCCATGATCGGCGCCGGCTCAGCCCTCTGGGGGCAGGTCGAAACGCTCGATGTACTGCGCCGTGGCGTCGCGGATGCCTTCGGCGGTGAAGCCCCAGTCCTCGGGCTGGTAGCGATGCACGCCGTACTTGCCCTTGGGTTTGTGGTCCAGGTAGTCCCGCACAGCGGTCGCGTAGGCATCGGTCATCGACAGGCCCATCTGCTCGAGTGCCGCACCCAGCGTGGCCACAGGGTCGGTCACGAGCTGCATGTAGTTGACGTCCACGAAGCGTTCGTCCGGCACCACACCGGTTGCTCGCAGATTCACCGAGTCGTTGAGGGCGAACGCGAACGCGTCGTGCACGAAGTGCGCGTTCCCGACGGCGTCGACGTCGCTGAAGCGCATCCAGTGGACCATGGCCGTGATGTTGGCCGTGGAGGCCATCGTGCGGGCCGGATCGCGGTGGGTCTGGATGACCCAGGCGTCGCCGAACGCTGCGAACAGCTGCGGCAGCACGAACAGGTGGCCGGGCGTCTTGAGCACCCATTGCGTGGGGCCCCCGCCGTGCTGGAGCACCTGGAGGATCTGCCGCTCGTAGCTGTAGTTCACGTCCAAGTCGGGAATCCACTCGGTCAGCGGGGCGATCATGCTCCAGTGGAACCCGGCGAAGCTGCCGGTGGTGAGGGTGATGCACTCGACAGGCAGATCGGCCCGGAACTCGTGCATGGCCAGGAACTCGGGCTGGATGTCCGCCCAGAACTCCTGCTCGCACTGACCCATCTCCATCCGATCCGCGAGGCCCCCCTCGGGCAGCGGCACCGGGTGCAGCGCCTCGGCGCCCAGCGGGGCCCGCAGGTCGGGATGCAACCCCAGCAGCTCGAACAAAATGGAGGTGCCCGAGCGCGCCGGGCCGGCGATCATCACCGGCGAGGCCACGGGCTCAGCGGTGATCTGCGGCGTCGTGTCGATGGCGGCGGTGAGCAGCAAGCGGGTGCGCAGCGAGCGGAGCAGCTCTTGCTTGGTCATCAGCCGACCCAGCAGGTGCATGGGCGAGGCGTCCAGCTCGGCAGACAGGGCCTCGAAACGCTTCTGCCAGTCGGGATCGCCCAGATCGCCGGTCGGCATGCCGCCGACTGCTGCGGTGGCCAGCTTCAGCAGCTCACCGGTGTCGATGGGCACCAGGTCGCCGGGTCGCCCCCCGATCGAGTCGCCCATGAGGTTGATGCGCCGCACCCAGTCAGGCCGGGTGTAGCGCTCCCCCATGGACGGAAGTGCATTGCTTTCATGAGACATACGGGCGGCAAGGTATCAGCACGCCGCGACGGCCATGTAGTGGGCTAGTCAGCAGGAGGTGCGAGTGTGTCCTTGATGAGGTGCTGCACCACCTCGGCCAGGGCCTCGCTGTGATCCGCGCCGGCGTCCTTCGCTGCCTGGTAGACGGCAAGCTGGTTGTTCGCTGAAGTGCCCCGTTCGCAGATGGTGCGCAGCTGACCAACCTCGTCGACGCAGTCGAGTGCCTCGGCATCGGGGCTGACGAGCTCGATCAGCTCGTCGACCAAGTCCGCGTATGGCACCAGCGAGCCCTTGCCGAAGTCGATCAGCGAACCGTTGACGCCATAACGCTCGGCCCGCCACAGGTTCTCGCCGATCAGGAAGTTGGCATAGCTGCGCCATCGCTGGTTCCCGTCACGCAGCCGCCACAGCATCCGCAGCAGGCAGACATATGCAGCTGCGACGGCAATCGTGTCCTCCATGCGGGTGGGCAGGTCGGTGACCCGCATCTCCAGCGTCGGGTAGCGCTCCGAGGGCCGGATGTCCCACCAGACCTTCGAAGAGTCCTCGATGATCCCGGCATTCACCAGCACGTCGACGTGGCGCCGGAACTCGGCCCATGAGTCGAACTTCGGCGGCAGGCCCGTGCGCGGAAGCGTCTTGTACACCGCCGACCGGTAGCTGGCCAGCCCGGTGTCGCGGCCCTGCCAGAACGGCGACGACGTGGACAGGGCCAGCAGGTGCGGCAGGAAGTACGTCACCTGGTTCATCAGGTCGATCCGCAGTTCGGGATCCTCGATGCCCACGTGCACGTGCAGCCCCGAGATGACGAGCTGGCGCGTGATGTCCTGGAGGTCATCGGCGAGGTCCCGGTAGCGCTCCTTGTCGGTGATCTCGAGCTCCTCCGGCTTGGCAAAGGGATGAGTGGACGCAGCGATCGGCGCAAGCCCGTGCTCGGCGGCGGCCTCGGTGACTGCCAAGCGCAGCAAGCCGACGTCGGCGCGCAGATGCTGCATGTCACGGCAGATGCCGGTGCCGATCTCGATCTGCGCGCTGAAGAGCTCCGGACTCACGAGGCCGTGGCGCAGCTCGGCGACCCGCTCGATCAAGCCGGGCGGCTGGACCTTGACCAGTGCGCCGCTGTCATGATCGACAAGGAGGTATTCCTCCTCGATCCCTATCGTCCAGCTCGGTTCGTCGATCACGATCAGCAACCTCCGCGGCTCAATTGCGAGCCGTGACGATCCACGCGGCAGCAGGGAACACGACGCCTGCTGGGGTCTCGAACGGCGCGAGTGCCGCTATCACGGCTTCCTTGGCTTGAGCGTGCACTGCGGGCGGGTGCCCCTCCAGCGCCCGCTGGGCGATGCCGAGATCCATGGTGAACTGGGCCGTCTCGGCGAGCGTGTTGCCCGCGCCGTAGATCATCTCGGTCTCGAACGACGCAAAGTCGATGGCCGACCAGCCGGCATCGCTGAGGATGCCGCTAACGAAGTCGGTGTCAGCAAACGCGAACGGATCAACCGTGGGACCGTCGCTGTCGGGCATCTCCACGATCTCCAGCACCGCCTTGTTGACCGTGATCAGCCACGGGTTCTGCCGTGGCGTCTGCCAGCAGGCGAAGGCGAGCTGTCCGCCCGATCGAGTCGCTGCCCGCACGTTGGCGAACGCTGCTGCGGGATCGGCGAAGAACATCACGCCGAACCGGGAGAACACCACATCGAAGCCGCCGAACGCCCCATTTCGGGCCGTCGCCTTCGCTCCGAGTGCGGTCATGTCGGCGGTCTGCGCGTCAGCCACGGCGAAGCTGATGGGTGCCGCCGCAGGATGCTCGGCAGCGTGGGCGGCAGCCCGCTGCCGGGCCACCTCTACGAGCAGGTCGCTGATGTCAACCCCCAAGACTGATCCGCTCACCCGCTCGCTCCACTGCAGCGACGTCTGGCCACAACCGCAGCCCACGTCGAGCACGTGCGCTCCGGACGGGGGTTCCTGGGCGATGTCCATCGCCGCCAAGCCGATGTGCGCGAGCTGTGCGTCGAGTCGCTCCTGCTGCTGCACCCAGATGTCCGCTTTGCGCCAGAACTCGCGCTGGCCGGCGTTGGGATCGTCGCTCACGCTCATCGGTCGCCCCTCTCCGAAGCTGCCATCTTCTAGCAGCCCGCGCCCGCAGCTTGCTCCCGAGGCGGCACGCGGCCCTTGGGCCGGCAGGCCGATCAGAACGGTAGGTCAGAACAGTGTCGTATCGGGTCCTGCGAAGGCTCTCGAGTAGGTCGCCAGCGCCGTCTCGGCGTCGCGATGCGCACGGCTCGGCACCGGCTCGGCATCGGGCAGCGCGTCGGTGAACGACCAGCTCAGCCGGTGAATGGCGCACGGTCCGTGGGTGGCCAGGGCCGCACGGTGGACCGGCGCGGGATAGCCCTTGTTCGACCCGAACCCGTAGGGAGGGAAATCGGCCGACAGCGCCGACATGATCCGGTCCCGCACGACCTTGGCCATGATGGAGGCTGCGGCGATCGACAGGCAGCGCCGGTCGCCCTCGACGAGCGCCCTGCTGGGGCGCCAGTCCACGAAGTTGAACTTGCCGTCGAGCAGCACGCGGTCTGGCTCGGCCGGCAACGCGTCCAAGGCCCGGCGAGTGGCGACACGCAGGGCGTCGGTCATGCCCAGCTCGTCGCACTCTGCTGCGGTGGCGTGCCCTACCGACCAGGCGCGGGCCCAACCGTCGATGCGCTCGAAGAGCTGCTCACGCACATCGGGGCGGAGCTCCTTCGAATCGCGGATGCCGTTCACCCGGCCCTGCGACGAGACGACGACGGCGCCCACCGTCAGCGGTCCCGCCCAGGCGCCGCGGCCCACCTCGTCCACGCCGACGACCGTCGTCTCACCCGATTCCCAGCACCGCCGCTCGAACGTGAGGCTCGGCCGCACCGTCATGGAAGTGAACCTAGCTGCCGACCCCGTGCCGGTCGGCAAGGCGGTCACACGACAGAGGTGTCATGCCGGGTGCGCTATGCAGGGTGCGGCGCCAGCAGGATCTCGCCCCGCCAGCCGGTCGCCGCGAACGCCGGATCCAGTCCCGGTGCCGTGACTTCGGGCGCGCTGCCGCCCGGGTCGTGCGGCACGACGTCCCACAGCAGCGCCGGTCGCTGGCCATGCCAGCGCACCGCCCATGACACCCTGCCGATGCGCGTCGGCACATCGTGGATCTCGACCGGCTGGCCCAGCCACGCCGCCGGCCAGTGGGCAGCCAGCCGCAGCGTCGGCGTCTGCGCTGCGTGCAACGAGCCGCCGTCAGGCACATCGACCAGCAGACGAAGCAGCGTCCGCACGAACAGCCCGCCCACCATGAGGTCGTGCCCCGTGCCGTTGGTGCCGGTGTGCAACTGCGGATGCACATAGGTCGGCCAGCTGAACGTCGACGACGCCACCGACACCAGCGCCTCGAGCCGCTCGAAGGCACGCGCCGGTGCTGGTCGCGCCTCGGCAAAACCCAGCAGCGCAGTGGCGACCAGGTCATGGCCGCACGAAGCCGCCGTGTCGGCAACGAAATCGATCGGGGTGCCGTCAGCCGGCTCGGATGTCACAAACGGCAACGGCGGTGCCCAGGGAACCGCCCCATGAATCCACAGTCCGGTGTCGTGCGATATCCACTCCCAGCGCTGGCTTGGCGGCGCCGCGGCTGCCCCGCGCTGTGGAGCGGTCCAAGGAACCCGGTCCGCACGATCCCGGTAGAACGACGGCGAAGCCGGAACGTCCGCAGGGTCCACGCGCTGCGCCTCGCGCAGTCTCATGGCCTCGTGCCGCAACGCAGTCGCCGCCCGATCCGCACCGTGCCGCAGCAGAAGCCGGTAGCCGGCTCGCAAGCCTTCGCGAATCGTCCATGGCCCTTCCCGCCTGTCCGCGTCGCGCGTCAGCAGCCACCGTGCCCCAGTTGCGGCGAACTCCCCGATGGCCTCGGCGAAGGCGGGGTCGGGGTGAAGCGACAGCAGATGCTCGGCGAGCACGAGCGATGTGCCCGTGACCGAGACGCCCATGCTGGAGGTCTCGCCGGAAGGAAACTGCGCTTGGGCTTGACGCAGCAGGAGATCCCGCACCTGCTCAGGCGCTCCCGACTCGATCAGCGCCAGCAATTGCACCAGGTCGTCGCCGGCGAACTGAAAGTCGGTGGCCAGCGCCGAGGCGAGCATGGGACCGGCGACACCTGGTCCGTCATCGAACGGCGCGGTGGCGAGCAGTTGGGCGGCACGTGCCGACAGCACGGCATCGGCTAGACGGCCACTGGGCAATTCGATCCGGCAGCCTGCATCGACGCGCTGCCGCCAGCCGTTTGCCACCCGCTCCAGGCCAGGCACCGCATCCAGCACGGCGGAACCGAGCGCGGGGCTGCCGGCATCGTCCCACTCGAATGCCGAGCCTCGCCCGACAACCGCAGCACGCAGCGTCGCGCCGGCGACGAGCGGGAAGACCGCTGCCGCGTTGGCCAGACGCTGGGGGCACGTCACCGAGACTGGAACGCGCTCGAGTTCCGGTGTCGATGCCGGATTGCCGAGAGACCCACTGCTTCCGATGCTGACGGGCACCGAACTGGCCTGTTCCGTGGCGGCATGCCCGTCTGAGGACACGAGCCCTGCGGCGCAGTCGGTCCCGTTGCTGCCGACGACCACGTCGCCCGGCACGCGATCAAAGACCACAACCGCGCGGTTCGCCGCAGAGAGATACACATTGCCAAGCGTCATCACACGACCGTCGATGAGGATCTCATCGATCCCCCACGCGTTCGACCACTGCCAGATTTCGTTCTCTTCGTGCTCGAACGCACCCAAGTTGCATGGCCGTGCCGCGAGCGCCACGGCCACGGGCGCAGGCGTGCGATTGGCGATCTCCATCACCAATACCTCAGGAACGGCACTTGCGCCGCCGCCTTGCAGCCGCTCGCCCTGCGCGGTGACATGCCGCTCGGCGTCGCCGAACTGGACGGCAGCGCCCCGGGCCGCCGCAATGCGGTGGGAGACATCGCCGCCACCGATCCGCATGATCGTCTCGACCACCGGCATTCCATCCACCAGGCGCTGCCTTACGGAGGACGCCCGCGATGGGAAGGCCCACTCCTCGCCGGAACGCACCCACCAATCCAGCGACCATCCCCCGCACACCACCAGTCCCCGCGGATCCACCTCAGCCCGCTCGAGCGTCTCGGGCAGCCCGACAGTCGTCCATGAACGCCCGAGCGCGTTCGCGAGCACGCTCGCTTCGACATGGTCGTCGCTGTTCCAGTAGCGGACCCGACTCGGTGCCGGGGCGTACGCAGCCGAGTTGGGGTCGAGCTGACGCTCCGCCCACCACGGTCGGACCCAGCCGGACGGCGGCTCAGCGGGACGCGGGGGGCGGGGCCGGTCTAATCGAAGCCGGACTGAACGGGAACGCCTGCCTCGAAGCCAGCGAAGCACGCCTGCCCGCGGTTTTGCGACATCGGAGAGGGAAGCCCATTCGCCCACCTCATCGGCCCGTTTGCCGAATCTCACTCCACTGTCCTAGCAAGCCGACGAGTACGGGAGGTCGAACGCCGGTTCCGAGAGACCAGCGAGCGGGGGTGCAAGGCGCGACACCGATCACCCGTTACGGAAACGGTGCGTGAGCATGATTCGCGAAGGCCGGCAGGAATTCGCCGCTGAGGGATTCCTCGTGGACGGCAAGGCGGTGCTGTTCGAATGCCGTTTCCAGTTGTGCATCCCACGGCGTCGGGCCGCACGGCTTGGCGTCGCGCAGCAACTGCACGCCGTCGGCTTCGGCACGTTCGACAGCCTGCAGATAGTCCGCAGCGCTCATCATCCACGGCTCGCATCCGCGCTCAGCCATCCAGCGGCAGATGGCGATGCCCTTCGCGTCGAAATCGCCGTGATAGGCGAGCGCTGCGCCGCCGCGCGCCAACTGCCGCAGCAGTTCGGCCACGGCCGCAGATGGGTTCCCGTTTGTGCAGACCAGGCCGAACGACGCCCGAGAAGCGATTGCCGCCTCGACGACACTGGGGTTCTCGACCACGAGCACCGGCGTGCCGCGAGACACTTCGATGGGATGTTCACGCAACGAACGCAGGCTGACATGCAACGGCAGTCGGCCCTCCTTCGCTGCATGGAACATCTGGTCCAACGAGGAACAACCCGACGGCCGCAGGCCCCACGTCAGCACCGGCGCTGACACCGAATCGGTGCTAATGCCCGCCGCCTCCCACAACGCCCGTCCCTCCAAGTGCTGCTGCGACGGCCCGACGTGAAACCGCAGCACGTGATTCGCCGCAGCGCCGAGCCGTGTGCCGACATCAAGCGCGTGCGCCGAGCCGAACAGGTGCGCTGCTATCTCAGAGCGCAGCCGATACCTGTGCAACGGTCCACTCGCCCGATCGGCGGAAGTCTCGGCGCGCGGCCCCAAACGAGAACCTCCCGAGCGGCACGAACCGAGATCGGTTTCTGAGTCGTCGGAATCTCTGTCGAGCAGATCGACGAAGAGTCGAACGTTGCTGGCCAAGACGCGCACTTCCTGCGCATCCAGTCCGCTGATGAGGCCTGCGCCCCGGATTCCTGCTCCCCACTCGACAGCCCAGGGTTCGGGCCACGCTGAGGTGGATTCCTCGAGCGCCTGACGTGCGCGCTTGCCGCGCTGCCGAGACGTTCTGCGTTCGACGGCGGCCACGTCAGGTGGGTGCCCAAGCTGCGTCAGCGCCGTTTCCAGGCTCGGTCCCAAACCGAGGCGCCGCAAGCCGGTTGCGAGCGCGCCGAGGTCCAAGCGCTTGGTCGGCGTGCGGTCCAGCAGTGCCGCCAAGGCAGGCGAGCAGCGGATCTCGAAGTGCGGCATCGCCATGGTCCGCCCGACAAGCTCGCCGTCGCGATCGATGCGCTGACGCACCGCACGCCACAGCGTGTCGAGGCCCGGGTCGCGAAGCGAAGCAGGCACATCGTCACCATCCCCGGCAAATCCCGTCGCGTTCACAGCAACGGCACTTCCTCGTGAGACACCTCAGCGGCGTAGCGGAAGGCGGCAGGCAGCACCAGCACATCGCCATTGCTGCCGTTAGTTTCCACCAGGCGATGATCGGCAAGCAGTTCGAGTGCTTCGGCTGCCAGCCGTTCGGGGTTCTTGCGTAACTCGGACCAATACGCGTCGTGCTCGGCGGCGAGATCGCGCACGATGCTGTCGACATCCGCGCGGGCCGCGCGGTCGGTCGCTCGATGCGCGAGTCGGTCGATGAGCAGCAGCGCTGCCTGGCCAATGGTGCCGGTGGGTGGGAACGTGACATCAGTCAGCCGCCCGGTCTCATCCACGGCCATCAGCCCTTCGGCGCGTGCCTCGATGCACATGCCGAACATCTCCTCGAAGTGGCCGGACTCCTCGCCGAGCCGCCGCCGCAGCTCGAACCATTCGGCTTCGCTCAGATCGCCGCGATAGACGACGGGCTCTTCGAGCAGCAACGCCCGCATCCATGACCGCGCCGAGCGCCGGTGCTGAGTCCGGTCGATCAACTGGTCGACGCTCTCCGCACCTGCGAGCGTGTTCAGCGGGAGCGCAGCGACTCGGTCCGGGCGGATCTCGAGCACTGCGTCGGCGTCCTGGTCCTCGCGGTAGGCGTCCACGCCGTGGTGGAGTTCGATTGCGAGCCCGTGGACGATCATCCAGCGCAAGGCAGTCACCAGCGCCCTGCGATCTGCGGACTCGACGCTGAATTCGATTCCTGCGTCCGCGGCGGCAGCTCGCATGCTGTCCACTAGATCGCGCAGGCTGACAACGTTCGGACCCGAGACGACTGCGGCCAGCACCAGCGCAAGCGCCCGATACTCCGCCACCCGGAATGGACGAGGCTGCGTGCCGGCGGTGCGCAGAGGCCGACGACTCGGCACGACCGTGGTCTTGTACAGCCGCGCCGTGTCAGCGCTGATCTCCAGCCGGTAGCCGAAACGCTGCGTGAACCACTGGTCTAGCTGCTGATGGTGACGCCGGACCAAGCCGAACTCCTCCGGATGCCGTTCCGCTGCGATCAGCGGATGCACTGCGAGGAAGCCCGCTGCTTCGCGAAGCTCGTCAGCATGTCGATCTGCGGCGAGGGATGCGAGCCCGCTCATGCTGCGGCCTCCGCCCGGCGTGCATCTAGGCCGGGTTCGCCGCCGCAGGCACCCGAATCAGCACCCATGGCCTCAGTGGGGGCGACGGCAAAGACTGCGACCACGACGTCGTGCATCGTCAGGCGCCCGTGCGGGCAGGACACTTCGGTGCGCCGCGCCGGATCGCGGCGAAGTTCGCAGCGAAGATCTGTGCCGTGAGCGCTTCGGGTGCCGTTCGCATCGACGGAGCGGGGCGCGGCGGCGCTGATGAGGTCGCGCAGCAGTACGAAGGCACTGGCCGACAGCATTGCGCCGTCGAGACGCCCTTCCCCGTCAGCAGCCGCCAGCAGTTGCGCCGCGGCAGCAGACTGCTCGACGCGCTCACGCTTGACCTGCTCGCTCAGCGCCCTCCGTTGCGGGCTGCGGTCGGGAATCGGCGTGATGATCCCGCCGACGGTGCGTTCCCCTCGCTTGCGCAGCGAGACCGGCACCGCTGCAGCGGGCGCATCTGCCCACGGTGTGCTCGTGGGTGCGGGGTCGTCGACGTCTGCGGATACGAAGCCGGCGTGGCGGCACGAACCCAACCCGAGCGCGGCAGCGGCGATCTCGTGAGCACGCGATTGGTCTGACGCTGCGTCGAAGAAGATGGCCAATCGCAGAAAATCGCCGCGACGCGACGACATGCCGCTGCCGTGGCGAGAGAGTCTGCTGAGGTTCGTCGTCAGTGTCCTCACCGCAGCGAGCGCCTTCTCGGTGAGCTGGGTCAGACGAGATGGCCGTTGCGGGGCATCCTCGAACCAGATGCTGAGCAAGCGCCAGTCGTCTATTGCGATGCCCCGGACGCGCTGAACGCTGAACCCATCGTCGAGACCGGCTTGGGTCATGCGTCCGGCCAACCCGCGGTCGACCTTCGCCAGCAGCCCGTTCAGCCGAGGCACGATTACCGCCAGAGAACGAGCGATGGGCCTTCGCATCCGTTCGACCTCATCGAGGCGCTCACTGATGTAACCCACGATCACCTCGGCCAAACGCCGCACGTCATCGGGACCGAGGTCGTAGCGGTTCTGCCATTGGTCCAGGTGTCGGAAGAAGCGCGTCAGTTCGGCGGTGAAGCGTTCGTGCGTGTCGAAGACCGAGCGCACGAGCTCTGTGGCATCTTCGGTTGCGAGGTCCGCAAAGTCACCGGGCGCATGGTCGGCCAGCGTCGCCAGGCTGCGGTGCAGTTCGCGCATCCGGCCGACTTGAGGATCGGCAAGCTCGTCAGCACTGGCCAGCATGCCCTCGACCAGGTTGTGCACCTGCTGTCCCGCCGGAGTCATGAGGTAGCGGTGTCGCTTGCGGTAGTAGTCGTCGATGCTCGACGGCCTGCCGACATCGGTCGAGGCTTCCAGGTTGCCCCACTTGCGCAGGCTCTCAAGCCGGTCCCCCACGACCTCCTCGGCGAGCAGCACGCGGCCATCGAGCCGCTCGCGAACCTCGCCCGCGTCGAAGTCGGAGAAAAATGTGTCGGCGAAGACCGCGAGGATCGCCCGGTACTCGTTCCATTCATCGCCCCCGATGTAACGGAACAGCAGCCGTGCAGCGGGGTTGGCCGCCGGCTCGAGAGTCATGCGGCTTCGACCTGTTCCAGCCCGCGCCCATGCCAGCTGTAGCGCTCCAGCAGGATCGTTCGCAGCGCTGGATCACGCACGATCTCGATAATCGACAGCTCGGGCACCGACGCATGGTCTCCCCACAACCGCTCACTGGTCGCGATGAAGTCCAAGTCGAGCTCGACGA
This sequence comes from Candidatus Poriferisodalis sp., assembly GCF_965208555.1. Classification (GTDB taxonomy): domain Bacteria; phylum Actinomycetota; class Acidimicrobiia; order Acidimicrobiales; family Poriferisodalaceae; genus Poriferisodalis. The sequence goes on along the minus strand of NZ_OZ242342.1, from coordinate 2,695,351 downwards.
GCAGACCAAACAGAGCCTCATGGTTGTCGGCGGAGACTTTGGCGAAGGCGTCGTCAAGCAGCACGAAGCGCCCGATGCCCGGCGGCTCTTCGTGCGGCGCAGCCGCCGCAGCGGCCATGACATCGTACGAAGCAGCCACCGCCACGAACAGCGGCAGGTACGTGACCAGCTTCTTCTCGCCCTCCGAAAGAGGCGTGCGACGGCTGAGGCGCGCTTCGTCCGCCTCGGGTCGGCGGATCATGACATCGAGCTGGTGCCACGTCTTGTAGTCGAGTGTGCGGGCGATGAGCTGTCGATACGGGGCGTCAGGCTCGTCGGCACGGGCCTCGGCCAACCGGGCCGCGAGGGCAGACCGCACTTGGTCTGTCTCCTCGACGGTGCGCACGTCGGGAGGCTTGGCGAGCAGCCCGACCATGTGGGACACGGCAGGGTCGAGGTCTGGCGAGCGACGCCAGCGCAGCCGCACGCCGACGCGGTGCGCGGTGGAGATCCGGCTGAGCCGTTCGTTCATCAGCCCGATCATGTGAGCGGCGCCGTGCATCTTCTGGACGATCTCGGCGGCGATGAGGCCCTGCAGCAGCTCGCGCAGCGCGTCTCGCTGCTTACGGTCGAGCAGCCCGGTCGTCACCTTGAGCTGTGACACCGCGGCGGCGTACGCTTCGGGCAGCGTCGCGTTGCCAACGTCCGGCCAACTGACTTCGATGCGCAGCGGCAGGTTGGCGTCGTCCTGAATGTCGACTGCGTCCCAGCCGGCGCCGAGTGAATCGCGCCGCCGCCGAAGCGAGTCGCGCACGTTCTGTGCGGTGACCGTCGCCCCGACGCTGTTCGCATCGTCCTCGGTGCCGCCGCGACCACCGGCAGCCGGACTGGCACCGTCGAGAACCAGATCTGCGTCCGAGTCGAGCGTCGAACCATCGTCCGGCGCCCGAGCGTCGAGTGCTTCGAGCGGTGCGGTCAACTGCTCGATTCCAGCCAACACCTCTCGCAAGCCACTGCTGCCGCTTGCTGCGGCGCTCGGCACCACGGACATCGCGCCGTCATCGAGCGCGCCCACGTAGCCGGGAGTGGCCAGCACATCACCGAGATGGTGCCGGAAGGCATCGCAACGGTCCTCGGCAGCGGACAAGCTGCGCGCCGCCATGTCCGCCTCAGCGCTCTTCGTTGCCCGCATCGCGTTCGCAGCTTCACGCTCGCGTCGTCTGACAGGCAGGGCTTCCTCCACGACGCGCTGCTCGGTTTCGAGCCGGTCTCGGTCGTTGCGAAGCTTCTCGTAGGTGGCGCCGACGGATGCGGTCAGCCGATCCAGTCGTGCGCGCGTTTGTTCGAACTCCGACTCCGCGCGGCTCAATCGCTCGCGGGCGGCGGAGCGTTCGTCCAGCGCACCGCACAGCTGCGTCGCCGTGCGGACCCAGTCGCGGACGCCCTGTTCAAGAGTGCGCAGTTGCTCGTTGCCTGCAATGAGCAGACGATCGAGATCGGTCAGGTCCTCGCTCACCTTGTTGCGGGCAGCATGTTCGCGCGGCAGCGAGAGCTGAGCCGCCACGCGGTGCAGTTCGGCGCCAGCATCCGCGGCAGCCGTCTCGGCTGAATCGACTTCGGCTTGGGCCGCTCGGCGCTGCTCGTCGACACGGTCGTGTTCCGCTATTGCTGAGGCAGCGGCCAGTTCGGCATCGTCCAGCGCGGACGACGTCGGGAATGCGTCGCGGTGAGTTTGCAGACTGTCCAGCAACTGCCGCTGCTCAGTGTGCAGATCGTCGAACCGCAACGCCTCTGTACGCAGACGGTCGAGTTCGCGGCGTGCCGCCTCGCGTGCGCGTGCCAACGCTGCTTGCCGAGCCGCCGCTCCGATGTGCTCGGACTGCGGCTTTGCGTGACGGCCCCGCAGCGAGCCCACTGCGAAGGCGCCGTCGGTGCCGACGTACGCGCCGCTCATGCCGGTCACTGGTTCTTCAGACGAGTTTGCAGATTCGGGAGCATCGCAGCTCACCGAATCGAGCAGACGAGCAACAACGCGAGTGTCCACATCGTCAGCCAGATGCTCGGGAACGCTGACCTGCAGCAGCAGACTGAGCGGCCGGTCGACGCGGCGCGACCCCACGGCTACCAGTTCGCCCGTTGCCAACTCGAGCGCGTCGTCTCCGACAGGGCGTGCTTCCAGCAGGCCCGATGCCTCCAAGGCTGCTTCCAGCCCGGCCTGTGCGGCAGGCTGCAACCCCGTCGTGAAGTCGACCACTTCTGCGAGGCAGTAACCGTCCGACGACTGCCAGGCAAGTCGAGGGGGCTGCGGCGCCGCACGGCTGATCAAGTCGTCCAGCACCGACCGCTGCTCGGTGACCGCGGTGTGAGCCTCGCTGCGGCGGTGCGCGGTCGCTGCGGCAATCTCGTGCTGACGGGCAACAGCCGCCTCTACCGGCGCCAGCATCTCGGAGCGCAACGCCGCCCGCTGCTCACGAGACGGGGCTCGCGGGATGCTCGGGCTTGCAAGCATTCCCGAATCCGCGGCCCATTGCCCGACGCTCGCCTGCCAATCCCGGTGCGCCTCGGCCAGTTGCCGTTCGGACTCCTCGCATCGCTCGGCTGCTTGGCGAAGCAATTCGAGCGCCGCGTCGAGCGCCGTCTGTGTGTGCCCGTGTCTCGCCTCGGCGTCGTCGAGCCGTCCTTGTGCCGCACCGACAGCCGCCAGGTCACGGCGCCGATGCCCGATGGCTGCACTGGTCTCGTCTAAGCGTCGCGCCGATTCACCGGTCTCGACCGCCTCGGGCATGACTGCATCGGCCCCGTCAATGTCGCCGTGTCTCAGGCTCAGCCCCTGTGGCGGGCGGGCGGCGAGCCCGCAGGCACCGGCCAGCCGCGATGCGTCGACGAGCGCCCGGTTCACACGATCCAAGTGGCCTTCGCTTCGACGCTGCGCTGCGGTGGCCCCGCCGACAAACCCGTCCACTCGCTCAGCCGCTGCATTCACGGCGCGCTGCGCTTCGACTGCGCTCCTGCGCTTCGTTTCCACCAGATCGCGCACCGCGTCGAGCTGCTGTCCTTCCCGATATGCACTCGACTCGACGATGGCCATGGTCTCGGCGCGCAGCACTTCGGCACGACGCTCCACAGCGCCGATGCGCTCCCCTAGGCGCTGGAATTCCCGCTGGGCCTCGGCGGCCTCGCTGCGCAATCTCGTCTCGTCGCGACGCCATCGCCGAGCTTCCGACAACAGTTGCCGGCCCTGCGTCGCACGCTCGCGCAGGTCACTGCGGCAGTAGCCGCGGTAGCGCTCCAAGAGTGCGCCGAGCGCCGCGACGGTGCGTTCGGTTTCGGCCATATTGCGACGATGCTCATCAAGGTCATCGAGCGGCGCCGCGGCATCGGCCAGCGCCCGGTCGGACAGCTGCGGCAAGGCATCCATGAGGTAGTTCGGCAAGTCCACGTCGACGCGGTCGCCCACCCGCGGGCTGCGCACCTTGTCGATGAGCCGGAAATGCTGTTCGGGAGGGGCGCCGCCGAACAGCGTTCTCGCTACGAGCGCCCGGTACGCAGGACGGTCGGCCTCACGGAACACGGCGCCTTCCCCCAGCCGCTCCCGAAGTTGGTCTGCCGACAGCGGCACCCGCGCAACGACCAACTCGAAGTCGATGCACGGCCGCTGCGAGGTGGCGAACCACCACGTCGTCACGCGGTCAGACTGCCGGTTGGCCCGGATGCCGCAGCCGCACGTAAAGAACTCCTCACGCCTTCGGAACTCGATCCACAGGTAGCCGACAGGCTGCGCGTCGTCGCGTCCGGCCAGCATCCATGCGTGCAGTAGGCGGCTCTGCTCCCCCGCAGCATCGATGTTGCGCTGCTTCGCCGTGAGCAGGAACGGCAGCAGCATGTTCATGGCGGTGGACTTGCCCGAGCCGTTCGCGCCGCGCAGCAGCAGCCGGCCACCGGCGAAGTCAAGCACCTCGTTGTCGTACTGGTAGATGTTGATGATCCCCGCTCGTTCGAGCCGCCAGCGGGCAGGTCCATCAGCAGCAGCGTCGCTCACGGCGCAGAACGTACCTAACCGGTGTGACACGTCGTCGACCGCCACATCGCATCTACGATGTCAAGTGGTCGGAGTCACGTCTGTTGGTGCTGCAGCCACACGGGGCAAGTGCGAAGCCGTATCAGGTTCGCCAAGTTCTGAGGGCGATCGAGGAGTTGGAAGCGCAGAATGGCCACATCCGAACTCCCGAGCGAGTATCGGTTCCACACGGAATGGTCCGAGGAAGACCAGGAGTGGGTCGGGCTGTGCGACGCCTTCCCGTTGGCGAGTTGGCTCGAGCTCAAACGTGACGCTGCCGAAGCGGGTATCCGAGCGGTCGTCGCCGAGGTGCTCGGCCTGCGCGACACCGGGACCGACCCGCTACCACCCGCCTGAGCGGCCATACACTCGCCGCGGGTGACTGCAACCGGCGTCACGCCGACCGTGCTCATTCCCGTCAAGGGCTTCCGGCTCGCCAAGGGCCGCCTCGCGGACCGCTTGAGCGAGTCCGAGCGCAGCGATCTGGCGCGCGCCATGGCAAGCCAGGTCGTCAAGGCCGCCGGCTCGTTGCCGACCAAGATCGTGTGCGACAACGACGAAGTGGCCGAGTGGGCGCACGCGGTGGGCGCTGAGGTGCTGTGGATCGACGCCGACGGTCTGAATCCGGCGATCGCCGCCGCCGTGGCCGCACTCGAGACAGCCGGCACCAGCGGCGACGGTCTTGGCCATGTCGTGATCGCACACGCCGACTTGCCGCATGCTGAGACGCTGGACGGGCTGGCTGAGGCAGGCACCGTGACCATCGTCCCGGATCGACATCTGGACGGCACCAATGTCATGGCACTGCCGCTGGGTGCCGGTTTCGAGTTCCACTACGGGCCCGGCTCGTTCGAGGCTCACTGCGCCGAGGCGCTGCGGTGCGGGCTCGACCTGCGAGTGCGGCGGGTCGCCGCTCTCGAATTCGACATCGACACGCCCGATGACCTCGACGCCGCCGAGCTCGGCGGGCGTGCCCACGACGATGCCTGTTGAGGCCCCGAGCCCAAGCGCCGGCTTCTCGGTGGATCTGCCAGTACCGGGATCGGCGCTGGTCATCGCCGCGCATCCTGACGATGCCGAGTTCGACTGCGGTGCCACGCTGGCCAAGTGGGCGGCCGCCGGCGCGGTCGTGCACCACTTCATCTGTACCGACGGCTCGAAGGGCACTTGGGACCCTGACTGCGACCAGGCTGCGCTGGTTCGCCTCCGCCAGGACGAGCAGCGTGCCGCTGCGGCGGCGCTGGGCGCGACCGGCGAGGTCCGCTTCGGCGGCCATGTTGACGGCGAACTGAACAGCGATCTGGCCACCAGGGCCCAAGTCGCCGAGGTCATCCGCGAGCTTCGACCTGCCGTGGTGCTCGGCCATGATCCGTGGAAGCGCTATCGACTGCACCCGGATCATCGGCACGCAGGGCTGCTGGCCGTCGAGGGCGTGGTGGCGGCGCGGGACCCGTTCTTCTTCCCGGAGCAGGGCCTGCCGCCGCACCGGCCTGACGAGCTGCTGCTGTTCGAAGCTGACGAGCCCGACCACGCCGAGAACGTCGAAGGCTGGACTGCCGCCAAGACCGAGGCGCTGCTGTGCCATCGCAGCCAATTCGTGACGACCCACGACATTGCCGACCCCGACGACCCCGCCCAGGTGCAGCGTTTCGCCGATTGGGTGGACGCCGTAGCCGTGGCCAGCGGCCAGCAGGCGGGGATCGCCTACGCCGAGCTCTTCAAGCGCATCGACAGCGTGTGAGCTCCTAGCCGATATCGCTGTCGTCCCAAAAGCCGGCCAGCGGGGCTGCAGCGCCATCGGCGTAGCTCGTCAGCCGGGCAGCGGCGGCTTCGTCGAACAGCTCGATGACGTCAAGAACCGTCGCCGGACCCAGCGTGCGCAGGGCACGATCTCCTTCGCTCCCCACCCGGGGCAGATGCGGCGTCAGCATCAACAGCCGAGCTTCGGATTCAGCGGCCGCCAGCACCGAGGCTCGGCCCAGTGCCTTCCACAGGGTGTCGGCCCGCAACAGCCCGGGCCGCACGGTCGTGAAGGCCCCGGCCACATCGATCCACCACTCGCGCTTCGATCGATCGGCCACCAGGAAGCTGAACTTCACACCCGAGCCGCGCACCGTGGCAGGGCTGCGGACGATCTCGAAACCCGAGCGTTCCAGCATCTCGCTGGCGATGTCGTGCGCCTTGCGACCGGCTTCCACCGCTTGACGGACAAATGCGTCGGCGGTCATTGCATCGGCAATCGGTGCCGCGGCCGGGACACTCGACTCCGAAAGAGTCATCGATGCGGCCAGGCCGGATCGGGGCACATCCGACGCCACCCGTGCTGGCGAGGAAACCTCACTCGGTTCGAACAGCGGCTGCTGCGCTGTGCGGGGCGAGCCTTCGGTCGGAGCTGAGGCCGCAGCGACGACGCGCGCACGGGCCAAGTCCGCGTAGTCGGGGTTCAGGTCGTAGCCCACTGGCCGCCGCCCGCACAGCACGCTCGCCACGAGCGTCGTGCCCGAGCCCATGAATGGGTCCAGCACGAGATCGTCCTCGTAGGTGTACAGGTCGATCAGACGCCGCGGGAGCTCCAAGGGGAACGGCGCGGGGTGCCGCACCCGCTGCGCGCTCTCGGGCCCCATGTCCCACACGTCGAGCGTGGCCTCCATGAACTCGTCGGTGGACAGGCTGCTGCGGTGCGGCAGGCCCTCGCTCTCGCGCTGCGATGCCGAACGAGCCCGGTCGAAGCGGCCCTTGCTGGCGATCACGATGCGCTCGGTGGTGTCGCGCAGCGTCGGGTTGGAAGGGCTGCGGAACGAGCCCCACGCGCACGACCCGCTCGAGCCCTTGCTCTTCTGCCAGACGATCTCGCCCCGCAGCAGCAGGCCGAGCTCCTCGAAGATCTTGGCGACGTCGCCCGACAGGCTGCGATACGGCTTGCGGCCCAGGTTGGCCACGTTGACGGCGATGCGGCCGCCCGGCTCCAGCACCCGTGCACACTCCGCAAAGACGTCCTTCAGCATCGCGAGATAGTCGAAGTAGCTGGTGGGGATGCGGCGGTCAGCACCGGCTGCAATCGCGTCTTCGTAGGACTTGCCGACGAAGTACGGCGGTGAGGTGACCACCAGCGCCACGCAGGCATCGGGCAGTTCGGCCATGCGGCGAGCGTCCCCGCAGAAGCAGCCGTCGCCGATGCGTGCCAGCAAGTCCGGGTCGTGCGCGGGCCCGCGGGCCACCACGTCGTCGTCGGACAGGATCGGCGGCGTGAAACGGGCGTAGAACGCCGATGCGTCATGGCCCTCGCGCCGTGAGGCACCGAATCGGGACGTCGCCGTCCGGCGAGCGGACGGTGCAGCCAAGCCCGCTCCGCCCAGTGGCTCCCGGGGAGTCATTTTCCACAAGGTACCGAACAGACGCGCGCCCGCCAAGAGCGGGCGCCGAACAGACGCGCGCCCGCCAAGAGCGAGAGCGAATCAGGCGTCGTGCAGCACCATGCGGACGCGCTTGTTGCCCTTGCCCTTCGACTCGGTCTTGATGATCTCGAACCGGCCCACCGCTCCGGTGGAGGCCACATGCGTGCCGCCGTCGGCCTGGCGGTCGAGCCCGACGATGTCCACGACCCGGATGTCGGTCACCCACTCGGGGATCAGGTTGACCTTGGTGCGGATGAGCTCGGGATCGGCGAGCGCCGCCGAGCGCTCCAGGAAGCTGACCTCGATGGGCCGATCCGCGGCGATCTCGGCGTTGACCAGCTCGGTCACCCGCGCTGCGAAGCCCTCCGGCAGCGGGCTGAACTCGAAATCCATCCGGGCTGCCAGCGGCTCCATATTGCCTCCGGTCACCAGCACGCCCCACTCGTTCCAGATGACGCCGCACAGGATGTGCAGGGCGGTGTGGGTGCGCATGAGCTGCAGCCGCCGGTCCCAGTCGATCGTGCCGGTCAACGCGGTTCCGGCAGGGGGCGGCTCGGCGTCCACCCAATGCCAGACGAGGTCGCCCTCCTTGCGGACGTTGCCCACCTGCCAGGAGTTGCCGTGGGCGTCTGCCAGCGTGCCGGTGTCGTGGGGCTGCCCGCCGCCGGTGGCGTAGAAGACGGTCCGGTCGAGCGCGACAGCATCGTCACGCACATCGACCACGGTGGCCTCGACACTCTGCAGGTAGGCATCGCGCAGGTAGATCTGATCGGTGGCCTGTTCGGCGTTCGGCACGGCAGTCATCGGCGCAGACGATACGTCGCCGGGCTGCACATCGGTCAGTCAGCTCACCGCGGTGCGTGACCGTTACGGTGACGCCGTGCGCATCGTGACCTGGAACCTGTGGTGGCGCTTCGGCGACAACTGGGAAGCTCGCCACGGCGCCATCGCGGCCACGCTTGCCGAGCTCGAAGCCGACATCGTGTGCTGCCAGGAGATCTGGGCCGAGCGCGACGGCCCCAACCAGGCCGACCTGCTCGGCGAGGCGCTCGGCATGGACGTCGCGCACCACCCGCGCTTCGGGCGACGAGGCCTGTCGTTCAGCAACGCGATCCTTGCCAGGGAGTCGATCATCGAGTCCAGCTCGCACTCACTGGCGGTCGGTGACCCCTCGTTGCCCGAAGGCCAGCAGTCCGGGCACCGGACGGCCGTGGTGGCGCGGATCGCACGCGGAGACGGTGAAGTGGCCGTCATCTGCACCCACCTCGAACATCGCTTCTATCTGAGCGAGATCCGGCAAGCGCAAGTGGCCACGCTCTGCGAGCTGGCGGCGCCTCATCACGATCCGGAGGGCTTCCCAGTGGTCATGGCCGGGGACTTCAACGCCGTGCCCAGCTCCGAAGAGATCCGCCTGCTCACCGGCGAGCGGCCGCCACCGGTGCCCGAGCTGGTCTGGAGCGACGCCTGGGCCCAGGCCGGTGACGGCCCGGGCTTCACCTGGAGCGGCCAGAACCCATACCTGTCGCAGGCCATGTGGCCCAACCGGCGCATCGACTACGTGTTCGTCTCGACGCCCCGGCCGGTCCCGACCGGCAACATCAAGAACATCCGGCTCGTCGGCACCGAAGCAGTCAACGGCGTCGTGCCGTCGGATCACTACGGCCTCGTCGTGGACCTAGTCGACTGACCCGCTGCGGCGCGGCTGCTAGCGGTAGAGCGCCAGTATCTCGGCGGCCGCGGCGCGGCCGGCGTCGGCCAGCCCGGGAGGCAGCTCGGCTGCGTTGACAACGCGCGTCTCGGCGCCAAGGCGCAGCAGCATCTGGCCGAGCACCAGCGGGCTGCGGATGGCGTAGGTGACGATGCACTGATCCCCGTCGACCCGTACCTCCCGGGACGGGTAGGACTCCACCCGCCAGAGGTCGCTGCGAGGAATCGACAGCACCACCTCGGTGGTCTCGTCGGACTCGGCCGGCGCGATTGCCGTCGCCTCCCCCGTCTCGGGGCTACGGCCATGCGGTTCACCGGTATCGCTGCACTCCTCGATGCGATCCACACGGAACGAGCGCAGGTCCTGGCGCAGGTGGCACCAGCCCCGCAGGTACCAGTGGCCGTCGGCCAGCGAGACGTCCAGCGGGTCCACTCGACGCTCGCTGACGGCGTCGGTGTTGGGGGTGTAGTAGTGAATGCTGACGGTGGTGCCGGCGCGCACCGCCTCCCGCAGCGTCGGCAGGCTGCGCGGCAGCGGCAGCTCCACCGACACCCGTACTCGCTCGTCGTAAGCCGCACGCAGCTTGTCGAGCGCAGTCGCCAGCGCACCTGAACGGTCGGCGCCGCGCAGGGCCAGCGCAGATTGCCCCGCTACCAGGATTCCGAACGCCTGCGGCACCGACAGGTTGAGCGGCCGATCCAGCATGGCGCCCGGTTCGACATGCACCCACGCCTCGCTGGCGTCCTCACCGTCGCCGTCGTCGCCGAACACGACGATGCCGAGGTTCTCATAGGCGCTCGCCCCCACCACCTCGTAGCACATGGCCGCGAGCAGCAAGTCGTACACAGCACCGGTTGGCATCTCGAATCGCTCGGCGATGTCGGCCACCGTGGCACCGCCTCGCTCGACCACCCATGGGACGATGGCGAGCAGGCGCTCGATCTTGACCGAGGTGCTGGGCCCTCTCACCGTCCGGCTTCCCCTGCCTCGGCGGCCAGTGCTCCCAACCACGACGTGATCTCGCCGACCAGTTCGGGCGGCGACTCCACGACGGCGTGACGGCCCATGTCCAGCAGCCACAGCCGGAATGCGGCGCGGTTGCGGACCCGCGCCGTGACGGTCACCGAGCCGTCATCGTGCCGCTCGACGATTCGGCCTCGCTCCGCTGTGGGCTGCTGCGCCATGGTTGCGTCGATGCGCACACGGGCCTCGAAGTCGGCGCCGAAGTCGATCTCCATCGGCTCCGACGGGAGCAGGCTGGCCACGTCGACATCCGCGCGAGCGAATGCTCCACGCTCGGAAATCTGCGCATCTCCCTCCATGCGATCCACCCTGAATGTCTTCACCACGTCGTCTTCGCGCGCAGCGAGATACCAGTAGCCCGCCCGGCACAGCAGGCCCAGCGGCTGGGTGTCTCGCTCGCGGCCGCCGTACGCGAAACGGACCAGGGCTCGCTCAGCAACCGCAGCGGCAAGCTTCGGCAGCAGCGACCCGGCGGTCTGCTGCGCTGCCGCCGTTTCCAGCGATACATCTGCTGACAGCGGCTCGGCGTCGTTGCCGTCCGATGCTGCCCGCGCCGTGCCGCCGCTGGTTGCCGCCGTGCCCTCGCCGCTTACAGCGGCCTCGGTGCTCGTGAGCTTGGCGACAGCTTCGAGATCCCAGGTCTCGCCGATGTCCACCCGAGCTGCAGCAAAGCGCAGCGCGAGCTGCTCGTCGGCCGTGAGCTGCAGGTCGGGCAGGAAATAGTCCCGGGGCCGGATCGTGTACGACGTGGCGCCGTCGTGCTCCATCGACTCGGTGATCCGCACGCCGAGATTGCGGATCAGCGCCTTGTCCCGCTCGAACGAGGCTCGGGCGCTGTCCAGCGTGCGCCGATCCGTCGTGCCGTCGGGGGCATACAGCCCGGTGTCTCGCCAGATCTCCTCGCGGGTCTTCGGCACATCGCGAGCGAGCAGGTACATCATCAGCTCCATCACGCGCTCGGTCGCGTCCGGGCGTGATTGCGCTGCCACGTTCGGGAGTGTAGGACTGCCCCGCCGAGAGGCCCGATGAGTTCCGGAGCCGGCCTGGAGGCGGTCGGACGCCGGCCCTCAGGCGGCGACGCCTGCTCGTGCGAGCGCTGTCCAGACCCGTTCGGGCGTCAACGGGAAGTCATCCATCCAGACGCCGGTGGCGTCCGCCAGCGCCGCGACCACCGCCGGTGCATACGGGATCACACCCATCTCGGCCATGCCGCGAGCGCCGAACGGACCCAGCGGATCCGCCAGCTCCAGCACAACGCTCTCTGTGGTCACGGGGATATCGCCGATGCCGGGAATCAGGTACGTGGAGAAGCGGGGATTCAGCAGGCGACCGTCCCGGCTGCGAAGGTGCTCGCTGAGCACGTGGCCGTGCGCCTGCGCGACCGCGCCCTCGATCTGGCCGACCACGAAGCGCGGGTTGATGGCTCGGCCGACATCGTTGGCGCTGATCACCCGGTCGATGCGAATGTGACCGGTGTCGATGTCGACGGTCAACTCCACGTGCTGGGCGACGTAGCCGTAGGAGAAGTTCGGCGTGCCCTCACCAGTCTCGGGGTCGAGCTCGGTGGTGGGCGGGGGCGTGAACCGGAAGTGCCCGATCGCCGGCCGATCGCCCTCGCGCCACGCCTTCTCGGCCTCTTCAGCGGCGCCCAGGATGGAGTTGCCGGCCATCCACGTCAGGCGCGACGCCGATGCCGATCCCGAGTCCCCCGACGTGCCGGTGTCGCTGAAGCGGCCCACGACCTTGGATGGGTCGACCCCGGTCGCCTCGGCCGCCATCTGCAGGAAAGCCGTGTGGGCGCCCTGGCCGACGTCGGCACCGGCGTGCGACAGTTCGACCGATGTCGGTGACTCGTCGCCGGGTTCGCCGTGCAGGACAATCGTGGCCTCGCAGCGCTCGGGGAAGCCGAATGAGAACCCGACGTTCTTGAACGCGCAGGCGAAGCCGCGACCGCGGCGCAGCGATGACGGCCTGCCCGGCAACGAGCCGAACGGGCTGAAGAGGTGTCGATGGGCCGTGGCGGTCTCGGCTGGCAGGGCTGCGGCGTGAGCGCAGGCCTCGATCACCTCGGGCATGGTCACGCCGGCAGGCATCGGCGTGTGGGCGATGCTCGGCGATCCTTCTCGCAGGGTGTTGACCCGGCGGATGTCGACGGGGTCCATGCCCAGCGCCTCGGCCAGCTTGTTGACCTGGCACTCGACTGCGAAAGCTGCCTGCGGCGCGCCGAAGCCCCGGAAGGCTCCCCCTGGAGTGGCGTTGGTGTATACGACATGCGTGTCGATGGCGGCGTTGGGCAGCTCGTAGGGCCCGCCGAGGCCCAGGTGCAGGTTCCCCATGACCTTGTTGGAGGTGTAGTTGTAGGCGCCCGCATCCAGCCAGGCTTCGGCCGCCGCCGCGGTGATCCTGCCATCGCGGTCGGCGCCCCAGCGAGCCCAGATGCGGCCGCGGTGCCGCTTGTGATGGCCGACGATGGACTCTTCCCGTGACCACTGCATGGCCACCGGCCGGTCGATACCCCGTTCAGACAGCCGGCAGGCGGCGAGCGCCAGGATGATCTGCATCGAGGTGTCCTCGCGCCCGCCGAATGCACCGCCGATGGCGGGATAGCGCACCCGGATCTGATCCTCTGGCAGGTCGAGCGCATGGGCGATCTGCTCGCGGTCTTCGTGCACCCACTGGCCCGCTATCTCGACGTTCACGATGCCCTCGGCATCCACCCACGAGGTGCCCGCCTCAGGCTGCAGGTATGCATGCTCCTGGTACGGCACTTCGTAGGTGGTCTCCACGACCGCCGCAGCGGCTGCGAAGCCGGCGTCGAGGTCGCCCTTGCGGGTGCGCATGGACTCGTACAGGTTCGAGCCGATGCCCTCGTAGGGGTGCACGAGCGGCGCGTCTGGCGCAAGCGCCATATCCAGATCAGTCACGACCGGCAGCGGCTCCCACTCGACGTCGATGGCAGCAGCGGCGGCACGCGCCTCCTCCAGGCTTTCAGCGACGATGAGCGCGAGATGATCGGCCTCCCAGCGGGAGACGTCACAGGGCACCGGGCTGCGGCCAGAGTGCTCGAGGCCGACGAAGACCGGCTGGTCGAACTTGGTCAGCCCGTACTCGTTGCAGGGCACGTCGGCCGAGCCGAGCACCGCGACGACGCCCGGTGATCGCTCGGCAGGCTCGAGATCGAGGCGGCAAAGCCGGGCATGGGGCTGATCGGTGAACACCGCGAAGGCCCACAGCGCGTCGGCAGGAATGCGATCCGCCGGGTAGCCGGCCAGCCCGGCGACCTTGGCAGGCCCGTCGGCACGCGGCGGCGATTGGCCCAGGCCGCCCGACTGCTGCGCTGGCATCTCCAGCTCGATGGCCGCGCCGGGAGTGCCGGGAGCGGCGCCCTCCCTCACGACGTGCCCCCCGCCGCGGTTTCGACGGCCCCCGCGTCAACCGAGGCGGTATGCACCGCCCCCGCGTCAACCGAGGCAGTGTTCACCGCCTCGATGATCGAGCAGTAGCCGGTGCAGCGGCAGAGGTTGCCCGACAGGCCGATCGTGATCTGTTCTGCGGTGGGCTCGGCGATCTCGTCCAGCAGCGCCACTGCGCTCATCACGAATCCCGGCGTGCAGAACCCGCACTGTGCCCCGCCGGTATCCACCATGGCCTGCTGGAACGGGTGCAGTTCGCCAGTCGGCGATGCCACGCCCTCCACGGTGGTGATGGTCGCACCGTTCGCCCGGCCTGCCGGCACCAGGCACGAGAACACGGCCGCACCGTCGAGATGCACCGTGCAGGCGCCGCACTCCCCTTCGGCACAGCCCTCCTTGGTGCCCGTCAGGCCGAAGTCGTCGCGCAGCCAGTCCATCAGCGTCTTGCCCGCCGCACCGGTTGCGCTGCGCTGCGCGCCGTTCACCGTCGCAGTGACGAGATCCCCGGGTCGGTCCAGCGCGCTCGACGGCGCGGGCGTTCGGACTCGGCTTGCTGCGGGTGCCAGACACGGCGGCTCGGGAGGCCAGCGGTCGGCCTCGGTGCCGCTGGCCAGCGCCGCGACGGCTCGGCCCACGACCACGCCGACAGCGTGCGACCGATAGTCGGCGCTGCCGCGGATGTCGTCGATGGGGGTTGCCGCACGCTGCGCGGCAGCGGCAATGTCACCGGCGGCCTCGCTCAGCTCTCGACCGATCGCCGCCTCGGCGGCTTCGGGAACGGTGATGATCGTGGGTGCGACACTGCCGAGGGCAACCACGAGATCGATGACATCGGTTCCCTGCAATTCCGCTACGACCGCGGCATGGACCACCGAGATGGCTTGTGCGCGGCGCAGGCCCAGCTTCACGAACACGCCGCGACGCCCAGTGGGGCGGTCTCCGCCGTCGAGCGCTTCGAACGCAACGGCAGTGACAATCTCATCGGGCGCCAGGACGGTCTGGCGGAAGCCCACAATGAACTCGACGAGCGGCAGAGTACGTTCGCCCCTCACTGAGGTCACAGTGACGTCGGCGCCCAATGCCACGAGCGCTGAGATCGTGTCATTGGCCGGGCTGGCGGTGACGATGTTGCCGACCACGGTCGCCCGGTTCCGCAACGGCGGCGAACCCACCTCAAGGCAGGCTTGAGCCAGCGGCAGCCCGGCAGTGAGCATCTGCGCCGAGGCGATGACATCGGCATGGGTGACGAGCGGTCCCAGCGTGACCCTGCCGTCGCCGTAGGAGATCCGGTCGAGGCCCGGCAGGACCGAGATGTCGACGAGCAGTTCCACTCCCGAGCGCGCTCCCCGGGACAGCTCAAGCATCAGGTCGGTACCGCCCGCGATCAGCCGTGCCGCAGCGCCGTGCGACGAGAGCAGCTCGGCCGCCTCGCTCAGCGAACCGGGAGCCACATAGCGTGCTGGCAGCGGGGCCGCCCGCTGCACTTCGTGAAGCTCAAGCATTCGGCATACAAGGGTGTCAGATGGCCGGCTCGCCAGCGACCCCCGGCCCGAGTTGATGGCGCTGGACCTTGCCGAGCGCGTTGCGCGGCAACGCGGCGATGCGGTAGGTGCGGCGGGGCCGCTTGTAGTACGCGAGACGCTCGCCCACGTAGTCCTTGAGCTCGCCGTCGCCGAACTCGCGCTCAGCGACGACATAGGCAACCACCACCTCGCCCCACTCAGAATCGGGCTCGCCACCGACGGCGCACTCGATGACGTCCGGATGGGAGGCGATGACTTCCTCGACCTCTCGGGGGTACACGTTGAAGCCGCCGCAGATGACGAGTTCTTTCGCCCGCCCGACGATTCGCAGGTAGCCGTCGTCCCACGCGCCGAGATCGCCGGTCCGGAACCACTCCCCATCGAAGGACTCGGCATTGGCTTCGGGCCGTTCCCAGTAGCCCGAGAACACGTTGGGGCCCCGCACCAGTATCTCCGCAGCGTCGGTCTCGGCGTCGGCGTCGAGCGCATCAAGCCGCACTTCCACGCCGGGCAGCGGGAATCCCACGGTGCCCGCTCGCCTCGGCTCGTCATAGGGGTTCGACACCAGCATCACGGTCTCGGTCATGCCGTAGCGCTCGATGACGTGCTGACCGCTGGCCCTGCGCACGGCGTCGTGCAGCTCGGCGGGCATAGGTGCCGATCCCGACACGCACAGCCGCAGCGCCGACAACTCGCCGGCGCGCGGCGAAGCCGCCAGCCGGGAGTACATCGTGGGAACGCCGAAGAAGACCGTGGCTCGGTGCTCACGAATCGCATCGAAGACAGCGTCAGGGTCGAACGTCGGCAGCAGCACGGCCCGTCCACCCACGGTGAGCGTGCCGTGCAACCCGACGCCGAGGCCGTGCATGTGGAACAGCGGCAGCGCCAGCACCAGCACGTCATCGGCCGTCCATCGCCACGCCAGCTCCAGCGCCCGTACCGAGGCCAGCAGGTTTGCGTGGCTCAGCACCGCTCCCTTGGGGCGCCCGGTGGTGCCGGAGGTGTAGCCGATAAGCGCCGGTTCGTCGCCCCGGCGCTGGCGAACCCGCCCTGCCAGATCGGGACTGCCGCCGCCGCTGGCACCGTCAGGGCCGATATCGCCCAGTTCGCCGACGTCGAAATCGTCAGTCAGCACCGCCCGGTCCGCTGAGGTGATCCACTGCCTCCACTCGCCGGGGCTGCCGACATCTTCGATCAGCGCCGCCGCAGGACGGCAGTCCGCCACGACATTGCGAACCTCGTCGGCCCGGTATGCGCCGTTCAGCGGCACCACCACTGCGCCCATCCCCAGCAGCGCCGTGTGTGCAGCGACCAGCCGAACCGACGATGGACCGCTCATCAGCACGCGGTCGCCGGCTCCCACCCCGGCTGCGGCCAGCCGCCGAGCCACCTGCTGCGCACTCCCGAGCAATTGGGCACCGGTCACCCAACCCGCCTGGGCGTCCCACACCACGGCGCGCTGCGGGTCGGCCGCCCAGCGATCCAGCCACACCGCAGGCAACGTGCCGCCCGTCGACAAGTCGACATCGTCGGCGTGCAAGCCAGCCGGCAGGTGCCGGTGCCAATCCGACGCTGGGCTCGAAACGGCCACGAGCACCCCCAACGGGATTCGAACCCGTGCCGCCACCTTGAGAGGGTGGTGTCCTTGGCCGCTAGACGATGGGGGCTGGTTGAGATGCGAGGAGCCAGCATAGCCACGGCCCTCGGGGCCTCGACCTGCCAACTGGCGCCTAGCCCCCGTCGGGCGGCGGCCATATCTCAGTGTCGGGATGCAGGCCGTACCAGGCGAACCAGAACGACTGCGACGACACGATGCGCGGCAGCCGGACGTCGACACGATTGCGCCCGTCGACACCGTTGACTCGCAGCTCGTCGTGCTGCACTCCCCTAGGAGCCACCTCGACGGTGGCGCCGTGACGCCAGGCTGCGGCCGGCACCCCCTCCACATCAGCTGCGCTGTAGACCCGGGCACCCCCTTGGTTCGGCACGATCACCAGCGGCTCGTCACCGAGGACATACACGAACGGATCCCCCCGCTCCAGTGCAGCAAGTCCCAGCGCCAGCGCGTGATCGCCACGATCGACCGTCACCACCTCGTCCTTGAGCTCGAACACGTCGGGAGTCTCGAATGTCGGGAACCACAGGTCCTCGCTGGAGTAGTACGAGCGGTACGCCGCGCCTGGCGTGTAGTCGTACGCGATCGGCGGCCGTTCGGGCAGCTCGGGGAAGAACGTCGGCGGGGGTGTGTCCAGCGTGAACGTGCCGGGGTGATCGGCCAGCCAGTCCGACCAGCGCACCGTGGCCACCGGGAACTGCTCGAGCTTCGTACCAGCCAGCGGACCGGCGAATGCGGTGCCCGAGAGGTGGTTCCAGAGGCTTTCGGTCTCGTTGTCGATCATGATCTTGTTCGAGTCCATCAGCAGTCCTGATGTCTGGAACGTCAGCACATCGCCGTTCGGCAGACGCCGGTCGAACATCAGCGCCGTCAGGCACAGTGTGCAGTAGCCGAGCGCCACCGGTACGCCGCCGACAACGTCATTGGCAAGCTCATGACGCGCCAAGAAGCGGACCGGATAGGCCCCGGCTTCCCCGCCGATCACGAAGCCCAGCACCAGCTCGTCATCGGTCATGAAATCGGCCTCGACCGGCGTCAGCCGCTCGGGGTTGTTCAACTCCGGTATCCCGCCGCGACGCACACCGCCCCACTGGATGGCCCCGAGCGTCAACCGGTCGGTGACCTGAGCCAATATCTCGTCGTACTCGTAGGCGACATAGGCGTACAGCACCCGCTTGTATTCCTCGTAGCCCTCGCCTGGATCGATGCCGTAGGTGCGATACCACGAGCCGTACCGGACGTAGTCCGTGTTGAAGTCGCCGGAGCTCTCGATGCCCGTGATGGTCTCGAGCGCACGCATCGATGTGTCATTCACGTTCCGCGTTCCGCCGAAGCGCATGATGTCCAGAATCCACGGAACCCACCGCTGTTCGCCGCTCAAACCCATCTCGCCAGCGATGTTCGCTGCGAACGCAGTATTCGGCAGCTCCAAGAACTCATCGATCTTCTCCAGCAGCGTCAGCTCCAGGAACGGGCGCCCGTCCTCGGTACCGGGAAAGAACGGCTGAGTCGTCGGCGTCGGCGCTTCGGAGGGTGTGGTGTCGGGTGGCCCCATGTCGTCGTCGGCGGCCCCGGAGCCCGCTGCGCTGTCAGCCGAATCAGCCGGGGGGGTTGACGAGGTCGCAGGCGGCTCAGCCATTGCGGAGCCCGCATCCTCTCCCGGCGAGGTCGAGCAAGCGGCGGCAAGCACACTCACTGCCAAGAGCCCGCAGATCAGCTTGCGCATACGGCGGCCGAGCCTATGGCAGCCTCCCGCTGCGCCATGGTCAGGCTCGTTGGGCTAGAACGGCAAGTGCGAGCGGCTGCTGCGGCGGCACGACGAAGGGGGAGTCCGATGGACAACGGCGTCAGCAACGGTGCGATACCTGACAACCCGGCGGGCTATGTCTGCCTGACATTCGACTTCGACGGACCGTCGCTGTGGATCGCGCGCCGCCAGACCACGCCCACGCCCATCTCGCGCGGCGAGTTCGGCGCGGTCGCCGTGCCGCGGATCCTGAAACTGCTGGCGCGCCACGACATTCCGTGCACGTTCTTCATCCCCGGCCACTCGATCGACACCTATCCCGATGCCGCCAAGATGGTCGTCGACGCCGGCTGCGAGGTCGGGCTGCACGGCTACGCCCACGAGTACAACCCCCGGCTCAGCGAAGACGAGGAGCGCGCCATCCTCGAGCGGACGTACGCGCAAATCGAGGCACTGACCGGGGCTCCCCCGAAGGGCTACCGGGCACCCTCAGGCGACATCAATCCATGGACGATCGACCTGTTGATGGAATACGGACTCAGCTACGACTCCTCGCTGATGGGACACGACTACGCGCCCTACTGGCTGCGCACCGGCGACCAGTTCCCGCTGGACGGGCCGATGGAATTCGGCACCCAGGTCGACTTGGTCGAGCTGCCGTTCAGCTGGCACCTCGACGACTACGTGCACCTCGAGTTCGTGACGTTCAAGAACACCATCCTGACCGGCCTCGAAAACCCCGGAACGATGTTCGACACGTTCCTGTCGGATGTGAAATGGATGACCAGCGAGGTGCAGCACGGAGTGTGCACGGTCACCTTCCATCCCCAGGCCATCGGGCGCGGCGGCCGCCTCTACGAGATGGAGCGGTGGATCGAACAGATGACCGATCTCGGCGTGAGCTACACCCGCATGTGCGACGTGGCCGAGGCGTGGCGGGCCGGCCGCCAGCTCGGCATCGAGTGACGAGAGCGGCCGGCTTGCGCGTCTGAGGCGCTGCTAACTGTCGATGCCATCAATGCCGTCGAGCATGCGGCTGATCAGCATCTTCTGGACCTCCGAAGTGCCCTCGTAGATCTGGTACACCCGCACGTCGCGGTAGATCTTCTCGACCGGATAGTCGTTCAGGTAGCCGTACCCGCCGTGGATCTGGATGGCCTTCGACGCCACACGCTCGGCCATCTCAGCGGCGAACAGCTTGGCCATCGATGCCTCCCGGGCACACTCGAGACCCTGGTCGCGCATCTGGGCTGCATGCAGGTAGAGCTGGCGTCCCGCCTCGACCTGCGTGGCCATGTCGGCAAGCGTGAACGAGATCGCCTGGTGCTCGAAGATCGGCCGCCCGAACGCCTCTCGCTCCCGGGCGTAGGAATGGGCGGCCTTCAGCGCCGCCCGCGCCCCGCCAGTGGCCTGCGCAGCGGCTGCAATCCGGCCCAGTGACAGGTTGCCCAAGGCGATGCCGAGACCCCTGCCGGGCTCGCCGAGCACATCACTGGCCGGCACGCGCATGTCCTCGAAGACGACTTGGCAGGTGTCGTTGGTGCGATGTCCCAGCTTGGACTCTTTGGCTATGACTTGGTATCCGGGGTTGTCCGTCGGCGTGATGAAGGTGGTGATGCCTCGCTTGCCAGCATCCGGATCGGTCACGGCCACGATCATCGCCACACCCGCGCTGGAACCGGCCGTGATGAATGCTTTGTGGCCATTCAGGATGTATTCGTCGCCGTCTCGGGTAGCCCGGGTGCGGATGGCCGCGGCATCCGAGCCGGTGTGGGGCTCGGTGAGGTGGATGCAGCCCAACCACTCGCCGCTGGTGAGCCTGGTGAGATAGTCGCGCCGCTGCTGGTCCGTGCCGGATTGCTGGATTGCCATGGCAACCGGCGAGTTGTTCGCCGCCATCATGTTGCTGATCCCGCCGTCCGCGGCGGAGATCTCCTCGATGGCGAGTGCGTACGACACGAAGTCGGCACCGGCGCCGCCCCAACGCGGGTCGATCATCACCCCCATGAGCCCGACGTCGGCCATCTTCTGGTAGAGCTCCCGGGGGGTGCCCCCGTCCCGATCCCACTCGGCGGCAAATGGAGCGATCTCGCGCTGCGCGAAGCTGCGTGCCACCTCGCGGATCTGCTGCTGCTCGTCGGTCAACTGCACGATTCGCTCCTCGCACTCGGCCACCGCGATCGGGCCCCGGCACCGCAGTGAAGCGGCGACTTAGGGTACCGAAATGCAGAATTCTGATTCCGGAGACCGCACCTCCGAAGCCGGCTTCGATCTGGACCAGGTTGACCGCCTGCTCACCACGACGAGGGCCGTGCGCAAGCGGTTGGACTTCGACCGTTGGGTCAGCGACGAGCTCATCTTCGAGTGCATCGACTTGGCGGAGCAGGCGCCCACTGGGGGCAACGATGCGAGCCGCCGGTGGATCGTGATCCGCGACCAAGACCTCAAGGACCGGCTCGGAGAGCTGTACGCCGAAGTCGGCACCATCTTCATCAATGCTCGCGGGCGCCTCGACGGCACCGGCCACCCCAAGGAGCACATCGTCAGCTCAAGCGCCTACCTCGTGGAGAACTATGCGAAGGCGCCGGCGCTGGTGATGCTGGCCATCTGGGGAATCCACGACAACAGCGGCCGGCCGGGGCTGTTCGACAGCGCCATCCCCTCGGCCTGGAGCTTCAACCTGGCGTTGCGCTCCCGCGGGCTCGGAACCGCCTACGCAACCATGCTCAACAACAAGTCCGACGAGGTGGCCGAACTGCTTGGCATGCCCCCAGGACTGACCACACTCGTCTGCTTTCCCGTCGCCTACACCACGGGCACCGAGTTCTCGCCGGCACCACGCAGGCCGGCCAGCGAGATCACGTACTTCGACCAGTGGGGTTACACACGTCAGCGACCCAGCGCTGACGGCACTGCGCGGGTCGCCGACGGGCAGGGCGTGGTGGTCGAGATCGACACCGACGCCCGGCCCCGCGCCGTCTGGGAGGTCATCAGCGACATCAACATGCCGGCCCAGTTCTCCGAGGAGTTCCTCGGCGCCGAATGGACCTCAGCGGGCGATCCGGGTGTCGGCTCGACCTTCGCGGGTCGCAACTCCATCCCGGACGTTTTCGACTGGGAGACCGACTGCATCGTGACTGCGTGGGAAGAACGGACTGCGTTCGAGTGGCGGGTCACCGACACCGAGAACCCCGGAGCGGTCTGGCGGTTCGACCTCGCCGAGCAGGGCGGCGGCAGCCGCTTGCGCTTCTCGATGCTCATCGGCCAGGAGAACAACGGCACCGTGCCGATGGCACTGCGCGATCCCGCCAAGGAGCAGCGGGTGCTGAATCGGCGGCGGCAGGTGCTGCGGGCCAACATGCAGCGTGTCGTCGAAGGCGTCAAGACAATCGTCGACGGTGGCTGACGTCTCCCCAGACGTTCGTCGACAAGCGAAGTTCGGCAGCACCGACGCGAGAGGGCCGGCGGGACGTGCCCGCCGGCCCTCTGTGTTGACCGTCTCGGTCAGTCAGGAATCAGACGCAGAGCGCCTGATCGCCTGATGGCGTTTGCCTAGCGGCAGCCGCCGTTGTCCTTGTCCCAGGCGCAGTTGGTCGACTTGCCGTTGACGTCCACGACGTCGCCGACCTGGGTCCAGGTCTGCTCCGTGGCGTTGAACTGGCTGAAGTCCGAACCCTCAACGAAGTACGCGTCGGCGTTGCCGTTGAGCTGGGTGATGATGCCGTCGAGAAGCATCGGGTGGTAGATGTCGATCGACCGCACCGCCAGGATGAAGTTCGTCCTGGTCAGGCCGCCCGGCAGCTCGGCAGCAATGCGCAGTGCCTCGCCGTAGGGATAGCCGTAGGTGTAGCCGATGGCGTACAGCGACACAGCCGGGTCAAGGCCCGCGGCCTCCAGGTTGGAGTTCGCGAAGGCGATGAACGGCTCATCGATGAACTTCGGGTCGGTGGAGTCCTTCGATCCGCCGCCGATGATCCACCAGCCGTCCGCCGCATCACCGGCAGGCTTCATGTACGCCTCGATGCCCTTGCACACCGACGGCGTGAACAGCGCGCCGCCCTTGTCGTTGATGTCGTCGTACAGACCGCTCTGGCCGGCCTCCTGGACAGCCAGCAAGCACGGGTTGCCCGCCGTCATCGAAATGAACACATCAGGCTCGAACGCCAAGATGGTGGTCATCTCGTTGGTCAGCGTCGGCGCCGCCGGGTCGTGACGCACGGGCAGGTACTCGCTCACCACGTCGGTGTTGGCGTGTGCCCACTCCTCGAAGCCCAACTCGTAAGCCAGACCGAAGTCGTTGTCCATCACCAGACCGGCAACCTTCACCGGCAGCAGGTCAGACAGGTTCTCCCGGATCCACGCGCCCCACAGAATCGACTCGGTCGAGTACGACATCTGCATGATGGTGGTCCACGGGTGGTTCACCGGGTCGCCCCAAGCCGGGTGGCCGGTCATCACGAACGGGTGCGGGATGCACTCCTCGTTGATCTTGTCGTACACCGCAAGCGTGTTCGGCGAGCCGAGCGTCAGGATCGAGAACACGTTCTCCGCCTCGATCAGCTCGTCCACGAACTCGATCGTCTGAGCGGCGACATACGCGTCGTCCTTGATGATGAGCGTCAGATCGCGAGGAGAGCCGCCGACCATGATCGGGTCGTTCTCGTTGATCCAGTCGAAGTAGTTCTCCCAGCCGTAGGCGATATTGCCGTAGGCAGCCAGGTTGCCCGACTGAGCCGTGGTGTGACCGATCCGGACTTGGCTATCGGTGATGCCCGTCGTATTCGACCAGTCGTCGGGGCACGCGCCGATGTCGATGGTGAAGCCAGCAGGACCGTTCAGAATGCCGTCGTCGCCGACGCCGTACTCGCCCGACTCGATCTTCGCGGTCAGGTCAGCAACGGCCTTGGCGCGGCGTGCAGCGGCCTCTTCGAAGATGCCTTCGAGGGTGGAGCGATCAAACATCATCTCCTCCTCCTCCATCATCTCGTCTTCGGCCATCTCCTCGTCTTCGTCCTCGCCGGCAACGGCTGCTTCGATGTCCTCTTCGGCCGCGGCGCCGCCGAGAGCGCCAGTGGCGCCCTCGTCTTCTTCCTCTTCGGCCATTTCCTCCTCGTCCATCGCCTCGTCCTCGCTGGCCGCTGCGGTGGTCTCGGTTTCTGTCTCGCCGGCGCCGCCGTCATCCGCGTCGTCATCGCCGCCGCCGCACGCAGCGGCAACGAGCGAGAACGCGAACAGCAGAGCCAGCAAGCGCCACATTCGACGCTTGGTCATGTTGTGTCTCCCCATTTCGGTTTCAAAAGACAAACCGGCGCGGAATCGCACAGATGCCTCAGCCGGTCTACCGAGACGCTAGTTCGCGCCTCGGGGCTGGTCACCGGGTGGGTATGTCAATTCTGCAACGATTTCAAGTGCGCGTTCGGTTTCGAGCTGCCGGCGGCACCGGATCACTTCGGTGGGTATTGAACAATCCGATGAGACCGCGCGGGAAGACGAACGTCAGCGCCACGAGCAGCACGCCGAACACGAACTGCTCCTCGTCGAGCAGCCGCAGGAACTCGCCGAGCGGACCGAGTCCGCTGACGTCGCCGAGCAGCTCGCCGATCCTCGAGAAAACCTCCCTGATGGCGACACCCAGCACCGAGCCCCACAACGAGCCGAGCCCGCCCAGAACAGCTGTCGCATACAGCACCAACGATTCTGTGAAGGGGAACGACTCCTGCGAGGTGAACGGCACGAGGACGATGCCGAGGGCGCCAGCCAGACCTGCCAAGGACGCACTCACAGCGAATGTGTTGACCCTGGAGGCCACCAGGTTGACCCCGTACACCGCCGCCGCCGTGTCGTTGTCTCGAACGGCGCGCATCGCGCGACCGGGTCGGCTGTTGATGATGTGATGAGCGATCAGCATCGCCAACGCCACTACCGCCACGCAGATGAGGTAGCGATACAGCCCTTCGGCCCAGCGTGTGGTGCCGAACCACGACGGCGGTACCAATTCGGCACCGACCGCTCTGCCGCTGACGCCGCCCGAGAACGCCGGGACCCGCTTTGCGAGCGGCTGGAACACGATGGCGAGCCCGAGCGTCACCAGTGCAAGGTGGATGCCCTTGATGCGAAGTGCGGGCAGGCCCACCAGTGCACCGACGGCACCCGCGAACGCGGCACCAGCCAGGATCGAGATGACCCACGGCAATGCCAAGTCGTCGACCGCATACGCGGCGGCGAATGCGCCGACGGCCACGAAGACCCCATGGCCCAGGCTGATCATGCCGCCGTAGCCCGTGGCAATGTTCACACCCAGCACTGCCAGGACCATGACGATGATCTGGGTGTTCTGCCGCAATTCCGTCACCGAGCTCGTCAGCGGCATCGCCACCAGCCACACACCCAACAGCAGGCCGCCAATCCAGCTGAGCGGGCTGATGCGCCGACGTCCTGTGGGACGGATCTGCGCCGGTTCATCATCGACGACCAGGGCCTGCCGGCCGCGCTCGGGTGCGACCGGTCCTGCGGGGACCGGCTCAGTCTCTGCCGCTGTTGTCTCGACTGGCTCGTCTCGCGGGGCGAACACGCCGACGACGCTGGCGTCTAGGCCCGACGTCTCGTCGCCGTCGCCATCGCCGGGCCGCGGCATCGGCGTGGGCCAGTTGTCGTCGCTCACACTCGCTCGATCCGCTGGGTGCCGAACAGGCCGGCCGGACGCACGATGAGCACGACCACCATGGCGACGAGGGCCGGGAGCACGCTGAGCTCGAAGCCGATGAACGGCACATAGGCCGGGATCAGTGTCTGGCTGAGACCGATGACCACCCCGCCGACCAGCGCTCCCTTGGGCGAGTCCAGGCCGCCCAGCGTCGCCGCAGCGAAGGCATACACGAGTACCCGAACCATCATGGTGGGTTCAAGGAGCACAGAGTTCGCGCTCATGTTCGCGGCGATGGCCCCGAGGCCTGCGGCCAGCGCCCAGCCGTACATCAGCGTCGGACCCACGCGAATGCCGTTCAGAGCAGCCGACTCGGGATCGATCGACACCGCCCGAAAAGCGAGTCCGGCTCGCGTGTAGCGCAGCAGCAGCGCCAGCAATACCAAGAGCGAGAGCAGGACGATCCAGGCACCGACTGTCGAAAACCGGATCCGGGCTCCGAAGATGTCGATGTGGTCACCCGGGGATGACGGGAAGAACGCCGGGAAAACCCGGGGCCCGGTGCCCCACCATTGGCCCATCAGCGAATTCAGGGCAAGCAGGATGCCGATGGTGACGTTGACCAGTGCGAGTTCGGGCGCGTTGCGTAATGGTCGTATCAGGACACGCTCGGTTGTGGCACCGGCTCCGATGCCGATGATGACGGCGAGACCGATCGCCAACGGAGTCACCAGCGGCGCCCCGATCCACGATGCCAGCCCTCCCCCGGTCACGCCGGGCGCGGCACCGCTGAGCAGGACGAATGCGATGTAGGCCGAGAACGTGGCCATCTCGCCTTGCGCGAAGTTCAGCAGCCCAGTGGATCGAAAGATGATGACCAGCGCCAGCGCCAGCGAGGAATAGATGGCGCTGTTGAACAGAGCGTCGAAGATTCGCTGAAGCAGCAGCGACCAGTCGAAAACGATGAAGGCGAAGTCCATTGCGGCCGCTCAGCCCTCAGCAGTGCAGGTCACGCTTCTGCGCTCCAGCGCAGGCGCAGGGCGCCGTGATGCGCCGCTCTACATCTACGAAGAGGCGCCGACGTCCTCAGGCGCCGGAGCCGGAGAGGTTTCGACCTTCTCGTCGGCGAAGACGAAGTACCGCAGGCCGACGAAGACCGTCACCACGATGACGATGATGCTCAACACCAGCGACAGCATGCTCTGCGTCGGCCAGCCGATGAGCCAGAAGCCCACCGACGTCTCAGAGGCATCGATGGCATCGGATGCCACGTTGCACAGCTCGCTGACCGACATGTCGCTGATCTCGCCCGTGGGCGAGGTGCCGCAGAATTCGCCCGATGTGCCCACAAAGTCCTTCGCCTTCGCTGCCTCATTGACGAGCGGGATCGCAGGCACCGTCTTGCCGTCGGGGTTCACTGCCACCGCTTCGCGGGCCAGATGACCCACGTGGTGGGCACGCAGCGCAATGTTCAAGGCAAAGGCCTGGATATAAGCGAAGCTCAGCACTCCAAGGACTCCGGCCGCCTTGGCCTGCGAGCTCACCGCAGCAGCGTCCTCGCCGCGCAAGCCGGCCTTGACCGCTCGAAGCTCGTTCATGGAGACGAACACAATGATCGGTGCGAGCACCACGATGGCGAAGCGCAATGAGAAGGCGAGCGTGCCGACGATGAGGTTGTCGACGTTCATCAGCACCCAGCCGATCACCAGCAGCACCGGGCCGGCGACGGCGAATCTCATCGCCCAGGAGGCTCGCGTGGAGGACGGGCCGGGGTCGAGGCTCGCGAGCGGTGTGATGGGGTCGCCTGAGGGAGTCAGCGGGACCACCTGGATGATTTTCTTCTGTATCGCCGTGACCATCGAGGCGATGCCGCCCGGAGCGAAGAAGGTGAACAGGATGAGGATGAGGCCGAAGATGGCCGCGGAGAGGGGGCCGTCACCGTCGAGCGTGTAGAAGCCCAGCGGGATGGAGATTCTCTTGGTGAGATCTCGTACCCACACCACGAACAAGCCGCCGAAGATAGAGCCTTGCAGGGTGCCGACACCGCCGATCACCAAGCCGATGATGAGGTCGACTGCCAGCAGGAACGTGAAGTCCTGGCCGGCCACGAAGCCCTTGTCGAGGCACCACATGAGGCCCGCCAGCGAACCCAGCGAGGCGCTCAAAGCGAAGTTCACGGTCTTGTACAGCGGCAGGTTCACTCCGTAGACGGCGGCACCTGCCTCGCTGTCGCGGATCGCGAGCACCGCCCTGCCCGGCCGGCTGCGCATGATGTTGCGCACCAACGCAATGACGATCACCGTCATCAGCAGCAAGATCCAGTAGCGGTACGCATTCGCGCCACGCGCACCGTCGACGCCGGGCAGCCACTCGAAGAAGCTGGAGAAGCCGCTCTCCTGCCGGTCGACTTCTTCGATGACGTCTCGTCCGTTCGGGCCACCGGTACGACGCGCGATGCCCAGCTCGTCGATGTTCACCAGCGTCGGGAACACCGCCGCCTGGGCGATGGTGACCAAGGCTAGGTAGAGACCTCGCACACGCAGCGCCGGCAGGCCCACGATGATGCCGATGGCAAACCCGACGATCACGACAACCGGGATGACCATCCAGAAATCCCAGAGCTCGTCCTGGACCATCGACGCGGCAACGAATGCACCGATGCCCATGAACGCCGAGTGCCCCAGCGCGAGCATGCCGTTGAAGCCCACGACCAGGTTGACCGCCAGCACGGCCACCATGAGGACCAGTGCGCGGTTCATCTTGCCGATCTCGAACGGCTGCAGGACCAGCGGCACCAGGATCGCCAGTGCCACGGCGTAGCCCCAGCTCAAGAACCGCCACTGGCGATGCTGTGTGCTGCCCTTGGAAACGATGAGCAGTGGTGAACTCATACCTCAGCAACTCCCCTTGGGTCGTTGAGCTAGACGCGCTCGATGCGGCGGGTTCCGAAGAGACCCGCTGGACGGAACAACAGCACGATCAAGATCAGCAGGAACGCTGTTGCCAGCTGCAAGATCGAGAAATAGGCCTGGCCCAGCACGACCACGCCGAACCATGAGACCAGGACCGACTTGATGAGCCCCACGACCAAGCCGCCGATGACGGCGCCACCGAGGCTGTCGAGACCGCCCAGAGCGGCTCCTGCCAAGGCGTAGATCAGGATCGTCAGCATCATGTTGGGGTTGACGCCGCCCAGAGCGGGAGCCACCAAGGCGGCAGACAGCGTGCCGAACACGGAGGCCAGCGCCCAGCCGAACCCCAGCGTGCGCCCGGTGTTGACACCGACCAGCCGGGCTGACTCGGTGTTGGAAGACACTGCACGGAAGGCCAGACCCGCCTTCGTCTTGCCCAAGATGACCGCCAGTGCGATCAACGCAAGGGCCAGTGCGATCCAGGTGCCGATGGTGCGGTAG
This sequence comes from Candidatus Poriferisodalis sp., assembly GCF_965208555.1. Taxonomy (GTDB): domain Bacteria; phylum Actinomycetota; class Acidimicrobiia; order Acidimicrobiales; family Poriferisodalaceae; genus Poriferisodalis. The sequence continues at coordinate 2,666,835 of NZ_OZ242342.1, read as the reverse complement.
TGGAGGCGGGCTCCGATGACTTCGAAGAAGGTTCGACCCACCATCTCACACATGTCGGCGCCGGCGGTGCCGGGTGCCACCTCGGCCAAGGCGCCGTCGGCATTCTTGAGGCACGCGATGGTGCCCTCGCTCGAAGTCTTGAGCTCGCTGCCGTTCGGGACCCAGCTCGGGAACTGGCCGAAGGGGTCGTTCACCCGCCGTACCTGGTAGTTCCAGACATCACCCGCGACGGCGTTGATGATGAGGAACAGACCTAGGGTGATGAGCACCACCGGCAAGTGGTCGGCAGGGTCGAACGGTCTGACCAGCGTTCGCTCGACGGCCGCGCCGATTCCGGCGCTGATGAGCATCGCTATGGCAATCGAGAGCCAGAGCCACAGACCCTGCTCGATGTTGAGCACATAGACGAAAAACGCGCCGAGCATGGCCAGCTCGCCAGTGGCGAAGTTGATCAGCGTCGTGGCCTTGAAGATCAGCACCAGCGCCAATGCGGCGGCGGCGTACACGGCGCCGTCGCGTAGACCGTTGAAAATGAAATCCGGGAGGATCTCGAAGTTCCAGTTCACGGTGTGCCCCCGTACCTATGAATCACGCGCCCAAGTACGCTTCCTGCACTGCAGGATCGTTCTTGAGTTGATCGGCTCGTCCATGCAGAGCGATCTCGCCGCTCTCAATCACGTAGCCGTAATCGGCCATGTCCAGCGCCAGGTTGGCATTCTGCTCGACGAGCAGCATCGTCAGCCCGGTCTCCTTGTTGAGTTGGGCGAAGCGCTCGAAGAGGTCTTCGATGATGAGCGGCGCCAAACCCAGCGAGGGCTCGTCGAGCAGCAGCAGCCTCGGCCGGCACATCAGCGCCCGGGCGACGGCGAGCATCTGCTGCTCACCGCCTGAGAGCGAGCCAGCGAGCTGATCCCGGCGCTCTTCGAGCCGGGGGAAGATCTCGAACCAGCGGTCGACGTCGGCATTCACCTCGTTGTCTTTGCGGGTGTAGGCGCCGATCTTGAGATTGTCCATCACCGAGAGCTCGGGGAATGTCCCCCGGCCTTGGGGTACATGGGCGACGCCGCGCCGCACGATGTCGGCGGTCTTGGCACGGGAGATGTCGTCGCCCTCCATCGTGACCGTGCCGGTGGTGGTGCACATGTTGCACAACGCCCGCAGCGTTGTGGTCTTGCCGGCACCGTTGGCGCCGAGAATCACCACGACGTTGCCGTCGGGCACTTCGAAATCGAGGCCGCGTAGCACCTCGACGGCGCCGTAGCGCGCGTGGAGGTCCTCGACCTTCAGCATCATGTCTGTCATGAAGAACTCCCCAGGTACGCCTCGATGACCTCCGGGTCGTTGCGAACGACGTCGGGGTGACCGTCGGCGATCTTGCGGCCGAAGTTGAGCACGACCAAGTGCTCGCTGATGTTGAGCACCATGCGCATGTGGTGCTCCACCAGCAGGACCGACAGGTTGTGCCGGTCGCGGATGTCCTTGACATCCTGAGCGAGCGAGTCAACCTCTTGGTGTGTCAGGCCTGACGCCGGCTCGTCCAGCATGATGAGGCGCGGGTTGGAGATCAGTGCCCGGGCTAGCTCGATGCGCTTCAGCGTGCCGAAGGGCAGACCAGCGGCAGGGTGGTAGGCGTACTGTTCGAGGCCCAGCTCTTCGAGTGCCTCCCACGCCCGGCGGCGAAGATCCTTCTCCTCGTTGCGGGTGCCGAGGCGGAACGCAGCGGTGAAGAAGTTCGCCTTGGTGTTGGTGTGGTCGCCCACCATCACGTTCTCGATCACGGTCATGCCGTGCCAGAGCGCCAAGTTCTGGAATGTGCGGTAGACGCCGACGCGGCTGATCTGGTGTGCCGGCATGGCCAGCAGATCGTGCCCGTCAAACGTCACCGAGCCGGTCGTCGGGTCGTAGATCCGGCTGACCACGTTGAAGAGCGTGGTCTTGCCCGCACCGTTCGGTCCGATGAGACCCAGGATCTGTCCCTCGTCCAGAGAGAAGGACAAATCGTCGAGCGCACGGATGCCGCCGAACTGCACGGAGATGTCTTGGACTTCGAGCAACGCCACGCGCTGAACCCCCTCCGGTCCTCGCCGATCAGGTGACCGGCCGCAGGCAAGTTATCAGGTCGGCCCCGCAGCGTGAGTTTCCGCATGGAGCCTCAAGCGGGCCGGGCCAGCGGGTGATGCTAGGTCACAAATCGACGCGTGGTGCAAATCGTGCCGGCCATGGCGCTGATGTCGATGTTTGCCGACTGGCGGCAGCGCGGGATGCGTGGGGACTGACCGCCGACCGCCTGGTTCGGGGAGGAGGACTCGAACCCCCAATGACTGGACCAGAACCAGTTGTGTTGCCAATTACACCATCCCCGAGGGCGGGGACAGGCTAGCGCTGCTGCTCTTTCGGCAGCCTCGGCTATTCCCCGAAATCAGCCGCTCTCGCGAGCATGGCCAGCGCGGCATCAAGGCGCGCGAGCGTGGCTTCCCGGCCGAGCAGCGTGAGCGACTCGAACAGCGGGGGTCCCACCGCGCGGCCGGTGGTCGCGACGCGAACCGGCGCTTGCGCCTTGCCCAGCTTCAAGCCGAAGCTCTCTCCGATCGCGCGCAGCTCCGAGTGCAGCGTCGCGGCGCTCCAGTCCGACTCGGCGAACGCGGTGCGCGCGCGATCGAGGATGTCGCTCGCTGGCGCTGTCATCGCTGCGGCCCAGTCGTCGGGGTCGATCCGGGGCTCAGCGAAGAGGAAGGCGATGCGATCGGGAGCGTCGCCAAGCAGGCGGGTGCGCTCGCGGATGAGCGGTGCGACCTTGCTCAGAGTCGCTGCATCGAGATCAGCGCCCCACGGTTCCGCGCGCACCCACGGCGCGACGGCAGCGGCGAAGCCGGCGTCGTCGAGGGCCCGCAGGTACTCGCCGTTGATCGCCGTGAGCTTGTCCAGGTCGAACATGGCGGGTGCCGCATTGACGTCAGCAAGATCGAACAAGTCGACGATCTCGTCGAGCGGCCGCACCTCGACGTCATCGGGTGGTCCCCACCCCAGCAGTGCGAGGTAGTTCACCATGGCCTCCGGCAGCACGCCCTGGTCGCGATAGCTGGTGAGCGACACGTCATCGCGCCGCTTGGAGAGCTTCTTTCGCTGCTTGTTGACGATGAGCGGCAGGTGGGCGAATGTCGGCATGTCGGTCGCGTCCAGCGCCGCTCGCAGCAGCACCACCTTCGGAGTGGTGTTCAGCAGATCTTCGCCTCGCACGACGTGCGTGATGCCGAGGTCGAGATCGTCGACCGCGTTGGCAACAAAGAAGGTCGCGCTGCCATCGCTGCGGCGGACGACAAAGTCGTCGATCGACGCATTCGGGAACTCGACGCGACCCCGCACGATGTCGTCGAACGACGTTGCACCCTCGTCGGGCACAGCGAACCGCACCGCTCCGTCGTCGACATATGCCCGTCCCTCGTCGAGCCAGCGGTCGACTGCGGCGTGATAGAGGGCACCGCGCTGGCTCTGGAAGACGGGGGCGCCGTCGAAGTCCAGCCCGAGCCAGGAGAGCATCTCCAAGATCTGATCGATGTGGGCGGCGGTGGCGAGCTCCGCGTTGGTGTCCTCGATGCGCAGCACCATCTCCCCGCCGCAATGACGGGCATACAGCCAGTTGAACAGCGCCGTGCGCGCCGTGCCCAAGTGCGGCAGCCCGGTGGGCGCCGGCGCGAATCGCAGCCGCGGGCGCCGAGTCAGCTGGTGATCGTCGCCTGCGGCGCCGTTCAGCACTGGCCAGTGCTGCAATTCGGGTCGCTGGAATCGACCCAGCGGCCCACCGGCCTGCCCGCCATCGCCAGCAGTCGTTGCAGCGGCGGGGTGGACAGGTCGACCGGGAGCACATCGAGCCCGGGCCAGACCGTCACGGCGGGGGCTGCAGCGAGTATCCGGTCCACCAGCAGCTCGTCGAGACCCGCACCGGCGCTGATGGCCTGCTGCAGGTCGTATCCCAACACCGTCAACTCGGTGACTCGCGTCCACAGCAGGTCGCGCAGCCTCGGGCTGAACCCGGCGCCTGCATCGAGGCCGGCGGCGACGGCAAGCACGGTGCGGACGCTCTCGATCACTGGCTGAGTCGGATCGGGACGATCTTGCGCGCGGGCGCCGAAGGCCAAGCCTGCGCCAGCCGCGGGCGTCGGGATGCGGACCGGTGCCGGTGCCGGCTGCCCGCTCATCTCGGCCGCGGCAGCGAGATTGCCGTCGATTGCTCGCTCCAGCAGGTCGGCCACGGTGTGGCTGTCCAGCGGCGGGGCCAAACCCATGCCCATGTGCTCCCATGCAGGCAACCGCATCCTGGCGGCGAAGTCGGTGCACGCCCGGCGATGCAGCCGCAAGAGCTCACGGTCGGACTGGGCAGTCATCGTCGCGTCGGGCGGGGCGGTTCGGGTGCTCATTGCTCTGGGTCTCGAGTCAGTGTCAGCGGATCGGTTTCATACCGGCGCCTGAGCGCCGACGGGGACAGGGACAGCACTTCGGCAGGGACGCAGGCGACCAGTTCCCGGACGTGCTTGTAGTGGTGTGCCTCTGCTGCTCCCTCGAACAGCGGCTCGCGGCGCGCGACCAGCTCCGCTGGGGGGTGCTGGTCGAGGAAGCCGAACGCCAAGTACCCCGCTTCGAGATCCCACACCACCGGCGCTCGCCCGAAGATCGACGCGCGCTTGAGCGCGACGGCCACGCAGCCTGCGTCGACGTCGTGACGATCCTCATGCTCGGTGAGGTACACCCGATCTTCGAAGAGATGGACCAGCCCGTAGGCATAGCCCTGGTCGGGCCCCTGGTGCCCCCGCAGCGCACCCGTGGGCTGACCGCTGGTCAAGTCACCAGGACGGGCAGCCTCCCAGCGCCGAGGCGTGACTTCGGGCGAGGAGTACGACCGGACCACCGAGAGCGGTTCGACCCGGACGTGGCGTGGCGCAGCCATCGCCGCGCAGTCTATGAAGCCGGGACCGACACGGCCGGGTTCGATCTCGACATCGAAGGCTGCTACCTGCTCGGGCTGTCGCCCAGGCGATGACGCATGAGCGCATAGATGACCGAATCGCGCAGAGCCAGCCATGAGGACTCGATGATGTTCTCCGAGACGCCGATAGTCGTCCAGGTCGTCTCCCCGTCGGTGGAGTCGATGAGCACCCTTGTGACGGCCTCGGTGCCCCGGTCGGCATCCAGCACCCGGACCTTGTAATCCGTCAAGCGGATGGCATCGAGCTCGGGATAGTCGTCGCGCACGGCTTGCCGGAACGCGTTGTCGAGCGCGTTCACCGGACCGTCCCCCTCGCCGACCGTCACCCGCCGGTCGCCGCCGACGACGATGCGCAGCGTTGCCTCCGTGTCGAACTCGGCCTCGCGGCCGCGCTCGACCAGCACCTTGAACGATTCGACCTGGAAGAAGTCGAAGGTCTGGCCTGCCGCCCGCCGCAGCAGCATCTCCAGCGAGGCATCGGCGGCTTCGAAGTGATAGCCGGCATGCTCGAGCCGCTTCAGCTCGTCGACGACCCCGGACATCGCGGCCTTGTCGATCTCGATGCCGAGTTCAGCCGCCTTCAGCTCCACCGACGCGCGCCCGGACAGGTCGCCGAGCAGGAAGCGTGTGCTGTTGCCCACTGCCGCCGGGTCGACGTGCTCATAGCTGTCGGGGCGGCGCGCGATGGCGCTGGTGTGCAAGCCCGCCTTGTGGGCAAATGCGGAGGCCCCTACATACGGCTGCTGGTTCTGCGGCGGCATGTTCATCAATTCGGCGACGTGATGCGCCACCGAGGTGAAGCGCGACAGGCACTCGCGCGGAACAGTCTCGATGCCCATCTTGAGCGTGAGGTTCGGAACCAGCACGGTGTTGTCGCAGTTGCCCGTGCGCTCCCCGTAGCCGTTGACGGTCCCCTGCACGTGCGTTGCGCCGCCGACCACCCCCGCGACGGCATTGGCGACGGCACAGCCGGTGTCGTTCTGGGTGTGCATGCCGATCTGGATGCCGTCGAAGTGGCCGACCACGTCACGCACGATCGTCTCCACTTCATGGGGCAGCGAGCCGCCATTCGTGTCGCACAGCACCAGACAGTCGGCGCCGTTGACAGCCGCTGCTTCGAGCACCTGCAGCGCAAACTCCGGATTGCGCTTGTAGCCGTCGAAGAAGTGTTCTGCGTCGAAAAAGACGCGCAGCCCCTCCCCCTTGAGGAACTCGATCGAGTCGCCGACCATGGCGACCCCTTCGCTGAGCGGCTGCCGGAGTGCTTCGGTGACGTGGTAGTCCCATGACTTGCCCACAATGCACACCGTGGACGTTCCGGCCGCGACGAGCGCCGCCAAGGTCTGGTCGTCGTCGACTCGGCCGCGGGGCCGGCGCGTGGAGCCGAACGCCACCAGCGTGGCGTGCTCAAGATGCAGCTCTGTCGCCGCCCGGGCGAAGAACTCTTCGTCCTTGGGGTTCGAACCGGGCCAGCCGCCCTCGATCCAGTGAATGCCCAGTGCGTCGAGCTGGCGGGCCACCTTCAGCTTGTCCTCGGAGGACACCGAGATGCCCTCGAACTGGACGCCGTCGCGCAGCGTCGTGTCGAAGATCTCGACGCGCTCCGGCCATGCCGGATCGCGTGCGCCCTCGCGCACGAGCGGTGCCGAAGAGCCGGGCTCTGGTGTCGTATCGCCAGCGTCAGATGTGCTCATGACAGCTTTATCCCTGCTCGACGCCGGACAGGATCGCCTTGGCGATCTCCTCGGTGCCCACATCGGGCACGGCATCGTCCGCAATGACGGCGTCGCACGCAGCGCGCACCCGCTCGGCGCAGGCGGCTTCCCCCAGGAACTCCAGCATGAGCACCGCCGACAGGACGGCTGCGGTCGGGTTGGCGAGACCCTTGCCGGCAATGTCGGGTGCCGACCCGTGCACCGGTTCGAACAGCGACGGGCCCGTGCGATCCGGATTGAGATTGGCTGAGGCCGCCAGTCCGATGCCGCCTGCCACGGCACCGCCGAGATCGGTGAGGATGTCGCCGAAGAGGTTGTCGGTGACGATCACCTCATAGCGGTGCGGATCCTCCACGAAGTGAATGCAGGCGGCGTCGACATGGTTGTACGCAGTTTCGACATCGGGGTACTCGCCGGCGACCTCGTTGAACGTGCGCTCCCACAGATCGCCGGAGAAGGTCAGGACATTGGTCTTGTGGACCAGCGTCAGGTGGCGGCGCTCCCGTGAACGGGCCAGCTCGAAGCCGTACCGGATGGCGCGCTCAGCTCCCATCCGCGTGTTGACCGACCCTTGGGTCGCGATCTCGTGCGGCGTGCCCTTGCGCAGGAACCCGCCCTCGCCGGCATAGGTGCCCTCGGTGTTCTCGCGGATCACCGTGAAGCTGTGGCCGTCGGGCAGGGTGAAGGGGCGCAGGTTCACGTACAGATCCAGCTCGAAGCGGGCCTTCAGCAACAGACCGCGCTCGATGACGCCTGGCGGCACATCGGGCGTGCCGACGGCACCGAGCAAGATCGCGTCGAACGTGCGCAGCTCCTCAAGCGTGTCGTCGTCGAGCACCGTGCCGTCCCGCAGGTACCGATGCCCGCCCAGCTCGAATTCGGTCGTCGAGATGCCGGCTCCGGCGGCGGCAATCACATCGAGCGCAACCGAGATGACCTCGGGTCCGATTCCGTCGCCGCCGATGACTGCGATGCGATGAGTCACTGTGGAGTCCCCTCAACCAGGCGCAATTGCGGCAATGAGTGTGCCCTGAGAACCCCTCGGTAACCTCGCGGGGTGCCCGAGATCCACCACATCTCAGCAGAGACCTACGATCGACTCCAAGCCGAGCTCACCGATCTGACCGGGCGGGGCCGCATCGATATCGCAGCTCAGATCGAGACAGCCCGGCTGCTGGGGGACCTCTCGGAGAACGGCGATTACCACGCAGCCAAAGAGGAGCAGGGGAAGATGGAGGGCCGCATCATGCGGTTGAAGTCGATCCTGGAGAACTGCGAGATCGTCTCCGACGCCGAAGGCAGCTTCGACGGCAGCGTCGTGGCGCCGGGTCTGGTGGTGTCCGTTCGCTTCCAAGGCGACGATGACGTCGAGCAGTATTTGTTCGGCTCGATCGAGGAACGCCGGACCGGCATCGAAGTGGTGTCGCCGGGCTCGCCGATGGGCCAGGCGCTCGAAGGCGCCCGGGCGGGCGAGACGGTCACCTATGAGGCCAACGGCAACCAGCTCAGCATCGAGATCATCGCAATCGAGGCCTGAATGACACGACCGCGCACGCTCAGCGAGAAGGTCTGGGACCGCCACATCGTCCGCACCGGCGGTGGGCAGCCAGACCTGCTCTACATCGACCTGCACCTCGTCCACGAGGTCACTTCGCCCCAGGCCTTCGACGGTCTGCGCATGTCCGGGCGCACCGTGCGGCGCCCCGACCTGACCGTGGCGACCGAAGACCACAACGTCCCCACCGCCGATCTGCACCTGCCGATCGCCGACCCGATCTCGGCAAAGCAGGTGCAGGTGCTGCGGGCGAACTGCGACGAGTTCGGCATCACGCTGTACCCGATGGGCGATCCGGGCCAAGGAATCGTGCACGTCATCGGCCCCGAGCAGGGCCTCACGCTGCCCGGCATGACGGTGGTCTGCGGTGACAGTCACACCTCAACGCATGGCGCGTTCGGAGCGCTGGCCTTCGGCATCGGCACCTCCGAGGTGGAGCACGTCCTGGCCAGCCAGACGCTGCCGCAGAGCCGGCCCGCCACGATGGAGGTCAGCGTGGACGGCGAGGCGCCGGCCGGCGTCACCGCCAAGGACATCGTGCTGGCAATCATCGGGCGCATCGGCACCGGCGGCGGCATCGGGCACATCATCGAGTACCGCGGATCGGCCATCCGCGCCCTGTCGATGGAAGGACGCATGACCGTCTGCAACATGTCCATCGAGGCCGGCGCCAAGGCGGGCATGGTGGCACCCGACGAGACCACCTTCGAGTACTTGGCGGGCCGCCGGCACGTGCCGGCCGGCGCCGAATGGGATGCCGCAGTGGCCGATTGGCGCTCGCTGGTGACCGACGACGGCGCGACCTTCGATCGCTCGGTCACGATCGACGCCGCCTCGCTGCGCCCCCATGTGACGTGGGGCACCAACCCTGCCCATGTCATCCCGATCGACGGAGCCGTGCCGGCGCCGGGCGACTTCGATGACCCGGTGGAGGCCACGACGGCACAGCGAGCACTCGACTACATGGGCCTGACCGCCGGCACACGTCTTGCTGATGTCACCGTGGACACAGTGTTCATCGGCAGCTGCACCAACTCCCGGATCGAGGATCTGCGCGCTGCTGCGGCCGTGGCCCGGGGACGCAAGGTTGCGGACGGGGTCCGCACGCTGGTTGTCCCGGGTTCCTTCGCCGTCAAGGCGCAGGCCGAGGCCGAGGGCCTGGATGCGGTGTTTGCCGAAGCGGGCTTCGACTGGCGGGAGCCGGGCTGCTCGATGTGCCTGGCGATGAATCCCGACAAGCTCTCGCCCGGTGAGCGCTCGGCTTCCACCTCCAACCGCAACTTCGAAGGACGGCAGGGGCGGGGCGGGCGCACGCACCTGTGCTCGCCGGAGGTGGCCGCCGCAACGGCCATCGCCGGCCGCTTTGTCACGCCCGACGATCTGGCCTGAGCCGGAACAAGGCCGCAGCGAGCGAGAGGACAGGGTTGATGGAACCAGTACGAGTGCACGAGGGGCGCGCCGTGCCCCTCGACCGCTCTGACGTGGACACCGACCAGATCATCCCCAGCGACTGGCTCAAGCGGGTGGAGCGCACCGGCTTCGGCAAGGGGCTCTTCAGCGAGTGGCGCGACGAGCGCGACTTCGTGCTGAACGACGAGCGCTTCGCAGGCGCCACGGTTCTGGTGGCAGGGTCGAACTTCGGCACCGGCTCGTCTCGCGAGCACGCTGTGTGGGCGCTCATGGACTACGGCTTCGTGGCCGTGGTCTCGCCCCGGTTCGGCGACATCTTCCGCAACAACTCCACCAAGAACGGCTTGGTGCCCGTGCAGGTGTCCGAGGAAGCCGCTGCCCGCCTGCGGGCCGCCGTGGCCGCTGATCCCGACCTCGTGGTGACCATCGACGTGGAGCGGCGAATGCTCAGCGCACCCGCCGTCGGCATCGAGGAGCCGTTTCCGATGGACGACGCAACACAGGAGCGCTTCCTCGAGGGTCTCGACGACATCGGCATCACGCTGCGCAGTGCATCGGCGATCGACGGCTACGAGACAACCCGCCCTGCCTGGATGCCGGCGACCTAGCCCGCGTCTGAACGCACCTCAGGCCGGTTCCGAGCAGCCCGCGAAGAAACGCAGCATCCAGCCGGCGACGAGCTCCTGGTTGCAGGGCGTCGCCAGGCTGGCCTTGGCCTCGGCGACGGCATCGGCACCGAGCAGCTCAGTACGGGTCTCGTACAGCGGGCCGACGAATTCGGGCTGGAACTCCGGGTGGCCCTGCATCCCCACGAGGTGATCCCCGACCGCCAGCATCGCGATCGGGCATCGGTCGGCGCCGGCTAGCACGACGCCGCCGGGCGGCAAGGACAGGACTTGGTCCTGATGGCTGTGGATGAGGCGGATCTCGTCGGCAGGCGGGTCCATCCAGGGACGATGCGCGTGGATCTTCCAGACGTTGGCCCCCACCGTCCATCCATGCTGAGCCCGCTGCACCGTGCCGCCGAGCGCGTGGGCGATCATCTGGTGCCCGAAGCAGACGCCGAACATCTTGCGGCGCTCGGCGTGCAGCCGACGCACGAAATCGGCGAACTGCCTGATCCAGGGAGCGTCGTCGTAGACCGAGGCTCGGGTTCCGGTGGTCATCCAGCCGTCATAGGCATCGAGATCGCTCGGCCATTGATTGTCAGGAAGGCTGAAGGTGTCCATTCGGACGCTCGGGTCAACGCGTGCGATCACGTCAGCGAACATGTCCGAATAGGTGCCGCAGATCGATCTCAGTTCAGGCACGGGGTCGTCGCAGCGCAGCAGGCCCAGCCGCAGCGGCCGCTGCGCATCCGGCGGAACCGAGGTGCCTGAGGGCTGGGGCGACATGCTCAGCTCAGCGGAATGACGAGACCAGCGCGTTGTCTGAGCCCTGTGCGAGCGGTTCGAGCAGTCCGCGTTCGCGCAGGATCGGCATGACGCCCTCACCGAACCAGTACGCCTCTTCGAGGTGCGGGTAACCCGACAGGATGAACTCGTCGAAGCCCAGTGCGTGATACTCCGCGATGCGATCCGCCACCTCGCTGTAGCTGCCGACCAGCGCCGTTCCGGCGCCGCCACGGACGAGTCCGATCCCCGACCACACATTGGGGTGGATCTCCAGCCGCCCGCTGCCCTCGGCGTGAAGCTGGGCCATGCGACGCTGGCCCTCCGACATGGTCGTGGCGAAGTCGGCTTGGGCAGCGGCGATGGCCTCGGGGCTTATGTGCGCGAGCATGTCGTCGGCCACAGCCCAAGCGTCCGCTGCGTCGGGCCGCGTGATGACGTGAAAGCGGATGCCGTAGCGCAGCGTGCGACCGTGTTCCGCAGCTCGGGCCCGCATGCGGTCCAGCCGTTCGGTCACCATGTCAGGGGGCTCGCCCCACGCCAAGTAAACGTCGACGTGCTGGGATGCGATCTGCTCGGCCGCGGGTGACGCCCCGCCGAAGTAGATCGCGGGGAGCGGATCGGGCGCCTCCCGGGTCGTGGCAGCAGCGACCTTGTAGAAATCGCCCTCGAAGTCGAACGGCTCGCCCGACCACGCCTCCCGCACGATGCGCAGGAATTCGCCCGTGCGCGCATAGCGAGTGTCCTTGTCGAGCCAGTCGCCGAAGCGGTTCAGCTCACGGGGTTCAGCGCCGGTGACGATGTTGATGAGCAGCCGCCCGCCCGACAGCCGCTGGTAGGTGGAGGCCATCTGCGCCGCCAGCGTCGGCGACAGAAAGCCCGGCCGGAATGCAACGAGGAACTTGACGCGCTTGGTCAGCGGCGCCAAGGCAATCGTGGAGAGCCACGCGTCCTCGCACATGGTCCCGCACGGCGTGAGCATGCCTTCGTAGCCGAGCTGATCGCAGGCCGTCGCGATCTGAGCGAGATAGTCCATGGACGGCGGCCGCCAGTGCGCGCCCGGCTCGTCGGGCAGCACATCGCGAGAATCGCCGCCCGTTGGCAAGAACCAGTGGACCTTCATCGGCCAGCCACCTTGCTGACGCCATCGCGCTGAACACCGAGCACTGCGTGTGTCACCGTCGATGGCAACGACATCGTCGGTTACGGTAGCGCAGGGTCCCACGGGGCCAAGTCAACAATCACACCCGTCGCGATGTGACCGGCGGGTGTGCCCAAGGAGGGAGAGAGCCCGATGAGGACCACAACGACACGCGGCCCGCGGCGGCGTTCCGGCCAGCTGCTGGTCGCGCTGCTCGCGGTATTCGCGCTCATCGCCGCGTCGTGCGCCAGCGATGACGACGGTGACGACGCCGCGCCCGCGGCCACGGCTGCCGCTGGTTCGAGCAGCGACGCGGCCGACGACATGGACGACGACCACGACCATGACGAAGACGACGGCCACGACCATGACGAAGACGGCGACATGGCCGACGACGGCGACATGGCCGACGATGACATGGCCGACGATGACATGGCCGACGACATGGCCGCTGCAGCGTGCAATGGCGGGCAGAACGTCGGCGGGACGCTCATCATCGGCAGCACGCAGGTGCCCCGGCACCTCAACGGCACGGTGCAGTCGGGCTATGCGACCGCCGTGCCGGGCACGCAGCTCAATGCGAGCCCGCTGCTCTATGACGACGAGTACAACCCCATGCCGTACCTGGCCGAGAGCTGGGAAGTCGCTGACGACGGCCTCTCGGTGACGCTGCACCTCGTGGAGGACGCTGTCTTCCACGACGGAATGCCCATCACCTCCGCCGACGTGGCGTTCTCGATCCAGACGGTGCAGGCCAACCACCCGTTCAAGCCAATGTATGCACCGGTGACGAGCGTGGACACGCCTGACGAGCACACGGCGGTCATCAATCTCAGCCAGCCGCACCCGGCGATCCTGCTGGCGATGTCGCCGGGCCTGCTGCCGATCATCCCGAAGCACATCTTCGACGACGGCCAGGACATGAAGTCCCACCCGCGCAACAGCGAAGACTTCGTGGGTTCGGGTCCGTTCCGGCTGGCCGAGTACGAGCCGGGAACCATCATCCGGATGGAGCGCTTCGACGATTTCTTCATCGAGGGCACGCCGTGCCTGGACGAGATCGTGATGGAGATCACGCCCGATTCGACGGCCATCGTGCTGAGCCTCGAGAACGGCACGACGCACCTGTCGTCCACCTTGGGACCCGCAGCAAATGTGCTTCGCCTGATGGACAACCCCGACGTGGAGGTGACCGCTCAGGGCCACGAGGCCATCGGCCAGATCAACTGGCTGGAGTTCAACTTGAACGACCCTGCCTTGTCTGATGTGCGAGTGCGCCAGGCCATCGGGTACGCGATCGACCGCGACTTCCTCTCGGGAGTCATCGAACAAGGGCTCACCTTCCCGGTGCCGACCGGCATCGCCGCCGCCAGCCCGTTCCACAACGCCGATGTGAACCACTACGACAAGGACATCGACCGGGCCAAGCAGCTGCTGGCCGAGGCGGGCTACGGCGAGGGCGAGCTGGAGCTCACCATCGACTACATCCCGCCGGCGTTCGTGGTCCACGCCGAGTATGTGGTACAGGCGCTGGAGGAAGCCGGCATCAAAGTCGAGCTGAGCGTGTCGCCAGACTTCCCGACCTGGGCACAGCGAGTCGCCGGTGGGGACTACCAGATGACCATCAACCAGGTCTGGAATTGGGGCGATCCCGTCATCGGCGTGCACCGGACCTACCTGTGCGACAACCGGGTGGGCGTGATCTGGACCAACAACACGGGCTACTGCAATCCCGAGGTCGACGCGCTGCTCGCCGCAGCAGGCCAAGAGCTCGACGCCGGTGAACGGACCAGTCTGTACGCCAAGTTCCAGGAGATCGTGGCTGAGGAGGTACCGATCTACTTCCTGAACACGCCCTCGTTCTGGCAGGCGTTCAACCCGGCGGTCATGAACCCGCCGACCAACAACATCTGGGGGCAGATGTCGCCCATGCACCAGGTCTGGCTGGACCAGTAGCGGGTACAGAACTCGTCTCGGCTTCGCCGACGTGACTGCTGGAGCTGCGCCCAACGAGCACGGGCTCGACTGAGGACGGAGCATGCTGAGGTCCATCGCTGCCAGGATCGCCCAAGCACTCGGGCTGATCCTGGCAGTGATGTGCCTCAACTTCTTGCTGATCCACATCACGCCCGGCGATCCGGCCACGGTGATCGTGGGCGAGAGCGGCGCCGGCGACCCCGAGCTGCTCGAGGAGATCCGAGCCCAGTACGGCCTGGACCGTCCGGTCATCGTGCAGCTGCTGTCGTATGTCGGCAGGGTTGCCACGGGCGATCTGGGCGACTCGTTCTTCTTCAACCGGTCGGTGACATCGCTCATCATCGAGCGCCTCTGGCCCACGGTGCTGCTGGTCGGAACGGCGCTGGCGTTCGCCGTGGCAGCCGGGACCATGGTGGGCGTCGCTACTGCGCGACGTCCCGAGAGTCCGCTCAGTCACGGCGCAACCGTGTTGGCGCTCGTGGGCTTCTCGATGCCGGTGTTCTGGACCGGGATCATGCTGGTGATCCTGTTCGCGTCAACGTGGGAGCTGTTGCCGATCCAAGGCTGGCATGACGTGAACTACGGCGAGGGAGCGCTCGCGAATGTGCTCGATGTGGGCGAGCACCTCGTCCTGCCCGCACTCACGCTCGGGCTCATCTACCTGGCGCAGTACAGCCGGCTGTCTCGGGCCTCCATGCTGGAGGTGCTCGAGTCTGACTACGTGCGTACCGCCCGGGCGAAGGGACTGGGCGAGCGCCGGGTGGTGTACAAGCATGCGCTGCGCAACGCCGTCATCCCGGTCGTGACGGTGATCGGCCTGCAGTTCGGGGCGCTGCTGTCGGGCGCGTTGCTGGTCGAGACCGTCTTCAACTGGCCGGGGCTGGGAAGGCTGGCTTTCGACTCGATCCTGCGCCGGGACACCTCGGTGCTGCTCGGCGTGCTGCTGGTGTCGTCGGTCATGGTGATCGTGGCGAACCTGCTGACCGACCTGCTGTACACGATCATCGACCCCCGTATCCGCCTGCGGGAGCGCTCCAATGTCTGACGCTATGGGACGCAGTGAGGTGGCAGCCGCCGATCTGGGGGTCACCCCCGGCCTGGGGGCCGGTGGCGAAGGCGGATCGGGACGCCCCGGCCGGGAGACTCTGCGGCTCTTCGTGCGCAACAAGGCCGCAGTGGCAGGCGTGGTGATGCTCATCGGCATCGTCTTCATGACCGTCGCCGGCCCGAGGATCTACGACAACGACCCCAAGGACATCGTGGCGATCCCGCTCACGGGTCCAGGAGAGTTGGAAGAGGCCCGCCTGGGCACCGACTATCTGGGTCGCGACGTGCTGGCCGGCGTGATCGGCGGCGGCACGACCAGCCTGACGGTTGCTGCCATGGCGGCCGCGATGGTGCTCGTGATCGGCATCAGCATCGGCGCGCTCGCCGGCTACTACGGCGGCTGGCTCGACAGCGCCCTCATGCGCTTCACCGAGTTCTTCCAGGTGCTGCCTGCCCTGCTGTTCGCGATGGTGCTGGTGGCCCTGTTCGAGCCGTCGATGTTCACGATCTCGTTCGCCATCGGCGTGGTGGCGTGGCCGGGGATCGCTCGCATCACCCGTGCAGAGTTCCTGAGGCTGAAGAACCTGGAGTTCGTGCGGGCTGCCCGAGCGGTGGGGGCCACGGACTGGCGCATCATTCGCAAGGTGGTGTTCCCGAACGCGCTGCCGCCGCTGATCGTGTCGGCCACGCTCATCATGGGCACCGCGATCCTGTTCGAGGCGGGGCTGGCATTCCTGGGCCTCGGTGATCCCAATACCACCAGTTGGGGCTTGATGATCGGGCTGAACCGGGGGAACTTCTTGACTGCGTGGTGGTCGGTGACCTTCCCCGGTCTGGCGATCTTCTTCACGGTGCTCAGCTTCAGCCTCATCGGCGACGGCTTGCAGGATGCCTACAACCCCAAGCTGCGGGGACGCTGATCGATGAGCACGGCCGACGCAGGAGGCGACAGCAACGCAGCCGACGCAGGAGGCGACAGCAGCGCAGCAGCCGCGACCGACGGGAACAGCGCGGCACCGAGGCTGCGTGTTCAGGGGCTGACCGTCGGCTTTGACGATTTCGTTGCCGTCAGCGACGTGTCGTTCGACTTGCACGACGGTGCCACCTTGGCGGTAGTGGGCGAATCGGGGTCGGGCAAGTCGGTCACGGCGCTGTCGATCATGCGGCTCATCGAGATCGGCACCCGGGCGGAGATCCGCAGCGGCGAGGTGCTGTTCCGCCATGACGACGGCAGCGTCGACGACTTGCTGCAGCTGCCCGAACCGCAGATGCGATCGATCCGGGGCGATCGCATCTCGATGATCTTTCAAGAGCCGCTCACCAGCCTCAACCCGGTGTACACCGTCGGCAGCCAGATCGGCGAGGCGTTGCGCCTGCACCTGGGCATGAATCGCCGCGAGGCTCGCGAACGCACCCTGGAGATGCTGAACCGGGTGCGCATCCCTGATGCTGCGCGCCGGATCGACCAGTACCCCCACGAGATGTCGGGCGGGATGCGTCAGCGAGTGATGATCGCCATGGCGCTTGCCTGCGACCCGGCGATCCTGATCGCGGATGAGCCCACCACGGCGCTTGACGTGACGATCCAGGCACAGATCCTCGCCCTCATCGCCGAGATGCAGCGCGAGACCGGCGCAGCCGTGCTGATCATCACCCACGACATGGGCGTCGTTGCCGAAGTAGCCGATGAGGTGGTGGTGATGCAGCAGTCGCGATTGGTCGAACGCGGCCACGTCTCGGACATCTTCGATCGGCCGAGCGAGCCGTACACGCAGTCGCTGCTGGCGGCCGTGCCACGCCTCGGGTCGATGTCCGGCGTCGAGGCCCCGCAACGCTTCGACCTGATCGACCCCGATGCACTCGCAGCGGCCGCCGCCTCGGGGACTGACAGCGGCGGAGGCTCGGACTCGTGACGCAGCACGATGCCGCGGCACCGATCGTCGAGGTCGAGGCGCTCACCAAGCACTTCCCAGCCAGCCATGGCGCGCGCGTTCACGCCGTGGAGCAGGTGAGCTTGCACATCGGTCGGGGGGAAACGCTGGCTGTGGTGGGCGAGAGCGGCTGCGGCAAGTCGACGCTGGCGTACCTGATCATCCGCCTGCTGAATCCGACCAGCGGCACCATCCGGCTCGACGGCGCCGACATCACGAGCCTCGGGCCCCGAGCGCTGCGGCCTCACCGGCGCAAGGCGCAGATCGTCTTCCAGGATCCCTTCGCCAGCCTCGATCCTCGCCGGACGGTGGGCAAGGCGATTGCGGAGCCACTCGAGATCCATCGTGCCGTGCCCAAGCGTGAGATCAACGACGTGGTCGCCGACCTGCTGCGACGGGTCGGCATGTCGCCCGACGACATGCGGCAGTACCCGCACCAGTTCTCCGGCGGTCAGCGGCAGCGCATCTGCATCGCCCGGGCCTTGGCGCTGCGGCCCGAATTGGTGATCGCCGACGAGGCGGTCTCGGCGCTGGACGTCTCGATCCAGGCGCAGGTCATCAACCTGATGATGGACCTGCAGGACGAGATGGGCCTGTCGTACCTGTTCATCAGCCACGACCTCGCCGTCGTGGAGCGGATCGCGCACCGGGTCGGCGTGATGTACCTCGGCCAGATCGTCGAGCTGGGATCGCGTCGCGCCATCTTCGAGAATCCCATGCACGACTACACCAAGCGGCTGCTCGACGCGGTGCCGATCGCCGATCCCGGCCGGCGCCGGACCGACCGCTCGGTGCAGACCGACGAGGTGCCAAGCCCGGTCTTCGAAGCCGGCACCGCCCCCGAACCGGTGACGCTCGTCGAGGTGGAGCCGGGGCACCTCGTGGCGCAAGAGGAGCACGTCTGATGGGAACGAACCAACCGTTCGTGATCTACCCGGCTCGGCGGGTCATCACCATCAACCCCGCCTTTCCCTTCGGCGAAGCCGTCGCAGTGTCGGGCGATCGCATCCTGGGCGTCGGCAGCACCGACGAGCTGGCGTCGTGGGGCGAGCACCGCGTTGACGATCGTTTTGCCGAGCACGTGCTGATGCCCGGATTCATCGAAGCCCACTGCCACGTCATGTCGGGCGGGCTGTGGAACTCCACTTACGTCGGCTACTTCGACCGGCGCGACCCGCAGGGACTGCTGTGGCCCGGCTGCACGTCGATCGACGATGTCCTCGAGCGTCTCGGCAAGGCCGCGGCGGACATGACAGACGACTCGCAGACACTGCTGGCCTGGGGTCTCGACCCCATCTACTTCCCTGGCGAGCGGCTCGTGGCACGCCATCTCGACACGGTGACCGGCGATCGGCCGACACTGGTGCTGCATGCCAGCGGGCATCTCGCCACGATCAACACCGCGCTCATGGAGCGCTGCGGGATAGACGAGACGGCGACCAGCCCGGGAGTTGCCCGCGGCGGCGACGGATTGCCCAATGGCGAGCTTCACGAACCCGCGGGCATGATGCTCGCCGCCGACGCGTTCGTCGACATGATGAACGCCAACCGCACTGAGCAAGCCCGCTGGCGCTATGCGAACGAGGCGCGCAATGCGGGGCACACCCTGCTGACCGACCTGGGCACCACGCAGCTCTGGGACCCTGAACAGCTCGGCAACTGGAAAAAGGTGACCAGCGATCCGGCATATCCGGCCCGGGTGATGGTGGCAATGTCGAACCTGTTCGGCGCCACAGCCGATCCGGCCGAACTCGCCGAGCTGTGCGTGCAGTTGAAGGGCGAGCAGACTTCGAAGCTGCGCTTCGGCATCGTGAAGCTGATCCTGGACGGCTCGATCCAAGGGTTCACTGCCCGCATCAGCTGGCCGCACTACTACAAACCGCCGCCGGGGCATATCGGCAACGGCATGTGGCTGACGGCGCCCGACCAGATGGCCGATCTCGTAGAGCCGTACCACCGGGCCGGCTTGACCGTGCACTGTCACTGCAACGGGGACGAGGCAACCGAGGTGTTCGTTGACGCCGTCGAGCAGGTGCTGGAGCGCTACCCCCGCTGGGACCACCGCCACACCGTGCAGCACTGCCAGCTCACCACGCCCGACCAGTACCGCCGCATGGCAGCCCTGGGCATGTGCGCCAACATCTTCTCGAACCACATCTACTACTGGGGCGACCAGCACCGGGACGTCACCGTGGGGCCCGAACGCGCTGCCCGCATGGACGCCTGCCGCACAGCTCTGGACAGCGGCGTCAGCTTCTCGGTCCATTCTGATTCGCCGATTACGCCGCTCGGGCACCTGCACACGGCCTGGTGCGCCGTGAATCGGGTGACGGCGTCGGGCGAGGTGCTGGGGCCTGATGAGCGCATCGGCGTGCCGGACGCATTGCGAGCGATCACCATCGAGGCGGCCCGGCAGCTCAAGCTGGACGGCGATATCGGCAGCATCGAAGCAGGCAAGCTGGCCGACTTCGCAGTGCTCGACGACGATCCTCTCGAGGTCGATCCGATGGCATTGCGTGACATCGGCGTGTGGGGCACGGTGCTCGGCGGCGTGCCCCAGCCCGCCGAGATCAGCGACGTGTGAGCACTCAGCCCATTCACGTGACCGTCATCGGCGGCTATCTCGGCGCCGGCAAGACCACGCTCGTGAACCACGTGCTGCGTTCGTCGGACGAACGCATCGCAGTGATCGTCAACGACTTCGGCGAGATCTCCATCGACGAGGATCTCATCGTCGCTGCCGAGAGCGACAAGCTGACCCTCGCCAACGGCTGCATCTGCTGCACCTTGGCCGATGGCTTTGCTGTGGCACTGAACACTGTCCGGTCCGCCGAGGTGCTGCCCGAGCGGCTGCTCATCGAGGCGAGCGGCGTAGCCGACCCCGCCCAGATCGCGGCGTATGGCCACACCCCCGGTCTGCGACTCGACGCAGTGGTCGTGCTGGCCGATGCCGAGCAGGTGCGGCGTCAAGCCAGTGACCGCTGGGTGGCCGACACCGTGCGAATGCAGCTCGCAGCGGCAGACCTGCTCGTCGTCAACAAGGTCGACCTGCTCGGCGATGCCGCCGCCGCTGATGCGTTGTGCGACTGGCTGGCGGGACTCGCCGGGCAGGCCGCATTGGTGCGCTCCAGCCGGGCGGCAGTGCCCATCGACGTGCTGTTCGGCCCGAGGCTTCGAGATGATGCCGCAGAACCGCCGCAGAGCAGTCCTGCCGCAGCCGTCGCCGCCACGCCAGTGACAGCGGAGGAAGTGTTCGAGTCACAGACCGTCGAACTCGACACCCCCGTGCCGATGCCCGTTGTCGAAGCGCTGCTCGCCGACCTGCCCGACGGCGTCGCCCGCCTCAAGGGACTGGTACCGCTCTCAGACTCGAGCGGCCAGGTCGCGATCTATGTGGTGCAAGCCGTCGGCGTCCGCACCTCGATCGACAGGCAACCAGCGGAGTCACACGAATCGACTCGCCGCTGGGCCATCAGCGTCATCGCGCACAAGGGCACGCTGCCTCCCGACTGGTTGCGCTCTCGGCTCAAGACGGCAACTCAGTGATCGCAGACGCGCTCGTGCCAGACTCATTGGCGCAGCCGTGCGGCCGTGCCCATGGCGGCCGCTCCCCTTTGCCCCGGTCCTGGAGTCACTGAGATGGCGATCACTGTTCCTGAACCTGATGTCAACAACGTGTGGCGGACCGAGACACCGGGCAATGAGGGGTGGCTTCGATCGGCGCGACCGGATGCCGACGACAAGTTCTTCATGTGCTCGGCGGACGGGCATGTGCAGGAACCGAATACGTTCCTCTACGACCGCATCGATCCTGCGTATCACCACCGGCTGCCGACCATCGCCGTCACCAAGGCCATGGACGTTCACGGCAAGGGCGCGAAGGACGCCGGCGCCAAGGGTGAAGGCGGCGGTGCGACCGAGGAGCAGTTCTTCCAGAAGGCGGAGGGCTTCCGGCCGGCCAAGCTCAACTGGACCAAGCCGTTCGAAGGCCATGAGAAGCTGCGCAACCAGTCCGGGCGCAGCCCCGAGGCCCGGCTGGCCGATCTGGCGCTCGACGGCTGCGATGCCGAGATCCTGTTTCCGAACAAGGGACTGTCCATCTGGGCCACCCCCGATGCCGACTTCAGCCACGCCATGTGCCGGGCCTACAACGAATGGGCCTGGGAGGAGTTCGCCGACTACAACGACCGGTTGGCGCCGATGGCCTGCATCGCCCCTGCGGCGCTGGACAAGGCCATCGCCGAGATCGAGCGCTGCGCAGCGCTCGGGTTCAAGGGCTTGAGTCTGCCGGCCAAGCCCGTTTTCGGGCCGCCCGACGTCGACGACCTCAACTACAACCTGCGCGAGATGGAGCCGCTGTGGGACTGCATTGACGAGGTAGAGCTGCCGGTCACGTTCCACGTCTCAACCGGGCGTGATCCACGTACCTCCCGCAGCCAGGGCGGTGCTGTCATCAACTACGCCGTGCACTCGCTGGCGCCCACCATGGAGCCGCTGGTCAACATCTGCGCCTCAGGCGTCGCGGAGCGGCACCCCAAGCTGCAGTTCGGGTCGATCGAGGCCGGCATCGGCTGGGTGCCGTGGATGCTGACCGCTATGGACGAGGCGTACCTCAAGCACCACATGTGGGTGCGGCCCAAGCTGCAGATGCTGCCCAGCGAGTACTTCAAGCGCCAAGGCTTCGCCAGCTTCCAAGAAGACCCTGCCGGCCTCGACCTCGCCCGCGAGCACGGCTTGGTCGACAACTTCCTGTGGGCGAACGACTTCCCCCACCACGAGGGCTCGTGGCCATACTCCGCGCAGGCCATCGAACGCACCATGAGCCACCTCGACGACGGCGAACGGGCCAAGATCCTCGGGCTCAACTCCGCCCGCATCTTCGGCTTCGAGATCCCCGAGCGCTACCTGGGACACCCCGACGCCGCCGCAGTCGCCGCCCAGCGCTGACGCTTGCCCGATCAGGCGTTGACTGCGTAGGGGACGGGATCGCCGGCCAGCGCCAGGTTGACCTGCTCGGCGATCTGGGTGCCGGCGCGGTCCTGCGCCTCGGTGGTGCTGGCACCGAGGTGCGGGGTGGCGACCACATCGGGGCGGCCGAACAGCGGGGAGTCGGTAGCTGGCTCGGTCGCATAGACGTCCACCGCTACACCGCCCAGCCGGCCTTCTTCGAGGGCCTGCGCAGCGGCCGCCTCGTCGAGGATGCCGCCCCGGGCCGTGTTCACAATCAGGGCATGCGGGCGGCACTTGGCGAGGTTCTCAGCGCCGAGCAGATCGGCCGTCTCGGCAGTCCGCGGCATGTGGAGCGTGATGATGTCAGACCGCGCCAGCAGTTCTTCGAACGGCACCATGTCGACCCCGGCTGCGCGGGCTGACTCCGCGCTCACGTAAGGGTCGTAGGCGATGAGCGCCACATCGAACGGGGCGATCCGCTGCGCCACCAGGCGACCGACTCGGCCCAGACCCAAGATGCCGACCGTCTTTCGGTAGATCTCCATGCCGCCCCAGCGACTGCGCTCCCACCGGCCGTCCGAGAGCGCCTGATGAGCCTGCGGAATATGGCGCGCCAGCGTCAGCATGAGCGCCACGGTCATCTCCGCCGCAGACACCACATTGCTGAACGGTGCGTTGCACACCAGCACGCCACGCTCGGTCGCAGCGGCCACATCGACGTTGTCGAGCCCGACGCCGGCACGCCCGACGACGACGAGCGAGTCTCCGGCGGCCAAGAGGTCGACATCGACCTGTGTCGCCGACCGGACGACGAGCGCCTGCGCGCCAGGGATAGCGTCGCGAAGCTCGTCGGGGCTCAGCCCCGTGCGGATGTCGATGTCGTGGCCGGCCGCGCTCAGCAGGCGTAGACCGGCGTCGGCCAGCGTCTCGGCAACCAGGACTCGTGCCATCTCATCCGACCAGGTCTGCTATGCGGCTGATGCCTTCGGCCAGATCGTCGAGACCCAGGGCGAACGAGAACCGGGCATAGCCGGGGGCACCGAACGCTTCGCCGGGCACGAACGCCACCTTGGCCTGCTCGAGCACGGCTGCCGCCAGCTCCAGCGTCGTGTTCGCCGCGGTATCGCCGTAGCGGCGTCCCAGCAGCCCTTCCATGTTCGGGAAGGCATAGAACGCACCTTCGGGCTCCGGGCACTCGACGCCGTCAATCGAGTTGAGCATCTCGGTGATGCGCTGGCGGCGCACGTCGAAGGCCGCCCGCATCATGGCCACAGCTTCGAGATCGCCCGACACTGCGGCAAGCGCCGCCGCTTGGGCGACGTTGCAGACGTTGGAGGTGGCATGGCTCTGCAGATTGGTGGCCGCAGCGATGACGTCGGGCGGCCCGGCCATCCACCCGACCCGCCAGCCCGTCATGGCGTAGGTCTTGGCGACGCCGTTCAGCACGACGCAGCGGTCGGCGATCTCGGGCACAAGCACCGGCAACGAGTGGTGCTCCGCATCGCCGTAGGTGAGGTGCTCATAGATCTCATCGGTGATCACCCACAGGCCGTGCTCGACGGCCCACTGGCCGATGGCGACGATCTCATCCCGCGGGTACACGGCGCCGGTCGGGTTGGACGGCGACACGAACAGCAGCGCCTTCGTGCGGTCGGTGCGTGCTGCTTCGAGCTGGTCCAGGCTCACCCGGAACCCGCTCTCGATGCCGGCGAACACCTCGACCGGCACGCCGCCGAACACCCGGATCGCCTCGGGATAGGTGGTCCAGTAGGGCGCCGGCAACAGCACTTCGTCGCCGGGATCGATAAGCGCGGCCATGGTGTTGTAGACGGCCTGCTTGCCGCCGTTCGTGACCAGGAATTGGCTCGCGTCCCAGTCGAGGCCGCTGTCGCGCTTGGTCTTGGCTGCCAGCGCGGTTTTCAAGGCAGGCAGACCGCCGGCGGGCGAGTAGCGGTGGTTCGCCGTGTCACGGCATGCAGCCGCTGCGGCGTCCACGATGTGCTCGGGTGTCGGGAAGTCGGGTTCGCCGGCGCCGAAGCCGATCACGTTCTCGCCCGCCGCCCGCAACGCCTTGGCCTTCGCGTCCACGGCGAGGGTGGCCGACGGGGCGATGCCCGCCAGTGCCGTCGATACTCGATTGCTCATTGAGCGTCTCCCGTCTGCTCGACACGCTGCCGCGAGCGCCCGACAGTCTCGCCGCCAAGTCGTGTGGCGCCACCCCGCAGGACGTGCCGCGCCAGGTTCCGGGCGAATTGTCAACAAAATGTGGTTGTCGGCGACTGGCCCGGGCGCAATAGTGGCAGCCGATGGCTGCCTCTCCCTCATCGATTTCTCTTCCCGCCGAGTTGCGACCCGCCGATGGGCGCTTCGGCTCGGGCCCGTCCAAGGTTCGACCCGAAGCTGTGAAAGCGCTGGAAGCTCGCACACTCGACTACATGGGCACCTCGCATCGCCGGACCGGCGTGCGCTCGGTGGTCGGCCGGCTGCGAGCGGCCATGACCGAGTTGTTCGGCTTGGACGACGGCTGGGAGGTGGTGCTGGGCAACGGCGGCAGCACCGGCTTCTGGGACGCCGCCGCATTCTCGATGATCGAACGCCGGGCACAGCACCTGGCCTTCGGCGAGTTCTCCGAGAAGTTCTCTGCTGTGACTGCTGGCGCGCCGCATCTGGAAGACCCAGTGGTGATCACAGCGCCGTACGGCAGCCACCCGACGCCTGAGCCCGACGCCGGGATCGACGTGTATGCGCTGACCCACAACGAGACATCCACCGGTGTGGCGATGCCGCTGACGCAACCGCAACTGGACCCGTTCCGGCAAGGCGCCTCGCCCGCACTGGTCCTGGTCGACGCGACCTCTGCCGCGGGAGCGATGACGTGGGACCCCGCAGACGTCGACTGCTACTACTTCGCTCCGCAGAAGGCCTTCGCCGCGGACGGCGGGCTCTTCATAGCGCTGTGCTCACCGAACGCGATCGAGCGGATCGAACGGATCGACAGCGAGGGCCGCTACAAGCCCGCCACGCTGGACCTGGCCATCGCCGCGAGCAATTCCCGCCAAGACCAGACCTACAACACGCCGGCGCTGGCCACGATTCTGCTGACGCTCGAAACCGCCGAGTGGATGCTGGACGGCGGCGGCCTCGCCTGGGCGGCCTCTCGCTCGGCAGCTTCCAGCAGCACCATCTACGACTGGGCTGCAGCCCGGGACTTCGCCTCGCCGTTCGTCGCAGACCCCCAGATGCGCTCCCCCGTCGTATGCACCATCGACTTCGAGGGCGTCAGTGCCGACGACATCGCCGCGGCGCTGCGGGCCAACGACATCATCGACACCGAGGGCTACCGGAAGCTGGGCCGCAACCAGCTCCGCATTGCCGCCTTCCCTGCCATCGAGCCCGCAGACGCCAAAGCCCTGACCGCCTGCATCGACTACATCGTCGAGCGACTCTGACCCCGCAACCGGCAACTCAGTCGAGCATCACTTCTTGATGACCAGGGTGCCCGCGACCTTGTCGTGCCAGCCTTGGTAGACGCGGTCCCACGTCAGGCTGACGTAGCACAGGATTGCCAAGAGCCAGCCGAAAATGGGGATGAGCGAGACGAGGCCGGGAATTGCCCACCGGCCGACCGCCTTGCCCCAGCCGGGCACGCCACCGTGCGCTGCGTTGATCACCTTGATCCCGACCATGCGCTTGCCCAGGGTCTGACCCCACAGCGCGATCAACACCACCTCGTAGGCCACGCCGACGGCGGCAGGGAGCAACAAGTCCGTCACGCCGATGTCGGAGTCAGAAACTCCCGAACCGAACACCACCAGGCCCACCACGATCAAGATGACAATCTCGATGATGATGTCGAGGACACGAGCGCCGAGACGTGCCCCAGGTCGCGCCAGCTCCACGGTGTCGCCGGACCCGAGTTCAGCCCAGCCAGTCCGCCGGCTTCCGTCCGACGACGGGGGCTCGCCGTAGTCGCTCATGAATGGCCTCCGCCGTCGTTGATGCGGTCGACAGATGTGCGCGCGAACCTAGCGCGCAGTTGACCGCAGTCTCCGGCACACCTCCGTCAGCGTCGGCGCCGCGAGCTGATCCGAAGCGCTAGTTGTGGGCCGGGTCGTCGGGGTAGTTCGCGAGCAACCGCGCGGGGGGCGATTGGCGCGCCAGCACGTCGTGCCAGAGCGTCGCTGCATCCGCAGTCAGATCGCCAGGTGCCGAGTCGAACACCCACCAGCAGCCCGCCTGCAGCTCGCCTCGCAGCTGGCCGGGCCCCCATCCGGCGTGCCCGCCATAGATCCGGACGGCAGTGACTTCGGCATCGAGTTCAGACGGATCGGCGGTGAGGTCGACCAGTCCGACGGTCCCGTTGACCGTGCGCCATACGCCGCCGGCTTCAGCGGAGCCACCGCTGGAATCCGAGGGCGACGGCAATTGGCCCGCGGACGGATCCGATGTGGCCCCAAGCGCAAGCAGGCCCTGAGGCTCCACGGGACCGCCGAGCCCAACTGCAGCTTCGGTTGCGAAACGCGACGCCCAGCGCGGAACCGCCGACGCACACGAGATGTCCGACGCTCGATTGATGACCACCCCCAGCGTCCCCGCTTCCTGGTGCTCGATCACGAACACGACAGTGCGGTCGAAATTGGGATCCACCAAGCGCGGCGTCGCCACCAGCAGGTCACCCGCGGCGGGCGCCCGCACCGGAGTCACGACGACGTCGACCACACCTCGATTCTGCCACCGCGCCGCCGCGTCTCAGAGACTGTGCTCTAGGCACAGTCGTGGCCCGAGCGGCCCGTGAGCGAAGCGAACAAGAGCGGGAAGGAACACGTGCGACAACGAGAAGGCGCACGTGTCGGCGTCTCGCTTCAGGAAACGGCGCCGCCTGACGCGGCGGTCACGTCCTGACGGCCTGCGGTGATCCACGGCATCATCGCCCGCAGCTCCGAGCCGACCTGCTCGATGGGATGCTGCTTGCCTTCCTCGACCATGCGCCGGTAGTTCGGCAGCCCGTTGCGGTTCTCGTCGATCCACTCCCGGGCGAAGCTGCCGTCCTGGATCTCGGCCAGGATGCGCTTCATCTCCGCACGTGTCTCGTCGGTGATGATGCGTGAGCCGCGGGTCATGTCGCCGTACTCGGCAGTGGTCGAGATGGAGTAGCGCATGCCCGAGATGCCGGCCTCGTAGATGAAGTCCACGATCAGCTTCACCTCGTGCAGCGTCTCGAAGTAGGCGGACTCGGGCTGGTAGCCGGCCTCCACCAGCGTCTCGTAGCCGGCTCGGATCAGCTCGGTCAGACCGCCGCAGAGCACCACCTGCTCGCCGAACAGGTCGGTCTCGGTCTCCTCGGCGAAGGTGGTGGTCAGCACGCCTCCCCTAGTGCCGCCGATTCCTTTCGCGTAGGCCAGGGCGTCGGCCAGCGCGCTCCCGCTGGCGTCCTGGTGGATCGCCACTAGCGCCGGGACGCCGCCGCCCTCGACGTAGGTGCGCCGGACGTTGTGACCCGGTCCCTTGGGGGCGATCATCCACACGTCCACGTCGGCGGGCGGGCTGATCTGGCCGAAGTGAATGTTGAAGCCGTGCGAGAAGGCGACGGCATTGCCCGGCTGCAGGTTCGGAGCGATCGAGTCCTCGTAGATCGCGGCCTGGTCGGTATCGGGCAGCGCCATCATGATGATGTCTGCCTCGGCGGCAGCTCCCGCCACATCGGCAACCCGAAGACCTTCAGCCTCGGCCTTGGGGCGGGACGAGGAGCCCTCGCGAAGCCCCACCACGACGTCGACGCCGCTGTCGCGCAGGTTCAGGGCGTGCGCATGGCCTTGGGAGCCATAGCCCATGACGGCCACCGTGCGGCCGGCCAGCTGGCCGAGGTCGGCGTCTTCCTCGTAATAGATGGTGGCGGGCATCGTGTTCGCTCCTCGAAGTGATTGAGATCGCCGGAGTCTGCCGGAACCGGAGGGACTTAACTCGCCATGCCGACGGCGGGCTCGTCGGCGTCGAGCGCTCGCAGCGCTATGCGTCCAGTGCGCTGCAGCACGTGCAGGCCGAAGGGGCGCAGTTGGCGCTCGCAGCGGTCGAGCCGGTCAGGGTGGGCGCTGACGCTCACGATCGCCTCGTCGTCGGTGTGATCGAGCACTTCACCGCCGTACTCAGAGATGACGTCCACGACGGCCGCGAGATCGACCGCGCCGACGCGGGCCAGCATCAGTTCGCGCTCGACCGAGTCGGTCGGGTGCAGCTCGCTGATGTGGATGACGTTGATCAGCTTGTCGAGCTGCTTGGCGATCTGGGTGACGTCGGTGTTGTGGACGTCGACGACGATGGTGATGCGGCTGTAGGCGGGGTCATCGGTGGGTGCGACCGCCAGCGAGAAGATGTTGAAGCCCCGGCGGCTGAACAGGCCGGCGATGCGCGCCAGCACGCCGAACTTGTTCTCGACGATGGCCGCGAAAATGTGGAGGTCGGGCTCCTGCGAGTCGCTCACGACGTGACTGCCGCCCTGCGCGCCGCTCACGACGGCGCGCTGCCCTTCAAGGCAGCATCGGCGTCGCCCTCGGGGCCCAGGATGATGTCGTCGTTGGACCCGCCGGCAGGCACCATCGGGTACACCTTCTCCTCGGTGTCGACCCGGAAGTCGATCACCACGGGGCGGTCGTCGATCGAGTTCGCCTTCGTGATCGCCGGCACCACTTCCTCGGCTGACTCGACGCGGATGCCTGTGCAGCCCATGGCCTCGGCCCAGCCCACGTAGTCGGGATGATCGGCGCTGAGGTACACCTCGCTGTACCGCTCGGCGTAGAAGAGCTCCTGCCACTGGCGCACCATGCCCAGATAGGCGTTGTTGAGGATGGCCACCTTCACCGGAATGTTCTCGGCGCTTGCCGAGATCAACTCCTGCGCGGTCATCTGGAAGCAGCCGTCACCGTCGACAGCCCACACGGTCCGGTCCGGCTGGCCAACCTTGGCGCCGATGGCCGCCGGCACGGCGAAGCCCATGGTGCCGAGGCCGCCCGAGTTGACCCAGGTGTAGGGGTAGTCGAACTTCCAGTACTGGCTCGCCCACATCTGGTGCTGGCCCACGCCGGCAACCACGATGGTGTCGTCGGGCGTGTGGTCACGCAGCTGTTCCACCACGTACTGCGGCTTCAGCGGATGGCCGCTGGAGGGCTGGTCGTATTGCAGCGGGAACTGCTCCTGCCAGCCCGAGATCGTGGACTTCCAGGCCGACCGGTCGGCCATCGCATCGGTGGCGTCGCTGCCGTCGGGAGGCCGCAGCGCCGCGATGAGCGCCTCGACGGCCAACCGTGCGTCACCCGCTATCGCCACGTCGGGCACGCGCACCTTGCCGTGCTCGGCCGGATCGATGTCGACATGGATGACCTTGGCATTCGGGGCGAAATGGGCCGGATTGCCGGTGACCCGATCGTCGAAGCGCGCCCCGAGGTTGATGAGCAGGTCTGCCTGCTGCATCGCCGTCACCGCCGAGTAGTTGCCATGCATGCCGGGCATCCCGAGGCAGAGCGGGTGACGGTCGGGGAACACGCCACGAGCCATCAGCGTGGTGACCACATGGATGTCGCACATCTCTGCCAGCTCGCGCAGCGCCTCCGCGGCCCGGGCCTTGAGCAAGCCGCCGCCCGCATAGATCACGGGTTGCTGAGCGGAGCGGATCAGCGCAGCTGCCTCGGCGATGGCAGCCGGATCGACGCCGCTGCGGGGCCGGTAGCCGGGCAGCTCCACGCCGTCGGGCCAGTACCAGGTCATCATCTCGTTGCTGACGTCCTTGGGCAGGTCGATCAGCACCGGTCCTGGCCGCCCCGTCGTGGCGATGTGAAACGCCTCGGCCACGATCCGCGGGATGTCGGCAGCTTCGGTGACCAGGTAGTTGTGCTTGGTGACCGCCATGGTGATGCCGGTGGTGTCGCACTCCTGGAAGGCATCGGAGCCGATCGCCGACATGGCGACCTGTCCGGTCACGACGACCATCGGGATCGAGTCCATGAAGGCATCGCACAGCGGCGTCACGATGTTCGTGGCCGCGGGCCCGCTGGTGACCATGGCCACCCCGGGCTTGCCGGTCACATGCGCATAGCCCTGCGCCATGTGGCCTGCGCCCTGCTCATGGCGAACGAGGACGTGGCGGATCGGCGAGTCCAGCACCGGGTCGTAGACCGGAAGGATCGCGCCGCCGGGCAGGCCGAACATCACCTCGACGCCGCTCATCTCCAGGCTTCGCATCAGTGCCTGAGCGCCGGTGAGTTCCATGGACTATCTCCTGAAGTGACGGTGTCCCCAAATGAAAGAGCCTCCCGAGCGGGAGGCAGGGCGAGCGCGTCGGGACGGGCTCGCCTAGGTAAGTACCCCTACAGCCCCGTCACGCCTCACGGGCTCAGCCGGGCAGTCAAGCCGATCTGCTTGCGCGCGCACCGGTTCATTCTGTCGTGCCATCCGGGCGTCCACAACCTGATGTCCGCGTACGCACGGTCTGAATCAGGCGGCCATGCCGCCGGCTGGGCGTACATTGGCCGGGTGCAGGGCGGACGGCTGTTCAGCGTCGCAGTCTGCGCCGTGGTGGTCGCCGCTGGGGCGATGGCGGCCGGATGTTCTGACATCGGCATCGACGAAGGCACCGGCCCTGCCGCCAGCGGCCTCAGCGGTGGCGGCACCACCGCGGCCACCGTGCCTGCCACCACCCTGCCGCTGACGCAGACGCCTGAGTACGTGGCCTCCAACACACCCTGCCCTGCCGGGCTTCCCGAGCTCGGCGCAATAGAGCTACGCGAGGCGCTTCCTGAACACGCCGTGGGACTTGCGCCGTACATCGATTTGCCCGAAGCGACCGTGATGGTCTTCGACGGCGCCGTCGGGGATGCCCCCGACGCCAGCGTCGGCGAACCAGGAGTCGGCGGCTCGGGCGGCGGCTTCGTGGGCGATCGCAGAGGTCGCATCTGGCGATTCGAGCCCAACCTGGCGGGCCACGTCGGCCGCGGTGTCGGTGCCGTCACCAGCTCGGAGCCCATTGCTGACTTCTCCTCGAACACGGCGGCCGAGCACGACCAGGGTCTCGTGGGAATGACGCTCGGCCCGAACGGGCGGCTGTGGATCAACCGCACCGACCGCCACGGGTCCAGCATGCTCACCGTGCTCACGCCGACCGCTGACCGCATGGCACTGCAGGGCAGCTACGCCGATGTGCTGGAGGTGCCGCAGACGAATGCACAGCACAACGGCGGCGACTTGCTGTTCGACGCGGACGGGCTGCTCTACGTATCGTTCGGCGACGGCGGCGGCCTCGGTGACCCGCGTCACCACGGCCAGAATCTCGCCACCCCGCTCGGAGCTGTGCTGCGGTTCTCCGTCGACACCGGCGACAGCTCCGATCCGGACGACTGGCGGCTGGTCCCGGCACCGGGCAACCCTGACCTCGGACCCGGCAGCGACCCGCACATCTGGGCATACGGGGCGCGCAACCCGTACCGCATGTCGCTTGACGAGCCGACCGGCACCTTGTGGGTCTCCGATGTCGGCCAACAGTGTATGGAGGAGGTCACGGCGCTCGGGCTGGACGAGGGCGGGGCCAATCTCGGCTGGAACTCCTATGAGGGCAGCCGCCGCTTCGTCGGCGATGAGCTTGCCGACCACCGGGCGCCGGACTTCGAGTACCGGCACGGGCGGGGCCTGTGTGCCGTCATCGGGGGCCACGTCTACCGGGGCAGCCAGCTCGATTGGCTGACGGGCCGCTACGTGTTCGCCGATCTCTGCGGGGGCGACATCTATGCAGTCTCGGTGCAGCCTGGGGCGCAGCCAGACGAGGTGTGGAGCCTCGGCATCAGTACGCCGCGGCCCGTCGGATTCGCCGAGGACCGTCACGGCGAGCTGTACGTGATCGACATCGAGACCGGCGTGTGGCGCCTCACCGGATGATGCAGGCCCAATCGACGGCAACCGGGGCGTAGCGGTGTTCCGACGCACGATCTACGACCGGGAGATCCTGCTGCTCGCCGTGCCGGCTTTCGGGGCATTGATCGCCGAACCGCTCTACGTCTTGACCGACCGGGCAATTGTCGGCAGGCTCGGCACACCCGAGCTCGCCGGCCTGGCCATCGCGTCGGCCATCTTGCTGAGCGCGCACGCGGTGCTGATCTTCCTGGCCTACGGCACGACTGGGCTGGTGGGCCGCCTGGTCGGGGCCGGCTCACCAAAGCGAGCTGCCGAACAGGGCATTGCGGGCGTGTGGCTGTCCGTCGGGTTGGGCATCGTGGTCAGCCTGGCCATGTGGGCAGGTTCGGACTGGCTCGTGGGCCTGTTCGACCCCGAACCCGAGGTCGCCGAGCACGCACTCACGTACCTGCGAATCAGCCTCCTCGGCTTCACCGCGCTGCTCATGGGGATGGCCGCCACCGGCTACCTGCGGGGCGCGCAGGACACGGTCACTCCCCTGGTCATCGTGGTGGCCTCCGCAGCGGCGAACGTGATCGTCGAGCTGCTGCTGGTGTTCGAGCTCGACATGGGCATCGCCGGCGCGGCGTGGTCGACTGTCATCGCGCAGTGGGGAGCCGCAATCGCCTTTGCGGTCGCCGTCGCTCGTCGCGCCCGGGCGGCAGGGGCGACGCTGCGGTTCGTCGCTGCCGCCGCGCGCCGCTACGCGCTTGTCGGCGCCCAGATGTTTGTGCGCACGGCCTCGCTGCGAGGTTCGTTCGTGCTCACCACCGTCTTCGCCGCGCACATCGGCACCACCGAAGTGGCGTCCCACGAGATCGGACTGCAGATCTGGTCATTCTTCTCGCTCGCCCTCGATGCGGTGGCCATCGCCGGTCAGGCCATGGTGGCCAAGGAACTCGGCGCCAGCAGGCCCGAGGTGGCACGTGCCGCCAGCGTCCGGATGATCGGCATGAGCATCCAGCTCAGTGTCGTGTTCGGAGCGGCGGTGGTGCTGCTGCGGGCACCGATCGCAGCAATCTTCAGCACCGACCCCGACGTGGTGTCCCTCGCCGGGTTCCTGCTGCTGTTCGTAGCGTTCTCGCAGCCGGTCAACGCCGCCGCGTTTGCCTTCGACGGCATCTTCATCGGTGCCGGCGACCTGGGCTTCCTGGCATGGGCGATGGCCGGTGCTGCTGTGGGCTTCTCAGTCGTCGGGGGCGTCGTGCGCCTGCTGGACCTGGGCATCGGCTGGGTATGGGCTGCGCTCGTCCTGTTCATGTGCTTTCGCGTGGCACCGCAGTGGGTGCGCTTCCGCGGCGACGCCTGGCTGCGCACCGGCGAGAGCTGAACTCGGCGGTGTGCCCGGCGGTGCCTGCGGTCAAGCGTCGCGGCGAAGCGCGAGAAGCTGATTGACGGCCTTGCCGTCGGCCTGGCCCCGTGTGGCCTTCATCACCGCGCCCACGAACACGCCGGCTACCTTCGATTCTCCGGCGCAGAACTTCGCCCAGGCGTCGGGATTGTCGGCAATGGCTTGGTCGACGAGCGCTTCGAGTTCGCCGCTGTCCATGGCCTCATAGCCCAGTTCAGCCGCGATCGCCGACGGATCTGCGCCGGCGCCAGGCGCTCGCTCGCACATGTGCCCGAGCACGGCCTTCGCCTGCGTGGCCGTGAGCTGACCGGAAGTTTCCATCTGCACCAGCGACGCAAGCTGGGCGGCCTCGAGCAGTTCCGCCCCGTCCAGCGCCAGATTCTGCACTGCGTGCATCACGGTCCTGCGTGCGTCCGCGCCGGCGGCCACCGCCCCCAGCACCACCGGTGCCATGCCGCGGCCCACGATGACCTGGGCTTGCTCGGAGTCGGCACCGCACTCGTGCAGGCGTGTCCGCTGGGAGGCGGGGAGTTCGGGCATGGCGGCGCGGACTTGGGCGACCCACTCGTCGTCGGGAGCCAGCGGCACGAGGTCGGGCTCGGGGAAGTACCTGTAGTCGTCGGCCTCTTCCTTGGAGCGCAGCGAGTGCGTGCGGCCGTCCTCGGACCAGTGGCGGGTCTCCTGGATGGGGGCTTTGCCCGCCGCATACAGCTCGATGTGACGCTGGGCTTCGTATTCGATTGCGTTTCGCAGCGACCGCAGCGAGTTGAGGTTCTTGACCTCGCAGCGAGTACGCAGCTCAACCGAGCCGGCGGGCCGGACGCTGATATTCGCATCGACGCGCATCGAGCCCTCTTCCAGGCGCGCGTCAGATGCGCCAAGCGCCAGCAGGATCGCCCGCAGCTCCTCAACGTACGCGCTGGCCTCGGCCGCCGAACCGATGTCGGGCCGCGAGACGATCTCCAGCAGCGGCGTTCCCGCCCGGTTGTAGTCCACGAGCGCGCCGACGGCCCCGTGGATGCGGCCGTCCGCGCCTCCTAAGTGCGTCGTCTTGCCGGCGTCCTCCTCCAGGTGCGCCCGCTCGATTCCCACGCGGCTGCCGCCGGGAACGTCGAGCCAGCCATCCGAGCAGATCGGCTGGTCGTACTGGCTGACTTGGTAGTCCTTCGGCATGTCGGGGTAGAAGTAGTTCTTGCGGTGAAACACCGACGGCCGGATCTCGCAGTTGAGCGCGAGACCCACCGCCATCGCCAGTTCGACGGCGCGGCGGTTCAGCACGGGCAGCGAGCCGGGAAGGCCCAAGCAGACCGGCGTCACGTTGGTGTTCGGCTCGTCGCCGAAGCGGCTCGGCGCAGCCGAGAACAGCTTGGTGTCGGTTGCCAGCTCGACATGGACTTCGAGCCCGACCACGAGCTCCCAGCCCGAAGGCGCCACGCCCGTTTCCGATCGCGAGGCTGCAGCCATCAGCTGCCTGCCCCTGTCGAGCCGGTCACGCCGGCGAGCGGCGGTTTCGGCAGCGGCGGCGCGGCGCGCTCCAGCGCAGCGGCCACGGTCAGCATCGTCTCCTCGCCCAGCGCGGGGGCCATGATCTGCACGCCCACCGGCAAGCCCTCCGCGCCGGTTCCGAACGGCACCGACATGGCCGGGTCGCCCGAGAGATTCGACGGGATGGTGCAGGTGTCGCAGCGGTACATCGTCATCGGGTCAGCGCGCTCGCCGAAGCGGAACGCCACGCACGGCGAAGTGGGCGACAGCAGCACGTCGTAATCGGCGTAGGCGGCGTCGAAGTCTCGCCGTGTCAGCATGCGAACCCGCTGGGCCTTGCCGTAGTAGGCGTCGTAGTAGCCGGCGCTGAGGGCGAATGTGCCCAGCATGATGCGAGCCTTGACCTCGTCCCCGAAGCCGGCCCTGCGAGTCATGCGGTTCATCTCCTCGACGTCTGCGCCCTCCACGCGCAGCCCGTAGCGGGTGCCGTCGTAGCGCGCCAAGTTGGATGAGGCCTCCGCGGGTGCGATGAGGTAGTACGCGGTCAGGCCGTAGGTGACCGCGGGCACCGAGACGCTGCCCACGGTGGCGCCAGCCTGCGCCAGCGCGTCGGCCGCCTCGAGCACCCGCTCGGTCACATCCGCGTCGATCCCGTCCAGCAGCTCGCCCGCTGCGTCTCCCAGCGCTGCATCTCCCAGAATCGGGCCACCGGTCGCAGCGCCGTTGCGGCCGCTCCCGGTCAGCTCGCTGACGACACCCACTCGCAAGCCCTCGACACCGCGTCCCAGCGCGGCCTCGAAATCAGGCACTGCTGCAGGGATCGATGTGCTGTCGGCCGGATCGTGGCCGCTGATCACCCCGAGCGCGAGCGCCGCATCGGCGACGTCGGCTGCGAACGGGCCGATCTGGTCGAACGAGCTGGCGAACGCAACGAGCCCGTAGCGGCTGACCCGGCCGTAAGTGGGCTTGATGCCGACGATGCCGCAGAGCGACGCAGGCTGCCGGATCGAGCCGCCGGTGTCCGAGCCCAGCGCCAGAGGTGCAAACCCGGCGGCGACCGCCGCAGCCGAGCCCCCGCTGGAGCCGCCCGGCACCCGGCCGAGGTCGTAGGGATTGCGCGTAGGGCCGAACGCCGAGTGCTCGGTGGAGCTGCCCATGGCGAACTCGTCGAGGTTGGTCTTGCCGATCATCACGGCACCGGCGGCCGTCATGGCCTGCACGACCGTGGCGTCGTAGGGAGGCTGCCAGCCTTCGAGGATCCGAGACGAGCACGTGGTGGCAATGCCGCGCGTGCACAGGTTGTCCTTGAAAGCGACCGGGACACCCGCCAGCGGTCCAGGGTCGCGGCCCCCCTCGACTGCCGCGTCGACGGCTGCGGCAGCAGCCCGAGCCTGATCGGCCGTCACGGTATTGAAGGCATGAACATCGCCGTCGTGGGTTTCAATGCGGCCGAGGCAATCCTCGAGCACGTCAACAGCTCGGCGGTTGCCAGCGCGCACATCGCGGGCGATGGCATGTGCGGTGCTCATCGCAAGCTCAGGATTCCTCGCCGAGCACCGGCGGCACTTCGAACTGCCCGTCGGACGCGGCGGGCGCTTGGGCGAGCACCTCGTCCCGGTTCACGGACAAACCGGCGACATCGTCGCGGAACACGTTGTGCAGCGGGTAGGGGTGCGCGAGCGGCGGCACATCGGCGAGATCGAGATCTTCCAGCTCGCGGGCATGCTCGAGGACACGCCCGAGGTGGCCCGTGTAGTGCTGGATCTCATCGGCGGTGAGCTCAATCCGGGCCAGCCGCGCCACGTGCGCCACTTGGTCAGTGCTGATCGCCGCTGTCGCTTCGCCCATCGAGCGGTGAGGGTACTGGCGCGGTCTCAGCGGGGAATCCGTCGCCGGGCAGCTTCCGCCAGCATCTCTCCCGGGCGGGTCGGGCTGAACAGCACCTGGGACACCGAGAGCACTTGTGCAGTGCCGGTGGTGCGCGGCACCACCTCGACCTGGCCGCTCAACACCACGAGGAGTACCGGCCCGAGGGCATTGCCGCTGATGTCCACCAGGTCGGCGGCGGCGAGATCGATGTCGGCGGGCGCGGGTCCGAGCGACGCGACGTCGGCTCGACGCAGCAGGAACGGCTCGCGCGTTGCCATGCGGTCGTGCAGGACGAATCCATTCGGGACGAACACCACCCACCGGCGCGCCAACTGCTGCAAAGAGCGAAAACCCAAAACGGCCGCGGTGAGCCCGGTGGCAGTGGCAACGATGGCCCAGATCCACTGCTCGATGGCCCACAGCACCGCCGGTGCCACGATGCCCGCAACCACGGCCGCCCACACCAGCGGGATGGGAGCGATCGCCAGCAGGAACGGCGTGCGCAGCAGCATGCGCCGCTCGTTGCCGTAGCTGAGGCCGTCCACCATGGAGTTGCCGGTCTCGGGCAGCAGCGCGACGGCAGTTGCGATGGCGGCGCCCGCGATGGCTGCGGCGGCACGCGGGGCGGCCAAGTCGGCGTCCCATGCCGCAGCGGCCACGACGGCGCCCACCGCCACGGCGACAGAGGCAGGCGCGGCGATGCGGACGACGGTAAGCGCCCACGGCCGGCGCACCAGGGTCGCCGTCATCACGAGTGCCCACGCAGCCCACAACTCGGCACTCAGGATGCGCGCCGAGGCCTCCGAGCAGGCACCGAGCGCATCCGCGGCGGCAGCTCCCGCGCTCCACGGCATCACCAGCCACAGCAACCGCATCAGCCATAGCGTCGGATGAGCCCGCAATGACGCTCGCACCCGCCCCAGTCTCGCAATTTGCACTTCCGAATGCATGAGGGCTGCTGAGGGGCTGGGGTGCCCGCGCGCAGTTATGAAGCGCCCCTCGCATGTCCAGCCTGTGCACGAAGCGCTTCATCTGTTTGAAGCACGGGTACCCCTGCCCCTCAGCAGCCCGGGCAGCGGCCGGGCTGTCACACGTCGTAACTACGCTCGACAGTGCGATGGACCTCAACGCCAGCGAATCCACGAGCCCGTCCGCTGACGTCGATCATCAGCGCGATCTCGTCCGCATGCGCGAGCTGGCCCAATTGGTCAACCGGTACGACATCGAGTACCACCGGGACGACTCGCCGTCGGTGCCCGACGCGGAGTACGACGCTCGCAAGCGCGAACTCATCGAGCTCGAAGCGCGCTATCCCGATTTCGCGGATCCGAATTCGCCCACCCAGCGCGTCGGCGCGGAGCTGTCGGCGCTGTTCAGCGAAGTCGTCCACGCCAGACCGATGATGTCGCTCGACAATGCCATGGACGTCGACGAGCTGCGCTCGTGGCATGGTCGTGTCATGCGTGGGCTCAACGCTGCGCAGCCGACCCTGTTCGACGATGACGCAGGCGAGGGCGATGAGGGTGGCCCAGACAGCGACGGGACTGCGGCAGGCGTGCCCGAACCCGGATTGATCTGCGAGCTGAAGTTCGACGGGCTGGCTGTCTCGCTGCGGTACGAGCAGGGGCGTCTCGTCAAGGCAGCGACGCGGGGAAACGGGCGTGTCGGCGAGGACGTCACCGCGAACGTGGTGACCATCGCGGACATCCCTCGGGAGCTGCGCACGGCATCGCCGGTGCCCGAGGCCATCGAGGTGCGCGGCGAGATCTTCCTGCCGTTGGACAAGTTCCGCGAGCTGAATGAATCCCAGGCCACAGCTCGCCGGGTCCTCGCCGAGGCCGCCGAGAGCGCCAGGCAACGGCTTGCCGGCGCTCCCGAAGATCTGCCGGCGAACGAGCGGCGGAAGCTCGAGTCGCTGGCGAAGCTCACTCCGGTCGACGTGCAGCGCCGCCATCCCGACTATGCGAATGCCCGAAACACGGCGGCGGGCAGCCTGCGACAGAAGGATCCGTCGATCGTCGCGACACGCGGCCTGTCGTTCTGGAGCTACGACGTCGGCGAGCTGGCGGGCGGCCCTGATCTCGGCGGCGCAGACGAGGTTTTCGAGTACCTCGGCCGGCTTGGCATGCCGGTCAATCCCGAGATCCGCACCTTCGGCACGCTCGCTGAGGTCGAGGAATTCTGCACGAAGTGGGAACGCGACCGCCACAAACCCGCCTACGAGATCGACGGCGTGGTGGTGAAGGTGGCCGATCTGGGCCTGCGCGCCCAGCTGGGATACACCAGCCGTGCACCACGCTGGGCCGTCGCGTACAAGTTCCCGCCCGAGGAACGCACCACCACCTTGCGCGAGATCATGGTCTCGATCGGCCGCACCGGCCGCGCCACTCCTTTCGCCTACATGGAGCCGGTATTCGTCGGCGGTTCCACCGTGTCGCTGGCGACGCTGCACAACGAGGACCAAGTCGCCGCCAAGGATGTCCGTCCGGGTGACACGGTCATCGTGCGCAAAGCCGGCGATGTGATCCCCGAGGTGGTCGGGCCGGTGCTCGCTGAGCGCCCCGAAGACTCCAGGCCTTGGACGTTCCCGACCGTGTGCCCCGTCTGTGCGCACACGTTGGTGCGCGAAGAGGGCGATGCCAACACCTACTGCGTGAACCGATCGTGCAGGGCGCGGGTCATCCAGGGAATCGGGCACTTCGTGAGCCGCGGCGCTCTCGACATCGAGGGTCTCGGCGAGCGGACGGTGATCCTGCTGCACGAGCAGGAATTGGTGGCAGACGCAGCAGACCTCTTCGGCTTGTCAGCGGACGATCTTGTCGGTTTGGAGGGCTTCGGGGAGAAGTCCGCCACGAGCCTCGTGGCCGAGATCGCCGAGGCCAAGGAGGCTCCCCTGTCGCGGTTGCTCATCGGTCTCGGCATCGAGCACCTGGGTCCGACGGCGTCTGAGCTGCTCGCCATGCGCTTCGGCTCGCTGGATGCGATCATGACCGCTACTGCCGAGGACCTGGCGGAGATTGACGGCATCGGGCCGATCATTGCCGCCAGCGTCACCGGCTTCTTTGCCGACGACGAGAACCTGGCGCTCGTGACGAAGCTGGATCGCATGGGCGTCCGCTTTGACGTTGTCGACGGTCCCGACGACGGCGTTGATACACCGCCGGTGCTGGCCGGCCG
Organism: Candidatus Poriferisodalis sp.; assembly: GCF_965208555.1. Classification (GTDB taxonomy): domain Bacteria; phylum Actinomycetota; class Acidimicrobiia; order Acidimicrobiales; family Poriferisodalaceae; genus Poriferisodalis. The sequence goes on along the minus strand of NZ_OZ242342.1, from coordinate 2,626,922 downwards.
CTCAGTGGTGGTCAGCGGCAACCTGGACGGCTGGTTCATCGGCCGGGATGACGCGAAGCGGGCCATCATCCAGCGCGGTGGCAAGTCGCCCTCATCGGTCAACAAGAGCACCTACGCGCTGGTCGCCGGCGAGCGCGCAGGACAGGCCAAGCTGGACCGGGCCGCCGAGCTGGGAGTGCCCGTGCTCGATGAAGACGGCCTGCGCGCCCTGCTCGCCACGGGAACCGTCGACGGGTCAGACACCTAGAACGTCGTGAAGCACCATTCGTAGGTGAAGTCAGCGGCCTCGATGTCGATCGTGGGGGTTGCGACCAGACGGGCACACGATCGCCCGGTACGCAGCTTCTCGATGACCTTGCCTTCGCCCGGCGAGAAGAAGAACTCGCCCAGCTGGACGGTGCCTGCGTCGAGCTGACCGGCGGGAATCGTGGTGCCGTTGACGGTGAGCGTCAATTCCCAGCCGGATTCGAGTCGAGCACCGACGGGACTCTGGTGAGGCACTTGGGCGCCTGGCACCGGGGTCACGGCCTGCAGGCCGCTGGGATAGGCCGGCGCGGACTCGCCGCCGCGAGTCAACCACACCATGAGCACTACGCCGGCAGCAGCCACGAGCGCACCGAGCGTGATGGCCGTCGAGACCCCCCGGCGCAGCGCCCAGGGAGTAGGGCGATCGCTGCCGGACCGAGCGCGACTCATGTGAGATGTCCGGCGGCGGTCGCCCCGCCGAGCACCTCGTCGCCGTCGTAGAAGACGACAGCCTGGCCGCCTGCGACGCGCCGTTGGGGTTCCGTCCAGCGCAGCTGGCCCTCGGCGTCGAGATGCGCCGGCAATGCCGGACCGTGGGCGCTCGTCTGGGCCAGAACCTCGCCTTCGATGGCGTCGCCTGCCCAGCGATGATCGGTCAAGCAGACTCCCTCGGCCAACAGTTCTGAGGCCGTGCCGACTGTGACACGTCGGGACCCGATGTCCACATCGACCGCATAGCGCCGCTGCGGCGCTCCGCCGAGATCGAGGCCCTTGCGCTGGCCAACCGTTACCAGCTCCACCGCAGGTGCGGTGCCGACGCGCCGACCGGTTGCATCCACCAGCTCTGCTGGATGCAAGTCGATGCGCTCCGCCAGAAAGCGCTCCCTGCCATCGGTGGCCGTGATGAAGCAGACGTCCTGACTCTCAGGCTTTCGAGCGGTTCGCAGCCCGAGCTCTGATGCCAGTGCCCGCAGCCTGTCCTTGCGGTAGTCGCCGACCGGAAACCACAGGTCCGCCAGGTCGGCCTGCGACAGCATGTACAGCACGTAGGACTGGTCCTTCGCGCTGTCGCTGCCGCGCTGCAGCCGCGGCGTGCCGCGTTGCGTGCTGATGCGAACGTGATGGCCCGTGACCAGGCGGTCGAAGCCCAAGCGGCGGGCACGGTCCAGGAGGACGTCGAACTTGACGTGCCGGTTGCAGGCGATGCACGGGTTCGGCGTGAGACCGCGCCGGTGCGCCTCCGCGTACGGCTCGACGACGTCGCGTTCGAATTCGGCCGCGTAGTTGAAGACGAAGTGGTCGATGCCGAGCTGCTGGCAGACCCGGCGCGCATCGTCGACGTCCGAGACCGCACAGCAGCCCTGGTCCTGCGGGCCACCCCACAGCTTCAGCGTGACACCGACCACTTCATGGCCCGCGCGCAGGCATAGGGCCGCAGCAACCGAGCTGTCGACCCCACCCGACATCGCCACGAGCACCGTGCCCTTTGCAGCGGCACCATGCCGCTCGGAGCCCGGTGCAGCGGCTGCGCTCACCGCAGCTGCTCCACGCACTTGGGAATGGCATCGACGGCTCGCTCAATTTCCCACGCTTCGGTACACCAGCCAAGCGACAGGCGGAGCGAACCCGCGGCGGCCTGCCGCTCGACTCCCATGGCGGCCAGCACGTGGCTCGGCTCCATGGCACCTGAAGCGCACGAGGCCGCCGCAGACGCCATCACATCGAAGCGGTCGAGCAGCACCAGCAGCGCCTCGGTCTCGATGCCGTCGATCAGCAGTTGGCAGATGCCGGCGGCACGGCCGGATCGCTCGACGGTCTCAGCGCAGCCGTCGATGGACGCCAGCAGACCGTCGGCCAACTGATCGGTCAGGGCGCCGAGCCGGCGGACTTCGTCATCGCGTGTCGCCGTCAGCTCACCGAGCGCCGCGCCCAGAGCGGCGATGCCTGCAGTGTTGTGCGTGCCGCTTCGCCGGTCTGCTTCCTGGCCGCCGCCGAGCTGCTGCGCCGACAAGGAGATCCCAGGCCGGACGGCCAGCACCCCGACACCCTTGGGACCTCCGAACTTGTGGGCGCTCAGCGACAGCAGATCGGCTGGCCGCGCCGCTTCGGCGATGTCGACCCAGTTGACGCCCTGCACGGCATCGGTGTGGAGCAGCGCGTCGGGAGCGTGCGCGTGCACCACTTCGGCCACGGCGCGGAGGTCGGCGATCACGCCGGACTCATTGTTGACCAGCATCACCGAGACCAATCCGACCGGCGGCCCCGCATCGGGATGCAGCTGGGCAGCCAGATGCCCGAGGTCGACTGCGCCGCCGGCATCGACTCGTACCTTCCGGCCGTCGACGGCCTCGACGGGATGCAGCACGGCGTGGTGCTCGGTTTCCGGGCAGGCAGCCGTGGTGCCGGTGGCGGCTGTGATACCTCGCACGGCGAGGTTGTCGGCCTCGGTTCCCCCGCTGGTGAACACGATGCCGTGCGGGTCGAAGCCGAGCGCTGCGGCGACGATCTCGCGAGCGTCGTCAATGGCGGCCCGCGATCTGCGAGCCATGCGATGCGCCCCGGAAGGATTGGCGAACTGGTTCTCGAGGAACGGCGTCATGGCCTCGACGGCACAGCGCCGCATCGGCGTCGACGCAGCACAGTCGAGGTACGCGGGGCGCTGGACTTGCTGAGGCTGGGCAGCCTGATTCTGCACGGCGCTCATACCGTGAGGCTACGGGCGCCTCCCGCGGCCGACCGCCCACCGGCGCTCACCGCACGCCGCTCACGCCGGCGATTCATGGATTCGGCCTATGTGACTCGTTAGGCACAAGCGAATGATTTCTCGTGGCTCCCGCGACCACCTTGGAGCGGAGTCGAGAGACAATACGCGTGGGGTCAGAAGGGGCACGGCAAGAAAAGTGCAACTGACACGCATTGCCAATGCCGTGGGCAGGCCGACGATTCGCCAGATGGAGTATCTGGTGGCGCTCGATGCTCATGGGCACATCGGGCGTGCAGCAGCCGCTTGCTTCGTCTCCCAGCCGACGCTCAGCACGCAGATCCGGCAGCTCGAGCGGCATCTCGGCGTCGCCATCACCGAACGCGTGGGGCGTGGCATCGTGGTGACGCCAGCCGGCCACGAGCTGGCGGAACGCGCACGGGCCGTGCTCCGCGACACCGACGAGATGCTGGAGTGGGGTCGCAGCGGCTCGGCCGATCTGAGCGGTCCACTGCGAATCGCCGCCATCCCCACGGCGGCGCCGTACCTGCTCGCCCGCGTGCTTGCGGTCATCCGCGAGCGTCACCCCGATGTCCAGCTGTGCCTCGACGAACTCAAGGCATCTGCACTCATAGAGTCATTGACCGCGGCACAGCTCGATGTGGGCCTGATGGCAATGCCCGTGGCCGAGGACGACCTCGAGCACACGGTGGTGTTCGAGGATCCGTTCCTGCTGGCGATGGCTCCACGTCACCGGCTGGCCCGCCAGCCCACGGTGGCGACCGACGACCTCGCCGGCGAGACCGTGCTGCTGCTCGAGGAGGGCCATTGCCTGAGATGCCAGGTGCTCAAGGTGTGCAGGAATGTGGGCGCCCGCGAAGTCAGCAAGGGCGGGACCAGCCTGGCGACGATCTGCCAGATGGTCGCTGCGGGGATCGGCGTGACGCTGCTGCCCACCAGCGCCGCACCCATCGAGGCCCGCCGAGGCTCGGGCATTGTGGTGCGCCCGTTCAGCGACGTCACTGCGAGCCGGCAGCTGGCGCTGACCTGGCGGCATCGATCCCCGGCTGCGCCGCTGTACCAGGAACTGGCCGAACTGATTGCGGCCAGACTGGCCGACCTGGACTCGGGAGTGTCATCGGCCGCTGCATCCGGGTCGCTCAAGCCGGACGCTGACGGCACAGCACCTGCGAGGTGACATCGCCCCGCCGGGGTGCAACACTTGCCGGTCGCTGGAAGCGGGCGTCGGCGTGACGCAACACACCAGCGACCCGCGACGCGACCCGCGCGCACGGCAGGCAGCGACAGGCAATCACTCCCATGGGCATCGAGGTCTCCATCGACATCCCCGCACCGCCCCAGGAGGTCTGGGACTATGCGGCCGACCTCGCCCGCAATCCCGAGTGGATGGCAGATGCCGAATCGATTGCATTCACCTCCGCTCAGACCGAAGGCGTCGGCACCAGCTTCGACTGCCTCACCAAGATCGGGCCGATGTCGACCACGGACAAGATCGAGGTCACCGAGTGGGACCCCCCGAACACGCTCGGCATCGTCCATCGGGGCGCGGTGACGGGCACCGGCCGCTTCACGCTGTCGCCGACCGCTGAGGGAACACGCTTTACCTGGAGCGAAGACCTCACGCTGCCGTGGTACTTCGGGGCGCGGCTAGGTCAGCGCCCTGCCTCGATGGTGCTCGAGCGCGTCTGGCGGCGGAATCTGCGCACGCTGCGAGCGAGGATCCTGGAGCGGCAGCAGGGACCGACTGGGCATGAGCCGGGTCCCCTGCTGGGCATGGGCCGCGACTCGGAGATGCGAGCCTACGGCCCGCACATCATTCGCATGAGTCTGCGCGGCCGGGATCTGAGCCATGAGGCAGCAGCGATGCGTCATGTGCGAGCACACGGCTTTCCCGCGCCTGAGGTCATCGAGCAACCCGACGACCATTCCGTGGTGATGGAGCGTCTGACTGGCCCCACGATGCTCGACGAACTCGCGGCCAAACCGTGGCTCCTGTCACGACACGTCAAGGGCCTGGCCCGGCTGCACCGTCTGCTGGGCGATGTGCCTGCGCCGGGCGACTGGGTCAGAGTCTCGAGCGGCGGTTCTGTCGTGCATCTCGACCTCCAGCCCGACAACGTCAAGCTCACACCCGACGGCCCCGTCGTCATCGACTGGTCGAATGCCGCGGTCGGCGACGCCGCATTCGACGCTGCCTCCACCTACGTCCGGTTGCGGACCGCCTCGCCCGACAATCACGCCGCGGCGCGGGCGGTCATCAACGCCTTCCGCACCCGCTTCGCCCGGGCGTTTCTGAAGGAGTTCGGCACGGACGCGATCCTCGCCCACCTGCGGGCGGCGGCAGACCTGCGGCTGCTTGACCGCAATCTGCACCCCGGTGAGCGCGAGGCGGTCTTCGCGCTCGCACGCGGCGAACTCGACTGACCGACTCGATCGATTCGTCCGGACCCACCGCGACAGGTGGACTGTTGGGCGTGGTTCAGAGCGCGTCGCTGAGGAATGTCTCGGCAGCTGCGTAGGGGTCGATTTCGCGGCGGGTGAGTCGCTCGCGCAGGCGCTCGGCCGCCGGTCCGTCGGTGAGCGTGGCGACACGCTCGGCGATCCTGGCCCGCAGGATCTCATCGAGTTCGGTCTCGGCACGGGCAGCCCGGCGGGACTCAAGCTCGCCCGAGACAGTGCAGTGGTCGCGATGCGCGCAGATGGCATCCCACAGTTCGCTCGCACCCTCCCCAGTGGTGCCGACCGACGTGAGTATCGGCGGGTCCCAACTGCCCGGCGCCGACAGATCCAGCATCTGGCGGATGTCCCGGCAGGTTTCGGACGCGCCCGGCCGGTCAGCCTTGTTCACCACGAAGATGTCGGCGATCTCCATGAGGCCCGCCTTGTTGGCCTGCACGGAATCGCCCCAGCCCGGATTCACGACGACGACAGTGGTGTCGGCGGCGCCCACGATCTCGGTCTCGACCTGACCGACGCCGACCGTTTCGATGACCACCCACGGCCATCCGAGTGCGTCCAGCACTCGCACGGCAAGCGGTGTGGCAAGCGTCAGACCGCCGAGATGCCCCCGGGTGGCCATCGAGCGGATGTACACGCCTTCGTCGAAAGTGTGGTCGGACATGCGCACGCGGTCGCCCAGGATGGCACCACCGCTGAATGGCGAAGACGGATCGATTGCCAAGACCGCCAGCCGCTCGCCGCGCTCGCGCGCCACACCCACGACGGCGGAGTTGAGCGTGGATTTCCCGGCGCCCGGTGCACCCGTGATGCCCACGGTGTATGCGTGTCCCGCTTGAGCGAAGGTCAGCGCACCGAGGTCGCGCGCCGCCGCGCCGCCGCGCTCGACGAATGACATGACCCGCGCCAGAGCGCGACGCTGACCGGCGCGGGCAGCCTCGAGCAGGTCTGCCGCATCGGGAGCGAGCGAAACATCACGCGGTGTCATCGGCGCGCCGACGGTAGCGAGGCTCGCAGAATGCGACACACGTCTAGCGGCGTGAGACAGACGCGCCAATGCCAGCGAGCTTGCCGGTGAAGTCCTCGTAGCCGCGATCGATGTGGACGGCGCCGGCCACCTCGGTCTCACCCTCGGCGGCGAGGCCCGCCACCACGAGCGCTGCGCCGGCCCGGATGTCATGCGCACGCACTGGCGCTCCCGACAGTCGATCGGTGCCGCGGACTACCGCATGGTGGCCCTCAGTGCGGATGTCGGCGCCCATGCGCCGCAGCTCATCGATGTAGCGGAAGCGGCCCGTGAAGATGTTCTCGGTGACGATCCCCACGCCGGAGGCTGTCGTCAGCATCGACACGAGGAACGGCTTGTAGTCGGTGGCCAAGCCCGGGTACGGCAGCGTGGAGACATCCGACGAGGCCAGCCGCTGCGTCACCGTCGCCCGCAGTCCCGCTTCCTCGACAACAATCCGCATCCCCATCTCGGTCAGCTTGCGTATGAGCATCGTCATGTGCTCGGCCGCCGCATGACGCAGGAACACCGATCCGCCGCACATGCCGACCGCAGCCAGGAACGTGGCTGCCTCGATGCGGTCGGGTATCACCCGGTAGCCGTCATCGGATCCGGCAGGTGCCAGCCGTTCGACCCCGTCGACCGCCAGGCGGTCCCCGGCCCAACCGATCCGCGCACCCATCTGGTTGAGAAACTCGATGAGGTCGCCGATCTCCGGCTCTCGTGCCGGGTTCACGATGCGCGTGCGGCCCTTGGCGCGCACCGCGGCCATCAGCACGTTCTCGGTCGCGCCGACCGACGGGTACTCGAGCACCACCTCAGTCCCCCTCAGCACCTCAGCAGACCCGGAGATGTTGCCGTGAGCGACACTGAACGTCGCTCCCAGGGTCTCGAGCGCTCGCAGGTGCATGTCGATTGGCCGCGGCCCGAAGTCGTCACCGCCCGGCAGGGCCACCCGGGCGGTTCCGAAGCGTCCCAGCAACGGTCCCAGCACCACGATCGAAGCGCGCATGCGTTCCACGAGGTGGTACGGCGCTTCGGTGTTCAGCTCGGCGGGCACGTCGATGACCAGCCGGTGATCGGCACGTGTCAACGTCACGCCCATGGCTTCGAGCAGCTCGCACATGAGCGAGACATCGGAGATGTCGGGCACGTTGGCCAGCACGTGCCGCCCTTCTGCGAGCAGGCAGGCCGCCATCAGCTTGAGCACGCTGTTCTTGGCGCCGCCGATGCTGACTTCGCCGTCGAGCGCGCGGCTGCGCTGCGTCACGAGCGTGTCGCGCTCGCCGGGAGCGGCAATGTCCACCGACATAGCGATACCACCACCGGGCGCACTCGGTCTAGCGCGGCGCCGATTCGGGATGCAGCCGCGGGACCCGTGGGTGTGCTAGGCCCGCCGCCGTGACCCGCCTCGTGCGCACGTTCGTGGCCGACACCGGCGAGGTGGATGCCCTGCTGCGCCCGCGCGACGACATCGTGCTGGAAACGCCTGCCGAGACGCTCGGCGGCAGTCACCGCTTCGAGCTGGCGGAAGGGCCGTTCACCAGCTACTCGCGCCTGGTCGAGGTCTCGCGGGCCGCGGGGCAGCCGGCAGGCCAGGTGCGCAGCTCGCCAGACAGCGTTGCCGCCCGCCACCAGGTCACCGAGACGGTCGAGTGGCGGCTGGCAGTGCCGTGGTTCGGCCCGGCGTTCAACATTGCTGTCCGGCGCGCGATGCGCACGGGGCGCACCGGTGACGGCACCCAGCCCATCTGGGCTCCGCCGCGGCGCTTCACGCCGCGCGCCGCGACGGTGATGGCCATGCTGGCCGCGGCGGCGATGCTGAGCGGCTACCTGGCGAACGCGCCCTCCGAGCTGCACACCTACGCCGCAGACGAATTCGGCGCGGATCAGGCCGCCCAGGGGCTGCTGGGCGCAGTCGTGCGCATCGGGACGCTCTTGGCGATCGGGGTGTCAGTACTGGCCGATCGGCACGGCCGGCGGCGCATCGTGGCAGGCGCCATGGGTGTCGGCATCGCTGCGGCCGCGCTCGCGGCGCTGGCGCCCAGCATGGTGTGGCTGGGCGCATTCCTGCTCATCGGACGCACGGCGAATGCCGCGCTCGGCGCCACGGTCGTGGTGATGGCACTGGAGGAGATTCCCGCCGGCTGCAGGGCATGGTGCCTGTCGGTGCTGGCCATGTCGGCTGCGCTGGGTGCAGGCGTGGTGGTGTGGCTGCAGCCGATCTCGGATCTGGCGCCGTGGGCATGGCGTCTGCTGTTCGCCTTCCCGCTCGTTGCGCTGGCGGCTGCACGACCCCTGCTGCGCAGGTTGCCGGAGAGCCGACGATTCGAGACACGCGGCCGGAATGTGGTGCTCAGCGGCTACTGGCGGCCGATTGCGCTGCTGGGTGCCATCTACTTGGCATTCGGCCTGTTCCTGGGACCTATCGACTGGTTCCGCAACGAGTACCTGCGCGACGAGCACGGGTTCAGCGCTGCGCTGGTGTCGCTGTTCGTGCTGGGCACAGCGACACCCGCCGGCCTGGCCGTGTACGCAGCGGGGCGGCTTGCCGATTCCCGGGGGCGGCGCATCATCCTGGCGGTCGCCTCGGTCCTCGGGCTTGGCTCGCTGGTGGCGATGTTCAACGTGTCAGGCGCGGCACTGTGGCTGGCGGGGCTCGTCGGGGCGATGCTGTCTGCGGGCTTGCTGCCTGCACTCGGCGTGTACCGCGGCGAGCTGTTCCCGACCGCCCTGCGAGCGCGGGCCGCAACTATCACCGGTGCGATGGGCGTCGTCGGCGCCGCTCTCGGCGTCCTGATGGCAGGTTGGCTGCGCACGGCGTGGGGCAGCTTCGGCGAGGTGATCGCGCTGTTGTGGGCGGGACCGCTGCTGGCCGCGGCCGTCGCCGTGACGTGGCTGACCGAGCACAGCAGGCAGGAACTGGAGGAGCTGCATCCCGCCGACGCCGCGGCAGACCCCGAGGGCCCATGGCCGCCGCGACTCTGAGCGTGTGCGCGACGGAGGCGGTCCGGACATGGTGAGACTGCAATGACGGCTGTCGAAGCCCTGCTGCTGACGCCGGGTGCCGGGGGCGGCGCGGATCATCGCACGCTGGTCGACATCGACGCTGCGTTGACTGGGCGCATTGCGGTGCGCCGACATGACTTCGCCTACCGGCGGGCCGGGCGGCGCGCACCGCCGCGAGCCCCGAGCGTCGCCGCCGAGCTGGCAGGCGACCTGCCTCAGATAGCGGCCGATCTGGGCGTGCCGCAGGACGGCTTGGCTATCGGCGGCCGGTCGTTCGGCGGCCGTGTGTGCTCGATGGCGGTAGCTGACGGCACCCCCGCCGCTGGCCTCGTGCTGCTCAGCTACCCGCTGCACCCGCCCGGACGGCCCGAGCGTCTCCGTACCGAGCACTTCGAGCGGATCGGCGTGCCGTGCCTGTTCGTCTCGGGCACACGCGACCCGTTCGCCACGCCTGACGAGCTCAGCGAGCACGCCGGAGCCATCGTGGGCCCGGTCACGCTCCGCTTCGTTGACGGCGCCTCGCATGACCCCAGCACGATCGCGGCGCGCCGGGCCATCGTCGAACACATCGGCGACTGGCTCGACGCGCTCGGGCGCTGAACTGGCCCGTGTTGCCTGAGGGCGGCGAGTAAGGCGCCGAACGCACAACGCTGTTTTGCCTGTTCGGCGGGAATGCGCGGTTCTGCCGAATTCGGGCATGGGTCCCGGCATACAGCGGCTCACTCGTCGCTGTGCCAGCCGAGACGGACGCAACGTCGGCAGGCCGGCTGGGTGCCGCCGACGAACGCCTGATCCGCGTCATCGGCCGCATGCCGCTGGCGAGTGCTGGGAACCTGGCGCCGATCCTGGGGGCGGACGAGCGCCGGGTGCGAGCCAGACTGGGTTCGCTGCGACACGCGGGCTGGATCGCCGCCATGAGCGTCGGCATGACTGTGCCGCGGCAGCAGCGCTGGTTTCTCACGGGCTTGGCCGCTCGGACGCTGTACGCCCACGATGACCGACCCGGCCCGGATGACCCATCGCCGTTTTCATTCCCGGATGACCTGCCAGCCGACCCGGCGACGGCTGCCGTTCGCGAGCGTCTGCCGTGGACGGCCACCTCGCGGGGCCTGCGCACCTGTGTGCGGCGGCTGGCGTCGTTTGAGCTGATGTACCGGATCGCTCCCCGATTGGTGCGCTCGGGCTGGCTGCGTGTGCCCGAGGCCGATGCCGGCGGGCCAGCCGATCTCGCCATGACCGATTTCCGGCTGCTGCGCTTCGGCGGCTGGTTTCATGCCGTCGCGCACTACAGCGATCGCTACTGGGTGTCGTTCACCTACGTGGGCTTGCACGTCACAGAGCGGGCCCTGCGGCGCAAGCGGGCGCATCGCTTCTGGGGACTCGATGCGTACTCGGCCGACCATGACGCCCACGAGCGAGCCGCGGACCGGGTCTTCTACGGCGATCCCATGTACGACGCGGTGCCGTCCGCGCAGGTGATCCTGGCTGCCGATTCGTGGGCGGCTCACCTCGCGCAACTCGAGTTCGCCCGCAGCGCCCGGCCGCTGATCTGCACCCCCGACGGGCTGTGGGGCGATCCCGTCGAGCTGCGTCCCTCAGGCGACCGCGTCGGCGATCCCGTCCTGCCGATGGAAGTGGGGCGAGCAGAACAGCTGAGGCGCTGGCGTAACGTCAACCCCGACGTGGTGGCCATCACCGAGCCGCTCACCTACACCACGTTCATGGCCATCGCGCAGTTCCCGGCAATGCAGGGTGACCAGCTCAGCCGGCTGTTGAGCGCATCACCACGGCGGGTCAACACGGCGCTCGCCACACTCGTCGAGGTCGGGCTCATCGACCGCTTCGACGGCCACTGCTATCTCACCGAACGCGGTCTGCGGCGGGCGGCCAACGCGAGCCGGCTGCTGGCCTCCGCGCTCATCCGGCGCCACGGCGCGTACCTGATCCCCACTTTCAGGAACCGCCAGCGGCGCCACGACGACGGCGTCAACCGGCTCGTCCTGCAGTTCGCCGCCGAGGGCGCAACTGTTTTCGTCGGCTGGAGAGGGGAGATCAACGTGCCGGGTGTCACCCAGATCAGGCCCGACCTGGTGGTGCTGGTCTCCGACGGGCCGCTCGGCGGCGGCGCCTACTGCCTCGAGTACGAGCGCAGCGCCACCACTCCCTCGGAGGTCATCGACAAGATCAGGCCCTACCGCAAATGCGCTGCTGTAGGACGCCCCGCGCCCCTGCTGATGGTCTGCGAGACCCCCCAGGCTGCTCAGCGGTTCGCCGAGTACGACTCGCTGCTGCCGCTGCTGGTCACCGACGGCGACGCCGTCGAAGCAGGCCGGCTCACCGGCGACGCCACCGCCTGGCGGCAACGCGACACCGACACCGTGTCGCTGCACTGCAGGCGAGCATCGAGCGTGCGATGAGCGCTCAGCCTCCGGGCGGGGCCTCGTCGGCGCAGCGGCTCTCAGCGGTCGATCTCTGCGACGATCATCTTGGCGATCTCGAGGCTGGAGGTGGCCGCGGGACTCGGGGCGTTCAGCACGTGCGTGCTGCGGCCCGCAACCGTGACGGCGAAGTCGTCCTCGAGCTCGCCGCTGGCATCCATGGCCTGGGCACGCACGCCTGCGGGCGAGCGCACGAGATCGTCGGCTTCGATGTCGGGCACCAACCGCTGCAGCGCCCGGGTGAACGCAGCCTTGTTCAGCGAGCGCCACACCTCTCCCGCCCCCGTGCGCCAGTAACGCCGGGCAAGCCGCCACAGGCCGCGATTGGTGACGTGCTCACGCAGCTGAGCCCTGCTGATGTCGCTCCAGCGGTAGCCCTCGCGGGCCAGGGCGAGCACCGCGTTGGGGCCGGCGTGGATCGTGCCGTCGATCATCCGGGTCAGATGCACACCCAAGAACGGAAAGCTGGGATCGGGCACCGGGTAGATCAGGTTGTTGACAAGATGCGACCGCTCGGGCACCAGCTCGTAGTACTCGCCGCGGAAGGGGACGATGCGGTAGCCGTCCGCTGCTCCGGCGAGCCCGGCCACCTGATCGCACCGCAGTCCCGCGCAGTTCACGAGCCATGTCGCCTCCAGGTCGCCGGAGGTTGTGGTGACGCGCACGCAATCCGCCGCCGGCGCGAGCCGGACGACCGCTGTGCCCGTCCTCAGTTCCCCGCCGGCGGCCTCGATCTCGTCGATGAGCGCACGGCACACCGCCCTGTAGTCGACGATCCCGGTACTGGGGACCAGCAGCGCCGCTATGCCGGCGCAATGCGGCTCGAGCTCGCCAAGACGGCGGGAGTCGATCAGCTCCGCAGCGACGCCGTTGCTCACGGCACGCTCTGCGAGCGTCGCCAGCCGCTCCCGCTCGGAACTGTCCACCGCCACGATGACCTTGCCGCACACCTCGTGCGGAATGCCCCGCTCCCGGCAGAACTCGACCATGGAACTGCGGCCGGCAACTGCGAGGGCAGCTTTGGCCGAGCCCGGCCGGTAATACACGCCGGAGTGCAGCACGCCCGAGTTGTGGCCCGTCTGGTGCAGCGCTGGCCGCTCCTCAGCCTCGCACACCACCACTTGGCTGCCCGGATGGTCGGTCAGAAACCGGTGTGCAGCGGCCAAGCCGATGATGCCCGCTCCGACGACGGCGAGATCGGCGCGGGCCGGCGAGGTCGATGCGCTGCTCATCGGGGCGAAGCTACCGGCGTGGCTGCCGTGGGTTCTGAACTGGCGACTAAACGAGAAGGCTCAAATCTGCGCGCATCCTCTAGGGTCGGCGGCGATGAATGACAATCGCAGGTCTCGCAGCGAGAGGGGTCGCGCCGACGGTCCGGACCTCAGCCGTCAGGCACCCGATCGCAACCTGGCGCTGGAACTGGTGCGCACAACGGAGGCCGCGGCCATGGCGGCTTCCCGCTGGATGGGCCGCGGCGACAAGGACGGCGCCGACGGCGCCGCCGTGGACGCGATGCGGGTCGTGCTGTCCACGGTGCCCATGGACGGCATCGTCGTCATCGGCGAGGGCGAGAAGGACGAAGCGCCCATGCTGTTCAACGGCGAGCTGATCGGCGACGGCACCGGGGCTCTGACCGACGTGGCAGTGGACCCGATCGACGGCACCACCCTGACCTCGCTGGGCAGGGGCAATGCCATCGCGGTCATCGCCGTCTCGCCGCGCGGCACGATGCTGGATCCCGGCCCATGCGTGTACATGGAGAAGATCGCGGTCGGTCCCGACGCCAGAGGCGTCGTCGACCTCAACCGCACGCCCACGGAGAACCTGCGGGCGATCGCCGAGGCCACCGGACAGGGTCTGCGAGACCTCACCGCCGTCGTGCTCGACCGCGATCGTCACACCGAGCTGATCCGGGAGATCCGCGAGACCGGCGCACGCATCAGGTTGATACCCGACGGCGATGTGGCCGGAGCAATCTCTGCTGCCGCCAGCGACTCCACCGATGTGCTGTTCGGCATCGGCGGCACACCGGAGGGAATCATCTCGGCTGCGGCGCTGAAGTGCATGGGCGGCGAGCTGCAGGGTCGGCTCTGGCCCCGCAACGATCATGAGCGCCAGGAAGCGATCGATGCCGGCTACGACCTCGACCAGGTACTGCATATCGACGATCTGGTCCAATCCGACGATGTCTTCTTCGCTGCCACCGGCATCACGGATGGCGAATTGCTGCAAGGCGTGAAGTTCACCGCGCACCGCGCCACCACTGACTCGCTCGTGATGCGCTCCCGCAGCGGCACCGTGCGCCACATCAAGGCGACTCACGACATCGACAAGCTCAGCGCCTACGCCGCGGTGGACTTCACCTGAGCCATGCCTGAAGACAACGACCTCGAAGAAGGCACAGCGGCCCGCATCGATTTCGACAAGGTCGCTCAGATCGGACGTGACGGCCACCAAGTAGTACCCGTCGTGCTGCAGGACGCCGACAGCGGCGACGTGCTGTTCATCGGTTACGCCAACGACGAAGCGCTCCGGCTCACGTTCGAGCGTCGCAGCGCCGTACTGTATTCCACCTCACGCAATGAGATCTGGCACAAGGGAGCCACTTCGGGCGACACGCTCTCGCTGGTGGACGTGCGCGTGAACTGCGAGCAGAACTCGCTGCTGTACCGGGTGCGGCGCGACGGCGGCGGCGCCTGCCACACCCGCGACGCCGATGGTTCATCGCGCCCCGGCTGCTACTACCGGGCGGTCGAGGGCCCCAGTCAACTGCGTCACTTGGACGGCTGAGCCGCCGCGTGCTGAGCGGCGCCGTTACTCGTCGAAGTTCTCCGGCATCAGCACGAACTCCGGGTACGCCTCGATGCCGAGCTCGCCCGAGTCCTGCCCGAGCTGTTCCACCGTCTTCGACACCCGCAGACCCATCACGAGGTCCAGAACCTTCCACACGATGAACGATGCGATGAACACGAAGGCGCCCACCGCCACGCCCAGCAGCTGAATGTGGAGCTGGGCGCCCGCTGCGATCGCGGTAGCGAGTGTCCCCCAGATGCCGCAGACGAGGTGGGCGGGGATCGCGCCGACCACATCGTCCACCTTGATGAGCTCGAGACCCTTGATGGCGGCTGTGCAGATGACACCGCCGATGGCGCCGATGATGATCGCCCACCAGTGGTCGGTGATGTGCGGGCCGGCGGTGATCGACACCAAGCCGGCGATGGCGCCGTTGAGCCCGGCGAACAGGTCGATCCGCCCGAGCAGGGTTCGTGAGACCGCCAGGGCTGCGACCACGCCGGCCGCAGCGGCCAAGTTGGTGTTGACCAGCACGTTGCTCATCGCGACGGCGTCGAGCACGCTGCCGAGCGCAAGCTGTGAACCGCCATTGAAGCCGAACCAGCCCAGCCACAGGATGAAGACGCCCAGCGTGACGATCAGCACATTGGATGGCGGCGTGGGCCGAACCGACCCATCCTTGCGGAACTTGCCGAGCCGGGGGCCGACCACCAGCACACCGGCCAGCGCGGCCCAGCCGCCGGTGCTGTGCACGATCGTCGAGCCGGCAAAGTCCTGGAAGCCCTGCTGTGCCAGCCAGCCGCCGCCCCACGTCCACGCGCCGACGATCGGGTAGATGATGGCCGTCAGGATCAGCGTGAAGGCGAAGAACGACCACATCTTGATGCGCTCAGCGATGGCGCCTGAGACCACCGACGCCGCAGTCGCCACGAACACCATCTGGAAGAACCAGTCCGACATGAACGAGTAGCCCTGTGCGGCAACGGCTGCTTCCGCACCCGCATCACCGCCGATCAAGGCCAGCTCGTCGGCGCTCGGCCCGTAGAGGAACGTGAACGAGCCCCACAGATCGCCGACATCGACGTACATCAGGTTGTAGCCGACGACGTAGAACGCCAGGCCGGCGACCGAATAGATGCCGATGTTCTTCAGGCAGATCATCGACGCGTTCTTGGTGCGGACGGCGCCGGCTTCGAGCATCGTGAAACCGGCGGCCATCCACATGATCAGCGCGCCCCACACCAGGAACATGAAGGTGTTGAGGACGAACTGACCCGTGGGCTCGATCATGAGAAGTCCTTTCGGGGCTGCTGCAGGACTCTCACATGTTTGCAGGCACCGCGCGGGCGCCACGGCATTGCGGCGAGATCAGGAAGCCCCGGCGACCTCGATGCGGGTCTGCGCCCATGCCAGCGCTGCCTTGGCTTCGTCATCGTCGGCATCGGCCGCGACTGCGGCCTGCGCGGATTCGAGGTCAGCCTGCGCTGCGGCGACGTCGATCTCGTCGGCTGCATACGCGGCATCGCTGAGGATCGTCACGACGTTGTTGCTGACTTCCACGAAGCCGCGGTTGAGCGCCAGCGTCACGATGCCATCGGAGGCCCAGAGCTGGGTCTGCCCGATGTCGAGGGCACCGATGAAGGCGGCATGGTGGTCGAGGAACGCGATGTCGCCGTCGACCGTGCGCGTCACCACCTGGCTGCACTCGCCGCTGAACAGCACGGCCTCGGGTGAGACGAGTTCAACCTGCATCAGATCAGCCTCGGGCCGGCCGCGTCGCTCAGGCTCCGGCCTGCGCCAGATCGCGGGCCTTGGCCATCGCCGACTCGGCATTGCCGACGTTGAGGAACGCCTGCTCGGGCAGGTCGTCCAAGTCGCCGTTGCACAGCATCTCGAACGACTCGATGGTTTCCGAGACCGGCACGAAGATGCCCGGCAGGCCGGTGAAGACCTCGGCGACGAAGAACGGCTGGCTCAAGAACCGCTGGATCTTGCGCGCCCGATCGACCGTGATGCGGTCTTCCTCGGACAGCTCGTCGAGGCCCAGGATGGCGATGATGTCCTGCAGCTCCTTGTAGCGCTGCAGGATCTCCTGGGTGCGACGTGCCACGTTGTAGTGCCGGTCGCCCACCACCTCAGGGCTGAGGATGGTGGAGGTGGACGCGAGCGGGTCCACTGCCGGGTAGATGCCCAGCGAGGCGATCTGCCGGCTCAGCTCGGTGGTCGCGTCGAGGTGCGTGAAGGTCGTGAACGGCGCCGGATCGGTGTAGTCGTCGGCTGGCACGTACACGGCCTGCAGCGATGTAATGGAGTGACCCGACGTCGAGGTGATGCGCTCCTGCAGCTCGCCCATCTCGTCGGCCAGGTTGGGCTGGTAGCCCACTGCTGAGGGCATCCGCCCCAGCAGGGTGGACACCTCCGAACCGGCCTGCACGAAACGGAAGATGTTGTCGACGAACAGCAGCACCTCCTGGCCCTGCACATCGCGGAAGTACTCGGCCATGGTCAGCGCAGACAGCGCGACACGCAGCCGCACGCCGGGCGGCTCGTCCATCTGCCCGAAGACGAGCGCTGTCTTTTCGAGCACGCCGGATTCCTCCATCTCGAGATAGAGGTCGGTGCCCTCACGGGTGCGCTCCCCCACGCCGGCGAACACCGACACGCCGCCGTGCTGGGAGGCGACGCGGTTGATCATCTCGGTGATGAGCACTGTCTTGCCCACACCTGCGCCGCCGAACAGGCCGATCTTGCCGCCCTCCACGTAGGGCTCCAGCAGGTCGATCACCTTGATGCCCGACTCGAACATCGTGGCCTTGGGCTCGAGGGTGTCGAAGGCGGGCGCAGGGCGGTGGATCTCCCAGCGGTCGGCGATTCCCTCGGTGTCGCTGGTGATGTCGGCGCCGTCCAGCGGCTGACCGAGCACGTTGAAGATGTGGCCCAGCACCCCGTCGCCCACCGGAACGGTGATGCCCTGGCCGGTGTTGACGACCGTCATGCCGCGTGTCAGTCCGTCTGTGGCCTTCATCGACACGATGCGGACGCGGTTATCGCCGATCTGCTGAGCCACCTCGCCGGTGATGGTGACCGGCTGGCCCTCCAGCTCCACGTGCATCTCCACGGCGGTGTTGATCTCGGGGATCGCACCGGGCGGGAACTCCGCGTCGACAACCGGCCCGGCAATGGCCACCACGCGGCCATCGGCGTGCTCGGCGCTGCCGTCGGTGGTTCTCTCTTCGGTCATCGTCATTGCTGTCACTCCTCGCGCAGAGCGGAGACTGGTTGGATTGCTAACGGCCGCGGAACAGGTCCGCTGTACGGGCTTCGATGGTGTCTGAGAGCAGGTCGACTTCGCCGCCGGCGGTCTGGGCGAGCGCCTCTGCACCACCGACGATCTCCATGATCTCGGTGGTGATGGCGTCCTGGCGGGCGCGGTTCATGACGCGCGTCAGGTTGGTCTTGAGCTCCTCGGCGTTGTCGGTGGCCGCCTTCATGGCGCGCTGGCGGGCCGCGTGCTCTGACGCCGAGGCTTCGAGCAGCGCCGAGTAGAGCCGCGCCTCCGCGTAACGCGGCAGCAGCCGCTCGAGAATCGCGGCGGGTTCGGGCTCGAACTCGTAGCCGCCTTCGGGACCGCCGGCTGAGCCCGCGGTGTCATCAGCGTCGTCGAACTCGCCGGCGTCGAGCGGCATGAATGGCACGATGGCGACCGACTGATTGCCCATGGAGTGGAACTGGGTGTAGGCCAGCATGACCCGTTGGCAGCCGTTCTCGAACAGCTCAGTCGCCGCCACGGCAACCTGCTGGGCGTCCGCGTAGCTGGGCTGGTCGCTGAATCCCTCGAAACCCGCTGCGATGCGGAAGTTGCGAAAGCGGAAATACCCCAGTGCCTTGCGTCCAGACAGCACCAGCTCGTAGTCGCGGCCTTCCGCAGCGTCGGCGGCGATAGCCCGTTCGGTGGCCCGCAAGACGTTGTTGTTGTAGCCACCGCACAGGCCGCGGTCAGCGGCAATGACTACGTAAGCGACCTTGGAGACCTCAGCGGGCTCGCGCAGGAGCGGGTGATCTGCTTCGCCACCAGCGGACGCCAAGTTGGCGATGACGGCCGTCACCTTGTCGCTGTAGGGCCGCGCTGCGCGAACGCGCGCCTGCGCACGGACAATTCGTGATGCCGCGATCAGCTCCATGGCGCGCGTGATCTTCTTGGTGGCATCGATCGACCTGATACGACGCCGAAGAATGCGCTCCTGACCGCTTGCCATCGGTGCTCAGACCCCGCTCAGTCCTCGCTCGCAGCGTCGTCGTCGCCCGAGCTCGTGGCGTCGCCACCGTCCGCGTCGGCGGATGTGGCGAACTGGGCCGTGAAGGCCTCAACGGCAGCCTGCAGCGCTGTCCCGTCGACATCGCCACTCGAGCGGATGTCGGACATCAATGCGCTGTGCCGCGTACCCATGTAGGCGAGCAGCTCGTCCTCGTACCGGTTGACGTCATCGACGGGAATGCCGTCGACATAGCCGTTGGTGCCCGCATAGATGACGACGACTTGCTCCTCGACTGGCATCGGCGAATTGAGCCCCTGCTTCAGCAACTCCACCAAGCGGTATCCCCGGCCGAGCTGGGCTGCGGACACGGCGTCAAGCTCAGAGCCGAACGTGGCGAATGCCTCGAGGTCTCGGAACTGGGCGAGGTCGATCTTGAGTGTGCCCGCCACGCTCTTCATGGCCTTGGTCTGCGCGGCGGATCCCACCCGCGAGACCGAGATGCCCACGTCCACCGCAGGCCGCACGCCGGACTTGAACAGGTCGTCCTGGAGGTAGATCTGGCCGTCGGTAATCGAGATGACGTTGGTCGGGATGTAGGCCGAGACGTCGCCTGCTTTGGTCTCGATGATCGGCAGCGCCGTCAGCGATCCTGCGCCGTTGACATCGGACAGCTTGGCGGCACGCTCGAGCAGCCGGCTGTGGAGGTAAAAAACGTCGCCCGGGTAGGCCTCACGGCCCGGCGGTCGGCGCAGCAGCAGCGACATCTGGCGGTAGGCCTCGGCCTGCTTGGACAGGTCGTCATAGACGATGAGGGCGTGGTCGCCCGTTTCCATCCAGTGCTGGCCCATGGCGCAGCCGGCATAGGGCGCCAGGTACTTGAACGGGGCAGGGTCAGACGCAGGCGCCGAGACCACCACCGTGTATTCCATCGCGCCCCGCTCGCGCAGCGTGTTGACGACCTGCGCCACCGTCGAGCCCTTCTGCCCGATAGCGACGTAGATGCACTTCACACCCAGGCCAGCCTGATTCAAAATGGTGTCGACTGCGACCGAGGTCTTGCCGGTCTTGCGGTCGCCGATGATCAGCTCCCGCTGTCCTCGGCCAACCGGGGTCATCGAGTCGATGGCCTTGATGCCGGTCTGCAGCGGCTCGTGTACCGGCTTGCGGCCCATCACGCCGGGCGCCTGGATCTCCATGCGCCGCTCGACGGCACCGGCGATCTCGCCTTGGCCGTCGATCGGCTCCCCCAGCGCGTTGACCACGCGCCCGAGCACCGCATCGCCTACGGGGACCGACAGGATGCGGCCCGTGGCCCGGACCGCCTGACCCTCCTCGATGTGCTCGACGCTGCCGAGCACGACTGCGCCGATCGAATCCTCGTCGAGGTTCAGTGCCAGGCCCACATCCCCGCTCTGGAACTCGAGAATCTCGTTTACCGAGCAGCCGGGCAGGCCCGACACACGGGCGATGCCGTCGCCGACTTCGAGAATGCGGCCGACGGTGCCGGACTCGATCGCCGGGTCGAAGCCTTCGAGATTCCGGCGAATCGCGGAGGTGATGTCGCCAATATTGATGCTCAAGTCGGTCACGACAGGCGCTCCTTCATCTTGTCCAGCCGGGTGCGAACCGAGCCGTCGAAGACCGTGTCGCCGATCTGAGCGGTCAGTCCTCCGATGATCTCGGGGTCCACTACGACATGGACGGTCACGTTGCGGCCGCTGGCTCGGCTGAGCGCCCCGGCTACTCGGGCGATTTGCTCCTCGGTGAGCGCGACAGCCGAGCGGACCTCGGCCACGGCGCCTCCTCGCGTGGCCGCCGCCAACGCGAGAGCTTCATCCGCTACGGCGTCGATGTCGCCGCCACGGCCGGCTCCGACCAGCATCGCCACCACGTTGAGGGTGACCGGCGATGCCTGGTCGGCCAGCAGGTCCTCGACGATGCCGATGCGACGCGAGGCCGGCACCGAGCGGTCCGACAGCACGCGGCGCAGTTCCTCATTCCCGGCAGCCGCGCGGCCCACCGCGGACAGCTCTTCGGTTACCCGGTCGAGCACGTCCTCAGCCTGTGCGATGGCCACGACGGCGCTGGCGTACTGATCGGTTCGCTCGCTCATTGGTCGATCCTGGCCTGCGTCATGATCATGAGTTCAACTCCTGTCCCCATCCGGCGCCCGCTGTTCCTGCTGAACGGCACCGGCGGGCGACTGCGGGGAGGTTCAGTTCCCCACCCGTTCGATGTAGTCCTCGATGAGCTGGGCGTGGGCCGCCTCGTCGATGCTGGCGCGCACCACCTGCTCGGCGGCGCCCACGGCGATGGACGTGATGTCGGACCGCACCTCGGCCATGGCCCGTTCACGGGCGGCCTCGATGTCGGCTTCGGCCTGCGCCCGTCGCTCGGCGATCTCGGGCTCGATGGCCGCGAGGCGTTCCTGACGGACTGCTTCTGCCGCCGCCCTGGCCTCCTCGATGATGCGCGCCGCTTCGGCATTTGCCTCGGCGATACGGCTGTCATAGGACGCACGCAGCTCTTCGGCCTCAGCCTTGGCGCTCGCAGCAGCGTCCAGGTCGCCCTGGATTCGCTCAGTGCGCGCCTCCATTGCGCGCCTGATCGGCGGCAGCGCGAGCTTCCACATGACGATGAAGAGGAGGAGGAACGCGATGGAACCCCAGATCACCTCAAACCATTCGGGAATGATCGGGTTCGAGGCGGAGAGCAGTCCCCCGGCTACAGCGGTGTTCACTGCCGCCTCCTACGCGAAGTTCAGCAGGATGAACACCACGAAACCGATGAGGGCCAGTGCCTCAGTGAACGCGATGCCCAGGAACATGGTCGTGCGGGCCATGCCTGCTGCTTCGGGTTGGCGCGCCATCGCTGTGATGGCATTGCCGACGACCAGACCGATGCCGACGCCGGGGCCAATGGCCGCAAGGCCGTAGCCCAAACCGGCGCCGACAGCCTTGAGGCCGTCGACCGCGTTGTCCGCTTGTGCGAGCAATTCGATCACTCGTCTCTCCTGTTGTTCGGGAACTGTTTGTGGGGATCAGTGGTTGGAGCCGCGGCTGCGGCGGCTGGACTTAGTGCTCTGGGTGCAGTGCACCGCCGATGTACACGGCGGTGAGGATGGTGAAGATGAACGCCTGCAGCACCGAGACCAAGATCTCGAAGGCTGTGAGCCCGATCAGCATCAGGAACGGCGCCGGCGTGATGATGACCAGCCAGGTGGGCGTGTCGTCGGTGAGCGCCAGCCAGAACACGGTATGGGACAGCACGGCGAACGTGACCAGCAGCAGGTGGCCGGCGAGCATGTTCGCGAAGAGCCGCACCGCCAGCGAGAACGGCTTGACCACGATCGTCGAGATGAACTCGATCGGCAAGACAATGATCAGCAGGGCCTTGGGGACCCCAGGCGGGATGGTGATGTTCTTCAGGTAGCCGAAGAACCCGTGATTCTTGATGCCGATGGTGTTGTAGATCAGCCACACCAGCACGGCGAGCGTCAGGGGCATGGCCATGCGGGCATTGCCCGGGAAGTGGATGAGGGGGACTATCTCGGTGATGTTCGAGAACAGGATGAAGAAGAACATCGTCAGCAAGAACGGCAGGTAACGCAGGCCATCGGGGCCGATGGTCTGCATGATGATGTTCTCTCGGATGAACTGCACCGAGGTCTCCGCCACGGTCTGGATGCCACGAGGGGCAGTGATGACCTCGGCCTGTGCGTAGCGGCGCTTTGCCATCACGAACATCACCACTGGAGCCACAAAGGCGAAGAGGTAGATGATGCCGACCTTGTTCAGCGCGAACACCGAGTCGTCGAGTCCCGGCAGGATGTTCGGCCACTCCAAGAGGTGCCCAATGTCAGGGAAGGTCAGCGCTAGCAAGTTCACTTCTGCTCCTTGCCGGGACGTTGAAGATCAAGGCCTGGGGCCGCGAGCCGCAGGGAAACATAGCGGATCTCCCACACAAGCAGACCGAGATGGCTCGTGATGATGGTGATCGCGATAGGCACAGGCTCGAAGAAGCTGAGCTGGGCGACGGCGAGCACGACGCCAGCGAGCACCACGAGCCGCGCGACGAAGCCGCCCAGCGTGGCCCCCATGAGCGCGACCGGCGATGTTCGCGCTCCCCACGCCATGAGCGCCGCGGCCGCCGCAAGATTGCCGATCACCAGCAGATAACCGAGAGCCGAGGAGAACGCCCCGCCCATTCCCCAGATGAACCCGCTGGCGACTACCCAGGCGGGAAACACCCACAGGCTTCGCCGCGCCATGTCCAGGGCGATGTCCCATTCCGGGTTGCGTTCGTCGCGTTCGGTGCTCACGCGGATGAGTCGGCGTCAACGTCGAGTGACACTCCCGTCGGCAGCGATGCCGGCTCGTCGAGGTCGCTGTCGCGTTGGATGCCCCGCCGCTCAGATGGCCGGTTCGAGGCCATTTCCTGCTCATGGGCCTGCATTCGCTCGGCGTAGCGGCGCCACTCGACGAAGAGCTTCAAGATGAACACCACCAAACCGATACTGAGCATGAACCACGGTGCGGTGCCCAACCAGTAGTCCAGCCCGAACCCTGCCGCTACGAAGAGGCCGAACGTCAACGCAATCTCGATGGCCTTGGCCAAACCGTCCTCGCTGCCGTCGCTACCGACGGCGCTGCGTGCCATGGGCACAGGCTACGAGCGTCGGCGTTCGTAAGGCGGGTAGGCAGCGCAGAGCTCGGCGACTTCGGCGCGCACTTGGGCCATGACGGCGTCGTCGTCAGGGGTGCGCAGCACTCGTGCGGTGAATTCGGCAATCTTCGCCATCTCGTCCGGCCCCATGCCCTGGGTGGTGACCGACGGCGTTCCCATCCGCAGGCCGCTGGTCACAAAGGGCGAACGGGGGTCATCGGGGATGGCATTGCGGTTCAGCGTGATGCCGGCGGCGTCGAGTGCTTCTTGTGCCACCTTGCCCGTCAGGTCAGCGTCGAAGGTGCGCAGGTCGATCAGCAGCAGGTGGTTGTCGGTGCCGCCCGACACCAGCCGGAAACCGTGCGTGCCGAGCGCATCCGCCAACGCGGCCGCGTTCTCGACGATGCGCGCCTGGTAGGCGGCGAAGGTGGGGCGTGCCGCTTCGGCGAACCCCACCGCCTTGGCCGCAACTGCGTGATCGAGCGGCCCGCCCTGGCTGCCGGGGAACACGGCCGAGTCGATGCGCTTGGCGTAGTCCTGGGTGCACAGGATCGCGCCGCCGCGTGGCCCGCGCATGGTCTTGTGCGTGGTGAACGTGACGATGTCGGCGAACGGGACCGGGTTCGGGTGCACGCCGCCCACGATGAGCCCTGCGATGTGCGCTGCGTCGAACATGAACACCGCGCCGATCTCGTCGCAGATCTCGCGGAACGGCGCCGGGTCGATGCGGCGGGGATATGCCGTGGCACCCGCCACGATCAGCTTGGGCCGGTGTTTACGGGCCAGCTCGGCCATGGCCTCGTAGTCGATGCGTTCGTCGCTGTGCGTCAGGCCGTAGCTGACGAAGTTGTAGAGCTTGCCGCTCGCGTTCACCGGCGACCCGTGGGTGAGGTGACCGCCGTGGTCCAGGCTCATGCCCATCACCGTGTCGCCGATGTCGAGCAGTGCGAGGTACACCGCAGCGTTGGCCTGCGATCCGGAGTGGGGCTGCACGTTCGCGTGCTCGGCGCCGAACAGCGCCTTCACCCGGTCGATGGCGAGCTGCTCGGCGGTGTCGGCATTGGCGTTGCCGCCGTAGTAGCGGCGGCGCGGGTAGCCCTCGCTGTACTTGTTGGTGAGCACGCTGCCCGTCGCTGCCATGACCGCCGGTGAGGCGAAGTTCTCCGAAGCGATGAGCTGGATAGTCGTCATCTGGCGTTCGAGCTCGGCCGACAGCACGGCGTCGATCTCGGGATCGCCGAGCGGTGCCCAGCTCGCCGCTGTTGGGTGCATTCGGGTCATCAGGCTGTGTCTCCTTGCGGTGCCCGTTGGCTGTGTGCGGTATTCGGGAGTGCGCTCTCGGATACGGATACCGAGGCAATCTCAGCGTCGGCCGAGTGCGTCGATCTTGTCCACCCGTCGCTGATGGCGTCCGCCTTCGAACGACGCCGTGAGGTACGCGTCGAGTGCGGCCACGGCCTCACGGTGATCGACGAGGCGGGCGCCGAGACAGATCACGTTGGCGTCGTTGTGCTCGCGGGCCAGCCGGGCCGAAGTCTCGTCGTGCACCGTCGCCGCACGGATGCCGGCCACCTTGCCCGCGGCCATCGCGATGCCGATGCCGCTGCCGCAGACGGCCACGCCCAGGTCTGCGGTGCGGCTCGCCACTGCGTTGCCGACGGCTTCCCCGAAATCGGGGTAGTCGACCGATTCGGGGCCGCTCGTGCCCAGATCGACGACGTCGTAGCCGCCGTCGCGGAGGTGCTGTGCCAAGCGATCTTTCAGCTCCCAGCCGGCATGGTCTGCCGCGAGCGCGATGACGGCTTCGTTCGGGGTAGAGGAACTTCCCTGGGCCACGACGTCAGTCTCGCAGCGGTCGCCGCCGCTCAGGTACCAGATTCAGCGGGAAAATCGGGAAATCCGAGCGAGTCGGCTCCAATCGCTCCCTCGCGCAGCACGACGGGCTGGTCGCCGGTCACATCCACCACCGTCGATGCGACGCCTCCGGGCGCGGCTCCCGCGATCACGGCTCCGGCGACGGGCAGCACCGCGAGGCTCGCTGCAGCGTCGTCAGCTCCGGCCGGGGTCTCGACGCCGTGGCGGTTGGCACTGGTGCCGGTGACCGGTCCTGTCTCATCGATAAGCCAGCGCAGCCAGCCCACCGCCGGCGCCCGCACACCCAGGGTCTCGCGGCCGTGCAGTGGATCCGGCCCGCCCCTGCGCCTGGCTACCAGCGTGAGCCCTCCCGGCCAGTGGCGCTCGGCGAGCGCCCGCGCTCGCGGCGAGAACTCCACCAGTTCGTCGGCCTGGGAGATTCCTGATACCAGGATCGGCATCGGCTCGCTGCGGGGACGATCCTTGGCCTCGCACACACGGGCCACGGCATCGGCGTCCGCGTAGCGGGCCATGATCCCGCACAGCGTGTCGGTGGGTGCCACCACGAAGTGTCCTTCGTGCAGCCGTTCGATGGCCTGACCGATGGCAACGTTGTCGGGCTCAGATCGTGGGCGGGTCGCCACGAGAACCCGGTCACGGCCGGCAAGGTCGGGTTCGATGCGCACGTCTGCGTAGCCACGGGCCTCGGCCAGAGCAACGGCTGCGTATCCCTGTTCTGAACCGATCTCGAGCACGAGGAGGCCGCCGGGCGCGAGCCAGCCGCGGGCCTCACGCACAATCGTGCGCAGCGCGCCGAGCCCGTCGGCCCCCGCGTACAGGGCTTCGTGCGGCTCCCAGTCGCGTACCTCGGCAGGCAAGGCATCGCCGTCGGCGACATAAGGCGGGTTTGCCACAATCACATCGAGTCGCCCGTGCAGTCCCGTCACCGCAGCGGCGATGTTCTGCCCGGCGGTATCGCCCTCACCCTCCGAGACAGCACTTGTCTCGCGGGATTCCGGCGTGGTGCTCGGTCTGACGCCCGCGAGCGCGTCGAGCCAGTTCCCGTGATGCAGCGAGACCCGGGTCGCCGCGTTTCCCAGACCGGCCAGGTTGGCTGCGGCCAGCGCCAGCGCGTCGGCCGATTTGTCGGTGGCGAACACCCGGGCTTGGGGAACCTCGTGCGCAATCGACAAGGCGATGGCGCCGCAGCCGGTGCCGAGATCGGCGACGCTCAGTCCGGCGGGATGACGGTGTCGGGCAGTGCCGTTGAGCCAGTCGATCACGATGCCCGCAACCACCTCCGTCTCGGGACGCGGGATGAGCGCTCTCCGATCAGTCGCCAGGTCGAGTTCGCGAAATGCCCAGCTGCCGAGTACGTACTGCAGCGGCTCGCCCGCGACCCTCCGTGCCGCCATGGCGTCGGCGTGCGCCACCATCCGCACGGTCATCGGCGTCTGCGGCGCAAGCGCGACCTCGGCGGCGCTGGTGCCGCTCGCCTCGGCTGCGATGCGGCGCGCGCTCACCTCGGGATCGGGCACGTTGGCTGCCGCGAACTGCTCGCGCAGCCCCCGGTACAGATCGCCCAGCGTCAGTCCGTCCTTGCTGGCCATGATCGAGCCTGCTGCCGGATCCGGCCGGCTCACCCGCCGCCGTCGGCAACCGCAGCGGCGAGCTGCTCGGCGCGTTCCGCACTCGCGAGGGCGTCGATGATCTCGTCCAACTCGCCGGCGAGCACCCGATCGAGCTTGTAGATCGTGAGCCCGACACGATGGTCGGTGACCCGGTTCTCCTTGAAGTTGTAGGTGCGGATCTTCTCGGATCGGCCGCCGCCGCGGACCTGATCTCGCTTGTGGGCCGCAACCTCGGCAGCGTGAGCCTCCTGCTGCAGTTGCAGGAGCCGGGCTCGCAGCACCCGCATGGCCTTGGCCCGGTTCTGCAGCTGGCTCTTCTCGTCCTGCATCGACACCACGACCCCGGTCGGCTGATGGGTGATGCGCACCGCGGAGTCGGTCGTGTTCACCGACTGGCCGCCGGGTCCCGACGAGCGAAAGGTGTCGACGACGAGGTCGTTGGGATCGACCTCGATGTCGACCTCCTCGGCTTCGGGCAGCACGCTCACCGTCGCCGACGACGTGTGGACGCGGCCCTGCGACTCGGTGACCGGCACGCGTTGCACCCGGTGCGGTCCGCCCTCGTGCTTGAGCAGCCGCCACACATTCGGGCCGCGCACGGCGAAGGTCACGTTCGTGAACCCGCCCATGTCGCTGTCCTGGCTGCCGAGCAGCTCGAGTGACCAGCCGGAGTGCGCCGACGCGTAGGCCCGGTACATCTCGAAGAGATCGCGCGCCCAGATGTTGGCTTCCTCGCCGCCCTCGGCCCCTTGGATCTCCACGATGACATCGCGCTCATCGTTCGGATCGGGCGGCAGCAGCAGAACCTTCAATCGTTCGTCGAGTCCTGCTGCCAGCGCGGTCGCTGCCTCGAGCATCTCCGCGGCCTCGGCGGCGTCGTCGCCGTCGCTGGCGTCGAGGAGATCCTTGGCGGCTTGGGCATCGGCCAGCGCCTGGCGGGCCTCGTGAGCCACGTCGATGATCTCGCCGATGCGCGCTAGCCGCCGACCCAGGTCGGCGAACTGCGAACGGTCGCCGGAGGCAGCCCCCTCGCCCAGCTTCCGTTCGAGCTCGGCCCGCTCGGCTTCGAGCGCGTCGAGCCTCAGAGATTCGATCGCACCCGACACGCGTTCAGGCTAACTGGGGGGTTCTGGCTCCCTCAGGAAGCCTCACTGGGAAGCGTGCGCCATTCGTCGTCGATCTCGATGATCTGGGCGGGATCGACGAGCCTTGCGGCCATTGCTGCGATGACCTCGTGGGCGTCCCGTCGAGGCAGGGCGACGGTCAGCTCGGCATCGGGATCGAGCAACAGCCGGGCGTCTGCGGCGAACGGCACCACGTCGAGGTCGATGCCGACGCACAGCACCACGACGAGGCGACGGCCTTCGGGCGTCAGGCCGTATGCCACCGCCGGCGACGGGTCCTTGGGCCCACCGCGCGCGAGCGGCGGCGAAGCAGCTCGCAGGCGACCGGCGCCCACCAGGTCCGGGCGGCGCATCACCAGCGAGCGCAGCCAGCGAGACGCACCCATCCGGTTGAGCGGATGCGGTGATGCGCCGGGAGCACGGTGTGTGCGCACTGCTTCGGCGACGCGGCGGATGGCCTCGGCGGTGGGTTCGTCGGCGTGCAGGAGTGCGAAAGCCTCCCGATCGTGCGCGCCGACGCCGACCTCGATCTGCCAGGCCGCCGCCGCCGGCACGATGCGAGCCACTTCGAGACCTTCCACCTCACCGGTGATGACTCCGTGCTCGACTGCAATCTCGACGCCGGCGCTGGCGAGCAGCGCCACGAGCTCGGGCACGCGTGGCGGCGCCGGTTCCGTCGGCCGCGGAAGCGGTTCTGCAGACACGGCCGTGTCGCCGTGGATCTGCCACACCGAGGGCGGCTGAGTGAAGCAGGCTGCCCGACGCGCCAGCACGCCGCTGTGATCATCGGCGAAGACATGCACGATGTCGCACCTGCTGCGAATCGCCAGCGCAAGCGCGCCGCCGAGCGCCCGCTCGGGGCGTTCCTGTGCGAGGCACACCACCGCAGGCTCAGCACCTGCGGCCACAGCGAGAGCGCCGTCGTCGGTGCCTGATACCTCTGTCAACTCCACATCGAGCACGGTGCGCGCCAAAGCGCGCAGCTTGGCGGCGTGCAGCGCCCTTATGCGGTCGGCATCAAGTGTCAGCTTCGCCGCTTCCGCTGGCCGTATCGGCGCTCGAAGCGCTCCACGCGGCCGGCCGTGTCGACGATCTTCATCTGGCCGGTGAAGAAAGGATGGCTGGCACTGGACAGCTCGACATTGGCCAGCGGGTAGGTGTTGCCGTCCGTCCATTCGATCGTGTCGCTGGTCTCGATCGTGGACTGCGTCAGGAAAGCAAAGTCGGCACTGGCGTCGCGGAACACGACGGGCCGGTAGTCGGGGTGGATGTCGCTCTTCATCGTGTTCCCTGCATGGAAGGCTTCGGGCAAATCAGCCGCAGGTCAGCCTATGTGGCCGGTATGGCAATCGCATCTGGAGAGTGCTCTAGCGGTGATCCCCGAGGCTGAAGCTGCGGTCGCCGTCGAGGGAGACTCCGCCGGCGTCCAACTCGGCAGTCGCGGGCAGGCCCTCGCTGAGCGCGATCTCGAGATTGGCCGCCTCACGCAGCCGCGCCGTGGCGAGGTCGTCCACCTGGTTGCCCGTTGACGTGCGCGCTGTCGCCACCATGGTGATGGAACCCGCGTCCTCGAGGTTGCGGGCGCCGCCGAAGAATCTCAGCGTGGAGGTGATGGCCGCACCGACGGCGTCTGCGGGCTGATGCCGCCCGTTTCCGCTGGCGGCGTAGGCACGGGCGAGCCGCGTCAAGCCGTCGAAGAGGATGACCACATCGTCGCCCGCTTCCGCCATGCGCTTCGTGCGCTCCAGCGTGAGCTCGGCCACGGCGAGGTGTTCCTCGGGTGGCCGGTCGAATGTCGATGCGAGCACCTCACCAGATGTCTCGAGCCGGCGGGTCATCTCGGTGACGTCCTCGGGCCGTTCGGAGATGAGCAGGACGATCAGGTGGATGTCGGGATGCTGATCGCCGATCGCGGCCGCCATGGAGGCGATCAGCGGGGACGCCGAGCGGCTTCCGCTCGTGGTCAGCAGGCCGCGAGA
The DNA here is from genome assembly GCF_965208555.1 of Candidatus Poriferisodalis sp. Lineage (GTDB taxonomy): Bacteria > Actinomycetota > Acidimicrobiia > Acidimicrobiales > Poriferisodalaceae > Poriferisodalis. The sequence continues at coordinate 2,596,742 of NZ_OZ242342.1, read as the reverse complement.
ACCCAATCCGATCGGCGCAAGACGGTCGATGTCTGCGAGCGCTCCATCGCCGTGCTCGCCGGCCAGCGGCAATGCGTCGGTGGGAAGCACCGGCGTGAGATCGTCGAACAGCGCTCGTTCGGGTTGCTCGGGCGGCGGCTCTCCGTTGAGCGTGTCGAGCCGCAGCAGGGCGGGGTTGCGCTCGCTGCGGGCTGCGGGGCGGCTGACGCCGGTGATCCGGTCGCCGCGGCGCAGGTCGTACTGGCGCACCTGCCGCGCTGCGACGTAGACATCGTCGGCCGACGGCAGCGGACCGTTGGTGCGGAGGAAGCCGTAGCCCTCGTCGCGCAGGTCGAGCAAGCCGTCGCAATGCACGGTCTCGCCGACGATCTGCGTGTCGTCGCGCCCTCGACCACGCCGACGGCTGCGGCGGTTGCCTTCCTCGGCCACCGGCACATCGGATGTCGACGCCCCAGAATCGGCGTCGCCGCCGGCCGCTTCTTGGACCTCGGCGCCGTGTTCGGCCGATCCGCTCGGGTCGTTCGGAGCAGCCGCCGGCTCCGCGCCGGCATTGTCGTCGGCAGCAGCACCGGCGTCCGGCGGCCGTGCTGGCGTACGAGTGCGCTTGGTGACTGCCGGAGCCTCCGGCGCAGCTTCGGCTGCAGCGGAGCTCTGGCTCGTTTCCTCGTCAGTGCTCGCGGCACCGTCCGGGCCCAGGATGGCGCTGATGATGGTTCCCTTGCGGGCACGGGGCGCTACCTCGATGCCGAGCGCCGCGGCGATCTGCAGCAGCTCGTCGCGCTCCTTGGATTCGAGCAAAGCACGATCCGGCGTGTCCGACATGGCGACCTCAGAAGCTCTTGCCTTGGAGCGCAACCCAACCGGGCCGCTCAGCGAGTTTGCGTTGCCTGTGCCGGACGCTGCCGCCCGACCCAGCGATCCGGTCCCATGACGCACGGGCGAGCCCTTCACTGAGCACACGCTGCACTGGGGAACCGTCGATCAGCGCCGACGCTACCGCCGCCCGCCCAGCGCCACTACTGCAACCCTGCGGCGGTGACGAAGTCGCGCAGGGTGGCGAGGTCGTTCGGGAGCGCGGTGAGGTGCTCGTCACGATCGGCCAGGGCGGCGAGCGCCGGGGGCAGCTCCGGTTCGATGCCCGTGGCCTCGAACACGGCTTCGCCGAACTTGGCCGGGTGGGCAGTGGACATGATCGCCATGGGCGTGCTCGTGCCGCCGGCGGGGGCATCTCTGCGCGCCACCGTGAGCGCTACCGCGGTATGGGGATCGATGAGCCGACCATCGGACTCGTTCACTGCGGCAATGGTGGTTGATACCTCGTCCTCGCTCGCCGAGCCGGCGTCGAAGCCTGCACGCAATCCCGCCAGCACATCGGGCGACAACGCGAGCGCATCCTCGGTACGAAAGCGGGCCATGTCTGCGGCAAGGGCGGCGCCGCGCCGGCCGCCCAGCTCGAACAGCAGACGCTCGAAGTTGCTGGACACCTGGATGTCCATGGCCGGGCTGGTGGAGGGTCGAACCTCGGCGATGGCCATCTCGCCGGTTCGGTGGGTGCGGGCCAGGATGTCGTTGTGGTTCGTGGCGACCACGAGCCGATCGATCGGCACGCCCATGCGGCGGGCCACGTCGCCTGCGAGCACGTTGCCGAAGTTGCCGGTCGGCACGCAAAACGACACCGCGTTGGCGGGTGCTCCGAGCCTCACCGCCGTCGTCGCGTAGTAGACGGTCTGCGCCGCGACCCGGGCCCAGTTGATGCTGTTCACGGCACCGAGCCTCATCCGTTCGCGGAACGGCCGGTCCGCGAACAGCGCCTTCACCAAGTCCTGGCAGTCGTCAAACGTGCCGTCGATGGCCACGTTCGAGATGTTGGGACTGTCCACCGTGGTCATCTGCCGTCGCTGGATCTCGGTGACCCGGCCGGCGGGGTGCAGCATGACCAATTCGATGCCCGCCCGATCGCGGCATGCCTCGATGGCGGCTGAACCGGTGTCACCTGAGGTAGCACCCACGATGGTCATGAACGTGCCTCGCCGGGCGAGCTCGTGCTCGAACAGACGGCCGAGCAGCTGCAGGGCCACGTCCTTGAACGACAGGGTCGGGCCCCAGTACAGCTCGGTGAGATGGTCGCCAGTCGACAGCTCGCTGGTGGGCACGACATCGGGATGGGCGAAGGTCGAGTAGGCATCTCTGGTCAGCGATGCCAGGTCGTCCACGTGAAGCGACGGCGCAACGAACGGTTCCAGCATCCGCGCCGCCACCTCGTGATACGGCAGGCTCGCGAAGTCGGCCAGGTCGCTTTGGCTGATGGCTGGCAGCTCAGCGGGCACATACAGCCCGCCGTCAGCCGCCAAGCCCTCAAGCAGGACGTCGCCGAAGTCCAGGACCGGGGCATCGCCCCGCGTGCTCACATAACGCATCGTCGAGCCGTCGATCTCGCCGGCTACTCGCCGATCACACGGATCGCGTTGCCGATGCGACGCACGGCGTCGAGCTCGCGCACGTCGCGCAGCGTGGACGCCACGTCGGCCTCGCGAGCCCGGTGGGTGATGAACTCCAGATGAGCGATGTCGTCGGCCGTCCCGCCCCGGGTGGTCTGCTCGACCGAGCGGATCGAGACTCCGTGCTCGCCGAACACCCCGGCCACTGCGGCCAGCACGCCAGGCTTGTCGGTGACATCGAACTGCAGGTGGTAGGCGGTGTAGGTCTCGTCGATGGGCCTCAGGCGCGCCGCGGTCAGCGGACCGAACCCGTCGCACACACCCCGACGCAGGTTCTGCGACACCGTGATGAGATCACCCAGCATGGCGCTGGCCGTCGGGAACCCGCCGGCGCCGCGGCCGTACAGCATCAGGTCTTCGACGGCTTCGCCCTCGAGGAACACGGCGTTGAAGGCGTCGCGCACCGATGCCAGCGGGTGATCATTCGGGACCATCGCCGGATGCACCCGCACGGCGATCTCGCCGTTCTGCCGCTCGGCCACCGCGAGCAGCTTGATGACATGGCCCATCCGGGCGGCGGCTGCGATGTCGCCCTTGCCGATCGCGCTGATGCCCTCTTGATGCACGTCTCCTGCGACAACCTTGGCGCCGAACGCCGTCATGGCCAGGATTGCCGCTTTGGCACCAGCGTCGAATCCCTCCACGTCGGCGGTCGGATCGGCTTCGGCATAGCCCAGCCGCTGCGCCTCGCCCAGCACATCGGCATAGTCGGCGCCGTCCTCGGTCATGCGGGTGAGGATGTAATTGGTGGTGCCGTTCACGATGCCCATCACCCTGGTGATGCGCTCGCCGATGAGCGAGTTGCGCAGCACGCCGATGAGCGGGATCCCGCCGGCTACGGCCGCTTCGAAGGCCAGGTCGACGCCATTGGCGGCCGCCAATGCAAAGAGCTCCTCGCCGACGTTGGCGATCAGCTCCTTGTTGGCGGTCACGACGGGCTTGCCGGCCTGGAGGGCGGCGGTGACCAGATGCCGGGCCGGCTCGATGCCGCCCATCGCCTCGACGACCACGTCCACATCGTCGGCGATCACCAGCGACTCGCTGTCGCGTGTCAGGACACCATCGGGAAGCGCTACCGATCGCTCGGCGCTGAGATTGCGGACGGCGACACGGCTGACTGTGAAGTCGAGGGAGGTGCGTTCCGCGAGGTGGGCGGCATCGCGCTGCAGCAGAGAGACGAGGGCCGCGCCGACGTTGCCGCAGCCCAAGATGCCGACGCGCACGGGTTGCAGCGCCTGCGCATCGGCGGCGAGACGTCCGGGCTCGGATTCGGCTTCAGACACGGCCGAAACGGTACCGCCAGCGCCCGCGTCCCCCCGCAGGGATTTACGCGAACGCCACTTCGGCCGCGAACCGCAGTTGCACCGCTTCGACCTGGGCTTGTCGAGCGTGCGGGCTCCAGCCGAGCAGGACTGCCATCCGGTCCGCGATGACCTCGGCTAGATCCGACCGGTGTCTGGGCAAGAACCAAGCGGCCAGCGTGCGGCGGTAGATCACGTCTTCCAGCGTGGTGGCGGCCTCGACGTCGACCGCCCAATCGACTTCGCCTGTCAGCACCGGGGCGCCCTCGACCAATCTCGCCGCACCCAGGCTCACGACGTCCGATGCGTCAGCGCCGTAGAGCTGATGCAGTCGCTCATCGGAGACGACAGGTTCTGAGGCAGCACCCGGGAGCGGCCGCACGCCCGGACCGGGCCTCAGTTCGCGACCTGCGAGCCTGCCGACGAGATCCACAGCGTCGGCTGCCAACCCCGCGAATCCGGTGAGCTTGCCCCCCGAGATCGACAGCAGCTTCCCGGGACCTATGCGCAGTTCGGCTTCGCGCGACATCCTGATCGACTTGCGGACGCCGCGTACCGGCAGAGTGCGCAGACCGGCCCAGGCGGCCTGCACGTCATCGGGTTTCAGTGGGCTCGTCGTGAAGTACCCATTGAGCGCAGTGAGCAGGTAGTCCACGTCGGACCGGTCGACCGTGGGCCAGACGGCGCGATCGCCGTCATGATCCGTCTCTGTCGTCCCGATGTACACGACATCGCGACGCGGGACGGCAAAGATCCAACGGCGATCCGGTGCCACGCACAGGATCGGATGCTCGATCGGGAGACGGGAGCGGTCCACGACAAGGTGCACGCCCTTGGACACCACGACTTGAGCGGCGGGAGGCTCAGCCTCAAGCAGCGCGAGGCGATCGACCCAGGGTCCGGCGGCGTTGACGACAGTGCTTGCGCGAACTTCGACCTCGCGGCCCGTGAGGGGACAATGCACCACGACTCCGCTCACGACACTCCCCTGACGCAGGAGATTGCGCACCGGCGTTCTGGTCGCCAGCACGGCACCTGATGCGGCTGCCGCTCTCAGCACCGCGAGGACGAGCCGCACGTCATCGGTGAGGAACTCACGGAAGGCAATTGCACGCCCGTAAGCGTCAAGTCGAATCGACGGTTCACGCTGTCCCAGCTGAGCCCTGTCCCAGCTGAGGTGCGCGTCACCGCGGCTGACGCCGCCCAAGCGCTCGTACACCGCAAGTGCGCAGCGGAATCCTTGGGCCTGCAGCCAGTGGCGAGCCGGTGCCACCATCCAGCACGGACGCGCCAGGTGGGGCGCCATGGCGTGAACTGCGTTCCGCTCTCGGGCAGTGCGGCGGACGAAGTCGAATCGCCCTTGGGCGAGATACCGGAGACCGCCGTGAATCAACTTGGACGATCGCGACGACGTGCCGATCCCGAAGTCGTCGGCCTCGCAGAGCGCCACCCGCAGGCCTCTCGCAGCAGCCTCCCGGGCAATCCCGGCTCCGGCGATGCCACCGCCGATCACGACTATGTCAAAGCGAGTGGTCTCGAGTTCGTCGAGCAGCTCAGCGCGGGAGGCGGGGGTGAGCTTGGGCGTCACGCTGACAGTTCGTCTACGCCGGGGGGCGGTGGCCGAGCATCGGGCGGGCTGCCGCCGTCTTGGTGGCCCTGCAGCCGTGCCTCTTCTGAGACCATCGCTGCCAGACGGTCAAGCACTGGGTCGGGCATGGACGGGTCGAACGGCAGATAGACCGCGTGCTCGAATAGGCGGCGCGCCCCCAGCGGCGGAGTCCCGTCGCTCGGATCATCGTGCTCAACGACCGCAAACGCACGTCCCTGAGTGGCATGGAAGCCAGCTTCAGCCAAGCGGTTGACCAATGCCTGCGGATCGGGAGCAAGCACCGGGATCAGCCAGTAGGCGTGCTCAGCAGCGCTGGATGTCGGGACGAGCGCGCCGCCGAGCCCATGAACTACTCGACTGGCCGGGCCGATACGGCGGCGGACAGGCTCATCACCCTCATCAAGGCGATCGCCGAGCGTGCGTACGAGCGGTGCGGACGGCCGGCGCCGGATCCGGTCCAGGAGGTCGGAGCCGCCGAACCCTCGTGTGAGCCGCTGCAGCACCTCGTCGTGGCCAGGTCCAAATGTGTCGAGGATCCGAACGATGAGCCCGAATACTCGAGGTGATGCGAGCGAGTTGAGCAGACCGAACTTCAACAGCCGACGGAGCTGATCCGGCCGGCGCTGCACTGGCATCTCAGCGGCCAGACGTCGCATCTCATCGCGCACTTCGAGGTCACGTACGCGAGCGAGACCTCCGGCTGCGGCCGTGGCGGTCTTGATCGGGCCGAAGCTGAACAGCGCGACGTCGCTGTCGGGATGGCCCCGCCACTGGGGCCCTGCGTAGGCCTCGGCGCAGTCCTCGACGAACAGCGACCCGTTTGCATGTGCCGCCCGCCGCAGAGCATCGGTTGGGGCGCGTGCGCCGAACAGGTGAGTCAGCACCACGGCGCGGGTTCGCTGGTCCATCAGGTCCTCGAGCGCATCGGCACTCGGCTCGCCGCTGACGGGGTCAATGTCGAGTGAGATGACGTGGAGACCGTTCGCGCGGGCGATTGCGGGCATGTCGGCAACGGTGAGGGCAGAGAAGACGATGCGGTCACCCTGTCGCCAGCGCTGGGCGCGGATCCAGAGATCGAAGAGCGAGCGCACGGAAAGCCCGACGACACCGGCTCCATCTGGATCCCACCCCCGTTCCAGCGATGCCGCTCCATCAGTGAGGGCTGGGCGCCCGCATGCCAGCACGGCTCGCAGCCACGCCGACATCGACATGTCGAGTCGCTTGTTGGCCCAGACGGTCACACAGCCGTCCCACTCGAGGATCGGCCGCGCGTTCCCGGATCGTCGTCTGATCTCACAGCCTTGGCCTGCGATGGCGGAACCGGAGCCAGATAGCCGACGATCAGCAGCACGATTCCGACGCCGATGAACGACCCGGCTTTCGGCAGCGCAGCCAGGCTTGCGAGGTCGACCAAGAAGAGCTTGATCACCACGACCCCCATCCACGACGCGCCGACGATCCAGATGCGCCGGTCGGCCGCTCTCACGCCGACGACCATCGCGGCCAATGCCGTCGCAGCCCACAGGATCGACAGCGCTACCTGCAGCTCCGTGGAGTACACGAGCGATCTCAGGTCGAACGGCACGTCTGCCCAATGGTGGACCGTCCGGGCGGCGCTCATCGTGAGCGCTGCCACACCCGCCGCGCTGAGCACAGCAAGCCACGGCGTCGCTGCCAGGCGAAGCAGGCTTCCGATGGCAGGGGTCAAGCTGTCCGAATCAGCAGACAGCTCCGCGACCATCTCGCGCTTCCACCTCAACAGCAAGATGACCGAGGCTGCGGCGAAGATGTCGACGGGGTTGAGTATCGGCAGGAACTGCAGCGGATCGACGTTGCCGGGGTGGTTGACCACAGCAATACCCGCACCCGCAGCGGCGGCCCAAACAACCGGTGTGATGCCATACAGCAGGCAGTCACGCCAACCATCGCCCACAATCCATGACGCGACCGGGCGGGCACGCAACGACACCCACAGCCACAGCAGCAGCGCGGCCGCGGACCCGTAGAGCGGCCACTCCCCTGCGGCAGTCCGGGCCAGCTGGCCGTAGACCTCGGCGGCCAGGAACACGCTCAGAACGCCATATAGGCCGCCGTAGAGACCAATCGCCTCGAGCTTGTCGCCGCCGGTTCGCAGGAACACCACGAACGCACCGATCATGAGGGGCCATGCTGTCCAGCCCCAGTCGGCTGACGGGTAGTCCTTGCTGGCTATGGCGATGACCAGTGCCACGCCGAGCGTCGGCAGAATCAGCACGCGAGCCCACTCGAGCGCCGCCCACCTCAACTTCCGGCCGGCAACCACGATCGCCGACAGCGTGCCGACCACGAGCAGAGACAGCGCCCACAGCCGATAGTCATCGGTCACCACCCAGAGCTGCGTCGCTGCTGCGAAGAGCCACCAGCCGACACCCCACAGCAGCGACAGCCACATCATCGGTACTCGCGCATTGCTGAGTGCCGATGAGGACCGGAAGACCATCACAGCGCTCGCGATGCCACCGGCGGCCAGCAGGACGCCAACGCCGAAATACTGATTCAGGATCGGGGTCGCCTCTTCCCACATGCCCGGCACCGACGAGTGATCCACGCTGTCCTCGGCCAATCCGAAGCCCAACATCCCACCAGCGGCCAGTTGCAGCAACCCGCCGATGCTGACGCCCAACGTCGACCGGTGCCGCGTGGCGAGCCACACCAGCACCGCGCCCTCGACGGTCCACATCGCCGACACGGCGAACGGACCAGCCCGTACCCACATCTCGGCCGACTCGGCGAACAGGAACCAGCCGGCCCCCATGGCCAGCGCCGAGTACATGACTGCATGCCAGGCATCGTCGCGAGAGGCCACCAAGCGGGAAATCGCAGCGGCGCTGAAACACCCGCACGCCGCCAATAGGACGGTGACAGCGAAGTACTGATTGAGCACAGCCGGCGTGTTCTCCCAGAACCCGAACGAGTCGGGAGACAGCTCCGCAGCGTCCTGTGCCAACTCGAGGAGTGCTGCGGTGCCCGCTGCCGCCTGCATGGTGATGCCGACAACCGCTACCGGCATCAAGCGGCGCCGTGACGCCACCCACACCAGCACCGTCCCCTGCACTGCCCACAGCCCGGCAGCGGCCAACAGCCCGAGTCTCAGCCAGACCGCAGCGGTCTCCGCAAACAGGATCCAGCCGGCGCCCCAGGCCAGTGCGGCGACCCACAGCCGGGAACCCCACGCCTCGAAATGCGCTGAGCGGCGAAGCGATTCCGAGCTGGTCAACCCGCAGGCCGCCATCACAATCGCACCGAGTGCATACGCATTGAGCACGGGCGTGGCCTCGGCCCAGAACCCGAACACCGCCCCGGTGGCCCAGTCCATGGAGTCGAGGGAGATCCGCACCGCGTAGGCGATGGCAGCTGCGATCTGCAGCACCGCTCCGCCCAGCAATGCCAGCCGTGAGCCCCATCGCGAACTGGCCCACACCAGCACCGCTCCCTGTACCGCCCAGATCGCCGAGGTGGCCGATGCGCCGAGGAACAGCGGGACAGCGGTCGCGCAGAACACCACGGCGAGTGCGGCATAGGCGAGTTCGAACTGCGTGCCGGTGGATCGCAGGCGGCGAGAGAGCTGATGCAGCGCCGCATATGCCACGGCCAGCACTGCGCAGCTGATCGCCACGCCGTATCGCAGGTGGCCGACCAGCGCCGCCTGCATCGCCAGCCCTGCGAACGGGGTGCAGAACACCAGGGGCGTGATCCACATGTTCTCGAACCCGATGGGCTCAGCGCGCCCCGATGGCACAGGCGGCCATGCCAGCGGCACGAGTGCGTAGAGCAGGACGAAGTAGGCGACGAAGGGCTGCAGCTGCAGCCAGTCGCCGTGGTCCTGCCGGGCGAACAGCCAGAGCCCAGCCACGACGAACGTGGAGAGATAGCCCGACACCATCAGCAGCGGCCATGCCTTGAGCCGGCCGACGGTCACCACCGCGACGCCCAGCACGGCGTAGGCACTGAAGACAGCCAGATGATCCCGGGGCCACTCGAACGCCAGCAGGGGCGCGGAGTAGCCGCCGATGAGCCCCAGCATCGCCAGCGTCAGCGAGTTCTGGATCATGGCGAGCGTGCCGGCTGACGCGGTGATCAGCACCACCGCGACGAGTGCCAGCAGCGGGGGCAACAGGTCGTACAGCGCGTATGAGGCGAGCGTCACCAGGTACAGCACGGCGATGCCGCCGCCTTGCAGGCTGAGGCCGTAGATCGGCCGTCGCGCTCGCTGATGCCAGCCGAATCCCAGCATGGCGAGGCCGAACACGGTCGCCGCTGCGAGGCGCATTTCGATCGTGAAGTCCACCCAACCCCGGACCGCTGCTTCCCGCACGAGGAATCCCAGCCCGATCAGCGAGACGATGATCCCGATCTTTACGGGCGAGTTGCCGGTCAGCAGCCACGTGCGCACTCGGCCGATCCCGACAGATACCCAGTCGGGCGGCCCAGAACTCGTTGCTGGCCGAGGCGCCCGCTGCGTTCGTGTAGCGGGCACCGACGGCCGGGGCGCTGACGTCGGACCCGGTGCAGGAGCCGGGCGCTGTACGCGCCGCGTCGGCAGGGTCGGAGACTGGGCTGGTACCGGGCGCGACGCCGAGGTGGGGTGGTGTGCCGGCGCTGGACCGGGTGCAGGTGCAGGGCGCGGCCTCCGGCCGGGGGCGCTCGGTGGTCTCGCCGGTGTTGGATCGGATTCGGGTGGTTCGGGCGACGGTGCGGACTCAGCCTCGGACGAGTCGGACGGCAGTTCGGGATCGGGCGCGGACTCCGGCTTGGGCTCACGGTCGAGTATCGGCGAACGGTTCGGGTCGGATTCGGGTCCCGGTTCTCGCTCGGTCGCGGACCCAGGCCGAGTCGTCCCAAGAGCTTCTTGCATCGTCTCTGATTCCGCGGATGCAGGGTCACGTTGGCGAAGGGCATCGACGGCCCGCTCGAGCGAGTCCAGGCGTGAGCGCATCTCGCGAGACCGGATGTCTCGTCCGACGAGATAGCCGAGGGCGGCACCGACGGGGAGGCCCGCCGGTCCAGCGGCCAAGCCGATCAGGGCACCGAAGACGGCGAATACCGCAGGGAGCATGTGGCAGGCCCTCGCCAACTCAAGACATGAACAAGTTCACTATGAGCGTTCAAGCAGCACCATACGGCACCCCGGCAGCCGAGGTCAGTCGATGTCGAGGGCAAGCATGTCGTCGACGGTCTCGCGCCGGACGACGAGCCGGGCTTCGCCATCGGCCACGAACACGACAGCCGGACGGCCGATGCGGTTGTAGGGCGCGCCCATCGAATAGCCGTAGGCCCCGGTCACCGGCGTGGCGACGAGGTCGCCGACCGCGAGTCCTGCAGGCACCGGGGCAGACCGAACGATCACGTCACCCGATTCGCAGTGCTTGCCCACCAGACGCACCCGATCGGGACGGGGCTCGCCGGCACGGGCGGGCATGAACGCCGTGTAATCGCTGCCGTAGAGCATCGGGCGCGGGTTGTCGCCGTAGCCGCCGTCGACGGCCGCGTAGGTCCGGACGCCCGATACCTCCTTGAGGGCTCCCACGGTGTAGAGCGTCACTGCGGCAGCGGCGGCGATGGCCCTCCCCGGTTCCGCGACGAGCCGTGCCTCGAGGCCGTGCCGCCGCGCGAAAGCGGCCCAGCTGGTCGACAAGGCGTCTCCCCACTCGGCGATCGTGGGCGCCCGCTCCGATTCGACATACGCCACGCCGAGCCCGCCGCCCATCGACAATTCTTCGAGACGGCCAGCCGCCGGCCCCGAGTCGCCGAACAGCGGCGCCGCGAACTCGGCCACGATGTCCAGCGCCCTGGCCAAGCTTTCGGTGCGGAACACCTGGCTGCCGATATGACAGTGGATGCCGACCAGCTCCACAGACGACATCGCTGCTGCGCGCTCGACTGCGGCGACCGCCACGCCCTGCCCGATGCCGAAGCCGAACTTGGAGTCGGCCTGCCCGGTGGAGATGTACTCGTGCGTCTCCGCCCGCACGCCAGGCGTCACGCGCAACAGAACTCGCGGCACCTTGCCGTCGACGCGGTGCAGGTCGTCGAGGCGATCCAGTTCTTCGAACGAATCGACGACCATGCGGCCCACGCCTGCATCCCGGGCCATCGCCAGCTCGTCCGCCGATTTGTTGTTGCCGTGCAGGACAACGCGCTCGGCGATCTCGTGAACACGGTCGCTGTTGAAAGCTCGCAGCACCGTCTCCAGTTCGCCGCCGCTGGACACGTCGATGTCCATGCCTTCGGAGATCGCCAAGCGCGCCATCGCCGCACACAGGAACGCCTTGGCGGCGTAGGCCGCTCCGCCCTCGAACGCCGCTACTGCCTCCCGGCAGCGTGCGCGCAGATGCGCCTCGTCATAGACGAACAGCGGCGTGCCGAACTCGGACGCCAAGTCGACGAGGTCGCAGCCGCCGATGCGAAGGTGCCCCTGATCGGAGACCTCGGAGGTGTCGGGCAGCAAGCGCGAAGGAATCGGTCCGCTTGGGTCATCGGCGTTCGCCCCGGTGCCGGAGGGTGCCGCCTCGGGCGCTTCAGCGTTCATGACTGCATCCTCGATTCACCGGTTCCTCGACGCACTCACATTGCCTCCGGCGCGTCCACGCCGAGCAGGTCGAGGCCGATCGCCAAGCCGATGCGCGTGCCCTCGGTCAGGCACAATCGGGCGTCACGCACCTCCGGCGGATTGTCGCTGTGCAGGATCGGGCAGTCGTGGTAGAAGCCGTGGAATGCGGCAGCAAGGTCGCGTACCCACGTCGTCACCTTGTGGGGCGCTCGCTCACGCAGCGCTATCTCGACCACCGACGGCAGCACTTCGAGTGCGCGCAGCAGCGCTACTTCTCGCTCACCGACCAGCGGTCCCAGATCGGTGCCCGCAGGCGGCACGGGTTCGATCCCAGTCGATTCGGCGCGCCGGGCGACCGAGGCAATCCGGGCGTGCGCGTACTGGACGTAGAAGACGGGATTCTCTGCCGCTTGGGCCGATAGCAGGTCGATGTCGATGGTCTGGCGCGAGTCGATCGACTGCAGCAGGAAGGCGAAGCGCGCCACGTCGGGGCCCACCGCGTCGATGAGCTCACGCACCTCGACCATGGTGCCCGTGCGCTTGGACAGCTCGATGACCTGGCCGTCGCGCATGAGCGTCACGTTCTGGCCGACGATGGCCTCATAGGACCCCGCCGGGTGCCCCAGCATCTGCATCGCCGCCGCGATGCGCGGCACGTACCCATGGTGATCCGCGCCGAGCACGTCAATGACGAGGTCGATGTCGCGGCCGCCGCGGCTGAACTTCTGGTGGTGGTACGCAATGTCGGGCAGGAAGTACGTGGGCTCGCCGTCGCTGCGTCGCAGCACTCGATCCTTCGTGTCCTCGAACCTGCTGGTTGCCAGCCATTCGGCGCCGTCGGCGGCGTAGGTCCAGCCCGCATCGCTCAGCCGCGCCAGGACATCGTCCATAGCGCCTGAAGCCATCAGCTTGTTCTCGCTCTGCCAGTGGTCGAAGCCGACATTCATTGCCTCGAGCGCTTCGCTGACGTCACGCAAGGCGCGGTCGCGTCCCCAGGACGCCGCGTAAGCCGAGCCGCCGAGTGCTTCGAGCGCCGCCGCGCGATCGACTTCGCCCGGAGCCGCGCCAGCGCTCAACTCCGCCGCCAGCTCGGTTGCCCACTCGGCGACGTACTCGCCGTGATAGCCGTCGTCGGGCACGGGCCGGTCGTCGAGTCGGGCTGCCAGAGAACGCCCGAAGAGCTCCATCTGCGTGCCGCGGTCATTGACGTAGTACTCGGTGACGGTCTCATAGCCGCAACGGAGGAAGATTCGGGCGAGGCTGTCGCCGAAGGCCCCCCAGCGGCCGCCGCCTGCGTGCAGCGGTCCGGTGGGATTGGCCGACACGAACTCGAGGTTGACGGTCTGTCCGGCACCGAGGTCGTGGCGCGCATAGGCATCGACGCCGAGGCGCAGCACCGCTGTGAGCACTTCGTGCAGCCAGGTCGGCGACAGGTGCAGGTTCACGAAACCGGGCCCCGCTACCTCGGTTCGTTCGAGATGCGGCAATCCGGCGCCGTCGAGCTCTGCGGCGAGTCGCTCAGCCAGTTCGCGGGGCGCCATCTGAGCACTCTTGGCGTTGACCAGCGCTGCGTTCGTGGACCAGTCGCCGTGGTCGGCACGAGCCGGGCGTTCGAGGCCCAGACGCGACGGGTCAGCGTCGACGCCAAGGCGCGTCAACGCCTGTGAGATAGCACCAGCCAGCGCTGCTTCCATCACTACGGCTCCATCACCGAGGCGAACCTATCCCTGCCGGGTGCCGAACCCCGTGACAATTGTGCGCAGGCGCTCCGAGACCGGGGTCGTGCCGCCTCTTGGTCGGTAGCTTGACCGGTCATCGGGTCCGGGAATCGAACTGAGCCGGACCTTCAGCCCTCGTAGCTCAGGGGATAGAGCAGTGGCCTCCGGAGCCATGTGCGCAGGTTCGAATCCTGCCGAGGGCGCTGCGCCGGCAGCGCTGTGCGTGTTCAGCCCGTCGCGGACCAGCCGGTCAATTCGGTGCGCTGGATGACGATGGCGGCGCCGACCGGCGGCTCGGCGGCGTACTGCGGGTAGCGCTTGCACAACAGCTCGATGGCATTTCGGTGCTGGGCGCCTTCGGTGTGCACAACGGCCCGGCCCCGCAGGCGCACCCACCACAAGCGCTCCCAATTCTCGTCGTCGTAATGCTCGATCAGCATCGTGACCTCGGGAAAGCGCCGGACGTTGTCGAGCCGCTTGAGATCCATAGTGGTCTTGGGCTTGTGGTCGACGGCGGTCACCACAACGTCGTCCTCGAACGCATACGTGCACGGCACCAGGTCGACGCGTCCGTCGGACCGGATTGTCGCGAGGGTCGCCACCCGTCCCTCCGACAGCATCTCCAGCAGTTCGGCCTCGGTCACGGCGGGCCACCCTAGAGCCCTGAGCAGCGGATTCAGCGTCCTGCGGGCCCAGACCGACTGTGCTGCCCTGCAACGTCGTCGCTGTTCGTCGCCGGAGCGCCTGCCGTAGTCTGGCGACATGGCAATGACCGGGGAAACGACTGAAGCGCCCCCAGCAGCGAACGGCGCGCCCCAGCGCTGGACCTTCCAGTGGAAGGAGCTGTACGACGAGGTCATCACCACCGGGCTGTGCACCGGCTGCGCGGGCTGCGTGATCTCGTGCCCGCACGACGTCATCGGCTACGAGCACGTCCAGGGCGGCTTCACACCATTCCATCTCGAAGAGGAGCTGGGGCTCGACGACTGCGGCCACGGCCAGAAGGGCTGCACCAGCTGCACCCGTGCGTGCCCCCGCTTTCGCACCTGGGAGGACGAGGCCGACGACTTCATGTTCGGGCGCCACCGCACCGCGGATGAGCCGTCGGGCGTGTTCAAGGACATCATCCTGACCAGGGCCTCTGACGACTTCGTCCACGAGATCGGCCAGGACGGAGGGCTGGTCTCGGCCATCCTCATCTGGGCGCTCGACCATGGCTACATCGACGCTGCGCTGACGTCCTATGTCGGCGAGGGCGAGGGCAACCAGTGGACCGCCTCGCCGGGCGTGGCCTTCAACCGCGACGACGTGCTGCGCGGTGCGGGCAGCCGCTACACCTACTCGGCCAACACGCTCGCCTACGACGAAGCGATGGAGGCCGGAGCACAGAAGATCGCGCTGGTCGGCATGAGCTGCCAGAGCTCGATCGTGCCCGTCGCCAAGTCGCGCAAGGTGGGCAAGGTCGGCAACCGGTTCGTGCTGAACATCGGCCTGCTGTGCTCGAAGTCGTTCGACGAGGCGATCTTCGAGGAGCTGTTCGAGCAGAAGTACGGGCTCGACCGCCACCGCATCCGCAAGACCAACATCAAAGGCGTCTTCCAGATCTGGACCCACGACGGCGGCTACTACGAGATCAACCTCAAGGAATGCCACGCCTGGACCCGCGAGGGCTGCAACCACTGCCCCGACTTCGCCGCCGAGCACGCCGACATCTCCACCGGCGGCATCGGCAAGTACAACGACTGGACCCTCACCATCGTCCGCACCGACATCGGGCGCGAGATCATCATGAAGATGCTCGCCGACGGATCGCTGATCGGGCGGCCCGGCGACGAAGATCCGGGCGCCATCGCGCTCATGCACAAGCTCAGCGAGAAGTCGCGTGTCCGCTGGCCCAAGTTCGCATGGGAGAAGCCGGCGCTGCTGCCCGAGCCCACCAAGAAATAGCTGCTCGCGGCCTCGGCGCCGTCAGAGGCAGAGGTTCATGAAGTCGACGATGCCGGGCTGAGCTTCGTTGCTGGCGAGGAAGTCGTTCAACCGATGGGCCGGCACCACCTCCTGAGCCCGGGCCAGCGAACAGGCACACAGGCTCCTCAATCGGTCGGAACCGGCCGAGCACGCATCCAGGTACGTCTGCTGCCGTGCGGCTGACCATGCGGGCGGCGGCGCAGCCTCACGGCAGTCCACCAATGCGGCGGCCAGCTCAGGAGAGAACTCCAGGGCACCCGACATGCGGTCCTCGAACACCTCGAGATCAATGGCGGTGAGGCTGCCCTCCATGCGGTCGGCGGCACAATGGCAGGGACCCACGAGACCGGCGTCTGCCACGCACGCGTCCATGAAGGCCACGAGCGGTTCGATCGCGAGCAGTCCGGGTGCTCCGGTGCCGGGCACGGTCGGCGGTGCGAGCGTGCCCGGATTGCCCAGCGACCCGTCGGCATCCGTCACATGCTGATCGCCGGTCGGCTCCACTTCGATCACGGTGGCTGAGCACGCGAGCATCCCCGCCGATGCCAGCACCGCGGCGACCAGGCATGCAGCCCGCCTCAGCAGGGACTGACTCGTTTCAGGCAGGCGGGAGGTTCGCCAGCCGGCGTGCATTGCGGAGGACCGTATCGGCCATGTCGGCGGTGAGGCGGCCAGTGAAGGTGTTCTGCTGGCTGGGGTGGAAGGAGCACACGATGCGGGAGATGCCGCCCAATGCCGGGGCTCCAGCCGAACTGCTGACGGGTGGCACGTCGGCGATGGCGCCGTGCCCGAAGCGGGGCCGCGGCCGCACGCCGCCGATCGTGCACAGCACGCCGTAGGCGAACCCTCCCAAGGCAACCGCGACGCGAGCGTTCGCCAGCAGCGCCAGCTCGCGTTCGAGAAACGGCCGGCAGCTGTCCCGCTCGACAGGAGTGGGCTTGTTGGCCGGCGGCGCGCATCGGACTGCCGCCGTGATGTACGCATCGCGCAGCGCAAGGCCGTCGCCGGCGCGCACCGAAGTCGGCTGATTGGCAAAGCCGCAGCGATGCAGGGCGGCGTAGAGGAAGTCGCCCGAGCGGTCGCCGGTGAACATGCGGCCCGTGCGGTTTGCGCCGTGCGCGGCCGGCGCGAGGCCCACCAAAACCACCGCTGCGGCGGGGTCGCCGAAGCCGGGCACGCCCCGGCCCCAGTAGTCCTCGTCGGCGAACGCAGCCCGCTTGTCGGCGGCAGTCTGCTCACGCCATGCCACCAGCCGGTCGCAGCGCCGGCACGCTGCCACCTCGGTGTTCAGCGAGTGCAGTGCCACGGCATCGGGGGTCGGACTCGGGGGGCCGCTCACCCTGCGAGTGTGCCAGTCGGCGCTGCTGCCGGCCAAGTAGCTTCAACTCGGTGCCGAGCCGACCCCGACCCACTCTGCTGCTGTTCGTCCGCCACGGCCTCACGCCGACCACTGGCGTCGAGCTCTACGGCCGGCGACCCGGGGTGCACCTGTCGGAGGCCGGAACGCAGCAGGCGCAGCGTGCTGCGGAGCGCATCGCCGCAGGGGGGCGCCGGGTGGCCGCCGTGTACGCCAGCCCGCTGGAGCGCGCGCAGGAGACCGCCACGCCGATTGCCGCAGCCGTCGCGCGCACCGTGCGCACCCATGACGGCCTCAACGAACTCGACATGGGCCGCTGGACGGGCCGCAAGCTCAATCAGCTGCGCAAGCTGGCCGCGTGGTCGCAGGTGCAGCGCTACCCGAGCGGATTTCGCTTTCCCGACGGTGAGACGTTCCGGCAGATGCAGGCGCGCATTGCGGCGACGGCGAGCGAGCTGGCGGCCCGCCATCGCGGCGCGACCGTCGTCGCCGTCAGCCACGCCGACCCCATACGAGCGCTGGTGGCCGACGCCATGGGGACCCATCTCGATCTGTTCCAGCGAATTGTGGTGTCGCCGTGCTCGGTGACTGCGATCCTGTACTCCGCTGACGGCCCTGTCGTGCTGGCCACCAACAGCACGTCCGACCTGGCGGCATTGGCTCCGGCATGAGCGACGACTTCGACCTCCGCAACCCCGACACATTCCTCGCCGGCACCGTGGGGCCGCCCGGCCAGCGGATCTTCTTCCTGCAAGCCTCCGAGGCGGGCCACGTCGTCTCGCTGAAGCTGGAGAAGGGGCAGGTCTGGGCGCTGGCGAACCTGCTCAGCGAGCTGCTCGAGGGCGAGAGCTACGACGGTCCTGCGGCGGCCTTCGGCGAGCTGGTCGAACCGGTGACCGCCGCGTGGACCGTGGGCCGCCTCGCCACCGGCATGGACACCGACGGCAAGGTCATCGTGGTCATCGCCGACGAGATCGAAGACGAAGACGACGACGCTGAAGCCGGCACTGGCTCCCCGGGCGAGATGCCGGCTCCCGACGACGAGCGCACCGGCGGTCGAGCCCGAATTCATCTCGACTACGCGACAGCGCTCGGATTCGCTCAGCAGGCGATGCTGCTGGTCGAGGAAGGCCGTGACTTCGGCATGCGCAACGGGCACCGTCCGCCCCGCACGTGATGGTTCAGCCTGGTGACGGTTCGGTGTGAACGAACCGGCCCCCCACCATGTGCTGCCCCGCAGCGAGGACGGCGAGCGACTCGAGCTGCCGGTCATCTGGGACGCGCCCACTGCTGAAGCCCTGGAAGTGCTGCATCAGGGCGACATCTCGGTCCTGGGACGGATGCCCTACAGCAGCAACGCCACGTTCCTGGTGCGCATCGATCACGCCTCCACGCCCACCGCCGCGATCTACAAGCCCGAGCGGGGAGAGCGGCCGTTGTGGGATTTCCCCTCCGGCCTGTACCGGCGCGAGATCGCAGCGTTCGAGCTGTCGCAGGCCTTGGGCTGGAACGTCATCCCGCCCACGGTCGAGCGGGACGGCCCGTACGGGGTGGGCTCGGTCCAGCTCTTCATCGACGCCAACTTCGAGGAGCACTACTTCACGCTGGTTGCCGAGGATCGGCACCACGGCGACCTGCGGCGCATCTGCGCCTTCGATCTCATCGCCAACAACACCGACCGCAAGTCGGGACACTGCCTGGCGTCACGGTGGGGACCGATCTACGGCATCGACCAGGGCTTGTGCTTCGCCAGCGACTTCAAGCTGCGGACGGTCATCTGGGATTTCGGCGGCGAATCGTTCGACGACGATCTCGGCGCCGCCATCGGATCAGCAGCTGATCCGCCTGCCGAGCTCGGGCAGTGGCTGCGGCCCGACGAGCTCAGCGCGCTGGCGGAGCGCGCCGAGTGGCTCGCCGGCTTCGGCAGGTTCCCCGATGACGACGGCGGCCGCCGCTGGCCCTGGCCGCTCGTCTGACGAGCGGGAATGCGACAGCCGCTCGTCTGACGAGCGGGAATGCGACAGCCGCTCGTCTAGCGGGACTTGAGCGCTTCGATCAGCGCCGGCATCACCTTGTGCACGTCGCCGACGATGCCCAGATCAGCAACACCGAAGATCGGCGCCTCGGGATCCTTGTTGATGGCCACAATGTTCTTGGAGCCCTTCATGCCCACCAGATGCTGGGTTGCGCCCGAGATGCCGCACGCGATGTACACGTTGGGCTTGACGACCTTGCCGGTCTGGCCCACCTGCTTGGCGTAGGGAACCCAGCCGGCGTCCACAATGGCCCGCGAAGCGCCGGATGCCGCCCCCAGCAGGCCCGCCAGCTCGTCGACCATCGAGTACGCCTCGGGCTGGCCCAGTCCGCGACCGCCCGACACCACGACAGCGGCGTCGTCGAGCTGGGGGCCGGAGCGCTCCTCGGCATGGCGGCCGGTCACCGTTGCCCGTCCCGCTTCGCCCGGATCGACCGCTGCGACGCTCTCGACAGCGGCAGCCCCGCCGCCGCTGGGCTCGGCCTCGAAGCTCTTCGGACGGAACATCGCGAGTGCCGGCGCTGGCGCGCGGTACGCGGTGAAAATGTTCTGCGTCCCGCCGAAGATCGGCTCCTCGGTGACGAGTCCTCCGTCAACGACCTCGGCGCCGACGTTGTTGGTGGACACCGGGCGATCCGCCAGTACTGCCAGGCGGGCGGCGGTGTCGCGCCCGTCGGTGGTCTGGCCGAAGAACACGGCATCTGGCGAGGTGGCTTCGATATGGGCGGCAAGCGCGGCGGCGGCGTGAACACCGACGAGTCCGTCGCCGAGTCCGTCCAGTGCGTACACGGTCGACACGCCGTGGGCGCCCAGTTCGGCGGCCATGGCCTCGCCGTGTGCGGGGGCGAAGGCCGTCACAGTGTCGGCCAGCGCCCGGGCCTTGGTGGCCAGCTCCAGCGTGAGGCCGGAGGGACCGTCGGCGTCGCCTTCGGCGAAGAGCAGAATCTGTGCAAGCGTCATTCTCAAATCACCTTGAGTTCAGTCAGGAATTCGACGATGTTGGCGTGCGCATCGCCTTCGTCGGTGATGATCTCGCCGGCCTCGCGCTCGGGAGCGTCGGTCACCTCGACCGTCTCCTGGCGAGCGCCCGCTACGCCGACGGATGCCGCATCGATGCCGAGGGCCGAAAGATCCTTCGCATCGACCGGCTTCTTCTTGGCCGCCATGATCCCCTTGAACGAGGGGTAGCGCGGCTCCACCACGCCGGCCGTCACCGACACGACCGCCGGGAGGGCGCACTCCACCTGGTCGTAGCCGGCTTCGGTCTGCCGCTGCACGCTGGCGACGCCGTCGGCGATCTCGATGTGCTTCGCGAAGGTCACCGACGGCAGCCCCATCACTCCGGCGATCATCTCGGGAACGGTGCCCGTGTACCCGTCGCTGGATTCGACGCCGGCCAGCACAAGGTCGGCTTCGAGACCGGCAATCGCGGCACCCAGCACCTTGGCCGTGCCGAGCGCGTCGCTGCCGGCGAGCGCATCGTCGCTGATGAGCACAGCGTCGTCGGCACCCATGGCGAGCGCCGTGCGCAGACCGCTTGTCTCCGATCGCGGCGCCATCGACACCAGCGATACTTGGCCGCCGCCGGCGGCCTCGGCGAGCTGCAGTGCCATCTCGACGCCGTATGAGTCGGATTCGTCCAGGATCAGCTTGTCGTCCCGGTTCAGGGTCCCGGTATCTGGGAGCAGCTCTCCCGGTATGGCCGGGTCTGGGATCTGCTTGACGCACACAACGACCTTCATGGCCGGGCAGTCTGCCGACTCACGGCACCGATGCCACACCCGATGTCTGATCACGCTCGCAGGCGCGCGCCCTGCCCGATGGCGCTCGCATGCTCACGCCGGGGCGAGACTTGCGCGGTGCGTGTCCTGCTGCTGGTCAACGATTCGGCATCGTCGACGACAGCGCGCACGCGCGTGCTGATCCACACGGCGCTCTCGGAGCGGCACGACACCGAGGTGGCTTTCACCAACCGGCGAGGGCACGCGGCCCGTCTCGCCCGCGGGGCAGCCACCACCGGCACCGACGCAGTGGTCGTGCTGGGCGGCGACGGCACCCTCAACGAAGCGGCCAACGGCGTTGCCGGCACTGACTGCGTACTCGCTGCCTTGCCGGGCGGTTCTACCAATGTGTTCGCACGAACGATCGGCACGCCTGACGACCCGCTGCTGGCAACCGAAGCGGTTCTTGACGCGTTCGATGCCGGCAACATCACCTCGGCGGGGCTCGGGCGCACCTCCGGTCGCTACTTCCTGTTCCACTGCGGCATGGGACTCGACGCTGCCGTGGTGGAGCAGGTCGAGCGGCACCCGACGCTCAAGCGGTATCTCGGCCACCCGCTGTTCCTGCTCGCTGGCCTCGACACCCTGCGCCGCTATGACCGGCAGACAGGAACGCTGGGAGTTCGAACGACTGCGCCAGCAGTAGCAGTCATGGACGGCTGCTTCGTTGTCGTCGTGGCCAACACCGACCCGTACACCTTCCTCGGCAGCCGTCCGGTTCGGATCGCACCGGCGGCGACGCTGCATACCGGGCTGTCCGTGGTGGGCCTGCGGTCGCTCAAGCTCGCTGACGCGCTCGGCGTGCTCTCGGCGGTGTTCGGCGCCAACGGCAGCCTGAGCGATACCGATCCGAGCGTGGTGCAGCGCATCGACGACGTACGCGAGCTCACCGTGACAGGAAGGCGCCCGTTCGGCCATCAGCTCGACGGCGATCACCTCGGCGCCGTCAACGAGCTCCGGCTCGAGTGGGTGCCCGACGTGCTGCGCCTGGCCATCCCCGCTGTGTCTGACTGACTCCGGCGCTCTGCGGCACCGGAGCTGCGGCCCGACGCCGGCTCTCAAGCCAGCAACTGAGCTGTTCGCGCGCCCTCTGACGATCTAAACCTGCTGGTCAGAGGCGATTTTCGGGCGTGCCTGAAACGTTCGTATTGCTAACAGGCCCACAGGCGCCTGTCAAGCCGATCCCGCGCCGGTCCTGACCCGGGCCCGGACAGCGCTCCCGACAGCCGCAAACCCGCAGAACCGTTGGAGAACACGCGTCCCGCCGTCGCGCCCGCGCGCAACTCACTCGCGGTCGTCGTCGTGTCCGTTTCTGTCCGTTCCGGCTGTGCGCAAAACGAACGAATCCCGACCAGAAAGGACGGATCAGCGGATGACTCTCACCGCATCACTACCAACCAAGGCGCTAGCGAGCGTGCTCGCAGCACTGCTGCTCAGCACCACGATGGCAGTTGCCATGCCGACACGAGCTGATTTGCCTGGCGTGCTCGATGCACTTGACATCTCGCCTGCCGCAGCACACACAGATTACGACTGCACCTACTACACGGTGACGGTCTACCCCAACGGCCGCAACGGTCCCGGCGCGTACCAAGAGACAAGGGAACGTTGCGTCACCATCCCACACAGCCACTGGTGGGAACGCGCCGTCTATTGGGGTGGAACGACTCTCCTGTGCGGGACGTTCGGTGTTGCGGTCGGTGGAGCAACTGCCGGAGTGGGCGGCGCAGTTGCCTCTGGGGCTTGCTTCGGCACCATTGCAACGCTTCCTGGACCGTAGGATGAACGCAGTGAGATACGTGTACAACACTGATTCATACAGGAGCAAGCGCGAAGCTCTGTTGTGGTCGATCGGTGGTGCCGCGGTACCAGCGCTCGTGATGTGGTCGTATTGGCTCATCGGCTACTCGACAGGCGTGCTCTATTCGATGCTCACCCTCGGCGTGCTGCTCGTAGCGGTCGCTTGGACGTGGTGGAAGCGTCGCGGCCGCGACCTGTATCCAGCCCGCTCAAGTTCGCCTCAAGAGTGAATCGCTGCGGAGCGTGCCTCCTCGCGGGGATTGCACTGCTGCTGCTCCTGTCATCTTGTGGGGTCACCGCGCCGTCGACGGCATGTGAGAGCGCAGTTGTACGGCAGGTGCGAGCCGAGCAGGCCTATGGCGGTGCCATCGAGTTACATGAGGCAGCGCATGCATCCGGTGAGGATCACTCCGACGAGGATGTCTTCGATGCTCGGGTGGCGATGATCCTGGCGGAGGCTGAGACCCGACGGCAGTGCGATTGAGGTCCTGCCCCTGAGGGACGGGACCTCAACGCACAGCCTGGATATAGGCGCTAACGATCGCGCTGCTCGGCGGCGTAGCGGGCGGCGTTGGCTTCGGCTTCTTGGTCGAGGCGGGCGGTGCGCAGGAGTCCTCGGACGCTGGATGGTGACCAGACCGTCTTGCCGGTGGCGGTGCACAGCCCGGCCTCCTCGAGGGCGACGGCGATCTTGTGCAGGCTCAGGCCTTCGGCGCGCAGCGCGGTCGCGAGGTCCTTGGCCTCTTGGGACTGCTTGCTCGGTCGCCCGAGTCGCTTGCCCTGGCTGCGCGCCACCGCGAGGGCTGCCTTGGTGCGCCCGCTGGCAAGCGAGCGCTCAAGCTCGTTGAACGCGCCGACCACGTGGCGCATGAACACACCCGCAGGTACGTCGGAGCTGATAGGCAGATCAAGGCAGAAGAAGTCCCAGCCACCTCTGGACGAGAGATCCAGCAGGTTCTGCAAGTCGCGAATTGAGCGAACGAAACGATCGAGGCGCACTGCCGCGATGAGGTCCGCCTTGCCGGCGTCGAGCCGCTCGAGCGCTGCCCCTAGTTCCGGTCGTCGTGCGGGCTCGATGGCGGCCGACACAGCGTCATCGGTACAGATGTCGACGATTTGCCAGCCTTGTCCGGCTGCCGCAGCCTGGACGGCCCTGTGCTGCGCTTCGGTGCCGAGCCCCGATGCCGCTTGGGCGCCTGTGGAGACTCGCGCATATGAGATGACCCGCTTCGCTGCGGATTCGTTGTCTTCTTCGTACATTGCGCGAACAATAGTTCATACGAACGAACGTTGTGAACAATCACTCGCGCTATTCGTCCGGGCCGTCAGGCGCTCGTGCGCAGCGGGATCTGCACGACGGCCTCGGATCCGGGCGGGGGCGTCCGGCGCCGCACCTCGAAGGTGCCGCCGAGATCGGACCCGCACAGAGCCCGGACAATCGAGGTGCCGAGACCTCCTGAACGCTGTGCGTCGTAGTCGGCGGGGATGCCGACTCCGTCATCGCGCACGACCATCGACAGCAGGTCCGCCTCCGGCCGGGAGATCTCGACCTCGACACGGCCGATCGGGCTCTCGTCGAGTCCCGGAGCGGCTTCAAGCGTCTGGTCCTCGATCTCCCACAGCTGGGGAAAGGCGTGATCCACCGCGTTCTGGAGCAGCTCATTGAGCACCACAGCCAGCGATGTCGCCGTCTGGGATCGCAGCATCCCCGCCTCGCAGGAGACCGTGAAATCGATGGGCCGCTCGGGGAAGGTGATGCTCTGGCGCATCGTCTCGGTCAGCGTCTCGGCCACGTCGCAGAAGTCGACGTCGTCGGTGGTCTCGGCCGACAAGGTCTGGTGCACGAGGGCGATTGCCCGGATGCGCCGCACGGCCTCGTCGAGCGCCCGGTTCGCCTCGCGCGATTCCAAGCGGCGGGCCTGGATGCGCAGCAGCGATGAGACCGTCTGCAGGTTGTTCGTGACGCGGTGGTGGATCTCGCGGATCGTGGCGTCCTTGGAGATGAGCAGCCGGTCGCGGCGCCGCAGCTCGGTCACGTCGCGCAGCAGCACCAGCGCGTTGCGCACGGGGGTGTCGGTGAGCGGCAGCGCCTGCAGCTGCACCGTCACCGACTGGTGCTCCACCTCGCCCACCACGGGAATGCCGCCGCTGATGGCGCGTCCCACCACGTCAGGCCCCAGTTCGAGATCTCGCACGCGGCGGCCTTGCACGTTGCCGCCGACGCCGATG
This sequence comes from Candidatus Poriferisodalis sp., assembly GCF_965208555.1. Lineage (GTDB taxonomy): Bacteria > Actinomycetota > Acidimicrobiia > Acidimicrobiales > Poriferisodalaceae > Poriferisodalis. The sequence continues at coordinate 2,571,857 of NZ_OZ242342.1, read as the reverse complement.
CGGTGCAGCGCGCTGACCGCATTCGGCGATGCGAAGCCGATACGTGTCGTCTCGTCGGTGAGGAACAGCCCGTCGCCCACCCGCGGAGCCTCCTGGTCGGCGACATCGGCACCCCGGTAGGGGAACAGGCCGCCGGCGACCATGCGGGCAAGGCGGCCGAACGTCGCGATGTAGGTGCGCTCGAGTTCGCCTGGATCGCGGATGTCGGTGAAGCGCGGTGTGACCTCGCTGCTCATCACGGCAATGGTCACGCCGTCGAAGGTCACCGGCACTGCGGTGATGCGTGCTCGCCGGTCGCCGGGCACCCGCAGGCCCTCACCGGTGACGATGACGCCGCGGGCGAATGCCTCCGACACCAGCGGCCGCTCGCTGGCAGCCACGCACAGCCCGATGTGGTCGTCGCGGTACAGCGTGCGACCGGTCGTGGGCCGGATCTGGCCGATCACGGTCAGCGGAGTCTCAGAACCGAGCCGGCGCCACGGACGCGACGGGCCATCGGGGTCGTTCGAATGCAGGTCGGCGACCTCGTCGGGCAGTTCGTCAAGTGCGGTCACCTGCCCGGGCACGAACAGCAGCAGGTCGGAAAACGACAGGTCGGCCAGCAGCGACCACCACGCGAGCAGCCGGCGCAGGTGCTCGCGCGGGCCGTCGTCGGCACTGTCGCGCATGTCGGCCGCGGGCAGCGGCCGGTCGGCGGGCGCCCGCATTCGAATCTCAGTCCGCTGCGAAGCCGATGCGCCGATCGCCGGCCGGACCCAGCTCGAGGTAGGCGAGCTTGTCAATGGGCACGCCGACACGACGCCCGCTGCGATCGGTCAGCCAGAGCACCGTCTCGTCGCCGCTCAATGCGCCTTCGAGCGACGCCGCGGCGTCCTCGGCAGCCTCGTCGTCGATCTCGACGCTGAGCTCACGACCGCCGTGGGTGATGCCGATCCGGATGTCCATGGCCGCAGGCTACCGGTGGTGCCCGCAACGCCCTAGGAGCTGCAGGAGAGCTGGCTGCAGCCGACTCGGGTGCGGGCCCAGTCGGGGCGCATCGCCGCGTAGGTCTCGCTGTCGGGCTGCTCGTCGTAGGGGCGGCGCATGACGTCCAGCAGCTCGCCGATGGCCTCGGGGCGGCCCTCGGTGGCGGCGTCGATGGCCAGTTGGGCCAGGTAGTTCCGCAGGACGTACTTGGGATTGACCCGGTTCATGGCCTCAAGCCGAGGCCCGTCGGCAATGCCGAGCGCCCGCAGCCGTGCCGCGTAGCGCTCGACGAACTCGCTGGTCGCCGAGCGGTGCTCGTCGGTGACCTCGTCGGGGCGGTAGTACGCAGCGGCGAGCGGGGCGATGCGCTCGGCCGGATCGACGCCATCGCCCGTATCGACTGCGGCGAGGCATCGCCAGAACACCGTCATGTCGGTCTCGACGAGCCGCAGCACGCCGAGCGCGCCGGTGGCCAGATCGCTGTCGGCATCGCCGTCGAGCCTCGGCAAGCCGAGCTTGGCGGCCATCATCGCCGACCACTTCTGCTCGAAGTACGGCACATAGGCGTCGAGCGCTGCCTGCAGCGGCTCGGCCTCGCCGATCAGCGGGTAGAGCGCATTCGCGAGCTGCATCAGGTTCCACTGCGCGATGTGGGGCTGGGTGCCGAAGCGGTAGCGCCGGTGGGCGGCGTCAGTGGTGTTGGGAGTCCAGTCAGGGTCGTAGTCGTCGAGCCAGCCGTAGGGGCCGTAGTCGATGGTGAGGCCCAGGATCGACATGTTGTCGGTGTTCATGACGCCGTGGACGAAGCCCACCCGCATCCACTCGCAGACCATGTCGGCCGTGCGCCGGACCACCTCGTCGAAGAACTGCACGTAGCGGCCCGGTGCCGCCTCGGGAGCGAGATGCGGGAAGTCAGCGTCGATGACGAAGTCGGTGAGGGTGCGCAGCGTGTCGATGTCGCCGCGGGAAGCGAAGATCTCGAAGTTGCCGAACCGCACGAACGACGGTGCCACACGGCAGACCACGGCCCCGGGCTCGAGCTCGGGATGGCCGTCGTAGAGCATGTCGCGCATCACCATGCCGCCCGTCGCCACCAGGCTGAGCGCCCGGGTCGTCGGCACACCCAGATGCGCCATGGCCTCGCTGCACAGGAACTCGCGCACCGAGCTGCGCAGCACTGCCAAGCCGTCGGCGGTACGGGAATACGGCGTGGGGCCGGCGCCCTTGAGCTGCAGGGTCTGGTGCTGTCCGTTGCGGTCCACCACTTCGCCGAGCGCGATCGCACGGCCGTCGCCGAGCTGACCGGCCCAGTTGCCGAACTGGTGGCCGCCGTAGCAATGGGCATGCGGATCCATGCCGTCGAGCAGCGCGCTGCCGCCGAACACCGCAGCGAACTCCGGATCGCTGGCCAAGTCGGCGTCGAAGCCCAGCAGTTCGAACATCTCCGCGCTGTGCGCCAGCAGGTGCGGTGCCGGCACCGGTGTCGGATCGACCCTCGAGTAGCACGCGCCGATCACCTGCCGGCGGGCGTTGGCAGCCTCGGGGTCGGCGGGGAGCGCGGCCGTGAAGCGGTTGTCGAAACTGAGCTCGTCGAGCGAGCCGATCGGCATCGCCACGGCGCTCACAGCAGCTTCAACCCCTCGTTGTAGCGGCGGGTCGGCAAGTGCTCCTCGCAGAGCAGGCGCGCCATGTCCCCGAACACACCGGCCGCCTCGCTGTCGGGATCTGCCGCCGTGATCGGCATGCCCTCGTCGCCACCTGAGCGCAATTGCGGCACCAGCGGCACCTGACCGAGCAGCGGAACCTCCAACTCGTCGGCGAGCGCCTGCCCGCCTCCGGAGCCGAAGAGCTCGTAGCGCTTGCCGTCGTCACCGGTGAACCAGCTCATGTTCTCAATCACTGCCCGCACCTGCAGGTTCACGCGTCCCGCCATCTGGGCAGCGCGCTGGGCAACCTTCTGCGCTGCCGGCTGCGGCGTGGTCACCACCAGCATCTCCGAGCGCGGCAGGAACTGTGCCAGCGACAGCGAGATGTCGCCGGTGCCCGGTGGCAAGTCGATGAGGAGGTGGTCGGGCTCGTCCCAGAAGACATCGGTGAGGAACTGCTCGAGCGCCTTGTGCAGCATTGGGCCTCGCCAGATGACCGGCTGGTCCTCGCGGGCGAAGAACCCCATCGACATGCAGCGCACGCCATGCGCCTCGGTGGGCACGACCATCTGGTCGATCACCGTGGGCGGACGCTGGACGCCGAGCATCCGGGGAATGGAGAATCCCCAGACATCGGCATCGATGACAGCGGTACGTGTGCCGCGCTGGGCCAACGCGATCGCAAGATTGACCGTCACGCTGGACTTGCCGACGCCGCCCTTGCCGCTGGCCACCAGCAGCACGCGGGTCTTGTTGCCGGCTTGGGCGAACGGAACGGCGCGTCCTTCAGCGTGACCGTGACCGTCGTGGGTGCCCGCCGTAGCAGCCGGGTCGCCGATGAGCTGCGCTCGCAGCGCCGACTGCTCGGCCTCGTCCATGACCGTGAACTCCACGACCACGTCGTCGATTCCCTCGAGCGCACACCCCGCCTCGCTGACAGCGTGCGAGACATGCCCAGCAGCCGGCCAGTCATTCGACGGCAAGGCGACGAGCACCTGCGCGGCGCGTCCGGCCACTGCGGCAGCTCGCAGCATGCCCATCTGACCGATGGGCCGGCGCAGCTCGGGATCGATGACGTCGGCCACTGCGGCAGCCAGCTGCTGATCGGTGACGCTGGCTGGTCCGCCGTTGGCGGCTGACCCTCGACGCTTGCCCTTCACTGGGTGCCCCTGACCGGTTGCGATCCATTGTCGCGTGGTGACTGCACCGGCATTACAGCCGCATCTGCCGCTCGCCAAGCACGCTACTGCCGCAACCGACGACTCGACAGTTAGTCCAGTTGAGGTGTCGCTCTGTTGCTGGATTTGGGTTGCGATTGCGACAACGATTCCCGGACCGTCGACTGCTTGCGCCTCAGGGCAGCTCTCGCCGACTCGCCCGACTACAGCGTCCGAGAATGTGGATATGAGGAAACACCTATGCAAGACTCCTGCGCGGTCAAACACACATAATCGATGGAGTCAACGTGAAACGACACCTACGTCTCGGTGCAGTGGCAGCCGCCCTGGCTTTGGCAGGCAGCTTCTTAGTGACGGTACCGGCAGCCGCCGAGAACTCGGGTGTCATCGGCCCCGGCAGCGGGGAGCTGAAGGACGACTCGCGCCCGCAACCCAACACCGGCGCAGGAACCGGCCCCGGTGAGAGCCGCGAGGAGTCCCCACCCATCGACGAAGGGACCGGACCCGGCGGTGAGGAACAGCCCAGCCATAACGATGCGGTTGGGGATCTGCAACCCGAGGGGCCGATCGGCCCCGTCGGCTCCACCGGCGTGCCCACATATGAGGCCGTGTGGATGCCCGGTGAGACAATCCCAACAGCTGTCACGATTCTCGCCGACGACGCAAACGTTGAATTGGTCACGCTCGGGACTGAAGACAGATCGCTGTTTGCTGCGCTGGTCGTAATCGACAACCACGAGGCACCCGCCGAGTACCGGTTCGAGAACGCCGTGCCGGACGGCCACACCGCTAAAGCGCACCCGGATGGATCAGTGAGCTTCGTCGATATCGACGGCACCGAATCGGGCGGCATCGCCGCGCCATGGGCCCTCGACGCCAACGGCGAGGAAGTGCCCACCCGCTACATCCTCGACGGCACAACGCTCATTCAAATCGTCGATCACGAAGGCGCTGCGTATCCCGTCGTTGCCGACCCAGCGTGGGTTGTAGCCGCCGTCCTAGTGGTACGGATCGTGGCTCCCACGGTCTCGACAGTTGCGGCGGCCTGTGCTCGGGCGTATTGCGGGCATATCGCCGCGACCACGGGCAGTGCCCTCTACGACGCCGTCAAGCCCAGTGGCGGATCTGGCGGCGGCCGCCCAACCAATACGTGCAATATGCGCAACCGGACTGGGTGTTAGGTACTGGGGCAAACCGTCGTTGCAGTCCGTGGCCTTCTGGCCCGGAAGCTCTGGTTCATGACTGGTTGAGACGATGACACATGCTGCGGAGATGTTCCGCAGGCCGCGCTGGTCCGACGGTCGTATTGCCAGTTATCGGCAGGCCCGAGTCGCGCTCGGCCTCCACCTATTGTCCTGGGTGTCTACGGTCACCGTGACTGTCCTGTGGATGGTCTCCTCGAGATGGGCGGGATGGTGGGTCCTGATTCCAGTGAGTGCTGCGTGCAACCTTTCCTTGGAACAGATCGCAAGAATCCGCTTGCGCCGCGCTGTTCTGCGAGTCGAGGCCGTCGAAGGTTCAGCACGGGCCACGTCCGATATGGGTCATGAAGAGATCGGTCTCGAAGACTGGATCAACTTCAAGCTCAATCGCTTCTACGACTACGGGATTCGGCTATGCGATCGGAAAGCGGTGGACTTCCAGGCTCGAGCCGAAACGGCCATGGCCAACGGGAAGCAGCGGTCTGCTGCGAGGTACTTGCGACGTGCTGAGCGTGAGCGCAAGTACAGCAGGTGGAGTAGGAACATCACCCAACGCGATCCCGATCCAGTCTGAAGTTGTCCAATAGGCGTCGAAGCAGCGAGTTGCGGGCACTCACGGATGCTGTGCGGTCGGTTATTCGAGTTCGGCTTGCATTTCGGTGATTGCGTTCTCGAGGGCGGCGGCCATGGCGGGGGGCGGGTTGCGTTGGAGCGCTGCGCCGTAGTAGCCGATGGCAGCTTCGAGGTCGCGCTCGATGAAGCGGGCCGTGTAGCCCCGGAACACCCACGGGTCGAAGTCGCCGGGCTCCAGCGCCACGGCGGCATCCAGCGACGCGATGCCGGCGGCGATCAGCTCGGCGTCGGGGATGCGCACCAGCAGCCAACCGCGCAAGGCGAGCGCTTCGACGTCGCTGGGGTCTCCGGCCAGCACACGGTCTAGGTCCACGAGCGCAGCAGTCGGGTCGCAGCCACCATCCCCAGCGCTGTCGGTGCCTTGCGCGACGGCCGTTTCGCACTCTCGCAGGTGCAGGCGGGCTGACAGCACCAAGGCGCCGCGCAGGTCACGGTCGAGGCGAGAGATCTCCTCCAGCGTGGCCCGAGCCTCGTCGAGCTGATTCGCCGCGAACTGCCGCTGGGCGTCGACCAGCAAGGAGCGGGCCGAGCGGTCGATGTCTCCCGAGAGGGTCTCGCCCCCCAGGCGCAGCCCTGCTGAGCGGGCGACGAGCAGGCCGGCCGCGACGCCGATGACGACGAGAGCACTCACTGTGAGGACGCCCGACGTGCGCCATCGGCGCTGCCGCTGCGGGCCGCCCGGCTCGGCACCAGCAGAATCGCCGGCGGCAGTGCGGTCTTCATCGGAGGCGTCGGCTCGCGCCCGCCAACGCCGGGCAGCGGCCCACAGGCCGGCCGACGCGACCGCAAACGCGGCCACCGGCAGCGCCCACACCAGCGTGCCCACCCCCTCCCCTGGCGGCAGCGCATTGACGTCATCGCCATAGGCGGCGGCGAGGTCAGAGCGGATCTGCGTGTCGGTGCGGCCCTCATCGACCCAGAGGTCGATCTGGCGGCGCATGGCCGCCGCCGCCGGTGCGTTCGACTCGAGCACGCTCTGGCCGTCGCAGACCGGGCAGAGCGTGTTCTGCTTCAGCTCATAGGCCCGTTCCGATTCGGTTGCAGGCGGGCGCGAAGCAGTGGCAGCCAGCACGCCGGCAACGACGGCGACGGCCGCCACGACGAGCCAGGCGGTCCGTCGCAGCGAGCGGCTGCGAGCACGCGCCGGCTGCGGGGCCGTCGAGGGCTGGACACCGGAGGTGCTCATCACTCAGCCGCTGGTGCTGCCGGATCGGCACTCGCCGCACCCACGAGCAGCGCTATGACATCGTCAGGGTCGTCAGCGCTGATCTGGCCCTGCCAACGAGCCGCCACCACGCCGTCCGGAGTGATCAGGAACGACTCAGGCGGTCGCAGAACACCGAACTCCACCGCCCAGCGGGCATCGGGATCGTCGATCACGGCCCAATTGCCGCCGAGCCGCTGGTAGAAGGCGATGGCATCGGGCGTCCGGTCGCCGAACGGCACGGCGACGACGGCGCCGTCGAAGCGATGGCGCTCCGCCCATTCGACGAGCGCCGGATGCTCTCGCTCGCAGGGAACGCACCACGATGCGTAGAAGTTCACGAGCACCCAGCGGGGCGCGGCAGCGTCGATGTCGAAACGGGCCACACCGTCGGGACCCGAGCGCACGCCGGGCAGCGTCGGGGCGAGGTCGGACGCCAGCAACGGTGCCGGAGGCCAGATCAGCTCACCGCGCAGATGCGGCACCGGCTCGCCGATGAGCGGGCTGGCCGCCCGGATGCTGCCGCCGTCGGAATCCCTCGTCGCGAGCAGGGCGATCAGTCCCGCAGCGACGAGCCCTACCAGCACGGCGGCGACACGCACCCACGAACGCGAGCGAGATGCGTCCGCAGACCTGCCGGAAGAGTCGGGTGTATCCGACTCCGGGGCGGACTCTGTCCTCGTCTCGCCGTCAGACGCAGGGATCATGTGTGCGGTTCCGGCGCATCCGCGCCGGTTCGTTCGGGCGCGGTACCAGCAAGGACCCGACCGTCGTGGGGACGGCGGATCCGGTCGCGTGCCCCGATCCGGGTGGGAACCAAGGCCGCAGCCACACCGAGGGCGAGGACAGCGCCGCCCAGCCACATCCACGCCACAAGCGGCTTGATGAGCACCCGCAGCGCCACCTCGCTGCTGCCCTCTTCGGGAATCGTGGCCAGCGACAGGTAGACGTCGTCGACGAGGCTCGTCGCCACCGAAGGCGTCGAGATCGGCTGTCCGAACTCGGCGAAGCGCGTCACTGCGGGCTCGAACACGCCCCGGCCTTCGACGTCCACGCGTACCCGCACCACCCGGTTGCCGTTCTCGACGCCGTCGGTCAGCCCGAGGTAGGTGACCTCGTGGCCGGCGACCGTGCCGGATTCGCCGGGTGCGAGCGTGAACTCCCCCTCTGACCCATAGGCACTCGAGGCGATGAACCCGAAGGCGATCACTCCCACACCGATGTGGGCGATCATCCCGCCGCCGGTTCGTCCCAGCAGCCCGCGCCAGCCGTTGCGCCGGACGCCCAGCCACAGCAGCCGCACCGCGGAGCCGATCACGAACCCGCCCAGGCCCAGGGCCAGCACCTGCCACAGACCGTGTGCGCCGGCCCAGATCGACAGCACCATCGTCGCTGCTCCCGCAGCTGCCGGGCCGAGCAGGCGTGCCGAACGCACCTCTGCGGGTGTGCCGCGCCAGTTCAGCGCCGGCGACAGCGCCATGAGTCCCAGCAGGGCGATGCCGACCGGCGCCAGCATTCGATCGAAGTAGGGCCGGCCGACGGCCAGCCGCTCATTCGAGACGGCCTCAGCCAGGAGCGGGAACACGGTGCCCAGCAGCACGACGAAGGCCGCTACGGCGAACAGCAGGTTGTTTCCCAGGAATGCTCCCTCCCGCGACCAGATCGAACGCAGGCTGGCGGCAGTGCGCAGGGCTTCGCCACGCCATGCCACCAGCACCACGCCGGTGGCCACGATCACGCCGAAGAAACCCAGCAGGATGGGCCCCAGCGATGACTCGCTGAACTCGTGCACCGACTCCAGCACGCCCGAGCGAGTCAGGAACGTGCCGAAGATGGTCAACGCGAACGTGACGATGAGCAACGACAGGTTCCACACCCGCAGCATCTGGCGCCGCTGCTGGGTGATGAGCGAATGCACGAACGCCGTCGCGGTCAGCCACGGCAGCAGCGAGGCGTTCTCGACCGGGTCCCACGCCCAGTACCCGCCCCAGCCCAGGACCTCATACGACCACCAGGCGCCGAGCATGATGCCGGTGCCCAGGCAGCCCCAGGCCACCAGCGTCCAGCGGCGGGTGTCCGCCAGCCAGCGGGTGTCGAACTGGCCCGTGATGAGCGCGGCGACGGCGAATCCGAACGGCACGGTGAAGCCCACGTAGCCCAGGTACAGCATCACCGGATGGATGGCCATGAGGGGGTGGTTGCGCAGCAACGGGTTCAGGCCGCCGCCGTCGGCCGGCGGGCTGGTCAGCGTGCCGAACGGGTTGGCCGGGCCGGCGAGCAGCGCGAAGAAGAAGATGCACACGCCGAGCATCACGGCCAGCGCCCACGCCACCGTCGGCTCCTCGGTGCGCGCACGGAATCGCCATGCGGCCGCCGCGACGTAGCCGCACAGCACCAGGACCCACAGCAGGATCGATCCCTCCAACGCTCCCCAGAGGGTCGCGATCTTGTAGATGAGCGGCGTCGCGATTGTGGAGTTGCGAGCCACGTAGGCCAGCGAGAAGTTGTCGCTCAGCAGCGCAATCTCCATGGCAACCACCGCCAGCACGCAGCCGAAGGTCATGGCCGCGATCCACGCCAGCGCCTGGCGGCAGCGCGCCGGCTGCCGCTGCACCCTCGCTGCGACGAGCGTTGCAGCCCCGCCGAGCGCGCTGACGAGGCCGACGGCCACGCCGAGCGTGCCCAGCACGGCGGTCACAGCCGGGGCACCTCGAAGGGGCAGTCGTCCAGGAAGCCTTCAGGGGGCTCGTTGGGGTCGGGCAGGCGGTTTTCGTTCGCCGCCACGTACTCGTTGGTGTGCTTCACCAGCATGTTGTCGCTCGAGAAGAAGTGAGTGTCGCGGCCCGCCACCGTCACGACGTCGCCCGCCACCCATCGGCCCTCGAGCACGACAGGTATCCAGGGCGACTCGAACAGGTCCGGCGGGTCGACGCTGTGACGCACCGAGACCGACGCGCAGTTGTGAACGACCTCGAAGGTGGTCACTCCCCCGTCCACCGCCACCGACGCTGGCACCACCCGCCCCTGCAGACGGAACCTGCGATCGCCCAGCTCGACCCGCTCGGCGATGGCCTCATCCGCGTTGCGGAAGAACAGCGTGGCGTTGCGCAGGCCCGCAACCGTGGCCGCGCCGCCCGCGATCACCAGCAGCACCACGAAGGCGCCGATGATGGCCTTGCGGCGGCGGCCCAGCAACTGGCGTGCCTCGGCCCGGTCTGGCTCGGCGGGAAGGGGATGACGGGGGCTGAGGTCGGTCACTGGCTGGTTTCTGTGTGCGACCGGCTCGGATCGGGGATGGCTCCGGCGGGGCCGATGCCGAGGTCTCGGCCGAGCGCGCGGCCGCGGCGGACCACCCAGGTCGCGTAGGCGACAACCGCAAGCGCGGTCAGCGCGTAGCCCGAGAAGACGTTGGCTGCCCAGGTCATCGGTCCGTCACTGATTCGTGGTGGCCCGCCTCGCTGCGACGCGCCGAGAGCAGTTCTTCGAGAGCGGCCTCTTCGGCGAGCTCTTCCAGGCGCAGCACCCGGTAGCGGTGGATTCCGATCCACAACGCGATGAGGGTGAAGGTGGCCCAGGAGTACAGCAGCGTCCAGTACATCTCGCCGCTGTAGTTGCGATCGCCGCCGATCCCGATCTCCAGGCTGGCTTCCTGGTGCAGCGTGCGCCACCAGTCCACGGAGTAGTGGACGATGGGCAGGTTGACCACCGCGATGAGGGCCATCACCGCCGAGCGCCGAGCGCGGGCGCGCGACTCGGCGGGGAGCCGCCGCAGAGCCAGATACCCCAGGTAGGTCACGAACAGCAGCACGGTGGTGGTCAACCGTGCGTCCCACTGCCAGTAGGTGCCCCACGTCACTTTGCCCCACAGCGACCCGGTCACCAAGGTGAGCGCTGTGAACAGCACGCCGAGCTCAGCCGCAGCACCGGCTACCCGGTCCCAATGGCGCGCCTGACGATCGGCGATGACGCCCTCGGAACCGCCTGCCCCGCTGCGTGTTCGCCACAGAACCCGTGCGCTGGCGAATGCGGTCAGCACGAAACTGCCGTATGCGACCCAGATGGAGGGCACATGGGTGTACATCAGCCGGACCGCATCGCCCTGCACCTCGTCGGCGGGCGAGACCCACAGCGCCAGCACTGCCATGACGGCCGCTGCGGCGAGCGCGATGGCGCCGAGCACCCTCGTCGCCACGCTGCCGGTCATCGACACGGATCCGACTCGCTGTGCCTGCCGGCGAAGGTCGGGCGGAGCGGCCTCGGTCATACTCAGGCATCCTCCAGCAGCGGACCGGCCGCCGCCCAGCCCACTGCGATGTAGGTCACCAGCACCACTGCCAGCAGTGCTGTCCAGCTCCAGCCTTGGTCGGCGCTGGTCCCGAGCGCCACGTCGAACGCCCGGGTTCCGGCCAAGAGCACCGGCGCCGCCACCGGAATCAGCAGCAGCGGGAGCAGGGTATCCGCCGACCGCAGGCCTACCGTCATCGCCCCGTACAACGTCCCGCAGATGGCGAAGGCGGCCATGCCGCACAGTCCTGAGACCACCATCAGCAGCCAGTCGTGGACGGTCACCGAGTAGAGCACCAGCAGGCCGGCGGCGGTGAAGACGCCGACGACCACGAGCTGCAATGCCAGCGCTGCGGCCTTGCCCCACAGGATGGCAGCGGGCACAAGCCCTCCGAGGCGCAACGCGTCGAGGTTCCCGCCTTCGGCTTCGATGTCGAAGCTGCGCTTTGCGCCGAGCACGGCGCCGAAGAGCACCGCCACCCAGAACAGGCCGCCCGCCCCGGCGCCCAGCAAGGAGGGGTTCGCGTCGAGCGCAAATGCGAAAACGACCAGCACCAGCAGCACGGTCGGGACGATCTGGACGAGGGTGACGCGCGCTCGCCACTCGATGACCATGTCCTTGCGGCAGACGAGCCAGATCTCACGCCACATCGGTGGGGCCATCCGTGGGTTGCACCAGTCCGGGCGTCTCGACGCGGCCGCCGGCCAGCAGCACCTGGCGGGCGGCCGCGACGCGGGAGCGGCCCGTCTCGTGCGTCGCGAACATCACCGTGGCGCCCGCCTCGACAGCGTCAGCCAGCAGTTCGTCGAGCGCGTCCCGGCTCGAGGTGTCGAGCCCGGCATGCGGTTCGTCCAGCAGCCACAGCCGCGGGCGCGCGATGGTCAGGCACGCCAAGGCCACCCGCCGCTGCTGACCTTCGGACAACCGTCGAATGGCAACATCGCCGAGACGGCCGCCGAGTGCGAAGCGCTCGACGGCGGCTGACACCTCGGCCGCTCCAGCACGATGCACGTCGGCGCAGTGGCGCAGCTGGTCGGCGACCCGCAGATCGCCGTACAACGGGGATCGATGGCCCAGCAGCCCCACGTGCGGCCGTACCGAGCGACGCTGCGCTTTCAGGTCAAAGCCGAGCACCTCGGCCCGCGCGCCTCGCACCGGTACCAGTCCCGCGCACGCCCGCAGCAGCGTGCTCTTGCCCGCTCCGTTGGGTCCTCGCAGGCAGACCATCTCGCCGGCTTGCACGCTGAGATCCACTCCCGCCAATGCGGGAAAGCGGTCCAGCAGGGCCACGACGCCCTCGAAGGCAACGGCAGCGCCCACGGAAAACCAAGGCTACGGCCGGGGCACGGCTCAGGACGTGGCGACCACCGCGAGCACGTCGCCCTCAGCCACGGAGTCGCCCTCGGCCACGTGCATCTCCGCGAGCGTGCCGCCTTCGGGTGCCGTGACCGGGATCTCCATTTTCATGGACTCGAGGATGAGCAGCTCGTCGCCGGCAGCGACAGCAGTGCCCACCTCGGCGACCACTTTCCACACGGTCGCGGTCAACTCAGCTCGAACGTCCAGCACGTTGTCTCTCCTCCACGGACCCGGAGCGAAGGGCCGGCGCAAAGCTAACCGCACGACGGCCGCGCCGCCCCGCTCGAGCGCCTCCGACCATCCACAAGCGCGCGGCAGACGTTCGGTACCTTCAAAACGCGGTGTTCTTCATCGTGCTCGTGACCATCATCGGACTCGGCGTCGGCTTCGCTGTCGCTCTTGTTTCCGGCGGCACTCCCGCAGGGATCTTCAACAGGCTTCGGGTGCTGCAGGTCAACCATTGGCCCGTGCTGGCGCTCGGAGCAGTCCTGTCGCTCGCCGTCGGGCTGGACACCAACATGCTCGCTGGCAGGTACGCCCTCGGCATCTCGCTGGCGCTGCTGCTCGCGGGATGCCTGCTCAACCGGCACATCACCGGTGCAAGCGTTGCTGCAATCGGCCTCGCTGCCAATCTCGGCGTGCTCCTGGCAAACGGCTACGTGCCGGTGAGCGAGGGCGCTGTCGTCGCTGCAGGCATCATCGATTTCGAAGGACTCGACCGAGTGCTGCTGGGCGCAGCACGCCGGTGGTCCGATGACGCGACGATCACCGCATGGTTGGGTGCCGCAATCCCGCTCGCGCCGCTGAAAGACGTCATCACGCTGGGCGACCTGTTGACGGCAGCCGGCCTGGCCAATGTCGGATTCCGGCTGATGTGGCCGGCGGCCCGGGATCCGCGACAACTGGAGGCAGTGTCGCGAAGCGATTTCGAGGACTTCGACGAGGCGTCGGTGGTGCTGCGACCCGCAGCGCAGCGCACGACCCTCGAGCATCCCCCGCTCATCGGTGCAGCAGCGGCGACCCCGGAAGCGCCGGCGCCGACGGCCGCCCCAGCGGAACCCAGCCCGGTGCCGGCACAGGCCGAGCCGGCCTGGGCGAAACGAGTCGAACCCGCACCGTGGCCGGCCCCTGCGCCATGGCCGCACGAACAGCAAGACGATGAGGTTTCCGCACGCAGCCGAGCCTCAGGCGACGAGCCGACCGAGAGCCACGATCCCCAGCTGTTCGGAGCCTGAACGACACGGCGGGCCGAGATAATGGGGCCGTGGACGATGTTCTCGTTCGGCGAGCGCGGCTGAAGCGGATCACGAGCCTGGGGCAACGGACCGGGTACGGCCTCTATGCCGCGTCGCTCATCTGCGGCGCCATGGGCCTCCGCTGGGGATACACGCCGCTGCTCAGCACGCTCATCGCCGTGGCGCTCGTGGTCGGCTCGATGCTGCTCGCGCCGACCATCGTCATGAGCCACGGCATCAAGGCCGCCGAGCGCGAGGAGCGCCAGGCCGCTGCAGCCGGATCGTCTGACTCATCGACCGGGTAGCCGAGGATCTCATGCCAGAAACTGCAGGCACAGCCGCCGCGGCCGGCGACGAATCGCCCGGGGCGCTCGATGGCATACGCGTGGTCGATCTCACCACCGTGCTCATGGGGCCGATGGCGTGCCGGATGCTGGGCGACCATGGCGCCGACGTCATCAGGGTGGAATCGCTGGACGGCGACTCCACGCGCAACGGTCTTCCCGCCCGATCCGCCGGCATGTCCGGCTTCAGCCTCAACATCCAGCGCAACAAGCGATCCCTGGCGCTGGATCTCAAGTCCGAGTCCGGTCGCTCCGCCATGCGGCGGCTGCTCGCGAGCTCCGACGTGCTGGTCACCAACATGCGAGCTGCCGCGCTCGAACGGCTTGGCCTCGACGCCGACTCGCTGCGGGCGGAGCACCCGCAGCTCATCTGCTGCCGAGCGAATGGCTACGGCAGCGTCGGCCCCTATCGCGACAAAGCGGCGTACGACGACGCCATCCAGGCAGCATCAGGCCTGTCGAATCTGATCGGCCGCATCGCCGGCGAGCCTGGCTTCGTCCCCTCGGTGATCGCAGACAAAGTCACGGGACTGCATGTTGTCGAAGCAGTGCTGGCGGCGTTGTTCCATCGGGAGCGAACCGGTGTGGCGCAGACCATCGAAGTGCCCATGTTCGAAACGATGGTGGCGTTCAACCTGGTGGAGCACTACCGCGGGGCGGTGTTCGAACCGCCCGAGGGACCATTCGGTTATGACCGGCTCCTTACTCCCCACCGGCGGCCGTACCCCACGGCCGACGGCTGGGTGTGCTTGTTGCCGTACAACGATGCCCAGTACCGGGCCTTCTTCGCGTTCGTCGAGCGACCCGAGCTGGCCGACGATCCTCGCTTCGCCGATCACAATTCGCGGATTGCGCACATCGACGAGTTGTATGCGCTGTTCGGGGAGCTCTCGGTGCGGCGCACGACCGATGAGTGGATCGCCTACTGCGACCGCCACTCCATTCCCGCGGCACGGGTCATGGACTTGGCAGAACTCGACACCGACCCTCAGCTCGCTGCGGCCGGCCTGGTGAGCATCTCAGAGCACCCCACCGAGGGGGCGTACCGCTACGTGGCCGATCCAGTGGTCTACTCGGCGACGCCGACACGGTTGCGGCGCCACGCCCCGCTGCTGGGTGAGCACGCAGTCGAGATTCTCAGCGAGCTGGGCTACGACGCGAACGAGATCGACACGCTGCGGGACGAGGGCGTCATCGTCGCGCCGAGCTGACGGCCTGCTGGCGGTTCATTCACACAACGCAAAGGGGCACCCCGCAAGCGGGGTGCACAAACGCACAGGGCACCCCGCAAGCGGGGTGCCCCTACGTCGGCTCGTTGCCGATTGCACGGCGCCCAGCGGGCGCCGCCCGTGACGCTGCTCAGTCGCTGCGTCCGCCGATGCCTTTCTTCAAGGCGCTGATTGCAGCGTCTCGCACCGGGATGAACGCAACGAGAACGATGGCTGTCGCTACGTCCATGCCGAAACGGCTCAGCGACAGCAGCTCCATGTTCGCTCCGAATCCCAGATCGAGCACGTCGTTCGCGCCATTGATCTGAGAGATCAGCACGAACAGGTAGGCCCAGGCCAGGTTCAGATTGCTTCCGATAATCGGAATGGACTTGAGCGTGTCGTTCACCTTGACCGCATCAAGGACGCTGTCCACGACCGCCATCGCACCCTGGAACACCATGCCCAGGATGATCAGCGTCAGGATTGTCGCCATCATGCCAATCGACCCCCTTTGGTCGGCAATACGGCTGAAGTTGCCGACCGCCCCCGCAGGCGGCAACCACCGCACACACTAGTCAATGCCGTTGCACTTTTGTGACAATTTCATGACAGTCTTTAATGCCTCGACGAGACATCGCGCGACTGGCGGGCGGCAGGGATCGGCCTCGGGCGAAGCGCGCCGGTAGCTTTGCGCCGCATGACGCAGGTGCCCGACAGGCCCACCGTCGACGGGCTCGAAGCGAAGTGGTCGCAGCGCTGGGAAGCAGACGGCGTGTACCGCTTCGATCGCACCGCCACCCGCGACCAGGTGTTCAGCATCGACACGCCGCCGCCGACGGTGAGCGGCTCGCTGCACATGGGGCACGTGTTCAGCTACACCCACACCGACAACATCGCCCGCTACCGGCGCATGGCGGGCCACGAGGTCTTCTACCCGATGGGCTGGGACGACAACGGTCTGCCGACCGAACGGCGCGTCCAGAACTACTTCGGGGTGCGCTGCGACCCCTCGCTGCCGTACGACGAGCACTTCGAGCCGCCCGCTGACGGCGGCGATCCCAAGGCGGTGGAGGCCAGGGGCGAGCTGGCGATCTCGCGCCGCAACTTCATCGAGCTGTGCCATGTGCTCACCGCCGAGGACGAGCACGCCTTCGAGGCGCTGTGGCGCCAGCTCGGGCTGAGCGTGGACTGGTCGATGACCTACGCCACCATCGACGAGCGCTGCCAGCGGATCGCGCAGCGCGCATTTCTCGAGAATCTCGAACGCGGCGAGGCCTACCAGATCGAGGCGCCCTCGCTGTGGGATGTCACCTTCGGCACTGCTGTGGCTCAGGCCGAGCTCGAAGACCGCGAACGGCCCGGCGCCTATCACCGCATCGCCTTCCATCGCACCCGCCCTCAGGGATCGGGCGAGAGCCCGATGTCAGGCAGCACCGTCGAGATCGAGACGACCCGGCCGGAACTGCTGGCTGCATGCGTGGCGCTGGTGGCACACCCCGACGACGAGCGCTACCAGCCGCTGTTCGGCTCCACGGTGCTGACTCCCCTGTTCCAGGTAGAGGTGCCGGTGGTGGCGCACAAGCTGGCCGAGCCCGACAAGGGCACCGGCATCGCCATGATCTGCACCTTCGGCGACACCACCGACGTGACATGGTGGCGCGAGCTGGACCTGCCGGTGCGGGCGATCGTGGACCGCCGGGGCCGCATCGCTGCCGATCCTCCCCATGGCATCGACTCCCCTGCGGGTCGCGAGGCATACGAGCACCTGGCAGGCCGGACGGTGGGCGGCGCCCGCACAGCCACGGTCGAGCTGCTGCGGGATTCCGGCGATCTCATCGGCGAACCCCGTCAGATCACCCATGCCGTCAAGTTCTTCGAGAAGGGCGACCGGCCGCTCGAGATCGTCTCGAGCCGCCAGTGGTACATCCGCAACGGCGGGCGCGACGCCGATCTGCGTGACGCGCTGATCGCCCGCGGCTCGGAGATGACCTGGCATCCGCCTTACATGCAGGGCCGGTACACGAACTGGATCGAGGGCTTGAGCGGTGACTGGCTGATCAGCCGCCAGCGCTACTTCGGGGTGCCGATCCCGCTGTGGTACCCGCTCGACGACGCCGGCGAGCCAGTCTGGGAACAGCCGCTGGTGCCCGGCGACGGCGCCCTGCCGACCGATCCCAGCAGCGATGTGCCGGCCGGCTACGACGAATCGCAGCGGGGCCGGCCAGGCGGCTTCATCGGCGACCACGACGTGATGGACACTTGGGCGACCTCGTCGCTGACGCCGCAGATCGCCTGCGGCTGGAGCGAGGACCCGGACCTGTGGGAGCGCACCTACCCGATGGACATGCGCCCCCAGGGCCACGACATCATCCGGACCTGGCTGTTCTCGACTGCAGTGCGCAGCCATTTCGGGCATGACTGCGCGCCCTGGCACCACTGCGCCCTGTCGGGCTGGATCCTCGACCCGGACCGCAAGAAGATGTCCAAGTCCAAGGGCAACGTGGTGACACCGGTGGACCTGCTGGACACCTACGGCGCCGACGCCGTGCGCTACTGGGCCGCCAACGGCCGTCCCGGCACCGACACGGCGTTCGACGAAGGACAGATGAAGATCGGGCGCCGGCTGGCCATCAAGCTGCTGAACGCCGCCAAGTTCGCGCTGACCCTGACGACCGGAGCGGCGCCTGCCGAAGGTGGGACTGGCGTGCGCAACCCGCTGGACGCGGCACTGCTCAGCGAGCTGGCCGAACTGGTGCGCGTGGCCACTGACGCGTTCGAGAACTTCGATTACGCCCGCGCCCTGGAACGGTCCGAGCAGTTCTTCTGGCGGTTCACCGACGACTACGTGGAGCTGGCCAAGGGTCGGGCCTACGGCGGGCAGGGTGACGAGGCGGCCGCAGACGCCCACCTCGCGTTGGCCGTCGCACTCGACGTGCTGCTGCGATTGTTCGCACCGTTCCTGCCGTTCGTCACCGAGGAGATCTGGTCGTGGTGGCGTGACGGTTCAGTGCACCGGGCGACCTGGCCCGATGCCGACGAGATCGACGCGCTGGTGCCCGACCACCCCTCGGGCACGTTCGAACTCACGGCGTCAGTGCTCAGCGAGGTTCGCAGGGCCAAGACCGAGGCCAGGCGCAGCCTTCGCGTGCCGGCAGAGCAAGTGACGGTCCGCGCCGCGGACGCTCACATCGCCACGCTGACCCAGACGCGAGCCGACTTGATCGATGCAGGACGCATCGAGAGCCTGATGTTCGTGGCGGATGACTCTCTCGCGCATCCCGAAGTCAGCGTGACGCTGGCGCCAGCCGACGCCTAGTTCATCGCTGCTCTACAGATCGCTGTCCGCGCCGTCCGTGTCCGGTTCTTCAGCTTCCATCGGCGCAGCGGTGGTCTGGAAGGCACCCACTGCCGGCTTGGCGTCGGATTCGGCTGTCTCACCGCTGCGCACCCACACCGTCCGCTGCGGGAACGGGATCTCGATGCCGGCCTCGTCGAAGGCGTCCTTGATGCGCTTGCGCATCAAGCGCGCCGTCGCCCACTGCTCCGATGGCTCGGTCTTGAGCATGACCCGGATGGTCACGGCATCAGCGCCGAAGGCCTGGACTCCTGAGAGGGTGGGCTCTTCAAGCACCGTGGTGCTCTCGCCTTGCTCCTGCCACACCTCATCGGCGACGCGCTTGATGATGGCCATGGCCTCGTCGAGATCGGTGTCGTAGGCAACGTCGAGGTCGAGCGGCACCCGGGCCCACAGCTGCGACATGTTGCCCACGCGGGCGATCGCGCCATTGGGCACATGCCAGACCGTGCCCGAGATGTCGCGCAGCCGAGTCGTGCGCAGCCCGACGGACTCGACCGTGCCGACCGCGTCACCGAGGTCGACCACGTCGCCGACGCCGTACTGGTCCTCGATGAGCATGAACACACCGGTCAGCAGATCGCGCACGATCGACTGCGCGCCGAAGCCCACGGCAACGCCGATGATGCCGGCCCCTGCAATGAGCGGCCCGAGATTCACGTCGAACTCGCCGAGCAGCATCATGAGCGCAACGGCCCAGATGATGGTGGTGGCGATGCTCTTGAACAGCGTCCCCAGCGTCTTGGCGCGCTGGCTGGCGCGCTCGGTCCGCTCGCGCAGCTGCGTCATCTTGGCCGCGAGCCGCTCGGGGTCCCACGTCCGGCCCTCCTCGGCGGTGCGGGCGGCCTCGTCTTCCTCGGCGTGCTGCTTGTCCGAAGCGATCCGCTCCACCATGTGGTCGATGGCCCGACGCACGATCCGGCGGGCGATGATGGCCAGCAGCAGGATGATGAGCACCGTGAGCGGTTTGTCCACGATCCACACCGACGCCGACGCGAAACCCTCGCTGCCAGTCCAGGACAGGATGCGCTCGCAGACCCAGCTGGGCTCGGTACCGCACACCTCGGTGCCGCGGGTGGCTTCGAGCACCGCGTCAACGGCGTCAATCGCCGACTCAGCCTGTGCGAGGAGTCCGTGCATCTGAGGGAGCCTAGGAGTCGGCTCGAGTGCTGTGTGCCGCCGGTTCGATGCCTAGCATCGCCGCGATGGTCCAGGACAGTCCTTCAGACGATCGCACCCCAACCGACGACCCGGAAGCCGCCGTGCTCTACGAGCTCGCGGGCGGCGTGGCGACAATCACGCTGAACCGGCCCGACTACCGCAACGCGCTCAGCGTCGAGATCGTGAACGGCATCGGCGATCACTTCGAAGCGGCGCTGGCGGATCCCGAGGCTCGGGCAATCCTGTTCACGCACGTCGGCAACACGTTCTGCGCCGGTGCGGACTTGCGTGCCGCACAGCCCGGGGTGCCTCAGCCGACGCTGCGCCACAACTTCGTGGAGATCCTCGAGAAGATCATGACCTGCGACAAGCCGGTGGTGGGCCGGCTGGCGGGCCATGTCACCGCCGGCGGTGTGGGGCTGGCCGCCGCGATGGACATCTCGATTGCCGCCGACGACGCGATCATCGGCTTCACCGAGGTTCGCATCGGCGTGGCTCCTGCGGTGATCTCGGTGGTATGCCTGCCGAAACTGCGCCGCGCCGACGCCAGCGAGCTGTTCCTGGAGGGCGAGCGCGTACCAGCCTCTCGAGCAGCGGCGGCCGGACTGATCAACCGGGCGGTGCCGCGCGACCAGCTCGACGACGAGGTGACGGCGACGCTGCGCCGATTGGTACGGGGCGGTCCCAACGCCCTGGCCAACACGAAGCAACTGGTCACCAGGGTGCCCCAGATGCCCCGTGAGGAAGCTTGGGCATGGACGGCTGAACTCAGCCAGCGGCTGTTCCAGAGCGACGAGGCGGCCGAAGGCATCGCAGCCTTCCGCGAGCGTCGCGACGCGAGCTGGGTTCCGCCCGAGTCCTGAGCACTTCGGGCACGTCTGCGAGCCGGGCGGTAGCGTCGGCCGCCGTGAGCGGGCAGGTGCATCTCGAACGCGACGGCCATGTCGGCCGCATCATCCTCGACCATCCAGAACGGCACAATGCCATCAGCGCGCAGATGTGGAACGGCATCACCGACGCTGCGACCGAGCTGGAGAACGACCACGACATCCGGGTGGTGGTGATCCGCGGTGCTGGCGAGCGTGCCTTCGCGGCAGGCGCCGATATCAGCCAATTCGGCGAGCAGCGGTCTGACGCGAGCGGCAACCGTGACTACGACGACACGACGTCCAAAGCGCACGCGGCGCTGCTCGGCCTGTCCAAGCCGCTCATCGCCGCCATCCACGGCTACTGCATCGGCGGCGGCCTGGCGGTGGCGCTGACCGCCGACCTGCGCGTCGTCGCCGAGGACGCCCAGTTCACGATCCCCGCCGCCCGGCTCGGGCTCGGCTACGGCGCCGCGGGCATCGGCACGTTGATGCGCCTGGTCGGCCCCTCGGCCGCGAAGCGCATCTTCTTCCTGGCCGACCGGTTCGGAGCGCAAGAAGCGCTGCAGATGGGTCTCGTCAACCGGGTCGTGCCCAAAGCGCACCTCGAGGCCTCCGTCGACGAGTGGACCGACCTCATCGGCCAGAACGCCCCGCTGACCATTGCCGCCGCCAAAGCTGCGTTGACGCAGTGGCAGAAGCCGGAGTCGCAGCGTGACTTCACCGAGGTGGAGGCCATGATCCGGGCGTGCTTCGACAGCGAGGACTACTCCGAAGGCGTGGACGCGTTCATGAACAAGCGCCGACCGGAGTTCAAGGGCCGCTGAGCAGGCCGCCGCTGCGGCTCAGCGAGATCCTCCCCCGCTGCCGAACGCATCGGGAATCTCCATGTCAGCGACGAGTTCGAGGTACGTGCTGAGGCGTTCAGCAGCGAGCCGGCCGTCCTCGACGGCGGCGGCGACAGCGCAACCCGGCTCGACCGTGTGCGTGCAGTCAGCGAAGCGGCATTCGTGGGCGAGTGCGGTGATCTCGCTGAACGTCTTCGCCAAGCCGAGCTGAGCGCCGACGGGGGGGCGCAGCCCCAGATCGCCTCCCCAGGGGACCAGGTCCTGCAGGCCCGGCGTGTCCACGACGGTCCCGCCGTCCGGGCCGCCGACCGGGACGAGCTGGCGGCGCACGGTGGTATGCCGTCCGCGGCCGTCCGCGCTCAGGGGAGCCACCGGTACCACGTCGGCTCCCGCGAGCCGGTTGACCAGCGATGACTTGCCCACTCCGGACGGTCCGCTGAGAGCGACCGTGGCCCCGTCGGCGGCCAGGGCACCGAGGCTCTCGAGCCCCCGGCCGTCGAGCGCGCTGGTTGCCAGGATCGGCACGTCGGCCGCTGCAGGGCCGAGCCGGCGGCGCAGCGCGTCCACCGTTGCCTCGTGCTCGGCGCCCGACACCGTGTCGATCTTGTTCACGACGATCACCGGCCGGGCACCGCCGCTGAACGCCGCCGTGAGGTACCACTCGATTCGATGGCCGGCGGCGGCCAGTTCCGGCGAGATCGCATCACCGGCGGGGGCAGGCGTCGTGACCACCGCCAAGACGTCGGCATTGGCCGCCACGAGCTGCGGGCGGGTCCGCGGCCCGGGAGCGCGACGGCACAGCAGCGAGACGCGATCCAGCACGCCGGCGATCGCCACGCGACGGTCGTGACGGGCTTCCAGCGAGCGAACGACCCAGTCACCGACGGTCGGGTAATCGAATGGCGTTCTGGCCGCACGGCGCGCTGTGGCATCGAGCGCTCCGGTGGCTTCGCCCGAGGCATCGACCAGTTCGTAGGCGCCTCGATGCTCGACTGCGACCCGGCTCACGGTGTGCCCGTCCGGCATGTCTGCGGGGGGAGCGGCCCGACGCAACCAGCCGAGCTGCCGCACGCTCGGCGGAGACTCGCCGGACGCGGCGCGGTCACTCACGGCGCAGCCACACCTCGTCATACCGGCCGACACCGAGTCGCTGCCCTTCGACCACGCTGCCATCGGGAAGCGACGTGCGCCCCAGCGCTGCGACATCCGCCGTCGCCGCCACGACGCTCGAGGAGTAGGACAGGAACACGTAGGGCGCTTCGTTCGCAAGCTCCAGCATGAACTGCGCTACTGCGTCAAGCCGTTCGCTCCCTGCGTCGGTCGACTTGATCAGACTCGCCAGCGCGGCGAGGTGCTCGCCGGTGAAGTTGGACACGTTCAGCGGTGTCGTGCGGACCGGGCCGACGGCGGCCGAGGCCAGAATCGCCGGATCCGACTCGCCGCCGACGCGCCAGCACGTTGCGCCGAAGTCGCCGGCGAACGACGGGCTCTGGATCACCGAGCCCATGACCCGGCTGATGAGCCCGGTGCGGGCAAGCGTCTCGACATCGACGTCGACCAGGTCGGTGCTTTCCCATTGTCGCTCGAGTTCGGCGGTCATCCGCGCAAGTGCGAGGTCGTCGGTGCACAGCACCCTGACCCGTATGGGCTCGCCCGGATCCCGATCGTCGGAGCGTTCGGGGTCCTCCGTGTACTCACGCAGCAGTGAACGGGCACGCTCGACGTCATGGGTCGGCCAGGCCGCTGCGACTTCGGTCGAATGCCAGATGCTGGCGGGTGACCACCATTGCGTTGCGGCCAGCGAATCGACGTCAGGGCCGAGTGCGGAGACGAGGCGCTCCTGGTCCGTTGCAGCCACCAACGCTCGCCGTACCCGGATGTCGTCGAGCGGCGCACGCAACAGGTTGAACAGCACGACGCCGGCGTTGTCGTCGAAGCGCCGGACTGCGGTGAGCGGGCGGCCCCCGCCATCGGTGGCTGCGTCCACAGCAGTGGACAGCTCAGCCGATCTCGACATCAGGATGTCACCGCGGCCGTCCAGCAACGCCGCGAGCCGCTGTCGCTCGTCGGCAATCTCGGTGAACACGATGTCGTCGGCCCACGGCAGGGTTGCGCCGTCTGCGGCAGTTCGCCAGTAGTCGGGGTTGGCCTCCAGCACCGCCGGCTCCCCCGCCGACCAGCGCCGGAAGACGAACGGCCCCGTGCCGACCGGCGCCCTGGCAAAGATGCCCGGGTCGGCATCGGCGGCGACAACGGAGAAGACGCGCCCGACGGGGCCGGCCAGCGCCGCGGGCAGGCCGGCGTTGGGCTCGCTCAACTCGATCACCAGCGTCAGCTCGTCGATGACGATGACCGAGGTGATGCGAGCGTCCCGCAGGTGGCCGCTGCTGGCCCTGCCGGAGCGCAGGTAGTCGTCGATGCCGGTCTTGACGGTGAGGGCATCCAGCGGCTCGCCGTCGGTGAAGCTGATGCCCGGCCGCAGGGTCACGGTCCATCGCTGCAGCGAAGCGTCGGCGGACACAGACTCAGCCAGCCAGGGCTCTACCGATCCGTCGGGCAGCACGACGGTGAGCGTCTCGAGGACATGGTCGAGCACATTGCGGCACGACCAGGCGCAGGTGTGATCCCACGGTGTCCAGCCGGTGATGGGCGTGGGATCTGCGGCCAGCAGCACACGCAGCGTGCCGCCCCGGCGCGGTGCCGCCTCTGATGGTGCCTGCGCCGTCGGCACAGGACTCTGCACCGCGGCGCCTGTCGTCGGAGTGACAACTGCGGTGCCCTCGACGGGAGCGACGGTCGTCGCCGGCGCCGCCGAGGCCTCGGGTGTCTCCTCCGCAGCGGAGCTGCAGGCCCCGGCCAGCAGCAGGGTCGTGACAAGAGCCGAAATGCCGACGCGCCGCGATCTCAGGAGCCGCAGCCTTTGCTGCTCGTGACCCATCCACTCGCGGAGGCATTCGTGCAAGGCACCAATGCCGACGCTAGTGGCGCGATGATCAAGGCCGATTGAGGAGTGAGCCTTATGTCCACCGGTCTTGCTGTCGTTCTCGCCATCGTGGCGGGCCTCGCCGTCGGCGCGATCGTGGTGTGGGCCGTGCGCTCTCGCCAGCTGGGACAAGTGATCCTCGAACGCGACACGGCTCGCGACGAATCGGCGAGCCAGCGCGACGCCGCGTCAGAACTGCGGACCCAGCTGGCCATGGTCGAGGCCGACCGGGCCGCTCGCATCGAGGAGATGACCAAGAAGCAGGCCGAGATCGAGAACCGTTTCAAGGAAATCGCGGCCGAGGTCAGCCAGTCCACCCGCGACACCTTCATGAAGGAGTTCCGCGACCTCACTTCTGAGCAGACAAAGACCGCTGGCAAGACAGTCAAGGAGTTGGTCGAGCCCATGCGCGAGCGCCTGCGAGAACTGCAGGAGCACGTCAACAAGGCAGACAAGGCGAGGGTGGAGGACACGGCCAAGGTCTCACAGAGCGTCGATCAACTGGTCTCCGAGACGAGCGGCCTGCGACAGATCCTGCGCGATTCCAAGATGCGGGGTGCTTGGGGCGAGCAGCACCTGCGCAACGTCATCGAGGCGGCCGGCATGAGCCGGCACATCGACTACATCGAGCAGGCCACGGTCGGCGAGCTTGGCGCCGAGGGTCGGCTGCGGCCCGACGTGGTCGTCAAGGTGCCAGGCGGGGCAAGCGTCGTCATCGACGCCAAGACGCCGTTCGCCGCGTACGACCGCGCCGCGCAGTCTTCTGATGAGAGCGAACAGCGGCAAGCTCTTGCCGAGCATGCGGCCGCCCTCAGCGAGCGAGCCAAGGAACTCGGCGATCGCGACTACGGCCGGTGGGTATCGGGATCGCCTGACTTCGTGCTGATGTACGTGCCGACCGACCCGATGCTGGACGTGGCCATGGATGTCGACAGCGATGTCTGGCAGAACGCTTGGCATCGGCACCGGGTGCTCATCGCGACCCCTGGGCTGCTCATCGCCTTCTTGAGAACGGTGGCATTGGCATGGCAGCGACAGGACATCGCCCGCAACGCCGAAGAAGTCGCCCAGCTCGGCAACGAGCTGTACTCCCGCCTCTCGACCTATATCGAGCACGTGGACAAGATGGGCCGCGGCCTGCGCAGCGCTGTCGGCGCCTACAACGACAGCGTGGGCTCGTTCGAGCGAATGGTGCTGCCACAAGCCCGTCGATTCCGTGACTTGGGATCGGTGACGGGCGGCGACGAGCTCAGCGAGCCTGGCCTCGTGGAGCGCGATGTGCGCGCCGCCAACGCCCCTGAACTGTCCTCAGGCGACGACTGAGCCGTTTCCGGTTGCGGCGGTGATGGCTTGCCAGACGCGTTGGGGGGTGAGCGGCATGTCGATGTGGCGGATGCCCAGGTGGGCGACGGCATCGACGACGGCGTTCTGGATGGCGGGGGTGGCACCGACCGTGCCTGACTCGCCGATGCCCTTGGCGCCCAGCGGGTTGATGTGCGTGGGGGTCTCGAGCACCACACGGTCGAAGAAGGGCAGCTCCGCCGCCGAGATGATCGGGTAGTCCGCGAAGTTCCCGGTGAGCGGGTTGCCGTCGGGGTCGTAGACGAATTCCTCGTACAGCGCCTGGGCCGCCCCCTGAGCCAAGCCGCCGTGCACCTGGCCGGCCGCCAGCAGCGGGTTGAGAATGGTGCCGGCATCGTCGCAGGCCACGAGCTGGCGCAGCTCCACCTCGCCGGTGTGGCGGTCGACCTCCACCACCGCGACATGGGTGCCGAACGGGAATGTGGGCGCCTCGGAGTCGAACACTTCCTCGGCGTGCAGCAGGCGCGGCCCCGCAGCGCTGTCGCCGTCCGAGCCGCCGTCGCTCCCAAGCGCCGCTGCCGCAAGCTGTTCGGCGATGGCCGCCCAGCCCACCGAGACCGCCGGTGTGCCCACGACGTGAAAGGCACCGACCTCGGTGTCCAGCGTGATGTCCGCGGGGTCGGCTTCCAGCAGCGTCGCCGCCACCGATCGGGCCTGATCGACCAGCGTCGCCGAGGCCTGCCAGATGGCCGCGCCGGCCAGCTGCACCGAGCGCGAACCGCCGGTCACCTCGCCGCGGGGCACTTCGTCGGTATCGCCGTGGATGATGTCGATACTGTCCATCGGCACACCAGTGCGGTCAGCGATGAGCATCGCCCATGAGGTGTGGTGGCCCTGCCCGTACGGCGACGAGCCGGTCCGCGCCACGATCCGACCGCCCGCGACCAGCTCCACCGCCCCGTACTCGGAACGCCCGATCCCCGCGGTGCGCTCGACGTAGGTCGCCAACCCGATGCCGAGCAGCTTGTCGTCGCCGTCTGCCCGACGGCGGGCCTGCTCTTCGCGCAGTGCGCTGTAGCCGGCCGCTTCGAGCGCGGCATCCAGGCTGGCCTCGTATGCGCCGGTGTCGTAGGGCATGCCGGTGCGGGTGGTGAGCGGGAAGACCTCGGGCTGCAGGAAGTTCTTCCGGCGCACCTCGGCGGGGTCCATGCCGATCTCGGCAGCGAACACATCGACGGCGCGCTCGACCGCAGCCGCAGCCTCGGGCCGGCCGGCACCCCGGTAGGGACCGGTCGGCGTGGTGTTGGTGAGCACCGAGACCGACGTGAAGCCGAGCGTGGCGATGTCGTAGCAGCCGGCCAGCATCGCCCGGCCGTTGTTCGGCAGCGCTGCACCCATGTTCCCGTACGCGCCCGCCTGCTGAACCACGTGCACCTGGAACGCCGTGATGCGCCCGTCGCGGGTGCCGCCGATGCGGCAGTACTGGATCTGCCCGCGTCCGTGCACGAGACCCACCATGTCGTCGGTGCGCGAGGGCACCCACATCACCGGCCTGCCGGTCCGGGCCGCCAGCCAGCCGAGCAGCGCTTCCTCGGGGTGCGGGCGAGCCTTCGCCCCGAAGCTGCCGCCCACGTCGCGCGAGAGCACGCGCATCTGGGACCGGTCCAGGTCCAGGATCTTCGCGAGGCCCGCGCGCACCGGGTGAGGCCCCTGTCCGGCGTTGACATGGTGCAGGCGGCCGTCGTCGGCCCAGCGGCTCGCAGCCACCCGCGGCTCCAGCGGGCACGGGGCGATGCGATTGTTGATCGTGCGCACCTCGGCGACTGCATCGCACGATGCGAAGTCAGCCTGCTCGCCGTCGAGCGACATACGGATCACGACATTCGGCTCAGCCATCCCGTCGAACAGCGCTGGACCCTCCAGCGCCTCTTCGGGATCGACGAGGGCCGGCAGCGGCTCGTAGTCGACGATGACCAGCTCGGCCGCGTCCATCGCCGCCGCCGGGCTGTCCGCCACGACGACGGCGATGGGCTCGCCCACGAACCGCACCCGCTCCCGAGCCAGCATCGGGCGCACGATGGCGCCGTCGAATGCCGGATTCGGCGACGGGTAGGGGCCCAGATCGACGTCGGCGGCCGTGACGACATCGACCACACCGGGCGCGCTGCGCGCCGCGCTCACGTCGAGTCCGGTGATGTCGGCATGGGCGACCGTCGAGGTCACGTAGCAAGCGTGCGCCATGGGCGACCAGGCCGCATCCGCTGCGAGGTTGGCGACGAACTGTCCCTGGCCGCGCAGCAGCGACTCGTCCTCGCGCCGGACCACCGATGTTCCTCGCAATGCCATGAATCGACCTGCCTCTGTGTCGCGTTGTCTGCCGCCGGCGGCCTCCGGCCGACGCCCGGGCGATTGTGGCAGAGCAGCTACCAGCGCGCCGCTGGATCCAGCGAGATCACCTCGACCATCTCCGCGTGCAGCGCGGCGAAATGGGGTGAGCGCCGTCCGGCGCGGCCCTCTGCCGCAGGTGCGGGACCGGCGTGGTCAGGCCATCGTGGCTGGTATCCAGCCCCAGCGACGGCATCGTCCACCATTGCCTGCCATTCGGCGCGCTGGTCGCTCACCGGGCGAGTCATGACCCCCGCAGCGACGAGGTCATCGCCGGAGCAGCCGGGCGGCAGCTCGAACAGCTCGCACGCCATCGGGGCGAACTGATCGAACAGCGGGAGCAGGTGCGAGCGGCCGGCGTCGGTGCGCAGCAATCGCGACAGCAGCCCCGATGCGTGGCGCAGGTGCGATCGTTCCTCGGCCAGGGCTCGGCGCGCCACGGCGCCGAGGGCTTCCCACGACGAGTCCGCCAGTGCCGCCCAGCGGACGGTCTCGGCGGTGTCGTACAGGAAGTGCCGGACCAGCGTCTCGCCCCAGTCGCGACAGGGCAGTTCGGTGAGATGCGCGCTGCGGTACTCGTGCGGCTGGCGACCATAGGCCAGCGCGTCGACGTCGTCGCCGAGCAACCCGTAGAGCGCCCGGGCGTGGCCCAGCTCGTCTTGGCTGATCGAGGTCAGCGCCAGGTCTTCCTCGAGGAACGGCCCCACGGCGATCCACCACGCCAGGTTCTGACCGATGCACAGCTCGTCGTCAGCGAGCGCCAGCACGACATCGTGCGCGCCGTCAATGCCCGCTGGTGCCAGATCGGTCATGAGGTTGACGAGTCTCCGGCCTTGCGCAGATCCCGCAGCAGTGCTCCGTCGTTGTGGCGGTGAGGACGGTCTGCCATTTCGAGCTCGACAGCGTCGGCGACGAGCAGGTCTTCGCGAGCCACCACCCACATCTGGTCGCCCTCAGAGCGCCGGGTGTAGCAGTCGCGGGCGAAGCTGAGCGCCAAGTCGTCGTCGGGCGCTTCGAGGGCGCCGACGTGGGTGAACGGGTCCTTGCCCGGACGCTTCAGGAACACCTCGTAGGTCTTCATGCGAGGACCGCATTCGCTGGCGCCGCCTCCATGGCGGCCGGGAAGTCAACCCTGCCGACCACCTCGATGGGGTTGCGGCAGCTCGGGCACCATTCCACGCTGCGGCACGGCGTCGGCCCGAAATCCGACCGGTGCTCAAGCGCGGTACTGCCGCAGATGGGGCAGGGCGCATGGGATCGCGCACGGCGGACAGCCACCGAGTACTCGCGGGCCATGAACTCCACCGCTCCGGGCGATATGCGGTCCGGCGTCCAAACCGGGTCGGCGATGAACACCACTTCCACCGACACGTCGCTGCCGATGCATGCCGAGCGTGCCGCAGCGGTCACGTCGCTGGCGATCACGTCGAGGGCCGGGCAGCCGAGCATGGTGGGGACCAGCTCGATCCGTACGGCGCCGCCGCGGTCACGGGCCGAGACGCTTTCGAGGATCCCCAGCTCTGCAATGGTGATGTCGGGATACTCGGGATCGCATACCGACGACACTGCCTCGAGAACCGCCGCCTCCATGGCGGCTGTGTTCGCCGCCGCCGCCTCCATGGCGGCTGTGTTCGCCGCCGCCGCCTCCATGGCGGCTGTGTTCGCCGCCGCCGCCTCCATGGCGGCTGTGCTGCCGGGGCCGTCGCTCATGCAGGCACCGCCGCTGCCTCGTCCAGGGCCGAGCGCACCCACGCAGCCCCGTCCCAAGCCAGGCGCGCATCGTTCAGACGCCGAGCGCTGTCGGGTCCGCGGCCCGCGATCGCGGCCTTCAGCGCGTCCCAGTCGATGTCCCCGCTGATCCAGCGACCCGTCTCAGGATCCTGGCGCAGATCCGGGTCGGGAATGGTGAAGCCGGCCGCCTGCAGCTGCGGCACCATCTTCTGCACGAACCGATCCCGCAGAACCTCGTTGCGTTCGGACTTGATGTGCCAGCGCAGCAGCACGTCGTCGGGACGTGTGTCGGGTCCGAACAGCTGCACCGACGGCCACCACCACCGGTCGATGCCCTCCTGCATCAGCTGGTGCTGCTGGGCGGTGCCCTTGGCCATCTTCAGCAACAGCTCCTCGCCGTTGCGCATGTGGAAGCCCTCCTCGGCGATGATCCTCCGCAGGATGCGCTTGTACGGCCCGTAGCTGCAGTTCTTGAACACGGCCTGCTGGCTGGCAAGCGCCGCCGCATCCACCAAGTAGGCGATGGCGATCTGGTCGCCCCACGAGTAGGCCCGGTAGTGGAACACGTTGTGAAACGTCGTGCGCCCGGCCAGCAGGTCGACGGTCATCTCGTCGCGGGTCTTCACGCCCATGTCCGCCGCCACCATGTACAGCAGGTGAGCGTGGCCGATCTCGTCCTGGGTCTTGGCCAGCGCCGTCAGTTTGTTCGCGAGGCCCGGCGCCTTGGCGATCCAGTCCCGCTCGGTGAGACCGCCCATGTACTCGCTGTTGGCATGCAGCTCGATGAACCGGAACACCGCCTCGCGGTATGCGTCGGGCATGTCATCGTCGGGCTCGACCAGCCCGCCGTCGTCCAGGAACGCCTCGAACTCCTCCATCGAGCTCCAGCTGCGCATACACGCCTCCCCGCCGAGATGAACAACTCGAATGCTACGCCTGCAACGTCACGACCTCGCCCGCACGCTCACAGCTCGGGTGCCTGCGCGTGATGGTCGGTCGCCCGCTGGAACGCCTCGCCCACAGCCACCAGCGTCCGCTCGGCGAAGGGGCGGCCGATGAGCTGGAAACCGATGGGCAGGCCGTCGGCGGCGAAGCCGCCCGGCAGAGCGATCGCTGGCAGCCCGGCCCCGTTCACCGGGAACGTGAACTGCGTGGTGGCAGGGATGAGCGGCACGCCGTTGAGCTCTGATGCGCCGTGGGGCACCGCCTGATTGGGGTTCACCGGGGCGATGATCAGGTCGACGCCCTGATCGTCGAACACATCGAGGCAGGCCCGCTCGAACGCCACTCGCTGCGCCTGTGCTCCTGAGACAGCCGTGCCCGCAATCGCCGCTCCGGCTTCCAGGACCCCGCGGACCTCCTCGCCGATCAGCTCGTCGTGCTCGGCGCGCAGGCCCTCGAGCAGCGCTGCTGCCTCGGCGATGACGATCGCCAAGCCGATCTCGGCATGGTCTGCGCTGTTGGGGACCTGCGCGGGCTGCACGCGGCGCACGAGCGCGCGCAGCTCGTCTGCCGCTGCATCCATGACGGCTCGCACCTGCGCGTCGGTCTCGATGCCGTCGAAGAAGCTGTCGCCGGGCACCCCCAGCGTCAGCTCGCCAGGGTGACGCGCATCGCTCAGCGCCGTCTTGACCGAGTACGGGTCGTCGGGGGCGTGGCCGGCAATGACCTCCAGCAGGATCCCGCAGTCCTCGGCGGTCCGAGCCATCGGGCCGACCGTGTCGTAGGTCCACGAGATCAGGTGCACACCGTCACGCGGCACCAGGCCGCGCGTGGTCTTGATGCCCGTGGTGCCACAGCAATTCGACGGGATGCGCACCGAGCCGCCGGTGTCCGAGCCGAGCGCGCCGAACACCTGATGGGCTGCCAACGCCGCGGCGCTGCCGCCCGACGAGCCGCCGGTGGAGCGACCCGCGTCCCACGGGTTGTGCGAGGCCGGGCAGGAGACCCCGAAAGCCAACTCGTGGGTGTTGGTCTTGCCGACGATCACCGCGCCGGCCTCGCGCAGGCGTGCAGTGACGGTGGCATCGCGGTCGGGCACGAAGCCCCGCAGGGCCTCGCAATTCGCCTCGGTGGGGACGTCTTGGGTGAAGAAGAGGTCCTTGAGCGCCACTGGCACGCCATGCAACGGTCCGCGGACTTCGCTGCGGTCCAGTTCGGAGGCTGCGACCCGTGCCGCCTCAGCTTGCAGCGACGCGAACGAGCGCACCGACGGCTCGGTCTGGTCGATCCTGGCGAGGCAGGCGTCGAGCAGCTCGGCAGCGCTGATCTCGCGGCTGCGCACGGCCCTCGCCGCTTCGGCGAGCGTCAGACCCGTCAATCGGGTCCTTTCGGCTGCTGATGTCATGGCTTCCTTCCTTGGCTGTCGGATGAGTGCAGGGGAATGCGTGCAGTCGGACAACTGCGGTCAGATGGCGAGGTGCTGGACCAATCTGCCGGCGAGCTCAGCATCGCCGGCTGTGCCGGCATCGACGACTTCGCCCTTGGAAAGCACGATGAACCGGTCGGCCAGGCGCATCGCGAGCGACAGGTGCTGCTCGACGAGCAGGACGCTGCGGCCCGACTCCTTGGCCGAGTGGAGCGCGTCGCCCAGCAGTTCGACATTCGAGGGCTGCAGGCCTTCAGTCGGCTCGTCCATGATCAGCAGGGACGCGCTCGACGAGAGCACCAGGGCCGCAGTGAGCATCTTCTGTTCGCCGCCGGACAGCGTGCCGGCGCGCTGCGCGGCGCGACCGGCCAGCGATTCGCCGAACAACGCGAGCACCGCCTCGTGCTGCTCGGCCGGGAACCCGTTCAGCCGCAGGTTGTCGCCGACAGAGAGCTGACCGAACAGCGAACGCTCCTGAAAGGCCGCGCGCAAGCCGGCGCGGACCCGACCCGACGGTGGCAGCCTCGTGATCTCCGCGCCGTCCAGCATCAGCCCGCCTCCTGTCGCCCGGAGCACGCCCGCAACGGTCTTGACCAGGGTGGTCTTGCCGGCTCCGTTGCGCCCGACGACCGCCACGACCTCGCCGCTGCCGATGTCGAAGCTGACGCCGTGCAGGACCGGCACGCTCCCGTAACCCGAGCGCAGCCCGTGCGCCTCCAACCGCATCAGCTGTCGACCCCGGCGTAGATGGCGTGAACATCCGGGTTGCTCTCCACTTCCGCAACGCTGCCGTCAGCCAGCACTTCACCGCGCGCCAGCACCGTGACCCGGTCGGCAACGGCACGGATGAACGCCATGTCGTGCTCCACGATGAGAATCGGCAGGCGATGCGCTCGATGCAGTTCGCGCAGCAGCGCGGCGGCCTCCAGGCTCTCGGCCACGGTCATGCCCGCCGTCGGCTCGTCAAGCAGCAAGAGCCGGCAGTCGCCGGCCAGCGCCATAGTGATCTCGAGCCACTGCTTGTCGCCATGGGAGAGATCTCCCGCCCGCGTCCCCAGATGTTCACCGAGTCCGGTCTGGGCGAGGATCTCCATGGCCGCCGGCCGGACACCTGTGTCCCATGACCTGCACAGCAGGTGCCACGGACTCGAATGTGTGCCCCATGCGGCGATGGCCACGTTGGCCGCGACCGACAGGTCGTCGATGAGCTGCGGTGACTGGAACTTGCGGCTCACCCCGTGTCGGGCGAATTCCCAGGAACGGCGACCGGTGCACTCCTGGCCGAACACCACGACACGCCCCGCCTGGCAGCCCTGCTGGCCGCACAGGATGTCCAGCAGTGTCGACTTCCCGGCTCCGTTCGGCCCGATGAGGCATCGCAGTTCCGGCTCGCGCATGGTCAGTGTGATGTCGTTGAGCAGGCGGAAATAGCCGAAGCTCTTGTCGACGCCGCTCGCCTCGAGGATCGAGGGCGGCAGCGCCTGCGACCCCGTGGCGCGGAGACTTGGCTCGGAGCGCCGCAGGGCGGGCTGCTGGCGCCGTCGGGCCGGCATGCCCGCCAGGCGCTGCACGCTCGGGATCAGGCCCCGCGGCATCACCACCGCGACGCCCACGAAGATCACGCCGGTGGCGAGCGTCCAGTACTGCAGCCAGACATCGGCCAGCGTCGCGGAGGCGAAGTTGATGGTCATGGCGCCGATGACCGGCCCCACGATGGTGCCGCGCCCCCCGACGAGGGTCCACAGCACCACGTTGGTCGCCAAGGCGAATCCGAAGATCTGCGGCGAGACGAAGCTCGTGCGGTGCACGTACAGCGCGCCGGCGAATCCGGCGAGCGCACCGCCCACGGTGAACGCCCAGATCTTGATCTGGACCGTGTGGTAGCCGAGCGCCTCCATGCGGCGCTCATTGGAACGGATGCCGATCAGCACAGCGCCGATCGGGCGAGTGACCAGGACGCCCACCGCAGTGATGGCCGCTATCGCCAGCACGCAGAGGAGCATGTCCTGCGCGGTGTCCGAGAGCCGGACCCCCAGGGCCTCGATGCGAGGAATGCCCGTCAGCCCGTTGAATCCGCCGGTGACGTCCCGCCACTGCTCGGCCAACTGCTCCAGCGTGAGCGACAGCACCAGCGTCAGCAGGGCCACGACCACGGGCGATGGGCGGCGTCGCAGCATCGCCACGCCGACGACCGCAGCGACGGCAGCGCCGACCGCAGCGGCAACCACCAGCCCCAGCAGGCTCAGCGACGGCGCCGCCAGGGCGATCTTGGCGGACGAGTACGCGGCAATGCCGAAGGGCAGCAACTGGCCCAGCGAGAGAATGCCGGTGTAGCCCCACACGAAGTCGAGGCTGACGGCGAGCGCGGCCAACACCAGGAACAGCGAGAGCTGCCCCGACCGGTAACCGCCGAACGCCCCGCTCGCGGCCGCAGCGCCGCAGCAGCAGACCGCCCCGACGGCGAGCGCGCGCCTCACGCCGGGGCTCCTTCGGCGCCGAGCCGGCGAAACTGCAGCACCAGCACGGCGAGCCCCAGGGAGGCGATCTGGGCCCAGACGGCGTCGTAGAAGTGGATGACCCCGGTCTGGGTGGCCGCGACCACGAGCGCCCCGACGATGACGCCCCAGAGCCGGTTGAACCCGCCGACGATCACCACCAGGAAGGCCCCGGGGAGGTAGGCCAGCCCAGCTTGCGGTTCGATGGCGCCGAGCGGGGCCACGAGAGAACCCGCAATGCCGGCGGTCGCGGCGCCGATGCCGAAAGCGCAGAAGTTGGCGATGCCAGTCCGCACGCCGGATGCCTCGGCCAGATCCCGGTCAGCCACGATGGCCCGGACAGTCAGGCCGAAGCGCGACCTCGTGAAGGCAAGCAGCGTCGTCACCACCACCACGACGGCGATGCCGATCAGCAGGTACCGGTAGGTGGGAAACAGCACGCCGAACGCCCGCGTCGCCCCGGGCACCGGGTTGGGGACGCCGCGGAAGTCCTTGGTGAAGATCAGCTCGATGGCCTGTCGCAGGCAGATCGACAGCCCGAACGTGGCCAGGATCGTCACCTCCGGCTGGCGGTGAATGCGACGGATCAGCGTGAGCTCGATGAGCGCGCCGAGCGCGAACAGCACTGCTGCCGCCAGCGGCACCGACAGCCAGTGGCTGAGCCCGTTTGCGTGCACCACGTAGGACACGTACGCGCCGATCATCACGAACTCGCCGTGGGCGAGGTTGATGACGCCCATCAGCCCGAAGACGATGCCGAGGCCCAGCGCGACCACGGCCAGCGTCGAGAACAGGCTGAGGCCGTTCAGCAGTTCGAGCGTCAGCGCATCCAATGGCTTGCGCTAGGGATTGCAGGTCTCGTCGGGCTCCACTGACGGGAAGGCCTGCACGATCACCTGGCTTCCGTCGGCCTGGATCTCAGCCACATAGATCGGCTGCGCGAGGTGGCGGCTGTCGGTGACAGAGATGTCCCCGGTCGGCGTCGACAGGGTCAGTCCCTCCAGCGCTGAGGCGACGGCCGCTGTCTCGGTGGTGCCCGCCGCATTCGCCGCTGCGGCATACAGCAGCGCTGCGTCGTAGATGTGCGAGCTGAACGTCATGTGCGGTGGCGCATCGGCCCCGAAACGCTCGAAGTAGCGGCTCACGAATTGGGCGTTGGCGGGGTTGTCGACTTCCTTGAAGTAGCCGAGCGTGACGCGCATGCCTGCGGTCACCGCGGGCCCCATCGCGCCGAGGACGTTCTCCTCGTAGATGTTCGCCAACCGCGGGATGGCCTCCTGGCCGA
This sequence comes from Candidatus Poriferisodalis sp., assembly GCF_965208555.1. Taxonomy (GTDB): domain Bacteria; phylum Actinomycetota; class Acidimicrobiia; order Acidimicrobiales; family Poriferisodalaceae; genus Poriferisodalis. The sequence goes on along the minus strand of NZ_OZ242342.1, from coordinate 2,535,815 downwards.
TGCCGAAGTCCAGGGCCTGGGTCTCGAACGCAATCGCATCGCCGCCCACGAGAGCCGGGAAGATGAGATCTGCGCCTGAGCCTGCGATCTGCTGGGCGACTGAGGAGAAGTCCTGCGTTCCCAGCGGGACGTACTCCTCGCCGACGACCTCGCCGCCGGCACCCTCGATGTACTGCCGGGCCAACTCGAAGCTGCGGCGGGGCCACACGTAGTCGTTCCCCAGCAGGAACCAGGTCCGGCCGCCGGTCTCGTCCATCATCCAGGGGATGACCGGCGCGAGCTGCTGACTCGGCACCTCGCCGGTGTTGAACATCACCGACGAGCACTCGCCGCCCTCGTACAGCGCCGCGTAGATGTACAGCACGCCGGCGTCCTCGGCCAGCGGCTTGGCGGCCTCACGTGTGGCGCTGGAATGCGTGCCGAGCACCACGTCGACGCCGTCCGACTCGATGAGCTGCTCCATCGCCTGGCGGCCCACGGCCGGATCGGTGGCGTCGTCTGCCAGGAATGTCTCGACCGGGCGGCCGTTGATGCCGCCGGCGGCATTGATGTCCTCTTCGATGAACTCTGCGATGTTGGCGGTCGGCTGGCCGAAGATGCCTGCCGGCCCGCTGTTGGAGAACAGGATGCCGATGCGCACCGGTTCCCCCGACGGCTCCGACGGCTCGTCAGGATCCGTGGCGGCAGCCGCTTCGGTTGTCGCCGGAGCCGGCTCAGGTTCGGGCTCGGACGCCGGCTCGGCGTCCGCAGCGCCGCCGTCGGCCGCGGGTGCAGCAGTGGCGGCTGCCGGTTCGGACACCGCCGGTTCATCGTCGCTCGTGCCGCATGCGGCGGCGATCATCGAGAGCAGCACTGCCAAGATGACCGCGGTGCGTCCAAGCGACGGCCGCGGCCGGCTCCGTCGAATTCCCATGACTCGCCCCCAATATGTGAGTAATTGTTGACATATTGTCTTGTCAACGGGAGCGGGTCAAGCGCGGTCAGGGAGCGGGACCTGCCACGGGAAGCTCGTCCAGCACCTTCACACCCGACGGGGTCGCCTCCCCCAGCAGCAGCGATTCCAGCGATCCGCCGCGACCGCAGCGCCTCGGGCCGCGGAAACCCGACGTGCGGAGCCCGCCGAGGAATGCGCCGGGCTCGACGCCGCCACCGGATCGGCAGGCACTGGCCCACGTATGGATGGCCTCGTACACGCCCTCTGCTGCAGCGGACACCGGCGGGGAGCAGCGGCCGAACCGATCCCGGTAGCGCCGCAGGAAAGCTCGGTTCTCGGAGGTGTCCATGGCGGCGAAGTAGCCGAGTGCGTTCCAGATGCCCGCCGCCGCGGGGCCCAAGTGCTCGACTACCGCATCGTCCATCAGCGGCGCAAACGTGCGGGTCGTGCCGCGCAGCCCCGATGCCGAGAACTGGCTCTCGAAGCGGACGTGATCCTGCCCGACGAAGCTCGAGACGATGTGGTCGGTGCCGCAGTCACCGATGGCAGCGATCACCGGGCCGAAGTCCTCGGTGCCGAGCGGCACGTAGCCCTCGCCCGTCACCGTGCCTCCCATGCGGTCGACCACCTCCCGCGCTGCGGCGCCGACCGCCCGCGGCCACGAGTAGTCATTGCCGGTGAGGAACCAGCGGGTCCCGCCTGTCGCCTCGGCCATCAGCGGCAGCGCCCGGTGAAGCTGGTCGAGGGGCCGCTCGCCGAACCGGACGAGCAGCGGATGCGTTGCGGCTGCCTCGCTGGTCGGGGTGTAGAGGTAAGGGATCCCGTTCGCGACGGCCATCGGCGAGGTGGCCGCGTAGGTCGCCGAGGAGTGCATGCCGACGACCGCAGCCATGCCGGACACCCGGCAGAGCCGGCGCATCGCGATCGCGCCGACGCCGGGATCGGTGGCATCGTCGGCCACCACCAGACGCACTTCGCGCCCCAGCATCCCGCCGTCGGCGTTGATCTCGTCCACTGCGAGCTGCGCACAGTTGACGGTGGATCGCCCGAGGATCCCGGCGCTGCCCGACAGCGAGGTGAGCAGTCCGAGCGGGATCTCCCACTCCTCGACATCGGCGCAGGAATGAAGCCCGAAGTCGGCGCCCAAGCGCACCAGCTCCCGGTCGTCGATCGTGACGCGGATGCGCAGGCGGGTGCCGCCGTCGCTCAGCGCGTCGAGATGGCACACCACACGGCCCGCCCACGGCGCTTCATGCACCAGATCGATGCGGCGGCCGGGCATGCAGCGCTGGACCCTCGCGGTTCCCGCCACCCACGCCCCCTCGCCCAGCGGCAGTGTCAGGCGCACCAGGGCACCGGGCCGGAGTGTTTCCGCCTCGGATCCGAACAGCCAGCCCAGCGACGGGTCGCCCGAGCCGAACAGGGCGAACAGCTCGCCCGGGCATGCCTCCAGGCGGGCCTCGCTGCGGAGAACGAGCTCAGCCATGGCAGTGCCGTCAGGCGCTCAGCTCGTCGTCTCGCTGGGCCGCGCTGCCGGCCGCCTCCACCGCCTCGGTGAGTGCCGCGGAGAGCTGGTCCAGCGAGTTCTGGTACACGGATGCAAGGAAGGCCACGACCGTGTCGGCCGGCGTCGAGGTGAGCGAGTAGTGCCGGTAGCGGCCGTCCCGGCGCTCGGTGATCAGACCGGCGAGACGCAGGATGCGCAGGTGAGAGGAGACCGCCGTCCGGCCGACCCCGTCGAATCTCGCAGCGATCTCGCCCACAGTGAGCTCGCCGTGCTCACCGACGAGGCCCAGGATGGCCCGGCGCGTCGGGTCCGCCAGTGCCGAGAACGTGGCATTGCTCGTGGGGTCCGACATGCGTGCGCTCGTATCGGTGAGTCAACAGCTGTTCACACATAGTGCCATACCAGCAGCGCACGCTGACCGGGCGGACTGGGCGGTCAGCCGCCCGTCACATGCTCCGCACGGCGTGGCCGAGCAGGGCGAACAGCGGCTCCTTGGTGGCCTCGAGCGCCGTCGAGACGTCTTCATGGGAGATCTCGCCGTCGAACATCCCCGCGGCCATGTTGGCCACCACCGCTATTCCCGCATAGGGAATGCCGGCCTCGCGAGCGAGCGCCACCTCCGGGTAGCCCGTCATGCCGACGACGCTGCCGCCCATCTGGGCGTACATGCGGATCTCCGCCGGGGTCTCGAAGCGGGGCCCATTCGTGCAGACATATGTGCCGGTCTGAGCTACGTCGATGTGCTCGGCATCGGCCGCCACCGCCAGCACGGCCCGCAGCCTCGGGTCGTACGGCGTGGTCATGTCGGTGTGCACCACCTGGCCGGGCTGATCGAAGAACGTGGCAGCACGGCCCGTGGTGAACTCCAGGTAGTCGTCGAGCAGCAGGAACGAGCCGGTCCCCCGCTCGGGCACCATCGAGCCGACGACGTAGACAGCCACAATCGCCGTGGCCCCCAGGTCGGCCATGGCGGCGATGTTCGCCCGGTAGTTGATGGCCGACGGCGGTATGGAGTGGTCACCCCCATGACGCGGCACGAAGACGATCCGCCGGCCGTGCCAGCGACCGGTCATGGCGTGGGCCTCGCCCCAGTCGGTGCTCACCGTGAGACGTTCGGCATCGGTGAGGCCGGGAAGCTCGTAGAAGCCGGTCCCCGCGATGATCCCCACCGGCGCCGGCTCGCCGGCCGTCGCGGCTGTGTCGCCGTTGCCACCCGTGTCGCTCATGTTCCCGACTCCTGTGCCAGTCGCTGTGCTCGATGCTGCACCTCGTAGCGAGCCCGTGCCTCGTCCACCGTCAGGCACACCCGGTCGGCCACGACTCGCTCACCGCCCACCCAGACGTCGGTGACGTGGCGGCTGCCCCCGGCCCAGGCCACATGCGCTATCAGCTCGGCTTGCGAGGTGACCGGCACAAACGCCGCGTCGTCGAGGTCAAGCCTGATCATGTCGGCCCAGCGGCCGGACTCGAGCACCCCGGTGTGCAGGCCCAGCGCCTCCGCACCGTTGCAGGTCGCCATGGAGATGACCTGCTGCGCGCTCAGCACGGTCGGATCGAGCGAGGTCACCCGGGCCAGCAGCGAGGCGATCTTGATCTCCTCCCACATGTCGAGGTCGTCATTGGAGGCCGGACCGTCGGTGGCCAGCGACACCGTGATGCCGCGCTCGAGCATCTCGGACACTCGGGCCACGCCCGAACCGAGCTTCATGTTGCTGACCGGGCAGTGCGCCACCGCGACGCCCGACGAGGCGTAGATGTCGAGGTCGGCGTCGTCCAGCCAGACGCTGTGCGCAGCGAGCACGCTCCCGTCGAGCACCCCCGCATCGGCCAGCAGCCGCGGCACGCTGGCCCCGCCGTGCCTGGCGGCGAGCGAATCGCCTTCGTCGGCCGTCTCCGCCACGTGGATGTGCAGCAGTGCGTCCCGCTCACGGGCCGCTTCTGCGATCTCGGCGCAGGGTCCCACGCCGAGGTCGTACGCAGAGTGCGGAGCGAACCCGATGGTGACGAGGCCCGACGGATCATTCACCGCGTCGTGCACGGCGGCGACCTCGCCGACGCGTTCGGCGACACTTCCCGTGTCATCCAGGTGCGCCACCGACAGCACCCCTGGGCACATGGTCAAGCGGATGCCGGCGCTGCGCCCCGCATCGATCACGGCGTGCTCGAAGGCGTACATCTCGCAGGTGGTGGTGACGCCCGAACGCAGCATCTCAACCGAGCCCAGCGTCATCCCCCACCACGCGTCCTCGGGTTGCATGCGGCCTTCGCGGGGCCACATCACCTCGGCCAGCCATGCCATCAGCGGCAACCCGTCGCCGGCGCCGCGCACCAAGGTCATCGGCGTGTGCGCATGGGTGTTGACCAGGCCCGGCATCAGCAGGCCGCCCAGGCTGATCACCGGCGCATCGGTGGTCGAAGCGTCAGCAGCAGCGCCGACCCATGCGATGCGCCCGTCGGCGCGCACGTCCACCGCCCCGCTTTCGATCACCGCGAAGTCCTCGTCGCAAGTCAGCACGACATCAGCGAGGTAACGAATGTCAATGGAGGGGGCGTCTGATGCAGTCGGCACGGCCTCATCTTCGCACCGGCACCTGTCCTCCGGTCAACGCCCCCGCCCGTGACACAATCTGCGGCCGTGACCCTGTTCCTGCAGCGGGTCTTCGACTCGTTCGCCAACGGCTCCGCGTATGCGGCGCTGGCGGTGGCGATTTCGATGGTGTTTCGCTCGACCGGGGTGCTGAATCTCGCGCAGGGCCAGATGGCGATGCTCTCCGCGTACATCGCGGTGGTGTTCGCTGCGGGCGCGGATCCGGCGGTCGCGTTCTCGGGCTGGTTGACCCCATTCGCGACGCCCTGGCCGATCTGGGCCGCGGTCGGGGGCGCCGTCGTCGTGTCCGCCGCCGTGGGCGCCCTGCTGGAGTACACGGTCATCCGGCCGATGCGCGGCGACCCGGTGCCGACCATCGGCGCGACGCTCGGGCTCTACTTGCTGATCGGCGTGTTCGTCGCCAAGCACTTCAGCGGTCGCCAGAGATTCCTCGGCTCGCCGTTCCCGCAGGAGCACACCGACCGTTTCGTCATCGGCGGAGCTCGGCTGTGGTTCGACACCATCGGGCTGACGCTGGTGATGCTGGCCGCCATCGGCTTGCTCGCCCTGATCCAGCGCACGACCAAGGTCGGCCTCGCGTTCCGGGCGATCACCTCCAACCGGGACAGCTCAGCGCTGGTCGGCATCCGGGTCGAGTGGGTGGTGATGGGCGGATGGGCCGTCGCAGCCGCACTGGGCGGGCTGGCCGGCGGCCTGATTGCCGGAGAGATCAACATCCGCCCCGACATGATGGAGCGCCTGCTGATCTTCGGCCTGGCGGCCGCCACCCTCGGCGGCTTGCGCAGCCCCGCACTGGCGCTGGCGGGGGGCTACCTGTTCGCCTTTGCCGAGACGATGATGGCCGGCTACATCGGCTTCATCGACAGCCAGGTGACGCTGGTGTGGGCGCTCGGCGTGCTCATCGTGGTGCTGTCGCTGCGACCGTCCGGGCTGGTCTCGCGCAAGGCCGGCCGCGGGGCGTTGCAGACATGACGACGCCTGAGGAGCCACTGGCCCCGGATCCCGAACCGCTGGTGTTCCGATTGGAGCCGACTGAGCCGCTGCAGCCGCCGGTAACGCCCGAGCCACCCGCAGCGCCCGAGCCACCCGCAGCGCCCGAGCCGCCCGCGGCGCCGGTCCTTGACGATGCCGGCGCTGAGGTCGTCACCGGCGACGCCTCGCCCACGTTGGCGTCCGAACAGAACCGCACCGCGCCGTGGCCGGCGCTGCTCACGGCCGTATCGCTCATGGTCATCGCGGCGCTGGTCGTGGTCGTGCCGCTGCAGGCGTCGTCCACTTTCGTGACCGACGTCACCCAGCTCACGGCCTTCTGCCTGGTGTTCGCCGGACTGTGGCTGCTGACCCACCGGATGGGGCTGCTGTCGGTCGGCCATGGAGCACTGACCGGCGTCGGCGCCTACGCCGCGCTGCATGCGGTGAACGACTTCGGCTTGCCGCCGATGCTGATGCCGCTGGCCGGCTTTGCTGCGGGCTGCGCGGTCGGTGCGCTGCTGGGAGTGCCGGCGCTGCGCTTGCCGAAGGCCTATCTGGCCTTGCTGACCCTGTCGGCAGCCGTGGCGTTCCGCATCGTGCTGCGCCAGCTCGACGGCCCGCTGCCGGTCACCCTCGATGGAGAGTTCATCCCGCCGGCCTGGACCGGAATTGCAGCCAACGACGAGCACATCTGGGAGTTCTGGTTGGTGGCTGCGTGGGTGGCGGTCGCCTTCTGGCTGCTGCACCGGCTGCTGACCGGTCCGATCGGGCGTGCGCTGGTGGCCACCAGGGACGAGCCGACCGCAGCGGCAGCGTTCGGCGTGTCGGTGTACCGGCTGCGGCTGGCCGGCGTCAGCCTCAGCAGCGGACTCGCCGGCCTGGCTGGCGGTCTCATGCTGGTGCCGGTCAACTTCAATGACCAGTCGCTGTATCCCGAAGAGCTCTCGATCAAGCTGTTCGCATTGACAATCGCTTTCGGCAGCACGGCGATCGGGGGCAGCCGGCTCATCACGACGGTGCCGGCGGCAGCGGTGCTGGTGCTGCTGCCGGTGTGGCTGGTCGACCGGCCCGGCTGGGTGACTCAAGGCGGCTGGATCGGTTTTCTCAAGTCCGAGTTCTTCCTGTACGCGGTGCTGCTGCTGATCGCCGCCTACACGCGCAGCCGCCGGTCTCGAGGGGTTCGGGTGTACGACGCATGAGCGCCGCTGAGCGCTGGGACGCCAAGTACGCCGACGCGCGCGAACCAGGGCTTCCGTCGGAGTTCGTCACGGGTCACGCCGATCTGCTGGCCGGCTGCGCTACCGCGGTGGATCTCGCCGGAGGCACGGGCGGCACGGCGCTGTGGCTCGCGCAACGGGACATCGACACAACGCTGGTGGAGGTCTCCCAGCGGGCGTTGGACGTGGCCACCAGCGCCGCTGCTGATCGGGACGTGCAACTGCGGACGGTCTGGGCCGATTTGGAGGCCGAGCCGTTGCCGACTGCTGCCGAACTGGGCAATGAGCATGGCTGGCATGCCGCGGTCTGCGCCAATTTCCTGCACCGGCCGCTGCTTGACGCCTTGGGGGGGCTGCTGGCTGCCGGCGGCATCGCGTTCGTGCAGATCGCCACCGTCGACAACCTGCACGTCAACGCGCGCCCGGGCCGTCCCTACCTTGTGGAGCGGGGCGAGCTGCCGGAGCTGTGCCGCGGGCTCGAGCCGGTCGGCTTTGACGAGGGCTGGTTCGGCGACCGCCACGAGGCGCGCCTGATTGCGCGCCGGGCGGTCTGAGCCGCCTCAGCAGGGGCTCAGCCCAGCAGCCAGTCCGCAGGGGTCACCGAGGCGTCGGCGAACAGGCGCGCCTGGAAGCGGCGCATGCCCGACAGCCAGCGGTCGATGTCCGATGCCTTGCGTTCACGGTAGGTCTGCACCTCGGGATGGGGCAGCACCAGGAAGCGTTCCTCTGCCATCGCCTCGATGACCGTGTCGGCCAGCTGCGAGGGCTGCAAAACGCCGTCGCCTGCGGCGGCGCCCGGCGTGCCGCGCTCCTGGTCGCCGTTGCCGGTGCGATCCGGGCTGTTGGCCAAGATGTTGGTCTCCACCGCCTGCGGGCACAGCATCGACACCACGATGCCCTTGTCGCCGTAGGTGATGGCCAGGAACTCGCCCAGCGACACTGCCGCCGCCTTGGTGACCGCGTACTGCAGCGAGCCGAGCTGGGTCAGCAGGCCCGCCGCCGAGGCCGTGTTCAGCAGGTAGCCGCCGCCGCGCTCGACCATGACGGGGACCGCCGCGCGGGCCGCGTACACGTGGGACATCACGTGCACGTCCCACATGCGCTGGATCTCGTCGTTCGAGACTTCCAATCCGCCCTGGGTGACGTAACCGGCGTTGGAGACGAACACGTCGAGCGCACCGTGTTCATTGACCGTGTCAGTCACGACTGCCTTGATGGCTGCCTCGTCGGTGACGTCGAGCCCGACGGCCGTACCGCCCACTCGGTCAGCCACTGCCTGCGCGCCGGCTTCGTCGCGGTCCACGACCACCAGCGCCCGCGCCCCCTCAGCCTTGAAGCGCTCGATGAGTGCTTCCCCGATTCCGCTCGCACCGCCGGTGACGACAGCGACCTTTCCCGCAAGTTCCATGGCCGGGCAGCGTAATCTCGCGACTCCGACTCGACGCTGGCTTGGAGGTCCGATGGCGGCACCGTTGGACGATGTGAAGGTGATCGAGGTGGACAGCTGGATGGCGACTCCCTCGGCGGGCGCGATCCTGGCCGACCTCGGTGCCGATGTCATCAAGGTGGAACCGCTCGACGGCGACCCGATGCGGGGCTACAGCCGTCCGGCGAAGCTGCCGCCGGAGATCAAGGACTACGACTTCCAGTTCGACGTGGACAACCGCGGCAAGCGCTCGATCGCCGTGGATCTGGGCTCGCCGCAGGGCCAGCAGGCGGTCCACCGGCTCATCGCAGGCGCAGACGTCTTCATGTGCAACCTGCTCATCCACCGCCAAGAGCGATTCGGCCTCGATCCGGCCACGGTGACGACGGTCAACCCGCGCATCGTGCACGCCACGCTGACGGGATACGGCACCGCCGGACCGCACGCATGGCGTCCCGGCTATGACGTGACCGCGTTCTTCGGCCGTTCGGGCATCTACGACGCCATGCGTGAAGGACCTGACGGCGCCGTGCCGATGGCGCGCCCCGCGCAGGGCGACCACACGACGGGTCTGGCGCTGGTGGGCGCCGTGCTGGCGGCCCTGCGGCTGGCCGAACGCACTGGCGAGGCCCAGGTCGTCGAGACATCGCTGTACGAGACGGCGGTGTGGACCCAGGCGTCCGACTACGCCATCACCGCCGTCGACCGGGCGCCGCTTCGCCAGCGAGCCCGCGAGAACATGATCGTCCCCACCGCCAATCGCTACCCCTGCGGCGACGGGAAGTGGGTGGTGCTCAACATGCCCCAGGAGAGCGCCTGGCCGCTGCTGTGCCGGGTCATCGAGCGGCTCGACTGGCTCGACGACGAGCGCTTTGCAGACATTCGCGGCCGGTTCAACCACATGCCCGAGATCGTCGCCGGCATCGACGAGGCATTGGCGCACCGCACCCGCGACGAGTGGGGCGAGATCTTCGATGCCGAAGGAATCATCTGGGGCCCGGTGCTGGGACTGCACGAAGTGGTTGACGACCCCCAGGCCGAGGCGCTCGGCCTGTTCCCCACGCTCGACAGCCCCGACATCGGCCCCTATCGCAGCGTCGGCATCCCGATGCGGTTCGCGAACGCTGCCGTCGGCCCCCGCGGACCGTCGCCGAAACTGGGCGAGGGCACCCGCGACGTGCTGGCCGCTGCAGGCATGTCCGACGCCGAGATCGACGGACTGATCGCCGAGGGCGCCGTGCGCGAGGCGCAGGAGCGCCGCGTCTAAGTTCGCTTGCACAGACCGCCCATCGAGGAGGTGCCCGGAATGCGACACGTGTTGATCGTGGCCAACCAAACCCTCGTCGGCAGCCATCTGCACGAGCGGGTGGAGCACATTTTGGCCGTCGACCCCGAGACCCGGTTTCACATCGTGGTGCCGGCCACCGGCGCCAACGGTCCTGATCCCGCACGGGCGCTCGCCGGGGCTCGCCGCCGGCTCAGCCAGGCATTCGAGGCGCTCGACGACATCGGGGCCCGGGTCACCGGCGAAGTGGGTCCCGCGCACCCAATCGTTGCGGTCAACCTGGCCATTGACCGGCTGAACCCCGACCTCATCATCTTGAGCACGTTGCCCGCGGGCGCCAGCAGGTGGCTGCACCTCGACTTGCCGCACCGGCTGCAGCGGCGCTTCGGGGTACCCGTCGAGCACGTCTCGGCCGAAACGCAGACGGTTGATCGCGCCGGCACCTTCGAGCCCCCGGTCGTCCACACTCCTGACGACACAGTCCACGTGCTGCTGGCCGAGGAGAACCAGCATGACGTCGACGTGATCACCATGGCGCTTGCCGAGGCCGGCACCCGCAACCAGCTCCGTGTGGCCCATGACGGTGCGAACGCCCTGGCCTTCATGCGAGCCGTCGGCCCATCGGAGATCGACTTGGTGCTGTTCGATCTCAAGCTGCCTGTGGTCAGCGGGTTCGATCTGCTGGCCGAGACGCGTGCCGCCGACGAATTCGACAAGGTGATGATGGTTGCGCTCACCACCGATGAGGCCGCCGACGACCGCGCTCGCGCGTATGACCTCGGCGCCGATGCGTTCGTGATGAAGCGGCCCGACTACAGCCAGATGGCCCACGTCATCGACGACTTACTGGCCGAAGTCGCCGGCTAGCCGGCGACCATCGGATACAGGCCGGCTAGCAGTCTCGCGGGCAGCGTTCATGCCGCCGGGGAAGCCGATCTCGGCTGGCGCCTCGACTTGGCTCTGCAGCACCCACCCGAGCAGGCCGTGCTCGTCGCTGATGGCCGTGTGAGTGCCGGCCAGCCCTCGGGGTGCCACCACGGTGGCCGCATCAAAGTAGAACCACTCCCCCGCTGGCACGCGCAGCAGTTGCAGCGTCACGTCGGTGTTGATGTAGGCGCCGCCGGAGGGCGAGAAGTCCCAGCCCACGGCCGCGCCGAGATCGGCCAGCGTCGCAACCCGAGCCAGCGGTGACGTCTCCTCGCCGGCCACAAGCGGATGGTCCAATCGCAGCCACGTGCGGCCGGGGCCCGGCTCCTCCGTCGAACCGCCGACGAAGCGAAAGTCCACCGCATCGGCGTTGAAGCCCGGACGTGGGTAGTCGATGTCGGGGTTAGCGCCGGGGTCGGCCCGCTCGGCGGGGATCGGCGGCAGCGATTGCCCGTCACTCCCAGGCTCGCCTGCCGGGATTGTCGGCGTCAGCCATTGTGAGGTCGCGCGCGCCACCAGCCGGCCTGCGCCCCGCTCGCCTGACGCTGGAATGTTCGACGGCACGGCACGCACCTCGGCGTCCACCAGGGCAGTCCGCTTGCCGGCCTTGACGGCGGTTGCGGTGACCTCATAGGTCGCCATCGGCATCCCCGAGAGGATCTCCACCGTCAGCCGGCTGCACACCTGATCGATGCCGCCCCGTCGCTGCTCGCGCTCGACCGCCCAGCCCAGCAGTCCGCAGATGGCGCCGCCGTGCATCACTCGGTGTGCCCACGGGCCGCGCGTCAGCTCGGTCGCACGGATGCCGTCCGCTTCTGAGACGAACAAGGCGGGCGGCATCGGCGCCAGCGATGCCGGGCCAGGGCAATCTGAGTTGGCGCCGGTCGGCCCGGATTCGATGTTCACCACGGCGACAAGCTAGGTGGCAGGATGGTGGATCGCCGGTTTGCCGAGCCGGATCGCAAGGGGGGATGGGTGTCGTGACCGATACCGCGGCGGCGGCGCCGTCGGCACCGCCAGTCGCCCGGGAGATCAAGTGGTGGGCGCGGCTCCATCCCATTGGTTGGCTGGCGGCCTCCACGATCGTGATCGCGGTCATCGCCCGGCTGTTCACCGACACCGAGTTCTGGATCGGCAACCTGGTCTGGTGGAACTGGCTGGTGCTCGCCGGTGCCATTGCGATGGGGCTCTGGCACGACGGGCTTGACCGGTTCCGCCGGAGCGTCGAGTCCATCTCCACTTTCAGCCTGACGGTGGCATGGATCCTGGCGTGGGTGGTCTTCCTGCTCCAGTTGTTCAACGTCATCACGCGCTACGGCAATGACCTCGTCGAAGCCGACATCCTCTTCGGCGAAACGACCAGCCTGGCGTGGCAGTCATTCGCGCTGATGTTCCTTATCGCCATCAACTTCGGGGTGCGCGAGGGCGTCAATCCGCGCATCGACTTCTGGTGGGCGAATTTCAGTCCACGTCGCAAGGCTTGGCTCGATTTCATCGTTCACTCGGCCCTGCTGCTGCCGTTCATCGTCATGGCGATCCGGATCCTGAAGGGATACGCGGCCGCCTCATTGGGCCGCCGGCACAATGGCGATTGGCCCAGCGGCTGGCGCGTCTGGGAGACCTGGGAAGAAGGCGTTGACGCTGGCAGCCTGCCCGTCGGCCCGATCAAGGTGATGATCCTCATCGCCTTCATCCTGTTCGGCTTGCAGATCTTGGCCGAGATGATCAAAACCGGCTTCGTGATGATCGGCGACGACGAGAAGGGCGACATCGTCGAACACGAATCGCCGCTGCGAGTCGAGTAACTGCCCCATGAGCGAACTGCTGGCCATTTTCGGCATGGACACGGGCGTCTTTCTGGCCCTGACGATGTTCGTCGTGTTCATGGGCATGATCCTTACCGGCTACAACGTGGCGTTTTCGTTCGCCGCGACTGCACTGGCGTTCGCGTTCATCGGCGACCTCACCGGCGCGTTCAACACGGCGACGCTCAACACGCTGCCAGGACGATGGTTCGGCAACATCAGCGACCCGGTGCTGCTGGCGGTACCCCTGTTCGTCCTCATGGGAGCGATCCTGGAGCGATCGGGCATGGCCGAGCGGCTGCTGAACGCGGTCGGCATGCTGATGGGGGCACTGCGCGGCGGCGTGGCAGCGGCAGTGGTGCTGGTGGGCACGCTGCTGGCCGCGGCGACCGGCGTGGTGGCCGCCACCGTCATCGTGATGGGTCTGCTGTCGCTCCCTGCGATGGTGCGACTCGGTTACGACAACAAGCTCTCGACGGGGGCCATCACGGCTTCCGGCACGCTCGCGCAGTTGCTGCCGCCCAGCATCGTGCTGATCCTGCTGGCGCAGCAGATGGGGGTCGGCATCCTGGGCCTGTTCGCCGGCGCGCTGCTGCCCGGTCTGATGCTCAGCGGCCTCTACGTCGCCTACGTGCTGGCCGTCTCGTGGTGGAAACCCGACATGGGTCCAGCGATGCCGCTGGAGGAACGGAAGCTGGAGGGCAACCCATCGGTCCAGACCAAGCTGCTCATCGCCGCGCTGCTGGGCTTCATGGTCGGCTGCGTGATGCTGCTCGCCAACCTGCGGGTCGCATTGATCGCCGCCGTGCTGGTGCTGATCGTGAGCTTCGCGATCATGTTCTTCACGCGGATGCTGGCGTGCGAGGTGCTCATCGCGATCGTGCCGATCGTGGTGCTGATCCTCGGCGTGCTGGTGTCGATCTTCCAGGGGATCGCCACGCCGTCCGAATCGGGTGCCGTCGGCGTGTTCGGAGCGCTGGCGCTCACGGGGCTGAACTGGCTGTTCGACCGGCTGCTGGTGCGCGACGGAGCCACCCACATCACGCCCCAGTGGCGGCTCAACCGTGCTGCGGCAGTGCAAGCGGGAAAGTCGACGGCCAGCGTGGTCGTGCTGGTGATGACGCTGTTGTTCAGCTCCACCTTCTTCAGCGCCATGTTCTTCCAGCTCGGCGGCTCCGATCAGACCTCAGAGTGGCTCACTTCCATCGGTGGCGGCAAGGTCGGCTTCGTCCTCGTCGCGATGGTGGCGGTGTTCCTGCTCGGCATCAACCTGGAGTTCCTCGAGATCACCTTCATCGTGGTGCCCATCTTCGTGCCGGCAATGGAGGTGCTCGGTTTCACCCAGGATGAGAAGATCTGGTTCGCCGTGATGATGGCCGTCAACCTGAATATGGCGTTCATCTCACCGCCCGTGGGCTTCTCGCTCTTCTACCTGCAGAGCGTGGCCCCGCCAGAAGTGCGCACTGCCGACATCCACAAGGGCGCCATCCCGTTCATGGGGCTCCAGTCGATCGCGCTGGTCATTCTTGGCGTGTTCCCCGGGATCGTGAACACGTCGCTCGAGCTATTCGGCAGCTGAGTCGGCTCATTCCGAGACGTTTTGGGCGCGTGCTACGTTCGGGCGCAGTAGTAGGCGCGCTGATCGGCGCGCAGGGGAGGTACTACGCATGACTATGGAAGCCGGGGGCGGTACGCAGACCGTCCCCGAGGACTCCGGCGTTGACGGCGGCTTCGACCGGCGATCATTTCTCAAAGCGGGCATCGGCGTGGCTGGATTTGCGGCCGCCACAACACTGCTGAACGCCTGCACATCCGATGGCGACGGCGACACTGCTGGGACCACTACGGAAGCGCCGAGCGGCACGGACGCGCCAGCCACCTCGGTGGCGCTCACCCAGGACGGGCCCGAGATCGAATGGGACATGGCGACGAGCTGGCCGGCGGCGCTGGTGACCCTGTTCGGATCGGCCAACTTCTTCGCCGAGCAGGTGAGTCGGCTGACCGGCGGCAGGTTCAAGATCAATCCTCGGCCGGCCGGCGAGATCGTCGGCGGCCTCGAGGTGCTGCCCACTGTGCGCGATGAGGGCGTGCCGTCCGGCCACACTGCGTCGTACTACTACGTGGGGCTCAGCCCCGTGCAGCAGTTCGGCACCGCCGTTCCCTTCGGACTCACCCAGCGCCAGCAGAACGCTTGGCTGTACAAGGGCGGCGGCCTCGACATGCTCAACGAGTTCTACGCCGAGGAGCACGGCATCATCGCCTTCCCGGCGGGCGGCACGGGCTGCCAGATGGGCGGCTGGTTCACCAAGGAGCTCAACTCGGTCAGCGATCTGCAAGGCCTGAAGATGCGCATCCCCGGTCTCGCAGGGCGTGTCCTCGAGAGCCTGGGCGGCGAGCAGGTCACCCTGCCAGGCGGCGAGATCCTGCCTGCCATCCAGCAGGGCGCGATCGACGGCGCCGAGTTCGTGGGACCCACCGACGACCTGATCTTGGGCCTCCACGAGTTCGACGGCGACCTGTTCTACTACCACCCCGGCTGGTGGGAACCCGGCACGGCAGTGGAGGTGCAGTTCCCGCTGTCGCTGTGGAACGACCTGCCGCCCGAGTACCAGGCAGCCATCGAGATTGCGGCGGCATCGGCAAACATCAACACAATCGCCGACTACGACGTGCGCAACCAGGCAGACCTGCAGACAATCAAGGGGTTCGCCAGCATCCGTGAGTTCCCGGCCGAGCTGATGGCGGCGTTCAAGGAAGAGACCGAGAACGTGCTTGACGGGGTTGCGGCCGAGGATTCCCGGTTCGCGGCCATCCTGGAGCCGTGGCGGGCATTCCGTGACGGCATCGCGGAGTGGCACGGCCTGGCAGAGCGTTCGTTCCTGACCCAGCAGACGCAGTTCTAAGCGGAACCGGCCGTACCGGGCCGGTTCGCGGCGGCGCGGCGGCGCCCCACAACCTCGGAACGCGGCCGAGCATCACCCGTTCATGCCGCGCGTAGGGTGCCGCTGTGCATCCATTCAGATTCGGTGTCCAGTACGGCAAGCCGGAGAGTCCTGCGGCGTTCCGCGAGATGGCACGCAAGGTCGAGGACCTCGGCTACTCGTCCCTGTTCTGCCACGACCATTTCTGGGACAGCTGGTCCCCCGTCGTCCATCCCGCCGTTGCGGCGGAGATCACCACGACCCTGCGTGTCGGCACGCTGGTGTATGCGGCCGACTACCGGCACCCTGCGGTGCTGGCGAAGGATTTCGCCACGCTCGATCTGCTGGCAGAAGGCCGGACCGAGTTCGGCATCGGTGCGGGCTGGCTGACCGAGGATTACGAACAAGCGGGCATACCGCTGGACCGGCCTGGCGTGCGCATCGACCGCATGATCGAGGCCCTGGAGGTCATCAAGGGCCTGTGGCGCGGCGAGCCGCTCGACTACGACGGCGAGCACTACCAGATCTCCGGCATGGTCGGGCGGCCGCTGCCGCATACACCGGGCGGGCCGCCGGTCATCATCGGCGGCGGCGGCCGCCGGGTGCTGACTGAGGCGGCACGCTTGGCCGACATCATCAGCCTGAACCCGAATCTGCGGTCGGGCACGGTGGGCCCTGATGCGGCGCGCAGTTCGGTGGCGACCAAGTTCGCAGAGCGGCGTCAGTGGATCGCCGATGCCGCCGGTGAGCGGTTCTCAGAGATCGAGATCCAGCTCAACACGTTCATGGCGCTGGTGTCCGACGATGCCGACAGCGTCCTGGAGGCGTTCGCCCCCGGTTTCGGGCTGACGCTCGAAGAGGCTCGTGAGGTGCCGCTGGTGCTGGCCGGAACGGTCGACGACATCTGCGAGCAGCTGCACCATCACCGCGAGGCCTACGGCGCCAGCTACATCATCATCCACGATCCCGAGGTGGATGCGATGGCGCCGGTCGTGGCGCGATTGGCCGGCACCTGAGCCCCTCTTCCGGCGGGCCGTTCGCGGCGCGGCGGCGCTGCGACAATGGGCCGATGACATCCACACCGCATGACTCCACCCCTGCAACTCCCGCGCTGGAAAACGATGCTGGCGCAACTGGTGACGTGCGCGAGGCTCGCCGACGCGGCCACCGGCTGCCGTCGTTCCGCCCCGTTCGAAAGAGGAGACCTCCCATGGGTACAACGCACGTCACCGTCACCGTCAAGAACCCAGCAGCACGCGATCGCACCTGGCAGGGCGAGTTCCTGGTGGACACCGGCGCCGTCGAATCGGTGATCCCCCGCCAGCACCTCGAGGCCATCGGCGTCGAGCCGTTCGGCTCCCGCACGTACGAGATGGCGGACGGACGCCGGCTGCAGCTCGACATCGGAGGCGCCGAGCTCGAGTTCATGGACGAGATGGTCATGGGCACCGTGGTGTTCGTCGACGACGATGCCGAGCCGCTGCTGGGGCTGACAGCGCTGGAGTCAGCCGGCATCGAGGTCGACCCGCGCAACCAGCAGCTCAAGCGCCTGTCCGCAGTGCGACTCAAGGCGCTCGCCACGCACTGAGCCTCGCCGGCCGCGCTGGTCCCCAGCGCAACGGCGCCGCCCGGCCCACACATCTTCTTGTCGCACCCCCTGCGTAGTGTCGCCTGCGTGACCGACCAAGCGGCCGCTGCCGTGCCCGAGCCTCTTGGCGACGGCTGGCCTCAGCCGTGTCATGACGGCAGCGGTCTGCGTGTGATGCCGGTTCGGTTCGGCCAACCCGCGCGTCAAGCGCTCATCGACCTCATCGCCGAAGCCAAGGCATCCGATCCGCTCGCACCCATGACGGTGATTGTCTCGTCGAACCCGGCGCGGATGGAGCTGCGGCGTGCGGTGGCGCGAGGCACGTCGCTCCAGCCGGGCGACGACGCACAGGGCGTGGCTGCGCTCGAGACGCTCACCCTGCCGTCGCTGGCCGGGCGCTTGGTCGCCGAGCAGCGCAAGCAGGCGGGCGACCTGGTCATCGAGGCCGCTATGCGAAACGAGCTGCGGGAAGCGCCCGGGTTGTTCGAACCGGTTGCCGAGCATCCGCAGACCGCCGCGGCGCTTGCCCGCGCATTCGGCGAAGTGCGTGGGCTGTCGGCTGACGAGCGTCGACGCCTCGGCGCGATGTCCGAACGTGCCGCGGCAGTGGTGAAGTTGTGCCAACGCGTTCACGAGTCATTACGCCCAGCGTGGTTCGACACAGCCGAGCTGCTCGAAGCTGCAACCGCCGCCGCGATCACCGACGCCGGTGGGCAGGTGCTCGGCGAGCTGGGGCGGCTCGTGCTGTACCTGCCCCGGCGGTTGTCGGTGCGCGAGGCCCGGTTGACGGGCGCACTCGCTCGCCATTGCGCTGCGCAATCGGACCTGCCGATGCTCATCGGGGTCACCGGCGACGAGTCAGGAGACAACGCGGCCCAGGTGGTGTGCGCCCGGCTCGGCGTGTCGCTGCCGACTGCGGCGCAGGCTTCGACTGGGGCGACGGCGACAGCGCAGCAGGTAGTCAGCGTGACCGACCCCGATGAAGAGGTCCGCACGGTGCTGCGGTCGGTCATGGCCGACCTCGATGATGGGATCACTGCGTCCGACATCGCTGTCTTCTACGGCCCCGAGACGCCCTACGGCCGAGCTTTCGAAGAACAGTTCGAGGCTGCAGGCATCGTCACCCACGGCAGCACGGCGCGAACGCTGGCCGAATCGACCTACGGGCAGTTCGCCTTGCGGCTCACCGCATTGGCCGACGCTCGGCTGGCCGAGCCTCACCTCGCTCGCCGAGACGTCTTCGATCTGCTGGGAGGCGCGCAAGTACCCCGTCGTACGGCCGGCGAACACCGCGACGGCGAGAGCTTCTTCGTTCCCGACTCCAAGTGGGAGCATCTCGCCCGCGCGGCCCGGGTGACGGGCGGAGACGACTGGAGCGTCCGACTCCGGGCGCACGCCGACGAGCTGGATGCGCGCGCCGAACGTGAACGCTCCAGCGAAGATCCCAGGACGCGCCGTATCGAGTGGTTGCACGACGAGGCAGTCGAGTGCCGCCGTCTCGCCGAGTTCATCGCGGAGCTGCGAGGTCAGCTCGTGGCGGGCCGCTCACGGCGAACGTGGCCGAGCCTGTGCAATTGGCTTCGCGCGGCGCTGCGTCGCTACGTGGGACATGTCGGGCGTGCCTCGTGGACGCTCGATTGGCCCGAGTGGCAGACACATGCCGCAGAGCGGGTGCTCGAAGCGCTCGATCGGCTGTCAGAGCTGGGCGCTGTCGAATCGCGTGTCCATCTCGCCACGATGGCTCAAGCCCTGTCCGATGAGCTGTCTGACCCGCACGGGCACAGCAGCGTCACCGGCACGGGTGTGTATGTCGGACCGCTGAGCCGCGCCGTCGACATGGCTCCTCGCAGCGTCTACGTCGTCGGTCTCGTCGAAGGCATCCTGCCGCGACGGCACGCACCTGACAGCCTCATCCATGACGACGAGCGCCGAGCCGTGGGCCAAGCCTTGGCGTCGAGCGCCGACACAGCAGCCGACGAGCACCGTGCACTGCTCGCCGCGTTGGCGGGCGCAAGCGGGCGCAGCACGCTCACCGTGCCGCGGGGCAACCTGCGCCAGAGCGCCGAGTACGTGCCCTCGCGCTGGCTCGCACCGACCGTCAGGGCACTGACGACCGATTCGGGTCTGTTCGAAGACGGCTATGTGAGCGGCGATCGCCTGCGAGCCGCAGCGCAAGATGATTCGGTACGCGGGATTGACGAGTCGCCGTCGTATGTCACCGGTGTGCTGACGGCAACGTTTCCCGCTACGGAGCAGGAGTTCGACTCGGCCAGCGTGTGGTCAATAACGCCAGCTGAGCGAGATGCCGTCGATCAACCGCTGTTCGACGATCCAGCCTTCAGTGCCGGCGTCGCGATGACCGCCGCACGGCGCAGCAACCGCTTCACCCGGTTCGACGGCAACCTCTCGGCGGTCATCGACGGCGACGCTGCGTTCGCTGAGGTGATGTCGCCCTCGCGGCTGGAAGCGTGGGCAGCGTGCCCGCGACGATTCTTGTTCGAGCACCTGCTTGAAGTGCGCGTGATCGAAGAACCCGAAACGCTGCTCCGACTGTCGCCCGGCGAGCGCGGTAGGCTCATGCACGCGGCCATCGACGAGTTCTTCCGTTCTTTCAGCGCGCTACGAGGCAGTGCAGTCGGCTCTCGTGAAGGCGCCGACATCGGCGATACCGAAAGCGAATGGCCTCACCTGCCGCCGGGCCCACAGCGGCCACCAGACGACCGCGACCGGGCCCATCTCGTAGCAATCGGACGGCGCTTGGCCGAGCGAGCTGAGCGACACGGTCTCACCGGCCGCACCGTGCTGTGGGAACGCGATCGCGACATGCTCCTGGCCGATCTCGAAGAGCTGCTGGACAGGGAAGAATCTCGAGACGCCGCGACACGCGGGCAGATTCTCAGCTCGGAGTTCCGGTTCGGACTCGATGGCGGTGCCGCAGCAGTCGCGTACGGCCTCGACGACGGCACCACGGTGCGGTTCCGAGGCGTGGTGGACCGCGTCGAGCACCGAGCCGATGGGTCGGTGATCGTCGTTGACTACAAGTCAGGGAGCACCCGCAGCTACAGAAGCCTCGACGGCGCAGACCCCACCCTCGCCGGCACGAAGCTGCAACTTCCGGTCTACGCGCTTGCGGCAGCCGCGCACTTCGGCGCTGGCGACGTGACCGCTACCGTCCAACACGCTGCGTACTGGTTCATCACCGGCGAGCCGGGGAGATGGCGCTGGTTGGGGCTGGATGTCGACGATCAGCTCATGGATCAGTTCGACCGTGCCGTGAACATGATTGTGTGGGGCATCCGCAGAGGGATGTTCCTCGGGTACGCCGCGACAGGCGATGACCGCAAGGGCTACACGGTGTGCCCTTACTGCGATCCGGATGGGCTCGGCACGACCGAGGTCCGTCGTGATTGGCTGCGCAAGTGCAGCGATGACTCCGTGGCGAGTTTCGCCGCGTTGGCTGAACCCGAGGCCAATTCATGACTCAGTCCTGCGCTGATGCCGGCACAGCGGCGACCACAGCGGCCGTTGCTGATGCGAAACGCGAACCCGCCGATGCCGCCGAGCGGGCACGTGTCTCGATGGAAACGGGCACAACGATGTTCGTCGAAGCCGGGGCGGGCACCGGCAAGACCCGCGCGCTGGTGGAGCGCGTCGTCGCGCTCGTCAGCGGATCCGATCCGGTCTCGGTTGACGAACTCGCAGCGATCACGTTCACCGACAAGGCAGCAGCAGAACTGCGCAATCGCATCCGGGCAGGGCTCGGCGCACAGCTCGCCGACACCCCCGACGGTCCGGATGCGGACCTGCTGCGCAACGCACTCGACGGGCTCGACGCCGCGGCGATCTCCACCCTGCACGGCTTCGCTCGCCGCATCCTTGCCGAGCACGCCATCGAGGCGGGTCTGCCGCCCAGGTTCGAGGCGCTTGACCAGATCGCCAGCGAAGTCGACTTCGCCGATCGCTGGGATCGGTTTACCGACGAGCTGTTCGACGACCCCGCCGCGCGTTGGTCCCTCGAGATGCTCGATGCCGCGGGCGTCGACCTCTCGCAGCTCAACGAGGTCGGCGTGGCGTTCAACGCCAACTGGGACCGCATTCGCTGCGCTGACGAGGTTCCGCAGGCAGGCACGGTGGACGCCATCGACGTGGTGGCGAAAGGGCGCACGCTGTACGACAGGCGTGTCGAGTGCAGCGCGGATGACGACCGAGCCCTAGCCCGCTTTGGTCAGCTCTACGAATTCGTGGCGCGGCTTGCCGCCGCGCGCGACGACGCTCAACGCATCGCTGTCCTGACCGATGCCGAGGACTCCGCGGCGGGCGTGCCGAAGATCGGCAACGTCGGCAGCAGCAAGAACTGGTTCAACCTGTCCAGCATCCGGACAGGCTTCGTCGA
This sequence comes from Candidatus Poriferisodalis sp., assembly GCF_965208555.1. Classification (GTDB taxonomy): domain Bacteria; phylum Actinomycetota; class Acidimicrobiia; order Acidimicrobiales; family Poriferisodalaceae; genus Poriferisodalis. The sequence goes on along the minus strand of NZ_OZ242342.1, from coordinate 2,514,232 downwards.
GCTACGCGAGCTGTGCTCGCAGATCGCCGCAGCCGCGCTCAGCGATGCCATCGCGCTGATCTGTGATCGGATTGCCCGCTTCACGCTCGAAGCAGCAGGACAGCGTCACGCAGCAGGTCGGCTCGAATTCCACGACTTGCTGGTGCGGGCACGCGATCTGCTGCGGAACTCGCCGACCGCCCGTGCCTCGCTGCATCGGCGCTACGGGCAGATCCTGCTCGACGAATCCCAGGACACCGATCCGATCCAGGTCGAGATCGCAACGCTCATCGCCGGCGATGTCGGCGACAGCGGCGAATCCGGCGGCGTGAGCGGCGCCGACGGTGAGCGCGTCGTGCCCGACTCGTGGTCTGACGTGGGCGTCGCGCCGGGCCGGCTGTTCCTCGTGGGCGACCCAAAGCAGTCCATCTACCGCTTCCGCCGGGCCGACATTGGGCTGTATCTCAATGCACGCACCCGCTTCGGCACCGAGGTTGGCTCGCTGACGAAGCTGCAAGTCAATTTTCGTTCGGCTGAACCGATCATCGACTGGGTCAACGCGGTCTTCGGTGATCTGATCGACGGCGACGAGTCCGGTTCGGGCACGGGCTTGCAGCCCGCGTACACACCGTTGATGTGCTGGCGACCGGCCGTCAGGCCGGGACCGGCGGTGGTGACGCTCGGTCAGATCCCGCACAGCACCAAGCAACAGGGCGGTGATCACACCGCCGCAAGCATCCGTGAGGCCGAAGCCGCCGACATTGCTGCGCTCGTCGGCGAGATGCTCGTCGACGGCTGGCAGGTGGAGGACCGCCACGCCGAGCAGTTGCGGCCCGCGACGCTTGCCGACATCGCCATCTTGGTGCCGACCCGCACCGGCCTCCCCCAGCTCACCCAGGGACTCGCCGATGCCCAGATCCCCTACCGGCTCGAAGCATCCGAGTTCGTGTGGCGCAGCCGCACCGTGCGAGACCTCATGATGTGCTTACGTGCCATCGCCGACCCCGACGACGAACTTGCCGTGGTCAGTGCGTTGCGCACGCCGATCTACGGATGCGGCGACGACGATCTCTACTGCTACCACCGAGCTGTCCGGTCGTGGAGCTGCTTCGCATCGGATCATTCGAAACTTGCGGAGGGCCGCGCCCACCCTGTCGCGCGCGGCCTGGCTCATCTCCGTGAGCTCTACGAGCAGCACACCGAGGTGTCTCCCGCGACCCTGCTCGATCGCCTCGTGCGCGACCGGCGGCTGCTCGAACAGGCCGCAGCCGGATCGCCTCAGCGTGAGGTGTGGCGCCACGTCCGGTACGTGATCGATCAGGCGCGCGCCTGGTCGGAGAGTCAGCAGGGCGGGTTGCGTGGCTTCCTGCGCTGGGCCGAGACCCAAGCATCCGACCGAGCCAAGGTGACCGAGGCAATCCTGCCCGAGTCCGACGACGATTCGGTCAGGGTGCTGACGATCCACGCGGCAAAGGGGCTCGAGTTTCCCATTGTGATCCTGGCGGGACTGGGCGGTGGCAATCGCGCTCGCTCGCCGTCGGTGCAGATCGGCTTCGGGGACAGCGCCTGGGAACGACAGATCGCCGACGGGGATAACGCCGCACGCTGGTCAGGAGCGGCGGCGGTTCGACTGCACAGCGGCGTCGAGACCGGCGGGTTCGAGGCGTGGCGCGAACGGGAGCGTCGCGCCGAGCACTTCGAGCGGATCCGGTTGCTCTACGTCGGCTGCACTCGCGCACGAGACCACTTGGTGGTGTCGCTGCATCGGCCTCAGCCCTCCGACGCTTCGCGCGCGGCGGGCGCCGAGCATCTGCGCACCAGCGCGCAACTCATCGCAGACGTGCTCCCGCCGGCGTCCGCCAGCATCGCCGACTTGTGGGACTACCGGGAAGATCCGACCGTTCGCCTCGAATCGGGGCTGAGCACGGAGCCCGCGGCCGCGCTGCCGCGGGACGCGCTGCCGGACCGCTCGGCGTGGCTCGAGCGTCGCGACCGAGCCGCGTTGGCATCGCAGATCCGTTCGTCGATCAGCGCCAGCCACATCGCCCGTCACCGCCACCCGGAGGATCGCCTGCAACCGGACAAGGACGCCGCCGACAACTCTCTCAGCGCGCGGCAACGACCGCAACGCCGCGGCCGGGGCGGGACCGCCGTCGGAACTGCCACCCACGGTGTGCTGCAGGTCATCGACCTGAGCACCGGCGCCGACCTCGAGCGTCACGTCGCAGCCCAGGCCTATGCGGCGAACGTGCCTCGCTCACAGCACGCTGACATCGACCGTTTCGTGCGATCGGCGCTGGCCAGCGATGAAGTCGACCGAGCACTGGGTGGCCGCATCTGGCGAGAGCTGTATGCCGCGGCGCCTCTGCCGGACTCCGGCGAACCGGGCACCCTTGTCGAAGGCATCATCGACTTGCTCTACGAGGACAGCGACACAGGCAGTCTCGTCGTGGTCGACTTCAAGACCGACGCGCTCGGCGTGATGCCGGATTCTGACGGCGCTACCCCAGGACGAGCCGATGCCTACCGAAGCCAGGTCGCGACCTACGCATGGTGTGTCGAACGCTCAACCGGCCGCCCCGTCGGACGAGTAGCGCTGCTGTACCTCCGTGCGGACGGAACACCGGCCACACCTGACGTGCTTGACGGCGAGGCGTTGCGGCAGGCCGTCGATGCTGTGCCCGCCGAGGCTCTCGATGTTCTGGCTTCGCTGTGACAGCCAGCCAACTCCGAGGCCGCCAGTCGCTCAGAGGGCGCGGGGTGGGGGCTGGTAGCCGCCGGTGAGCTCGCCGATGCGGCGGGCCAGCGCCATGGTGGTGCGGTCGCCGCCGTAGGGGCCGACCACCTGGAAGCCGACCGGCAGGCCCTGAGATGTGAGACCCAGCGGCGGCACGGTTGCGGGCAGGTAGGACATGCCGGTCAGGATCGTCCAGCGGGTCATCTCGATGTAGGGCCGCTCGATGCCGTTTGCTGGGATGCGGCGCTCGGCGAACGTTCCTTCCTGCATGTGATCGAAGGGCGGGTGGAAGCTCACCGGCATGAGGATCGCGTCGTAGCGGGTGAAGAACTCCGCCCACTTGCGGCGGCACTCCTCGCGCGTCATGTGGTGTTCCAGCCAGTCACGATGGCTCGGACCCTCGCCACGACTCGCCAGCGTCATGGCGGCTCGCACCAGCCACAGCCCGGTCTCCCATGCAGGCAACGGATCGATGGCGGGCCGCGCTTCGTGGTCGACGTTCACACCGCTCGCCTCGAGCGCCGCGACAGCCGCGTTCATGACCTCCAGCACATCGCCGTCGACCGGGCAGTAGGGATCGTCGAGCCACGCTGCGACACGCAGGCCGTTCACATCACCAGGTGCCGGCGGCAACTGGGGCACCCACGGCCCTTCGGTGCGCAACAGCACGTCGAACAGCAGCTCCAAGTCGTCACAGCTGCGGGTCAGCGGGCCGAACACGTTGATGTCCGGCTCGGTGGTACCGCCGCGCACGTGATCCAGGTAGCCCGTCGTCGGGATCACGCCGAAGCTCGGCTTGTGGCCCCAGATGCCGTTGTACGAGGCCGGAAAGCGAATCGAGCCGCCGATGTCGGTGCCGATCTCGAAGCCGGTGAAGCCCATCGCCGTCGCAGCCGCAGCCCCACCGGACGAGCCGCCGGGAACCTTGGACAGGTCCCAAGGATTGCTGGTGGTTCCGAACAGGTCATTGAAGGACTGGTTGTCGGCCGACCAGCGCGGCAGGTTGGTCTTGCCGATCACGATCGCCCCGGCAGCGCGGCAGGCCGCCACAACAGCCGCATCAGCGTCGGGAACGTTGTCGGCCAGCTCCCTTGCCCCGCCGGTCGAGCGGATGCCCGCCGTCATCAGGGCGTCCTTCGCGGTGAACGGCACACCGTGCAGCGGCCCGAGTGGCCCGCCGCCCGCCTGCGCGGCATCGGCCGCGCCGGCCCGTTCGAGCGCTGCCTCGAAGTCCCGGGTGACGACTGAGTTGACCTCGCCGTCGAGCCGTTCGATGCGTTCGATGACGTGAGCAGTCAGCTCCCGGCTCGACAGCTCGCCCGCGGCGATGGCCGCCGCCTGTTCGGTCGCGCTCAGCAGTCCCAGATCATGTGCCATGCGCCCATTCCAGCAGTTCGACGGGCGCTGTGTTTCAGGAGTGAGCGGCAAGGTGCCGCGCCATCATCCCGATCCGGCGGTCGCAGTGATCTGCCGGTAGGCATCGATGACCGACGCCAGCTCGGCCGGCGTTGCACCGTGCATGAGCACGGCGTCGCAGCCGAGGTCGATCTGGCGTCTCACGGCGGCGGCGCATTCGGCAGGAGTGCCCGCCCCCATCGGGGCCAGCCACTCATCGGGCAGCAGCGTGCCGATGTGCTCGAGCTCGGCGACTGAGGCCGTGCCGTCGATCGGCGCCAGGAACCTGGCAACCACCTCGTCAGCTCGGAACCGCGCCAGCACGTCAGGGTCCCAGCGATTCACACCGACCAGCACGTCGCCGTAGTACTGCAGGTACGTGGCGAGGCGTCCCACCGTCTTGCGCAGCGCCAGCTCAGCCGGCACCTCGTCGCTCACCACAACAAAGCAGGACCACACCGCCGCGTCGCTCGGATCGCGCCCCGCCTGCTCGGCAGCCGTCTTCACGGCATGCACCGATCGCACCACGGTCTCGTCGGAATAGAACGGGTGCAGGATGACATCGTCGAAACAGCGACCGCCGAGTGCCAGCGTCCGGGGTCCCATCGCCCCGAGCGCCATCGGCAGGTGCTCATCGAGCGTCATGTCGAGCAGCAGGATCGGAACGCGCCCGGTCGGACCGTCGAAATCCGAGATGATCTCGCCCCGGAACAGCCGGCGCATGATCAGGGCGAACTCCTCCAGCTCGGCTGTGGTGACGGGCTTGAGGCCCATGATCTCCTGTGCCACGGCGACGCCGCGCCCGAAGCCCATCGTGAATCGCCCGCCGGCCAAGCTCTGCACCGTCAGCGCGAGCCCTGCGGTGAGCGTCGGGTGGCGGGTGTTGATGTTCGTCACTCCCAGCGTGATGCCGATGGAATCAGTGACCGCGGCAGCGGCACCGCACACCGCACCCGCTTCCTTGCGATTGGGCCGTTCCCCGAGAAACGCCTGGCCGATGCCCATCGCTTCTGCTGCCTGGATCTCGGCGAGGGCATCGCAGGAGTCCAGGGCGTCACCAGGCAGCATGTAGAAGCCCAGCTCCGGAAATTCCTGTTTGGCGCGTGTGTCCTGAGGCATCCGGTCACACTAGGACCGGCCGTCGGCAGCGAGCAGCTACTTGGTGCGCTCGACGATGAACAGCGTCTGCTCGGGTTTGCCGACGACGACTGCCAGGTGCTCGCCGGCCCTGCCGATCTCCCCGTTCACCTGGTCCAATTCCTCATCGGGGATCGGGCACACCTCCCACGTCTGGTCGCCGCGCTTGAGCATCGCCATGCCGTCGCTGACATGCACCGTCGTGGCGACATCCATGATGGTGGTCTCGTGCAGCGCCACAGCCTCGCCGCTGCCGTCGTTCGGGCGACTCCGGGTCAGCTTCACCGCGGGGGTCGTGAGCTTGGGCGGACTGGTGGCCGTCCAGTCCAAGTCGGCGCTGGACGTGGCGGCGGCATGCGCGTCGTGGCGAGCCACGTCCGACCAGTGCGCCGCGAAGCCGCCCTCCAGCGGCGCGTATGGCCAGCTCTCGCGGCGGAGCTCGCCCAGCAGCTCCAGATCGGCGACGAGACTCGCTGCCCGCTCGGTCAGCGTCTCGGGCGCGGAGGCATCGGCGCACTGGTCATCCAGCCACAGGCGCTCGACGCGCTCGAGTTCGACAGCGGTATCGGTGACATGGATCCGGGCATCGAGCAGTTCCCAGCCCACCGCCGGCGGCGTGTCGTCATCAACGCGGACGTAGCTCCAGCTGTCGCCCGTGCGGACCGCCACCACCTGCCTACGGGTGCATTCGAGCGGCCGGACCACCCCAAGCACCGCGATGCGGCCCGATCCGGAGAGATCGACTGCCACCACCTCCATGTCGTCGGGCAAGCCCACCGACTGCCAGTCGACACCGTTGTAGGAGTACCAGTTGTCGGCTGCTCGGGCGACCGCGTGTGCGCCGCTGAACGAGTAGCGCATGTCTGCGCCCTCGACCTCTGCAGGCGGCTTGACGATCGACACCGTCGTGGCGAACACGGCAGCTTCCGGATCGCTCCGGCCGGGCGACGTGGTCTCCCAGTTCTCCGAGTCGCCTGCCGCCTCTTCTTCGAGCACTTCGCTGTCGGCGAGCGTGACTCCCGCCTCTGCGGCCTCCATCTGTTCTGGTGCGTCCTGCAGGGACTCGTCGTCGTCCGGAGCAGCCGCAGCGGCGAGCTCGACTTCGGCCTCGTCGGTCATGTCCTCGTCGGCCATCTCCTCTTCGACGGCGCTCGCTGCGATGCCGGCGGTCGTCGCGGGCATGGCGGCGGCCTCTGCAGCGTCGTCTGAGTCGGACATCGTCGTCGAGAACTCGTCGATGCCGCCGTCGCGCAGCGAAATCACGCCGACCAACGCCACTGCCACGAGAGCGAACGCCCCGATTCCGCCACGCGCAGCAGTGCGCCAGCGTTGCAGCTGAGCAGCCCGCGCCTGGACACCCGCAAGCGAGCCCGAGCCCACCGGCATCGACGACGCTGCGCCTCGCAACCGGTCGCGGAGACGATCCTCGGGGGTCACGACCCGTCCTGGGGGTCGGGTGCTGCCTCCAGCACGTCGCGCAGCTGCTCCAGACCTCGGCTGAGCCGGCTCTTCACGGTCCCGGCCGCGATGCCGAGCGCCTCTGCCGTCTCGGCCACCGACCAGTCCAGGTAGAAGCGAGCCACGATCACCGCGCGGTGCGCGTCATTGAGCGTCGCCAGCGCCCGATCGAGGTCCACATCGCGCGCCCGGTCCTCAGTGGCATGCGGCTGAGCCAGCAATGGCCGCCGTTCGCGTTCCCGCCGGACCCGTCGCAGCCACGACCGTGCCCAGTTCAGTCCGACACGGAAGACCCAGCCCTGCGGGTTCGCGTAGGCACTGACCTGTCCCCAGCGCTGACAGGCCCGCGCGAATGCCTCGTCTGCTGCTTCGGTGCCGAGCGCGCTGTCACGCAGCGCCATCCCGAGCGCCCGCGCCAACTCGTCGCGATGGGCCGCATAGAAGTCCTCGAACCGCATCGCAACCGCATCGAGGGGAGCTGCACCGGTCCCCGATACGCCCTCAGCGGCGCTCACCGTCAGTCCCGTGCGGATCGTGCCCGAACCCATGAGCTCTGAGCCCACGAGCCCTGAATCCATTGGCACTGAACCGATGAGCCCCGAGCCCATCAGCGCCGAGTCGAGCCGCGAGGCAGTGAACGGCAGACCTGCGTCCATCAGTGCCAGATTCATTGCTGCTATGGGCGCGCCAGCCATGCCAAGTCCCCGCGAAGACTGCCTGCCCTCTCAGACTCCCGCCGGACTGTTTCGGTTCCATGAAGATCGTTGCGCCAAGGGGATGGTCGACGCTCACCGTCGCCCGTGTGATCGCTCTTCGGCAGCGAACGCGTCCTCGATCAGCACGCCCGCTCGGCGAAGCGCATCGATCTCGGCACGCCCGGCGCCCAGCCACTCGGCCAGCACTTCGCCGTTGTGCTCACCGAGGTGAGGTGCCAGCGCCGCGGTCGTGATGCCGGAGGTTGCCGATGTCGCTGCGGAAGAGCCCGCGAACCGGTAGGGCGTCTGGGTGACCCGGCGCGTGCCGCCGTCGCGAGCGTCGATCTCGACCGAGGAGCCACGATGGACCGCTGTGGGCGATTCGTGCGCTTCCGCAGTCGTCCGAATGTCACCCCACGCCAGATTCGCAGCGTCGAGGGCCGCCAGCATCTCCGCCCGCGTCGCGAACGAACTCAGGAACGCGTTGATCGCATCGGTCCGGCGCGCCCGCTTGGTCGGGATGTCGGCGTCCGGGGGAGACGGGTCAGCGAGCCCGTGTGTCTGGCTGAGCTGTCGCCAGATCCAGCGGAAGTCGCCGGCAGTGAGGATCGGGCCATCGACGCCTTCCCATACGAGTCCGCCTTGAGATGTGTAGTTGCCGCCATCCAACCCGGCCTGGCTGCCTTCATCGGTTGCCAGGAAGGACTCCAGCATGGCGATGTCGATGTGCTGGCCATGGCCCGTCTGCTCGGCGACACGCAAGGCCGCGAGGACACCGATCGACCCGTGGAGCGAGGCATTCGTGTCGGCTACCGCCAGATAGGGCTCTTGAATCGGTTGCTGATGAATCCGCGCTGTCCGTGCCATCCAGCCCGATTCGCCGTGCAGTACCGCTGCGTACGCCGCTCGCTGCGAGTCGGGACCCTCCTGGCCGAATCCGCTGATCGACAGCATGACCAATGCCGGATTGATCTCAGCCAGCTCTGCGAATGACAGGCCGTGGCGTGCCATGACGCCAGGTCGGAAGTTCTCGATGAGCACATGGGCCTCAGCAGCCAGACGCCTGACCGTCTCGGGCCCGCCCTCGGCGCGCAGGTCGATGCAGACGTTGCGCTTGCCCACGTTCTGCTGTGTGTAGAAGCCGGCGAGCCCGGCACGGTTCACGCCCCACAGGCGCGAGATGTCGCCTTCGGGCGGTTCCACCTTCACGACGTCGGCTCCCAGATCGCTGAGGATGCGGCCGGCGAACGGTCCCGCCAAAACACGGCTCATGTCGACCACGCGGATGCCTGCCAGCGGTCTCATCGACATCTGTTCCTTTCAGCGGTGAGGCTGCTCAGCGAGGCCGGTCGCCGGCGATCGTCACCCGGAGCATGTGCCTGCGCTGGCCGTGGTAGTCGTTCAGCGCGTAGTGCTGGACGCTGCGGTTGTCCCACATGGTCAGCGTTCCCGGTTCCCACCGCACCCGGCACGTGAACTGCTCGCCGACCGCGTGGCTCCACAGCATCTCCAGCAACGCCTTCGACTCGTGCCGGCGCATGCCCGAAATGGCTTCGGTGAACGCCCGATTCACATACAGCGCTTTGGCGCCAGTCTCGGGATGGGTCCGCACCACCGGATGCGTCAGCTGCGCGTGCGCTGCGTCGGACACGTTGACGGTCATCGAACTGCGCTGGCCGGCGTACCGGTCCGAATCGCCTCGCCGCCCGTACTGACGGGCCGCTGAGTGCACCGCGCCGAGACTCTCGGCGAAGCGCTTCATGGTGTCGGACAGCCCCGTGTAGGCCGCCTGCTGGTTGGCGAACAGCGTGTCCCCGCCGAAGCTCGGCACCTCCACCGCGTACAGCGCAGTAGCCATCGGGGGGCATTCCAGGAACGACATCTCCGAGTGCCAGCCGCCGCCGAAGTTGACGGTCTCGTGGGGCTCCTTGATGACCGGCACCACCTCGGGCTCTTCGGAGGTGCCGCCGAGGTAGGGGTGGCGCTCCAGCTCGCCGAACCGGCGGCCGAAGCTCGCAATATCCGCGGCATCCATCTGCTGCTCGCGGATCACCACCACGTGGTAGGCGCACAGCGCTTCCCGGACTGCCGCCGCGCCGGCGGCGTCGAGCCGGTTGACGTCGAGCGCCGTCCCGCCGGCAGCCCACAGCTCGGCGCCCAGCGCGCCGGCGAGCGGCCGGATCTCCATCGGTTCTGGGTTCATCGCATCGTCCTCAGCGGATCGGCCTCCCGCAGGCGCCGTGCCACTTCCCCTGCTGCAAGTATCGCCTCGTTGGGGTCACGACCGCACGGGGTCATGTTCACGTGCCGGCAGCCCGCCTCGAGGTACGGCATGAAGAACTCCACGATGTCGTCCACGGTGCCATAGGGCGTGTATTTCTCGAATGCCTTGAACGGCACGCGATAGAAGCGCTCCAGCTCGGGCGCTACGCATGCCGCCGCCTCTTGGGGGCTGTCGCCGATGCCCACCCACAGCTGGATGCCGTGATCGGGAACCTCGGCCACGGCGTGCGCGACGGCACGCTCCGTCTCGGCGGTCTGTGCAAAGAGGCTCAGTGCCGCCTCGTAGTGCTCCACGGTGCACCAGATGCCCAGCCACCCGTCGGCGAATCGGCCGGCCCGGCGGATAGCGGCATCTGATCGTCCGCCGACATAGGTGGGGATGGGCGGATCGGGCACCGGAATGATCCGGGCCTGCGACAGCGAGAAGAACTCGCCCTGATGATCGACGGTCTCGCCGGACAGCAGTCGCAGCACGATCTCCAGCGATTCATCGGTGCGTCGCCCGCGCGTGCGCGGATCGACGCCGCACAGCTCGACCTCGTGACGGTCATCGCCGCCGATGCCGACGCCGAAGCTGATGCGCCCGGGCGCCATTTCGGCCAGATTCGCGAGCTGTCGGGCGACGGGAACCGGGTGCCGCAACGGCAACAGGTACACGCCGAGGTACACCCCCAGCTCGGGATGCAGGTTGGCAAGCGCCGCAGCAGTCACCATGCCGTCGTTGCCGTGCCCGATGCGGAAGCTGACATGGTCGGCGAAGAACATGCAGTCGATGCCGGCATCGGCGACCAGTTCCACCAAGTGCCGACGTTCGGCCCACGGCCGTGACCAGAGCTTGACGTCGGGCGTGACGCCGACCCGGATGGGCGGCACGTTCATGGCATCGGTCACAGCGATGCTGCCTCCCGGCCTGCGGGCACGTCCCACTGCACCGGCAAGTGCTTGAAGCCGTGCTGGAAGTTCGACAGCAGGCGCTCCGGACTCCTGGCCGGGTCCAGGCGCAGGTTCGGCATGCGCCAGAGCGACTCAGTGAAGATCGCCGACATCTGGCGACGGGCCAGGTGAGCGCCCAGGCAGAAGTGCGGGCCCGCCCCGAAAGTGAGATGGTCGTTCGGGCTGCGTCCGATGTCGAACCGGTCGGGTTCGGCGAAGACGGCCGGATCCCGGTTGGCTGCGACATGGAAGACCACCACCTTGTCGCCCGCTCGCACGGAACGGCCGCCGAGTTCGGCATCGCGTGAGGCGGTGCGGCGGAAGTGCACGACCGGCGGCATGAACCTCAGCATCTCCTCGATGGCGCCGGGCAGCAGTTCAGGGTCGGCGAGCAGCTTGTCGAGCTGCTCGGGATGCTGCAGCAGCGCCCACAGGCCGCCGGGTATGCCATTTCGCAGCGTCTCGTTGCCCGCCACGGCGAACAGGAAGAACATGGTCTCGAACTCTTCGTTGGTGATGCCGCCCTCCGCGTCGTCGGCGGCCAGCAGGATCGACACCACATCGGAGCCGGGGTTCGCCCGCTTGTAGGTCGCGAGATCGTGCGCGTAGGCATACATGTCGGCGAGGCCTTCGCGTGAGCGGGGGTCGGGCAGGCGACCGTCGGGACCAGGGCGGATCTGGGCTCGCACCTCGCACGCCCGCCGCGCCATCTCGGTTCCTGTTGCCGGATCGAAGGCGTCGGAGACCGCGTATTCGGCGTCCTGGTAGCCGATGACCCGATTGGACCAGTCGAACAGCAGCATCCTGTCCACTGAGGGCACGCCCATGATGTCGGCCAGCGTCAGCAGCGGCAGCTCGGCCGAGACCTCCTTGGCGAAGTCGGCACCGCCGCGGTCGACTACCGCGCTCACGAGCCGCTCCGCGCGGGCCGAGATGGTGGCCTCCAGCTCGGCCACTGCGCTCGGCGTGAACGAGCGCATGAGCAGGCGCCGCAGCCGTGTGTGCTGAGGAGGATCCTGGTTGAGCATCATCCGCTGGACAAACTCGAGCATCGCGGCAGTTTGAGGATCGCGGATCTGCGTCCCGCCGAGGTGGGACGAGAACGTCCCCGGGTCGCGCAGCACCCGATTCATCAGCTCGTGGGTGAGCACCGCCCAGAAGCCGGGTCCTGCCTCCCATCCCATGAGCTCCGGCTCGGGCACCCAATGGATCGCCGCGTGTGCTCGCAGCTCGGCGATCAGGTCGTGCGGCACGCCGTCCAGGTAGGTGCGCGGGTCGAACAACGGCGACGGGTCGGGCCCAGCATCGCACCTCGATGCAAGCTCAGTGTCCGAGCGGACGGCATCCATGGCGCTCAGCGTGCCACTTCTTGTTGTCGCTGTGGGCCGCTGGCGGTTCCGGTCGTGCGCTGCGGCGGGCTCGGGGGTTTGGTGATCACGAAGAACAGCATCCCGGCAGCGGTTATGGCAGCGAGCGCGACAAATGCGGTGACGTAGCTGCCGGTCGTGTCGGCCACCCAACCTGCGGCGAGCGGGCCGACGATCGGCCCGATCATCACGATGAGCGAACTCACGCCCATGATCGCAGCGAAGGCTGAAGAGCCGAAATAGTCGGCCCGCATGGCTTGCATGAGCGGTCCGCGCGCACCCCAAGCCAGCCCATGAAAGACGACGGACAGCACCACCACGAACGCGTTGGGAGCCCACGCCAGCAGCAAAATGCCACCGGCGTGCCCGAACATGGCGACCGACGCGATGAGCCGCTTGTTGACCCGGTCGCCGAGGTAGCCGCCCACCGCCATGCCGGCAAGCTGCATCAGCGGCAGCGCCGCCGCGAACAAGCTGGCGTGCTGCAGCGAGTAGCCCCGTTCGGATGTCAGGTACAGCTGCAGGTGCGCCATCACCGCGCCGACCACGATCAGGGCGCTCAGGTGGCCGAACGAGATGGTCCAGAACGCTCTCGTGCGCATCGCCTCCTTCGCCGTGAAATGGACGTCGGTGAGGCCTTCCGCGCGGACCGTCCTCCCATTGGCGACGATCCTGGCCCCGCCGTCGACCTCCTCGCCGAATTCAGCAGGGCTGCCGTCGAGGTACTTGGCCAGCCACCAGGCGACAGCAGCTCCCCCGACGCCGGTGACCGCAGCGGTCGTGCGCCAGCCGAACCACGTGAACAGCAGCACCACGAGCGGGACGCACACGCCGCCCACAGCGAGGCCCATGCCGCCGAGCGCCAGAGCGCGAGCCCGCAGCCGCTCGAACCATCGCACGATCGCAACGGTGACTGTCAGGAAACCGCAGAACGCGCTGCCGACGGCCATGACGAAGAAGGCACCGTAGAACTGCCACAACGAGTGCAGTTGGCTGAACCACACGAAGCCGGCGGCCATGCACACCGCGCCTGCTCGGGTAATGGTCTTGGGCCCGAACCGGTCGATCAGCCAGCCCTGCACCGGCCCCAGCAGCGCCGTCTCGGCGCGATTCACCGCGAACGCGCCCGACAGGGCCGTCTTGCTCCAGCCGTACTCCCGATCGAGCTCCACCAGGTAGGCGCCCAGCGAGTGCATGACGAAGGCACTCTGCAGCCCCTGAATCACTGCCCCTGCACCCACCACCCTCCATCCGCGGAAGGTGGTGCTGCGTTTGGACATCGTTACATCCTGCCTGATGAGGCGGTTGCTGCGTCGGTTCAGACCCCCTCTACAGGCTGATCTAGACTCGTTTTTTCCTCCAGCCACGCACAAGGGACTCCCAAGAGAGCGAGGAGGGCACAACATGGCACGCATGGTGACGGCCGCAATCGTGCAGACGGCCTGGACCGGCGACAAGGAGTCGATGATCGAGCTCCACGAGAAGTACGTGGCCGAAGCGGCCGCCGCCGGCGCCCGGGTGATGTGCTTCCAGGAACTCTTCTACGGGCCGTACTTCTGCCAGGTGCAGGACGCCGAGTACTACTCCTACGCCGAAGCGATTCCCGACGGCCCGACCACCAAGCGCTTCTGCGAGCTCGCCGCCCAGCACGAGATGGTGCTGGTCGTGCCGATGTACGAGCGGGAGCAGGCCGGGCTGCTCTACAACACCGCAGCCGTCATCGACGCCGACGGGACCTACCTGGGCAAGTACCGCAAGAACCACATCCCGCAGGTCAAGGGGTTCTGGGAGAAGTTCTACTTCCGGCCGGGCAATCTGGGCTATCCCGTCTTCGAGACCGCCGTCGGCACGGTCGGCGTCTATATCTGCTACGACCGCCACTTCCCGGAGGGTTGGCGGGCCCTCGGGCTGGCCGGCGCAGAGATCGTGTTCAACCCCTCAGCGACCAGCCGGGGGCTGTCCGCGTACCTGTGGCAGCTCGAACAGACGTCGTCGGCGGCAGCGAACATGTACTTCGTCGGGGCCATCAACCGGGTCGGCGTCGAGCCGCTGGGCGACAACGACTTCTACGGCACGTCGTACTTCGCGAACCCCCGGGGGCAGATCGTCGACGGGGCCGCGTCTGACCACGCTGAGGAATTGGTTGTGCGTGAGCTGGACCTCGAGATGCTCGATGAGGTCCGCAATCAGTGGGCCTTCTACCGAGACCGCCGGCCCGATTCGTACGAACCGCTCGTAGCGCCCTGAGGAGGCGGACTCAGACTGGTTCGGCTTCACAGATCGCGATCTAGGGGGGACACGAAGATGGCGACGCTCATCAAGGGAGGCACCGTTGTCAGCTCGACCGGAGCCGATCCGGCCGAGGTGCTCATCGACGGCGAGCAGATCGTGGCGGTGCTGCAGCCTGGCAGCGACATTGCCGTGGCAGCCGAACGGGGCGCTGAGGTGGTCGATGCCACCGGACGGCTGGTGGTGCCCGGCGGTGTGGACGTGCATACCCACATGGAGCTGCCCTTCGGCGGCACCTACGCCTCTGACACCTTCGAGACTGGGACACGGGCCGCCGCCTGGGGCGGCACGACGACCATCGTGGATTTCGCCGTTCAGAAGTACGGCGAGAACGTGCGCGAATGCCTCGACGAATGGATGGCCAAGGCCGAAGGCAACTGCGCCGTCGACTTCGGCTTTCACATGATCATCGGGGGCGTCGACAACGACTCGCTCAAAGAGATGGACCTGCTGGTCAACGAGGGCATCACCAGCTTCAAGCTGTTCATGGCCTACCCGGGCGTCTTCTACGCCGACGACGGACAGATCCTGCGGGCCATGCAGCAGGCTGCCGGCAACGGCGGGCTGATCATGATGCACGCCGAGAACGGCCTGGCCATCGACGTGCTGGCCGCGCAGGCCTTCGAACGAGGCGAGACTGCGCCGGTCACTCACGGCTACGTGCGGCGCAAGGAGCTGGAGTCCGAGGCCACCCACCGGGCGATCCAGCTGGCCAAGGTGGGCGCCGCACCGCTGTACATCGTGCACCTCTCGGCCGCTGAGGCTCTCGAGCAGGTGGCGCTGGCGCGTGACGCCGGCATGAACGTGTTCGCAGAGACCTGCCCGCAGTACCTGCACTTCAGCTTGGAAGAGCACCTCAACCTGCCCGGTTTCGGGGGTGCCGCCTACGTGTGCTCGACGCCGATCCGCTCCCGGGAGGAAGGCCACCAGGATGCGCTGTGGAAGGGCTTGCGGACCAACGACCTCGCCGTCGTGTCCACCGACCACTGCCCCTTCTGCATGAAGGAGCAGAAGGAGCTCGGACTCAACGACTTCCGGGCCATCCCCAACGGCATCGGCGGTGTCGAGCACCGCATGGACATGATCTTCCAAGGCGTCGTGACCGGAGAGATCGGCTTGGCACGGTGGGTCGAGCTGTGCGCTACCACTCCCGCCCGGATGATGGGCCTGTACCCACGCAAGGGAATCATCGCAGCAGGTTCGGATGCCGACGTGGTGATCTATGACCCCGACCACCGCTGGACCATCAGCGTGGACAACCACCACATGAATATCGACCACTCGGCTTATGAGGGTGTCGAGGTGACAGGTCACGTCGACACGGTGTATTCCCGGGGTCGCAAGATCATTGACGACGGCCAGTACCTGGGTCGCGCCGGCGACGGCCAGTACCTGCCTCGCGGACTCTGCCAGTACCTGCAGTAAGGGGCGGCGTTATCTCCCGGCGCAACGGCGCGTCGGGGCAGCAGATCGGATCGGAGGACTGAGAACATGGATTTTGGCGTCGTTCTCCAGACCGATCCGCCTGCCTGGCGAGTGGTCGACTTGGCCCAGCGGGCCGAGACGCTGGGGTTCACTTACGGGTGGACCTTCGACAGCCATGTGCTGTGGCAGGAGCCGTACGTGATCTACAGCCAGATGCTGTCGGCCACGAATCGCATGATCGTCGGCCCGATGGTCACCAATCCGGGCACCCGGAACTGGACGGTGACCGCCTCGCTGTTCGCCACGCTCAACGACATGTTCGGCAATCGCACGGTCTGCGGCATCGGGCGCGGCGACTCCGCCATGCGGGTGCTGCGCCACGCCCCCACGAGCCTGGCCACGCTGTCTGAGTCGATGACCGTCATCAAGGGCCTGGCCGAAGGCTGCGAGGTGGAATACAACGGCACCCGCCAGCAGCTCCCGTGGTCGTCGGGCAGCCGGCTGGACATCTGGATGGCCGCGTACGGGCCACGAGCGCTGCAGATCTGCGGCCAGCAGGCCGACGGGTTCATCCTGCAGCTCGCAGACCCCCAGATCACCGAGTGGACCGTTGCCGCCGTGCGCAACGCAGCCGCCGATGCGGGGCGCAATCCCGATGACCTCTACATCTGCGTCGCCGCACCGGCCTACGTCGGTGACAATCTCGCCCACCAGCGCGACCAGTGCCGCTGGTTCGGCGGCATGGTCGGCAACCACGTGGCCGATCTAGTCGAGCGGTACGGCGACACCGGCGGCGGGGTGCCCCAAGCCCTCACCGACTACATCGCCGGGCGCGAGAGCTACGACTACGCCTCCCACGGCAAGGCCGGCAACGTCCACACCGACTTCGTCCCTGACGAGGTGATCGACCGGTTCTGCATCCTCGGCGACGCAGACCACCACATCGCCCGCCTTGAGCAGCTGCGTGACCTAGGAGTCGATCAGTTCGCCATCTACCTCATGCACGACGCCAAGGACGAGACGCTCAACGCCTACGGCCAGCGCATCATCCCGGCGCTCAGAGACTGACCGGCCCGTCGTGCAAGCAGCAACTGCTCCAGAGTCGCATTCATCGGCGCATTCATTGGGGGCCGATCCCTCAGCGATCGACGACCCGATTGTCCGGGAGCAGTTCATCAGGCTGCAGGCCGCCCGCGAGCGCCGCCGGGCACGCACCCGCAGCACGGTCCGCCAAGCGATCGTGCTCGTGGTGTTCGTGCTGCTGCTGTGCGTTGCCTACACCGCCTACAAGGCGGTCGGAGCCGCCATCGACGACGCACAGTCGGAGTGGCCGCTGATCGGCTCGTTCCTACCCGAGTCGGGCGACCTGAAGATGCCGCCGGTACTGGACATCGTCTCGGGCATCTTCGCCGAGCCGAGGGGAGCCGGCGAGCCCTTCTGGGCGATCGTGGGCAAGGAAGCCGCCTTCACGCTGCGGGAAGCCGCGGTCGGGTTCGCCATCGGAGTCATCGTCGGTTTGGGCATCGCCATCGTGCTGACGACATCGGGCCGCCTCGAGCGAGCGCTCGTGCCGCACGTCATCGCCAGCCAAACCATCCCGCTGATCGCCATCGCCCCGATCATCGTGATCTGGGGCCGCAAGAGCTTCGACTTCCTGCCCTTCGAGTGGCAGGACTGGATGTCGGTCTCCATCATCGCCACCTACCTGACATTCTTTCCGGTGACCATCAACGGCCTGCGGGGGCTGCAGTCGCCGCGGCCGGAGAACTTGGAGCTGATGGACTCGTACGCGGCGCGCTGGGGGCAGACGCTGTGGCGGCTGCGCCTGCCGGCGTCGCTGCCCTACCTGTTCGCGGCGTTCAAGATCGCAGCGACGGCGAGCGTCGTGGGCGCCATCGTGGGCGAGATCTCGGCCGGCGTCAAAGGCGGCCTGGGCCGCCGCGTGCTGCTCGAGGCGCAGCGCTACACGACCGGGCCCGAGCGCCTGTATGTGGCGGTGCTGGGCGCCGCGGCCCTGGGGATCTTCGTGTTTGCCGTGATCTCGTCGTTCGAGTACGTACTCGTGCGGCGCAAGGGTCAAGAGGCCGTGACATGAGCAGCGCCCAGCCGCACCCTGACGGCAACGGCACCCCTGGCAACGCACCTGCCGCAGTGGACATGGCGGGCGTGTCCAAGGTGTTCAACCCGGGACGCTCCAACGAGATCAAGGCCCTCACCGGCATCGACCTGCGCATCGACCCAGGCGAGTTCGTCACGCTGATCGGGCCGTCGGGCTGCGGCAAGAGCACGCTGCTGCGGCTGATCGCCGCACTGACAGGCGTCACCGAGGGATCGGTTGCCGTGAATGGCAAGGCGGCCGATCAGGCCCGCCTCGACCGCGACTACTCGATGGTGTTCCAGCGGGCAGGCCTGTTCGACTGGCGCAACGTGTCACGCAACATCGAGCTGCCGCTCGAGCTCATGGGCTGGAAG
Source organism: Candidatus Poriferisodalis sp. (assembly GCF_965208555.1). Classification (GTDB taxonomy): domain Bacteria; phylum Actinomycetota; class Acidimicrobiia; order Acidimicrobiales; family Poriferisodalaceae; genus Poriferisodalis. The sequence continues at coordinate 2,496,062 of NZ_OZ242342.1, read as the reverse complement.
GCGGCCGAGCGCCGGGAGCGCTCAGCCGAGATGCTCGAACTGGTGAAGCTCAGCGAGTTCGCCCGGCACCACCCGGCCGAGCTCTCCGGCGGCATGCAGCAGCGTGTGGCCATCGCTCGGGCGATGTCGTTCCATCCCCAGCTCTTGCTGATGGACGAGCCGTTCGGAGCGCTCGACGAGATGACTCGCGAGCACATGCAGAACGAGCTGCTGCGGATCTGGGCCGAGACGCAGATCACCGTGATCTTCGTGACCCACTCCATCAGCGAGGCCGTGTTCCTGTCCACCAGGGTCGTGGTGATGTCGCCCCGGCCCGGCCGCATCTCGGCGGTCATCGACGTCGATCTGGGCGAGCGCAACGAGGCGACGCGTGACGATCCGGCCTATTTCGCCTGCGTGACTGCGGTGCGCGATGCGCTGCGGGACGGTGACGAGTCGTGAACGCGGCGAAGTCGCTGGGGCGCGCGTGGCTGCCGCCGGTCGTGGCTGCGGCGGCGATGTTCGGCGGCTGGGAGCTGCTGCTGGCGCTGCTCCGCCCCGACGGCTTCGTACTGCCGCCGCCGTCGAGCATCGTCGGCGCGGTGGTCGAGAAGTTCGACGTCATCGTCACTGCCACCGGCGTCACCGGCTTCATCATCGTGACCGGGTTGATCGCCGGAGTGGCAGTCGGAGCGCTCGCCGCGGTGCTGGTCACGGCATTCCGTGCGGCCAACGAGACGCTCACACCGCTGGCCGTCGCCGTGAACGCCGTGCCGATCATCGCCCTGGCGCCCATCTTCAATGCCTGGTTCGGCATCCTGTCGCCCCGCTCCAACCAAGCTGTGGTGGTGGTGCTGGTCTTCTTCCCGGTCTTCATCAACACGGCCCGCGGGCTGGGACAGGTGGAACCCAGCCAGATCGAGCTGATGGAGTCCTACGGCGCCGGGAAATGGCGGATCATGCGCGAGGTGCGCATCCCGAATGCGATGCCGTACTTCTTCACTGCGCTGAAGCTGGGCACCTCGCTGGCGGTGATCGCGGCCATCGTGGCCGAGTATTTCGGCGGTCGTCAGGATGCGCTGGGCAATCTCATCACGAACTCGGCCGGCTTGACCCGTTACGACGATGCGTGGGCCGCGGTGCTGGCAGGTTCATTGGTGGGCATCTGCCTGTACGCGATCGCCGTCGCGCTCGAGCGGCTGGTCATGCCGTGGTACTTCGCAATGCGGAAGGCGGAATGACGCCTCTGTTCGACAAGCGAGGACAACAGAGCCTTTGTTGCATGCCTACAAAGGGGGGGAAACATGCAGGTAAGGAAAACCTTGATACGGACGCTGGCGCCGCTGTTGGCGCTCGGCCTACTAGCCGCGGCTTGCACCGGCGGCGACGACGCGGATGAGCCCGAATTCGAGCCCATCAGCGAGGTGTCGCTGCAGCTGCAGTGGTTCACGCAGGCACAGTTCGCCGGCTACTACGCGGCGCAGGCACTCGGCTTCTACGACGACGTCGGGCTCAGTGTGGAGATCCTCGAAGGCGGCGTGGACATCGTTCCCGCCTCCGTCCTGGATTCCGGCGCTGCTGACTTTGCCGTCTCGTGGGTGCCTCGCGGCCTCGTGCCACGAGAGGAAGGCACCAACATCACCAACATCGCGCAGGTGTTCCAGCGGAGCGCCACGTTGCAGGTGTCGTTCGCTGATGCGGGCATCGGTGCGGTGACAGACCTTGAAGGCCGCACGGTCGGCAACTGGGGATTCGGCAACGAATTCGAGCTGCTCGCCGGGTTGCGCAAGAACGGTCTGGACCCGGACTCCGATGTTCAGCTGGTGCAGCAGAACTTCGACATGCTGGCACTGATCTCCGGAGAGATCGACGCCGCGCAGGCGATGATCTACAACGAGTACGCGCAAGTGCTCGAGACGGTCAATCCCGACACCGGCGAGCTGTACCAGCCCGAAGATCTGCACATCATCGACTGGAACGATGTGGGCACGGCGATGCTCCAGGACGCCCTGTGGGCAGACGCCGACCGGCTCGACGACGACCCGGCGTACTACGACGCGGCGGTCCGGTTCGTGGAGGCATCGCTGCGCGGTTGGATCCACTGCCGGGACAACACCGAAGAGTGCGTGCAGATCGTGCTCGACAATGTCCCGACGCTGGGCCAGTCGCACCAGACCTGGCAGATGAACGAGATCAGCGCGCTGATCTGGCCGTCGCCGCTGGGTGCCGGCATCATGGATCCTGATCTGTGGGCGCAGACCGTCGAGGTGGCCACCAGCGAGGGCATCCTGGCCGCCGAGCCCGACGACGGCGCCTACCGCACCGACATCGCCGAAGCGGCGGTGGCGAACCTGCGGGACGCCGGCGTTGATGTCGTGGGCAATGACTGGGAGCGGATCCCGGTCGTGCTGCTGGAGGGCGGCGAGTAGCCGCTCGCACGCTCAACAGACCGAAGCGGGGTGGCGGCGGTTCGCCCGCCGCCACCCCGCTCGGCCGCGCCTTCGGGAATGCGACCAAAAACCACCGCTCGTGCATGTCCCTTCAAGATGAGCCTCGGCGATTGGCCCACAGGGGCGAAAGCACCGCAAGCTGACCGTCGCAGCGATCCCACAGGTACTCGACGGCAACGTCACGCTGCCAGTTCGGGGTGAGCCGGGGTGCGCGATGTAATGTGCCGCGCACCACGTTGGTCGGACGGCTGATGCCGATACGAGAGTGCCCCATGAGCGACAAGCCGCAACAGTCCAGCGAAGGGCGTTCAAGGTGGTTTCCCGAGCCGGTTCGTCGCGGCCCAAAGTGCGTCGCCGCTGTGATGCATCTGACACCATCGGATAGCGGTCGGCACTACCAGATCGGGCGCTGAGCCGATGCCTGCAAGTACCCCCCCCCCCCCCCCCGTCCGAACTGGGCGAATCAGACCATATGGACCGGTGACTGCCTCGACGTGATGCGCGGCATGAACAGTGCCAGCGTCGATTTGATCTATCTCGATCCGCCGTTCAACTCGAATGCCGACTACTCGGCTCCTATTGGCTCGCAGGCCGCGGGGGCGGCTTTCAAGGACACTTGGGGACTGGACGACATCAACCTCGCATGGCACGGCGAGATCAAGCACGAACAGCCTGGTCTGTATGACCTCTTGAACGCCACGCGTCGAATCCACGGCGACTCGATGATGAGCTACCTGATCTACATGGCGATCCGCGTCATGGAGATGCGTCGGCTCATCGCACCGACAGGCAGCCTCTACCTGCACTGCGATCCGACCGCAAGCCACTACCTGAAGCTGATGCTGGACGACGTGTTCGGTGGGCCGAACTTCCGCAACGAGATCATCTGGAAGCGGACTACGGGGCGCTCCGACGCGCAACGCTTCGGCCGCGTCCACGACGTGATCCTCTACTACTCCAGCGGTGCGGGCACTACTTGGAACAAGCAGTACCAGCCATACGACGCCGAGTACATCTCCGCCAAGTATCGGCACGACGACAGTGACGGCCGAGGCCCGTACCGCACCGGCGACTTGACGGGGCCCGGTGTGAATCCGAACGACGCGCCCCTAGGGGAATGGCATCCCGCCAATATCGGACGATGCTGGTCAGTACCGAGGACGGGCGCGTATGCGGAGTGGATCGACACGAATCTCATTCCTGGCTACCGGAGCATCGATGACGCCGAAGCACGGCTCGCCGCACTGGAAGCCGCGGACATGATCTACTGGTCGAAGAAGGGAACGCCAGAACTCAGGCGTTACCTTGCCGGAGGGCTCGGTACGGCGGCCGGCGATGTCATTACCGACACCCCGCCAGTGAACTCACAGGCGGCGGAACGTGTCGGTTATCCCACTCAGAAGCCGCTCGCACTGCTGCGACGCATTATTGACGCCAGCTCCAACCCCGACGATGTTGTGCTCGACCCGTTCTGTGGTTGCGCGACTGCGTGCATTGCTGCCGAACAGCTGGGCCGTCAATGGGTTGGCATCGACATTTCGCCCAAGGCGGCCGAGTTGGTTGCCATGCGAATGCACAAGGAGATCGGGCTGTTCTATGACGGAGATCACCGCGAGGACATTCCGAAGAGAACCGATCTCGGCAAGCTGCCGAAGTACAACTGCGTTGCCAACAAGAAATGGCTCTACGGAGAACAGGGCGGTTACTGCAACGGCTGCTCCACCCACTTCAAGGCTCAGAATCTGACCGTCGATCACATCATCCCCCGCGCCAAAGGCGGGACTGATCACATTTCGAATCTGCAACTGCTGTGCGGGCACTGCAACAGCGTGAAGGGCGATCGTCCGATGGACTACCTGATCGCGTGCCTCACCGACAAGGGATGGATCAAGCGGCAGTTCGACTACACCGAACTTGGGGAAGCAGCCACTTGACCGTCAACGAAGGGAGGGAGGAATCCTCCCCCTCCAAATGAGCCCGTACGCGCCCGAGGACTACGACTAGAACGACGCCAAGCGAAGGGCGGGCGAACACTCCCCCGCCCATGAACTGACGAACAAGTCACGGCACAGTGGTTCCTGGACGCTCAGCTATGGGAGGGGACGGTTCCCGTCCAAGTGGAACTATCCGCCGCCCTACACAGTCACCGAGACCGCTCAACGAAGGGCGAAGGAGTAGTCCTCCGCCGAGGACCGGGATCGAAGCCCATCGACTCGCCGTTGGCGAACGCTCAACGAAGGGCGGAGAGATATTCCCCGCCGCGGCCTCGCACGCAGACTCCGGGACTCAATCTCACGCAAACTCAGCAGCGGTCAGTGACGGGCTCAATTCCACATGGGCTCGTCGGCTTGGAACTCGGCCGTCCGTACGTTGTCCATGCTGGCACTCGCGGTCTCGTTCCCCACGGAGCAGTGAAGTAACGCCGCGGGCATCTAGTTCTAGCTAAGAGGGACCTCAGCCCGTGAAGCCATCGCCACCCATGTCAGCGACATCTAGCTTGGATCGCGCCAGAGGGCCCGTACTATCGCCTCGGCTGAGCAGGTGCAATGCCGGGGTGGGCGGTGGCAAACGTTGCACAGCGTCACATCTGCGGGCCATCCGTCGTGAATCGCGTACTCGCTGCGGTCGGCTGGATCGGGCCCGTAGAAGCGAGTCGCCCAATACGTGACCTTGCAGAAGCCGGGCAAGTCATTGTCCCGGACCACAGTGTCACTGACCCTCGTGAAGTCGAGCAGTGCCCCGTTGGCGACAGTCATTGCCGGGCCAAGCTTGCTGGCGAAGTAGTCCGCTGCCTGGTGTGCGATCGCCACCATCTCGTCCCAGTCGGGCAGCCGAGACCACCTCGGCACGTACCCCCCGGTCATCGCTGTAAACACCGTGTCCCCTGCGGCCAGCTCGGGCGTCAGGTTGTGCGCGTCGCCGGTGTCGTCGGAGTCGATCCAGCCGTCGTCGTTGATCTTGGGCAAGGTGAGCGTGACTCTGAGACACGGTGTGCTCATGCTCTCACCCCTCGCGGCTGAGGTAGGTGCCGGAACAGCCACGGTGCTCGACGGCAGCGAGCAAACGGTAGCCATCTTCGCCTCCGACCCGGGCACCAAGGCTGCGAAACCCCCATGTCCGATTGCTCTTGTGGACCGCGAACGCGGCAGCCCAGTTTCCGAGGATCCCGCGTAAGCACGCACAGGCACAGCACGGGCGTGGATGTCACACCCCACTCGTACGTTTGTTCACATGACGGGCACCGGCGAATCGGCCTTCAGAGACAGTGCACTGGGCACGTCTGCGCCGGGTGGCGGCAACGGAGCGGGCGGATCTGCATCTGGCGGGGTACGGGTGGATGCTGTGGATGTCGCCGGACTGTGCGGGGAGGGCCTGCGGGCCCGGCTGGGTGAGATCGCTCGGGCCGAGTCGCGGCTGGCGGCGATGAAGGCCGACACGTTGGGCGAGATTGCCCGTCGCAGCGGCGACGGTGCCGCGGCGCACGCTGCGACCAATGCGATGTCGGTCTCGGGCCGCAAAGCGCGCGGCGAGGTGCGTGACGCGGTGAGGCTCGGCGAGCTGGAAGCGACCCGGGAGGGGCTCGCTGCGGGCTCGGTTCCGGTGGGCCATGCGCAGCTGATCGCCCGTGCCGCTGGCGACGCACCGGTCGACGAGGCGTTCCTCGCGGAACGGTCACAGCATGAGGGCCACGACGAGTTCCGTCGCACGGTTGCTCGCCACGTCGCCGAGGTCAGCCGCGACGACGGCACGTCGGTGCTCGAGCGGCAGCGCCAAGCGAGGACCGCCACGATCTTCACCCGCAGCAGCGACGGCATGACGGTGCTGCGCCTTGAGGTCGACCCGGTCACCGGGGCCCGGCTGGGCACGGTGATCGCGGCTGCCGAGCGACGGCTGTTCAAGCACGAAGACCCATCTGCGTCGCGCACTCCCCCACAGCGCACCGCCGATGCTGTCGTAGAGCTCCTCCTCGAGCCCGATGCCAAGCGCCCCACGGGCGCATCGCTGATCGTCGTCGCCGACTACGACACCCTCAACCACCAGCTCACCAACGCACGCCTCACGGATGGCACACCCATCCCCATCGGAGAGATCGCCAAGCTCGCCGTCGACGCCGAAGTGCTTCCCGCGATATTCGAAACCACCAACGGCGACCTGCGCATGGGACGCAGCCGCCGCACCGCCACCGACCTCCAACGCGCCGCCCTTGCACTGCGCGACAAGGGCTGCGTGGGGTGCGGCATCGCGCCCGAGCGCTGCCAGCACCACCACATCGACCACTGGCAGCACGGCGGACACACCGACTACGCGAACCTCCTCACCGTCTGCCACAACTGCCACAACGCCAAAATCCACCAACAAGGCCACACCCCCCGCTGGCACCCCGGCGGCGCCACAGTCCCCGGCCAAGCACCGAACCCCGGCCACTACACACTCGAGCCACCCACCACGCCGCTCAGCGGCTCCATCACCGGCCCCAAGGGCCAACCTGAGCCGCCAGAACCGCGAGCACCCCCGCGCTGACCGTGGGGGACGCCGCCCCGGCCGCAGGAAGCATCGGACAGCTACGAAGCCCCCCCCCCCCCAACCGAGTCCTGCCGGGCAGGCCGCAGCCGGCAAGTCAGTTTGCGGACAGCAAACGCCCTGACCCGAACCTGGGAAGGATGCCGGAGTAGACGCGGCCTCGCGGGTTGCAGAGAAGCGCTTCGGCGGCGAGGCACTGCCTAGCTGGCTGCGGTGAGGACGGCGTGGCAGTCGCGGACGTGGGCGGGAAGGATTGAGGCCGGGCCTACTGGCGCAGGATTGTGTTCGAACCTGCCGCTCTGTCGCCCAGTTGCAGCACATCGAACAAGAGTTGGGCGTGCGCGCTGAGCAACGTAAGGCGACAAGTCCTCGGTTCCCGTGCTCCGGCTCGCTGCACGTACGTGATCCTCAGGGCAGTTTGACCGGAGCCCCCCAACAGACGGTTACTGCGCAGGCCCCTGTCCCACCAGCCGCCGAACTCGCTGAACGGCTGCACATCGACGAGTTCCGCGTGCTCGACCGAGTCCGCATCCACACGCACGCTGCGAAACGGTCTCACGCGAGCCGAGAAACCGCGATCGTCAATCTCGAGCTCCAATCGCATGCGACTGAACATCCACGATGCCGCCACGAACACTGCTGCCAAGGAAATCGAGACCCACAACTGGACTGAGGCAGAGACATCGTCATCAGGCGCCACTGAGCCAAGGACGCCCAAGCCCGCTGCCAGGACCAGCAGAACCGCCACCAGAATCCGCTGGGCGGTGCGGCTGCTGCCGTCGAATTGCTCCACGATGTGGGCGGGCATCGCCGGCCGGTGTTGCGACTTCATCGTCATATGGTGCCGCGGAGGACACATTGCCGTGGCACTTGCTGGCCGCGTACCGTCCCAAGATGAAGTTCGGCGCGCGACCCACAGCGCGGCAGGTGGACCTGCTGCTGGCTGGTGCCGCCACGGTGGCGGTCGGTACAGGCCTGGCGTCGTGGGCGGTGGGCACCGGCTGGGGCCGCTGGCTCACGGTCACGCACGCTCTTGCAGGACTCAGCTTGCTGGCGCTGGCACCGGCCAAGCTGCGGGGTTCTGTGCGCACTGGGCTGAAGCGCCGTCGGGCGACACGGTGGCTGTCGATATTGCTGGGACTCCTGGTGACGGGCACCGTCGTGCTCGGGGTGCTGCACGCCACCGGTGTGTGGCACGGGGTGGGCTATTGGTCGGCATTGTGGACCCATGTCCTGCTGGTGGCGTTGGTGGCACCGCTGTTGGTGTGGCACATCGTCAGCCGGCCGGGTCGGCCCGGAATCGCCGATCTCGACCGCAGGGCCTTCGTCGGCGGAGGCGTTGCGCTCGCAGCAGCGGGCGCCGCTTACTGGGTCCAGCAGTTGGCAGTAGGCGACAACCGGCGCTTCACCGGCTCGCACGAGATCGGCTCGTTCAACCCTGCGGCAATGCCGACAACCATGTGGCTCAACGATCGGTCGCCCAGGGTGGCCGCTTCAGACTGGGAGCTCACGGTCGCAGGCGAGCCGCTGAGTCTTGAGACACTGCACGCTCAGGCGGCGCCGCTGCAGGCAGACCTCGACTGCACCGGAGGATGGTGGAGCCGCCAATCGTGGGACGCGGTACCGCTGGCTGCGCTGGTGCCAGACAGCGACGCGCCCACGCTGGAAGTCACCTCGCTGACCGGCTACAGCCGCCTGTTTCCTGCCCGCGACGCCGCCGACCTGTACCTGGCTGTCGGGTATGGCGGCGAGCCGCTGCGCCGCGGCCATGGTGCCCCCGTACGGCTGGTGGCGCCGGGACGGCGGGGCTTCTGGTGGGTCAAGTGGGTGAGCCGGGTCGATGCCATCGACCGGCCGTGGTGGCTGCAGCTTCCCTTCCCAGCGGAATAGCCGGCCCGATGTCAGGCCGGCAACTCAGATGCCGACGCGGATCATCAGGTTGCGGGGGCCCCGAATCTGGTAGCCGCCCCATTCGGCCACGTCGGGACCGAGCTCGGACGCCAGCTCGAAGTTGGGAAAGCGCGCGAGCCACTCTTCGAGCGCGACCTTGAGCTCCATACGGGCGAGGTTTGAGCCAATGCAGCGATGGATGCCGATGCCGAACGCGAAGTGCCGGTTGTGGGCACGGTCGATGATGACCTCGTTGGGCCGGTCGAACTTGGCGGGGTCGCGGTTGCCTGCGCCGAACGGCAGGTACACCTTGTCGCCGTGGGGAACCGGGCAGCCGCCGATATCGGCGTCGTCGGTGGCGACGATCCGTGCCATGGTCACCGGTGCGTACGCCCGCAGGAACTCCTCGATGGCCGAGTCGAGGAGCTGCGGCTCGGCCAGCAGACGCTCGCGGTCGTCTGGGTCGGTCGCGAGGTGCAGGAGGCTGGCCGAGATCGAACTCCACGTCGTGTCGATGCCGGCCAGCAGCAGCAGGAAGCCGACCCCGGTGATGTGGCGATTGGTGAGCGGGTCGCCATTCGGCAGCCGCATGTCGATGAGCTTCGACGGCAGGTCGTCCGCACGTTCCTGGCGGCGTGCGTCCACGAGGTCACCGAAGTAGCGAAGCACTTCGCGAGTGGCGACGGCGCGGTGGTCGTGCTCTTCGGGCGTGGCCTGCAGCACGGCGACCGCCCAGCGGGTGAACATCGGCTCGTCCGACTCAGGCAGCCCCAGGATGCGGGCAATCACCCGCACCGGGATGTACCTCGAGAAGGCATCTGCAGCATCGACCACGCCGGTGCCGCCCCGGTCCGCCCCTGTCTCGGCTGCTATGACGTCGAGGCGCTCCCGGGCGATGCTGCGTGTGACCTCGACGAGGTCCTCCACCGCCGGGGGCGCGAAGAACGGCAGCAGCATCCGGCGAGCGTCGGCATGGAACGGCGGATCGGAGGTGATCGGCGGCGCCGAGATGAACGAAGCACCCTCGGGCGTCTGCGCTACGGAGCTGTCGCGTGAGCTGAAGCTGTCGGTGTCGTACGCGACCGCCGCAATGTCGTCCCAGGTGGTGGGCAGCCAGCCGCCGCCGTTGCGGTCGCTGTGCGCGACGGGGCATTCAGTACGCAGCTCGTCCCAGACCACTGATGGGTCGGCGATGTACTCATCGCTGAAGATGTCGAAGTCGCGCTCGACGTCACTGCTGTCGGCATCGGTTGTCGTGCTCACGGCAGCCTCCTCGCCCGAGACTCGACAAACCCGGACGGTGCCAGCGTAAGTCAGAGGCGCACCCCGATTTGCATGCTCGCCTTCATGGTGGCCATGACTGCTGCACATTCGGCGGTGCAGTGAGCGAGTTCTAGTCTGAGCGCATGCACTTCAGCCGACCGTCCGAGCCGCGCTTGGAGCCCTTGGAGTGGGCCGCGACGCTTGCACGCGAGGCCATGAAGGACTCGCCCGCATACGTGGTGAACATGCGGGCGACGATGGCACACAACAAGCTCGTGTCCAAGGCCATGGGCATGTTCTCCCAGACCATCCTGCTGAAGTTCGAAGGCGAACTCACCCGGCGGGACGTGGAGATTGCGGTGCTGCGCACCTGCTGGAACTGCGGCTCGGCGTACACGTTCGGCCAGCACGGCCTAGTGGCGCTGGTCGACGGCGTGACCGAGTCCGAGCTGTACGACGCCACCCGGCCCATCTCCCAAGGCAACTGGACGCCTGCCGAGGCCGCCATGCTGCAGCTCGTCGACGACCTGTGCGCCGACGACTGCGTTTCCGACAGCGCCTGGGCCGAAGCAGCGCAGCACTACAGCGCCGCCGACCTGTGCCAGCTGCTCGCCGTGTCGGGCTGCTACCGCATGGTCTGCGGCTTCAACAACAGCGCCGGCGTGCAGCTCGAGGACGGCGTTCCCGGCTGGCCGGCACCGCTTGAAGCGGCCGACTCCTAGGCACCTGCCCGCCCGACCAGCCATGCCGCCGGGCGGTCGCAGCTAGCGTCCGCGCCATGAACTCCGAAACGGGCGCTGCCGGATCCGACGGAGCCTCCGGAGCTGACTCGGGAAACAGCGCCGCCGAGCCGGCGGTGCTCTACGACGAAGACGACACCATTGCCTTCATCACGCTGAATCGACCCGAGCGCATGAACACGTTGACTGAGGGTGTCATCGCCGGGGTGGCGGACGGCATCGACCAGGCGACCGCGTCGAGGAATGTCCGCTCGATCGTCATCCGGGGCAACGGGCCCACCCTCACCGCCGGCTACGACCTCAATCCTGGCGGCGGCAGCGGCTCGACCGGGGATGAGCTGTACGACTCGTGGGGCAGCCCGTACGGCGCCCCAGGCCCCAAGCCGCGTGAAGGCGCCTGGGACCCGGTGCGGGACTGGCAGTTCATGGGCCACAACGTGAAGCGGTTCATGAAGATCTGGGAATGCCCCAAGCCGGTGCTCGGGCAGATCCACGGCTGGGCGATCGGCGGGGCCACCGACATGATCCTGTGCTGCGACCTGCTGTTCATGGCCTCCGACGCCCACATCGGCTACGCCCCGTCACGCATCTACGGCACCCCCACCACGATGATGTGGGTCTACCGGCTGGGCCTCGAGCACGCCAAGCAGTTCCTGCTGTCGGGCGACGCGATCGACGCCGCAACCGCGCACCGCATCGGGCTCGTCGCCTACGTGCACCCGCCCGACGAGCTCGACGAACGAGTCGAGGCGTTCGCCCGGCGCCTCGCCCACATCCCCGCCAACCAGCTCGCGCTCAACAAGCTGCTGATCAATCAGGCTTTCGAGAACATGGGCCTGCGCACGAGCCAGCTGCTGGGAACCTTCTTCGACGGGGTGACGCGGCACACCGAGGAGGCGTACCGCTGGGTCGAGGACTTCGAGACCAAGGGATTCCGCCAGGTCATCGCCGAGCGCGACGCTCCCCATAGTGACTACGGCGAGCGGCCCCGATGAACACGGCAGCAGATGCTCCGGTGCTGGTCCTACTGCACGGCTTGGGCGCCAACCGGCACGTGTGGGACGGCATGGCCCAGATCATCGAGTCAGCGGGCGGCACCGTGTATGCGCCCGATATTCGCGGGCACGGCGAGGAATCTTGGCGCCGTCCCTACACGTTTGGGGCCATGGCGGCAGACGCGGCGGAGGTGCTGCAGCGGGACTTCGGTGGGAGGCGCTACGCCGTCGTCGGGCATTCGATGGGCGGCGCCGTCGCGCTGGCGCTGGCCTCGGGCTGGTTCGGACCGCCGCCTGTTTGGGCAGCGACCATCGGAGTGAAGCTGCGCTGGTCGGACGAGGAGCTGGCTCGCATACCGGATCTCGCAGCGCGACCCCCTCGGCTGTTCGACGACCGTGCCGGTGCAGTCGACTGGTTCGTAAAGCTGTCCGGACTGTTCGGCGTCGTCGAGGCTGACGACGAACGCATCGCCGCTGCAGTCGCGGCTGGCGTGATGCCGGACCCAGACAGCCCAGGCCGCTGGCGGACGGCGCAGGACCCCGCCACCATCGGCGTCGGCCCGCCCGACATGACGGGCCTGCTGCCAGCAGCGAAGTGCGCGGTCGCCATGGCGATCGGCGAGCACGACCCGCTCGTCGCGCCGGACCATCACGCTGACTTGGCCGCGGTCGCAGCGACCAACCCTCACGCAACCGGCGTCACCGCGCCACACGTCTTCGACAGCCTCGGCCACAACGCGATGGTCGAAGACCCCCAAGCGGTCGTCGACTGGCTTGCTGAGATCGGGGCGATCTAGCCCTCTTCGAGCGGCAGCTCTCCGGAGATCTTGACGCACTCGCCGCCGTCGATGTCCATGACGTGCCCGGTCATCCACGTCGCGGCAGCCGAGAGGAACAGGGCCGCCTCGCCGATGTCGGACGGCTCGCCGAGCCGCTTCATGGGCAGCTGGTCGGCGATCATCTGGCCACGCGGCCCATCCCACAGCACCCGCGCAAAATCAGTGCGGATCAGACCCGGCGCGATGCAGTTCACGCGCATCTTGGGCCCCAGCTCGGCGGCGAGCTGACGGGTCATGTGCATGAGCGCATCCTTGAACATGCAGTAGACGCCCAGCGCTTCGGACGTGTGATGGCCGCCGACCGATGCGATGTTGATCACCGAGCCGCCGTGTTCGCCCATCCACATCTGCCTCGCGATCTGCGTCCACTGCAGCGGCGCCCGCAGGTTCACCTCGTAGGTCTTGTCGAGGCGCGGGATGTCGCAGTCCACCATGGGTCCAGCCCAGGGGTTGGTGGCAGCGTTGTTGACCAGGATGTCCAGCGATCCGAAGCGCTCGATGGTTTCGCCCATCACCCGCTCGGCCTGATCGAGGTGGCCGATGTGCGCGGCGACGTAGCTCACCTCACCGCTGGCGGTCTCGGCCAGATCGGCCACGGCTGCCTCGCACTTGTCGGCCTTGCGGCTCGTGATCATCACGTTCGCGCCTGCGTCGGCGAACGACTTCGCGATGCCCTTGCCGATGCCGGCCGAGCCGCCGGTCACGAGCGCGGTCTTGCCATCCAGTCGCAGTTCCATGGTGGACTCCCCTAGTTCTTGCCGATCTCGTTCCACGGGCCGCCGTCGGCACGCGGCTCACGCGGCAGCCCCAGCACCCGGTCACCGATGATGTTGCGCTGGATCTCCGACGTGCCCGCGTAGATCGTGCCCGGCCGGGCGCCCATGAAGGTCTGCACCCACGCCAGCGACGAGAACTCGACGCCGACCGCGTCGGTGTTGATGCCATGCGCTGCGGGATGCCCGCTGGGCGCGGTCGCCTCCATGCCCAGCAATTCCATCGACAGCTCGGTCACCCACTTGTGGTACTCGCTCCACAGCAGCTTGTGCAGCGACGACTCGGGCCCGGGCGCGTTGCCGGCCAGCACGTTGGTGACGTTGCGCTGGCCCATCCACCGCATGATCTCCACCTTGGTGTGCGCCCGGGCGAGGTCCTGGCGCATGAGCGGATCGGCGGCGGCGCCCCGCTCGACGGCCTCAGCGGTGATCCGGTCGAGTTCGTCGCGGAAGCGCAGCGCATCGGTGGTGGCGCCGTGGCCGCGCTCGAAGCCGAGCAGCACGTTGGCCACCCGCCAGCCGTCGTTCACGTCGCCGACCACGTTCTCCTTCGCTGTCTTGGCGTCAGTGAAGAACACCTCGTTGAAGTCGTGGCGGTTGTTGATGTTGATGATCGGGCGCATCTCGACGCCGGGCTGATCGACCGGCACCAGCAGGAACGAGATGCCCCGGTGCTTGGCCTCGGTGGGGTTGGTGCGGCACAGCACGAAGATCCAGTTGGCGGTGTGGCCGCTGGAGGTCCAGATCTTCTGACCGTTGATCACCCACTCGTCGCCGTCCAGCACCGCACGGGTGCCCAGGTTGGCGAGGTCTGAGCCGCTGTCGGGCTCGCTGTAGCCCTGGCACCAGCGGTGCTCGCCCGAGATGATCTTGGGCAGGAAGTGGCGCTTCTGCTCCTCGCTGCCGCACTCGATGATGGCGTTGCCGACCATCGTGATGCTGAAGCCGTCGTTGTTGCCGCCGGTGGGCACACCGGCCTTGGCGAACTCCTCGGCCAGCACGATCCGCTCGACCTCGCTGAGCCCCGCGCCGCCGTACTCGACCGGCCACGACACCGCGAGAAGCTGATTCTCCGCCAGCAGCGCACGCCACTCCTCGACGAACGTTTCGCTCGCCTCCTCGGAGAGCCGGCCCATGCCGCCCCAGTTCTCCGGGAGGTGCTCGGCCAGGAATGCCTGGATCTTCTCCCGGTAGTCCTCGGCCTCGTCGGTATAGGTGGGATCCATCGTTGCGCTCCCCTGTTATCCGCCGCTGAGTCTGCCACGCGACCGGTTGGATAGCTCAGGGGCGCGCCGCGACGGAGGCGGCAGTGCCCTCAGGGCCGGTAGCCGAAGGAACTCGGCCCGGGCCGCAGGATGCGGCGGGCGAGGTCCACCCACTCGCACAGCACCGGACGTGTGTCGCGTGGGTCGATGATCTCCTCGATCTCGAAGAACTCGGCCGAGCGGTGCGGCGAGCGGACGCTGTTGAGCCGCTCCCGGATCTCGGCCAGCAACTCGTCGGGGGTGTCGCTGTCGACAAGATCCTGCTTGTAGGCCACTTCGAGGCCGCCCTCGATGGGCAATGACCCCCAGTCGCCCGATGGCCATGCCACCCGGAAACTGCGGGCACCCGGCTTGTTGTTGGCCGCACCTGCGACGCCGAACGCCTTGCGTATGACGACGCAGGCAAACGGCGCCGTGAGCTGACCCAGCGCCGCGAGGGCAGCCGATCCGAACCGGATCGTCCCGCTCTCCTCGGATTCCTTGCCGATCAGGAAGCCCGGGCAGTCCGCCAGATGCACGACCGGCAGATGGAACGTCGAAGCAGTGTCGAGCAGGCGGATGAGCTTGCGGCAACTGTCCGCAGTCCACCCGCCGCCATAGACGTAGGGATCCTCGCCGAAGATCGCCACTGGCCACCCGTCGAGGCGCGCCAGCCCGGTGACGATCGAGCGCCCCCAGCGACTGCCGATCTCGAAGAAACTGCCCTGGTCGCAGACCGACTCGATGATCGAACGCATCTTGTACACCCGGCGGGGCTCGCGAGGCACGATCGACATCAGCTCTTCGTCGCGGCGTTGCGGGCTGTCACCGGTGAGCACCCGCTCAGGCAGTTCGTCGATGTTCGAAGGCAAGTACGACAGGAACTGTCGTACGCGCTCGAAGGCCTCGGCCTCGCTGTCGACCACATCGTCTATTGCGCCATTGGCCGTGTGAATGTCTGCGTGGCCCAGCTCTTCCTTGCCGTGATCGCCGAGCGACGCCTGCTCGACCAATGCCGGCCCGGCGATCATCATCTGCGCGGTGTCGCGCACGATGACCGAGTAGTGCGCTGTCGCGACCCGGGCCGCGCCGATGCCGGCCACCGAGCCCAGCGCCAGCGACACCGACGGCGCCACCGAGAGGTGGTTCACGATGACATCCCAGCCAGCCAGTTCGGGAATGTACGTGCGGCCCGCCATCTCGATGGACTTGACCGATCCGCCGCCGCCCATGCCGTCCACCAACCGGATGTGCGGCAGCCGCATCTCATAGGCCATCGACTCGGCAGCGTCTCTCTTTGCCGGGATAGTGGCGTCCGATGAGCCGCCCCGCACCGTGAAGTCATCGCCCGACAGGATCACTGGACGGTCGTCGATACGGGCGAGGCCGAAGATGAAGTTCGACGGCGTCAGATGTACCAGGTGGCCGTGATCGTCGTATTCGGCAACGCCCGCCGTCTTGCCGATCTCATGGAACGAGCCCTTGTCCGCCATGGCGTCGATGCGTTCGCGCACGGTCATCTTGCCGAAGAAGTGCTGCCGCTCGACCTTGTCAGGTCCGCCGAGTGCCTCGGCGAACGCTTCGCGGCGGCGCAGTTCGGCGATCTCAGGCTCCCAGCTCATGCGACCCCCGTTCTGGCTGCCCGCCTCTGGTCAGCAGTTCCGCACAGAGCGTACGGCGACGCTACGGGTGCCTGCCGGTGACGCCGAAGGAACTTCGCTCAGCCGGCTGTCGGATCGACCAGCAGCTTGATCGACGTGTTGCGCCTGGTGGCGAGATCGTCGATCGTCTGAGGCAGCTCGTCGAGCGTCACTGTGCCCTGCACCAGCGGGGCCACGCTGATGCGGCCGTCAGCGATGAAGCCGGCCGCGGCGCGCATCTCGTCGAGGGCGAATGCCAGCGATGTGTCCACCGAGATTTCCTTGAACAGCCAGCGGTTGGGGCGGATGGTTGCGTCGCTGCCAGTCACGCCAACGATGCACACCGAGCCGCCGAAACGCACCATGTCGGCTGATTGCTGGATGGTCTGAGGGATGCCGGCGCAGTCGAAGGCGATGTCAGCGCGAAGACCCTCTGTGGCCTCATTCACCGCCTCCCGCATCTCTGTGCCGGGTGCGACGGCCGCATCGGCCCCGAGTCTGAGCGCGAGGTCGCGGCGCTCGGCGTCAGGTTCCACCGCGATCACCGTGCCGGCGCCCGCGAGACGGGCGCACTGGGCGACCAGCAGACCGATCGGGCCGCAGCCGACGACACATGCCACGTCGCCTGCTTGCAGGCGACTGCGACGTATCGCGTGCAGCGCCACCGAAGCGGGCTCGATAACTGCGGCGTCGTCATCGCTGAGCCCCTCGGGCACACGCACCAGCCGGTCCGCGCTCGCTGCCATGAAGGGCGCAAAGCCGCCCGAGGCCGGCGCGTTCTCTCCTATGTAGTACGAGCGCGCCACCGAGCAATAGGCGGAGTGGCCAGCCCGGCATTCAGGGCATCGGCCGCAGCCCGGTGCCAGTCCGCCCGTGACGCGATCACCTGTGCCCACCACGCGAACCTCGTCGTCCACGGCGACGACAGTGCCGACCCACTCGTGGCCGCAGATGCCCGGCGCATAGGGCCAGCCCTCGGCATATGCATGCACATCGCTGCCGCAGATCCCGCAGAGCGAGATCTCCACCAGCGCCTCGCCCGACCCGGGCGTCGGCTCGTCGACCTCCCGCAGCTCGAACTGCTCCTTGCCGGTCACCAGTCCCGTGCGCATGCCACATGGTCGCGCACCGGCCGCATCGAGGCGTCGGCCCATATTGTTCGGCCATGGAATTGAGACTTGACGGGCGCACGGCGCTGATCACCGGGGGCAGCCGCGGCCTTGGCCGAACGATGGCCGAGACATTCGCTGCTGCTGGTGCCTCAGTAGCGGTGGTGGCCCGCGATCAGGCCGTGCTCGACGACACCCTCGGGGCGCTTGAGGCTGCGAACCCGAGCGCTGCTCACACAGCGATCTCGGCGGATGTCCGCATGGCCGACGAGATCGCCCGGGCTCACGCTCAAGCGGTCGCGACGTGCGGGCCCATCGACATCCTGGTCAACAACTCCGGCACATCCAATGCGCGTCCGTTTCTCGAGATCACCGACGAGGACTGGCAGGAGGACCTCGATCTGAAGCTGTTCTCGGCGATCCGGCTGTGCCGCTTATGCATCCCTCACATGCGGAGCCAAGGCTGGGGCCGCATCATCAACACGCTCAACGTCGGCGCCAAGGCGGCGAGCGCGCGGACATGTCCGACATCGGCGAGCCGTGCCGCCGGATTGGCGATGACGAAGGCCCTGGCGTCGGAGTTCGCGCCTGACGGCGTGCTGGTGAATGCGCTCGTCACCGGCCTGCTGGTCACGCACCAATGGCGCACCCGCTGGGAGCGGGAAGGCGGCTACGACACCTTCGACGACTTCGTTGCCGCCACGGGCGAGCGCATCCCCGCCGGACGCATGGGCGAGGCCCAGGAATTCGCCAATCTGGCACTGTTCCTGGCCAGCGATGCCGCCAGCTACGTCACCGGCACAGCAATCAACATCGACGGCGGCCTGACCCCCGTCGTCTAGTTGGGGGCGAGCGCGTCGAACTTGTCCATCAAGCCGGGCGGCGGGCGCCGGGGCTTGCCGCTGTTGTCGCAGATGGCCGCTGTCAGTTGACCCTCCACGAGCACCGCATCGTCGGACTCGCGGATGATCCGCTGCTGCCAGCGCGTGCTGGCGCGCCGACGCTCGACCAGCTCGGTCTCGATGCGCAGCGTGTCTCGGGCCGTCGCCGGAGCGCGGAAACGCACTTCCAGGTTCGTCACCACGATCTGGACGTCTTGATCCGACAGGTCGGGCAAGGCGAGATCGGCAGATTCCAGCGCCAGACAGCGGGCGGCCTCGAAGTACGACACATACACCGCGTGGTTGACGTGGTTGTACGGGTCCAGCTCGCCGAATCGGGGCACGACCTGGGTCGCGTGCGTCGCCATCGGCGGAACGCTAGTGGGGCATCACCACAGGCCGGCTGAGCCGACATCATCGGGGTCGCTCGGTGCTGCCTCTAGCGTTGCGGTGCGTGAGCGTCATCGCAGCGATCGACGTGGGAACCAACTCGTTCCACCTCGTCGTTGCTTCGGTCGACGCCGACGGTCATTTCGAGGTGCTCACACGCGAACGCGAGCCAGTCCGGTTGGGTTCGGGCGGCGAGGACATGAAGCGTCTCGAGCCCGATGCGATGGATCGCGGCATCTCGGCACTCGGCCGCATGCGGCGCATCGCCGATCACGCAGGCGCCGTCAGCGTCACGGCCGTCGCCACCAGCGCGGTGCGCGAGGCCGACAATCGTGCGGAGTTCACCGAGCGCGCCCACCTCGAGGCCGGCGTGGACATCGAGGTGGTCTCCGGAGTCGAGGAGGCCCGCTTGATCCACCTCGGCGTGCTGGCGGCTGTCCCGCTGCTCGACAAACGGCACCTGGTCATCGACATCGGCGGCGGCTCCACCGAGTTCATCGTCGGCGACGGTGCCGAGCCGTTGCTGCTGCGCAGCGTCAAGCTCGGCTCGATCAGGCTCACCGATCGCTTCTTTCCCAAGGGACGAACGCGCAAGCGCGCCGTTCGCGAGTGCCGCATCTACGTCGAGTCGTTCCTCGGCCGCCTGCCGGCCGAGATCGGCGAACTCGGTTTCGAGACTGCTGTCGGTTCCTCGGGAACCATCATGGCCTTGGCACGGATGTGCGCTCTGCGGCGCGGCGATCGCGACAGCCGCACCGGGCGGCTGTCGTTCACTGCAAAAGAGCTGCGTTCGCTGGCGGCGGATCTCGCCGGTGCGACCACACCGGGACGCCGGCTCGACATCGAGGGGCTGGAGGAACGCCGGGCCGACATCATCGTGGGCGGTGCGCTGCTGCTGTCCGAGACCTTCAAGCTGCTCGGCATCAAGCGCATGGAGGTCTCCGACTACGCCCTGCGGGAGGGGATCCTGTTCGAGCAGATGCGGCGAGCGGCTGCGCCGGGGCTGGACCCGTTCCACCGGCTGGAGGATCTGCGGCGCTCGGGCGTGATGTATGTGGCGAACAGCTATCACGAGGACCTCGGCCACGCCGAACACATCACGGATTTGGCGCTGGAGTTATTCGACGGCTTGAGCCCGCTGCACGGGCTAGGCGAGGAAGACCGGGAGCTGTTCGAGGCCGCCGCGCTGCTGCACAACGTGGGGATCTTCATCTCCCACAGTGCCCACCATCGCCACAGCTACTACATCATCCGCAACAGCGAGCACCTCACCGGCTTCACCGAACGCGAGATCGAGATCATCGCCCAGGTCGCCCGCTACCACCGCAAGAGCGCACCCAAATCCAAGCATCCTGAGTTCGCGTCTCTGGGCTCGGCGGACAAGAACAAGGTGCGGTGGATGGCGGCGATGCTGCGCGTGGCGATCGGTCTGGACCGCTCCAACCGTCAGGTCGTGACGCGGGTCCGCGTCACGAACGAGCCTGGGGAGCCCGGCACACACCCCGACGGCGAGCTCCAGCTGGTCGCACGGGTGTCACCCGGCGTCGACACCTCCGTCGAGCTCTTCACGGCTCGGGCCCGCAGCGATCTGCTCGAAGCGGTCACCGGACGCACCGTGGTGATCGAATCCGAGGTCGCGGAAACCGGAAGGGCCACTCATCCCACCAACGGGATGCAGAGCTGCCAGCCGACCAAGATCAGGTCCGGGTCGGTCAGCATCCCGCCGTAGGGCTGCTGGTGGCCCTTGCTGGCCTCGAAGATCTCCGGCCAGCGGCTGCCGTGCCCCAAATGCGCCGCCGCGATCTTCCTGAGCGTGTCGCCAGGCTGCACGATGTACAGGACCAAGTCGCTCTCGGCGGCGGCACCGTCACCGGAAGCTTCATCGCCGTCTTCGGCCTCCAGCGCCGACACACGACCGCCGCCGTCGACGGGATACTGCTCGGCAGTGATCTCGCCGCCGAGGTCCTCAGCGATGTAGTCCGCCAGCGCCTGTTGGTAGGTGACGCCGAGACGGGTGAAGGCGAGGTCACCGAGCGGGTAGCAGTCGCCACCGTTCGCGAGGAAGTCGACCGTCGCCAGCACGACGGGATCACCCTCGGTGACCTCGCCGTCCCGGACGATCTCGGTGCCGTCATCCAATGTGACGCTTCGCAACCGTGTGCCGCTGGGCTCGATGAGCTCGCAGTCGTTCTCGCGATCGACACCTTGAGCGGTGCCGTCAGGGTCGTAGGTCACCGTCATGCCCGAGACGTGCGGGAACTGGCCCGACGAGCGCGGCAACGCGCTCAGCGCTCGTTCGAGCAGCTCTGCCAAGGTGGCACGCGGCACCGATCCACTCACCAGCACGTTGTTGAACGGGGCGATATCCCACGTGGTGCCCACGGTCACCGCGCCTGGGGCGATGACCGAGTCATTGCGCAGCCCGCCGCCGTTCGTGACCGCCACCTGCGGGGCCGGTACGCCAAAGCCCGGGGCGAGATGTGTGCCGCGCACTCGCAGCGCGTCCGCCATCAAGCTGCCGACGTTGGTCGACTGGGAGCGCAAAATCGGCTTGCGGCCCTCCAGCTCGACATCGCTTGTGCCGAGGGGAGTGCTGTCGACCAGCGCCACCTCGGCCGTCAGCGGTTCAACCACGTCGGCCTGCACCATGGCGTCGGGATCGCGGTCGAGTGCGACGCCGATCGAGGAACCCGCAGCCGCGGTGACGTTCCCGTCCGCGTCGAAGGTCACTTCCAGCTTCCCGATGCAGTGGTACGCACCAGGTGCCGTCACCACCGGCACCCGACTGCCTTCTGCGTCGTCGACCCACATCGGGTACGGCGCAACCGGCTCCTCACCGGGCTGGCAGGAGTCGCCCGGATTCGCGAGCAGATCATCGCCGCCGCCCGCAATCACCACGTCCACACCCGTGAGCTCGGCAACCAGCTCCACTTCTTCATTGACGTCTTGCAGGTGGCTGACGAGGATGATCTTGTTGACACCATCCGCCTCGAGCCGATCGGCCTCGGCCTGCACGGCATCGAGGACGGCGCTGACGACCACCTTGCGCGGACTCGAGATGTTCGACAGCCACGGCGTGACCGCACCGATGACGCCGATGCGCTCGCCGCCTGTCTCGATCACCGTCGACGGCGCCACCAGTCCCCGCTCGGCCAACGCAGCCAAGGCGGGCTCTGCCGAGACGTCGAGGTTGGCGCTCAGGAACGGGATGGGCGGGTCGAATCCCTCGATGAAGCGAGCCGTCACATCGGGCCCGAAATCGAAGTCGTGGTTGCCGAGCGCCATCGCGTCGTAGATGCCGCTGAGCGCGACCGAGTCATACATCGGGCCCTCACGGTCGAGCGACACGCCCAGCTCCAGCGAGGCGAGGAAGTTGTCGCCGGACGTCAGCGTCACTACCGGCCCAGCCTCGGCGGCTGCAGCCTGCAGCTCGCGCATCGCAGCAACGAATCTCGCTACTCCCGGGAAACCGGACTCGACGTCGGGCAGCAGCTTCGACTCGCCGTCGTTGTTGTGCAGGATCGTCACCGTCACTGAGCCCGCTGAGATGAGCGTCGGTTCAGCACTCTCCCCTTCGGTCTGGGCACCCGACGGCACTGCGGCCAGCGGCACCGCCAGCAGCACGGCGACGGCCGCCGTCGCCCACCGGATGAGTCCGACGCGGTGCTGGCGCGGTCCTGCATGGTTCAAGTTGCTCACAGCCACCTGCTGCCTCCCCAGTTCATCGGCCGCAAAGTGTCGCAGCTCGGTGTGACAGCGATGCCACGGGCGGGAAACGTAGAGGCAAATGCTCATGGCGCGCGCCGCACAGCCAGCCGCGGCGGTAGCTTGCCGGGCTGACCCGCTCCGGGCGCTCGGTGCCGGGCACCAGACATCACGCTGGGCCACGCCATCGCTCACCGTCTCGAAAGGACGCCGCCGATGTACACCGCGCTCGGCCAGTGGTGCTTCCGCAACCCGTGGCGTGTCTTGGCGGGATGGCTGGGCTTCGCCGTCACCGCAGCGCTGCTCGCCGCCATCATCGGAGCGTCCTACGGCGCAGCGCTGAGCACGCCTGACTCCGAGAGCGACCGCGCCGCCGATGTGCTGGACGCACACTTCGGCGACCTCGGCTCCAACATCGGCGGCTCGATCGTCGTCAAGTCCAGTTCCGGGGTTGACGACCCGGCCGTGCGGTCGACGCTCGCCGAGCTGTTTGTCGCAGTGGATGCCCTCGACGATGTGACCGTCAACTCGCCGTACGACCCTGGCGGCCGCCAGTTCATCGCGCAGCATGGTCCCCATGCGGGCCAGATCGCCGTCGCCGAGGTTCAGATCAGCCGCTCGTTCAACGTCGACGAGGCGGGTGGGCTCGGCGAGCACATCGACGAGCTCATCGAGCGCAGCGGCGTGCGCAAGATCCCCGGTGTGCAAGTGGAAGTCGGCGGTGCGTGGCTCTCCGGACAGGAACCCCCCGAGACCGAGGCCATCGGGCTGGCGTTCGCTGTGTTCGTGCTGATCGCGGCCGTCGGCTCGGTGGTCGCCATGGGCGTGACCGTCGGGACGGCGATCATCGGCGTCGGCATCGGCGCGCTCGGCATCACCGTCCTCAGCAATGTGTTCACGGTGCCCGACGTCGCGCCGACCCTCGGTGTGATGATCGGGCTCGGCGTCGGCATCGACTACGCGCTGATCATCCTCAACCGCTACCGCGAGTGGGTTCGCAGCGGCTTCGGACCGCTGGACGCCGTGGGTGCAGCGCTGGATTCCGCAGGCCGTTCGGTGGTCTTCGCCGGTGCAACCGTGGTGGTATCGCTGCTGGGACTGCTGCTCATGGGCCTGCCCTTTGTCGCCGGAATGGGGCTGTCTGCAGCGATCACCGTCGCGATCGTGATGGCGGGATCGATGACCCTGCTGCCCGCCGTGCTGGGGCTGATGCGGAACCGCATGACCACCACCAGGGTCCGCGGCATCCTCGCAGCGTCGCTGGTGTCGGTGGCGCTGCTGGGATTCGGACTCGGCATCCGGCCCCTGCTGGCGGCGATTCCCGTCGCGGTCGCCGTACTCGTGGCGGGGGCCGTCGGCGGCCCTCGCAACCCATTGAGGCGGATCCTGCATCACCGGCAGCCCAAGCCGCTGCGTGCCACCGCCTGGTACCGGCTCAGCCGGGTCGTGCAGCGCCGGGCCTGGCTGTTCGCGCTCGGCGGAACCGCCGTGCTGGTGCTGGCCGCCGCCCCGGTGTTCGCCTTGCGTCTCGGTTTCTCCGACGAGGGCAATTTCCCGCCCGACAGCACCACGCGCCAGGCCTACGACCTCATCGCTGACGGCTTCGGCCCGGGCGCGAACGGCCCGCTGCTGATCGTGGCCGAGACATCCGGCAACCAGGACCTCCTCGCGCTGTTGGAGCTGACCGATGCGCTGAACCGCACCGAAGGCGTCGTGGCTGCCTCGCCCCCGTTCCCGAGCCCCGACGGTCAGGCGGCGATGATCCGGGTGCTGCCCGCAACCGGTCCCCAGGACGCCGACACCGAGACGCTCGTCCACACGCTGCGCGACCAAGTCATCCCGACGGCGATGGGCGGAACCGGCGTCGATGCGCTGGTCGGCGGCTCGGTGGCCTTCCAGATCGACTTCAGCGACTATCTGGCCGGACGCATGCTGATCTTCTTCGGAGCGGTGCTGGGGGCGTCGTTCCTGCTGCTGATGGCCGTGTTCCGCTCGCTGGTGGTGCCGCTCAAGGCGGTCATCATGAACATGCTGTCCATCGGCGCGTCCTACGGCGTGCTGGTGGCCATCTTCCAGTGGGGCTGGTTCGGCAGCGTGCTCGGCATCCAGCCGGCGCCGATCGAGCCGTTCATCCCCATGATGCTGTTCGCCGTGCTGTTCGGGCTGTCGATGGACTACGAGGTCTTCCTGCTGTCTCGCATGAAGGAGGAGTACGAGCGCACGGGCGATCCGGTCAACTCTGTCGCCGATGGGTTGGCTGCGACCGCCAGGGTCATCACGGCAGCGGCAGCGATCATGATCGTCGTGTTCGGCAGCTTCGTGCTGGAGGAGGAGCGTGTCGTCAAGCTGTTCGGCCTGGGTCTCGCGACGGCGATCGCCATCGACGCCACCCTCGTGCGGATGCTCATCGTGCCGTCCACGATGGAGTTGCTCGGCGCCCGCAACTGGTGGCTGCCGGCCTGGCTCGACCGCATCATCCCCAACCTTCGTGTCGAAGGCGAATTGCCCGATATCGGGCATGCCGACGACGAGGATCTTGAACCCGAGCACGTCGAGCACGTCGAGCAGCTCGAACACGGCGAAGAGCCCGAGCACGCGGGCTGAGCGCGCCGGCTGGACGCATCGCAGTCAGTCGGTGGCGAAGCCGGCGACCTCGGCGCCGCTGGCGCGCACCAGCTCGTCGGGCGTCAGTTCGAACACCGTGTCGGGTGTGCCCGCTGCAGCCCACACGGTGTCGTAGCTCAGCAGCGCAGGATCTACGACCGCCCGCAGCGGCCTCGCATGTCCGAATGGCGGCGTGCCGCCGATCGCGTAGCCGGTGGACTCTCGCACGCCGTCAGCGTCAGCCCGCGAGATCTTGCCGCCGAGCACGGTGCCGAGCCGCTTGGTGTCCACCCGGTTGGCGCCCGAGGTGAGCGCCAGCACCGGCCGACCCTCGCAGAGGAACACGAGCGACTTGACAATCTGGCCAAGCTCGCATCCCACCGCAGCGGCCGCCTGTTCAGCAGTGCGGGTACCTTCGGGAAAGCGCAGGATCTCCGGCGTTATCCCCACGAGGGACGCGCCCGCGAGGAAGCGCTCGCGGGCACTCGAACGACCGGGGCTTGCGTCAGGACCCCTATCGGCTGGCGACACCGGTCCGGCTACTCGGCCCAAGCCTTTACCTGCGAGATCACGTCCAGGGGATTCTCGGTCTCAGGCGGGATGGTGATGTCCAGGTAGCTCACGCCGACCGAGCGGTACACCTCGACTCGTTCCTTCACACGTTCGGGATCTCCCGTGAGACTGGCACGGTCCACGTAGTCGTCGGGCACTGCGGCGAATGCCTCGTCACGCTTGCCGGTCAGGAACAGGTCTTGGATCTTGGTGGCCTCGTCGACATAGCCGTACCGCTTGAACAGGTCGTTGTAGAAGTTCTTGTCGCGAGCGCCCATGCCGCCGACGTAGAAGCCGACGTTGTCGCGCACTCCCTTGCGCACCGAATCGACCATCGCGCCATCACCCAGCGCCACAGTGCCCCCCGCCACGATCTGCAGGTCGGCCAGGTCGTCGGAACGCTTGGCGCCGCCAGCAGCGAGCGACTCTCCCCACACGTCGTTGAACTTCTCGGGAAGGAAATGGATGGGCTGCCAGACCTCGGCCAGCTCGGCGGTCATCTCCACGTTGCGGGGTCCGATCGACGCCACCGCTATCGGGATGTCCCTGCGGAAAGGTTTGGCCATGAGCTTGAGCGGCTTGCCCAGGCCGGTGCCCCCGTCATAGGGCAGGCTGACGGCGCTGCCCTCATGAACGACCTTGTCACCAGACCAGACCTTGCGGCAGATCTCGATGACATCGCGAGTCCGTCCCATCGGTTTGCTGAACGGCACCCCGTGCCAGCCCTCGATCACCTGGGGTCCCGAGGTTCCCAGGCCCAGGATGAAGCGACCCTCTGACAGCGTGTCGATGGTCATCGCGGTCTGAGCGATGATGGCGGGGCTGCGTGAATAGATAGGCAGGATTCCGGTCATGAGCTGGATGCGCTCGGTCTTGGCGGCGACATACGCCAGCGTCGACACCAGGTCGAAGCCGTAGATCTCGCCGCCCCAGATCATGTCGACGCCTGCGGCTTCGAGATCGGCCACGTGCTGGGTGAGCCGCTTGGGATCCAAGCTCGCACCTGCGCCGATTGCCATGGATATCTTCATCGTCGTACCCCTTTTGTCAACGGCGCGCATGCTAGGAGCAACTGCGTTGCTCCGACAGCGCAGGCAACGCCGCTGCCATGACGGGGCAAGAACTTGGAGGATCGGTGCAGCACGACGACGAAGCCGCTGACGAGGTTGCCGACGAGATCATCGACACGCTGCGCCGCTGGGTGGACGACGTCGTCGTGCCCGGGTCGTCCGCGCTGGAGCTGGCGGACGAGTACCCGACCGAGATGGCCGAACAGATGGAGGACTTCGGCCTGTTCGGCGCCACCATTCCCGAATCGCACGGCGGGCTCGACCTCGACCATGTGACCTACGCCCGGGTGATCGAGGAGCTCTCGCGGGGATGGATGTCGCTGGCGGGCATCGTCAACAGTCATCTCATCTGCGCCAAGCTGATCGACCGGTTCGGGACCGCTGAGCAGCGGGACAGATCACTCCCCCAGATGGCCACCGGCAAGCTGCGCGGCTGTTTCTCGCTGTCGGAACCTGACAGCGGCTCCGACGCGGGCGCTCTGCGCTGCCGTGCGGTGCGCGACGGCGACGAGTTCGTCATCAACGGCACCAAGATGTGGGTCACCAACGGCGAGCGCGCGGGCATCGTGGCACTGCTGGCTCGGGTTCCCGAAGGCGACCCGTCGGGCAGCTCGGGCATCACCTGCTTCCTGGTGGACAAGACGCCGGGCAAGCACTCGGGCGGCATCACGGTGAGCCGCAAGATCGACAAGATCGGCTACCGCGGCCTCGAAACTGTCGAGATGTCCTACGTGGACCACCGGATCCCTGCCGACCGTGTGCTCGGCGGCGATGAGGGCATCGGGAATGGCCTGCGCTGGGCGCTCGCTGCATTGGAGCTGGGGCGCATCAACGTGGCAGCCCGAGGGGTGGGCGTCGCGCAGGCTGCCTACGACGCCGCGGTGGCCTACGCGAAGCAGCGAGAGGCCTTCGGCAAGCCCATCGCCAAGCATCAGGCCATCGCCTTCAAGATCGCCGAGATGGCCACCAAGCTGCACGCTGCGCGGCTGATGACCTACGACGCGGCTCGCAAGGCCGATGCCGGCGAGCGGGTCGACTTGGCCGCAGGCATGGCCAAGCTGTTCGCCTCGGAGACCGCTGCAGAGCTGTCGCTGGATGCGATGCGCATCCACGGCGGGAACGGCTTCTCCACCGAGTACCCGGTGGAGCGCTACTACCGGGACGCGCCGCTGATGATCATCGGCGAGGGAACGAGCGAGATCCAGAAACTCGTCATCAGCCGCGCACTGCTTGCCGACGACTGACGCGGCCGAAACATCTAGCTTGACGGGCACGCACGTGGAGGCATGAGCAATGGCTGATCGCAAGTCGTTCTGGGCGTGGTGCCTGGAATCGGAAGAACCCACCGACGCCGACCGGGCGGAGCTGGCCAAGAAGCTCTCGGCCCAGTACGGCACCGAGATCGTAGCCAAGCCGGTCCCGTCAGTGGATGACGCGGATCTGCGCCCGTCGCGCATCACGATTCCCGACTCGGTGGCCGGCTGGTGCTCGACCAGCACCTACGACCGGGCCCGGTACGCCTACGGCGCCCACTTCACCGAACGGGTCCGGGCGTTCAACCTGGACTTCCCGAACCCGCCCGACGTGGTGACGCACCCGCGCAACGAGACCGAAGTGGAAGCGACACTCGACTGGTGCGACGCCCAGGGTCATATCGCCGTGCCCTACGGCGGCGGTTCGTCGGTGGTGTGGGGCCTGACGCCACCGGAAGATCGCGGACCCACCGTGGTGATCTCCTTGGACCAGCTCGATCAGGTCCTCGAGATCGACGACGTGTCGCGGGCTGCGCGCATCCAGGCCGGCGTGTTCGGCCCACACCTCGAGGATCAGCTGCGGCCCAGCGGGCACACCCTGCGTCACTTCCCCCAGTCGTTCCGGTTCTCGACGCTGGGCGGCTGGATAGCGACCCGCTCGGGCGGCCACTACGCCACCAATCACACCCACATCGACGACTTCGTGGAGTCGACCCGGATGATCACGCCGTCGGGCTGGTGGGAGTCGCGCCGGCTGCCCGGCTCGGGCGCAGGCCCCAGCCCCGACCGCATGGTGATCGGCTCGGAAGGCATCTACGGCATCATCACCGAAGCGTGGATGCGCATCCAGAAGCGCCCCACCTTCCGCGCCACGGCCGGCATCACGTTCCCGTCATGGGAAGCGGGCTACACCGCGGTGCGGCACTTGGTCCAGGCAAAGCTGTGGCCCGCGAACCTGCGCATCCTCGACCCGGCCGAAGCCGGTCGGGCCGCGGGCATGGACGGTGAGCACGCGCTGGTCATCGTGTCGTTCGAATCGGCCGAGCTGACCCAGCGTCACAACATCGCCCAAGCGGTCGAGATCGCACGTGAATGTGATGGGCACGTACCGGATGACGAGATCCAGATCGACGACGGGACGGGAACGCCGACCGGGCGCGGCGGCGCGGTCGGTGCCTGGCGCAACGCGTTCATCGGCGTCGGCAACGGCGTGGAGACCTCGCTGGGCCTGATCAATGACACGTTCGAGACTGCCATCACCTGGGACCAGTGGCCTGAATTCGATGCGGTGGTGCGTGAGAAAGTCGGTGCAGTGCTGGCAGAAGTCTTCGGGCCGCACCATTCGCTGTCGTGCCGGTTCACCCACGTCTACACAGACGGACCGGCGCCGTACTACACGTGGTCGGGCATGGGCACCCAGGGCGGCGAGATCGAGCAGTGGCAGATCGTCAAGGACGCTGCCAACGAAGCACTCGAAGCTGCTGGCGGCACCTGCACACACCACCATGCGGTGGGCCGGATGCACCGCCCCAACGCGTACGACCGCCAGCGCCCGGAGTTGTTTGCCGAAGCGATCCGGGCCGCCAAGAAGCGGCTCGACCCCAACGGCATCCTCAACCCCGGCGTCCTCATCGATCCCTAGATCAACAGCAGCTCAGCGAACGCGACGAGCGGCCGCCGCTGCCGGATCATTCCGGCGGCGACGGCCGCTCGCTGTCGCTAGATCAACTGCAGCTGTGAATCAGCGGCAGCCCTGATCCTGATGCGGCGCCTGCCTAGCGGCAGCCGCCGTTGTCCTTGTCCCAGGCGCAGTTCGGAGAGCCGCCGTTCACGTCCACGATGTCGCCGACGATGTCCCACGTCTGCTCCGCCGCGTCGTACTGGCTGAAGTCCGAGCCTTCCACGTAGTACCCATCCACAGCGCCGTCGGCAGCGAAGTTGATGCCGTCGAGCAGCAGCGGGTGGTAGATGTCCAGCGACCGCGCCGCCAGGATGAAGTTGGTCCTGGTCAGGCCGCCCGGCAGCTCCGCAGCCACCCGGATCGCCTCCGTGTGCGGGTAGGCGAAGTAGTAGCCGGTGCCGAGCAGCGAGATCTCGGGATCGAGCCCGCGATCGGCCAACTCGCTCCGCAGGAACGAGATGAACGGCTCGTCAACGTGCTTCGGATCAGTGGAGTCCTTGACACCGCCGCCCACGATCCACCAGTCGTCAGCCGAATCGCCCGCCGGCGCCATGTAGGCCGCCACGGCCTTGCAGACCGACGGCGTGAAAGCCACGGACAGGTCGTCGAGCAGGCCCGAGGCGTCGACCTCTTGAATCGCAAGCAGGCACGGGTTGCCGGCAGTCATCGAGATGAACACGTTCGGGCTCGCTGCCGCGATGGTCGTGACCTCGTTGGTCAGCGTGGGAGCGGCCGGGTCGTGGCGCACCGGGATGAACTCGCTCACGACGTCGGGGTTCGCATGCGCATAGGCCTCGAAGCCCAGCTCATAGGCCAACCCGAAGTCGTTGTCCATCACCAAGCCGGCCACCTTCACCGGCAGCTCGTCGGCGAGATTCTCCTTGATCCAGTTGCCCCACAGGATCGCCTCAGTCGAGTACGACATCTGCAGGCCTGTGGTCCACGGATGGTTCACCGGGTCGCCCCAGGCCGGGTGACCCGTTGCCACCATGACCTGCGGGATGCACTCGTCGTTGATCTGGTCGTACACGGCCAGCGTGTTCGGCGAGCCGAGCGTGTGCAGCGCGAAGACGTTCTCCGACTCGATCAGCTCGTCGATGAACTCGATGGTCTGGGCTGCCACATAACCGTCGTCACGGGAGATCAGCACCATGTCCTTGCCGGCTACGCCGCCGGTCGCGTTGACGTACTCGTAGTAGTTCTCCCAGCCAACAGTGATGTCGCCGTATGCAGCCAGATTGCCCGACTTCACCGTCGTCTGACCGATGCGAATCGTGTCCTCGGTGATGCCGGTGGTATCGGACCAGTCCGCCGGGCACTCGTTCATGTCGATCTCGAAGCCCGACGGCCCCCGCAGGATGCCGTCGTCGCCGACGCCCCACTCTCCGGACTCGATGCCGGCAGTGAGCTTGTCGACGATGGCCTGACGCTGTGCAGCGGCCAGCTCCCAGATTCCGTCGATCGTGGACAGGTCGAAATCGTCAGGGTTGACGGCCGTCATGTCGTCAGCCATCTCCTCGTCGGCCATCTCCTCGTCTTCGGCGGCGTCTTCCTCCAACGCCTCCTGGGTGATGCCGCCGCCGATGGAGCCTTCGTCCTCCGGCTCAGCCTCGTCGGCCATCTCCTCGTCGGCCATGTCCTCATCGGCCATGTCCTCATCGGCTGTCTGCGTGCCGGCGTCCGTGGTGCCGTCGCCCGCATCGTCGTCGTCACCGCCGCCGCACGCAGCGGCGAGAAGCGAGAACGCGAACAGCAGCGCCAGCAGGCGCCATAGCCGTCGGTGTGATCCGGTCATATGAGACTCCTTGATGTGTCCCCGCACCAGCGACCGAACGGCCCACTGACGCCCAATAGTCCCGCCGAAGCTAATCGCTTGCCGCATGTCGTGTTGCCGCGACGAGCGGCCGCCGCTGCCGAGATCAGATCCCGGCAGCGACGACCGCTGCGTCGATGTCAGTCAGGAAGGACTAGCTACAGCCCTAGATCAGCGGCAGCCGCCGTTGTCCTTGTCCCAGACACAGTTGCCTGAAGCGCCATTCACGTCAATGACGTTCGAGACAACCCAGGAGTGGTTGGACGAGTCGTACTGGCTGATATCCGTGCCCTCGATCGGGAAAGCATCGGCGTTGCCGTTCATGGCGAACGTGATGCCGTCCAGGAAGATCGGGTGGTGGATGTCGATCGCCCGCACCGCCAGGATGAAGTTCGCCCGGTTCAGGCCTGCGGGGTTGTTCGCACTTGCAGGCAGCTCGGCTGCGATGCGCAGCGCCTCCACGTACGGGTAGCCCAGCATGTAGCCGTTGCCGAACATTGAGATGGTGGGATCGAGGTCATTGGCCTCGAGGCTCTCGATGATGAAGTCGATGAATGCATCGCTGCCGATGAGCGCCGGGTCGGTGGTGTCCTTCACACCGCCGCCCACGATGTACCAGCCATGGCCGTCATCGCCTGCCGGGGCAATCCAGCTAGCCGGGGCCTTGCACACCGACGGCGTGAACGCCGCCGAGATCTCGTCCTTCAAGCCGGACGCCGCAACTTCCTGGACGGCCAGCAGACACGCATTGCCTGCGGTCATCGAGATGTAGACGTCCGGATCGCTTGCGGCGATGGTCGTGATCTCATTGGTGATCGTCGGCGAGGCCGGGTCGTGGCGCACCGGCACGAACTCCGACACCACGTCGGGGTTGTTGTGCGCGTACTCCTCGAAGCCCAGCTCATATGCGAGGCCGAAGTCGTTGTCCATCACCAGACCGGCCACCACGACCGGCAGCTGGTCGGCAAGGTTCTCCTTGATCCAGTTGCCCCACAGCACGGACTCGGTCGAGTACGACAGGATGCTGCCCGTGGTCCACGGGTGCACCTCGGGGTCGCCCCACGCGGGGTGCCCGGTCCACACGAACGGCTGCGGGATGCACTCGGCGTTCAGCGTGTCGTACACCGCCAGCGTGTTCGGCGAGCCCAGCGTGTGGATCGCGAACACATTGTCGTTCTCGATCAGCTCATCCACGAACTCGATGGTCTGTGCCGCCACGTACGCGTCGTCGTAGGACTTCATGACCACATCGCGGCCGGCGATGCCGCCTTCGGCATTCACATGCAGGAGATAGGTCTGCCAGCCCAGGCGGGCGTTGCCGTACAGCGCGAGGGTGCCTGACTGCGGACCGGTCTGGCCGAGACGGATCTCCGTGTCGGTGATGCCCTCGGTGTTGGACCAGTCTTCGGGACACTCGTTGAGGTCGATGACGAAGCCTTCCGGGCCGCGGAGGACGTTGTCCTCGCCGACGCCCCACTCGCCGGACTCGATGTGAGCGGTGATCCGCTCGACGACCCTCGCACGGCGATACTCGGCCTCTTCGAAGATGCCCTCGATGGTGGAGCGGTCAAACTCCATCATCATCTCCTCGTCGTCCATCATTTCGTCGTCGTCGGCCATCTCCTCTTCTTCAGAGGCTTGCTCGATGACGTCCTGGCTGAGGCCGCCGGCTTCTTCCTCCGGCTCGTCGGAGGCCATTTCCTCCTCTTCGGCCATCTCCTCTTCGTCGGCCATCTCCTCTTCTTCGGCCATGGCCTCGGTGGTCTGGGTCTCGCCGGCGTCGTCATCGCCGTCGTCGCCACCGCAAGCGGCCGCTACGAGCGAGAACGCGAAGAGCAGCGCTAGCAAGCGCAAAAGGCGGTTCTTGGAAAGTTGCATGGGTTCCCTCCTCGGTGGAACATCAGCCACCGCGGCATCGCAAGTTGACGGCGAGCAACCGGAGCCCCTGTCACAAGGACCGCTGTGGCGGTGCGCGCGAGAGTAATCGCGTACAGCAAGGCGTTTCCCGCCGGGGTGCGACGATCCCGTGACAATCCCCCACTGCGTCTTCTGTCGCCTCCGCAGCGGGCGCAGGCAGGCGTGCACGGCATAGCGTGTCGCCCCATGGAATGGGGAGTCACTCTGCCGCACTTGGGCCGCGTCGGTACTCGCGACGGGCTCACATCGTTCGCCTCGGAAGTCGACCGGCTCGGCTTCGCCTCGGGCTGGGCATCCGATCATGTCTGCTGGCCCGCCGAGCTGGTGTCGAAGTACCCGTACTCCGACGACGGCTCGTTCCCGGCACCACCGAAGACGGGCTGGCTCGACCCCATCGGCACACTGCTGTTCGTCGCGGCGGTCACCGAGAACCTGCGGCTGGGCTTCAGCGTGCTGATTTTGCCGTACCGGCCGCCGGTGGAGACGGCGAAGCGTCTGGCGACCATCGACGTGCTGTCGAACGGCCGGCTCATTCTGGGCGTGGGCGTGGGCTGGATGCGCGAGGAAGCCGAAGTGCTGGGCATGCCGTGGGATCGCCGTGGCAAACGCTCAGACGAGCAGCTGGAGGTGTTCCGCACGCTGTTCGCCGAGGACGATCCGAGCTTCGACGGCGAGTTTTATTCGTTCCCCGCTGTCGGCTTCGAACCCAAGCCCGTGCAGGATCCGGTGCCGGTGTGGGTCGGCGGCAACACCGCCGCTGCCTACCGGCGCGTGGCACGCCATGGGCATGGCTTCCATGCAGCGTTCGAGACCCTCGACGACGTCGCTGCAGGCTGGAGCCAGGTGGGTGACGCGTGCGATGCGGTGGGCCGCGACCGCAGCGAGATCACGCTGTCGCTGCGCTACTACCTCGATCCTGCGTCGGCGATGAAGCCAGCAGTGTCGGTCGCAGGCAGCACCGAGCAGATGATCGACATGGTCGGCCAAGTCGCAGAAACTGGAGTGACGCACTTCGTGCTCGACCCGGTGGCGCGAGGCGGTATCGAGGGCCGCCTGGATGCGCTGCGGGCCTTCATGGCCGACGTCGCGCCTCACTTCTCGTAGCTCGGGACGTCCACGCGCGTCCCGCCGTCGGCCCACGGGCAGACTCTCGCCGTGCTGTGGGGTTCGGGGCTGGGCAAGTCGTACCCGCCGCGGCGGCTGTTTGCCGGCGTGGACGTACAGCTCGCGGCCGGTCGACGCATCGCCTTGGTGGGCGGCAACGGCGTCGGCAAGACGACCCTGCTGGAGATCCTGACCGGCATCAACGAGCCCGACGAGGGCGAGGTCCACCGCCAGAGCGGGCTGACACTCGGCTACCTGCCCCAAGAACTCGACGAGATCACCGAGGGCACCGTGCTCGACGCGACGATGGCCGGAACGGGCGACGTCACCGCGATGACGGCTGAACTTCGATCGCTGGAAGCGCGCCTGGCCGATGTCGACGCGCCGGATCACGACGAGGTGCTCGCGCGCTACGGCGAGCTCGAGGCCCACTTTCGCCAGATCGGCGGCTACGGCTTCGAAGCAGAGGCTCACCGGGTGCTCGCCGGCCTGGGCTTTGCAGCCGACGATGCGCAGCGCCCGGTAGCGCAGCTCTCGGGTGGCTGGCGGATGCGGGTGGCGCTCGCCCAACTGCTGCTGGCGAAGCCCGACGTGCTGCTCGCTGATGAGCCCACGAATCATCTCGACGTGGACTCGGTGGCGTGGTTGGAGGATCAACTCGCCGCCTGGGAGGGCGGGCTGCTGTTTGTGAGTCATGACCGTGACTTCATTGACGCCGTCGCCAACCGTGTGATCGAGATGGACGGCACGACCGCATACGAGCACGTCGGCGGCTTCGCCGAGTTCGTCGTGGCCCGCGAGGAGCGGATTGCGGCCGCTGAGGCAGCTGCGGCGCAACAGGCTCGCCGGCGCGCTCACACCGAGCGATTCATCGAGCGGTTCCGTTACAAGGCCACGAAGGCTCGGCAGGTGCAGAGCCGGATCAAGGCACTGGCGAAGCTCGAACCAGTCGAGGTCCCGACCCGCAAGGAGCTGGCGGCCCGCTTCGGTTTCGGCACGCCGCGGCGCTCGTCGCGGGTGGTCGTCGAGATGATCGGCGCTTCGGTGGGCTATGCCGACGGCGACGCGCCGGTGCTCGAAGAAGTGGACCTCGTCATCGAACGCGGCACCAAGGTGGGGGTCGTCGGTCCGAATGGCGCAGGCAAGACGACACTGCTGCGGGTGCTGCAGGGCGAATTGGGCGTCCTCGGCGGCGAACTGCACCGCGGCCGCAACGTGGACATGGCCACGTTCGCTCAGCACCTCGCCGAGGTCATGGATCCTCGACGGTCAGTCGTGGAGGAGTTCACCGCCTCGGTGGGCGATCAGCCCGGACGGAATGTCCGCACGATGCTCGGCGGGTTCGGGTTTCCGGGCGACGCGGCGGACCGCAAGGTGGCGGATCTCTCCGGCGGCGAGCGCACCCGACTGGCGCTCGGCATCACGATGGCGAACCCGGTGAACCTGCTCGTGCTCGACGAGCCGACGAATCATCTCGATCTGCCGAGCTGCGATCTGCTGGAGGATGCGCTGTCGGTGTACCCGGGCACGGTGCTGCTCGTCACTCATGACCGCCACCTCATCCGCAGCGTCGCCGACTCGCTGATCGTGGTGCGCGACGGCACCGCCACCCTGCACCCTGGCGTCGACGAAGATCTGCTGCGGCCGCCGGGGCTGAGCACAAGGCGGACCGCTGGCGGCAGCACCGGCGGCCGGACCGGCGGGGATCAGGCCGAAGGCGCACCTGAAGCACTGACATCCCGGTCGGCCGCGGCCGAGCGCCGCCGTGCAGGAGCCAGCAGGCGTCAGGCGGCCCACGATGCGACTGCGGACCTGCGCAAGGAGCTGGCCGCGGCCGAGCGAGCCTGGGAATCCGCCGAGCACCGTGTCGCCGAGCTGCAGGCGCTGCTCGGCGAGCCGGCTACCTATGACGACCCCGAGCGTGCGCGCCAGGTCGCCGAGGACTACGGCACTGCCAAGTCCGAGGCCATGCGACACATGAGCGAGTGCGAGTCACTCCAGCGACGCATCGACCGCACCGCGGCGGAGCTGTAGTCACCGGAGTTCGTGAGCGGCTCTCGGCGCGCGCTCAGCGCCGCTCGGGGCGCGCCGGTTCAGGGTCGTTGCGCGCAACCATCGAGAGGAGGGGCGACGGCCACATGGTCAACGGCCACGGCACCAGCGCTGCCGTCGGCGTGCTGCGAGAACGTGACCAAGCAGGCCGTCTCGTTCGACGGCGTGCCCATGGGAGCACCCGGATACCAAGCGAGGACATCGCCGACCGAGACATCGGTGGTGACATGCCAGTGGCCGAGCGCCACATAGTCGGCCCCCGTGGCCTCGATCTCTTCGGCGGTGATCGGCGATGACCGGTGCGCGTCGTCAGCGTTGCGCTGGAAGTGCCCGTGCCCTGCAGCGATGAACCAGCCATCGTCAGGGCGCGCCGGCACGCCTGCAAGGGGCCGGTACTCGGAGTGGTGGGCGTCCATCGCCCGACCCCACAGCGTCAGGTCGTGCTCGCCGAAGTGCAACACCGCGCCCTCGGGGTCGTCAAGAAAGATCACCCCGGCACCGGTGACTTCGAGCCGGTGCTCATGATCCGCATGTGTCCCCCACAGCGACTGCTCGTCATGGACGTCGTGGTTGCCGGGGATGATGACCACTGACGCATCGACGCGACCGAGCAGCTCCATCGTGTGTGCGACGTCGGAACGCTTCAGCCGGGCGTGGTCGAACAGATCTCCCGCGATCAGCAGGACATCGGCTGCATGTGCCACGGCAGTCGCGGCGATGGCATGGATCGGGCACTGGCACACGTCGCGGTGGCTGCCATGCGGCCCGCGCACGTGCCCGATGTGCACGTCAGAGGTGTGCAGGACGCGCAACTGGCGCCCGGTGCCGGCCTCAGTCGCCGACGGCTCGGTCAGCTCCCTCACAGCGAGACAGCTTGCCACGGAGGCGACACATCCCGTTTGGCAGCTATACGTCGATACGTCACCGGCGGGCGGTACCTTCGACACGGTGCGGATCCTGGTGACCAACGATGACGGAATCTCCTCCGAGGGATTGCACGTGCTGGCGAGCGCAATGACTGCGCACGGCGATGTCGTCGTGGTCGCACCCGATTCCGAGTACTCGGGCGCCGGCGCCGCGATCGGTCCGCTGCATCTGATGGACCCTCAGGTGCACAAAGTGCGCTTCGACGGCGTCGCCGATGCTTGGGCGGTCTCAGGGGCGCCGGCACTGTGCGTGATGTTCGCCCGGCTGGGTGCCTTCGGTCCGGTGGACCTGGTCGTGTCAGGGATCAACCCGGGCGCCAACGTCGGCCGTTCCGTGTACCACTCCGGCACCGTCGGCGCGGTGCTGACGGGCCGCAACGGCAATATCCCGGGCTTGGCGGTGAGTCAGACCGTTGAGGGATTCGGGGTTGAGGGCCAAGGCTGGGAAGACGCCATCGCAGACCAGAAGTGGCATGCGGCGGCCGAGGTTGCCAGCGTTGTGCTCAGCGGGCTGCTCGCGGATGAACACGAATCGGCGTGGGCAGTCAACCTCAATGTGCCGAATCGTGAGGTCGCCGACATGAAAGGCTGGCGGTTCACCGAAGTGGGCACCCTGCCGCCGCGTTCGATCACGTCGGTGAGCCTGGAGCCGCATCCCGACAACGCAGACGCGTTCCGAGTCGCCATGGAGTGGGGCGACGCAGTCGACATGCCAGCCGAAGTCGACACCGGCGCCGTCATGGGCGATTTCGTCTCGGTGTCGTTCCTGTCGCGTCTCACTGCCCTGCCGGCGGCGGCTGACTCAAAGCTCGCCGCCTGCCTCGACGGCCTGTTCTGAACATCCAGCCGAGCGGCTGATCAGGCCGTGAAGCGCCGGGTCACCCGGAAGTTCCGCACCAGCATCACGACGGCCGCGATGCCGAGCGCTACGGCTACCCACGCTCCCCAGGTCGCGAGATCGGCATAGGAGCGGTGCTCTACCGCCAGGCCTGAGCTCACGCC
Organism: Candidatus Poriferisodalis sp.; assembly: GCF_965208555.1. Classification (GTDB taxonomy): domain Bacteria; phylum Actinomycetota; class Acidimicrobiia; order Acidimicrobiales; family Poriferisodalaceae; genus Poriferisodalis. The sequence goes on along the minus strand of NZ_OZ242342.1, from coordinate 2,457,669 downwards.
GGCGGCCGCGCCGAGTGCCGTCATCAGCACGTCGGCGGTGGCTTGCACGCTGACGCGGCGCTCCAGCGGAAACGACGCCGTCAGCAGCGCACTGGCGGACACCACGCAGCAGCTCCAGCCGATGCCGATGAGGAACAGCCCCAACAGCAGCCCCGTCGCGTGAGAGGCATCGGTGTTTGCGGCCAGTGCAGCGCCGACGGTGAGCACGAGCGCACCCGCAACGATGATGACCTGACCGCCGACACGGTCCACCAGCCAGCCCACATACGGCGAGAACGCAAACATGCCGGCGATGTGCAGCGAGAGCATGACGCCGATGATCAGCGGGTTCTGGCCGCCCTGGGACATGTGGATCGGCGACACGGTCATGACGCCGATCATCACCGCCTGCGACAGCATCATTCCGATCAGCGCAATGGACGCCACGGGATGGGCCAGGATGCGGCCGGCCTCGGCCAAGCTCGGCAGCTTGACGCTTGTCGAGCCTGCGTCTGCAGCCACGACGTGCAACGGATCTGGGCGCAGACGGCGCCAGATGTTGACTGCTGCGAGACCGAAGAGACCCAGCGTCATGGCGTACGGCAGTGCGAAGCCGCTCAACCCCTCGGTGTCGGCGAAGAGGCTCTTGAGGCCGAGCGCGACGGTGGGCCCCAGCACCGAGCCGACCGTGCTGGCCCACAGCACGAGGCTGATGGAGCGGGCCCGGTTCTCGTCGGTCGCGAGGTCAGCACCGGCGTAGCGCGCGGCCAGATTGGCGGCTTGGCCGGTGCCGATCAGCACCATGCCGGCCACCAGCATCGAGTAGCGGCCGGTGAACGCCGACAGCAGCGCCAGCGTGCCGCCGATGGCGCCGGTGGAGTAGCCGGCGGCGAGTCCGGCGCGGCGGCCGTGCCGGGCCATCAGCGCGGCGAGCGGGATGCCCGCGAGCGTGCCGCCGATGCTGAGGCACACGGCGGCCAGCGAGGCCTTCGTCTCACTGCCCGTCATCTGGTCGGCGAGCAGGGTGGCCGCGGCGAACGACGCCGTCATGGCCAGCCCGCCGGGGATCACCCCGAGCTGCAGCACCCGGATGGTGCGGCGTGCCAGCTCGTCGCGTTCGGGCGAGCCGGGGAGGTATGCAGCCCCGTCGCTGCCCCCCGACAAACTCTGCACCATCGACCTAGCCTCCGGATCGGCCGGCCGGTGTCACGGCGAGGCCGATTGCGAACGCTACTGCGGGTCACCGAAGCGCGTCGGGATGAACTGGCAGGAGAGGAGTGCGAGATGCGAGACATCACCGGTTGCGTGGCGATGATCAGCGGTGCGAATCGCGGCATCGGCGAAGCCATCGCCGCGGCACTGCACGCGGACGGCTGGGCGCTGGCGCTGGCTGCACGCGATCTCGCTTCGCTCGAAGCCTCGGTATCCCGGTACCGCAGAGATCAAGGACCGGCCGTGACGCTGCACCGCTACGACGCCATCGAGGACGGCGCCGCCGAGCGATGGGCTGCAGAGACGATGTCGGCGCACAGCCGGATCGACTGCCTCGTGAACAACGCGGGCGTCGCACATCCCGATGCCCTCGAAGAGCTGACTGAGGACACGTTGGACGAGATGTGGGAGGTCAACGCGAAGGGGCCGTTCCGCATGATCCGTGCCACGCTCGACCACCTGCGCAGCAGCGGAGAGGGCCGCATCGTGAACGTGATCTCGATGTCGGGCAAGCGAGTGCGCGGCACGTTCGCACCGGGGTACGCCATGAGCAAGCACGCCGCGATGGCGCTGCACCACTCAGTGCGTCACCTGACGTTTCCCGATGGGATTCGCTGCACGGCCGTGTGCCCGGGCTATGTGCAGACCGACATGACCTCGGGCTTCGGCGTGGACCCGTCGATCATGATCCAAGCCGACGACTTGGCCCAGGCCCTCGCGGCCATCCTGCGGCTGCCCAACACCGCATCGGTCGCCGAGCTGCTCGTCACCACCGAGCCTGAGACGATCGCCTAGCGGGCTGCCTGAGGGCGGCGGTTGATCTTCAAGATGGCTTCGTCGCTGCCGTCGTGGAACGTGCCGAGCCACTTGTCGAGCGGCACGATCGCCGTTCCGTAGTTGCAGTCGAAGTACCGGTGGTGGAGTGTGTGGAAGCGGTCGCCGCCGGCCACGGTGCGACCGCCGGCCACGACGAAGCGGTCGAATCCGGAGTGCGACGCTGCCGGTGACAGCAGGAAGTACGTGGCGGTCAGCGTGATCACGTAGGGGTTCGCCGGGATCAGCAGGAACATGAGCGGCGCCGAGAGGTACAGCACGTGCTCGAGCGGGTGCATCGACACGCCCGACCACGGGCCGATGTTCACGTTGCGGTGGTGAAGCGAATGAGCCCAGCGGTACAGGTGCTTGGTGTGGAGCAGCCGGTGGTTGGCGTAGAAGTGCACCGAGCCCAGCGGGAAGATCAGCAGCGTCAGCGCCGCGGTGTAGCCCAGTGCCAGCAGGCTTCCGCTTGCCGGAACGGTCCAGATGAGATCGTTGGCGTACAGCCACAGCATCAGCGACTCGTACAGCGCCGCGACGGAGCAGGCGCTGGCCAGCGACCAGAAGACGTTGTCACGCGTCTGGTTGCGGAACAGGAACGGGCGGCGACCCACCGACAGCCATCGCTCGTCGTACTTGTGCTGGGTGTCCTGGCTGCGCCGGATGAACAGCCACCAGTGCAGACCGCCTGCCACCGCGATCATCAGCGCCACGTTGCGCAGGTACACCAGTGCGACGGCCCACGCCGCTGGTGTCGCAAAGTTCTCGAGCGACGGCGTGAGCCAGTTCCACGCCGCCACGCCCACCGCGATCCACAGACCGCCCTGCCACCACAGGAGCTTGGTGACCGTCCAGCGCGCCATGGCCAGCGGTCGAGGCGGCCGGTCGTACAGCGGCGGGAGCGTCACCTCCCCGATCCCCACGACGCGAAGTGTACGACTGCCTCCCGCCGGGTCCAGCGCTGCAGCGTGATGAGCAGCGCGGAGGCTGTTTTGCGGCTCAGTCCCAGATTGCTTCGTGGCTGTCGAGGTCGAAGAAGTGGAGGTTCTCGACGGTGACTGCGATCTCGACGGGCCCCCCGGCGCGGCAGGCACTGCGAGGGTCGAAGCGTGCCACGGCGTCAGCATCAGACACATCGTCAGCAGCGTCAGGATTGCCTGGATCCACACGGGCGGCGTCGAGCGCGAAGTGAATCACGATCTCGCTGCCGAGCGACTCGGTGAGCTCGACGGTTGAAGAGATCGTCGCGCCGTCGGCCGTGCCGGCAGCCAAGGACGCGTCCTCGAGGTCCTCGGGGCGGATGCCGACGACGATCTTGCGGCCCTCGTAGCTCGCCAGCGCAGGGCGCTGATCGAACGTGGCCTCGGGGAGCGTCAGGGACTCGTCTCCCAGCTGCAGCTCCCGGCCCTTGAGCGTGGCTTCGTACAGGTTCATCGACGGCGAGCCGATGAAGGCAGCCACGAAGACGTTGTCGGGGCGGTCGTAGAGATGCTGCGGTGTGTCGACCTGCTGGAGACAGCCGTCCTTGAGCACGGCCACCCGGTCGCCCATTGTCATGGCCTCGACCTGGTCGTGGGTCACGTAGATGGTGGTCACTCCCAGCTGGCGCTGGAGCCGTGAGATGTCGGCTCGCATCTGCACACGTAGCTTCGCGTCGAGGTTGGACAGCGGCTCGTCCATGAGGAATGCCGCCGGCTCGCGCACGATGGCACGTCCCATCGCGACGCGTTGACGCTGGCCGCCCGAGAGCTGCGAGGGCCTGCTCGCGAGCTGATCGGTGAGCTCGAGCATCTGGGCTGCCTCAGCGACGCGTGCAGCGACCTCGGCCTTGGGGACTTTGGCCAGCTTGAGCGCGAAGCCGATGTTCTCGGCCACCGTCATGTGGGGGTACAGGGCGTAGTTCTGGAACACCATCGCGATGTCCCGGTTCTTGGGCTCGACGTCATTGACGACGCGCTCGCCGATCCGCAGTTCGCCGTTCGTTATCTCCTCGAGACCCGCAACCATCCGCAGGGCGGTGGATTTTCCGCAGCCGGACGGACCGACGAGCACGACGAACTCGCCGTCTGCGACTTCCAAGGCGAGCTCGTGGATCGCCTGAAAGCCGTTCGGATAAACCTTGTCAATCTGGTCGATGGTGATCGATGCCACGGTGCTGACTCCTCGTCGGCGTGGGTGATCAGGGGATGCGGGTGGGTGAGGCGGCAGCTCGCGACTCCGCAGACCGATGCGGCCACAGCTCGACGCTGGCCTCAATGCTGGCGATCGCTGCCGAACGGCTGAACAACAACTCGCTCGTGTCGGCATCGAGCTCGTCGCCAGCCACCACCGAAGCACCTTCGCCCGCCGTCACCACCAGCGACGGGCGGCCCTCAGCCAGCCGATAGATCACTGGCACGCCGCAGTAGGTGAACCCCAACGTGCCGGCGCCGAGCTGCCCGTCGGGCCCAAGCGGCGTCCACGGTGTCGAAGCTTGCAGGAATTCGTCGGGATCGAGCAGCAACGGACGGAAGCGCACCCGCCCATTGCGCACTTGCACCCCGAGCTCCCCCCAACGAAGCAGGATCCCGTCCTTGGCGGCGCCAGTCATCCCAGGCTGCTGTGCACCCGCACCCGCAGGCGTGTGCGAGTACGGCTCGAGCGGGAAAGCGCCGTGCTCACTGGCCGACTTCAGGAAGCCGAGACCGGCCCGGATTCGGCGGTAGTGGTCGATGAGCCGGTCGATGAGGTCGCCGTCGGCGCCGCTGTCGACTGCGACGGTGATCTGACGCTGGGTTGCGACCAGCAATTTCATGACCATGTGCCAGTAGATCGAGCCGAGGCCCTCGTAGCGGTACATCGTCTGCGCACGTCCGATGAACGACTGGTGGCCGAACACTGCTTCGTATGCCGAGGCGATCTCCGCGCGCTCTGCTGCGCTGATGCGTGACGCCGACTGCAGCTCGTCGAGCGCACCGCCGAGCTCCCGGCTGCTGGTCAGCCAGCTCGCGAACCGGATGCTGCCCTCCGCGTCTTGCTCGAGCAGCTCGGTGCGGCCGTTGAGCACACCCCGCAGCTCGGGTGTGATCCGCTCCGGCGGCACACGATTGCGCTCCATGAAACCCGGTCGCGTGTCACCGGGATGGAGCAGAAACGATCGCCGGTCGGTCTGATACAGGTCGCTGGCAAACAGCGAGTCGAGAATGCCGGCAGCCGCCGCGGGGCTCGTCGTGTCCGATCCCATCACGGCTACCTGCCCTTCGAGCATGAGCGGCAGCGACTCCACACGGGCAACCCCGGAATCGAAGGTCACCAGGCGGTATGCGTCGACGAGGTCGTCGGGCCGGCGAGCAGCCTCGGTGACCGCGTCGAGGTGGGGGTGCACTGCGGACACCAGACGGCGCAGGCGAGCCAACGGGGTGGGCAGCGGCGGCTCGGGCAGTTGGTCGTAGATGCGGGCGCGGAATTCCTCGAACGCCGTGCCCAGCCGATTCGAGAACGATCGGCGACTGCTGTCGTCGAGCTGTTCGGGATCGGCGAGATCGGCGTGCTCCTCGCAGATTCGCAGTATCTCCTCGAGCCATATGGCTACCGACGGGCTCAGAGGAACAGTCTCGGCGTCGCAGTCGGCGAACAGGCTGTCTATGAAGGCGAGGTAGTCGCTCAGGTGAAAGACGGTGACCACTGACAGGCCGATGCCCGCGAGCGCGTTGTTCGCGTCGTTCCACTCGGGCCGTTGCGCGTTCAGCCAGATGCCGCCGCCGGGCACCAGGCTGGAGATCTTCGCCAATGCCGGCAGCAGCAGCTTCTCCGCGAGCGATACGTGATGCACACGTCCGCCTTCGTCGAGCACGAGCTTGCCGTCGGCGCCGAGCCGCCGGGTCCGTTCGTCAATCTGGGCTTGGGCATCCGCGTCGAAGCGCAGCGTGCGTTTGGGGTCCGCGACCATGGCCCGGTACGGGAGCATGCGGTACGGGACGTTCGCCGACGCGTAGCCGACCCACCCGAGCAGCGATTCGAGCAGACCGGGTACGTGGCGGCGAGCGAGCTCCAGCAGGCGGTGCAGGTAGACGATCTGGTGATCGCCCCAGTAGCCGAAGTTCGACCAGTAGCCCTCGTCGGGCATCTCCCAGTCGACGCCGTCGCTGGTGATCCGGTACGGGTTGTGGCCGTCGCAGGTCGAGGCATTCAGGAACTTGGCCACGACTGCATGGGCCAGCATGGGAAAGCTGGTGACCAACGCCTCCCAGTTCTGGAAGATGTCACGCCAATTGCCCTCGTAGGCGAAGTTGGACGACTCGCCGTCAGCACCGATGCGGAATTCGTTCCATGGCCTGCTCGGATCGCCGTGGCGGCGGCTGAACGACAGCGGCAGGTACTCGTCCACCAGCCGAAACAGATCCGTGTCGTCGACGACGGCCCGATGCAGCTCGCCCAGGCCGACTGTCGTATCCCCTCCAGCGGTCTTGGCCGCGAACCGTTGCGCCGCATCGGTGTTCCGTGCGGTCACGAACTTGCCGACGTCGGCGACCTCGACGCGGTAGTCGTCGAGCGGCACTCCCCCGCGCATGCAGTTGTAGAGAACGTTCGAGTAGTGGTTGATGTCGACGCGGCGATCTGCGGTGCGCTGCAGCCCGTCGGCGGAGGCCACGAGCCGCACGAGTTCGCCTCGCATTCGATCGACCGAGGCCCCGAGTTCCGGCCGAGGATCGGGTGTCTCCCCCAGCCAGCGGCGGAGCTGTGCGACATCGGCATGGGATCGGGAGGTATCGGCGACCGTGACCCATTCCAGAGGTGTGCCGGGCTCGAGCCGCGCAGCTCCGGCGAGCAGGAACGACCCCTTGCGGCCGGTCACCAGGTGCTCGGGCTCGAGCGCGTGGCCTGAGCGGAACAGTCTCACCTGCCGATCGGAAAGGACGACTTGGGCGCCGCCGAGTCCGCGTGACCACACCACCGCGGCGTGCAGCGACTCAGCCGGGTCGGGACGGTCGCTGATCAGCGCCTCGAGCGTGAAGAGTGCGAGTTCCGTTTCGCCGTCGTACTCACTGCGACGGTAGGCATCCACCAGCGTGCTCGACTGCTGCTGCACCGCCAGCTCGACGCCTGAGGGAAGCACGTCGATCAGCCCGTCGAGCACTTCCACATCGATGGCGGCGCGGTCTGGCGAGCGGGTGAGCTCGCAGCTGCGCACGAAGCCGTACTCCGGCGTAGCGGACCATGTGTAGCTGAAGGTGAGTCCGAGATCGTCGTGCTGCTCGGTGAAGCGGAGCTGGTCTCCTTCCACGGTCTTGGCGATGGTGCGACGCACCGAACCCATCGGCGCGTGCGGTGCGAACGGCTCCCAGAGATGACCAGCACCTCGTATCAGGGTGAGGGGACCCGTCCGGCCGCCGCTGCGATGCAGCCGGTCATCGGTCTCATAGGGAAACAGCGCCAGATCTGCGCTGTAGCGGCCTGCGGTCAGCGCTCCGCTCGATGACACGAACAGCCACAGGTCGCCGAGCGTGACCACGTTGATGAGAAACGGCTCAGCGTGGTCGTAGTCGGTGATCCGGTACCACTCGCGCCCGTCTTCGGTGCAGATCTCGCCGGAGGGCTCGACGATGGCGGGTGCATGAGTCATTCGGTTACGCCCCCGCCCCTGAATCTCGCTGGTAGACGCGCACGTAGTCCACATACATCTGCACGGGGAACTCCAGGTCGAGGGCGATGGGGCCCGGGAACAGCCCGCCGACGGCCAAGTTGAGGATCAGGAAGAAGTCGCCGTCGAAGACCCACTCCCGGTTGCCCACCCCGGTGCGCGGCAGGTCGTAGTACATCTGGTCGTCGTAGAACCATCGGATGCCGTCGTAGTCCCATTCGATTGCGTAGGTGTGGAATTCGTCGGCGATCGGGTAGTCCTGGCGGAACCACTTGGACAGCCCGAGTGCCCCTGCATAGCCGGGTCCATGCACGGTGCCCAGAATCAGATCGGGCTCGCGGCCGACGTACTCCATGATGTCGATCTCGCCGACGAAGGGCCAGCGGTGCGCTTCGTCCTCGGCCCGGTGAATGAAGTCCGAGCCGAGCATCCAGAACGCCGGCCACAGCCCGGCCCCGGCCGGCACTTTGATCCGCGCTTCCATGCGCCCGTAGGAGAACTCACGCAGCCCCTGGGTGAGCATCCGGGCCGAGGTGTAGTAGGAGTTCTCGTACTTCTCCTGGTGGGCTTCGATCATCAGCAGCCCGTTCGAGACGCGGGCGTTTCGGGGGCGCGAGGTGTAGTACTGCGCTTCGCCGTTGCCCCAGCCCCAGCCCCCGATGTCATAGGTCCAATTCGACAGGTCGATCTCGTCGCCGTCGAACTCGTCGTGCCACACCAGTTCCCAGCCCGGCTCGTCGCGGATCGGGATGGGGGGCGGGGCCTCGATGGCCGGTGTGAATGCCTCGGTGGTAGTTGTGGGCGCGGCCGTGGTCGCGGCAGCGGTGGTGGTTGCTGCTGCCGTGTCCGGTGCGGCGGTGGGGGGCGTTGCCTCCGATTCCGCTGTCGTCGAGCCAGCGCAGGCGCTTGCGACGAAGGCCACGCACAGCGCAGCGCTGACCCAACGGCCGGCGGAGCCCAAGCAGTTCCGGCGTTTCGACATCAGCCCTTGACCGCCCGCGCCCAGAAGCGTCTTGCGTCGCACCATCAGCCCTTGACCGCGCCTGCGGTGAGTCCCGAGATGATGTAGCGCTGGAGGAACAGGAACAGCACCAGCATCGGCGTCATCAGGATGAGCACGGCAGCGGCCAGCGCGGGCCAGTTGCTGCCGTACAGGCCCTCGAACACGATGAGGCCTCGTGTCACGGGGTACAGGTCCTCGCTGGTCAGGTAGATGGTGGGCAGCACCAGCTCGTTCCAGATGCCGATCGCATGCAGCACCGTGACCGTCGCGATGGCGGGACGGATCAGCGGCATGACGATCTTGAAGATGAAGCGGTAGTAGCCGCAGCCGTCCACGGCCGCCGATTCGTCGAGTTCCCGCGGGATCGACTTGATGTAGTTCACGAGGATGATCAGGCCGATGGGGTTGACCAGGAACAGCAGGATGAACCCGGTCCGGGTGTTGAACAGGCCGAGGTTCAAGATGAGCTGGAACTGCGGGATCAACGCAGGCGGCAGGAACAGCGCCACGAGATACAGCAGCAAGACGTACTTGGCGCCCTTGAAGTAGCCGCGGGCAATCGGGAAGGCCACCAGTACCGAGGTGAAGACGCAGATCGCCGTCGCCACCGCGGTGTAGAAAACCGAGTTCACCAGGTAGCGGGCAATGTTGGCCTGCTCCCACGCCTCGACGAAGTTGTCGAACCCGAAGGACTCCGGCAATCCCGTCGGGTTCTTGAAGAACTCGGGCAGCGTCTTGAACGACGTGAGCACCAGCATCAGCATCGGCCCGACATAGAGCGCGGTGAACGCCAGCAGGATCGCGTAGGAGAAGATCTTGCGCCTGCGGGCGGCAGTGCGGCCGCTGCGATCCACCTGGGGCCCCTCGCCCGGTTCCGTCCCGCCGGCGCCGACGCTGGGACTGGTTTGGCTGACGACCGTCATGACAGGTACTTCTTCTCACGCCGGCTGACGAAGGCATTGGCGGCCAGCGCGATGATCAGCACCAGCATGAACAGCGCGATCGAGGCCGCTGCCGCATAGCCCTGCCTGAACGCACTGCTCACCGAGCCCGAGGTCTGCCCGAACCCTTCCGCGAAGACGAGGTAGCCGAGCACCTGGGTGCCCGGCCGGTAGCCGATCAGCACCAGGAACAGCTGCCACGCCTGCAAGGAGCCGACGATGTTCAGCAGGAAGTTCGTGTTGACCGCCGGCGTGAGCAGCGGCCAGGTCACGTTGCGGAAGAGCTGCCAGCCGCTCGCCCCGTCGATGCGCGCTGCCTCATAGAGGCTCTCGGGGATGGTCTGCATGCCGGCCAGGAAGATCACCATCGTGATGCCGACATTGGCCCAGATCTGCACCACGATGACCCAGGCGAACGCTTGGCGGGGCTGCCCTCCGAGGAACTCCGAGCTCCAGCCGATCCACGAGAACATCTCCGCCACCGGTCCGCCCCCCGGCAGCAGGAACAGCTTCCAGATGAGGCCTTGGATGGCCACGCCCAGGATGACCGGCATGAAGAAGATCGTGCGGAAGATCGTCCTGCCGCGCAGCCGGGTGTTCAGCAGCACCGCGAGCAGCAACCCGAGACAGAACTGGATCGTGGTGACGAAGAAGCAGAAGATCAGCGTGCGCCGCAGCGCGGCGATGTTGTCGCGGGATGCGGCGCCCCGGAAGAGGAACTCGTCGTAGTTCTCGAACCCGAGCCAGTTGATGGCGATGCCACGGATGCCGGTGGCATCGGTGAACGAGTACACCGCTGTCGCCAGCGACGGGCCGACCGCGATGAGCAGGTACAGCCCGAACCCGGGCAGCAGCAGCAGGATCGGGGCCGCGCTCTTCCATCCACGGGCAAACAGGTAGTCGCGTGTGACGATCTTCATGCGACCCGTCGCCTCCGATCAAGGGAGGGGGTGCGGGCATCCTGCCTATCCGGACAGGACGGACAGGATGCCCGCACCGCTGTAGGGAGGGCTCTTGAACTCCTCGGCAGAACTAGTTGGCGTCGAGACCGGCCTGCAGGTCGGCTTGGGCCTGGGAAGCCAGTGCGACGTGGTCTGTCCACTCGTTGAAGGGTGAGAACCACGCAGCTGCCTGTGAGCCGTTCGCCCACTGGCCTGCGCCGGCCGGTGCTACCCAGTACTGCTCGAAGCCGACCCGGTAGTTCGCCAGGAACGGAGCGACCTCGCGGCCCAGGTGGGTGTCGAGCACGGCGGTCGGCTGGGTCGGGATGAACCCGACGGCATTGGCGAACGCCTGGTAGTTGTCAGGCGCGGAGAAGGCCTCGAGGTAGGCGAGTGCTGCTTCGGGGTGCGGCGTGTCGGCCGCAATGGCCCAGCCCTGGTCGTACTTGCCGAACAGGTACTGGTTGTCCTCGGCATTGTCGCTGCCCGGGAACGGGACATAGGTCCAGTCGAAGTCGGGCTCCGCGCTCTCGAGGGCAGGTGCCTGCCACACGCCGGTGGGCATGAAGGCCACGTCGCCGGCTGCGTAGCGGGGCGGACCGGCGTCATGGGACAGCCCCGTCACGCCCTCTTCGAGCATGTCGGAGGTGTAGATCTGCATCCGGCGGAACATCTCGACGGACTGGTCGTTGTCCCAGGTGATGTCTCCTGTCCACAGGCCCTCGACGAGCGCCTCCTGATCGGGATACATCGCGCCGAGCAGGCCGTACGCGCCGACGAACACGGGCCAGCCGTCGGCACCGCCGACGGTCATGCACTCGTTGCCGGCGGCCTTGACGACCTCGCAGGCAGTGACCAGCTCGCCCCAGGTGGTCGGCACGTCGAGGCCATTGGCCGCGAGCAGGTCCTTGTTGACGAACATGCCGCTGTAGGAGACACGGCCGAGGTTGATGGAATAGACCTTGCCGTTGAACGAGCCGGCGTCGGCGATGGTGGCCTCGTCGTAGTTGTCGACGAACGGCTGCCCGGTGATATCCATCAGCAGCCCCGCCTCGATGAGCGTCTGCCAGTTAGGCGGCACGGCACCGGACATGTAGGCCTGCGCGGCGTTCGAGAAGCCGAAGATGCCGACGACGTCAATGTCGCCAGCCGACAGGCGGGTCTGTGTCGCAATGGACAGGTCGCCTGCCTCGACGACCGAGAGGTCGATCGTGATGTGCGGATGCGACGCCTCGAACGACTCGTTGAACGCTTCCATGAACTCCACCATGGGCGGGTTCTGGTGGACGAGCACGCGTAGCGTGACATCTTCCTGCATCTCCGCTTCGGGCTCGGGCTCTGGGTCGGCGGGCGCCTCAGTGGCCGCTGGGGCTGGAGCCGCAGTGGTCGCACTCGAGTCGCCGTCGTCGTCGCTGCCGCACGCGGCCCCTATCAGGCCGAACGCGAGCAGGACGGCACAGAGCCGCCAGATAGTTATTTTCTTCATGGGGTTTCCCTTTTGGTTGTGACCACGCTGGGTGTGGCCGGGTGTGTGGTGGACAGATCAGTGGTGCGGGTGAGCGGACCACCGCCGCAGGCCCAAGGCGCTGAGCGGGCGCGGCGGGCGGCGTGGCCGCTCTCGAATCGGCCGTCGTTATGGGAGCGCTCCCACAACAGTGCAAACTTCGGAGCGGCGGGCGGCGACTGCACGTTCAGGACGCCCCGGCCGGTGCGGCTGCTGGCAACGCAGCGCCGCAGGTTTCTCGAATGACGAGCTCGGTCGGGAATACCACCGACTCCGCGCTGGTGAGCTGGCCGTCCAGCACCGACTTCAGCAGCCAGACCGCTCGCTCACCCACCTCTTGCACCGGCTGAGCCACCGAGGTGAGCCGGGGCACAACCATGTCGGCGGGGATGATGCCGTCGAAGGAGACCACGGCGACGTCTTCGGGGCACCGCAGATCTGCCTCGCGGATCGCCTGCAGCGCCCCGACCGCCATGCGGTCCGAGCCGACGAAGACCGCATCGGGACGGCGCTCCAGCAACTCAGCCATTGCTCTGCGGCCGGCGGCCTCGGTCCAGTCGCCTTCCCTGATGCGGCCGTCGATGCTGAGACCCGCTTCGGCGAGCCCGTCGAGGAAGCCGCTGCGGCGGTCCACGCCTGCGCTGGTGTTCGAGGGCGGTGCGATGAGTGCAGGGCGCTGGCGCCCGAGCTGCGCAAAATGCAGTGCTGCAGACCGGGCACCGCCGCGGTTGTCGGCATCGACGGAGAAGACCGCGCTCAGATTGTCGGGCCGGCCGATGACGACGAATGGCATGTTGGCGTCACGCAAGTGGTCGATCAGCGGGTCGGCCATGCGCGTCGCCGTGACGATGACGCCGTCGACAAGTCCAGGATTGACGACCCGGGAGATGATGGCGCTCTCGTCGATTTCGTCACCGAAGACGAACAATGCGAGGGTCATGTCGAGGCCGTTCATCGCATCGCTGGCGCCGAGGATCAGTCGCCCGAAGTACGGGTCGTTGAAGAGCGTGCCTGCTTCGCTCGGGATGACCAGGCCGATCACCCCGGTCTGACGCGACGCCAGCGATCGAGCAGCGGCGTGGGGCCGGTAGCCGGTTTCCGCGATGACGGCTTCCACCCTCCGCTTGGTCTTGGCGCTGACGTTGGGCTCGCCGTTGACGACACGCGAGACCGTGGAGCGCGAAACGCCAGCTCGACGGCCGATTTCTTCCAGATTGAGGCGTGCAGCCATACAGCTCCTTTGGGAGCGCTCCCAGAACTTAGTCAGACCAACGCAACGTTGTCAAGCTCAAGCTTCCAAGCAGTTTGCGGCGTCTGATCACCCTGCAACCGAACGGAGTCCTAGCGTTTCACCGATGGGCGACACACCTGGGGCTGATGCTTCGAAGGCTGACTGGCGTCGGTGGGTTCGGAATCACCGGCAGACAGTCTCCGCGGCGCCGACAGCGGCCGTGGTGGCAGGGCTTCGGACGTTCATCGAGGCATTCGACGAGCGCTCGGCTGCCGTCGCCGGTCGGCCCGTGCCCCCGGGAGCCAATCTGATCCTCTTCTACCGGGCGATGCCGGACGAGCTATCACTGGACAGCTTGGCAGACGCCGCCGGCTGGCAGCGCTTCGCGGTCACCCGCACTCCCCCGGCCGGTCCGCTCACATTGCACCCGGCCATCGGGGCGATGGAGCAGCACCGGTACGGCTTCCCGCAGCCCACGGCCGACGCATTCGAGTTGCAGCCCCGGCACATGTCGCTGGCACTGGTGCCCGGCGTGGCCTTCGACCGCCACGGCACCCGGCTGGGCCACGGCGTCGGCTACTTCGACGAGTTGCTCGCCAGGCTGCCCGAAGACTGCCCCCGTGTCGGCGTGGCCCTCAGAGAACTCGTCTTCGACCGGCTGCCTTCCGAGCCTCACGACGTGCCGATGACCCATCTGGCCACAGAGGACGGCGTCGTCACCGTAGAGCCCTAGTCGCCCGGCGCAACTCATGGGTCGTCGGCTACCTCGGTCGTTCCAGGCCGGTTCGGGCTGCTTCGACGACGGGCCGCCGGTGGCAGCCCTCGAGATGATCATTCACGATGCCCGAAGCCTGCATGAGCGCGTAGCAGGTGGTCGGGCCGACAAACCGCCAGCCCAGCTTGCGCAGCGCCGTGCTGAGGGCAGTCGAGTGGGGCGTCGACGGCATCGAGATGAGTGATGGGTAGTCGACGACCGCCGGTCGATCCTCGGGACCCGGCTCGAAAGACCAGAAGAATGCAGCTAGGCTGCCGTGCACCTCGATCGTGTCGAGGGCAGCACGGGCGTTGTTGATGGTCGCTTCGATCTTGCCGCGGTGCCGCACGATCCCCGCATCGTTCAGCAAGCGCTCGATGTCTGCCTCGTCGAAGCCGGCCACCACCTCGAAGTCGAATCCGGCGAAGGCTGCCCGGAAGTTCTCCCGTTTGCGCAGGATCGTCAGCCACGACAGCCCCGCCTGGAAGCCTTCGAGGCACATCTTCTCGTAGAGGCGCACGTCGTCGACCACCGGCATGCCCCACTCGGTGTCGTGATATGCCTCGTAATCGTCGTGGCCTTCGCCCCACCAGCAGGCCAGCGAGCCGTCAGCCCGCCGCCTCAACCCCTCTGGTACTTCGGCGGCTCGGCTCACGCGGCGGCGGCGACGGCCTCTGCGATGGCGTCGTTGGTGGGTGTCGGGCCGTAGAACATCATCGTCGTGCGGTCGGCGAAGGTGTTGCGCTCGGCGATCTGGGCACCGACCTCGGCGGGCGTGCCGGACACCACGATGAGATCCAGCAGATCGTCGTCGATGAGGTCGCTCATCTCTCGCCAATTGCCCTGCTTGGACAAGGTGTTCAGACGCGGCTGCAGATCTTCGTAACCATGATGATCGAGCGCGCCCGCATAGGCGGGTGTCGACCCGTAGAACGCGAGCTGGCCAGCGGCGGAGCGGCGTGCCTTGTCGATCTGCTCGTCGTTCTCGCCCATCGCGACAATCGTCAGGCATGCAACGGTGACCTCGCCGACGTCGCGTCCTGCCGATTCGGCGCCCGCTGCCATCGCCGGCAGCGTGACATCGGTCATGAACTGGGCGGTGTGGAACGGATGCACGAAGAACCCGTCCGCCGCCGCACCGATGACCTCGACCATGCGGGGACCGACTCCGGCCACGTAGATCGCCGGCGGCTCCATGCCGATGGGACCCGGGTTGAAGAACGGCGTCATGAGCGTGTGGGTGTAGAACTCGCCTCGGTGGTTGAGCCGCTCGCCGGTCTCGAAGGTGTGCCAGATGGCGCGCACCGCCTCGATGTACTCACGCATTCGCTCAGCGGGGCGTGACCACTGCTCGCTGTAGCGCTTGGTGATGTGCGGTCGGATCTGCGTTCCGAGCCCCAGGATGAAGCGGCCGCCGCTCATGCGGTGCAGGTCCCACGCGGTGACGGCGCACGTCATCGGGTTGCGAGCGAACGCAACCGCAATTGCCGTTCCGAGTTCGATGCTCTCGGTGCGCTCTGCCGCCAGCGCCAACGGCAGGAATGGGTCATGCGACGCTTCGAACGACCACGCCGCCGACAGTCCCATCTCCTCGAACTGCGCTGCTTCGTCTGCGCAGCCTCCCGGAGTCGACGCAGTCGTCGCACCGTCGATCCGATGCTGTGCTGTTCCGGTCGTATTCATTGAATGGGCCTCCTGGTCGCTCTCAGCTCGCGGCTCGCTGACAAGTGCCTGTTGTCGAACCGGGTGAATCTTGCCCTATCGGGGGTCCATAGGCTGCGGCGTCGTGCGGCACCGTCCGGATCGGCTGTTCCTGCTGACAGGCGGCGTGCAAGGCTTGGCATTCTCGTGGGGCCTGCCAGCGATGGTCTGGTGGGTGGTGGATCTGCGGCTGTCGCCATTCCGGCTTGCGGTGCTCGGCACCGCGCTGGTGCTGTCGATTCTCGTGACCGAGACGCCGACTGGCGTGGTTGCTGACCTCTATAGCCGCAAGTACTCCGTGGTCGCGGCCTACGTCGTGATGGGCGCGGCAATGGCTTTGGGCCCCGTCACCGAGCTGTTCGGCGTTCTCGTCATCTGGCAAGTGCTGTGGGGTGTCGGCTGGACGCTGCAGAGCGGCGCTGCCACAGCGTGGATGACCGACGAGCTCGCCCACCACGCCTCACATTCGCACCGCAGTGCCGCGCTGATGCCCGTCGAGTCCTCGACCTCGGGCGACGACACCGAAGCAGATGACAGCGGCAGCACCCGCAGCGATCACAGCCGCCAGGTGGACGGGCTCATCGTGCGCCATGCCATCTTCCGTTCCGTGGGCGTCATGGTCGGTCTTGTCGCCGCCACCGCCATGGGCGCCTGGTCGGTCCGGGGGTCGATGGCCGTGATGGGGATGCTGGCGATCGCAGCAGCCGGCTACCTGGCCATCATGATGCCCGAAGCCGGGTTCGAGTCGCCGCGGCGCCGGGCCAGCGGCGCACCCAGACCCGCCCATACCAGCGCTTGGAAAGACGCGATCGCGCTCTGGAAACGAGGCGCACGGCTTGTCCGTCGCAATCCGTCGCTGCTGGCAGTGACCCTGTCAGCCACGATCGCCGCCGGAGCGTGGGAAGCCAACGATCGTCTCTCCGCCCTGCGGCTGTTCGATCTGGGCCTCACCCAGCTCGATGGCCGGGAGGCGGTGCTGTTCTTCGGCGCAGTCTGGTTCGTCATGTCCGCACTGGCGATCCCGATGATGGCGTGGCTGCGCCGGCGCCTTGATCAAGCCGACCAGCGAACCGCTCGGCGGGACGCCTTCCTGCTCGCGCGATTCCTGACGATCGCCGCAGCAGGCGCGCTGGCGCTGGCGCTGAGCCCGTGGTTCACGATCGCTCTCATCGGCTGGGCCATTCTCGACGTGGCCGGCGAGACGGCGTACTCGCTCACCGAAGCGATGGCGAACCGCCACACCGACTCGTCAGTTCGCGCCACGGTGGTCTCATTCGTCGGGCAATCCCAGGCGGTGGGAGAAGTGTCGATCGGCTTGGCCTTGGGAACGGTGGCGCAGATCGTCTCAGTGCCGTTCGCGCTGGCGATCGCTGCAGCGCTGTTCGCCGTCTCCGCAGCGCCAGCAGCAATCGTCGGGTGGCGCACGGACGGTGCCGTGCAGTGATCCGCAGCGCCGGAGGGAGCCGAGGATCAGGGTCGGTCAGGCTCTGTCAGCCTTCGCCCATCTCAGCCATGGCGGCTTCCGAGCGGCGTGCCATCTCGTCGGCATCGATGTCTTCGATGTGGGTCGCGAGGTTCCAGCGATGGCCCCACGGATCCTCGATCATGCCGGAGCGGTCGCCGTAGAACTGGTCCACGATCGGCCGCACCTCGGTGGCGCCCGCCGCGAGCGCAGCCGCATGTGTGGCGTCGACGTCTTCCACATACAGGCTCAGTTGCATCGGCGAGCCGCCGTAGTGCTTGGGCGAGTGGAACTCCATCTCCGGAAACTCGTCGGCCACCATGATGAGCGAGTCGCCCAATTGCAACTCCGAGTGGCCGATCTTGCCGCCCATGTCGATGCGCATCCGCTCGGTAAAACCCAGAATCTCGGTGTAGAACGCGATGGCGTCTGCGGCACCGTCGATGCTCATCGACACCGAGATGCGCGGGTAGTCGTCGGGGATGGGATTCACCATCGTGCTCTGCTCCTGGGTTCGAGACGCCCGGCGGATGGGCCGGAGCGTTCGTCGGTGCGGCCCGCCGGTCTGCGGGCGCAGCCCGAAGCTAGTGCGCTAGCAGCACCTTGACGGCCTGCTCTACCGCCGTTGCGGCCCGGGCTTCGAGCCCTGCGTCATCGGCGCTGGCGATGGGGTGCTCGATCACGGTGAACGGATGGTCCGGCACGCCCTGCACCCGAGCCATCAGCTCGGCGGCACTCACAAAGGCACTGGTCATCACGCTGATCGCAGGCACGCCGACCCGTTCGGCAGCGACGGCGTCGTGCAGACTGCACGACGAGCAGCTGCCTCAGTCGCCCACGCCGGCCAGCACGGCGTCCCAGCCCATCGCCTCGGCCAGCAGCTCATGCTGGGCAGGCGCGCTGTAGTTGGGCTTGATCCGGCGGATCACCTTGGCCACGCCGTGGCGGTCGCGCAGGAGCCGTTCCATGTGGTCGAAGAACGGCCGGGTGTTCTCCTTGCCATTCGAGATGATCCCGATGGTGGCGCCTTCGAGCGTGGCGAGCCGCGCCGGTGCTGCGAACCCTTCCGGATCCTGTTCGTGAGTCGGGTTCAGCAGTTCCACCCTGCCCTCCTTGTTGGCCTGAGTCGACAACTTGCCTCGGCGAGCACCGGTCAGCTACATGCTGCCATGAGCTGATCAGTGTCAGCCATTGATGTTGTCGAAGCCTGCGTACAGGAATTCGAACACCGCGCCAGCGGGGTCGCTCGCCGCGACGATCTCCGCGTACGGCAACGAGGCCCCGCCGAACGCTGCGTCGTTCCAATACGGATCACTGCGATCCACCTCGCCCCACGGCCCCACGTAGGCGTAGGGGAAGGAGTGCCCAGCATCACCGGGCGACAGGCCATAGGTGGCCCGTGTCTCAGCATCGCCGATGGCCGTCGCAATGTCGAAGTGCCCCGGCCAGAGCTGGATCTCGTCGGGCTCGACCGTGTCGGGCAGCTCGTGCAACTGACCGAGCGCCCGCTTGCCGAGACGGAACCACGCCGCCAGGTGCGCGCCCATCTCGGGGCTGACGCGCAGCCAGCGATCGGGATCGCCCAGTTCGGGGCTGTCGTGTTCGCGCGCCTCGGTACCGGGCGACACACCCGCGAACGCTGCTGCTGCATTCAGCGTGGTGATAGGCATGGCACGCTCCACGCCGCCCTCGGTGGCGAACAGCTCATCGCCGTCGACCCACACCTGGCACTCCATCTCACCAGCACGGCCCATCGTCACCTGGAAGACCGGCGTGCCGAAGCCCACCTCGAGGCTGCGCAAGCCGAACCGGCCGGTGGCCGCCCAGCGCGCCTCGCCGAGCACGGCATACGCCAGCCGGTGGTAGTCCTCGACCGACGCGAGGTAGTGGTCTGGCAGCTCAGCTAACAGCCCGGAGTAGCCGGTCGCCGGCAGTTGCGAGCTGCGGACATCGTTCATGGTCGGAGTTTGGCGCGACTAACGGCCTGATTGGTCGCGTAGATCAGCTGATCTCGCAATCCACGCAGGCGCCGACCGCCACCGTGGCTGCGTGGCTTCGGGTGCCGAGCCAGGGCGGGATGACCGCTGCGAAGCCGCCTGCCGGCCCGCCTGCGGCAACGATCAGCAGATCTTCCGGCGATTCGAGCGCCGGATAGGTGCGCTCGGCACGGTCCTTGACGACCGCTCCCTTGCCGACGGCCGCCCAGTCGCCTCGGCGCACCTGGGCCCGCTCGTACACGCAGGCAGCGATGTCGTGCTTGGTCCAGCCGGCCGTGTCGAAGTGGGTCCGCAGCTGCGGGGGCAGCACTACCACGTAGTTGCCCGGCCAGATGGAGTAGTTGAGCTGGTTGGCGCGAATCTCAGCAGCGAGGGTCTCGCACAGTTCGGCGGGGTCGGTGGTCCACTCGTTCATGACCTGTCGGGGCGCCATCGAGGCCACTGCGGTCACCGACGACACATGGCCTCGCTCGGCGGGTGCGGTGCCGAGCCGCTGATCGCCCAGCGACACCCAGCCGGTCGCCTCCTCGTCCTCGGCGATGCAGTAGCCGAGCTTGCCGGGATGGCCGAGGGTGGAGCGGTCGATGCCGCCAGGCCTGACATCGAGCACGTTGGCCAGCACCAGCCGCACTGCCCGTGCGATGACGGCGCGCGACCGGTCGGCTCCCCCGAGCACGCTGAACGTGGCGTCCATGGCCAGCTCCTGCCGGATGGGGCCGTTGACGATCAGCAGCACCGCGCACCCGCCCGTGGACGCCGTGGGCCCATGGAGGCCGAACTCGGGTTGCAGCAGGGCCGTGAGGGCAGTCACGACGACCGGGAAGTGCGGCGGCAGGCATCCCGCCATGACGGCATTGACGGCTGCTTTCTCCGCGGTGATGGCCCGTGCCCGCACCGGCTCGATGCCGATGAGATGATCCGGCGGCAGCATCGCCCAATCCAGGCACGCCGCCACAGATTCGTCGGTGGGCGGCACCACGGGTAGCCCGTCAGTCCAGCCGCGCGAGTGAAACGCCTCCTGTGCCTCGAAGAGGTCGTCGACCGTGACCCGGCCCGATGCAAGCTTCACCGGCAAGACCCTACGCCTCGGTCGGTTGGCGCGGACCGTCAAGGGCCAGTGTGTCTAGCTCCGTTCCAGCCAGCCCGACAGGACGCCACGCGAGTCATCAGACGCCGGACCGACTGCGTTGGCGAGCACCCGTGACGACAGACGCTCGAACGGCAGCGACTGGAGCCACACCCAGCCGCTCCCCGACACGGTCGCAAGGAACAGACCCTCGCCGCCGAAGAACATCGACTTGAGGTTGCCGGCGCGCTCGATCGAGTACTGCAGCGACGGTTGCATGGCGACCAGGCAGCCGGTGTCGAGCCTGACAGTCTGATTGTTGAGCTGAATCGCTCTGATCGATCCGCCTGCATGCAGGAACGCCATGCCATCGCCCGACAGGCGCTGGAGCACAAACCCCTCCCCGCCGAAGAGTCCGGTACCGATGCCCCGCTGGAAGGCGATGTCGATCTTCGTCCCCAGTGCGGCGCACAGGAATGCGTCTCGCTGGGCAATGATCTCGCCGCCCATCTTGGCCAGGTCCACCGGGATGATCTTGCCGGGGTAGGCCGCAGCGAACGCCGCCTTGACCTTGCCGTGCCCACCGGTGTTGGTGAAGTGGGTGATGAACAAGCCTTCGCCCGTCATGGCTCGCTTGCCGGCCGACTTGAGCTTGCCCCACAGGCCCGCATCGGGCTCGGAGCCGTCGCCCATCTTGGATTCGAACGTGACGCCGTCCTCGAGGTACATCATCGTGCCGGCCTCGCCGATGACCGTTTCGCCGGGGTCCAGCTCGACCTCGACGAACTGCAGGTCGTCACCGAAGACTTCGTAGTCGACTTCGTGGCTTTGCATGGAGGGGGCTCCTGAAATCTGAGCCGCGGCCGAGCGCGCGCGGCGCCTGTGCCCACCGTACCCGTCGGTCTCATGAAGTCCGGGACGCGATTCATGCTGAGATGCAGTTGCTCCTGAGGCGCGGTCGAGCCCGGGACGCGGGCGAACCCGGGGCGCGGTTGATGACTCCGTTCGGGCTGCCGGCTTGACTGTGTCGACGGCTCAGTCTCAACGGCTCTGATCAGACGCCGGTCTCAGGCTGCAGCAGCCGCCAAGCGGTCGCCGCCGACGGGCAGCTTCGACAGGTCGATGTCGTACAGCTCGGCCGAGTTATTGCAGAGGATGTCGCGCTGCTGCTCCGGCGTGAGGTGCGCCGAGTGCTCGTCCAGCAGCTCCTGGCTCCACGGCCAGGTGCTGTCTGAGTGCGGGAAGTCGTTCGCCCACAGGAGCCGCTTGTGGTTGACGTCGTTGACCATCTTGAAGGCGACCCAGTCGTCTTGGAACGTGGTGTAGATGTGCTCGCTGAAGTACTCGCTGGGCAGCTTGGAGAGTTCCTGTCCCGGCGGCAGCCAGTACCGGTGGCGCTTGTAGGCATGGTCCATCCGGTACATGTAGTGCGGCACCCAGCCGGCATCGGCCTCCACGCAGACCACCCGCAAGCCGGGATTGCGCTCGAACACTCCCCCGAACACCAGCGTGCCCATGATGTCCTGGTTGGCCCGGATGATGGTCATGAAGGCGTTCGCCTTCGGACCCCGAGGCCGGCCTTGGCCGCGGCTGGTGAGGATGTGCCACGACACGGGCAGATTGAGGTCGACAGCGGCCTGCCAGAACGGATCCCAGCGGGGGTCGTCGAAGTCGAACTCCGTGTGCGGGTTGCCCGACATCATCACGCCGCGCATGCCCGCTTCGGCCATGGCCTCGATGTCGCTGATGGCCTCTTCCACCGAGCGGAGTGCGGTCTGGCCCACCGCCAGCAGCCGGTCGGTGTCCACCGAGCAGTAGTCGGCGATCCACCGGTTGTAGGCGTCCATGGCCGCCTTCTTGTAATCCGGATCGGAGTGGTTGCACAGCACCATGCCCACCGACGGGTAGATCACCTCAGCAGAAACACCGTCGCGATCCTGGTCGGCGGTCCGCGTGGCCGGGTCGTAGCTGCTGGCCGGCAGCTCCTCATACGCCGCGCTGCGCTTCAGCTCCTCAGGTTTCTGACCGGCGGCGGCGATGAGGCCCATGTCGATGGTGCGCTTCATGCCATCGATGACATAGACGTCGCCGCGCTCCTCGGTCCACTCCACCCGCGGCGCGACATCCCGCCACTTCGGCTCGATGTAGTCGACGTAGGTGTTGCGCGCCTCAGCGATGTGCGAGTCGGCCGAGATGATTGGATAGTCGACGTCCACGTTCCCCTCCAGGTCCAGCCCCGCTGGGGAGCGTACCTACGGCGGGCCAGGCGCCGCTGAGATCAGGCGGAGCGCCGCCGCATTCCCTCCTCGGCCTCGCGTACTCCCCCGAAGAAGTCGTCGTCGGGCGCAGAACCCACAGTGGCGTGCATCGTTCGCCGCTCGCTGTAGGCCCGGCTCACCGACGCGAATGCCTCGCCGACACCTTCGTCGGAGGCCTCATAGTTCTGCACGTTTCCGGGCTCGACTCCCAGCCGAGCGCCCTCGAAGTATGAGTCTTGGTTGGCACCCATGAAGACGAACGCCCAACCCTGCTCGCGCCGGCTGCTGATGAGCCAGTGGATATCGGCCCAAGCGAAGTCGGTGCTTGCGTTCTCAAGGCCATCGGTAACGATCACGACAGTTTGATCCTCGGGCGCCTTGCCAGATTTGCTGCGTCGCTTCGCTCGCTCATCGGCCCGCCCGATCAGCGAGCCGATCGCATCCAGAAGAGGCGTCGCGGCGCGGGGGCGATACTGCTCCACTGACAGCGGGCACGCCTTGTTCACCGGCACAGCGTCGGCGAGGATCTCGAACGGATCCTCGGAATCGAACTGGACGAGGGTGATCTTGCACTTGCCAGGCAGAGCGGCCTGTTCCGCGATGAGCCTGTTGACGCCGTGCACGACCGCTACCTCAAGGCCAGACATCGACCCGGACCGATCAAGCAGCATCCACGCCTTCGACCGGTCAGATGTCGACCCCTTGCCGCCCTTCTTGCTGGCCTTGGTCTTGCTGCGACTCGTGGCCTGCTTGCCGCTCGTGGCGTTCTCGGTACCCGTCGCCTGCTGTGTTGGTTCAGCCGCAGCTCCGCTCTCGCCGTCGCGCGCCCACGGTGCCGTGCTGCTCCGCTCGAGCTCTCCGTTTAGCCCACCGTTGGTTGATGATGTTCCCATTCTCTTTCCTCTCATCCAGACCCCGCCTCGTCCGCTGAAAGAGCCGATCTCGCCGGGTTGCGGGGCCGCTGATCGGCCGCCGCCTGACTGGTATCCAAGGTAAGGAGGGGGTGTTACATCAATGCCCTGAGGGCCAGCAGAGCAGCTGTGAGGCGCGGAAGCCCGCCTCGCCCGGGGTTGGGCGCCGCGGCCCGTCTCGCTCGGTTTAGGGGCCGCGGGGTTGGCGGGTGGTTTGCTGCGGTCTGGTTGCCGGTTCGGGTTCGGTTGTTTGGGTGGTGGTCCAGGTGCCGTCGGGTTGGGGGACCATTGTGTGGCCGTGCTGGTGGAGATGATGGTGGTGCCGGTGGCACAGCAGCACCAAGTTGTTGAGGTTGGTGGGGCCGCCGTGGGTCCAGTGGTGGATGTGGTGGGCGTCGCAGCGTGAGGGCGGCTGGTTGCAGCCGGGCCATTGGCAGTGTTTGTCGCGTGCGATGAGCAGCCGTCGCAGTCTCGATGGCACGGTGCGGCTGGATCGGCCGACGTCGGCGGGTCCGCCGGGGCCGGCGAGGATCATGGGGATGATCTCGGCGTCGCAGGCGAGGCGTCGCACGATCTCGGGCGGCAGCTCGACCCCGGCGTCGGTGAGGCCCATGGCGTCGGTGCGGCCGCGCAGGGCGTCGAGCTCGATCAGGATGCTGATCTGCGCGGGCGGCAGCTTGCGCCCGATCGCTGCTTCGTCGCCCGCAGCGGGCTCGTGTGTCGGGAGGCGATCGCGTCGGCTGCGTGCGCGGAGCCGGTCGACTGCGGCGGTGTCGGTGAGGGTGATGCCCGCCAAGACGTAGGCGAGAACGTCGGCGTCGCGCTGGGCGGGGGTGCGGCGCCCGCTGCGGACCTGCTTGTCGTCGAGCCAGTACTGGCGACGCAGCGCCTCGAGATTGGCTTCGACCGCGGCGCCGACCTCGGGGTCGAGCTTGGCCCACAACCGCAGCATTCCTTCGTGGTCGCGCTGCCAGCCCGCGCTGCGAGCCTGACGCTGCCGCTCGAATCGCTCCATCGGGGTCTCGACTGAGTGGTCGGCCTCGGCCTGGCGCACCCGGCGGCGGGTGGCGTCGGTGTCCTCGCCCGCCGCGGCGGCCACCAGCTCGGCGCGCACCCCGTCAGGCACACGCGCGTCGCACAGTGCTTCGGCTTGGGAAGCGTTGATGCCGCCCTCCGACAGCGCCTCCAGCACCACGCCGTGCTCGCGGGCCTTCTCGGCACCGCGGACTATGCGGCGGGCGTCACGCTCGGACACCCCCGCCGCGTCGCGCAATGACAGGTGCGGTGCGGCATCGGGCGCCGCACCCGAGCGGCTCAACGCATCCAGCGCGCCCAGCACCTCGGCCCGGTAGCCCGCCAGCCGGTTCGCCACCCGCTCGATATCGCCCAGCACACCCAACAGCGCGTCGCGCCCCAACCCCGCCAGCGTCTCACCGCTCAACCGACACAGCAACAACGACGCCGACGGGTCGACAGTGGCGCCGCCCACGTTGGGGCTGCGGTCGGGGCCAACAGGGCCGCCGTCGGGAGCTGGATCGGTGGTGAAGAGCTCAGCGGACGCTTCTTCGGCAGCGCCGCGTTCAGCGCCCACAGCAATGCCCTCGCCAGCTCGCCGGGCCCCGCCAGAGCCGTTCCTCAACATGGGAACAACCGTACGAAGGGGGTGTCACACGAATGGCGCACGGCCCGCCCGTCAGCCGCCCAACCCGTCGCAGCGTGTGAGGCGACCGTCAGACGACCTCTTCTTCGTAACCTCGCCAAAATGAGTCGATCTGAACGAATTCAGGAGGAGTCGACGTCTCCCAGTCCCACTGCAGAAACCGCGGACCCCGACGACACCGACCGGATCAAACCTGAAGGAACTGAACTGGGCCTCGAGAACGTTGACAGCGGACGGGTCAAGAAGATCTCGGATTCCGCGCTTGCGGCCGGCAGGCAGGGCGGACGAGCCGTTGCCGCTGGCGCACGGTGGCTGCTCGACTCCACGTCTGAGCGGACAGCGCAACTGTTCGCCGCAGCCCAAGGACTGGTGGCAAGCGACCTGTCACCTCAGTTGAACGATCTGGTGCAAGCAGCCGTGAAGGGCAAGGCCACCATCTACGACAAGGCCATGGACGCCGAGTACCTCGCAACCCACATCGGCGGCGGATACCACCGCCTGTTCGATGGCGGTCACACCCTCTGGGGGGCGATCAAGGAGACTCACGGAGCGTCACAAGACGACACCCTCCTCCAGGAAGCACTCGGCGGGATGCAGGGCCTGCTTCGAGACGTGTCCACACCGAAGGGTCTGCCCCTGGCCAACTGGGACAAGTCCACGTACGACTCCGTTGCAGGCTCGCTCCAGTCAACCTTCGGCATACCCAAAGACTGGTTCTACGACCTGAATTCCTACGACGTCGGCGAACTGCTGGGCGGCACCGTCGGCGTGGTCTCGCTGATTTTCGGCTGGAACACTGCCGAGACCGAGTCATTCGCGAGCCTTGCAGCGGGCATGGGCATGTCGGCAGCCGTGAGCGCGAACCCACTACTGCTAGCGGTGTCGGTCGTCGCCTTCGGGCGCGCCTTCCACAAGGCGAACCATGCAGACGAGTACGTCGAGCTGGCTGAGGGCGGGCTCAAGGGCGCAATCGGCACCGGGGCCAGCCTGGGCGCCATTGCGCTCGTCGGCGTCGCTGGCGGTCCCGCTGGCGTTGCGCTGCTCGCGGGTGTCACCGCCGGAGTGCTCGCGCACGTCGCGACCGAAGACGTGACGTTGAATGCAGTCCACAGCTTCGTCAAGGAAGACGCGGCGACGGTGGTCCGCCAAGTCTCTCAACAGGCCATTGCCTTTGGCGATGTCATCGGGGACACGGCTGCTGCCGCAGGCCGTGGCGTCGTAAGCGGCACGGCGGCTGCGGGCAAGTTCGTCGCGAACTCAGCGTCGACCGCCGGGCGATTCACGGCCGAACAGGCAGTCGCCTCCGGAAAGGCAACGGCCGGAGCGGCGGCTGCAGCCGGAACAGCAACGGCCGATGCTGCGCGGGCTGCTGGCCGCGCTGGCGCAGCCGCGACCACGGCGGCGCGGCGAGCCAGGGCTCTCGTTGACCGCGACGATTCCGAAGATCCGGAGGTAGCTCAGTAGATCTTGGAGTCGGCTCCCGTGGTCGCCTCGCCCACACCGGACTCGCGGGCGGTGCGCAGGTCGCGGGCGATGCCGCGACCCAATGCCATGGCGTCGCCGGCGACGGTCTGCATGCGGTAGCCCTTGCCACGCCGATCGGCCGACAACGCCGCCGTCGAGTGGATGCCGGCCACCACGCCGTGAGCGGCACAGCGTTCAGCGATGTGCTCCAGCGCGGCCTTGTAGTCGGCATTGTCGTCGGTGTAGCCAGGGCCGTAGCCGTAGCTGATGGACAGATCGGCCGGCCCGACGTAGATCGCGTCAACGCCATCGATCGCCAAGATCTCATCGAGCGCCTCGACCGCCTGTCGGGTCTCGATCATGGGAATGCAGGCGGTGGTGTCGTTCGCCACCTCGAAGTAGTTCTCTCCCGCCGCAGCCCGGGCGGCCACCAATATCGGGCCGAAGCTGCGAGCACCCAGCGGCGGGTACTTGCATGCTGCAACTGCCGCCTGCGCTTCGGCGACCGAGTTCACCATCGGAATCACGACACCCCGAGCGCCGGCATCCAGCACTCGCCCGATGATGCCCGGCTCGTTCCACGGCACCCGCGCGATGGGTGTTCCGCCGCCCATCTCCACAGCCTGGATCATCTCCACAGCAACCTGATAGTCGGCCACGCCGTGCTGCATGTCCACGCAGACGTAGTCGAAGCCGGCACGCCCAGCGATCTCGGCCGAATGGCTGGAGGCCATCGACAGCCAGGTGCCCAGCGTCTCGCCCCCGGAGGCCCAAGTGTCCATCATCGTGTTCGGCATGACTGCGTGCTCAGGCCTCGAAGATGTCGCGCAGGATCGCGTTTTCCTGCGTCTCAACAAGCGGAGCGATCTCCTTCACGAACTCAAGCCACTCGGGGTCCTCGAAGAGCGCCTTGCGCTTTTGGGCCCTCTCCTCGAGCGTGTCGTAGCGCCACATGTGGATGATCTCGTTAATGCCGCCGAACTCGGTGGTGTAGTAGCCGACGGGCTCGCCCAGGAACTTGCGCTGCGCCTCGTAGCCCTTCTCGAAGTACACCTTGACCCAGTGCTCGGGTGCGCCCACCTTCAGTCGGTAGCGCCGCATCTCCACAAAGCTCATGACCGTCTCCTTCGAATCGGGGGCAGCCGCACCGTAGCGCGCAACCCCCTCGCTCAGCCCCGGAGGTCGCGGACTCGCTGCGCCTTGCCTTCCGAGCGCGGGATTCCTTCGGGCTCGACAGTGCGGACGTCGACGGCGATGCCGATGCGCTGGCGCACCGTGCCGACGAAGTCCGCAGCAATCGCCTCGTGGTCGCCGGTGTCGGGCTTGGGCTCCAGCACCGCCGTGATGCCCTCCATCCGGCCCTGGGAGTGCACCTCGAGGAAGAAATGACCGGTCAGCCTCGGATCTGCGGACACCAGCTCCTCGAACTGGCTCGGGAAGACATTGACGCCACGGATGATGAGCATGTCGTCGCTGCGTGCAGCGACCCGTCCCATGCGACGCATCGAACGAGCCGTGCCAGGTTGCAATGAGCAGATGTCGCGGGTGCGGTACCGGATGACCGGCATCGCCACCTTGGTCAGCGATGTGAACACCAGCTCGCCCGTGTCGCCTTCGGGCAGCACTTCGCCCGAGTCAGGGTCGATGACCTCGGGATAGAAGTGGTCCTCCCAGATCGTCGGCCCGTCCTTCGTCTCCACGCACTCGTTGGCGACACCGCCGCCGATGACCTCCGAGAGGCCGTAGATGTCGACGGCGTCGATGCCGAAGGCCTCCTCGAGCTCGGCCCGCATCGCCTCCGACCACGGTTCCGCGCCGAATATCCCCACCCGCAGCGACGTCGACGCCGGGTCGATGCCCTGGTTGCGGAACTCGTCGGCGACGACCAGCGCGTACGACGGCGTCGCGCACAGCACATCGGCGTCGAAGTCCACCAGCAGCTGCACCTGCCGGGCCGTCTGCCCGACCGAGGCCGGCACCACAGTGCACCCGTACTGCTCGGCCCCGTAATGCGCACCGAGCCCGCCGGTGAACAGCCCGTAGCCATAGGAGACATGAACCACATCGCCCGGCCGCACACCTGCCGCCATCAGCGAACGCCCGAACACGTGCGCCCACATGTCCAAGTCGGACTGCGTGTAGCCGACCACAGTCGGCTTCCCCGTGGTGCCCGACGAGGCATGCACTCGCAGCACCTGCTCCCGCGGCACGGCGAACATGCCGAAGGGGTAGTTCTCGCGCAGCTCGGTCTTGGACGTGAACGGGAAGCGCGCCAGGTCGTCGAGGGTGCGCAGATCGGACGGGTGGACGCCCGCCTCGTCGAACAGCTGCTGGTATGCGGGCACATGTGCGTAGGCGTGCGCCAGGCTCCATTTCAGCCGTTCGAGCTGGAGCGCTCGGATCTCCGGGATCGGGGCGTTCTCGATGGGATGCAGTCCCCGCCCTGCGGTGGGCTCGAACTTGGGCATCTGGCGGTTCCTCCCCACTCGGATGACGCTGGGTTGGCCGGTTCGGGAACCAGCCGGTTTCCTAGTGTTGCAGTCTGTGCGGCCGCTGCGACAAGAAGCGGTGAACCGAAAGGACCCCGAGTCCCGATGACCGACTTCCGTTTCACGATCCTCGTGGTGCCGTACATGCGCCGTCGCGGCGAGCAGATCGGCCTGGCCGGGTCGATGCCTGAGCGCTGGCAGACCCTCATGGATCACATCCGGACCCAGATGCAGTTCGCCGAGTCGGTCGGCTACGACGGCTTCGCCATGACCGAGCAGCACATGCAGGTGGAGGGCATCGAGACCACCACCAACCCGCTGTTCTGGGACTACTTCGTGGCCCAGCACACCGAGCGGATGCGGGTCGGCCAGCTCGGCATGAACCTCACCGCCGTGAATCCGATCCAGCTCGCCGAGAACATCGCCATGCTCGACCACTTCACCGGCGGGCGCACCTTCGTGGGCTTCACTCGCGGCAACACGCCCCGCTGGACCGGCACGTTCGGCCAGCACCTCGGCATCACCTCCACCGAGTCCGACAAGTCGGAGGCCGACCAGCGAAGCCGCCGGGCCCTGTATGAGAACTGGCACCTGGTGAAGTCGCTGTGGACCCAGGACAAGGTGTCGATCCAGGGCGAGTTCTGGCAGGCCCCGCCCGAGATGGAGTGGCACTTCCCGCCCACCGACGACTTCGACCCGACGGCAGTCGACGAGAACAAGACGCTGCGCGAGATCGGCATCGTGCCCCGACCGCTGCAGCAGCCGCACCCGCCGGTGTACGCGCCGTTCAGCTACAGCATGGAGACCTCGAAGTTCTGGGCCCGCGAGGGCGGCAAGATGGTCAGCTTCGTAGCCCCCGAGCGGCAGAGCTTCATCGGCACGGCGTTGGACATCTACCTGGAAGAAGCGCAGAACTCGGGGCGTGACACCACAGCGGCCGATGCGCTGGCGATCGGCGGCCACCTCACGATGGGCCGCACCCCAGCCGAGGCCGCGGACCTCTATGACGGCTTCGAGGAGCTGTTCAACTGGGCATACAACGCACCGCCCTACGTGGTGCCGATGGGGCGCGTGTGGCGAGGCAGCCGGGAAGAAGAACTCGACCACGTGTCCTCGCTGCACGAAGAGTTCGGCGTCACCGAGTTCTTCCTGTGGCATCACGTCGGCTACTTCACCCAGGACCAAGAACTGGCCATGCTCAACGAGTTCGCCGAAGGCGTCATCGCCCCCCTGCGAGCCCGCTCCTGAACTCGGCCTGCGAACAGTGACGCGCGCAACCGGCTGCAGCCGACTCAGCGGCGTCGCCGCCCTCGACGCCCGCCCCCACGCCGTCGCCGTGGCGATGGCATTCAAGGTGGCGCTGGCGCTGTGCTTCGTGGTGGCCATCGCGGTGCCGCTCGACCATCTCGAGGGCAAGGGAATGGCGTTTCGCTTCCCTCTGTTCATGCTGTCGGCGGTGGTGGTGCCGTTGGCATGGCGCGGACGGTTCCGGCCGTACCCGGCCACTGCCGACGTGCTCATCGTTGCCCCGTTCCTCATCGA
Source organism: Candidatus Poriferisodalis sp. (assembly GCF_965208555.1). Classification (GTDB taxonomy): domain Bacteria; phylum Actinomycetota; class Acidimicrobiia; order Acidimicrobiales; family Poriferisodalaceae; genus Poriferisodalis. The sequence goes on along the minus strand of NZ_OZ242342.1, from coordinate 2,427,118 downwards.
CACGCTCGGCAACCTGGCCTACGTCTACGACACGTTCGACGCCACCGACGACGTGCTGCACACGCTCAACTGGATCCTGCTCGTCGGGGCGTTCCACGCCTGGCGCTACCGCCGCGGCGGGAGCGCTGCGCGCCCCTCACGCAGAGATGCCTGGCTGCTCGGCGCCGGACTCGGAGCGCTGGCCATCGTGGGCTGGGAAGCGGCCGAGTGGATCGTGGCCGAGACCGGCGCGGGCGGCGGGCTCGACCTCACCTACGACGACACGGTTGCCGACCTCGTGCTGTCCACCGGCGGCGGCGTGATCGGCTCCGCGCTCGCCGTCACCCTCTTCCCGCAGCAGCCCCGATAGCTGGAACGGATCGGCCCCCCCGGCGCCGACTCGGCAGCGCTAGAGCGAGCGGAGGCGCTCGATGGCGGCGTCGAGGACGTCGTGCTGCTTGCAGAAGGCGAAGCGGACGAGGTGGCGGCCTTCGTCGACGTTGTCGTACATGACCACGTTGGGCACTGCCGCGACGCCGATTCGTTCTGGCAGGCACCAGCAGAACTCGACGCCGTCGTCGTGCCCGATCGACCGGATATCGGCAGTGATGAAGTAGGTGCCTGAGGGCTCGAATACCTCGAGGCCCGTCGAGCGAAGGCCCGCTGACAGGCGATCCCGCTTGGCGCGCAGGTCATCAGCCTGGCCGGTGAAGTAGTCGTCGCCCAGGTCCAGCCCGGCGGCAATCGCATGCTGAAACGGCCCACCGCTGACGTAGGTGAGCCATTGCTTGGCTGTGCGCACTGCCGCCACCAGCTCCGGACGGGCGCACACCCAGCCGATCTTCCAGCCGGTCACGGCGAAGGTCTTGCCGCCGCTGGAGATGGTGACGGTGCGGTCGGCCATGCCGGGCAGCGTGGCGATGGGGATGTGCTCGCCGTCGAACACCAAGTGCTCGTACACCTCGTCGGTCACCACGATGAGATCGCGCTCGACGGCCACTGCCGCAATGGCCTCCAACTCGGCCCGGCTGAACACCTTGCCGGTCGGGTTGTGCGGGCTGTTGAGCACCAGCATTCGGGTGCGCGGCGTCACCGCCGCCGCCAACTCGTCCGGATCGAACCCGTAATCCGGCGGGCGAAGCGTAACCACCTTGCGCACGGCGCCTGACATGGAGATCACAGCGCCGTACAGGTCGTACCACGGCTCGAACGTGAGCACATCGTCGCCGACCTCGGTCAGCGCCAAGATGCTCGCGGCCAGCGCCTCGCTCGCACCGGCCGTGATGAGCACTTCGCTGTCCGGGTCGACATCCATGTCCCAGAAGCGCTTCTGGTGCCGGGCGACTGCCTGCCGCAATTCCGGAATGCCGATGCCAGGCGGGTACTGGTTCGCGGTACCGCTGCGTATCGCTGCGACCGCTGCTTCGAGCACTTCGGTGGGCCCGTCGGTGTCGGGGAAGCCCTGGCCGAGATTGATGGCACCGGTCCGCACCGCCAGCGCCGACATCTCAGCGAAGATCGTCGACTGGTAGCCCTGCAGGCGCGAACTCAAGTACGGCAGCCGTGCCATGTCGCGGAGGCTAGGCGGCTACTGGTACGAGACGAACAACGGCGACGGTGTCTGGGCGAGTACTTGTTCTGCCGTGGGTGTGGGGAAGTCCTCGTCGTAGAAGTTCTTCCAGCCCCAGTAGAAGCGGTGGGCGTCCGGCTCGCCGGTCAACGCATTCCAGGTGCTGAATTTCGTGTTGATCGGGCCCTGCCCGTCCATGTGGATCATCACCGCGAGTTCCGCTGGGGTCTCGACGAGCTCGCGGTTGGTGATCATCGAGAAGCGGAACTGGTGCAGAATCAGCAGCTTCTGCGGCAGTGCCTCCTCACGGACGAGGCCGGCCAGCCACCGGACCACCTGGTTGACCTCTGCAGCATCGACCGTGCCGATCTGCTGCAGATGCACCTCGCCGGGCCGCAGACGCCATTCGGGGTCGAGCGCTAGCCCCACATGCGGGAGTCGCAGGAATTCCTCATAGTGCTTGGCCTGCGTCAGAAAATCGGTCCGCCCTGACTGCAGGTCCAGCACTACGTACATGTCGTTGGCGGCCGCCGCCTCGATCCACGGCCTGATGTCGTCGAGAGCGGTCTCGTTGGAGTAGTCGCCGTCGCGGCCGGCCCTGGCTGACGCAACGGTGGCGATGATCTCGAAGGCGAGCACCACGTCCGCTCCGTCGGCGTCATAGCCCTGCGCGATGGAGGCCAGGCGCGCCACCCCTTCGGACGGATCCTGCTCTCCCAGCACACCGAGCTGCGATGTCGCCGGGTGGCCGTACATGGCCACCAGGCGGCGAGCGCGGCCGGGCTCGAACATGAGCAGGCCGCCGCCGGGCACTTCGTCGCCGCGGCGGATGACCTCCAGCTGCCACGCAGCATCGGGGCCGAGGTCCGCGTGCAGCTCGACAAGCGCAGCGTCGCGCAGCATCTCGCGTTCTGCTTCAGGCAGAGCCCGCAGATCCTCGCCCGCCGCCACGGGCACCGCCGCTGCGTGGACTTGCCTCCCGATGGCACCGAGCACCGCAGCCCGCTCGGTGCCGCTGACAATCCACACACGCTGGTGGGGCGCCTCTCGATGCGGCAGCGCTGCGGTTGGGTTGACGGGAACCCACTCGACCTCGAAGCCGGCAAGCCGTTGAGCGAGACGCTGCTCATTGAGACCCGCCGCCACGATCCGTTCCGGGGCGAGACGCTGTAACTCTGCCATCGGCACTGCGGTCATCGGCTCGGCTGCCGACCACGACTCGATCAGCAGCAGCGGTCCGCGAATCCCGCGCGCGGTCAGCGTGAGAATCGCCTCTGCGTCGTCGGCGAACGCCAAACCGATCTCGTCGGCACAGTCGTAGAGCGCGCGCGATATCTGGACGCTTGCGAGCACTGCATCTGCGGTGTCGATCGCCAAGTCGTTCGCCGCGTCCTGCGGCGAGCAGTCGCGAACCGTCGCAGCAGGCGCGAGCGGCTCGGAAGTCGCCGACGCCGCAGGAGCCGCGGTCTCGGCAGCCGCGCCGGCATCCGCTCGGGCCGAAGCGGCAGGTTCGGCTGTCTCCTGCGTCTCCCAACTGCTCGGCAGGCACCCGTACGCGAGCACGGCGAGGACGACGGTGGCGAGCACCGCGCCGGCGGTAATCGGCCGGGAGCCGTGCTGGCTGGCCGGCTTGGGATAGCCGATCGATGCACACTCGGCAGCCCGCAGAGGTCCCGTCACGTCCGGAGAAACTATTGAGCGAGACGGCAATACTGGCGGCATGCCGACACCAGAGCTGAACCCCCATGTGCCCGCCCGCTATGACACCACCGCTGTCGACCTCGCGTCGGTCGACGGCGTGCTGTCCACCACCCGCTCGGTGCGGCTGCGGCTGGACCTCGAGCGTGAGGTCCCGCACGACCTGGTGCTCGACTGCATTGACGTGGCCGAGCAAGGACCCGGCGGCGGCAACCAGGCCAGCCGACGGTGGCTGCTGATCCGCGACCCAGCCCAGCGGCAGGCGATCGGCGACATGTACCACTCGGTCGTTGGCGCATTCATGCAGCGAGGGCGCGATGCGACTGCGGGCACCGGGCACCCGATGGAGCAGGTGATGAAGTCGGCGTTCCACCTCGCGGAGCATCTGGCCGACGTGCCGGTCATTGTCATTCCCTGCGTGTGGGGAGTTCACGACAACAGCGGCAAGCCAGGCCTGTTCGACTCGGTGCTGCAGTCGGCCTGGAGCTTCTGCCTCGCGGCTCGTGCCCGAGGCCTGGCCACGGCCTGGACCACGGCCATTCTCAACAAGGAAGACGAACTGCGCGAGGTGCTCGGCATCCCAGAAGGGGTCACGCCAGTGGCACTGCTGCCGCTGGCCTATGCGAAGGGCACCGAGTTCGGCTCGGTGCCTCGCCGGCGCGCCAATGAGATCGCCTACGTGGACGGCTGGGGTCGCACCTGGGAGGCCCGTGGCGAAGAATCGGCGGCCCGATCACTGGGCGAGGGCCCTGGTGCCACCGTGGAGATCGATATCGACGCACCCGCCGAACGCGTGTGGGAGATCGTCAGCGACATCAATGCCGGCGCTGACTTCTCCGAAGAATTCGTGCGCGCCGAGTGGGCGCCCGGCTATGACGGTCCCGCACAAGGCGCCAAATTCATCGGCCACAACCAGCATCCCGCCATCGGCGAATGGAACATCGATCTCACCGTCACCGAGTACGAGCCGAATGTCCTCTTCGGCTGGGCAACGGGCGAGACCGAAGAGGTTGCCGGCGCCCGCTGGCGCTACGAGATCGACGTGTTGCACGGCCAGCGCTGCCGCCTGCGCCACACGGTGCGCATCGGTCCGGGCGAGTCCGGCCTCACGATGGCCATCACGGCGATGCCCGACAAGGAGCCTCGCATCCTGTCCCGCCGCCAGGACGAGCATCTGGCGAATATGACGCGCTGCATCGAGGGCATCAAGGCACTCGCCGAGGGCAGCATTTGAGTTCAGCCCAAACGACTGGCCGCTGGGCTCCGAGCCCCACCGGCGACCTGCATCTGGGAAATCTGCGGACCGCGCTGCTGGCGTGGCTGTTTGCCCGTTCGGCCGGCGGACGGTTCCTGTGGCGATTCGAGGATCTCGACGGTGCCGTGCGATCCCAGTTCTATGAATCGCAGCTGCGCGACGTAGCTGCGCTCGGCCTCGACTGGGACGGAGAACCGGTCCGCCAGAGCGACCGCTTGGACCTGTTCCGCGACGCCATTGCGAACCTGCGCGAGCGCGATCTCACCTACGAGTGCTTCTGCACCCGGCGCGAGATCGCCGAAGCCGCAGCTGCCCCGCACGGACCCTCACCCGAGGGTGCGTACCCGGGCACCTGCCGGCAGCTGTCGCGTGTCGAGCGCGAACAGAAGCGTGCGAGTGGTCGACCCCCAGCGCTTCGGCTGCGGGCCGGTGCCGACGGCGTCGGGCCTACGGAGCTGACCGTCACCGACCGCCAGTTCGGCGACTACACGGGCATCGTCGACGATTTCGTGCTCCAACGCGGCGACGGCACCCCCGCCTACAACCTCGCAGTGGTCGTGGACGATGCCGCCCAAGGCATCACCGAGGTCGTGCGCGGCGACGACCTGCTGCCGTCAACCCCACGCCAGGCACATCTGGCCGGCCTGCTCGGACTCCACGCTCCCTCTTACGCCCACGTCCCGCTCGTGCTCGGCCCCAAGGGCCGCCGCCTCGCCAAGAGAGACGGCGCTGTCACGCTGCGCGACCGGCTCGCTCTCGGCGAGAGTCCGGTTGACGTGCTCAACCTGCTGCTGTCAAGCCTCGGATTCGAACGCGTGGAGTCCGTCGAGGACCTTGACATGGTCGGCCAGCACTTCGATCCGGCATCGCTCCCACGACAACCTTGGGTCTACGAGCCCCCTACTCCATCACCCGCAGCTGCCCAGGGATGAACATGTTCTTCAGCTTGCGCCCAGGGAACACCGGCGCCAACGCGATGGCAGCCAATGCCAACACGAACGACAGCGCCATCTCCCACCAGCTCACCGACACGATCATGCCGATGTCGGGAATCGCCGCCGGCATCTGGAACAGCGCCATCCACAGCAATATGGCGTAACCGAACAGGCCGCCGAGCACCACCGCAACGACGCCCAGCAGCAGTCCCTCCACCGAGAGATTCGCGATCACCCGTCGCACGGGAATCCCGTAGGCGAACATCGTCGCATGGTCCCGGGAGCGCTCGTCCACGCTGATGTTGGCGGTGTTGAACGCGATCAGCATCACGAGGAAGATCACGAAGATCCGCGTGATGAAGAACACGCCCTGGGATTGCTGCAGCGAATCCTCCAAGGACTGGAAGGTCTCGCCCAGGCCCTGCACCAAGGACACGCCCGTGCCGCTGCCGAACAGCGATCGCTTCACGTCGTTGAGGCTGCTGCCGTCAGCCGGCACACCGGTCACGATGTTGGCGAGACCGCCGAAGCCCCACGTCGAGGTCTGCGAGAGATCCATGTAGGCGTTGAGCCGCAACGGATGCGGATGGATCGCATCCACCGGCAGTATGCGAGTGCTGTGGGTGAACGCTCCGTCGACGAGCGCTGGATGCGTCACGACGACGTCGTCGCCGATCCCCACGCCGAGGTCGCGGGCGGCCTTGTCGGCGAGCACGATGCCGGGCGCTCCCCGAGACAGCGAGCCCTGCGTCGCGGTCGGCGTCCACACGGTGCTGCCGAAGTCGACAAAGCGGACTGCGAGGTCGAGCTGGACGGTTTCGTCGACGCTTCCGTCCGGCTCGGCAGCGGTGACATTGGCTCCCAGCACCATGGCCGCCTCGCCGGATTGCACCGTCGGATTGGCGAGCACGTCTTGGACCTGTGGTGAGTTCACCGGGTAGAGGGAGTCCATCTGCACGGTGAAGCGGTCGGGCTCGCCGCCGAGCAGTTCTTCGTTGCCGTCGTCGAGCGTGGTCGTGAACGTGCTGCCCAGCCCCAGCATGGCGAACATGATCGCAAGACTCATGGTGAAGGTCAGCAGCGTCAGGAAGGTCCGGCGGGGGGCCCTCATCAGGTTGCGGAACGGCATTCGCTCAAGGCTGCGGCCGGGCAAGGGGATGCGGCTGATGATGGGCCCGAGGCTCCCGCCCCGCGATGACAGGTGGCTCGAGCGGATCGCGTCGACTGGCTTCACGCGGACGGCGCGCACGACGGGCCAGAGCACGGCAAGCACCGGCACGGCGAACCCGAGCGCCATGGCCTGCCCGTAGATCCCAGCTTGGAAGGGCTGCTCGAAGATCGGCAGCCACGCGACTTCCTGCACGACGCTCACCGTCTGCAACGCAATGGCGTAGCCGACGATGACGCCCAGGATCATGCCGATGATGCCGATCTGCAGGCCGATCAGCAACGGCCGGATGACGATCGACCGGGGACGCTCCCCGACCGCCATGGAATTGCCGATTTCCCGGCGCTGCGCTTCGACCATGCGCGCGGAGAAGTTCAGCGCAGCGAATGCTGCTCCCACGAAGAGCAAGAGCGAGATGGCGTTGTAGATGCCCTGATCGATCTCGGGTGAGCCGGTCAAGCCGATGTACGATGGCGTGGCCTCGCGGGTGAGGACATCGAGCAGCACACCGTCCTGCGATGCTGCGGTTTCGATGAGCTGCTCGGTCACCGCCGCAGCATCGGCACCGGGCTCCAGGGTCATCACGAGATCGTTGACGGCACCGGTGCGGCCCGAGATGTCCTGCGCGGCAGCCAGCGGAGCGAACAGCACGGCGAGGTTGGATTTGCCGAGCGACCCGTTCCCCTCGATGATCAGGAAGAATTCGGGTGACACGGCAGCGCCGACGTAATCCACGTCGATATCGCCGCCGACAGTCAGCGTGCCGTTCGTCGGCAGGTCCCAGAAAGTGGCGAAGCTCCGGGTGACCAGCACCTGCGGTGTTGCGGTTCCCGACGCCGGACGGGCAGCGTCGTCGATCAGGTAGACGTCGTTGACCACGGATTCGCTTCCCGAGACGTCCATGCCCACGATGCGCCCATGCACCAGCAATTCCTCGCCGTCGGCGACGGTTTCGACCTGGGTGTCGAACAGGAGGCGTTCGTTGTAGCGGTCGATGCCGTCGATCTCGCTCGCAATGCGGGCGAGCGAGCCGGCAGGCACGTCGCCGCCCTCGCTGACCGTGGCCCGCAGGTCGTACATGCTGGTGGCCTCGAGGCTCTTGTCAATGGAGACGAGGCGCCACTGCGTGACGCTCGAGAGCCCTGCGTACAGCCCGATGCCGATCGCGAGCGTGAAGCCGATAGCGACTATCTGGATCCAGCGTCTACGCGCGTCCCGCAGCGACCACCGCAGCCGGAGGAGCTTCATGCCCGGGGCCTACCAGCGCAGCTCGGACAGCGGGGTCTTGCCGCCCTCTGGCGGACCGTCACTGATGATTTCCCCGCTGCTCATCTCCACGACGCGATCGGCCATCCGGGAGATCTCGCGGTTGTGCGTCACCACCAGCACTGCCCTGTCCTGGTTCGCCTGCTCGGCGAGCAATTCGAGAATCTGGGCGCCGGTCTTGAAGTCGAGCTCGCCCGTGGGCTCGTCCGCGAGCAGCACCGGGTTGCCGGTGGCCAGTGCTCGAGCGATCGCCACCCGTTGCTGCTCGCCGCCCGAGAGCTCATGCGGAAAGTGCCCCAGGCGGTGGCCGAGACCGACGGAGTCGAGGATGTCGGCGGGACTGGCCGAACCGTTCTTGCCGGAGACGTCCATGCCGAACTCGACGTTCTCGGTTGCCGTCAGGCCGGGGAAGAGGTTGAAGCTCTGGAAGATGAAGCTGACCGTCTCACGCCGCAGCGCAAAGAGCTCGCTGCGGCTTGCTGTGGTGAGGTCGCGTCCCCCGACGACCACCTTGCCGGATGACGGCACGTCGAGGGCACCGATGATGTTGAGCGTCGTGGTTTTGCCGCTGCCAGATGCACCGAGGACGACCACGAACTCGCCGGTGTCGACATGCAGGTCAATGCCGGCCAGCGCTGTCACCAGCACGGGACCGACTTCATAGTGCTTGGTGACGCCTTCGAGATCGATCACGGCTCAGAACTCCTCGTCCACCAAGAAGACCGACTGCGCTGACCCTACGCGCATCTCGAAGTCTCCTGCGCGCATTGGATGCCGTCAGCAGCTCGGCCAGTAGCTGAGCGGCCGCTGCTCGGGCGGCGGCACCGAGCGGTTGGCCAGCATCCGGATGTCGGAGATGAGCACGCGGCGGGTGTCGGCAGGGTCGATCATCTCGTCGATGCGCATGGTGCCTGCCGCCTCGTAGGGGTTGGTGGCCTCGGCGACTTCCGCCACGAGCTTGAGGCGCTCGGCCTCACGCTCGTCGGCATCAGCGATCCGACCCAGCCTCGAGCCGAATGCCACGTTGACGCCGACCTCGGGATCCATGAAACCGATCTCAGCGCCGGGCCAGCAGTAGATGCCATGGCTCGGCATGCGGGAGCCGTTCATGGCCTGCCACGCCATCCCGAATGCCTTGCGCAGGCACACGGTCAGCGTCGGCGCGGACGCGTTCTGCAGCGCGTGCATCATGCGGATGCCCCAGTGCAGCATCAGGTCGTGCTCGACGCGCTTGCCCACCATGAATCCGGGCACGTCCACGAGGAAGACCATCGGGATGTTGTACGAATCGCATACGGTCGCAAGCCGGATGACCTTGTGGCAGGCCTGCGGGTCGAGCGTGCCAGCGGAGAACATCGGATTGTTGGCGATGACGCCCACCGGGTAGCCGTCAAGACGGGCCAGCGCGCAGACGACGTTGCGGGCGTAGTTCGGCTGCATCTCGAAGACCGACCCCGGGTCGCAGATGCGGGCCACCACCCGCCGCATGTCGTAACCCCGGGTGCGGCGAGCCGGCACCATCTTGCCGAGCTCGGGGTCGGGACCGTCATCGCCGCATGGTTCGGCGCGCGGTGCCGGCTCCCAGGCGTTCGTCGGCATGAACGACAGCCATCGCCGGATGGCCGCGTACCCCTCCTCGTCGGTGTCGACGCCGAGGTCGATCTGCCCGGTGATGCGGGAGTGCACGTCCACGCCGCCCACGTCCTCGAATGAGATCACCTCGCCAGTGGCGATCTCGAAGACCTTCGGCGAGGTGACTGCCAGGCACGAGCCGCGCACCATGACGACGTAGTCGCTCATGGCCGACAGGAACGACGAGCCGCCGAAGGACTGGCCGCAGATCATGGTGGCCATCGGCACGCGGTGACGTCGCTGCGCCATCTCGAACATGGCGCCCGGCTCGGAGATTCCCTCCGAGCCCATCAGGTCGGGAATGCGGCCGCCGCCCGTCTCTCCGAAGTGCACGATGGGAATGCCCATGGTGAGTGCGCGGTCGTACAGGCGGGACTCCTTGCGGGTTCCGACAATCGCGCTCGATCCGCGCAGCACGGTGATGTCGTCGCCGAAGACCGTCACGGGGCGCCCGTCGACTTCGCCGTGGCCGCCGACCTTGCCGTCTCCGGGGGTGATGTCGCGCATCTCCGGCCGGATCGAGCGGCTGAACGTGCCGATCTCGCGGAACGAGCCGGGGTCCAGCAGGGCGTCGATGTGCTGGCGGATCGTCTTGTCGCCCTCTGTGTTCATGGCGCGTACTTTCGATGCGCCGCCCATGTCTCGCCGGATGACGTCCGCTCGAGCGTGCAGGTCGGCCGCGCGCTCCTCGTTGCTGATTGCGTCGCCGTCGCCGTACTCAGCCATCGCTCGCCTCCCTTGATTCGAGTCCAGCGGGATGTGCTCGCGAGATCTCAGGCATCGGCATAGTCCGCCAGGATCTGCCCGTACGTCTCGCCGAGCTGGGGCGGCCGCCGCCCCGGCACCATCACCTGGCTGACGCCGAGCTCGACCAGCTGATCAAGGTGGGCACGGTCGGTGGCGCCGGTCGTCCACATCTCCACTGCGTCGGGGTCGCGTCCCGCAGCCTCGGCATACCGGCGGGCGGACTCGAATAGTTCCGCCAGCACCTCTGCCGGCCGTTCGGCCGGGAAGAACACATCGCCGAGCTCGCCGGCGCGCCGCGCTGCGCGGTCACTGTGGCCGCCGACCAAGATGGGCACCGGCTGCTGGATCGGCTTGGGCTGGGAGTACACCGGGTCGAAATCCACGAACTCGCCGTGGAACTCGGCTTCGTCTTCGGTCCACAGCACCCGCAGCGCTTCGATGTACTCGTCGGTGCGGGCACCCCGGCGGTCGAACGGCACGCCCAGCGCATCGAATTCCTCACGCAGCCAGCCCACGCCGATGCCGAAGTCGAAGCGTCCGCCGCACAAGCGGTCCAGCGAAGCGATCTCCTTCGCCAAAATCAGCGGATTGCGCTGGGGCAGGATGAGAATGCCGGTCGCCAGCCGGATGCGTGTCGTCACAGCCGCCGCGTATGTCAGCCAGATGAGGGGATCGGAGTGGTCGAGCTGGCTGGCGCCCTTGAAGAGCCGGCCGCCCTCGTCATAGGGATAGGTCGAGCTGTACGACTTCGGCACCACCACGTGCTCGATCGCCCACAGCGAGTCGAAGCCGACTTCTTCTGCAGTCTGGGCTGTTTCGCGTGCGGCAGCGCCATCGACGTTGCCCATCAAGTTCGCCGAGATCAGGCCGAATCTCATGCACTGTCCCCCGTTCGCTGCGCCCGGGTGGCGCGGCGGCGAACATCATGGCCGATCAGCGCCGCCCATTCCTGCGGGCGTGCGGGCACTCAGGCCCGCCTGGGTCTGCTAGGCGGCAGCCGTGGCGAGTTCGGTGGCTGCGAGGCCGACGGGCGGGGTGTCCCATTCCTTGAGCACGGGCAGCACCTCGGTGGCGAACAGGTCGCGATTGCGGCGGGCCTCGGTCCAGGTCATGCCGGCAAAGCTCAGATTCGGGAAGAAGGCCGCCATGTCGATCTTGTCCCTGATGACCTGGATCTTCTCGAGCACCTGATCTGGAGTGCCGAACGGCATCAGGCGGGCAAAATCCTCGGCGGCGCCACGCGCTCCGTGACGATCGATGTACTTGGAGATGCCCTCGTAGAACTCGTAGCCCTTGACGCCCTCGTGCGGCCGCTTGGGGCCGAACTCGTAGTGCTTCATGACCGTGCCGTAGTAGTTGCAGATGTGCTCCATCGCCTTCTCCTCGGCCCGATCGGCTTTGGTGTCAACGAAGCAGAACCCGCCCGACAGCGGCGGGGGCGGCGGTGCGGTGTGGTGCTTGACCCACTCGCCGTGATAGGCGGCGAAGTCGGCCTCGACGATCTCCCACGGCTTCTGGGGGATCACCAGCAGGCCGATGCCGAGCTGTGCCATGAGCGGCATGCCCTCGGGCGACACCGCGGCGGCGTAGGTGCGGCCCTTGAAGGAGTGCTCGGGCCGGGGACGGATCTCGCGACGGGGCTGTTGCACGAAGTCGCCGTCGTGCTCCACGTATCCCTGCTCGAGACCCTCGATGAGCATCTTGGCGTACTCCAGGAATCGCTCCCGGCTGGAGTTCATGTCCACCCGGAAGCCCTCGTATTCGATCCGCGCCAGGCCGCGCCCGATTCCCAGGATGAGCCGGCCGTCGGAGAGGTTGTCCAGCACGGTCACCTGCTCGGCGACGCGCATCGGGTCGTGCCACGGCAGCACGATCACCGCGGTGCCGAGCTGCAGGTTCGTCTTGCCGGCCACCCACGTCAGGAATTGCACCGGGTCGGGACACATCGTGTAGTCGGTGAAATGGTGCTCCACCGTCCAGATCGAGTCGAAGCCGAGATCCTCGGCTTCCTCGACCATGCGGATCTCCTGCTCCCAGACCTCGCGGTCTGAGAGTGCGTTCTCCGGATTCTGGAAGACGGCCGAGTAACCGACGTGCATGACGTGCCCCCTGGGTCCGGCCGCCGATGTCGGGGCCAAAATCTAATGTTAGGCAGATTCTCGATCGGCCGCGGCCGTCGGCACTGCAGCCTGCGCGGGCATCGCCGGGCGGACGGCCACCGCCAGCCCATGCACGACCGGAGGCCGGGCGGTTAGCGTCAAGCCGGCTCGGATCAGGAGAAATCGGTCATGGAGACGACGGCGGTAGCGCGCAGCATGCGCGGCTCAGTGGGAATGCTGGCGATGGACTGGCTGATGGACCCCAGCACGCTGGAGAAGGCTGCGCAGCGCGGCATGGCAGAGGGCCTGGGCGCATACGCAACCGGCCGGCTGGGCGTGCTCGGCGAGTGTCCCGTCGACAACGTGGTCGCAGCAGCGTTCTTCTGGAATCCCGACACCATGCGCTCGGCGGCCGAAGCGGGCCGTGCGGTCATGAGTCCGTCGCAGGGGGCGCTGATCTGGGCGGACATCTGCACCGAGTACGGCGAGAAGCGGCTCGCCGGGATGGAAGGCGCCGAGCGTTTAGGCGAACTGCTGGAGCGGGTTGTGGATGCCGCAGTCCCCCAGGGTGCGCCGACCTTCGTCGGCTGGCGGGACATGCCCCGGCCTGACGAGCCCGGTGCCGCACATGCGTTCTTCATGGCGCAGTGCATGCGCGAGCTGCGCTTCGGCCGGCACGCCGTCGCCGTCCAAGCGCTGGGCATGGGTCCCCTGGAGGCGATCCTGTCAGGCCCCGCGGGTGAGTGGAACGCCGAATTCTTCGGCTGGCCCAAGCCCTATCCCGATGTCAGCCACCTTGCCGACGCCCGCGACGAGGTCGAGTCGCTCACCGACAAGCTGCACGCACCCGACTTCGAGTGCCTCACGCCCGATGAGCGCGCCGAGGTGCGCGAGCTGGCAAAGGCCGCTCGCTTTCACAACCCCGACGAGTAGCTCAGTCGGCGAGCAAGTCTTGGTGCTCGCCGAGACGTGGTGCTCGTGTGGCGCGCCACGGTGTCGCCGAGAACTTGTAGGGCGCGCCCGGGTACGTCACTGCGGTCCCGTCGTGATCGATCTCGACGGGGAAACCGCGGGTCACGAAGTGCTCGTCGGCCAGCATCTCCTCGGGCGAATACACGATGCCGCAGGCGAGGCCGATGGACTGCAGACCGGTGAACAGCTCATGGGCGCCGAGTCGCTCGGCCAGGAAGTTGACGGTGTCGCGTCCGGCGCCGAAGATCTCGGCGCCGAGCGGATCGGCGTCGAGGTGCAAGATGTCGATCTGCTCGTAGTCCTCGCCGAGCGCCAAGAGCTCCGTGTAGGGGCACTCCTCGAACAGCCCGAGCTCGGCGACCCACGTGGCCAATGCGGCGAACTCCGGGCCGCGACGGGGTGGGACGCCGGTGTTGAGCCAGCGTCCGTCGGCGCACTGCACTTGGGTGGCATCTGTGATCTGTGGCAGTGCGTGGCGGCCTGTCTGGCGCTGCACCTCGATCTGCTGATTCAGCCAGAAGTAGGTCGCGAACTCGCAGGTGGCATTCGCGGCAGCGAGCATGGACACCTCGATGAGCTGGCCGCGACCGGAGTGCTCGCGCCACATGAGCGCCGCCATCAGCGTGACGACCGCGTACTGGCTCGCCATGTGCAGGCCTTGGTTCCCACCGCCTCGCACGGGCGGGATCGTGTGGTCGTCATAGCCGCAGGACCACACCGGTCCGCCCTCAGCCAGCACGGTCAAGTCAGTGGCCGGCGGGTCGGGACGGTCACGCCCGTTGTGGGTGATCGACACCCAGATGGTGCGTCGGTTTCGCCCTCCGAGCTGACCCCAGTCCAATCCGAGCGCGTCGAGTCGACCGAGCGGCTCGGCTTCGATCACCACATCTGACGTACCGACCAAGCGTCGGAAGTCATCCGCGCCGTCCGCCGTGTCCAGGTCGAGCACCACCGAGCGCTTGGACGTGTTGTAGTGCCACCACCACAGCGCCTGCTCCGGGTCGGGCTCGTCGCCGGCGAACGGCTCGTAGGCGCGCATCGGCGACCCGCCCGGCGGCTCCAGCACGATCACGTCCGCGCCCATGTCGGCGAGCAGCTTTCCGGCGAGGGCGCATCGTTCCGAGGTCAGCTCGATGACCCGAAGCCCGTCAAGGGGCCGGCGGCCCGGCGAGACAGAGTTGTCGGGCGCAGCCATCAGATGACCCCTTCGGCTGCCAGCTCGGCGATCTCATCGTCGCTGCGCCCGAGCACATCACCCAGCACGTACCGGTTGTCTTCGCCCAGGCACGCAGCGCCACGACCGATCGCCCAGTCGGTTTCCGACAGACGGACTGGCAGGCCCTCGACCCGCGTGTCGCCCACCTCGCTGTGCGGCACGGTCACCCACATGCCCCAGTCGCTCGTGCGTGCGTCGCCGTCGATGCGCTCGCTCGGGCGCAGCACCGGCGCTGCGGGAATTTCCGCCTCGACCAGCTGGTGCCCGACGGCGTGCTTGCTGCGATTCGCGGTCCAGCCGCCGACGAACCGTTCCAGCTCGTCTTCGTGGGCCAAACGACCGGCGAGACGCTGCCAGCGCTTGTCGCCGGTCCACGGTTCGCCGACCACGTCTGCGAAGCGCTGCCAATCCTCGTCGTCGCGCACGGCGATCGCCACCCACTCGTCGTCGCCGTCGCAGGCGAAGATGCCGTGCGGCGCCATCGCCGGCGATGGGGACCGGTTGCTGTTGGGCATGCTGCTGCGCCGGGCCGGGCGGCCGTTTACCGTGAAATCCAGCGACGCGGCGCCGTGCAACGTTCCCGCTGCCTCGGTGCAGGCCAGATCCACCCACTGGCCCTCGCCGGTGCGACGCCGGTGATACAGCGCCATCAGGATCGCGATCGCCATGTAGTAGGCGCCTGTGTGGTTCATGAACGAGTAGCCCCATCCCGCCGGCGGCTGGTCTGGCAGCCCCGACTGGAACGTCAGGCCGGACACGGCCTGCGCGATCGGTCCCCATGAGCGGAAGCTGGCGTAGGGCCCGTCTGCGCCGAACCCGCAGTTCGACACATAGACGATGTCGGATTTGATCCGGCGCAGCGCCTCGTAGCCGAAGCCGAGCCGTTCCATCACACCCGCAGCGAAGTTGTCGGTCACCGCGTCGCTCGCAGCCACCAGTTCACGCAGCAGGTCCTTCGCCCGGTCGTCCCGCAGGTTGAGCGTGATGCCGAGCTTCCCGGCGTTGTGGTTGTTGAACGACCCTCCGGCCTCGATGCCGCGATGCTCGCCGACGAAGGGCTGCGTGCCTCGCAGGATGTCCCAGCGACCCTGCTGGACCGGATCTTCGATGCGGATCACCTCCGCACCGAGCTGGGCCAGAATCTTGGTGGCGCCGGCGCCGGCCAGCTGACCGGTGAAGTCGCAGATCCGGATGCCGGCGAGGGCTCCCGGCTCGGGCTTCGGCCAGACGGGTGGGCGGTGATCCGGCCCGATCACGGCACGAGGTCGCGCATGGGCGTGCGGGCTCGGCCCGGTTGGCTCGCCAGCGCCCGTGCGCGCTGCTGGCAGTCCTCGAGCGCATCTCGCAGCGTCGCTGTCCACGCTGTCATGTCGGGTCGCCTGGCGCGGCCGCCGTCCGGCCCTGCCGGCGGATCGAGGGGCTCTCCCACGACGATCGCTACCTGCGTCCGCTTCGGGAACTTGGCGCCGCTGGGCATCGCCTCGCGTGTGCCCGCGATGCCCACCGGCAGCACCGGTGCCCCCGACTTCGCTGCCAGCCATGCCGTGCCGTCGAAGACGGGGCCGATGTCGTCGGAGGGCTGTCGTGTTCCTTCCGGGAAGACCAGCATGGCCTCTCCGTCGTTCAGCAATCCGAGCGCCCCACGCATCGCGTCGAGGTCAGCCTCGCCGCGCCGCACTGGGAACGTGCCGATCGCCCTCATGAACCAGCCGAGCGGCTTGGGATGGAAGAGCTCTTCCTTGCCGAGGTAGCGCACTCGACGCTGTGTGAGGCCGCCGATGAGCGGACCGTCGAGGTGGCTGCGATGAACCGGCGCGTAGATCAATGGGCCGTTCGCCCGCAGGCGCTGCTGGCCAGTGGCACGCACCCGGTAGATGCGAAACAGCAGGATGCGTATGAGGCCCCGCGCCGCCCGCCACGCCAGCATCCCGGCAAGACCGTCATCGGCCAGCAATCCGCCCGGGCCGCGCAGCTTCCATCTGCTCACCAGTCGTGCCACACGGAGATTCTGGCGTCTCGCGTGCGATCCGCGACGATCCAGAATCGGTGATGTCACTACGCTCGTGCTCGCCGAGGGCGAGGATGACGACGATGCCGGTTCCTTCAGACATGGTGGGCGAGACGATCGGGCCCATCGTCCACGACGTGGACGAGCGCTGGACCATGGCCTACTCGGCGTCGCTGGGCGACACCCATGACTGCTATTTCGACACGCTCACCGATGACGGCGTGGTAGCGCACCCGATGTTCGCGGTGTGCCCGGAGTGGCCGGTGATCGTGGCGGGCCGGGACATCTCGGATCGCTGGGGCATCTCGCCCGACGAGGTGCGGCGCTCGGTGCACGCCACGCACGACCTGACCGTGCACCGGCTGGTGAGGCCGGGCGACCGCCTCACCACCAGCCTCACGTATTCGGGCGTCGAGCAGCGCAAGCCGGGCACGTTCCAGACCATGCGCATCGACACGATCGACGCCGATGGCAGCCCGGTAGCCACGACGTATCAGGGCGGGATGTACCTGAACGTCGAGACCGCCGGGGATGACAGGCCCGACGCGAACGCGCCTGCAGAACCGGACTTTGGGGAGCTGCCTGCCGAACCGCTCGCCGAGATCCCCGTGCACGTTGCGCACGGTGCCGCGCACAGCTACACCGAGTGCGCCCGCATCTGGAATCCGATCCATACCGACGCGGCGGTCGCAAAGAAGGCGGGACTGCCGGGCATCATCCTGCACGGAACCGCGACGCTGGCATTGGGCGTGTCGGCCGTGGTCGATGCCGTTGCTGGCAGCGATCCGTCGAGGGTGCGCCGCATCGTCTGCCGGTTCCGCGCCATGGTGCTCATGCCGTCGACCATCACGGTGCGCATCTGGGACGAATTCCCAGTCACGGATTTCGGCCCGGCGACCCGCGCCGTGCGCTTCGACGTGCTGAACACCGAAGGCGGCCCCGCCGTGGACCGAGGCGTCATCCTGCTCAGCTAGACGCCGGCTCGTCGAGGGTGGAGGGGATCTCAGGGCTGTAGAGCCACGACGCGAGCAGGGCCACAGCTTCGGGCCCGCCGCGCTGCGCCACGATCGCCATGAATTCGGGCGTGGTCGCGGTGCCCCCGGCTGATTGCCGGTAGTGGTGCCGCACGATCTCGAAGAACGCCTCGTCGCCGAGGTGACGGTGCAGAGCGTGCAGGGTCAACGTGGACCGCTGGTACACGGACGGGAAGTCGAAGAGCTGCTCCACGGCGACGCTGCCGGGCGGCACAGCTCTCGCGCCGCGTGCCGCCTGCAGCTCGCCGGCCATCAGCGCGCCGATGTCGTAGCCCCTGTGGTCGGCGAGATACAGGAAGGCCAGGTAGTGCGCGAAGCCCTCGTTGAGCCAGATGTCGCTCCAGTCCCCCGGCGACACCGAGTTGCCGAACCACGCGTGCGCCAGCTCGTGGGCGATGATCAGCGGGATCAGCGTCTGGTTGCCGTGCAGCGAGAGCGTTTGATTCTCCATGGCGAAACCGATGCTGAACGGCAGCACGAGCGTGCCGTAGGCATCGAACGGGTACGGGCCGAGCAGTTCCTCGAAGAACGCGATGGCGCCAGGCGTCACTGATAGGGCCTCGAGGGTGGCCTGCCGCTGCTCGTCGGTGAGCGAGCTGGGGATGTAGTCGCGGATCAGCAGACCGTCGCGGGTCGCCTGTTCGTGACGTTCGAAGGGGCCGATGTACACGGCGGCCAGGTAGGTGGCCATGGGATCGTCCGAGTGCCACGTCGCAGTTCGACGACCGCCCGCGACGGTCTCGCTTACCAGCAGTCCGTTCGAGGCGGCCGTCAGGTGCTCGGGCACGGTAATGGCGATGGTGTAGGTGGCTTTGTCGGTCGGGTGGTTGTTGGACGGGAACCACGACATCGAGCCCGACGGCTCGTTGGCGGTGTAGATGACGCCGTCCTGGTTGAACCAGCCGATCCGGGCGAACGGCACACCTGGGTCATCGATGCGCTCCGGCACGCCGGAGTACGCCACTTCCACGACGAAGCCGACGCCGGCGGGCACCGGCGCACTTGGCTGCACAATCAGCTCGGTTCGCTCACGCGAGAACTCCGCTGCGACGCCGTCCACCCTCACCGCACTGACCTCAAGGCCGGACAGGTCCAGGTAGATCGTCTCGAGCTCACTGGTGGACACTGCGTGGACGGTCGCGACGCCGTCAAGGGTGTTGGCGTCCGGATCGACATCAAGCACCAGGTCGTAGTGGGTGACGTCGTAGCCGCTATTGCCCAGCCACGGGTAGAAGCTGTCGCCCGCGCCCGCACCGGGCGGGGGGGCCGATTCCTCTTCTGCCGGCGGCGGCGCCACTGTCGTCGAGGTGGCAGCCGGTTCGGTGACGGCTGGTGCCGTTGTTGCAGGCGCGGGCGTCGCTGTCGTGGTCGGTGGTGACGTCGCTGCCGTGGGCGTTTCGGCCACGACCGCGGCCGTCGTCGGGGGTGGCAAGGCTGTTTCGCCACGCTCGTCATCGGTGGTGCTGCACGCCGAGAACGCCAGCGCAACGGCAAGCGCTGGAACGGCCGTCTTCATCCATCTGCGCATCGGCGTCACTCTTGCAGACGAAGCCGACGAAACGACATCACCCCGGTGCTCGGCTTGTGGGCGTCCGGAGACACCCCAACCAGGACCGTCAGCTCAGCTCAGGTGTTCGGCAAAGTGATCGAGGGTGCGCTGTTTGGCCAGCGCTGCGGCATCGGGGTGGAAGCTGGCCCGGGCGTCGCAGTTGAAGCCGTGATCGGCACCGTCGTAGATGTGCACGGCGATGTGATCCCAGCGCTCGGCGATCGCATGCACGTTCTCCAGGGGGATGCCATGGTCCTCGGTGCCGAAGTGCAGCAGCAGCGGAGCGGTGGGCCGTTCGTCGAGGTGCGGCATGATCTGCCCGCCGTAATAGCCGGACGCCGCGGCGATCTTGTCGGCCAGGCGGGCTGAGGCCATGTAGCACATCGATCCGCCCCAGCAGTAGCCCACGATGCCGACCTTGCCGCCTTCGGCGGCGCAGTCAGCCGCTGCTGCGATGTCGTCCATCACCTGATCCACCGTCAGGTCGTCGAAGGCGATCCTGCGTCCCACGTCGATGCCTTCGGCGTCGTAGCCCAGCTCGACGCCGCCGCGGACACGGTCGAACAGCGCCGGTGCCACGGCCAGATAGCCGTCGGCGGCATAGCCGTCGGCCACGCTGCGGATGTGGTCGTTCACACCGAAGATCTCCTGCACGACCACGACGCCGCCCTTCGGCGGCCCCGAGGGTTCGGCCCGGTAGGCGCTGAAGGTCGTGCCGTCTGAAGCTGTCAAGGAAATCGTCTGTCCCATGGCGCCAATGTCTAGCGGCCCCTGCACTGTCGATGTCATGACTGCCGCGATCTTGGCTGGCTCGGCCGAGTTTCCTAGGGTGCTGCGCCATGGAGAACGTCGGTGCAGCATGCAGCGAGCATGACCTCGTCGCCGAGCGACACCGCTGCGAGCGGTGGTTCGTCCGCAGAGGCCTGCCGCACCTGATCCACGACTACTCCGCAAGTGCCGACGTGCTCACCCGTGCCGCGCCGTTCCTGGCACTAGTGGTGTTCATCGAATTCTTCTTCGTGTTCGGAGACCGCTGGACGGGGTGGGCCCAGGCAGCCGTCTTCGTGGTGGGCCTAGCGGCGATGGCGGGCGTTGTGGTGCTCGTGAATCTCTTGCGTGGACGACGTCTGTGGCAGCTCCCCGACCGGTTCGGCATCTGGGAGGTGCTGGCCTACCTCGTGCTCGGGGCCGTCTTCGCCGGTCTGGGATCGTCCGATTCGGTCATCGTCGATGCCGCATTCGCCGCAGGCTTGAACGCAGTGCTGCTGGTCAGCGCCTACGTCGTGACCAGCTGGGGTCTGCTGCCGATGGTGCGATGGTCGGTGGGCCAGCTCTGGCGTCAAGTGGGCCAGGTCATGACGCTGCTGGCCAAGTCGCTCCCGATCCTGCTGGTGTTCTCGGCGTTCATCTTCCTCAATGCCGAGATGTGGCAGGTGGCCAATGACTTCACGCTGCCGTTCTTCGGGATGATCGCCGCGCTGCTCGTGGCCGTCGGGGCGCTGTTCGTCATCATCTCGGTACGGCGCCTTGCCGTGGACATGGCCCGCTTCTCGTCGTGGGCCGATGTGCGCGCTCGCTGTGCAGACACGCCCATCGCGAGCTTGGTCCCAGCGGATGATTCCCCGGCCCCAGACTCGCCGCCTCTCGGCCGTCGGGCTCGATTCAACGTCAGCCTGCTGCTGTTCGTAGCCCAGAGCATCCAGATCGCGCTGGTGGCGGTGATCGTCACGTGCTTCTACGTGCTCTTCGGCGTGTTCACCGTGCGCGAGAGCACCCTGCTGCAGTGGACAACGCTGAGCCAGCTCACCTGGGAGGACTCCTGGGTGGTGAGTCTCCCGCTCTGGAGCGGAGAACTGCTGTTCAGCCGCCAGCTCGTGCTGGTGGCAGCCTTCATCGGGCTGTTCTCCGGGCTGCAGTTCGCCGTGTCGGTCGTGCTCGACTCCAGCTACCGCTCAGAGTTTGCCGAGGACATGACCGACGAGCTGCGCGAGGCCCTCGCCGTCCGAGCCGTCTACCACCGAACCCTGGTCGCCAACACGCCCTAGACGTTCGTGGGCCTAGAAGAGGCCCATCCTGCGTTCGACGTTCATGGGGCTACGAGAGCCCCATCCTGCGTTCGACGTTCATGGGGCTACGAGAGCCCCATCCTGCGTTCGACGTTCATGGGGCTACGAGAGCCCCATGAAGCGGCGGGCGTTGGTGTAGACGACCTCGTCGCGCAGAGCGCTCACCTCATCGTCGAAGCCCGCGAAGGTCTCGTTGAGCTCGTCCAGCGCGCCGGGGAACGTGCAGTCGTAGTGCGGGTAGTCCGAGCCCCACACGACGGTGTGCGCCAGGCCCATCGCGGCGACCTGCTCGAAGGCCTCGCCCTCGCCGGCCTCCATGGTCACGAAGCACTGCTCGGAGAAGATCTCGGTGGGATCCCGCTTCAGCCGTGGGACGAGGTGGCCCATGGCCTCCTTGTGCTCGTCCAGACGATCCAGCCAGTACGGCAGCCAGCCCAAACCGGACTCGAAGAAGCCCACCCGCAGCATCGGGTGATCGTCGAGCACGCCGGAGGCCACCATCTCCATCACCGAGGCCATCTGCTCGAACGGGTGGCACACCATGTGGACGTAGAACTGGTTCTCGTAGCGGGTCTTGGCGAAGCTCGGCATGGACGAGCCGAAGCTGCCGTGGATGCCCACGGTCAGGTCGTGGTGCTCGGCCGCCGACCACACGCGGTTCATCTCGTCGGAGAACAGCTCCATCCCTTGATACCGCTCGGGCCGGAACGTGATGCCGGTCAGCCCGGCATTCGCTACCTCTTCGATCACCGCGACCGCTCCGTCGACCGACTGCAGCGGGCAGACACCCATGCCGAACAGCCGGTTCGGGTCTTCCGAGCAGAAGTCGGTCATCCAGCGGTTGTAAGCACGGGCATTCTCGACGGCAATGTCTGGGTCGTTGATGTCACCCGAGATCAGCATGAGCGAGGGGAACATCAGCGCCGCGTCGAGGCCCTCGTCGTCCATCACCGACAAGCGAGCGGCCGGGTCGTAGCTGCCGGGCACGATGTCGTCCCAGGTGACGTCGGTGCCATAGGCGTGCGGGATGCAGGCCGACGCGATGCCGTTGCGCAGCTTCTTGCCCTCGACGAACATGGCGTCGCTGCCGTCACCCATGATCCGGCACTGCGCGATCAGATCCCGATACTTGGGATCGGCGTACTCCTCCCACACCGACGTCGGCTCGGCGATATGGGCATCCGCGTCGTAGACCGGCACTGTCCCGTCTGATGCCAGCGGCCCCGCGCTCTTACGTTCCTGAGTCATGGCCATAGTTGGGCCTCCCCTGTCGTCCCCGATACGACGCGTCCATTCTGCCCCACTCCCGAGGCCCGGCGCTCAACGATCAGGCGGAGGCTGAAGCTCCCTCGCTGACACCGGTCATGAGCAGGCCGACACGGTCGGTGGTGGCCTCTGAGCGAGGCAGATCGCACATGGCCTGGCCTTCGAAGAGCACGACGACCCGATCCGAGAGCTGCAGGGCCTCGTCCAGATCCTCGGTGATGAGCAGGATCGCTGCGCCGGCTGCGCGTTTCTCCAGCAGGCGCTCGTGCACGTACTCCGCTGCGCCGATGTCGATCCCGCGGGTCGGCTGGGCCACGACGAGCACATCGGCGTCGGCCGAGAACTCGCGGGCGATGACGACCTTCTGGATGTTCCCGCCCGACAGGTGCGAGGTCTCGGTGCTCAGGGCCGGCGTCTTCACTGTGAATCGGCGTACCAACTCCCAGCAGCGCTCAGCAATCGTTCCGAACTGGAGCAGCCCGGCGCGGGCGAAGGGCGGCTTGTGGTAGTCGACGAGCATCAGGTTCTCCGACACGCTCATCTCGCCGACGGCACCGTGGCGCATGCGTTCCTCGGGCACGAACGCCACGCCGCGCCGGCGCACCTGCTTCGGCGACGGTGCGGCGATGGTCTCTCCGGAGACCTGCACGGTGCCGGACTCGATGGGTCGCAGGCCGAAGATCGCCTCGGCCAGCTCCCGCTGCCCGTTGCCCGACACGCCGGCGATGCCGACGATCTCGCCGCTGGCCACGTGCACGGAGAAGTCGTCGAGCGAGATGTTCCCCCGGTCGCCGCGGACGTGCAGGCGATCCACGACCAGGCGCCGGTCGCCGGTGTCCTGATCAGGCACCTCGCGGCCCAGCTTCACCTCCCGCCCTACCATCATCGAGGCCAGGCCTTCACGGGTGGTCTCTGCAGGCGTGGTGCGCCCCACCACCAAGCCGTCCCGCAGCACCGTGATCTGGTCGGAGATGACCATGACCTCGGCCAGCTTGTGGGAGATGAAGATAAGCCCGCGACCCTCATCGGTCAGCGATCGCAGCGTCGCGAACAGGTCGTCCACTTCGGGAGGCGTCAGCACCGCGGTCGGCTCGTCGAGCACCAAGAGCCGCGCGTCCCGGTAGAGCGCCTTGAGAATCTCAGCCCGCTGACGCTCGCCGACGGCCAGCTGCCAGATGTACGCATCAGGGTCGATGGCGAGCCCATGGCGTTCGGACACCTCCATCAGCCGCTCTCGCACAGGACCCATGTCCGCCAGGCCCCGGCGACCGTGCAGGCCCAACGCCACGTTCTCGGCCACCGTCAGCGTCGGGACCAGCATGAAGTGCTGGTGGATCATGCCGACGCCGTGGTCGATCGCAGCAGCCGGCGAGGGAATCTCGACCGGCACTCCCTGGATCTTGATCTCGCCCTCGTCGGGCCGGTACAGCCCGTAGAGGATCTTCACCAGCGTGCTCTTGCCGGCCCCGTTCTCCCCCAGCAGGGTGTGCACCTCGCCGGGCTGCACCACCAGGTCGACGTTCTCGTTCGCGATGACGCCCGGGAAACGCTTGCTGATGCCGGTCATTTCCAGCATCGGCGAAGCCGGGGCCTGGCTTGCCGCCGTGGCCCCGGCTGGTCGATGCTGGCCGTTCAATGTGACCTTGCCTACTGGCCGGTCGAGATCGAGCCGTCCGCGATGCCGGCGATGACTTCCTCCGCAGCCGCCTGGATCCCGGCATCGAGGCCATAGCCGTCGTTGAACTCGATCACGATGCCTCCATTGGCGAGCGTGGCGGTCATCACCTCGCCGCCGAGCGTGCCGCTCTCGATCTTGTCGATCATCTCGTTGAGCAGCACCTCCCAGTGGTACACCTGCGAAGCCACCACAATGCTCTCGCCGAGCGCCGTCTGATTGGCCTGAGTGCCAAACCACGCCACGCCGTGCTCGTTGGCGACGCCGGTCGCACCCACGACCATCTGCGCCGAACCGGTCAGCACGTCGGCATCGTTGGAGATGTGGGCCTCGGCCGCTTCGGCCGCCAATGCCACATCGCTGAACGAGTCGGTGTACACGATGTTGGTGGTCACCGACGAGTCCTGTGCAGCGACACCGGCCGCGAATCCGTCGACGTACAGCTTGGCGTCGCCGACCTCGATCGGGCCGATCACACCCACGACACCCGTGCCGGTGATCTGGGCTGCAACGGTGCCCGAGACGTACCCGCCCTGATCGGAACGGACCGTGTAGGCGAAGACGTTGTCGAGACCCTTGAAGTCAACGGCCGTGCCCCATGCGAACGAGGTGTCCGGGAAGTCAGGTGCGATCTCCTCGAGCGGACCGCCGTACTGGCTTCCGTGCGCGATCACCAGGTCGAAGCCGTCCTCGGCATAACCGCGAATCGCCGCAGCGGCCTCCTCCACGATGAATGTGCCGTCGGTTACCGCTACTTCGATCTCACGCGTCTCGCCGACCGCTGTCACTGCGTCGACCATGCTCTGCGTGAACGCCAAGTCGTTGCTGGCGCTCGGCGCCACGATGGCAATCCGAATCGGACCTGTGTCTTCCTCATCGGCACCGGTGCAGCCCGCAGCGAGCAGCAGTATGACTGCGGCGACCGCTACGAGCTTGGCTACGAGCGATCTGCGTGTGGTTTTCCTGAACATGTGTTCCCTCCCGGATCGGCCCCGTCGCGAACTCTCGCCGAATCTGTGCGCTGCCTTACGGCGCGGCTCAGCGGAGCCCCGGGCCTGCAGGCGATGCTAGGCGACCCCGAATAGGCGCGATGCTCCCGTGCCCGCAATGCCTTACGCGGCCCCACATACGGGCACTGGTGCGGCCGTCGTCAGCTGTCCCGTTCGAACGGAACCGTCAGGGCTGACGGCGCCCCGATGCGACGGCTGACGAGCACGAGCACCACGATGGTCAGGATTGCGGGCGCCATCGCAGCAATGGTCGAGTTGGCACCGACGATGATGCCAAGCGTCTTGAGCTGCAACACGGTGGACGACACAACGCCGAACAGCAGTGCTCCCGCCATCACCCCGCTGGAGCGCCACGCCCCGAAGTACACGAGTGCCACGGCGATGAACCCCTGTCCTGAGGTGAGGTTCTGCTGGAAGATGCCGACGTCGAGCGCCAACGTGCCGCCTGCGAGGCCGGCCATGACGTTGCCGATGATGATCGCCTGCGTGCGCACCACGTTGACGCGCACGCCCAGCGTGTCAGCCGCCTCAGGCGTCTCGCCCACGGCCCGCACGTTCAGGCCGAACGTGGTCCGGTTCATCGCGAACCACACCACCGGGACCAGTGCGAACGCGACGTAGGTGAGCATGTTGTGGCTGAACAGCAGCTCCCCCACTACCGGCAGGTCCGAGAGCGCGCCCATGTCGAGGCCCCGCAGGCCGTCGATCGGCACCGGAGTGCCCACTTGCTGGCGGAACAGCAGATCGGTGAAGCCCAGACCGAATAGGAAGATGCCGATGCCGCTGATGCCCTGAGTGGCGTGCATCACGACGGTGATGAAGGCATACACCACACCCATTGCCGCCCCGGCAGCCATGGCCGCAATCACGCCAGCTACGACACTGCCGGTCCGCAGCGCCGTGATGTAGGCGGCGTACGCGCCGATGAGCATCACGCCTTCGACGCCCAGATTCAGCACGCCGGATCGTTGGCCGATGGTCTCGCCCAGCGCCGACAGCAGGAACGGCGTCGCCAGCCGGATGCCGGACGCCAGCGTGGCAACGAGCACGCTCACGGTGAAGAAATCGCTCACGCCCGGCCTCCGTAGCTCGAGACCTCGCCCGCCCACGTCCTGAGCCGATCACGCAGCCGCAAGCTGCCCACCACGAACACCACGACGACGCCGTTCAGCGCCACCACGAGCGCGGCGGGTACTTGGACTGCCCGTTGCATGTCGCTGCCGCCGGTGAGCATCCCTCCGAAGAGGAACGACGCAGGCACCGTGAAGATCGGATGGAGCGCGCCGAACAACGCCGCCACGATGCCATTGAAACCGGCGTTCTGGGTGAACGCTGCTGCACCGCCCTCGCCGATGAGGCGGTGCGACTCGCTGCCGAACACCAGCACAGCTCCAGCGATGCCGCAGCAGGCGCCGCTGAATGCGAGCGCTTGCGTGACGCTCTTCTTGACGGCCATGCCGGCGTACTGGGAGGCGTCCGGGTTGTGACCGACAGCGCGCAATCGCATGCCGAGCGCACTGCGGAACAGCAGGAGATAGCCCAGCACCGCGACCAGGATCGCGATGAGCACGCCGATGTGCAGCCGCGTGCCGCCGGGGAGCAGCGGCAAGTCGGCGTTGGGGCTGAGCCGGCGCGTCTGCTGGATCTTGATGGCGCCCGGCTCGATCAGGAGATCCTGAAGCAGGAAGCTCAGGAAGTGGAACGCGACGAGGTTCATCATGATCGTGGACAAGATCTCGTTGACACCCGCGTATGCCTTGAGCGCCCCAGGGATCGCGCCCCAGAATCCCCCGCCGATCGCCCCCGCCACGATCACCATGGGCACCAGCAACACCCGCGGCACGTCGTCGAACGCCATCGAAGTGACCGTGGCGGTGATCGCGCCCAGGATGATCTGACCCTCGCCGCCGATGTTGATGACGTCGGTGCGGAATGCGATGCAGATACCGACACCGACGAGGGCCAGAGGCATGGCCCGCACCGCGGTGTCCGCAAGATTGTCGGCGCTGCCGAATGCACCCGTGACCAGTTCGCCGTAGGCCACCAGAGGGTTTGCGCCGAAGGTGAGCAGCATGATGGCGCCCACCAGCAGGGCGGCGACCGCAGCGAATGCAGGCACAGCAACGCCCACGAAGGGGCGCATCAGCCGCGCCAACCGGCCGGCGGCTAGGTCGCCTGACGCGTCTGTGCCATCGGCTTGTGGTGCTGTGAGCGCCATTCCCCCGTCGCCTTCTGCGTTCCCGCTCGCAATCACGCGAACTTAGAGCGTCAGAAACCCCTCAGTCGGCGTAGAGGGTCCTCAGGCCCCGGCTCACGGCCGATCCGACGACGGTGTTGTGGTTCTCGCCCGGGAATACGTGCCAGGTCGCATCGATGTTGCGGTAGCCGCGGGCCGAGAACTGGTCCCAGAACTTGGCCTGGGGCGAGTACTCATCGGTCTCGTGCTCCCCCATCGA
This sequence comes from Candidatus Poriferisodalis sp., assembly GCF_965208555.1. Lineage (GTDB taxonomy): Bacteria > Actinomycetota > Acidimicrobiia > Acidimicrobiales > Poriferisodalaceae > Poriferisodalis. Next base: position 2,399,517 of record NZ_OZ242342.1, on the reverse strand, counting down.
CATGAACACCTTGACGGCAGGGTCGCCGCCGGCTGCGGCGTGCTCCTCCTCGAGCCGGAACATGACCCCGTCGCCTTGTTCTTCCCGGTCCCACCACACCGACGGGCTGGCCAGCAGGTAGCGAGCAAACATGTCGGGTGCGTTGAACAGCACGTGCAGGCCGAACAGCGCCGTGAACGAATGGCCGACATAGGTCGGCTCGCCGACGTGGTACCGGTCGTACAGCAGCGGCATCACGTCGCCCGCGAGCCACTGGCGGAACGGCTCGGCCTGGCCGGTCTCGGCGGCGGGCACCCGAATGCCGGTCATCGGCGGCGCCTCGGCAGGCGTCACCGTGTAGTCGACAGCGCGCAGGTCGAGCATCTCGCGCATGTCGGCGGTGTCGTGCGCGATGCCGGCCACCACGCAGCGCGGCGTCTCGCGGGACATCGACAGGATCCGGGTGGTGTCCACCGCGGTGCCGAACGTCCAGGGCGCATCGCAGCAGACCACGAGCGGGTACGGGTCGGAGGCGTCAGGCCGGTAGCCCATCGGCAGCGCCACCCACAACTGGTAACTGCGATCGACGTCGCGCCGTTGGAGGATGTGCGTGTCGATCGGCCACGCACCCGAGTCAGCCACGGCCGGGATGCTATTGGCGACGGCTGATGATCGTCAGACCGGCACGATGAGCATTCGCCCAGCGCGTCAAGCAGACTTCGGGGGTTCGCGCCGTAGCTTCGACCGGGCAGGCGGCACAGACGTGCGCACGGCCGTCACGCGGGAGTCACATGCCAGTACTGCGATCCCACATCGACACCTCCGCTGAGTGGTTCACCAAGAACTGCGACGACATGCGCGAGCAGCTGGCGGAGCTCGACGAGTTGCAGCAGCAGGCCGCAGCAGGTGGCGGGCCACGGGCGATGGCTCGCATGCGCAGCCGGGAGAAGATGCCGGTGCGGGAGCGCATCTCGATGCTGGTGGACCGCGACTCGCCCTTCTTCGAGATCAGCTCGCTGGCCGGCTACTGCTCGAACTACGCGGTCGGCGGCGGGTTGGTGATGGGCATCGGCGTCGTGAACGGCGTCGAGTGCATGATCGAAGGCAACGACCCGACCGTGCTGGGCGGGGCCATCACGGTGTTCGCCGGCCGCAAGATCATGCGAGCCATCGAGATCTGCCGCGACAACCGCATGCCCTACGTCCAGTTCGTCGAATCGGCGGGCGGCGACCTGCGCGGCGACGACGATCCCGAGCGGCAGATGCTCGAACAGGAGAGCCACTTCGCCGAATCGGGCCGTCTGTTCTACGACGTCACCGAGCTGTCGAAACTGAAGATCCCCTCGATCTCGGTGGTGTTCGGCAGCTCGACAGCAGGCGGCGCCTACCAGCCGGGGATGAGCGACTACAACATCTTCATCCGCAACCAGTCGAAGGTTTTCCTGGGCGGGCCGCCGCTGGTGAAGATGGCCACCGGCGAGGACTCCGACGACGAGACACTGGGCGGAGCGCAGATGCACGCCGAGATCTCGGGGCTGGCCGACTACCTGGCCGAGGACGAAGCCGACGCCCTGCGCATCTGCCGCGAAGTCGTCGGCCACCTGAATTGGCGCAAGCTCGGCCCCGGGCCGACCATGCCGGCCGATCCGCCGGTGCACGATCCCGAAGAGCTGCTCGGGCTGATGCCACGGGATCTCCAGGCGCTGATCGACTGCCGCGAGGTCATCGCCCGCGTTGCTGACGGCTCGCGCTTCGAGGAGTTCAAGGCTCGCTACGGCACCACGCTCATCTGCGGCTGGGCCTCGGTGCACGGCTACCCGGTGGGGTTCTTGGGCAACAACGGCCCGCTGTTCAGCGACAGCTCCGAGAAGGCCACCCAGTTCATCCAGCTCTGCAACCAGCAGGACATCCCGCTGGTGTTCCTGCAGAACATCACCGGCTACATGGTCGGCAAGGACTTCGAGCAGGGTGGCATCGTCAAGAACGGCTCCAAGATGATCAACGCCGTGTCGAACTCGATGGTGCCCCACATCACCGTCATCCTGGGCAACAGCTACGGCGCCGGGAACTACGGCATGTCGGGGCGAGCCTTCAACACCCGCTTCACCTACCTATGGCCGACCGCCAAGATCGCCATCATGGGCCCGAAGCAGATCGCGGGCGTGATGTCGATTGTGCGGCGAGGGCAGGCAATGCGCCGCGGCATCGAGTTCGACGAGGAAGCCGACCGCAAGATCACCGAGCAGGTCGAGCACTACCACGAGCTGAAATCGCTGGCCGCCTATGCCAGCGGGCGCGTCACCGACGACGGCGTCATCGACCCGCGCGACACCAGGGACGTGATCGCGATGTCGCTGTCCGCGTGCCACAACAACACCGTGAAGGGCGCCGATGGGTTCGGCGTCTTCCGGATGTAGGGGCGACGGACAATGAACAGAGCACGTGGGAAGACGCCGCAACAACATGGGTCGTCCGGAGGTAAGGGCGATGGGCAATGAGTGAAACCCATCCCCGACCGATCCGGCGACTGCTCGTGGCGAACCGCGGCGAGATCGCACGTCGCGTGTTCCGCACGGCACAGTCAATGGGCATCTCGACGGTCGCGGTCTACTCCGAAGGCGACGCCGAGGCCCCCTTCGTGACCGACGCGGACCTAGCGATGCCGCTCGGCGGTCGATCGGCCGCTGATTCCTACCTCGCCATCGACAAGGTGATTGCCGCGGCACTCAGCAGTGAGGCAGACGCCATCCATCCCGGCTACGGCTTCCTGTCCGAGAACGCCGCGTCCGCCCAAGCTGTCATCGACGCCGGTTTGGCTTGGGTCGGTCCGCCCCCGGCGGCCATCGCGGCCATGGGCGACAAGCTGCAGGCCAAGGAGTCCATGATCGCCGCGGGCGTGCCGACGCTGCCCTCGGTGCCCGTCACCGATGACATGAGCAGCGGCGATCTGCTGTCGGCCGCATCCGAGGTCGGCTTTCCGGTGCTCGTCAAGGCGTCGGCCGGGGGCGGCGGCAAGGGCATGCGCATCGTCGCCGCTCCGGACACGCTCGCCGATGCCGTTGCGGCGGCACGCCGGGAGGCCGCCGGCGCGTTCGGCGACGACACGGTGTTCCTCGAGCGCTACCTGCCCGCACCGCGTCACGTGGAGATCCAAGTGCTCGGAGACCAGCACGGGGCGATCGTGCACTGCTTCGAGCGGGAGTGCTCCATCCAACGGCGCCACCAGAAGGTGATCGAGGAAGCGCCGTCGCCTGCGGTGACACCGGCGCTGCGTGAACGCATGGGTGCGGCAGCGGTCGCTGCCGTCGGCAGCATCGGTTACCACTCGGCAGGGACGGTCGAGTTCCTGCTCGAGGGAAGCGGCGACGACGCAGAATTCTGGTTCCTCGAGGTCAACACCCGCCTGCAGGTCGAACATGCGGTCACTGAAGCCATCACCGGCCTCGATCTGGTGCGCGAGCAGATCCGCATCGCCGCCGGGGAGCCGTTGGGCTACGGCCAGGACGACCTGGCGATCAGCGGGCATGCCATCGAGGCCCGCCTGTATGCCGAGGATCCGGCGCATGAGTTCCTGCCGCAAACCGGCACAGTGGAACTCTGGGCACCCGCCGCGGATCCGCCAGCCCGCTACGACTCGGGAATCGAGGTCGGCTCGGTGGTCGGCACCGAGTTCGACCCGATGCTGGCCAAGGTGGTCATGGCGGCCCCGACGCGCACCGAGGCCGCGCTCGGGCTCGCATCGGCACTCGACCGCACCCGTCTGGGCGGCGTGGTGACCAATCGCAACTTCCTCTCGGCCGTGCTGCGGAGCGAGGATTTCCTTGCCGGTGACACCACCACTGATTTCATCGAGCGAACAGGGCTGGCGAGAACGTCGTCACCCGCGAGGGCGCAGTTCCTTCATGCTGCGGCTGCGGCTGTTGCGCTGGTCTCCCAGGCACGCAATCGCTCCCTGGCCACAGCGCTGGGTTTCATGACTTCGGGCTACCGCAACAGCGTCATGCCCGAAGAGGTGCTGCCGCTCACGGCCCTCGACCCCAGCGCGGCCGAGGTCGACGTCAGCGTGTCGTACCGGCGTCAACGAGATGGCAGCTTCCGGCTGCGCGTCGCCCCGCTGCGTGTCGATGCGCCCTACGCACCGCCCGAAGTCGACTCGCCGTCCGATGGAGACCGCGGCGACAGCCGCGACGGCGACACGGCGCTGCCGGCGGCCAGTGAATTCAACGTGCTCCCCCACTCGATCCAGATCCACCCGATCACCGACGACCAGATTCCATTGGGCCCAGGTGGAGGCATCGCCGACGTGCCCCCCGCCGAGGAATTCGACGCCGAGCTCGATGTCACTGCGCTCGAAGACTCGGGGGGCGGGCTGCGCGGCACGTGGCAGGTCAGCCGTCGCGGCCACAACTGGTATGTGACCGGCCCGCTGGCCGGTGCTGCCACGTTGCAGGAACGCTCGCGCTTCCCCGACCCCGATGCCGAGACGGTCGAGGGCGGCCTGGTTGCGCCGATGCCGGGCAAGGTGCTGATCGTGAACGTTGCCGCCGGCGATCATGTGAGCGAGGGCCAGGTGCTCGTGGTGATGGAAGCCATGAAGATGGAGCACCAGATCACGGCATCCGCGGACGGCGAGGTGGCCGAAGTTCGAGCCCACGTCGGCGACCAGGTCGACAACGGCGAACTGCTCGTCGTCATCACGGCCGACCCGTAGTAAGCCGACCCGTAGTAATCGGATGAGCTACGACCTTCACACACTCCGTGGGGACGTCTCGGGCGGCGTCACCGCGGCGGCAGTTTCCATCACACCGGCTGCAACGTTCGGCGTCGTGTCGGGGCTCGGAGCTGCGAGCGGCATCTACGGCGCGCTCGCCGTGGGCTTCTTCGTCGGGATCTTCGAGCGGTCGCGGCCCCAGATGGGATCGGTGAGCGCCGTCCTGGCGGTGGCCATGGCCGCGGTCGTGGCGACACACGCCGAGACTCCCGCCGAAGCGTTCACGGTGGTGATACTGGCCGGAGTCATCCAGCTCGTCTTGAGCCTGCTGCGCATCGGCAGCTACGTCACGTATACGCCGTACTCGGTGATCGCCGGATTCACATCGGGAATCGGCGTGATGATGGTGCTGTCCCTGGCCAACTCGTTCCTGGGGGAACCGGTCAAGATCACCAAACCCCTCAATGCAATCCAGAAATGGCCCGACGCGCTGGAAGCGCTGAACGCAAGCGCATTGATCATCGGCTTGGTCGCGCTGGCTGTCGCGCTGCTGTGGCCCAAGCGACTGCGAAGGTTCCTGCCCGCCATGGTCGCCGCGCTGCTGGTCGGCACGCTCCTGAACATCGTTTGGCTGAGCGACGTGCCGACACTCGAAGGCATCCCACGCTCCCTGCCCGACCTGCAGCGTCCCGAGCTCTCGCTGGGCTTCCTGGCAGGTGCCGTGGTGCCGGCGCTGACCATCGCCCTGCTCAGCACGGTGCGAGGTCTGCTGGGTGCCTTGGCGGTGGATGCACAGACTCGCACCCAGCTCGACCCGGACAAGGGCCTGCTCGGCACCGGCATCGGCAATGTCGCAGCCGGCCTGATCGGCGGCTTGCCGGGCAGCCCGACGTTCCTTTCGTCGATTCTGGCGTGGCGCATGGGAGCCCGTACCCCGATCTCACCTATCGTCCGCTCGCTCACGCTCCTGGTGCTCGTGCTGGGATTGGCACCGCTGCTCGCCTATGTGCCGCACGCCGCGTTGGCAGGAATACTCACGGTGACCGGCTGGCAGCTCATCGACTGGCGGTTCCTGGCGCGGCTTCGCCGGGTGCAGCGCGAGCACCTGCTGATCATGCTGACGACCCTCGGCATCACGATCTTCGTGGACTTGGTGACTGCCGTGGCCGTGGGATTGATCGTGGCCGGCATGATCGGCGCCCGCCAGTTCGAGCGCCTCCAGCTCGACAGTGTCATCTCGGTGCCCCTGCTCGATCAGATTTTCCTGCATGAGCACAGCGCAGAGTCCTACGGCATCAGCCCGTATTCCGCTCGCACCGGCATTGTGAAGCTGCGCGGCAGCTTTACGGTTGCATCCTCGAGCAAGCTCATCCGCACCATCGGCGACGACATCGTGGGCCACCAAGTGGTGATTCTCGATTTCTCAGAGACGGACCACATCGACGACAGCGCCGCACTGGTCATCGAACAGCTCATCGACACGGCGACGGAGAACGAGGTTCACTGCATCGTGCTGGCGCTCGACGGCGCACCCGCTGCCACGCTCACGTCGCTGAATGCGCTGCGTCGCATCCCGTCCGAGCATCTGGTCGGAACGCTTGACGAAGCCCAGGACATCACCCGGCGCCTGCTCGTCGACGATCCAGATCGCGAACGCCCGCCCCCGTTGGCCGAACCCGAGTAGTCAAGGCCGTCAGGCGCTACCAGCCGATTCTGCGATCAGAACTCATGCACCCACGACCATCCTGAGGTCGCGGTCGCTGAAGTAGGCGCATTGCGCGACGAGATCGCCGTCCTTCGCGCCGGCTTTGCCGATCTCGACGTAGTCGCTCGTGATCTGCCGGTAGGGGAACAGTCCCTCCCCGTACTGCTCGCTGGGGAAATGGAGGGTCTGTGCGCGGTTCAGGTCGTAGCGCGACGACGCGTCGATGAAACGCATCGCGTACGCAGCGCGACGCGGCAGTTCGCCGGGGCCGAGCACGATGCTGCGGTGTACGACGTTCTTGGTGAACAGGAGCGCATCGCCGGGAGCAAAGTCGTATTCGACCATGTGGACATCACAGAGCTCGTCCATCACCGGGGAATTCAGTATCTCGTTCCTGAGATCACGGTAGTCCTGCGGGCTCGTCTGTCTCCCGGCCCGCTCCCTGGCCCTGATCACCTCGACGAGTGCCAAGTCCGTCGTGTGGACGAATTCGGCTGACAGCACATGGAGCGGAACGCAGGCGATGCCGCCGCGCTGCCCGTTCGAATCGATGGGGTGCAGCGGGGCCCAGAGCGTGCACCCGAAGTCCTCGGCGAAGTGGAGCCCGAACGTCGACACGCCGGCGTGCCACGGCAGCCCCCGGTCGACGCTCTGCTCGATTTCGAAGGACAGGTCGTAGGTGAGAAACAGGTCGCGTCCTGCCAGCTCAGTCAAGCCCCGCTGGAAGTAGGGACGCTGGATCAATCCGAAGACTTCCTTCTTGTCGGTCGCCAAGAAGTGCTGCATGTTGGCGAACCGGCGGCCTGGCTTGGGCGCGGGAGCGTCGCCGGCGCCGCGGCTCGATTCGGCGTCGACCTGATCGAGCAGCACGTCGACCACGCTGGGGTTCAGGAATCCTTCGAGCTTGACGAAGCCGTCGCGCGAGAACTGCTCCTTCTGTTCGCGGGTGATGACGAATTCGTTGTCGAAGGGATGATCGGTCATTTCGTCATAGTAATAAGAACAACTACATCGCTACACCGACGCCAAACGCAGCGACCCCCGGCCGACAGCAGCGCCTGGGCATCGGGCGCCCTTCTCCCGGTGTCGCGCGGTGGGGCTACTGTCGGCGGCGCGACGGGACGGCATGGGAGCGTCCGGCGGACGGAAGGAATCATCATGGCTGCAGCAGACGTACACCGGCCGGGACGGCTCGGCGATCCGGACATGACGCTCGGCACCGATCCGCGCGCTGATCCGCGCATGGTGGCGGTTCTGGCGGCAATGGGTCTCGACGGGCACGGCGAGCCTGCGACAGCCACCGCGGACTCGTCAATGGAGGAGCTGTACGCCTGGGTCGATGAGGCCGAGCCGGGCTTCGAGATGCTCTTCGACGCCCTCTTCGCCGATCTGACGCCCCCCGACGGCGTGGAGGCGAGCACCGAGGTCATCAGCGGGGTCGACGACAACGACATCACGCTGTTCATCCACCGCCCGGCGGAGGCCGACGGCCCAATGCCGTGCGTGTACCACATTCACGGCGGCGGCATGGTGCTGCTGTCGGCGGCGGGCATGTCGTACGTCGCGTGGCGGAACGAACTGGCGTCGCGAGGGCTCGTCGCGGTGGGCGTGGAGTTCCGCAACGGCGGCGGCAAGCTCGGCAAGCACCCGTTTCCAGCCGGTCTCAACGACTGCGCCTCGGGACTGCAGTGGGTGGCTGCCAACAAGGACACCCTCGGCATTTCGACGATCACGGTGTCCGGCGAGTCAGGCGGCGGAAACTTGTCGCTGGCCACCACGCTGAAGGCCAAGCGAGAGGGGTATCTCGACATCATCGACGGCGTGTTCGCGCAGTGTCCCTATATCTCGGGGGCCTATGCCAACCCGCCTGCGAGTCTTCCGTCGTTGACCGAGAACAACCAGTACTTCCTGGACTGCGAGAACATGGGAGGCATCGCCAAGGCGTACGACCTAGCCGGACCCGACCGGAACAGCCCGCTGGCCTGGCCGCTGCACGCCACCGCCGACGATCTGGCCGGTCTGCCGCCGCACGTCATCTCGGTGAATGAGCTGGACCCGCTGCGCGATGAGGGCCTCGCCTACTACCACAAGCTGCTCGCGGCCGGAAACAGCGCGCAGGCCCGAACGATCAACGGCACCTGCCACGCAGGCGATGTCATCTTCCGCACGGCCATGCCCGAGGTGTACTCAGCGACCGCTGCCGCACTGCGAGACTTCGCCTACTCGGTATAGCGGATGGGCAAGTCGCACCCGCCGGTGACTGACGCGCGCTCGGCCGCGGATGTCACCGGGCTGACGTTGCAGGACTCCGGGGGGGGGGGGGTCGCAAACCCGGCGATTCAATCTCGGTGGCCGCACTAGCGCCGGGCGAGGGGATCGCCTACGAACCGGACGAGAAGTGCTCCATAGCGCTGTCGCTGGGAATGGGCATCCAGGGCGTCGTCATCGCCCTGGCGCCGACGGTGCTGACCATGTCGCTGTTCGTGCAATCGACGAATCTGAGCGCCCGTCACGCGACGTGGGCAGTGATCGCAGCCATCCTGGTATGCGGCCTCGCGACCGTGGTTTCAGCAGCCCGCCTCGGACCAGTCGGCGGGGGCCACAACGTGCTGATGGCCACCTCGCCGAGCTACCTCGCTGTTGCGATCCTGGCCGTGAACAGTGCCGGGCCGCAGACGCTGGCGTCCTTGGTGGTCGTCACTGCCGTGTTCCAGCTCGCGCTGGCCAAATGGCTGCATCGTCTGAGCCGGCTCATTACGCCGACAGTTTCTGGTGTCGTCGTCATGCTGATCGCGATCGGTGTCATGCAGGTCGTTGTCGAGCGTGTGGGAACGACCACCGAGAACGCCCCTGACATCGCGGCGCCGGTGGTCGCGCTCATCGCGGTGTTGGTGGCGGCAGTGCTGGCGCTGCGCGCCAAGGGGCTGCTCCGGCTGTGGTCGCCGATCATCGCCATTGTCGTTGCGGCCATCGTCGCCGTGCTGTTCGGGCTGTATGACCCAGCAGGCATCGGCAGCGCTGCTTGGCTTGCGGTGCCCCAGCCCGAGTTCCCCGGACTCGACCTGACCCCAGGGGCTGACTTCTGGGCGCTGCTGCCGCTGTTTGTGGTCGTCTCGCTGGCCGTCACCATCAAGGCGATGACCACCGGCGTCGTGATCCAGCGGGTCTCACGACGGAACCCGGGCGCAGCCGACTACCGCCTGGTGCAGGGCACGGTCAACACCGTGGGCGTGGGCTCGCTCGTCGGCGGGCTGGCAGGAACGCTGTCCATCGGAACCATGGACGCGACATCGATCTCGTTCGCGCAGTTCACCGGTGTGGCGTCCCGCAGAGTCGGGTACTGCATCGGCGCCATCCTCATCGCTCTGGTGCTGACACCGAAGCTGACTGCCGTCCTGCTCACCGTTCCCAGCGCGGTCGCCTCGGGTTACTTGCTCATCATCATGGGGCTGCTGTTCGTGGAGGGGCTCCGCTCGGTGATGCAGGACGGCCTCCAACCTCAGAAAGCGGTGGTGATCGGAGTCGCCATCGCTGTCGGCGTGGGATTGCAGGCCTCCGACGCGATCGGCGCCATCATCGGCGGTGCCTGGGGGACGCTGCTCAGCAACGGCATGATGGTCGGCACGCTGATCGCGATCTTGCTGACGGCCTTCATCGAGTCGAGCGGTCGAAGGCGCCGGCGCCTCGAGACTGCGTTGAACGCCGAGGCGCTGCCTCAGGTCGACGGGTTCTTGGCGGAGATCGCAGCCAGTTCCGGCTGGGAGGAGGCCGCGGCGAATCGGCTCAGGCTGGTCGGCGAGGAATCGCTGGTGAGCCTCATGGAGGAAAGCGAGTCCGACGAGGACCGGTCTCGGTCACGGCTCGTCGTCGTCGCGAGGCCCTCAGCGACCAGCATCGAACTGCAGTTGCGCACCTCAGCGGATGCGCAGAATCTCGAAGACCGGCTCACCTTTGTGAGCGAACGTGCGCCCGCATCCGAAGAGCACACGATCTCGCTCCGCCTGCTGCGTCATTTCGCCTCGACGGTGCGCCACCGGAAGTATTCGGGCATCGACATCGTGACCGTCGAGGTCGAGCGGGCACCGTGAAGACCCTGCTTGTCGCCTCCACTTTGGTTCTGGGCGCAGTCGCATGCGCGCAGGAACCGCCGGCAACCGGCTGGCCGTTCGTGGGTTCTGATCAGGCACACACCAAGTACTCGACTGCCGACGAGATCACCGCCGCCAATGTCGGCGACTTGGGGATCGTCTGGACGTGGGAGCCGAACGAGACGCCCCTTGCGGAATACGACACCCGACCGGGTCCCTTCCAGGCCACCCCGATCGTGGTCGAAGGCGTTCTCTACTTGTCCACGATGTACACGCGGGTGGTCGCGCTCGACGCGGAGACGGGTGCCGAGCTATGGGCGTTCGACCCGAGGGCCTACGAGGGCGGGCCGGTCGGCGCAGGGCCGACCGGCTTCAAGCACCGCGGCGTCGCCTACTGGAGCGACGGGGACGACCAGCGCATCTTCCTCAACAGCCGCGACCGGCTCTACGCGATCGACGCCGCCACCGGCGAACTGGACGCCGCATTCGGCAACGGCGGCAGCATCGTGCTCACCGAGGGGCACGGCCGCGAGGTCACCCGCTTCGAGTTCGACCAGACGTCTCCGCCGGTGGTCTTCGAAGACCTGGTGATTGTCGGCAGCCGGGTGCCCGATGGGGTCCAGCGCGAGTTCGACCCGCCCGGCACAGTGCAGGCATTCGACGTCCGCACGGGCGAACGGCGCTGGGTGTTCTTCACCGTCCCGCAGTCGAGCGACGCCTATGGGGCGGACACCTGGGAAGACGAGTCCTGGCGCTACACCGGTCACGCCAACGTGTGGGGGCTGATGTCGCTCGATGCCGAGCGAGGACTGCTGTACGTGCCGACGAGCACGCCGAGCAGCGACTACTGGGGCGGCCGGCGCAAGGGGGCGAACCTGTTCGCCGAGTCGCTGGTGGCGCTCGATGCGCGCACCGGCGAACGGCAGTGGCACTTCCAGACAGTGCATCACGGGGTGTGGGACTACGACCTCTCTGCCGCACCGAACCTGGTGACGATCACCGTGGACGGGCACGAGATCGACGCCGTGGCACAGGTCTCCAAGCAGGGATTCACCTATGTGTTCGACCGGGTGTCCGGCGAGCCGGTGTGGCCGATCACCGAGCGCGCCGTTGACACCTTCACCGATGTCCCCGGCGAAGAGCTGCATCCCACCCAGCCGTTCCCATCGAAGCCCCCGCCCTTCGCTCACCAGGGCGCAACGCTGGACGACGCGAACGACCTGACGCCGGAGATTCACGCGCTCGCGGTGGCCGAGATGCAGCGGTTCCGGCTAGGTCCGCTGTTCACCCCGCCGAGCCTGCAGGGGACGCTGCAGCGCCCGGGCGGCAGCGGCGGCGCGAACTGGGGAGGAGCAGCGTTCGACCCCGAGACCGGGACGCTGTACGTGCGGACGTCGGAGGACGCCGACACCAACCAAGTCTGCGAGAACCGAGGTGACGACCCGCGCGTTGACGTCGCCTACAGCAACAACTGCCCTTACGGCGCCATTCGCGTCATGTTCGCCGAGGCCGGCGGACCGGGCGCGGTCGAATCACCCGACAGCGGACTGGGCCCGATCCCGCTCACGAAGCCGCCGTGGGCGCACCTGGTGGCGATCGACCTCGACGAGGGCGAGATCGCATGGAAGGTGCCCTTCGGGGAAGGCAGCGACGAGATCCGCAGCCACCCGCTGCTGCGCGGCGTCGACCTGCCAGAACGGCTGGGCACCGTGGGCAATCCCGGGCCGCTGGCAACCGGGGGCGGACTGGTCTTCGTGGGCGGCGGCGAGCCGTACCTCTACGCATTCGACAGTGGCACGGGCGACGAACTCTGGCGAGGCGCAACGCCGTTCCCGACCAGCGCGAACCCGATGACCTACACCACCCAATCAGGGCGGCAATTCGTCGTCATCGCCACCGGCCGCGGCGCAAACACCGCACTCGTCGCTTTCGCGCTGCCCCAACAGTGAGACCGAGTCGGAGGCGAGCTGCATGAGACGCCGCTGGCTCCTGATCGTCTGCGCTGCAGCGACGTTGTCGGTCATCGCTGCCGTTGTCGCTGCAACACGAGTCGACGGCGCGAAGACCGTCAGGGTGGGCGTCGCGGTGACCTATTCCGGGGTCGGGGCGGCGCTCGGCACCGAGGTCGAGCGGGGCATCGAGCTGTTCATCGAGCAGAACCCAGGCGCATTCGGGGGCCATGCCGTCGAACTCGTCAAGGCCGATCTGAAGCGCCCGGACGGCGAGGCAGTGCCAGCCGCGCTGCGTGCGCTGCTCGATCCCGGGGGGGGGGGGGGTTGACATCCTCGCCGGGTTCGTCTTCTCCCCGAATGCCATAGCGAGCGCGCCGCTGGTGACCGAGGCCAGGGTGCCGGCGGTCGTCATGAACGCGTCCTCGGCGCATATCCCGTTGCTGTCGCCCTACATCGCCCGCGTCTCGTTCTCCACCTGGCACGCGGCCTTCCCGATGGGGCGTTACGCCCATGACGAGCTCGGTTGTAACCGGGGGGCCATCGGCTACAGCGACTACTCGCCGGGGGTCGACAGCGGCCTCGCATTCTCGACTGGCCTCGAAGCAGCAGGCGGCATGCTTGTCGCAGACGTGCCGATGGGCGGCCCAGGCGAGGTGCCGGACTTCGTCCCGTTCTTGCGACGTGTCATCGACGCCGATCCGGACTGCTTGTGGGTGTTCGTGCCGGCCGGCGCTCACAACGCCGCCCTCTTGGAGGCGTATGTCGAAACGGGCATGAGAAGCCGAGGGATCAAGCTGCTCGGGCCCGGTGCGCTCACCCAGATCGCCCGGCTTCAGCAGATCGGTGACGAGGCGGTCGGCCTCATGAGCATGCACCACTACTCCGCCGACTACGACACCCCCGCCAACCGCGCCTTCGTGGCGGCATGGAGACAGGCCTACGGGCCCGACACCACACCGGGTTTCATGGCCGTCGGGGGCTGGGACGGCATGGCCGCCATCGCCCACGCGATCACAGCACAGGACGGCAACGTGACCGCCGAGGGCACGATGGAAGCGCTCGCCGGATGGTCGTTCGAGAGCCCGCGCGGCTCCATCACCATCGACCCCGAGACTCGGGACATCATCCACGACCAGCACGTACACGAAGTCGTGCCGGGAAACCCGCGCCCCACGGTCAAGGTTGTCCGCACCTATCCCCAAGTGCGAGACCCCTGCAAAGCACTCCGAGTCGGCGAGTGCGAATGAGCACAACCCGAGATACTCGGGAATCGACATCGTGGCGGTCGAGGTCGAGAGAGCTCAGTCTCGGCGGGGGTAGGCGGTCGCGAAGAGCAGGGCTTGCGCGGCGAACAGGGCGAGAGACAGCACCCACACCCAGCGCATCCCGCTGAGGAACTCATCGGGCGAGGTGGGGCGGCCGACGATGCCGATCGCCGCGGCGACGCCGAGTGCGATCGAGAGCTGGAAGATGGTGGTGCGGCCGGCTCCGGCCATCGCATACCGGGGCGGCGGGACGTCGCGCATCGCTGCGCCGACCAACGGCGCGAAGCCGCACGCCGCGCACAGGCCGACGGCAAGTCCCGGAATCAGCATGCCCATGACGTAGTCGGGTTCGGTGCCGGTCCACGCCAGGTGCAGCAGCGTCGCTGTCACGCCGAACAGCCCGCCGGTGACCAGCAGCGGGCGCGTCCCGAACCGATCCGCCAGCCGGCCGGCCACCGGCGCGAGCATCGAGGACACCATCGGCCCCGGTGCCATGGCGAATCCCGATTTGAGCACCGACCAGCCCCAAGCTCGTTGCAGGAACTCAGGCAGCACGATCAGCCAGGAGAAGAAGCCGGTCGCGAAGACGACTGCTCCCAGATTGCCGACGAGATAGCTGCGCAGCCGGAACAAGCCGAGGTCGAACAGCGGCGCCGGGTGACGGCGGGAGCGCGCGATGAACGAGCCCACGAGCACGACACCCGTGGCTGTCGCAACGATGGTCCCCGGGGTGTTCCATCCCCAGTCGGACACTTGGACGATCGCCAGCACGAAGGCACCGACGCCGATCGAGGCAAGCGGCACGCCCACGAGGTCCACACGGCGCGCCACACCGTCGCCCCTGCTCTCGGCCAGCCAGGTCGGACCGAGCAGCAGCGCCAGCACCGCCACCGGCACGCTGATCAGGAAGACCGAGCGCCAGCCCAGAGCATCCACCAGCAGCCCGCCCACCGAGGGACCCAGCGCCGCTGCCAACCCGCCCATGCCGCCCCAGACGCCGATCGCCATCTGGCGACGCTCGATGGGGAACGCCGTCAGCAGCAGCGCCAAGCCCGCAGGAAACTGCAGCGCCCCGCCCAGCGACTGCACGACGCGCGCCGCGATGAGCAATTCGGCCGAGAGGGCGAGTCCTGCGAGCAGCGAACCAGCAGCGAAGATCCCCAGCCCCCACAGGAAGATCCTGCGGCGGCCGAACCGGTCCGCCATCCACCCGGCCGGCAACAGCACCGATGCGACACCGATGTTGTAGGCAGTGATGACCCACGACAGCGTTGCCGCCGATGCGCCCGGGAATGCCTGGGCAATCTCGTCGCGGGCCAAGGCGATGACGGTGATCTCGAGCGCCACCATGAAGCCCACGAGCGACGTGACGAACAGCGTCCGGTACGCCGTCGACGGGGGCGTCGTGGCGTCTGTGCTCATGGCCAACTCACGAAGCGCTCAGAGGCCCAGGACGCGGGCGGCGTTGTCGCGCAGGTACTTGCGCTCGATGTCCGGCGGCAGCTCCCACCCAGCGACGATGCGGCGCAAGTCGATGAGCGGACCGCAGTTGGGATAGACGCTGCCGAACAGGATCTGGTCGGGCAACTGGCGGGCCAGAGCCGTCACGTAGTCCTCGGAGCCGGGAAAGCCGTAGTGGACGTACTGGCCCGGCACGATCACGACGTTGGGCTGCTTGTACGCCACGCCGAGCGCCTCGCGCACATACGGCCAGCCGCCGTGCTGAATGGACACGGTGAGACCGGGAAAGTCGGTGGCGACGCGGTCGACGTACTCGGGGCGGCAGTCGTCCTGATACGGACCCAGCAAACAGCTCATCGTGGTGGACACGATGAGGCCGAGGCGCTGCGCCTCCTCGTAGATCGGGTACAGCGCCCGATCACCGAACCTGCGGCTGATCTGCGCCGTGGACGGGTCGACCGTCACGCCACGCATGCCCTGTGCCGTCAGCTCGCCGACAGCTACGACAGCAGCGTCGACATCACTTGGCTCGACCGACCCGAACCCCACGAAGCGGTCCGGGTGCGCCGAGACGATTTGGCGGATCTCAGCCGAGCCGGTGGGGTCCAGCCCGCGGATGCCCGTCGGCCCCGGCACGCCGATGACGCCCAGCGAGATCCCGGCCTCGTCCATCTCGGCGAACATCAGCTCACGGGACTGCTGCACGAAGCTGGGGCACGGCTCGAGCCCCATCCGTTCGAGGTAGTGGTAGGTGGTCTCGGGCGTCCAGCTGCGCGCCCCGATGGGCCGGAACCGGAAGTCGATGACGCTGATGTCATCGCTGTCGCTGTCGCCGCCTCCAGCCGGAGAGCTCCCGTCGCGGGCCACGGCAGCGCTGCTCAGACGGGCGCGTCGGCAGTGATGACGATCTTGCCGAAGAAGCGGCGCTCCTCCATCGCCCGGTGTGCCTCCACGCCGTCGGGCAGCGGCACCTCTGAGTCGATGACCGGCACCAGGTCACCTGTCTGGACCAACCGCAAGAGCTCGTCGAGGTCGCTCCGCTGCCAGCCGTTGGAACCGCGGATGTCCATCTCCGCAGTCCAGATGAACCGCAGGTCGGTCGGCGGGTCGTAGCCCGCAGTCGCCCCGCAGGTGAGCACCCGGCCCCGCTGGCGCACGCAGCGCAGCGATTTCGCCCAAGTGTCGCCGCCGGTGAAGTTCACCACGACGTCGTAACCGCCCCCAGCGAACAGGCCGCCGGTCTGCTCGCGGCAGTAGCGGGCGATGTCCACCTCGGAGTAGTTGATGGTCTCGTCGGCGCCGAGCGCGGCGAGGCGCTGGCATTTCTCGTCGGTACCCGCAGCGGCAATCACCTTGGCTCCCCGCATCTTGGAGATCAGCAGCGCGCTGGTGCCCACTCCCCCGCTGGCACCCAGGATCAGCACCGAGTCGTCGGGGCCGACCTCCCCCCGGGTGATCATCATCCGGTGCGCGGTCCCGTACGCCACCGGCAGGCACGCAGCGTCGGCGTAGGAGACGTCATCGGGAAGCGAAATCAGCTGGCTGTCGCGCACCGTGACGTACTCGGCATACGCGCCCCACAGGGTGTCGCCGATCATGAAGATCTTGCCGGTGTCGCGGTCCCAGTGCACCGGGTCCGCCAGCACCCGGTCCCCGACCGACCAGCCCTCCACGCCCGGCCCCAGCTCGGCGACCTGACCGGCCGCGTCACAGCCTGGGATGCCCGGCAGCGGCACCTTGATGCCGGGCATGCCCCGGCGCGTGAACACGTCGTGGTAGTTGAGCGAGCAGGCCCGCACCGCTATCCGAACTTCACCGGGTTGCAGCTCGGGCGTGTCGATATCGCGGTACGACAGCACATCGATGTCGCCGTGCTCGTCGAAGACGATTGCTTTCATCGCCGAGTCCCCCTGTCGCGCTCGACCGATGCATCCATTGCGGCGAGCACATCGCCCCGCAAGGCTCGCACCGTGCCGGCGTAGGCGCGAGCGTCGAGCGTCTCCGCCAGCTCTGCGGCCACCTCCAGCGCCCTGTCCACCACCGCGTCGGCGCTGACGGCTTCGTCGAGGTAGCCGGCCTCCACCGCTCCGCTGCCGTCCAGCAGGCGGGCGTTGGCAACGCAGCGCTGCAGGTGGCGGCGCGACAGCCGCTCCTTGGCGATGGTCATGGCCCAGTCCGGCAGCGTCAGCGCGATGGCCACCTCGTTCAGACCGATCTTGACCGGCGCATCGGGCCCGACACGGTGATCGCAGCCGAGCAGCAGCAAGGCCCCCGCCGCGACCGCATGACCGGTGCAGGCCGCCACCACCGGCACCGATGACCCGTATGCCCGACGCACCATCGCGCCGCCCGCGGTCACCAATTCGGTCATGGCCGCCCGATCGCCGCCGCGGATCACGTTGAGGTCGAATCCGGCGAAGAACGCCCGGTCGTTGCCCGCGATCACGACCGCTTTGATGTCGTCGTCAGCTTCGGCAGTGTCGATCTGCGCATCGAGCGCTGCCAGCATCGGCACAGAGAAGGCGTTGGCCTTGCCGTCGTCAACCTCGACCAGCAGCACCTCGCCGTGCCGCTCTGCCGAGACGGTGCCGTCACCCATGGGGCCGTCATTCGATTCTGCGGAAGCGCTCATCGCCCGAATGCTACGACCGCGCCTGCGGGCCTGCCCGGGCCAGGGCGGGCGCCCAAGCCGGGGTGGTTAGGGTGCGGCCATGACTGTGACGGTGGCCGACGTGGAGATGCCTGAGATCGGCCTCGACGCCGACGGCAGCGAGGAAGAGCGCCGGGCTGCACTGACCGAACTGGCTGCGCGTACCTGGATCGCCCGCACACCGCTGGGCTACGTCATCACCCGTCACGCAGACGTGACCGCCATGCTGCGCGACAAGCGCTGGTTCAGCGCCATCGGCCTCATCGCCCAGATGCAGGGAGTCGACGACGCCGAATGGAACCGTCGCAGCGGGCAGAACATCCTGGGCATGGAAGGCGACGAGCACCAGCGGCTGCGCCGGCTGGTCGGGCCGGCATTCACGCCCAAAGCGGCCGAGCGGCTGCGCCCGTTCATGGCCGAGGTCATCAATGAGCTGCTCGATCCGCTGTGCGCCCGCGGGCACGGCGACTTCGTCACTGAAGTCTGCGAGCCGTACCCGATCCCGATCATCTGCGAGCTGCTGGGCGCTCCCCGCGACGACTGGGAGCTGTTCAGTCGCCTCGCCACCGACATCTTCCGGGTGTTCAACGGCAACCTGGCACGAGACCTGCTCACGATCATGGCCGCACAGGACGAGATGGGCGAGTACATGTCCAAGCTCATCGCCGAGCGGCGCGCCGAGCCTCGCGACGACTTGCTCTCGGACCTGATCGCTGCAGAGGAAGCAGGCGACCGGCTGACCACCGAGGAGATGCAGTCGCTGGCCAACGCTGTGCTGCTCGCCGGCACGGACACCACGCGCAATCAGCTCGCCTGTGCGGTCGAACTGTTCGCCCGCTGCCCAGACCAGCTCAGGCTGCTGCGCGACGAGCCGTCGCTCGCGCCGCAGGCTGCCGAAGAGGTCATGCGGCACTTCGGCGCCATCCGGGGCACCGCCCGCTACGCCAGCGAGAGCCTCGTGTACCGCGACATCGAGTTCCCGGCCAGCACGCTGATCTTCCCCAGCTTCACCGCCGCCAACCATGACGAATCGCAGTTCGACCAGCCGCTGCGCTTCGACATCACGCGCCGGTCGAGCGCTCCGCACATGACGTTCGGCAGCGGCATTCACTACTGCCTCGGCGCCTTCCTGGCACGGGCCGAGCTGCAGGAGGCGCTCAAGGCCGTCGCGAAGCGAATGCCAGACCTGCGTCTCGACGGCGACGTGGAATGGAAGCCGGTGTCCAACGGCATCTGGGGGCCGTCGACACTGCCCATCAGGTTCACGCCGGGGCACTGACCCGACCTACGCCACACATGGAACGGGTGCGATGGGGGCGGGTGGTGCTTGTTGCCCTCTCTGGCGTCGTGTCGCACGTCTTCGGCCGGGCCACGGTCGGAGTGCTGGTGCCCGCCATGGCCGACGATCTCGAGCTCAGCGACACGCTGATCGGCGCGCTCGGCTCGGCCAACATGGGCGCCTACTTCACCGGCGTGATCATCGTGACGTTCACTGCCGGTCGAATCGAGCCGTTCACCTTGCTGCGGGTCGGCATCATCACCTCCACCGTGGGCCTGGGAGTGATCGGCACGGCGTCCAGTCCAGCAGCCGTGGTGATCGGGACTGCGCTGGCCGGCCTCGGCGGGGGCGGCATCTGGCTCACGGCACCGGTGATTGCCAGCGAAGGCGTGCCGGCGAGTCGCCGCGGCGCTGCGCTGGGCACGCTCACCGCCACCATGGGTGCCGCGCTCATCGGTGTGCCGTTCGCGACAACTGCGCTGCGCAGCGTGGCAGGCGATGACGGGATCTGGCGGCCTATCTGGATGGCTCAGGCTGTGCTCTCGGTCGTGCTGCTGGCGGCGCTGTCAGCGTTTGTCCGCGCTCGACGCACCGAGCGGGTGGCCGGTGCAGTCGGGTTCGGGGAGCTGTTCCGGATTCACGGGTGGAAGCGTGCCGTTGTGGCGTACATGGCGTTCGCCTACATGACGTCCTCGTTCGCCAACTTCCTGGGGAGAGCGCTGGAGGGCGATCACGATTTCAGCCGGACGGCTGCGACACTCATGTTCTCGTGGATGGGTGCCGGCTCGATCGTGGGGGCGCTGGCCTTCGGACGGCTCAGCGACCGGATCGGGCGGCCCGCAACCATGGCCACGGTCATGGCCTTGAGCGCCGGTGCCGCGGCTGTCCTGACGACGCGTGCTCCCGGCGCTGTGATCATCATCGCCGTGGTGGTCTTCGGCGCGGCGTCGTTCTCATACCCGTCGCTCACCGCGACATTCGTGAGCGATCACGTCTCGGACCGCACGTTCGCCGCCGTGCTGGGCTCGATGACGATGTTCTACGGCCCCGCGTCGGTCATCGGACCGGCCGCGAGCGGCTGGCTCGCCGACAGGACGGGCAGCTTCAACGCGACCTATACGGTCATCGCCGCACTTGCCCTCACATCGTGCGTCTGCATGGCGACGATGCGCCGGGGGGATGGAGTGGCGCCGCGGTCGGCGCCGCTGAGCTGAGCGTCAGCTCAGGCCATCAGCTGCTTCTTCATGGCAGCAGCAGTTGCCAGCTTCAGCGAACGGCTCGGACCGATCTGAATGGACTCGCCGGTCTGGGGGTTGCGGCCCATGCGGGCACCACGCTCAGACATGGAGAAGGAGCCGAATCCCGGCCAGGTCACCTTGCCGCCGGCCTTCACTTCGGCCGCAACGAGATCGAAGAATGCTGACAGCGTCCGCTCCGCGTCGCTCGCAGTCACGCCGGCTTCGCCGGCTACTGCCTTGATGGTCTCTGCCTTGTTCGCCACAGTCCAGTTCCTCTCTGAAACGATTCGGGGCACCACCTCAGCACACCAAAGCCCTGAAGTGGTGGAATTGCGGCCCGCTGTCTATCGGGGCGTTCCGGCGCTTGCACCCCTCGGCGATGCTCGGCGGGGCTGTCGCTCATGCCCGTCGCTGCGCACATCGAAGGCGTCGCGCAGACCGTCGCCGACGAAATTGACGGCCAAGACCGTGACGACGATGGCGATGCCCGGCGAGATCACCAGCCACGGCGCAACCGTCATGAAGCCCTCGTTGCCGCCGAGCATGTTCCCCCAGGTGGGCGTGTGAGCTGCGCTGACGCCGAACCCCAGGAAGCTGAGCACCGACTCGGCCAGGATGGCGCCCGCCGTCGCAAGCGAGACCGCCACGGCCATCTCCCCCACCAGATTCGGCAGCAGGTGACGGAACATGACTCGCCCAGGGCCCGCGCCCATCGCCCGTGCCGCAGCGACGAATTCCTGCTCGCGCAGCGACAGCACCTTGCCCCGGATGATCCGGGCCACCGCCATCCAGCCCAGCAGCGACAGCACCAGCACCACGTCGAAGATGCCGTCGCCCAGCATCCGGGCGCCCAGCATCACCACCATCAAGCCAGGCAAGGCGAGCAGCGTGTCGGTCAGCCGCATCAGCGCTGCGTCGACAGCACCGCCCACGTAGCCCGCGACCATGCCGATCAGCGTCCCGCCGAAGGTGGCCAGCAGCGCCACCGACACGCCGACCGCGAGGGTGACCCGGCCGGCGTACAGCATCTGGCTCAGCGTGTCCCGGCCCAAGGTGTCAGTGCCCAGCAGGTAGTCGCGACCCGGATCGGCGAGCACATCGGTGGCGTGCGTGCGGCCCTGCGGGTACGGCGCCAGCAGCTCGGCACCGACTGTCGCCAGCGCAATGCCCACGAGCACCGCCAGCGACACCAGCGCGACGCGGCGATGGGAGAACCTGCGCCAGACGAGCACCGCCGGCCGTTCGACGACGGGCGTCTCAGCGGCTGCCACGACGGATCCTCGGGTCGAGCACGCCGTAGAACAGATCGGCGGCCAGATTCAACAACATCACCGCGGCGGCGACGATCATGGTGGTCGCCAGCAGCATGGGGTAGTCGCCCCCGGTCATGGCATCGACGAACAGCCGGCCCATGCCCGGGTACTGGAACACCAGCTCGGTCACGATGAGCCCGCCCACGAGCTGCCCCATGTCGACTGCGGCCTGCGTCGTCACCGGGATCAGCGCGTTGCGCACGCCGTGGCGGACCACCACGGTGCGCTCCCGCAAGCCCCTGCCACGGGCGGCCCGGATGTGATCCGAGCTCATGACATCGAGCAGGCTCGCCCGCATGTAACGGCTGTAGACCGCGATGAGCTGGAGCGACAGCGTCATGGCCGGCAGCACCAGATGCCGCAGGCGATCCACCAGATCGAAGCCCTGCTGGCCCGGCGAGTAGAGCCCTGCAGTCGGCAGCAACGGTGGCGTGATGCCCAGCCAATTCGCCAGGTACAGCCCGAAGAAGAGCTGCAGCATCAGGCCGAGCCAGAACACCGGGATCGAAATGCCCAAGAACGAGACGGTGGTGGCCAAGTAGTCGATGAACGAGCCGCGGCGAATGGCCGAGATCGCGCCGATCGTGATTCCCGCCGCCAGCGAGAGCACAACCGCCAGGCTGACCAGCACCAGCGTGTTGGCGAGCGCCGTGCGCACGAACGGCCAGACGTCGGATCCGTTGCGGACGAGCGACGTGCCCAGATCGCCCCGTACGAAGTCGCCCAGCCAACTCAGGTAGCGCAAGAAGAACGGATCGTTGAGCCCCAGCGATTCGAAATAGTCGGCCCGGTCCGCCGGGCTGACTCTGGGATTGATGGCCAGGTCGCCCCCCGGCCTGGCGATCCGATTCGCTGCCCAGAATACAGCGATCGAGATGGCCAGCAGGATCGGCGCCATCGTCGCAATGCGGCGCAGGACGTAGCGCGTCACGGTCGAGAGCCTGCCAGCCGCTCGCCGGCTAGTCGTTCGCTTGGGGCGTTCTCACGCAACGAGCGTTCAGTCGGGCGTTCAATTCGGGTGGACCGTCCAGTCGAAGATGTCGAAGAACCCGCCGTAGGGACTCGACACGTACGCGCCGGGACCTGAGACCGCAGTGGTGTCCCAGATGATCATGTTGGGCAGCATGTACAGCGGGATCCACGGCACATCGGCGGCCAGGATCTCGCTCAGCTCGTGGACCAGCTCGAGACGGGCGTCCGGGTCCACCTCGGCGTCGATGGCGAACGCCAAGTCGCTGGCCTGCTGATTGCGGTAGGCCGTGAAGTTCTGACCCGTGTACTCGTTCTCTTCGGTGGGAATGCCGTCGATGTCGTAGAGATTGGCCACGGAAGGATCGGGATTGGTGCTGTTCGCGAACAGCGCCACCGGTCCGTAGTTCAGCGCCGGCAGCCGGTTCTGGAACAGCTCACCGGGGTCATAGTTGATGATCTCCCAGCCGATGCCCAGCGGAGCCGTCATGTCCACCACCAGCGCTTGCACGTCCTCGCGCCGGTTGTTGCCGGCGACGGTGTTCCATGCCAGCACCAGCTCCTCGCCCTCGGCGTTCACCCACAGCCCCTCGGGGTCGGGCCGGGTCCAGCCCTCGGCCTCGAGCAGCTCTGCGACCTTGGCCGCATCCTGGGTGTAACGCGCGAAGTCGTCCTGGCACCAAGGACCGAACCCGGGGTTCCATCCCGTGCACTGCAGGACCGGCGGGTCAGCAGTGATCGTGCCCAGCGCGATCTCGGCGATGCGTTCGCGGTCGAGTGCGTAGGCGACGGCCTGGCGGACGTTGCGCGTCATGTCGAAGCGCCGATCGGGCGCGTTCTGATTGATCCAGAGGCCTTCCATGTAGGTGCCCTCGGCGACCTTGTAGGCCAGATCACCGGTGATGCGCTGCCGTGCCCCAGGGAACGGCTGGGGAAATGCAGCCATGGCCTCGCCGGTCTGCAGGGCCAGGAGCTCCGAGTCGGTGTCCTCGCGGGGCACCATCACCACCCGGTCCACCAGCGGGATGCGCTCGGCGTCCCAGTAGGAGCGGTTGGGTACCAAGATGTGCTGCTCCTGGTTCCATTCCTCCTGGATCCACGGCCCGCCCGAGACGGTGATCTCGTCGTTCCACTTGTCGGCGATGTCGGTGTCCGGGCCCAGCTCGTGCGCCGGCAGCAGGCCGCCGAACAGCGTCGGCCAGGGTGCGTACGGCTCGCTGAACGTGATGACCGCCGTGTGGGGATCGGAGTGGTCGATGTCGGTGATGAGATCGAGACCGATCGTGCTGAGCGTGCCGGTGGTGTCGAGCCCGGCGCGCCAGCTGAACCAGACGTCGGTGCTGGTGATGGGCGTGCCGTCGCTCCAGGTCGCGTCGGGATTCAGGCGGTACGTGAGCGTGAACGTGCCGTCGTCTGCGGTGACGAGGCCGCCGTTCGCAACCGTCGGTTCCTCGACCAGCAGCGACGACGCCACGTAGGTGTTCGTCTGGTCGAGCTCCATGAGCCTCGGCAGGTAGTGGATCAGCACCGACCAGATCGTCCAGGTGGCGTTCGCGCACGATGTGACGGGGTTGACGCACTCGGGCCACTGCTCGACGGCCAGCACGAGCGTGCCGCCGCTCGGGGCCGCAGCATCGTCGAGGGCATCGGTGGCTCCAGGTGCGGCGGCTGGCTCCTCGGTTGCGGATGCGGCCGCGGGCTCGTCGGTCGACGTGTCGCTGCTGCATGCAGCAAGCAGCAGCGTTGCTGCGATGGCGACAGCTCCGATGCGCCAGCCGCTAACCCGCCGCAGTCCCGCCGGGACCAGGAACAGCCGCGCTTGTGTCTGAAGCATCGTCATGCCGTCAAAGTAACGCTCTGGCACTCGGGCGCGATGTGATTCAGCCAACAAGAAGGAAGGGATGCAGCCGACCCGCCGCGCATCGCACGCATAATGCGAGCGCTTCTGGCAGAGTTTGCCGGACTCGGCGGGCCCTGCCGGCCCATCTTCGACACCTGGGGGGAGCTTCAACGTGCTGGATGGGTACCGGATACTGGATCTGACCGACGACCGGGGCCACCTCGCCGGCTTGCTGCTGGCCCAGCTCGGTGCCGAGGTGGTGCTCTGCGAGCCGCCTGGCGGGCATCGCACCCGGCACCGGGGCCCGTACGTCGACGATGTGGCCGATCCGGAGCGTGCCATCGAGTTCCTCGTCTACAACCGGGGAAAGCACTCGGTGGTCATCGAGAAACCGGGCCAAATTGCCGAGTTAGCAGCCGGCTGTGATGCGGTGATCTCGTGCGGCGCGTTCGACGTCGACCTCGATGCGCTGCGCGACGCCGACCCGGCGCTGGTGACCGCGTCCATCACGCCATTCGGGGAGACCGGCCCCAAGACAGCCTGGGCCGCCACCGATCTCACCATCGCCGCCTCCAGCGGCACGATGTCGCTGACCGGCGACCGTGACCGGGCACCCGTGCGAATCGGCTCGCCGCAGACGTGGCACAACGCTGCGGTGGACACGGCAGGCGCGGTGCTCATGGCCCTGCACGAACAGCAGACCTCAGGGCTGGGCCAGCACGTGGACACCTCAGCCCAGCAGTCGTTCGTGGACTGCACGCAATTCCAGATGATGACGGTGCTGACCGGCGGCGACGTGCCGGTTCGGCTCCCCGGAGCGGTCGACCTCGGAGGCTTCCTGATCCCTTGGGTGTACGAGTGCGCCGACGGCCACGTGACCGTCACCTTCCTGTTCGGACCCATGATCGCCCCGTTCACCAGCAGGATCCTGGCGTGGGCCTGCGAGGAAGGTTTCTGCGAACCCGAGTTGCGCGACAAGGACTGGGTGGACTTCGGCATGGCCATCGTGGAGGGCCGCGAGTCGATGGACACTTTCGATCAAGCCATCAAGGCCTTGACGTCATTCGTGGCCACCAAGACCAAGGCCGAGCTGCTGGAACGTGCACTGACCGACAACCTGCTCATCGCACCCATCACGACGACAGCAGATGTGCTCGCTCTCGAGCAACTGGAAGTACGCGACTACTGGGAGCAGGTCGACGTGCCCCGTGCCGGCGGTCCCGCGCCAGTGCGCCTGTGCGGATCGCTGGCCAAGACCACGGCCGGCCCGCTGCCGGTCCTGCCCGTCGCGCCGAGACTGGGCGAGCACACCGAGCTGTACCTCGGCGACAGCGGCCCTGCAGGCACCGGCATCACGTCCCGCCCTCGCGCCCAGATCGCCGCCACGGGTCGCTCGATGGAACGCCCGCTCGACGACGTCAAGGTCCTCGACTTCATGTGGGCGCTGGCGGGGCCGGGCGCCACACGCACGCTTGCCGACTACGGCGCCACCGTCGTGAAGGTCGAGAGCGAGCTGAAACCAGACGTGCTGCGCGGCGTCCACCCGTTCATCGGCGAGGAAGGCGGGCAGGAGAACGCCCTGCAGTTCCACTCGATCAACGCCGGGAAGATGGACCTGACGCTCGACCTGTCGCTGCCTGAGGCGCGAGAGGTGGTACTCGACCTTGTCGCATGGTGCGACGTGCTCACCGAGTCGTTCTCGCCCAAAGCAATGTCGAACTGGGGTCTCACCTACGACGTGCTGCGCGAGGTGAATCCCGAGCTCGTCATGTTCTCGAGCTGCCTGATGGGCCAGACCGGGCCGATGCGCCTGTATGCCGGCTTCGGCACCATGGCGGCGGCCATCGCCGGCTTCTATCCGGTGACCGGCTGGCCCGACCGCATCCCGGCGGGTCCGTTCACCGCCTACACCGACTACATCTCGCCGAAGCTGGGCGTGATGCTGATTCTGTCTGCGCTGGCCGAGCGGGACCGCACCGGGCGAGGCCAGCACATCGATTTCGCCCAAATGGAGGGCGCGCTGCACTTCCTAGCGACCGAATTCGCCGACGAGGAGATCAACGGGCGCACCGCCGGCCGGAACGGCAACGCCGACCGCCACATGTGCCCCCACAGCGTGTATCCGGCGGCCGGCGACGACCGCTGGGTGGCGATCGTCTGCGAGACCGATGAGCACTGGGCGGCACTGGCGACGCAGCTCGCCGAGGCTGCGGCCGGCAACGCCGACCTAGAACAGGCGCTGGACCTGCTGAGCGCCAGCTCGGACGGGAGCCTGACCGAACTCGACACAGCATGCCGCCGAGCGCAGACAGACGCCATCGACGCGGCGATCACCGCGTGGACTGAGGCGCACGACGCAGCCGAGGTCGAGGCGGCACTCCAAGCCTGCGGCGTGCCCGCCCACCGAGTCAGCGACGCTGCAGATCTGATGGCCGACCCGCAGATCGTCTCCCGCGAACACTTCCTGTCGGTGCCGCACGCCAAGCACGGCCACACCTGGGTCGAGAACAGCAACTTCGAGCTGTCGCGCACGCCCGGCCGGCCGCTGTGGGGCGGCCCGATGTTCGGGGAGCACAACATGGAGGTGCTCGAAGGGATCCTCGGCTACGAAGCCGACAAGATCGCCGAGCTCGTCATCGCCGGCGCCCTCACCTGAGCGACTGCATTAGGCCCCCGGCGCGGCCCACAATGTGGGCATGAGCGAACGACAGAACATTTCGAGCGGCGGGCCGATGGAGGCTGTCGCCGGCTATTCGCGAGCGGTCCGGATCGGCGACTGGGTCGCAGTTGCTGGCAGCACCACGCTGGGTCCCGACGGCGTGGCGCATCCCGGCGATTGCTACGCACAGGCCATGGCGACATTCGAGATCATTGAGCGAGCACTGAGCGAGGCCGGCGCGCAGATGAGCGATGTCGTCCGGACTCGCTCGTTCGTGACCGACATCTCGACGGCAGGAGACTTCAGCCGTGCGCACGGCGAGGTATTCGGCGAGATCCGTCCTGCCTCCACACTGGTCGAGGTGTCTGCGCTGATCCATCCCGACCTGGTCATCGAGATCGAAGTCGACGCGATCATTCCCTGAGCGCGTGCGGGCACTGGTGCAGCGGGCGGCCGAGGCCCGCGTCAGCGTCGGCGGTGAGGTGATCGGCGGGATCGGCCCTGGGCTGTGCTGCCTGGTGGGTGCGACGCACGACGACGATGTGGACGCGGCGCGCAAGTTGGCTGGCAAGATCTGGAACCTGCGCGTTTTCGCCGACGAGAACGGCCAGATGAACCGCTCGGTGGCCGAGACCAGCGGTGAGGTGCTGGTGGTCAGCCAGTTCACGCTGTACGGCGACACCCGCAAGGGCCGGCGCCCCTCGTTTGTGGCCGCGGCAGCGCCGGATGAGGCCGCGAGGCTCATCGACGAGGTGGCGGCGGAGCTGCGCCGCCTCGGCGCCACGGTGGCCACCGGGTCATTCGGCGCTCACATGAAGGTCGAGCTCACCAACGACGGACCCGTCACCCTGATGCTCGAAGTCTGACTCCGGCTCAGCTTGCTGAACGCTGTCAGGCGGGAGTGAACCGCAGCAGTGCCGGGCCGTCAGGCGTGCGGTCGAAGACGGCCTGCACCGCTTGGCCGATGTGAACCGTCTCGGGATCGCAGCCGACGATGTTGGTGAGCACGCGTGGACCCTCTTCGAGCTCGACATAGGCCAGCACAAACGGTGTCGCGGCGCGCCATGAGCCCCCGATGCGCCGGGTGACCGTGCAGCTGTAGACGGTGCCTCGTCCAGAGGCTTCGAACCACGTCACCGATGAGCTGCCGAGCGGGCCACAGCGTTCACGCGGATACCACACGACGTCGCCGCAGTCGTCGCAGCGGGGCAGTTCGAGCCGTCCCTCGGCGGTGGCATCCCAGTACCGCTGCGTTTCGAGGTTCACCGCCGGCGACGGCACGGGCAGACCGAATGCTCCGGGTTCGCTCATGTCGACCTTCCCACGATGAGGGTGGCGCTGCCCATGCGGGTGGCGAGGCTGCCGCCCGTGCCATGCGCCAGGGCCAATTCGCAGTCGGGCACCTGCACGGCGGGGTGCGCCTCGCCGCGCAGCTGGCGCACGGCTTCGACCACCTTGGTCATGCCGCCGCGGTTGGCCGGATGGTTGTTGCACAGGCCGCCGCCGTCGGTGTTGAACGGCAGCACTCCTGCGGGCGACTGCAAGGCGCCGTCGGACACGAAGCGCCCACCGTCGCCCTTGGCGCAGAATCCGAGGTCTTCGAGCGTCATCAAGACGGTGATGGTGAAGCTGTCGTAGATCGACACGTAGTCGATGTCGACAGGCGTCACGCCGGCTTCGGCGAATGCCAGCGGGCCTGAGCGTGTCGCGCCGGTGTGGGTCAAATCGATGCGACCGCCCGAGGTGTGCTTGATGGATGTCCCTGTGCCCAGCACGGGCACGCAGTGACGGTCGAGCGATGCTGCCACCGCTTCGCTGACAAGCACGAGAGCGCCGCCTCCGTCGGTGATCACGCAGCAGTCGAGCCGGTGCAGCGGATCGGAGATCATCGGCGAGGACACCACCTCGTCCACCGTGACGACGTCTTGCAGGAAGGCGTGGGGGTTGTGCTGCGCGTGAGTCGACGCCGCCACCTTGACTTCGGCAAGCTGCTCGGAGGTGGTGCCGAACTCGTGCATGTGCCGTGCCGCCGCCAGCGCGTAGCCGCCGGGCACCGACATGCCGAACTGGTTCTCGAACGAGGCCTCGGGGGCGGAGCTGAACCGGGCGCTGCCGCCCGGCCCGGCGCCGCCGGTGCGGGGCTTGCCGGCCAGCGTGATCAGCGCCACATTCACCTGACCTGCGGCGATGGCTGCCGCGGCGTGCTGGACGTGCACGAGGTAGGCCGAACCACCGGTCTCGGTGTCGTCGATGTAGGTGAGGTCGAGGTCGAGGTACTCCGCCATCGACAGCGCACCGAAGCCGGGAGCGTCGCCCGCGGAGTAGTAGGCGTCGACATCGGCCAGCGTCAGGCCCGCGTCAGCCAGCGCACCGGCAGCCACCTCGGCGTGAATCTGGGGCAGTGTGCGGTCGGGCAGCTCCCGTCCTGGATGCTCGTACACACCCGCGATCACGGCCCGTCCTCGAATGCTCACCGGCGGCAACCTAGTCGCAGGTCCGAAGACGGTGCCGGAACAGGATCGGCCGGCCCGATCCCTCGTGCGCCGCTCCTCCTGCCGACGAGCGTTAGCGTCACGGCGATGCTGAAGCCGTACCGGATACTCGATCTCACCGACCACCGGGGCGCGATGTGCTCCGCCATCCTGGGCTCGCTCGGCGCCGAGGTGGTCCTCGTCGAAGGACCAGACGGTCGGGGCCGCAGTCACCGCAGCCACGGCCCTGACGGCACGTCGCTGCAATGGTGGGCGCAGCGCCGCGGTGCGCAGAGCTGCGTCATCGGGGACCGCAACGAACTGCTGGAGCTCGTCGCTGGTGCCGATGCGCTGATCGAGTCGCCCGACCCTGGCCTGGGTCTCGACTACGACGAGCTGCGCGCGATCAACCCGGGCCTCGTGCACACCACGGTCACCGCGTTCGGCAGCACCGGCCCGAAGGCCGGCTGGGCGGCGTCGGACCTCACCATCGCAGCGGCGGCATGCAGCGCCGCCATCACCGGCGACACCGACCGGGCGCCGCTGCGCATCACCGCGCCGCAGAGCTGGCTGCACGCCGGTTCGCACGGGGCGGTCGGCACTGCCCTTGCACTGCGTCAGCGCGACCGCAGCGGTTGGGGCCAGCACGTCGACATCTCCGCCCAGCAGGCGATGATGCAGACGGCCTTTCCCGGCATTGTCCACAGTGCGAATGCGTACCCGTCGGCGCGCAGGACATCTGGTGGGATCCTGCTGCTGAACTTCCATCTGCAGTTCGTGTATGCCGCTGCGGACGGCTTCGTCTCCATCACGCTGCTGTTCGGCGACACCATCGGCCGCTTCACCGCCCGGCTGATGGAGTGGGTTCATGAACTGGGCTTCTGCGATGACGAACTGGCCGGGCTCGACTGGGTCGATTTCGGCATGCGCCTGTTCACCGATCCCGAGGTAGCGCCCGCCCAGATGGAGGCCGCGAAAGCCGCCATCGCTGCCATGACATCGTCGATGACGCGTGCGGACCTGTTCGCCGAGGCGCAACGTCGGGAGGTGCTGCTGGCACCCGTCTACGCCCCTGCCGAGCTCGTGAACGTCGACCACTTCTCGCTGCGGGGCTACTGGGACGTGGTGGACGACCCCGCATGGGGCAGTGTCACCGCGCCCGGGCGCTGGTGCCAGCCCAGCCGCACGCCCCTGCGTGCACTCGGCGGGCCGCCCGCGCTCGGCGCCGACACCGAGGCAGTGAAGGCTGCGCCGCGCTCGGCGCTGCTGGACGCTGCACAGGAACTGCGGGACGGCGGCGGCGACCCAGCGTCGCCACGACCTCTCGAAGGCCTCAAGGTGCTCGACACGACCTGGGTGTACGCCGGACCGTTCACGACGCGGCTGCTCGCCGACTTCGGCGCCACGGTCATCAAGGTGGAAGGACCGGCCCGCTTCGACGCCGCCCGCGGGGCCGGTGGCGGCTTGCGGGGGGACATGGGGCCTGACGCCTCCATCCAGTTCGGCACCCTGAACGCCGGCAAGCAGGGCGTGACCCTGGATCTCAACACCGAGGCCGGCAGAGAGGTGCTCTGCGACCTAGTCGAGTGGGCCGACATCTACGTCGAGTCCTATACGCCGGGGACGCTTGAGGCGTGGGGAATCGGCTACGACGTGCTGGCCGAACGGAATCCGGGCCTGATCCTGCTGAGCACGAGCCTGATGGGCCAGAGCGGCCCGCTGTCCACGTTCGCCGGGTTCGGCAACCTGGCCGGCGCCATCACGGGCTACTACGAGATGACCGGCTGGCCCGACCGACCTCCGGCAGGGCCCTTCCTGGCCTACACCGACTACGTCACGCCGCAGTTCATGGTGCCGTTGCTCATGGCGGCGCTCGATGCACGCGATGCCGACCCCGACGGCCGCGGCCAGCACCTGGACTTCGCGCAAGCCGAGGCCGCCATTCATTTCCTGGCGACCGAGGTGCTCGCGAAGACCGTGAACGGCGACGAAGCAACACGGATGGGCAACGCGGACGCCTTCATGTGCCCCCACGCCATGTACCCGTGCGACGCAGGCGACGCCGAGCCCGACAATCCCCTCGAACCGCCCGACCCATGGGTCGCGATCGTCTGCGAGACCGAGCATCACTGGGAATCGCTGTGCAGGGTGCTCGATGCGGACGGCCATGCAGTTCCTGCTGAGCTGGCCGGCCTGGACGCGACGGGGCGGCTTGGACGTGTCGATGAGATCGACGCCATCGTCGGAGGCTGGGCGGCTCAACGCACTCCTGCCGAAGCAGAAGCTGCTCTGCAAGCGGCCGGCATCCCCTCGCACGCAAACCAGAACAGCGTGGGCTGCTTCGCCGACCCGCAGCTGAACCACCGGGGCCATTGGCTGGAAGTCGAACACCCGCTGTACGACCGCATGGTGGTGGAGGCGCCGCGCTTGCAGCTCAGCGCGACGCCCCATGCCATCAGCCGTTCAGGCCCCAGCCTGGGCGAGCACAACGATCACGTCTTGCGAGAGGTGCTCGGCTACGACGACGACCGCATCGTCGAGCTCGCCGTAGCCGGCGCCATCGGCTGACCTGCCGCCCGCACCGTCCATAGCAGGCGGCACCAAAGAGAGGACTGCGGCATGACATCTGATGAGCGGCTGGCGGTGATCCGGGCGATCCACGATTCGCCGTTGCGGATTGTGCTGGCGGTCACCGGCGGCGGGATGCTGGCAGTCAGTGATCTGCTGACGATCCCCGGCGGCTCACGCACGATCCTCGAGGCGTCGATCCCCTATTCGGTCAGGTCGCTGTATGAGCTGATGGGCTCCGAACTCGAGCCGCACGTGTCCGACGAGGCGGCGCTCGCGATGGCCGACGGTTGCCTGGCCCGGGCGCAGCATTTGGTCTCGACACCCAAGCCAGGCACCGAGCCGTGGCCGCTGGCGGGCATCTCGTGCACGGCAGCGCTCGTGACCGATCCGCCCCGG
Source organism: Candidatus Poriferisodalis sp. (assembly GCF_965208555.1). Lineage (GTDB taxonomy): Bacteria > Actinomycetota > Acidimicrobiia > Acidimicrobiales > Poriferisodalaceae > Poriferisodalis. The sequence goes on along the minus strand of NZ_OZ242342.1, from coordinate 2,366,970 downwards.
CGCGGCGAAGACCGGGCGCACATCGCAGCGGTCAGCGACTCGGGCGTGCGCATCGCCCGCAAGATCACCTACGACACCGACGATCGCATCGCCCAGGATCGAGAAACCTCCGACGTGGTGCTGGCCCTCATCGCCGATATCGCTGCCGGCTGACGGTCGATTGCCAGCGCGTCTCAGCGAGTCAGTCGGTCAGCGGAACAGACCGTCGCCGATGCCCTCGGCGATCTCGTCTGCGCCATAGCCAGCGTCGGCCCACACGTCGAAGTTGTGCTCGCCCAGGTAGGTGGGGCTGAGCAGCCGGGGTTCCCAGCGGCGGCCATTCCACAGACCCCCGAACGCATCGACTGTCCGCTCACCGAACACCGCGTGATCGACTGGCTGCCAGTAGCCGCGGGCGGCATGCTGGGGGTCGTCGTTGACAAGCTGGTGCGAGTCCTGCACCGGTCCTGCAGGAATGCCTGCCGCTTGCAGTTCTTCGGCAGCGCTGACCGCCGTGCGCTCGGCGATCCACGAGCCCAGTACCGAGTCCACCAGCGTCCGGCGGTCCTGCCGACCGCGTTCGGTCGCCAGCGTCGGATCGTCCAGTCGGGGGTCGCCCAGCAGGCCCACGAGCGCGAGCCACTGCGCAGCCTCGGTCACGGTCACCGCCACGAACCCGTCGCTGGCGGCGTAGACCTCGTTCGGCACGTGGTCGGCGATGCCGTCGCGGTTGCCCTGCGGCAGCGGCGGCGCCACTCCCGCCGACTGGCGGACGATGGCGGGCCCGATGCTGTAGGTGCCGACTTCGAGTTGCGCCATGTCGATGCGCTGGCCCTCGCCGGTGCGTTCACGGGCGTACAGCGCCCCGAGTGTCGCTGTGGCCGCGGCGAACCCTGCGAGATGGTCGTTGAGCGAGAAGCCGGGGCCCACGTCGCCGCGGTCGGCGAAGTTGGTCAGGTGCGTGATGCCGCACACGGCGTGCACGGTCGGGGCGTAGGAGATGACGTGCCGCCACGGCCCGTCGTGTCCGCAGCCCGACATCGAGACATAGACAAGGCGTGGGTTCCACTCGTGGACGGTTTCCCAGTCGAGGCCCCACGAGTCGAGCACCCCTGCGCTGAAGTTCTCGATCAGCACATCGCAGGTCTCGATCAGCCGCCGGGCAGCGGCAAGCGCGTCCGGATGCTTCATGTCGAGCGTGGCGCTGCGCTTCGAGCGGTTCCACACGAAGTAGTAGGGGAAGTCGGGCGAGTTCACGATCGTGGAGTGCTCCTCGCTCTGCATCCGGATCACGTCCGCGCCCAGATCGCCGAGCAGCCTCGTAGCCGACGGCCCGGCCAGCACCCAGGTGAAGTCCGCCACGCGGATCCCGTCCAGCGGGCGCCGGTCGTCGTCGTGCCCGCTCGACGCTGCTGCAGCAAGGCTGCCGGTGTCGCCATTGCGTGCCTCGGTGGGCGGTGCCGCCCACGACGCGAGCACCTCGTCGAGCGGCGTGTCGGCACTGGCCGGCGGTCTCGGCGAGAGGGTCCCCGAGCGACCGGCGTCGCTCCAGCGAACGAGCCGGCTCGGCAGTCGAACCGGGCCTGGCTGGCCAGATGCAGCACGATCAGACACTCGCGAGCCGTTCGCTGCCGCCGCGCCGGGCGGCAGGACGTCGGCGAAGAACCCCCGGTGCGCGAACTGCGGGTTCGCGCAGACCTCCGCTATGTCGAGCACCCCACCGAAGGCGACGTGCCGTTCCTGCGCCTCCCACCACACCTCACGCGCGTCCTGGGGATGGATCCAGCGCCGGACGGCATCCATGACCTCATCCACGCTGAGCAGCAGCTCGCCGGGTTCGAGGCCCAGCCACTTCTCGACATCGCCGGCCCCCGTAGAGATCATCCACTCCAGCAGCAGGTCCGGTGTCGGCGTGGGCGTGATCATGACGTAGCCGCCGTCGCCCCCGGTGCACTCGGCGAGGTCGTAGGCGCGCAGCCAGTGCAGCGCTCCCTGGCGCGGTGCCACCTTGGGCAGCGGCAGCAGGTCGTCGAAGAAGTACTGCATGAACAGGTTCTCGATCGAGCCGGTGACCGTCTCGTGTACGGACAGATCGAGGTGCGCCCCCCGGCCTGTCGAGCGTGCAGACAGCGCCGCAGCCATCGCGCAGGTCGCTGCAACGAACCCGGCGTAGTTGTAGGCCTGACGTCCCCAGACGTTCAGCGGGCGGTCCGCTAATCCGGTCAACGCCATCATCCCGCCCATGGCGGAGGCGACCAAGTCCGAACCCAGCCAGTCGGCGCGGGGACCGGTGCGACCGAACGGTGTGATCGACACCTGCACGAGCGCCGGGTTGGCCGCGCTCACTTCGGCGTAGTCGATGCCGAGTTCCGCCAGACGGCCCGGGCGCTCGGTCTCCATCACCACATCGGCGGCCGTGACCAGGCGGCGGTAGGCCTCGACGCCCGCGTCGGTGCCGAGGTCCACCGCGCAGCGGCGCTTGCCGCCGTCGTACCACCAGTCGGCCACGCCGCCGAGGGCCGCAGCGGCCGGCTCAGCCAGCGGCAGACCCGGTGAGCCCCTGCCGATCCGCACGACATCGGCCCCGAACTCGGTCAGCAGCTTCGTCGCGAACCGGCCCGCATCGCCGGTGGCGTCGACGACGCGCAATCCCGCCAGCGCCCCATCGGCCGCGGGTCGGACCGGATCCTGATGCACGTCGCCCTGTGCCATGACGGCCCGAAGCTAGTTCTCGCAGACGCTGCGGACGCTGGTACGCAGTCGCTGCTTCGATGCCGTCCGCCGGGGCCCAGGTGGGCTAGCTGGCTGCCGCGGCCATGAAGTTGCGATAGAGCTGCTCGGCGTCGCTGGCAAAGTCGCCCATGCACCGGTCGGCGTCAGCCGCGAGCGCATCCAGCGAGCCCGGCCCGAGCGTGGACTCCAGCGCCTCCCGGTAGGCGTCAATCGCCCCCCAGTTGCGCACGGTGTCGTCCTCGACCTCCACGTGGTACTGCATCGACCACGCGCGCGGTCCGACCCGCATTGCCTGCACCCGACATTCCGGCGAACTCGCCAGCACGACGGCGTCTTCGGGTGGCTGAGCCACCTGCACCGAGTGCCACTGCAGCGCGAACTGACGGTCGCCCATCTGGCGGAAGATCGGGTCATCGCGGCCCTCGGGTGTGAGGTCCACTGCCAGCACCCCGATCTCGGGCGGGCGCTGCGGGCCGCAGGTACCGCCCAAGGCATCTGCCAGCAGCTGGTGCCCGAGGCACAGCCCCAAGAACGGCCGCTGCAGTTCACGCACCCAGCGGCGGATGGCTCGTTTCTCGGGCACGAGCCAGGGGCACTCCTCGACGTCCCACACGTCCATCGGGCCGCCCATCACCCACATGGCGTCGTAGTCCTCCAGCGGCGGGATCGGCTCGCCCTCGTCAAGCTCGACGGCGGTCCATTCGACGCCATCATCCCGCAGGAAGTCGCGCAGCCGTCCGGGATGCTCGCAGTCGATGTGCTGCAGTACGAGAAGTCGCATCGTCCCCGTTGCTACCACGTCCAGGACAGGGGTCAGTCAGGGGTAGTGCAGAGGCCCGCCATGCTGCTGATGGCCGTGTCGCGGCGCGGCTGGCGCACCTCGTGCTCGTCGTAGCCGTTGGTGGTGTAGCCGAGCGACAGCCCGGTGGCCGGGTCGGCCCAGGCCAGCTGCCCGCCGGCGCCGTTGTGCCCGAATGCCATCGGCGACACGGTCCGGCCCAGCCCACGCATGTTCGACATCCCGTCGTCGCCGGCCAGGAACAGCCCGATCGAGCGGTTGGCGGGCATGCCCATCGGGTCGGGCAGGGTGTTGCGGACCTCGCCGGTGCCGACTGCCAGCATCGCGGGATCCCACAGGTCATCGGGGTTGTGGAGCAGGCCCTGGTAGAAGAGCGCCAGGTCCACGGCGGTGCCGAAGCCCCCGCCGCCCGGCACGCCCACCTCGCGAACCGACGGCTCGTTGAAGCGCAGGATCGCCTCGTTGGTGACCTCGGTCATGGGCAGCTCGCGCACGCCGAAGGTTGCCTCGAGCTCATCGGGAGTCGCCGGCTCGCCCACCAGGATCAGCTCTGCGATGCCACCTTGGTCGTCGGGCGCCAGGCCCAGCAGGCGACCCAGCCCCAGCGGCCCGGTGACCCGGTCGTGCACCTCGTCGCGGAAGTCGTTGCCGGTGACCGCATTGATGATCTCCGCCAGCACCCAGTGCGCCGAGGTCGGGTGGTACTCGTACCTCGTGCCGGGCTCCCAGTTGAGCCGCCAGTTGGCCATGGACACCAGCCGGGACTCCGACGTGTCCCATTGCGGCGGCTTGAGCGGCGCATGCGGGAACCCCGACGTGTGCAGCATCACCTGCTCCACCGTGATCTGGTCTTTGCCGTTCTCGCCGAATGCAGGCACGTAGCTGGCTGCGGTGGCGTCGAGCTCCACCAGCCCCTCGCTGATGAGCTGCCACATGGTCGAGGCCACGAACGGCTTGGTGGCCGAGAAGATGCAGTAGCGGGTGGCGTCGGTGGCATCGCCGTAGGTGGCCTGCGCCACGATCTCGCCTTCGAAGCCGACCGCCACCTGGCAGCTCGGCAGCAGGCCCGATTCGACCTCTCGCTTGCAGCGGTCGAGCAGCGCGTCGATGCGGGTGCTGTGGACAGTGGATGCGGCGTCAGTAGTCGTGCTCACGGCCTTGGCCTAGCACCCGCGGCTACGTTCTCGCTGGCGAACACGAACGGGAAGCCCCGGGCCCGAGCGGCCCGTGAGCGAAGCTCACAAGAGCGGGAAGCACAGGGGACGTCATGAGCGACAGCACACCTGCCGACAGCAAGATCGAGTTCGGGCTGGCGATTCGGCGCAGCGACGACATCGCCGGCCAGGCCCGAGAGATCGAAGCGCTCGGCTACGACTACGCCACCACCGGCGAGCACGTCTTCTTCCACGTGCCCACCTCGAACGGCTTCATCTCGCTGGCGGTGGCCGCGGGCGCCACCACCACGCTCAAGCTGATGACATCGATCACGCTCATCCCGCTCTACCCGGCGGCGCTGTGCGCCAAGCTCGCGGCCTCGCTCGACGTGGCCTCAGGTGGTCGCTTCCACCTCGGCGTCGGCGTGGGCGGCGAGATGCCCTCGGAGTTCGAGGCGTGCGGCGTGCCGGTGCGCGAACGTGGCGCCCGGACCAATGAGGCGCTTGAGATCATGCGGCGGTTGTTCACCGAAGACGACGTCACATTCGAGGGCCGCTTCAACACCCTGAACGGCGTCACGCTGGCTCCCAAGCCGGCATCGCCGCCGCCGGTGTGGGTCTCAGGCAGGCAGGATGCCGCGTGGCGACGGGCAGCACGCTACGGCGACGGCTGGCTGCCGTACATGTACACGCCCGAGCGGCTCGCGCAGTCAATCGAGGCAATCGCCGGCTACCGGGAAGACGAAGGCAACCCGACGCCGGTCGAGCCCGGCCTGTTCGTGTTCTTCTGCTGTCACGAAGACAACGACACGGCGATCAAGTACGCCGCCGAGCGGCTGTCTAAGCAGTACGCGCAAGACTTTTCGCAGCTCGTCCACAAGTTCGCCATCGCGGGCGATCCCGACCGCTGCGAGGCGCGGCTGCGCGAGTACATCGACGCCGGCGCGCGCACCGTCGTGTTGAGCGCCGCCTCGCCCATGAGCTACATCGAAGAGAGTGAACGATTCTGGGCAGCGGAGGTGCTTCCGCGCTTCCGCGAGGGCTAGGCCCAGTCGCCGAAAGGCACGAGATGTCCGCAAAGCGATTCTTCGAGACCACGCTGGCAGCGGAGCGCATCGACGAGCTGAGCGCTTCGGGAGCATGGCCCAACCGGCTGCTCGACGACCGGATCGACAAGTGGACGGCCGAGCGAGCAGGCGAGCCGGTCATCACCGATCGATTCGGCACCATGACGTGGGGCGAGCTCGGCACCGAGGTGGACGCTGCCAGCAAGGGACTGCTGGAGATCGGCGTGCGGCCTGGCGCAGTCGTGCAGCTGCAGCTGCCGAATTGGCGCCACTTCGTGGTGACGGCAGTTGCGTGCGACCGCATCGGCGCGGTGGTCAACCCGGTGGCGCCGATCTTCCGGCACAACGAGCTCACGGTGATGAGCGAGCTCGGCCGGCCGACGGTGGTCATCACTGCTGACAGCTACCGGGGTTTCAAGCTCGCCGAGATGCACGCCGATCTGCGCGAGCACTGCGACTGGGTGACCGAGCTGGTGGTGGTGCCGGGGCCCGAAACCCTGCAGTCGGATGCAAGTGGGGACGAATCGTGGCTGCCCGAGGGCGCGATCACCTGGGAGGACCTGGTCGAGGAGGGCCGGTTCTCGTCCTACGACCGCGCCGCGGTCGACTTATGCCGGCCGGGGCCCAATGACGTCTGCGAGATGATGTTCACCTCGGGCACCACCGGTGTGCCAAAGGGCGTCATGCACACCCACAACATCCTGGCGGTGGCCGTGGACGCCTTCCTCGACACGGTGTGCGAGGGCCTCGAGCCGCATCCCGGCGCAGGCGCCCCGCAGGCGTACGTCACCCACATGGCCTCCACCCTCGGCCACCAGACCGGCTACCTGTACGGGATGCGGCTGCCGCTGCACGTCGGCGGTCACGTCGTCATGCAGGACGTGTGGGATCCCGTCGAGTTCGTGGGTCTCATCTCCAGGCACCGGATCCAGCTGTCGATGGGCGCAACGCCGTTCCTGGCCGATGTGCTCAACGTCGACGACCTGGCCGGCTACGACCTCTCCACGTGGCAGCGATTTCTGTGTGCGGGCGCAGCGATCCCTCGCCCGGTGCTCGAACGTGCGCTCGAGTTGCTGCCCGATTGCGTGGTGATGCCGGGCTGGGGCATGACCGAAACCGGCCTGCTGACTGTGGGAAGGCCCAGCGATCCGCTCGAGCGCCGGCTCACCGACGGCCGGGCGGTGGACAACAACGAAGTCCGGGTGATCGACGAATCCGGCCAGGCCGCGCTGGAGGTCGAGGGCGACCTGCAGTGCCGCGGCAGCGCGCTGTTCGCCGGCTACATGGCCGGGCGAGAGTTCACCGAGCAGTTCTGGACAGACGGCTGGTTCGACACCGGCGACCGGGCGATCATGGATGCCGACGGCTACATCAGCATCGCCGGACGCACCAAGGATCTGGTCATCCGCGGCGGCGAGAACGTTCCGGTCAAGGAAGTCGAGGACGTGCTGCTGCGTCACCCGTCGGTCGGCGTGGTGGCGATCGTCGCGAAGCCACACGAGCGCCTCGGCGAGATCGGCTGCGCCTTCGTGCAGCCCACCGGCGATCCACCGTCGCTGGCCGAGCTCACGGACTTCCTCGACTCCCAGAACGTGACCCGCCAGTTCTGGCCCGAAGAGCTGATGATCGTGGACGAGTTCCCGATGACGCCGAGCGGCAAGATCCAGAAGTACCGGCTGCGGGAGCGCTTGGACTGAGCCGCCCGAGGCCGGTCCAGCCCGGCGCCGCTGTTCCTGCTGGGAGTGCTCCTACCGGTCGTACGAGACGGGGATGCCGTCAGTGGTGTAGGTGACCTGGGGATCCCACAGCAGCCAGTCGCTGATGCCGAGATCGGCTGCTGCGTCGATCTGGGCGCGCACCTCATCAGGGCCGTAGTTCACCCGCATGGAGAAGTCCTGCAGCCAGGGCACGACAGCGGTGTTGGTGCCCTCCAGCACGCGCTGGAATTGGGCCAGCGACGCCTTGGTGATGTCGTAGGGCTGTGCCTCCGGGTGCACCACGCCGTATTCGCCGCGGCCCCAGTGCGACGGGTACACCATGGGCGCCACATAGTCGACGTGGTCGGACATGGCGCCGATGTCCTGCGACACCCATTCGCCGCGGTCCGCGGCAATGCCGAAGACCGACACGCCGTGGAACACCTGCGCCTCGCGCAGCATGGAACCGGCCTCGGCAAGGAAGCTCACGATGACCGGTGACGGGTCGCCGCCGTCCCAGCCGGGAATCCGCATGCCGCTCAGGTCGCCTTCGGGCCGGCGCATGTAGTCCCACAAGATGTCGTCGATGCCTGCCTCGGCTGCCTCGGCTGCGATGTCCAGGTTGTACTGGCGCACGACGGCGTGGTTGAAGTTGGTGAATCCGCCGTACTTCGCCAGCGGGCGCCCATCGGGCGTCTGCACGACCCAGTCGAGGCTGCCGCTCGCGACGGCGTAGCGAGTGAGCGTCGGGTCGTTGAACGCGACGATGCGCCCGATGACCCGCACACCCAGCCCGTGCAGCTCGTCGATGGCGTCCCGCAGGTCGTACAGCTCCCTCGACGCCCCCGTCAGCTGGGCCAGCCGGACATCGGTGCGGTGGCCGATGCGACCGTCCTCATCCTTGAGATCGAGCTGAACGGCGTTGATGCGTCCTTGCTCGATGAGTTCCAGCACCGATGAGCGCAGCCCGTCATGGTTCCACGCCGCCGCCGTGACATGAACTCCCGTGGTGTGCGGGTAGCCGATGGGCACGATGACGTCGAACTCGGTGTTGTTGCCGGCAGCGTCGGTGGCGATCACCGGAACCGGGCCGCCGGGCGGGCCCGGCAGGGTGAGGCTGAACGAACCCGATGCCGTATCGATCTGCTGATCGCCGACCTGCAGGGCCACACCGGGCTCGACGGACCCGGCCAAGACCACCGGCTCCCCCAGCGTCACCGGATCCAAGACCCTCGGCAGATCCACCTCCGGCGGCGTCCCGTCGACCGTGAACGTCACCGCAGCAGTCGCTGTGCCGAAGAAGCGCCGGTCGACGTCAAGCGTGACGATGTGCACGCCTTCGGTCAGCTCCGGCACCGGCCACACGATCCGGCTGTCGTAACGCTGCACACCGCTCACCGGGAAGCCGTCCAGCAGCATCTGCGCTGAGGTGGCATCACCGCCGTCGATGCTGAACTCCAGGACGGCGCCGGCCAGCTGAGCCGGCCGCAGCATCGAGCCGTCGCTGATGCCTGAGACCGTGATCTCGGTGACGCGCAGCGCATTCATCGCCACGAAGCCCACACCGATGGTTGCCGCCACGAGCAGGATCGCGACGATGGCCCGAGCGCCGCGACGGCGCTTGGACCGCGGCCCTGCCATGCCGATGACGGCGCGATCGGCCACTCGACGCGCTCGCCGGCTCAGGCCGGTCGCATACAGCGGAGCCTCGGGCTTGGGCGGCCGCCACGGGAAGCCCCATCCCTCGGCCGGATCGGTTGGGCCGGTGGCCTCCTGACCATCGACCACACCGCCGGGGTCGCTACCGACCAGCGACGGCCCGACTTCATGACCGTGCCGGGTGAGCGACCAGCGAGCGCCGCGCAGTCCCGGTACTGAGCCTGCCTGCGCCACGATGCCGGATTGCTGCAGCGTGCCCAGCGACGCCTGCACGGCCTGGTTGTCCAGCGCCGCAGCCGCGCTGAGCTCGCCTATCTCAGCCGTACCCCCACGGGTGAGCAGCTCACGCAGTATGCGCCTGTCGGCAGGCGCCAACAACGGCATCGGATCGAGTGTATTGAGGCCACCGGACAGGCTTCAGTCAGGCGTCGCGAATTCAGCCCAGCGACGCCTCGGCGGGATGGCGAGCGGTGACGGTGGTCGTGATGCCGCCCCGGACAAGCCAGCGAGTCTCGACCGTCGCCTGCTTCGGCGCGACAGCAGTCACCAGGTCGTCCAGGATGCGGTTCGTGATGGCCTCGTGATGGACAGGCTCGTCCCGGTAGCTCCACAGGTAGAGCTTCAGCGACTTCAGCTCCACGATGCGGCGGTCGGGCACGTAGGCGATCTCGACGGTGGCGTAGTCGGGCTGACCGGTCACTGGGCAGACGCAGGTGAGCTCCGGGGTCGTGCAGCGCACCTCGTAGTCGCGGTCCGGGTACGGATCGTCCAGCGCGATCAGTTCCTTCGACGGTTCGCTTGCCATGGCGGGCTTCCTCGGCTGGGGTCGCTGCGGCCCGGTGCAGGGGCCTTCAGTACGACAGGGTGGCGTGCGGCGTGTTCTCCGCCAACCCGAGCGGTGTCACCGCCACGAAGCTCGCCCGCTCGGTGAATTCCGCCAGCGTGCGGGCATTGGTGTAGCTCATCGCACTGCGCAGCCCGGCCATGAGCTCGCCGATCAGCTTGCCCGCCTCGCCCCGGTACGGCACGGTGCCCTCGACGCCTTCGGGTGCCCGTTGCTCGAAGTACTCGTCGTCGATTTCCTCGCCGTGGCGCTCCGCACGGGCCTCGATGGCTTCGAAACTCGCCATGCCCCGGATCCGCTTGCGCAGCCCGTGGGGACCCTGCTCGACCTCGCCCGGGCTCTCCTTGGTGCCCGCCAGCATGCTGCCGATCATCACGGTCTCGGCGCCCACGGCGAGCGCCTTGGCGATGTCGCCGGAGTTCTTGATGCCGCCGTCGGCAATGACGGGGATGTCAAGCCCGGCGTCTGCCAGAGCGATGACCACCTCGTCGGTGGCACTGAGCTGCGGCACTCCGACCCCCGCCACCAGCCGGGTGGTGCAGACGCCGCCGGGTCCGACTCCGACCTTGATCGCGTCGGCGCCGGCCTCGGCCATGTCGAGCGCTCCCTCGGGCGTCGCGACATTTCCTGCGATGACGTCGACGTCGTCGAAGTGGTCCTTCAGCCGGCGCACGCCGTCGATGGCGTGATCGGCGTGACCGTGCGCGATGTCGAGCACCAGCACGTCGGCCCCTGCCGCCACCAGTGCCTTGGCCCGGTCCCCCATGTCGTGGTCGGTGCCCACGGCGCCGCCGGCGACCAGTGCCCCGTCGTCGACGTGCTTGATCGCTGCGATCTGGCTCGCCTGCGCGTCGATGGGCATGAACCGGTGGACGATTCCCGCGCCGCCGAGGCGTCCCATGGCGATCGCCATCTCGTGCTCGCAGACCGTGTCCATGTTGGCGGCGATCACCGGCAGCTCCAGCGCAATGTTGCGGGAGAGCCGGGTGCGCACCGATACGTGGCTGCGGCTGCGTATCGACGATCGTTGCGGCACGATCAGCACGTCGTCAAAGGTCAGCCCGGTTCGCAGGTCGCGCAGTTTCATGAGCAGCCCCAAGCTACCGTGACCCGCCATGAGCCCCCGGCGCCGGAAGCTCCTGACCGTCGGTGTGCTGCTAGTGGTCATCGCCGCGGCGGCAGCCATCGGCATCTGGCGTGTGCTCGGCGATGCTCCCGAAGAAGTCAGCCTGGCCGAGGCCGTCGAGGTCGCCGAGCAGGCACAGCAAGAACCGGCGCCCGCAGCGACATCAACAACCATCGGTGGCGATGCCGGCGACAGTGACGGCGCTGCGCAGGCCGAGGACGATCCAGAGCCTGAGGCGGATCTCGTCGCTGCAGGTGACGACGTTGGTGCTGAGGCAGCCGGGTCCTCAGATGAGGCCGTCGCGACGACCGCCGCACTCGACGGCACGTGGGCCGTGGACACCGAAACCGGAGAGTTCACCCTGGACGAGGCCACCGGATCGTTTGCGGGCTTCCGGGTCGACGAGGAACTGGCGAACATCGGCGCCTTCACCGCGGTGGGACGCACGGGCGACGTGAGCGGCACCCTCGAGATCGCGGACGAGCAGGTGACCGCCGTCGAGATCACCGTCGATCTCACCACGCTGCAGACCGACGATCGGCGCCGCGACGGCGCAGTGCAGCGAGCCCTGGGCACCTCGCAGCATCCGACGGCGACGTTCTCGCTCACCGAGTCGTTGCACATCGCTGGAGCCGTCGAGGACGGCGAGCCCGTCAGCATCCCGGCAGCCGGTGACCTGACGGTGAATGGCATCACCCAGCCGGTGGTCGTCGACATCGAGGCACAGCTGGTCGGCAACCTCATCGCCGTGGTCGGCTCGGTCGAGATCACCTTCGCGGACTTCGACGTGACGGTCCCGCAGGTCCCGATCGTCCTGTCCGCCGAGGACCACGGGATCATGGAGTTCCTGTTGCTGTTCGAGCGGGCTTCTTGAACTGAGGAACCCGCCGGCGCAGCGTTGAACCGGCGGGTCGGGCATCATGTGGCGCCGAACTGATCGATTCGGCGAAACACGCCCCAAGGAGCACCGCATGGCACCCATGTCCGCAGCACCGCTGTCCAAGTCCTACGCCACCGTGAACGGCAAGCGGATGGCGTACCACGAGTCCGGTTCCGGCGATGCCGTGGTGTTCCTGCACGGCAACCCGACATCGTCGTACCTGTGGCGCAACATCGTGCCGCACGTCTCGCCGCACGCCCGCTGCATCGTCCCCGACCTGATCGGCCAGGGCGACTCGGACAAGCTGGACGACACCGGGCCCGACTCGTACCGGTTTGTCGAACACCGCGAGTATCTCGACGGACTGCTCGACCAGCTCGACCTCGGCGACAACATCACCTTTGTGATCCACGACTGGGGATCGGCGCTCGGCTTCGACTGGGCCAACCGTCACCGTGACCGCGTCGGCGGCCTGGCGTACATGGAGGCCATCGTGCGGCCGATGACGTGGGCGGAGTGGCCCGAGGCCGCGGCCGGCATCTTCCAAGGCTTCCGCTCCCCCGCCGGCGAGGAGATGGTCATCACGAAGAACCTGTTCGTGGAGGCGGTGCTGCCCGGCTCGATCCAGCGCAAGCTGTCCGACGAGGAGATGAACGAGTACCGGCGCCCGTTCGTCGAGCCTGAGCACCGGCGCCCCACCCTCACGTGGCCCCGGCAGATCCCGATCGAGGGCGAACCCGCCGACGTCACCCAGATCGTGACCGACTACGGCGAGTGGCTGTCGAACTCAGACGTGCCCAAGCTGCTGGTCAACGCCGAGCCGGGCGCGATCCTCAACGGACCGCAACTGGAGTTCTGCCGCACGTGGCCGAACCAGACCGAGGTGACCGTCGCGGGCAACCACTTCTGCCAGGAGGACAGCCCCGACGAGATCGGCCAAGCCATCGCCGACTGGCTCACCAGCCGCTGAACAAGCGGCTGAACCAGCACTGCCGCTGATCCAGCGGTTCAGCTAGCCGAGCCCGACTGCTTGGCGGGCGCGGGCCTCGCGCTGCTTGCGCTCGATCTCTTCGCGCTTCTCCACCGGGGTCTGGTTGGTGATCACCTGGTACAGGTCGGTGTCGATGTCCTCCAAGGTGACGTCGCCGGCCAGCACCGCTGACTTCCAGTCCTGGTGCTCTGCGTCGCGCTCGTGGAACTCGGGCATCACTTCAGCGGCAAACAGCTCAAGGCTGGAGCAGATGTCCTCATGGGTGTTCTTGCCGGCCTGGTTCAGCAGGATGAGCTGATCGACGTGCGCGTCCTCGTACATCTCGAGCTTGCGACGGATGGTGTCGGGTGAGCCGACGAGGCCGACGTTGTTGCTGGCGCTCTGGCCCTTCGGCGACTTCTTCCACTCCTGGTACTCGTCCCACAGGTTGACCGAGCCCGGCTCGACCGGGCCGTGGGAGTTGTAGAAGACCAGCGAGAACTGGAAGAACGTCCAGCCCTCGGCCTTGGCTTGGGCCTCCTCGTCGGTCTCCGCGCACATGAACGGGCTGACCACCGCGACGCCGGGGTTGGTCTGGTAGTCGCAGAGCAGGTCGAGGTGGTTGAGGTAGTTGTTGTAGTAGGCGTTCACCCAGGCCCGGGCGGCATCGGCCGACACGAACGAGAAGCCGAGAGCGCCCATGCCCCGCTGGGCGGCCATGACGATGGTGTCGAGCTGGCTGCAGGCCACCCACAGGGGCGGGTGCGGCTTCTGGTAGGGCTTCGGCACCACGTTGCGGGCGGGGAACTTGAAGATCTCACCGTCGTAGGAGTGGTTCACTTCCTGGAACATCGGCATGAGGCAGCGCACGGCGTCCTCCCACACGACGCGCTTGTCGCGGAAGCGGCGGTCGAAAGGATGCAGCTCGGTGACCGAGGAGCCCTCGCCGATGCCCAGCTCCACCCGGCCGCCGCTGACGATGTCGAGCGTGGAGACACGCTCGGCCACCCGGGCGGGATGATTGGTGGGCAGCTGCACGATGCCGTGGCCCAACCGGATGTTCTTCGTGCGCTGGCTCGCGGCCGCCAGGAACACCTCGGGTGCCGAGCTGTGGCTGTACTCCTCCAGGAAGTGGTGCTCGACCTCCCACGCATAGTCGTAGCCCAGCTTGTCGGCCAGCTCGATCTGGTCGAGCGCCTGCTGGAACAGCACATACTCCGAGTCGTCGTTCCACGGCCTCGGCAGTTGGAGCTCGTAGAAGATGCCGAACTTCATGGATCGCCTCCGGGGTTGCGGACCGTCGGCCATCCTACGTTGGCGGCCTTCCGCGGTCCCCGAGAAGGCTGAGTTCAAGGCTGAGAGCAGGCCGACCAGACACTAGTGTTTGGTCTGAGGGCTGTACGAGGGCAAAGACCGCAATGGAGACAGCAACCGTCGGATTCATCGGCTTGGGCACGATGGGCGGACCCATGTGCGTTCGCCTCGCTCGTGCCGGCCATGCCGTGCAGGCTTTCGATCTGAACCCGCAGGCCCTGGAAGCTCCGGTCGAGGCCGGTGCGACAGCGGTCGGCTCGGCTGCGGAGGCGGCGGCTGGTGCCGGAGTCTTGCTGACTTCGCTGCCCGCCCCCACCCAGGTCGAGGCCGTGATGTGCGATGCCGGTGCGCTCGCGGCGTTGTCGCCGGGATCGACGTGGGTGGACTTGACGACGAGCCGGCCCGAGCTGATCCGCCGTTTGGCCGCCGAGGCGCCGCCGGGTGTGTCTGTGGTCGACGCGCCGGTGACCGGTGCCGTCGACGGTGCCCGCAACGGCACGCTCACGCTGTTCGCCGGGGGCGAGCCGGAGGCGGTTGAACGTGTGCGCCCGGTGCTGGAGCGGCTCGGGCGGGTGATCGCCTGCGGCGAACTGGGCACCGGCTGTGTGACGAAGCTGGTCACGAACCAGTTGTGGTTCGTGGGCGCTGCGGCGCTGGCCGAGGGGCTGGCGGTGGGCGCGCGCAACGGCGTGGAGCTCGGCGATCTCTGGGAGGCCATCAAGGCCAGCGTGGGAGACAGTTTCGTCGCCCGTCATGACGCACCCAGCATCTTCGCCGGTCACTACGACCCGTCGTTCTCCTTGGGACTGTGCCTCAAAGACCTGGGCCTGCTGGCCGAGCTGGAGGACGCCGTCGGGGCCGACCTGCCGATGACCGCTGCCGCCCGCGCGGCGTTCGCCCGTGCCGCGGAGCGCTACGGCGACGGTGCGCCGGAGCTCAGCGTGGCGCGCCGCATCGAAGACGATGCAGACCTGTCGCTGCGGCTCGACGGCGACTGGATTCCGCACTGGGAGGCATAGCGGCATGAGCACTGCCAGCCAGAGCCCGCTCCGATCCGATGAAGCAGCTGAGCCGGCCGCGGCGTCTGACCTGGATCGCCTGGTCGACACCGAGCGCTACCCGCTGGATGGGCGAGACCTGCCCGCCGACGATGCGTGCCACGCTGCGTACTGGCGTGCCGTCGAGACAGCTCGGACGGGCCTGCGGGCTGACGGCTGTGCGCTGCTGAAGGAACTCGTCACTCCGGCCGCAGTTCGCCTGCTCAACGACGAGATCGTCGCGGCCAAGCCGCAGACCCACTTCTCGATGCAGGTCATCAACCCCTACTTCCACACACAGATCAATCCCGAGTTCGCCGACGACCATCCGGTGAACACATTCACCGAGCGATCGAGCGGCTTCATTCCCGGCGATGCCTGGCCATCAGTGTGCGCCATGGACACGCTGTTCCGGGCACCGGCGGTCTGCCGTCTGCTGGCCGACTGCCTCGAGATCGACGAGCTGCACTGCTACGACGACCCGCTGGCCGGCCTGACGGCCAACATCCTGGATCCCGGTCAGCAGTTCCCGTGGCACTTCGACACCAACGACTTCGCCGTGACGGTGCTGGTGCAGCCCGCGGACGAGGGCGGCCTGTTCGAGTATGCGCCTGGGGTGCGCACCGCCGCCGACGAGGGTTTCGACGCCATCGGCGGGCTGCTGGCCGGCGGGCGCGACGGCGTGCACACGCTGGACCTGTGCCCCGGCGACCTGCAGATCTTCCGCGGCCGCTACTCCCTGCACCGGGTGACCCGGGTTGCTGCGAGCTCGCAGCCTCGCCACGCGGCGATCTTCGCCTACACGCACCAGCCCGGCGTCATCGGGCGAGTCGAGCGAACCCGCCAGCTATTCGGCCGGGTCCTGGCCGAGCACGAAGAAGCCGAGCGCAGCCGCGTGCGCGAGGACGGCCTGCTGGATTGACATCCCCAAAAAACGACCGTGCTCAGCGTCGGTGCGCGGCGTACCGTGCGGGCGTGAGCGATACCGACACATCAGGACAGAACGGCGCGCAGGCCCCCTCGACACGCATGAAGCTGCGGCGGATGGCCGAGCGCGGCCGCTACGGCAGCGACGACGTGCGGGAGATCCTCGACGCGGGACTGATCGCACATGTCGGGGTGGACACGCCCGACGGGCCGCTGGTGCTGCCGATGGCATATGGCCGCGACGACGAGAACCTGTACCTGCACGGAGCGCTGGCCAACCACTTGCTGAACTCTGGCGAGGGCACCGAGATCTGCGTGACGGTGACCCATCTGGACGGCTTGGTCATGGCACGCACGCCGTTCCACAACTCCATGAACTTTCGCTGCGTTGTGGTGCGCGGTCTGGCCCGCCGGATCACCGACGCCGCCGCCAAGGAGCGAGCCCTGAAGCTGGTGACCGACCACATCGTGGCCAACTGGGACACGTCACGGGCGCCGAGTGCCGAGGACCTGCGGGCGACGCTGGTGCTGGAGCTGCCGCTGGCGGAGGCGTCGGCCAAGGTGCGCTCCGGCGACCCGGTCGACGACGCCGAGGACATGGCCGGCAACTGGTGGGCGGGAGTGGTGCCGCTCACGACCCGGTTCGAACTGCCGACGCCCGCTGGCGACCTGACCGAGGGCATCCCCACCCCCACAGCCGTCGCCAACCTCGCCCATCGCACCCCAGACACCCGCCCGTCGAGCTAGAGGCGGCGGCCGTTCAGGAGTAGGGCTCGTCGCGGCTCCGGGTCGGCACCGCGGGATCGAGCGAGTGATAGTCGGCGGCATCGTCAACGAAGATGGCCAGCTCGGTGTGCAGACCTGAGGGAAGATCGAGGGTGCCCGCACATATGGCAACCGTGTCGACTTGGTGCGGCTTGCCCTCCCCCACTTTCCAGAACAGCGATCCGCCGCACTCCCGGCAGAACCCGTAGGCCACGTTGGGATCGTCGGCAGGGTGATGCCACGCCAAGGAGGCATCCGAGATCAACCGCAGATCAGCGCCCTTGCATCCCGTCGCCGCCATGTGGTGGCCCGTCCAGCGACGGCACCGCCAGCAGTGGCAGTTCCACACCTGCCGGATCGGTCCATGCACCTCGTAGCTCACCGCACCACACAGACAGTGCCCCGAGGCCACCGGCTCTGACACTGACTCAGCCGTTTCGCTCATGGCCGTCCTCCGCAACCCAGTCGTCATGTCGGCAAGGCTGTGATTGTCTCACGACACCCGGCCTCGCCTTGGCGGCCCTACGGTCACCACTTCACCGATCCGTCCCAGCAACCGTCCCATTTCAGGCCGGGAGTCGACGCGCAGTGACCGGGCTGTGCGGTCCGCGGCTCTATTCGCCAGCTGGCCGGACGGCGAAGCGGTAGATCCAGTGGCCGCCGCGTGAGTCGGTGGTGTGAAACAGCAGGTGCTCGCCGGTTTCGCTCCATCGCAGGGTCGGTGTGCTGCCCGAAGCGGCCGGCGCGGGCCCGTCCACGGCGATCGTGTATTCCTCGGCGGCGCTCGGACTCTGCAGCGACCGGACCGCAACAGCTGCTTGACCTACCGACCATTCGGTCATCGCCGCGATCGCCGTCCCATCGGCCGACCATGATCCTCGCCCGCCCACAACACCGTCCAACAGCACGGATTGAGACAGGTCGTCGAGCCGCACCATGCTCAGGTCGCCGTCGATCCAGTAGGCGATGGCTTGGCCATCGGGAGACCACGACGGCGCCGACAAGCTCTCTGCGCTGGCCGAGACCACTTGCTCAGCGCCGTCCAGCAAGTCCACCACCACGATGCGATGCTCGAACCGGATGCTGCCGTCTGCTTCGCTCACCTGCAGCCGTCGAGCGAATGCGATGCGACTCTCGTCGGGGGACCACGTCGGGTCTTGATCCAGTACAGCCCCGTGCGTGATCTGGGCAAGGCCCAAGCCATTGGGCAGGATCATGAATATGTGGCTAGCCCGCTCTCCGTCGACGATGGCGCCCTGCGAGAACGCAATCCACTGGCTGTCGGGCGACCACACCGGGGCATTCAGGCCGTATTGGGCCGTGAGGAATGGCAGGTCGCTGCTTCCGTCGCCGTCTGCGACCCACAGCGTGCTGCCGACCCGGAACACCATGCGCCGGCAGTCCGGCGACCACGACAGATGATCGAGGGCTTCGGGCTTGGTGGTGGCAAAGCGCAGAGGGAGCTGGACGCGTTGGGCGGGGAGCACTCCCCTGCAGACCGCTGCGGGCGGACCGGGCTCGTCGAGCCGGACCCTGCTGGGGACGTACGGCTCCACGCCCGACACGGGGTGCTCCGGTTCTCCGAAGGCCTCTGACAGCTCGGTGCCGGAGTCGTCGACGGCCTCGGTGGGCTCGTCGGCTGACGCGGGCGCTTCCGAATCCACCGGTGCCTCGGCGGCGGCTGCCGTCGTCACCGGCGCGGCATCCTCCTCAGGCGCAACCGCATCTGCGCTCGTCTCTGGGCCCGGTTCCCCAGATTCGGCGCCATCGGCGACTTGGTTCGACCCGAGCTGTGAGCTCACCGCGACCGCAGCGACGAGCAGCGCGCCGACGACGGCCGCGATCAGCCACCAGCGCTTCCGAGTCCCGTCAGCACCGCCGCGGTCTGAGCGCTCCACCGCCACCCGCGCGACCGTACTTGCAGCTACCCGCGCACAGCCCGTCAGAGGACGGACGAATCCGCGCATCTAAGGTGGCCCGGTGCCCAAACCGCTGATCGGACTGTCGGGACGGCGCCGTGCCGGCGCACGCATCCGGGGCTTCCCGCCGGTGTTCGTGGACGTCGAGGTGGATCTGTACATCGCCCACTACGCCCAGGCAGTTCATGCCGCTGGGGCCATAGCGGTGCATGTGCCGCTCAATGCCGATCCGGCCGATGTCGTGCCACGCCTCGACGCAGTGCTGCTCACCGGCGGCGAGGACGTGGCCGCGTGCCTGTATGCCGATCGCCTGCACGAGCAGGTGTACGACGGCATCGACCCGTTTGCCGAGCGCACCACCGGATTCGACAATGACAACGGCACCGCCGTCGCCGACGACAGCGTTCCGCTGCGCGATGCGTTCGAGATCGCACTGCTCGATGCCGCCGTCGACAGCGGCCTGCCGGTACTGGGCATCTGCCGCGGCCCGCAGCTCATCAATATCGCTGCCGGAGGCACCCTGCACCAGCACCTGCCCGAGCACGCCGCCACCGACGGCCCGCCAGACGCCACGCCCCACACCGTCACCACCGTCGAAGGCAGCCAACTGCGCCAGATGTACGGCCCCGAGGTGGCGGTGAACTCGCTGCATCACCAGGCGGTGGACCAGCTCGGCGACGGCTACATAGCGACAGCGCACTCCCCCGACGGGATCATCGAGGGCATCGAGCACACGGAACTGCCGATCATCGCCGTGCAGTGGCACCCCGAGCTGATGACCGGCGCGCTCCAGGACCCCTGCTTCCGCTGGCTCGTCGACAAAGCCAGCGGCTGATTGCCGCGCCGGCAGCGCTCGCCAGCGATGCCGTCGGCGTCTGACGCACTCCGATGGCACGACTGCTCAGCGGCCGTCACCCTCTACGGCTGCTCGCACCTGCGGGAAGACGTTCCGCGCAAGACGCTCCAGCGAGTCGTTCATGATCGAGGGCGGCAGGCCGGGCGGGCCGCCCCACGTGCACACATCGGTGATGCCGTACTGCTTGATGAACGCAGTCAGCTCGGCGATGCAGTGGTCCTCGTCGCCGACGATCCAGCCCTGGGGAATCGCGCCCTTCGATGGGTCGAACGCCGTGAATTCGTCGGGCGTCTCGTCGAAGAGCCGGGCGTACACGCCCGCCCGGTAGCGCTCCGCAGCCCGGATCTGCTGCCAGGCGCCTTCGCGGTCGTCGGTCACGAACACCGAGCGGATGATGCCCACCCGGTAGTCGCCGGGATCACGCCCGGTCGCCCGCAGCTCGTCCCGCCAGGGCTCCAGGACAATGTCGGGTGCACCCTGGGGCAGCAGGTGCGTGTCGAACCGGGCGGCTCGCACGGCGGCATTGCGGCTCATGCCTGCGATCCACAGCGGCGGCCCGCCCGGCTGCACCGGCGCAGGGGTCACCAGCAGATCATCGAAACGCCAGCGCTTGCCTTCGAAGCTGAACGGTTCGCCCTGCCACGCCAGCTGCAAAATCTGCACCAGCTCCTCGGTGAGCGAGACCCGGCGCGACTGGGGAATGCCGAACCCCCGGAACTCGTGCGCCGCGTAGCCCATGCCGATGCCCAGCTCGATGCGCCCGTCCGAGATGTTGTCGAGCACGGCAAGGTCCTCTGCCAGCCGGACCGGGTGGACGAACGGCGCCAGCAGGATGTCGGTCGAGATGCGAATCCGGGACGTGCGCGCCGCCACCGCACCGGCCACCGGCACGAAGTTGGGTAGGTGGCCGTCGTCGAGAAAGTGGTGCTCGGTGAACCAGGCCAGCTCGAAACCCAGCTCGTCGGCCATCTCGAGCTGATCGAGCGCCTGCGCATACATCTCCGCCAGCGGCACGTCGCTGCCAGGCGGGCTGCGCAAGTCGTGGACGACGCCGAATCGCAGGGGTTGAGCCATTGCCGGAGACTAGGGCCAGCCAGGCCACGCCGACCGGTCGGCGTCGTGCCGGCACGAAATTTCCTAATGCGCGTTCGACTATTGTGAGAGGCAGATCACTTGGGGGGACCAGACATGGCAGCTGCAGCGACCGACGGCACCTCGAACGGCAGCGCCGGGGGCACGAACGACTACGAGGTCATCATCATCGGCGCCGGCGTGGCCGGCATCTACCAGATGTACCGGCTGGCCGAGCGGGGCGTTCACGCCACCGTGCTCGAGATGGGCAGCGACCTCGGCGGCACCTGGTTCTGGAACCGCTACCCCGGCTGCCGCTTCGACTCCGAGAGCTACAGCTACGGCTACTCGTTCTCCGAGGAACTGCTCGAAGAGTGGCACTGGAAGGAGCACTTCTCGGGCCAGCCCGAGAACCTGCGCTACCTGAACTACGTGGCCGAGAAGTTCGACCTGCGCCAGTACATGCAGTTCAACTGCACCGTCGAGTCGGCCCACTTCGACGACGAGGCGGGCAAGTGGCGGCTGCACCTGACTGACGGCCGCGATCTGAGCTGCCGCTTCCTGCTGACCGCGCTGGGTCTGCTGTCCGCACCCACCTACCCCCGCATCGAGGGTGTCGAACCCGACGGCACCGATGTGTTCGAGGGTCCCTCGTTCCACACCTACCACTGGCCCGCCGAGCCGGTCGAGATCAAGGGCAAGCGCGTCGCAGTCATCGGCACCGGCGCCACGGGCGTGCAGGCCATCGCCGCCATCGGCGAGCAGGCCGAGCACCTGACGGTGTTCCAGCGGCGGCCCAACTGGTGCGCGCCGCTGCACAACAGCGAGATCTCCCCCGAGGAGATGGACGGCATCCGCGCTCGCTACGACGAGATCTTCGCCCAATGCGCTCGCACCCCGGGCGGCTTCGTGCACGAGCCGATCCGCAGCGGATTCAACAACGTCTCCGCCGAAGAGCGCCGTGCACAGTGGGAGAAGCTGTACGGCCAGCCCGGCTTCGGCATCTGGATGGCCAACTACCGCGAGATCTTCTTCGACGAGGAGGCCAACGCCGAGCTGTCAGCATTCATCGCCGACAAGATCCGCGAGCGGGTCGACGACCCCGTCGTGGCCGAAAAGCTCATCCCCAAAGACCACGGCTTCGGCGTGCAGCGGGTGCCGCTCGAGACGAACTACTACGAGACGTACAACCGGCCGAACGTGTCACTCGTCGATCTGCAGGAGACGCCGATCGAGCGGATCACGCCCACCGGCATCCAGACCACCGATCAGCACTACGAGTTCGACCTGATCGTGTACGCGACCGGTTTCGACGCCATGACCGGTGCATTCGACCGCATCGACTTCCGAGGCACCGGCGGTCAGAAGCTGGCAGACAAGTGGTCCGACGGCCCGGTCACGTTCCTGGGCATGATGGTCAACGGCTTCCCCAACCTGCTGACGATTGCCGGCCCGCAGAGCGGCTCCGCCTCCACCAACTACCCCCGCGGTATCGAGATCGGCGTCGAGTGGGTCACCGGTCTCATGGACTTCGTCTGGGAGAACGGCTACACCCGCTTCGAGGCCGATGCCGACGCCGAGCGGGAGTGGACCGACCACGTCATCGACATGTACAGCATGATGCTGATGCGCAAGGCGCAGGGCTGGTTCACCGGGTACAACTCCAACATCGACGGTCACGAAGCGGGCACGATCCGCTACTTCGTGTACAACGGCGGCGCTCCCAAGTACAAGCGCCGCATCGACGAGGTCGCCGACGGCGACTACCAGGAAGTCGCCTTCAGCTCCGAGCGCGAGCTGGCCGGCACCGCCTAGCGCCGCTGCCGAACGGTGTTCGCCATCGGGCGGGCGCAGTCGAATTCCCCATTCCGGTGAGGTGAATCGTGGACATCTCAGGCGCCGCTGCCATCGTGGGAGTCGCCGAGACCGACTACATGCGCGGCACCTCGCTGAGCGTGCCCGAGCTGGTGCTGGAAGCGACCATGGCCGCCATCGCCGACGCCGGGCTGGACCCCAGCGAGATCGACGGCATCCTGCCGCCCCCGGGATTCATCTCGTCCGAGGAGATCGCCGCCAACCTCGGCGCTGACGACATCCGCTACGCCGTCACCGTTCACATGGGCGGTGCGAGCCCGGTGGCCGCGCTGCAGTCGGCGACCATGGCGATCGCGTCGGGCATCGCCACCAACGTCGTCGTCACCGTGGGCTGGAACGGCTACTCGGCAATGCGGCCCCGGCCCGATGCCCGCCCGACGAAACGCCGCATGGAAGCCGGTCCGTTCGTGGACGTGAGCCGCAACTTCTATGCGCCCTACGGGGTGCGCTCGGCAGTGCAGTGGTACTCGATGTACATCCAGCGCTATGTCGACCTGTACGACGTGGAGCCCACCGATGCCGCCCAGGTCGCGCTGACCTGCCGCGAGCACGCCCACCTCAACGACAAGGCGCTGATGGGCGGCCGGCCGATGACCATGGACGACTACCTGGCCTCGCCGCTCATCACCGAGCCGATGCGCAAGTTCGACTGCTGCCTGGAGACCGACTGCGCGGCCGCGGTGGTGCTGACCTCCCCCGAGCGGGCCAAGGACCTGCCCCATGCACCGGTGCTGTGGCTGGGCGGCGCCGAGGGGCACCCCTACCCCGCCGATGAGATCACCAACCGGCCCGACATGCTGAAGCTCGGCCTGGACTCGGCTGCGCCGCGGGCGTTCGCGATGGCGGGCGTGCAGCCGGCCGACATGGATTTCCTGCAGATCTACGACTGCTTCACCTACGTCGTGATGATGGAGCTGGAAGCCATCGGCATGTGCCCGAAGGGCGGCGCCAAGGAATTCGTGGCCGACGGGAACATCTCGCTCGCAGGCCGCTACCCGATGAACACCCACGGCGGCCTGCTGTCCCAAGGTCACGCCTGGGGTCTCAACCACGTGGTGGAAGCGACACGCCAGCTGCGTCACGATGCCGGCGACGCACAGGTGCGCGGCGCCGAGCTGGGCGTCGTGACCGGCTACGGAGACCTCGGCGACGGCAGCATCGCCGTGCTGGCCCGAGGCTGAGGACCGGCCGCTATGAACCCGATCCGATGAACCCAATCCAATGAACACAGCCAAGCCGGCCCGCAAGTACGTGCCCAAGCCGGAGGGCCTGAATCTCGAGTTCCACCTGGTCTGCCTGGAAGCGGGGACGCTGTGCATCCAGCGGTGCGCCGACTGCGGGCTGTTCCGTCACCCCCCGCGCTGGTACTGCCCGTCGTGCCACAGCCGCAGCTACGACTTCGCGCCCGTTGCCGGCAGCGGCCGCATCTACTCGATGGCGGTGAACCACTTCACCATCGATCGCGGTTGGGCCGACGAGCTGCCGTACATCACCGCAGTGGTGGAGCTCGACGAGGGCCCTCGCATTGTCGGCTCGCTGCGCGATGCGGGTCCAGGCGAGGCCGGCCTCGGGCGGCCCGTGCGCGTCTCGGTGGAGCCTCGAGGCACCGAGTTCGCCTACCTCTGGGTCGACCCGGCCTAGGGGCCCGATCGCCCTTTGACCGGTCAGCGCTGATTACCCTCCGGCCGTCGCCAACTGGAGGATCCCCTGCCCATGAGCATGCTCGGCACCCGCGTGGAGCGGAAGGAAGACCCAGAACTCCTCACCATCGGCGGCACGTACGTCGATGACATCGAATGCGAAGGCGCACTGCACGCAGTGTTCGTCCGATCGACGATGGCCCACGCGGACATCACGGCCGTCCACGTCGACGAGGCACAGCAGATGCCAGGCGTGGTGGGCGCCTTCACCGCAGCCGATCTCGAACTCAGCGCCGACCCGCCTCGCATGCCCATGCTCAACCAGCAGATGCTGCGCTCCCCGCTGGCGACAGACCGGGTGCGGTATGTGGGCGAACCGTACGCCGTGGTGGTCGCTGAGTCGCAGTCGCAGGCGACCGATGCAGCCGAGCTGGTGTATGCCGACTACGAACCGCTTGACGCTCTGCTGGACACCGCCGAGGCCGCGCTCAATGACCGTCTGCTGTTCCCCGAAGCCGAGACCAACACGGTGTTCGCCATCCCGCCGAGCCAGCAGAACGGGCAGGATCCCTTCGCCGACTGCGAGGTCGTCGTCGAGCTGGCGTTTGACAACCCCCGGATGACTGCGGCCCCGCTCGAGCCTCGCACGGCCCTTGCCTCGTGGGACGCCGGCGCACAGCGGCTCACCTACTGGGCATGCACCCAGTTCCCGCATCAGACCCGCGACACCATCTCCGCCTTCTGCGGGCTGGAGCCCAGCCAGGTGCACGTCATCACGCCCGATGTGGGCGGCGGATTCGGGGCCAAGAACGCCCAGTACGTCGAGGATTTCGTGATTGCCCGCCTGACCTGCCGTCTCGGACGGCCGGTGCGCTGGGCCGAGACACGTTCGGAGGCCATGATCGGCTTCACGCACGCTCGGGCAATCTCGTATGCCGCACGCCTCGGGGGCACCCGAGACGGCGACGTGACGGCATACGAGGTGGATGCGCTGCAAGACGCCGGCGCCTACCCGATGGTCGGTTCGGTACTGCCGATGTTCGTCCGCATCATGGCGACCGGCGTCTACGACATCCCGAACGTGGCGGTCTCCACGAACTCGGTCACGACGAACACTGCCCCGGTGGGCGCGTACCGGGGCGCTGGGCGCCCGGAGGCGGCGCTGGCGATCGAGCGGATGATGGACCTGTTCGCGGCGGAGATCGAGATGGACCCGGGCGAGCTGCGCCGCCGCAACTTCATCCCTCCCGAGGCGTTCCCGTTCACGACACCGACCGGCGCGGACATGGACTCGGGCGAGTACGCCAAGGCCCTCGACGCCGTGATGGAGGCCGCGGACTATGCCGGCCTGCGGGCCGAGCAGGAGCGGCGCCGCTTAGCGGGCTCGCCGAGGCTGCTCGGACTGGGCTGGAGCGCGTACGTGGAGATCTCGAACCCGATGGGCGCGCCCGAGTTCGGCAGCTTGGAAGTTCGCGACGACGGATCGGCGCTGGTGCTCACCGGCTCGTCCAATCACGGCCAGGGCCACCACACGGCATACGCCCAGATCGCGAGCGACCTCACCGGCATTGCGTTCGAGAAGATCGAGGTACGCCACGGGGACACCGACGAGGTCAAGCGTGGCGGCGGCACCGGCGGCTCCCGCTCGCTGCAGACGGGCGGGGTGGCAGTCTTCGAAGCAGCGCAGGCTGTGGTCGAGCAGGCCAGGGAGGCGGCCGCGACGATGCTCGAGGCCGATCCCGCCGACATCGTGCTGGACGTCGACGCGGGCACGTTCGCCGTGGTCGGCACCCCCGCCTGGTCACTCGATTGGGCTCAGATCGCTGCTCATGTCATCCGCTCCGAAGGCGGCGAGCTGCACGCTGAGAGCGATTTCCAGCCGCCGGCCGCCACGTTCCCCTTCGGCGTGCAGCTCTCGGTCGTAGAGATCGACAGCGACACCGGCCAGGTCACGCCGCTGCGCCATGTGACCTGCGACGACGCCGGCGTGATCGTGAACCCGATGATCGTGGAAGGCCAGGTGCACGGCGGGGTTGCGTCGGGGATCGCCCATGCGCTCGGCGAGGTGTTCGTCTATGACGAGGACGGCAACCCGCTGACCGGCAACTTCATGGACTATGCCATCGCATCAGCCGCGGAGCTGCCGAGCTTCGAGCGGATCCCGCTCGAGACCCCGACCGATCGCAACCCGCTCGGCGCGAAGGGGATCGGCGAGTCGGGCACGATCGGGGCTACACCGGCAGTGCACAACGCCGTGGTGGATGCGCTGTCGCATCTCGGTGTGCGCCACGTCGAGCTGCCCTGCACGCCCGAACGGGTCTGGCGGCACCTGCAAGAGCACTAGCGACACCCATGCCGCGTGGCGGCGCTTGGGGGCAGGTTCAGCGCGGCTCGGTGGTGTTGAGCCCGCTCGCCAGCACGGCGATCAGGGCTGCAACGCCGATTCCGGCCGAGGCGAGGTAGGTGGCAGTCGGGCTGACCGTGAAGAGTGGCAGCCAGACCACCGAGCCGATGGCGTGGCCGACGAAGCGGTGGGACAGGGTGAACGACAGCGCACCCCCCCGGTTGTCAGGCGCAGCCACCGAGGCCAGCGACTGAAAGCTGACCACGACGGTCTGCGTCGCGGCGCCTGCGACAAGCCAGATGGCCGCCAGCGTCCAGGCCGATCGGGCAGCCGGCAGCATGGCGACCAGTCCCGAGCAGACGGCGATGGCCACGGTGGCGGCCTGGCGCCCGCCCCAGCGATCCAGCACGATCCCCCACAGCGGCGCTGCTGCCATGCCGGCCACCCCGCCTGCGAACAGCAGCAGGCCGGTCCTGGATCCCGTCAACCCGATGACGTCGCGACTGCTCAGGCCCACGAGCACCCGCGCCCCGATGGGTCCGAGGGCGCTCAGCAGCGCGGTGGCTGCCAGCAGCAGCACCGGGCGGCGCAGCAAGGTACGCATGCGGGGACGTGCGCCGAGCGTCTGGGTCGTGCCGGCAGCGCTGGTTCCTGCGTCGGCGGGGTTCGGCATCAGCAGGGCAATGGCGGCACCGACGACGGCCGTCGCCAGGAACGCCAGCCGCCAGTTCACATCGGCGCTCAGGCCGCCCAGTATCGGAGCCGTCAGCTGGCCGAGCGCCTGACCGGCGGCATAGCGGCCCACGATCCGGCCCACGCCCGATGCGGCCACCGCCTCGGTCAGCGCTGCCAGCAGCAGCGGGGTGATGAACGCGTTCATCGAGCCTTGCGCGACACGAGCCACCAGGAACCACAGGTATGACGGGGCGATGGCACATGCCGCCGTCGCGACGGCGTACAGGGCGATCGCCGGACGGAGTATCCGGGATCGGCCCCAGCGGTCGGCAATCGTGCCCGACACCAGCAACAGGCCTGCGAACGGCAGCAGGTAGCACCACAGCGCCCACCCGATCTGAGCGGTCGTGACCGAGTAGGTCGTGCGCAGCTCGGGGATCATCGGCAGCATCACGAAGGTGCCGAGCGGCCCCATCGAACCGCCGAGATAGAGCAGCGCACGGCGCCACTCGCCGTTCACCGCCGTCTCCCCATAAGCCCCCGCACGCTACTTCGCAGCCGCTGGAAGGTCGGCTTCGTAGCGCAGGTCGCTATACCTGTGGCGTGACGCAATTGGTCGTACAGGTTGATGACGGCCTGCTCGTCCAGCTTGACGAGCTTGTAGCTAGCGGGGACGCACAGTCCCGCTCAGATGCGATAGGGCGCGCCGTTGAAGAGATGCTTGACCGAAAGCGACGGCGCCAGACTGGCGAGGCCACCGCCGAGGCGTATCGCCGTATCCCCGAGTCCGACGACGAACTGGAATGGACCGCCCAAAGCACTCGGGCGATGATCGCCGAGGAGCCGTGGTGACACCCATCACACGTGTGCGGCGCGCTCGGCACCATGGTGGATTGCTGAGTCGTCCAACAGTTTGTGGGCCTTCTGGCCTACAGATTGTCGGCGCTTAAGCCAACAAACCGATCCAGACACCCGTGGGTCAACACTCGGATGAGCGAGGCACCTCAGGCGGAGGCGGCAGCTTGGACGGTGGTGGTGACCTCGGGCGTCAGGTCGAGGCTGTGGAAGTTCTGCAGGCGCTCGATGGTCTCCGCGTAGCGCTCACGCTTGCGGGCGTCCCGCTTTGGGGCACGCTCGGCGAACTCGGGCATCACCTCGTTGGCGAACAGCTCCATTGACTCGCAGATGTCCTCGTGGCGGTTGCGGCCCGCCTGGCTCACGAAGATCAGCTCGTCGACGCCGGCGTCCTCGTAGGCCCGCACGAACTCGCGGATCTGGTCCGGTGTGCCGATGCAGCCCCGCAGCGAATCCAGACCGCCGGCCGAGACCAGGTTCTCGGCGCCTTCGGAACCGACGGCTGCCTGCACCGTGGCCGTCAGCTTGGCGAATCCCATCTCCTCGCGGTTCTCCTCGAACTGACTCCAGATGTCGGTCGCGCCGGGCGTGTGGGTGCCGAAGGCGTAGTAGTGCAGCAGCGAGTACGCGAAGAAATGGAAGCCGTCGAGGCCCCGGTCGATCGCCGTCTGCTCATCGGGGTGGCACATGAAGCCCGTCGTCACCGCGATGTTCGGGTTCGGCGCCAGTCCCGCCGGGTCGGTGCAGGCCTCGAAGGCGGCGTAGTAATCCGACACCCACTGACGGGCCTCGTCAGGGTCGATGAACGAGAAGCTCAGCGCACCGAGGCCCCGCTGGCCCGCCATCAGGATCGTGTCGCGCTGGCTGCACGCCACCCACATCGGCGGGTGCGGGCGCTGCAGTGGCTTGGGCACCACGTTGCGCGCCGGCATCGAGAAGAACTTGCCGGTGTGTCCCTCGTACGGCGACTGCGCCATCATCTTGGCGATCTCAGGCACCGCCTCTTCCCACATGGCGCGCTTGTCGGCCCGCTCGATCTCGAAGCCGCCGAGCTCCATGTCGCTCGACGTTTCGCCGGTGCCGAACTCGACCCGGCCGTTCGAGATGATGTCGAGCGTGCCGATGCGCTCGGCCACCCGGGCCGGATGGTTGTAGCCGGGCAGCACCGGAACGATGCCGTGGCCGATGCGGATGTTCTGGGTGGTCGCAGCGCAGGCCGACAGGAACACCTCCGGCGCCGAGGAGTGCGAGTACTCCTCCAGGAAGTGGTGCTCCACCTCCCACACCGTGCTGAAGCCCAGCTCGTCGGCGAGCTGCACCTGCTCGAGGGCCTCGTGGATGACGCGGGCCTCGGCGCCGTCGTCCCAAGGACGGGGCAGTTGGTGCTCGTAGAAGATGCTGAAGCGCATGTCGGTTCCTTTCGCGTTCAGTCCAAAGCTGCGATGCTGGCGAACGCAGCGTCCACGATGCGCCCGCCCCGCGGATCGCCGGTGATGGCTGCATCCATCCTGTTCATCACGTAGGCCACCGACGCTCGCACGTCGAAGTCCACCACGGCAATGGATCCGCCCCAGCCGCCCCAGTACATGTGATTCGGATTCGGGCTGGTCACCCAGCCGTCGAGCTGGCGGGCGAATCCCAGGCCGTGCCGCAGGTGCAGCAGCAGCACCTCGTCGACATTGTCGATCTGCTCTTCGAGGCCCCTGCGCGCCCCGGCCTCGGACATGATCCGCACGCCGTCGACGGCGCCGCCGCACGCCAGCATCGAGTGGATGCGCGCAACCGCACGGGCATTGCCGATCCCGCCCGCAGCGGGAATCTCGGCCGCTCGCCACTCACGCGTGCGAGGCTCGGTGGCGTCCAGCGCGCAGCTCGACAAGGTGCGCACAGCGACCGAATCGGGGTCGATCGGCACGCCGCTCGCCTCGAGCACCTCCAACAGGGACGGCGGCGGCAACAGCTCGCCGACTCGGTGATCCTCCGAGGCGGGCAGGCTCATCCAGAAGTCCGCATCCAGCGGCTCGGCGATCTCCTCGCGGAACCAGTCGGCCATGCGCTTGCCGGTGATGCGGTAGAGGATCTCGCCTTCGAGGTTGCCTTGGGTGACAGCGTGATAGCCCGATTTGGTGCCCGGCTCCCACCACAGCTCTTGGGCAGCCAGCCGTTCGGCGATGGCATCAAGGTCGTACAGGTCCGCAGCCGTCACCGGCGGCACGAATCCGGGCAGCCCCGCCGTGTGCGACATGACGTGGCTCACCAGCACGCCCTCCTTGCCGTTCTGGGCGAACTCGGGCCAGTACTCGCACACGGGCGCATCGAAGTCCAGCTCGCCGCGGTCGGCCAGGGCGAGCATGCAGGTGGCCGCCATGGTCTTGGTGGTGGAGTACACGTTGACGATGGTGTCCCGTTCCCACGGGGTGCCGTGCGGGTCGGCATCGCCGGCCCAGATGTCCACGACAGCCTCGCCCTCGAAGGTCACCGCCGCCGCCGCGCCTACTTCGAGGCCTTCGGCGAAGTTCCGCTCGAAGGCGTCGCGGACAGCCTCGAAGCCTTCCTTGCACGTCCCGTGAATGTCCATGACCTGCCCTCTCTGCTGTGCCGGCCCGCATTCGCTGCGGTTTGCGGGCACATGATGGCAGCGAAGTCCCGCCGAGACGCAACGCCGCCCAGCGGGCACGTGACGCGTAGCGTGTCGGTGAGGTCAGCAGATGAGCATCACGGAGACTTCAGCTTCGAGCGTCCCTGACGGCAGCGGCGTCACTGCGGCCGCGCTGGACGTGCGGAACCTGGTGGCCGGCTGGGGCGGTGTCCCAGCGGTGCGCGGACTGTCGCTGCACGTGCATCCGGGCGAGGTGGTGGCGCTGTTGGGTCCCAATGGCGCCGGCAAGACCACGACGCTGCTCACCATCGCAGGGGTGCTCAAGCCCATCGACGGCGAGATCGACGTGCTCGGCTCGCCCCTCGGACACGCCAGCGCTCACCAGATCGCCCGCCGCGGCGTGGCGCTGCTGCCCGAGGACCGCGGCATCTTCTTCCAGCTCTCCGTGGCAGAGAACCTGCGCCTGCACCGCCACCGTCACAGCGAGGTCGCTGAGGCTGATGTGATCGGCTGGTTCCCGGCCCTGGAAGAGCTGCTGGACCGTCGAGCCGGGCTGCTCTCGGGCGGCGAGCAGCAAATGCTGGCACTGGGATGCAAGCTGATCGCTGACCCCAAGCTGCTGATGGTCGACGAGATGAGCCTGGGCCTCGCGCCGATCATCGTGGAGCGCCTGCTGCCAGTGGTGCGGCGCATCGCCGACGAGACGGGCACGGCCGTTCTGCTGGTGGAACAGCACGTGCACGCGGCGCTGGCCATCACCGACCGGGCCTACGTTCTGAACCACGGCGAGCTGGCGCTGTCGGGCACGGCCGAGGAACTGTCGCAGCGGCCCGAGGTGCTCGAGGCCAGCTACCTCGGGGAGCGCATGCTCGACCAGGAGTAGCGTCGGGGCCGCTATGCGCTCTGCACTGACACGATTCCTGGCCCTGCTGCTCACCCTCGGGCTTGTTGCCGCCGCGTGCGGTGGTTCCGGCGACGGCGACGACGGCGCCGACACCAACGACCCCGCGGCCGCGTCATCGCCCGACGACGACACCGGCGATGAGGCGTCGGCGACCGACGGCGGGGACGGCGCATCTGCCGGCACAGCGGGCGACGACGACGGCGCCGGCGATGCCTCGGCGGCCACGGCCACCATCGACCGCACGGGCGAGGTCATCAAGGTCGGCTACGTCAACAACGAGGGCGGCAACATCTCGCTGCCGGAGCTGCGCATCGGCGGCCAGGTGGCCATCGGGGTCATCAACGACGCCGGCGGGATCCACGGCGCCAGGATCGAGCCGGTCATCTGCCTCTCCGACGGCACGCCCGAGAGCGCCATCAACTGCGCCGTCAAGCTCATCGAGGAAGACGTCGTGATGGCCTACATGGGCGTCGAGCTGGCCTCAGAAGCAGCGCTCAGCCTGTGGCTGGACGCCGGTATCCCCTACGTCTCGTCTCATTCGTGGGGCCCCACCGAGCGCAACAGCCCCGGCGCCTTCCTGCTCCACGTCGCCACCGGCGCCTTTGCCGTCGGCCCGGCCAAGACCTTCAAAGAGCTCGGCATCGATCACATCGCCGTGGTCATCCAGGACTCGTCCACCGCCCTGGACTTCATGGACAACATCATCGCCCCGGTCCTCGAGCACCACGGCATCAAGATGACGCGGGTCGTGGTGGACATCGCCGCGCCCGACTGGACCGCCGCGATTGCTGCGGCGCAGTCCGCCGGCGTCGAAGGCATGATGGGCCAACTCGACGAGTTCGGCTGCATCGGCATGGTCGGCTCGGCCGCCGCGAGCGGCTTCGACAAGCCGATCTTCGCCGGGTCGTGCACGCTCTACATCGACGTGCTCGGGCCTGCCGCCATAGGCACCTACACCCAGGGCGACCAATGGGTCCCGTGGGTTGCCGAGTTCGCACCGCCGGAGATCCAGGAACGCCTCGACGAATATGCGGATCACATGACAGCGGCCGGGCACGAGCAGCTGATCGAGGGCTTCGGCATCGCGCCGTACGGGGCATGGCGCGAGATTGAGTTCATCCTCGAGACGATCGAGGGCCCGATCACTGCCGATTCGATCACCGATGCGTTCACCAATGCGGGCGAGACGCCCGGCTGGTTCGGCCCCAACCTGCGATGCGGGCTGGCGCCGTGGCCACCGGAGTCCTCGCACTGCATGTCGCACATCATGGTGTGGCAGGTCGTCGAGGCCGACGACGGAACGCTGCGCCGGATCGTGCTCGGCGACGGACTCTTCGACGCCTACGAGCTGAGCGGGCTCTAACCGCCATTATCCACACCGCCTCCGGCTCATCTGCGAGCATCTGCGGATGAGTGATCGGCGGCTCTGAGGTGGATCAGTACCTTCTCTTCGCGATCATCGGCTTGGGTTCGGGCTGCATCTACGCGGCCCTGTCGATGGGCCTCGTCATCACCTACCGGGGCACGGGCATTGTCAACTTCGCCACCGGGGCAATGGCGATGTGGGGCGCCTACGTGTACGACGAGCTCAACCGCACCGGCGACCTTGTGCTGCCGGTGGTCATCATTCGCAGCCGCGTAGGCCTCGGGGGATCCTCGGGCTCGGTGCCGTTCGCGGTGGCGATCATTCTCGCCGTGCTGTCATGCAGCCTCATCGGGCTGATGGTGCACTTCTTGGTGTTCCGGCCGCTTCGACGTGCCCCGATCCTGGCCCGCGTCGTGGCATCGGTGGGCGTGCTGCTGGTGGTGCAGGCCCTGATCGTGATGCACTTCACCAGCGGGGCCCGGGTGGTCGCGCCGATCCTGCCCAACGAGCCGGTCAGCTTCGCCGGCATCAGCTTCCCGCGTGACCGCCTGTGGCTCACCGGCGTCGTGCTGGCGACGACGGTCGCTGTGTGGGCGTGGTTCCGCTTCACCCGCATAGGCCTCGCGACGAGGGCGTCCACCGAGAACGAGCGGGCAGTCAGCCTGGCTCGCTACTCGCCGCAGGTGCTCGCCGGCTCCACCTGGGTGCTGTCGGCCACCGTCGTCGGCTTCCTCGTCATCTTGGCGTCGCCGATCGCCCCGCCGAACCCCAGGACGTACATCCTCGCGATCGTGCCCGCGCTCGCCGCGGCGGTCATCGGCCGGCTGCTGTCCATCGCGGTCACTGTGGCCGCCGCCTTCGCCCTCGGCATCTTCCAGTCGATCGTGGTGTATCAGAGCACCAGTCCGTGGTGGCCCGACTGGGCCGTCTCCGGGATACCCGAGGCGCTGCCGTTCGGTGTCATCGTGATCGCCCTTTTCGGCCTGGGGCGCACGCTGCCGACCCGTGGCGCTGTCCAAGCCGACCCTCTGCCCGAGGTCACCAGGCCCCAGATGCGCGCGGGAGTGGTCGCCGCGATGGTGGCGACCGCCGGCGTGCTGATAGTGGTGGCCCAAGGCGGCTACCGCATCGGGATCATCACCAGCATGATCATGACCATCGTCATGCTGTCGCTGGTGGTGCTGACCGGGCTGGTCGGCCAGATCTCGCTGGCACAGGCCGCCATCGCCGGCGCCTCGGGCTTCGCGCTCAGCAAGCTGGGCGACTCGCTCGGCATCCCGTTTCCCGTCTCGCTGCTGCTGGCGGCCCTCATGGCCACCGGATTCGGGCTCGTGGTGGGCGTCTCCGCCCTGCGGATCCGCGGCGCGCAGCTCGCCGTGGTCACCCTGTCGGGTGCCGTGGCGCTCGAGGAGTTCGTCTTCCGCAACACCGCCATCACCGGCCTGTTCGGGAACCCCATCTCGGGCCCGACCCTGCTCGGGGTGGACCTGAGCATGCGGGAGGGCAGGAACTTCGCACGGCTGCAGTTCGGGTTCCTGGTGCTGGCCGTGGTGACCGTGTGTGCCGTCGCCGTGGGGAACTTGGCGCGCAGCGCCACCGGGCGACGGTTCCTGGCCATCCGATCGAATGAGCGTGCCGGCGCGTCCATCGGCATCTCGGTCGCGAGGACCAAGATGCTGGCCTTCGGGATTGCGTCGTTCCTGGCCGGGATAGGCGGCGCGTTCATCGGCTTCAGCCGCGGCCAGCTGTCTGCAGAGAGCTTCGCCGTGCTGATCGGCCTGAGCTTCCTGGCGCTGGCCTACCTGTGCGGCATCACCAGCGTCGCGGGGGCGATCATCGCCGGGCTGTTCGCACCGCTCGGCATCGTGTACATCACCGCCGACCGGGTCGCCCCGCTGGGAAGGTGGTACCAGTTCGCGGCCGGAGTCTCGCTGGTGGTCGCGGCCATCTTCTTCTCCGAAGGCGTGGCAGGCGCATACCGTCAGAATCTGCGCAGGCTGAAGGCGTGGCGCGCCGCTCGGCGAACCGTCAGCGCCATCCGGGAGGGCAGCGATCCTCTCGAGCGGCTCGGCGACACCGCTGAGTACCCGAGCGGTCAGATCCCTGCTGGATCGCGCTACCGGCGCAAGCTGCGCCCGACGAGCTTCGCTCATGCACCTGTCGTGCTGGACGTCGCCGATCTCACGGTGAGGTTCGGGGGGCTGAAAGCCGTGGACGGCGCATCGCTGCAGATCCGCGAGGGCCAGATCGTCGGCCTGATCGGGCCGAACGGCGCCGGCAAGACGACGTTCGTGGATGCGCTGACCGGCTTCGTCCCCTCACGCGGGCAGGTCACGTTCTGCGGGAAGCCGCTCACCAGCGAGCCACCGCATGTGCGCGCCCAGCTCGGCCTGACGCGCACATGGCAGTCGCTCGAACTGTTCGACGACCTGACCGTGCGAGAGAACGTGCAGGTCGCTGCCGAGCATTCCTCGTTCGGCTCGGTGCTGGCCGACTTCGTGAAGCCGACGAGACCCGCCGAGGAGTCCCGGGTGGATGCAGCGATGGAGCTGGTCGGGCTGGCGCGTGACACCGAGGCGAAGCCCGCAAACCTGCCGCTCGGCAGCCAGAAGCTCGTGGGCGTCGCACGCGCGATCGCACCAGCGCCGCGGGTGATGCTCGCCGATGAGCCCGCTGCGGGGCTGACCACGCCGGAGAGCATCGCGCTGGGCGTGCGGCTGCTGGATGTGGCGTCGGAGGGCGTGTCGATTTTGCTGATCGACCACGACATGGGCCTCGTGCTGGAGGTGTGCGACTACATCTACGTGCTCGAATTCGGCCGGATCATCGCGCAGGGCAACCCGGCTGAGATCCGGGTCAACGAAGCCGTGGTGGACGCCTACCTCGGCTCAGGCGCCCACGCCTGATCTGCTCACGCCGGCTCAGGATCGCGGCGCCGGGCCACCTCAGCGGCGATCAGGAGCGTCGCTATGGCGGCGACAATGCCGAGCACCAGCACAATCACCCGTGCAGCGGGATCATCCGCATCGGGATCGAGCGTTGCAGCATCCTGCAGGATGTCATCGAGCAGCGTGTTGACGTCAGTTTGCAGCGCGAGCGTCGCCTGACGGCCAGACTCGATCGACTGCGCCTCCTGAGCGATCAGGGGAAGCCGGTGACGGAGCGAATCGAAGAGGTTCTCATCCCCATCGCCCAAGGCGATGAACTGGCGTACCAGCGGAACCAGTTGCGGGTGTACCTCGCTTCCGCCCTCTCGCTCCAGGTACGCGGCGCTCGTCTCGAGGCGGTGCGCCGCCGTGGCAAATCTCTCCTCGGCTTCGGCGATCAGTGTCGGCTCGGAAATGACAAACGTGATGATGAATCCTGAGAAGGTTCGGAAGAGCGAGCTGAATACGAGCGTGAGGTGCCGGTACCGCATGAGCTCGGCATGCGACAGCGGATCCGAATCGGCCGGCGCGCCCTCGGCGAACTCGCTCCTTCCGGTCAGCATGTAATACAGCTGATTGTCGAGGCTCGACACGACCGCCGGCCGAAGCTGGTAGTCGAAGAACGCCCTCAGTTGCGCCCGTTGACCCTCGGCGGCCTGCAGTGCTCCCACGAGCTCCGGGCGGCCGTCATGGATGTGCTCGACGTCGGCCTGCACCTGGTCGACCGACGTGCGCATCCGGGCGACGGCGTCACCGTGGCCCGCGGCATCGAGGATGTCCAGGTTCTGGTGGATGCCGGAAATGTCGGCTGCGGCAGCATCCCGGGCTGCCGGCAAGTCGCCCAGCGGCGTCGTCGGAGCGCTACGGACCGTGGCAGCCGCCGCGACGGAGCCCACGTGCTGGTCGACGGCCAGTGCTGTATTCAGGACTTCGGCAATCCCGCTGTACCCGTCGACTGATCCGATGCTGGCAATCGCTTGGGAAAGGAACGTCGCGGCCTGCGTCTGCAGTGACGCCAAGGTCTGGTTGAGGGCAGCGATGTTCCTCGCTTCCTGCACGCCTGAGCCCAGGCGCACCTTCATCAAGTCGACCATGTTCGCATCGCCGTAGGCAGCGTCCACCAAGCCACGTGAGAGCGGAATCAGCGTCGGATCCAGATCTTGGTGGGTGTCTTCGGCAAACACCTCGAGGCTGTCGGACAGCTGGTACATCACGAGATCGATGTTCTCTTCGACCGTGGCGACGAAAGCGATGTTCGGCTGCCTCGCTGCGACCTCGAGAAGGACCGAGCCTTGGTCGACTTGCTGCGTCATGAGCGCGAGGCGTGAGTACCGCAGCAGGTCGTCGGGTGTGACGGCATCGCTGCGGCCGCTGATCAAGCCGAAGAACACGTCGTCCTCGCTCGCCACTGACGCGGGCACGAGTTCCCAATTGGTCATGGCGATGATCTCTTGCCGACGCCGTTCCGATTCGCGGAGAACCTCTGCAAGCTGCGAGCGGCCGTCTTCGATCCCCGACGCCCTGCTCACCAGCTCGTCGGTCAGCTCGCGCATACCCGCCGAGGCCTGCTCGTAGCCGGCGCTCTCCAGTACATCAAGCTGCCCGTACAGCGCCTCGACTGCAGCGTCCATGGACGCTCGGGACTCCGCGAGCACGTCCGGCGTCATTCCTCGATGAGTTCTCGCCGTGGCAGCGTCCGCCAGGGACTGCACTTGCCGCACGACTGCCAACGCCGTGGTCACCGCCTCAATGTCGGGTTCGTCGGCTGTCTGGGCGGCCGAGTCGCCGACGGCAACCCAGGCCACAGCCGTGCTCGCAGCGATGACCGCGAACACGACCAGCGTGATCGTCGCCAGCCTGGCCGAGACCCGCAGACGGCCCATTACTGCGTGTCCCCAAGGTTGGCTGCCGGAACGAATCTGCCCTCGTCGTTGATCACGGTCAGCAGCACTACGTCCGAGCCCTGATTGTCGCCGGGCCCGTAGTGCAGGCTGACACCCGAGAGGTCGATGGACGCCAACTCGCTGAACGCGCCCAGGAAGCACTCACGTGTCAGGTCTGCCCCGCACGTCTCCAGTGCGACGATGGCCAATCGTCCCGCCAAGTACCCCTCCAGCGAGACGAAGCCGGGCACAGCATCGGGGTCGAACTCGCTGATCGCTGAGCGATAGTCCGCGACGACCGGTGTGTCGGCGTCATCGGGAATCGGCACCACCTGTGTGACATACACACCGCCCGCGTCGTCGCCCAGTTCGGTTGCCAGCGCGTTGCTGCCCACGAACGACACCGCCATGAAGACCGGATCGACGTCCTCGCGAAGCAGCGTGATCGCCTTGGCCACCGGCTGGTAGGCGCCGATGAAGATGACCGCTTCGGGTTCTGCGGCTGCGATATGGAACACCGCGGCCTTCACCGCACTCGAGTTCCGCTCGTAGTACCAGGTGGCAACGGGTGCGAGCCCCCGCTTGTCCAGGGCCTCGGTCACCCCGTTCAGGCCTGACTGGCCGTAGGAGTCGTTCTGGTACATCACCGCGACCCTGGTGACGCCGAGGTCGGCGGTGAGCCGCTCCACCATGTGCTCGGTTTCCTGCGCGTAGGAGGCTCGCAGGTTGACCACCGAGTTGAGGTCGGGATCGCGGAGGAAGCCGGCACCGGTGAACGGGGCCACGAACGGCACGGCCCGCGACTCGGCGAGCGGCACTGCGGAGCGAGACGTCGGCGTGCCCACCTCGCCGATCAGTGCGAACACCCGCTCCCTGGTGATCAGGTCGCGCGTGTTGGCGAAGGCGAATCCCGGCTCGTACCGGTCATCCATCGTGACCAGTTCGAGCATGCGGCCATGGACACCGCCTGCCTGGTTCTGTTCGTGGAAGGCAGCCTCGATGCCCAGGCGCATGGAGTGCCCCAGTGCCTGCGCCGGGCCGCTGAATGCCGCCGACTGTCCGAACAGGACACGATCGTCGAAGACGCCCGGCGTGGCCTGATCACCGGCCATCGGTGCTGTGGTCGGCGCAGAATCTCCGGCGGCGTCGGCCGGCCGCGCATCATCGGGCGCAGTGCCGGTACACGCCGCCGCAAGGATGGCTACGCCCGCAACCAGAGCTGCGAGCCCTCGGCTTCCTGGGCGGGGGTTGGCCATGACTCTGGGCATAGCGTCGTTCCTTTGGCGAGCGTCGCGGGAGCGATCCGTCAATCGATGGATGGCGCGACCGTAGATGCGCCGCAGAGGCATCCCGTGATAACCGCGCGTATCCGAATGAGCGTTCTTAGTCGTCAGCGTGAACGTCAGTAATGCGGCCTAGCAATGGGCTTCTGTTGAGAGCGCTGCGTGGATGCGGGCGGGGCTCAGCGGCAGCTCGTCGATGGTGATGCCCAACGGCGCGAGCGCGTCGCAGACGGCATTGGCGATGGCGGCATAGGGGCCGAGCGTGCCGCCCTCGCCGACGCCGCGAATCTGGTTCAGATTGTGCGCCGGGTCGGCCACGTGGCCCAGCTCGATGGACGGCATCCGGTCGGCGGTGATGGCCAGGTAGTCCATGAAGGTGCCCGAATGCAACTGGCCGTCGGCGTCGTAGACGAAGTGCTCGTACAGCGCCCCGCCCACGCCTTGGGCGATGGCGCCGTGCATCTGGCCCTCCACGATCATGGGATTGATCACGCGGCCGGTGTCCTCCACGCAGACGATGCGCTCCACGTCCACCTCGCCGGTCTCGAGGTCCACGGCGACTACCGCAGCCTGCGCACCCGCCGCGAACGTGCCGGTCATAGGGTCGTAGAAGCGCATGGCCTCCAGGCCCGGCTCGAGGCCGGGCGGGAGACGGTGGGGCTCGAAATATGCCACATGGGCGACCTCTGCCAGCGTGACGCCGACGGCGGGCGCATCCTGCGTGTGGATGAGGCCGTCGTCGATGCTCAGCCACTCGGGCTCGGCTTCGAGCAGATGCGCCGCTATGACGAGCGCCTTGGCCAGCACGGCGCGAGCTGCCAGCGTGGCTGCGCCCGAGCCGATCACGCCTTGACGGCTGGCGAATGCGCCCATCCCGAACGAGATGCGGTCGGTGTCACCCATCTCGACGATCACCTGCTCGACTGCCACGCCGAGCTCGGCGGCCACGACCTGCGCCATCGTCGTTTCCAGGCCCTGGCCCTGCGAGGTGACGCCCATGGCGGCAGTGACCTTGCCCGACGGGTCGATGCGCACTTCGGCGGACTCGTGGCCGGTGCGGAACGGCAGTCGCGGGCCGGCCGAGGCCTTCTGGCCCAGCCCGGTCAGCTCGTTGTAACAGGCGAAGCCGATCCCGGTGGCTGCCGTCTTGCCAGGGGTCGTGCTGGGGGCCGGCCCGGATGCTGCGGCACCAGCACTGCGCGCCGCCTGCTGGGCCTTCCGGAAACCTTCGTAGTCCACGAGATCAGCCGCCTGTTGCAGGCACTCCACGTAGGTGCGTGAATCGTGCACCAGTCGCGTGGGTGCCGTGTACGGCAGATCCTCGGGTGCAACCAGGTTGCGACGGCGGATGTCGAGGGGGTCCACGCCGAGCGCGGCGGCCGCGTCGTCCAGCAGGCGCTCCATCACGAACACCGTGGCCGGACGGGCCACACCCCGGTAGGGACCGGTCGGCGTGGTGTTGGTGGCCACGCCCAGCACCTCGCAGCGGTAGTGGGCGAGCTTGTAGGGGCCGGTCAGCAGTCCCCCGGCCATGAGCGGCTCGATGCCCGCTGTCCACGGCGGCGAGCTGTACGCGCCCACGTTGGCATGCAGCACCGCGTCGACCGCCACGAGCGTGCCGTCGGCGTCGAATCCGGCTCGCACCGTGTAGTGGTGGTCGCGGGCGTGCAGCGCCGTGGCCATGTGCTCCGAGCGGGTCTCCACCCACCCGATCGGACGGCCGAGCCGCCGCGCCAGCTGGCTCACGGCGGCATCTTCGGGATACAGCGCTCCCTTGATGCCGAACCCGCCGCCGACATCGCCGACCATCATGCGCACGGCGCTGTCGGGCAGCCCGAGCACCTTGGCCAGGCCGCTGCGATGCAGATAGGGAACCTGGGAGGTGGCGTGCAGCGTCAGCTTGGTGCCGCCGGGGTCCCAGACGGCCACCGCGCCGCGGCCCTCCATCGGCGTCGCACCGTGCCGGTTCGTGCGATACGAGCGCTCCACCACCAGGTGCGAACCGGCCAGCGCTGTGTCGACATCACCGGAATCGAACGTGCGGGTGACGATGAGGTTGTCCGGCGCGATGTCGTGCACCGGCTCGACCGGCTTCGCAGCAGCGGCCACGGCATCGACGTGCACCCGCAGCTCGTCGTAGACGACCTCCACCAATTCGGCGGCATCGGCCGCTGCTGCAGCCGTCGTGGCAACCACCGCCGCGACGGCCTCGCCCTGGTAGCGCACTTTGCTTGCCGCCAGCACGGGCTGCGGTGTGTTCACATGGGTCGGCAGCGCCGACTCGGCGACGAGAGCCAAGCCTGCGAAATCGGGGTCGGCCCCAGTTGCCACATCCACCACGCCGGGGGCGTGCCGAGCAGCCGAGACGTCGACCGAGACGATCCGCGCATGAGCCACAGGACTCCGCACGAACGCCACTGCAAGCTGGCCGTCATAGCGGACATTCGCGACGTAGCGGCCGCGCCCTCGCAGCAACCGGCTGTCTTCGCGGCGGGGCACCGGCTGGCCGAACGGTCCGCCGCTCGTGGGGACCGTCTCGTCGAGTCTGAACGGCTCGTCTGTCACGCTGCACTCTCCCCGGCCGGGGTTCCGGCGCCGTCTCGACGGTCGACTGTCGTCCGATCGGCCGCTCAGACCATCGAGTAGCCGCCGTTCACCGAGACGGTCTGGCCGGTGGTCCATCCCGACAGCGGCGAGGCCAGCAGCAGCACCATCGGCGGCACGTCGTCGGGCACGCCGACCCGCCGCAGGGGATACATCTTGGCGATGCGGGCCATGCGTTCGTCGTCGGCATTGCCGGTGTGGTGGGCGAAGCGTTCTGAGCGCACCAATCCGAGCGACACCGTGTTGGCGCGGATCCCGTTTCGGCCGAACTCCTTGGCGACCGACTTCATCAGACCCATTGTGGATGCCCGCGTGGTGGCCACTCCCGCCAAGCGGCTCTCGCCCACCCGGCCCGAGTCGCCCATGAGCGACACGATCGATCCCGCAATGCCGGCGTCCACCAGGTGACGCACGACCGCCTGGGTCATCCGCATGGTGCCCATCACGGTCACATCCACCATCCGCGCCAGCTCGTCGGGGTTTGCGTCGACGAATGGCCCGGTGTCGGTGTAGGCGGCATTGTTGATGAGCACATCGATACAGCCGAACTCGCTGACCACCTGGTCCACCGTGCGCTCCACATCGTCCTGGCTGGTGACGTCGCATCGGACGGCGAGTGCTGCCCGGCCCGACTCCTGGGCTGCGGCAGCACCCTTCTCGGCGCCTTCGCTCGAAGCGTTGTAGGCGAAGGCCACGTTCGCGCCCTCGTCGGCGAACGCCGCAGCGATGGCCAAGCCGAGCCCCTGGCCGGCTCCCGTCACCAGG
The DNA here is from genome assembly GCF_965208555.1 of Candidatus Poriferisodalis sp. GTDB lineage: Bacteria > Actinomycetota > Acidimicrobiia > Acidimicrobiales > Poriferisodalaceae > Poriferisodalis. The sequence continues at coordinate 2,324,453 of NZ_OZ242342.1, read as the reverse complement.
ACGTTCTTTCCTGCCAACTGCAGATCCATCACACGCTCCGCTCTGTGAACCGCCGCCTACCCGAGGCAGCGCAAGTCTGCCGCGAGCGGAGCGGGAGCGCCCACGCAACATCAAGCCGCGCCGCCACGACGGCCAACAAGTACAGCCGTAATCCGGTGCAGCCGCTCCGCGGGCTACCGCTATGGTGGCGAGCATGGGGTACGAGCCGACGGAATACCATCCGGCCTTCGAGGAGTACTCCGAGACGGTGTACGAGCTGGCGGAGGACGGCGTCGAGGTCATCCAGGCCCGCATTGCCGAACGGCTGGAGGTCTCGCGCCCGGCAGTGTCGGAGATGATCCGCCGGATGCAGCGTGAGGGCTTGGTCAACGTGGATGACCACGCCCACATCAGCCTCACCGACGAGGGTCAGCAGATCGCCACGACGGTCGTGCGACGGCACCGGCTGGCCGAGCGGTTCCTGACCGACATCTTGAAGCTGAACTGGGCGGATGCCCATCACGAGGCCGGCCGCTGGGAGCACGTCATCTCGCCCGTCGTCGAGCAGGCGATGATGGAAGTGCTCGAAGATCCGAACACGTGCCCGCACGGCAATCCGATTCCCGGTACCGACTATGTCGCGCCCACCGATGCCAAGCCGCTCGCCGAGATCGGCGCCAGCGGCGCATTCACCGTGCAGCGCATTCCCGAAGAGCTCGAGTTCGAAACGGGACAGCTCGAGTTCCTCGAGCAATCAGGGCTGATGCCGGGTCGTGCGGGCGAGGTCCTGTCGGTGGCTCCCGACGGCACCGCCACCGTCCGGATGCCCGAAGGGACGGTCGGCGTGAGCGCCTACACCGCTGCCCGCATCCTGGTCACTGCCGCGATCTGAGCCAGCCAGTCGCGCTCGCAGGCCGAGAGTGAGCCTTGCGTTTGCGCGACCTCATTGCGCTTGCGGCGTTAGCGATGCCTAACATGGAGCATCAAGATTGCGTGTACCGCCCGGCGGTGTGCGCATGAGTCGCCCGAGAGGCCGCCGTTGCCATGATCGTCTGCCAGTGCCTCGCCACGAACGAGGCAACCATCCGGCACTTCGCGACACACGGTGCGGTGACGGTGGCGGACATCGGTCGGGTGTGCGGCGCAGGCACCGATTGCGGCAGCTGCCTGATGACGATTCGCGCCGTGCTGGATCAATGTCGAGATGTCGAGCTTGATCCGGCGCACCACACGGTGCACTCCATCGCGTTCGACCCGATCGCCGTCGGCACCTGACCGCTGCAGGCGGAGCACGGCGCGACGTGCGCTGCGACGATGGGCGCATAGGGTGGAGCCATGCGAGGTTCGCCTGAAGTCATCGAGTTCTTGAACGAAGCGCTGACAGCCGAGCTGACGGCCATCAACCAGTACTTCGCCGCCTCGAAGATCGCCGAGAACTGGGGCTACGGCCGCTTGGCGTCGCAGTATCACGAGGAATCCGTCGAAGAGATGCGCGATGCCGAGAAGCTGATGGAGCGCATCCTGCTGCTGGACGCGCTGCCCAACATGCAGCGGCTCGGCACGGTGATGATCGGCGAGACCGTGCCCGAACAGCTCGCACTCGATCGCCAACTCGAAGAGAACGCCATCGAGCGGTACCGCAGCGGCGTGCGCCTGTGCCTCGACCACGGAGACGCCGGCACCCGCGAACTGCTGGAGCACCTGCTGGTCGGCGAGGAAGAGCACCTCGACTGGATCGAGACCCAGCAGAGCCTGATTGAGGACATCGGCGTCGAGCGGTACCTGCAGAGTCAGATCGGCGACGACTAGGGCCGCAGTTCGATGGCAGGGTCGTAGGCGGCGGCTGCGAACCAGAAGGTGTCGATGTGCTCGATGGGGACAAGCTGTGTTCCTGCCAGCGGGCCATCGAGCGCTCGGCCCAGCACGGACCAGGTCGAGCCGGTCTGATCGTCGGTAAACGCCCCCGGCCCCTCTGAGCTGGCGGCGTCGGGCAGTCGCGTGAAGCTCAGCACCTGACCGTCCACCATGGGGTCGAACACGCCGGTTGCGCCGACATCGCGGCCGAACGCCACCTGCACGCTCTGGATGGGCGTGGCCGTACCGGGAAGATGGAACACGACCACCGGCGTCCCGCCCAGGTCCAACGGCAGCACGCCCTCGGACTGCAGCGTGTCGAGCTGCACCGCGACCGAAGCGCCGCCGTGGCGCACGACCAGCACACGGGTCTGCGGCGGCAGGCGCGAATCGGGAGTGCCGCTGAAGAAGAGCGGGTTGCCGTCCGGCTGGTCGTAGTTGGCGTACGGATTGGTGCCGTATTGCCGGCCGAAGCCGCCGGGGCGCGTCATCACCAAGCCGTTGGGATGCTCGTCGAGGAACGTCTCCCAGGCGACGGTGGCGACGGGGATCAGCTCGAGCTGGGATCCGGTGAGCGCGCCAGCGATGGCCTGCCCGGTGTAGTGCGCCCACAAGCTCTCGGTCTGGCGGTCGTACATGACGAGCGCCGAGTTGTAGAGCCGGCCCGAGGTGCCGAAGTCGAAGATGCGGTCGCCGAGCTGCCGGTAGTAGCCGATGGCCGTGTTGCACAGCGGGCAGTAGGTGATGGTGACCGGCTCGCCGCCGACGGTGTCGTTGACGATCTCGTGCCACAGCAGCACCTGCGCGGGGTAGGCGCGAGCGTCGCCGTTGAGAGTGAGCGTGACGACGGCTTCCTGGGGCTGCAGGAAGCCGACATCGGTGGCCCGTTCGAACTCCGGCGCGTCGATGGACGGGATGCCGTCGGGCGGCGGCCCGCCGGAGAGCACGTCCAGAGGCGATACCAGCGGCTGGGGCAGCAGGGGTGCGGTCATGCCCTCGCGCAGCGCGGAGACGGTGGACTCGCGAGGTCCGCCGGGGATCTGCGTGACCTTGACGTCGACAATCACCTCGCCAGGAGTCGTCGACCGGGGTGCTGCGGCCGTTGTTGCCGGCGCCGTGTCGGTGCTCGCTGCCCCCGTCGCATCCGAGCCAGTGGTGTCCGACCCGGTCTGCTGATCGTCCGATGAGGCATCAGCGCACCCCGCCGCGATAAGCATGAGCGCCGCTGACAGCAGTACCAGCACGCCGCGGGCACCATGCCGTCGTGCGGCCGCTGACGTCAGCCGGAACCGATCCGGACGGTGGCAGGTCGTCGTGCCAGCGCGGATGTCGGCCGGTACCGATGCCGCTGTCGCAGGAGCCATCGTGCGACGGTACTCCGGCTGCCCGCGCCGCCATGTTCACACGCCGATGCACCTGCGTCCGGCCAGCCGCCACAGCGCCCAGGAGGCCGCAGGCTCATCGATGAGATGCCGGGCGTTCGTGCAACGCTGCGCCAAGTCATCGTCTGCGATGACCAGCTCGGAGCAGGGTCGGTCTCCGGCATTCAGCGTGACCCGTTCGTGAGCGATCTCGGGCAGCTCCAAGCGGTAGAGCCACAGCGCGTAGTCGGGCACCGACGTCCGGTCGTGGGCGAGGCAGGTCAGGCCGTCGTCTTCGACCGCGTCCGACACGGGTTCGGCGGCGGCGACCTGGTCTCGTGCGACGGCGCCGACGTCGGCAAGGTGACGGTGGTTCGACACCGTCGCAACCGCTCCAAGCGCCAGCACCGCTGCAATGAGCGCTCCCACCGCGATCTCGGGAACATGTGCTGCGCGCGGAGACGTCGCCTCCCCGCTGGTCGGTGCTCGCCTGCGCAGCGCGACGGCGACGAGCAGTACACCGAGAAGCGTGGAGACGAGGGCTGCAACTGCCACTGCGCCCAGACGCTCGCCGAGCCACGTCCACGCCGGGCTGAACGACAGCGTCATGATGCGGCGAGGTGCCGCGTCGTAGCCGCCTGCGACACCGATGACTGCAGCGCACGCGAGTACCGCCACGGCCACGGCGGTCCCGACCACGGCCGAACCGCTTGACGGCAGCGTGCTCCGAGGAATCGCGGGCGGACATGGAGAAGCAACGATGCCGGACGTCGCCGATTCGCTGCGAGGCAGTGCTGGCCGGGCCGCAAACCATGCCAGAGCGGCGACGGCCAGCGGCACCGCCCATGGGTCGACATAGCGCCCGTAGAGCAGCGCATCGGCGCGCTCGCTGCCGGTCAGCGTCCATCCGCCGAGCAGCACCGCTCCGAGCGCTCCGAGCGCCAGGCAGACCAGTGCAACGGTGAGCGGTTCGAGTCGCCGCGCGTGGGCTAAGCCGATCGCCATCCATACGCCAGCAGCCAGGCCGATGATGCCGAGGCCGACGGTGCCCCCGCCCAGCGCCAAGAGCTGCCCGGCCACCGTCAGGATCGGCTCGGCGCCGCGGTCGAGCTGTGCCGCTTCGCTCAGCCGTTCCGTGGGCCAGGTGCCGGTGAGCGACAGCGCCACCGCGGTTGCGGCGCTGCCGAACAGCAGACCGCCGCCGAGACTGGCCCACGCTCGGCGGCCGATCCGGCACAGCAACGCCGTCAGCACCACGGCAGCCACCAGCACGATCATCCGGGCGTGCAAGGCGACGGCCAGCGTCGCTACCAGTCCTGCCCGGGCCCACGCCTGCCGGCTGGCCCCAGAACCGGCCGCCTTCGCGGCGAAGGCCACCGCGAGCGCCACAGTCAGCACCGCCAGACCCAGCAGTGTCTCGGGCCAGGCGATGCGCGAGGCGCTCGACAGCGACGGGTGCACCGCGGCGATCAGACCTGCTGCACCGGCCACCTGCCAGCTTTGTGGCCCCAGCCGTTCTGTTGCGCCGACGACCCTCCGGCGCTGCGAGCAGACCAGGCCCAGCCGGCCCGCCACCACCACGGCGGCCGTTGCAGCCAGCGAGTTGACGACCAGCGCGAGGTAATGCACCACCTCGCCCTGGGTTCCCAGCAGCGAGACCTGCGAGATGGCCACCAGCGGCGCGATCAGCAGTCCGTACCCCGGCTGAAAAGGGATGCCATCGGGGGTGAGCCCGTCGCCGCCGACCCACTGGGCGATGCCCAGGTATGCCGGGATGTCGGGAACCGCCACCGGTCCCCCGGCCACGACGGCCGTGCGCAGGTGCACCACGAGCACCGCGAGCAGCACGCCCATCCCCACTGAGGCCCACACAAAAACCTGCGGTGTGTCGCGCTGCATGTCGCTGGGAAGGCTGTCACACCCCGGCGCGCCGCTGGGCGCCTCCCCTAACATCGAACGGGGCACTACGGAGGTCGCACGATGTCAGAGGGCCAGGTGGCAACAGAGGCGGGCACGCGTCCGGCGATCAGCATCGACCCGCAGACGGGTCGCAAGATCTTCAACACCAAGGCGGCGAAAGCCTCTGAGAAGATTGCCGGCAAGGGCTACTCGGTCAACGCCGACGAGCACGCGAAGGAGCTGCCGCCTCCCCCGCCGGGAGCCGTCTTCAACGCCGAGGAGCAGGCCAAGTACCGCGACTTCAAGGAGGCCCGCCGGGGCGCGGCCGACTACATGGCCATGGAGGGCGAGTTCTCGCGCTACCTCGAAGACGTCTATTCCGAGCCGCCCATCGAGCGGGAGGCGCTCAACGACGAGTGCGAGATTCTGTGCATCGGCGCCGGGTTCGCCGGGCTGCTGCTGTGGCACAAGCTGCAGGCCGCCGGCTTCACCGATGTGCGCTTCTGCGAGAAGGGCGGCGATGTCGGCGGCACCTGGTACTGGAACCGCTACCCCGGCATCGCCTGCGACGTGGAGTCGTACAGCTACCTGCCGCTGCTCGAGGAGATGAAGTACATCCCGACGATGAAGTTCGCTTCAGGCTTCGAGATCCTCGAGTACTGCCAGGCGATGGCCGACAAGTTCGGCTTCTACGACCAGTGCCTGTTCCACACGACGGTGGATTCGACGGTGTGGGACGAGGAGACCGGCCGCTGGACCGTGTACACCGACCGCGGCGACGCCATGAAGGCCCGCTACGTGATCCTGGCGAATGGCATCCTCACCAGCCCGAAGCTGGCGCGCATCGACGGCATGGCCAGCTTCGCCGGCGAGTCGTTCCACACCTCACGCTGGGACTACAACATCGACCTCGAAGGCAAGCGGGTGGGCATCATCGGCACCGGCGCCACCGCCGTGCAGGTCATCCCTGAGATCGCCAAGGTGGTGGGCGAGCTGTACGTGTTCCAGCGCACGCCGTCGTCGATCGACGTGCGAGACCAGCGGGCCACCGATCCTGAGGAGATCGCCGAGTGGTCGAAGGAGCCCGGCTGGGCGCGGGCCCGGCGCAAGCGGTTCTCGCGCATCTCGTCGGGCCGCACGGCCATCAAGGCCAATGACGACTACCTGGCCGGCCGGGTCGACGATTTCAAGGAACGCAAGCAGCACGCCCGCAAGCTGTCGCCCGACGAGCTGGTGCAGAAGCAGCTCAACACCAACTTCCGGATCATGGAGCAGATCCGGGCCCGTGTGGACGCCATCGTCGACGACCCGGCCACCGCTGAGGCGCTGAAGCCCTACTACCCCTACGGCTGCAAGCGGCCCACGTTCCACGACGAGTACCTGCCCACGTTCAACCTTCCCCATGTGCACCTGGTGGACACCGCCCCGATGGGCGTGCAGGAGATCAACGAGCGGGGCGTGGTGCACGAGGGCATCGAGTACCCGCTGGACGTGCTGATCTACGCCACCGGCTTCCAGTGGATGGCGACGTCGACGTTCAACATGATCAGCGGCCGCGACGGCGTGACGCTGAGCGAGAAGTGGCAGACCGAGGGCACCAAGACGTTCCTGGGCCTGCACAGCCACGGCTTCCCGAACCTGTTCATCGTGTCGGGGCCGCAGGGCGGCGGCGGCAGCTTCAACTTCACCGACGCCATCGACACCCACGGCGACTACATCGTGTGGATGCTCACCGAGATGCGCGACAAGGCGTGGAACGTGGTGGACATCACCTCCGACTCAGAGGTCAACTACGCCGAGCACTGCCGGGTGGCTGACATCACCACGGCCCCGCTGCGCGACTGCCTTTCGTATTACAACGGCCACGGCGACGCTACGCCCGGGAGCCTGGCGTACTACGGCGGCGGCTACTGGCACAAGTGGCGGATCGCGGCCCAGGAGTCGCTGGACCCGTACCTGTTCGAGTTCAAGTCCGACCAGGTACCCCAGCCCGCCGGCTAGCGGCAGGCCCGTTCAGTCCAAGGAGCGGCGAGCGATCAGGGTCTGTGATCGACCCCGACCACGAAGATCCTGTCCTCGACCGATCTGTAACTGCCGTCGCGCACCTCGCCTCGATGCGATTGGTACAGGATGCGTCGCCCGTCGGGAGACCAGTGCGGGTTGAAGTGATCTTCGCCTCGCGGCGTGATGTCGGTGGCAACTCCGCTGGCGACATCGACGATGGCGATGCTCTCGTCTTCGGACATCCGCCCGGAGGGTGCAACGAGGCGGCGGCTGATGGCGATGCGGGTGCCGTCGGGAGACCACGAGATCCTGCTGCCGCTGAACCTGAGCCCAACGTCGAAGAGCACGCGGAAGTCGTCCTTGAAACTCTTGGCGTCCACGTTCGCTATCGCCAGCCGGTGCATGTACTTGAACGCGATCTGCTTGCCGTCGGGCGACCAAGCCGGTTCCGATTCCCACGACCACGCCGTCCGGTTCGCCCAAGCGGCGTCGGCCAATTCGCTGAAGATGCGCTTCAGTCGCTTGCCGTCGGACGTCATGGTGACGATGTAGCGCTCACTGCCGCCACTGCGGGTCGCGAGATCACCGAATTCGAGACGATGGAAGGCGATCTTCGTCCCGTCAGGCGACCAGCTCGGGTGTTCATCTTCAAAGGGACCGGACGTCAACTGCTTGAGGTTCGAACCGTCGGTCGCCATGACGTAAATGTGCCCACGTTGTTCCCTGCCAGCGGCAGTGGTAACGAACTCCAAGTCCGAGAACGCAATCCTTGTGCCGTCAGGCGACCAGTCCGGGTCTCGAGGATGAATGCCTGAGGGGGTCGAGACTCTGGTGGCGCCGCTGCCATCCGCGTCGGCCAGCCACAACTGCCCACGCTGAGTGAAGGCGATGCGCCTGCAGTCGGGAGACCACACCGGCGCGGCGACGGAATCGCGGTCCCGGAACAGCATCGTTGGCGGGTCGGTGCTGCTCCCTCCGCAGTCCAACGCGTCATAGGCATCGAGCGCCTGCCAGGAAACAGCGGCTGCTCCGCCGAAGACGGTCATTGACACGGGCGCGTCGGCATCGGCGCGAACGTCGTCGAGGAACGCAGACGTGCTGGACGGAATCTCACCGGGTTCGGTCAGCAGCAGCGGCGCGCACAGGCGCGCAAGCAACGGCGCAGCGCTGAACGAGTCGAAGGGCACACGCGCACGCGCCAGCCCGACCTGGCTGCCATCGAAACAATCATTCGAGAAGGTCCGATCTGCGTGGGCGGCCGTCATAGTCGCCGTCTCGAATCGTGAAGCACCCGCAATCCGGTCCACGGCGAAGCCGATGGCCGTGAGCTTCCTTTCGACCTCCTCCGATATTGCCGCCGTGCCTCCCATCAGAAGTACGTGGCGAAAGCCTGCGTCGGCCAGATATTCGGCAACATCGGGGTGGAGCTCGGCTTGGGGCGTCAGCAGCACCGGCACCTGTGCCTTCGCCGACATGGGGCCTGCGACGAGCGCGTCGGCGAACACCTCGCCGCTCGCGACAATCGCCGAAGGCCCCGTGTCCGACAGTGAGCCTGGCGATGCCAGGGTTCGAGCCACTGCAATGCCCGTGAGGTACCTGTCGGCGCCGCCGACGCGAGTCGCGTCGATGCCGGCGTCGTCGAGCGCCGAGAACACGAATTCGGATACCGTCGTATCCGCCCCGATACCGCTCGTCACCACGGTGACCTCCGTCACCCCGACTCGCTGCAAGAACTCGAGCGCATCGGCGCGCAGCCGGTCGGGCGGCGTGATGAGCACCGGGGCGCCCGCGGCGCCCGCGATCGATGCCGCGACGACCGCATCGGCCCAGTGCCCGCCCGACACCATCACCACCGATTCCAGCTCGCCGCCAGCATCTGTTGCGACGGCTTCGGCTATGAGCAGCGAGGTGGCGTACCGGTCAGCGCCGCCGTAGCGAGTGATGTCGACGGTCGCGAGCGAGGCGTTGGACTGCGCCGCCGCCGGAAACGGGACGACCAAAGCCGCTGCGCACACGGCGAGCGCCATGGCCGCCCGGATCAATCGCACGTGTGTCATGACGGGCGAACGTAGTGCTTCGCCCCATTCTGGCGCGTTCGCTGCGGTGGGCGGCGTTCAGCGGTTGGACCATTTGACTTGGCGGCGTTCGAGGAACGAGGCCATGGCCTCGCGGCTGTCCTCGGTGAGCGAGGACATGATCTGCGTGCGGTTCTCGAGGTCGATGCCGGCGCGCAGGCTGCCGATCTCGAGGTTCGACCACATGACCTCTTTGGTCATCCACACGCCGAAGGGGCTGTTGGCGGCGATCTCGGCCGCGACGCCGAGGCAGGTGTCCATGAGGTCGTCGTCGGGGGTGACGGCGCTGACGAGCCCGATGCGGTCGGCTTCGGCGGCGTCGATCACCCGGCCGGTGAGCATCAGCTCCCAGGCTCGGGAGGCGCCGATGAGGCGGGGCAGCATCCAGCTCACGCCGATGTCGCAGCCCGAGATGCCGAGCCGTACGAACGCGGTGCCGAACTTGGCGCGCTCTGCGCAGTAGCGGATGTCGGAGGCGCAGGCGAGCGCGAACCCGCCGCCGGCTGCCGCCCCGTTGATGGCGGCGATGATCGGCTGGCGCACGTCGCGCATGTGGTGCACGAGCTCGGCGATCTCCTGCTGCACGGCCATGCCGCGCTGGGGCGCGCCTAGGTCTTCGGTCCCGGGCACGCCGCCGAACCCGGTGAGGTCGAGTCCGGCGCAGAAACCGCGGCCGGCGCCGGTCAGCACGACCGCACGAGTGTCGTGGTCGGCGTCGACGGCGCTGAATGCGCTGTGCAGATCGGCGACCAGCCCGTGGGTGAGGGCGTTCAGCCGCTCGGGCCGATCCAGAGTGATGCGCGTCACGCCCTCGGCGGGAGCGTCGATGCTCAGGTTCTCGTAGGTGTCGGCCATCTCTGCATCCTCTCGCCGGCGTATGCGATGCGGCGACAGCACAGTAGCCAGCGCCGTCGCAGCGCTCCCGGGCCGTACCGCAGAATGTGGCCGTGACAGGCAGGGACGGCACAGGTCGCGGTGGGCGACGGGGGCGTTCGAGCCGGGTCGCTGCGCGCACCGCAGGCCCGGTGCTGTCTGCGGAGCAACCCACACCGCGCCGCCGCATCCCGCCGTATGAACTGCTGGACGATGGCGCGCTGACCCGCTTGGAGTCGCACGCCGACTGGATCCTCGACGAGATCGGCGTCGAGTTCCGCGGAGATGACGAGGCGCTGGAGCTGTTCCGGGCGGCTGGGGCGCGGGTCGACGGCGTGCGGGTGCGCTTCGACCCCGGTCTGGCTCGAGAGCTCTGCGCCACCGCGCCGAACCGGTTCGCTCTGTGGGGCCGCGACGGACGGCGCGTCGAGATCGGCGGCGACCACGTCGTGTTCACGCCGGTGTACGGGCCGCCGTTCGTCACCGATCTGGACCGGGGCCGGCGCTATGCCACCATCGCCGACTTCGAGAACTTCGTGAAGCTGACGTGGATGTCGCCGTGGCTTGCCCATGGCAGCGGCACGGTGTGCGAGCCGGTGGACGTGGCGGTCAACAAGCGGCACCTCGACATGGTGGACGCCCACCTGCGCTGGTCGGCCAAGCCGTTCATGGGCGCCGTGACCGCTCCGGAGCGGGCCGAGGACTCGATTGCGATGGCCCGGATCGTGTTCGACTCGGCATTCGGTGCCGACTTCATGGACACGCACTGCGTCATCCAGGGGAACGTGAACGTCAACTCGCCGCTCGTATGGGACGACACCATGAGCGGTGCGCTGAAGGCCTACGCCCGGGCAAACCAGGGCTGCCTGATCTCGCCGTTCATCATCGGCGGGGGCATGGGCCCGGTCACCCAACCGGCGCTGATCGCGCAGGCCCACGCCGAAGCCATGACCGGGATTGCGCTCACCCAGTTGGTGCGGCCCGGCTCGCCGATGATCTACGGCAACTTCCTGACCACCATGGACCTGCGCTCGGGCGCGCCGACCTTCGGCACCGCCGAATCGTCACTGGCCACCTATGCGATCGGCCAGCTCGCCCGGCGGTTGGGGCTGCCGTTCCGCTGCGGCGGCCACTACACCGCGTCGAAGATTGCCGACGCCCAGGCCATGCAGGAATCCGCCGATGCGATGACCCCAGGGCTGCTGGCCGGTGCGAACTTCATCCTGCAGGCGGCCGGCTGGCTCGAGGGCGGCCTGACTGTCGGGTACGAGAAGTTCGTGATGGACGCCGACCGCTGCGGGATGCTGCACCGCCTGCTAGAGGGCCTCACCATTGACGACAACGAGCTCGGCGGAGCGGCGTTCAGCGAGGCCGGGCCGGGCGGGAACTACTTGGCGACGGCTCACACCATGGCCAACTTCGAGTCGGCCAACTTCGAGGCAGCGCTGTGCGACACGCGCTCGTTCGAGCAGTGGTCCGAGGAGGGCGCGCTCGACATGGCCCAGCGCGCCAACCAGCAATGGAAGCAGATGCTCGCCGCCTACGAGCCTCCTCCACCGCTCGATCCCGCCGCCGACCGGGAGCTGCAGGCCTTCGTCGAGGATCGCAAGGCATCGGTGCCGGACGCCTGGTACTGAACCGTGCGAGCCCATCCGGTTTCGGGCTGCCCAACTAGCGTCCCGTAACTGAGCAAGGAGCACGGTATGGCGCAGTCGCTCAGGTTCGGGATCGTGCACGACTTCCGCTGCCCGCCGGGCAGCGACGTGACCATGCCGCAGGTGTACGCCGAGACGTTCGAGCAGGTGGTGCTGGCCGAGCAGCTCGGGCTGGAGCAGTGCTGGTTCACCGAGCACCACTTCATCGAGGACGGCTATCTGCCCAACTTCGTGCCGGTGGCCGGTGCGGCGGCGGCGCTGACCTACACGATGCGATTCTCCACCGACATCTGCCTGATGCCGTTCCGCGACCCGGTGCGGCTGGCCGAGGACCTCGCCGTGCTCGACAACATCTCGGGCGGGCGCATGGAGCTGGGCATCGGCATGGGCTACGCCGCGCACGAGTTCGCTGGCTTCGGCCTGCCGGTCAGCCGGCGGGTGTCGCTGACCGAGGAGGCCATCGATGTTCTCCGGCTGGCGTGGTCGGGCGAGCCGTTCAGCTATGAGGGCAAGCGCTACTCGTACCGGGACCTGCGGGTCACGCCCGACCCGGTGCAGCCCGGCGGTCCCCCGCTGTGGGTGGCGGCCACCAGCGAGGCGGGTGCGCTGCGGGCCGCCCGGTTCGATACGAACCTGCTGCCCCAAGGGCCGAAGGCCGCTGTGCTGGATCCATGGAAGGAAGCGCTGGCGGCTGACGGCCGGAATCCCGGTGACAAGCGGGTGGGGATCATCCGGGGCGTGTACGTGACCGATGGCCGGGACCCCGCCGAGGATCCGACGTGGGAGGCGATCGCCGCTGCGGAGAAGTACCGGCGGGATGTCTACATCGGCATCATCAAAGCCAGCGCTGACCACAAGGCGACCGCCCGTGAGCGTGCTGCCCGCACCGGGCCACGCCAGCCAGATCCGCTGAACCCGCTGGTGTGGACCGTCGGCGGCGCCGACCACTGCGTGGCCGAGCTGACCTCGATGATCCGGGACCACGACGTCACCGACCTGGTCACGTGGGGCGGCCCGCCCGGCCTCCCGCCGTCGGTCATGAATGCGTCGCTGGAACGATTCGCCAGCGACGTCATCCCCCGGGTCCGCGCCAACCTCACCCGCTGACCGTCCGGTCCAGCAATCAGGGCCTTCGGCCGCGCTCGCCGGGAAGCGCACGCATCGACTCGCCTATGGTCCCCGCATGGACATTGCTGACCGTCTGGAATTGCACGAGCTGCCGGGCCGCTACGGCGACATCATCGACGACCGCGACTGGGACCGGCTCGGGACGATCTTCACCGACGATGCGGTATTCGATCTCACCGATCTGGGGGCGCCGCGGCTGGAGGGCCTGACGGCGATCCGGGATTTCATGGCCGACGAGGCCGAGCACCCGCGCACCCACACGATGACCAACATCTACGTGAACGAGACGGACGCCGGGGTGGAGCTGAAGTTCAGGATTCTGGCGCTGCTGGGCGGCGGCAAGGTCGGCACCGCCTCGTATCACGACTTGGTGGTGAAGACCCCCGACGGCTGGCGAGTGCAGGACCGCATGCTCAAGCACCGCCGCACCCAGGTCCACCCCGACTGAGTCGTCGCGAGCCCGGTTCTCGGGCTCGACAGGGAATCAGTCGATGCGTCAGTCGGTCTGCGGGGCGCGGTCGGCGAGCCAAGCGCGCCAGCCAGCGTCGTCGCGCTCAGCCGCTGCGGCGGCCTCGGGGCCGTAGAGGTAGAGCCAGACCGAGACCATGGTGAAGCCGCCGCCGTCCTCGGACGTCAGGAAGGCCGTGCCAGGTGCGGGGGCGTCGGCCAGCAGGCTGATGCGGCGTGGGCCGGTGTCGATGACCGTGCCGCCCAGCCTTGTGTCGTCGCCGGCGGCAACGTCGAGCCGGTCGCCGACCGCTGGCATCTGGTCGATGCCGAGCCCGCCGGCGAGGATCTCCCACCCTTCCTCGGGGGTGACCGGCCACATCACCATCGGCAGCGCAGAGGTCGCGGTCTGGCCGGCGAAGTGCTCGAGGTGGAGCTGCAGGTTGGCCATGAACAGCTTCCAGCCGTCCACCATGGCGTCGTACTGCGGATCGCCCTCGGCGAAGCCGGCGTTGTGCAGGTGGACGGTGCAGGTGTTGTCGTCGTGCGGCTCGACCGTCCACTCGAACGTGAGCCCGCCGACACCCTCGCCGCCGTCGAACACGATCCGGTGCGGCGGCTCCCACACGGCGACCCGGCCGGCGATCTGCATCTCGGGCTCGGGCCCGAACGATGCGACCCCCGCTCCCCCAGCACGTTCCTCAACAGTGTGCGGCACATACCACGACGAGATCCCCGGGCCCGTCGCCACCGCCCGCCACACCGTCTCCACGTCGCCGATCACCTCGACCGACAGATCAATCACACGTCCCGCGTCCGTCATGGGTTCAGCTTGCCCGATCGCGTCGATCTACGCACACACGACGCGTGTGTCTCTAGACGGCAGACGGCGGGGTTGGGGACAGGGTGTTGAGCCAGAAGTTCGTCATGTCCTCGACGAAGAGGGGTGCGAGTTCGGGGGTGCCGCCGATGTGGGCGCCGCGAACGCCGTAGCCCGCGTTGATGGAGTACAGGAAGCCGTCGAGATCGACCAGCGACGGGTCAGGCTGGTCGGAGGTCGGCGGGATGAAGGCGCCGTTGTCGGCGATGTACACGGTTGGCGCTCCCGGGGTCACGGCGGCGTCGGGGATGTGCTCGAGTGGCGTCGCACGGTCGAAGCTGTGGTGGGCGTCCGCCACGATCCGCAGCGAGGTGTCGCCGCCGGCCACCCGCATGGCGTGGATGTGAGCCTGCACCTGCATCGGCGAGCACCAGTCGTCCTGATCACCGATGATCGCCCGGACACGCGTGCTGCCGACCGCGGGGTCGGCGAACTGGTGGCCCGACCACGGATAGGCCGCATAGACGCCTGCCAGCTTCGGGGCGCTGGACGCTGCGGCGAGATGCACCGACGCGGCGCTGAGCACTGCCGAGCCGCCCCGGCTGTGTCCTTGCGCGCCAATGCGGGACGCGGCGATGTCGGGCCGGGCCGCCAGCACTTCGGCTGTGGCCAAGACGTCCCAGGCACTCGCCGCAAAGGAGAACTGGACCTGATTGGCGACCGTCGAGGTGACGCTGCGCGGGCCGAAGGGATCAATGCCGCACGCGGCGATGCCGAGGTCGGTGATCGCCGACGCATGAGCGAGATGGTGGGGCTGAAGCCCGAGACTGCCAGGTACGACGATCACCACCCCGAACGGCCCCGGTCCGTCGGGCAGGAAGAGCTTCGCCCAGATGTCCTGGCGGGGCATGGCGTCGGGCTCGGAGATGGCTTGGTGGAAGTTCGTCGGATTCGCCGAGGGGACGGTCAGCGCTTCGCCCGCGCGGCCGTTGACCAAGCGGTGGTCGTCTTCATAGACAGCGTCCACGTCGGCCGGTTCGGCCGGCACGTTGCTGGCGTCCTCGGTGTCTGGCACCTACACAGCCTGCCGCGTCCCGACCCGGCCGGCGTCCACGAAGGGCCGGCACGCGCGTCAACGGCCGCTCGTCAACCGCAGCGCGCTGCCAGACTCGCCCCGTGTCTGACGAGCTTGAGCCGTCGCAGCCGGGGCCGTACCTTGGCGTGACCAGCGCAGGGCCCTTCCGGCGCTTGACGGCTCACCTGATCGATGGGTTGTTCGGCCTGCTGGTGTTCATGTTCTGGTGGTTCATCTTCGTGTACCTGGCGTGCTGGCTCTTCTTGCTGGCATGGGGCCAGACGCCGGGGAAGTTCCTCACCGGCTTGGTGGCCGTGCGATCCGACGGCACCCCATTCGGCTGGGGCCGTATGTTCGTCCGGGAGATTTTCCAGCGCCTCTTCTGGAGCGTCTCGCTGGGTTTCGGGGCGATCTTGGACGCGGGTGTCCTGATGCTCAGCGGCGACCGCCGGTCTGTCACCGATCGGGTCGCCGGCAGCACCATCGTCCGCGTCTCGGCTGTGCGGTCCTAACCAACCCCATCTCATCAGCTGTCTGCGAGAATGCCGGCCGTGTCAATGGAGCCCGAGACTCCGCCCGAGCGCGAGATCTCGCTCGATGACTTCGCCGCCGGACCCTTCCGGCGCCTGACGGCCTATCTGATCGACAACTTCCTGATCCTCACGGCCCTCGTCTTCTGGTTCCTCATCTTTGTGTATCTCGCGTGGTGGCTCCTCGTGCTGGGACGAGGACGAACGCCCGGCAAGCAGCTCGCCGGGATCTTCGCCGTACGGCGAGACGGCTCACGATTCGGCTGGGGCCGGATGTTCATCCGCGAGAACTTCAAGCTGCTCTTCTGGACGTTGACCCTCGGGCTCGGCAGTGTCGCCGACATCGCCGCCATCCTGTTGCGCAAGGACCGGCGATCCGTGACCGACCTCGTCACAGGCAGCGTCCTCGTCTACGCCCCCAGTGGGTGAGATTCCCCACAGACGAGACAGCTGCCCACCGCCAAACCCGCAAGGGCTACCTGCGCGCAGGCATGGCGCTGGGCAAGCACCGGCGATTGCCCAGAAAACCAGCGCGATGCAATGCAGCGGCGCCTCTACGGTCGGCGGGATGAACCCGGCCAGGCCAAGCCTTGAGACACCGGCGGGAACACCCTCCGTCCTTCCGGGTGTGCTGGAATCTCAGGATTTGCTACAAACGTCGCATATATGCGACACTTCTCTCATGGAAAACGTGGCCTCACGGGAGCTTCGCAACCAGACTCGCGAGCTGCTTGATCGGGTCGCCGCGGGCGAGTCGATCTGCATCACTGTGCACGGCAGACCGGTCGCCGAACTGAGGCCCATCGAAGAACGCCCTCAGTGGATGAGCCGCGAACGCTTCCTCCGCGATGTCTTGGCCCATCAGGCCGACCCCGGCTTGGCCGATGACTTGGCAGATCTCAAGTCCGAGACGACGGACGATCTGCCGTGGCCATGAGTCAGGGGTTGGCGGACACCTCGCTGTTCATCGCACGCGAGGCCGGTCGCCCCATCCGCAGCGACGCACTCCCCGATCGGCTGAGCGTGTCAGCCATCACTATCGGCGAACTTCGCGTCGGTGTGCTGAAGGCATCCGACACCGTCGTGCGCGATCGCCGACTCTCCACGCTCACGAGCGCACTGGCGCTGCATCCGCTTCCCGTGGACGGCGACGTGGCTGCGGCATGGGCACGGTTGCGGGTCACTCTGCGGGAACGAGGCTTATCAATGCCGATCAACGACTCGTGGATCGCAGCTACGGCGGTCGCCCACGGAGTTCCTGTCGTCACCCAGGATGCCGATTTCCTTGAACTCGACGATTTGGGCGTCGTCAGAGTGTGACCCGAAGAATCGGTCGTCGGCGATTCGGCGTCGGGAGCATCTAGCTTGCGGGCGTGTCGAACTTTGAGGTGGCGGTTGTCGGGCGCGGGCTGATCGGCAGTGCTGCCGCCCGCCATCTCGCAGAGGCCGGGCGCTCGGTGGCGCTCATCGGGCCTGGCGAGCCGGAGGACTACGCCACGTCAACCGGTCCGTTTGCTAGCCACTACGACGAGGGCCGGATCACTCGGATGATCGACCCGGATCCTGCTTGGTCGCACTTGGCCATCCGCTCGATCGGCAGGTACGGCGACATCGAGGAACGCTCGGGCATCCCGTTTCACACCGGCGCCGGGCTGGTCTATTCGGGTGCCGATCCGCAGGCGGATCTTGCCCACGCGCTCGAACTCGACGTCGACGCGCGTGAAGTCACCGCTGCCGAAGTTGCGGAGCGCTACGGGATCGACATGTCGAGTGCGGACACGATCATCCTCGAAGCTGCACCGGCGGGCCACATCAACCCACGGCGGATGGTCGCGGCGCAGAGCCGCCTGACGGCCGCAGCGGGCGGGACGGTGGTGGACGCGCCCGTCTCCGCTGCCGTGCCGACGCCCGGCGGCGTGCAGCTGACCGTCGGGAACGACACGCTGCTCGCCGATGGCGTGCTGTTGTGCACCGGGGCGTGGGCGGCCGACCTGGTCGGCGTCGACCTGCCGCTCGAGCGCAGCCTGCGGACCATCCTGATGGCCGAGCTCGACGACGGTCCGGCGCTGCCGAGCCTCATCTCCCGCACCGAGCCGGCCACCTGCGAGGAAGATCCTCGCCACGATGTGTACTGGGTTCCGCCGGTCCGGTTCCCGGATGGACGGGTCATGCTGAAAATCGGCGGCTACGACCCCGCCGCCACCTTCGCCGACGATGTGCCCGCCGTTGTCGACTGGTTCCGCAGCGGCGGGAGCCAGGCCGAGGCCGATGATCTCGAGGACCGTCTGCGGGAGTTCCTGCCCGACCGCACGATCCTGTCCAAAGACATCAAGCCTTGCGTGGTCACGAACACGCCGCACGATCTGCCGTGGATCGACTGGGTCGACGATCGCGTCGCTGTTGCAGTGGGCGGATGCGGCTCGGCGGCGAAGTCGGCCGATGAGATCGGGCGGCTCGCGGGCATGCTCTTCACCGAGGACGGCTGGACCGACCGGGTGCTCAAGCTGGAGTCTTTCCGGCCCTGATCGACGCCCGCTCAGGTGTGCGGTTCCAGCAGCTCTAGGCGGTTGCCGAATGGATCGTCCACATAGACGCGGTCGTAACCCTCGAGCGGTTCGTCTCGCACCGTGACGCCTGCGGCTCGCAACCGCTCGACCAAGGCGGCGAGATCGTGCACGAGCAGGGCGGGGTGGGCCTTGCGGGCAGGCCGGAATGGGTCCTCGACACCAAGATGAATCTTGACAGCGCTCGTTCCCGAATCGCTCTCGAACCAGCAGCCGCCACGGACCTCCAGGTGCGCCGGCTTGGGCACCCGGGGCAACCCGAGCAGGCCCTCGTAGAACGCTTGCGCGTCAACCTCACGGCCCGGCGGCATCGCCAGCTGCACGTGTTCGATGCCGACGATGCTCATGGCGCCTTCCTGAGACCGAGGCCGACAGTCCGCGCACGGCCAGCGCAGCATGAGTCAAACGATGTGTAGGCGGCACACCTCGGATGCGCCATGCTGCCATCCTGCCAACTGTGACGAGCGATCGGCATCAGGCAGCAGACGCCGGCGGCCGCGGCATGCGGGAACAGCGCGGCAGCGTTGGGAAGGGAAGGCGAGCATGAGCAGTGTGGTGGTGACGGGGGCGAGCTCGGGGATCGGCGAGGCGATCGCCCAGCGATTCGCGGCTGATGGCTGGGACGTATTGACCGGCAGCCGCAGCGAGCCGAACATCCAAGGCGCAGCGTGGCTGCAGACCGACGTCGCCGACCCGGCCCAAGCCGACGCCCTCGTCGCTGCCGCAGTCGAGCGATTCGGTTCGCTCGACGCCGTGGTCAACAACGCCGGGGTCCAGGTCGAGAAGACCATCGCGGACACCACCGATGAGGACTTCGATCTCGTCGTGGGCGTCAACGTCCGGGGCGTGTTCAACATGTGCCGGGCTGCGGTACGCCAGATGCCTGACCAGCCCAGCGGCGGCGTCATCATCAACATCGCGTCGATCGCCGCCACGCACGCCGATGCGAGCATGGCCGTCTACAGCGCGTCCAAGGGCGCTGTCGAGGCGCTCACCCGGGCCATCGCCATCGACCACGGCCACGAGGGCATCCGCTGCGTCGCGGTCAGCCCCGGCTGGATCAACACCGCCCTCGCCGACGCCGCTTTCGAGATGCAGGCCGACCCCGAAGCAGCCCGCATCGAAGCCCTCCGGCGTCATCCGGTTGGGCGTCTCGGCACACCCGACGACATCGCCGAAGCCGTTGCGTGGCTGGCCTCCCCGATGGCCGGATTCGTTTCGGGCAGCGTGTTAACTGTGGACGGTGGTCTCACCGCCCAGAGCCCCATCGGTTGAGCTGGCGACCGAACTGTCCGCAGGTGCCGCGACCCAGCATGGCGCGGCCGGCGACATCACCACCTACAACCCGCACCTCGGCAACCGGCTCGGCATCGCCGACGCACCTGCAGTGACCGGCGCGGCGATCGACAGGCGGGAGATACACGTCGATTTCGCCGATGGGCAGCACCGAGCCTTCGCCGGCCAGTGGCTGCGGCACTGCTGCTGGTGCCCAGACTGCGGCAACCCGGCCGACGGCATCCGATTCACGACGGTTGCCAGCTTCCCGTCGGACATCGCGCCAGCCCATGCTGAGGTCTGCAATGGCGACTTGGTGCTGACATGGCCGGATGGCCACCGGTCCACCTACGGCAGCGACTGGCTCATGGCCAACGCCTACGACGAGGCGGCTCGTCGGCGCCGCGCCGCATGGCAGCCCACCACCTGGCGGGCCGAGCTCACCGAGCACTTCCCCACCGTGAGCTGGACGGATGCGTGCGACGGCGGCGCCGGCCAGCTCGAGGCGTACCGCGCGCTGTGCGACTACGGCATCGTGCGCATCGATCATCTCGGCACTGAGTCCGAGCAGACCGAGCAACTCGCCAACCTCGTCGGCCCCATCCACGAGACCACGGTCTATGGCCGCATCTACGACGTGCGGGCCGAGCCCGTGGCGAAGCTGGGCGCCAAGACCGGCATGGCCCAAGCGCCCCACATCGACGACGCCTTCTACTACTCCCCGCCGGGCATCGACATCTTTCACTGCCTGGTCAACACCGACGTCGGCGGTATGAGCACCTACGTGGACGGCTTCGCCATCGCCGAATCGCTGCGCACCGACGAGCCCGACGCATTCGAGGCACTGACCACGCTGGCGGTCACCCATGTGCGGCGTCACCCCGGCGAGATCAACCTGCGCAACCGCAGTCCGGTCATCCGCTTGGACGAATTCGGGCGCCTCAGCGGCATCCGTTACTTCGACCGGGCGCTCGGCCCGCTTGACGTGGCACCAAGCGACATCGACCGGATCTACGACGCCATCCGGGCCTTCAGCGACCGCATGACGAGCCCCGAATTCACCGCCACCGTCCGGGTCGAGCCCGGCCAGGGCATGCTCATCGACAATCACCGGGTGATGCACGGTCGCACGGCATTCGATCCGGCCTCCGGCCGCCACATCCGCCTCTGCCACGTTCCCCGCGACGAGTTCCACGGCCGCCTGCGCGAGCTGAGCCTGCGCCTCGATCCCAAGAACCACGACCTGTACCTGCCACAGGGCTCGTGAGCGCTTCCAAGGAGACCGCGACCCGGTGAGCAAGCCTGCCAAGTGGTCCGACCAGGCGAAGAAGCTGTTCCCGCACCAAGTCGGCTTCACCGCACCGCCGATGGACTTCGACGCGGCGCCCACCGACTTCCTGCGCATGTGCCCGCCGTCGGTGGGCGTGCACGGCCGCCTGATGCATGCCCCCGGCTACGCGCACCGGCTCAGCGACCGGGCCGGGCTGTTCCACCTGCTCGAGGAGACCGTTCACTGCCTGTCCAACAGCGGCGCCGATGTGGTCGGGCAGGTGGGCACGAACTGGGTGCATGCCGCCGGCACCGACGCGTCCGACATCCGCCGGTTCACCGCGGAGATGTCAGAGAAATACGAGACGCCGTTCCACATGGCCGGCCTGACGCTGGTGGAAGCCTGCGAGGCACACGGCTATGAGCGGGTGGCTCTCAACGCCGTGTACTTCTGGCCCGACTGGCGCGATGGCGTGGTGCGGTTCCTGCGCAGCGCCGGCATCGACGTGGTGTGGGCGCAGAACTTCGTGGACCAGGGCTGGTACGCCACCCAGGACGAGGTGAACGACCGCACATGGATCTTCCCCGGCGACCTGGCGCTGCGGTCGTGCGAATACACCGTTAACCAGGCGCCCGACGTGGACGCGGTGCTGGTCAACGGCATGTCCAACTACCGGGGCGACGACGGCCTGCCCCGGCGCTTCGTCAGCCTGGCGGCCGGCATCGAAACGGAGCTCGGCGTGCCGATCATCTCGTCCGACATCAGCCTGTACTGGCGCATCTTCCGCTCGCTCGGGGTGGAGCCGCAGGGCCGGCAGGGCTCGCTGCTGGCCTCCGTGCAGCAAGCAGGAACGGGTGCCGAGATCGCCGGATGATGCGACGGAACCGAGGACAGTGCCGGTGCGTTGGAATAGATGAAGCAGCGACCGGTACCGCGCGTCGCGGTGCCCACGAAGGGCGACCGATGAACAGGATTCGACGAGCGGTGGCGACCGTCGGCGTGACATCCGCGCTCGCGCTCGTTGCGGCGGCGTGCGCGCCCTACGACACCACTACGGAGTCGGTCATCGAGCCAGTAGGTGCCGACGCGTCGGTAAGAGGCACCATCACCTACCGAGAGCGCATCGCGCTGTCGCCCGGCGCGGTCGTGACCGTCCAGCTACGCGACACCAGCTACGCCGACGCTGCAGCGGTGCTCATCACCGAGCAGGTCATCAGCAATCCCGGACAGGTGCCGATCGACTTCGACCTGCGCTACGCCAGCGACGAGATCGACGACCGCAACACGTACTCCGTCTCGGCGGTCATCACCGAGGGCGACGGTCGCATGGCCTTCACCAACGACACCGCGTACGACGTCATCACCCGCGGCAACCCCCGCCGCGTCGACATGACACTGGTGATGGTGGAACCGCCGCCCGAGCTGGCACCCGAAGGCTGGAGCCCCACCGACCCCGAGCGAGTCGAGGCGCCGGTGCACGTCACCAGCGCGGAGATGCTCTGGGAGGGCACAACCAGCTCTGGCAGCGACGGCTACCTGAGGATCAACTTCGCCATCTCACGCGAAGACGGCTGCTACCACATCGGCCGGGAAGACGTCACCCGCGACGGCAACCGCTACGACGTCACGGTGACCGCCTTCGTGCCTGCACCGCTGCCGTGGGCGCAGGACTGCTCAGACCGTGACCTCGAGCTCGACGCCATCGTTCACCTCGGCGAGATCGCCAGCGGCGAGTCCCTCCACGTCACGGTCAACAACCAGCACGACTACAGCTTCACTGCGCCGTAGCAGGCCGGGCCTCAGGTCCGAGCGGCCCGCGAGCGAAGCGAGCCAGAGCGGCAAGCACGGAGCCGCGGCCCGAGCGATGTGCCTGGGCGGGCGCTGCTGGTCAGCTAGCGGCGACTGCCGCTCGCTGCTGATGTTCCGGGCGTCGCATCGCCCGGCGCACGCCGGTGTAGGTGAGGAACGTGGCCAGAATCAGCGCCACGCCGAACAGCGCGTTCGCGAAATTCACGCCGCGGTACTGGAACGTCTCATACAGCGCACCCGAACTCAGCCCCGCCATCGCACCTGCGCCGAGCATCGCGAAGTCGCCCACGCCCTGCACCGACACCCGCTGATGGATCGGGTACAGCTCCACCAGCAGGCTCGACGCGGCGACCACGCCGAAGCACCAGCCCAGCCCGATGAGGAAGTTGCCCATGAACACGCCCAGCACGCCCGCAGGCGGCGTCACTGCCGCCCACCACGCGCCCCAGGTGCAGAGTCCTCCCGCGAGATACAGCATCGGGTACTTGCCCACCGTGTCGGTGAGCCGGCCGACCAGGGGCGACAACAGGTACATGCCCAGAATGTGGAAGCCCATCATGTGGCCGATGACGTTCTGGGACTGATCGCCCGCGTTCATGTGCAGCGGGGTCAGCGCCATCACCCCCACCATCGTCACCTGGCTGACGATCATGGCGAACACGGCGAGCCGGGCCTCGCTCCGCTGCATGATCAGCGAGATCGCCTCCCGCACGGTCGGCTTCGCCTCGGCCTTGCGGGTCCCGTTGGCGACGCCCTCGGCCGCCATCTCGTTGGCCATGTGCAGCGGGTCGGGCCGCAGGAAGATCTCCACGATCGCCGCCGCCAGCAGGAACATCACGCCCGCGAACACATACGAGCCGGTCTTGTCGGGCAGGCCCAGCGACACGCCCACTTCGCTCGCGTAGCCCGACACCACCGACCCGGTGTAGGAGCCGAAGGTGGTGGCCCACACAATCATGCTGATGGTGCTGGCTCGGCGGTTCTCCTGCGCCAGGTCCGACGCCGCGTAGCGGGTGGCCAGGTTGGCGGCGTTGCCGGCGCCGGCGCCGAACACGCCCAGGCACAACAGCGGGTAGCTGAGCAGGATCGCTCCGAGCACCGCCAGCGTGGCGCCCCCAGCGCCCACCAGGTAGCCGAAGCGCAGGCCCGACCGGCGGCCGTACTTGTTCATGAGCTTCGACATCGGGGCGGCGACCGACGCCGAGCCGATGGACAGGCTGCTCGCCGCGATGGTTGCCAGCGTGGAGCTGCCGGTGATGTCCTCTGCCAGCAGCGCGCTCACGATGTAGGTGGCCACCAGGCCGAAGCCGCCGGCGGCCTGGCTGGCGATGAGCACCACGACCGTGCGCCGCTGGACACGCTCGCGGTACGCAGGCGTGTAGACGGAGGCACGCTCCACGGCGAACACTGGACTCGTTGACGCAGCGTCCCCCGACATCACAACAGCTTGGCGCACCGGATCGCTGCATGCACGACTGCGCGGAGCACCGAGTCACCGGCACCCGTCACAGGTCTTGCGTACAGTCCCGCGGATGCACGTCGGCATCACGCCCATCAACTCGGCCGCCTACCTCGACCCCGGGTACCTGCGGTCGTTCGCCCAGCAGCTCGAGGAGCTGGGCTACGAGTCGGTGTGGACGTTCGAGCACGTGATCGTGCCGCACGACTACGAGAGCCGGTACCCATACCACCCCAGCGGCAAGCTGGCGATCCCGTCGGACCGAGGCTTCACCGACCCGTTCATCGCCCTGACCTTCGTCGCCGGGGCCACGCAGCACCTGCGGCTCGGCACCGGCGTCAACATCGTCACCCAGGCCAACGCCCTGTACTTCGCCAAGCAGGCCTCATCGCTGGACCACCTGTCGGGCGGCCGGCTGGAGCTCGGCGTCGGCGTGGGCTGGCTGGAGGAGGAATTCGACGCGCTCGGCGTGCCGTTCGACCGCCGGGGCGCTCGCGCCGACGAGTACATCGACGCCATGACCGCGGCGTGGACCGGCGAGGACGTCGACTTCCGGGGCGAGTTCGTGGACTGGACGGGCTTCTCCATGCTGCCGACACCGGCCCAGCGGCCCCGCATGCCGCTGCTGATCGGCGGCACGACGCCGCCGGCCATCCGGCGACTGGTGGCGCGGGGCGACGGCTGGTACGTGATCCACAAGGATCTCGACGACTTCAAGCGCCTGATCGAAGAGATGCATGCCGAATGCGACCGGCAGGGACGTGATCCGGCTGAACTGGCGCTGACCGCGTATTGGAACTATCACCGCGAGGGTCTCGAAGGACTTGAGGTGTACCGCGATCACGGTGTGCGGCGGCTGCTGGTCAACACGGCGGCGCTGCGCATGGGTCGGCCCGAGGACGCCGTTGCGCAGTTCGCGGACGAGGCCCTGCCGGCTTGCAGGGAGCGGTAAGAGGTCACGCGCGCCCGCTGCGGCATCTGTGCTCACCGTTCCGAGTTCCGGTGGGCCGACGACGGCTCAGGCTTCCAGATTCACTCGCCGATGGAAATGCTGATGCTGCCGGAGGGGTGCAGCGAGCAGTAGGCGCTGATGGCAGCCACCTCGTTGAAGGAGTGCTCCGACTGCTCGCCAGGCCCGATCTCGAACGGGCCGATGGTGTGCGCCACCGAGTCACGGTTCACGATGATCAGCACATCGCGCAGCGTGAGGTCCAGCTCGTCGGGAATGACATTGACGTCGTTGCCGGCTGCAATCGCGGCGGCCGTGCCCGGCGGGATGTCGATGGTGTACGTGTCGCCTGGGGGTTGGTCGACGAAACGCGCCACCACAACGGGGATCGCCGCGATCAGCAGCCCGCCCACCAGGTACAGAAGCAGAGTTCGCTGGTTCGGCCAGCCCCTGTCACGACGGCGCGGTCCAACGGCGTCGGCCCCTGAGTCCACCCCTGAAGGGTCGCCGGGCCCAAGAGCTTCGGGCTCGACACCATCGGGCTCAGCGCCGCCGAACTCAACCATCGTGACGCTCAGTCGTCGGACCAGGTGCGGGCGTCCGGATCGTCCCGGTCGAAGTAGCTGCGCACGGCTGTGCGGGAGCTCTCGCTCTTGCCCATGTAGCCGACGGCGACGTGGTCGAGGTGGTTGATGGCCCGACCGAGCGGCATGGCCTGCGCGTTGATCGATGCCTTCGACGACGTGACCGGCACCGGCGGCTGGCTCACAATGGCCTCGGCCAGACGCTCGGCCGCCGGCACCAGCTCGTCGTCGCTCGACACGGTCTCGGTGAAGAAGCCCCACCCGTCCAGCTCGTCCATGCCGTAGGTGCGGCCCAAGATCAGCATCTCCTTGGCACGGTGCGGCCCGACCAGGTTCACCAGCGCCGGTACCGAGTGCCACGTCAGGTTGAAGCCGATGCTGACCTCGTTGAGCGTCAGGCTCATCGACGGGCTGCCGATGCGGAAGTCGCACGCGGCCGGCAGCACCCCTCCGCCGCCGATCATGTAGCCGTGGCAGAGGCAGATCGTGACCGCGTTGAGATGCATCAGCGTGTCGTACATGCGGGCACCTGCCTTGGAGCCGAGCATCGCGTCGAGGCTGGTGCCGCGCTTCTGCTTGAGATCAGCACCCGAGGAGAGGCTCTTCCCCTCACCACGCACGATCACCACCCGCACGCTGGGGTCGGCATCGAGCGCCAGGCAGGCAGCGTGGACGTCGGCGATGAGCTGGGAGTTGACGGCGTTGTGAACTTCCGGGCGGTTCAGCACCAAGTGGCGCACCGGCCCGTCGCCGTCCACCCGCACGGTCTCAAGCTCCAACGACATCGCTGCTCTCCTGTCAGCCGACTCCCATTCCCGCCCCCATCATGTCGCCAAAATCGCCGACGAGTCCGGAGCTAGGAGTTCTCGTAACCCGGCGCGGACGCCGAGGCCTCACCGATGTCGGGTCCCATCAGGTCGCCAAAATCGCCGATGATCTCATCTGCGGGCGGCGCCTCGATAGTGATGTCGGCGCCGTAGTCGTAGTAGTTGATGACGTTGGTGATGTCGAGCATGCTCGCTATCTCGTCCTCGTGACCCTCGGTCTCGGCAGCATCGAGACCGGCGACGAGACCCTCCATGAACGAGCCCAAGTCCACGCTGATGCGACGCGTGAAGCCAGCGCTATCGATCCAGGCGTCGTAGATGAACTCGTCGGGGAGGACGTCTCCGACGAATGGGAGCGAACTGTCCGCCCCGTCAGGCTCCGCGAGGTAACCCTCGCTCATCGACGCGACGTCGAGGGTGTAACGGATGTGAGTCATCGACTCGCCGTCGATGGATTCGGAGCCCAAGATCTCGGCACTGGTCACGAACTCGATCTGGTTCGTGTTGTCGTTCGGCAAGCGACACGCACCATCATCGGGGGTATCGCCCGGCAGTGCTGACGGACAGACGATCCCCATTGCTGCAGCGGTCTCGGCATCGAAGACGAACCACCCCTCGGGCAGCTCATCGCCGACCAGCGCACGCAACTCCTCGGGCACCACGAATTGCAGATACTGAACGCCATCGACGAACCGGATCTCGAATCCGATTCCGATGTCGCCGCCACCCATCATCTCGTCGAAGCTCATGAACATCGAGAAGTTCTGCGCGCCGTCGCTCTCGAAGTGCATCGCAACGGTGGCCAGTTCGCCCATGTCCATCTGCATGTCGCCGCGAACCGACCTGCTCGCGCTGTTCTCGAAGGCGACTTGCAGCAGTTCCATGGCGTCAGTCGGAAGTGCTGCAGCGGTTGTCGTCGGCGCGGTGACGGGCGCAGCCGTCGTCGTCGGCGCGGTGGCGGGCGCAGCGGTTGTTGCCGGCGCTTCAGTCACGGCGACTGACGCCTGGGTGACGACTTCGTCGGCTGTCTCGTCATCGTCGGTGCCGCCGCCGCACGCAGCGGCGACAAGAACCAGCGCCGCGAGGCCTGCGACGCATCTCGCCCAGCGAGCCTTCACGATCATCATCTCCTCGCCGGAGCGGCGGCGCCGTCTGTTGAGCGCCGCTGACACGGACCGGCTCTCCCGCCAGTATCTCAGTAGTTCAGGTGTGTGCAGGGTCACATATTTCGCATCGCCGGCTCGCCGAATTCATTACAGGGAAGCTGACGCCGTGCCGGCGACGAATGGCCGGGCTTGAACGAATGGGCCTGGGCAGCCGGGCTACAGCGGGTGGGGGCCGGGGTCCATGCCGAGGCGGGTGCGGCCGTAGGCCTCGCCAACCGTGTCGAGATCGGCGACCTGGTGCTGGGAGGCCATCGTGACGTCCCGGAAGGCCTGCTGCAGGCGGCTGCCGTCGAAGAGCGCCCGGCCGCCGGCGGCGTTGGCAACCTGGTCGAGTGCCCGGCGGCACAGCTCGATGGCGTAGGTGCCCTGGTATTTGGCGTGGGCTCGCAGCGCCTTGGAGTCGTTGCCTTCTGCGGCCTGGCGCAGCAGCTCGACGGTGTCGGCGATGAGCAGCTCGGCGGCTCGCACCTCGGTGTTGGCCTCGGCCAGGCGCATGTGCAGTCCCGGGCGGTTGGCTTTGGCGGTTCCCATGTAGCGATCGTCCTGGACGCCGAAGCGGTCGGCGGCATCGTCCAGCCCGGCCCGTGCGAGGCCGAGCGCCGTCGCGGCGACATGCACCGACAGTCCCGGCAGCACCGGCGTGTGGTACAGCGAAGTGCGGTGGCGGGCTGACCACGGCGAGCGGGCACCCAGCAACTCGCCCGAGTCGAGCATGCGGTGGGTGGGCACGAAGGCCTGCTCGGCGACGACATCGCACGAGCCGGTGCCGCGCAGGCCGATCGCGTGCCAGTTGTCGTCGACGCTGATGTCGGCGCGAGGCATGACGACGTGGATCAGGCGGGGGCGTTTCCCGGGTTCGAGCACCTGGGAGCCCAGCAGGAACCAGTCGCCCCACACTGCGCCGCTCGTGAACGGCCAGCGCCCGTCGACGAGCCAGCCGCCGTCGGTTTCGGTGGCCGAGCCGACGGGGGCCAGCGAGCCCGGCACGATCGTGTCGAGGTCGGCCCCGTACACCTCGTCCTGGAGGTCCTCGCTCATCGAGCCGAGCATCCAGCTGTGCCCCACCAGCACCATCAGCACCCAGGCAGCCGCGCCGTCGTAGAGCGCGGCCTCGCGCACGTTGGCGACCATGTCGGCGAAGGTGAGCTCGTCGCCGCCGACCCGCTCGGGCACCAGCAGCCGCAGCGCGCCGGATTCGCGCAGCGCCGAGAGGGACTGTTCGGAGAGGTGGCGGTGCTCCTCGTTCCAGGCCGCTTCGGCGGCGAGCACCGAGCCGATGCGCTCGTCGATGCGCAGGTCTGCACTCATCTCGCTCTTCCCACGTCGCTATTCCTACTTCACGATGCCGTCGGCACGCAGATCGGCGATGGCGGCGGGCGACCTGCCCAATTCCGCCAGGATCTGGTCGGTGTCGGCGCCGCGCTCGACGGCGTGGCGCAGCTCGGGCATGCCGCCCGCGAACAGCGCTGCGGGGCGGTGCTGGCGGATCGGGCCCACGATGGGGTGGTCCACTTCGCGCACCACGCCCGAGTGCTGCACCTGCGGGTCGGCGGCGATCTCGTCGGGGCGCAGGGCCGGTGCCACCGGCACGTCGGCTGCGATGAGCCGTTCGACCACATCGTCACGGGCCACGTCGGCCACCACCTCGCCGAGCGTGTCGATCATGTCGCCGAAATGCGCCGCCCGCGGTCCCGGTTCGGCGAAGCGAGGGTCGGTAAGCAGGTCGGACCGGCCGAAGGCGTCGGCGACGCCTTTCCAGTGGGCGTCGGTGAGCGGCATCATGGCCACATAGCCGTCCCGGCAGGCCAGCAGCCGGTAATCGGCCAGCAGGTTGGGACGATGGTCGGCGTCGTCGGCCAGCACCGTGTGGTCCATCATCGCGTCGGGCCACATGAAGCTGACCGCCGAGTCCAGCAGCGACAGCTCCACATGCTCGCCCCGGCCGGTGCGCTCACGGGCGAACAGCGCCGCGCAGACCGCCTGAGTCCAGGTGAGCGAGGTGACCTTGTCGGGGATGAAGCTCTTCACGAACTGGGGCTCACCGTCGCCGCCCTGCACTGCGGCGATGCCGGACCAGCCCTGGATGACGGCGTCGTAAGCAGGCCGCTTCGAATACGGGCCGTCGCGGCCGAAGCCGCTGATCGACACGTAGACGATCTTCGGGTTGCGCTTGCGCACATCGGCCTCGCCGATGCCCAGCCGTTCGGCCACACCGGGCCGGTACGCCTGCACGAACACGTCGGCAGTGTCGAGCAGGTCGGCCATGACTTCCCTGCCGGGTGCCGAGGCAATGTCCATGGCGAGCGAGCGCTTGCCGGCGTTGATGTTGGCGAACCAGCCCGACATGCCGCCCCGGCTCGACCCGAACATGCGCAACGGATCGCCGATCTGCGTGTCTTCCACCTTGATGACCTCGGCGCCCTGCGAGGCCAGCAGGTGCGACCCGCCCGGCGCGGCAATGAACGTGGCGATCTCGACGACACGGATGCCGTCCAGCGGTCCGGGGCCGGTCAAGTCAGGCATGTGCAGGTTCCCGTCCGTCCGCAGCAAGAGGCAAGCAAGAACCGTTGCGAACCTACTCGCCGGGGCATCGGCGATCTTCGCCGTAGTGACGCTGGCTCGGTGTGCCGCTGCCCGGTGCGAGCGGTGCCTTCGGTGACAAGCTGACGCCATGAACATCCTGGTCATTGGAGGGACGGGGCCGACTGGGCCTCACATCGTGAACGGGCTGGTGGATCGTGGGCACACCGTGACGATCCTGCACACGGGGCGCCACGAGGTGGACACCATCCCCGATCACCTCGAGCACATCCACACCGATCCGTTTGACGAGGAAGCGTTCCGGGGTTCGATCGAGGGCCGCACGTTCGACGTGGTGTTCGCGATGTACGGCCGGCTCCGAGCCATCGTGCAGGTGCTTGCGGGCCGCACGCCACGTCTCATCTCGATCGGTGGCGTGCCGGTGTACAGCGGGTACGCCGAGCCCGCCGTCGAGTTCCCCGAGGGGATGGCGGTCCCGACGAACGAGGACGATCGGCTGGTGGGCGACGAGCGCTCGGGACCCAAGCCGCTCAAGATGACCGAGTCGGAGGAGCTGACGTTCTCGCTGCATCCCGATGCCACGCACTTCCGCTACCCGTACATCTACGGCCCCAACCAGGTGCTGCCCAGGGAGTGGACGCTGGTCAAGCGTGCGCTCGACGGCCGGCGACGGATCATCGTGCCCGACGGCGGCTTGACAGTTGCGACGTCGGCGTTCGTCGAGAACGCCACCTCGGGGGTGCTGCTGGCGGTCGACCACATCGATGCGTCGGCGGGCGAGATCTACAACGTGGGCGACGATCGGCAGTTCACGTACGCGCAGATCGCGCAGATCATCGGCGACGAGCTCGGCAATCCCTTCGAGCTCGTCTCGGTGCCCGGTGAGCTGGCGGCGCCTGGCGGGCCGTTCCTGCTCAACCACTCGTCGGCGCACAGCATCCTCAGCACCGAGAAGATCCGCCACCAGCTGGGCTACCGCGACAAGGTGGACCCCACCGAAGGCCTGCGGCGCACCGTGCAGTGGCAGGCGGAACACCTGCCTGGCGACGCCGGCGTGCTGGCCCGGCTGCAGGACCCGTTCGACTACGCAGCCGAGGATGCGCTGATCGCTGCGACCGAGCGCTACGCAGCTGAGGTGGGACGCATCGAGTGGGAGCAGATGCCGGGCTGGACCTTCGGCTACTACGGCCCTCGCGAGAATCCCGGCGGGCGCCGCGGGAGCTTCCGGGGCTGAACCTCGCCCCGCTGACACCACGCGCATCACGCGCAAGGCTGGATGAGCACGGCGCTTCGTGGAGCGCGAGACTTCTCGCCGCGTTCCGGACCATCCGGAGGATCGGCTCGGGCCGGGCGAGGCTGGCGAGTTGGGGGCTGGGTGACGGCAACGATTGCTGATTTGGCGGCGGGATACCGGGACGGGTCGCGGTCGCCGGTCGAGGCGACCGAGCAATGCCTGGCGGCGATTGCGGCGCTGGACGGGCGGGTCGGCGCTTGGCAGGCGGTGTATGCAGATGAGGCCCTGGCGGCGGCTGAGGCAGCCGAGGTGGCACTGACGCTGGCGGCAGGCGAGCCGGTGGGACCGTTCTGGGGTGTGCCGTTCGGCCTGAAGGACATCGTGGACGTGGAGGGCCGGGTCACCACGGCGGGGTCGGCCGAGTGGATGGACCGGGTCTCGCCGGCCACGGCGGTGGTCGCGCAACGGCTGCTGGATGCGGGCGGGGTCTTGGTGGGCAAGACCAAGACCGTCGAGTTCGCGATGGGCGGCTGGGGCACGAATCAGCACATGGGCACGCCCTGGAACCCGTGGGATGCCGACGTGCTGCGCACGCCGGGCGGCTCGTCGTCGGGTTCGGGTGCGGCGGTGGCGGCAGGCATGGTGCCGTGCGCGGTGGGCACCGACACGGGCGGGTCGGTGCGGCTGCCGGCTGCGCTGTGCGGGATCGTCGGGCTGAAGACCACCGAGGGACTGCTGCCGATCGACGGGATCGTGCCGCTTTCGCACACCTTGGACACGCCTGGCCCGCTGGTTCGCACGGTGCTGGATGCGGCGCTGATGTTCGATGCCATGTTGGGGACGCAGGCGGGCGAAGTCGAACGAGACTGGCTGGCGGGGACCGGCCGCTACGGGGCACTGCGGGCAGCGCTCGAGGACGGCCTGTCGGGGCGGCACATCGGCTGTCTCAGCGACGCCGAGCGGGCGGGCGTGGATGCTGCGCAGCTTGCCGCCTATGACGCTGCGCTCGAGGTGCTGGCGGGGTTGGGGGCCAAGGTGGTGCCGTTCGACCCGCCGACCTCGTTCGAGGAGATGAAGAACACCCGCTTCGTGATCGTGACCGCCGAGTCGTACTACTACTACGGCTCGATGATGGAGGACCCGGCTTCGAGAGTGGACGAGCGGGTGCGGGCCCGGGTGCTGCCCGGGGCGAACATCTCGGCCAGCGAGTACATCGCAGCGGTGGTGCAGCGGCGCATCGACCTGGCCGAGTTCGCCGCGGCGTTCGAGGGCTTCGATGCCATGGTGACGCCGACCACGCCGATGCTGCCGCTGCCCGTCGACGGGGCCGACGAAACCAACACGCCGGCGCTGTTCACGCGGGCGGCGAACTTCCTGGCCCTGTGCTCGACGACCGTGCCGACCGGGGTGTCACCGCCGGGACCGGCAGGCGCAGGTGGCGGCCTGCCCACGTCGATCCAGTTCATGTGCCGGGGCGGCGACGAGACGCTGTCGCTGTCGTTGGCGGCCGCCTACGAAGCTGCCCGGGGGCCGATGCCGAACCCGCCGCTGTGGGCCGGAGGCGGATGATGAAGATCATCTGGATGCGCACAGCAGCTGATGGACAGACAGTGTTCGAGGACCTGGAGATCGCGACACGGCACGGCGAGCGGGGAGCCGAGACTGCGGCGTTGCCGGTGGCCGGAGTCATCTTCCGCACCGAACAACCGGCCTTGGACCTGGACTTCCACAACGCCCCGCGACGCCAGCTCGTGATCCCGCTGGACGCCGAGGTAGAGGTGGAGGCGGGAGACGGGATCGTGAGGCGAATCGGCCCTGGCGAGGTGCTGCTCGCCGACGATCTCACCGGGCAAGGGCACAAGTCGCGCTTCCGGCCCGCGGGAGCCTCCATGCTGTTCGGCGTGCTGCCCGACGAGGTCGACCCTGCCGCCTGGCGCGCCTGAGGGGGACGGCGCACCGGCAGACTCAGCCCCGACATCCCGGATCGACGAGGAGCAGCAGCCATGGGCAAGGCAACGGTGATCGGCAGTTTCAGCTGCCAGGACGGCAAGGCCGACGAGATGGAGGCGGTGCTGTCGGCGATGGTCGAAGCCGCCCGCGACGAGCCGGGCGTGGAGATCTACTCGTACCACCGGGGCGAGGGCAACACGTTCTGGTTCTTCGCTTTGATGAGCGACGCCGAATCGATGCAGCATCACGGCCAGACACCGGCCATGCAGGAGGCGATGGCGGCCTTCATGCCGCTCATGGCCGATCCCCCGCAGATGCAAATGACGACGCCGGTGGCGGCGATCGGGCTGAGTCTCTGAGCGACCGGTCGTGCCGCCGCCCGTAGGCGCGGGCGGCGACGACGCTGTGCTCAGCCGCAGACGGCCACAGTTCGGGCGACGAGGTCGTCGAGCGTGAGTTCGCCGACGCCAGCCAGGGTGACCTGCACCCGGCCGTTCCATGCGCTGGGCCAGTGTGCTGGGATGGGTCGGCCGGTGAGGCCCCACAGGGCGCCCACAGTGGCGCCGTTGCAATCGGTGTCACACCCCGCGGCAACAGTGTCTCCGATGGCGGTCGAGAAGTCGTGATCGCCGGAGAGGAGGCCCCATGTCACCAGTGCCAGATTGTTGACCGTGTGCACCGGCGACATGCCGTCGTAGGCGTCGTGTATCGGGGCCGGGCCCTCGTTCGCAGCTGCGCAGCGGATGCCGAGCGCCATCGCCTCGACGCATGCCGAACCGGCGGGCAGCAGTTCCATGGCGGTTTCGACTGCGGCCAGCAGGGTCGGGCTCGACGGTATGGCTGCACCGATCGCCGCGACAGCCTGGGCGCCGTAGACGCCTTCGTCCCGGTGGGACAGGCGAGCGTCTCGGGCCGCTAGCTCGGCAGCGAATGCGGGGTCGCCCGGCGTCACCCAGCCGTACATGTCGGCTCGGATCTGCGCTCCGATCCAGTCATTGAACTCGTTGTCGCTGCACTCGTCGAGGTCGAAGCCCGCGGGCTGGCCGAACGCGAACGGCGTCGAGGCCTTGGTCATCAGCACGGCGTAGGCGGCGCGCTCCGCGGTGAAGGTCATGCCGCCCGGCAGCCAACGGAACCAGGCTCGGGCCACGTCCTCGGTGGTGAAGCCCGTGCCGTGCTCCTCGAGCAGCATGAGCGACAGCACCGTGTAGTTGATGTCGTCGTCGGGCACGGCGACGGCGAGGCGGTCCTTGCAGGCGTCGGCGTTGCGCTCGACCGCTGACGGTGCTGCTGGCAGGAGCGGCACGTAGTCGCGCAGCGGCAGGGCGGCGGCTTGGGCGAGGTAGTCCTGGAGTGCGGCCGGGCCTTGGCGCATCGACAACAGCTCGACGGGTTTGCCGAGCATGCATCCGCTGATGCGGCCGATCCAGGCATTGCGGATCCGCTGTTGAGGAGTTGGCGTCACGACCGGCTCCGGACGTGCATCGCCTCTGGTGTCATGCCGGGCTCCAGGCGTGCTTCGCGTACGTCGCGGTCATTGCATCACTCCCCCGCTTGCGCGGTCTCGGCGCTGTGTGGCTGTGGTCGCTCTTCTACTACCGGGCCGACACTCCCGCAGCAGAGGATGGCCGTATGGTGGGCGGCGTGCTGGCGGTGCTGATCCTGTTGCTCGTGTCGGTGCCGCTGCTGGAGCTGTTCGTGATCGTGCAGGTGGCCGGCGGGCTGGGCGTGGGCCAGACGATCCTGTTGCTGCTGGCGGTGTCGATTGTGGGCGCCTGGATGGTGCGCCGCTCGGGGCTCGGGGTGCTGAAACAGATCCGCACTCGCCTGGAGAGGGGCGAGCTTCCGGGCAACGAGCTCGTCGACGGCGTGTTGATTTTGGTTGCCGGTGCGCTCATGCTGACGCCCGGCTTTCTGACCGATGCGGTCGGCCTCCTATTGCTCTTCCCGCCGACCCGTCTAGCCGTACGCTCGGTGCTGATGCGTCGCTACTCCAAGCGCATCACGGTCGCCGGTTGGCCCGGCCCGCCGGGCCAACCTGGTGGGCACCGCCGTTCGGGGCCCACTTTTGACGCCGAGAGCTACCCAACTGACAGGGATGACTGACACCGATGGCTGACACCCGATGACCGGTCCGACTGATTTCCCGGAGCCCCACGGCATGGAGGGACCGCCCTCCGAGGGCCTGATCGCGCTGAAGGATCGACTTCCGCTCGGCGTCGCGCTGCTGGCGCTCGCCGTGGCGATTGCGGCACTGGTGGTAGCCGTCGGCAATTCGGACGGTGATGACGTTGTCGATGCCGAGCCTGCGCCCACCGCGGTCACGTCGGCACCGGTGGCGACGGTTCCGACCCCGATTCCCACCACGACGATCGGCACCGTCCAGACCTTGCCGCCGGCGCCCACGACGACGGCCGCGCAGCAGGTCGTGACCGCCACCACGGCAGTCGATGCCGAGGCTGGCGAAGGGGCCGAGCCGCCCCTGGTGCTGGCTGTCGTGGGCATCGGCTACGACAGCACGCTCAACGTGCGCGAGGAACCGGGCGGCCAGATCGTGGCCAAGCTGGACTCGAGATCCACTGGAATCGTTCCCACCGGCACGATGCAAGAGGTGTCCGACGTGCTCTGGTACGAGGTGCACGCGGCCGGCGTGCTCGGCTGGGTCAGCGGCGACTACGTCACGCCGTTGGGCGCGACCGTCGACACCACCACCGAGATCGTGGCGCGCCTCGGCCAGACGCCCAGCGCGGCGAACCTGGCGGCGCTGGGACGGGCCGTTGCGGCGGCCG
Organism: Candidatus Poriferisodalis sp.; assembly: GCF_965208555.1. Lineage (GTDB taxonomy): Bacteria > Actinomycetota > Acidimicrobiia > Acidimicrobiales > Poriferisodalaceae > Poriferisodalis. The sequence continues at coordinate 2,288,336 of NZ_OZ242342.1, read as the reverse complement.
TGGCATCGGAGGAGCCCGAGTCGCGGGTGCGGATCTCAGGCGAGCCCACGGTCGGCGAGCTCAGCGAGGTCACGATGGACGTCGTCGGTCAGCCTGACGACTCGATCCGCGGCTTCCGGCTGCGCGTGTTCGCCACCCGCAACAGCGACGGAACGTTCACGCTGCGCAACGTCGAGGGCACGCTGATGTGCTACATCGATCGGGGCGTCAGCGCGCAGGGTCTCTGCAACTGACGGCACGGGCCACGGGACAGCCGGGGAAGCACTCGCCGGGGCATCCCGCTCGCCGAGGCTCGCCCTGCAGGCAGTCGGCAAACGGGTGCACCTCGTGAGGAAGCATCGCCTGCGGGTGTTCGTTGTCGCCGTCGTCGGGGTAGTGGCCTTCGTGCCCGGCCGGTTCGTCTACGCGGCCGTCGACCATCCCCTGGTCGGCACGCCGTACGGCACGGCGCTTGCAGTGTGCGCAGCGGTGGCAGTGCTGAGCTGGATGGCGTCGATTCTGACGCGGGACGCCTCCTGGGTGGACCGGCTGTGGTCGATCGTGCCGGCGCTGTACTGCGGGATCGTTCTCGCCGACGCAGGACTCGGCTCGACTCGGATCACCGTGATGACAGCGCTGGTGTGCGCTTGGGGAGCACGACTCACGTTCAACCTCATCCGCCGGGGCGGGTGGCGCCCCGACAGCGAGGACTACCGGTGGAGCTATCTCCGAGAGCAGATCAGTCAGCGGAGAATTCTCGGCTGGCAGATCGGCGAGGTGGGCTTCCAGACGTTCAACGTGCTCTTCGTGTCGTTCGGCCAGATGGCGCTCATCTGGTGGTTCACCTCGCCGGTCCACCAAGCGTGGCTGCACGCCGACGTGCCGCTGGGCTGGCTGGACTACGTCGCGATCGTGGCGTTCTTGGTGTTGCTGGTGCTGGAGACCGTTGCCGACGGGCAGATGTGGCGGTTCCAGCAGAACAAGGCACGGCTCGTGGCGGCGGGCGCCGAGATGGAGCGGCCATTCCTCACCGAAGGGCTGTTCCGCTACTGCCGCCATCCCAACTGCACCTGCGAGCAGGCGATGTGGATCGTGTTCTACCTGTTCGCCATCTCGGCATCGGGCCGGCTGTGGCACTGGACCGGGTTGGGCTGGGTGATCCTGCTGCTGCTCTTCGCGGTGTCGACGAGGCTCACCGAGAAGATCTCGGGCGAGCGGTATCCCGCCTACAGCCGCTACCAGGCTGCGGCGCCGATGTTCGTGCCGAACCCGCTCAGCCCGCGGCGCCGCCGGTCACGGGCGGCGTACTTGTAGCTCACGGGTCGGGCATCTCGGCGGTGCCGTAGCCCTCGTCCACCACGCCTTCGGTGAAGAAGGCTTCCCACCACAGGCCGTTGGGGTCGGTCACCCACGACTTGTGCTGCAGCTGGTAGCCACACACCAGATCGGCCTGATCGGACCGGGGCAGGTCGGCCGCGTCGATGTGGTCGCGCATGGCCGCCAGCTCTTCGGGCGTTTCGACCTGAATGCCATAGTGAGCCGAGCCGGGTTGCCCGCTGCCGTGGGTGTCGAGCGAGAAGTTGACCCGGGGGTCGTCGAGCATCCACTTGGCGTAGTCGGGGCGCTGCAGCGTGGGCTCGCAGCCGAACAGCCGGGTGTAGAACTCGATCGACTCGTCGAGGTCGTCGACCTGCAATCCGATGTGCATGCGCCGCATGACTCGCACCATAGAGCGCCGCATAGCGGACACGAAAGGACAGGGCCGGACAAATCCACGGCAGACTCGTCGCCGCCAGCCCGGTTGCCACCAGGAGATCTCCATGCCCATAGCGCCCGCCAACACGCATGAAGCGACAGCAATCGAGCTCTACTACGAGACCCATGGCGACCCGGCCGACCCGGCGCTGCTGCTGGTAAACGGGTACTCGTCGCAGATTTTGGGGTGGCGGGCCGGCTTCCGGGAGCAGCTCGCCGAGCGGGGGCGGTTCGTGGTCAGCTTCGACAACCGCGATGTCGGCCTGTCGACGCACCTAGACGGGGTCGAGGTGGACGTAGTGGCAGTCACCAAGGCCGCGCTGGCTGGCGAGCCGGTGCCGCCCGTGCCCTACACGCTGTCCGACTTCGGCGACGACGGCATGGGGCTGCTCGACCATCTCGGCATCGAGGCCGCGCACATCGCGGGGGTGTCGATGGGCGGGATGATCGTGCAGCAGATGGCGATCGATCACCCCGACCGGGTGCTGTCGATGACCTCGATCATGTCGACGACCGGTGAGCGCGGGTACTTCGATTCGGCGCCCGAGGCGCTCGAAGCGCTGACCGCGCCGCCGCCGGTGGACCGGGACGAGTTCATCGCCAACGGCGTGGCGTCGTCGAAGATCTGGTCGAGCCGGCGCCACTACGACCCCGATGCGATGGCCGGGTTCCTGGCTGCTGCCTTCGACCGCATGTTCTATCCCGAGGGGCTTCCTCGGCAGATGGCTGCGGTGCGGGGCTCGGCGCCCCGGGCCGAGGCGCTCGGACGGCTGGGAGTGCCGACGCTGGTGATCCACGGGCGGGACGACACGCTGATCCTGCCGAATGGCGGCGAGCGCACGGCCGAGCTGATCCCGGGTGCGCACCTGCTGCTGCTGGGCGACATGGGCCATGACCTGCCCGAGCCGCTGTGGCCGGTCATCATCGACGCCATCATCAGCCACACTGCTCACGCCGGAACCCGTCCCTGACATCGACGGGTCGGGGCGAAGACATGACCGGGCGACGACCCGGCTACGACGAATCGAGGCTCTCCATATGAATCTCTTGGCGTTCGCCGCCTCCAACAGCAGCCAGTCGATCAACCGGCAACTGGTGGACTACGCCGTCAGGTTGCTCCAAGGCGGCGAGATCGACGGTGTCGACCCCGATGCGCTGGAGATCAGCATGCTCGATCTGAACGACTTCGAGATGCCGATCTACAGCATCGACCGGCAGGAGGCCGGGGGCATCCCGCAGCCGGCGCACGACTTCTACAACGCGCTCGGGGCGGCTGATGCGCTGCTGATCTCATTCGCCGAGCACAACGGCTCGTACACGGTCGCCTACAAGAACGTGTTCGACTGGGCGTCGCGGATCGACATGCGCGTCTACCACGACAAGCCGATCGTGATGCTGTCCACATCGCCGGGCGGCGGGGGTGGCGGCTTCGTGCTGCGAACGGCCAGTCACCTCGCCGGGTACTTCGGCAACGAGATTCTGGCGACCCTGTCGATTCCCCGGTTCGGCGAGAACTTCGACACCGGGGCTGGCGCAGTGAGCGATCCCGACCTCGACGCTCAGTTGCGAGAAGCCTTGGCCGCGTTGACGAGCGTTTGTGACTGACACGACGGTGCTGGTGGCGGGTGCGGGGCCGGCGGGGTTGTCGATGGCGATCCTGCTCGGGCGCTTCGGGCTGGACACCGTCGTTGTCGAGCGCCGCGGAGGTGTGAATCCCCATCCCCGCGCCCGGTCGGTCAACGTGCGGACGGCCGAGCTGATGCGCCAGTGGGGCGTGCTGGACGAGATCGAGGCCGTGAGCCTGCCGCTGCCGTGGACCGAGCAGTTCGTGTACTGCGAGACGCTGGCCGGCACCGAGATCGGCCGGGTGACGACGGGAGTGCAGCCGGTCGTGAACGGAGTGGAGCTGTCGCCGGCGCCGTGGCTGCTGACATCGCAGGACCGGATCGAGGAAGTCCTGCTGCGCCGGCTGGCGGGCATGAGCGAGGTGCAGATCTGCTGGGACACGGAGCTCCTCGAGGTGGTCCAAGACGGCGAGCACGTGACGGCTGAGGTGGGCGATCCATCGGGCACGCAGCACCTGACGGCACGTTGGCTGGTCGGTGCCGACGGGGCGTCGTCAAGCGTGCGTCGCAGCCTCGGCATCGAGATGGACGGCATCGCCAGCTTCGGCACGATGATCAACTGCCAGTTCTACGCCGACCTGGGGCCGTGGACCGATCATCGACCGTCCGCCCTGTACTGGACGACGAAGCCGGCCCGCAACGTCTTCCAGAAGATCGACACCAATGATCGATGGCTGTGCCAGATCAACTACGACCCGTCGACGCACCGTCCGGAGGACTTCACGACCGACATGGCCGAACAGTGGATCCGGCGTTCGATCGGCGACGAGGCGCTTTCCGACAGCTTTGACCTGCGGGTGACCGACGTCATCCCGTGGGTGATGTCCTCGACGGTGGCAGAGCGGTTCCGGGACGGGCGGATGTTCCTGATCGGCGATGCTGCGCACCAGCTGCCGCCCACGGGTGGCTTCGGCATGAACACGGCCGTTCAGGACGCCCACAACCTGGCGTGGAAGTTCGCTGCCGTGGCCGGCGGCCATGCCGGCGAGGGGTTGCTGGACACGTACGAGGCCGAGCGGGCACCCATTGCCCAGTACAACGCTGATCGGTCCCGTGAGAACTCTCGAAGCGTCGGGCGGATCCGGCGGCTGGTCGAATCGGGCACGGCGACCATCGACGAGAAGCGTGTGGCCCTCGCATCCTCGGAGCGGTACGGGAACTGGCTCGGGATGGACCTCGGGCTGCACTACGAGGACGGCTGCCTGATCGGCGACGGCACAGCGCCGCCGCAGGTGGACGACCCGGTGACCGACTACGCCCCGACGGCCCGGCCGGGGCACCGTGCTCCCCATGTGCCGATCGACTTCGACGGGGCGACATCGACGCTGGACCTCTACGACACGCAGTTCGTGCTGATCTGCGGTGCCGACGTCGATCTTGCCGACGTCGACACTGGTGCTAAGGCCGACGGGACCGAAGCCGGAGATGGCGTTGCGGCCCACCCGATGCTTCGTGCGCTGCGGCTCGGCATCGACCTCAACGATCCAGGCGGTGACCTCGCAGCCGCGTATGGCATCGGTCAGGCGGGTGCCGTGCTGGTGCGCCCCGACGGCCATGTCGCCTGGCGCCACCCCAATGCGACGACCACTGCCGCCATGGCCGCTTTCGACAGCCTGCTCATGTGCTGACGGTCCGCCGCTAGCCAGCGCGCCGCTCGCGGCTGCTCCACGACGCGATCCTTCGCATGGCCATGCTGTTGGCTCGCGCGTTGGTTCGCTGCGCTCACGAGCCATTCGGCCGCGGCCTCCGCGCGCGTCGGCGCGGCCTGTCGGCGTGCCGGGTTCTTGAGACCGCGGCCTCGGGGATCGGAGTGCGGGCTAGGGCTCCCAGAGCAGGGTGTCGGCCATGAACTGGCTCCAGGCGAACCAGAACGACTGGTGGCCTTCGACGGGATTGCCATCGGCGTCCACCGCACGCACCCCACCGCCGTCGAGCTGCAGCGTGACCCCGCTCAGCTCCACCACCCCGCCGGCTTCGAGCTCGACCACGGCGGCGGCGACGGGGAACGCGACCGGGGTGCCGTCGTCGAGCACTACGCCGAAGACCTGGTCCTGGACGCTGAGGCGCCCGTCGACGTCGCCGACCGGGAAGATCGGCCCGCGATCGTCGCGGCCGCCCAGCGGGTCCAGCGGGTACTGGCGGCCGATCCCCCCGTCCGAGGCCACGATCGTCGTCTCGGGATGGGCGGCTTTCCATTCGCCCCACGTGGTGGTCACGACAGTGGTCTGCGGCAGCACGACGCCCTGCTCTCGCAGCGGTCCCGATACCGCTTCGCCGGTGAAGGTGTTGAACACCGACTTCGTGATGAGGTCGTACATGACCTTGTTGGACCGTGACAGCAGGCCCGAGGTGCGCAGCACGGGGGTGGCGACGCCGTCGGGCACCTCCTCGGTCAGGTACGCTTGGGCCGAGCCGCACAGCGTGCAGTAGGGCATGCCGATGCGCCGCCCGCCGAGCGAGTCGTTGATCATCTCGTGGATTTCCATGATGTGGCGGGGGTAGGCCCGGGCCTCGCCGCCGAGCACGACGGCGAACACGACGCCGTCGTCGGGGTACCACGAGCCGCCCGCCGCATCGGTGACGCCCGGGTTGTCAAGCGCGGGGATGCAGCCCCGGGGGCAGAGGCGGGGGTCGCCGAGGTCACGGTTGTCGATGAGCACCCCGCCCCAGCTCACGATGCGCCAGTCGATCTTGGCGTCGGGGTCGTCGAAGAACGGCTGCCAGCCGGGCTCGACCAGCGTGAACAGCCGCTCCTTGTACTCGGCATAGCCGTCGAAGACGGGCAAGTCCCAGGCGAGCAGGTGGTCGGTCACCGACTGCCATGGGCTGCGGAGGGCGACGGGGTCGTCGGCGAGCCTGACGCTGGTCAACGACTGGAAGGCCGAAATGGCCCCGTCGGTGAGTTCGCCCGGCGGAACGAACCTGAGCAGGTCGGAGACGATCCACCCGAGTCGAGGGTCGTCCGTCTGGCCGAGCCGGGCGATGGCGTCGCCGCTGACCCCGCCTCGCTGCAGGCCGGACCAGACCATGTTGAGGTCGTTCTGAGCGGCCCGTGACAGCGGGCCTGTCGGCACCTCCGGCGCAGGAGGGAACGTGTAGCCGAGGAAGTTGCGCAGCGAGCCGATTTCGCGCGGGTCGAGGACAACGGTGTTCTCGCTCGTGCCGGCGGCCGCCGCTGACGAGTCAGCGGTGGTCCCCGAAGTGTCCGCTGTGGTGGCGGGTGTGGCCTGCTGGCCAGAGTCTTCTCCCGACGAGGCTGCCGGGTCGCCTGATGTGTTCGATGCAGGTTCGGCGTCGGGTACCGGCACAGTCGAGTCCGTGGTGGCACAAGCCGTTGCGAGCAGGGTGATCGCCAGCATCGCCGCGATGCTCCGGGCGCGAGCACGGCACGCAGCGACACACCTAGCGGAAGCGCTTGGGGCGCAACGACGCCGACTCGAGACGCACTCACGGAGCCGCACGCGGCCACCCTATGACGCCGTCGGGAACAGTTGGTCTCGCCCTTGTCGAGCGGACTATCCCCGACTGTCAGGGCGCGCGGGCAGATCGGCATCGGTTGGACCAGCCAGGGCAGGTGCAGACGGATCGGTACCGGTCGGGCAGGCCAAGACAGGTACTCAGCGGCTCGTAGCGTGCTGCCCATGCCGCCGAACATGTTGGAAGGCAAGCGGATCGTGGTGACCGGAGCGGGCGCCGGCATCGGCGCAGCCATTGCCGACACTGCTCGTCGCTACGGGGCCCAGGTATTCGGTGTCGACATCGACCGGAGTACCCACGCCGACGGCTACTACGACGTCGCCGACGAGGTTGACGTGGCCCGGCTGTTCGAGGCGGCGGCCAGCGCCATGGGCGGCATCGACGGGCTGGTCAACAACGTCGGCATCGCCGGGCCGACCGGCCGGGTCGAAGACCTCGACCCATCAGCGTTCGACGACTGCGTGCAGGTCAACGTGGGCAGCACGTTCCGCTGCACCGCCGCCGCCGTGCCGCTGCTCGGCGTCGGCAGCTCGATCGTCAACATCGTCTCCACAGCCGGCATCTTCGGCTACCCGCTGCGCAGCCCCTATGCGGCCTCGAAGTGGGCGGTGGTAGGTCTCACCAAGACCTGGGCGATGGAGCTGGGCGAGCGCGGCATCCGGGTCAACGCCGTGTGCCCCGGCACCGTGGAGGGCCCGCGCATGGATGGCGTCATCGAGCGGGAGGCCGCCGCCACCGGGACCACACCCGAAGCCATCAAGGCCGGCTACACCGCCCAGGTCTCGCTGCACACGTTGGTCACTGGCGCCGACATAGGCGAGGCCTGCTGTTGGCTGCTCTCGGATGCCGCCCGCTATGTCTCCGGACAGATCCTCAGCGTGGACGGCAACACCGAGACGCTCCGCACCGTTTAGCGACTGCTCGGCCTGACGATTCCTAGGAGCCCCCGCTCTCCCACATGGTCTCGGTGTAGTTGGTGTCGACGTTGCGGTCGATGACCTCGGCCTCGACTCCCAGGTCGTGCTGGCAGGCGATGATGTTGCCCAGCGTGGGCACGTCGGCGTCCGGCCATGTCGAGGTGTCCCAGATGCTTGCCCGCAAGAGCGCTTTCGCACAGTGCACGAAGCATTCATCGACATCGACAACTACCGCTGCTTTGGGCACCCGCTCGCCGACTGCGGTGGCAGCGCAGACGTCGGGATCGGTGGTCAGTGAGGCGGCGCCGTTGACCCGGACGGTGTGGTCGGTGCCGGGCACGAAGAAGATCAGGCCGACTTGGGGGTTCTCGACCAGGTTCGTGTAGGAGTCGAGGCGGTTGTTGCCGCTGAGGTCGCCGAACGCCAGGCGTGTGCCGCCATCGAGCACCCGGGCAAACCCTGGCGGCCCGCCTCGAGGCGAGGCATCGGTACCGCCCGGCCCGTGCGTGGCCAGCACGCACAGCGGCGACATCGCCAGAAATCGGGCCGACTCGGCATCGATTTTGGGTGCGGTCTTGTTCGCCACCAGCTTGGATGGCTGACGGTAAATCTCCCGCAGCCCTGCCGGGTCGCTGACCTGTCCGTTCATCGCTCGTCCCCTTCCCTGGTCTCAGTATTCCCCCTGCCGGATTCCCTCTGCCAGCTGCTCAACGGTTCTGTCGAGTGTGATCTCGGACCGGCGTGCATGCCTTGCGGGGCGCGGCCTGTGTGACAGTCCAGCCATCCCCGGGCGGAGCGGGGCCGGTCGGCGGGTGCAGCACCAGGTTGTATTCGTGCAACCGGTGGTGGTGGCTGTGGCAGAGCAGCGCCAAGTTGTCCAGGCTGGTCGGCCCGTCGTCGAGCCAGTGCTGGAGGTGATGCCCGTCGCAGTGAACGGGCGCTCGATCGCAGCCGGGCCATACGCATCGTTGGTCGCGTGCAATCAATGCCCGACGCAAGGCCGGCGTAATGGTGCGCTTGGCCCGTCCAACGTCAAGCACTTCGCTCGGGCCGCCCATCACCACCGGGATGATCTGGGTATCGCAGGCGATTCTGCGCAGATCGGCGGCGCCGAGCACGGTGCCGTTCTCGGTGATGCCCGCAACGCCGGGAACTGCCAACGGGTCCATCGCCAGCCTCGACGCCACGTCCGTGGACTGAGCAGCTGGCGTTGCCGACAATGGACGCGCGAGCGACGGCGACTCGCCATTGGCGCCCGCGGCCGTAGCTCGTTCGCTCGAGCCGCCACGCAGATTGTCCAGCGTGGTGAGCACGATCATCTGCGTTGGATTCGGCACGATCCAGACGTCGTCTCCCGTGCCCCCGCCGACGACGTTTCCGGAATCGCGGGACGCGAGCCCCGCTCTAGGGAAGCCGGCAGCCGACGCGGGCTCATGGGAAGCGCTGTTTGCGCTTGGAGCTCTGGCCGCCGCAGCGACCTCGCGAGGCAAGGAACCAGCCCGTTGGCCAGCGCTGGCGGTAGCAGCGCTTCCGTCCGCTCGTGTCGCACCTTGGGCGCCGGCGGCCGTGATCAGCCACGCGAGCGCGTCGGCGGCACGCTGCTGAACGCTGCGGCGCTTCGATTCAGGCAGCTCTTTGTCGCTGCGCCAATTCCGCTCGATAGCGCTCACCAAGAGTCGGTTGACTGCGTCGCCAGTCAGCGCGTCGAACTTCGCACGCAGGTGCCACATGCCGTTGTCGGGATCGATCCACATCGAGGCCGACCTCGCTGCGCGCTGACGAGCCTGCCGCTGCGCATCGCTCTCGCGTCGCCACGCGGCTTCGGCGGCGCGCACGGTCTTCCGTGTCTCGTCGGCTGTCTGGTTTCGAGCCTGCTTGCACAGGTCCCTTCGCACCTCGTCGGGGACCTCGGCCGCGGCAACCAGGGCAGCTTGCTCTGCGTTAATCGCACCGTGCCCCAAGGACTCGGCCACCTGCGGTTGAGCATCCAGAACCTCTGCCTCGCGTTCGACACGTCGGGCCAACGCGCCTCCCACCCCAGTGGCATTGACCAGCGTCTCGGCCGCCGAGGCCTCCCCACGGCGCGCATGCAACTGGCGCCGTGAGGCCTCGGCCGCAAGCGCACTGCGTGCTCCCTCGAGCACGTTGATCGCCCGTTGCACCGCCTGCGCGCACCACACCAGATCCCCATCGTCAACAGACCGAGCCGCCCTCGCACCGACCAGCGGACCGGTGCCAGCCAGCGGGCTCACTGCGGCATCCACAGCATCACGGACGCTCCGAGCACCGGCGACATCGCTGCCCAAACCGTTGTCGTCGCCGCTCCCTTCGGCCTCACAGCTTCGTGCCAGCCGGGTACGCAGCTCCACCAAACAGGCACCGCCGACAGACGAGCGGGGCGAGGGCCGCCGGCCGCCGACCGGTCGGTTTCGTACGGCGGGGTTCATGGCGGCCAACGTAGGAGAGGGGTGTGACAAGTTCTTCCGAGCTGGCGCCGCAGCGGTGACCTGCAAGCCGCCGTGCGGGCTCCGCCCCAAAACGATGCGGACCAGAAGCCGCCACTGCCCTACCGTTCTCCCATGGCCAAGGCACACCGCAGCGCCCACGAGCAACCCGCCGGCGCCTGCCGCACCGACGACACCTTCCAGCAACGACTTGCGGCGTCCATGAATCGCCACAGCCGCATTCTCAATCGCCTCGCCGGCGAGTCCGGCTGAGCCGGCCCCGTGAGCACCCGCTGCGTCGTCCTCCCCCGGGGCATCAACGTCGGCGGGCACAACCGGGTTCCCATGGCCGAGCTGCGCCCGAAGCTGGCCGAGGCCGGCTACGGCGATCCCGTCACGATCCTGCAGAGCGGCAACATCATCGTCACCGCCGAGATCACCGCCGACCAACCCGACCAACCCGACCAACCCAGCGCCGCCGCCGTGGCCGCCGCCGTCCAACAACTCCTGGCCGACGAATTCGACGTGAACGTGCCCTGCGCGGCCCGCACCGCCGCCGAGATCGAAGCCATCCTCGAGCGCAACCCACTCGGCCACGTCGCCGACGACGGGTCCCGCTACCTGGTCAACTTCCTGTCAGCGAAACCGAGCCCCGCAGCCGTCCGTGAGCTCGTCGACGCCGACCACAGCCCCGAGGTCGTCCACGTCAAGGGCACCGAGGCATACGTCTGGGCACCCGATGGCATCAAGGCGCTGCGTCTGTCGTACTCGCACCTCGAACGGCATCTCGACGTGACCGCCACGGCCCGCAACTGGAACACGCTCGAACGCATCGCCGCCAAGCTCTAGCCGTCCCGCCCGACGTTCGAGTCTCAGGGAAGCGCTGCCTCAACCGAGGCTCGGGTTTCGGTCCCGCATTCCCGCCTCCCGGCGTTGGCTGACGGGGCTGGGCGGCCAGACTGTCGGCCGTGACGCTGCTGGAGGTCGAGTCGCTGACCAAGCGGTACGGCTCGATCGTCGCCGTCGACGACCTGTCGTTCTCGGTTGCGCCTGGGGAGACGGTCGGCCTGCTGGGCCCCAACGGCGCCGGCAAGACCACCACGATGGGCTGCATCGTCGGCCTGCTGCAGCCCGACGGCGGGCAGATCGCCGTCGACGGGCTGGCGCCGAACTCGCCGCCGGTTAGCGCCATGGTCGGGTACGCGGCCCAGCGGACGGCGCTGTACCTGTCGCTGCGGGTGTCGGACAACCTCTCCTACTTCGGCGGTCTCTACGGCCTGCGGGGCGGCTCGCTCACCACTGCAACAAGCAAGATCGTCGAACTCTTCGATCTCGGCCCGCTGACCGATCGCAGGGTGAAGGACCTCAGCGTGGGCCAGCAGAAGCTGGTGCACCTGGCGACCGCCGTGATCCACGAGCCCCGGCTGCTGCTGGTGGACGAGCCGACGGCCGGCCTCGACGTCGCTGCCCGCCGGCGAGTGATCGACGGCATCCGCCGGCTGGCGGCCCAGGGCACGGCGGTCATCTTCAGCACCCACTACCTCGAGGAAGCCGACGAGGCGTGCGACTCGCTGGTGATCATCGACCACGGCCGGCGGGTCGCGGCCGGGTCGCTCGCCGACCTGCTCGCAGCCGTCGCCGACCCCGCCACGGTCATCACGCTCGGCAGCGGCGAGACGGTGTCGTTCGACGACCGTGACCTGCTGGCGGCGATCAACTCGGTCGACCAGGACCAGATTGCCGAAGTGGTCGTCGAGCGGCCCTCGGTCCGCCGCCTGTACGAGCGGGTGATCGGCGGCGCCGACGGCAACAGCGCCGCCGGCAGCACGGCAGAAGTCACCCCCGGAAGCACCGCCGATGTCTAGAACCCTCCTCGTCACCCGCAACGAGCTGCGCCTGCTGCGCCGCGACCCCTTCCCCCTGTTCGTGCTGGTCGGCATGCCGGGCGTGCTGCTGTTCTTCGTGTCCGACGCGCTCATCGGCGGGCCGGCGCACTCGGTGCCCGCCCTGGCCTCGCTGTTCGCGCTGCTGGGCACCGGATCGATGGGGTTCTCGTTCTTCCGGGAGCACGGATGGGGCACCTGGGACCGGCTGCGCATCGCCCCGATCCGCACGATCGAGATCGTCACCGGCAAGGCCATCCCCATGCTCGCCGTGACCGCCGCCCAGCAGCTCCTGCTGGTGGCCGTCGGCATCGCCACCTTCGGCCTCGAGGTGCCCGGCGGCGCGGCCCAGCTCATCATCACGGCGCTGGCCTGCGCGGCCGCCTACGTCACCCTGGCGATCGCGATGACCTCGCTGTGCCGCACCATGTCGCAGCTCAACGCCGCCTCGATGCTGGGCACGATGGCCGTCGCAGGCGCCGGCGGCGCCATCGCCCAGATCACCACACTGCCGGGCTGGGTGCAGGCCATCGCCCCCGCCAGCCCCGTGTACTGGGCAATCGACGCCTACCGCAGCGTGCTCGCCGGCGAGCAGGGCTTCGGCCGCGCCATCGCCATGCTGCTCGGGTTCACGGCCCTGTTCATCGCCGTCACCCTGTGGCAGTTCCGAGCCGACAAGCCCAAGGACTGGCTCGGCGAGTAACCCAGCGGCCGAAACGCGAACCGCCCGGCTACTCGTCGCTGGCCTCAGTGAAATCGAGGTCGTAGTTGAAGTACGCGCCGTCCCCGAATCTCCACTCGCTCCACACCTCCAGCAGGTGCATACCGGTGCGCTCGGCGGTGTAAAAGCGCCGGTCACCATAGAAATCCGTAAGGTCGTCTTCGGACATGCCGTCCAGCCTGTTGCCGTCGTCGTCACGCAGCCGCATGCGGGGGACGCGTCCGTCCCAACGCCAGTCGCTCCACGGGTAGGTAACCCTCCACATCTCCAACTGGTATCGCTGGCCTTCCTCCAGATACACCCAGTACCAGTCCGCATCCCCTGGGGGTACGTGTCCGAACGCGGTGTCGTCGAGCGCCACATACGCGTGGGTGCGCGCGCCGTCGGGATGGTCGGTGCCGTAACCGGGCGGCTCCGAGACGCTCACCAGCGGCCGTTCGACGACCGTCACCCGGTAGGTGCCCCGCTCGCCCCCGGCCGAGCCCGCTGCGATGTAGTAGGTGCCGCCGGTGTCCACCGTCAACAGCAAGAAGCTGTCCAGCGCCGCGCCGGAGTCGGCATCGCTCGTGCCGGCTACCAGCGTCCCCGTGCTGTCCATCACCCCGTACAGGTGCGGATCGGGCAGGGTGCCCCGGCGGCGCCCGCGGCCGTCGAGCCACACGAAGTACTCCTGGTCGGCCTCAAGGGTGACTGCGAACCAGTCCTGGTCGCCCAGGTACTGCACCTGCCCGTCCACGCTGCCGCCCACGGCGACCGTGCCGGCAGTCGTGGCGTCGCCCGCAAAGTCGTCGCTGAACCCGGCGCTCACGTCGGTCACCGACACCTGGTAGGTGCCCACCTCGCCAGACCCGACATCGATGTAGTAGGTGCCCGCGGTCGACACCTCGAAGATCAGCTCGGCGTCCGCGCCGTGGCCGTTGTCGGCATCAGCAGTGTCCGCGACCATCGTCCCGACGCTGTCCATCACCCCGTACAGGTGCGGGTCGGCCAGCGTGCCGTTCTTGCTCGGGGCGCCCTGCACCTCCAGCCAGTAGGTCGTGTTCGCCGCCAGGGTCACCGCCAGCCAGTCCCGGTCGCCGCGGTAGTCCACCTCTGCAGACGTCGCTCCCCCGTCCACCGCAACCGTGCCGCTGGTAGCGGTGCCGGCTGAATAGTCGTCGACGCCGGCCGTCAGCTCGTAGGTGCCCCGCCCGCTGTTGCCGGTGCCCACCGCGACGTAGTAGGAGCCGGCAGACGCAGGCTCGAACACCACCTGTGCATCCGTGCCCACGCCGCCATCAGCGTCGGCGGTGTCCGCAACCAGCGTGCCGGCGCTGTCGAACACCCCGTACAGGTGGGGATCGGTCAGCGTCCCCCGGCCGGTCGAGGCGCCTTTGGCCATGAACCAGTAGCTGTGCCCGGCCGCCAGGGTGACCTCGAACCAGTCCTGGTCGTCGCCGATCTCCATCTCGCCCACAGCGGCAGCCCCGCCGACCGTGACCACGCCCGTCGTGGACGTGCTGGCCGCAAAGTCGTCGACCACTTCGCTCACCGCCAGGTTGTAGATGCCCAGACCCGACGCCGCCGCGCCGGCGATCACGAAGTACTTGCCCGAAGCGGTGGGCCGGTACCACACGGCGCTGTTGTTGCCAGTACCGCTGCTGTCGTCGGAGGTGTTCGCCACTGCGGTGCCGTCTTCGAGCGTGATGCCCCAGATCTTCGGATCCTCCAGCGTGCCGGAGGCGGGCGTGCCCGGCGGGCTGTCGACCCCCAACAGCTCGATCACGTACGCCGTGCCGGCTACCAGATCCACTGCGAACCAGTCCCGGTCGTTGGCGAAGTCGACCCGCGCCCGGGTGCTGCCGCCGACCGACACCGCCCCCGTCGAGCTCACATCGGCGGAGTGATCGCCCGACAGCACCACCTTGTACTCGTGGACATATCCCGTCACGTCATCGGACACCGACACCGTCACCTCGGTCAGCCCGTGCTCGGCGACGTCGATCTGGTGGCCTGCCGTGTTCGTGTCGGCATCGGCCGGCGAGATCGCAACCCCGAACGCCGGATCTGCGGCCTTCGCCTCGGCCGCCACCGTCACCTGCGCGCCGGGGCGATCCATCTCGTAGAGGAAGGTCTCCGACGAGAACGACGGCACCGAGCTGCCGTCCACGGTCAACGAGGCCAGCAGCGGCGCCGAGGAGCCGACGTAGTCGCTCACCGCGACATCGATCCTGAAGAGCCGCTGGCGGCCGTCAAGGCTGTAGTGCTGGATGGCCTCGATGAGATAGGTGCCCGCCTCCAGCGTCGCCTTGAGGCGCCCGTGATCGGGGCACGGGATGTCGAAGTACGCGAGGCACTCGTCGTTGTCGTAGTCGACGTGATCGAAGTAGTGCGCGAGCTGCGTGCCGTCAGAGGAGCGCACCACGGTGTGGGTGCTGGTCGTCCACCAGTCCGCGTGCCCAGGCTGCCTGGTATCGAGACGGATCGTCACGTCGCTGATCCGTGGCAGCGTCAATTCGTAGAAGTGCGCGTTCCCGGTCGTCGTTATCCCAGCGGGGAGATGGCTGGTCCACTGCGGATACTCGAAGAGCGACGTGCAGCTCGGCACGAAGCGGCCCGACGCTGTGAGCGTGCCGTCGCCTTGATCTTGCAGATGTTCGAGCTCGCAGCCTGCGGGGAGGATCGCCGAGAGCGGGCTGTCGCGGGCGACGGTGATGATGTAGGCGTTGACGGCGTTCTGGGCGTTGCGGGCGATGACGGCAATGACGGTCTGGGTGGGGACGCCGTCGGGGCCGGGCTCGGCCAGGTTGACCTGGTGGCCGTCGGTGATGTCGTCGGCGTCGGCTGGGGTGACGATGTAGGTGGTGCCTGCGGGGGCGGTGGCGTTGACGGTGACAGTGGCGACGTCGGCCGCGACTTCTGCGGTGTAGGCGGTGGTGCCTGCGGCGAACGCCGGACTGAGGGTGGTGTCGGCGAGCGTGATGCTGTCGAGCGTGGGCAGGTTGGTGTGGCGGGTGAAGATGCCGGAGGACCGCAGCCGTCCTGGTTCGAGGCTGACCTGCGATTGCTTGCCGGGCGTCTGGGAGTAGCGCGGGGTTCCGCCTGATGCCTGCTGGCTGATGAGGATGACGTAGGCCCGCTGGCGCAGCCCGTCGGCGGAGGTGACGATCACCAGCACCAACGTGTCGCCGTCGGCGGCGAGGGGAGCTTGGTGGCCGCCTTCGACCGGGTCACCGTCGTCGAGGTCCGGGGTGAGGGTCGGGTCGTCACCGTGCAACGTGATGACCTGCACGGTGGCGTCAGTGTCGTGCAGGCCGGTGATGATCGTGGCGGTGTCGGCGTCTGGGTCAGCGGTGGTCTCATAGCGGGTGGTTGCGGGATCGAATCCCAGGTCGTCGACGCCGTCGACGGCGAGGCCGTTCAGCTTCGGCGGCTCCGAGCCCTGCTCTGAGGGACCCGCTCCGGGGACGTCGACCACCGCCCAGTAGGTCCGCTCGGCGCCGTCGGCGGCGACGACGGTCGCTGCGATCACGGTCTGCGCGCCCTGCGCGAGTGCGACTTGGTGCCCCGTGGCGACGGCGTCTGCGTCTGCGGGCGAGACGGTCGCCACCGATGAGGAATTGGCGGGACCCGCCTCCACCGTGATCTGCTGGGTTCCCGCCGGCGCGGTCGCCGAGTACAACGTCACCTCGGGATCGAATGCGGGTGACAGCGCGAGCGAGCCCACAGTCAGCGACGCCAGTCGCGTTGTGGCCCCAGGCCCTCCGATGTTGGCCTGGGGAGAGTTGCGCAGCATGCGCCCGCCGGCGGAGCACACCGAGGCGGCCGACGCGCAGTCGGCTGGCGCGGCGAGCGTCACGGTCACGTCGCCGGGTCCGTCGGGCGTCACGGCGAGCTCCCAGGTTTTGCCGACGGGCGCTACTTCCGACACGGCCGCCAGCGATCCGCCGGTCACCGTCAGCGCATCGGCGAGCGATCCCGAGACGACGCCGACGTCGTCCTCGTCGAAGTTGAGGCGCAGCGTGAACTGCGACGATCCGTCGTGCGCGTCGGGCACCCGGGAGAACCACGCGCCCGGCGGCGCCGTGCCCCGCTCGGGGAGGGCGTCGGCGCCAGCGCTGAGCGACACGTCGAGCGCGTCGCCTACCGAGCCTGACAGCAGGCCGTCGGAGGGCCACCAGTACGTGCCGCGCAGCGGCAGCCCGGCGGGCACCTGGCTCTGCGAGCCGACGAACTGCTCGCCGTCGATCTCGAGCACGAACTCGGTGTCCAGCGAGCTGCGCAGGCCCAGATACAGACCGCCGGCGAGCTCCGCGAGCAAGATGACCCCATAGGACGACCCGTCGACATCGAAGCTCTCCGAGGTCAGCGAGCCGAAATTCGCCCAGCGCGAGTAGCCGACCGTGCCGTCGGTCGCCCCCACGTCCAGCACCGCCGTCCACGCCTCGACAAGGTCCGTGCCAGTGCCCAGATCCGTCTCGGTGCCCAGGTCCGTGCGGCTGTCGGCGGGCGATTCCGACGAGTCTGTGGACGTCCCGCCGACGGGCTCCCCCACCGGCTCGGACAGCTTCAGTTTCATGCGGTACCGCACGGGGCTGGAGGACTCCACCCGCACCTCATAGGTGCCCGCCGCCAAGGTGATGCTGAACCGCTCATCAGAACGCCCGAGCTCGACGCCCGAGCCCAGCAGATCGCCCTCGGCGCTCTCCAAGTACACGTCCGCGTTGGCAGTCAGCAGCCGCAGCACCACCTCCACCGACTTCGGCGACGACAGCTCGAACTGGTACCGCTCCACACCGCCCGCCGCGTCGTCGATCGTGCTGTTGACAACGGTCTTGGCCTCGTCGGTGATGTCGCCCAGCTCCACCGCCTCGGGATCGTCGCGTAGCTGCAGCTCCGGCGACGCACCCATGGCCGGCGCCAGCGGTCCCAACACCGCCGCCGCCCCCACCAACACCGCAGCCCCAGCCCTCAACAACCGCGACCCGCGGCCCCACCACGCAGCAACGGCCCCCATTCAGACTGATTGTAGTTACCACTACTAGACAGCCAGGGGACAGAACCCCTAACCACTCCCCCGTCAAACAGCGCTCACCGGCGGCCTCTGCGCTAGCTCGAGTTCGGCATCCTCCGCCGTGGGAAGATCGCCCGGTCGTCCTGACGCAACTCCGCCAGAGCTCGCAGCTTGGCCTCTTCGATCCGCCGGGCGCGCTCGGGATCGCGACGTGCCTCGTCCCGCAATTCGCTGAACTTCTTGGTGCTCGGCATCAGCAGAGTCCTCCTGTTCGCTGCGCCCCTCAGGGAAGCCGCGGCCCGATCCAATGCCGGGATGAATGCCCTGCAAGATCGGGTGCCAACTAGTCTGTCTAGTGCGGTTGACACATTATCGACGACGAGTTGAGGCGATGACCACTTACGCAGTGACGTACCGGCGCGACCCCGGCGACAACGCTTGGCTCGTCGACATCGACGGCATGGCCGACGTTCACACGTTCGGCCGGAACCTCGACGAAGCGGCAACGAATGCCCGCGAGGCCATTGCTGTCACCGTCGATGTCCCCGAATCCGCTGTGGAGCTCGACGAGCGCATCGACGTTGCGGACGTCGATGTCGACGAACTCGTACGCCTGCGCGACCAGGCACTGGAGGCCCACGAGATCTACCTGGCTTGTCAACGCGCCGCAGCGCTGCGCCTCACCGATGCCGGTGTTTCACGCCGTGATGCGGCTCGTCTGCTGGGCGTGTCCCACCAACGGGTCCAGCAACTCGTCGCCGGCTGACGTGAGCGATACCTAGGAAGGTTCAGGCGACTTGCACTGCGTCGTGAAGCTGGCCGGGCGGTTCTGCGGGAAATGACAGCACGAGATGTCGGTCTAGCCCGGACGCCACACGGGCGAGGGTGTCGATCCGATTGCGTGCGCCGCCGCCCTCTTCCAGGCGGGAGATCACCGACTGCGTAGTGCCCATGCGGTCGGCGAGCTCCCGCTGGCTCAGACCCGCCTGCACCCGGAGATCGTGAATGAGCTGACCCAGGGCGAGATCCTGCTCGACGGCGGCACGCGTCACAGGAGAAGGCTCACCGCGACCCGCCTTGACATCCTCCCAACGAGATCGATTAGCCACAGCCCGGCTCCCTCACGGATCGCTACCCGCGCACTCGGCGGCAACACGACGCGCCCGAGCGATCTCGATGCGCTCGTTGTCGCGCTGTTTGCGAAACGTCGTCAGGAGCACTACGCGACCGTCCATCGTGAATCGGTACGTAATGCGTCGGGATGTCGGCCCGAGCGTGAACCGCAGCTCGAACAGACCGCCGCCGAGACTTCGCGACAACGGCATTCGTGCCATTGCGCCCAGTTCGGCAAGCCTGTCGATGATCACGACGACGCGGTGCCAGTCGGCTTCGTTGAGCTGATTGAGCCACTCCGCTACCTCGTCGTGAATCTCGACGTCTGCCACGGGAAGGATAATCGCATTATTGCGATAATGCCAGCAAAGCGATTTTGGCGATGCGAAGGCCTAGGCGGGCACTCTGGGCGATGGTTGACGTGACGGGGTCACGATTCGTCGACAATTGCAGCGCAATGACTGCTGTCCACCAGCTCCGGCTCGGCCGCATGAGCCTGCCGCAGAGCCACCCACGAGCCGCGGAGCAAATCTGCGAGATCTGCTGCTACGTCATCGATCACCCCGACGGGGTCATCGTGGTTGACACCGGCCCGAGGGCCGGCCACCCGCTCATCGACGAGTTATATGCGCCGGACGTGGCGGTGATCACGAGCGTGCTCGCCGCCGCCGGGTTCGATGAGCGTGACGTTGCCGCGGTGGTCAACACGCATCTGCACTTCGACCACTGCGGCCAGAACCATCTCCTCGGCCACGCCCCGGTTTGGGTCACCGAAGCTGAGCTGCGGGTGTCGACCACCGAGCGCTACACGGTGCCCGAGTGGGCTCACATCGAGCCGAGCCGCCTCCGACTCGCCGCTGACGGCGAGCTGATTGCGGACGGAGTCCGAGTGCTGCATACCCCAGGCCACTCCCCCGGCCACCTCTCGATCGCCGTGCAGACGAAACGAGGCCTCGAGATCGTCGTCGGCCAGGCCTGCTACTCGTGCGCAGAGTTCGCCGCGGCTACAACAACTGCAGACGACATGCACGATTCTGCCTGGCACTCCGTCGGCCTGGAATCCGTTGCCCGGCTGCGCTCCCTGAACCCAGCCCGGGCCCACTTCAGCCACGACCCCCAGGCATTCGAGGCCTAGACGCTAAACAGCCCCGACCGAAGTCGGGGCCGTCGGACCGGGGCTACGCGCCCCGGTGGGGTGCCCTCACGGTATCGGAAAAACGGCTTCAGCCGAAGCTCGCGTGCTGCCTACCGTCAGCTCGGATCCGCAGAGCGCTCGGCCGGCGGCGTAACCGAACTCTCGTAGGGAAAGCAATCGGGGGGCGCCGCCACAGTTGACGTCGCCCCCCAAATTCTGCCCCAAGCAGCTTCAACGAGAGGCCGACGAGGGGCTTACGACGCTCACAGTATTGGCATTCCCGCGGCCTTGGCAACGCAATTCTGAACCCGCCCAGATCAGCGGATACCCGCTCTGCGCCGAGACTCGGCTGAGAACTGCCTCCAGCTAGCTCGCCACCCCCGCCGGCAGCTCGTTCCACACCTCGCCCTCGAGCTCCCGACCGCCGGCCTTGGGCGTCCTGCCTCCCCACTGCTTGAAGAAGAACGCCACGCCCGCCGCCGTGCACCTGTCGCGCAGCTCGGTGACCCACTCCAGCTCCATGGGCCGGGCGCCGGCACCGGACTCGCCGCCGGCAATCACCCAGTCGATGCCTGCCAGATCGAGCTCGCCGAGCGGGCCGAGCAACGGCTCGGCGCTCACGAACCTCACCGCTGCAGGCACCTTGTGCAGGTGATCGATGCGGAAGGCGTACCGGCGAGTCTCCACGCTCACGCCCATCCACAGGTTCGACGGCCAGTCGAGATCGCCTGCGATCCGGCTCAGCCGCTGCGCTCGCTTGGTGAGCACCTGGTAGGTGTGCTGGGGCGTCTGGCGGATCACCTCGAAGACCTGCGCGATGAACTCGGGCGGCACATCGTCATGGAAGAGATCGCTCATCGAGTCCACGAACACGAGGCGGGGTGCGCTCCAGCGTCGAGGCACGTCGAGCGATGACCGATGCAAGGTGAGCTTGAAGCCCGGCCCGCTCGTCGCCGGGTCGCCGTCGTTCTGGTACTTGGGCGACCCCATCGCCTTGAGCCGCTTGGCCAGGGTCTGCGCATAGCAGCGGTCGCAGCCCGGCGACACCCGATCGCAGCCCGTGGTCGGGTTCCACGTCGCCTCGGTCCACTCGATCGCCGACTTGTCAGCCACACCTCAACCGTAGAGACAGGGTTCGACGTCCATTAGGCCACATGGGAAATCCCACGACTAGCGCTGGCTTCTACTCAGCTATCGCCAAGGAGACATATAGCAGCTCGCTAGAGACCTGGCTCGACGATCAGTATTCCAAACCCGGTTGTCGCCATGAACTTTAGGAGCGGCACACTACCCGTCCAGATCCAACCCAGCCTCAACGATTGAGTCTCCATCAAGGCGATTTGCTGGAGAATCAAAGGTACAAGTCACCGAACCCCTATAAGCCACGTTTTAGGCCTGACACTCCGCGCTCGGCGAATCCCGGATAATCGGGAAACACGGTTCGCGCTTCGATATCAAACCATTGTCCCAGCTCTTCACGAATCCTGACTTTGGCATCGGCATCTACTCGAACGGTCATTGTAGGATTATGTGGCGGACGGCCAGCGTTCATTTCGAGCTTGTGCAGCCGGAGTGGTACCGACGTGAAGCGTTTCACCGTCTCAATGCCCCAAGTGTCACCGGGCAACGTCGATTTTGGCCAAGTTATACTTCCCGTCTTAGGCACGCCTCCAAAGATAAAGCCACTATTTTGCGCTGAGAATCGCGCCTCAATAGCGGCTGGACGCCATGCCCAGTAGCGAGTACTCCAATCCTTGACGCCCTTCACTGTCGAGCGCCACGGTCTCTTGGACACCAGCTCCCATTGACGCTCAATGCGATTCGACTCATTGATTAATCGATTCGAAACATCGAAAATAAAGAGTCGGCCGTCATCGCTGGCATGAGTATCCGTTCCTGGAGTATCTTCTTTAGCCTCAACTGCAAAATACAAAGCAATGAGCGGATTAAACGTGACATCAATCAGCCGGGTAGGAGCACCAAAATGCTGGAGCATCGCCAACTGATATAACACCGGCAAGTGTGCTCGATCCAAGAAATGCAAACCCCAACGGTTGGCATCAGCTAAGATCTTGCCCTCAAGCCTCTCTAGGCTTGTTTCATATGTTTGATGTGGGTTTGTCCAAATCATCCGTCGATAGAGTGCGCTGTGTAACGGCCAACCCGCATTCTGAACACCGCGCCAGGCATAGTGCACATCTTTGGAACTCCAGCGCGAAAACGTGTCACGGATGAGTTGGAGAAACTCGTCTAACGATTGAATTGGCGCTGGCTCCCACGGCCCAAAAAAGTCATCGGAGCCTATTGTTCGATCGTTTGAGTTCTCGGCCGTTTCCCCATCGCCTTTAGCATCCATGTCTTGAGTCCTTCCGTCTGTTCGCTCTGCTGGTTAGCAATCTGGCAAAATGGGATGGGTTGCTACGTTGTAGTCGAGGGCTGCGTCGTAGTCCGACGTTGATTTGTTCTCACCAATGCGCTTGGATATAGGTGAGCGCATCACGCGTGTTGTATGAGCGTGTGGAGTTGCCCATACGAACGTAGAAATCTGCTTCGCCGCCCATGTATACGGGTTGGTCGGAGGGCTCGATGTCGACCCGACATATGTCGCCATCCTCAGTCTGCTCAAATGTGACATACAGTAATGATGCTGTGGGCGTCTTGCCTAGTTCCTGCTCAAGCTTGGTAATGAGCCAGTTTTCGAAGCCGTCTCGACCCTTGTTTCCAGTTAGTGGGTAGTCAATCTCAATGCCCGAAACGGAGCCGTCATCATTTACACCGATGAGCAATACTCCACCGGCAGCGTTCATGAAGCCCGCGACGGTCTTGACCACAGCGCGTTCGATGTTCTTATCCCGAACACCTGTGTGTTCGTTATAGCGGGCGGATCGCTTGAACTCAACCGTCTTACTTTCGCCCGCCGCGACAAGCTCAGCAATGCTGAGACTTGAATCGCTCGCTGAAGCGTCCTCGGCGACGGCCTCCTCAGCGTCAAATGCCTCGGGCTGTTCTGGAACATCGACCCAAATCTCTCGGCCTGTGTCGTTCTCGACGTAGGAAAAGGCGGTTTTTGCGTAGTCATGAGCGGCCAGCTTCCTAAGCTGCTCCTTTACCCGCCGCCGGCCCTCGAGGGCAAACTCGAGGTACTCGCGGAGCTCTCCATGGCTCCACTTTCCGTGCGGATGCAAAATCTTCAGCAAGCCGGAGACGGTCTTGCGCACGGCCTTCTCGTCGCGCGCTGCCAGATGGGAGCCAAGGCTGAAGTCGGTGTCGATCGCCCGTACGTAGCTCTGTTTCCGTAGCTGTCGTAGCGCCTCAGCGAAGTAGTCAGACACAAATCCGAAGTGGTTCGTGAAGAGCCTCTTTTCAAGCTTCGGGGTCTCCCAGCCTGGCACGTAGTAGTGCAGCCGATCCAAGAACGCGGGATCGATCATCGACGGTGGTAGATCAGCGAAGAGATGCGCTGTTCGGACCAACTCCTCGTGTGGCTTCGACGTATTGCCGACATACACGATGGACGCCTCAGCCGGGATCTCCTCCTTGCCGCGAGCAAACGAACCGGACTCCATGAAGTCTTTGAGCATGTTGATCACCGTCGAGTCCGACATCTGGAGGCCGGCAACCTCGTCGAAGGCGACGACATCCCATGTGCCGAGCAGGCCTACGCGACCCGTCGACATGTTGACAAAGAGCTGCGCGACAGTGACTTTGCCTCCCGAGATCAGGATGGTGTTCGGATTCGACTCGCGAAACACAAATGACTTGCCAGTGCCCCACGGGCCTAGCTCGATGAGGTTGTAGTTGCGCTCGGCCATGGGAATCAACCGCGTGAGCGCGAGCAGCTTGCCGCGCAAGTCGTATTCCGTTGGCTCGAGACCAACGGTGCGCATGATGAGGTCGAGCCAGTCATCGCGGCTGAATCCGTCGCGAGCCTCGACGTAGAAGTCGTAGTCGAACGCTGCGACCTGGATGGGTTTGAGCGCCGAGATGTAGAACGGCGTCTTCTGAGCCGCGTCTTCAAGGTCGTTGTAGACTAGGTCGAGCTGGCACCAAGCACCACCGCCCAAGAGACGGTCGTACTTGTACACGATCTCCTCAGGAACGTTGACGTACCGAGAGCCAAAGTTGTGGAGCGTCGCCCAGAACTTCTTATCGCCCTCCACGAAGCGCACGTCGACCTTGTCGATCAATCGGTGCTTGCCCTTCTTCTTGAGTTCTGCCTTGGCCTTCTCGGACTCGTCCGGGCGGATGAAGTTCTCTGCGAGTGTCTGATTGACAACTGCAAGTCCAGCCTCGATGGCAGCAGTGTCGTCAGACGCGCAGTACCTGCCGAGGAGAAACTCAAGAACGTAGACAGGAACGCTGGCTCCCACCTTCACCTGTCGCACAAGGTCCTTGCGAACGACGCGACCTGGGAAGTTTCGGTTGGCAATCTCGTCCAACCGTTCGTAGGCGTGGGTCGAAGTCTCAGTCAAGGTTGTCTTCCACAATCACATTCGCACCGACTGCAATATTCAGAGTCTCAAGCCGAACACCGGTTGCGGCGTCGCTCACCTCAAGTGTGGCGATCGAGCCGGCCACGAGGTTCGCCGTCACCTGCACAGTGATGACACGTGCGGCGTCGACGCTGGCGTCAATCGTCTCGGTCGCGGGGTCGAATCCGTCGCCGCCAACAACCGCGCCAACCCGGTTGTCATCCTGGACAAGCTGCAGGCGAATCCGGCTCTCTCGGGTGAAGAGGTTGCCAGTCATCATTAAGGTGACAGCGACGACGCCGGTCGTGATTCGCTGACCTGCAACATCGAGGTCGATCCTGTACTGCGGATCGTCTGAAGCATCTCTGGCGGTGGCAACTATCACCGGAATGACGAGCTCCTGAGGCGATAGCCCCCCATGGAAGAACTGGAGGCCCCCACCGGTTGCGAACACACCGAGTCCTCGGGGAGTAATGATCTCGAGACCTCCAGCGATGCCGAAGGCAGCAAGCGAGATCTTGACCATCGACTGAGACGCCGTGCCTCCGCGACCGATCCACGAGCGACGATGTGACTCGCCGGCGCCAGTCGATGGCTTGTCGATCCGGCGTTCCTCGCCGAGCTGCCTAACGGCGAGAAAGCCATGGTCAGACGCAATCACAACCCTCTCAACCCCTGCATGAAACAGCTTGGCGACTGCCGTTTGCAGCACGCCCAGTGTCGAGTCGAATGAGCCCCAACTGGCAGCGAGTTGGTCGGACTCACCATCGGAATCGATTTCGGTTGAGCGCACTAGCACCGGTGAAGAGTCGCCGAGCACCTTCTTGAGTTCTTGGTTCGTTAGCTGTGCTACATCATCGAGGTGTAAGTCGGTGATCGCACCGTGCGCGTGCTCCAGCTGACGAACGCGATCTCTGGCCGACTTGACCACGCTGCCACCGACGGACACCACGAGCCGATCGCCTTCGTCAAGTTCGACGAGGAACTCAGTATCGGCATTCGGCAGAAGGGCTGCCATTCCGACCGGCGTAATGGTCGGGGGCGTGGCCACAACTGCTCGGTGCTCGACATCAGCATTCAAGGCTCCCAATCGTTCGACGAGATCCATGCCGAGTTCGTATCGGAGAGCGTCAACGAGAAAATACGCGGTCCGCATGGTTTGATCGCGCAAGAAGCTTGCGTGGATCGAGCGCTGTTGATCGTTGGTCGGGATCTCAGGCGCCGACAACGCATCCGCGGAGTCACGGAGAATCTGATCAAGCCATGCCTCGTAGCGCCGACGAGCGCTGTGATACAGCTCGTCGAACTCGTCGAGAACAATGCCTGACGAGACGCGAATCAACTCACTTTGGCGGTACCCAGAATCAACCTGCCAGCCCTCGTCCTGGTACCAATCGCGGACATCCAACAGGGAGCGAAGCGCCGGCACAGGCCGTGCGATGGAGATCCCAAGTTGTGCGAGCGCTCGGACGGCGCGGAACTTCACGACGAGCGAAACTGCATCGGGCGCTGAAGATCTCAGCCACCAGCTCATCGACAAGCGGTCGCTGGCGAGCTCGACGGCAACTTGCTCATCACCAGCCTCGAGAGCTCGAATTGCGGCGTCAAGGCCGAGCAGATCGATTGCAGGCGTTGCATCCACTGTGCGGAGCTCGTGAGCCCATGTCAGCAGTGTCCCGAGATGAAGTTGCTGGTCGGCCATCTCAGCCAGCTCGACGTAGGCCGCTCGGAACTCCATACGAACCTGGAGCATCTCGATGATGTCCGCGCAGTTCCTCCGCTGCAACGGCGTCGTCGTCGCAACCGAGGCATTCAGGTCGGGCGGTAGACCCACACCGGCCTCAGCAAGGTGGCCAAGCACAACCTGCCGAAAAGCGGCATCCCGGAACTCGGAGTCATCGAGACTGTCATAGCTTCCGCCGATTGCCTCGGTGATCAACTGGCGGCAGGCACTCTCCAGTGACCGCCTAGCCAGTGCTGCTTCATGCGTGCCGCAAATCAGGGCGGCAGCCAGGGCCGCTGTTGATGTCTCGCCAAGAACCGAGATCAATCGCGCGTCAACCTGCCTGTCGCCAGCATCGAGTGCGGCTTCGGCGTCCGCAAATGTTGCGCACTGTCGGCCGATCTGAGTGATCCTTTGCTCTGTGAGCTGACCCTTGAGTGCGTGCTTCAGTAGGGTCGGCAATCTCCTGCGGTAAGGCCTACAAACCGCACGTATCTCCTCAAGGGGGTCTGGGTCAGGGGGCTTGGTCGGTACGTACACAATCAAGGCAGGGGGCTCTTGCCCGGCCATGTGGCGCTCCAGCCGATGTCGGAGCTCCAGCCAACTGCCGCTGAACTCCTGCAGTGCCGTGCCTTCGGGCACGACGTCAGCGGCGACTCCTGCGTATGCAGCTTCAGGGTCGTCCCAGACAACAACGCCACGCTGCTCTACGTGCGCCGCCAGATCGGCCCTCAGCTGTTCGCGTAGTTCAGTCACAGCTGATCCGCGTATTCGGCCACGGCTGCCCACCGGTGGTGTCCGTTTCGCAACTTCGTGCGGAACATGGCAGCCTCTCTCCACGCAGGAAACAAGTCGGCCAGCGGTGCAGCGTTGAGAACGATGCCGTCATCAAGGTTCGGTTGCCAGCCAAGGTTGGCAACCCGTTCGGCTGCCGCGAGGAACGCCTCAAGCTCGACGGCCAATTCGTGCTCTAATGCAAGATCGGTGGCGATCTCGCTTGCTCGACGGCCACTGTTGCCTGCCGCCTCTTCGCGCTGCAATTGCCTCATTTGCTGATCAGCCAACCGTCGCCGCTGGTCGGCTTCGTGAACCACCGCAAACAGCATTTCGCGGCACAACTTGGGCGCGTACAGCCAAAGGCCCCATCGCTTCGAGGGCACCTGGAGCTGCCAGTAGATAGGAGCCTTGCGTCGACTCATCGTGTACATGTTGAGATGTCGTCGGAAGAACTGGTTTCGCAGAAACACTGACAGCGAGGGCCGGCGCATGAGCGCGCCAAGGGCGGCGTCGAGCGCCTCATCGGAGTCGCTCAGCGCAACCCCAGCTTGCTCAACCGCTGCGGTGACATCTCGTTCATGGCCGGGTTGGTCAACCAAGACGCCGTCTGCTGGAAACTCGATCGGATAGTCGCGCAGAGTCGAAGCCGCAGCGCGGCCGTCGGGCGTCAGCAATGTGCCGGGTGCGTAGCGGGCCGGCGGCGACTGGAGATCTGACGCCACCGTCGCCAACCCCGCGTCGCGTCCGATTCTCACATCCCAGCGTCCAAAGGCGAGTCCAACAAGGTACGAGACGAGTCGGAACGCCTGGTCCTCGGATTCGCCTGGCACAGTGAGCCCGCGTTCCTTAATCACTCGTACAATCGTCCTCGGATTGACTTCGAGTCCGTGGGAAATCACTTCGAGTCGACGGTCTGCGACGAAAGTCAGATTCGCTATCGCTCTCGAGCCGCCTCTCTCTTGGATGAGTTCATCAATGATCTCCTTGATTGGCCTCTGGTATAGATCGGCGATGCGATCATCAAGACTGTCAGTCTCTGGGTAAGAGAGTGGAAACGGACCGATTTCCTCATCGAGATACGCCCGACCACCATCGTCGATCCCGGCATGACGGATCACGAGCTCGTCCAATTCTTGACCGTCCGCCAACTGCTCAAGGTGATTCGATAAGTCCGTCGTGACGAAGCCCTTCGGCCGGACGAACCGACGCGTCGTCTCGTCAGAATCGTCTTGCCAAGCTCTTCTGCTCGCGAGACGGGCTGCTACTGGGTTCAGTTCGGGAATGTGAACCCAAGCGAGTTTCTGCACGAGGCCGACCTCGTAGCTCCGTGACGCGCCGCCGGATGACACCTCCTCACCCGCCGACACCATCGCGTCGATCATCGCTTGAGCGAGTCGGCCACGCAGCCACCCAAGGACGCTGAAGAGATCGTCTACGGCAAAGACTGCTGATCCCTTATCGGCGAATACAGTCCCGCTCGGTAAGACTCTCATGCCTAGACCAGAATTGGTGCGCCGAGGCCAAGTGAGGCCAGGTCGGAAATAGAACTGCGTGTTCTGCGCGCGCGACTTGTCGTGCCCTCGAATCACCTCGCCATCGTTCAACCAATCAACTACTAAGTGAATGTCGGCCCAAAATGGGCTGTACTCGCCGCCCTTGGCGAACGGAACCCAACGGTGTCCACGCTTAGTGTCAGAGACCGAATTGCCAATTCGCTCAGGATCCACCTCCCAAAAGGCTCTGACAAATCGGAAGTCGTCGCCCGTTGCTAAGCCCTGCCTTGCGTAAGCTCCCGAACCCTCGAGCGCGGGCAACTCACGAAAGAGGCGCCGAACCGACTCGTCCATCCAGTACGCGACCGGTGACCCGGGGATCCCTCGCAGATCGTCGAGCGCTATTCGAAAGGTTCGATCCCCTTCACCGATCCTTCGAACGTCGTCTATCTCTTCTTGCATCGCGCGTGGGCGGTCCGCATCCTTGAGCAGTCGGATGAACGTGCTACGTCCACCCGGCCGGTCGTTTCGCAGGACGTACGCAGCAGCTTCAACGAGAGCCTGGTCCATCACGCCGTATCCAAGGTCGGCCGTCGCTATGAGCTTGTGCGCGAGCAACACCTCGTTTCGCCAGGCCTCGTAAGTCTTGAGAAACAGTCCTGCGCGGGAGGTAATTGCCCCGCATGTGCCGATCCCAGGCTCCGCTAGCTCGATGCCCCGCCCAACGAACGCCGCTAGAAGGTTGTAGTCCTTGCCGGGAATCCATGGGTACGCCGACTTGAGGTAATCCTTGGTGGAGGGGACCGGCTCACCGAAGGGAGGATTCATCAGCACGGCCGTATAGCGGCGCGCCATCGCCTCCACGAACTTGACTGCATCGCTGGCCTCGGCAGCGAACAACCGCTGCGCAGCACCGGCGGTGGTCGAACCTGCGATCTCGCTCAACGCTGCGAGCACAGCTGCTTCGACGTCGTCGGCCCCTGAGACCACCACTTCAGACAACGTGCCCTCGACGACGCCTGCGCCAAAGACGTCCCGTACTTCCTGGGTCAACCGCTCCTCAATCCTCAGCAGGGAGCCCAGTACCGGTGCGTCGCTCAGCTCGGTACCGATTGACCGCACCACCCGAGCCACATGCGCGGGAAGCGCGTCGATGAGCGCCTCCACTGCTGGTCCGCTCGGCAGCGATCGTGCACAGATGATGTTTGCCGGCGGCAGTGAACCATCACGGCAATGTCGGCGAGCTCGGAACATGATCGCTGCCTGTGCGATCTGTGTTGCCCGCGGGTCGATGTCGATGCCCCAGAGCGACGCCAAGATTTCCGGCGCAGCGGCGCCCGGCTCAACACCGACGTGCTGCCAAGCTCTTTCTAGGACATCGTAGGCGCCTAGCAAGAAATGGCCCGACCCGCAAGCAGGATCCAGCACGTTGACAGCACTCAGGTCGATCACGGCCGGATCAACCGGCGCATCGACGAGCAACGGGAGATCTTCAACGAGGCCCGGAAGACCGCTCGCGAGGTAGGCGCCCAAGCCATTGTGGACCAGGAAATCGACTACGTAGCTCGGCGTAAAGAACTGATTCCTGACTGCGAGCTCGCGGGAGTCCTGCGGTGCAGAAGACTCACGCATCTCACGTCGCTCTGCTCCGGTGTTGAAGTACTGGTAGGTCCATCCCAGAGTGTCAGGAGCCGCCCAAATGATGTCGTCGAGGTCAATGAAGGCCTCGACAACTCTGGCGAGCACAGCCTCCGACATCATGAGTTCGATGAGAGGGTTGCGCGGATCGAACAGCGCGGGCACGTCCGTCGCAAGTTCATCTGCGCAGAGCCGGACAAACTCGCTGAACCGACCCCATTCGGTAACCGCAACCGTAGGCGCGAGTTCGGAGAAATCGCGGAAGCCAGATGACGCAAGCCCCTTGGCTATGGTCTCCGGGAGCAATCCGACCGCTTCGGCAACGCGCACTGCCACCATCCGATTGATGTGGGTAAACGCCGCCTCTCGAATGAGGCGCGAAACCGATTCCGCCCGACCGGCGCCCTCCGAACGCAAGTACTCCACGATGTCGACAAGGTTGGCCCGAACAAGAGAATCCGAATTCGACAAAGAGAGACGTTCCGTGGACTCGATGCGGCCGTCACGTCGGATCCCGAATCTGCCTTCGAGACTCTCGCTGAGATCGTCCTCCAGCCAGCCGCGGGTGTCCTGGATCAGTTGCTCAAGCTCTGATCGTTGGTCAGCCGCGAGAGCTGTGCTCATCGGAGTCGCACTTCAGTGTTGTCGTCGAGTTGCGCGAGCAGAGCCTCGCGGAGACGTTCGAGAGCCGTATCGACGTCGTCAAGTGACGTGATCGGGCCGCCCCACACGTCGCTTACGCGAATATGACGGACTTCTTTGGTCGTGGACAGAGCATCGAGTAATTCTGCGACCCTGAGGACGATTCCGGGCACGGCGTCTGCGCTGGCACGCAAGAGAGATAGATCATTGCTGGTTGTGAGCCCGCGCAGCGGTTCCGTGGCATCTTCGAATGCGCTGTCGTCGACCCGGGGGTAGCGAGATCGCAGGTTCTCCAAGGCGTCCTCGACTTGCGAAGTCACGCGTGCCCGGAACTCGATCCGTTCCTGCTCCGCGGCCAGTTCGACACTTGCAGTCAAAGACCTCAGCTGCGCTAGGTCGTCGGAGTACTGAGCCCGATCGAGCAGTTCTCCGAGTTCAGTAGCCCAAGTTGAGCCGGCTCCATCGGCAAGCAGTATTGCGATTTCCCTCGCACTCTTTGCGGCACGCAAAGTCCCAAGCTGGTCGTCGACAACCGCCGCTAGCTCAGAAATCGAATCCCGCCCTGCATCCAGGTCCGCCTGCCGCTCGAACAGCGTCGTCACAACGAGCTCATCATCGGCACTCGTGACGCGTGCCAAGAGCTCGTCCATGTCGACAAGCGACTGAGGAACGGTCAGACCCGCACCAGCCAGTGTCGAGCGAGCCTCGGTACAGGGCTGGCGGTAGTCGGCAAACGAGTTGCGACCAGCGTCCGCTAGCTCGTGGAGATCCAGCGACAGGACCTCGCCGGTGATACCTCCAAGCCATTCGCTCACGGCCCCGCGTACTTCGGTCGACGGCCCTGATTCCTCTGCCGGTTTGAACGAAGCGGCGCGGAATTTTGTGATGCTTCCGAATACCTGCCCGAGGCGCTGATCCGTGAACGAGGTGATGCGAGCCGCCTGAGAAACGACCTCGATCAGTCCAGCGCGCATTGCAGCTGCCAAGGCCGCCTGCACTGATTCGACCGGAGCACCGAACGGCGGCGCCCCGAAGAATCGTTCAATCTGTGCGCCGTTCTGATCCTCGCCATACTGATTGCGCGCCTGAATGTGCGTCACGACTGCCGCAACTGGACCGCCGTCAGTGACCATCTGTCTGCCTGTCGCCGTGAGCTTGAAGAGGCCAAGTCCTTCGGGCCCGAGCTGATCGGCGAATCCATCAAGGCTGTCGGCCTCGAGAACTTGAAGCACCTCGGCTCGCCTGATCGAGCCTGCGAATGTACGAATGCTGGGGTAGATGTCGTCGAGCAAACCGCTGATCAACCGGCCTGCGGCAGCCCGAAGCTCACCCGAGGGAGCCTCGCTCGAGACTCCTCGAAAGATCGTCGTGCCGTTAGTGGCGTCGCGAGCGACGAGCTGTTCAGCGGTCCTGAGTACCCGGTCACGACGCTTGCGCTCCTCGGCCAGAAGCACACGTTGCACATCGGACTGACCGACGTTGTCATAGCGATCGATCATCT
The DNA here is from genome assembly GCF_965208555.1 of Candidatus Poriferisodalis sp. Taxonomy (GTDB): domain Bacteria; phylum Actinomycetota; class Acidimicrobiia; order Acidimicrobiales; family Poriferisodalaceae; genus Poriferisodalis. Next base: position 2,256,048 of record NZ_OZ242342.1, on the reverse strand, counting down.
GGTTGCTGCGATAACACTCGGCCAGCGCCTCCCAAGTGTCATCCTCAGTGCTGAAGGACCAGAAAATTCGATTCTTTGCATCCTCCAAGCGCGATGTTTGACGAATATCTTCGATGGAGGTCTGATCGCGCACATCTAACGTGATATCACCGTCACTCACCTTCTCACGTTCTGCGAACAGCTCAATCTTGAAGGAGCGCCTCTTCGTCACAGTTAATGTACCTAGCGCGTCCTCAAGAATGTGCCGCCGCAAACGCACTGCGTCTCCAGGCTTCATTTCGATGCCGCGCCTGGTGTTCTCCCAATCTTTCTGCTCTGGACTTTGCAAACGGTAACCGTCGTCTGTTTCGCGAACACGATCCTCAGCAACCAGATTGTCGAGTGCCACGCTGATAGCATCCTCAATTGGATCCCCCGATATAGACGGGTGAAGGGCAACTGCGAGGTTTCGAGTCGTCAGCGCGAGGCCCGGCACATCCGCGCACAGCGCCACTACTCGCATGATCTTCACCTCGAGACTCTCATCTCCGTGCTTAGCCGCAACTTGATCGACCTCGTGCCTCCAAGCTGTGGGGATGACATCCTCGAGCAGCATATAGGACCGATCCAGAGTGACGAGAGCGCCGACTGGCATCGGTGCAAGGCCCACCGATTGATTACTGATCAGCTGTTGCGCATGGCGAATCAATGTCCGATTAGATCCGCCCATGGTTTGCGGCGCACCACCCTCCGCGCGTCGAGCCGATACAGCATCAATGAGTACGTGAAGCTGATAAGGAACGAGAGGATAGAGCCGCACAAAGTCCTCATCGGCGAACGGTCCATGTCGGTCAGATTGTGGAGAAACTGACGTCACGAGCTTGTTTCGATCCACATCAAGCAATTCTCGAACACGCGCGGCGCCAGCCGCGGTCTTGTTGAGGACTCGTTTACCAGTGACCTCGTCGATGTCCGATGGCAGCAGATCGACTCGAACAGGGAAGCGATCTTGTGCCTTAGCCAGTTCAGTCTGCTTGCCTTCCAGGCTGTCGACAACATCTGTCAGTTTTTCTTGCGATGTAGCAACTAGCCAAAGCCGACCCTTTGTCTTCTGGCATTCCTCCGCGAGACCTTGTAGGTGACGCATACGGTCGGTAGAACGAGAAACGTACTGCCCGACTTCATCTACGACCAGAACCAGTCGCTCTTTGCCAGGACGCCGCCTCCGGAGCAATTCCAGAGCCCGATTGGCAAACCATTTTGCAGTAACCGCAGGCAAGCTAGCCGCGTTAGACCATGAGTCTGCCGCTGGAAAGGTTGCGTCATCAAGCTCATGAAGTACACGACTAGCCCGGTTCTTGGCCGTAATAAAGTCCCGCTGGTCGACCCACTCTGTAGCGAATACCTCTTCATATTTAACGCTGAACCCAATGTAATCGTTTCTTCCTTCAAGTTCGAACTCAAGTTCCGCGAGAACCGGATCTCGGCTGTAGCCAAGCGCCTGTAGCAGAGTGCGATATATGGGCAATACGACTGGCTCACCCTCCTCAAGCACGTTGGGAGAAGTGTTGAGATCAAGCAGCACGGTCTCAGTCGGCGCCGCTGCGTAGATTGTATTCAAGAGGGCCTTGGCTGGCGGAACCTCGTGGAGCTCGAAGAATCGGTTGGCAACTGGCTTTCCATCAATCTGAGGATTGGCCAGCAGGTACCCTAGTATCTTGGCGAATGATGACTTGCCTGAACCGAAGAAGCCACTAATCCAAATGTTGATCTCCTCGCTCGGACTATTGATTGTGCTCTGAAAGGACTCGAGAGCTCCGACCATTTGCGACGCGATGTGGCTAGTGAGTACGTATTCCTCTACCTCGTCAAGCACCGCATCATGATCATCAACCTTGATTACCTCCTTGATATCTCTGTCGATCTCACGGCTAAACAACTGCCCTATGTTCATTGGCGCTTTCCTTCACGAGAAACTATGAGTGCCCGGTATCCATAGGCCGGTTCGGTTTTGCCCATGAATCTCAGGCCGTAGTCTCCGACTAATCGGCCTGGGTAGAGCATGGTAACCGGTCGATCAATTTTATCTTTCAAAGCGTCGAGCAAAGAGCTAGTGCGGTGTGCTGGATACAATGCCCCAGCACGGTACAAGAAGACAGCTTCACGTTCGTCTTGAGGAATTGCAATTTTCGCTACAATGCGATCAGAGAGTGTAGGGGCAGTAGCCAAGATCTGGCGCACAGCCAGCTGCGCGTCGGCATAGTTTCCCGCTTGTTCTGCTTCGACAACCATTTGCAGTCGGCCATGTTCAGTCAGTGATTCCCAGAATATCTCCGCCAGTGAAACCGTCCGACTGCCGATATCATGCTTAGCCTTGAGCCATCGTGTCAGCACTAACAGCTCTTGGCGAACTAAGTATTCATCCGATGGCGGATATTGGTACACGATGAATGGAGGTACCAATTGTCGGTCGTAGTAGCCAACTATTTGATTTGAGATGTCGGCCAGCGGCTCAGACAATTGCATCGACGACCTCCGCCAACGAGCAAGTTCGCCAGTCGATACGCAGCGTTGAGCCGGCAATCGAGTAGAGGGCTGCCCCAGTCGACGCCACATGGTGCATCATCTCATCGACTCGCTTCTCGTCGAGTGACCAACGTTGCCACACCGTTGACGCCAGAATTGCCCTGCTGGATTCGCCCTGCTGATGCAGCCGAAAAGCCACGTAGGCGAAACCCCCGGCCGAGATTCCGGGACGCACAATTTCCTTGCGCGGGCTCGAGCGCTTACCCGTGAGTCGTCCTAGATCTCGCAATGCCGCCATCATTCCGCGAGCCACACGATCGCGGATGTTCGTGGACCAGCATGGCACTCGCTTGTCGCCCACGAGTCGGTCGATCCATTCGCGAGCGTCAGAGGTAGAAACGAATGTGCGGCCTTCATTCCACCAAACAGCAAGCTGCTCCGCTGCGAAGGCGGCTACGAGCGCATCCACACGAGTGAGCTCGTAGTAGCAGGCATCTCGAAATGCGCCGGAGTGCCTCATGAGGCACCGAAGCGCGGGAATGATGCCCGCATCGGGTGTGACAAAACGCGGTCGCAACGCCCGGACCATGACATCGCGGGCCCGCGAGTGAGACGGTAGCGCAAGGAGATTCTCATTGACGATCCGCGTCACGTTGGCCTCATCGGAAGCGTCGTCCTCCCAAACGCCTACGAGGACCCGCGTGTCGCCTAGGTGCGCCCCCACCTTCATGATGTTGGACGTGAATCCCGTCACTTTGTGACCTCGAGGTACGGCACTACGAAGGTTTCATCCATGCCGCAATACGATCTTGCGAGCCGTTCAATTGCCACGCTGGTCGCGGCAATCGAATCAATATCGCCGGCACTGATCGAGCCAACGCGAACTGCCCGATCCGCAGTACTAGGGCGACGCTGCGGCCCGCCGAGATTCTCGATCAGCCGATCGGTCGCGACGGTCTCAAGATGCTCAAACAAGGCATCAGGCTGCGCCGCAGTCTTCTGCCCCGCGATCCATGCACTCGTCCAGCGTCGCGCCGGCCAGTTGTCACTGAATAGATGTACTGCGTTAGGTCGATTGATGACATCGTCGTGGCGGTTCGCGGCTGCTGCGATGTCAAGTTCGAGTGCCGCCATCCGCCAAGTACGCGGCAGCCGTCGCCTCAACACGACCCGTCCAGCGGCTCCGAACGAATGGGTGCCCCACCAGCCGCGACAGTCGACCTCGCCGAGGCGCGCCACAAACACGACCGTTCGGATGATCCGTTCGAGCTCGTCGGTGCTGTTCTCGGCGTTCACGCTTCCGATACCAATTGATGGCGCCATAGTCGGCCACTGGGGATCCGCCCGTCACGAGGCAGATTGGGGCGAATGTACGTCGTCGAGCGTCCCGGTGCGAGGCCTGTCGCGCGGCGTCTCGTCCGGTCGTGTGTCACGCTGGCTCATGGCGCGCATCACGGTCATTGCGGACGACGACTGGGACGGCGAGCTCGGCGAGCTGTACCCCCGGGTCGTGGACCCCGCCTGGGGCCGGGTCGACCACATCTTGGCCATCCACTCGCTCAACCCCCGCAGCATGGCTGCACACCAAGGCCTCTACGAATCGGCCATGGCCGGCACCGCCACGCTGCGCAAGGTCGAACGCGAGTACATCGCACAGCGCGAGGCTGGCTTCAGCGACCGCGACTTCCTCGAAATCACCGAAGTCCTCGGCTACTACGCGTACGCCAACCGCATCGCCGACGGGCTCGGCCTCCGAACCGAAGACTGGATCTCCGCCTAGCTGTGCGCAAGATGCTGCCTCATCGCACGACGGATTCCCGCACGGTGCTGTGGATCGGCGAGCCGTTCCTGTCGTGAACTCCCAGATTGGTCAGGAGACCGAATCCACTGATGGAATGCCTCGACAGATGCGTGGCGCGCGGCGCCGCGCTCGGCTACGCGGCTCACCCACTCTTCTTCCAGTTCGGCTTCCTCAAAGACTGCTTCAGTGGCCTCGGCGAGTCGGTGAGTTGGCACCAAGAATCGTGTGAGGTACCAGATGAAGCGTTGCTGGAGCAGGTGGATGCCGTAGGGCGACAGGCAGGCGATGCGTCGCTCCGGCAGCAGTGACGCCGATTCGACGAGACCCATGTCCTCAAAGCGAGCGGCTTGGTGCTCACCGGCGAGTTCGGGCAGCGGCATCAACTTGAAGTGTCCATCTCGCCATTTCCTCAGTGGGATCTCCTCGTTGGTGGCAACTCGCGCCATGTGAAGTCGTGGCGCCAACTGCACGCCATCAACGCGCATCGAGCACGGGTGGGTCAGAACGATGCCGAGCCCCTCGTCCTCGGGCGCTGTGCCTGGTGTTACACCCGGAATGGTGACTCTTCGGAAGACATCGCCCGTCATGAACGGACGTGCCTGTTCAACCTCCGCAGGCGACGAAGCTAGGTACAGGTCCGAAGGCGAACCCGGAGACTCAAGCGCTTCGTCCGCCAACTGAGATGACCTAGCTGTCAGAGTCGGTGAGTCGAAGACCCGCCAGGCCATCGGCGGCGGTGAATACCTCTACGTCGGAGCGGTAGCGGACACGCCAGTCAGAATCGAACTCATCGAGGACCCGTTCGGGGTCGCTATGCCGGTCTCGGGCCAAATGGAGGACGAGGTCGAGACGCTCTGATGCCATCAAGTCGAGCCCACTCAGCGGAGCCTCCGGGTGCACCGGCGTTTCGAGCCATCCTGCGACATCGTCAATGTGATAACGCTCTTCGGCGATCTCGCAGAGCGCCACTGCGCGGGCGACGCGCTGCCGGTTCTCCCCCGTCGCTGACTCGCCTTGTCGCCATTTGCGGACGGCAGGCACCGAGACTCCGCAGACCCGGGCGATGTCCCGCCACGAGAAGCCCAGCATGCTGAGCCGGTCCAGCATCGCCGGCAAGCGATCCTGAGCCAAGCGAAGCGCAGTCGAGCGCAACTCCTGCTCCAGGCCGTCGGAGTGCATGCGTCCGATTGACTCGTGTAGGTCCTGAGAATCGTTGACCAGCAACTCACTCTGGTTGCGCAGGAACCCGATGTCGTCCACGACATCTTGAATCGTCCTCGTCCGCTCCACGCGGGGCGGTGCGTGACCGACTGACGCGCCGGTGGGCGCGTCATCGGTGCGACTTATCGGGCTCATGTCAGGTCCTTTGTACTCGGCGCATCCGTGCTTCAGTCGAACACTTCGACGCGCAGCTTGTCAGTGACTGCAATCTTGAAGAAGTCGCTCGCTGCTTGATGCACTCGATCGCAGCGTTCGAGAATGCCGTCTGCCGCGAACTCGGGAATCTCATGTTCGCTTGTCCAAAACGCATCAGAGTCGAGCAAGAAATACGGTCCCGGTGGATGCACGGACTTGCGCCGGGTAGGCCCCTCGGGGTCTACGGCGTAGCCCGTCTGCGGTCCGTAACGAACAGTCAGCGCGTGCGAGGCCGCGGTCTGGTATTGGATGCGGCCTTGCCACGCCGTCGCGTTCATCCCAGCCGGCCTCAGCTCAGCTGCCGCTGCGGCCAGCAATTGAGAGTTGATGTAGCCGTCCCAGTCCTCAGGCTCGTCGCCGACGTTGGGTACCCGAATCTCGTCGATGTACCGCAAGCCGATCCGCAACACGCCGTCGGGCGCGCAGATGCGCTCCAAGGTCTCGATGACCTGTCGCGCCAGTGGCCGAAAGTGCTCAACCCAGCCCGCGTACGCCGTGGTCTCGAGAACTAGCGCGTCGTGCCTGACAACTAGCGCAGTCGCTTGGTCACGGGTGCAGAACCTTGGTGCCGTGCGCTGTGTGACCTGCAGCGGAGCTGGCACTTCCACGGCCACGTCAACCTGCTGCTCAATCTGCGTCGCCATGATCGGCAAGCTGTCTTGCACCGCTTCCTTCATCGCTGCCACGGCGTCGTCGCTCAAGCCACCCGCAATCTCGGGATATCGGATCTCCAGCACGGTCAGGACAAGCGGCGGATTCCGGAACGGCGGCGTGTGGCCGGACAGGTCGTCGGCGATAACCAAAAGTGTAACCAAGCGTGTTACACAGCCGCGCCGCCGAGAGCGTCGCAGCAGTTCCACCTGCTCGGCCTAACTCGATCACAGGTCTGTCACCCCGACACGTCGGGCGAGGAGCGTTGGCGGGGAGAGGTCGATCTTCAGGCGGGCAGTCAGCTGCAGTAGCTCTTGATTGGTGCGGTCGGCGCTGAGGAACTCGACTAGCTCTTCTTGGCGCGGTTGGCCGAAGGCGAGGCGGTAAGCGGCGAGGGCCTTGCGCAGTTGCGACACGGCTGCGGCGTCTCGGCTGAACGGCAGCACGGGCACGTGGCGTTGGATCTTCGCTGGGCCATCGTTGAAGACCCAGTACGGCACGATCGCTCCGTCGGTGCTTGGGCTCGACTCGACCGCTGCTTCGAAGAGTTCGTTCCATAGGTCGCCATGGGGCGGCACGCCGTTCGCGAGCAAGTTCGGCCCGAGCGTGGCGGCGAGATTTCGGCGTACGGCGTGGCCCTTGTAGCGGTGCACGCGGCCCTCGCGCTGCTCTAGGTCGACCGGGTTGGTCGGCAGGTTCCAGTGGACGACTGCGTGACACCACAGGTGGAAATCGAGGCCCTCTTGCCCAACCGACGTGGAAGTGAGCACGAAGGGCCAGAACGGGGAATTGAACGCCCTCGAAACAGCCTCGATACGAGCTTCGCCGTGCTCCTCGTCGAGCGTCTGGTTGCCGAATGCGACAGCGAACCTCGTTCGCAGCCGGTGCTCCTCCAGGTTGAATTCCCGACCGCGTGCCTCTCGTTTGGGAATGTCGACCCTGAATGACGTAGTGCGAAGACTCAGCGCCTCTTCGACCTTGTAGCCGATGTCGTCGGCTGCCGCGGTGCGCTGCTCATCGTCGGTCAGGTTCACGTGGCCGAGCCAGTCGCGCAGCACGTGGCAGTGCTCGTCGAGCACAGCTTGGAGGTTGCCGTCGATCGAATGCCGCACCACATCGCGCCAGTAGCGCTCGACGCCTGCCTCGCCATCGGGGCCATCAGGCCTTCCACGCACGATGACGCCGGTGATCTCGGGTGCGTTGAAGAAGCGCCGGAACGTCTCGGCAATCCACGCAGCGTTCGAGACCGTCGACTCGTGAGATCGCGGGAGGCCGACGGCAGAGCTGACCGCCCGCAGGGCGCATTGCGCTGGCCCGCCGATCGCGACCTCGGCGAGCACCGCTGCGAGATCATCAGGAGGACGGCCAAGAGCAAAGTGTCCGTAGCTGGCCATCTCACGGGCTTCGTCGAGATGAGCAGCGAACACCTGGCCAACGTTCTCGCCCTCCCAGTACTGAGCGCCGTTGCGGGCCAGCAACCGGTCTGCCGCCGAAGGGTGCAGCTCGCGGTCGAGGAACAGCAGCGCAGCCCAGTACCAGCGCCGGTCGACAACCCCATCTGAGGGTGCCGACCGAACGAGCGGCGCGATGGCCTCTGCGACCCGCGCTTCGACCTCGGCCAGTACCGCTGAGATCTCGCGCCGACCGCCTCGGGCCAAACGGCGCGGATCACCCAGCTCAGCGAGGCTCGGACTGGGCCACACGAGCAGGAATGCGGTCATCGTGGCAGCCCGCCGGGTGCCTCGTGCCTCCCCTGCCCGAGCTACCCGTGCCGCACGTTCACTGGTGCGGAAATCGAGGCGCGAGCCTCCCCGGCGGTGGTACTCGGCGGTGTAGCTGTGGTTGCGACCGGCGAAGGCGTGCCGTTCGGCCTCCAGGCTGACCAGCGACGAGACGACCTTCGGCACGACCGCCCAGCCCGAGAAGATCAGGCGCTTGGTGAAGCCGGTCGCCTCCGGCGATTCGTACACCGACCCGGTGTCGTAGTAGCGGAGCGACGGCGGCACCCACAGCAACTCGAATGCCCGGTGCCTCTCCAAGTCCTCGAGCAGCCAGCGAAGCCGGCCGTTCTGGGGATCGATGCGCCGGTAGGCCTCGACGTCTTCCCAGCTCAGCAAGCCGGGACCAGGGTCGAGCCGCCCTTCCTCGGCGAGCCGGCCATCGGCTGCGGCCTGCTTGACAGCTTCCTTCAGCTTGTACCGCTCCATGAAGTTGACGAGATACGGGCCCGACTTCCAGTACTCGGTGGGCTCGTGATGCTCGACCTTCTCCGCAAGTTGGCCGATTCGCATGTACGCACGCAGGTCATCGGGTGCCACCGTCACCTGAGCCTCGTACTCGGCGAGCATCCCGTCACGGCTCGGCGTGGCGGCGAGCCGTTCTGTCCGTGACATCACCCTGCGCAGATCGGTGCTGATGTCTTCGCAGATCGCTTCCGCATTCGGCAGCGACTCCGCGGAGGTGAGCGCGGACCGGAGACCGGCGAAGCGCTGCCTCAGCCGTTCGACCCGCTCCTCGTCCTGGAACAGGAACGTGCACGTGTCGAGGAAGTCGGCGTAGTGGTCGCTGTCGATCTCGTCTGCCGTCGTGTACATGCGGTACGGGGTGGCTGACAGCAGCAGCGTCCGTGTGAGACGACCGGTGACGCTGTCCTTGTAGTCGAACAGGCGGTGTGCCAGCTCGGCGGCGAAGTTGTCCGGATCGGGTCGCAGCAGGTCCTTGAAGCGTTGGAACTCGTCCAGCACTACGAGATCGGGCTCAAGCGCGGCAATGCCGACGATCGCCAAGATGCGGCGGACTTCACCGATCAGCACTCTGCGGTCGTCCCACAGGTCACCGGGAAACGTGCGCTTCCACTTCAGTCCATCGACCAGCCGGTCGAAGAGCGTGCGAAGCGTCGGTTGGCCGTGGCGACGGCGCGACTTGTCCACCTCGGCAAGCTCGTCGGCGAATGCCTTGAGCGAGCCAGCGATCTTCGGCCGGTATTCGCGCTCCCATGAACGCAGGCGTCCATCGGGATTTCCGGCCGTGACGCCATCCCAGAAGATCCATCGGGCCGGGGCGGTCATGACCTCGGCACCCCAGTGCGCCCGCAGGAATGTGTACGCCAGGCAGCGCTCCCGAAACTGGCCGGTGCTGCGACCGAACTTCAGCGATGTGCCGGGCGTGATCGCAATGAGATTGATGCCCGGCTGTGTGCCCTGGCCCTCGTTCAACGCGGTGAGCGGCAGCATGGCGAGCCGGCCGACGTCTTCGAGCGGCTCGATGCCTTTGGGGACGAGTTTGCGGAGGTTCTGACGGGCGATCGCTGCGTTCGAGCAGACGTACACGATGTCGTGGCGTGAGTCGCCAATGCGGCCGAGGTGTTCGATGACCTGGGCGATCACGCCCTTGGCGATGTGGGTCTTGCCGAGACCGACTTCGTCGGCCACCAAGAATCGGTACGCCGGATCGTGCTTGTCGAACATCCGCTGGAAGGTCCAACGAGCGGTCCGCTGTTGGAAGTCCTTCAAGTCGCCGAGGACGGCTTCGACGTCGACGTGCCCTTGAGTCACTCGGCCGGTGCTCCTTCAAGCGCTGCCCCGTTGACACTCGGGTCTGCCCCTGCCATCGCCACGTTGAAGATGGTCATCCAGAGTTCGGCGAAGCCCACCGGCAGGACGTCGTCGTCAGCAAGATCCGACACGAGCGGGTGAAGCCCGGCCAGCTTCGCGGGGTCTCGGCGCATCGTTCGCAGCAGCTTCTCCAGCACCGGCAGGGCGGCTACGCCGGCTTCGTCGTCCCAGGCGTCGGTGCTGGCTCGCTCCACCGCTTCCAGCAGGTCCAGCTGGCCGGGATCCTCGTCGAGCAGTGCCAGCAGATAGCGGAAGAAGCGCTCTGCGTTGCCGATGAGGGAACGCAAGAGGAACCGTTCCCGATGCTCGGGTACGCCTCGTAGGGGGACGGGCACCACGAATTCGGTCACCGCGCCGTCGTCCTGTTCGAGTTCGAACGCAAGGAAGCCGCTCATGGCTTCGAGGCTCGTCTCGAAGCGTTCCTCCAAGGGGCTGCCCCCGGCCACTTCACGCCTGTTGCCCGCCGACGAGAGCGGCCAGCAGTGGATAACTGTGTTATCCAAGCTCGGCAGCGGTTCGCTCGTTCGGTACGTGACGGCCCAGTCCGTCCCGCTCGCCTCGACGACTCCTTCGATCTGAAGCCGTCCGATGGCAACGCGCGCCCTGTCCAGTGTCGATGTGTCGGGCAGCGGGACCGGGGCGTCGGCGGGTCGCTGGTACGAGATGAACCAGTTGCGCAGACCGGGCTCATCGTCGGTGCCGCCGCAGAGCCGGTCGACGCCGAGGGTCGCGATGGGTCCCATCAACTCGACGAGGATCTCGACGCTGGTGTGGAAGGCAGACCGGGTCGCATTCGCTGAACCCACGAACAGGTGCGCCCGGTCGCCGGATTCGAATGCGAAGACCTTGGCGTGCAGTCCTGCGAGCGGTCGGGCCGGATCCAGCGGCGACGTCTGATCTTCTGGTGCGGCGAGCTCAACCGGGCTGCCGTCGTCAAACGAGTAGGTCGTGCCCACGTTGGCGAGGGCGGTTGGCTTCAGGGAATCGAGCCACGCCTCCAAGCTCACGAGTTCGGTGACCGGATGCGGGTGCACTGAGCTGAAGAAACCGTCGCTCACGAACGGGGAGATGATCAGCGAGCGCTCGGCGTTGTCCGGGAAGGGCGAACCCGTTGGCGACGAATACCTGCCGTCGAGACCGAACACATGGACCCGCAGGTCGTCCACGCCGTCGGGCAGGGCGAACGTGGCTGTCTGCAGTGCTGCTGCGAGGGACTGGACGCGCTGTCGGTGGCCTGGGGCGACGTCATGGACCGCCGCTTCGAGCAGGCCTTCGAACAGCTCCCCGACCGGCTCGAGCCGAGCGCCGCCTGCACCCGGGGTCTCATCGAGCCGGAGCACGGCATCCCAGCTCGGGTCGAACGTGAGATTTCGGCTGGCCACCAGCACGCGCAGGCGTTGCTCACGGGCCTGGCCCGCGGGCTCATCACCGCATGCCTCGTAGCGGAGCACCCACACCTTGGGATGCACGATCCCGCCGCGTGGCGCATCGACCGGCACTACCGCGCCTTCGAGGAAGGCGAACACCCGGCGGGATGGCGGCACAGCGGTATAGCCGGCCTGGTTGAATACGGTGATCTTGCTGGCATGGGAGCGGAGGGCGTGCAGCAGCTCGACAGGCTCCAGTTGCTCGCCGTCGGCAACCATGCCGTCCGGCCCGGAGAGTGCGAACGCGGCCGGGGCAGCCAGCAGTGCTCGAAGATCGAGCGTGAAAGTGACTGCCATCGCCGACTCGATGCGGAACCCCGCAGGCGGTCGCATTGCGCCGAGGAGCGTCAGGCGGTTGGTGGGCTGAAGCATCAGGTGCCTGTAGCCGTTGGCGCGCTCGCGTTCGCCGGCGTGACAGTGAGCCGGTGCATCAGGCGTGTACCTCGAGGGCCGCGGCGATGTCGCGCATGTAGCTCTGCGTGATGCCCCAGCGGAAGTCGAACTGCCCGCCGACACCCAGGCCGTTCCAATTCTCCAGCGCGGAGCGATGCGCCAGCCGAGCCCGCTTCGATTTCAGGCGAAGTTCGCGGTCACGGATTCTGCGGTGGACCGCTGAGTCTTCGGCGAATCCCTCTGGGTCATGCGCGATTCGCTCGACCATGGCGTTCACGAACTCCTGGACGCCAAGGTTGATGCCGAATTCGTTCAGCAGGGCCCAGAACTCGGGCAGATCGTCGGCCCATGCGCGGACATCGTCGAGCCGCTCTGCTATCCGGTTAGTCCACTTGTCGAGGCGGGCAAGTTCGTCCGATTCCAGCTCGTCGGTGTCCCAGGCCAGCTCTTCGCGGGCCTGACGTGCCACGAGCACGTTATAGACGTGCTGAGGACCGGCGGTCAGCTCGGAGAAGTTCCGAGCGTGGCGGAGGATCTCGACAAGCTGGGCCGGCATGCCGGGTGTTGGCAACTCCCACGGGTAGTCGACCTGCGCAGCCGCTTGCGGCGTCGCGCACAGCACTGCCAGCAACGTGCCAGCGTGGCGGCGCTGGATGTGATCCACCAGCAGCTGCGCCTCGTCGGACGTGAGATCGAAGGTGATCTTTGCGTGCAAGAAATCGTCCGGAGGCGGCGGCAGCTCCGCCCACATCGAGACGGTCCGCGTCGTCGCGTTGTGATCGTCATCACGATCGGGCTGATGCCTCCCGATAGCAGCGGCTCGCTGGCCGTACTCAGAGATGCTGAGGTCCATCCGCCGCAGGCCCCACGTCCACAGGCCTCCCCAGTAGGCGTCGCTCGGCATGCGCTTCAGATTCCGGCCGGCGGTGTAGCCGATGACCCCTTGGAGGCGCCCGAGGTGACGGAGACAATCGATCAGTCGCGCCTCGTCGTCACGAAGCCTGCGCGAGAACTCCCCCGGCGGCACACGCTGGGCTTCAAGCCGAGCGCAGATCCAAGGCACGAAGAGGAAGTAGCGGAGCCTGGTCTGAATGGTCGAAGTTCCAGGATTGAGCATCCCCGAGAACGCATCCCGCACAGTGCCCAGACCCAGAACGTCAAGCGTGCCCGGCTCGTCAAACGCTCGCAGCAGCTCACCGACGCGCTCACTCGCTGCACTGTCAAAGTCCAGCCACCCCAGCGACGACTCGGGAACGTAATCAGTCGCTATCGCCAATGAACGACTCCCAAAGTTCCAGCGTCAATCAACGTGCGCACACAACGGCGATCGGTCAGACCGTGCCTCGCCATTGCTCAGCCCGATGGGCGTCCCGCGCTTGCTTTCGGTCCATGCGCGCCTCGATGCGCTGTACCGCTTCGGGACTCAAGGGGAAGCGGTTGCGTCCCTGATGCAGCCACCAACCTCCGACCAGCGACGCCACCGCCCCATAGACGACCACGAGGGTGATTGCGCCGACGAGGCTGATGGAGGTCCAGTACCTGGACCACGGAATGATGCTTCAGGGCACAGCCGTCGCTGCGAGGTGCCACGTCCACCACTCGGCGCGACTGCGGAACTCCGGAAATCTTCCGAGCGCCCGACGCACCGCTCGCCAATACGACAGCTCGACTCGCTGAATCGTGTCGTTCGTCACCCGAGAAACCCAAGCCCCGCCATCGACGCTGAGGCTACGCGCAACTCGCGAGCAACGGCTGTGTGGCATCTAGCTGACCGTGAGCACCGGTTTCCGCAGCTCAGCGCCCGACACCTCAACACTGCGCTGACTACAGCAACAAAGAGATAACCCCGCCAGGCCCGGCGAGGCCGGGACGGCGGGGAGGAATGGACACACGATACAGCGACTCGGTGTGAAACGCTGGCTCATGGCGCGCATCACGGTCATTGCGGACGACGACTGGGACGGCGAGCTCGGCGAGCTGTACCCCCGGGTCGTGGACCCCGCCTGGGGCCGGGTCGACCACATCTTGGCCATCCACTCGCTCAACCCCCGCAGCATGGCCGCACACCAAGGCCTCTACGAATCGGCCATGGCCGGCACCGCCACGCTGCGCAAGGTCGAACGCGAGCTCATCGCCCTGGTCGTCAGCCTCACCAACGACTGCCACTACTGAGTGGTCCACCACCGGCGCGGTCTGCGCCGCCTCATCGCCGACGACGAGCTCGTCGCCGCCGTCGAGCACGACTGGACCACCGCAGGGCTGTCCGCAAAGCGCACCGCCATGCTGGCCTACGCCGTCAAGCTCACCGAGACCCCCGCCGCCACCACCGACGCCGACGTCGACGCCCTGCGCGATGCCGGCTTCAGCGACCGCGACATCCTCGACATCACCGAAGTCGTCGGCTACTACGCCTACGCCAACCGCATCGCCGACGGGCTCGGCCTCCAAACCGAAGACTGGATCCCCGACTAGCCCGCGCCCCGGGCAAGTGGCGCGGTAGGCGCTGCAGCCTGCGCGCCCCGTCACTATCGGCCAGGAAAACCAGTGGGCCTCGCCACCCATTATGTGCCACCGTCTCGCGTTCAACCCTTGCGAGCGGAGGAGGCAGATGAGAGTCGGCGCCTACATCGACGGACTGAACCTGTTCTACGGCGGACGTTCGATCTGTGGCCGCGGTCAGCCAGGATGGCGTTGGCTGGACCTCCGCCAGCTGAGTCAACGCCTCATCGACCGTCGGCGATCGTGGACCGCTCAAGGTGCGACGTTGCATCGGATCGTCTATTGCACGGCATTCATCGACGGCCATACGAACAGGAACCGTCGACGGCATCAGGATCGGTACGTGGCAGCACTGCGACAACACCGATCCTTCGATGAGTTGATGGAGGGCCGGTTCCAGCCACGCCTGATGCACGCACCTCTTGCCACCATCGGAAGCAGCGGTCGTCCGGAGGTCGTCACTTCACACTGGCCGGTCATGGTGCAGGACTCGCAGGGCAACGCGGTGCCTGACGCCGTCTTCATGGTGTCCCAACTACGCAACGAGGAGAAGGGCTCCGACGTGAACTTGGCGTCCCAGCTTCTGCTTGACGTACTGACACAGTCTGTTGACGCCGCAATCGTCATCTCGAACGACAGCGATCTGCGGTTTCCCATTTGCGAGAGTCGTCTTCGTATTCCGGTCGGGGTTGTCAACCCAAGCTCCGCCAGGCTCGCAGGCGATCTCCGGGGCAACCAGAGCGATGGCGTTGGCGACCACTGGTGGTACCAGCTCGATGCAGCCGACTTCACGAGCTGTCAGTTGCCAGACCTAGTCGGCGCCTACGCGAAGCCAGATGACTGGTAGGCAAAAGAAAACCCGGCCCCTTAAGGGCCGGGTGGTTTATGACGCCAGCATAGCTCCGGTGCTCGGCGAGGCACTGCGAATTCCTCCAAGCGGTGTGATTGGCGTGGCCGACATCGTGCGGCCGGTGGCGCCGATGGGCCCGCAACTGCGGATCGGCATCGATGGTCCTGGCGGATCTGGCAAGAGCAGGCTGGTTGCAGAGCTGATCCGTTGTTGGCCGACCTCGGCCGCGCTCGTCCACGGCGACGACTTCGGTCGACCGACGACCGACCCAGCCAGATCGGAGCAACGCATCGGCGGTCTCTTCGACCTCTCCCGACTGGAGCGCGAGGTGCTCGAGCCCCACGAGCGCGGCGGCTCCATTCGCTACCGGCGCTACGACTGGAACGCAGACCGGCTCAGCGAGTGGATCAGCGCGCCGCATGACGGCACGCTCATCGTCGAGGGCGTCTACACCACCCATCCGTCGATCCGCGATTGGTATCACTTCCTCATCTGGGTCGAGGCCGACCGCCCCACCCGGCTTGCCCGGGGACTGGCTCGTGACGGCGAATCAGCACGATCCCGCTGGGAAGACATCTGGATGCCGGTCGAGGACCGCTACCGAGCCGAGCACCGCCCCGACGACGCCGCCCACCTAGTGCTCGACAGCACCGACTCCAGCGACGGCGACGAGCTGACGTGCCGAGTAGGGCGATCTCGGGCTCTGCCGGACGGATGAGTCCTGGCTCAGTTCCCGGGAGCCGGTGCCACTCGGACGGTGAAGCGCTCCATCAACTGCTTCCGCGTAGGCGGCGGCTGGGTCTCGGGTTCAGTGTCTGTTTCTTCGGGGGGGTCCGGATCGGGGGTGGACGCGCTGGAAGTCGGCTGACTCGGCGGCGTCGGATCTTGCTGCGGCGAGTCGTGATCTGAGCGCTGCTGTTTCGACTCGTCAGCAGGGTCCTTGTTCTCCTGGCCCGATTGACCGTCGTCTTTCTGCGTCAAGCCCTGACCAAGCGGCGGCGGCGATTTCGGCTGCGGCGAGTTGGGTCCGGGGTCTGACTTGGAGAAGACCTGCGCGACCGGGGTGGTGCTGTAGGTGACGGGAGCCGGTGCCGCCGGCGTGTCGGCGCGCACATGCCTCGACGAGGCGCTCAAGCCAGCCGCGTTGCGCGCCTTGACCTGGTACGAGTACGACGACGATGCCGAGACGCCGGTGTCGACGTACGACGTGACGTCACTGCCCAGATCGTCCGCGATGACGGCATAGGTGCTGGCGATGCCGTCAGCGTGATCGCGCCGAAGCACCTGGTAACCCGTCACGCTCGCATCGCTCGGCGGCGTCCAAGAAAGGGTCACCGAGTCATGAGTCACCGACGTCACCGAGAGCCCTTCTGGGGGCGACGGGACATCGGTCGACTGCGCCCCCGCCGGGACACCTGGCGCCAACAACAAGAGCACGACAATCGCCGACAGCGCACCCATCAGCACAGCCCGCTTCGGCGAGCGGCGGCGGGCGCACAACCCCTCCATCACTGCCACCCGTCGCGCCAATCCCACATGAGCACTCCGACGATAGTCCTCGCAACTAGGCACCACTGCGCGTGCCGGACTCGGGGGAACGGCTTGACCGTGGTGAGGCGCGGTTCCTAGCGTTCGGCGTGTCGGCGGCGGCGATCGGTGCTGCCGCACGAACAGGGGGAATCAGACATGGCTGACATGAAGCTGGCGTTGTACTTGCCGAACTTCCGTGACCACGTAACCGTCCAGGAGCTGGAGGAACTCACCGACCTCGCCGAGGAACTCGACTTCGACTCGATATGGACGCTCGACCGCATCGTCGTGCCCGAGGTCTCCGACCGGGGCGAGCTCGAGTACCCGTTCGGGATGATGGAGCAGTTCCCCACCCAGCTCCCCGTCTCGGCCCGCGGCCAGTGGTTCCAGGGCTGGCCGCTCATCCCCTGGCTCGCTGCGAAGACCTCGAAGTGCCGCATCGGCATGAGCATCACCGACACGCCCTACCGCTCGCCTGGCGTGTTCGCCGCCGAGATCGCCACGGTCGATCACCTGTCGAACGGGCGCGTCAACGTCGGGGTCGGCTCGGGCTGGATGCCCGAGGAGTTCGCCGCCGCAAGCGCATCGCACCTCTTCCCGAAGCGCCACAAGCACGTGCGCGAGACCATCGAGATCTGCCTGGGCATCTGGACGAACGATCTGTTCGAGTACCACGGCGAGTTCGCCGACTTCGGCCCCAGCGGCTTCGGCCACAAGCCACTGCAGGACCCGCACCCGCCGATCTTCATGAGCGGCCTGCGCAACCCGGCCATCTCCGCCAAGCGGGTGGCCCAGTACAACCTGTCGGGCTGGATCGGCATCCAGGACACGCCCGAGGAACTGACCGAGTGGCTCACCGCCTTCGGCGACGAGCTCGACAAGCTCGACAGCTCGCACAGCATCGACGACATGGAGATCTCCAGCATGTGCTGGTTCGTGATCACCGACGAGCCGACCGATCAGGCCCGCAACGGCAAGCTGACGAACCTGCTGGCCGGCACCGCCGACCAGATCACGCAGAACCTGATCGAGCTGAAGGCTGCCGGCATGACCATGCCGCTCATCTGGCCGCCGTTCGCCGACGTGCCGGTCGCCAAGACGCTGGACGATCTCCGCCAGCTCAACGACGAGATCCTCCCCCAGGTCAACGCCGCCTAGCGGTTGGGCGGCTGCGCCGTCAGCGGGTGCGACGGACTGCAACTACCAGCCCGACCGCGAAGCCGACGAACTCGATGAGCGCCAGGCTCAGTGCGGTGTGGAAGAACACACCCGCGCCGTCGCCGACGACGTTGGAGTGCAGGTCTGGTGTGTCGATGACGAAGTGCAGCAAGTAGCCGAACACGAACGACGCATACATCGATGCGGCGAACAGCGCAGCGCCCAGCCGGACGCTGCGACGGAACGCCAGCCACACCGCGACCAGCGGCATGAGCGTCACCACCACAACGATGTAGGCGAGCTGGGCGCCCGGGATGGGCACGTCGGCGGCGGCATGGCCGTAGGTGTGCGTCAATCCGACGCCGAGGTGCAGTGCTGCGATCCCCGCCAGCGTGAACTGCTCGAACCTCGCGGACGTCGGCATAGCTACTCCCATTGTCGCGGCCGGCCGACCGCTCTCCGGGCTGCCCGTCAGGCTCAAACGAGCAGCGACTCGAGCTGGCCCCGCACCTCGGGTCCGAACCGGAGCTCGATCTCGTCGAGCCACTCCCCGAGCTCGCCCTCGATCTCCGAGGGCCTCGGTGCCCGAATGTCGATCTCGGCACCGAAGTCGTAGAAGTCGGTCGTCGTCACGATCTCGTCGGGCAGCGCCGTGAAGTCCACGCCGAACCGTTCGGACAGCGCCTGCCAGTCCATGGTCTCGGTCAGGACCGACCGGTGAATCCGCAGATGCTTGTCCAGCCACAGCTCGATCGTGAGTTCGGTTGGCGTGATGCCGCTCAGCACGTCTGCGAGGCTGCCTTCCTCCACGCCCTCAGACGGCACCAGGCTCGCCGCGGCCGCGTCCAGCGTCGCCAGAACGCCCGTCGTCGGAACCCCGCGAATCTCCGCGTCGCCGATGACGGCCGCATCGAGCACGTAGTCCGCGAAGTAGTCATCGGCTTCAGGAAGGACGCACTCATCACCGCTTTCGTCACCGTCAGAGCCCAGACTCCCCTGTGCCGGCCCGCAGTCGAATCCGAGGTACTCCATCGTGGCGCGGCCCACGGTGAACCAACCCGACGGAATGTCGATGCCCGATCCCTGTCGGATCGCCGCAGGAATATGCAGGCGCATGTACACGGCGCCGTCCACGGTGAGGATCTCGTTGCCGACCATGTCCTCCGGCTCGTCGTCGGGACTGCCCTGCAGCGAGATCGTCCGCTCGTTGGACTCCCCGTCGTACTCGGTGATCTGAAATGACCAGCCGAAGGGGCCGAGGTCGGCGACGCTGTATGAGCGCACGGGCTCATCGACGTCGCTTTCCAGCACCTGTGTGACGATCTCCACGAGTATTTCCGGGCTTGTCAGCGGGTCGAATACTCCGGACACGTACTCGCCGTCGCCGTCACCGCCGTCAGCCTCATCGCGGCCCCCCGGTCCCAACGCCTCGACAGCGTCCGGAGTTCCGACAGCCCGAGTCAGCCAGCAGGCCACCGTGGCATCAGACCGGGTCGCACAGGCGTGTCCGTCCCCCACCGAGACTCTCCCGAACACGCCGCTCGGCGCACCCGCATCGCCGGCCACGCCTTCGCCCCAGCATGCGATGGCCCCGTCGACGCGCACCGCACACGCGTAGTCGGCAGCCACGTCCACATAGCGATACAGCCCGTCGGGCGGGTCGGTCTTGCCGCCCGACGCATCGCCCCAGCACTCCACCCGGCTCCCGAAGGCCACGGCACATGCGTGATGACTGCCCGCAGCGAGCTGGAGGAACTCCCCGCCTGCGGGTGGCGACGCCGTGCCGAACTCGTCCTCGCCCCAGCAACGGATCGTGCCCGCGGGCCGCAGCCCGCACACGACGTGCGCAGCGGCAGCAAGCTCGACGAACGTGCCGGCAGGCGAATCCGCTAGCCGGACACCGCTGTCGTCCCAGCAGATCGCCATCCCGTCGACACGCAATCCGCATCCGCCTGTGGACCCAGCCACGATCTGTGTGAATCGCTCCCGTGGAGGCTCGAAGCTTCCGCGGCCGTAGCTGCGGCACACCGCCGCCCCGTCAACCCGGATCGCGCACGACCACGGGAGGCTGGCGTTGATAGCCGTGTACTGGCCCGGCGGGAACTCAGGGGGAGACGTCGGCCACGCGCCCCAGCACTCGACCTGACCGCCCGCTTGGACAGCGCAGCTGTGCCGGAACGCAGCCGAGACGGCTGAGTACTTGCCAGCCGGCATCTCGACGAGATCGTCGATCCGGTAGCCCCAGCACGTCACGTTGTTGTCGATGCCCACCGCGCACGTTTGCTGAGAGCCGGCCGCGACCGATGCGAAGCGTCCGGCAGGCGGATCGGCCGCACCTGCCGAATTGTTGCCCCAGCACGTCACCTCGCCTCCGGTGCCGAGCGCGCAGGCGTGCCCGGCACCCACCGAGACTTGGGTGAAGGTGCCGCTCGGAATGCTGGAGAGCAGCGGCGTGTTCAAGCCCCAGCAGGTGACGCTCTGGTCGTCGCGCACAGCGCACGAGTGAAATGGCCCGCTCGCCACATCGATGAAGCTTCCTGCGGGCACCGTCGACTCGGCATGCTCGATACGTCCCCAGCACGCAACTGTGCGATCAGTCCCCAGCGCGCACCCGTGGGATACGCCGAGTGACACCTTGCTGAACGAGCCCGCCGGGGGTGGCTCGTCACCTACTGCTAGCGAACCCCAGCAGGCGAGCGTGCGGTCGAGACGGATTCCGCACGCGGTGTCGTCGCCAGCGGCGATCGCGACGAACTTCCCAGCAGGAGCATCTGTCTGACCTGCCTCATTCGAGCCCCAGCACGCCACGTCGGCGGTGGTGAGGAGACCGCACGCGAAGCGACCGCCCATCGACACCGATGCGAACTCTCCGTCCGGCGGTTCGGCTTGGCCGTGGCTGTTGGCACCCCAGCAGGCCATGGCGCCATCAAGCGACACCATGCACGCATGGAAATATCCGGCTGCAACGGTGACCGCAGCGGGGAAGTCGATGCGAGGTTCGGCATCAGGCTCGACTGCGGCGCTGACGGAACTCTGTTCGTCGGGTGATGGTTCGTCACTTTCGGCAGGCGCTTCGCTCGTCGACGCGGGCGTCGTTTCGTCTGCCGTGTCGTCCGGCAACTCGTCAGAGACGCACGCCGCAGCCATGAGTGCAACCGCCACGACAATCGACGCCAACCGGACCCATCGCAGGCGGGGCGATAGTTGCGAATATTTTGAGCGGCCCACGAGGCCACTGTAGATGTGCGCTGGTCCGTCCTCTCCGGGCCGCAGGCAGGAGCCATCACGCTCCGCCCGAATCGCCAGTCGTACTCTGCGGGGCACGACGGCTCAGCGACCACCCTCGGTGGTGGTGTCGATCGACGGGTTGGCCCCGCGGCACATCACCCGCACCACCATGCCCGCGCTCACCACGCTCGCCCTCGAGGGCGCCTCGTGCTTTTCTGCCCGCACGGTGACGCCGCCGCTGACGCTGCCTGCGCACACGTCGATGCTGCGCGGCGTCGGTCCTGCCACCCACGGTGTGATCGAGAACCTCTCGGCTGGTTTGCGCACCGACGCGCCCACGTTCCTCAAGGCAGCCCGCGGCGCCGGCCGTTCCACTGCGGCCTGCATCAGCTGGCTGCCGCTCGACGACGTGATCGAATGCGGCGCCGTCACCCAGCGGTTTGTGATCGACGGCGGCTACGACCCCGACAATGACCGCCAAGTGGTCGACGCCGCAGTCGCGGCCATCTGCGAAGCCCACCACGACCTGGTGTTCGCGTACCTCATCGGACCTGACCTCGCCGGGCACGACCACGGCTGGGGCAGCCCCGAGTACCAGACCGCAGTCACCCAGTCGGATGCCGCGCTCGCCCGGATGGCAGAGGCCGCCGGCCCCGACGCCAACGTGCTCGTCACCACCGACCACGGCGGCCTGGGCACCGGCCACGGTGACCCCGTCCCCGAGGTGATGGAGACGTTCGTCGTGGTGCGCGCCCCCGGCCGCATCCGACCCGCCTCGGGCTGGCCCGCAGCGTCGCTCCTCGATATCGCCCCCACCGTCGCCGACGTGTGCGGTTTCGCCGCCGACCGCCGCTGGGAAGGCACCTCGCTGGTCGGGCGGGAACTGCCCCTCAACGACGTGCTGGTGGACCTGCTGGCCGCCAGCGCACACCACACCTACGGCGAGCAGGTGACCATGCTCGATCACGCGCTGCAGGCCGCGGCGCTCGCCGCTGCCGACAATGCCGGCGACGAGATGGTCCTGGCGTGCCTGCTCCACGACGTGGGTCACCTGCTGGCCCGCGCCGGCGAGTGGGGCCTGCCCTCTCACGCGGAGGTCGGCGCCCGGGCACTGCAGCCGCTCCTGTCCCCCGCCATCGTCGAGCCCATCCGCGCCCATGTCCGCGCCAAGCAGTACCGGGTCGCCGTCGAGCCCGCCTACCACGACCAGCTGAGCCTCGCCTCGCAGATGTCGCTCGCCGAGCAGGGAGGCCCGCTCTGCACCGACGCAGTGCGAGCGTTCGCTGCAAGCCCCTTCGTCGCTGAGGCGCTGCAGCTGCGCAGCTATGACGATGCCGGCAAGGTCCACGGTCTCACGATCCCGCCCCTCGAGACCTACCGCAGCCTCATCGACGCCGCGCTCACACCTGCCCGTCCGATCGATCCCGCCTGGGCACGCGACGCGTGCCGGTGCGCCGAATGCCGCGACCCCGGCAACGACCAGCACCTCATCGACGCCACGGCGCTTGAAGGATGGACGGTCGTCCGCACCGACCAGCCTCACCCGCCCGACAACGAGCTGACCGTCACGCTGCATCACTGCTCAGGCGAGCGGCACGTCTGTCGCATCCCCACCGCCCAACGCACCGACCTGCCCATCGAGCCATGGCCGCCCGCCTTCGCCAAGCAGCTCCGCTCCGACAGCACGCGCTGGACCGGCCCAGACTGCGACCACACCAAGTTCGCTCGACAGCTCGCCCACCGCGGCATCGCGCTGCTCCACGACTGCGGAACCGAGCCCCGAACGGTGCTCGACGTCGCCAGCACCATCGGCTTCGTGCGGGAGACCAACTACGGCGCCCTGTTCGATGTCATCGCCGAGCCCGACCCCGTCAACCTGGCCTTCACGCCGCTGGGCCTGCCCGCCCACACCGACAACCCGTACCGGGAACCCTGCCCCACGGTGCAACTCCTCCACTGCCTGGTCACAGCCGCTGACGGCGGCGCCAGCAGATTCGTGGACGGGTTCGCGGCCGCTGCCCGCCTCCGCGACGACAGCCCCGCCGCCTTCAGAGCACTCACCACTACCGAGGTCGGCTTCCGCTTTCGGAGCGCGAATGTCGACCTGCGCGCCCGGCGTCCCCTCATCGAGCTCGACAGCGATGGCGCAGTGCGGGCGGTCAGCGTCAACAACCGCTCGATGGAGCCGTTGCCGGCCTGCCATACCGGCACCGCTGCTTTCTACGCTGCGTACCGCGACTTCACCCGACTCCTCGACAGCGACGACTTCGCCATCGAGATCACCCTGCAACCCGGCGAGCTGGTCGCATTTGACAACCGCCGAGTGCTGCACGGCCGCCGTGCCTTCCGCTCCACCGAACGCCGACACCTGCAGGGCTGCTACATCGACATCGACGCCGTCCGTTCCGCCGCCTACCTCGCCGCTTGATTCGGCACTGACCGCCTAGCGTGGGCGGGGTTTCGGGTCGAATCGGCGGACAGGATCGGGAATGCGCTTCCGGAAGACGATCATCGGGTTGATGGCGGGGCTGCTTGTGGTGCTGGCGCTCGCGGCCTGCAGCGGTGACGACGACGGCAACGACATCGCGGGTGTCGGCCAGCGAGCATCAGCAGCGATGTCGGGGCCCGACGGGTCGCCGATGGGCACCGTCACCCTGGAGCAGGGGCCGCACGGTGTGCTGGTCTCCGCCGACATCAGCGGGCTGAGCCCCGGCGGCCACGGATTCCACATCCACACTGTCGGCACCTGCACGCCGGACTTCAGCGCAGCAGGCGGGCACTTTGCGCCCGGCGAGCGCGGACACGGCTTCATGTACGCCGACGGTCTGCACGCGGGCGACCTTCCAAACATCTATGCGGCCGGCGACGGCACCGCCCGGGCCGACTACTTCACCGACCTCATCACGCTCGCGGCCGACGCCGAGACGTCCGTGTTCGATGCCGACGGCTCCGCGTTCATCGTCCACGCCAAGCCGGACACCTACCAATCCGAAGCCGGCGCCGGCGACCGTGTCGCCTGCGGCGTCATCGAGCGCAGCTGACACGCCCCCAGCCCGGCATCTAGCGCAGTTCTGCGAACGGGTTCGTGACCCGGACCGTGCCGTACAGCCGGCCGTGCTCGAAGTCCTCCGAGAGCAGCTCGGTGATGCCATTGACCTCAGCGCATGCCCACAGGTGCGCATCGAACCATGACATGCCGTAGGCCACCGCGCCCCGCAACGCAGTGTGCAGCACCGTTGCGTCGGGGTAGATGACAGAGAACTGCACCATCAGCTCCTCTGCCTCCCGAGCCGCCTCGGCGAAGTCGAGCAGCCGGCGCTCGGGCCCGCCTCTGGTCGTGGCGGCTACGAACTCGACGATCGACTGGTGAGCGATGAACGCGCGGCCGTCCTCGATGCCGGCTCGCATCCGCTCGGCCGCTGCCTGCTGCTTGTCTGGGAAGCGAGCATCGACCCGGTACACGAGCACGTTGGTGTCAATCAGCAAGACGACCGCCGCGCTCGTACAGCTCGTCGCGGGTCCAGCCCCGCGATCCGGCGCGTTCGAACGTCGTCGCCGCCTCCCGGTGGCGCTGCCGCTCGGTCGCAGCGTCGAACAGCGCAAGGCGCGTCGCCACGTCGGCCAGCTCGGGGCGGGCAGGCGCCGAGGGGGGCACCACCCGAATCACATCGCCCGCTTCCTCAAAGCGGATCTCGTCGCCTGGCCTGATGCCGTAGCGATCAGCCACCGCCTTGGGCACGGTCACCTGAAGCTTGCTCGTCACCTTCGCCACTTCCTTACTTTAGCAAGGACAGCATCCTTACCACCGATGTGCGATCGAACAAAGCGAATTGTCGGTGTCGACTCGGCAGCCGGTCATAGCGCCGAACGGCGAGCGGTTACCGTGCGCGGGCGCATATCACGCTAGGGGGCCGCATGCACACTGAACGACGCGAACTCGACACTGGCGACGGGCAGCTTGGGCTGTATGTCGCCCGGCCCGACGGCGACGGCCCGTTCCCGCTGGTGATGTTCTTCCATCACGGACCGGGATTCGACGACGGGTCGCGTGAAGCCGCAGACGCCATCGCCGATGAGGGCTTCTGCGTTGCGGTGCCTGACCGGTACTGGCGCAACGGCCCGTGGCTGACGTTCGACATCGCGGCGCTCTTCGCCGAGGGCCCCGATTCCCCTGCGATGCAGGAATTCCTGGGCCTGCTGCTGGGCACCACCGATGACATGGTCGACGCAGACATCGCGGTGGCGCTGGCCTCGCTGCACGACGACCCGGCGGTGGACACCGTCAACACCGGATGTATCGGCTACTGCATCGGGGCGCGCACCGTGGTACGGACGCTCGCCGGCCGCTCGGACACCTTCGTCGCCGGCGTGGGGCTGCATCCCTCGTTCTGCGTGACGTCCGAGCCCAACTCACCGCATCTGTCGGTGCCGACGATGACCGGTCGGCTGCACATGGCACAGGGCGCCGCCGATCAGCTCGCATCGCTCGAAGAGAACCAGCCCCTGCTCGATGCGGTCGCCGAGCTGGGCGAGCGGGGCAGCATCGATGTGATCGAGGGTGCCGACCACGGGTTCGCCGTGCCGGGTGGGCACGCCTATCACCCCGAGGGCGCTGCCCGCTCGTACGCCACTGCGCTCGCCATGTTCGGCGAGCATCTCGGCAGCAAGGCCTGACGCTCCGGCCGGCCGTACGTCTCGCGGCCGCGGCCCGGGGCGCCGGCGGCTAGTTGATGCCGAGCTGGGCCTTGCGCTCGCGCGCGTAGTTGGTGATGAGCTGGTCCGCGGTCAGCCCGATGACGGCCACGTTGAAGCCGGCCACCAACCCCTCCCCGACAAGGGCCTGCTCGGTGCGGGCCAGCAAAATCTCGTCGCCGAGGCCGTCGATGCCCCCGATGAACGCGGAGATGATCACCAGCAGCAGCCCGAACAGCAGCACCTGGTTCATGCCCAGCATGATCTCGGGGAACGCCATCGGGAACTTCACCTTGCGCAGGAGCTGCCAGCGGGTGCAGCCCGACATCTCGGCGGCTTCGACCATGTCGGGCGGCACATTGCGCAGGCCGAGCATCGTGTAGCGGACAGCGGGAACCGTGGCGTAGATGACGATGGCCGTCAGCGCCGCCACCGGGCCGACCCGGAACAGCATGACCACCGGGATCAGATAGATGAACGACGGCAGCACCTGGAACGTGTCCAGCACCACTTGCACCGCGGCATAGCGACGAGCCGACGTCGAGGCGAACACACCGATCGGCACGCCGATGGCCACGCTCACGATCAGCGCCGCCACCACGAGGTACAGCGTCTCCATCGACTCGATCCAGAAGCCTGAGAACGCCAGGTACGCCACGAACAGCGACACGATCGCTGCCAGCTTCCAGCCGCCGAATCGCCACCCGACTGCCGCCACCAGCACCAGCAGGCCGATCCACGGCAGGGCACCGAAGCCGTCGCGCATCGGGAACAGGACTTCGGTGATCATGAAGTCCCGGAAGTAGCCCAACGGCGTCTTCAAGTTGAGCTGCACCCAGTCGACCAGCCATTCCCACAGCGGAGCGGTGCTGACCGTCCAGCTCTTCGGCAGCAGCTGGGCGTGACTGGTGAGCTGGGCCAGGGCCGTGCCGACGGCGGCCACCGCAGCGGTGGCGACCCAGTAGGGATGGCGTGCCAGCCACGACTTCGACAGGTCGACGTGCTCGGGCCGGCGGGAGCCTGCGGCCTGGCTGAGGCGGTCCAGCATGATGGCCATCAACACGATCGCTACGCCGTACTCGAGCGCCTTGCCGATCCGCAGGCTCTGCAGGAAGTTCAGCAGCGGCAGGCCCAGGCCGCGAGTGCCGACGAACGAGGCCAGCACGGTCATGCCGAAGCACTGCATCAGCACCTGGTTCACGCCCACGAGCAGCTGCGGGCGCGCCGCCGGCATCTCCACCTTCCACAGCATCTGCCAGCGCGTGCAGCCCGACGTGAGGCCGGCTTCGAGCACCTCGGTGGGCACCGTCTGCAGGCCCAGCAGCGTCAGCCGGGCCATCGGGGGAACGGCGAACAAGATCGTGGCAATGGCGCCGGCCTCGTCGCCGATGCCGATGAACACCGAGATCGGCAGCAGGTACGAGAAGTGCGGCATCGACTGCATCACGTTGAGCACCGGCACCAGCAGGCCCTCGAACCACTTCGCCTTCGCCGCTGCCAGGCCGGCCGCCCAGCCGAACAGGGCCGCCAGCGGGGCCACCACCACCACGATCGACAACGTGATCATGGAGTCGTCCCAGATGTCGAAGAACACCAGGTAGAGCGAGCAGCCGCCGGCCACCACCGCCAGCCGCCAGCCGCCGAACTTCGCCCCCGCCACCGCGAACAGGCCCACCAGCACCACCCACGGCACCGCGCCCAAGCCGAAGGGGCCGTCGCCGGCGATGAGCAGCTGCTCGCTGATGTCCAGCGGGTACTCCAGCCAGCCCGAGACCGTGCGGGTGACGTCCTTGACGTTGAACAGCCCCAAGAGCTGCTCGTCCTTGAGATACAGCAGCGCTTCGTTGGCCCAGTCGGGCAGGAACCGGAACTCGCCCAGCTTCGACAGGAAGTCGGGGAACCAGCCCGGCGCCGCCTGGTGGAAGACCTGTATGGCGAGGTAGGGCGACACCAGCAGCAGCGCCATGCGCCAGCCCCGCAGACGACGGGCTCGCTCCAGCAGGCTTCGTGGTGCAGCGGATTCCGTGGCAGATCCCGCAGCAGACTCCACAGCAGACTCAGTCGCGGCGGCCATCGGCCTCAGTCGCCCACCTCGGAGCCGTTGGCACCCCAGATGGCATCGATCACCGCGTCACGGCTCAGGCTGCCGACTGTCGTGTCGTCGCCGTCGACCACCCGGAGGTTCTCTGCGGCACCCAGCACGCTCGCCGCGATGTCCCGCAGCACCGCATCAGCCGGTACAGCCGCTGCCTCGGCCGCGGCGTCGGCCGCTGCCCCCATCACGCTGCGGGCGGTGAGTATCCGGTCCCGCTGGACGTCACGGGCGAAGTTGCGCACGTAGTCGGTCGCCGGCTGCGTCACCAGGTCTTCGGCACTGCCGAGCTGCACGATCTGGCCCTCGTAGAGAATGGCGATGCGGTCGGCCAAGCGGATCGCCTCGCTGAAATCGTGCGTGATGAACACGATGGTCTTGTGCAGCACCGACTGCAGGCGCAGGAACTCGTCTTGCATCTCGCGCCGGATCAGCGGGTCCAGCGCCGAGAAGGGCTCGTCCAGGAACCACACGTCTGGCTCCACCGCGAGCGACCTGCCGATGCCCACCCGCTGCTGCTGACCGCCGGAGAGCTCCCGCGGGTAGTAGCCGCCGCGGCCCTCGAGCCCCACCAGCGCCAGGATCTCCTCGGCCCGGGCCCTCCGGGTGGCCCCGTCCACACCCTGCACCTCCAAGGGGAAGGTGATGTTCTCCGCGACCGTGCGATGCGGGAACAGCGCGAAGTGCTGGAACACCATGCCCATCCGGTGCCGGCGCATGTCAATCAGCTCACGGCTCGATGCCGCCAGCAAGTCGACGCCCGCAAAATGGATCCTGCCCGCTGTCGGCTCGATCAGGCGCGACAGGCACCGCACCAGCGTCGACTTGCCCGAGCCGCTGAGACCCATCAGCACCAGGATCTCGCCGGGCATCACGTCGAGGCTCGCCGCCACCACCGCCGGGATGTAGCCGGCATCCTTCACCGCATCGACCGACGGCGCGCCGTCGTGACGCTCGAGGAATCGCTGGGGATCGGGGCCGTAGAGCTTCCACACATCGCGGCACGAGATCACGGCGTCACCGTTCACAACAGCACCACATGCGCTCCGCTGAATGACCTAGGCAGCCGACGGGGAAGAGCGCCGATCCCGGGATCGCCAGATCCGAGATCGGCGAGCCCTTCCCCGTCAACCGCGCCTCGGGAGGAGGTCCGCTCTTTGCCCGCTGGACCGCTCAGCCGTCGATCCAGCTCCGCCAGAGATCCTCGTTGGCAGCCAGCCATTCCTGGGCTGCCTCTGATGCTTCCTTGCCGTCCACATCCACCGCTGCGGCCATGGCGGCCAGCATCGGATTGGTGAAGTCCATGCGCTGCACGATCGCCGCTGCCGTGGGCCACTTCTCTGGGAAGTGGATGCCCACGCCGGTCTTGAGGTAGCCGTCGGCGGGGTTGCCGCAGTCATGGGTCAGCTCCTTGTTGGTGCCCCACTCGGGATCGGTGCGGCAGGCGTCCTCGAAGGTCGGGAACTCGATGAACTTGCCCTCATAGACGGCTTCCACGAAGTTGGGCGTCCAGTTGAACAGCACGATCGGCGTGTTGTCCGCCGAGGCGGCGTCCAGCTCGGCCCACAGCGTGGCCGCCGAACCGGCGTTGATCACCTCGAAGTCCATGCCGAGGCCCTCGACACGCTCCTCGTCGCCCTTGAGCCAGTCGACCGGTCCGCCCAGGAAGCGGCCCTTGTCGCCGGTCTCAGCGGTCGCGAACAGGTGAGCGCACGCGTTCAGCGCCTCCCAGTCCGGAAGACCGGGGCACTGCTCCTCCACGTAGATCGGGTACCACCACTCCTCACGCGTCACCGCGTTGTGGGTGGCCCAGTCGAGCACGCAGCCGGCGTCGACCTGCTCTTGGAAGGCCACGCCGAAGGCGCCTTCCCAGACCTCATGCACCAGCTCGATATCGCCGTCGCACATGGACTGGTACACGACCTGGCTGTCGGACGGCACGTACTCCACGCTGAAGCCGGCCGCCTCCAGGATTCCGCCGACCACCTCAGCGCCGACGAGTTGGCTCGACCAGTTGTGCAGCGGAATCCGGATGGGATCTGACGAGTCTTCCATCGCCATCTCCTCCTCGGCCTCCGGTGCTTCGGCGGCCGCCGGTGCTTCCGTGGCGGCGGGCGCCTCGGTAGCGGCCGGAGCCTCTGTTGCCGGCGCCGCCTCATCGTCATCGCTCGTACAGGCCGATGCCACCAGGGCGAAGGCCATCAACGGCAATATCAATCTGCGAAGCATTGACATCGCATCCTCCAGTTGTGAACGTTCCTTTGCGTTCTGTTCGGGCCCGGCCGGTAGCTGCGTCGACTTCAGACTCCAGGTGGAGTCAGACGTCCTCTTTGTCCCCCCCACGGCCGCAGTCATAGATGATGACTGACCCCCAGAACTTTCCTGAAATTAGCATGATCTAGAACCACACTAAAACCGTTGTGCACGCCAATTCGGGGGTCTCATGGGCCAAACACCGTCGTATCTGAGCCACAAATATCAACATCCGTGCGCCAAGGCCTATTTTGTGAATGAGCTGTGCTCTTTCTGCCGATATTTGTGACTAGTTCGCTACTTCTTTAGAGAATTCGGCCGCGACATGCATTGTTTCTTTGCAATTCTCTCTAGGTGGACGGCAGCGTTCATGCAGGTCATTGCTGGTGTCGCGCGGCGTACCAGGCCGCGACGGAGCTCGCTAGATCCCGGTGCACAGCTGTGCCACAGCACTCGACGGCTCGTGATTGCGAAAGAAATCGCGCACTATGGGATGGCGAATGTGAGAAAGTTGTGATTATTGCTGGCCGTTTTGTGACTAAGTCGGTGCTACATCGCCTGCTATTCACAAGATGCAACTGCTCGCGGTGATTTGCGCGCAATACTTCGACAGAGGTGCAGCATTGGCCAGTCACTCATCGAAACAACCCGCCGACGGCGCAGCCAGCAGCCGGATATCCAAGCTGAGCTCGGCAATCCTGCGCATCAATCAGAGCCTCGATGACGCCACGGTCCTCGAGGAAGTGCTGGAAAGCGCTCGAGAGCTCACGGGGGCTCAGCTGGGAGTCATCATCACGGTCGACGAGCGAGGCGAGCTACAGGAATACGTCACGGGAGGTTTTTCGCCCGAGAGCCGCCGCGTGATGGTGGAGTGGCCGGACGGACTGCGGTTCTTCGAGCACCTGCGGGATCTCGGCGCGCCGGTGCAGATTCCCGATCTCGCCGAGTATCTCCGGTCACTCGGGCTCTCCTCGCCCGCCTGGACCTCAACGACCCTGCAGGGCACGCCGATGCTGCACCAGGGCGAGCATCTCGGCATGTTCTTTCTGGGAGACAAGAAAGACGGCCAGGCAGACGACCAAGAATTCACCGGCGAGGACGAGGAACTCCTCAACTTGTTCGCTTCGCAGGCCGCGGCGGCAATCTCGAACGCCCGGACGCACACTGCCGTGAACCGGGCTCGCGCCGATCTGGAAGCACTGGTGGAGACGTCACCGATCGGGGTCGTGGTCTATGACGTGGGCGCCGGTCGCGTCGTGTCGTCCAATCTGGAAGCACGCCGAATCGCCGACAAGCTCCGCAACCCGGGCCAGCGGACCAAAGACCTGCTCGACGTGGTGAGATGGCGTGTGCGCGACGGGCCGGACCTGTCCCTGACAGAGGTGCCCGTGGCTCAGCAACTGGAGCACGCAGCGCAGACGCGTGCCGAGGAGGTCACCCTGTCGGTGCCCGACGGGCGCCGGGTGCGGACGTTGATGAGCGTCACCCCGATCGGCTCGGCACGCGGCGAGAGCGAGTCAGTGGTGATCACCATGCAGGACCTCGCCGGCCTCGAAGAGCTGGAGCGGCAGCGGGCGGAGTTCCTCGAGATGGTGAGCCACGAGCTGCGGGCTCCGCTGACCTCCATCAAGGGCTCCGCAGCGACCGTGCTCGGGACGACGCCGGCACCGCCCCAGTCGGAACTGCTTCAGTTCTTCCGCATCATCGACGAGCAGGCCGACCACATGCGTGGTCTCATCTCCAATCTGCTGGACGCCGGGAGCATCGAAGCCGGCACGCTCACGGTCACTCCCCAGCCGTCCACCGTCTCCGATCTGGTCGACAAGGCCAGGAACAACTTCCTCAGCGCGGGCGGGAGCAACCCTGTCGTCATCGATCTCTCGCCGACGCTGCCGCCGGCCATGGCCGACCCCGAGCGCATCACGCAGGTGCTGAACAACCTTCTGTCGAATGCGGCCCGGCACGCGCCCACCACGTCTCCCATCCGGGTCGAGGCGATCCACGAGAGCGGTTTCATCGCGATCTCGGTGACCGACCAAGGAAGCGGGATCCCGCCTGAGCAGCTCCCGCACCTGTTCAAGCGGCGCTCGGGCCTCGCGGATGGCACCGGACTGGGCCTAGCCATCTGCAAGGGGCTCGTAGAGGCCCACGGCGGCCGCATCCGAGCCCAGAGCGCCGGCACCGACACAGGCGCACGCTTCACGTTCACGATTCCCGCCGCTTCCGCCGAGACAGCGCCGCGCACCGCCGAACAGCGCTCGACCGAGCACTCAGAGGCCAGGACAACGGTGCTCGTCGTGGACGACGACCCGCAGGCCCTGTACATGGTGCGGAACGCGCTCGCGACGGCCGGCTACGCCCCGCTGACGTCGGGCGACCCCGGCAAGCTTCGCGAGCTCATCCGAGCGGAACGGCCCAGCCTGGTACTGCTCGACCTGATGCTCCCCGGAACTGACGGCATCGAGCTGATGAACCGCACCCCGGAACTCGCCGACCTGCCGATCATCTTCATCTCCGGATACGGCAGGGACGAGACGATCGCCAGAGCGCTGGAGAACGGCGCAGCCGACTACATCGTCAAGCCGTTCTCGGCCATCGAGCTCGTTGCGCGGGTCCAGGCTGTGCTCCGCAACCGTGCCGGACCCCAGACCTACATGCGCGGCGACCTCAGGGTGGACTTCACACGGCGACAGGTGAGCCTGGGCAGCCGCGCTGTCGCCCTCACCGCCACCGAGTTCGACGTGCTGCGTGTGCTCGCCGCAAATGCAGGAGGGGTGGTGACCACCGACATGCTGCTGCGGCAGATATGGGGCCACTCGGAGTCGAACCACACCGACCGCGTGCGCGCCGCCGTCAGGAAGCTGCGGGCAAAGCTGGGCGACAACGTTGCAGCGCCCGTCTACATCTTCACCGAGCACGGCGTCGGCTACCGCTTGGCTGCCTCGACTGAGGCCTGAGCTGCGGGCGCGGCGTCACCGTCACCATCCGGCTGCCCTGCGGCCGGCGCCGCCATAGCGTTCAGTCACCGGGGGCGCCGGTGCCAACCAGAAGGGAGCCGGTCGCATGAGCAGAGAGCGGGTCGTCATCGTGGGCGGGGGCTTCGCCGGGCTCAGCGCCGCCTACACGCTGATGAAGCGGGGCATCACTCCCCTGCTGCTCGAGGGTTCCGACCGAGCGGGCGGTCGCGGCAAGGGCGAGACGGTGGACGGGTTCTCGGTGGACATGGGCGCTTTCGTCTTCACCGCCACCTACGACACCGCGTTCCGCATCTGCGAGGAGCTGGGGCTGCCGCTGGTGCGCTCGCAGATGAAGTTCGGGCACCTGCGCGGCGGGCGCTGGGTGACCACCACGCCGGACCAGTCGCTGCGCAGCTTCGTGCGGCAGCTGCCCGCGGCGGCAGCCATGGGCTTCCTGTCGCCGTCGGGGTTCCGGGCCGGCACCAAGGTGATGAGCCAGATCCGTCGCCAGTCGGACTACATGAGCTTTGCCAGCGACAGCCCCCTCGCCGAGATCGACGACGGCGAGAGCTTCGGCGAGTACCTGGAGCGGCTGGGTGTGCCCGAGAAGCTGCAAGTGACGCTGAGCGGGCCGCTCAAGATGATCCTGGGCGATCCGGCGCCGGCCGGCCAGGCGCTGATGCGGGCCTACATCGGCGAGACGATGCTGAGCGACGGCGAGGTGTTCATGCCCGAGCGGGGCATCGGCTCGCTGAGCGCAGCGCTGGCCGCCGAGTGCGCTGATGTCACCCGGGCGTCGGCTCCCGTCAGCAGGATCGTCGTCGCAGACGGCACGGCGACCGGCGTGGTCGTCGACGGCGAGACCATCGAGGCCGACGCGGTCATCTGTGCCGTGCCGGGCACGAAGGTCGCAGACCTGGTGCCCGAGCTGCCGGCAGCGGTCCGCCAGGCGCTGGGCACTGTCAGCTATTCGACCGGTTGCCGAGTGGTGATCGGCCTCGACCGCTCCCCGCTGCCCGCGGACTGGCATGGCGCGATCTACGCGGAAGACCACGACGCCCCGCTGCTGATGGACCGATCCAAGTTCCTGCCAGCGTGCGCGCCGCCGGGCCACAGCATTCTCGACCTGCTCATCGGGCGCGACCGCGCCAAGGAGCTGATCCCGCTGGACGACGAGACGATCAAGCGCGAGCTGCTGGGCGCCGCTCGCCGGAACGCGCCGCCCGGCTCAGCCCTTCCCGGCGACGACGAGGGCCTGTTCTTTCGCGTTTATCGCTGGGAAGAGGCGCTGTGCATGGGCGAGCCCGGAATGCTCGCCGCGCTGGCGGAGGTGCCCGGCCAGCTCGCAGACAGCATCGACAGCCTGTTCCTGGCAGGCGACTACATGGGCATCCCGTCGGTCAACGGCGCCCTATCCAGCGGCGAGAGCACCGCCAACCACGTCGCAGACCTTCTGGCATCCCGCGCGAGCTAGAAGCTGTCGCCCACCGTGTAGGAGGCGAGCGCGCGAAGAGCCGATGAAGCGAAGGGGCGCACATCCAGCGCCCCTTCGAGCTGCTCGGCAACGGCCAGCAGCTCGTCGTCGCCTCCGTGCCGTCCGACGAGCTGGATTGCTGCCGGCAGCCCCTCGACGAACCCGACGGGCAGCACCACCGCGGGATGCCCGGAGACGTTGAACGGCACGGCGAACGGGAACGCGCCCCACAGCTTCGACACGGGCTCGCCGGCGATGGCAGACGGCCGGCAGCCGAGCTCGAACGCGGTGGTGGCCGTAGCGGGGGTGGCGATCACGTCGTAGTCACCGAACCAGCGGTTGACGCGCTCTCGGTACGTCACCAACGCAGTGCGGGCAGTCAAGACAGCGACGGGGTCGAGTCGATCTGCCGCCTCGAGGGACCGGCGGCAGTACCAGGTCAGCTCGTGGGGGCCGTCCAGCAGGTGGCCGCGGCGCTCGCCCTCGTCGGCCAGCACCAGTGGGCCGAAGATCTCCTCCCAGCCGCCGAGATCAAGATCCACCGGGTGCACGTCATGACCGCACGACGCAAGCACCTCCATCGCGGCAGCGGCCACGGCGCCGACCCCGGCATCGATCGGGCGACCCTCGGGCGTGGCACACCACGCCACGCGGCGGGATGCCGCATCGCCGGAGGTGTCCCGACCGCCGTCGCCGTCGGCGAGCACCGCATGCATGCAACGGACATCGGCGACGCATCGCGCCAAGGGACCGACGGAGATGAACGGGCTGAACGCACGGAACCCTTGCTCGTCGTGGACAGTTCCGTAGGTGGGCTTGAATCCGACGAGGCCGCAGAACGAAGCAGGAATGCGGATCGATCCGCCGCCGTCCGACCCGAGGCCGAGCGTGCACATGCCCGCGGCAACCGACGATGCAGCGCCGCCGCTGGAACCGCCAGCGGTGCGACGGAGGTCGAAGGGATTCGCCGTGTCGGGACCCAGCAGGTTGTCGGTGGTGGCCGATTGGCAGAACTCCGGCACGTTGGTTTTGCCGACGAAGACCGCCCCGGCACGGCGCAGCCGGCGAACGGCGCCCGAGTCGTGCGCCATCACGTCGTCGGCGTGCGCCAGCGACCCGAGCGTGGTGACGTGACCTTCGATATGGAAGGCGTCCTTGATCGAGACCGGGACGCCGGCGAGCGGGCCGGCAGTGCCGTTGCGATACGCCGCCTCCGCGGCGACCGCCTGGCCGCGGGCCAGCTCCGACGTGGTGAGGACGACCGCGTTCAGCAGCGGGTTGACCTGTGCGATGCGCTCTTGCGCTTGTTCACAGACCTCGACGGGTGACAGCGAGCCGCCGCGGTACGCATCGATGAGCTGGCGCACCGGCCACCACAGGGGTCCCTCATCCACGAGCCGACACGCCGCCCGAGACCGTGAACACTTCGCCGGTGACGTAACTGGACTCATCTGACGCCAGCAACGAGACCATGGCTGCGACATCGTCCGGCTGGCCGATGCGACCCAGGAACGCCTTTTCGATCAGGTAGTTCGTGAAGAAGTCTTCCGGATAGATCTTGCGCAGGAAGTCGTTGTAGATCAGGCCCGGGGCGATCGCGTTGACACGCACGCCGTGGCTGCCATTCTCCGCGGCGGCCACCCGGGTGAGTGCGAGCACTCCGGCCTTGGCAGCGGAATAGGCGGCGCCGTGCTCGGCCGACATCTCCCAGGCGGCTATCGACGAGATGTTGATGATCGAGCCGCTCCCTGCGGCGATCATGTGCGGGAGCGCAGCGCGCATGCACACGAACGTGCCGGTCAGGTCGACGTCGAGGCAACGCTGCCACGTCTCGGTCGACATCTCGGCCACCGGCTCGATCTTCGACCAGCCTGCGTTGTTGACCAGCACATCGAGCCTGCCCTTGGCCGCAGCGGCCTCCTCGATGACGGCCTGCACCTGGGCGTGGTCGGTGACATCGAGGTGGTACGAGCTGACCTGGCTGCCCACTTCACCGGCGAGCTCGTCGGCGAACTCGTGGCACCGGCGCTCGTGAGCGTCAGTGACCACCACATCGAAGCCGTCGTGGGCGAGCCGCCTCGCCGCGGCGGCCCCGATGCCGGCGCCGGCGGCTGCGGTCACCAGCGCCACTCGCGGTTCGGTTGTCATCAGTCGTCTCCCTCTGCTTCGACGTTGGCGATGAGGTCGTCGGCCAGCTGCGCGAGACGCTGCTCGCGACCGCCCGACAGCAGCGCGAAGGTGATCCGGTCGATATCGAGCTGCCAGAGCTCACGGATCCGTTCGACGCAGGTGTCGCGGTCGCCCGCCGGCGCCACTGACGTGACGAAGTCATCGGACACGATGTGCTTGTGCTCGGCCTGGAGCGACAGGTGGTCGACCAGTCCGTACGCGCCTGCAGCGCGCTCGAATTCGGGGCGGAATCGCTCCCACGCAGGCGGCATGCGCTTCCACGGATGGAACGTGGCCGCCTGGCTGACGGCCCAGGCCCGGACGTCGTCGAGGGCGGTCTGACGGTTGTCGTTCATCGACATCGTGACGAACAGGTCGACGGTCAGCTCCGAACGGTCGCGACCGGCGGCAGCCAGCCCCTGATGGATGAACTCGAGCTGCCACTTGCAGAATTCGGGGTCGGCGGCGCCCATGAGCACGACGCCGTCGCACGTCTGCGCGGCGAGCTGCAGCATGGCGGGCTGGGACACAGCCAGATAGATGGGGACTTGCCGCGTCGCGGTGGCCAGGCGCACCTGGGTGCCGTAGAGATCGCATGGCTCGCCGCTGAAGAGCTGCCGGAACTCGTCGATGCCCGAGCGCAGCTCGGCCAGCTTGGACGGCGCGCCCCCGGCGCCGAGCACTGCTGACCAGCCCGCGCCGAGACCCAGCACAGCGCGGCCGCCGGACAGCTCGTCGACAGCCGCGGTGGCGTTGGCCGTGACGGTGGGGTGACGGGTGACGAGATTGGTGACGCCGGCGCCGATGAGCACCTCGTCGGTGGCCAGCGCTGCCAGGTTCATCGCGGCGTACACGTCCTTCATGCCGAGCTGGAAGTCGATGAACCACAGGGCCTCGAAACCCCGCTCGTCGATGGCGCGGGCCAGCTCGGCCGTGCGGCTCAACGGCTCGCGAGGGCTGACGCCCATGGAAATGCCGTAGCGGCGCTTCATGCTGATTGCCTCTCAGCCAGGAGCCTGGCGATCAGGGTGCCGTAGGCATCGGGCTGGTCCACCGAGATCAGGTGACCGGCGCCGGCTATCTCGTGGTACCGGCTGCCGGTGACACGTTCGGTGATGATGTCCGATGCCCGGCGCGGGCAGAAGACATCGTCCGATGCCCCGATGACGTCCACGGGCACCTCGACGTTCTCCAGCAGCGGGTTGAGCGGCTCGGACCGCAGGCCGATCATGGCTCGGGCGGCGTTGATGTAACCGCTGCCGTCGCCGATGGCAGCCAGTCGCCTCGCGGTCACGGCGTCGATGTCGGACGGCGTGACGATCTGGGCGGCCGTGTCGTCGCGCAGGCCTGCGGCGAAGCCGCTCGCATCGCCGGCTTCGAGCTGGGCGATGCGTCCCGCAAAGAACTCGGCGGCAGCCGAGCCGACCACCGACGAGGTGGCAATCGCGATCAGATGGCCGATCAGGGTGCCCGGCTCCGTCGCTGCCCGCAGCCCGATGGTGCCGCCCAGCGAATAGCCGACCACTGCGGCAGGGCCGGTCACCTCGCGCAGGAACGCGTCGAGGTCGCCGCTCAGCTGCGACAGCGTGCCGGTGCCCTCGCCGGTCGTCGTGCGGCCGTGGCCGCGCAGGTCGAGCGCGTAGACGGTGAACTCGCCGAGATGGCCGGCGATGCCGCCCCAGGACCGATGGTCTTCGGCCAGTCCGTGCAGCAGCACCACGGGCGGTCCCGAGCCGCGCCGGGCGTAGTTGACCGTGATGTCGCCGAGCTCGACGGAACTCATCGGACCGTGTCCCGATCCGGGCCGGCGCTGGCGCCGGGCGTCGTCTCAGCGGGTTCGCCGGCAGCGACGAGCTCATCGCGCAGCTGCTGCTTGCGGATCTTGCCTGCCGCTGTGCGCGGGAAGCCCTCGACATGCACCAAGCGCTCGGGCCAGTACCGGCGCGGCAGCCCCTGTTCTGCGCAGCAGGCGAGCACCTCATCGAGGTCGAGCGGAGTGCGGGCGTGGACGGCTGCGCAGATGCGCTCGCCGAGTCGTTCGTCCGGCCAGCCGATCACGGCCACGCCGACGACCTCGGGATGGGCGGCGATCGCGTTCTCGGTCTCGACGGGCGAGATGTTGACGGCGCCGCGGATGATCAGGTCCTTGAGCCGTCCGGTGATCGATACGTAGCCGTCCGGGTCGATGCGGGCGAGATCGCCGGTGCGGAACCAGCCGTCGCCGACCATGTCCGCGGCGTACAGCTCGGGCTGGCCGTAGTAGCCGTTGAACACCCCCGGCCCGCGCATGACCAGCTCACCGCTGCCTGCGTAGTACAACACCCCATCGGCCTGGAGAATGCGCAGCTCCAGCCCGGGCAGGCCCACCCCCACCGTGGTCTCGACCTGGCGCTCAGTCGACGCCCGAACGCAGGTGGTGAGACCGCCTTCGGTCATGCCCCACAGCGGGGTGACGAACGTGTTGGGCATCTCGACGCGGCAGCGCCGGATGAGCGCAGGCGGCACTTGGGCGCCGCCGCAGAGAAAACTGCGCATCGATGCCAGCTTGGGCGCGCCGGCTTCCCAGCGGGCATCGGCCAGATCCAGCAGGAACGGTGTCGCCGCCGCCGTGAACTCGGCCCCGTGGCGGGCCACCAGCTCCAAGGCCGCCTGGGCATCCCATTCGTCTTGGAGAATGAGCGGCGCACCCACGAACAGTGACAGACGGCAGCCGTGAATGGCGCCGACGCTGTGGCCGAGCGGTGACGGCATGAACACCGGCGTGTGCTGGTCGAGATCGAAGCGCTCGGCGAACTGCATGTTGAGCGCGGCCAGCGAGTCCTCGCAGTGGCTGACCGCCTTGGGCGGCCCGGTCGTGCTGGAGGTGAACATGAGGTGTGCAGTGGTCTCTGGCACGTTTTCGGCGATGGCCGGAGAGCTCAGCGGGCCGTCGGGCGCCAGCCGTCCCCCCTTCGCCACCGCCACGGAGACTGGCCCGCAGGCTGCCGCGGCGGCGGCTCGCCGGACGGAGTCTGCAGGGCGGTCGCCCGGACCCTGGCCAGTGCAGATGACCAGCGCCGGCCGGGTGAGCTCGAAGATGTGGCGCAGGTGAGCCTCTGAGGTGGTGACGGGCGGCGTGGCCGGCACATGGCCCGCCCTCAGCACGGCCAGGAACATCACCATCCAGTCGGCGCAGTTCGGCAGCAGGATCACAACCGGCCGCCTGGCGGTCCCGGCGAGCGAGCGGATCTGCTCGGCAGCCACGCCTGCGGCGTGCCACAGCTCCCACCGTGACATGGCGGTGCCGTCGCTGACCAGAGCGAGCCGGTCGGGGCCCTTGTCGACATGGGCCTCGAATCGATCGATCAGCCGACTGCCCGTCCACCAGCCGGCCCGGCGGTAGCGCTCCGCCCGCTTGTCGCTCACGGCGCTTCTCCGTTCGCCGCTGGGTTTGTCCCCGGGAGTATTGCAGTCTCGCCGGTCATTCATTAGAACGACTTCACTTTTGCTTTTAGTGCATGAGCGATGTGCGGATAGGCTTGCCCGCCGCAGGCATTCGGGCCGCCGAAGCGATCATGGCTATTGAACCCACCACTCCGAAGGGTCGCCGAACACGGCAGACGATCCTCGACGCAGCATCGACGGTCTTCACCAAGGACGGCTACGTCGATGCCCGCATGAGCGATGTCGCGACAGAGGCCGGTCTCTCGCTCGGCGGCCTGTACCGGTACTTCGAGAACAAGGAAGACCTGTTCAGCAGTGTGATCCGCGACATCCATGAGGAGCTCTTCAGGCGGAGCAGGTCGTCGACGCCGATCGGCCAGGATCCGGAGGCCGCGCTGTTCGAGGCCAACCTCGGATACCTGCAGCACTACCGCGACAACAGGGGCGTGATGCGCGCCTTCATCGCGGCGACCACCGTCGAGCAGCGCTTCACCACGATCTGGTGGACGATGCGCGAGCGTCACGTGGCCCGGTTCGTGCATGCGATCGAGAACGACGACCGTGTCCGGCTCGACGGGCTCGATCCGGCCACAGTGGCCCGGGCCATGGCGTCGCTGGTCGAACAGACCGCATACACCACCTTCGCCCACGATGCGCTCAACACCACCACCGTGGACGTGGAGACGGTGGCGCGAGTGGTGACCAGAGCCTGGTACCGGAGCTTCTACGGCGATCCCGACGGCGTCTGAGGCGACCGGGGCGGCCTCGCCGTCGTGGGTGCCTCGCCTCCGCGTACGTCCGGTGAGCATCTCAGAGCTCCGAACCCAGATAGGCGGCCGCCAGCCGCTCGTCGGCCAGCAGTTCCCGGCTGGTGGCCTCCAGCGACACCTCGCCGGACTCCAGCACGTACGCCCGATCGCAGACCTCGAGCGCCTGGTGGGCTCGCTGCTCTACCACGATCATTGCCGTGGTCTCGCTCTGCATCAGGCGCGTGACGCCTTCGAAGATGTCGTCCGCGGCGCGTGGCGCGAGCCCCATGGACGGCTCGTCGAGCATGAGCAGCCGCGGGCAGGCCATCACCCCGCGCGCAACCGCCAGCATCTGCTGCTGGCCGCCCGACAGCGCGCCCCCGTCGCGGCCCGCCATGTCAGCCAGCGCCGGGAAGATCTCGAAGACGAGCTCGCGGCGCTCGTCGTGCCGATGCTGCGCAGCCCTGCGGTGGCTGCCGAGCCGGAGATTGTCGGCCACGCTCATCGAGGCGAAGATCATCCGCCCCTGCGGCACGTGCACGATGCCGGCCTCGACCCGCTTGTGCGGCGCCTGAGCAAGCAGGTCCTGACCGTCGAAGCTGATCGAGCCGGAGTCGGGCACCACGGTGCCGCTGATGGCCTTCAGCAGGGTGGTCTTGCCGGCGCCGTTGGGGCCCAGGATGGCCACATGCTCGCGGGGCCCGACGCGGAAATCGACTGATCTCAGCGCTGGGATGCCGTCATATCCGGCGCACAGGTCACTGATCTCGAGCACGTTCCATCCATTTCGAGCCGAGGTAGGCCTCGACCACGCGGGGGTCGGACACGACGTCGTCGGGTGAGCCGTGCGCAATGATGCGGCCCTCGTCGAGCGCCACCACCGATTCGGCGTAGCGGACCAGCGACCGGACCGAGTGCTCGATCACCACGATCGCCGTCTGCGGCGCAACGAGGTCGTCGACAATCTGGAAGAAGCGAAGACGCTCGGCCTCGTTGAGGCCTGCGAGCGGCTCGTCGAGCAGCAGCAGCTCCGGTTCGCTCACCATGGCCCGTGCCAGCTCGAGACTCTTGATTTCGGCAACGGTGAGCGCGCTGAGCTGGCCCAGCGCCTTGCCGGCCAGGCCGACCCGCTCGAGCATCTCCATCGCAGCGTGCACGGGGTGCTGCACCGACGCGCCGATCGCGGCGACGACCACGTTGTCGAGCGGCGACATGAGCCCGAAGCCCTGCGGCACCTGGAACGTGCGGGAGATGCCGAGCTCGTAGCGGCGCGGGGCCCGGATCCGGTCGATCGGAACGCCTTTGAAGCGGATGCGCCCGGCATCGGCACGCAGGTGGGCGGTCATGATGTTGAACAGCGTTGTCTTGCCGGCACCGTTGGGGCCGATGATGCCCACCCGCCGGCCGGCATCAACCGTGAAGGACACGTCGGACAGGACGCGATTGGCGCCGAAGCTCTTGGCCACGCTTTCCACCTCGAGCACCGGCGCCCCGCCCGCTGAGGGCAGTGCCGCCGGTCGCCGTGATCTGCGCGGCACGCTGAGCAGCGGCGAGGGCCGCGGCGACGGCGCCAGCACGCGCTGCAGCAGCGCCCGGCCCGGCGACTCCGGCGGCGCTCCGAGCCGTG
Source organism: Candidatus Poriferisodalis sp. (assembly GCF_965208555.1). GTDB lineage: Bacteria > Actinomycetota > Acidimicrobiia > Acidimicrobiales > Poriferisodalaceae > Poriferisodalis. Next base: position 2,213,540 of record NZ_OZ242342.1, on the reverse strand, counting down.
CTGCGAGCCAGCGGCAGGCCCATCCGGCAGCGGGCAAGATCCCGCGCGGCATCAGCAGCGCCACCAGCACGAGCGCGGCGGCATACACCAGCTCCTGCGCGCCGGGCACGGCCTCGCCGATCGAGTCGTCCAGGAACATCGCCAGCGGGATCAGGAACGCCGCGCCGACGACTGGTCCCCACGTCATCCCGACCCCGCCGACGAACGCCACCGACAGCATGACGATCACCACAGTGATGCCGAAGACCTCCTCAGCAACCGTCACCCGCAGCACCGCCTTGACCCACAGCACGGCCATGGCCGCCGACAGCGCGGCGGAGATCATGAAGGCGGCGGACTTCCACGCCACCGTCCGGATGCCGACAGCGCGTGCCAGCACCTCGTTGTCGCGGATGGCCCGCAGGGCGAATCCGAATGAGGTCACGTCGATCAGCTCGCTGATCAGCAGCGCGACGATGAGCATCCCCAGGCCGACCCACACGTAGGTGTGCGCGTCGGCGAACTCCATGAACTTCCACTGATTCTCCGGATGGAACGGAACGGTGAGCTCGGGCTCGCCGTAGTGGGAGACGAGCAGTTCCAGGATGAGCGGGAACGAGATGGTCGCCAGCGTGAAGTAGAAGCCCTTGAGCCGGAACGTGGGCAGGCCGATGACGAAGGCCACCACCGCGGCGGCACCCATCCCGATGGCCATGCCGGTCCACGGCGACATCCCGCCCTCGCGCAGCAGCACGGTGAAGCCGTACGCGCCGATGCCGACGAACGCGCTGTGGCCCAGCGAGATCTGCCCGGCCTTGGCCAGGAGATTCCAGGCCACGCCCGCCAGCGCCCAGACGACGGCAAGGGTGAGCACCCGCACATGGAACCGCTGCCCCAGCCAGCTGTTGAGGAACGCCACTGCCGCGACCAGCACGACGAACGGGATGAGGCGCCGGGTCATATGGCCCGCTGGACCTTGCCGAACAAGCCGTTGGGCCGCACGTACAGGATGAGCAAGAACAGCGCGAATACCCAGACGTTCTTCACCGCCGCCGAGGTCCAGACCTGCGAGACGGACTGGATGATCCCGATGAGCACCCCTCCCACGAAGGCGCCGCTGACGCTGCCGAGACCGCCGAGCACGACGGCGGCGAACATCACCACCACGAACCGCAGGCCCACGAATGGCGTGATGCTCTGGAACGTGACCAGGGCCGATCCCCCGACGGCGGTGAGCGCTACGCCCACGCCGAACGCGATGCGGTTCGTCCGGTCGATGTTGATGCCCATGTAGGTGGCGGCTTCCCAGTTCTCCGACGCGGCCCGGATGGCGCGGCCGGTGCCGGTCCGGTTGAGGAACAGGAACAGCAGCGCTGCGACCAGCAGCGACAGCAGGAAGGCGTACAGGCGCGCCCGGCTGATGAAGATGTCGCCGATGAAGTCGCCCTCGTTGGCGTAGGACGGCGCGACGACGCGTGGCTCCGAGGAGTACCTGATGAGGATGAGGTTCTGGAAGATCAGCCCGAGGCCGATCGTGAGGATGACCTGGGCGTCGTGGTTCTCGTGCCGCCCGATCACGAAGCGGATGAACAGCCAGTGGACCGCCATGCCCAGCAGCAGGAACACGGCGAAGACGCCCGGCATGGCCAGGAACGGGTCCATGCCGATGCCGCCCGCGAACAGCGCCCACGAGAGGTACATGGCCAGCATCATGAAGTCGGCCTGGGCGAAGTTGACCACCCGCATCACGCCGAAGATCAGCCCGAGTCCCGAGGCCAGCAGCGCGTAGACGCCCCCGATGAGGATCCCCGGGATGAGGAACTGCAGGAATTCAGTCATCTAGGCCGCTCAGGCGGCGCCGCGAGCTTCGCGTTACTCCCAGACAGGTTCGCAGATCGCGAACTCCTCCGGATAGACGGTGCACGGGATCAGCCTCCCGTCCACTTCCTGCCATTGGGCGAGCACGCCGAAGTGCTGGTCGATGCGACCGGACGCACTGAAGCTGATGGCCGACGCCGGCATGAGATCCACAGCCGGGCCCTCGGTCAGTTTGACGGTGTTGAAGGCCTTGGCGACCGCAGCCGGCGACGGATCGCCGGACTGCTCCAGCACGGCGGCGATGAGATGGACCACGAAATAGCCGCCGATGTGGTCCTGGCGGGCGTAGGGCTGGTCGATCGCGGCCGCCAGCTCGTCGAACGCGTCGCTGCCCGCCAGCGGGTTGGCGTAGACGAAGGTGGACAGCCCGGCAACCTCCGGGCCCAGATCGGCCCATGCGGGCAGCAGACCCTGCCCGCCGTTCTGGATCACCGGGGCGGTGACGCCGCGGGCGATCAGCTCGTTCTGGAGGGCGCTGACGTCGCTGAACGCGAACGCGATGTTGAAGATGACGTCGACATCGGCGTTGGCGATCTTCGTGGCCACGCCCGAGGGATCGTCGAGCCCGCCGGGCGCCCACGTGTCGGTGACGGCAACCTCGATGCCCCGCTCGGCGAACTCGGCCTTCAGTGCCTCCTGCAGCGGCACCGCTGCAGCCGATGTGGAGCCCACCACTGCCACGGTTTCCATGGTGATGCCCGCCTGGTCGAGTCCGGGTTGGATCGCGTCGAGGACGAGGCCCTTGATGGCCGATGCCGGCGGCGAGTAGCCGAACACGTGGGTGAAGCCCTCGCGGTCGGTGACCGAGTCGGCGAAGCTCTCGGTGACGAACGGGATGCCGGCTCGCTCGGACACCTCGGTGGCGGCCAGGCTGAACGACGACAGCCATGACCCGGCGATGGCCGACACGTCGGGCTCGTCGTCGAGGAGGCGCTCGACGGCGGTGGCTGCCTCTTCGGCGGATCCGCCCGCGTCGTAGATGGCGAGCCGCAGCGTGGCATTGCACAGAGACTCGATGCCGCCGGCCGCGTTGATGTCCTCCACCGCTTTGGTGGCACCGGCGATCTCGGCGCTGCCGACGAAGCTGAAGGTTCCCGACATCGGCCACACCGTGCCGATGACCACCTCGTCGACGCAGTTGCGCTCATCGACCGCTGCGGCAGCGGCGGCCTGCTCGGCTTCCGCCTCGGCCGCTGCGGCGGCTTCGCGCGCCTCGGCCAGCTCTTTCTCGAGATCGGCGACGACCTCTGGGTCGACGCCTTCGGCGGCCTGGGCCTCGGCCAAGGCAGCCTCGGCTGCTTCCGCCTTGGCAGCGGCCTCCTCGGCTTCTGCCTCGGCGGCTGCTGCGGCGTCCTGTGCCTCTTGGAGGGCTTCGGCGTCGGCGGTCGAGTCCGTGTCTGTATCGCTGGCGCAGGCAGCCGCGAGCAGGCCGGCTACGGCGAGCAGAGCTATCAGCAAGCGCCGCTTCGTTGCGAATCGCGTTCGGTGGTGGGGCCGGGTTCCAGGCATAGCCGCTCCTTGGGCCTCCAGGGCCGGCCTCCGGCTGCTGCATTCGACCGACCGAGATCGATGTACGACCGACACTAGGCAGCCGCGAACCCCAAGTCAAGAGACTGATATCGCTTTTTTTATATCGCCCGCTATGAGATCGATAGCTGGAGGGTCAGCGCCTCGCCCGAGTCGGTCGGTGCATCGTCCGCGACAGGCGAACGAAAGCCGGCAGCCTGGTAGAGCGCTACCGCGGCGGTGTTGGCCGGAAACACGTCGAGCGCGATGGACTCGAGCCCGAGCTCTCGGGCCCAAGTGAGGCCGGCTGCAAGCAGTTGCTCGCCATATCCACGGCGACGGAAGGCTGGGGCGACCCACATGCCCCAGACGACTGCCTGCGTCTCAATTGTGCCCTGGCCGATGCCCATCATCCCCTCGGCACGACCATGCCGCGCAAAGTACCGAGCCGCAGGTGACTGACTAGTCCACCGTCGCTTGGCTTGCAGACTGAGCGGACTGTTTCGTCTTGCGGGCCAATATGCGTGCACCGATCACGGTGACGATCCCGCACAGCAACACGTACAGCGTGACCGTGAGATTGCTCACGGGTGGAAAGGCCCACTCCAGAAACTCGGGCACGATCACGGGACCCAGCAGGCACGCCGGGAGAAGCGAGCACCAACTCGCCACCCAGTAGCGGCGCGGCAACGCCCTGCCAAGCTGACGGGGTCGCAACAGGAGCCGCCAGCGGCCGGGTCTGCTCTGCTTTTCTTTCCTCGCCGCCTCCGGCGTGATGATCAAGGCGTACAGCAGCAGATAGACGGCGCTGATCGTGGCTGTGCTGATGATGACGTCTCGCAGACGGTGACGATGGAACTCCTCAATGCAGACGAGCACCGGCTGCTCCGGACTGCCTTCGACGGGCACGCCGTCGACCGACTTCCATCCCATCGTGCAGTGCTCCAGCGGGTGCGCTCCGGCCGGGTCGGCGAGGACGAACACCGAAGCCAGCACAGCTGCGCCCGCGACCAGCCTGCCAATGACAATCCTCATTGCCGTCGCCATGACATCGCCCACAACCTACGGCGACTGAGCGCCGCGAATCCCCCACCAAGCGCTCCTCAGGCGCCAAGTTCGGCCCCAAGGTCACTCAGCGATGCAATTGCTCTCGCTAGGACAGTGTCGGCGCGAATGTCAGTCGTGTCTCGCTTGCGGCGAATCGGTCGACAACAGGAGGTTCAGAGCCTGACTGGGGTCTGTCGACCCATCGTCTGCGCTGACCGGACGAAAGCCGGCAGCTCGATAGAGCGCTACCGCGGCGGTGTTCGCAGGAAACACGTCGAGCGAGATGGATTCCAGCCCGAGGTCTCGGGCCCAGCTGAGACCGGCTGCAAGCAGTTGCTCTCCATACCCTCGACGGCGGAAGCCAGGGGCTACCCACATGCCCCAGACAGTTGCCTGCGCCTCCATTGGGCCTTGGCCGATGCCCATCATCCCTTCGGCGTGACCATCGACATCGGCGACGAATACCGCACCAGGACGGCCCGCGAACGTTTCAAGCCGACTGCGCCAGCTCGCGTCGTCGAGCGAAGCCTCGTCTTCGTGACTCGATTCGAACGCTGCGGCGTCGCACTCCAGCGCCCGCAGCCGAATGGACCGGTAGACGTCCACCTCCGACGCTTGCAGCTGCCGCACGATCACGCCTCGCAAAGTACCGAGCCACCTGGCCATCGCCCAAGCCGTTTGCGGCGGGTGGTTCGCTCAGAGTCCGATCAGGTCGGCGATGAGTTCGCGGATCTGTCCCAGCGCGACGGGGCCGATGTTCGTGCCCGTCACCTCGACGACGCGGTCGACGCTGAGCGTTGTCGGCAGGTGCGCCTGGGCGACACCGAAGGCGGCGACGTCGACTTCGCTCAGCCATCCCCGCTTGGTGGTCGTGCACGGGACGACCACGATTGCGTGCTGCCGGAACTCGAGCACATCGTCAGACGTGATGACGATCGCCGGTCGCACGAACCCCGGCTCGCCCCTCGCCGGAGTCCCAAAATCGCAGCGGAGGATGTCACCCGCTTGCATCGGCGACATCGCTCGCTGACGCATCGAGCACAGCTTCCTCATCGGAGTCGAGCGGCGCGCTCGCGAGCTGAGCCCCGATGATGCGTCGGCGCTCCCGCCGGATCAGCTTCTCGATCTGTGCGTCAAACGTGAGCCCCTCGCGATCGGCAAGCTGACGCAAGGCATCCCGAGTCCGTACCGAGACCTTGATGGTAGTCGATTCAGGCATACCAAGAAATATACCCGTCACACACCCCAACCATCACCTGCCGAGTTCGACGGTGCCACCTTGGTCGACAATCTATAAGTTGTCAGAAGAGAGTATTTCAACAATATATCTAGTGTTAACTCACTCATTTTGTGTTATAGATGTGTTGTGAGAAGATCACTTCCAAGCCCGGGCCTGTGAGGACGACGATGAAGAGCCAACGAGAAATCGCCCGCCACCGTCTCGATGAGCGGCTCGCACGCGTGCCCGAACTGGCGCGGCCGAACAAGGGCTGGATCCGGGCGTTGCGCGACGCCCTCGGTATGTCAAGCGCTGATCTCGCACGCCGCATGGGAGTCAGCCAGCAACGCGTGCCGGCGATCGAGCGGGGCGAGCAGGACATGACCATCAAGCTCGACACGCTGATGCGCGCCGCCGATGCACTCGACTGCGACCTCGTCTATGCACTCGTGCCTCGCACCAGCCTCGACGACATGGTCGCCGACCAGGCACGCCGACGAGCAACCGATCTACTCGGTCGCGTCACGCAGCATTCCCGGCTGGAAAACCAACAGCCCACCGACGCGGACCTCGCCGAACAAATCGAAGAACTCGCGACCGAACTCGCGGAACGACGCAGACTGTGGAACGACGTTCAAGACCGATGAGCGACTGGCGCTTTCCACAAGACGACGGGCATACCCCGCTGTCCGAGGAGGACCGCCAAGGATTGCTGCTCAGTCACATCGCGACCCGCGACGACCTCAACGACGCTGAACAGCGCAACATCACCAAAGCACTCAGACGCCGGGCACCCACCGTCGACCGGCTCCTCGACGACATGTACTTGCGCGGCCTGCACAAGGCGATGTTCGGCGAGGTGTGGGAATGGGCCGGCACCTACCGCCAGCGCGTTACCAACATCGGCGTCGCCCCAACGCAAATCGCCGCAGACCTGCGAATGCTCACAGATGACGCCACAGAATGGATCAAGTGCGAGTATTTCGAACCTGACGAACTCGCCGTGCGCTTCCACCACCGCTTGGTCACCATCCACCCATTCCGCGACGGCAACGGCCGGCACAGCCGAATCAGCGCCGACTACCTAGCTCAAACGCTCAGGCAGCCGCCATTCAGCTGGGGCGCCCGCTTGGACTTGGGAATCGACGTGCTCCGGCGCACCTACCTGACCGCTCTGCGCACCGCAGACCGCGGAGACATTTCGCAACTGCTCAGCTTCGCCCGAAGCTGAACTCCAGCACATCGGCCCTGCAACTGCGGTGTGGCGGCGCGTCTCCTTGGAACTACGTTCACGCGTGCCGGACGGTTCAGCAGTCGAATCCTCACCGGCGTGGAGACATTCCATGGTCACTCAAGCTCTCAAGAACTTCGATGCATACGCAACACATCATCGACCCGAACTCGGCCTCGGTGCCAAGGGATGAGCGCCGCCAACTCCGTGCATGCTGCTGACCGTCTTGTCGCTTCGACGGCGACTACCGGGTCGATCGCGTGTGTGGGACTCGACCCGCGGCCTGAGTTGTTGCCGTCTTCATTGGTCGCCGATGCTCTTCGCGCGCACGAGGACCCGCTGGATCAGGTGTGCCACGCATTCCTCGCCTTCAATCAAGGTGTCCTCGACGCGGTCGCGGGTGCGTGCGCTGCGGTCAAGCCTCAGTCTGCTTGCTATGAGGCCTACGGCTGGCGGGGATGGCGGGTGCTGGAAGCCACGATCGAGCACGCCCACTCGTTGGGCATTCCGGTGATTCTCGACGCAAAGCGGGGCGACATCGGCTCGACGGCCATTCATTACCGTCAAGGACTGCTCACCGAGGCTCCGGGCCTGGAAGAAGGCGCGTTTGTTCGGGGGCTCGGTGTCGACTGGATCACCGCCAGCCCGTTCTTGGGGAGCGACTCGGTAGAGCCCTTGATCGGCTCAGTTGATGAGGGCAAAGGGGCATTCATCCTCGCGCGCACATCGAATCCAGGTGCCGACGATGTCCAAGGGTTGTTGGTCGGCGGAGAGCATCTGTCGACAGTCGTGGCCCGCCTGGTGCACGAGTGGGGAGTCAGCAGAATCGGGGATTCTGGTTATTCCGACGTTGGTGCCGTGGTGGGAGCCACATGGCCGCAGATCGCGGCAGCGCTTCGTCAGCTCATGCCGCACACCTTGTTCTTGGTGCCTGGCTTCGGAGCTCAAGGCGGTTCGGCGGCGCACGCCGTTGCCGGGGCAAACAAACGCGGCGACGGAGTCCTCGTCAGCTCGAGCCGCGCCATCGCCGGTGCATGGCAGTCGGCCGATGCGGACAGTGAATTCGCAGCCGCGGCGCGGGATGCCCTCGACAGGATGAACGACCTGCTCAACGCCGCGATGGCTGCCCAGGCCACATCGAGAACGGCCAGCTGAACCCTTGGGTGATCGGCGCCTCTGTCCGGAAACCGATGCGCTCCGACACACATCTCTGACCGCGCCGCAAGCCAAAGGCGAGTGTTTGGTCCTCGCTGTCAGCAGGTTCCCTTCGGAATCACGAACAGCCAGTACCAGATGAGCGCCTGCAGCGTTCCTGCGGTGTACGGCAGGACCAGCCACCACCTCGCCATCAACAGATGACCGGCGACGAGGGACACAGCGATGCTCCCGACGACGACGCCGACGTTGAGCACGGTGTAGGGCGACTCATGGAAGTCATCGCAAGGGTCCGGGATGGAGGTGCCCGTGAACGCCACCACGAACAACGCTGCGTAGGCGACCCCAGCCGTGATGAGCGCCCACACAAACCACCGTGGAAGCTGAACCGGTGTGGGGTGCTGCACCCGCGAGTCGTCGAGGGGCCTCGCCCGCCGGAATCTCGCCGTCTTGCCCATATCGCCTAGTCGGACCGCAAGCGCTGCTTGACACGAGACAAGCCCCGGAGCCGGGCTCCTGGGGCTTGCTAGGTGGTGGGATGTTGGCCAGTCGCGAAGTGCCTGGTCACGCTAGGCAAGTTCTGGCCCGTTCGTGAATCTCCACATGAAATTCGGCGAATCTCCACATTGGCCTCAAAACAGCGAAACCCCTGGTCAGGACGCCGCACTGAGCATCGCGGCCAGTCAAGAGGTGCGCAAAGCGGGCTTCGAGGCGGCTACTTGGGGTTCGAAATGGCCGATTTGTGGGGTCTTGAGCGCTCTCGCAGTGACGGGGTTATGAGACCGCCGCGTGTGATCTGCTCAACGAGGGATCAGTGTTTCCGGCGAGGGATTACAGGGACACAAATTTGAGGCGCGCGTGACGCGCTCGCTCAGGAGGCCCAACACATCACCCTGCTGCCCAACCGATATGTCCACGACAGCTAGGTAGTCAAGAACGGCCGAGAGGGACCATCACAGTCCCGTCTGCACGAGTGTGCGCAAGTCCGCTCAGGCCTTCACTCTGGTCACACTGAGTCTGAAGCCTCAGCCATCGAGCTGGGCGTGCACTCCTGTGCGCCGCCGGACCGACTAGAACTCGATCTCAGCGGGCAGCCGTCGGAGATCGCCGTTGTCGCTCGTGAGCACGGGAAGTTGCCATCGCAGCGCGAACACAGCGACTTGCAGGTCGTGACAACTTGCGGGGCAAGCCGCGGCGATCACGACAGTGCGAAGCAGCACAGCTAGGCAAGGCAGCAAGGCAGCAAGGCAGCAAGGCAGCAAGGCAGCAAGGCAGCAAGGCAGCAAGGCAGCGTGGGTACGCTCGGGGCATGGAGAGCGTCGCCGTTTCGACGAATGACGCAACGTGACTCTTTCGGCGGTTGTGACATCAGGCTGGGATGACGCGGAGCTGCCGATAATCGCCCAGATGACGATCGAGCGAGCGTTGACTGCCAGTCGAGGCGGCCTACGGAACGCTCCCGCGAGGTCGCCAGACAGATCGACATTGGCGGCGATCGAAAGTGGGTTCAGTGAGCGCGGCCAACGGACCTGAAACCCTCATCGAGGCGCTGCGCGCACATGCCGATGCCACACTCGCCGAACTCCGCAAGTCTGGGATAAGCGCCCATTCGGGAATCAAGGGCGCTGCCAGGGAGGAAGCGATCAAGGCCTTCTTTCGCTGTTTCCTTCCTGGTTCGTATGCCATAGGTCATGGAGAAGTGTTCGCAGAAGGCCACGAGCGGAGCAGGCAGATCGATGTCATCATTCACGATGAGCTCTTCTCCCCGGTATTCCGGGTAGGCGATGGCAGCATCCTCGTACCCTGTGAGGCCGTCTACGGCGTAGCGGAAGTCAAAACGCAGCTTGACGGTCGGGGGCTGGAAGTTGCCCTCGAGAACATTGCATCCGTCAAGCGCCTCCCGCGCGCTCCGTCCACACCTGAGGATGTTCTGCCCAACAGCGCCATGAGGCTCACAGGCTCCGGGGGCATCACGATCGACACCCCCGACAAACCGCAGAATCCGTATCTCGGCGTCATTGTCGCACTTCGTAGCCTTCCACCCGAAAGGGTCATCCAAGGTCTCGAAGAACGAACGCACAACGCAGACAACGGCCCAGCGCTGCTGCCCGACTTGATTGCCTGCCTAGAAGGCGGATGGTTGATAACGCGCTACAACAAGAGCGAAACAGGGGGCAGCAACGTAGGCCGAGCCACGCTCGGCGATTCATACGATGGCTTTCGCCGCTTTGAAGTGGGCGAGTACGTCCTGAGCAGCATGCACCTGGGGCTGAACATACTGCTGTCGGACATTCGGCTCAAGAACCGAGACCTCAGCCAAAACTGGCTAGAGGAAATGCTGTGGATCGAGCGCAAGACACAGTTGGACCGCCTCCACGCCGTGCGCGACGTATTTGGCGTGCACTGGGAGGACATGGAGCAGGAAGCACAGCAGCACGGCGATGTCGACGCGCTCGATCGGCTCAAACGCCTTCGGCAAAATCCGCCTGTCTGAACAACACGGCACACCCGCCCGACCCGTCAACAACCCGGGTGGACGTCACGACTAGGTCTGCCGTGCCGCTCAGCAGCTCGCTCAGTTGAACGCGGGTTCGCTTTCGAAGTCTCGAATGCCAGCTTCGAGCACTCCGAGGACTCGCTCAATGTCGTCATCGGCGAGCCGTAGGCCCCACGAAGCAGGAGCCTAAATGGACTCCTATGTCAACGGCCCGGTGTCGAGGTGGGCCCAGATGCGATCTAATCTGCGTCGCATAAGGGCTCGGATGGCTTCTCGTTAGGTCTTGCCGTGGTCGGGGCAGCGTTGACAATGGCGGCGGCTTCCGATGTGGCGGCGACCGACCTGGTTGACGGTGGCGACGTGGATCACCTCGCTGGTCTGGCGGATACCACAAACGCCACGCTCGCACAGGAGGCTGAGCCCTTCACCTTGCTTTCAGCCTCTATGACCACGAACCCTGGGGACTCGTCGTTTCTGGGGCACTGCCATGCGCGAAGCGCCAGCAGAATCGAGTAGCCCTCTCGTTCTTTGCTGTTCGTCCGCGAGAACGCCGCAGTGGTCTGCTCCTGCTCGCCCACCCGCGTGGCCGACTCGAGCTCACCGCACTGGCGATTTGAGGTATTGGCGCAGTCCGAGGACGGTGAACAGGAACGGGACTCCGAGCATGACTCGGGCGATGTGGCTGAGCCAGGCGGGATCGAAGATGATCGAGTTCCTGCTTCCTGGCCGAAAGTAGGTGACTGGGGCGAACAGCAACTCGATGTACGCGCCTACGTCGGATGTCCTGGGGAGGAAGCCGATCCTGATGTCGAACCAGCTGTAGTGGCGGACGAGCAGCAGCAGCCCGGCGACGGCGAACCAGCTCGCCGCTGCAACGAGCGGCCGGTATCCGTATCCCACCATTCGGTAGAGGGCTCGCAGCGCTCGTTCGGGTGCGAGCTTCCCGAGTCCTCGGTGCTGGAGCCTCATGACAGACCATAGAAGCCAGCTTCGAGACCGTCCGGAGTTGACCCGTTTGCCGACTGCGGCGAAGATGGCTGCGAGCTTCTCGGCGCGTTCGCGGACGTCGTCCCGAGTCAGAGGCGATTCACGGTCGCCGGTCCAAGGGATCCTTGACCATTGGTAGAGCAGCCATGTTCGTTCGGTCGCGAAGCGTTGAAGCGACGTAGCTGAGATTTCGAGCACTCGCAGCGGACGCAGCAATTCGACCTGGCGCGCCGGCAGGTTGTTGAGGTTCACGTTGAGGAGGTGTCCGTCGGCGGCTTCGTCGGCATCGGCTGCCGCTTCGATGTCGACGATCGACAGCTCGCCGTCGTCGGCTCCGTAGATCCTGCCCTGCAGCCCCCTCAGCGAACAAATGCCCTGGGCGTTGCGGACGACCGTGCCACCGGCGAGCATGAGCCGTGGGCAGGTGCTGTCCGGGTCGTCCGATCCGGCGGTCTCGCTGCTTCGGGCGACCTCTGACGTCAGGCCGGATATGTCGACCGCTGTGTCGAGCAGTCCGGAGCCGGCCAGCTTGACATCGTTCAGCTGTGCGTCTGGGTTCGAGTCTCGGAGCCTTGCGGTGCCGTCGCAACTCAGCTGCAGCTCGGAGACGGCTGTTGAGATGTCCTCGAGCGAGAGCGTCGCGTCGTGACGGACGGCAGCACTGATCGAAACGGACTTCCTCTTCTCGACGTCGACCGTCACGCTGAGGTCTCCCTCATGGAGCTCGATCGAGACGAAGCGACTTAGCGCTACGAGAGCAACTCTCGCGAATCCGCCTGGGTCCGCACCGGAGGAGGGCTTGCCGCCTGTGCCAACAACGGCAACGTCGAGATGCGGTATCTCCATTCGCAGCGAGCCGATTCGCGTTCCGGTGGGAATCCTGAGCCGGGGCTCTTGGATCACGCGGCCCTCGTTCGGGAGCAGCAACTGGCCGAGCACGAGATCGCCGTTGTCACTGACTTGAGACGACGGGCGGACTTCGAAGACAGCGCGGGGTCTCGTAGGGCGCCATTTCACTGCGAGCGTCTTCTTGAGAGACCCACGCAGGACTACATGTCCGACAAACGTGGCGGACGAGCACTCCAGGGCGCCGTCGAAGCGGGCACTGTCGTCGACTTCGATCTCGCTCACCTCGGCCCGTTGACGACACCGCGCGCTGCCGTAGGCGTGCAACCCCGCGGTGCCCAGCAGCTCGCCGTGCACATCCAACGACCGGCAGCGCACCTTGGCGTGCGACTCGATGGCGCCTTCGACGTTCAGGTCTCTGCAACGGACCTTCTGCTCAGATTGGGTATCGACGTCGCCTTTGACGGTGACATCTCCGGCGATATCGATAGCGCATCCGGTCAGGTTGCCAGTGACGTGCAGTGAGTTCTTCGGCGCCTCGTCGGAGCGCTCAGGCGGCCGGGAATCGGAGCTGCTGCCCTCATCGCTAATTCTCACGTCGCGCAGATCACCTTCAAACGCGGCGCGTCCGCTTCGCAGCGTTATCTCGGCCCCAGTTTCGAAGGGCAGGCCGTAGACATGGTCGCCGTCAGTGTCGAGCGCCTCGACTGTCACGGCGTCACCGCGAATGGTCGTCTCAGCCTGCGAGTCCTCACAGCGCAGTCGAACGGCCGGCAAGACAGGGCCCGTCGGCCCGCTCAGATGCCAGGAGCCTGCCCCGAAACACAGTGCAGCATCGGAGTCAAGCTGGATGGAGGTGTGGTAGTCGCGGCGATTGGCTTGGTGAGTGGTGCAGTTGACGTTCAGGATCGGACCCCGGATGTCGACTCTTGGGGCAAAGTCCGTGTCCGCGACGAGATAGAAGACCACGTCGTCGAGAGCAGCCTCTTGCAGGTCAGTTGTGAGCACGAGTCGGTCGCGGAAGAAGATCGCTGCACGGCCGCATGTCGGCACGTCGCGGACTCGGATCTCGGTGAGCCCGTCTGGGCATATGAACACCACCACTTCGTTCAAGTCGACGACTTCGCAGTCGAGGCTCGTCGCGTACCAATTCATCTCTCGCTCCTCTTTGCTGTGTCGTTCCTGGCGATCAAGCCATCCTGTCGCAGAGATCCCAGCTGACCCGCCGGTGATCTCCATCTCGTGGGCGACAGTTTGTGCCCGTCGCTGCTCGGCAACGGCATGGGGCTCGCCGGAGTGCGGTCAGATGTCGGGACACTCCGGGAACTGTCGGTGTGGCGTCGGCGCTGCTGTTGCTCCTCGCAGGCGGGCCTGGTTGACAAGGAACTGGATCCCGCCGACGCTGCCAGCCCGATTCAAACACGTATGTCCGTTCGCGTGAGGTAGTGAGCGCGTGAAGCGGGCGGTCCGCCGACGGCGGTGTGGTGCCGGTGGCAGTCGTAGTCGTGCACACAGCGGGCCAGGCGGACCCTGCGGTCGGCTTCTGAATGGAACTTGCGGGAACAAGGAAACCCGTCAGCCAGGGTGCGGTTGAAGCGCTCTGCATTGCCGTTGGTCGGGGACCGGTAGGGCTGGGTGCGGAGGTGCTTGATTCGGCCTTCGGCGAACAGCTAAGCGATCGCGTCGGAGAAGGGTTGGGGCCGTTATCGGTGAGCAACTCGTCGGCCGCCGTGTCGTGCGCCCAGAACGAGCCCGGAGCCCAAGTCCGCTGTTTCCGGACTCGCCGCCAATGAGTGGGACACCAGGTCAGATCTGGTCGCCTCATGCGACAATCCACTGTCAGAATTCCTTCGACAACCCGGGACCGACTTCGTGCGGCGGCGATGTAACGCCGGCGATGTTGCTCGATCCAGCGCCGACTCTGCAGCGTTACCCTGACCGTCTGCGCACTGCCGGCTACGGCCCTTTTGGGACGCGTAGAGGTGCGGGGCAGCCGCCGGCCTTGCGAGACGAGAAGACGCCTGTGACCGGGAGAACCGTGCGGAAGCATGTCTGTGCGTAAGAGAACGACGTGAGTGTCATTCAGGGCCTTCTGCAGCGCAGCGGCGCGAGCTCGTGTCGTCTGGACCGGTCCACATGGGCGAATCGCCATCACACAGGAAGCTGCGAGCTCGCTGCCTGATTCGTACAGAGTCCCTTTTCTGGGTCAGAAGATGGTCCGAGGGGGCGACTGGACGTGCGACCCAGCGCTCTATCAGGAAGTCCAAACATGGATTGATGAGCATTGGGGCACGGGACAGGGGGCGGTGCCGCCTCCAGGGTGTGTCAGATCGAACCGGCCAGTCCGCTTCGGACCACGAGACCGGCTCGACACTCCCACAGCAGCGCGGAAGCTGATCCTGGCCGCGATGCTGCACGGTCCGGAGGCTGCGGCGCACAGCGCCACGCGGTTCGCGCAAACCGACCTGCTTGAGGTCGAGACCATCTATCTGTTGAGGGGGCCCTCGATAAACCAAGCGATTGCGCTGGACGATTACTGCACGATGATCTCGTACCGCGAAGCCGTGCAGATCCGGGAGTCCTTGCTGGAATCGCCGAGTCCTGGCGAGACTTGGCCGCCGAAGCACGCAGACGGTATCTGTGCGCTCAGGGCGAGAGGGTTCGAGCGTCCGGGCAGCGAGGAAGTCACGCAGTACGCCAGCGAGCTCCTTCGGGAGGGTCACGCCGAGGCACTGGCGATGCTTCTCGGGGTGGTCTGGGGAGACGGGTACACCGTGTTCGGACACTGGGACCTAGTTCCGCTCGTGACCTCAGCGGCACTGCCGTTTTGGACGATCGGACCGATCGGCGGATCCTTTCAGATGGCAACGCTGCTGCCGCTTCGGATAGGTCAGCCCTATGTCAAGAAGCGACCGCTCGCCACGAGGGAACTTGGGGAACTCGTGGAGGCCCACGCCGAATTGGACGACCAGCCCCGCAACGTCGTGAACCTGGCGATGCGACGCCTGCGAGATGGTGCGGGAAGGATCGCCTTCGAGGACAAGATCATTGACATCTGCATCGCCTTGGAAGCGCTGTTCACAGGCAACGAATGGGAGGCCGACCTCAGACAAGCGATCAGCCGTCGGGGGTCTTGGTACTACGCAGACACCGTGCAAGAGCGCGACAGCGCCAGACGGGTACTGAAGGAGCTCTACGAGACTCGCCGCAACATCATCCACGGCAACACGACCGACCCTGTCGGGCTCTGGCCAGATGCAGAATCGATCAAGCTGCTGGCCGACGCAGAGAACATCTTGCGGGCCTGTCTGAAGGACTTCGTAGCCAACGGCATACCGGCCGATTGGGAAGCCTCTAAGGAACACAAGTCGATCTGGCGAGATCCGCCGCGGCCCGCCTCGAGGACACCGGCCATCAAGTCGGACTCCATGAGTTGGACCATTACGGAGCAAGCGGAGATTGACCGAGAGTTGGAGGCCGTCTGGAAACCAGAGATCGACAGAGCTCCATCGCAACCAGCCGATGCTGTGTCATCCATCCACACCGGTATCGACGCCGAAGAGATCGAACGGTGTCGCCAACAGGGCATCCCGTATGTCATCAGCGTCCCCATCCGGCTCTACATGGCTCACCCCCGATGGCCTGAGAGCGACAGCGATCCAGTCGACGAGCGCATCAAGTACTACTGCGGGAAGGATGTGGACAGGCACCTGCGTCTGTGGCAGGAGGCAGCGGCAGCAAAGAAGATCCGGCAGTTCACATTGGAATCCGAAGATCCCTCTATGTACCTCCCAAACTCCTTCGACATGTGGCGGAAGATCCTCCAGGGGGCGGCTTCATGATCGACGATCCACTTGCAAACGCATTGCGGACGCTCGGATACGAGCCTCCGATTAGTGCCGACGGCCCGGAGGTCGCAGCGATCCGGCTGCTGCCGGACTCCCCACAGAAGCGCGCCGTGCTCGAGGCAGTGGCCGACTACACGACATCCCGAGCGGGCACGCCGTTCGAGGTAGGGCTCTCGATCTCAGAGGCGCTGGCCCGAACGGACGCCGTGCAAGCGGAGTTCGACGCGAGGTGGAAGTGCGCTGTAGGCAACGTCATCTGCGAGTACCAGCTGCTGCGACGACGAATGGCCATTCTCTGCCACATCGCCGACAGCGGAATGACTGACGATCGTGTGGTCGAGTACGTGGACAAGTTCTGCGACGACCACACCTCGCAGTTCCGCCGCGAGGCGCTGCGCCAGCTGGAAGAGTCGTGCCCTGAGGCGAGCGAGGTCCTGGCTGAATTCGACCGCGCATACGAGACTCGCAATCTGGCAGCCCACACCAGATTCGAAGACGGCATGGTGTACTTCGACGGCATGCCCGAACCTGGGTACTGGGTCGGCAAGCAGGCAAACAAGAAGTGGATGACCGTCACCCAGCTGAACTCGCTCGCCGACAAGATGAGAGAACTTGAGGTCGAAAAGCTCGGGCCGATACTGAGACGACGCAGCGATGCGACGGAGGAGCAGCGGTGACGTCTTCGACAGCCGAGCAGGCGGACTGGATCAAGGAGACCGTCTCCAAGATCCCCAGGTGAGGGCAGCAGTTTCACATCGGTTCTGCGGTCGCTGCGTCGCCAGGACACGAGCCGGCGTAATGGGTCCGATCGCGGTGAGGTTGGAGTCCGGACTGGTGATCCATTGCTAGTCGGGTCAGCGGTGGTCCGCTGGATCGAAGCTGCGTGCTGTCTCTCCGACCGATTCGAAGCGAGACTTGGCGCCCCACACGACGCTGTCGAGCGCTTAGCGGTAACCGTGCCGCAACGCTTGGGAGGTGGAGTGCCTGCGGTGAACGCGGGCGAGGTGCCATAACCATGTCGGGGCTGCGGTGTGGGTACGCGCGCTGCGGCGAATCACTCGATCCGTCGGGCGATCCATCCACGCCAGCCTGTTCAGCCCATGACGCTGCAGCACCCGCCACACTGTCGTAGCAGGCACCCGGTGCGAGCTGCCAAGAATACAAGGCTCCGCTTGGTCGAGCGCCGCAGCCGAAAGATCCGCTCCTCCACGTTGGGATCGGTGCGCTTGGGGGACCGATGCGGCCGGCTGGAACGGTCGATCAGCCCCGCCTCGCCCTCGGCCTGATAGCGATGCCACCACTTCGCCACCGTGCCCCGGGACAGGCCCATCTGGCGGGCCACCTCAGCCTGAGTCGTTCCCGCCTCGATCCGGCTGACCAACAGCAGGCGCCCAGCGGGCGTCAAGCGAGCACTAGCGTGAGACATCGAGCCTCCTGGAGTGATCGTGGTTGTCCTCTCAGACACCACGCTCGCAGAGGAGGCTCAACCCATCACTCTGCTTCCACCCTCTATGTCCACGACACTTGGTCGCCGCCGCCGACCACTGCCGCGCCGGCTGCATACTGCACAGTGTGGACGTTGTTCGGAATTCCAGGTCAACCGGGCCTCGACTCAGCCACTCTCTACGTCCCCAGCTCAAGACCTGTCTCGGATCAAGGTGAGCAGTCGTGGGCGGCTACGCAATGCGAGGCAGCAGCTCACGGCCGGTAGACGGTGCGCAGAGAGTTCTCTCAGGACCGGTGGCTGCGCGCAGGCATCATCATTTTGGTCGCAACCGCCGTCGTCCAATGGTGGACCTGAACCTTGGCGCTCTGGTATCACGAGTGACAATTGGACAACGTGATGTCATGGGGACTACCCTTTCGCACCCCACAGGAGGACAGCACATGACCACCCAAGAACGAGTCGGATGAGCAAGACGCCTAGCCGGGCGGTGTCTCGGTCAAGCGTGCGGTACCCGCTGCCAGCCTTTTGGGACGGGGTAGCCCAGGCGTTCGACATGCGAGGAAAGTTCGTGCCGCGCAAAACGTTCACACGACGAGGATCAAGGGTGCTGGTCGTCATGACACACGACTGGCTTGACTACGCGACGCAAGCAAGCGGAGTCATCTCAGGCCATACGCAATCCAAAGATGGCTGAAGGCGAAGAACCGGTCAACGGAGACATAGTTCCAGAAGCTCCCGCCGAGCAGGCAGCCCCATCAATCGCTATCAATCAACTGATCCAACAGGTTCAAGTCGTGTTTCCGTCGATGGTCGATGCCATCACGGGGCTCGCAAAGACCTCTCTCGACCTGGCTGCGGCAGTGGTCAGCGACATCATCGAGCGAGGGCAGCGACAGGACGAAATGGACATGGTGTTGGTCAGGGGCGCCGACCGGCGCGCCGACAGAGGACAGCGATGGGGACAGTTCGTCGGTCTCTTGGTCTTGGTGTTCGGAGCCGTCTTGATTCTCACCGACCGCCCCGTAGGGGGATGGATACTCCTATCCGTTGCCGCTGCACCGTTTCTTGGCCTCGTGATCTGGCGAAACCCGGCGCGTATCCAGGAACCCCCCGCCATCCCAGACGATGGCCTAGGAGAATCTGCGTAGCCGGCCAGCTACCAGCATCATCAACCCCCGCAATAGTGCACAATCCGAATTGGGGCACTCTGGGACTGCGCAGGACACACCCGCGGCGAGAGCCCTTCGTCCACGCAGCAGCAGCCGAGACGTCCCGACATACGTGCGAGTCGCCAAACGAGCGAATACGAGTTATCGCGACGCCTCCGTCGTCGTGCACGATCCAAGAGCACCGCCCGGCGTGACCAACTTCGGCATCTGACCCAAGCTCTATCACAGGCTCGACGCCACCACCGAAGTGGCGGCCGACATCAGTCCGCCCCCAACCTTGAAGCACGTGTGGGCCGCTCTTGCGTCACTTCGATGTAGTGCGTTCAGAATGGACCCAACGACGAACTCTTCGGCCCCGTGTTGAGCACTATGCCGTAGCGCCGACTGGCATCCGCGGGCCAGCGTAAATCACACGCGCTGTTTCGAGGCGCGCGGTCACTTGGCCGGCCTGGCTGCAGATAGGCCCCTGACCAGCGGTTTTGCACTCCCAAAGCGGCGAGTTTGCAAACTACACAAGCCGCGTGGTCGCGTGTCGTAGCGGAAAACGCCAGACCCCGACTCCGGAAACAAACAGACGCCGGGGCCCAGCGCTTCCGCTCGCCGCAGTAGTTCAAAGGCAGAACGACGCGATTCCCATCGCGTAGCTGCGGGTTCGAAACCCGCCTGCGGCTCTACAGCCCGTGAGTGTATATCTGCGCTCCGCAGGCACGCCAGAGCCGCGCTCGCCCGCTGGTCACAGCGCTGCAGTAGCAGGACGCGGCGCGAGAGATCCCTGAACCGCGCCGGGCACACCGAACTGCGTCAATCCTCGACCGCGCCCGCGCTCCGCCCGATCTTGGCTTCGAGACGCTTGATGAGCGTTCCCAGATTTGCCAGCGAGGCTTCGATGCGGTCGAGGCGTCCTTGCAGCCGGCCGTTGTTCTCGGCGCTGCGCATGTCTCGGTCGTTCTCGTTGCTGAGGTGAGCGGCGAGGTCGCGGTCGATGCGCTCGACGATGTACCGGAGCGAGCGGATATCGGAGCGGACGTCGTGATCGGACATGGGTGCGGTCCTTCCCGAGTCGGTCGGTGTGCTGTGCGAGAGCAGTCCACTTGGGGGGTGTGACAGAAGCGGTGCCGCACCATCGACGCCGACCCTGCTCTCGTCGAAGCGCGCCGACAGGCCGACGAGGACGCGCGTTCGGATGAGCGAGCGCGGATGCGCCAACAACAGCGACGGGCAGCGGCTTCGAAGCGTCGCGCCAACGGCGGGCCAGCCGTCGACGTTGCGGGCAGTGGATGCCGAGGTCTCGGACGTTCTGCCGCAAGCCTGCTGGCCACACCGGCGGATGCGGCCGCAATCCTTGAGTGCATCCGCGCGGCTGATCAGCCCTCGGTGCTTGGCACCCACGTTTCGTGTGCCTCAGGTGCCTTGTCGGATAGGAACTGCGAGACGCCGCTGATCTCGTCGGCGATCTTCTCGTCAGGCCCTTTCGTGTAGTCGACCTCGATGTCGTGCTGCCACCTCGGCGGGATGTCGTCCCAGAAGAAACCCGCCATAGCGACGACCTCTCGAAGCGTCGGGTGCCGGTAGGTGAGGACAGCCGACCAATGATTGGTCAGGACGCACTTGCCGGAGCAGTCCTCGGCGTTGCATGCCAGGAGATGAGACTTGTCGAGCAGCTCCGCGGGGCTCTTCACGCCGAGCCATCCGCTCGCGGAGCCCTCGATCTGCTCGACGACGAGATTGCACATGAGGCAGGCAGCGATGAGAGCGCCGTTGTCGACCTTGTAGCCGGTGAGCCGTTCGACGTCCTCTTTCCGCTTGAGGCTGCCTTCGGTCCGATCGGGCTCATCCAGGGGCCCGCAGACAGCGAGCCATCTCAGGCACATGCAGAGCTGCGCATCGTCGATGCCTGGGCCACCCGCGGCCCGCTTGAAGCCATGGGGACTCAAGTCCGGTTGCGCCTCGAGCACTGATGCGAGGGTGTCGCCGCGGGCAGTTCGATCGTGCAGTAGCCGCATCGCTGATCTTGCAAGGGTGTCGTTCACCGCTTCCTCTCCTTCGTCGAAGGACGCGAAGGTAGTGCGGGATGCGAAATGGGTTGACCGCGGTCCGCCGGGAGCCGCATCAGTGCTGGCGCTCGGCTTGACGCCCCACCGAGGGCTACAGATCTACGGCGCTGATCTCAGGTTTGGAATCTCAGCAGGCCGACGATCAGACTGATGAGCCAGACACTGCCCACGGCCGTGGCCGCCGCGCCGAGAGTGCCGATCAACGGCAAACGATCACGGACCAGCCTCATCTCGTCGCTCAGCCGCGCAACGAGTTCGGCGTAGCTGTCCTCGCCGATGAGGTCGGTGTGTATGGAGACCGTGAGGTTCCGGGGCCTTCGAAGGCGAGCCGAGCCACCGACACCGATGGCGACGCAGACGAACGGACCGAGCTGCCGGCCGGCTTAGGCGAGCCGACCCTTGGCATCTCGTCGGCACGCGGCTCCGGTTCCCGAGCGGCTGGGCGCGTGCGGCATCGACCGGCCGTAAGCTGACACCCCTTCGCCTCGCCTTCCCAGTCCCGCTGGGAGTGATGGGTCATATTCGCTGAGGATCGGTCCCGCGCTCGTGACGACCGCTGCGAACTGGCCCGGTCCGACGAGTCCTTCCCAGATGCCCTTCATTGCCGGAGACTCCCCAAAGCACTCGAGCCGCGTCCGCGCGCCGAGGATACGAATTTGCGCGACTTGACCGCGCCGGCAAGAACCGGACTCATGCCGGCGACCGGTTCGGGGCGCACGAACGCGAATTCGGCGCAGCGGTGCAGCAGGTCGCGGCCGACACCGGCCTGACGCGCCGTCAAGTGATCGTCGACTACTGGGTCGTGCGCGTCCTGTACGCGCTGCATCTGCGTCTTCCCGCCGACGGCACCCCGGGCGAGTCACAGCTGCGAGGGCACCACCGATCAGCTGGGTCGTCGAGCGCCGGCATGTGGGCGTTCAGCGGCGGCAATTCGCTGTCGATGGCGTGGGGAATCACCCGCCGATTCTCCGACGACATCGACGGCACCCTGCTCACCGCCGACCACCGTCGCGGGTCGCCCAATCGGGATGCGCACGCCTGTCGGACTGTCGCGGAATGGGCCGCCTCCGATCCCGCGGTGAGCTGCGGGACCACCGTCGGCAGCCGGATTCGCGCCACGATGCTCAACATCGCTGCTGCCGAGACTGACGTCAAGCTCGAAACCACGCTCCTGCACGTACCCGACGGACTGGTTGCGACATGCGAGGTGAACTCGCTGCTCGCCCGACGCGGCGACCCCGAATGGGCACTCCGATTCCCTGAGCTCGGCGGATTCGAACTGCCATGCGTGTACCCGTGGTGGACAGCGGTCAACAAGCTCGACGCTCTGCACCGTCGCGCCGCCCGGGGCGATCTCGGCGGGCTGTGCGCACGCGGACGGGACCTGTATGACCTGTGGTCCATCGCCGCCCAGCCAACCCACGCAGCCCAAACCCGCGAACACGCACCGCAGATGTGGCGCACGGCGTCCGCAGCGGTTCGCGCACCAACACCGAGACCCCTGCACGGCTATGGAACCTCGCCTGCGTTCACTGAAGGCACTCCCGCCTACGAAGCTCTCCGAGACGGCTATCACCGAGCGCTCGACACCACCGTGTGGGGCCCCAAGCCCCGCTTCGAAACAGCCGTCAAAGCAGCACGCAGCCTCGACATGGTTGGCTTCAGCGACGATTGATGATGCGTGTGGCGAGGACCCGCCGCAACGACCACACTCGGTCGGCGAGCAGATCGTCGCACCCGTCAACGTCCCCGTGATCCCCACAGGCGGCCCGGAATACGCTGATCCCATGTCGGCCAAGGGCGACGAAGAACAGCCGGACCAAGGCGCTTCAGTTTCTGAGGCATTCAGGCAGATAGCCGAGCACTACGTCGAGATGGCCAACGAGGCGCTCAAGGACGACCCCGATCTCTGTATCGATGTTCCCGAGCCGCGGCTTAGCGACATCAACCCGCATGACCGGCCCGGGCTAGATACGTCGACCTCTGGCGGGCCTTAGCGAGGTCAGAGACCCGCACATATGCGCAGCGATGGCGGCTTGCCGGTCGGCCGAAGGCCCCGAGGTCGCGTGCCGCCTATGTGCACTGCGCAGTACCACTTGAAGCTCACATGTCCCGATGTCGTGTATTGCCGCACTTGAGAAGTCCCGGGCTGATGACATCCGGGGGTGCTGCACCACCGGGGCAGATTGGGCTTGGGGCAATGATGCGGATGGCCGTTCCAGCCCCGCCGAACGTGCCTGCTCGCAATCCCGATCCACTTCTCATAGATCTCGTCCCTGACGTCCTTCTCATACCGCGGTTTGGGACCAGAGCCCGGTGCGGCTCTGGCTTCCTTCTCGAACTTCAGCAGGAGGATCCTTGCGCAGAGCCCACAAAGCCACTTGGGGAGGATGCGAGACCAACATGTACGCCAAGTGAACAACGAGGCATCGGGCACGTCTGCATGCGGACCCCAATACTGTGCGTTGAACCAGCACCCGAGCGACAGCAGCCACGCGGGCTTGAGGTAGCGCTTCGTGACCTCGAAGACAGCCACGATGGTCACGACATCCGCGACGACCGATAACACGCTCAACATTGCCGGATTGTGGTTCGCTGCATTGCCGTCTCAGTGATCTTGTCGTTCGCCGTCCAAGCAGTGTGGCGTGTCAGGACTCCAGAATTGCCCGCACGAGCACACCCAGCTGCAGTGGGTTATGCGCGCGAAGAATCGTCCCGATGCCCCGCGGACGGAATCTGCCAGAACTCGTCGCCTCGATTCGCGGCCTGGCGGTTGCTTCATTCCGCTCCAACGGAAGCGGCGTGTTTTAGTGGGCGATGATCCATTCGCTGACCGGCTGCACGTCCGCGGACGCGATGTCAACAAGCCGGTCGATGGGATTGCTGGCCGGCTGATGTCCGGCCATGTTCTCGGCTCTCCATCCGATGCAGCTAGCGATTGCTTTGGCCAGGTCGTGGTCGCCAACTGCCTTGGCGGCTGTTCGGAGGCTTGCGAGCTCGTGTCGGGAGTCTCCGAATGACTTGGTCTCATCCGCTAGGAGCTGGAGCGCTTGCACGGCCAGTGCCTTGCGTACCTGGGCGTCTGTGAAGGCTGGAGCGCCGTCGATCTTCGCCCGGTGCCACGCGACCAGAAAGGCTGCCGAGCGGGCCGTTTCCCCGTCGACGTGTGACCATTCCTTGATCTCCGGCACAGAGATCCGGATCTCGTGATCGCCGCCGTTCGTGGTGAGCCGGATGATCAGACGACTGTGGTCGCCGAGGTGGGTCGAAGCCAGAGGTCCGATTTCTGCGAACTTGACGGGCCGTGTGGTGCGCGCCTCGATGACAGCTTCGTCTTCTTCGAGGCGCATGGCGACGTCCTCCCAGCCGAGCAGGCCTTCTGCGTGGGAGCGAACCAGGAACGGCGACGTGCCGTCGGCGTGATCTCCTACGCAGCGGCCGGTGACGAGCGCGAAAGCCATGTCCATAGCACCGCATGCTTCGCTGATCGCGAGCACCGCGTCGCACAACTCGTCAAGCGACATCACCTTTGAGGGGCGGCCCTGCGCCGCGCATCGCGCGGGGCACAGCTCGATCATTCCGTCGGCTCGGACCGAGTAGTCGCGATGAGCAAACGCGTTGCGGATATCGGAATCGCCCAGTAGCGAGGCGACAGCCCAGCCTTTCTGGTTCGCGACTCCGATCAGCGCAGCGACGTCGCTTGCTTGGGTCGACTCGAAGCGCTGACTTGTCGTTGCCGCACAGGCGATGCCGAGGTGCAGCTTGAGCGGCTGCTCGACGAGCCGGTGGCCGAAGTCCAGCAGCTCGGTGGCGTGCTGGCGCTGGGACTCCGAGTCGTCTTGTTGGACGGCCAATCGTGCTGCGTGCAACAGATCGTCCAATGCGTCCGAGGCGCGCTGTTTGAAGATCTCGGACTCGGCGAGCTCGACGACTCGGTCTCGATGGCGGGCGAGCAGCGATTGGTGCTGTGCCGCGCGGCACCAGAACGAGCGGTCGTCTGAGGTCGAACCGGAGATGAAATCCCACAGCACCGCCAAGACTCCGACGCTGACTTGATCGGAAGTCAGCCTGTGATCCTCCAGAATCGCTCTGCCGCGGGCTTCCGCTGCCACCATGTCGTCGCCGATCGCGAAGCGGATCCAAGTGGCTACGGCATTGTCCGACAGTGCCAGCTCGGTGATCTGGTCGGACAGCTCGTTGCATCGAGAGATCGCGGCGGTCGCCGCGTCCAGATGCTCCTGCAGCTGGGGCTCGAGCTGTTGAGCATCTGATCCTCGGCGCGCTTCGAGTATTGCGACGGTGACATCGAAGACCCCGATCAGGTGCTCGACGGTGATCTTCACGTGCCGCGCGTAGGCACCCAACGGCCTCAGCTGAGGTGTCTCGCTGGCCCAGGCCTCGAGGTCGGCTATGTCCGCCGCGATCTGTTGAAGCTCATCCGGTCGGGCGTTTCGGGTGCGGGAAATGGCGTTGGCGCCCCGCGAAACGCGATCGGGAAGGTCCGCGAGCAGCGCCGACACCAGCATTTCCAAGGGCGAAGCGTCGGGAGCTCGACCGGGCGACGAGCGCTTCTGCTTGACCAGTTCGAGTGCCCGCAGGCGACTCTGATGCTTCAGGTCGACTTCCATCGGCGCGGCCCGAGCTCCGCAAACAGGACAATCAAGTCCCCTCTGCCGCCGCTCGCCGCACCCCTGACAGTCGATCGACTCATAACTGATCTGGAACTTCACCGTCCCGCGACCATAACGACGAACTCTCGAGCACCGCGAGGCATTTTCTGCGGTTCATCGAACACCAGCAGTCTCTCGCGCGATGAGCCTGGATCGTTCTCGCCGCCGATATCGAGTGGCGAGCCGGAATCACACATCTCCCGGGCTGCGGTCACCGCTTAGTCGAGGCAGGCCATGGGTCCGATGCCTCGACCCGCAACGTCGCGCGCATCAGCGACGTGGATTCCCATTCGAATTCTCTGGGGCCACGAAACGACGCCGTTCTTGCGGCGAGGGGCGGTATCCGCGCTCCGTGCCGCGATCGTCTCCATGCAGCCTCGAGCCGTTCGCGGCCAGGAGCATCGAACCGAAGTGCGCGCGCGATCCGC
Organism: Candidatus Poriferisodalis sp.; assembly: GCF_965208555.1. Taxonomy (GTDB): domain Bacteria; phylum Actinomycetota; class Acidimicrobiia; order Acidimicrobiales; family Poriferisodalaceae; genus Poriferisodalis. The sequence continues at coordinate 2,187,579 of NZ_OZ242342.1, read as the reverse complement.
CTATGGGCCAAGTGCTCCGAATCGTGCGTTTAGCCGCATGGGGACTGGGAAATCGGGTTCGCACCTTGCAATCGCGATGCTCCAGGTCGGGAAGCGTGACTACGGCTCTTAGGTAGCAGCCGCAGTGTCGGTCGCCATTTCGGCGAGCGACACCGCGGCTGCTGAACCCAAGGAAATGCGAACTTACAGATCCGTCGTCGACGCGGCCGCGCGGACCGCCAGGTGCCATCGGCGGGCCGCGCGCGGCCCCGAGGTGCTGCTGTGACCGGCATCGCAGCCGATCGTGCCCGAGGGAACGCGTCGGCGCCGGAGACGGCAGACGTCCAGACCGGCGACGTGTGTGGCGGCGTCGCTGCCCGCGGGAGCATCCGCGCGTCGACCTCGCTGATTCTCGCCAGGTTGCGCGAAGCCGAAGGGCTGAGCCCGGCGACGGTGAGCAATCTGGTGTGGCTCGCGAAGAGTCTCCTGGAATACCTGGCGCGCGCTGCCGATGACCGTTGGGCGAACGCGACCCGCGAGATGATCGATGCCTGGTGTGTCGGCGCCTGGGCTGATCCGGTGACAGGCCGGCGGCCGGGCCAGTCGTCGCTGTCGAGGAAGCAGCGCCGCTGGGCTGCGCGACGCGTCGCGGGAGCCGCGGTCGCTGCGGGACTGATCTCGGCTGACAGTGCGATGGCCGGTTTCGCTGACACGCTGCAGCGACGTCGAGCCAGCGCCGGCGACCGTGATCCGGGCAGCGTCGCTCTCACCATCGAGCTGTGGTGCCCCAGCGACGAGCGGTCGCGGGCTGCGACTCCCCTGCTCGCGGTCGCACGCGAATGGGCGACACGTGCCGGACCGCCTACGGCATCCAGCGCGGTCACGTGGCTGCGGGTCATGACCGACGCGCTGCTGTGGTCCGAAGCGGAGCTCGGCACCACAGATCCGGACTATGTGCTGCACCCCCACAACGTCGAGACGTTCGCGATGGACCCGGCACGCGGCTGGTCCGACGGATGGCGTGCCCAGGTCCGCTCCGTGCTGCGTCGTGTCGGCCGGGCGGTCTGCCCCGAGCTGTGGCCCGACGGCCCGCAGCGCATCGGGGCCAGAGACGCCGCCGCGCCGTACTCGGCGGTCGACGAGTTCCTGTTCCGCGAATCGGCCGCGATGGCAGGCCGCAGGCTCAGATGCGAGCGGCTGTGGCTGACCGCCGCGACGCTGGGGGCGGGCCTGCGCGGCGCCGAATCCCACTCCCGCGGCCCCGCCGACCTGGTGAGCCTCGACGGGGGCCGGCTGGGCATCACGGTGCACCGGGACCGGCCGCGGGTCGTCCCGGTCCGTGCCGCGTACACCGACCTGGTTCTCGAGGCCAGCGAGCTGTGCGGCGGGGACCGGTTCTTCGACAGCGACAGCCCCGCCGCTGCCTCCAACGTCGCGACCCGGCTCGCCGTCCCAGGACTCGGGCGGCTGGAGCTGCACCGCGCCCGGGCAACGTTCGTGTGCGCGCACATCCGCGCCGGCACGCCGCTCGACGTCCTCAACGAGATCGCCGGCCCGATCACCGGCTCCTATCTCCAGCAGATGCTCAGCCACTGCGCCGACCCCGCCGACGCCGTCGACGCGGCCAACCGAGGACTCGCAGCATGAGCCGCCGGGTGACAACGCCGAAGCGAGATCCCGCGGCCGGCAAGCTCACGGCCGAGGAGATCGTGCGCCGGCTGAAGGCGCACCAAGAGCCTCCGGGCCATCCCCAGTCCACGGTGTTCTGCAAGAGGCCCGACCCCCGCCAGATCCGCAGGCTCAAGGTGATGTTCGAGTCAGCAGGCGTGCTGCCCTATCTCGAGCGCAGGCTGCGGCGCAGCGGACCCGCGTCTCGCCTGACCGTGAGCACGCTGCTCATCTCGAAGTTCTACGTCATCGGCGAATGGGCCACCTACTGGCGCACACACGTCGCGAATTTCTTGGCGAGCCTGGAACCCCAGGACGCCGTTGACCTCGGCGTGCAGCCGCTGGACACGCTGCTCAAACCCATCTCCTACTACGTCGTGGCCAAGCAATCCAGACGTCTCGAGAAAGCCCTGCACGACGGATGGACCGACGAGGACGGCACCCACTGCGACCTGCGCTGGTTCACCGCTGCGGTCATCCGCGCATCGGTGCGGCCGCGCATCACCCGAATGGTCGAGAACGTCGCCATGGACGCGACCGCCGTGTCCTCATGGGCCAACGGCAAACGCCCCGACGGGCACGGCGGACACGGCCTGGACCCCGACGCGACCCACGGCCATTGCAGCGGCAACTCAGAGCGCGAGCCGGGAGGCTATTACGGCTACATGCTCACAACATGCATCGCAGTGAGGCCCTGGCACCTCACCCGCAGCACCAAACGAGTGAAGTTCGGCCCCGCCGTGCCGCCATATGTGGTGTCGCTGATCTTCGAGACCGCCACCGCGAACGTCGCCAAGACGGGCATCGACGCCATGGAAGACGCACTTCACCTGTGCCCGAACATCTCAAAGCTCGTCGTGGACCGCGGCTACAGCCAGCTCGGACCGAGCTTCAACCGCCCGATCCACACCATGAACATCGACATCGCCATGGACTACAAGGAACCGACACGCACCAGCGTCAAGCCCGTCCGGCTCGGCCCCAGCGGCTACCCAGCGTTCCTCCACGCCGGAACCCTCCTGCACGCCTGCACCCCGCCCAACTGGCGCAAGCCGCCTCCCGAGCTCAAGGGCAAGGAGCTCCAGGACTTCTACACCGAGCGAGCTCGACGATTCGCGCTGACCGTCCACGAGCACCTCGACGGCGGCGCCAAGAAACTCTCGTCGCCCAGCCGAGACGGACGGCTCAACATCGACCCCGACCAGCACACCGGGCCGGAGGGACGACCCCTGTACCCGCCGCCGGCGGACCTCACCAGAATCTTCAAGGACCTCCCCCAAGAACTCCTCCACCAAGGACTCATCACCGCCGCCGTCGAGAATCTCGACTACTTCCAGTGGCCACCGTGGGGCACACCGCTGCACGACCAGGTCTACGGACAGCGCAACCCCTCCGAGAACATCTTCTCCCAGATCAAAGACGAGAACGGCCTCTCCAAGAAGGTCAACCGCATCATGGGCAGCGCAGCACGCCACATCATGTGCCTCGCACGATGCGTCTCCTACAACCTCAAGCTCACCCGCAAGAGCGAAGAAGAGCTCAAGGCCGCCAAGCAGGCTCGACGGGCCGCGAAGAAATCACGCCCCGCAACCGACACACCAGAACAGCTCGAAGACACCGACCAACCAACGTCGACCCCGCCAGCCGGAGAGGCACCCGACTCCCCCGCACGCCCGCCACCACCCACATAGCGCCATAGAAGCATCCCGATGAGGCAGACGGCCCCGAAGCCGTCTGCCTCATCGCGCTCGTCCGCACCCAGCTCGCGGCCCGTCGGACGCCAGCCGGCAAATCAATACGTCAACAAGCCCGAAATCGGTGCCGAAACGCGCAGAAACGGGCCGAATCGGCCCGCTTCTGGTCGAACTGGCCAACACAATTGGGGTGCACTGGCCAAGACCCCGTGGTGGCGGGGGCAGGATTTGAACCTGCGACCTTCGGGTTATGAGCCCGACGAGCTTCCAGACTGCTCCACCCCGCGGCGAGAACGATCACACTACCAGCGGTCCTTCGCGACCGGCAAGGCAGGGTCGGCGCGCGACGGCGGACGGCCGCTTAACCGGTGGCGGCTTGTTCGAGGATGCGGGCGGCTCGGGCGATGAGGCGCTCGGCCTCGTCGACGGCCTCCTGGTAAGCGGCCAGGTCGCCCTCGCGCAGCGCGACGTCGGCACGCTCGAACGCCCTGGCGGCACGCTCGAGCAGGTCGCCCACGTCGTCGGTATCGGGCGTCGTCGCCGGTTCGTCGTCGGCTGCATCGTCGGGCTCGGCGGCAGCCGGCGCTTCGTCTTCGGTAGCGGGCGCATCGGGCGTTCGCTCGGGTTGGCGCACCGTCCCGTTGCCGATGTCGATGCTGGCGCCGATGGCCTTCTCGAGCGCTCCTTCGAACGTCTCGGAGATCACCACATTCGAACCGATGCCTGCAATCACCAGCTGCAGCTCGGGCACCGCCGTCGGCCCGGTGGCCGCGATGAACAGCGGCCGCACGTACAGCAACGAGTTCTCCACCGGGATCAGCAGCAGGTTGCCGGGCCGCACCACCGAACCGTTCTGGTTCAGCAGCGTCAGCCGCTCGGAGATCTCCTCCTCGGTCTGGATGTTCGAGTTGAACAGCGCAGGACCGTCGATCGGCTGATCCGATCGGATCTCGAACACCTCGATGTCGCCATAGCGATCCGGGTCGTTGTGGACCACCATGAAGCCTTCGAGGTTCTTGCGAGAATCGTCCTCGGAGAACGGCACGAACGGCCGGAAGATCACGAACGACGCAGCATCGTCGCCCGGCAATCGGAACAGCAGGTACTGCGGCGAGATGCGGGCCTCGACCGTGGCGATCACCTGCCCGGTGGTCTCGTCGCGCACTGTCTCCACCGTGGTCTGGCCGATGGAGTCGCCCGGGTCCTGCGCCACTGCCCACGCACCCGCAGCGTCGTAGAACTCCGACGGGTCGCTCAGGCGGTAGCGGCCCCACGCATCGGTCTGCACCCGGAACAGATCCTCGGGATAGCGGAAGTGCTCCTGCAGCTCGGCCGGGGGCTCTTCCTCGGAGAACAGATCGGGGAACTGCTTGATGTACGACTGCACGATCGGGTCGCTGCGGTCCACCACATAGAACGTGACCGTGCCGTCGTGCGCATCCACCACGGCCTTCACCGAGTTCCGCACGTAGTTGAACGGGTCGCGCAGGTCGCTGCCCAGCGTGGCCGCCCGGGAATTGGTGCGCTGCGCGTACGGGAACTGCGTGGTGGTGGTGTACGCGTCGAGCACCCACTTCACCTTCCCGTCGAGCACGACCGGGTAGGGGTCGTTGTCGTAGGACAGGAACGGCGCCAGCAGCTCAACCCGCTGGGTGATGTCGCGGTTGTAGAGGATCCGGCTCTCGCCCTGGATCTCGCCCGACACCAGCAGGTTCGGCTCCGCGAAGCGCACCGCGAACGCCAGGCGGCGGAAGAAGCCGCCGATGCCCACCCCGTCTGCGCCGTCGTAGCGGGTGGTCTCGGTGCGGTCGTCGTCGTCCTGGAAGTCGACCTCGGCCCGCTGGGCGCCCACGATGGCGTAGCCCTGCAAGTCCTCGCCCACGTACAGGCCCGGCTCGTCGAGCTCGAGCGCCTCCGCGCCCGGCGACGTCACCCCCGGAATGTCGCCCAGCGCGTACGCCGGGCGGCCGTTGGCGTCGACCCCGTTGGCCGGCGCGGCAGCCACGCCGTAGCCGTGGGTGTAGGCGACGTGCTCGGTCTCCCAGGTGTCGGTGGGCAGCTCGGTGGGGCGCAGCTCACGGGCCGACAGCACGATCTGGGTGACCTGGCCGTCGATCTCGTATCGGTCCACGTCGATGTCGCGGAAGTCGTAGAAGCTCTTGATGCCCTGGGTCTGCTGGAACGTGTCCTGCATGACGGCGGGGTCGAGCAGCCGCACGTTGCGCACCGTGTCGAAGTTGTTCTCGATGTCGGTAGCGGTGAGCTCGGGTTCGTAGTCGAATTCGCTGGTGGTGACATCGTCGAGATCGAGCGCTATGCGGGTCATCTCGATGTTGCGCTCGATATAGGGCGCCTCGCGGGTGGACTCCGAAGGCTCCACCTGGAAGCGCTGCACGATGGCGGGGTACGCCGCGCCCGCCAGGCCAGCGATCACCACCCACAGCGCCACGGCGATCACCGGGTAGGTGAAACCGCGCCGCCAGATGTTCACCACCAGCAGCAGGAAGCTGAACAGGCTGATCACCATCAGCAGCCGCAGCACCGGCAGCTGAGCGTTCACGTCGGTGTAGGTGGCGCCGTCGACGAAGCCCCGGGTGGACAGCGTCAGCTCGAACTGGTCGAAGTAGTAGCCCACCGCCTTGATAAGCGCCAGCAGGCCCAGCAACAGCGACAGATGCGCCTTCACCTGCGGCTGCACCCGGCTGCCGGCGGGGGCCTGCACCCGGATGGCGCCGTTCAGGTAGTGCCAGATGGTGGTGAAGATGAACGTCACCAGCACGGCGGCGAACGCCCAGCCGACCAGGAAGTTGAAGAACGGCAGGCGGAAGACGTAAAAGCCGATGTCGCGGCCGAACTGCGGGTCGGTGAGGCCGAAGTCGGTGGCGTTGATGAAGAACAGCCACGACTCCCACTGGCCCGACACGCCGGTGCCGACCATGAAGGCGAGGAGCAGCGAGACGCCGATGCGGATGAGCGCGCGACGGCGGCGGGAAATCTGGTGCCAGCGGGCGGCGATGTCCTCGGCCGGTCCTGTGGGCGTGGCGCGCGCGGCGAGCCGTTCGGCGATGAACAGGTTCACCCACAGCAGAACGAAGAAGATCGCCGTGAACAGCAGGCCGAGGCCGATCTTGGCCCACAGCACCTTCCACCACACCGAGGCGTAGCCGAGGCTGTCGAACCACAGGTAGTCGGTCCAGAAGCCGGCGAGGCCCCGGATGGAGAACAGCAGGATCAGGCCCGCCGCGACGATGATGCCGATGATCAGGCGGAACCGGGTGAGGCCGCGGGGGCGGCGTGGCATCCGGCTGGGGCCGCCGGGACCTTGGGGTCGCTGGGGGCCTTGAGGGCCTTGGGGGCCCCCTGGCGGCTCTGACGACGGAGGCGGCATGTCCTCGGGCGGACGCATACGGCAGCGAGGCTACTGGGGAGCGCGGGCGCAGCAGCCGGCGGACCGCGCCGCGGGCGGGCGGGGCGCGTAGGTTCGGCGCCGTGCGGCTGGCGGTGCTGGTTTCTGGAACCGGATCGATCCTCGAAGCGATGCTCGGCGTGGGGCTTCCCGTCGATGTCGTGGGGGCCGATCGACCGTGCCGCGGGCTCGCGATTGCCGCCGATGCTGGGATCGAGACCATGCTGGTGGAACGTGCGGAGTGGACGGCCGGCGACGGCGGTGAGGCTCGGCGGCGGCGCTTCGACCGCATGGGCTACAGCTGCGACCTGGCTGCGGTGCTGGACGGGCGGGGCGTCGACGTGGTGGCGATGGCCGGCTTCGGCACCGTGCTGGACGGGTCGTTCTTCGAATGGGGCGGCGGGCGCTACCGCGGCCGGGTGCTGAACACGCACCCGTCGCTGCTGCCTGCATTTCCTGGCTGGCATGCCGTGCGCGACGCGCTGGACGCCGGGGCCGCCGAGTCGGGCTGCACCGTGCACGTGGCGATTCCCGAGGTGGATGCCGGCCCGGTGCTGGCACAGCGAGCGGTGCCGGTGCTGGCGGGTGACGACGAGGCAACGCTGCACGAGCGCATCAAGGCAGTAGAACGCGAGCTCTACCCGGCGACGATTGCGGCGTTCCTGGAACGCTGCGCCGGAGAGACGGCAGGCGATGATGCCTGCGGAGAAGTCGATCCCAGCGGCAGACAGGAAGGACAGACCCGATGAGGGCGTTGATCTCGGTGTGGGACAAGACGGGCGTGGTGGACTTCGCCACCCGGCTGTCGGGCCTCGGGTGGGAGATCGCCTCGAGCGGCGGGACGGCTGCCGCGCTGGCCGAAGCCGGCGTGCCGGTGCTGGCGGTGGAAGACGTCACCGGCAGCCCCGAGATGCTGGACGGGCGGGTGAAGACGCTGCACCCGCGCATCCACGGCGGGATCCTGGCCGACCGCTCGAAACCGGCGCACCTGGCGTCGCTGGACGAGCACGGCATCGCGGCCATCGACCTGGTGGTCTGCAACCTGTACCCGTTCCAGTCCGACCCCGGTCCCGAGCTGATCGACATCGGCGGGCCGGCGATGGTGCGGGCGGCCGCGAAGAACCACGGCGACGATGACGGCGGTGTGGGCGTGGTGGTGAACCCGGCCGACTACGAGCCGGTGCTGGCGGAGCTGGAGGAATCGGGTGCGCTGGGCGCGGCGATGCGGCGGCGGCTGGCCCGGGCGGCCTTCGCCCACACGGCCGCCTACGACGCGGCGATCGTGAGCTGGCTGGACGAGCCGGCCGGCGATGGCGAGATCGAGGCGTCGCCGGCGGGCGGGGCATCGCCCGAGCCCACTCCCCTGCCGCCGACCGTGCACCTGGCGCTGGAACGGGTGGACGAGTGCCGCTACGGCGAGAACCCGCACCACCTCGGTGCCCGTTACCGGCCGGTCGGCGGGTCGACGTGGTGGGACCACGCCTACCAGCACGGCGGGCTGGCGCTCAGCTACCTGAACTTCTTCGATGCCGACGCGGCGTGGCGGATCGTGCACGACCTCGGCGATGCCGAGGGCTCTTCGGCGGTGGTGATCGTGAAGCACGCCAACCCGTGCGGTGCGGCGGCGGGCGACGACCTGGCCGATGTATACCAACGGGCCTACGACTGCGATGCCCGCTCGGCATTCGGCGGGATCGTGGCGTTCAACAAGATCGTCGATCTCGACACGGTCGAGCGCATCGAGGCAGCGGCGCAGGCCGACTTGATCATCGCGCCCGGCTACGAGGACGGCGTGGTGGAGCGGCTCGAGGCGAAACGCCGCAACACCCGGGTGCTGGAGGCGCCGCGGCCCGATGAGACCGGCATCTCGCTGCGGCAGATCAACGGCGGCTGGCTGGTGCAGTCGCCGCACACGTTCGCGTCGGCGCCCGGGGACTGGCAGGTGGTGACCCAGCGCCAGCCGACCGCGAGCGAGCGGGCCGACGCCCGTTTCGCCTGGCGGGTCTGCGGTCACGTGACGTCGAATGCGATCGTGCTGGCGCGAGACCGCACGGCGTGGGGCATCGGCGCCGGCCAGCAGAACCGGGTGGAGTCGGGCCAGCTCGCCGCCGCGAAGGCGGACGGGCGGGCGGCGGGCGGGGCCTGCGCCAGCGATGCGTTCTACCCCTTCCCTGACGGCGTCGAAGCCGCTGCCGAGGCCGGCGTGGCAGTGGTGGTGCAGCCCGGCGGCGCCCTGCGAGACGACGACGTGATCGCCCGGGCCAACGACCTCGGCCTCGCCATGCTGTTCACCGGCGAGCGGCAGTTCCGGCACTGATGAGTGCCGGAACCATCGGACGCAGGCGGCACTGATGAGTGCCGGAACCAATAGGCACAGTCGGCACTAGTGGGACGAATATCGAACGCAATCGCGGCGACCCTCGTTGTCGCGGGCCTGGTGGGAATGTGGCCCACGAGCGCCGGCGCACAGGCGACATCGGCCGGGTCGGCAACGCTGCCGCCGCCCGCGGTGCTGGGCGACTGCGCCGGCGCCGTGCCGGTGATCGTCGCATCCGACGCTGACGCTCAGTCCGACATCTACTCGGCCGTCACGCTTGCGGGCGTGCTCGGATCCACGAGCTGCATCGTGCTGGCCGGGGGACGCGACGAGCCATTCCCGCAGGCCCAGCTGGACAGGCTGGCCGCAGCAGCGAGCGGCGGCTACGTGGTCGGCGGGCCCGCCGCCGTGCCGAACGCCAAGCTGTCGGGCCGCGACATGATCCGCGTATGGGGCGCGGACCGCTGGGAGACCGCGGCCGCTGTGGGCGCCGTCGCGGCGGCGCTCGCAGCCGGCGAGGACCCAAGCGCCTCTGATGGCAGCGGCGACCAGCCCGACGACGACACTCCCGCCTGGCAGCAGCGGCTGGTGACCGAATTCTCGGCTGCGCTGCGGTCCAGCGATGCCCCCGACGACATGTGCATGTCGCTGTACCGCAACGGCGAGCCGGTCTTCGAGCATCAGACCGGCACCCCGCTGCTGCCGGCGTCGCTCATCAAACTCGCGACCGCCTCCGTGGTGCTCAGCGAGCTGGGCGCCGATGCGACGTTCACCACCCGGGTGGTTGCCGATGCCGGAGCGCTCGCCGCGGCCAGCGACGGCGTGCTGCGGGGTGACCTCTACCTGATCGGCGGCGGCGACCCGGTGCTGGCCACGCCTGGCTACATCAACCGGATTGTCCCTGAGCGCCCCTACACGGACGTGACGAAGCTGGCGGACGACGTCATGGCGGCGCTCGACGCTCACGGCATCGACACCATCGACGGTGCGATCGTCGGGGACGGATCGTGGTTCGCCGACGGCGAGCAGACCTACACCTCGCACTACCCGCCCGGCGCAACGCCGGACACGCCGCCGGTGTGGAAGCAGTCGTACATGTCGCAGAACTTCGTCGGCGTCCTGTCGGGTTTGGTCATCAACGACGGCTACTCGCCCTACACCGTCAGCCGGCTGAGCCACACTCGCAGCGCGGATGCGACCCAGGCTGCGGCGTCGGACTTCGACGACCTGCTCGAAGCCCAGGGCCTGGTGATCCGGCACCGGCCCCGTTCGGGCAGCGCCCCGTCGGCGAGCGATTCGACCTCGCTGGGCAGCATCACCTCACCGCCGGTTGAGGACATGCTGGTTCGGATACTGAGAATCTCGGAGAACACGCCGGCGGAGATGCTGTTCAAGCAGATCGGCCGGCACCGCGGCGATTCGTCCCGGGCAGCCTCGGCGGCCGCTGCGACGACTGCGCTGCGCGATCTCCTGGGCAGCGCCGCTGATGGCGTCGTCCTGGTGGACGGGTCGGGACTGTCAGTTCACAACCGCATGACCTGCGAGGCAGCCGCGCAGCTGCTGCTGCTGGCCGGTGACGATTCCCGCTTCGCGGCGTCGCTTTCCATCGCTGGTCGAACCCCAACGCTGCAGAGCTGCGGACCGCGGCCTGCTGCGCCCGGCGGCTCGACCAACACGGTCTACGCCAAGGGCGGCCAGCTCAACGACAGCTCGTCCATCGCCGGGGTCAGCACCGCCCCCAACGGCGACGTGCTCACCTTCGCCATGATCGCCAACGAACCGCTCATCATCCGCTTGGGCAGCTGCAACGCCCTGCGTCAGCTCACCCTTGACGCCATAGGCCGCTACACCTACGGCCCCGACAGCTGATGCTCTGCCCTTCCCGGCGGGCTGCCGTCCAGTTGGAGTCCCACGTGCCCAGAAAACCACTACGTCCGCGGCGGTCGTGCGTGCCACCGTCTCTGCCGAGCGTTCGCTGATCAAGCTGTAGTCGGGTCGATGTCGCGTCAGCTCGGGAATGTGTCACCCGAGATTGCGGCCAGTGTCATCGCCGCGGTCATCGAGCTGCCGGCATCGATCGAGCTGGTGTCTCTTCGCACGCTCGGCTGGCCGATGGGCGAACTCATCCGCGACGGCGCCCGCCTCAACCTGCTGTCGCTCGAAGCACTGGCTGCCGCTCGCTTTCTGGATGCAGAGATCTGTTGCGCGCAGGCCAATGAGAACGAACCTCTCATGGAAGCGGCCCGCAAGCACGCATTGTCGGTTCGCAACATCCAGATCTGAGCAGCGAATCAAACTCCCAAAGAAAACAATTGCGTCCTCGACGACGGCATGCGTCACACTTGGTAGATGAATTTCAGTGATTTTCGCACTCGGACCGTCACATCGGGTGCAGGCAATTTACATGAATTTTTCATGCTAGATTCATGCGATGGCACATCTCCAGGTCAGGAACCTGCCCGATGAGCTTCACGAGCGGCTGCGACGCTGTGCCCAACAGCGCAACAGTTCGATGAGCGCCGTCGTGCTGCAGGCCCTCGAACGCGAGCTCGAGTGGTCCGAATGGCAGGAGCGCCTTGAACAGCGACCCCCGCTGGATGTGAGTCTTGACTCGGTCGCCGCGCTGCACGAAGCGCGCCGTGAACGGGACGAGGAGCTCGGCCTCACGTGACTGGCTACATCGTCGACGCCTCGGTGGCGGTTGAGTACCTGCTTCGCACCCCGGAAGGGCGGCGCGTCGAGGACATCATTCGCGACCGCCAGTTGGCCGCGCCCGAGATGCTCGACGCGGAGATCTTGTCGATACTGCGACGCCATGTCGCCAGTGAGAAGCTGCCAACTGGGCGTGCCGAGACAGCGCTGCGAGATGCCGCGGCCGTGCCGATCAGACGCGTCCCCCATCGGGATCTGCTCGTGACCGCGTGGCATAACCGCCACAACGTGAGCGCATACGACGCGCTGTACGTCGCCGCAGCGCAGCTTCTCGATGCACCGCTGCTCACAGCCGACGGCAGGCTCACCCGGGCGCCGAACCTCGGGATCGCCATTCATCACGTCCAGCTGAGCTGAACGGCGGTTCACTCAGCCGAGAAGGCCTAAGCCTGCGACGGTGTCGCGCTCGTCGACGAGTTCGGCCCAGGAGGCTTCGATGCGGGAGCGGCTGAAGTCGTCGAGCTCGAGGCCGGTCACGACGTGGTACTGGCCGCCTGACACGGTCACCGGGTACGAGGTGATGATGCCCTCGGGGGCGCCGTAATCGCCGGTGGACGGGATGCCCATGGAGACCCAGTCGCCGCCAGGGGTGTCCGACGCCCAGTTGCGCATGTGATCCACCGCGGCCGACGCCGCCGACGCCGCAGACGAGGCGCCCCGGGCGTTGATGATGGCTGCGCCGCGCTGCTGCACGGTGGGGATGAAATCGTCCTCCAGCCACGCTTGATCGTCCACCAGGGCTGCTGCGTTGTGACCGCCCACCTCGGCATGGAAGATGTCGGGATACTGGGTGGCGGAGTGGTTGCCCCAGATGGTCATGCGGGTCACGTCGTTCACCGACACGCCGGCCTTGTTGGCCAGCTGGGCGATCGCCCGGTTGTGGTCGAGGCGGGTCATGGCCGTGAATTGCCCGTCAGCAATTCCGGGCGCATTGCGCATGGCGATCAGGCAGTTGGTGTTGGCCGGGTTGCCCACCACCAGCACTCGCACGCTCGGGTTGGCCGAATCGCTGAGCGCCTTGCCCTGGGTGGTGAAGATGCCGCCGTTCGCCTCCAGCAGATCGCTGCGCTCCATCCCGGCCTTGCGGGGCATCGAGCCCACGAGCAGCGCGTAGTCGGCACCCTCGAAGGCCTCGTTGGGATCCGAGGTGCCGGTGCGTGACGCCAGCAGCGGGAAGGCGCAGTCGTCGAGTTCCATCATCACGCCGTCGAGCGCGCCCATCGCCGGAGGGATCTCCAGCATGCGCAGCTCGACCGGCTGTTCAGGGCCGAGCATGGCGCCCGACGCGATCCGGAACAACAGGCTGTAGCCGATCTGGCCGGCGGCCCCCGTGACAGCAACTCGTACGGGATCGTTCACTGTTCTCTCCATCGCTGGTGTGAGCAGGCGCGCCAGCCTGCGGGGCTGCGGGCGTTTCTAGCGCAGCGGCCCGGCAACCGCACCTGCGTCACCGCCGTGCCCATCGGGCCACGCCGACACGCTGGGATCGGCAGTGGCTCAACCGGCCGCAGCGGCGGCGTCGACGGTGTTGGCCAGCAGCATGGCGCGGGTCATCGGGCCGACGCCGCCCAGCCGGGGCGTGACCCAGCCGGCCACCTCGCCGACCGACTCGTCCACGTCGGACAGGATCTTGCGGCCCTCGCGGGTGATGCCGCCGCCGACCACAGCGGCGCCCGGCTTCACCATGTCCGGCGTGATGAGGCCAGGCACTCCGGCCGCCGCGATGACGATGTCGGCATGACGGGTGTAGGCGCCTAGGTCGGCGACACCGGTGTGCACGACCGTGACGGCCGCGTTCGCCACCGGCCGCTTCAGCGCCATCAGCAGCGCCATGGGCCGGCCGATGGTGAGGCCGCGGCCCACCACCACCACATGTCGCCCCTCCACCGGCACGCCGTAGTGCTCGAGCATCACCTGGATGCCGCGGGGCGTGCACGGCAGCGGCCCGTCGACGCCCATGACCAGCCGGCCCAGGTTCACCGGATGCAGGCCGTCGGCGTCCTTGTCGGGATCGATGGCCAGCAGCGCCGCTTCCTCGTCGAGCTGGCGAGGCAGCGGGAGTTGCACGATGTAGGCATGCACCGCCGGGTCGGCGTTGAAGCGCTCGATGACCGCGTCCAGCTCGGCCTGGGTGATGTCGGCAGGGAGCGCCTCGTGGATCGAGGCGATGCCGACTTCGCCGCAGTCGCGGATCTTGGCCCCGACATAGCTGTGCGACGCCGGATCGTCACCGACGAGGATCGTGCCGAGCCCCGGCCGCAGGTCTTCCTGGGTGATCCGGATGCGCAGGTCTTCCTTGATCTGTTCGGCCAGTGCCTGGCCGTCGAGCAGCACTGCAGTCACGGCGAGCCACCGTAGCGGCCGCCCGCAGAGGGGTCGGCCTCAGGACCCTCCCGAGGGAAGGGTGCCGCGGGTGCGGGCGGTGCGGCGCCGGTGCAGGCGGCGGAGCGCCGGCGAGACCGCCGCCAGCGCGGCGTCAGCCACGTTCAGCACCCGGCCCGCAGCGCCGGGGGTCTCGTTGTCGATGAGGTTGCCCATGACCTGCAGGGTGAGACGCGCGATGGCATCGGTGCCCACCGCCAGCCGCAGGCCTGTCCGCAGGATGCGCGGGTGCCCGATCAGGAACGAGAAGCGCCGGCCGGTGCGTAGGAAGGCGTCGAAGCGGTCGGCCACGAGCCGGTCATAGGTGTCGGGCACTGCGGTGGGATCGGCCGCGAAGAGATCGGCGGCGAGGATGCCGGTCTCGAGGCCGTAGTCGATGCCCTCGCCGTTCATCGGGTTGATCAGCCCGGCCGCATCGCCGATGGCCACCCAGCCGGGGCCGTGCCGCCGCACCGCGCTCATCGGCAGGCGCCACGCCCGGGGACGCTCCAGGTAGGGGCCGAGCTGCCAGCTCTCGGCCACCAGGTCGCGGTAGCTGTCGCAGAGCCGGTTCAGGTTCAGCTTCGCGAAGCCCTTCATGGTGCTGAGCGCGCCGACGCCGACGTTGACGGTGCCGTCGCCGGCGGGGAAGAGCCAGCCGTAGCCGGGCACGGCGGTGCCGTCGGGGTCGCGCAGCGTCAGGCACGCCTCGAGGTACTCCTCGGCGTGGCGGGGTGTCTCGGCGTAGGTGCGGATGGCGAGGCCGAACGGCTCGTCGGGATCGCGCAGCGCACCCAGCATGCGGGCCGCCTGGCCCTGGGCGCCCGCTGCCAGCACGACCAGATCGGCGGTCCAGCGCTCACCGCCGGCGGTGACGCCGACGGCGCGGCCGTTTTCGAGGATCGGCAACGCCTCGGTGCCGAAGCACAGCTCGGCGCCGGCCGCCGCAGCACCGTCGCAGAGTGCGCTGTCCAGCCGGCGGCGGGGCCACACCGCCCCGTAGGGACCGAACTGCCCGTTCGCGGGCCAGTCCAGCTCGCGCACACGCTGCCCGGCGATCATGCGCAACCCGGCGATGCGGTGTGCATCGTCCAGCGAGACGCCCAGCTCGTCGAGCGCGGCAACCGCACGCGGTGTCAGACCGTCACCGCAGACCTTGTCGCGCCCCGGTGCGCCCTTCTCGAACGCCGTCACGTTGATGCCGGCCCGCGCAGCGCGCATGGCGGCCGCCGCACCGGCGGGACCAGCCCCGATCACGATCATGTCCCGGTGCGGCACCGCTACAGCCTGCCGATCCCGACGCCGGATCGCTCAGCCGACGAGGTCCGGGCCGGTGGCCCATACTGACACCGGCATGTCCGAACCCACGACGCGACCGGTCGGTCGACCTCCCAAAGAAGATGCCGACGGCGTTCCCACGCGGGAGCGCCTGCTCAGGTCGGCCATCACCGCGTGCATCGAGCACGGCTTCGAAGGAGTGACCCTGACCGATGTCGCCCGTCGGGCCGATGTGTCGACACCGGCGATCTACAACCACTTCGCCAACAAGCGCGAGCTGCTGGTGGAGGCCTGCCGGGCCCAGCTCTACGGGCTGGCGGGGCAGCAGCCGGTGCGCCCTGCGGATCCCGATCTCGGCATCAAGACGTTCCTGTCCCCCGCATTCGGCGACGGCCGCCGCCTGCTGCTGGAGATCCATCTTGCTGCGCTCAGCAACCCCGACGTTGCCGAACTGCTGGACGACTGGATCTCGACCCGGGCACGGGACTGGATGGAGGACACGGGCATGTCGCTGGCAGACGTGAAGGCTGCGTACATCTTGTTGATGGGTCTGGCGCACATCGACTCGCTGGCAGCGCTCGATGTCGACCGAAATGAGATCGTGAGCGGAGCCCGCAAGATGCTCGCTGCGATCTACGACCATCCCAGTAGACAGAGAATGGACAGTGATCAATTGCCATGACTGAGACGCTGACCGGAACCGGCCGCTCCGCGGGCATCAGCTACGACGAGCTCTTCGACGACGACACGCACCCCGTGTCAGAGGCACTGCGGCGAGTCGGAGAGCACCAGCCGGGCAACACGCGGGTGCCGGCCCGGGTGTACTACGCGCAGGACGTGCACGACCTCGAAGTCGAGCGACTGTGGGGCCGCGTCTGGCAGCTTGCCTGTCTTGAGGAGGAGATTCCCGAGGTCGGGGACTACCACGTCTACGACATCGCGCACCTGTCGTTCCTGGTCATTCGCACCGCCCCCGATCAGATCAAGGCCTACCGCAACGCCTGCCTGCATCGGGGCCGCAAGCTGCGCGAGACGCACGGACACGGCGCCGCAAACCTGCGGTGCGCCTTTCACGGCTGGTGCTGGGAGCTGGACGGCTCGATGAAGGAGATCCCCTGCCAGTGGGATTTCCCCGATGTGGACATGGCCGACTACGGGCTGCCCGAGGCCCTAGTCGGCACCTGGCAGGGCTTCGTGTTCATCAACCCTGACCGCGACGCCGCGCCGCTGAGCGACTACCTGGGCGACCTCGCTGACCACTTCGAATTCGTGCCCTTCGAGCGCCGCTACAAGGCCGTCCACGTCCAGAAGCTCATGCCGATGAACTGGAAGACCTGCCAAGAGGCGTTCATGGAGAGCTACCACGTCGTGGCGACCCACCCGACGCTCATGGAGAACCTCGGCGACGCGAACAGCCGCTACGACGCCTTCGGCAACTACAGCCGGGCGATGTCCGCGCACGCCGTCGCAAGCCCGCACCTCGGCGACGCGCCGCGGTACGAGCGGCTGGCAGACGGCAAGCAGTTCGCCCGCTGGCGGCACCCCATGAACGGACACATCTACGAGCGGGTCGACGAGGCCCGAGTCTCGGTCGCCGACCTCGACGGCAACGTCAGCATCTTCGACGACGACGGCAACCACATTGAGGGCCCGCAGACCCAGGCCGATCCGCATCTGTGCAAATGGATCGGCGGCCCCCTGCTTCCGGGGATGGAAGATGTGCCGCTCATGACGCCCGATCCACCGCCCGAGGTGACCAACGTCCGGGGATGGATCGCCGATCAGAAGCGGGCGCAGGTGCGCAAGGAGATGGGCGACGCCGTCGATCTGGACGCGATCAGCGATGCGGAGATGATCGACGCCATCTTCTATTCGGTGTTTCCCAACTGGTCACCGTGGGGCTGCTTCAACCCGATCATGTACCGCTTTCGGCCCAACGGCGACAACCCCCAGGAGTGCATCTTCGAGGTGATGCTGTTCCCGCTGGCGCCCCCCGATCCGGCCGACCGGCCGCCGCCGGCGTCGGTCCATCACCTCGGGCTTGACGACGATTGGACGCTCGCTCCCCAGCTCGGGCCGCTCGCCAAGATCTTCCAGCAGGACTCGCTGAATCTGCCGCTGGTGCAGAAGGGCCTGCGAGCCCAAGAGCAGCAGGAGGTGATCTTCGCCTCGTACCAGGAGACGAAGATCCGGCACTTCTATCGCCACTACTTCGAGTGGCTGGGACCGGGACTCGATCGCGCGTCAGGTGCGCTCGCTGCCGAGCCGCCCGCCTGACCACCACGACTCGAAGCGAGGCTCGATCGCCGACCAGACCAGTTCGACGATCGGGCCGCTGGGCGGCACGACGTAGGTGAAGGCGCCATAGCCGTCGTCGGGCGACGCCCCCGCCGCGGCGACCTGCCAGCCGGCCTGCAGGCAGTGCTCGGTCTCCGCGACCACGTCGTCGACCCACACCCCCACGTGATGCACCCCCGGGTCGACCGAGCCGTCCCAGATGGTGCCCGGCTCGCCGGCCAGCAGCTCGAGATGCTGGGGCCCCTCGCATGAGTACGTGAAGACCAGCTCGACGGTCTGCAGGCCGTGCTGGGGCGTCCACACCTGCTGCGCCGGGTTGTGCTGCACCGACGCCCAGCTCACCCCCAGCGTCTCGCCCATCTCGGCCATGGCAGCATCCACGTCAGGCACTCGTATCCCCGTGTGGAACAGCCGCTGGTAGTCGATCATCGGACAATCCTCCCTGATGCGGCCATACTCTCGCATGCCGCGTCGCCAGTGACCGCCGGACGCGGCTGGGCCGACTGGAAGGACCGACACTCATGGGACGACTCGACGGCAAGGTCGCACTCATCACCGGGGGCGCGAGCGGCTTGGGCGAGGGGACGGTGCGTCGCTTCGTCGAGGAGGGCGCTCGCGTGGTGGTGGCCGACATCCAAGAGGAGGCAGGACGCGAGCTGGTCTCGTCGCTGGGCGACACCACGCGATTTCACCGCACCGACGTCACCGACGAGTCCGACGTCGAAGCCGCCGTGGGGGCCGCAGTCAGCGAGTTCGGGCAACTGGACTGCATGTTCAACAACGCCGGCATCGTGGGCGCGGTCGGCTCCATCGCCGAGACGCCGGTCGAGGCGTGGGACGAGTCACTGGCCATCCTGCTGAGGGGCGTGTTCCTGGGGTGCAAGCACGCGTCCCGGGTGATGATCGCCCAGGGATCGGGCTCGATCATCTCCACCTCGTCGGTCGCGGGCGTCGCGGGAGGTCTCGGCCCGCATGCCTACACCGCGGCGAAGCACGGCGTCATCGGACTGACCAAGTCGATTGCGAACGAGCTCGCTGCGCACGGGGTACGGGCCAACGCCATCGCGCCGGGCAGCATCGTCACCGCAATGACCGCTTCGGTCATCAGCGGTGACCACACCGACACCGACAGTGCGCAGCAGCACATCTCTGCAGGCTCGCCGCTCGGCTTCGGCGGCATGCCGATCGACATCGCCAACGCCGCCCTCTATCTCGCAAGCGACGACGCCCGCTACGTCAGCGGGCACTGCCTGGTCGTGGATGCCGGATGGACCACCGCGGGTTCGACACCCAACCGCTTCCACCGCGGTGCCGGATCGGTCATCGGCGAAGCCGGCCGGCGCGGGTAGCAACCGCAAACAAACACAGGGCAATCTCATGATCATCATCGCCGGAGAGATCGACTTCGACACCGCCGCCAACCGGGACCGCGCCGTCGAGCTGGGCCGCCCGCTGCAGCAGGCAACGCGGGACGACGAACCGGGCTGCCTCGCCTACTGCTTCTCGGCCGACCCGTGCACCGACACGCGAGTGCTGGTCTACGAGCTGTGGGCCGACGAGGCATCGCTGGCGGCGCACTTCGAGCACCCGAACTACTTCAACATGCGGGCCACGCTGGGCGACTGCGGCATCATCGGAGCGGACAACAACAAGTACCGCTGCGACCTGCGCGAGCCGGTGTACGACGACACCCGCACCCCCAGGGCCGACTTCTTCACCGCATGACCGACCCGCCCGCGGCAGGCTCTTCGGCGAGTCATGCAGAACCAGCGCCGCGCATCGCGCCGCTGTTCCGCATGGACGACCGAGTCGCCGTGGTCACCGGCGCGGGCCAAGGCATCGGCCGCTCGATTGCCATCGCGCTCGCGGAGCACGGCTGCGACGTGGCGATCAATGCCCGGCGAGTCGGCGACCTGGAGACCACCGCGGCCGCGATCGAAGCGCACGGCGAGCGGGCGCTCATCGTGCCGGGCGACATTCGCGACTTCTCCGCGACGCTGGCAGACCGCACGCTGGCCGAGTTCGGACGTGTCGACGTGTGGGTCAACAACGTGGGCGGGTCCGACGAGAAGACCGTGCGCTCGCTGGCGGACACACCCGACGACGTGTTCCGCTCCCAGCTCGAGCTGAACCTGACCACGGCGTTTCAGGGCTGCAAGGCGGCAGCCGCCGCGATGGGCGATGCGGGCGGCGCCATCGTCAACATCTCGTCGGGTGCCGGGACGCGTGGCTCGCCGATGACCGGCCCCTACGCCGCTGCCAAGGCGGCCATGAACAACCTCACCCAGACGCTGGCTCTCGAGCTGGCGCCGCAAGTTCGCGTCAACGCGGTAGCGCCGGGACCGATTGCCACCGAGGCATTCCTCGAGGTGCTGGGCGTGTCGGATCGGCTGGACGAACTGACGGCGAGCATCCCGCTCGGGCGCATGGGCGAACCGGCCGACATCGCCGCCGCGGTCGTCTACCTGACGTCTGACGCGGCCTCGTGGGTCACCGGTCAGCTGCTGCTGGTCAGCGGCGGACGCACCCAGCGCACGACCAACTACCGGCCGGCGCAACCTCGTGACGGCACGGGGGCGAGATTCGGGCAAGACTGAACGGCGCAGACACACGCAGCGTGAGCATGCCGAGAGAGGAACGCAACATGTCCGTCGCACAAGGCCAGCCGAGCGCGTGGGGCGAGGCAAGGTCGCCCGGCATCAGCTACCAGCAGCTGCTCGACGCCGACACGCACGAGGTTCCCGAGGTGTTGCGGCTCGACCACCCGCGTTATCTCGGCAGCGAGGACGTCGCCGCCAGCCGCTACACCAGTCGCGCGTGGCACGAGGCCGAAGTGGAGCACGTCTGGCAGAAGGTCTGGCAGTACGCCTGCCGTACCGACGAGATCCCCGAGGTGGGCGACTACTACATCTACGAGATAGTCCGTGACTCCTACATCGTCATGCGCACCGAAGACGGCATCAAGGCGTACGTCAACGCCTGCCTGCATCGGGGCCGACGGCTCAAGGACTACAACGGCCGCTGCAGCGAGATCCGCTGTGCCTTCCACGGGTTCGCCTGGACCTTGGGCGGCGAGTTGCAGGACATCCCCGGCGATTGGGACTTCCCCCACGTAGACCGCGAGAACTTCACGCTGCCTGAGGCCCAGGTCGGCGAATGGGCCGGGTTCGTGTTCATCAACCCCGATCCCCACAACACCGAGTCACTCGAGGAGTTTCTGGGCGAGATCGTCGACCAGTTCCAGGTGTGGGACCTCGAGCGGCGCTACAAGCAGGCACACGTGGCGAAGGTGATCCGCGCGAACTGGAAGATCGCCCAAGAGGCGTTCTGCGAGGCGTACCACGTGAACGCCACGCACCCCCAGATCATGCCGTACCTCGGCGATACCAACTCCCAAGTGGACATCTGGGAGAACTTCGCCCGGGTGATCACACCGGGCGGCACGCCGAGCCCGCTGCTGGACTGGGAACCCACCGCGGATCAGATGATGCGGGCGATGCTGGACGTGCGCCACGATCAGGAACTGCCGATGCAGCTCGACGACCAAGCCAACATGCGTGCGATCGCCGCAGAGGCCAGCCGCAAGCGATGGCGATCGGTGGCCGGCGACGAGTGGGTCGACTCCATGTCCGACGCGGAGATGATGGACAGCATCGACTACACGGTCTTCCCCAACTTCCACCCGTGGGGCGCGTTCAACCGCATCGTGTACCGCTTCAGGCCTAACGGCGACGATCACCGCTCCGCGATCATGGAGTGCATCTTCCTAGCGCCCTACCAGGGCGAGAAGCCTCCGCCGTGCGAGATCCACTGGCTGGAAGAGTTCGAAACTTTCACCGACGCACCCGAGCTGGGCATGCTGGGAAAGGTCTTCAACCAAGACCTGTTCAACATGGCCAAGCTGCAGATCGGTCTCGAGACCACCCGCAAGCCCGGCATCACCCTGGGCAACTACCAGGAGAGCAAGGTCCGGTGGCTGCACCACAAGCTGGGCGAATGGGTCGAGCGGGGCCGCGAGCAAGCAGTTGCCATCTCGACAAGCGGCGCCGAGGCAGCCGCCACTGCTGCAGGAGGCTGCTGACATGCCGAGCGGCCTGCATCACCCGTTCAGTGGCGCGCTGTACGAGCGCCAGCACGACGGCGAGATCGGCGACATCGTGGTGACCGACGGTGATCGCCAGGGAGTGTTCACCAGCGAAGGCGAGTGGATCAGCGGCGAGCTGCGAGAGTGCGACCCGCAGATGTGCAACTGGATCGCCGGCCCGCAAGTCGCCAACCACCGGGTAGCCGAAGCTGCCCGAGAGGGGTAGGGGGTGTTCAGATGAGCTACGAGACGCTGGTCGAGCTCACCCGCAGGACCCTGAAGCACGCCCGTGCGGGCACCGTGCCGCTGGCGGGCGAGATCGGGCGGGTCCCGGCCACGAACTACTACGACCCGGACCGCTGGCGACTGGAGATGGAGCGCGTCTTCAAACGCACTCCCCTGGTGCTGGGCTTCACGTGCGAGCTGCCCGAGCCCCGCAGCTACAAGGCGCTGGAGGTCGCGGGCGTGCCCGTCCTGCTGTCACGCGGCGCCGACGGCCTGATGCGCTCGTTCGTGAACATGTGCAGCCACCGCGGCTCCATCGTCGTGCGGGAAGGAACCGGCTCGGCCCGCAGGTTCACCTGCCCCTACCACGCTTGGAGCTACGACAACGAGGGTCGGCTGGTGGGCATCCTCGACCGTGACGAATTCGGCGATCTCGACCCCGACTGCAACGGCCTCACCCCGCTTCCCGTGGCGGAGCGGGCCGGCATCATCTTCGGCGCTTTGACACCGGGGATGCCCTTCGACATCGATGCCTACCTCTGCGGCTACGGCGAGATGCTGGAGCATCATGACTTCGCGAGCTGTGCCTACGTGGGCAGCCAGAGCGTCGACGGCCCCAACTGGAAGGTGGCCTACGACGGCTATCTCGACTTCTACCACCTGCCGATCTTGCACCGCGAAACGTTCGGGCCCGACTACTCCAACAAGGCCATCTACGACGCGTGGGGTCCTCACCAGCGGGTGACCTCGCCCGACCACCGGATCCTGGTGCTCGACGACCTCGACGAGGACGACTGGCCCAGTGATGTGCTGACCGCAGGCGTATGGACGATCTTTCCGCACACCTCGGTCGCGGGCTTCAAGGTGAGCGCCGACGGCGTTCCCGGCGGCGGTCGCATGTACATGATCTCGACGCTCTTCCCTGGTGACAATCCCGACACTTCCCGGACCGTCCAGCACTTCTTGGCCGCATTCGAGCCCAACGAGCAACTCGACGAGCTGATCGAGGCCCAGAAGGCATTCCTGCTGCATGTTGTGCGCGACGAGGACTACTACACCGGCAACCGGATCCAGCGGGCTGTCAAGACCGGGGCCAAGACGGAGTTTCTGTTCGGCCGCAACGAGGCCGGCGGCCAGCGTTTCCACGGCTGGGTCGACCGCCTCGTGGCCGCCGAGACCGACGACGACTTCGCCGACCTTTTTGCCGGTGCCGAGGTGGCGTTCCAGCGCTAGCTGGAACCATCAAGCACAGTCAGCGGTAGCTGGAAGCAACAGGCACAGTCAGCGCTAGCGGCTCAGAGTTCTCGCAGCACCGCCATGAGCTGGGGGAACTCCATGGCCCTCGCCATGATCTCGTCCATCCCGCCGACGACGCCGGTGAGGTTGGCCAGCACGGCGTACTCGAGCCCGTTGCGTGCGAATCCTTCGAGCTGCGAGCCGATCTCCTGCGCGTTGCCCACGAACAGCACCTGCTGCACCATCTCGAAGGGGATCGTGGGCGCCAGATCGCGCAGGTCGTCGGCGTCGAGGTCATGGATGATGACATCGATGAAGCCCTGGGAGTCGTTGCCCAAGGGGTGAGACATCCCGTTCGCCTCCCAGATGGACCCCATCGCGAACAGGCCGAAGAGCTTGCCGAGCGGCTCCGCGTCGAACATCTCGGCTGCCCGTTCGGCGCTCTCCGCGAACAGGCAGAACGGCAGCATGCCGGCAGTCGGCGCGGGCCTGCCTGCCGCTGCGGCGTGCTCGCAGACGGTCTGGTACTTCTGCCCGTATTCCTCGGCCGACATCCACCACGCCGGAATCCAGCCGTCGCCGTACTGACCGGTGAGCCGCAGCATCCGACGCCCATGACCGGCAATCCACACGGGCGGACTGCCCTTGCCCGGCATCTCCAGCGGCAGGCCCATGCGACCAGGCCCGCTGGGCATCGACCCGGTGTCGAGCAGGCTCCGCAGCTCGACCAGGCACTCCTCGAGCGCAGCCACGGGACGATCGAACGGGTAGCCGAACGGCGTGAGGCTCTCCGCCTCCCCCGAGCCGACGCCCAGGATGAAGCCGCCGGGGATCAGATCGTGCAGGGTCAATGCGGTGCGGGCCAGGTCGGCCGCTCGACGGCGGGTCGAATCAGTGACCGAGATGCCGTACGGCTTGTCGGTCATGGTGCCCACCTTCACCCCGTAGGCGAAAGGGTCGTAGAAGGCATCGGGGTCGGCGCCGAGCGCCGAAAGCGGGATGTCGGCCCACAGCTCAGGGTGGAAGACGCCCAAGATGTGGTCGGGCGCCCAGTAGCTGTCCGCACCCATCTGCTCATAGAGCGGGAGCATCTGCTCCGTGCCCTCCATCGGGTAGAGCGTCGGGAGCGTGATGCCGACCTTCATGGTGTGCCTTTCGTTCCTCAGCGGGAGGCCCGCGCTGCCATCCACTCGGCAGTGGCCTTCGACATCTTGGCTCCGTCGTAGCCGATCCGCTGGGTCGGCTCGACCTCGAGGATGACCCGGCGAGGCGAGTCCAAGAACTCGACGAAGGCAGCCTGGGCTGCTTCGCTGTCGGGCCTCAGCGCCGCAGCCAGCGCCGGGTAGTACCAGTCCTTGGTCTCGCGATCGTCGTGAACCGTGCAGTTGCCCTTCCACGTGATCGCCTTGTTGCGCGGCATCGGCGAGCCGGTGCTGGTGACCACGATGCACACCCGCGGATCTCGCCGAACGGCGCTGATGCGGGCCCGCTGGCTCGATGCCGTCAGCCAGAACTTCCCGTCGCTCCAGACGTACGACATGATCACGCCGACCGGCCAGCCCTCCTTGTTGGCCCAGATGAACGTGCACTCGTTGTGCGCTAGGAGCAGTTGCTCCTCCACGTCGGCGTCGAGGTCGTACATCGTGACGTCCTCGTAGTTCTCCTCGGGATGGACCTCCGATGATTGCCCAGATGATTGCCCAGCCATGGCGTGACTCCGTTCGACAGCGGCGTCAAGCTACACCGCCGCGGGACCGGCGGTTTCACGCAGCCCGCCTGACCGCGTGACACCCGGCTACGTTGCCCGGATGGACGTCTACGAAGCCATCTACACGACTCGGGCGATGCGCCGGCTGTCATCGGAGCCGTTCGACCCTGCACTGCTGCCCAAGCTGTTCGACGCAGCAGTGCGCGGCCCCAGCGGCGGGAACGAGCAGCGTTTCCGCTTCATGACGGTCGCCGAGCCAGGCACCAAGAGCGAGATTCAGCGCATCTACCGCGAGTGCCTCGACGAGCTGAATTCGACCCGTTACGCGCACGTCCAGCAGCAGGTGGCCACGGGCAGCCGGGATGATCCGGCCGTGCAGGCGGCGGTCCGGATCGACAGCTCAGCCCAGTGGTTCGCCGACAATCTGCATCAAGCGCCCGTCCTGGTGTTCGTGTTCGGCAAGCCCGGCGGCGAGACCACGACGTTCCCGTGCCTGTGGAACCTGTGCCTGGCGGCCCGCGCCGAAGGCCTGGGCACGGCCATCACCACGCTGCTCAAGCTGCAGCAGGAGCGGGTCGAGCGACTGCTGGGCGTGCCTGATGACGGCGTCTGGCAGATGCACGGCATGGTCCCGCTGGGCACGCCGCTCGGCAAGTGGGGCGTGGCCCAGCGCAAGCCGGCGCACCTGTCGGTCTTCAGCGAGCACTGGGGCGAGCCGGTCTCCTGGACCGTCGACGAGCCAATGTGGCCGCCCCATTTCGCCTAATGTGCTTTCACAAATTCCGGGAGGGGATCACGTGAGAACTTCAAGACTCGCAAGGCTGCTTGCGCTGTTGTTCGCGTTCACGCTTGTTGCTGCGGCGTGCGGCAGCGACGATGGAGAGGCCGAGGAGGTCGCTACGACCGAGGCGGCTGCGGACGACAGCGCCGACATGGCCGACGACGACATGGCCGACGACAGCGCCGACATGGCCGATGACGACATGGCCGACGACAGCGCCGACATGGCCGATGACGACATGGCCGACGACGACATGTCGGGCATGCTCGCCGACAACTCCATCTTCGGCAATGGCGCCGAGGAATGGGAGCAAGCGGTCCACCTGGGCGAGGCCAACCCGCTAGCAGCCGAGGGCGATCCGATCACCCTGTTCCTGGTGAACTTGGAAGGGTCGCCCGGCGGCTCGTTCCCCGAGATTCGCGAGGGCCTCGAGATCGGCATCGACTTCATCAACACCACGCTCGGCGGCGTCGGCGCTGACCTCGCCAACGGCGTGCCAGGCAGGCCGCTGGCGCTGGAGTCGTGTCCGCACACGCTCGACCCGGCTGAGGCGCAGGCCTGCGCCGCAGAGTCGGTCGCTGCCAACCCCGACATCATCGTGAAGGGCATCGACTTCTTCAGCCCGATCTTCTGGCCCGTGTGGGGCGGCCAGTTCCCCGTCATCGACACGCTGCCGATCTTCGTCGCCGACTTCGTCGCGGACGGATCGCTCGCCATGAGCGGCGCCTGCGTCACCGCATTCCCCGGCGCCGCGCAGGCCATGG
This sequence comes from Candidatus Poriferisodalis sp., assembly GCF_965208555.1. Classification (GTDB taxonomy): domain Bacteria; phylum Actinomycetota; class Acidimicrobiia; order Acidimicrobiales; family Poriferisodalaceae; genus Poriferisodalis. Next base: position 2,161,068 of record NZ_OZ242342.1, on the reverse strand, counting down.
TCGAAGCGGGTCACGACCGCATCGCCATCATCTACTCCGACAATGCGCCGGGCCAAGAATGCTGGGCTGACACCCAGGAGCGCTTCTACAAGTACTACGAGCAGACCGCTGGGCTCGAATTCCGCGGCTTCCCCGAAGCACCGGGCGACCCCTCGGACAACGATGCCAACGTGCAGGAAGTGCTGAACTTCCTGGAGGGCAGCAACGGTGCCGTGCACTTCGGCATCCAGGCGTCCGACTGCGCTGAGTACAACGATGCGCTCGACGCTGCGGGCAACACCCACCAGGTGTGGCCGTCGGGTTCATGCGTGGACGACGCCGTCACCGGCGCAGCGTCCGCCACCGGCAAGCACTTCGGCTTCGAAGGGCCGCCGGCGCCGGACAACGCGTCGCTGCTAGCGCAGTTCCACCCGTTCTGGCAGTGGGAAGTCAACCAGCGCGAGGCAATCCTGGTGGCAGGCGATCCTGAGTCGCCGCTGTCGACCTTCATGCGGCTCGGCTTCAACACCGCAGTGATGGCGTATCAAGTCGTCGGCGATTTCGTTGCCACCGGCGGCGACCCGAGCGATCACCAGGCGCTGAAGGCCTTCATGGGCTCGCTCGACAATCAGCACCGTGTGGCGGGCACGCCGCTCGACTGCGCCAACAAGGTGTCCGACTGGGGCGCAGTGTGCGCCTTCTTCTTCACGAGCTTCACCTGGAACGGCGAGGAGTTCGTGGCCAACGAGTTCTTGGGCCACGACCCGGCCGACCCGAGCACGTGGATCAACGTCCGTGACCTGCTGTCTGCGGTTGCCTCCGAGGTGCCGCGCGGCTAGCAGCTCCGCGGCACGCCGTGCAGAGCCCGCCCTGCGCCGTCATGGCGACGGGCGGGCTCTGCCCGCGTGCAACCCAAGGGGTGCGAGTGGACATGGGGCGACTCACATGAGTGAAGCGTCATGAGCGACCTGCTGGTTGCCATCATCATCGGCATCGGCGCCGGCGGCCTCTACGCCATGCTCGGCTCAGGGATCGTGGCTGCCTTCAAGGGCTCGGGCGTCATCAACTTTGCGCACGGCGCAGTCGCGATGTACGCGGCCTACACCTGGTCGGAGCTCCGCCAGACCGGCGACATCTACCTGCCGTGGTTCGACCCGCTGCCCACGCACTGGCTGAACCTGCCAGTTCGCATCAACGTCCGCGACACCGGGTTCTCCGAGGCCGGCTTCTTCTGGGATCAGGCCGTGCCGATCTTCTTCGGCATGGCGATGGCCCTGCTGCTCGGCGTGATGCTGCACTTCTTGGTGTTCCGGCCGCTGCGCAATTCGCCGGCGCTGGCGAAAGTCATCGGGTCGGTTGGAGCGATGCTGTGGTTCCAGTCGATTGCGCAGCTCCACTTCGGCAGCACGCTGCGCACCCAGCAGGGCTTCCTGCCGACCGGCTCGCTCGACAATTTTCTCGGCTTAGGCGCCAGCATCGGCGTCGATCGAGTCTGGGTGCTCGTCGCAGCCCTGATCATGGGCGCCGGTGTGGCGCTGATCTACCGCTACACGCACTTCGGTCTCGCGACCAGGGCCGCTGACGAGAACGAGAAGGGCGCCACGCTGCTCGGCTACTCACCCCAGCGGCTGGCGTTGCTGAACTGGCTGTTGGCCTCGCTGATGGCAGGCGCGGCGGGGCTGCTGTTCGTGGGCATCGCGACGCTCACCCCGTCCAACTACTCGCTGTTCGTCATCCCGGCACTGGTGGCAGCACTGCTCGGCAACCTCAAGTCGGTGTGGCTGGCCACGCTGGGCGGCATCGGTCTGGGGATGGTCCAGTCCGGGTTCGTGAACATCGCCAATCGGGAGTGGTGGCCGGAACTGCTGCGGGCCGAGGCCGTGCGGCAGATCATCCCGCTTGCCGTCGTGGTGCTGTTCCTGTTCCTGCGGGGCGACAAGCTGCCCGAGCGCGGCACCGTCGGCGTCAAGGGCCAGCCGCGGGCACCCAAGACGCGCAACCCGCTCGTGACCGCCGGGCTTCCGCTGCTGCTGGCCTTGGGAGGCGTCTGGCTGTTCAGCGGCCCGTGGGAAGTGGCCTTCACCGCCTCGCTGGTGGCGATACCGGTGATGCTGTCGCTGGTCGTGCTGACCGGGTACCTCGGCCAGATCAGCTTGGCGCAGACGGCGCTGGGCGGCGTTGCCGCGTACATGATGGTGCGCCTCGTCTCCGACGGCACCAAGGAGACCGAGTTCCAGTTCGTGACCGTCGACGGCCCGGGGCTGCCGCACGAGATCGGCATGGTCTTAGGCGTGCTCATCGCCGTAGCCGCCGGATTGCTCATCGCGCTGCCGGCATTGCGCATCCGCGGCGTGCAGCTCGCCGTGGTCACCATCACCGCCGTGGTCGCGATCAGGGAATTCGTGCTGAAGAACGAATTCCTGTCCGGCGAGGGTGCGAAGTCGAACAATCCGGTGCCCCGGCCGAGCGTCTTCGGCGCAGACGTCGGCGTTCAAGACCCCGAGACGTTCAATCCCGACCGCTGGCAGTTCGCGGTGTTCGCGATCATCCTCATCGCGCTCTGCGCGGTGGCGGTGACGAACCTGCGCCGCGGCGGCACCGGCAGGCGTTTCCTCGCCATCCGCTCGAACGAGCGCGCCGCTGCCGCGGCCGGCATCGACGTGGCCCGCAACAAGCTGCTGGGCTTCGGCATCGCTGCCGCGCTGGCCGGCGTCGGCGGCGTCCTGACGGCCTACAAGCTGTCGTCGATCTCTTTCGAGAACTACAACGTCTTCGTCGGGATCGCCGTGCTGGCATTCGCCTACCTGGGCGGCATCTCGATGGCGTCAGGCTCGGTGTACGGCTCGTTGATCTCGGCCGGCGGCATCCTCGCGTACTTCATCAGCCACCACTTCCCCGATGTCACCAAGGACTACATCACCGCCGTCGGCGCCCTCGGACTGATCTTGAACGCGATCATCACCAACGGCGAGGGCATCGCGATGCTGAACCTGCAGGCGATGCAGGTGGTGCGCAATTTCATTCGCTACGCCAGGTGGCACCACTGGCAGCGCCTCCTGGTCCGGCTCGCGCCCACCATCGCCATCAGCCTGGTGCTGGGATGGCTGGTCTGGACGCGCCAAGAGCACTTCAACGGCTGGATGCTGGTGCTGGCGGTGTGGATCGGATTGAACGTGCGGGCGCTCGTCCACACCATCATCAGATACGCGACCGGCACCGGCGGGCTGTTCTACGTGCCGCCGCCCGACTCGCCCGCATGGGGTCCTGTCGCCGCCTCCCAGGCAGCCCCAGCAGAACCCGCGCAGGCAGCCGGCGCCGGCGTCTCAGGTGACGCAGGAAGCAGCGCCTCATGAGCCTGCTGGAGACTCGCGACCTGACGGTCACCTTCGGGGGCCTGCACGCCAACGATGCGGTCAGCATCAGCATCGAGCCCGGCAGCTTCGTCGGCCTCATCGGGCCGAACGGCGCCGGCAAAACCACCTTCATCGACGCGATCACGGGCTTCGTGCCAACGTCCGCCGGCACCGCAACTCTCGACGGAGCGGATCTGCTGGCCATGAAGCCACACGAGCGAGCCCAGGCGGGATTGTCCCGCACGTTCCAGTCCTTGGAGCTCTTCGATGATCTGAGCGTCGAGGACAACCTGCTCGTGGCGGGTGAGCGGCCCCGCTGGCACAGCTTCCTGGGCGATCTGGTCAAGCCTTCGCGCAAGACCGGGGTCGAGCCGCAGGTGGACTGGGCGCTCGAGGTGCTCGGTCTCACCGAGCACCGCGCCGCCAGCCCCGGCGACCTGTCGCACGGGCAGCGCAAGCTCGTCGGGGTGGCCAGGGCACTGACGTCCGAGCCCAAGCTGGTGCTGCTCGACGAACCGGCGGCCGGACTCGACACATCCGAGAGCCAGCTGCTGGGCAGCCAGCTGCGCTCGTTCCTGACCCACGACATCACGGTCTTCCTGATCGACCACGACATGGGTCTGGTGCTGAACGTCTGCGACTACATCTACGTGCTCGACTTCGGCAAGATCATCGCCGCCGGCACACCCGACGAGATCAGAGTCCATCCTGAGGTGGTGCGGGCGTACCTCGGCGAGTCGGCCACCGACCTGCAAGAGGCGGGCGCCAAGGACGCAAGGGAGGCGCAGTGAGACGCCGGCTGTTGCGCGGCAGCGCCGGTGCATCAGACGGCGGCGGCGCTGGCGCGGAGACCGACGGCATCACGATCGCGGGGCTGCATACGGGCTACAGCGGCGTCGCCGTCGTGCGCGATCTCGACATGTCCGTCCGGCCAGGCGAGGTTGTCGCGCTGCTGGGGCCCAACGGCGCCGGCAAGACCACCACATTGCTGACGATCTCGGGCCTGATCAAGCCGATCGCCGGTCACGTCTGGATCGACGGGATCGCCGTCGACACCAAGTACCCGCATCGCAACGCCCGACTCGGCCTCGCCCACGTCGCGGAGGATCGCTCGCTCTTCTTCGATCTCACCACCGAGGAGAACCTGCGGCTGGGCCTGCGCGAGTCCGACAACGAATCCGAAGATCTCGAGCACGCGCTGGAACTGCTGCCGGCGCTGCGCGACCTGCTCGGCCGCAGGGCCGGGCTGCTGTCGGGCGGTGAGCAGCAGATGCTGGCCATGGCGCGGGCGCTCGCGGGACGCCCCCGGCTGCTGCTGGTCGACGAGATGAGCCTGGGCCTCGCACCGGTGATCGTCGAGCGCCTGCTGCCGATCGTCCGTGACGTCGCCGAAACCACCGGCGCCGGCGTGCTGATCGTGGAACAGCACATTCACATGGCCCTCGAAGTCGTCGACCGGGCCTACGTCATGAACCGCGGCCGCATCGTGATGGAAGGCACGGCAGCCGAGCTGAAACAGCACCAGGAGCTGCTGCTGGCGAGCTACATGGGCGGCGACGAGCTCGATGAGTAAGCCACGGCGTCGCTGCAGCCCCTAGAGGCACGTGCACATGGACACCGCACTGATCGACCGCATCCGCTCGGACATGTCCTACGAATTCGAGCGCACCGGCCCGCCGGATGGCTTCCCCGCGTTCCACGACATTCCTGTCGAGCGGCACATCACCGACGACTTCGCCATGCTCGAGAACGAGCACATGTGGCCGCGCACGTGGGTGATCGCCGGGCGTGCGGAAGATGTCGCAGCGCCCGGCGACTACTTCGTGTTCAAGGACTTGGGCGTGCCGCTGCTGATCGTGCGCGGCACCGACGGGCAGATCCGGTGCTTCTACAACACGTGTCAGCACCGGGGTGCGCCGGTGGTGCGCGATGACCGCGGCAGCTCACGCCGGCTGCGCTGCCAGTACCACTCGTGGACCTACGAGATCGACGGGGGAACGCTGGTCTCGCTGCCGGACGAGCGCGACTTCATCGACTTGGACCCCTCCACCCGGTGCCTGCCGCAGGCGAGCTGCGAGGTGTTCGGCGGCTTCATCTTCGTGAACCGCGACCTCAGCGCACCGCCGCTGGCGGACTGGATCGGCCCGATCGCGGAGATCTTCGAGCCGTTCGACTGCGAGTTGCTGCGCGAGGTGTACCGCAAGAGCGTGGCCGTCCCCTGCAACTGGAAAGTCACCGCCGAGGCGTTCCTGGAGGTGTACCACTTCCGTCACATCCACTCCCGCAAGGGCGTGTCCGTGCTCGACAACCGCGGTGCCGCGATGGGCCTGTACCCGAACGGCCACAGCCGCATGATCACCCCGTACTCGAAGCAGAACTGCCAGCGGATGGGTATGGAGAGCTGGGACGACTGGAAGTTTCTGGACCAGGGCCCGTTCGCGACGGCCGAGCGCGTCCCTGCCATGGTCGACTGCACCAGCACAGCCCTCAGCCTGTTCCCGAACATCATCATCCCGTTCGGGCGGATCGGATTCCCCCTGCTGCTGTTCTGGCCGATGGACAAGCGCACGACCCGACTCGACTGGATCTACTACGCGCCCACGGTCGACGGCACTCACGCCTGGGGCGAGGGCGATCTGCCGCCGCACTGGCAGGAACGCCGCACGGGGTTCGACCAGATCATGGACGAGGACATGATGAACATGGCCCCGATGCAGGAGTCGATGGAGTCGCCGGCGCTGCGCGGCATTCCCATCAACTACCAGGAACGCCGCATCTGGCACCTGCACGAGCAGCTCGATCGGGTCATCGGCGCCGAGCGCATCCCCGACCACATGCGCATGCAGCCCCTGCTGGGCGACTACATCGAGCGCTGAGGTCCGCCCGCGGTCACGGTGCGAGCAGCATCGCGGCCGGCGATGAAGCCCGTCGTGATGGCAGGGCCGAGGGTCCCGCCGGCGCCGCCGTACAGCATCCCGGTCGGTGCGGCCATGGCGTTGCCCGCGGCGTACAGCCCGCCGATCACCCCGCCGGCAGTCGCCAGCACTCGGCATCTCGTGTCGGTCTTGGGGCCGCCATTGGTGCCCAGCGTGCCCAGCTCGATCTCGACGGCGTAGTAGGGGGCTGTTTCCAGCGGTCCGAGCGTCGCGCCGACCCCTGCGATGCGCTGATCGCCGTTGAAGGTGTCATACGCGCTGTCGCCGCGGCCGAACTCGGCATCGCGCCCCTGTGCGGCATCGGCGTTGAAACGGGCCACGGTCGCCCCCAGCGCCGGCGCCGGAACCCCGATCGCCGCAGCAAGCTCGTCGAGGGTCTCAGCGCGGTGCATCCAGTCGGGCGCATCCGGCCCCGGCGGCGCGCCGGCGACGTCGTAGCTCAGCTTGTGCCGGTGGTCGAACACCAGCCAGCAGGGCAGGTTCGGGTAGGTGAAGCCGGCCGGGTCGAACGTGTGGAACGCTCCGCCCATGGCGTTGTAGTTGCCGGCCTCGTTGGTGAATCTGGTGCCGGCGGAGTTCACCATGATCGACCCCGGTCGGGTTCGCTCCAGCAGTATCAGTCGCACCCGTGGATGCCCGAAGCTCTCCTCGCCGGGAACCCGCACCACCGGCACCCACCACGCGCTCGACATGTTGCCGAGACGGGCACCGGCGGCCATCGCCATGGCAAGCCCATCGCCGGTGTTGGTCGGAGAGCCAGCGGGCGCCGTCATCGGACCTCGCAGGAACGCCGCTGTGAGCTCGGGATTCCATTCGAAACCGCCGGTCGCGATGATCACCGCGCCGGCACTGATCATGCGTCCATCGGCCAGCTCCACGCCGTGTACGCGCACCGCGGTGTCAGCGTCGCGTTCGCCCTTACCGGTCGGGTCGCCGGCCGCGTCCGCCGTGATCAGGCGTGCAGCCGGAGCTTGGAGCATCGGCTCGACACCCCGGTCGAGGAGACCCCGAAGCAGCGCTCCCACGAGCCCGAGCCCCATGCCGAACTCGTTTCGCTTCGCTCGCCCGACGAGCACTTCGGTCGGCGGCAGTTCGGTGGCGCCGCCCAATGGCGTCTCGGTGAGCATGATCGGGTGGGCGCCGCGGTCATTGCGCACCCGCCCCGCCCAGTCCCCGAGCTCGTCGTAGCTGAACAGCGCATTGTCGAGCGAGCGGCCGCCGCCGGGCAATCCGCCGGGATGCTCGGGGTGGTAGTCGGGGTAGCTGGGAATCAAGTGGAAGCTGCACGGCGTGCGTTCCGTGAGATGGCGCAGTGCCTCCGGCCCGGTGTCAACGAGCGTGGCTGCCATGTCGGAGTCAATCTGGCCCAGCGACAGCGCGTCCAGGTAGGCCAGTGCCTGTTCGCGGCTGTCGGCGATGCCGGCAGGAGCCTGCAGGTGGTTCACCGGCATCCAGATGATGCCGCCGCTCATCGACGTGGTGCCGCCGATGAGATCCGACTTCTCGATCAGCGCGACCGATGCGCCGCTGTCAGCGGCGGCGATGGCAGCGACCAACCCGGCCGCGCCGCTGCCGAGCACGACGACGTCCGCTCTCTGCGTGTCGGGGCCGAGGTGGTTTTCGATCTCGACGTTCTCTGACATCTCCCGCTCCCCCCTTCACCGCCCGCAGTTCGGAGCCGCTTGGCGCCCCGCCAAGGCTCGCGCACTGGGTCGCCCGATGCACCCGCGTGCGTGGCGATGCTGTCAGGTGAGCATCGACATCGATGGCATCGGCACCTCTAGATTCATCCCGTGAACGAGAACGGCTTGGGCTCGCGGCCCCTCGAAGCTCTGATCGATCTGAGCGGCCAGCAGGCGCTCGTCACCGGTGGGGGAAAGGGAATCGGACGGGCGGTTGCTGCGCGATTCGTCGAAGCCGGTGCCACGGTGACCATCGCCGACCTCGATCCCGATGCCGCCTCGACCGCCGCGGACCTCGGCGCAGCTTTCGCACACTGCGACATCACCGACGCCGGTGACGTCGCCGGCGCTTTGGACATGGTGTGCGCGGCGGGCGGCGGGTCCGCCGACATCATCGACATCCTGGTGAACAACGCCGGCATCTACCCCACGACGGGCTCGATGCTCGAAGCGACAGACGAGTTCGTCACCCGGATGCTCGAGGTCAACGTCCGGGCTCAGTTCAGCACCGCCCGGGAGGCCGCCAAGCGAATGCCGGACGGCGGCTGCATCATCAACATGGCCTCCATCGCAGCCATCGGCGGCGGGGCGAACATCTCCGCCTACAGCGCCTCCAAGGCAGCCCTGGTCGCACTGACCCGGGCATTCGCCAACGAACTCGGTCCGAAGGGCATCCGGGTGAACGCGATCGCTCCAGGCGTCATCGACACACCGGGCGTACGAACGGAAACCGCGGCGCTGCTGGCCAGCGGACTCGACATCGAAGCAGTGATCGCCGCCAATCCGCTGCGGACCGCCGGCGATCCAGATCACATTGCGCGCGCCGCGCTCTTCCTGGCGAGCGAGCTCGCCTGCTTCGTGAACGGGCATCTGCTCGTCGTGGACGGGGGTTCACGGGCATGACACAAGCGGCTGACCGTGCCGAGGCTGCGGCTCGACAACAGATTCACGATGCGCTGCTGTCGTACTGCCGGGGCATCGATCGGCTGCGGCCAGAACTCATCTCGGCAGCGTTCCACCCGGGCGCAATGCTGCACGACTACGGCGCCGAGCCGATGAGCATCGAGCAATTCGCGCAGCACGCTCCTGGCACGCTCAAGCGGAAGTTCGCCGCAACCCAGCACCGGATCAGCAACACGGCCATCGAATTCGACAGCGCTGACTCCGAGGCAGAACGCGTCGCCACGGTCGAGAGCTACGTGCTCGCCTACCACTGGGAAGAAGCCGCAGACGGCAGCAGGCTGCATACGTTCAACGGCCGATACATCGACCGCTTCACCGAACGTGGCGGGAGCTGGAAGATCGCTCGACGCCGCCTGCGCGTCGACTGGAGCAAGGTCGAGCCAGTCGGAGCAACGATGGGCGACCGCTGGGTGCCGAGCGGGCGGGGCGACGACCCCGACCCGCTGTGGGACTGAGCGGCAGCTACACCGCCTCACCGGTGGCGATCACACTGCCGCCTCGCCCGACGCGATGCACTCGCGCACTCTGCGTTGCAGATGGCGCACGCGCGACTCCTGGTAATTGCCAAGCGTCTGGGTGCCCCTGGCACTCGCCTTGAAGCCCCTCGTCTGAGCGGCCATATTGGCCGTGTCCTGGTCGTACACCCGACCGAGCCCGCCCAGGCCGGCCGCCTTCGTGTAGCTGTCGTCGACATCGAGCTCGATGACCTGCGGGGGCGGCGGAGCGTCACCCGAAGCAGGCCGCGGCCGCATCATCAGCAGCTCGAAATAGCTGAAGTCGACATCGTCGGGGTCCGGCCGGAACCGGTACACCATCGGCAACGACAGGCCGGGGAAGAAGAACGCGTTGGGGAACAGGAAGTACTCGATGCTGTCCAGCGTCACCGATTCGCTCAGCCCAGAGAAGTCGTGGCCGTACTGGGTGCCGAGCTGGGACTTGGTGAAGTCGGCGTAGAAGTCACGTGCGCGCTGGCCCTCGGGGAGCTCCAGCGGCTCCATGCCGTGGCGGATGTTGCGCGTCAGGTGCGTCAGCATCTGCTGCTCGGTCCTGGGCACCGGCCGTTCGGGGCCGTCCATGCCGATGGTGTGAATGAAACGGGAAACGTTCGGCTCGAAGACGTCGTACTGCGTGGTCACCTCGTCGCCGGGCCGGCCCGTGGCGTGGGTCTCGCGCACGTGATACGCCTCGATGAACGCCTCCGCCGCGGCCTTCCAGTTGCACGGCAGGCGCTTGCGCAGGTGCGTCTCGATATAGCGATTCTCGAGGCCCCACTCGCCGCACACCTCGGCGAAATGGTCGGGCAGCACGCCCAGGTACTCATCGAGCGGTCCCGCGTCACGGTCGAAGTTCACGAACACGAAACCGGCCCACTCCCCGACCGGCATTTCCGTCAGGCCGTGGCTCGCAGGGTCGACATGGGGAAAGTCCCAGTCCGACGGCACTTCGATCAGCTGGCCGTCCAGCGACCACGTCCAGCCGTGGAACGGGCACTTGATCTGCTGCGCGAAGCCGCATGACCCCGCCGGGCGCAGCTGCGTGCCCCGGTGCATGCAGGAGTTGAAGTAGGCCTTGATCTCGCCGCTGGGTGCCCGCACGACCAGCGCCGAGTACGGGCCGACGTCATAGACGCAATAGTCGCCCGGCTCCCGGATGTGGTCGACGTGGCACGCCCACTGCCACGTCTTGCCCCAGACGTGGCGAACCTCTTGCTCGGCGTAGGCGGTGCTGAGGTACGGCTCGAAGGACAGGTTCTCGTCGCCGAGAAACACCGGCGACTCCACCAGCAGCGGGTCCGGCGGCCGGATGGGATCAGCCAGTATCTGCTCCCGCAGCGTCGGGCCGGGACCGCGCGCGGCCCCCGGTGCTGCCGACGAACCGGCTTCCAACGAGTCATCACCCATGACGGGGACAGTATCCGCGGTACACGCGAGACTTGAGAGGTGAACCGCAACGCGCGTGACCTGGGCCCTGACGATCTCGTCTGGGATCACTTCAGCCGTCCCCGGTTCGACGACGTCCCGGCACGGATCCGGGCCGCGGCCGACGCCGGCTTCGCTGCGATCGGGCTGTACCTGGGGGCGTGGGAACGACTTCGGACCGATGCGAGCGAGGTGGAGCGAATCGAGCAGGCACTCGCTGAGACCGGATTGGTGATCGCCAACATCGAGGTTGTGCGGGGCTGGGCCAGCCCCGACCGCGCCGACGAGGCATGCACGTCGCAGGAAGCGCTGGCGTTCGAGATGGCGGACCGGTTCGGCTGCCGGTACCTGCAGGCCATCGGCAACTACACCGGCTCGATCGCCCAGGCCGCGACGGGATTCGCCTCGCTGTGCGACCGGGCCGCCGGCCACGGCCTGCTGGTGGGCCTGGAATGGGTTCCCTCCCTCACCAACATCGAGAACGCCGCCGTCGCCGACGCGATCGTCGGCGAGGCCGACCGGCCCAACGGCGGCTTCTGCTTCGATGCCTGGCACCTCACCCGCTCCACCAACGATCTCGACGACCTGCGCCGGCTCGACGGAGCGAAGATCTTCGCGACGCAGTTCAACGACGGGACGATCCTGCCCCAGCATCCCGACTACCTCGAGGACTGCCTGACGAATCGTGTCCCGCCGGGCCGCGGGGAGTTCGCGCTGGAAGAGATGATCCGCATCCTCGACCGTCTCGGCTCGATCGCACCGATCGGCCTCGAAGTGTGCTCGCAGCAGCTGTGGGAGGGCTCCGTCGCCGCAGCCGCACAGTCGGCCGCTGACGGGATGCGGTCGGTGCTGAGCCAAGCCCGCCCCTGCTGAACGGGACGCTCTCGGCGCGGACCGCTAGTTTCCTCGCCAGATGGCCTGCGGCCGGGGGGACTGACGTGAGCGACGACGACGCACGGGCGCAGCACGGCGAACACCGCTGGATCAACGTGACGACCCTCGGAGACCTGATCGGCCAGCGGGCCGAGGCCCACCCCGAGCGTGAAGCACTGGTCATCGGGACCGACCGCCGCACCTACGGCGAGCTCGACGAATTGTCCGATCACTACGCCAGAGGTCTCGTCGCGCTCGGCGTCGGCCAGGGCGACCGTGTGGGTTACTTCTTCCACGAGTGCGTTCACTCCGTCGGCGTTCTGCTGGGTGCCGCCAAGATCGGTGCAGTCACGGTGCCCCTGAACGCCCGCTTCAAGTCCTACGAGCTGTCGCAGGTGGTCGTCCACAGCGGCATGAAGGTGCTGCTGACCACGCGCCCGCCCGCAGGCGCCGACTTCGTCGAACTGCTCAATGAGACGCTGCCGGAACTGGCATCGGCCACGGCGGGCTCACTGAGCCTGGTCGACGCCCCCGAACTCGCCGCTGTCGTCGTGCTCTCCGAGGATGGCGCACCTGGCTTCGTCGACCAGGCAGGGTTCGATGCCGGCGCCGCACGCGTCACTGGCTCCGAAGTGCGGCGACGGCAGGCGTCGGTGCGCGTGCGTGACACGGCAGTGATCATGTACACGTCGGGCACGACGGCCGCTCCGAAGGGCGCCATGCTCAGCCATGAGGCGTTCTGCCGCTTCGCCGACGCATCGCTGGTCGGCCGCATGCGCGTCGGCGGCGATGCCCGCGTCTGGACGGCGCTGCCCATGTTCCACATCGGCGGGGTGGGCTTCGCACTCGGAACGCTCTACACCGGCGGAACCTATGTCCACGTGGGCTTCTTCGACCCCGCATTCGCGCTGCAGCAGATTCGTGACGAAGCCTGCAACGTGGCGCTGCCTGGCTTCGAGACCATCTGGCTGCCGGTCATCGGGCATCCGAACCGGGCCGACGGCGATCTCGACTCCCTCGAAGTGCTGATGTGCGTGGGAGTGGAGCAGCGGCTGCGGCAGATCCAGGAATCGACGCCCAACGCGACCATGGTGAGCTGCTTCGGCCAGACAGAGGCCTGCGCCTTCCTCACCCTCGGCGACCTCGACGATCCGCTGGACATGCGCGTCACCACCGGCGGCTTCCCGCTGCCGGGCATGGACTGCGAGATCCGCGACCCTGACACCGGCGAGCCCTTGGAGCTCCCCGGCACCGGAGAGCTGTGGTACCGCGGGCCGCAGGCATTCGACGGGTACTTCCGCGACCCCGAGCTGACCGAGGCGTCGTTCGACGACCGGCGTTTCTTCCGCACCGGTGACGTCGTCCGGATGGACGCGCAGGGACGGGTCACCTTCGACAGCCGCGTGAAGGACATGCTGAAGGTGGGCGGGGAGAACGTGTCGGCCGCGGAAGTCGAGGGCTACCTGCTGACGCATCCCGCCGTGGAGATCGCGCAGGTCGTCGCAGCGCCCGACGAGAAGTACGTCGAGGTGCCTGCGGCCTTCATCCAGCTCAAGGCAGGCGCGACGGCCACCGAGCAGGAGCTCATCGATTTCGCCCGCGGCAAGATCGCCACCTACCGGGTGCCGCGCTATGTGCGCTTCGTGGAGGAATGGCCGATGTCGGGCACCAAGGTCAAGAAGTTCGTGCTCCGCGAGCAGATCGCGAAGGAACTGGCAGACCGGGGAATCACGACTGCGCCGAGAATCACTTCGTCGGCATGATCACCGGACAGCCGCCGGGCCTTGCGCCACCCGGAGGCTGGAGACTGCATCCCGCGGCGCCGATCTGGGAGGGAACCCGTGGAACTGCCGGCAACGCCCGCTGACATCAGCGTCGAGTGGCTGAATGACGCCGTAGGCGGCAACGGGAGTGCCGTCAGCGGTGGCCGAGCCATCGTGGGGGTCGCCGCCACCGACATCGGGGACGGCACTGGCATCTTCGGCGAGATCGCGCGCTTGTCGCTGACGCTCGACGACGGCACCGCCACCTCGCTGGTGGCCAAGATGCCCTGCACCGAGCCGGCGAACCTCCACGTCGCCCAGATGCTGGGCATCTACGAGCGCGAGATGAACATGTTCGAACATGTGCTGGACCGCTCGCCGATGCACGCACCGGCGTGCCGGCTGGTGGCGCGCGGCGACGACGGTCATTTCGTCCTGCTGCTCGAAGACATGAGCACCGACTGGGACGTGGGCGACCAGATCATCGGCGCCACGATCACCCAGGCCGAACAGGTCGTCGATGCGCTGGCCGACTTTCATGCTCACTGGTGGCAGAGCCCCGACCTCGACGACATGACCTGGCTGCCGAAGCCGAACGCGCCGCAGTACACCGCCGTGGTGCCCGGCCTCTACCGGGCAGGGCTCGGTGGCCTGCAATCGGACTGGGCAGATCGCGTGCCGGCGCAGTCGATCGATGTGGCGCTGGCGCTCGACCCCCGCTTCGAGGAGCTCCTCGAGCGCACGGCCGCCGGCCCGACCACGCTGATCCACACCGACACCCGTCTCGACAACATCTTCTTCGCCAAAGACGGCGGCGGAGAGGTCGCCTTCATCGATTTCCAGTTGGCGCTCGCCGGGCGCGGCGTCGCCGATGTCGCCTATCTGGTCGGCACCAGCGTGCCCCACGCCAGCGCTGTGGAGCATTGGGAGGCGCTGCTGCGTCGCTGGCACGCAGGAATCACCGACCACGGCGTCGACTACGCCTTCGACGACGCGCTGCGGGCCTACCGGGAAGCGGCGCTGTACTACCTGTCAGGCGCCATGGCGCTCATCGGCACCTTCGACACCGGCAACGAGCGAGGCGCCAAGTGGGCCGAGGCGTACGCGACGCGCATCTTGAACCACGTCGTCGACATCGAGGCATCGGTGGTGCTGTAGCCGCGGCACCAGCCGCGCCCGTCAATACGGCAGCGTGCCGCCGTCCACCGGGAACATGCAGCCGGTCATGTTGCGGGCTGCGTCGGAGGCAAGGTGCACCGCCACCGCCGCGACTTCCTCGACAGTGTTGAGGCGCTTGATGGCCGATTCCTGTGCGAACGCGTCCAGCAGTGCCTCGTAGCTGCCGAGGCCCATCGCCTCCGCGCTGGCCGGACCGGTGGCGCGCACGATGTCGGTCTCGATCAGCCCCGGCAGGATCGCGTTGACCGTGATGCCCAGCGTGCCCACCTCGGCCGCAGCAGCTTTCACCAGGCCATTCACCGCGTGCTTGGTGGCGGCGTATCCCGGGATGCCGGGCTTGCCCAGCTTGCCTTCCACCGACGACGTGACGATCACGCGGCCGGACTGGCGCGGCACCATGTGCTGCAAGGCGCGGCGCATCCCCCAGAACACGTGATTCAAGTTCCAGTCGACTTCGAGGTTCCACTCCTCGTCGCTCATCTGGAACACCGGTGCGGTCTGCTGCACTCCCCCGCTGTTCAGGCAGCAGATGTCGAGCTGCCCGAATCTCTCGATGGCGAAGTCGACCAGCCCCTCGACGGTGTCCTGAAGAGCGGCATCCCCGGCGAAGAAGGCGACATCGGCCTCGGTGACACCCAGAGCGCTGCACATCTCGTCGATGGCTCGCTGACCCTTGGTGGTGTCGCGCCCGTTGACGACCACCTGAGCACCGCTGGCCAAGAACGCCTCGGCCATGCCGCGCCCGATGCTGCGGGTGCCGCCGGTGATGCAGGCCACACGCCCCGCCAGCTTGCCTGACCCGTTGGTTGAACCGTCTGCTGCCATGGCTCTGACCCCCTAGTACGGCGCCGTGCCGCCGTCGATGGAGATCAGCGAGCCGCTGATCCCGCCTCCTGCTTCGGACGCCAGCAGCACGCAGACCTCGGCGACATCTTCGACCTCGTTGAGTCGCTTGATCGCCGACTCCTGCGCGAACTGATCGAGCAGCTGCTCGTAGGTGAGACCCATGGCCTCGGCGGCCGGCGGCCCCTCGACGGCCATGATGTCGGTCTCGATGGCGCCGGGGCACACAGCGTTGACGGTGATGCCGAGCGGCCCCACCTCTTGCGCACACGATTTCACCAAGCCGTTGATGGCGTGCTTCGCCGCCACGTAGATGGAGATGCCGGGCTTGCCGACCTTGCCCTCGACCGATGACATGGCGATGATGCGCCCGCTGCCCTGGGGGACCATGTGGGCCAGCGCTGCCCTCATCGTCCAGAAGGTGTGCCAGAAGTTCCAGTCCAGCGAGTCGGCCATGGCCTCATCGGTGAGATCCGCCACCGGGGCGTGCCCGCTGGCGCCGCCCGCGTTGGCGAACAGGATGTCGATCTTGCCGAACCGGTCGACGGTGCCGTTGACGACGGCCTCGCAGTCGGCCCGCTGCTTCACATCGCCGGCGATGAAATGGACCCGGTCGCCGGCGCCCATCTCCGAGTCCATCTCTTCCACCGCACGTGCGCCCTTTTCCGGGCTGCGGCCGTTGACCACCACGCTTGCGCCCTCGCGCACGAATGCCTCGGCCGTTGCACGCCCGATGCCGCGCGTCCCGCCGGTCACGCATGCAACCAATCCACTGAGTTCGCCCATCAGCCCCCGCCCGTTCGGCTCCGGGGGATTGTAGGTGCCCGCCGACAGGCGAGCGCTCGCGCACTGCCCCTACTCTGTGCGCGTGGACGCATCCATCGGCTCGCTGCTGAGCCTGGACGGCAGGGTCGCACTGGTGACCGGCGGGGCGACCGGCATCGGCGAGGGCATCGCCCGCACGCTGAGCGCCGCAGGGGCGTCGGTGACCATCGGGGACATCGACGAGGCTGGTGCGGCCCGGGTCGCAGCCGAGATCGGCGGCGACGCCGTGCGGCTCGACGTCACCGACCCTGCTCAAGCTGACGAGACGGTGCGCGCCATCGACGGGCTGGACCTGCTGGTGAACAACGCCGGCACCTATCGCGAGGCGGGCAGCATCCTGGACCAGCCCACCGAGAGCTGGCAGCGCTCGATCGATGTCAACCTCGCCGGGCTGTTTCACTGCTCCAAGCCGGCAGCCACGTCGATGGTCGAGGGCGGGCGGACCGGCACCATCGTCGTCATTGCCTCGGTGGACGGCCTGCTGCCGTGCCTGGGCACCGGCTACGACTCGGCCAAGGCTGCAGCGATCCAGTTCGCCCGCAGCCTCGCTGTCGACCTGGCACCCCACGGCATCCGGGTGAACGCCGTCAGCCCCGGGCACGTACCGGTGCCGACGCTGGCCAGGATGCGCTCGGGCGAGCTGCCGCCGCTGTGGCCGCAGGACCCGTCGGTCAGCGGCCTCATGGGACCGCTGATGACCCAGCGGTCGTCGAACATCCCGCTCGGCCGGTCGGCCGAGGTGGCAGAGATCGCCAACGCCGTGCTCTTCCTGTCGAGCACTGCGTCCAGCTACGTCACCGGCCAGAACCTCGCAGTCGACGGAGGATGGACACTCGTATGAGCGGCACGCTTCCCCGCGCAGTTCGCCCCGGCGACGGGCCGGCCGTGAGCGACCCGTTCCCGCCGGCGGATCTCGGCAGCGCTGACCGGGCAGCCATCGTCCAGCTCACCGTCGACTACTGCTGGGCGCTGGACACCCGTGACTGGGAGGTGCTGCGCCGGGTCTTCACCCCCGACGCGGTGACCGACCTGGGGCTGGGCGGCCAGCACGGCGTCGACGAGATCATTGCCCGCGTGTCGGGGGCACTCACCCCGCTCGACGACAGCCAGCATTTCGTGGGCAACCACCAGATCGTCATCGAGGGCGACACGGCCCGGGGCCGCTGCTACTTGCGCGCCCAGCACGTGCGCAAGATGCCTGACGGCGGCGACGTGTTCGAGATCGGCGGCCGGTACGAGGATCGTTACGTCCGCACCGCGGAGGGCTGGCGCATCTGCGAGCGCACGGTCATCCCGATGTGGCGTTCCGGCAACGTCGAGGTGGTGATGCCGCCCGGACGGGTCTCGGGCGGCAACAGCGACGTCTGACGCCCCGCGGCGGGCTTCGCCTGCCGGCTCAGCCTCCTAGCGGCCGGCGCTGGCGTCGGCCCGGATGACCTCCGCGCCGGTGGGATCCACCAGCATCCCGTGCACCCACTGATTGTGCGCGTGACCGACGTGCTGCAGGCCGAATGCCTGCTGCAACGCCTGCGGGAAGCCCATCGCATCGACTGACTGGTTCACCGACATCTTGGCCAGCTTCAGTCCCATGGAGGGCCGCGAGGCGATGCGCACCGCGAGGTCGAGCGTGGCCTGCGACAGTTCGTCGCGGGGCACGACCCGGTTCACCATGCCGACATCGCGTGCTTCGGCAGCCGACATGGACTCGCCGGTGAACAGCAGCTCCTTGGCTCGGCGGGCGCCCAGCTCGAATGCATGCGCGAAGTACTCGACGCCGTTCACGCCGAACGCCACGACAGGATCGGAGAAGGTGGCGTCCTCGCTGGCCACGACGAGATCGCACGGCCACACCAGCATCAGCCCGCCCGCGATCACCTTGCCCTGCACCTGCGCGATCGTCGGCTTCGGGACATCACGCCACCGGGCGCAGAAGCCCATGTAGATCTCCTGCTCGGTCGACATCCAGCCCTCGGCCCCGGGCTTGTCGAAGCCCGCCACCGGTCCGACGGTGTCGAAGCTCTCGAACGACGACCGGTCGCGCAGGTCATGCCCGGAGGAGAAGTGCTTGCCGTTCGCCCCGAGAATGATGACCTTCACCTCGTCATCTGCGGCGGCGACCCCGAACGCATCGGTCAGCTCGTACAGCATCAGCTTGTCCTGCGCGTTGGCCGCCTCGGGACGGTTCAGCATGATGCGAGCCACACCGTCAGCCGGCATCTCGTAGGTGATCCGCTCGTAGCCGTTCGGCGAGGTGGGGGGCGTTTCGCTCATGGGCTCACCGTAGCCAGCACCGGCGACACGCCGCACGGCCTGCTAGACCGGGCGGATGCCTGCATACCTGATTGCGAACTACGACGTTGTCGACCCCGACAAGTACAAGGAGTACCAGCGCGGAGCGGCGCCGATCATGGCGGGCGGCGGCAAACTGCTCGTGCTCGACCCAGCGTCGGTCGTCAAGGAAGGCGACGCCGGGGCGCAGACGGTTGTCATCGAATATCCCACCATGGAGGCCGCTCGGGCGGCATACGAGTCGGACGACTACCAGGCCGTCGTGGGCATCCGCTTGGGAGCGACCACCAACGGCCGCGCCGTGCTCGCCGACGGCATGGGCTGAGCCGGCCAGCCTGACTGGCAGGACGGGCCCGCTCGAACGGCTCGAACGCCACAGTCGAAGCAGATCGCATGACCCAGCCCACTGTTGAGGAGTTCACGGCGCAGGCCGCCGACTGGCTCCGCCGGCACGCCGACCCGAAACCCGCTGCAGCGACACCGAACGGCAACACCGACCAGATCGCCTGGGGCGAGGGCTCCTTCAGCGTGTCGGTGTTCCACGACATGAGCTTTGACGAGGAGTCCGACCTGCTCGAACGGCTGCGCAGCTGGAACCAGCTCAAGGCCACGCAGGGCTACCACGCCGTGAGATGGCCCGTCGCCCAGGGCGGGCTCGGACTGAGCGCAGCGCACGCACGGGCGTACAGCCGCCTCGAGCGCGAGTTCGAGGTGCCCGACAGCCATGAACTGTTCAGCGTGACGGTGGGTCTGATGGCGCCTACCGTCCGCGCCTTCGGGACGCCGGAGCAGAAGGAACGATTCATCGGCGACCTGCTCCGGACCGATCTCTACTGCTGCCAGCTGTTCTCGGAGCCTGGCGCCGGCTCCGACTTGGCGTCGCTCGGCTGCCGTGCCGTCCGCGACGGCGACGAGTGGATCGTCAACGGGCAGAAGGTGTGGAGCTCCGGCGCGCAGTTCGCCGACTTCGGATTGCTCATCGCCAGGTCCGATCCCGACCAGCCCAAGCACAAGGGCATGACGGCGTTCATGCTGCCGTTCGATCTGGCCGGGGTGACGGTCCGCCCCATCAAGCAGATGAGCGGCGGAACCTCGTTCAACGAGGTGTTCTTCGACGACGTCCGGCTCGGCGACGAGCTGCGGATGGGCGACGAGGGCGAGGGCTGGAAGGTGGCGCTCACCACGCTCGGCTTCGAGCGCGACCACTCAGCCAGCGGGGGCAGCGGCGGCGGCCGGCGGCCGGGCGGATCATGGCGCCAACTGCGCTCGACGGCCGAGTTCCTGGGCGTCGCCGACCGTCCAGTGGTGCGCGACGCGATGATGCGCCTGTACCTGCACCTGCAGTCCGAAGGCCACTTGAACCGCCGAGCCGCCGACCTGGCCAGGGGCGGCACGCCCGGGCCCGAGGGCTCGCTCGGCAAGCTGAAGTGGACCGAAGGGATGCGGCTGATGTCCGAGGTGATCTCGCAGATCCTGGGGCCCCGTCTGGTGGCCGACACGGGCGAGTGGGGCACCTACGCATGGGGCGAGCACGTGCTGGGGGCGCCCGGCTACCGCATCGCCGGCGGCTCCGACGAGGTGCAGCGCAACATCATCGGCGAGCGGGTGCTCGGCTTGCACCCAGAACCACGCGTGGACCGCGGCATCCCGTGGAAGGATGTGCCTCGCTGAGGCGGCACAGCACTCAGGAAGCAAGAGGGAGACAGACATGGATCTCGGGTTGAACGGCAAGAGGGCGCTGGTGACCGGCTCCACCAAAGGCATCGGCAGGGCGGTGACCGAGACGCTGCTTGCCGAAGGCGCATCGGTGGCCATCTGCGCGCGCGATGCCGACGGTGTCGCTGCGGCGTTGGACGAGCTCTCCGCCAGCGGCACGGTCTGCGGCAGCGCCGTCGACGCGGGAGATCTCGACAGCCTGACCGCGTGGGTGAACAGCTCTGCGGAGCAGCTCGGCGGGATCGACATCTACGTGCACAACACGTCGGCCAAGCCGCAGCGCAAGCTGGAGGGCTGGATCAACAACTTCAATGTCGACCTCCAAGCGCTCGTGGGCGGCGTGGCCGCCGCGCAGGAGGCCTTGGCTGACGGCGGCGGATCGCTCATCAGCATCGGCACGACCGCGGTCGCCGAGCACTTCGCGACCGGGTCGAGCAGCTATTCCGCATTCAAGGCAGCCGTCACCAACTGGACCTTGGGCCAGGCACAGGTGCTCGGTGCCCAAGGCATCCGCTGCAACGTCGTGCAGCCCGGCCCGATCTTCATCGAGGGCGGCGACTGGAACATGATCAAGGACCACATGGCCGACTTCTTCACCGCCACGCAGAAGTCGCACCCGCGTGGCGAACTGGGCACGGCGCAAGATGTCGCCAACGCGGTGGTGTTCCTGGCCTCGGATGCCGCGAAGCACATCAACGGCGCGAATCTCACCGTCGACGGCGGCTTCACCAAGCGAGTCAACTATTGAGTCCCGACGGCGACCAGCGTGACGGCGCGGGCAGCGATCCGCCTGCACGCATCGACGCGCACCTCGTAGCCGGCGGCAAGTACCACGACATCGATTTCGCCCGGGCCGAGCTGCTAGGGCTGCTCGCCGAGCACCCTCACGTCCGGGTGACCGTCTGGCCCGACTACGAGGCCGCGGATGCCATCTGCGAGGGTGCATTCCTGGTCAGCTACACCTGCGACGTGCGGCCGTCTGCCGGGGCGCAAGAGACGATCGCCGACTGGGTGCGCGGCGGCGGGCGCTGGGTTGCGCTGCATGGCACGAACGCTGCGCTTGATCTCGGCCGCCCCAACGGCGTGGAATCGCCGCGGGTGTTCCCGACCTGGGCGCACACGCTGGGCAGCCAGTTCATCGCGCATCCGCCGATACAGCCCTACCCGGTCGAGATTGCCGACCCAGCTCATTGGCTGGTCGCGGATATCGAGCCCTTCGACACCGACGACGAGCTGTACTTGATGGAGTACCACGACCGCGACGCACTGCAGCCCCTGCTGCAGACGCGCTGGCAGGGCGACGCACGCGGCTTTGCCGAGTCCGACTGGACCGACAGCGACGAGACGCACCTGATTCAGTATCTGAGGCCGCTGGGGCAAGGCGCGGTGCTCTACAACACGCTCGGCCACTGCCGGGGACACTGGGACATGGCGCCGGTGCTGGCGTACTACCCCACCATCGAGCGGTGCTCGTGGACGAAGCCCCAGTACTACGAGCTGCTGCGTCGCGCGATCCGCTGGGCGCTCGGCGAGACCGTCTGAGCCCCGAGCCCGCGCGGCCCTCAGGCTGCGGTCAGGTGCACATCCAGCCGCTTGAGCCCGCGCAGCATGAAGCTGGGGTGGTACTCGAAGGTGTTGCCGGCGTCTAGCTCGAACGACGACAGCCGACGCGCAAGCTCCTCGAGGGCCACTTTGCCTTCGAGCCTCGACAGGGCCGCCCCGACGCAGAAGTGGATGCCCCGGCCGAACGCCAGGTGACTGGTGGCGCCATCGCGCTCAGGGCAGAACGACTGCGGCTCGTCGAACATCTCGGGATCACGGTTCGCGGCGGAGTACATCACCACCACCCGTGAGCCGGCGGGAATGTCGACGCCGGCAACGGTGGTGTCGTGGCGCACCACCCTGAACATGCCCTGGGTCGGGGTCGACAGGCGCAAGGTCTCCTCGACGACCGAGCGGGCCCGCTCGGGGTCGGCGCGCAACGCCTCCCACTCGGCGGGATGCTCGCCCAGCAGGCGCATCATCTCGGTGAGCATCTTGGTGGTGGTCTCGTTGCCGGCAACCAGCAGCTGCTGGATGATGCTGAGCATCTCGGCCATGGTCAGCGGTGCCTCGGATACCTCGGCATCGTCGATCCCGTCCTCGTCCCGGTCGATGCGGGCGTTGAGCAGCTTCGTCAGCAGGTCGTCCTGCGGCGACGTCTTGCGGATCTCGAGCTGGTGCGCGAAGTACTTCTGGTACTCGATCACCTCACGTTCGGCTTCGAGACGCTCGTCGATGCTGATGTTCGTGCCGATGCCGGCGATGGAGGCGTCGCTCCAGCGCTTGAAGTCGGCAAGCCGGTCATCGGGCACGTTCAACGCCTTCGCTATCACCGTGACCGGCAGCGGCACAGCGAATGCCTCCACGAAGTCGAGCCCCGGGCCGTCAGCAGATCCGTGAGCTGATTCAGTCAGCATCTCGTCGATCAGCCCGGCGGTGATGTCGCGGATCGT
Source organism: Candidatus Poriferisodalis sp. (assembly GCF_965208555.1). GTDB lineage: Bacteria > Actinomycetota > Acidimicrobiia > Acidimicrobiales > Poriferisodalaceae > Poriferisodalis. The sequence continues at coordinate 2,138,253 of NZ_OZ242342.1, read as the reverse complement.
CGGCTCGAGATCTGCGATGACCTTCGGCGTGAACGCCTTGCTGATCAGGCGCCGGAAGCGGGTGTGCGCCGGCGGATCGGCCGTGAGCATGGTCCGCACACGCGGGTAGCCGCCTTCGGACCGGTACAGCTCGGCCATGCGTTCCGCCAGCTCAGTGCTGATGTAGCCGCTGGTGTCGAACTCCGAGGAGAACGTGTCAGTGTCGCGGACCACCTCGACCACGTCGTCATAGCGGGTGATCAGGTACAGCTCCGAGCCCGGCATGGCGGCCTCAAAGACGGGCGCCTCCTGCTGCATCTTGGCGTAGTAGGCGTGCGGGCACTGCTGCACGGCAGGGTCGAACAGGTCGAAGTCGCTGAGTTCGACGTCGGGGTCGACATTGGGGTCGACATCGGCGCCGGCAGCATCTGAGTTGCCTTCGTCAGTGAGCGTCTCGGCCATGGGAAGATCCTCCCGCTAGGTGCCCGACAGCGCTGCGACCACCGGCGCAAACGCCTCCATGTTCGCGCCGCCGACGGTCAGATAGCTGATGCCGTAGGTGTCGCGGCGCTGCTGCAGGGTCTCGCAGATCTCAGCTACCGAGCCGATGAGTGCATGCGGGTGGCGTGCCAGCTCTTCGGGTGGCATCCCGAAGGCGCCGGCCATGGCCTCCAGCGTCGGCTGCGTCGCATCGGTGACGGTCGTGAAGTAGGCGCCGATCTCGATCTCGAGATCGGCGAAGCGATCGCCGGCACCCTCGCGGACCCAGTCGATCTTGGCGGCGGTGCCTGCCGCAGTGCCCGACGCGATGCCGTGGGCGCCGATCTTGCCCGCGGAGTTGTCGAAGTTGATCGACACGATGTCGGCCATCTCGCCCGCAGTGCGCAGCACGCGCGGCGAGCCGCCGCCGATCATGATGCGCGGCCCGCCGGATTGCGGCGAGGCAGGCACAGCGGCCATGTCACGCACCTGCACGTGCTCGCCGTCGAAGTCCAGCTCCTCACCGGCGAAGAACGCCCGCGCCAATTGCACATGCTCGATCATGCGGTCGATGCGGATGCCGGGCCGGTCCATCGGCACGCCCATCGCCTCGTATTCGCTGGTCACCCAGCCCGCACCGAACCCCGGCTCGAGCCGGCCGTCGGACAGCAGGTCGATCGTGGCGAGGGACTTGGCCAGCACGACCGGCTGGTGGTAGTCGACGCACATCACCCTTGCGCCGATGAGCAAGTTCTGAGTGACCGCTGCGGCAGTGGCCATTGCCGGCAGCGCAGCCAGGTTCTGGGGCGGGTGGCTTGCGGCGGTCATCGCCGCGCCGGGACCGAGGTAGTGGTCGGCGAGGTGCAGACAGCTGTAGCCCAGATCCTCAGCGGACCGGGCCAAGTCCTTCCACTCCGCTGCCGTATCGGCGCTGAAGGCTTGGACTCCAAAGCGAAACGGCCGGCTCATTGAGGCACCTCCAACACGGTCACCTGGCCGGTGTTGCCGTCGACTTCCACCAAGGCGCCGTCGGGAATCCGCTCGGTGGCGCCCTCCACGGAGACCACGCACGGCAGGCCCAGCTCGCGGCTCACGATGATGGCGTGGCTGATCTGCCCGCCGACATTCACCACGGCCGCGCCGGCGGTCATGAACAGCGGCGTCCAGCCGGGGTCGGTGTTCGGTGCCACCATGACGTCGCCCGGTCCCAGCGCACCGGGGTCACCGGGGTCGGTGATCACCCGTGCACGTCCCGTGTACACGCCTGGACTGCCGGCCAGCCCCGCGAGCACGTCGCCCGCAGCAGCGGGTTGCACCCCCTCCTCGCCCCTGCGAGGCCACTCGCGCAGCGGAGGGACCTGCCCGTCGGCGATGATGAACGGCGGTACCAGATCGGCGAGCTGCCGCCACTGCGCATCACGTTCTGCCAGCGTGTCGCCGAACGAGGCGGGATCGGCCACGAAGTCGTCCAGCTCAGCCGAGACCAGCATGAAGATGTGGAAGGGGTCGCCGATGCTGCCGGCTTTGGCGTGGCGGCGACCCAGCTCGCGGAAGACCATCCGGCCCTCGTGCACCGTCTTGATGATGTTCGTCTTCGTGCGCTCGCGGAAGACCATGAAGTTGCCCGCCACCAGTGCCGCCTCGAACTGCCCGCTCAGCTCGTCGTTGCCGATGTCGGCCAGCTTGGCGCGCACCTCGTCCGCGAGCGCTTCGCGTTCGGCTGCGCGGACCTGCGCACGTCGCTGCGGCGACTCGTCGTCGTTTTGGTGGCGGACCCGGTCGAGCATCGCCAGCACCAGAGACGGCTTGGTCTCCCAGGTCTCTGCGCTGATCTCCCATTCGTTGGGACCGCGGCTGCCGTATTCGTGCAGGAACGCATCGAAGTCGGCGGCGAGTTCGACCGCGGCGGCGTCATCGGACGACCTCAGCCGCTGTTCGAGACCGTCAACCCCGGCGTCGAAGAGCGCCATGAGCGACGGCGCTGAGCGGATCGTGCGCGACATGTCCCACAGCGCATGGCTCGGCGCAGCGGAGTCGACATCGCCCAGCCCGGCGAGCAGTCGCATCGGGATCGTCGCGTCGCCGATGGCCTCGCCGATCACGCCGAGGATGCCGGGCGCTACACCTGACGAACTCGACGACATGTAGTGCTGGTCGAAGCCCCACACCAGGTCGGGCAGCGTCGAGCGGGCCCGCTCGATCAGCTCGGCGTCGCTGAGCGTGCTGAGGTCGGGGCGGTCGTTGCGCACCTGGTTCACGTGATCGCGGTCGTCGAGCAGATCGGGCCAGTCGGTGCGGGTCATGATCCAGCCGAGGTGGGCCATGATCGGATCGGTCAGGTGCGGCTTGGCGTCGTCGGGGTGCTCCACGTAGGGCGGCACATCGGGATGGTCGCCGAAGAACGCCGTGTCGAGCTGCTCCACTGTCACCGCCGGATTGCGCACGCCCTGCATCCGCACGTTCGAGAGGTTGATGTAGAAGTGGCCGCCGAAGAAGCCGAATATCTCGGGCAGAACGGGGTCGTACTCGTGGGGCTCGTACAGGCTGGCCCGGCAGGAGCCCTGCGCTGCCCCGTGGATGATCCCCTCGTCCCAGGTGAATTTCTGGCACAGGGGCGTCACCGGCGACGGCATGACCTCGCCGGCGTTGGCCCGCGTGTAGTGCGGCCAGCGCTCACTGGGCTTGTAGTCGGTGAACCACCGATCCTGCATTGACGCCTCCCCCGTCGCATGCTGCTGAGCGCCCACCGCGCTGCTGCGCGTGGGCACAATGCCCGGTGACCCTACTGCGGCCGGCGCGACAAGAACGCAGCGGCGGCGTGACGGGAGTGGCGAAGCCGCCAGTTCAGCGAGTTTTGAGCCGAGCGCCGATGTCGACGCCGTCGTCGGCATCGACCATTCGGGGCGTCAAGTCCACGACAGCACCCTCGGCGGTCTCGGTGATCGCGTGGATCGCCACGTCCTCGAAGGCCGGCGGCCCCTGCACGCTGCCATCACGCACGTCGAAGCCCGAACCGTGCAGCGGGCAGACGAGCACGGGGCCCCGCAGCCGCCCACTGCTCAAGGGGGTGTCGGCGTGGCTGCAGTTGTCGACCAATGCGTGCAGCTGCCCGTCGACGCGGCACACGACGATGCCGTGAGCGCCGAGTTCGGCAAGCGACCTGAGCTGGCCGTCGCGAAGGTCGCTCACATCTCCGATGTTGACTGAGCTGACTGAGTCGGCCTCAGCCTGCGGAGCATCGCTCACAGCGGCCCCATGGCGAGGTAGCGGTCGATGTTGTCGTGGAAGAAGCGGATGCGGCGCTCCTGGGCGGGCATGTAGTCGCCGCGGTAGCCCCTCGACCGCAAGCCCTGCTGCTGGGTCGTCCAGATCGCGACGTCCTGATCGATGCCGGGCCCGCACGAGACCTCGCCGACGTTGCCGATCTGGTGCTCCACCTGGTGGTCGATGGACACCCAATCGCGCATGGAGTTCGAGAAGTACTCCTTGGCTCCTTCGGGGAAGAGGGTGAGGTACCACATGTCGAAGATGCACTTCTGCGGATCGGTGGGGTGAGGCGTGCCGCGCAGCCAGATGCACCCGTCGGGCTTCATGGAGAAGCTGACGTTGGGGAACACCGTGTAGTGGTAGTGATCGGTGAGCTGCTCGTCTGAGTACGACGAGAAGTCGTAGCCCTTGCTGGCGCCCAGCTCACGCTTGCGCTGCTGCAGCGCAGCCCGCAGACCGCTCACGTCGGCGGTGAACGGCTCGGCATCGAGTTCCCAGAACTCCATGTCGGCCTTGAGGCTCTGCAGCGTGCGGCTGGTCTTGCCGCGGAAGTGCGGCCCGGGTCCCCCGCCGGGCATCAGCATCCGGGCGTGGCCGCTGGGGTACATGTCGAATTGGCAGCCACTGTGGTGCTCATTCATGGAGTGCAGCGTCTGGGGGTGGACGAAGGGCAGGTGGTAGCTCTCGTTGAAATTGTCCTGCACGCACTTCCAGTTCCAGTCGCCGATGATGGTGACCCAGTGGGTGCGCTTCATGTCCTCCATGCGGTAGGCGTCGAGGTGGTCGGCAACCGGGCTCAGCCACGAGCGCAGGTCGTCGCACGCCGGGTCCATGTTGAACCAGATGAAGCCGCCCCAGGTGTCGCAGGGGATCTCGACCAGGTTCCGCTTGCCGCACGGGCTGCCCTGCGGGAAGTCGTCTTCATCGTGCACCCAACGCAGCACGCCTGCCGTGTCGAATCGCCAGCCGTGGTAGGCGCACTGGAACTCGCCGGTTGCCAGCGTGCCGACCTCGCTGCTGACCAGGCGATTGCCGCGGTGCTGGCACACGTTGAAGAAGGCGCGGATGCGGTCGTCATCGCCCCGCACGCACAGGATCGAGTCGCGGCCGATGTCGTAGGTGACGTAGTCGCCTGCGGCAGGCACCTGGTCGACGCGGCCGGCGATCTGCCAGACCCGGGGCCACAGGGCGTCCCATTCGGCTTGCGCGAACTCCGCGGAGAAATAGCGCTCGCCGGTGATCGGACGAGCGCTCAGCTCGGGCTCGGGCGCCTTGGCACGGCTGATGCCCCTGATTTCGACGACATCGCTCACGAGTGCTGCCCTCCCTCGGCCGGCTCAACTGGTGTTCTGCCAGCTCCGCGGTATTGACAGTAACGCGGCGACGTCGAGAATCGCCCCTGAACGCTCGACCTGCGGGCGTCAGGGGAACGGCAGCTCGCCTGCCAGATATGCCTCGCGCAGCCGTCGCTTGTTGATCTTGCCCATCGTGTTGCGCAGCAGATCGCCCACCAGCACATAGCTGCGGGGGCACTTCATCGGCGTCAAGCGCTCGCGCAGCCACCCGGCAAGCTCGCCTGCAAGTTCACCCGTATCAGAGTCGCTGCCGGAAGCATGCGTCGTCTGCTCCGGAACGATCAGTGCCCGAAGCTCCTCGCCCATCTCGGGATGAGGCACGCCGATGCACGCCACATCGGCGACCTTCGGGTGTTCCGCCAGCAGCTGCTCAGCCTCAGCGGGGTAGATGTTGGCTCCCCCGCTGACGACCATGTCGCTGAATCGGTCGGTGATGTAGACGTACCCGTCGTCGTCGATGCGCCCGATCTCGCCCAGCGTGAACAGACCGGGCTCGGGGTTGGACGCCGCGGTCTTTTCGGGATCGTTCGGGTAGATCATCCCGCGCCCGGTGGCGTCACGGAAGTACAGGCGGCCCTCGGTGCCGGCAGCCAGCTCGTTTCCTGCCTCGTCGAGCACCAGCGCGGAGAACGGCCCGATCGGCCGGCCCACCGATCCGGGATGCTCCAGCCACTCCTCGCTCGTGATCGAGCACACGGTGCCCACTTCGGTGGCGCCATAGGCCTCGGAGAACACCGGGCCCCACCAGGCGATCATCGCCCGCTTGACGTCGACCGGGCAGCTCGCCCCTGTATGGGCCACCGTCTGCATCGAGCTGACGTCGTACCGGTCTCTGACGTCGGGCGGCAGCGCCAGCAGCCGCACGAAGTGGGTGGGAACCATCACCGAGCTGCCCGTGCGGTAGCGGTCGATGGCCGCGAGCGTGGCCTCGGCGTCGAACCGTCCCAGGATCACCGACGGGGTGCCGGTGGCCAGCAGGCGCATCCCCGACAGCGGCCCCGTGTGGTACATCGGCCCCACCACCAGGTGCGTGCCCGAGCCCGCGAAGCGCCCGGTGGCCAGGGCCGCCAGGTGCTCGCTCATGTTGGTGCCGCCGGCGAACATGGTCGGCGGCAGCTCGGTGCCCTTGGGCCGGCCGGTGGTGCCGGAGGTGTAGAGCAGGTTCGGCAGCGGCGTGATCTCGTCGGGCGGGTCCGCATCGTCGGCGTCGGCGAGGAACTCCTCCCAGGGTGTGATGCTGCGCCGCAGCGCACCGTCCAGCCCGTCGCAGCCCCACCCGACGACGTGGCTGACCCCTGCCGTGCGGGCTGCGCTCAGCCCCCGTTCGGCAGTGGACGGGCCGACGAAGAGCACCTCGGTCTCAGAGTCGCTGAGGATGTAGGCAGCCTCGGCGGCGTTGAGATGGAAGTTCACCGGCACGGACGAGCAGCCGGCCAGCAGGCCGCCCAAGTGGGCCAGTGCCACCTCGGCCGCGTTTTCTGCGAACACGGCGATGCGCCGGCGCGGGCCGAGATCGGTTGCCAGCAGCGCCTGCGCGCAGCGATTCAACGCAAGGTCCACCTGCGTCCAGGTCATCACGCCGTTCGGGTCGACGAGAGCGAACCCGGTCGGATCCGTGGCGGCGGCTGCCTTGGCGAACGCAGGCATCAGGTGTTGCTCGCTGCGGCCGTCGGCCCCGCCTGCGGGAGACTCGTCACGGGGCGGAAAGCTAGTTTGAACAGGTCAGCAGACCACCGAGTCGGAGGAGCCATGGCGCGCATCGAAGTTCCTGATGGAAAGGGCAAGGAGGCATCGCGGCTGTGGAACGTGGCGCCGCACCTCGGCGAGGGACTGCACGCCATGAGCGCTGCGGTGTACGAGCAGTGCAGCCTGCCGATCCGCGAGCGCGAGGCGATGCGCATGAGGATCGCCCAGCTCAACCGGTGCCACGTCTGACTGAACACTCGGGCTGCATCGGCGATGCAGCAGGGCATGGACGACGACCTGTACAACTCCGTCGACCGCTACTACGAGGTCGACGAGTTTTCGGCACGGGAGAAGCTCGCTATCGAGTTCGGCGAGCGCTTCGCGATCGACCACACCACCATCGACGACGAGTTCTGGGCCCGAGCGAGCGAGCACTTCTCTGAGAAGGAACTGCTCGAGCTCACGGTGACCGCCGGCTTCTGCACCGGGATCGGCCGCGCGCTGCAAGTGCTGGATGTCGCCGTGGATTTCGACGTGCTGTGGAGCCGAGAGCCAGCGCAGCATTGATGAGCGCACCGGACGCTGCCGGTGGCCACGCTGCCGGCGAGGATGAGAACGGCGCTGACTACGTCGACAGCTACGAGGACGTGTCGATCTTCACGCTGTCCGAGAAACGCGAGCAGCGACTGCTCGACGCCCAGACGGAGTGCACGTTCATGTGGACGAATAGCGCCGGCGAGCCGGTCGGCGTGATCATGAACTTCGTGCTGCACGAGGGGCGTTTCTGGATCACCTGCACACGTCAGCGCAAACGGGTGCCCGCCGTGATCGCCCGACCGCGTGTGGCGCTGGCCATCACCAGCCGCGGCACCGACATCGGCATCAGCCAGACGGTCACCTACAAGGGCACCGCCACCGTGCGCGACGACGACACGACCAAGGCGTGGTTCTACCCCGCGCTGGCGGCGCGGGTGCGTCCCGGCGACGATGCAGCGCAGGCGGCGTTCTGTTCGCACCTCGACACCGACGGGCGGGTCATCATCGAGATCGAGCCCGACCTGCGCATCGGATTCGACTCAGAGCAGATGTTCAAGAACTCCCCCGCCGGGCGCACGACGTCTCAGGTGCGCACGCCGGACAGCTAGCGGATCACTCTGCCCAGGCGTTCAAGAACGGGGCGGAGAGATCCTGCGGTCCGCCGTAGTGAATGGTCAGCTCCCGGCTGGCGAACCTCCAGCCCTCATCGGTGAGGACATACGCGTCGTCGTAGTGAGCGAGGAGCTTGCCCTTCTCGCCGCCGGCACGCTGGAAGTGCTCGGCGATGTACCAGCGGCCGGTGCCGGTGCCCGCTTCGGCATCCAGCTCGTATGTGCCGTTCAGCACCATCTGCACCACCGCTGAGAAGCTGCTCATGGCGCCGTGCCAGAACTCCACGATGGCCTCGCGGCCGTCCAGCCGGCGGCCCTTTCCGAGGTCCCAGTGCGCGTCGGGTGCCCACGTCGAACCCCATTGATCGCCGTCGAAGTGCACCACCGCGTCGGCGTAGAGGTGGACCAACTCAGCGATGGGATCTCGGGTCGGTGCGTTCTTCATGTGGTTTCTCCCTGTGTAAGCATCATTGCCGCCTGGATTTCGGGCCGCCTAGATTCTGGCGATGCACAACGAGATTCCCGCCAGTACCTCCGACATCTCCGTCGACTGGCTGAACGAGCGGCTGGCCGACGACTCTGACGTCGGGACGATCGTGGGCATGGAACGAGAGCCGCTCGGGGTGGGCGTCGGGATCTTGGGCGAGCTGGCGCGACTGAAGCTGACCTACGCCTCGGGCCACAGCGGACCGGCCACGCTCATCGCCAAGTGCCAGTCGGCGTTTCCTGAGAACATCGCCCTGTCCCAGGCCATGGGCTTCTACGTGCGGGAGATCAACTTCTACAACCAGATCGCCTCGCAGGTCACCATGCGTGTGCCGCACTGCTACGCAGCCGACATGGCACCGGGGGGTGTCCCGTTCGTGCTGCTGCTCGAGGAGGTGACTGAGGCGCGGATGGTCGATCAGCTCGACGGGGCGAGCCGGGCCGACTGCGAGCGGGTGATCGAGTCGATGTCGACGCTGCACGCCCGCTTCTGGGAATCCGACGAGCTGTACGCGCTGGACTGGCTGCCGCCGATGAACAACGACCTGTACAAGGGCGCAGCCGCAATCCAGGCCGCTCTGTGGGACGGCTTCGTTGCGCGCTGGGACGGCAGGCTCCCGGGGCGAGTGCTGGAGTGCATGCCAGAGATCACCTCCCGCTACGGCCAGCTGCTCGATTGGTGGGCCGATCAGGGCAACGCCACGTTCACCCACACCGACTGCCGCGCTGACAACTACCTGTTCGGCGGTTCCGCCGGCGACGGTGTCACCACGGTGCTGGACTTCCAGCTCTGCACGCGCCACGTGGGTGTGTGGGACATCGCCAACTTCCTCGGCGCCTCGATCACCACGGAGAATCGCCGCGCGTGGGAGGACGACCTGGTGCGCGGGTACCACGCTCAGCTGCTGGCCAAGGGCGTCGGCGCCGACTACACGTTCGAGCGCTGCTGGCGCGACTACCGGTACTGCCTGTTGCAGCAGGCATGGGCACTCACCGTGATCGCGGACCTCGATCCCGGCAACGAGCGCGGGCGCGCGCTGCTCGATGCGATGACGATGCGCCCCTTCCAAGCTGTCGAGGACCTGCAGTCTTGGGAGAATCTCGACGAGCTGATCTAGCGTGCGGAACGGGGCTGGAACATGAACGACTCACCCGGACACGGGACCGCACGCGACACATCGGCGCCGATCGGCAGCTTCCTGGACCCGGCGGTCCAGGACGACCCGTTTGACACGTACGCCGCCATGCGGGAGCAGTGCCCCGTTCACCGCCTGCCCGAGAACGACCTGTACATGGTCACGCGCTTCGACGACGCGAAGTCGGTGCTGACCAACCCGGGCACGTTCTCCAATGATCCAACCGGCACCGCGCGCCGCGCCAGCGAGGCCAGCCGGGCGTCGGCTGCGGTGTTCGCCGAGCGCGGCTGGGTGCGGGCACAGACGCTGCAGCGAACCGATCCCCCGGTGCACACGCACTACCGCCGCCTGGTGAGCCGTGCCTTCACCGCAAAGCGGATGGAGTCGCTCGTGCCGCGCATCAACGAGCTGTGCCACGAGCTGATCGACGGCTTTATCGACGCCGGCGAGTGCGAGTTCGTGGCCGACTTCGCTCTGCCGCTGCCGGGAATCATCATCTGCGAGCAGCTCGGGCTGGATGCGTCGGAGTATCCGACGTTCAAGAGCTGGGCCGATGCGATGCTGGCAACCGCGCAGAAGGTGCTCACCCCGGAGGAGGCCGTCGCGTACGCCGAGGTCGAGCTCGAAGCGCAGCATCACCTAGCCCGGGAGTTCGCGGCGAGGCGCGCCGAGCCAGCCGACGACATCATCTCGTGGCTCGTCCATGCGCATCTCGACGACGATGCGTCCTCCATCAACTCGACTGCGATCGACGAGCCGCTCACCGACGAAGAACTGCAGGATCTCTTGCACCAGCTCGTCACCGGTGGCTTCGAGACCACCACGGCTGCGCTCGGCACGGGGCTGTGGCTGCTGCTTCGCTACCCAGACCAGATGGCCAAGCTGCGGGCCGACCGGTCACTGTTGAACAATTTCATCGACGAGAGTCTGCGTTTCGACAGCCCGGTCGCCGGACTGTGGCGCACCGCCACCGGTCCCGCCACTGTGGCCGGCACCGACATCCCGCAGGGTGCCAACGTGATGGTGCGGTACGCGGCCGCCAACCGCGACCCTGCCAAGTTCGACAACCCTGACACCTTCGACATCGAGCGCCCGGATGCCAAGGACCACCTTGCGTTCGGCTGGGGCAACCACTTCTGTGTCGGCGCATGGCTGGCGCGGGCCGAGCTTCGCTGCGCGTTCACCGCACTGCTGGACCGCTTGGAGGACATCGAACTCTCCCGCCCGCTCGACGAGCTGCCGCATGAGTTCAGCTTCATGCTGCGCCCCCTCAAGGAGCTGCCGATCCGGTTTGCTGCGGCAGGCCGCTGAGACCGGCCGGCTCGCTCAACCGGCGGTCTGTGCCGGCTTAGCTCGGCCGGCCGCCGCGGCGAGCGGCAGCAGCACCAGTTCGTGGGCGAATTCCAGCACGCGCACGGCAATGGCGAACGCGGCTGCGTCGCCGACTCCGAAGCGCTCGGACAGCAGGGCTGCGACCACGACCTCGCGCACGCCGAGCCCCGCCGGGGTGATCCCGACCATGCCCACGACGATGCCTGCGGCGGTGGCACCGGCAATCAACCAGATGTCATCGGCACCGGCGGCGAGCAGCGCGCCGGCAAGCAGCACTGCGGCCATGAGACGCTGCGCAACGGCCAGCCCGTAGACGAATGTCGCTCGCCATACGGTGGCGCGCTCGGCGCTGAGCGAGTCGGGGTGCATCCGCCCCGAGAGCCATCGCAGGACAACCGCCCGCCGCAACAGGCCGTCGATGCGGCGCCACCAGGTCCCGGCACCCGCCAGCGTCCACGGCAGCGTCACCAGACCGATCGCGGCACCAAGGCCGAGCACGATGCGGGCGAGCCAGCCACCCGCCGTACCCAGCCAGTCGGCCGGTGCCCACAGCGCCGCGAACACTGCCGACCATCCCACCAGCGTGGCGGTCTCGACTATCACCGAGGCCCCGGCGGCCGCCCGGTTCACACCCAGAGGAGCAGCCAGGCCGGCCCGGGCCGCGATCGGCACCAGCCCGGTCGGCAGGTAGCGCGTTGCCTGGGACAGCATCCAGACACGCAGCGCCGGGCGCGGCGCCAGCGGCGTGCCGTAACCGCCGATGAGCTCCCGCCAGCCGAGCGCCAAGCACCAGGTGGCAGTTATCGACACCCCGACGGCGCCCAGCAGCCCCACGGCGTCGACCTGGAGGTCGATAAGGCGCAGGTCGTCCCAGTAGCGAACCGCCAGCCAGACGATCATCGCTGCAGTCGCCAGCCCCAGCAGCCACCGCACCACGGCGCCGGATCGACGCTCCGCCAGCATCTCTCCGAGGGTACTGGCGGCCTTTCGGACGGTTCGAGAGCGGGCTGCTGCGAAACTGGGTGCGTGCGAGTCGTGCTGGTGGCCCCTGGGTTTCCGACCTCGCTCGACGATCACCACAAGCCGTTCCTGGCCGATCACGCACGGGCGCTGGCCGCAGCGGGCGCCCACGTGACGGTGGTGTGCCCTGCACATCCCGACGCGCCCCGCCGCCACGAGGTGGGCGGCATCGAGGTGCGCAGGGTGCGGTTCGCACCCGCCAGCGTGGAGGCACGGGTAGCGCTGGGCGAGAGCTACCGGGTGTTCTCCGGGCTGTCGGCACTGTGGGTAATCCCGATGATCGCCCGGCTCGTCTTCGCCGCCGCACGCCAAGCACGCCGGCGCGCAAACGGTGACACCGCAGTCATACACGGCCACTGGTGGTTCCCCTGCGGGCTAGTGGCCGTCGCTGCTGGCGCTGCGGCTGGACGCCGAGCTGGGAGCGTGGTGCACGTGCACGGTTCCGACGCCGCGGTCACCACCAACGCCGTGCACCGCTGGCTGGGCCGTCGAGTGCTGCGCCGGGCGGGCGCCGTGGTCACCGTGTCGGAGAATTTGCGCGACTGGGCGGCATCCCTCTTGCCCCGGCCAGCCGGTCTGCACCCACCGCGGAGCGCGGAGGCGGCTGGACGCAGAAGCGGGCCCCTGCTGGAGGTCGTGTCGATGCCGGTGTGCAGCGATCGGCTAGGAGCGCCCACGTCGGCACCTGCGGACGGCCCCGTGCTCGCGGTCGGCCGACTCATGGCCGAAAAGGGCTTCGATATGCTGACCGAGGCGGTGGCGCTCATGCCCGCAGCGGAGCGACCTGAACTGGTCATCGTCGGCGACGGGCCCGATCGTGCCCTGCTCGAAGCACTGGCACTGCGGCGAGGTGTGAGCGCAAGGTTCACCGGGGCCGTGGCGCCGTCGGAGATTGGCGACTGGTACCGCCGCGCGCGTCTCGTGTGCGTGCCCAGCCGCCGCGAAGGGTTCGGCATGGTCGTTGCCGAGGCCGTCGCCGCGGGTCGCCCCGTCGTCGCGACCGCAGTCGGCGCCGCACCCCGGTTCATCACCGACGGCACCAACGGACGCCTCGTCCCGCCCGACGACATCGAAGCGTTGTCGACAGCACTCACCGCCGCCCTGCAATCAGACCCAGACATACCGGACCAGCACACAGACCCGCTGGCGGCATTCAGCCCACAAGCCCACGCCACGGCCCTGCTTGAGATCTACGCCAGCCTGACTGCGCCGGTCAGCAGCGACTCAGCCGGGCACGAGCAGAAGCCATAGCTGCGGAGGCGCACCTCTTCGCGTAGCTACAGCTCGGCGACGATCTCCGCCATCAGCTCGCCGGCCTCGGTGGGGTTCAGTCCCACCCGCACTCCGGCGTCGCGCAGCGCATCCATCTTGGCCGCAGCCGTTCCCTTGCCGCCCGAGACGATGGCGCCGGCGTGGCCCATCTTCTTGCCCGGCGGCGCGGTCACCCCCGCGATGTAGCTCGACACCGGCTTGGACATGTGACGCTTGATGAACTCGGCGGCCTCTTCCTCGGCTGAGCCGCCGATCTCGCCGATCATCATCACTGCCTTGGTGTCAGGATCGGCCTCGAAGGCCTCGAGGCAGTCGATGAACGACGTACCCGGCACCGGATCGCCGCCGATGCCCACGCAGGTGGTCACCCCGATGTCCTTCTGCTGCAGCTCGTACAGCGCCTGGTAGGTCAGCGTGCCCGACCGGCTGACGATGCCCACCGGGCCGCCCGGCTTGGCGATGTGCCCTGCGGTGATGCCGATGTTGCACTCCCCCGGCGTGATGATGCCCGGGCAGTTCGGCCCCAGCAGCCGGACATGCGGGTAGTCGCGTTTGAGCATGTTGAAGAATCGGGCCTCGTCGTGTGCCGGCACGCCCTCGGTGATGCAGGCCACAAATTCGATGCCCGCCTCGGCGGCGTCCATCACGGCGGAGAACACACCCGGCGCGGGGATGAAGATGCACGAGGCATTGGCGCCGGTCGCCGCGACCGCCTCGGTGCAGTTGGCGAACACCGGCACGCCCTCGACGTCGGTGCCAGCCTTGCGGGGGTTGGTGCCCGCCACCACGTTGGTGCCGTAGTCGCGGTTCAGCATGCCGTAGTAGCGGCCCTGCGAGCCGGTGAGGCCCTGGTAGACGACCTTGGTGTCTTTGTTGACAAAGATGCTCATCTCAAGCTCCCGTGATCAGGCCGCGGCCATCGCGACGGCTCGACGGGCGGCGTCGAGCATGGTCGGTTCCATCACCAGCTTCTCGTTGAGGTGAGGGGCGAGGATCTCCCGCCCTTCCGCGGCGTTGGTGCCGTCGAGGCGCAGCACGATCGGCGCCTCGATGTCGACGGCGTCGAGCGCCCCGATGATGCCGTTGGCCACCTCCTCACCGCGGGTGATGCCGCCGAAGATGTTGATGAAGATGGCCCGCACGTCAGGGTCGTTGTTGATGACCTCCAGCGCATTGGCCATCACCTGAGCATTGGCCCCGCCACCGATGTCCAGGAAGTTGGCCGGCTTGCCGCCCACCTGGTTCACCACGTCCACGGTGCTCATGGCCAGCCCGGCACCGTTGGCGATGACGCCGACGCTGCCCGCCAGGCCCACGTACTGCAGGCCCTTGGCGTGGGCGGCCTCTTCGCGCTCGTCACGCGGCTGGGTCTCGTCATACTGCGCGTAGTCCTCGTGGCGGAACACGGCGTTGGCGTCGAGGGTGACCTTGGCGTCGAGGACATGCACCCGGCCCTCGGGCGTCAGGATCAGCGGGTTGATCTCGACGAGGTCGGCGTCGCCCTCGGTGTAGGCCGTGTACAGCTTGCGCAGGATCTCGACGGCCTGATCGGTGGCGGCCGGGTTGAGGTTGGCGCCCTCCACCCAGGCCTGGGCGGCTTCTTCGGTGAGCCCCTCGGCAGGGTCCACCAGCACCCTGCTGATGGCGTCGGGATTCTCGGCCGCAACCGTCTCGATCTCGACGCCGCCCTCGGCCGACAGCATCCCGAGATGCTTCTTGGCCGAGCGGTCCAGCGTGAAGCTGGCGTAGTACTCCTCGGAGATGTCGGAGGCCTTCTCGATCCAGAGCCGGCGCACGATGTGGCCGTTGATGTCGAGCCCCAGGATGTTGCCGGCGTGGGTGCGCACGTCGTCGACGGTGGCGGCGAACTTGACGCCGCCGGCCTTGCCGCGCCCGCCGGTGTGCACCTGTGCTTTTACCATCACCGGTGTGCCCAAGCGCTGTGCGGCGGCCACTGCTTCGTCGACGCTTAAGGCGACTTCGCCGTCGGATACCGGCATGCCGTAGCTCTTGAAGAACTGCTTGCCCTGATACTCGAAGAGATCCACGGCGGGGAGCATAGGAGGGGCGCGCTACCGCCCGCTGCGGAGGCAGCGGCAGGGTTCTGGCGCTCTATGAGCGGAGGCGGCGGAGGTCGGCGAAGCTGGCTACGAGGGTCTTGGTGCCGACGTCGGCGAAGTGGACGGTGACCTCCCAGTCGTCGCCGTCGGGCCGCACTTCCTGGACGACGCCCGGGCCGAAACGGGCGTGCAGCACGTCGTCGCCCACGCCGTAGCCGAGGTCAGCCTTGGGGGCCGGCTCCGGCTCGCCCATCCGGGCGGCCACCCGGCGGCGGGCCTCCTCGCGGCGAGATTCGCGGCCCTTGGCTGCGCCGTCGTCGTGGCGTGCAGGATCGCTGCGCGGCTGGCTCCGGACGGCCAGCTCCGACTCGTCGAGCTGGCTGTATTCGCTGGGCTCGCTGGCGCTCCGGTTGGCGCCCCAGTCGCTCGTCGCCGGCCGCCACGACGAGCCGTAGCGGCCGGTGTCCGGCGAGCGGTCGTCGATCAAATCGGCAGGAATCTCCTCGACGAACCGGCTGAGCGGGTTGTAGCTGGTCTGGCCGTGCAGCATCCGGCTCCACGCGTGGGTGAGGTACAGCCGCTGACGCGCCCGGGTGATGCCGACGTAGGCCAGCCGGCGTTCTTCCTCCAGCTCCAGCGGGTCGGTGAAGGTGCGGTAGTGCGGGAACACGCCCTCCTCGAGACCGGTCACGAACACCACGTCGAACTCCAGCCCCTTCGCGGCATGCAGCGTCATCAGCGACACTTGGGAACTGTCGCTCATCTCGTCGACATCGCTCACGAGCGACACCTGTTCGAGAAACTCATCGCATGACTCGAACTGCTCGGCGCGGCCGATCAGGTCCTTCAGATTCTCCAGCCGTCCTTCGTCTTCGATGCTGTTCCTCTCACGCAAGTCACCCATGTAGCCGGACTCCTCCAGCGCGGTCTCGAGCACTGCGGCCGGTCCGTCGGCGATCCGGGCCGCACAGCCTGCAAGCAGGTCGCGGAACTGCATGAGACCGGCGCGGGCCTTCCCCCGTATGTCCGTCGTTTCGAGCCGCCCGATGACATCGGTGAGTGACACGCCATCGCGGGCTGCCGTGGAGTCCAGTTTGGCGATGGAACGATCGCCGACACCGCGGGCGGGCTCATTCACGATGCGCTTCAGCGACACCTCATCTGCAGGATTCACGACGGCTCGCAGGAACGCCAGCGCGTCCTTGATCTCCTTGCGGTCGTAGAACCGGGTCCCGCCGATGACCTGGTAGGGGACATCGTTGGCGACCAGCTCTTCCTCGATCACCCGCGACTGCGCGTTCGACCGGTAGAAGACCGCTGCGTCGGCCCAGTCGATCTGGCCGTCGCCGTGGAGGCGACGGAGCTCCGAGCAGACGTAGCCGGCCTCGTCGTCCGCATCGGTGCCGCGATAGCGAATCGGTTTCGCTCCGCCGGAGCGGTCGGTCCAGAGATTCTTCGGCGGCCGCCCGAGGTTGTTGCGGATCACCGAATTGGCAGCGTCGAGGATCGCCTGGCTGGAGCGGTAGTTCTGATCCAGCACGTACGTGGAGCTGTCGTTGAAGGTGGCCCCGAACTCCAAGATGTTGGTGATGTCGGCGCCGCGGAAGGCATAGATCGACTGGTCGGAATCGCCGACGACGAACACGTTGCGGGCCGGGCCTGCGAGCAGACCGATCAGGCGCACCTGCGCCAGGTTCGTGTCCTGGTACTCGTCGACGAGGATGTGCGCGAAGCGCTGCCGGTAGTGCTCGGCCACATCGTCATGGGCGGTGAGCAGTTCGACGCCCAGCATGAGCAGATCGTCGAAGTCCATGGCACCCGCCCGCTGCAGCCGTTTCTGATACTCCGAGTAGACGCGGGCGACATCACGGGCGAACGGTCCCCCGCCGTCGGGGGCGAGCGCCAGGTCGGCGGCTTGCGGCGCCGCGACGAGGCTGTTCTTCAGCGTCGAGATAGCTGCGTGCACCGTCCGGTCAGGGAACTTCTTGGGGTCGAGATCGAGGTCGCGCACCACATAGCGGGTGAGCCGGCGCGCATCGGCCTGGTCGTAGATGCTGAACGCCGACGGGTAGCCGAGGACGTCGGCGTGACTGCGCAGGATGCGGGCACATGCGCTGTGGAAGGTGGAGATCCACATCCGGTGCGCCACCGAGCCGACCAGGCTGCCGATGCGCTCGCGCATCTCGCCCGCCGCCTTGTTGGTGAAGGTGATCGCCAACAGGTCGAAGGGCCTCACCTGACGCCGCGCCAGCAGGTACGCGATGCGGTGGCTGAGCACCCGGGTCTTGCCCGATCCGGCACCCGCCACCACCAGCGCGGGACCGTCGCCGTGGGTGACCGCTGCCCGCTGGCCCGCATTCAGCGGTGCGAGGATCGGATCGTCGTTCAGAACGTCATTCACGTCGTGTAGTCGGCATTGATGCGGACGTACTGATCGGTGAGGTCGCAGCCGTACACCGTGAACGAGCCGCTCGCGCCGTCGGTGCGAACGCCCAGATCCGCCGAGATCAGCACCTCGTCGGATGCCAGGTAGGCCTCGAGCTCTGCAAGGGCCGCGGGGGTAGCGGGCGTCGGATACACCTCTTGGTCGCCGAAGCGGATCCTGACGCGATCGGGATCGATGTCGGTCTCGTCGCTGCACTTGCCGATCGCCATCGCGACCCGGCCCCAGTTGGGGTCGCGCCCGTGCACCGCCGTCTTGACGAGCGGCGAGTTCACGATGGCCTTGGCCACCCGCTTGGCCTGTGCGTCGTCGCGGGCCTCGCTCACGGTCACCACGATGAGGGTCTCGGCGCCCTCCCCGTCGAAGGCCAGCTGGCGTGTCAGGTCCAAGCTCACCGCAGAGAGCGCCGCCTCCAGCTCGGTTTCATCGACCGGCCCGGCTGCACCATTCGCCAGCATCACCACCATGTCGCTGGTGGACGTGTCGGTGTCCACGCTGAGGGCGTTGAACGTCACGTCGCACACCCGGCGCAGCATCGCGTCGAGCCGGTCGGGAGCGATCTCGGCGTCGGTGGTGATGACCGAGATCATCGTGGCCATGTCCGGCTCGATCATTCCCGAGCCCTTGGCGATGCCCACCACGGCCGCTGTTCCATCGCCGGCGGGGATCGTCGCACGGGCGGTCTTGGGATGCGTGTCGGTGGTCATAATCGCGGTCGCCGCGGCCACTGCATCGCGCGAAGTCAGTTGCTGGGACGGCGCTGCCACCAGGCGGTCGAAATACCTGTCGATCACGCCCTCGGGGTACGGCACGCCGATCAGGCCGGTAGAGCCCACCAAGACGTGATCGGGCTCGCAGACCAGCAGTTCCGCGACACGCCGTGCCAGGTTCGCGGCGTCTCGCTCGCCCTGATCCCCAGTGGCCACATTGGAGTTTTTTGACACGACCACCACGGCTCGCGCCCGTCCGTCGGCCACGTTGGCTTGACTCAGACGCACACTCGCGCCGGTGAACAGGCTCTTGGTGAACACTCCCGCCGCTGCGGCCGTGTGGTCGGCCGCGAGCACCATCACATCGTCGGTGTCGTCCTTGATGCCGATGTTGCCGACATGGCAGCCGAAGCCCGCCGGCAGTTCCACCGATGCAGCCGCATTCTCGGCCCCTGCTGAGGTCATGATCCGCCCTTGTCGAACGCTTCCCGCGGCATGACCGCGGCTGTGGGGCCAAGGTAGTTGCGGTTGCGCCAGGAGCCTCCGGCTATTTCCAACCGGGCTATTCCCATTCGATGGTGCCGGGCGGCTTGGAGGTGATGTCGTAGACGACCCTGTTCACGCCGGGCACCTCGTTGACGATGCGTGACGAGATCTGTTCGAGCAGTTCGTGGGGCAGGCGGGCCCAGTCGGCCGTCATGGCGTCCTCGCTGGTGACGGCACGCACGATGATCGGGCGGGCGTAGGTGCGCTCGTCGCCCATCACGCCGACGCTGCGGATGTCGGCCAGCACGGCGAACCCCTGCCAGACCTCGTTGTCGAGGCCGGCCCTCGCGATCTCGTCGCGCACGATGACATCGGCGGCCCGCACTGTCTCGACTGCCTCAGGGGTGACCTCGCCCACGATCCGGACGCCCAGGCCGGGCCCGGGAAACGGCTGGCGCTGCACGATCTCAGGCGGCAGGCCCAGCTCGGAGCCGACGGCCCGCACCTCGTCCTTGAACAGGTTCCGCAGCGGCTCCACCAGCTCGAAGGTCATGTCGGGGGGCAGCCCGCCCACGTTGTGGTGGCTCTTGATCTTCGCCGCGGTCGGCGAGCCCGATTCGATCACATCGGGATACAGCGTTCCCTGCACCAGGAACCGGGCGTCGGTGATGCCGCCGGCGGCACGCTCGAAGATGCGCACAAATTTCTCGCCGATGATCTTGCGCTTGTCCTCGGGATCGGTCACACCGGCCAGCGCCTCGAAGAACTCGTCGGCAGCCCGCTCATGGATCAGCTCGATGCCCTGCGTGCGCCGGAATGTGTCGGTGACCTGGTCGCCCTCGCCAGCACGCATGAGCCCGGTGTCGACGAACACGCAGGTGAGCTGGCTGCCGATGGCCTGCTGGGTGAGCGCGGCGGCCACGGCGCTGTCCACCCCGCCGGACAGCCCGCAGATGGCCCTCGCCGAGCCGACCTGGGCACGGATGGCCTCGATGCTCTCGGTGATGACGTTGGTCATCGTCCACTCAGAGCTGATGCCGCAGATGCCGTGGAGAAACCGCTCAAGCTGGGCTTGGCCGCCTGGGGTGTGCACGACTTCGGGGTGGTACTGCACCCCGTAGAAGCGCCGCTGCGGGTCTTCGATGACTGCGGCTGGGCTGTCCGCGGTGGCTGCGGTGACCGTGAAGCCGTCGGGCGGCTCGATGACGGCATCGAAGTGCGACATCCACACCGGTTCGGGTGACGAGGCTTTGCCCGGGGCGCCGTCCAGCAGTTCCGATTCGGTGCCGGTCCGGTCGAGCATGGTGCGCCCGTACTCGCCCCGACCGCTGCGATCCACCTGCCCGCCCAGGTCACGCGCCAGCAGCTGCGAGCCGTAGCAGATGCCCAAAATCGGCACGCCCAGCTCGTACACGCTGGGGTCGATGCCCGGAGCGCCGTCCACATGCACTGACGCCGGACCGCCGCTGAAGATGATTGCTGCGGGCGAGCGCTGCGCCAGCTCGGCGGCGGTTGCCGTGTGGGGAACGATCTCGGAATAGACCTGCGCCTCGCGCACCCGCCGGGCGATCAGCTGCGCATACTGCGCGCCGAAGTCCACCACGAGGACTGTCGGGTGGGCGACCGGGCCGGCCGCCGGGGAGTGTGGGGACATAGGCCGCAGCCGCGCCGAGTTGGGGAAAACAACGAGGGTACCGCTGGGCCCTGGGGGCTTTGCGGGATTTGGGACCCAACGACGCAGGGCCGGCGCGAACGCCGGCCCTGTGCCTGTTATCGGGGGGTGAAGGGGAGCTACATCATCCCCGGCATGCCGCCCATGCCGCCGCCCATGGCAGCAGCAGCCGCGGCAGCAGCGGCGGGGTCAGCCTCCTCGGGCTTGTCGGTCACCAGCGTCTCAGTGGTGAGCAGCAACGCTGCGATCGACGCCGCGTTCTGCAGTGCCGCCCGCGTCACCTTCGCCGGGTCGATGACGCCGGCCGAGACCAGGTCTTCGAACTTGCCGGTGTCGGCATTGAAGCCCGTGTGGCCGTCAGCCTCCTCGATCTGCTGGACGATGACAGCACCCTCATAACCGGCGTTCTGCGCGATCTGGCGGCTGGGGCCCTCCAGCGCACGGTGCACCATGCGAGCCCCGGTGGCCTCGTCGCCGTCGAGGTCCAGCGCTGCCACTGCAGCACGAGCCCGCAGCAGCGCAGTGCCGCCACCGGGCACGATGCCCTCTTCGATCGCGGCTCGGGTCGCCGACACGGCGTCCTCGATGCGGTGCTTCTTTTCCTTCAGCTCGACCTCGGTGGCCGCGCCGACCTGGATCACCGCCACGCCGCCGGCCAGCTTCGCAAGCCGCTCCTGCAGCTTCTCGCGGTCCCAGTCGGAGTCGGTCTCGTCGATCTCGCGCTTGATCTGCACGACACGTCCCTCGACGTCGCCGGAATCGCCGCCGCCTTCCACGATGGTGGTCTCGTCCTTGGTGATGATCACCTTGCGGGCAGTGCCCAGCAGGTCGACCGTGGTGTTCTCCAGCTTCAGGCCGACCTCCTCGGAGATGACCTGGCCGCCGGTGAGGATGGCCATGTCGGCCAGCATCGCCTTGCGGCGCTCGCCGAACCCGGGGGCCTTCACCGCAGCAGATGAGAACGTGCCGCGGATCTTGTTGACCACCAGCGTGGCCAGCGCCTCGCCCTCGACGTCCTCGGCGATGATCACGAGGCCCTTGCCGCCCTGCATGACCTTCTCGAGCACCGGCACCAGCTCGGTCACTGAGCCGATCTTGCCGTTCACGAACAGCAGGTACGGGTCGTCGAAGACGGCTTCCTGACGGTCGGGGTCGGTGACGAAGTACGGCGACAGGAAGCCCTTGTCGAACTGCATGCCCTCGGTGAACTCCAGGTCGACGCCGAACGTGTTCGACTCCTCAACCGAGATGACGCCGTCCTTGCCGACCTTGTCGAACGCCTCGGCAAGCGTCTCGCCGATCGTGGTGTCGGCCGACGAGATACCAGCGACGCTGGCGATCTTGTCCTTGTCGTCGGAGACGTCGGTGGACATGTCGCCCATCGAGTCCACGGCGGCCGCCACGGCGGCTTCGATGCCCCGCTTGAGCTCCATCGGGTTGGCGCCGGCCGCCACGTTGCGCAGGCCCTCGCGCACCATGGCCTGGGCCAGCACGGTCGCCGTCGTGGTGCCGTCACCGGCGACGTCATTGGTCTTGGTGGCGACTTCCTTGACGAGCTGAGCGCCCATGTTCTCGAACGGGTCGTCCAGTTCGATCTCGCGGGCAATGCTCACACCGTCGTTGGTGATGGTCGGTGCCCCGAATGACTTCTCGAGCACGACGTTGCGGCCCTTGGGCCCCAAGGTCACCTTGACCGCATCGGCCAGCTTGTTGACGCCAGCCTCGAGGCCGCGCCGGGCCTCTTCGCTGAACTTCAGGATCTTCGGCATGTGTTGGTTCCTCTTCTTGTCGTCGCAGCCAGCGTCAGGCGACGATGGCCAGGACGTCGCGGGCGCTCAGGATGAGCAGGTCCTCACCGGCCACGGTGATCTCGGTGCCGCCGTACTTGCTGTAGACGACGGTGTCGCCGACGCCGACGTCCATCTGGATGATGTCGCCGGACTGGTCGGAGCGCTTGCCGGGGCCTACCGCGAGCACCTCGCCCTGCTGGGGCTTTTCCTTGGCGGTGTCGGGGATGACCAGGCCGCTGGCGGTGGTCTCCTCCGCGTCGCTCGGACGCACGACGATGCGGTCCTCAAGTGGCTTCAGGTTCATGGTCGGGTGTGCCTCCTGTGGCGCTGTGCCCTGTCTGGGGGCGTGTCATGGAACTGCCCGGCGGCACTTAGCACTCTCACCGGGCGAGTGCTAACGATACGAGCCTCGTTGGGCGGCCACAACCTCGCTACAACCCGATTTGTCAGGTCAGGAAGTTGATGCTGAGGTTGGGGTCGGCGCCGTGGTCTAGGGGGGAGGGGCCGTCGCTGGCGAGGCGGTACCAGGCGGTTGCGGCGATCATGGCGGCGTTGTCGGTGCACATGGCACGGCTGGGCAGGTAGGCGTTGAAGCCGTCTTCGGTGCAGATGTCGAGCGTCCGCTCTCGCAAGGCGCTGTTGGCTGCTACGCCGCCGGCCAGGCAGATACCCGCCGCCCCGACCTCGTGGGCCGCTTTGCGGGCCTTGTGGGTGAGCACGTCGGTCACGCAGGCCTGGAACGAGGCGGCCACATCGGCGGTCTCCACCTCGGGATGGGCTCGCACCCAGTTGATCACGGCCGTCTTGATGCCCGAGAACGAGAAGTCGTAGCCGTCATCCAGCATCGCCCTCGTCAGCGGGACGGCCGTGGGGTCGCCCTGGCTCGCCAGCTGGTCGATGACCGGTCCGCCCGGGTAGCCGAGCCCCAGGTAGCGGGCCACCTTGTCGAAGGCCTCACCGGCGGCATCGTCACGGGTGGCGCCCAGCAGGCGGTACTGGCCATGGCCCTCGAACGAAATCAGCATCGTGTGCCCGCCCGACACCAGCAGGGTGACGAGCGGGAACTGCACCTCGGCGTCGTGTTCGTCCAGCAGCGCGGCGTACAGGTGGGCTTCGTGGTGGTTGATGCCGATGTAGGGGACATCCCACACCAGCGCCAGCGCCTTGGCTGCGGCCACACCCACGAGCAGGCTGCCCACCAGGCCGGGACCGCAGGTGGCTGCCACGACGTCGATGTCGCTGTCGGCGGCGCCAGCCTCGACCAGCGCCTCGGCCACCACGGGCGTGATGAGGGCTTCGTGGGCGCGGCCGGCGATCTCGGGAACCACGCCGCCGTAGCGGGCATGCAGATCCACCTGGCTGCTGACGATGCTGGAGCGCACCTCGCGACCGTCGTCCACGACGGCTGCGGCCGTCTCGTCGCAGGAGGTCTCGATGCCGAGGATCGTGGTCATGCCGCCCCCATGCCTGTGTTCGATGCGCCCTCGGTACAGCCGAGGGCCGTGCTCATTGCGCCCTCGGTAACGACGAGGGCCGTGGCGATGCCGTCCAGGCGCTCGCCGTGCTCGGCGCCGCCGATGTCGTGGCACCACATCACCAGCGCATCCTCTCGCTTGCCGCCGGGGCCGCCCCGGTAGTAGTTCTTGCGGCTGCCGACGGGCGCATAGCCGAACCAGCGGTAGAGCCGCTGCGCCGCAGCGTTGGAGGCACGCACCTCCAGCGTCAGCGCTTCCAGCCCATCGATGCGTCGGGCCTCGCGGTGCAGCTCCAACATCAGCCGGGCACCCACGCGGTGACCCTGGCAGTCCGGGTGCACCGCCACAGAGGTGATGTGCCCTTCACCGGCCACGATCATGAAGCCGCCGTAGCCGATGACGCCGACGGGTCGGCCGCCTGATCCCGGCGTGCAGGCCACCCGGTACACCCGCTCGCCGCTGCGCTGCAATTCGTCCAGATACAGGGCCATCGACCAGGGCCTCGGGTACACCAGCTTGTCGATGCGGCGAATCTCGCGCAGATGCTTGCGGCGCATCGGGACGATGACCGGCACCGAGCCGTATGGAGCCGAGGCACGCCGCCGGCCAGCAGGCACTGCAGTGTCGGGCACAGCCGGCGTGCTCACGACCGCTCCCGCTGCTGCCAGTTGATGCGGGCGTCGGGGGCGCGCAGGTACATCGGCGTGATCTCGGACGGGCTGACGAACTCCTCGCGCAGCGCCCGGGCGTGTGCCAGCTCCACCAGCGCGCCGGCATTGGGGTGGCGCAGGCCCTCCCGGCCGATCTCGGCCCCTCGTACGTCGCCGAGCACCTCTGCATAGCGCTCGGCCCCGTCGCCGACGATGAGCGTCTCGGCACCCGTCGCCATCAGCTGCGCTGCGACATCGGCGGGCTGGTCGACGGCCGGCGGGCTCATGAGCTGGATGCCCCCCGGGGCGCGCCGGTAGGTGGCGTAGAAGATCTCTCCCCGGCGGGCATCCACCGTCGAGACGATGAGCCGATCGCTGAAGCGCGCCGGGAAGGCCGTGAGATCGAGACTGGAGACGCCGATCATCGGGATCCGGCAGGCGTGCGCGATGGATTTCGCCGTCGCGAGGCCCACCCGCAGGCCGGTGAACAGGCCCGGGCCGACATCGACGGCGACCAGGCCGATCTGCGACAGCTTCATCTGTGCCTGTTCGCACAGGAAATGGATCGCGGGGACGAGCGTCTCGGCGTGGCGCCGGTCGCGGGTGGTGTGGAAGGAGGCGATGATGCCCTCGTGCCCGCCGATGGCCACGCCGACCTGGGGCGTCGCTGTCTCGATGCCGAGTACTAGCACGGCGCTGCCTCCGCGCCGTCGGGTACTAGCACGGCGCTGCCTCCACGCCGTCGAGTACTAGCACGGCGCTGCCCCGCCGCTGTCGGCGAAGTGCCACGCGCCCGCGAGTGCGTCGGCGCGACCGTGCCAGCTCGGGCCGACGAGATCGGCCTCGAAGATGCGGATGTCGGGTGACTCGCCCGGGTCGGCGAGCCGGATGCGCAGGCGCAGGAAATCACGCGGCAGCTCCCCGATGACCACCTCGCCCCATTCGACGCACACCACGGCGTCATCGTCGAGCAGCTCAGGCAGATCCAGGTCCAGCACCTCGCCGAGATTGTCCAGCCGGTAGACGTCGAGGTGGTGCAGCCGCATGCGGCCCTGGTAGCTCTGCGCCAGGGTGAACGTGGGGCTGGTCACCGGCTCGGCAACCCCGAGTGCCGCCGCCAGCCCCTGCGTGAACACCGTCTTGCCAGCCCCGAGGTCGCCCGACAGCACCAGCACGTCGCCGGGGCGCAGCAGCGGGGCGAGTGCCGCTGCGACAGCTCGCGTCCCTTCGGCGCTCGTGGTCCGGAATCGCATGATGGAAACTGTTTAGTGGCCTGCGCCGGATTCGCCACCGCCGTTCACGGCATCGACCGGTGCTTCCCGCTCTTGTTCGCTTCGCTCACGGGCCGCTCGGGCCACGGCTTCGCCTAGCGGCTCAGCCTCCGAGCGGTGGACACGAGGAACACGCAGGGAGATCCCGGTGAGCACCTCATAGGGACTGCGGCCTGACCAATCGGCCAGATCGGTGACGGTGACGCGCTCGCTGCCTTGGCTGCCGATGAGCGTGACCCGATCGCCGTTGTAGGCGCTGGCGTCTCCTATGTCGACCATCGTCTGGTCCATGCACACATTGCCCACGACGCGGTGGCGGACCCCGTCGATGAGCACATCGGTCGGGCCTTGCCCAGGATCGTGCGCCGGGCCCGTGCCCAGCGAGCGGGCGTAGCCGTCGGCGTATCCCACGGGCAGGGTGATCACCCGGGTCTGACGGTCTGCGGTCCAGGTGCTTCCGTAGCCGACCGACGCACCTGGCGGCACCACCTTGAAGTACACGATCTCGCTGTGCCAGCTCAGCACCGGCTCGGTCGGCAGCGCAGCCGCGATCTCAGGCTTGGGCGCGACGCCGTACAGCAGGATGCCCGGGCGCACCCGATCGAGGTGCGCCTCGGGCAAGCGCGCAATGGCTGCGGATGCCGCCATGTGCCGGACCGGGGTGGGCAGCGAATGGCGCTCGTAGAAGCTCACCGCCTCGTTGAAGCGGTCGAGCTGGGTGCGGGCGTCCGACAGATCGGGTGCATCGGCGTTGGCGAAGTGGCTGAAGACGCCCTCGACGCGAACCGAGCGGCAGCGGAGCGACTCAGCGAACAGCTTGTCGGCGTTGTAGTGGTGGACGCCGATGCGCTCCATGCCGGTGTCGATCTTGAGATGCGCCCGGGCGGTGGTGCCCGCGGCGATGGCCGCTTCGTCGATCTGGCGCAGCTTGTCGATCGATGGCGCGGTGAGGATCAAGTTGTGAGCGAGGAACAGCGGTATCTGACGCTCGACGGCGCCCCCGAGCACATGGATGTCGATGGTCACTCCAGCGGCGCGCAGTGCCAAGGCCTCCTCGACATAGGCGACGGCCACGCACGCCACCCCGGCCGCCGCCAGAGCCAGCCCGACGTGCGCGATGCCATGGCCATAGGCGTTGGCCTTGACCACAGGCACCACCTCGGCCTCGCCGACATGTCGGCGAATCGCAGCCAGATTGCGGTCAAGCGCGTCGAGATCGATGTCGCACCAAGTCGGGCGCATCTGCGATGCGTCAATTGGACCCAGGCGCATCTGCGATGCGTCGGTTTCGGGCAGCCGTGCTGCTGGCGCTTCAGTCATGCGCTGCTCGACTCCGCGCTGGCCGCGGCCAGACCGGCTCGCACCGTTCCGAGCAGCTCGACCTGGCGCATGGCGGTCAACGGCGTCAGCGCCATGGCGGGATCATGACTTCCGAAGGCGGCGGTGCGCCCGTGCCAGTGCGCCGCTGCAGCTGCCTGTGTCAGGGCAGTATCGGACGTGGCGGCTCCCGAGGACAAAACCGCCGCGATCACGCCCGAGAGCACGTCGCCTGATCCGGCGGTTGCCAAGCGGGGCGTCCCCGAAGTGACTGCCAGCACGGCGGTGGACGGAGCGGGCGCCGCCACAAGCGTTGTCGGTCCTTTCAGCAGGACAACCGCACCGAGGGCATCGGCCGCTCGGCGCACCGCATCGAACCGGTCGGCCGCAGGCGGGCAGCCCGTGAGCTTGGCGAACTCCCCATCGTGGGGCGTGAGAATCGTCGGCGCCGCCCGCTCACGCAGGCATTCGGGGTGGTCGGCCAACGCTGTCAGGGCGTCGGCATCGACCACCAAGGGCACGGGGCAATCGGAGATGAAACGCGCAATCTGCGTCGATGCCGTGGAGTCGGTGCCGATGCCCGGTCCGATGACGGCGGCGTCGAATCGCTCGATGTCCTCCAGCGCAGGCCCCGCCCACTCGGCCCCTTCGAGGTCGCGCGCCACCGCCTCGGCCGGTCGAGCGACATCGGCTGCGGTCAAGCCCGGAGAGCTGACAACCACCATGCCGGCACCCGCCTGCTGGGCGGCCGCGCACACGAGATGTCCGGCGCCCCGCATCTGGGGCGAACCGGCGATGACCCGCACGGCGCGGCGCCACTTGTGCAGCGTCGGCTCGGCAGCTGGCAGTGCGGCATCAGCGTCGGCGTCGGTGATCAGCCACGACGTCGCCCCGCTCGCGTCGAGACCGATCGAAGCGAGTTCCACCTCGCCAGCAGCCGAAGCGCCCGGATGCAACAGCAGGCCCGGCTTGAGCGCACCGAAGGTGATGGTGGCCGTTGCCGGCCAGCAGCCGTGGTCGACCCCTGTCAGCGCATCGATGCCGGAGGGAATGTCAACCGCCAGCACCGGTGCCGCCGGTGCCCGATCAGCACCCCACGATCCGCGCAGCCCGGTTCCGTACGCCGCATCGACGACGAGGTTCCACGCCGATGACGCCGGGGCCCCGGAATTGGCAGCGGCAACGAGATCGAGCGCCTCGGGCGGCGTCACGACCCGGCAGCGAACGCCCCATCGCTCCAGCGCCGCCGCCGCGACCCGCCCATCTGCGCCGTTGTTGCCCTTGCCGGCGGCCACCAGCACCCGCCGCCCGTAGGTGCCGCCCATCATCCGCCGGGCGGAGATGGCAACAGCCGCGCCGGCACGCGCAACCAGCACATCGGTGCCCTCGGGCGCGGCCGCGTCGATCATCGCCATCTCCGCCGGCGTCACGATCGGGATCACCGTGTCGCTCCGGGCCTATTGCGCCAGCACCATGGCGGCCGCCACCGAGTCGGTGTGGGTGAGCGTCACCTGCCATTGGGACAGACCTGCTGCCGCGGCCCGTTCGGCCGCAAGGCCCCGAAGCACCAGTTCGGGCCGACCGCCGGGCTGGCGTGCCACTTCGATGTCACGAAAGCGGCAGGCGCCCAGGCCGATGCCCAGCACCTTCATCACCGCCTCCTTCGCGGCGAACCTGGCAGCGAGGCGAGTGTCGGGGTCGACCGTGCCCATGGCGTAGGCGAGCTCGTCGGGGGTGAACAAGCGGGCGCGCATGCCGCTGCGCCGCTCGAGCACTGCGGCGAATCGCTGGACGTCCACCATGTCGAGCCCGATCGAGGTGCTCACGTGCCCTCGGCCCGCGCCGGGAGCTCGGGCCCGGCGCCCGGCAACTCAGTCATCCGCCGCACCCAGCCAGTGCTCAGACAGCACATAGACCGGCCTGGTCAGCAGATCGAAGACGTCGACCGTGCCGAGCAGATCGTCCCGGAACCATGGCAGCGTCTCGGTGACTGCGTCGGCGAGCGCGCCATAGCGCCCGCGGTAACCCATCAGCACGGCCCGCATCGCCGGAGCACGCAACCGTTCGACGAAGCGGCAGTGCAGCAGCGTCAGCCCGGTGGTCAAACCGTCCTTGGTCTCCGGAATGTGGAGCACCGTGCGGCCGTCGCTGCCGCGGGCCACCGTGACCTCCCGTTCGTATGCGGCACGGTGCTTGCTGCCGCGCAGCTGCGGGTTGGTCACCGTGCGCGACTCGATGCCGAGTGCTGTGCCGCCCCGATCGGTCAGCCAGACGGTGACCTCGGGGCTGCTGGCAGAGCTCACGTCGCCTTCGATGCGGTAGCGCGACCAGCCCGTCACCTCGGCCACGGCCGGATCGAGTGCCGCGAGGGTGCGCAAGGCCGTGTACGACAGCCGATCTCTCGGTGCGCCCGCTTCGAGCGCCGATGTCACCAGCATCGAGTCGAGAAGCGTTTCGTCAGCCCGCGAGATGCCGACGGTGACGGTTTTGGCTTGGTGCTTGATGGTGTCGATCGGGCGGGTGAGCTCGTCGATGGCGATATTCAGCGCATCGGTGAAGTCGTCGATGACCACTGAGGGCAGCCCCACCTTGCCGATGTCCGCCTGGTACATCTCCAGCGGCGCCATGCCGGCCGCGTACCGCAGCACCGCGCCGAGGCGCGCCGCTGTGCCGGCACGCAAGTGCCCGTCGTAGCTGCCGGCACGCACGCCGTCCCGGAAGCGATTGGCCGGGGGACGCAGGCGCTCCGCGAGCACGGCGAGCAGGTCTCCCTCGCGGCCCCCGGCCGAGAGGGATGCATCAGTGCTGCCGGGAGGTGCAAGCAGGGATTCAGTGGCGGCACGCATCTCGCGCAGCGGAGCGGCCAGTGCGTCGATCGTCAGCGCCGCCTCGTAGCCGTACAGGTGACCGGCGGCCGTGGCCAGCAGGAAGTCCACCGCCGGGTGCACGGCGGGAACCTCCAGCAGCTCGGCGGCGGCGTCGAAGCGTCCCGAGCCGGCGGAGGCCACCACGATCGGCGTCGCCCGGTGCGCCCGGTAGATCGCCACCTCCTTCGCGGCATCGTCGGCGACCGATCCGGTGAGACCCGCTGCGCACACCCAGATGAGCGGCTCGCACGACAGGTCGATGTGCTTCTTGTCTTCGGTGCCGTCCTCGGCGACGGCGTGGTAGCAGACCTCGGACAGCTTGATCCGGATTTCACGTGACGCGATCCGGTTTGCGCCGTTGCCCACCACGGCCCAGTGGCGGTGGCCGCCCACATGGCGCCGAGCGATCCGGGCGATCTCGTCGTGCGATGCCAATACCGTTTCGAGTCCGGTGGGCAGCTTGCCGAGCGCATCGAGCAGACTGCTGATCGCATTCGTCGTCACGTCGTCGTCGGGACGGATGTCAGCGGCGACGGCGGCGGCGAGCAGCGCGCACGCCGCGACCTGTGCGTAGAACGCCTTGGTGGACGCCACCGACATCTCCACGTCGCGTCCGTCGGAGGTGTAGAGCACGCCGTCGGCCCGATCGGTCAGGTCGCTGCCGCGCCGGTTGACGATGGCGACCACGGCGGCGCCCCGCACGCGTGCTAGATCGACCGTGCGATTGGTATCGGTGGTGGTGCCGGACTGACTGACTGCCACCACCAGCGTGTCGGACAGGTCGGCGTGCAGGCCGAAACCGCTGAACTCGGTTGCCAGGGACGCCGTTACGTCAACGCCGCGGAGTGTGCGCGACGGCGCCAGCAGGGTTTCGAAGAAGTGCGGCAGCGACGATGCTGCGACAGCCGCCGTGCCTTGGCCGATGGCGACGATGCGACGGATGGAGCCGTCGCGCAGCCGGGACCGAACGGCGGCAGGCAGGGCGTCGGGCCCGAGCCGGGCGTGCCGCAAAAGGCCGGCTGTCCCAATGCGGCCACGCAATGTGGCCCGAAGCGACCGGGGAGCCTCGCCGATCTCCTTGAGCAAGAAGTGCGGATAGTCACCCCGGTCGATGTCACGGGTGGTGACCTCGGCGGTCACAACGTCACTCGCTTCGACCGGCAGCTCGGTGCCGTCGTATGAGAAACGTCGCAGAGCAGCGAACTCAGCCGGCGACGGCCCGCCGTCGGCTGAGAGCGGTGGCGTGCCGACCAGCATGATCTGGCCACGACTGCCCACCGGGTTAGTCGGATCGGATGGATTCTCCCCGTCCAGCCGGACGTAGGTGCGGCATTCCTCGACCAGGCCGTACGGCTCGCTGGCGACGACATAGGACGGGCCTGTCGCGCCCACATACAACGCCTGCCCGCTCCCTCGCAGCGCCAGCACCACCACGTCGGGCAGCTCGGCGACGTGCGCCGCAATCGCCACCGAGCCCTCGAAGCTGCTTACTGCATCAGCGAAGGCTTGCCGCAACTGCTCTGATCCGACCGTGGCGCGCTCGCCGTTCGAGCCTGCGGCGAGCGCCTGTCGCAGCATCGTCGGGATGACCTTGGCGTCGGTGGTGATCTCGGGTGCAATCGCCAGACGCCGTTGCGCGATCAAGTCGGCGTAATTGTCCACGTCGCCGTTGAGCACAGCAGCGACGTGCGCGACGTCGCCGCCATCAGCACTGCTCCACGCGTCAAGAGGGTGCGTGTTGGGCACCGAGACGATGCCGATGCTGGCCCAGCGGGTGTGGCCCAGCACGACCGTCTCTGCGCCGTCGGCACACAGGGCCCAGCGCAGCAAGCTGTCCTGGCGGATCTGCGATCTCAGCGCCGCCGTGTTGTCGCCGAGCTCCCCGATTTCCGAGGCGGTCTTGTAAACGAATGCCAGTCCGCTGCCGGTGTCACGAGCCGCGCCGGCGCCGAACAGCGGGTCGGTGAGCCGTCCGCTGTGTGCGCGGCGGGCAGTGTCGCCATCGGCGTCGAGGCGAGCGCCTTGGACGAACACCTGCAACCCAGCCGAGTCGCGCCCGCGGACCTCGAGCCGGTCAAGCGCGGACAGCGCCACCTGGATCGACCAGAGCCCACCCACGGCTGCGGGCGGGGGCGATCCGCCCCAGAGCCCGACCACCTCCCGTGCCATCCGCAGGCGGTCTCGGCGCAACGCGAAGGCGTGGTCCTTTGCCTCGCTCAGGCAGGCATTGATGCGCTCGATGCGGGCGCCCTCGTCAACGGGCAGCAGGTCACCGGCATCGACAGCACGGTCGATGCCGGCAATCAGCGCATCGGCAGTCGCCAATACCGTCTCGATGTCGAGGACGCATTTGGCGTCGGAAACCAGCAAGCGCACACCGGGCAGCGATCGCAGCGCCTCATCGGCGTCTCGCAGCGCCGCCGCGGCGGCCTCGAGCAGTTCGACCGCGTCGCGACCGTCAGCGGGAGTGTCCGAGTCGCCCTCGGCTACTACCGCCGCAAGCAGGTCCGAGGCGTCGCGCAGCCGCGGGACGACCGCGGAGGCCTCCAACGCGGCCCGGTCATCGCGGCGGCCGATGACGGCCACAATCCCGCACACAACAGCGAGGGTACCGAGCACCCGACAACCGGCCAGCCGAGTCCATCCGTCCGCCGACTCGCAGAACTATGTGCCGATTGACTTGCGAGTGCCGATGATGATTCCCGAGGAGGCCTCGATCTCTGCGACAACAAGCCGATCATCGCTCTGCAGCAACTTCCGCACATTGGCTACAGCGCGCCGTTCGTCCGCGTCGTCGTACTGACTGGCATCCATATCGTCGACAACGAGGACGCCGCAGGCATCGAGCGAATTGATCGTGAGGTCCAGTCCGGTCCACTTGCCGCCCTCGGCGTCGGCAATAACCAGCGCGAAGCTGCCGAGATCCGGCAGCAAACTCTCGATGTCCGCTGTCAGCAGTTGGACCCACGGCGGCCGGTTCCCGTGCGCCGCGCAGCCACTGTCACCGCGAGCCATGGAGACCGAGCGATGTCGGCAAGTTTGGTCACCGCTGTCGACGAGACAGTTGCCGTTCTGGGCAGCGGAGTTACGTACGTACTCGTTGCAGTCACCGTCCTCGACCGCAGCGCCGCGGCAGCCGCAGCGACGGCCGCTTCGAATACGAGCGGCGCGCCAAGACGGAGCGCATGCTGTGGTACGCGGATGCGCTGGCCGGCATCGTCCGGGAACAGCTCAGCGAGGGTTCTTCGACATACCTTTGCGACTTGGATCAAGAGGGACCGCTGGCAGAAGTCGCGTATCTGGGCTGAGCCCAGCTGAAGCATGCGTAAGCCCCGGCTCCCGTCCTAGGCGCTCCTCACGGAGCCTCGGACTGGCCCTCCGGGGCTTGCGACATCCTCCCAGAAGAGGCACTTTGAGCCTAGACCCGTGTCAGCACGGGGTCAACGCAGTGGGTCGTAAGTACACGTCGCGGCAAGAAGGATTGCATCTCGGGTGCTCATGGCTCAGTGACGCAGTTGTATCAGTGACTAGGCAGGGCCGGCCCCACCAGCTCTGTCGGCGATCAGGTCGGCGAGATGGCCTGCGAGGTCTGTTGCCTCACGCTCGGTCGGGGCTTCAACCATGATGCGGATGACCGGCTCGGTGCCGCTGGCGCGCACCAGTACACGAGCGTCGGGACCGGCATTTGCCACAACGTCGTCGATCGCACGCTGAGCCTCATCGGCGAGCGATTCAGCACCCGCGGGCACATTGCGGAGCACCTGTGGGGCTGCCTGCATCGCCTGCGAGGCAAGCTCCGCGCTGGTCAGCGTCTTGCCACCGGCCCGCCGGGCGACCAGGTCAGCCAGGTGAACGGCGCTGCGCAGGCCGTCGCCGGTGGTGGCCTCGTGCCGGAATACCACGTGGCCTGACTGCTCGCCGCCAAGGCAGTGTCCGCCCATATCCAGCGCTTCGAGCACTGCCCGGTCTCCCACCGCGGTGGTGACCACGTCGATGCCGGCCTGAGCCATCGCTCGGTGCAGGCCCAGGTTGGACATGACCGTCACGACGAGCGTGTTGCCCGCGAGCGAGCCGCGTGCCGCCAGGTCGAGAGCGAACAGTGCCATCTGGCGATCGCCGTCGATGATCTGCCCGTCGCTGTCCACGCCGATCAACCGATCGCCGTCGCCATCGAAGGCAACGCCCAGGTCTGCGCCGGCCTCGAGCACTGCTGCCTGCAGCGGGCCGGGGCTCACCGATCCGCAGCCGTCGTTGATGTTGCGACCGTCGGGCTCACAGCAGATCGCAGTGACCTGCGCTCCCAGCCTTCGCAGCGCTTGGGGCGCCAGCGATGCGCTCGCCCCGTTCGCGCCGTCCACCACCAGGTGCAGGCCATCGAGCGTCCGGCCGTCGATGGCGTCGCTCAGCGAGCGCTCATAGGCCTCCAGCACTCGGGCTGTCTCGCCCGTCGCTGCCGTCTTCCCGGCGATGAGCCCGGCGACCGGATCAGCGGCCGAGCTGGTTGCCGGAAAAACGTCCAGTCGGCGTGCGATCTCACCGGCCGACGGCCGGTCGCCGTGCGTGAGCCCCAGATCGCCGAGGCACCGCGCGACTGCGGCCTGCTCCGCGTCGCCCAGCTTGGTGCCGTCGGCGGCGAACAGCTTGACGCCGTTGTCGCGCCACGGGTTGTGGGACGCCGACACCATCGCCCCGGCCGTGCCGAGGTGCTGGGCTGCGAACGCCACCACCGGTGTGGGCACCACGCCGAGATCGACGACCTCGGCACCTGCAGCACGCAGACCGGCTGCGAGGGCGCTCGACAGGGCCGGACCGGACTCGCGCGTGTCCCGCCCGACGACCCAGCGCGCAGCACCCGTGTCCGCGAATAGCGCCCGATTCGCCGCGAGCCCGATGGCGTGAGCAACGACCTCGTCGAGTTCTTCGAATGCCAGCCCTCGAACGCCGTCGGTTCCGAAGGTCAGTTCCACGCCGGCTGAGCCTCCAGCGCTCGGCGCGCTATCGCTTGGAGTACTGGGGCGCCTTGCGGGCCTTCTTGAGGCCGTACTTCTTGGATTCCTTCTTGCGATCGTCGCGATGCAGCATGCCGGCCGACTTCAACGTCGGCCGCACCTCGGGGTCCATCACCAGCAACGAGCGGGCGATGCCCAAGCGCAGCGCGCCGGCCTGGCCCGCCACACCGCCGCCGTCCACAGTGGCGCTGACGTCGTAGCTGGCGGTGGCCTCAGTGAGGCGCAGCGGCTCGGTGATCTCCATGCGGGCACCGACGAGGTGAAGTACTCCTCGAATGGGCGACCGTTCACCGAGATGTTGCCGCTGCCGGGCAAGAGCCTCACCCGGGCGACGGCACGCTTGCGGCGGCCAGTGGTCTGCGTCAGCGGAACGGGCACGAAATCAGGGTCTTTCTCGTCGGGTGTCGCGTATCGGAGGCGGCGAATCGGTCGGCGTCTCAGCGCGCCAGGGCGTGAGGCAGCGGCAGCGGCTGAGGCTGCTGGGCGGCATGGGGATGGTCGGGTCCGGCGTACACCTTCAGCTTGCGCAGCTGGGCCCGGCCCAAGCGGTTGTGCGGCAGCATGCCGCGGATGGTGCGCCGCACCGCATCAGCCGGGCGGCGGGCCAGCAGGTCGCCGTACTTCTCGCTTCGCAGACCGCCGGGGTAGCCCGAGTGACGGTGCACGAGCTTCTTCGTCGCCTTGTCGCCCGTCAGCACGACCTTGTCAGCGTTCACCACGACGACATGGTCGCCGCCGTCGAGGTAGGGGGCGAAAGTCGGCTTGTGCTTGCCGCGCAAAATCTTGGCCACCTCGGTTGCCATGCGCCCGAGCACCATGCCCTCGGCATCGACGACGAACCACGCGCGTTCGATCTCAGATGCTTTGGGGGCGTAGGTGCGCACGCTGGAACTCCGACGGGGATCGACTGCGAGGACAGTGTCGAGAAGAGATTGGCTCGAACTGAGATTGGCCCCGAGAGGCTACCGGCGGTCAGCCGGTTGCCGTCACCGGAACCGTGTCTCGTCCGGCCCGCAGCAGGGTTCCCGGTCGGGCGTCGGTGAACTCGCCGCCGCTCACGGCTACCTCGCCGTTGATCAGCACTGTGTCGATGCCGTCGGCCTCGCCGTAGAGCCGCCACGCACCGCCGGGCAGGTCCTCACGGACTTCGATCGGCTTCGGCGCCACCTGGTCGGGGTCGAACACCACGACATCGGCATGGCAGCCCTCGGACAGGCGTCCCCGGTCCGCGAGGCCGTACAGACGGGCGGGAATGTCAGTGAGCTTGTGCACAGCATCTTCCAGTTCGAGCATCTGGCGGTCGCGGGCTGCGGCCAGCAGGTAGGTCGAGTAGTTGAATGTGGCCAGGAAGTCGAGGTGCGCGCCCGCGTCCGACGCGCCGATCACGCAGCGGTCGTCGTTCCAGAGTTCTTGGCGCAGCGCCCAGCTGTCGTCGTCGTCCCCGGCGGCGCGGGGGTACAGGCCGGTCTTGAGGTCGTCGGCCACCACCAGGTCGCACAGCGCATCCCACGGCGTGATGCCCTGCTCGTCGGCGATCTCGCCGATCGTGCGACCCTCGAAGTGCGTGAGCTCGGGCTTGGTGACCTCGCCGACGGTGAGACGCTCCCAGCGAGCGACGCCCCGGAACGCGCTCGGCTGCTGGGCGAGATCGTTCAGCTCGGCGCGTCGCTGAGGGTCGGCCAGCAGCTTCATCTTCTCTGCAGGCGCCAGCGCCATCGGTTCCGCCCAGCCGTGCAGCGTGTCGAGCAGGAATCCGCTCTCGAAGCACAGGCGGCTGACCGCAGGCATCGGGGCGGTCAGTGCCAGCACGCGCCCGCCCTGGCGAGCCGCGAAGTTGCTGGCCTCGAGCTTCTGGGCGATGACATCTCGATGCCGGCCGTTGGCGAAGATCACGTTCCAGTTGAGCGGCCGGTCCGCCGCCACCGACATGTCGGCGAGCAGCTGGTACACATCGGTGTCGAAGCGCTCGATGGTCGGGATGAACTCGAGCGCCACCGCCGGACTCGATCGCAGCACCGAGCACAGCTCGATCAGCTCGGTGGTGGAGGCGTGACGCGAGGGCACAGCCTCACCGGCGGCGTCGTTGTGCGTCTTGGCCCACGACGAGCTGAAACCCAGCCCGCCCGAGGCGATGCTCTCGGCCAGGAGCAGCTTCATGGCCTCGAGCTCGTCGGGCGTGGCCTCGTGGCCCACCGAGCGCTCCCCCATCACGATCCGGCGCAGCGCGCAGTGTCCCACCAGGAATCCGGCGTTGGGCATCAGCGTGCCATCGATCGAGTCGAGGTACTCGCCGAAGGTGCGCCAGTCCCACGGGACGCCCTCTTGCAGCGACTCGAGCGGCATGCCCTCCACCCGGGCCAGCATCCGCATCAGATAGTCGCCGTGGTCGGGCTCGAGCGGGGCAATGGTGAAACCGCAGTTGCCGCCGATGACGGTGGTGACGCCATGCAATGGCGACGGGGACAGGGTGGTGTCCCAGAAGACCTGTGCGTCGAAGTGCGTGTGGATGTCCACGAAGCCGGGTGCAACCACCATGCCGGACGCATCGATCGTGCGCTCGGCCGGCCCCGCCGCCGCGGTGGCTTCGTTGCCGACAGCCACGATGCGCCCGCCGGAGATACCGATGTCCCCTTGGGCCCGCGGCGCCCCAGTGCCGTCGATAATCGTGCCGCCCGCAATCCTGGTATCGAGCATCTGCCGTGTCCCCCTGTGACCTGACTGATGCGGCCGAGCGGAAATCTGCCCGTACCGCACCGCTGCCTGCGAAGTTACCGTGCCAGCAGTGAACGAGCATGAGGCCCGCAACAGCAGCGGACAGCGGACGGTGCGACTGGATCTGTCCTACCGCGGCACCGGCTTTCGCGGCTTCGCAGCCAACGAGGGCGTCCGCACGGTTGCCGGCGAGCTGAGCGCTGCGCTGGAGCGCATCCTGGGCGAAGCGCCTCTGCTGACGGTGGCCGGCCGCACCGACGCGGGCGTGCACGCCACGGCGCAGGTCGTGTCGTTCCGGCTCGGCAGCGCGGGACTTCAGCGGATCACCGGCGATCAACCTGCAACTCGGCTGGACCGCCTGGCGTCATCGCTCAACCGGGTGCTGAACCCGGAGATCGCGGTGACGGCGGCGTCAGTCGCTGACGACCGCTTCGATGCGCGTCACTCGGCGACCGGGCGGGCGTATGAGTACCGGGTTCGCAACGCTGCGGTTCCCGATCCCCGCTGTGCCGATCTCGAGTGGCACGTCGCTGCACGGCTCGATATCGGCCAGATGAACGCTGCCGCAGGTCACTTCGTCGGCGAACACGATTTCACCTCGTTCTGCCGCCGGCCGAAGGAACGTCCCGATGCGTCGCTGGTGCGAACCGTGTCGGCGGCCCGCTGGCTTGGGGATGACACCGATCTGCTCTTCGAGATCGAAGCGAACGCCTTCTGCCACCAGATGGTGCGGGCCATCGTCGGCCAGTGCGTGGCGGTGGGGCGCGGCGACCGCTCAGCGGACGATGTGCCTGCTGTGCTGGCGGCGCGCAACCGGGATGCGGCAGCGGCGATAGCGCCGCCGCATGGACTGACCCTTGTCGCAGTCCGCTACCCGGCCGTGGCGACTCGCTGACGCGCCAGCCGCGCCGGAAGCTGCCTCGTGACCAGGTCCCGGCTCTCGGCCGGCTCGTCGGCTGTTCGGTTAGCCCTCGGAGCGGAACACCTCGATGCGGTTGTCGAGGTTGAACCACAGTGCGATGTGCTCCTGCACCTCGGCGGCGGTGATCTCGTCGAGAACTGCGCGCCGCTGAGCGGGCGTGCCCACGTTGCTGTCATCGACATGGTGACGCCGCAAGAGCGGGTTGACGATGGCCGAGTTCGACTCGAGGACGTAGTTGTCGCGCGTCACTGAGATCGCCTGTTGCAGGTCGCGGTCTGTGGGACCGTCGGCAATCAGCTCGGTGAGTATCTCCACGATGGTGGCGTGGCTGGTGTCGAGTCCGTCCGAAGGTCCCGTGGCACTGATGCGCGCCGTCCACTTGCCCGTGGCATCGTCGGGCGAGACCGACGACCCGACCGAGTAGGTGTCACCGAGTTGCTCTCGTACCCGACCGTCGAGCAAGTCATTGATGACCGCTGCGGCCACGTCGGCGAGTACGAGCGTCCTCGTGGTGAGCGCTGTCTCCACACCGAACACCATGTCGAGACCTGCCGAGCCCGCGTCGGCCTCGACCGGAATCGTGATGCGCTGGACCCCCGCCGGGAAACCCGGGTCGTGGTCGGTGAAGGTGTCATCGGCGCCGGCGGGCAGCGTGCCGATGTAACGCGCCGCCAGATTCGCCACGGTGACCCGGTCGATGTCGCCGACAACGGCCACCAAGAGATCGTCCACATCGCTCAGCCGGGCCTGGTAGAGGCCGAGCAGCGACTCCCCGGTGGTGGCGTCGATCTGATCCTGAGTGGCGATGAACTGGTACCAGGGGCTGCCCTGGTACAGCGCGTCCAGCAGTGCCAGCTCGGAGATCCACCGCGGGAAGGTCTCGGCGTTCGCCAGACGGGTCTGCATCGCTTGGATCTGCTCGTTGACCGCCACCTCGGTGATGCGCGGCTCGGTCACGTACAGGTGCAGCAGAGCGAAGAGCGCTTCGAGATCATCGGCCCCAGCGGCGCCCGAGAAGCCTTCCGAGTACTGCCCGATGAACGGACTCACCCGGGCCGTGGTGGTGGCCAAGTACTCGTCGAGCTGTGTGGCGGTCGCGTCGCCGACGCCGCTCGAAGCGACCGCTCCGACCGCATGCCGCACCAGGGCTGAGTCGCCCACCGACAGCGACGACCAGCCGCCCAGGCCCTCCGCCACGACCGACACCTCGCCGGCGGCGATGTCCGATGGCACGAAGACCACGGTGGCACCGTTGGGGAATTCCCATTCATAGGCATCGTCGAACAGGCCGAGTGAGCGTTCGGCAGCGGGCGCGGCCGGATCCGGCCGTGTCATGAGCGTGTCGATGGCCTCTTGAGCTTCCGGCGGAGCCAGCGGAACAGCCGCGTCCACTGCGGCGCGCAGCTCGTCCGCGGTCGGCACGTCCGCCGGGTCGGGTCCGATCGACACCACCAGCGGCGGCGCGATCTCCAAGAGCCAGCGCAGATGTGCGGTCAGCTCTTCGACCGTGTAGGTGTCAAGCAGCGCGCTCAGCCGAGCCACCCGCTCCTCGGTCGAGGAGATATCGGCGCCGCTCAGGAAGTGTGCGGCATAGCCGAACGAGTACTCCCGGTCCTGCCGGGTCTCCTCGCTCTCGAGCTGGAACTCGAGCGAGGTCCGGAACGCGCTGACTGCTTGGTCCAGCTCGGCCCCGGTGAAGCCGAAATGGGCCGCGCCGTGCACCACCGAGATGTAGTCGGTGGTCGCCTGGTTCAGATCGGGGCCCTGGTAGTTCGTGCCGTACAGGCGCAGGCCGCGTGCGGCGGGAAACGCGCTGAAGTGCGGTTCGGTGGCTTGTGACAGCTGTCCGGCCTGGAAAGCGGCATCCAGGCGGATGTCGAGCATGCGGGCGATCAGGTTCTCCATGAACCGAAGTCGCTCGCCCCCGACGGTTCCCTCGGGCCACGCGGGCAGCTGCCAGTCCAGCGAGATGTAGATCGGGCCGTGGTCGGGGTGCGTGACCACATCGGTCACGGGTTCGTCCACGAAGTCTGCGATGAACGCCGAACGGTCGGGCTGCGGCGGGGCCGTCGGCGTGCGCGGCGCCAGCTCTGCGAAGTAGTGCTCCACCAACGTCTCCATCTCCGAGACGGGCAGATCGCCCACGACCACCACGGCCATGTTGTCCGGGCGGTACCAGGTGTCGTAGAACTCGCGCAAGACCTCCGCGGTCATGGACTCATTGGATTCCTCGCTGCCGCCGACCAGCATGCCCTCATAGACGGTTCCCGAGTAGTAGATGGCGTCGAGGAAATTCGAGATCCTTCCCGACGCCGACTCGTCGCGCAGGCGGTATTCGTCCTGGACGATCCCTCGCTCAGCATCGACATCGGCGGGCAGCAGCGTGGCCGCTGACGCCCATTCGGACAGCACCGTGAAGCCGAGTCCGATGGCCCCAGGGTGGTCGAGCTTGAAGTCGAGGATGTAGACGGTCTCATCGGGGCTGGTGTACGCGTTCAGATCGGGGCCGAAGTCGGTGCCGAAGTCGCGCAGCACCTGCAGGAGCTCGTTCTTGGAGAAGCGCTCGGTTCCGTTGAACATCATGTGTTCCAGGAAATGAGCTGCACCCTCTGCGCCGTCGGGGTCGAGCACGGCCCCTGCATTGACGACCAGGTGCATCATGATCGACTTGCCCGGTGAATCGTTCGAGCGCACGTAGTAGGTCAGGCCGTTGGCAAGCTCGCCGATCACAACGTCCGGGTCGACCGGCAGCGGGGTCGCATCCGGATCACCAGGCTCGTAGTCGTTGAATTCGCCCAGATCGACCGGCTCGCCGATGGGCTCGGCAACGGTCTCATCTGCCGGCTCCGGCTCGTCAAC
The DNA here is from genome assembly GCF_965208555.1 of Candidatus Poriferisodalis sp. Classification (GTDB taxonomy): domain Bacteria; phylum Actinomycetota; class Acidimicrobiia; order Acidimicrobiales; family Poriferisodalaceae; genus Poriferisodalis. The sequence goes on along the minus strand of NZ_OZ242342.1, from coordinate 2,096,849 downwards.
GGGTTCCGGCTCGGCCGCTGGTTCAGGCTCATCTGCTGGATCGGGCTCGTCGACGGTCTCGACGGGCTCCGCGTCGTCGTGGACTTCGGCCATTTCGTCGCCGGCCGCATCGGGTTCAACGATCGCGTCGTTGTCGTCGGGGGCACAGGCGGCCGCCACCAGAGCAGCTGCAAACAGCAGTGCGAGAAGTCGGCGCCAAGGGGCTGGACTCATCGAAGAACTCGCTTTCCGGCCGGCGGCATGCGGCACTGGACGGTACTCGCGGATTACCGGCCAGCGTCACCACAAAAAATGACGAATGCTCATGCACACTCAGAGTGCTCGGAGTCGCTCCACGAGCTGCTCCGGCAGCCGGGCGCACCCCTCGATGTTGCCGAAGTTCTGGCTTCCGCTGGCATACTCGCCCGGGCCTTCGACCGCGTGGTGCTCAGATGACGATCCAGCTGCCAGACCTTCCCTATGCATCCGATGCGCTCTCGCCGCATATCAGCGAGCGCACCATCAGCTTCCACTACGGCAAGCACCACGCCGGCTACGTGCGGACGGTGAACGACAGGATTGCAGGCACACGGGACGAGGGCCGTTCGCTCGACGACCTCGTGCGCTCGCTGCCGGCGGGCGGGCTGTTCAACGCTGCGGCGCAGACCTGGAATCACAACTTCTACTGGCAATCGATGTCGCCTAGCGGCGGCGGTGAGCCCGACAGCGATCTCTCCGCAGCACTGGCCGCGAGCTTCGGCAGCGTCGACACCTTCAGGGCCGAGTTCGCCGCAGGGGCGGTGGGGAACTTCGCATCGGGCTGGGGCTGGCTGGTGTTCGATGCAGCCGCTGCCGACTCTGGCTCCCTGCGCATCGTGCAGACCGACGATGCGCAGACGCCGTTGACCGGCGGACTGACGCCGCTGCTGGTCATCGACGTGTGGGAGCACGCCTACTACCTCGACTACCAGAACGCCCGGGCCGCCTACGTGGATGCCTTCGTCGAGCATCTGATCAACTGGGAATTCGCCTCGGCCAACTACAGCGCCGCGCTGGGCGCACGGGCCTAGTTCAAGAGCACAGCGACAGCGCGGCCAGTCTGAGATTGCTCTTGCATCTGCCTGCGCCCGGGTATAGTTTGTATTGCAAACTACTTTGTATGACAGCAAAGGAGGCTCCGATGGCGACTGGCAGTGATGACACCGCAGCGTTGAGTGCGGAAGAGGGATGGCAGACAGTGCGTTCCACGATCCACGGCGCTCGCACTGCGATGTACACGAGAGGGAGCACGGCGATCCTGCTGATGTGGGCCGGCATCATCTCGATCGCCTACTTGGCCCAGTACGCAGTCGCGACCTTCGCTGCGGACTTCGCCGACACGAACCCGTGGTACCCCGGCCCGCTGTGGGCAATCATCACGTTTCCCGGCGTGATCGGCAGCATGGTCATCGGCCAACGCGCCGCCAATGCGGTGTCGCCCGACACTGCGATGCGGAACGCAGGCCTCCGGGTCGCCGGATACTGGATGACCCTCGTCACGGCGGCGGGTCTCCTCCCCGGTGCCGCGGGCCTGTGGAATGAGTCCGGAGCAGAGAGAATCCCCTACGTCTTGCTGGGAGTCATCGCGCTCGGCTACGTGCTCTTCGGCATTCTGCACCGACCGTTGATCGCAATCTTTGGCGTGGGCATGGCCGTGGCCTTCTACGTCCCGCATTACGTCTTCGACGACGTCGCCCCAGCAGTTTCGGGAATCGCCATGCTCGCACTGCTGGCGACCATTGCCCTGTGGGTGCGCAGGACCGGCGAATGGTAGATCCCAGCGAGGCACTCGACGGCGGTGCGATCGACCTCGACGAGATCATCCACCAGCCGACACGGCTGCAGATCATGTCATTGCTCGTGTCGCTGGACGACCAGGATCGGCTCGCCTACGGGTTCGTGCAAAAGCAGCTCGAGCTGACGCCGGGCAACCTGACAACTCACCTGCGGAAGCTGGAGGACGCTGACTACGTGGCGACGACCAAGGAGTTCCACGGCGCCAAGCCGCGCACCTGGATCGAGGCCACGGCTGCAGGACGCACGGCCTTTGCGGTGTACCTGCAGAGCCTGGAACGGGCGCTGGGGGTGCCGAGGGGTCGTTAGGCTGAGCCGCTCATGGTGATTGGCGGTGCCCGATGCCAGTAAAGGCCGATGCCCGGACGCTCGCCGAGCTGGAGCCAGAGGTCGAGCGACTGCTGGCGCGCCATCTCCGCCAGACCAAGGAATGGCATCCCCACGCGCTGGTGCCGTGGAGCCGGGGTGAGGATTTCGCGCCTGACTACGAATGGTCACCCGAGGAGGCCAACCTCACCCCCGAGGCGCGCAGCGCTCTGTTCGTGAATGTGCTCACCGAGGAGAACCTGCCGTACTACTTCCGCGACAGCGAGCGGCTGTTCGGCCGGGAAGGCGCGTGGGGCGAGTGGGTGCGCCGCTGGACGGCCGAAGAGGGACGGCACGGCCGGGTCATCTACGACTACCTGTCGGTCACCCGCGCGCTCGACCCCGTGGCACTGGAGCGGGCGCGTATGGCGCAGGTGCAGTGCGGGCAAGTGCCCCAGCCGCCGAGCCTGCTCGAGGGTCTCGCCTACGTGACGCTGCAGGAGTTGGCCACCCGCATCGCGCACTTCAACACGGGGCGCCACATCGACGACCCGGCCGGCAAGGCCATCATGCGACGGGTCGCCTTCGACGAGAACCTGCATTTCCTGTTCTACCGGGACGTCATGAGCGCCGCCGTCGAGATCGACCCCTCCAGCGCAGTGGTTGCCATCGCCAACCAAGTACAAGACTTCGCCATGCCGGGAGTGGGCATCACCGACTTCGACACCCACTCGCGCATCATCGCCGAGGCCGGGATCTACGACCTCGCCATCCATCACGACCAGATCCTGCAGCCTGTGGTGCTCCGCGATTGGAATCTGCCAGGCCTGACGGAACTCTCGGGCATCGCCGAGGCGGCTCGCGAACGGCTCATGGTGCTGATCGAACGGATCGGCCGAGTGGGGCAACGCCTCGCCGACCGCTACGCAGAAGCGCGGAGCGCGCTGCGTCGCAATGCAGCGCTCCTGCGCTGACTCAACCGTCGCACTCGCACACCGCATCTGGCTGCTGCCTGGCAGACGCGTGGCCTCTGCGGTGGGCTAGTGATCGCCCTCGGGGTCGAGCAGGGCGGTCAGCCGATCGATCGAGAAGTCCTCGCTCCGGGCGGCGTCGATGAGCACGCGCTCGACAGCAGCGATCTTGGCAGCCGCTGCGGGAACCTCAACCGCTGCATCGGCAGGCACCACGACCGCGCCGTGACGGTCGGCGTGAATCAGGTCGCCGGGGCGCACCGACATGCCGTGCACCGTGACCGGCACCGCGTACTCCACGACATGCACCCACGCATGCGAGGGGCCGATGGAGCCGGCGAGAGCTCCGAAACCCGGCGCCCAATCGTCCAAGTCGCGGATGGATCCATTGGTGATGACGCCGAGGGAGCCCAGACCGGCATGGATGCTGCTGTTCACCTCGCCCCACCAAGCGCCATAGCCGGGTGACGCATCGATGTCTTCGATGACGGTGACCGTGGGATGCGGGCCCTCGGCCATGTGCCGGTAGTAGCCGACGCGCACGCCGGCGTCGGCGTCACCGGATCGACCCGACGGCGCTGCGGCTCGGATGGTGGCCGTACGCGCGTAGCCGACCATGACCGTGTCGGGGTCGGGACAGACCAGCGGGGCTGTGGTGTAGCCGTAAGCGCGGCGGTGCGGAGCGACGATCTCCAGCGCATTGCAGACGGTCGGAGTGTCCAGCTCGCGCAGAGCGTCCAGCACCCCCATGCTCAACGGCCCGGCGCTCAACGAGTCGTTGCTCATGTGCTCGAGGACCGTGTGGCGCTAGACCAACTCGATGAGCGCCATGGGGGCGTTGTCGCCCCGGCGCGGGCCGAGCTTCAGGATGCGGGTATAGCCGCCCGGACGGCCCTCGTAGCGCGGGCCGATCTCGTCGATGAGCTTCTGGGCCATCTCCTGGTCGCCGTTGAGGCTGGCGATGATCTGGCGATGCCGTGCCAATCCGCCCTTGCGGGCCTTCGTGATGAGCTTCTCGGCATACGGCCGCAGCGCCTTGGCCTTGGCCTCAGTGGTCTCGATGGCCTCCGCTGCGAACAACGACGCGGCCAGGTTGGCCAGCATCGAGCGCTGGTGGCTGGCGCTGCCGCCGAGGCGTCGGCCCTTCGTGGGCGTGGGCATAGCTAGCTGACCGCCGCTGGTGCGGCCTGCTCGGCCTCGACCCCGGCCTCGCCCTCAGACTCAGTCTCAGACTCAGACGACGGGCTCATGCCGCGCAGGGCCAGCCCGCGCTCGTCGAGCTTCTCGATGACCTCGTCGAGCGACTTCTGGCCGAAGTTCGGAACGGTCATCAGCTCGTCGACCGACTGGTCGAGCAGCTCGCCGATGGTGTTGAACTGCGCGCGCTTGAGGCAGTTGCGGGCACGCTCGGACAGGCCCAGGTCTTCGATGGGCCGTTCCAGATCGCTGGCGCGGCCCCCGCCGACGGCCACCTCGGCGATGTCGAGGCCCAGCGGCTCCGGCGACAGCTCGGCGATCATCAGCATCAGCCGGCACAGGGTGTCGCCGGCCGAGGCCAGCGCTTCGCGCGGACTCATCGCGCCGTCGGTCTCGATATCGAGCACGAGCCGGTCAAAGTCAGTGGACTGCTCGACGCGCACCGGCTCGACTTCCACCGCCACACGCCGCACCGGGCTGAACAGCGCGTCCATCAGGATCACGCCGATGGTGCTGCCGGCACGCTCGCTCTCGGGTGCCGCGTAACCCCAGCCGCGCTCGACGGTGAGGTCCATGGCCAGGCGGGCGCCCTCGCCGAGCGTCGCAATGTGCAAATCGGGTGTCAGGCACTCGACGTCGATGCCCCAGTCCACGTGACCCGCCAGCACCGGACCCACACCGCGCTCGTCGAGGCGCACTGCCACGGCATCGTCGCTGTCACAGCGCAGCACCACGTCCTTGAGATTCAGGATGATGTCGGTGACGTCCTCGACGACGCCTTCGATGGTCGTGAACTCGTGCAGCGCATCGTCGAAACGCACCTGGGTGATTGCCGCGCCGGGAATGGAGGACAGCAGCGTACGCCGCAGCGAGTTGCCCAGCGTGTGCCCGAACCCAGGCTCCAGCGGGCCGATGGCGAAGCGCTGGCGGTTGCCCTCAGGCTCGCCGAGGATGTCGATGGTCGGTCGGTGCATGACCAAGGTGTCGGAGATGGACACGTTCACCCCTTCGTGGGCGGCAGATGTTGACAGGACTATTTGCTGTAGAGCTCGACGATGAGCTGCTCGCGCACCGGGATCTCGATCTGCGATCGGATCGGCAGCTCGCGCACGGTGACTCGCTGGCCCCCGTCGCTCGCCTCCAGCCACGCGGGCGGGGTGCGGTCCAGCACGTCGAGATTCCAGCGGATGGTGACGATCTCGCGGGCCTTCGTCCGCAATTCGACCACGTCGTCCTTGCGGGCCCGGAAGCTGGGGATGTTGACCCTGCGTCCGTTGACGTCGATGTGGCCGTGGCTCACGAACTGGCGGGCCTGCGGGCGAGTTGCCGCCCAGCCGGACCGGTACACGATGTTGTCCAGCCGCAGCTCGAGCAGCCGCAGCAGGTTCTCGCCGGTCACCCCCCGCTGGCGGGCGGCCTCTTCGTACGCATTGCGGAACTGTCGCTCCGTCATCCCGTAGGTGAAGCGGCACTTCTGCTTCTCCTGCAGCTGCATCAAGAACTCGGAGTTCTGGCTGCGGCGCCGGCCGCGGCCGTGCTCACCAGGCGGGTACGGACGCCGGTCGAGCGCCTTGGTCTCGCCCTCGGTGCCCCAGATATTGGTGTTGAGCCGCCGCGAGACGCGCGCCTTTGGACCCGTGTAGCGAGACATCGTCAGACTCTCCGGCGCTTCGGGGGACGGCAGCCGTTGTGAGGCACCGGCGTCATGTCGCGGATGCCCTTGATCTCGATGCCGGAATTCTGGATGGAACGGATGGCCGTCTCGCGGCCCGAGCCAGGACCCTTCACGTGCACATGAACCCGGCGCACTCCATGCTCCATGGCGCGCTCGGAGGCTTGCTCCGCGGCCTGCTGTGCAGCGAACGGCGTCGACTTGCGGGAACCCTTGAAGCCGGCGTTCCCGGCAGATGCCCACGACACCACGTTGCCCTGCAGATCGGTGAACGTGATGATCGTGTTGTTGAACGAGCTCTTGATGTGCGCCACGCCGTCGCCGACGTTCTTGCGCTCCCTGCGGCGCCCGCGCCGAGCCGGCTGCTGCTGGTTCACTTCCGACCGCCTCTCATGCGTCCGGTCTCTCGTTGCCGACGGATTCGGCCGCGCACGCTCACTTGCGCACCTTCTTCTTGCCCGCGACGGTCTTGCGCGGGCCCTTGCGGGTGCGTGCGTTCGTGTGCGTGCGCTGGCCTCGCACCGGCAGGCCGCGCCGGTGCCGGACACCCTGGTAGCAGCCGATCTCGATCTTGCGTTTGACGTCCTGGGCCACGTCGCGCCGCAGGTCGCCCTCGACGGCCAAGTTGGCATCGATGTGGTTGCGGATGCGCGCCACCTCGGCATCGGTCAAGTCACGCACACGGGTGCGCTCGGCGATGTTCAGGTCTTCGCAGATCTGCTGGCTGGCCGAACGACCGATGCCATAGATGTAGGTGAGCGCGATCTCCACACGCTTCTCACGCGGTATGTCGACGCCGGCGATTCGGGCCATCGATTCGGAACTCCTGTCTCAGCCTTGCCGCTGCTTGTGTCGCGGGTTCGAGCAGATCACCCGAATCCGCCCATGACGGCGGATGACGCGGCACTTGTCGCAGATCTTCTTGACGCTCGGACGGACTTTCATCGGGTGACCTGCGCTGTAGGCGAGCGAGCAAGTATAGGGGTCACGGTGCCGCCTCGATGGCTGAAACGATACGCCCATGGACCTGGGCGGGGGTGCCGAGGCCGTCGACGGTGACCAGCACTCCCCGATCTGCGAACAGCTTGCGCAGCGGTGCCGTCTCTGCCTCGTACAGCTCGAGCCGGCGGGCGATTGCCTCGGGTGTGTCGTCCGCTCGGCCTCGGTCCAGCATCCGCTGCGTCACCACGTCGTCAGCTACATCGAGGTCGATGGCCCGGTCCACCGTGTGGGGTGCCAGCAGCGCGAACAGGCCGTCGGCCTGTGCTTCGGTGCGGGGAAAGCCGTCCAGCAGGAAACCGGGCGCAGTGTCGGGTTCTTCGAAACGCTCGGCGACGATGCCCAGGATCAGCTCATCACTGACGAGCTCGCCCGCGTCCATGACCGCTTTGGCCTGCCGGCCCAGTTCGGTGCCGGTCGCGACCGCGGCCCGCAGCATGTCTCCTGTCGAAATGTGGGCAATGCCATAGCGCTCCACTAGCAGCTCGCACTGGGTGCCCTTGCCGGCGCCCTGCTTGCCCAAGATGACCAGCCGTCGCGTGCCCATCAGGCCAGGAACCCTTCGTAGTTGCGCATCAGCAGCTGGCTGTCGACCTGCTTCATGGTCTCCAGCGCCACGCCCGAGGCAATCAGGATGGAGACGCCGCCGAAGCCGATCGCTGCGCCGGCCCCGCCGGAACCCAGCGCATCCAGATCGCTCGTCAGCGACAGCAGCACGCTGGGCAGCAGCGCCACCAGCGCAATGAACAGCGCTCCGGGGAGCGTGATGCGGTTCAGCACCCTGGCCAGGTAGCGCTCGGTCTGCGGACCCGGGCGGATGCCGGGAATGAAGCCGCCCTGCTTGCGGATGTTGTCGGCCTGGCGCACCGGGTCGAACGTGATGGCCGTGTAGAAGTAGGCGAAGCCCACGATCAGCCCGCCGAAGAACAGGATGTAGGCGATGTTGTCGGGCTGGGTCAGGTATTCGTCAACGGCGGTCTGCAGCCAGCCCCAGTTGGCCACATTCGACAGCAGCACCGGCAGGAACAGGATCGAGCTGGCGAAGATGACCGGGATCACGCCCGACTGGTTGACCTTCAGCGGGATGTAGGTGTTCTGCCCTCCGTAGAGCCTGCGGCCCACCTGCCGGCGGGAGAACTGCACCGGGATCCGGCGCTGGCCCTGCTCGATGAAGATGATCGCCACCATCATTCCCGTGGCCACGATGATCGCCGCCGCCAGGTACACGGTGCCCTGCACCGCCAGCAAACGCGCGCCGTCGAAGGGAATGGTGGACACGACCGAGGCGAAGATCAGCAACGACATGCCGTTGCCGACGCCGCGCTGGCTGATCAGCTCGCCCATCCACATCAGCAGCGCCGTGCCCGCCGTCAGCGACAGGATCACCAGCGCCACCCGGTTGAACGTGAAGTCGGGGATGACGATGACACCGGCGGTGTTGCCCAGTGCGGTGCCTTGGCCCCGGCCGAAGATGAACGTGATGCCCGTGGCCTGCACGAAGGCGATGCCCAGCGTCAGGTAGCGGGTGTACTGCGTCAGCTTCCGCTGCCCCACCGCCCCTTGCTGCTGAAGCTGCTCGAAGCGCGGGATCGCAACGGTGAGGATCTGGATGATGATCGATGCCGTGATGTACGGCATGATCCCCAGCGCAAAGATGGCGAAGTTGGTGAGCGCGCCACCCGAGAACAGGTTCAGCAGCGCGAGCACGCCGCCAGTCGAGCTGGCCTGCTCGCGCAGCGAGACGATGGCGTCGAAGTCGATGCCCGGCACCGGCACCTGGGAGCCCAGCCTGTACGCCGCGATGATGAACAGCGTGAACATGATCTTCCGGCGCAGATCCTGAATCCGGAAGATGTTGCGCATGTGGCCGAGCACGACGAACCCCTAGCGATTGGTGTGCTGGTTGCCCTGGGCAGGCGGCCGCGGGCCGCCGAAGGTGGGCGGCAGGATCTCGACGCTGCCGCCGGCGCCTTCGATGGCTGCCCGGGCCGAGCCGGACGCCGCGTGGGCCTTCACCGTGATGGGCCGGGTGATCTCGCCGCGCCCAAGAACCTTGACCATGGCGCCCTTGGACACCAAGCCGCGGGCCAGGAGCTCGGCCGGAGTGATCTCGTCCAGACCGCAGGCCTCGAGGGTGTCGAGATTGACCGGCTGGTACTCGACGCGGAACGGGTTCTTGAAGCCCTTGCGCTTGGGAAGGCGGACCTGCAGCGGCAGCTGCCCGCCCTCGTACCAGACGGGAACGGTGCCGCGGGCCCGTGTGCCCTTGGTGCCGCGGCCGGCAGTCTTGCCGCCCTTGCCGCTGGTGCCGCGCGCCACCCGCTTGCGCTTGCGCTTCGACCCTGGGGGCGGGGCCAGGTCATGCAGTCTCAGCATTGCCGACCTCCTCAACTTCGATGAGATGACTCACCTTGCGCAGCATGCCGCGGATCTCGGGTCGGTCCGGAAGGGTATGGCTGCGGCCGATCTTGCCCAGCCCCAGCGCCCGCAGGGCGCCACGTGCCTTGGGCTTGGCCCCGATGGCCGAACGCACCTGGGTCACCACGATCTGGCTCATGACTGCGCCCCGGCAGAAGCCTCGCTCAGCTTGCGCGTCCGCTCTGTCTCGCGGTACGCCTCCAGCAGTCCTGCGGGAATGCACTCCTCGGGCGACAGCCCGCGCAGCTTGGCTACCTCGTCGGGACGCTTCAGAGCTGCCAAGCCTGCGATCGTGGCGCGCGCCACGTTGATGTGATTGGACGATCCGAGAGACTTGGCCAGCACATCGCTGATGCCTGCCTCCTCGAGGATCGCCCTGGCCGCGCCGCCGGCAATGACTCCGGTGCCTGGCGCCGCTGGCTGCAGCAGCACCTTGCCGGCACCCATCACTCCCAGCACGGGATGGACGATGGTGGAGCCGGCCAGGGGCACCTCGAAGAGGCTCTTGCGGGCCTCCTCGGTGCCCTTCTGGATGGCCAGCGGCACTTCCTTGGCCTTGCCGTAACCCAGGCCGACCCGGCCTGCGCCGTCGCCGATCACAACGAGCGCGGAGAACGAGAAGCGGCGACCGCCCTTGACCACTTTGGCCACGCGGTTGATGTCGATGACCCGCGACTCGCGCAGACCGTCGTCGCCGCTGTTGCGGGGGTTGTCGAACTGGCGATCGCGCGGGCGGCGACCGCGCTCGCGATCGTTGCCGCGTTCACCTCCGCCGCGTTCATTGCCGCTGCCGCGTTGATTGCCGCTGCCACGATCACTGCCGCTTCGCTCTTGGGCGGGTCGGACCTGCGAGGTCGGTGCATCTGTCACGAGTCCTCCCTCAGAACTCCAGGCCGCCCTCGCGGGCAGCGTCTGCAAGGGCCGCAACGCGGCCGTGGTAGCGGTTCCCGCCACGGTCGAAGGTGACCGTGGTGGCGCCCGCGGCCCGGGCTCGCTCGGCGATGAGCCGACCGATCTCGCCTGCAGCCGCGATGTTGCCGCCGCCCGTCACCGCGGGCTCGCGCGATGACGCAGCGGCCAGTGTGTGACCTGCTTCGTCGTCGATGAGCTGGGCGCTGATGTGCCGGTTCGACCGGTACACCGCGAGTCGTGGGCGCGCGGCGGTGCCGGTGATCTTCTTGCGCACGCGGCGCCGACGCCGGTTGCGCCGGGTCGTCCTGGTCGGAGCACTCACTTCGCCGCCTTTCCGGCTTTGCGCAGCACGCGCTCGTCGACGTAGCGGATGCCCTTGCCCTTGTAGGGCTCAGGCTTGCGCAGCGCCCGGATGTTGGCCGCAACCTGCCCGACGAGCTGCTTGTCGATGCCCTTCACGATGATCGACGTCTGGTTCGGGACCTCGAAGCTGATGCCATCAGGTGCCGTCACCGGCACCGTGTGACTGAATCCCAACGACAGCTCGAGCGCCGATGGCCCTCGCGCAGCAGCGCGGTATCCCACACCGACAATCTGCAGTTCCTTGGAGAAGCCCTGCGACACGCCCTGCACCATGTTGGCAACGAGTGCCCGGCTGAGCCCGTGCAGTGATCGCTGCGTGCGGCTGTCGTCGGCTCGCTCGACAATGACGGCCGTGCCGTCTTCGCGGTCGTCGAGGAGCGCTCGGATGCCCGCGGCCAGCGACTGGCTGAGTTCGCCCCCGGGACCGCTGACGGTCACCACATGGCCGCCCGCGGCACCTGCGACGTCCGGAGCCGGCTCGATCGTGACCGTCACCCCGTCGGGAATCGAGATGGGCGTCTTGCCCACGCGTGACATCGTCGCCTCCTACCAGACGTAGCAGAGGATCTCGCCGCCCATGCGGTTGCGGCGAGCCTCGCGATCGGTCATCAGGCCCCGGCTCGTCGACAGCACGGCGATGCCGAGGCCGCCGAGCACGCGGGGGACCTTGTCGGACTTGGTGTACACCCGCAGCCCGGGCTTGGAGATGCGCTGCAGCCCCGAGATCGTGCGATCCCGGTCGCCGGTGTACTTCAGATTGATGGTGAGCGTCCGGGCGGGACTGCCAGCAGCATCGCTCACCTGGTAGTCGCTCACGTAGCCCTCGCGCTTGAGGATCGCCGCAAGGCGCTCCTTCTGCTTGGACGACGGCATGGCCACTTCGTCCTTGAACACCATGTTGGCGTTGCGGATGCGAGTGAGCATGTCCGCAATGGGGTCGGTCATCGACATGCGCGCACCTCCCTCACCAGCTGGCCTTGGTCACGCCGGGCACCTCGCCGGCATGGACCATCTCTCGCAGACACACTCGGCACAGCCCGAACTTGCGGTATACCGACCGCGGTCGGCCGCACACGCGGCATCGCGTGTAGGCGCGCACCTTGAACTTGGGAGTGCGCTGCTGCTTGTTGACGAGTGCCTTCTTGGCCATCAGTGCTGTCCTTGCTGTCGTTGTGTGGCGGTTTGGCCCGATGAAATCGTCGGGCGCTATGCGGTCGGGTTCTGGCGGAATGGAAAGCCGAGCGCTGTCAGCAGGGCGCGCCCGCCTTCGTCGTCGACGGCTGACGTCACCAAGGTGATGTCCATGCCGCGTATCTGGTTGACGCTGTCGTAATCGATCTCCGGAAAGACCAGCTGTTCGGTGATGCCGAACGTGTAGTTGCCGTGGCCGTCGAAGCTGCGCGGCGACAGACCCCGGAAGTCGCGGATGCGGGGGATGGCCAGCGAGACGAGACGGTCGTAGAACTCCCACATCCGGTCCCGGCGCATCGTGACCCGCGCACCGATCGCGTTGCCCTCGCGCAGCTTGAACCCGGCGATGGAACGCTTCGCCCGCGTGATCGCCGGCCGCTGACCGCAGATGCGGCTGAGGTCGTCGATGGCGCCTTCGAGCAGGCCGCGGTTCGTCAGCGCGGCGCCCACGCCCATGTTCACGCTGATCTTCGTGAGCCTGGGCACCTGCATGACGTTGGCAAGCCTCAGCTCGTCCTGCAGCTGGGCGCGGACGGTGTCGCGGTACAGCACCTTCATGCGGGGCTCGGGCCGCGCAGCGCCGCCCGCCTCGGCGGCAGCGGCGGACTGGGTCTCCGGCTGAGCCTCGGTCACACTCATGGCAGCTCCTCCCCGGAAACCCGGTGGTAGCGCACCTTGCGACCGCCTTCGAAGCGGAAGCCGACGCGGCCCGGCTGACCCGTTCGGGGACACACCACCGCCACGTTCGACACGTCGACCGGCAGCAGGTAGTCGATGATCTGGCCCTCCTGGTTCTGCTGGGAGGGTCGCTGGTGCTTGTGCCCCACGTTCACGCCTTCCACCGTGAGGCGCCGGCGCGCCAGGTCCACCGACACCACCTCGCCTTCCCTGCCTTTGTCAGGGCCGGAGATGACGCGCACGGTGTCGCCCTTGCGGACGCGCAGTCGCGGCAGCTGGTTCTTCTGGCGAGCCATCACGTCACCTCCATCACAGGACTTCTGGGGCGAGCGACACGATGCGCATGAAGCGCTTGTCGCGCAGCTCGCGGCCGACGGGACCGAAGATGCGAGTGCCGCGGGGCTGGCGGTTGTCGTCGACGAGCACGGCGGCGTTCTCGTCGAAGCGGATGTAGCTGCCGTCGGGGCGCCGGCGCTGCTTGCGCGTGCGCACCACGACGCAGCGCACCACCTCGCCCTTGCGGACGGCTGCCCCAGGGATGGCGTCCTTCACGGTCGCGACGAACACGTCGCCGATGGAGGCATAGCGCCGGCCCGTGCCGCCCAGCACACGGATGCACAGCACCTCGCGTGCGCCCGAGTTGTCGGCCACCTTGAGCCTGGATTCCTGCTGGATCATGACGTCGCTGCCTTCACCTCATCGGGCCCGTTCGACGATCTCCACCAGGCGCCAGCGCTTGGTCTTCGAGATCGGTCGGGTTTCCATGACGCGCACCCGGTCGCCCGGACGCGTGTCTCCAGCGGGATCGTGGACGTACAGCTTCTTGGTGCGCTGCACGGTCTTGAAGTAGCGGGGGTGGCGCACCCGCTCAGTCACCGAGACCACCGCCGTGCGGTCCATCTTGGTGGAGGTGACGATTCCCTCGCGCACCTTGCGCCGGTTGCGGTCAACGGCCTCGCTGGCGTGAGCGGCGTCGGTGCTCATGACTCATCTCCTGTCGAAGCTGCGCTGTCCGCGGCCGAGCCCTGCGAGGCGCCAGCCAACCCAGCGGCCGAGCCCTGCGGAGCTCCCGCCTGCAGGTCTGCCGCTGCGATCTCGCGCTCGCGCAGCACCGTGTGAATGCGGGCGATGTCACGCTTGGTGGAGGCCACCTGCGCAGAGTTGTCGAGCTGACCGGTCGCGAATGCAAAACGCAGGTTGAATAGCTCCTTCTTGGCGCTGTCGAGCTCGTCGAGCAGCTGATCGTCGGACAGGGTCCGAAGCGTTGCGGCCTTTGCCATCAGATGGCCTCCTCTCGGGAGATCACCCGCGCCCGGATGGGCAGCTTCTGGATGGCGCGTTCCATGGCTCCACGGGCCAGTTCGGCGTTGACGCCGCCCAGCTCGAACATCACCCGGCCGGGCTTGACCACAGCCACCCACTTCTCAGGGTTTCCCTTGCCCGAACCCATGCGGGTCTCCGCAGGCTTCGCCGTCACCGGCTTGTCGGGGAAGATGTTGATCCAGACCTTGCCGCCGCGCTTGACGTGGCGGGTCATGGCGATACGGGCCGCCTCGATCTGGCGGGCTGTGATCCAGCCGGGCTCCAGCGCTTGGATGCCGTAGTCGCCGAAATGCACGGCGGTGCCGCCCTTGGTGCGGCCCTTCATGCGACCGCGATGCGCCTTGCGGTGCTTGACCTTGCGGGGCATCAGCATCAGTCGTCCCCTGGCCTGAAATTGGGCGTCTGGGACTGGTCACGCGTCGCCCGTTCGATCTGCTCTTCCTCTTCGAGCAGGCGCTCAAACTCGGGATCGGCCTCACGCAGCAGCGGGACGGGCTCGGTGGGCAGATCCTCCAGGTCGCCCTGGCGGCCGGCCGAAGTGACCACGCCTGCGGGCGGTGCCCCGTCGCCGGACGTCTGGCCGGTGGCCATGGCCGCCTCGCGGTGGATGCGCTCGTCGGAGGAAACCTTGTAGGGGAGGATGTCGCCCTTGTAGAGCCACACCTTCACGCCGATGCGGCCCGCTGTGGTGCGGGCTTCGCGGAAGCCGTAGTCGATGTCGGCACGCAGCGTGTGCAGCGGCACGCGGCCTTCGCGGTACCACTCGGTGCGGGCCATCTCCGAGCCGCCGAGCCGGCCCGAGCACTGCACCCGGATGCCGAGCGCGCCTGCCTTCTGGGCGTTCTGCACGGCGCGCTTCATGGCCCGCCGGAACGCCACGCGGCCGGCGAGCTGATCTGCCACGCCCTGCGCGATCAGAGCTGCCTCGAGCTCGGGCTGCTTGATCTCCTGGATGTTCAATTGGACCTTGGGATTGCCGGAGATCTTGCCGAGCTTGGTGCGCAGGCGGTCGGCCTCGCTCCCCCGGCGGCCGATGACGATGCCCGGCCGGGCTGTGTGCACGTCGACCCGCAGGCGATCCCGGGTGCGCTCCACTTCGATGCGGCTGATCGCTGCATGCGGCAGCTCCGTCCGCAGGAAGTCGCGGATCTTCCAGTCCTCGATGAGGTAGTCCTGATACTCCTTGTCGGCGTACCAGCGCGACTTCCAGTCGGTGGTGATTCCCAAGCGGAAACCGTAGGGGTTGACCTTCTGACCCATGATCAGTTCTTTTCTTCCGGGTCGGCAACGTCTTCTTCAGGGTCGGCAGCCTCGGCCTCGCCGGCTTCGTCGCTCGCGTCAATCGCTTCGATGTCGTCGCTAGCCGTGTCGGCAGCCTCATCGGCCGCGTCGTCGATGTCGTCAACGTTGTCAGTCGCCGTCGCGTCAGCGTCTTCTGGCGCTGTCTCATCAGCCTCGCCGGTGTCGGTGCCTGCGCGGCTGGCGGCCACGCGAGCCGCGCGGGCGGCCGCGGCGGTCTGCGAACCAGACGCAGCCAGCCGGGCCTCGCGCATCTCGAGTTCCTCTGGGCTGAGCTGGGCCACGATCACCGTGATGTGGCTGGTCTGCTTGAAGATGCGGGTGGCGCGGCCCCGTGCCCTCGGGCGCCAGCGCTTGAGAACGGGGCCCTCGTCGGCCCAGCACTCGGCGACGTACAGCTCGTCGGCGTCGAGCTGCTCGTTGTTGGTGGCATTGGCCACCGCGCTCTCGAGCACCTTGGACACCACCTCGGCGGCGCCGCGCTCGCAGAAGCGCAGACGGTCCCGGGCGAGCGCCAGGTCTTCGTCGCGGATGAGGTTGAGCACCACCCGCGCCTTCGACGCGGACAGGCGCGCGTACTTGTGCGTCGCCTTCGCGCCTGCGATGACGTCGAGATCGATCAACCCGCTCATCGCCTACCCCCGCGTTCCTGGCCGGCGTGGAACTTGAACGTCCGCGTCGGCGCGAACTCGCCCAGCTTGTGACCCACCATCGACTCGGTGACGTACACCGGCAGATGCTTGCGCCCGTCATGAACCGCGATGGTGTGACCGATCATCTCGGGGATGATGGTGGAGCGCCGGCTCCAAGTCTTGATGACCTTGCGCTCGCCGCTCTCATTGAGTTCGTCGACCTTCGAGAGCAGGTGGTCGTCGACGAACGGGCCCTTCTTGAGACTGCGCGGCATCGCTCTACCTCCGGGACCCGCGCGTCCGGCGGCGGCGGACGATGAGGTCGTTGGACTTGCGGTTCTTGGAACGTGTACGGCCTTCGGGCTTGCCCCACGGAGACACCGGGTGGCGGCCTCCCGACGACTTGCCCTCGCCGCCGCCCAAGGGATGGTCGACTGGGTTCATCGCCACGCCGCGGGTTTGGGGCCGGACGCCCTTGTAGCGATTCCGGCCGGCCTTGCCGATCTTGATGAGGTCGGCCTCGGCATTGCCCACCGAGCCGATGGTGGCGCGGCAGTCGATCGGCACGCGGCGCATCTCGGTGGACGGCAGGCGCAAGGTGGCGTAGGCACCCTCCTTGGCCACGAGCTGCACACTGGCGCCGGCCGAGCGAGCCATACGCCCGCCGGCGCCCGGCTTGAGCTCGACGTTGTGCACGGTGGTGCCGACGGGCACGTACCGCAACGGCATGGCGTTGCCGACGCGCACCTCCGCCTGCGCGCCATTGGCCAGCTTGTCGCCGACCTCCAGGCCCGCCGGCGCCAGGATGTAGCGCTTCTCGCCGTCGTGATAGTGCAGCAGCGCGATGCGCGCGTTGCGATTGGGGTCGTACTCGATGGTCGCAACCGTGGCGGGCACGCCGTCCTTGTTGCGGCGGAAGTCGATCACCCGGTACCGCTGCTTGTGGCCGCCGCCACGGTGGCGGGACGTCTTGCGGCCGTAGTTGTTGCGTCCGCCGGTGGAGTGCTGCTTGGCGATGAGCGAGCGCTCGGGCTTGGTCGCGGTGACATCGGCAAAATCGGAAACCGTCTGGAACCTGCGGCCGGGACTGGTCGGTTTGCGTACTCGAATGCCCATGACGCCTCGTCAGGAATTGAAGATCTGGATCGAGTCGCCCTCGACGAGGGTGACGATGGCCCGCTTGGTGTCGGGCCGCTTGCCGGTCGTGTTGTTGCGACGGTTCCGGCGGGATTTGCCCTTGCGATTCAGCGTGTTGACCTTGGCGACCTTGACATCGAAGATCTCCTCGACCGCGTGACGGATCTCGGGCTTGCTGGCCGAGGGGTGGACGCGGAACACGTAGATGCCCTCCTCGAGGAAGTCGTACGACTTCTCCGAGATCACGGGCGCAATCAGCACGTCGCGGGGGTCTTTCATTGTTCGTCCCCCTTGCTCGCAGCGCCGTTTGCGGCTGGCGCCGAGTCGGTGGGCCCGGCACTGGTAGGCAAGGTGTCGCGCGTGAAGACCAGCCAGTCAGAGCGCAAGATGTCGTAGGCGTTCAGCTCGGCCGCGCTGACCGAGCGCACCGACGGGAGGTTGCGGAAGCTGCGATCGGCGGTCTGGTGTGCCGGGCTGCTGCCCAGAACCAGCAGAACCTGTCCGGAAAGGGACAGGTTCTCAAGCACGGCAATGGCGTCCTTTGTGCGGGGCTGCGCAAATCGCCACTCGTCAATGATCATGATGCGCTCGCTGCGAGCCCGATCGCTCAGGGCGGAGCGAAGTGCCAGCCGCACGGTCTTGCGGTTCACCTTCTGGCGGTAGTCGCGGGGCTTGGGACCGTGCGCCACACCGCCGCCGGCCCATTGCGGCGAGCGGATGGAGCCCTGGCGAGCCCGACCGGTGCCCTTCTGGCGCCACGGCTTGGCGCCACCGCCGCGTACCTCCGCACGGGTGAGCGTGCTGTGAGAGCCGCTTCGGCGGGCGGCAAGCTGAGCGGTGACAGCCTGATGCAGTGCAGCCATGTTCGGCTCGATGCCGAAGATGGCCTCGTCGAGCTCCACAGTGCCGGCCGTGCCGCCGTCGGGGGTGCGAACGTCAAGCGTGAGCGTCATCGGATCTCCCTCAGACCTCTGCCGGCGCTGTGCCCATTGACGCGCCTTGCGGCGCTTTGACCGCGTTGCGCACGATCACGGTGCCGCCCTTGGGGCCGGGGACTGAACCGCGCACCAGCAGCAAGCCGCGCTCAGCGTCGGCCTCGACGACGGCAAGGTTGAGCGTGGTCACTTTCTCGCCGCCCATGCGCCCGGCCATCCGAGTGCCCTTGAAGACCCGTGACGGCGTGGCGCAGGCGCCGATCGCACCCGGAGCCCGATGGACCCGGTGCGCGCCATGGCTGGCACGCTGGCCCGAGAAGTTGTGCCGCTTCATGGTGCCGGCGAAACCCTTGCCCTTGGAGGTGGCCGTCACATCGACGAGCTCTCCAGGACTGAAAAGGTCGGCGCCCAATTCGGCGCCGACTGTTACCTCGCTGACATCGTCAAGCCGTAGCTCTACGAGACCTGCGCCGGGATCGACGCCGGCCCGCTCGTAGTGACCGATGGTGGGCTTGTTGACCTTGCGGGCTTCGCGGTGGCCGTAGGTGACCTGCACCGCGGTGTAGCCGTCTTGCTCGGTGGTGCGGACGTGCGTGACCCGGCAGTCGTCGACGCGCAGCACCGTGACCGGGACGACTCGATTGTCGTCGTCCCAGAGCTGTGTCATGCCGACCTTGGTGGCGACGAGCGCCTTGTTCGCCATGTGCGCGTCTCTCCCGTACGGGCTTTCCCCATGCGAACGCTCCGCACGGCGGTGCCGGCGGAGCGGTGTTCTGGTTGTGCCGACCGGTTCCGAATACCCAACCCGTTGCGGGGAGGCATCCGGCCTTGCCGGACGTCGGTTCGGCACAGAACGTCCTGCGCCGCGAGTTGCGCAGCCTACCGAGGGTCCCCTGCTGCCCCAACCCGCCTGCGCCCGCTCGACGGGCAGGGCGGCTCAGTCGCCGAGGCGGACGATGGTGGTGCCGACGGTGCGTCCGCCGAGCAGATCCACGAACGCTCCGCCGGCCGATTCGAGGCCCTCGTAGGTGACGTGACGCGGCACGAGCGAGCCCGCGTCGATCCATGCGCGCATCTGCGCTCGCGCCTCGTCGTAGCGGTCGGCGTAGGAGAACACGATGAAGCCCTGCATGCGCACCTGGTTGTTCACGAGCAGGCCCGGAAGTCCGCGTGGGCTCGGGTCGGGGCTGGCGGTGTCGTAGGCCGAGACCGCACCGCAGCAGACGATGCGGCCGAACGTGGCCATGCGGAACAGCGCTGAGCCCAGAATCTCGCCGCCGGTGTTGTCGAAGTACACGTTGATGCGGTCGGGCGTGGCCGCCCGGAACTCGGCCCGGAAATCCGGCGAATGGCGGTTGATCGCGACATCGAAGCCGATCTCGTCGACCAGCAGCGCACATTTCTCCTCGGAGCCAGCAACACCCACCACCCGGCAGCCCTGCGCTTTGGCGATCTGACCGACGATGTGACCCACCGAACCCGCCGCAGCCGAGACCACCACGGTCTCGCCCGACTCCGGCCTGCCGACGTCCAGCAAACCGAAGTAGGCGGTGAGGCCGTTGTTGCCGAGCACGCCGAGGTGCACGGCTGGGTCGAGGTCGCTGTCGGCCACATGCACTTCGTCGGCACGCAGCACCGCATGGCGACGCCAGCCGGTCCGGCCCACCACCGTGTCGCCGACGCTGATGCTGGCTGCATTGGATGCTTCCACCACGCCTGCGCCGGTGCCCCCCATGACCACCCCCGCTTGGGGCGCACCTGCGTAGCTGGCGCTGCCCTGCAGCCCCGCGCGCTGCCCAGCGCCGATGGTGATGGCCTGCACCCGCACCAGCACTTCGCCCGGTCCGGGTTCGGGCACCTCTTCGGTCTGCAGCGCGAAGTGCTCGGTGTCGAGCGGTCCATCCGGCACTGTTGCCAGCACCACGCAATCCGACACTCGTCCAGACCCCGTCGCATCTGTCATGACCTGCTCCTCGCATCGCTGCCGCCGCAATGATTGCCGGTTCGCGCCGAGACTTCTCAGCGACTTCACCGCTGTCTGTGCGGCGCAGGAGCCGCAGCGCAACTATCGTCCGCTGCCGGGAATGCAGCCGCTCGACGGCAGCGTTCCTGATTCCGCCGCAATCCGCCGCACAAGAGGGAGATGCGCCGCATGAGATACGCCGCGCCGACCACTATCGACGAGGCCAGCGCCCTGCTCGCTGCCGACGGCGACGCCATCGTGTTCGCCGGCGCCACCGACGTGGTGCCGCAGATGCGAGGCGGCCGGCCCGAGCCGTCGATGGTGATCGATCTCAAGAAGATCGACCGGCTGATGTCGGTGAGTCTCGAAGGCGACACCTGGCACGTCGGTGCCGCGGTGCCGACTTCGGTGCTGACCGGCGACGACGCCTTCACCGCCGACTTCCCGGGCCTGTCAGAGGCCGCAGGTCTCATCGGTTCGGATCAGATCCAGAACCGCTGCAGTCTCGGCGGCAACCTGTGCAATGCCTCTCCCGCCGCCGACTCGGTACCGGCGCTCGTGGTGAACGACGCCGTCGCCGTCATCGCCGGTGGCGGCGGCGAGCGGCGGGTGCCGGTGGCCGAGGTGGTCACCGGGCCCGGTCAGACGTCGCTGGCCCATGACGAGATCGTCGTGGGCTTCGAGCTGGAGCGCCCTGCGGCGCGCACCGCTGACGCATACCTGCGGCTCATCCCCCGCACCGAGATGGACATCGCTGTCGTCGGCGCCGGCGTGAGGATCACGCTGGACGGCGACGGCGCCGTCAGCGCGGCCACCGTCGCACTCGGTGCCGTGGCCCCCACGGTCGTGCGGGTGCCCGCAGCCGAAGCAGCGCTCGTGGGCAGCCGCCTGGACGACGCGGCGCTGGCTGCAGCAGCCGATGCCGCCAGCGAGGCCTGCAATCCCATCGACGACAAGCGGGGCACGATCGACTACCGGCGCCAGGTCGCCGGCGTGCTCACCCGTCGAGCGGCCGGCATCGCCGCCGACCGCATTCGAACGCGCAACGGACAGAACGGAGCTTCCTGATGAGTCGCACCCATGTGACCTGCGAGGTCAACGGCGATGCCGTCGACTTCCTGACCGAGGACGGCGAGTCGCTGCTCAACGCACTGCGCGACGAGCTGGGGCTGATCGGCGCCAAGGAGGGCTGCGGCACCGGCGACTGCGGTGCCTGCTCGATCATCATGAACGGCCGCCTGCAGTGCTCGTGCCTCATCTTCGCCCCGGAGGCCGACGGCGCCGCCATCACCACCTGCGAGGGCCTTGCCAGTGCCGATGAACTGCACCCGCTGCAGCAGTGCTTCCTGGAAGGCGCTGCGCTGCAATGCGGCATCTGCACGCCCGGGTTCCTCATCGCCGCAAAGGCATTGCTGGATGAGAATCCCGACCCCACCGAGACCGAGGTGCGCTACGCGCTCGCCGGCAACCTGTGCCGCTGCACCGGCTACGACAAGATCGTGCGCTCGGTGCTCGAGGCCGCTGTCCAGATCCGTACCCCTGCCTGATTGACATCGGCTGGCTGAGACCCTCCCGACATCGCACAAGGACACCAGAACATGAGCACTACCGAAGCACCCGCAAGCACCGGGACCAACGGCAACGGCACCTCTGGCTATCGCTGGGTCGGCACCCGCCCGGTCCGCCACGACGGCCTCGACAAGGTGGCCGGCAAGGCGCGCTACGCGGCCGACCTGAACCTGCCCGGGATGCTGTACGGGCACATCCTGCGCTCGCCGCATCCCCACGCCAAGATCATTTCCATTGACACCACCAAGGCAGCGGCGATGCCCGGCGTCAAGGCCGTGGTGACCGGGGCCGATTTCCCCGAAGCGCCCCCCAAGGGCGCCACCCGCAACCTGATGTGCACGGTCATCGCGCGCGACAAGGTGCTGTACAGCGGCCACGCGGTGGCGGCCGTGGCGGCATCCACCCGCCGCGAGGCCAAGGCGGCGGCGGAGGCCATTGAAGTCACCTACGAGCTGCTGCCCCACGTGCTCAACATCTCCGACGCGATGGCCGACGGCG
Source organism: Candidatus Poriferisodalis sp. (assembly GCF_965208555.1). Lineage (GTDB taxonomy): Bacteria > Actinomycetota > Acidimicrobiia > Acidimicrobiales > Poriferisodalaceae > Poriferisodalis. The sequence goes on along the minus strand of NZ_OZ242342.1, from coordinate 2,074,974 downwards.
CACCGGTGCTGCACGACACTCTGTTCACCCGCGGTGTCGAGCCGCGGCCCACCGAGCCGTCGAACATTGCGGCCCGCACGGTCTATGAACGCGGCGATGTCGAGCAGGGCTTCGGCGAAGCCGACATCGTGATCGAGCGGGAGTTCTCCACCCAGGCCGTGCATCAGGGCTACATCGAGCCGCACGCCTGCGTCGTGGACTGCGATCAGGAAGGCAAGGCGGTCATCTGGGCCTCCTCGCAGGGCCATTTCATGGTGCGGTCATCGACGGCCACGGTGCTGGGCTGGGACACGTCGCGCATCAAGGTGATCCCGGCCGAGATCGGCGGAGGCTTCGGCGGCAAGACCACCATCTACATCGAGCCGGTGGCGGCGCTGCTGTCCACCAAGGCGGGCCGCCCGGTCAAGATCGTGATGAGCCGTGAGGACGTGTTCCGGGCAACCGGTCCAGCCCCGGGCGCGATCATCAAGATGAAGGTCGGCGCTCGCAACGACGGCACGATCACCACGGCGAAGGCCTGGCTGGCATACGAGAACGGAGCCTTCCAAGGCATTGCTGCGATGCTCGGCTGCATGTGCGTCGTGTCGGCCTACACCCTCGATCACCTCTATGTCGAGGGCTTCGACGTGGTGCTCAACCGGCCGGTCAATGTGGCCTACCGGGCACCGTCGGCTCCGGCGGCGGCATTCGCCATGGACTCGGTGGTCGACGAGATCGCTGAGCGTGTCGGCATGGACCCGCTCGACCTTCGCATCCAGAACTGCCCCTCGCAAGGCGACCCGACGCCGTACGGCCCGAAGTGGCCGATGATCGGTCTGCGCGAGTGCCTTGAAGCGATCCGCGACAGCGATCACTACCAGTCGGAGCTGCCTGCCGGTCAAGGACGTGGCGTGGCCAGCGGCTTCTGGTTCAACATCGGCGAGGCTTCGAGCGCAACGGTCAACCTGAACGAGAACGGCACCGCCACCGTGATCACCGGCAGCCCCGACATCGGCGGCAGCCGAGCGTCGATGGCGCTGATGGCCGCCGAGGAACTCGGCCTCGATGTGCACCTGATCCAACCGGTCGTGGGCGACACCGAGGTGGTCGGCTTCACCGATGTCACCGAGGGCAGCCGTGCCACGTTCGCGACGGGCATGGCGGTAGTGGAAGCCTGCCGTGACCTCAAGGAGCAGCTGCGCAAGCGTGCCGCCAAGACCTGGGACTGTGATCTCGAAGAAGTCGAATGGGTCGATGGCTCGGCGGTGCATGGGCCTGGCGAGCAGGAGCCGCTGACGCTGGCTGCCATCACCGGCAATGCGAAGCGCACCGGTGGCCCGCTGGGCGCCACCGCGTCGCTGAATGCCCGCGGTGCCGGGCCGGCCTTCTCGGTGCAGGTCGCGGATGTGTCCGTCGACCAGGAAACCGGGCGAGTCACCGTCGAGCGGTACACGACGGCACAGGACGCCGGCACAGCGATCCACCCCAGCTACGTCGAAGGCCAGATGCAGGGCGGCGTCGTGCAGGGCATCGGCTGGGCGCTGAATGAGGAGTACATCTACTCCGACGACGGCAACCTGGAGAACCCGGGCTTCCTCGACTACCGCATCCCGGTGGCGTCGGACCTGCCGATGATCGAGACGGTCATCGTGGAGGTGCCCAATCCCTCGCACCCGTACGGCGTGCGCGGCGTGGGCGAGGTGGGCATCGTGCCGCCGCTGCCGGTGATGGCCAATGCCGTGGCCGATGCCACGGGTGTGCGCATCAGCCATCTGCCGCTCTCGCCGCCGCGAGTGCTCGAAGCACTGACGGCTGCCGAGAGCTGATCGCAGCCCGAGCTAGCTGAGCCGATTCGTCGGAGCGGCTCGAATGGCGGTCGTTCACTTCTCGACCGACCAGCGCCAGCACACCGGCGGCCTGTCGGAGATAGCGATCTCCGCGGCGAATGTACGCGAACTCGTGCGACAGCTCTCCGAGCTGTACCCGTCCCTGAACGCGCACCTCGTCGAGACGTCGTCAACGGCGGTCGCCATCGACGGCGAGATCATCCCGGACCCGTGGCTCGAAGAACTCGCCGAGACATCTGAGGTGCACTTAGTCCGCCCGCTTGCGGGCGGATAGACCAGCACAGCGGCCGCTCGCGGGCGGATAGACCAGCACAGCGCCCACGTGCGGGCGGAGATCTACGGCTGGACTTTGAGCTCGATCTCGACGCCGGCGGGCAGGTCGAGCCGCTGCAGCGAATCGACCGTCTTGTCGGTGGGATCGATCACGTCGATGAGGCGCTTGTGGATGCGCATCTCGAAGTGCTCGCGCGAGTCCTTGTCCTTGTGGGGGGACCGCACGACCGTGTAGCGATGCTTCTCGGTGGGCAGCGGCACCGGTCCTCGCACCTTGGCGTTGGTGCGCAGCACGGTCTCGGTGATCTTCTGCGCCGACTGGTCCACGATCTCGTGGTCGTAGGCCTTGAGACGCATCCGGATGCGAGGTGCTGCCATGTCGCTGCCTAACTGCGCTGGGGCGTAACTGCTGTGGGCCTGACCGCTACTGAAGGATCTTCGTCACCCGGCCGGAACCGACGGTGCGGCCGCCCTCGCGGATGGCGAAGAGCAAGCCCTCGTCCATCGCGATCGGGTTGATCAGCTCGACCGTCATCTCGGTGTTGTCGCCCGGCATGCACATCTCAGTGCCTGCGGGAAGGTCGACCACGCCGGTGATGTCGGTGGTGCGGAAGTAGAACTGCGGCCGGTAGTTCGAGAAGAACGGCTTGTGGCGGCCGCCCTCTTCCTTGGTCAGCACGTACACCTGCGCCTCGAACTTGGTGTGCGGGGTGATCGCGCCCTTGCGGGTGCAGACCTGGCCGCGCTCCACCTCGTCCTTGCCGGTGCCACGCAACAGCAGGCCGACGTTGTCGCCCGCCTGGCCCTGATCGAGGATCTTGCGGAACATCTCGACGCCGGTCACGGTGGTGGTCTGCGTGTCGCGGATGCCCACGATCTCGACCTCGTCGCCGCTGTTGATGATGCCCTGCTCGATCTTGCCGGTCACCACGGTGCCGCGGCCGGTGATCGAGAAGACGTCCTCGATCGGCATCAGGAACGGGCGGTCAGTGTCGCGCTCGGGTTCGGGCACGTACTCGTCGACTGCGTTCATCAGCTCGACGATCTGCTCGGCGGCGGCCGCGTCGCCCTCCAGCGCGTTCAGCGCGGAGACTCGGACCACCGGAACGTCGTCGCCGGGGAACCCGTACTCGCTGAGCAGCTCGCGTACCTCGAGCTCCACGAGCTCGAGCAGCTCCTCGTCGTCGACCATGTCGACTTTGTTGAGGGCGACCACGATGTAGGGCACGCCGACCTGGCGGGCCAGCAGCACGTGCTCACGGGTCTGAGGCATCGGGCCGTCCGCGGCGGACACCACCAGGACGGCGCCGTCCACCTGGGCGGCGCCGGTGATCATGTTCTTGATGTAGTCGGCGTGACCGGGCATGTCGACGTGCGCGTAGTGCCGGTTCCCCGTCTCGTACTCGACGTGCGCGATGGAGATCGTGATGCCGCGCTCACGCTCCTCGGGCGCCTTGTCGATCTCGTCGAAAGCCGTCGCCTGGCCGCCGAACTGTTCGGACAGCACACGCGTGATGGCAGCCGTCAGTGTCGTCTTGCCGTGGTCGATGTGGCCCATCGTGCCCACGTTGACGTGAGGCTTGGTCCGCTCGAAACGCTCTTTTGCCATGTCGTACCCGCCTTTCGGGGTTCTGCTCGCCTATCAGGGGTGAGTGAGGTGCAGGGATGCCTGTTGTCTTTGTTTCTTCAAGGTTCTGAACGGTGTGAGGCTAGGGATGCCGCGGCCCAGTTCCAATGGGATGGGCCAGTGACCGGCTGCAGGGCCAACCGCGGCCCGCCGGCAGCCGGCTGCGTCATTCGCCGCGGATGCGCTTGATGATCTCCTCAGCGATGGTGCGCGGCACCTGCTCGTAGTTGTCGAACTGCATGCTGTACGTCGCGCGGCCTTGGGTGCGAGACCGCAGGTCGTTCGCGTAGCCGAACATCTCCGACAGCGGCACCTTGGCGTCGATCACCTGGTTCACGCCGCGCAGCTCCATCTGCCCGACACGACCGCGCCGCGAGTTGAGGTCGCCGATGACGTCGCCCATGTAATCCTCGGGTGTCACGACCTCCACCGACATGACCGGCTCCAGCAGCACCGGCCGCGCCAGCCGGGCCGCATCGCGCATGGCCATCGTGCCGGCGATCTTGAATGCCATCTCGGAGGAGTCGACATCGTGATGGTTGCCGTCGATCAGATCGACGGCCACGTCCACGAGCGGGAAGCCGGCCAGCGGACCGTTCTCCAGAGACGACTGCAAGCCCGCATCAACCGACGAGATGTACTCGCGTGGGATCACGCCGCCGCGGATGTGGTCTTCGAAGACGTATCCCTCGCCCGGCTCCGACGGCTTCAGGTTGATGACGACGACCGCATACTGGCCCGAGCCGCCCGTCTGCTTGATGTGGCGGTACTCGAATTTGTCGACTGGGGAGGTGATCGTCTCGCGGTACGCCACCTGCGGCTTGCCGATGGAGGCGTCCACCTTGAACTCCCGCAGCATCCGGTCGACCAGCACTTCGAGATGCAGCTCGCCCATGCCCGAGATCACCGTCTGGCCGGTCTCGTCGTCGGTCTTGACCTGGAAGGTGGGGTCTTCCTCGCTGAGCGCCGTGAGCGCCTTGCCCAGCTTGTCCTGGTCACCCTTGGACTTCGGCTCGACAGCGACGTGCACGACCGGGTCGGGGAAGTCGAGCTGTTCGAGCACGATCGGCTTGGACGAATCGCACAGCGTGTCGCCGGTGCGGGTGTTCTTCAGCCCGATGCCCGCGACGATGTCGCCGGTGGCGATGTCCTCACGGTCTTCGCGGTTGTTGGCGTGCATCTGCAGGATGCGCCCGATGCGCTCGCGGTTGCCGGTGGTGGTGTTGAGCACCTGGCCGCCGCGCTCGAACTTGCCGCTGTACACCCGGAAATAGGTGAGCTTGCCGACATGAGGGTCAGTCATGATCTTGAAGGCCAATGCCGAGAACGGCTCTTCGTCGCTGGGCTTGCGTTCCAGATCTTCCTTGCCATTCGTCGAGCGGCCCGCTATTGCCGGGATGTCGACCGGCGCGGGCAGGTACATCGTGACGGCGTCGAGCAGCGGCTGCACGCCCTTGTTCTTGAATGCGCTGCCGGTGAGCACCGGCACGATCTGTCCGTCGACTGTGCCCTGCCGGATTGCCCGCCGGATCGTGTCTGGGCTGACCTCGTCGCCTTCGAGGTAGGCCAGCATGATGTCCTCGTCGACATCGGCGAGCCGTTCGAGCAGCTTGCTGCGGTACTCGGCCGCCTGGTCGGCGAGATCGGCAGGAATGTCGACGGTGTCGTAGGTGGCGCCGAGGTCGTCGCCCTTCCAGACCACGGCGTTCATCTCGACGAGATCGACGACGCCTTCGAAGTCGGCCTCGAGGCCGATCGGCAGCTGCAGGACGGCGGTGTTGGGGGTCAGCCGGTCCTCGATGCTGGCCAGCGAGCCGAAGAACGAGGCGCCCGTGCGGTCCAGCTTGTTGATGAAGCACATCCGCGGCACTTCGTACCGGTCGGCCTGCCGCCACACGGTCTCGGTCTGCGGTTCCACGCCCGCCACGCCGTCGAACACTGCAACGGCGCCGTCGAGCACCCGCAGCGAGCGCTCCACCTCGACGGTGAAGTCGACGTGGCCCGGCGTGTCGATGATGTTGATGACGTGATCGTTCCAGTGGCAGGTGGTGGCAGCCGATGTGATCGTGATGCCCCGTTCCTGCTCCTGCTCCATCCAGTCCATCGTGGCGGCGCCGTCGTGGACCTCGCCGATCTTGTAGTTGACGCCGGTGTAGTAGAGGATCCGCTCCGTCACCGTGGTCTTGCCCGCATCGATGTGGGCCATGATCCCGATGTTGCGGACGCGGTCGAGAGGTTGCGTTCGAGCCATTTCAGCGTTGCCCCAATTGACCAGATATCCCGATCAGATCGCCAGCGATCCGTTACCAGCGGTAGTGAGCGAAGGCCTTGTTGGCCTCTGCCATGCGATGCGTGTCCTCACGCCGCTTGGCAGCCGAGCCGGTGCCGTTGGAGGCATCCATCAGCTCGTTCGCGAGTCGTTCTGACATGGTGCGCTCGCGCCGTTCGCGGGCGAAGCCAACGATCCAGCGGATCGCCAGCGCGGTCGCGCGGCGGGGACGCACCTCCACAGGCACTTGGTAGGTGGCACCGCCGACGCGGCGGCTCTTCACCTCGACTTGCGGCCGGGTGTTGTCGACCGCTCGCTTCAGAATCTCGAGCGGCTCGCCGCCCGTTCGCTCACCGACTAGATCCATCGCCTGGTACACGATGTGCTCGGCCAGCGACCGCTTGCCGCGCCGCAGCACCTTGTTGATGAACTGGGTCACGAGCGTGGAGTCGTAGACCGGATCGGGGGCGATGTCGCGACGGGGCGCTGCGCCTCGGCGGGGCATGTCAGGACTCCCGCTTGGCGCCGTAGCGCGAGCGTGCCTGCTGCCGGGCATTCACACCCGAAGCGTCCAGCGCGCCGCGAATGATCTTGTAGCGGACGCCGGGCAGATCCTTGACCCGGCCGCCGCGCACCAGCACGATGCTGTGCTCTTGCAGGTTGTGGCCCTCGCCCGGGATGTAAGCGGTCACCTCGACACCGCTGGTGAGGCGCACACGAGCCACCTTGCGCAGAGCGGAGTTGGGCTTCTTCGGCGTGTGCGTGTACACGCGGGTGCAGACCCCGCGCCGCTGGGGCGAGCCCTTCAACGCAGGCGTACGCACCTTCGTCGGCTTGGACTTTCGGCCCTTGCGGACCAGCTGCTGGATCGTGGGCACCAGAACCTCGGCGAGTAGGGAAACGGGGTGAGTTCGGGACTGTCAGCGGGGACAGGATGATGGACAGGAGTCGGGCAAATCCGCGCAATGCCCCACCTGGCAGCGCGCCGAAACCGGCTTTGAAGGCTAGGCAGCGCGCCTCAGCACGACAACCGTTCGCGGCGGCGATCGCTCAACTGGCGTCGGTGATCGACGCGACGTTCTCCTCGAACTCCCCCTCGCCGAATCCCGCCTCATCGCCGATCGAGGCCAGCCAAGCGGCCGGATCTTGGGCATCCTCGGACGACCAGAACTCCATCGGCTCGTACTCCGGGGCAATCGTGTCGATGTTGCGGTACACGTCCTGACCGGTGCCTGCCGGGATCAGCTTGCCGATGATGATGTTCTCCTTGAGGCCCTTCAAGCCGTCGCGGCGCGACTCGATGGCCGCCTCGGTCAGCACGCGGGTCGTCTCCTGGAACGAGGCAGCAGACAGCCACGACTCGGTCGCGAGCGATGCCTTTGTGATTCCCATGATGATCGGGCGGCCCTCGGCGGGGCGGCGGCTCTCAGCCACCAGTTCGCGGTTGGCCTCGCGGTAGATCCGCTGATCGACCTGTTCGCCGGGGAGGAAGGGCGAATCGCCCTGCTCGCCGACAAGCACCCGCCTGGTCATCTGGCGAATGATCAACTCGATGTGCTTGTCGTGGATCGACACGCCCTGCTCGCGGTACACCTTCTGGACCTCGGAGACGAGGTACTGCTGCGTCTCGCGCACGCCGCGGATCTCGATGAGCTCCTTGGGGTCGCGCGGGCCGTCCACGAGCGGGTCGCCGGCGCGGATGTCCTGCCCGTCGGTGACGGCAAGACGCGACATCGACGGCACCGTGTAGGTGTCCTCGGCGCCGTCATCGCCGATGACGTCGATCTGGCGTCCCCGACCGTCGTCCTCGCCGATGCGCACCACCCCCGAGCGACGAGCCAGGACCGCCTTGCCCCGCGGTGTACGGGCCTCGAACAGCTCGACGACGCGAGGCAGGCCGCCGGCGATGTTCTCGCCGCCGATGACACCGCCGGTGTGGAAGGTCCGCATGGTCAGCTGCGTGCCGGGCTCGCCGATGGACTGAGCGGCAATGACGCCGACGGCCTCGCCCACCTCGATGAGCTTGCCCGTCGCCAGCGACCCGCCGTAGGCCATGGCCGACACACCGAATTCGGAGTCGTCGGTGAGCGGGGACAGCACGCGGACCCGCGTGATCTCAGGGTCGTCGCGCAGCGCGATCAGCTCGTCCTCACCGACCAGCCTTCCGGCTTCGAGCACGGTGCCGTCGCTGAGCGTCACCTCCGCCGCGAGGCAGCGGCTGAACAGCCTGGTGTCGAGGTGCGTGCGCTTGTCCGGCCGGTCCGCGAAGACATCCTCGATCCACAGCCCGTTCACCGGACCGGGGCGGTCGAAGGGGTTCTCGCTGTTGATGATGAGCTCCTGGGCCACATCGACGAGGCGGCGGGTCAGGTAGCCCGAGTCAGCAGTCCGCAGCGCCGTGTCGACCAGCCCCTTGCGGGCACCGGGCGTGGAGATGAAGTACTCCAGTGTCGCGAGGCCCTCGCGATAGGACGACTTGATGGGTCGCGGGATGATGTCGCCGCGGGGGTTGGCGACCAGCCCGCGTATCGCGGCGATCTGGCGCACCTGCATCATGTTCCCGCGTGCGCCCGATCCGACCATCATGTCGATCGGGTTGAAGGTCGTGCGGGCCAGCTCGGCCTCGAGCGAACGGCGCACCTCATCGGTGGCGTCGGTCCAGATCTCGACTTCCTTCTGGCGCCGCTCGCCATCAGTGATGATGCCGCGCCGGAACTGGGTCTCGACACGTTCCGCCTCGCCCTCGTGACGCTCGAGGATCTCCGCCTTGTCGGGCGGGGTGCGCACATCGTCGACCGAGATCGTCAGACCTGAACGGCTGGCGTAGGCGTAGCAGAGATCCTTGATGTGATCGAGGCTGATGGCGATGTCGCTGGTGGAGTAGTTGTCGGACAGCGCGCGCACGATGCGACCCATGTCGCCCTTGCGCACCGGCCGGTTCACGTACTCGAAGTCGTCCGGGAGCGCAGCGTTGAACAGCGCCCGGCCCGGAGTGGTGGCTGCGTAGCCGCCGTTGCCGTCGCTGAGCTGACCGATGCGCCACTCGATGGGCTGATGCAGCCCGAGCTGGCCCAGATCGAGGGCCTGCTCGATCTGGTGCAGGTGGCGGAAGACGGGCTTGTCGACATCCACGTCATCGGCGGTGCCATCGTGGCCGCGCAGCTCGGTCAGGTAGTAGCTGCCGATGAGCAGGTCCTGACTCGGCACGGTCATAGGCCGGCCGTCGGCGGGGCTCAGGATGTTGTTGGCCGACAGCATCAGCACCCGCGCCTCTGCCTGCGCTTCGGACGAGAGCGGCAGGTGCACGGCCATCTGGTCGCCGTCGAAGTCGGCGTTGAAGGCGGCGCACACGAGCGGGTGGATCTGGACTGCCTTGCCTTCCACCAGCAGCGGCTCGAAGGCCTGGATGCCCAGCCGGTGCAGCGTGGGCGCCCGATTCAGCAGCACCGGGTGCTCCTTGATGACGTCTTCGAGCACGTCCCAGACGTCGGCCCGCCGGCGCTCCACCATCCGCTTCGCGGACTTGATGTTCTGCGCTATCTCCGAGTCGACCAGCCGCTTCATGACGAACGGCTTGAACAGCTCGAGCGCCATCAGCTTGGGAAGCCCGCACTGGTGCAGGCGCAACGTGGGTCCGGCGACGATGACCGAGCGGCCCGAATAGTCCACCCGCTTGCCCAGCAGGTTCTGGCGGAAGCGGCCCTGCTTGCCCTTCAGCATGTCTGACAGCGACTTCAGCGCGCGGTTGCCGGGGCCTGTCACAGGACGGCCCCTTCGGCCGTTGTCGAACAGCGCATCGACCGCCTCTTGCAGCATGCGCTTCTCGTTGTTGACGATGATCTCCGGCGCCCGAAGATCCAACAGGCGCTTCAGCCGGTTGTTGCGGTTGATGACACGCCGGTACAGGTCGTTCAGGTCGGACGTCGCGAAGCGGCCGCCGTCGAGCTGCACCATCGGGCGCAGGTCCGGCGGGATGCACGGCACGGCATCCAGGATCATCGCCCGCGGATCGTTGACGCGGCGCCCGTGCTCGTCTCGCCGGTTGAACGCGCTCAGAATCTTGAGACGCTTGATCGCCTTCTGCTTGCGCTGCGCGGACAACGGCCGGCGCCCGTCGGAGGCCTCGATGGCGGCTCGAAGCTCGGCTTCCTCGACGTCGAAGTCCATGTTGGCCATGAGCTGCGCGATGGCCTCGGCGCCCATGCCGCCCTCGAAGTACTGGCCGTAACGGTCCTCCAGCTCGCGCCAGAGGTCCTCGTCGTCGACGATCATCCGCTCGTGCAGGTCGCGCAGCGCCGCAAAGGCCCGCTCCACGAGGTCCTTCTCTTCGTTCGCCTCTTCGTCAATGGCCTCGAGGTCGCGTTCGGATTCGCGCTGTGCCGAGCGCAGCTCGCGCTCCTTGGCGTCGTCCGCCTCCAGCGAGGCGAGCTCGCTCTCCAGCTCCGCGAGCCGCTCGGCCCGGCGCTCTGCGAGCTCCTCGTCGATGACGGCGAGCTCCTCGGCCTTCTCGGCTTCGAGCCGCGGCAGGTCAGCGTGCAGCTTCTCGCTCTCGACCTTGGTGACGAGATTCGCTGCGAAGTAGATGACCCGCTCCAGCGCCTTGGCCTTGAGCTCCTGGCGGGGATCCAGCCCGGTCAGGAAGTAGGCCAGCCATGAGCGGGTGCCGCGCAGGTACCAGATGTGCACCACCGGAGCGGCCAGCTCGATGTGGCCCATGCGTTCGCGCCGCACCTTGGAGCGGGTGACCTCGACACCGCAGCGCTCGCAGATGATGCCCTTGAACCGGACGCGCTTGTACTTGCCGCAGCCGCACTCCCAGTCCTTGGTGGGACCGAAGATCTTCTCGCAGAACAAGCCGTCCTTCTCGGGCTTGAGCGTGCGGTAGTTGATGGTCTCCGGCTTGCGGACCTCGCCGTTGGACCAAGTGCGGATGGCGTCGGCGGTGGCCAAGCCGATCCGGATGTCCGAGAAGTCGTTGACGTCGATCATGTGTGCTGTCCGGCTCTGTGTGTCGTGGGAGTTCTTGCGGTCTGTGCTGAATTGCCCTCGCAGGGGCTCGGGTCTGTGCGCTGATCAGATGCGCTGCTGGCGGCGCAGCTCGTCTTCTTCATCGGTGCCGCGCTCGGGCCTGCTGATGTCGATGCCCAGCGATTCCTCGGCGCGGAAGACGTCCTCGTCCAAGCCCTGGATGTCGATCTGCTGCCCGGCGGTCGACATGACTTCGACGTTCAGGCAGAGCGCCTGCATCTCCTTGATGAGCACCTTGAAGCTCTCGGGGATGCCGGGCTCGGGAATGTTCTCGCCCTTGACGATCGCCTCGTACACCCGCACCCGTCCCAGCACGTCGTCGGACTTGATGGTGAGCAGCTCCTGCAGGCAGTAGGCGGCGCCGTAGGCCTCCAGCGCCCACACCTCCATCTCGCCGAAGCGCTGGCCGCCGAACTGCGCCTTGCCGCCCAGCGGCTGCTGGGTGATCATCGAGTACGGGCCCGTCGAGCGAGCGTGGATCTTGTCGTCGACCAGGTGCGCCAGTTTCAGGATGTAGCTGTAGCCGACCATGATCGGCTCGTCGTAGGCCTCGCCGGTGCGCCCGTTGAACAGCACGGTCTTGCCCGTGCGGGTCATGAGGCGCTCGCCGGTCCCGCCTTCCTTGATCCACTCGGGTCGCAGGTTCTCCAGCGTCTGCTGGATGGTGGGATGCCGACCCGCGGCCTCGACCTCATCCCAGCGCGCGCCGTCGAACACCGGCGTTGCGATGAACACCGACGGCTCGGTGGTGGGGCGGGTCTTGCGGGCGGTGTTGCTGACCGGCTCCTTGCCGATCATCTCGGCGTTGCCGCCCCCGTCGGTGGCCTTCCAGCCCCAGCGCGCTGCGTAGCCCAGATGGGCCTCGAGCACCTGGCCGACGTTCATGCGGCTCGGCACGCCCAGCGGGCTCAGGATGATGTCGACGGGTGTGCCATCAGCCAGATACGGCATGTCTTCGACCGGCAGGATCTTCGAGATCACGCCCTTGTTGCCGTGGCGGCCGGCGAGCTTGTCGCCCACGCTGATCTTGCGCTTCTGGGCCACGTACACCCGCACCAGCTGGTTCACGCCGGGCGGCAGCTCGTCGTCATCGTCGCGGCTGAACACGCGGATGTCGGTGACGACGCCGTTCTCGCCGTGAGGCACCTTGAGCGAGGTGTCGCGCACCTCGCGGGCCTTCTCGCCGAAGATGGCGCGCAGCAGCCGCTCCTCAGGCGTGAGCTCTGTCTCGCCCTTGGGGGTGACCTTGCCGACCAGCACCGCACCCGGCTCGACCTCGGCGCCGATGCGGACGATGCCCTGCTCGTCGAGGTCGGCGAGGATGTCGTCAGCCAGGTTGGGGATGTCCCGGGTGATCTCTTCCGGCCCCAGCTTGGTGTCGCGGGCGTCGATCTCGTACTCGTGGATGTGGATCGACGTGAGTACGTCGTCCTTCACCAGGCGCTCCGACAGGATGATGGCGTCCTCGAAGTTGTAGCCCTCCCAGGCCATGTAGGCCACCAGGAGGTTCTTGCCCAGTGCCAACTCGCCGTGATCGGTGGACGGCCCGTCCGCGATCACCTGGCCGACCGACACCTGGTCGCCCGGGCGGACGAGGGCCTTCTGATTGATGCAGGTGTCCTGGTTGGAACGCCGGAACTTGAGCAGCGGGTAGACGCGCTCGTTGCCGTCACCGGCTTCCAGGACGATGTGGTCGCCGGTGACCTCGGTGGCTGTCCCCTCGGTCTGCGACAGCACCATCTCCGCGGCGTCGGCCATGGCGAGGCCCTCGATGCCGGTGCCGATGTACGGCGCCTCGGCCCGCAGCAGCGGCACCGCCTGGCGCTGCATGTTGGCGCCCATGAGCGCCCGGTTGGCGTCGTCGTGCTCGAGGAACGGGATGAGCGCCGTGGCCACCGACACGATCTGCTTCGGCGAGACGTCCATCAGCTGGACCTCGGATGCCGGCACGTAGCTGATCTCGGTGGTGGCAGCGAAGTAGGTGTCGCGCTCCATCTGCAAGCGGAGATCCTCGAGGCTGGCGCCTTGAGGGCTCTTGCGCACCAGCACGCGGGGATTGCGGAACGATCCGTCGGGGTTGAGCGGCGCGTTGGCCTGCGCCACCACGAACTCTTCTTCCTCGTCCGCGGTCAGGTAGCGCACCTCGCTGGTGGCCTTGCCGTCAACGATGACCCGGTAGGGCGATTCGATGAAACCGAACTCGTTGACGCGCGCAAAGGTGGCCAGCGCCCCGATGAGGCCGATGTTCGGGCCCTCCGGCGTCTCGATGGGGCACATGCGGCCGTAGTGGCTGAAGTGCACGTCGCGCACCTCGAAGCCGGCCCGCTCCCGGGACAGGCCGCCGGGGCCGAGCGCGGAGAGGCGGCGGCGGTGGGTGAGGCCTGACAGCGGGTTCACCTGGTCCATGAACTGGCTGAGCTGGCTGGTGCCGAAGAACTCCTTGGTGGCTGCCACCACCGGCCGGATGTTGATCAGCGTCTGCGGCGTGATGGCCTCGACGTCCTGGGTGGTCATGCGCTCGCGCACGACCCGCTCCATGCGGCTGAGGCCGATGCGCACCTGGTTCTGGATCAGCTCGCCCACCGAACGGATGCGGCGGTTGGCGAAGTGGTCCTGGTCGTCGAGCCGGTAGCCGGGTTCGGCATTCGCCAGGTGCAGCAGGTAGCTCGCCGTGGCCAGGACTTCGCTGCGGGTGAGCACCGTGGAATCGGGATCGGGACGGATCAACTCGGGATGCTCGAGTGCGTCGGGGTGATCAGCGTCGATGAAGTTCAGGCCGAACAGCTCGGACACGCGGTCGAGTTCGGGGCCGAGCTTGCGGTTCAGCTTGTAGCGGCCGACCTTGGACAGCGAGTACCGGCGCTCGTCGAAGAAGGCGTTCTGGAAGTAGTTGGACGCGGCATCCGGCGTAGCCACTTCTCCAGGGCGGACCCGCTTGTAGAGCTCGAGCAGCGAATCCTGCTGGTTCGGCGCAACATCGCGGTCCTTCTCCCACTGGGGCTCCAGGAAGTCGAAGTGCTCGACGAACCGCTCGAGCAGGCCGGGATGGCGGTCTTCGCCGTAGCCCAGCGCCCGCAGCAGCGAGAAGATGCTGAGACGACGCTTGCGGGCCACCCGGCTGCCGGCGGTGGGATCTTTGCCCGGCTTGTGCTCGACGTCGAACTCGATCCACTCGCCGCGGTAGGGGTGAATGGTGGCCGTCACCAGCTGGTGCTTCGACATGTTCCGCAGCCGGTAGCGCTCACCGGGCTGGAAGATGACGCCGGGCGAGCGCACGAGCTGGCTCACCACCACCCGCTCGGTGCCGTTGATGATGAACGTGCCCTTGGGAGTCATCATCGGGAAGTCGCCCATGAACACGGTCTGGGCCTTGACCTCGCCGGTGTGGGCGTTCTTGAACTCGGCGCGCACGAAGATCGGCGCCGAGTAGGTCATGTCGCGTTCCTTGCACTCCTCCACAGAGAACTTGGGCGGCGGGCGCAGATCCTCGTCATGGGGATCGAACGAGAAGACCAGCTGCAGATGCCCGCCGAAATCGCTGATGGGGCTGATGTCGGAGAACGTCTCCGCGAGGCCGACATCAAGGAATCGTTGGAAGGAGTCTTTCTGGATGGACACGAGGTCCGGGAGTTCCAGGACTTCGTCGAGGTTGCCGAACGAATAGCGTTCGCGGCCGACACGAGACGACAACGGACTCTCCTAGTGGTTCAGTTGTTCGGGATGGGTCACCGGCGACTGCACGCGGCAGGCGACGAGGGGACGGAAGCGCGCGCAGTCGCAGGCGTCCGCAGCAAACAGGGAGCCCACCTGTGGGCTTCGATGCTGGGGACTGGTGGGTGCGCGAATAGGGAGGCCACCTGTGCCACGGCCTTGGCAACGCTATCCAGCGATGCCGTGTGCCACAACCAGCGACGGGCCTCCGCTGCAGCGGAGCCGGTCAGGACAGTTCGACGGTGGCGCCGACAGCCTCGAGGGCTTCTTTGGCCTTGTCGGCGTCGGCCTTCGGCACGCCTTCCAGCACAGGCTTCGGGGCGGCCTCCACCAAGTCCTTGGCCTCCTTGAGACCCAGGCTGGTGAGCGAGCGCACCTCCTTGATGACCTGCACCTTCTTGTCGCCGATGGCAGTCAGCGTGACGGTGACCTCATCGGCGGCCTCCTCGGCGGCCTCGCCGTCACCGTCGCCACCCGCGGCAGCGGCGGCCACCATCATCGGGGCGGCGGCTGCGGCAGTGACGTCGAAGCGCTCTTCGAACGCCTTCTTCAGCTCGACCAGCTCGAGCACGGTCATGTTGCCGATGGCGTCGAGGATCTCGTCGGTGGATGTGCTCATTGGTTGTTCTCCGTGGTTGTTGAGTCGTCTGTTGAATCGGTCGTCGAATCGGCTGTCGGGCTTCGATCGATCAAGGCTTGAACGAGACCGGACACCTCGCCGATCAGGTTGTTCATCATCGAAGCCAGCGCGTTGAGCGGCGCAGCGAACGCGCCGACCATCTGCGCCATGAGCTCGTCGCGCGACGGCAGGTCGGCGAGTTCGCGCACCTGGGCATCGCTGAGCAGCGTGCCCGCCAGCACGCCGCCCTTGATGACCAGTGCGTCGTGCTCCGCAGCGAAGGTGCGCAGCGCCTTGGCGGCAGCCGAAGGATCCTTGCCGCAGAAGGCCAGCGCGGTGGGTCCCAGCAGCAGGTCGAGGGTGCCGGCCGGTGCATCGTCGGACAGCGCGCGGCGAACCAGGGTGTTCTTGTAGATCTTGTAGCGGCAGTCGGCATCGATGAGGCGGCCTCGCAGGTCAGCCATCTCGGCCACGTCCAGGCCGCGGTACTCGGTGAACAGCACGGCCTCGGCGTCGGTGAACCGCTCGCGGACCTCGTCCACCACGGCCACCTTGTCGGCCCGTGGCGCGCGCCCGTCAGCTGTCGTTGCTGTCGCCACTGTCGAGACCTCCTGTGCTGCTGAATGCGATGTGCTGGGGCGGTTAGATCGCTCCCGGTCCCAGAACGGGCACCGGTCCGCAGACCAGACAGAACCGCATCCCGACGCATACGCGCACAGGAATACCGTCCGCCTCATCAGGCCCGACCCGTGCGGCTCACCCGAGGCGGGCGAGCCCCTGAACGAGGTTCAGACGGGGCCGATTTCAGGCCGAAGCCACCGGAGTTCTACGGCGAGCAAGTTGTCGAGGGCCGAACGCTACCGGTCGCGCCCAGCGATTCAACGATCCGGTTGTGGGGTTGGGGGCGCTAGTTGAACGTGGTGGGGTCGATGCGGATGCCCGGGCCCATGGTGGAGGACACCACCATCTTGCGGACGTAGCGACCCTTGGCGCTGGCCGGCTTCGCCCGTGCCAGCTCGTCCATGACGGCTTCGAGATTGGCGTTCAGATCTTCAGCGGTGAAGCTCACCTTGCCGATCGCCAGGTGCACGTTGCCGTACCGGTCCGTGCGGTACTCGATCTTGCCGCCCTTGAACTCGCCCACGGCCTTGCCCACATCGGGCGTCACCGTGCCGGACTTGGGGTTCGGCATGAGGCCACGCGGTCCGAGCACCTTGCCCAACCGGCCGACGACACCCATCATGTCCGGGGTCGCGATCGCCACGTCGAAGTCGGTGAAGCCGGCCTCCACGCGCTCGGCCAGATCGGCACCGCCGACGACATCGGCGCCCGCTTCGGAGGCCGCTGCCGCGGCGTCACCCTGGGCGAACACCGCAACGCGCACGTCGCCGCCGGTGCCCGACGGCAAGGCGACGGTGCCGCGCACCATCTGGTCGGCCTTGCGCGGATCCACGCCGAGCCGCACCGACAGATCGACGGTCTCGTCGAACTTCGCCGGCGCGAACGTCCGCACCATGTCGATGGCCGCGGCGGGCTCGTGCATCATCTGCCTGTCGTACCGCCGTGTCGCCTCGGCGTACTTCTTCCCTGACATCTGGGGGGCTCCTCTGCTGTGCCTCGACTCAGCCCGCGACTTCGATGCCCATCGACCGCGCGGTGCCGATCACCTGCAGTTTGGCGCTCTCGAGATCGCGTGCGTTGAGATCGGGCATCTTCGTCGTGGCGATCTCGGCCACCTGGGCCTCAGTGATGTGCGCCACGGTCTCGCGGCCGGGGTTGTTGGCCGCCGTCTCCAGACCGGCTGCCTGGCGCAGCAGCACCGAGGTCGGCGGCGTCTTGGTGATGAACGTGAACGACCGGTCCTCGAAGATCGTGATCTCCGCCGGCACGATCGTGCCGCGCTGGCTCTCGGTCTTGGCGTTGTACTCCTTGCAGAAGTCCATGATCGCGACGCCGTGCGGTCCGAGCGCCGTGCCCACCGGCGGCGCCGGCGATGCCTGCCCGGCCGGGATCTGGATCTTCACAACCGCGCTCACCCGCTTGCCACGGCCTGCCGCGGGTCGTGCCGGGTTGTCTGCCATCACATGCTCCTTGGGGCTCAGATCTTTGCGACTTGTACGAAGTCGAGCTCGACGGGAGTCTCGCGGCCGAAGATGTTCACCAGCACCTTCACCTTCAGCTGCTCCTCGTTGATCTCGATGACCTGACCCTGGAAGTCAGAGAACGGGCCTTCCTTGATACGCACGCCCTCGTCGATCTCGAAGATCATCGACGGCTTGGTGCGGCGCGGCATCTCGGGCCCGTCGTCGGGCTCGGCCAGGAATGCCTCCACCTCCCGGCGGCGCAGCGGTGACGGCTTGCCGCCCGGACCGGCGTAGCCGGTGACTCCCGGTGTGCTGCGGATCATGTGATGGGCCTCGTCGCTGGGACGGCAGCGGATCAGCAGGTAGCCGGGAAAGACCTTCTTCTTGGCGACGACTTTTCGGCCGCCCTTGAACTCGATCACGTCCTCCATCGGGATCGCGACTTCGAGAATCTGCTCTTCCATGTCGAAGGTGCCGATGCGGGCTTCGAGGTTCTGCTTCACCTTCTTCTCGTAACCCGACTGCGTGTGCACGACAAACCAGCGGCCCGGGCGGTCGTAGGGCGAAACCCGCTTCGCATCCGGCTCGTCGGCAGCAAGCAGCTCGTCCTCGGTGAGCACGTCGACGAATCCACCCCCCTCGGCGGTCGCATCAACGGCGTCTGCGGTGCCGGCGGTCTCGACAGGCTCAGCGCCCGGCCCCACCAAGGTGGTCGCCGTCTGGGAACTCAGCAACCGCCGGGCGGTCGCCATCGGGTCGGTCTCAGGTTCTGCGGGGGTGTCGGTCAGGTCACTCATGTTCGTCAGTTCAGATGCTCGTCAGTTCACGTCGAAGAGGCGCAGGACGCCCTCGCCCAGAATCCAGTCGAATCCGGCGATCATCGCCGTCAGGATCACGATGGTGATGAACACCACAATCGAGTAGTTGACGATCTCGGCTCGGGTCGGCCAGATCACCTTCTTCAGCTCGGACCGGATCTCGCCGACGAACTGAGCCGGTCCAGCGCGCTCGGTGGTCGGCGTCGCCGAAGCGGCTTGACGCCGCTCGCGCCTCCCCGCGGGCGTGCCGTCAGCGGTCATCTCGCCTTGGCGCTGCAGGTGACGGCGTGTCCGTCGGTTCATGGCCATCGGGAATATCTCCGGCCCGGGGGTTCGTTAGGGACTTGTCTTCGGGGGCTTGGGCATGGTCAGTCCGTCGGGCTGACGGTCCAAACCGGCGGGGGCGCAGGGCAGGAGGGACTCGAACCCGCAACCGCCGGTTTTGGAGACCGGTGCTCTACCAAATTGAGCTACTGCCCTCAGCGTCGGTGCATCGCGCGCGATGCACGGGTGACACTCAGTGCGGGCCTTCTTGGCGAATGTCCGCCGCAACAGGCTACCGGCAGGCATCTGGCTCGCGTCCAGGGGCGACGCGCGCAAGCCGTTCCAGTAGCGGGACTGGGACTCGAACCCAGGACCTCACGATTATGAGCCGTGCGCTCTGACCAACTGAGCTATCCCGCCTTGCGGGCCGCAGGGTAGCGGCGAGCCCCGTGCCGGAATCGAACCGGCGACACCAGCCTTACCATGGCTGTGCTCTGCCTACTGAGCTAACGGGGCGACGCTCGTGCGCCATCGCCAGCGATGTGCGCCGAACAGTGTGGGATCCGGAGTGTATCTGTGACCCTTCGGTAGCTTCGCTGCCATGCGTACCCGGCTGGCCACGATGGCCGATGCCGATGCGATCGCGGAGATCTACAACCGCGAGGTCACCGAGGGCACCGCCACGTTCGACATGGTGCCCCGTTCGGCGACCGAGCAGGCCGCCTGGATGCGGGAGCACTCGGGCGCCTACCCGTGCATCGTGGCGGTGTCCGACGAGGGTTCCGGTGGCGATGCTGACGACGGATCCGGCGAGACAGTGCTGGGCTGGGCGTGCCTGTCGCCCTACCGCACCCGACCGGCGTATTCGACCAGCGTCGAGGACTCCGTCTACGTGCATCGCGACCATCACGGTCGAGGTGTGGGCAGCCTGCTGCTCGGGGACCTGGTGGCACTCGCCGACGACCATGGGTTCCATGCAGTGTTCGCCCGGATCGCCGACGCCGGCGCTGCGTCGGTGGCATTGCACGCCAAACACGGCTTCGAGCTTGTCGGTGTGGAGCGAGAGGTGGGGCGAAAGTTCGGGCGCTGGCTTGACGTGACGCTCATGCAGCGCCTGCGTCCCACCTAGCAGTGCGCCCGACCCGGCCTCGCGGCCTTGGTCAGAAGTGCCAGGGGAACTGCTCGTACTCCGGGTCGCGCTTCTCTAGGAATGCGTCACGGCCCTCCGCGGCCTCATCGGTGCCGTAGGCCAGCCGGGTGGCCTCGCCGGCGAACACCTGCTGGCCCACCAGGCCGTCGTCGATCAGGTTGAACGCGAACTTGGCCATGCGCTGTGCCGTGGGTGAACGGGAGACGATTTCGGCCGCCCACTCCAGCGCCACCGACTCCAGCTGAATGTGAGGCACCACCGCGTTCACGTCGCCCATATCGAAGCGTTCCCAGGCGGTGTAGGTGCGGCCGAGGAAGAAGATCTCGCGGGCCTTCTTCTGGCCGATCTGGCGAGCGAGGTAGGCCGAGCCGAAACCCCCGTCGAAGCTGGCCACGTTGGTGTCGGTCTGGCGGAAGCGGGCGTGCTCTTCGGAGGCGATGGTGAGATCGCACACGACATGGAGGCTGTGCCCGCCGCCGGCCGCCCAGCCGCTCGCCACGCAGATCACCACTTTGGGCATCATGCGGATGAGCCGCTGGCACTCCAGGATGTGCAGGCGCCCGGTGCGGGCCGGGTCGATGTCGTCGGCGGTCTCGCCGTCGGCGTAGCGGTAGCCGTCCTTGCCGCGGATGCGCTGGTCGCCGCCCGAGCAGAACGCCCAGCCGCCGTCGGCCGGCGCGGGGCCGTTGCCGGTCAGCAGGATGCAGCCCACGTCAGGGGTCTGCCGGGCGTGGTCCAGCGCCCGGTACAGCTCGTCGACGGTGTGCGGGCGGAAGGCGTTGCGCACGTCGGGCCGGTCGAACGCAATGCGCACGGTGCCGTGCTCGTTGGCGCGGTGGTAGGTGATGTCGGTGAAGTCGAACCCGTCGACGTCGCTCCAGCGCGACGCGTCGAAGATGTCCGAGACGTGTGGCAAGAACGGCATGGGGAATCCTGGGCCGGAGACGTGAGGACAGGTGAGGGCACGGTATTGGATCGAGCCGCGATTCCGGCCGGTGCGCGGCCCACGCCTGCACCCGAAGGCAGCGCCAGCAGCCCGGCCCGGCCGCGGGGCTGCGTGCGAGACTGCGGGCCGCCACCGCCATCGAGGAGGAGATCAGGATGAAATTCGGACTCAGGTACTGCAACACCGGCAAGTTCGCCATGGACACCGCCTTGGCCACCGAACTCGTGCAGGCGGGCGAGGCCGCCGGCTTCGAATCTGCATGGACGGTGGAGCACACCGTCATCCCGTCGGGCTACCAGTCGCAGTACCCCTACAGCCCTGACGGGAAGATGGCCGGCGGCGTCGAGGATCTGCTGCTGCCCGACCCGCTGATGTGGATGGCCTACATGGCGGGCGTGACGTCCACCATCAACTTCGGCACCGGCATCTTGATCGTGCCCCAGCACAGCCCGGTGGTGTGCGCCAAGCAGATCGCCACGCTCGACCACATGTCGGGCGGCCGGGTGCTGCTGGGCATCGGCGTGGGCTGGATGCGCGAGGAGTTCGACGCGATCGGGGTCGGCGAGCACTTCGACGACCGGGGGCGGCGCACCGACGAGTACGTGGCGGCGATGCGCGAGCTGTGGTCAGCCGAGCGGCCCACGTTCCATGGCGAGTTCGTGAACTTCGACGCTGCGTACTGCCGTCCGCAGCCGGTGAACGGCTCGGTGCCGATCATCGTGGGAGGCGACTCGAAGGTGGCAGCGCGGCGGGCGGGACGGCTCGGCGACGGCTACTTCCCCGCCCGGGGCGCGCCCTGGGACCTGATCGATCTGGCCCGCCAGACTGCCGCCGAGCACGGCCGGGATCCCGATGCGCTGGAGATCACCGTGCAGCTGCCGGCCGATCTCGACGAGATTCCCGACCTGGCGCGCCGCGGCGTCAGCCGGATCGCCGTACCGGTGTCGCCGATGGCCGGGCTGCAGACGGTCATCTCCACGCCCGACGACGCCAGCGCCTGGGCCGAGACCATCGAGCGTTTCGCCGACCTCTAGCCACGACGAGAATCAGAAGACCGAATTAAATCGAGGCTCATCGAAAGGGTCTGAGAACTACGGTGCGCGACGGCGGGACGGACCCATTCCAACAACATGAGCCGTGCGCTGGGTCCGTCCCGCTCGTAGCAGCCAGCGTAGACCCGGCGGGCTTGCTAGCAGAAACGGAATTCGACGAGGTCGTCGCCGGCGTACTGGTCGGGCAGGGCGACCTCCCAGACCAGGTAGGCCTCCATGGCGGCGCGGGCCACATCGGCGTCTTCGGGGTCGTAGGGCAACGGGGGCTGGCGTGAGCGGATCGCGGCGGCGGTCTCGTCGGCACCGTCGGTGACAAGCTCCGCATCTTCGAGCCATCCCGGCTCGAGCACGTAGGCGTCCCAGCCCATCTGGATGAGCCACGATGCGGTCATGGTGGCGCCGATGCCGTCATGGTCGGCCAGCACCACCCGGGCCCCACGGGTCACCAAGTACTCATCGGTGGCCTGCACGAGCTGGCCGCCGGGGGCGCCGATCGCGCCGGTCAGGTGCCCGGCCGCGAACTCCTCGGGTGTGCGCACGTCCATGAAGTAGGTGGTGCGGCCGCCCTCGGCCAGCCAGTCGTCGAGCTCATCACGGTCGACCGTGCGCACACCGCAGCGTTCTGCCACCGTCTGTGCCGCCGCCTCGGCCTGGGCTCTGCCCGCAGCACTGGGCTCGGGGGCCAGCTCGTCGCGGCCGTGTTCCAGCTTGAGCCCAGCCAGCTCCCAGCCCATCGTGCCGTCCTTCAGCGCCACGACCCGGTCCAGGCCCGCGGAGCGCAGCGACTGCGCGCCCAAGATGCTGCGGGTCCGGCCGGCGCAGTTGACGACCACGGTCGTGCCGTCGTCGATCAGGTCATGCACCCGGCGCACCAGCTCTCCGCCGGGGCAGGACCGTCCGGTCGGAATGCTCATGCGGTTGAACTCCCGGCGCGTGCGCGAGTCCAGCACCACCAGGTCGCGGCCGTCGGCCAGCCAGCCAGCCAACTCGGCGGCGGTCACGTGCGGCGTGCCGAAGTGCTCCTCGACCAGCTCGCCGAACAGCTTGGACGGCACGTTGATGCCCGAGTACAGCTCGCCACCCGCGGCTGCCCAGGCATCGATGCCGCCGTCCAGCACGGCTGCTTCGGTGTAGCCCAGCACGGTCAGCTCCAGCGCGACTGCCGCAGCCTCTCCCCCGCCGCCGTCGCAGATCACCACCGGCGTATCCAGCCTTGGGATGCGGGCCGCCACCTCCAAGCCCACGTGGCTGAGCGGCAGGTTCGCCGCATACAGCAGGTGACGCCGGGTGAACTCGGTCGGCTCACGGGCATCGGTCAGCGCCAGCTCGGTGCCGTCACCGCGCAGCAGCCCCCGGTGCAGTTCCGTCAACTCGGCCGCCGAAATGGTGCGAACGTCAGCCATCACACTTCCCTCGAGACTGAGCCACGCCGCCCCGGTGGCGACTCAGGCATCGGCCGGCGCAGCGTGAGCCGCCGACCCGTGGCCATGCGGCTCAGGCGGCGGCCGTTGTCGGGTAGCCCGGACGGGCTTCGACGATGCTCGACGAATCGGCGAAGACCAGCCACTCACCTTGGTCGGCGTTCCAGTAGCGGCGACCGGTCATGTTCTCCATGGCCAAGCCGTAGCAGTGGAAGTTGGTGGAGGCGCCTTCGATGTGGATCGAGTGGATGTCGTGCCCGAGCATCGCGACGCCAGTGCCGCGCTCGACCATCTCCTCACGGTCGACATGCGGTTCGCCCTCACCGGCGCAGCAGTCGTAGAAGCGATTCAGCTCCTGGCCGCGCATGCCCACGATGACCGCCCAGGTGAGGTGCTCGTGCGGCGGCGCCGAGGTGCCGACGCCGACGCTCTGGACATACAGCGCCAACGTGCCGTCGTCGTTCTGCGCCAAGCGGTAGTTGAACGAGCCCCGCTCGCCGTCAGGCGCCGGGAAGTCCTCGGGCGGGAACAGGTGCTCGACGGCAGCCAGTTCCAGCAGCCGTTCCTTGATGCGTGCGATGCCGGCCCGGTCGATGCCGCCGTGCTCACGGCCGTGCGCATCGATCTTGGCGATGTCGTCCATCGCGTCGGCGACAGCGGCTGCACGTGCTGCAGCCCGATCCGACGCCTGCTGGTCAGGGGCGTTCGATCCGCTCATGGGTTCATCTTTTCAGAACAGCGTGAGGTACTGATCGACCTCGCCAGAGGTGACCACGCTGTGGTGAGCCAGGAACTCATCCTTCTTGGTCTTCACGAAGTAGTCCCGGTAGGGACCCTCAGCAGTGTCGCCCAGCCCGGCCCCGAGCACCTCGTTGCCCGCCAGTTCCTCGGCGGCGTGCAGCAGGGTGGGCGGCAGCACGGCGATCCCCTTGGCGGCCACCTCCTCGGCCGACATGGCGTGCAGGTTGTCGACATTGGGGTCGCCCGGATCGATGTCGTTATCGATCCCGTCCAGCCCGCAGGCCAGGTACGCCGCGAACATCAGGTAGGGGTTGGCGGCACCGTCGCCCAGGCGGATCTCGATGCGGTCCGGCTCGGGGATGCGGATCATCTGCGTGCGGTTGTTGCCGCCATAGGCCGCATAGGCGGGCGCCCAGGTGGCACCCGAGGTGGGGGCTCCCACCCCCATGCGCTTGTAGGAGTTGACGATGGGGCACACCACTGCCACCAGCGAGCGGGCGTGTCGCAGCAGCCCGCCGACGAACTTGTACGCCATGTCGCTCAGGCCCAGCCCCTTGGTGTCAGGCCCGCCGGCAGATCCGCCGATGAACAGCGGTTCGTCGGTGTCAGCGGTCCACAGGCTCGTGTGAGCATGCAGCCCGTTGCCGGTCTTGTCGGCGAACGGCTTGGGCATGAACGTGGCGTAGCGGCCGTCGCGCTGGGCCAGGGTGTGCACCATCAGCCTGAACAGGATCAGCCGGTCGGCGGTGGTGAGCGCGTCGGAGTACAGCCAGTTCTGCTCGTACTGCCCGTTGGCGTCCTCGTGGTCGTTGGCGTAGTTGCCCCATCCCATGGCGTCGAGATTCCTCGACACCGCAGTGAGATGCGGCAGCATCCGGGTGAGGCCCTTGGCGTCGTAGCAGGGCAGCGTCATGTTGTCGCGGTCGTCGGCAACCGAGAGTGAGCCGTCCTCGTTGCGCACCACCAGTGAGTACTCGGCCTCCACGCCGGACTTGAGCACCAGATTGCGCTCAGCCGCTGCCTCCAGCGCCCGGCGCAGGATCACCCGTGGCGCGTACGGCCACAGCTCGCCTTCCACCGTCGGGTCGCACTGCATCGCGGCCACGTTCGGCTGCCACGGCAGCTGGGTGTACGAGGCCGGATCGGGCAGGGCCAAGATGTCGGGGCTGGAGGGGTCCTGGCCCATCGGGCCGGCGGCGAAACCGGCGAAGCCAGCCCCGTCGCTCATGAGCCCGTCCAAGGCGCTGACCGGCACCAGCTTGGCGCACGGCTTCCCGTGCATCTCCACGAACATGGCGTAGATGAACTCCACGCCGTCAGCCTCGGCCCGGCTGCGGATCTCCTCGGTTGCGTCAGTGCCGTCGCTCATGCCCTGCTCCCCCCGGCGCTCGTGACATTGCGGCCGTCAGTTCGGTTGCGGCCCCGCGCCGACAGTACTCAACGAACCAGACACACCCCGCAAGTGACCCCGAACTGAGGCCGGTCCACGGCGGCCCTCAGCCGGACTGGGCGCTACGGTGCGGGAGGCTCGACGGACGGGCGCGGGGAATCTCGGGCTGGGGGTAGGCCATGTGCGGGATTGTGGGCTTGTTCTGCAAAACCGAAACGCACCGGCACGAACTGGGACGGCTGACGGAAGTCATGCTCGCCGAGATGGGCGACCGCGGCCCGGACAGCGCCGGCTTTGCGGTGTACGACGCCGGCGTCCGGGGCCGCACTCGCATCACCGTGCTGGCCGAGGGCCGCGAGGTGGACTGGGGGCCGGTGGCTGCAGCCCTCGAGGGAGCCCTGGGCGCGGAGGTGACTGTCCAGGGGGTGCATGACCACGCGGTGTTCTCCACCGACGGCGACGGTCGAGCTGCCCGCCAGTGGATCATCGACAACGTCGCAGGCACGACTGTGCTGGCCCAGGGCAACAGGATCGAGATGTTCAAGGCCGTGGGCTACCCCGACTTGGTCGCCGAGCGCTACGACCTGAGGTCGCGCACCGGCACCCATGCGCTGGCCCACACCCGCATGGCCACCGAGTCGGCAGTCACCACCAACGGCTCGCATCCGTTCTCGACGGGTTCGGACACCTGCCTGGTTCACAACGGATCGCTGTCGAACCACAACCGGCTGCGGCGCCAGCTCGAAGGCCACGGAGAGTCGTTCCAGACCGAGAACGACTCCGAGGTGGCCGCCGGTTACCTGGCCTGGCGCATGCGCTCGGGCGACAGCATCACTGAGGCCCTCGAAGGTGCGCTGAGCGATCTCGACGGCTTCTACACCTTCGCCATCGGCGTCGCTGACGGATTCGCCATCCTGCGCGATCCCATCGCCTGCAAGCCCGCAGTGGTCGCCGAGACCGACGACTGGGTTGCCATGTCGTCTGAGTACCGGGCCATCGCCCGCCTGCCCGGCGCACTGGACGCCGAGGTCTGGGAACCCGAGCCGGCCCGGATCTACACCTGGAGCCTGGCGGCGTGAGCGGGGCGGTGCGGACGTTCGATCTCGCCGAGGCGGCTCGGCGCAAGCTCAATCAGGCTCTGCACGAGGCCGCCGACGGCGAGTCGTTCGAGGTGATCAATCCCCGCGGCGCCCATGCGGTGGCCTGCGGCATCACGGCGGCCATTGATGTGGTGGTGCGGGGCTCGGTGGGCTACTACGGCGCCGGCATGCACCAGCGGGGGCGGGTGCTGATCGAGGGAAACGCCAGCACCGGACTGGCTGAGAACATCATGTCGGGCGAGGTGCGTATCACCGGCAACGCCACCATGTCGGCGGGCGCCACCGGCTGCGGCGGCCTGCTAGTGGTGGGCGGCAATGCCGGTGCCCGCTGCGGCATCTCCATGAAGGGCGTCGACATCGTGGTCGGGGGCAACGTCGGACACATGAGCGCGTTCATGGCCCAAGCCGGGAACCTGGTGGTTTGCGGTGACGCAGCGGCCGACCTTGGCGACTCGATCTATGAGGCGCAGATCTTCGTACGGGGCGCCGTGGAATCGCTGGGTGCCGATTGCATCGAGAAGGAGATGCGGCCCGAACACGCCGAGACGGTGGCACGGCTGCTGGCCGCCGCTGGCGGTGCGGCAGGCAGCGCTGATGCCGGCGAATTCCGCCGATACGGCTCGGCCCGCCGCCTCTACAACTTCACGATCGACGACGTGGACGCCGCGGAAGCGGCCGCACAGGCGACCGGCGGTGACGGCCAGTGAGCGCGACACCGAACGGAGCATCGGGCGCAACGCCGCGGGACGGCCTCGACCCAGTCGCCGAGAATGACCCCGAGAACTGGCACCTGCGCGAGTCGTACACCTTCGACCGCAACGTGATCGCCGAGATCCGCCGGGCGGCCAACACCGGCATCTACCGCATCCGCGGCTGGGGAGCCAAGCGTCGCCTGCCCACCCTGGACGACCTCGTGTTCCTGGGCGCCTCTATGTCGCGCTACCCGCTGGAGGGCTACCGCGAGGCGTGCGGCACCGATGTGGTGATCGGCGAAGACCGCGCCGAGCGTCCGGTGCGCCTGGAGATCCCCGTCACGATCGCCGGGATGAGCTTCGGCTCGCTGTCGGCGCAGGCCAAGGAGGCGCTGGGTCGGGGCGCATCGGCCGCCGGCACCTCGACCACCACCGGCGACGGCGGCATGACGATGGAGGAACGCGAGCACTCCTCGGTGCTCGTGTATCAGTACCTGCCCTCTCGCTACGGCATGAACCCGGACCATCTGCGGATGGCCGATGCCATCGAAGTGGTGGTGGGCCAGGGGGCCAAGCCGGGCGGCGGCGGGATGCTGCTGGGTCAGAAGATCACCGAGCGGGTGGCCGAGATGCGCACGCTGCCGACTGGGATCGACCAGCGCTCGGCGTGCCGCCACCCGGATTGGACCGGTCCCGACGATCTGGAGATCAAGATCGGCGAGCTGCGCGAGATCACCGACTGGCGGGTGCCGATCTACGTGAAGGTGGGTGCCGCCCGCCCGTACTACGACACCGCGCTGGCGGTGAAGGCCGGCGCCGACGCGGTGGTGGTGGACGGCATGCAGGGCGGCACGGCCGCCACTCAGGACGTGTTCATCGAGCATGTCGGCATCCCGACGATCGCGGCGATTCCCGAGGCAGTGCGGGCCTTGCGGGAGCTCGGTGTGCACCGCCGCGAGGTGAAGCTGATTGCGGCAGGCGGCTTCCGCTCGGGGGCCGACGTGGCGAAGGCCCTGGCGCTGGGCGCCGACGCCGCCTCGATCGGCACCGCTGCGCTGATCGCCATCGGCGACAACGACCCTGCCTACGAAGCCGACTATCGCGAGCTGGGCACCTCGGCAGGATTCTGGGAGGACTTCCAGGCCGGTACCGATCCTGCTGGCATCACCACCCAAGACCCAGATCTGTCAGCACGGCTCGACCCAGTACTGGCCGGGCGGCGTCTGGCCAACTACCTGCAGGTGCTCAGCATCGAGACGCAGATCCTGGCCCGCGCCAACGGCAAGTCGCACGTGCTGAACCTGGAACCAGAGGACCTGGCGGCGCTCACCGTCGAAGCCGCGGCAATGGCGAAAGTGCCGCTGGCCGGCACCAGCTGGATCCCCGGCGCCGACTAAGGCAGCACAAGCCTCAGCGGCCCTGCCACTGGGGCGGGCGCTTCTCTGAGAACGCCCGCGGCCCCTCGATGAAGTCGGCGCTGCCGTTCATGGCCCGCACCGCCTCGTAGCGGCCTTCATGGGCAGCCCGGACGCCGGCCTCGTTGAGACCCTGCATAGCGGCCTGCTTGGTGGCCCGGATGGACATCGGCGAGCACTCGAGGACCATCTCGGCCCAGCGGCGGGCGCACGCCAGCGCCTCGCCCTGCGGGACTACTTCGGCGACGATGCCCATCTCCTTGGCCTCGGCGGCAGGCACGTGACGACCCGTCAGCATCATGCTCATCGCTCGCTTCAACCCGATGTGGCGCGGCAGGCGATGCACGCCGCCTGCCAGCGCTGCCAGACCCACCTTGGGCTCGGGCAGCGCCAGGAGCGCGTTCTCGGACGCCACAATGATGTCGCAGGCCAGCGCGATCTCGAACCCGCCGCCCATCGCCACGCCGTTCACGGCCGCGATGACCGGCTTGTCGAGATCCCAGCGCGACGTGAGACCCCCAAAGCCCGACGACGGCATCGCCGAACGGTCGCCGCCCTCGGCCTGGTACCGCAGGTCATTTCCGGCCGAGAAGGCTCGATCGCCTTCCCCCGTCACAATCGCCACCCACAGGTCCGGGTCGTTCTGGAACTCGTCGAACAGGTCCGACATCTCGGCATTGCCGGGCGGGTGCAAGGCATTCATCCGCTCCGGCCGGTTGATCGTGACGACGAACAGGTGCCCGTCGCGCTCCGCATAACAAAACTCACCCATGCCGCGGCAACCTAGCGCTCAGCGTCTGCCAGCGCCCGATGGACGACTCGCTGTCGGCGGCAAACCCAGATCGCCGAGCTCAGGGTTCGGAGTCCTCCAGAACTTGGCGAGCTACGCGCTCAGCGGTGGCAATCCGGTCGGCACCCGAGATGCGCTCAATTCTCGCTCCCGGCGACGCAACGCTGATAGCGGCGACCACCTCGGGGGTGACAGCGGCAGCGCCGCCTACGATCACGATGCGAGCCGGCCGCAGTTCGGCAACCAGCGCCCGCGTCGCCAGCGGCAGCTCCCCCGGCGACACATAGGCCACCGCCGAATCGCTAGCACGTGCCACCAGCGACGCCGCGGCACCGATATCGGGCGGACTCCAGCCATTGGCCACCACCACCGTGGAGGCCGACGAGCCAGCAGCAGTCGCGGCGTGGCGCGCTGCGTTGGCTGCTGTCTCAGCGCGGTCCGCACCGGTGATGCGCTCGATGGATGCACCGGGCGCGGACGCGGCGAGAGAGTTCACGGCCTCGGGTGTGACAGCGCTGGCACCCCCAACCACCAGAATTCGCGCAGGGAGATATTCGGCGATCAGCGCTCGCGTCGCCTCAGGCACACCTCCCGGCAACACGTACAGCACCGCCGAGTCGCGAATGCGTGCCGCCAGCGACGCGGCAACGCCGATATCGGGTGGGCTCCAGCCATTGGCCACTACCACGGTTGCTGCAGTCGGCGATCCGGCATCTCCGAGGATCTGCCATGCCACGGTGGCCGCGGTGTCCACACGGGTCGCGCCGCTGACGCGGTCGACATCCGCCTCGTCCGCGGCCGACGATGCCGCGGACCGCACCTCCCGAGTAAGGGCGAGGTGGCCGCCGACCAGCACGACCCGGCCGGGGCCACAGATGCGCAGAAACCGAGCCATGCTTGCTGGCAGCGCTTCCGCACGGGAATAGAGCACCGCCGAATCGGGAGTGCGCGCCGCAAGCACTGAGGCCACGCCGATGTCGGCTGGGCTCCAGCCGTTAGCCACCACGACGACGCTGCCGTCCGCGCAGAATCCTCCCGAGCTGCCACCAGCGTCTCCGACGCTGCCGCTACCACCGCCACCACCGCCAGAGGGTCCACCACCGCCAACCGGGCCAGTCCCCTGCGGGCGTGTGCCGTCAACGAGCTCGATGTCCGCCGAATCGATCCAGTTGTTGTCGTAGTAGGCGTTGATCTGGATCGTCTCGGGGTTGTCTGCCGGACTGTCCGCGACGTCGTCATAGAGAGCGGTCAAGGACACCCGGGCCGAACGCTGGCCCCGAGGCAGCGAAATGCGGTGGGGCGACGGTCCACTTTGGCCGCCGATTCGGTAGTCGGTGCCCAGCTCAGCCGTGCCAGCCAGCCGTAGTTCGATCTCCTGAGCTGTCGGGAAGGTCACTCCGCCCGCATCGACGGTCAGCGTGAGCGATTGGCCCTCGGTCAACCGGTTCGCGGAAGCGGTGAGGGTGAAGTTGGCGACGTCGTTGTCGCTCACGGCAACAGTCGCGCCGCTCTGCGGCGTCGTGAGATATGCGGGGGGATTGGAAATGCTGCCCAGCAGGTACACCGTCACCTGCCCGCCCGCGTCCCGCACGACCGTGTCGTCGCGCGTCGGCAGGCTCAACGTGGCGGTGCTGCTGCCGGCGACGAAGGTGACGCTGGAGGGAGCGCTGCTGCTGAGGGCTGCCCCGCTGGCGACCGCTCGCACGGAAACCGTGAGCGCCGCTGTGGTGGCGCCGGTGCGTTCCAGCGTGAATGACGCCGTGCCGCCTTCGGTCACGGAGGTTCCCGCAGCAATCGTCACGTCCGGCACGTTCGCGACATCGCTCGGCGGAATCGTGACCGTGCGGCTGCCGAGATTCGCGTTCGTGAGTGCCAACGTCGCTCGGATCGTGACGGTTTCCTTTGTCGGCTCGGCAGTGCTGTCGTCGGTTGCCCGGATGGTGAGGCTCGTCGACGATTCACCCGCGGAGAGGGTCACTGAGTACGGCGACGACAGCGTCGAACCGCTCGCGTTCTCCAGGGTGAAGTCGTTCCCGGCGGTCGCGCTGCCGGCGACCGTGAGATTGATCGTCGCGTTCTCGGCGAACGTGACGCCGTTGGTGATCGCGAAGGAGAGCGAGGCGCTGGCACCTTCTGCCAACTCCCCGTCGACGCGGCTGAAGTCGAAGCTCGCGGTGGTGCGGTCTGCGAGCGTGACTGTGGTCGAGGAAATCGAACCGGTGCCGATGGCGTCGGGCAGCCTGCCGAAGCCGAGCGCGACGGTCTCGTCACCTTCGACCAGCGTGTCGGTGGCGGCCTGGATCCTGAACGTCTTGCTGGTCTCGCCGCGCTGGAAGGTCACGCTCTGCGCGGTTGCGAAGTCCGGCGCGTAGTCGTCTTGCGAGGCGCTGGACGCGTCCGAATCGAGCACGATGGGGATCGTGACGCCGCTGGCGCTCTGGTGTGCCCGGCTCAGCCGGACCACGACCGAGCCCGACGCGCCCTCCCTGACGCTGTACGCGGCCTGCTGGAACGAGACCAGGGGCGCCGGGGTGACTACGGCCGTGAGCGCTTGCTTCAGGGTGGTCCCGTCGGCGGCGCAGATGCCGCCATCGGCGCACGCCTTGTTGGCGAGCAGCCTCAGCGTCACCGCGCCTTCGCCGGCGGGATCGAGCGTGAACAGGTACGCATTGGCCGGCTCGCCGTCCGCGACCAGGGCGCTGACCGCCGTGATTGTGCCGCCGGAGACGCTCAGCGAGGGCGACGCAGCCGCGAAGTCGACGACGGGGCGGTTGAAGGTGACCAGCACCTGCGGCGTGTCGTCATCGCCCTTGTGGAACACCGAGGTCCGCTCACTGGCGGGCGCGGCCGCTCTGAGCGCTACCGGCTGAGGGGCTAGCACGTAGGCGGGCATGGCTGCGGCGCGGATGTTGGCCTGCACGGAAGTGTCGCTCGGGTTGGGAATGTCGAAGGCAAGCTTGCGCGTCCCGGTCTTCGGGTCGACCTGCGTGATCGCCTTCTCGACGTTGCCGTAGCCCGCCTTATCCTCCTGCCGCTCCCGCGCCCAGCTGATGAGCCAGTCGCCGTTGTCGAGCACGACCACATGCCCGCCGCGGGTGCCTTGCAGCGTCTTCGAGTCGTTCTGGTCCTTGGCCCAGAGGAAGACCGCCTCGCCATTGTCGAGGTCGAGTGCGTACTCCACAGCGCGGGCGTAGAGATCGGATTCGCGCGTGCTCTCCCTGGTGATGGGATCGACCACGCAGTGCTCGCCGTTGTCGAAGAGGGTGAGCCGGTTGCCGAGATGCAACTCCGCACCGTGCTGGCCGCAGAACTCGCCTTCCGGGTCGCCGATGATCGTCAGCGGCTCGGGACCGAGCCCGCGGCTGACCCACTCCCCCGGCTCCAGGTTGGTGCGCCCGATGCTCCACTCGGTCTTGCCGTTGCTGCTGTTGATGCCCAGCACCTTCGAGCAGCCGCGGAACGAGGCGGTGATGGTGCCTTCGAAGTAGTGCGCCATGTTGACGTGGGCGTACCGGTCGGCCCAGTGCTGTGTGCAGTCCTCGTAGGGGAGCTTGCCCCACGACTTCCAGGAGAACACGGAACGGCGCGAAGGGCTGACAATCTGGATGCCAGAGTCCTGGTGCCAGGCCAGCGTTCCGGATAGCCAGTCAACGTGCAAGCGCGGAAAGTTGCTCAGGCCATACCCATAGGCGGACAGGTCGCGCCGGATCCGATCCTCATACGACATCAGCAGGTAATTCCCGTTGGGCAAAACGCGGAAGTCATGGACGCCGGTGTTCGTCAGCGGAGAAACATGCGACACAGTTGCGATCTGCTGGAAGTCTTCGTCCAGGATGAAGTGAGTGGCGTCGGGTGGATTGGCTTGGCTGCCCGCTCCTCGGTTCCCATAGCTGTAGCGGTATTCTCCGTTCGCCCCGACGCGAGCGAAGCGAAACCAGAACCGCGGGTCTCCGGCGGATGCACCCACGGCCCGCCGGTAGCGGGGCACGCCGTGGTGGTCGATGATGACCACGTAGTTGCGCATCCCCCACGAGATCAGCTCCTCCGTAGCTCCGTCGGTTACCTCCTCGGTCACGCTCATGTTGGCGAGGAAGTCCTGCACGCAGTGCACGACGTAGTCGGTGAACCCGCCGTCGGCGACGCTCGCCCGCACGACGACGTCGCTGTCCTTTGTCACGGAGACGTCGACGGCCGTGCCGCTGGTGGTCTGGGTGCCGTCGATCGCGAGCCGCACGCCGGTGTCGGCTGTCGGGGTGACGGTCATGGTGTCCGTGTCGCCGCAGCTGATCTTGTAGTGCAGCACGTCCGCTTCGAACCCGGGCGTCAGGGCAAGCGTGGTGTCGGTGGTGGTGCTCGCCGTCAGGCCAGTGAGAACGCTGGCGAGCACGACGTGGTGCGCCGTGGTCTCGGCGGTCTTGTTCGCTCCGTGCCCGTCGGTGTAGGTCGCCCTAGCGCGCAAGTACTGGCCCGAGTCGGCCGCAACCGGCGTGTAGCTGGCGCTGGTCGCCCCCGAGATGGTCGTCCAGTTGTTGCGCCCGCTGGAGCGCTGCCATGCCCAAGTGGTCGAACCGCTCACGGTGTCGGGGTCGCTCAGCGTCGCGGTGATTGCCGTCCCGACCTTGGGCCGCACCGGCGAGAGAGCGACGGCGCCCGGCTCGTCGACGTCGGTCACCGTCACGGTCACGGCCAGCGTCGAGTCGACCCCGCCGACCGTTGCAGTCAGGGTGATCGAGTACGACCGGTCCGCGCCGTCATCGTCGGGCGACTCGTAGTCGGGCATCTTCGGACGCTTCAGGCCAGTCGCAGTGTCCGCGGTGTCGATCAGGCGCAGCGCCCCCTTCGGCGTGGAGATGTCGAAGTGGCTGGCGTCCGTACCCGAGATCGCCCATGTGATTTCATCCACCTCGAGGTCGGCGCCCGTCACGGTGAACGTTCCCACGCGCGTGGCGGAATTCTCGGCATACGAGAGTGCCGCTGTGCCGAAGATCGCCGGGGTCGGTGTGGCGGCGGTCTGGGTCGCCGACCACGTGCCGTCTCCGTTCGCGTTGACGGCGCGCACTTGGAAGTCGTAGCCGACCGACGGCGTCAGCCCGGTCTGGGTGTACGACAGCGCGCCTCCGCCCGTCTCCCAGATGTCGTGCTGCTCAGTCCACTGGCTGTCCGACTTGTCCGTCGCATCACTGCGGATATGGCGTAGGTCGTAGGCGGTGACAGCCGAGCCGCCGTTACTCGACGGTGCCGTCCACGCGACTGTCACCGAGGTCAGCGTCGTCGACGCCGAGGAGATTGCCGGGGCGCCAGGTACCGAAGACTGAGCGCCCGCGTGCGGAACCGCCAACAGGGTTGTTCCACCGCACAGCACGAAGGCGACGGCGAGAAGCAGCCGGCGACATCGCTGCCCCCCCCCCCCCGCTCATACGACGCGCCGCGCGGCGTGGCGCGGCGAATCTCGGTGCCGGCTGGGCAATTGATGCATCAGAGATGTGGGTCAACACAACACGCGAAACATACACATGTGTCGAACTACACATGCAGGCCAGCTGAGCAGTTCTTCCGATCGATGAGTCGTATCGGCTGCGCTGGTCGGCGATTCGAATCGGCGAGCCGAAAGGAACTGAACGACAGCGAGATAGCGCAGGCGACCATCACTGAACACGCGTAATGTCGTTGGCGCGTGCCCGTCGGGGGGCGGGCGCGCCGCCGTTTGGGGGCAACGGATGCGAGAGCGGCCGAACATCCTGCCCAGCTACAGCTTGGCAACGCTGCGCGGCGACATCTTCGGGGGTGTCACGACGGCGGTGGTGGGGTTGCCGGTGGCGCTTGCGTTCGGTGTGGCCTCGGGCCTCGGCGCGATGGCGGGCCTGTACGGCGCCATCGCTCTGGGTTTCTTCGCCGCGGTGTTCGGAGGCACGCGCTCCCAGATCTCCGGGCCGACCGGGCCGATGGCTGTTGCGATGGCCGTGGTCATCACCGAGCATGCGTCCAACCTCGCCGAGGCGCTCACCGTCGTGGTCATGGCGGGAGTCATCCAGACGCTGCTGGGCGTGCTGCGATTCGGCCGGTTCGTCTCCTACACGCCGTACTCGGTGATCTCGGGCTTCATGTCGGGCGTCGGCATCATCATCATCATCCTGCAGACGCTGCCGGCCCTGGGTGTCGAGAGCGCCGGCGGCGGTCCGCTCGACGTGATGCGTGCCTGGCCTGACGCCATCGTGAACCTCAACGCCAGCGCCGTGGCCATCGCCGCCGTCAGCCTGGGCGTATGCATCTTCTGGCCCGGCCGGCTGCATCGCTGGTTCCCCGCGACGCTCGCTGCCCTCGCCGTGGGGACCCTGATGGGGGTGCTGTTCCTCGGCGATGCGCCGGTCATCGGGGAAGTGCCCTCCGGCTTGCCGGACCTGCAGGAACCGGTGCTGTCGCTGGGCGTCCTGGCCGGCGCGGTGCAGCCCGCCATCACGCTCGCCTTGCTGGGCGCCGTCGACAGCCTGCTGACGTCGCTCATCGCCGACTCGATGACGCGCACACGGCACAGCCCCAACCAGGAACTCATCGGCCAAGGCCTGGGCAACATCGCCGCTGGTCTGGTGGGCGGGCTGCCAGGAGCCGGCGCCACCGTCGGCACCGTCGTGAACATCCGCGCCGGCGGCAGCACCCGCGTGTCGGGTGCGCTGCGCGCCCTAGTGCTGCTGGCCATCGTGCTGGGAGCAGGCAGCTACGTCGAATCGGTGCCGCTCGCCGCGCTGGCCGGCATCTTGCTGAAGGTCGGCTGGGACATCGTGGACTGGCGGTTCCTCAAACGCATGCACCGGGTGCAGCGCGAGCACCTGATGATCATGGGCATCACGATGGTGCTGACGGTGGCACTCGATCTCATCACCGCCGTGGCGATCGGCCTCATCGTGGCGGCCATGTCGGCTGCCCGCCAGTTCGAACGGCTCCAGCTCGACGCCGTGGTGTCGGTGCCGCTGCTGGACCGGGTCTTCCTGGGGGAAGACGCCGAAGCCGGCGATGCCGACGAGGTCGCAGCCGGCGGGTTCTCTGCACGGGTTGGGCTGGTGTCGCTGCGAGGCACGTTCACGGTCGCATCGTCGAAGAGCCTCATCGACATTCTCGGCGCAGACATCGCTGAGCACGAGATCGTGATCATCGACTTCACCGACACCGTGTACATCGACGACAGCGCGGCGATGCTGGTCGAGTACCTCATCGACACCGCAGTGGAGAGCAACACCGAGGTCATCGTGATGGGTCTCAGCGGCGAGCCGGCGATCAGCCTGCGTGCGCTGAACGCGCTCGACAAGGTGCCGAGAAACCGGTTCGTGCCGACGCTGGACAGGGCTCGTGCGGCTGCCCGGGTTCTGCTGAGGCTGCCCGAGCCGAGCTGAACCGGGCTGAGCCGGCCCGCGGCGGCCGCTGGGCCTGCTCAGTCGGCGGGCGAATAGATGGGGTGCGTCCCGAACTGGTTCTTGGTGACAGGGGTGCCGGTCTCGGCGAAGTACGCCGTGCCGCGCACGACCGAGTCGAGGTAGGAGGGCAGCGGCCGGCGGATCATGTGCTCGGCATAGTGCTCGCGCTCGGCGGCGGGCACGTCGTCACGCAGCAGCGCCACCACCTTGATGCTGAAGTCGCTGCCGTGGCCCGCCACGGCGATGCGCCATCGCACCAAGGCCGTGCGGGCGTCGGGCGGGCCGAGCACCAGGTCGTAGCCCGCTCCGTCAAACCAGTCGCAGAACTCGCGCTGGTAGTGGACGCCGCTGTAGTAGTAGACGTGGTCGCGGCTGCGGGCTTCGTCCCAGACGTTCACCTCGTTGCGCTCGCAGAACGGGTGGATGTTGGTGAGGTTGCCGGCCGGGCTGATGGCGGCCCAGACATCGGTGGGCGGTGCCGCGACGGCAGCCGTGGCGATGATCGGTTCCATCATCTCGTACCCGGCACCGGCGTGTGCCGTCACGAGTGCCTCGTCAGAGGGCGTCAGTGCACTGCTGGTCGCTTCGTCCACGGCGCCATTGTGGTCGTTGCGCCTGACAAATGCAGGCGAGCGCCCAAGTCATATCCGCTGTTATCAAGCTCGCACTAATCTCGCTGCTGGGCCTGCATCTGGGGCCGAGGGGGGCGATCTGCATGGCGATGGTTCTGGAGAAGATCAACAACTACACCCGGCGGCAGCGCGGCGGGTTCGCGCTGCTCTACGGCGGTCTGCTGGCGCTGGTGATGGCAGCTATCGAGCCCGGCGGCGTCATCGTCCGCAGTGCCGATCGGGTGGACTTCGTCGGCCGGATCGACGCCATGGCCGATCTGGCCTGGCTGAGTCACCTGACGTCCATCCTCATCGCGATCGCCGCCGTGACGATCATCGCCGGCCTCATGGTGGTCTGGAACACGGCGCACGAGGAAGGCCTCGACTGCACCGGCACGCGCTACGGCCTCATGATGGCGGGCATCGGCGCCGGCATCGGCGTGCTCGGCGAGGGACTCGACATGATGATGGTGATCGCGATCGACGACGGCCTCGGCGCCGGCGCCGCGGCCGGTTCAGACGCCGTCATGCAGGTCGCTCTCGCGATGCACTCAGTCAAGGCGGGTTTCGCGTTCGTGGCGATCCCGCTGGTGATGCTGGGTGCCGCGTCGATGGCAATTGGCTTGATGCCGATCCTGCCCCGAGGATTCCATCGGGGTGCGGCCCTGTTCACCGCCGCCGTCGGCATCGTGTGGACGACGCTGTTCTGGATCATCGCGGCGATCGTCGACTTCGAGGGCTGGGATGTCATCAACGGCATCGGCGGCTTGGTCGCCGTGCTGTGGCTGATGCTGCTGGGCCGATCGATGGTCAGCGGCTCGATCGGCGCACACAACAACACCTAGCCGGAGACGACTAGCCAGAGCGGGGCCACACCACCGGGTAGCGGTCCAATTCCATCGTGGCGCCCGGTGCAAGCCCGTCGACATGCAGCACCTGCGCTGTGCCGATGCGCGGGTCGTAACGAACGTCGGTGCCGATGTAGCGGGCGGCGTAGCCCCGGCGCGCCCGGCCCCGATTCGAGTTGCCCTGCGATCCGTGCAGGATCATGGCCCAGAAGGCCACCGCGTCTCCCGGCTCGAGATCGAACGAGACAATGTCGTAGCTGCCGCGGTCGGCCTCGATGTCGGGCATGAGCTCGTAGTCCGGGTTGCGCTCGTAGTCGTGGGCCTTGGTGGGCGCGAAGGTGCGGGGCTGGAACCAGCGATCCCAGGCGTGCGAGCCCCGGATGTATTCGACCCGGCCGTTGGTGGCGTCGACCGTGTCGAGTGCGATCCAGAACGACATGACCTGGCGGCCCGAGATGGGCCAGTACGGCTGGTCGTTGTGCCACGGCACCGGCTGGCTGGAACCGGGTTCCTTGACGAACAGCTGGTCGTAGTACATGCGCACGACGGGCGAGCCGAACATGGCGGCCGCCAGCTCACCCAGCCGGGACTGCGTGACGAATTCTTCGAACAGGGGGTGAAAACGCCACAGATCCAGCGAGCCGAAGAAGCCGGTGGAGTCATAGTTGTGGGCCGTGGGGCTGGGGTTGGCCATCTCGTCGGCGATGCCCCCGCGCAGCCGCTCCACCCAATCGGCGTCGACGACGTTGCGCAGCGCCACCACGCCGTCGGTGCGGAACCGCTCGATGGTGTCGTCGTCGACGATGTCGTGTGCTGGTCGGTCCACAACCGTGTCGCTCATCGTCGTCCCCTGTCGCCGATGCCGCCTGATGGCTGTCAAGTCAACACGATGTGCGTGCTGCGCCGCCAGCCGTCGCGCGGCGAAGCACTGCACCGGCATGGGCTGCACTGCGAGACTCGGTACTGGGAGGCGACATGTACGACGATGACAGCAGCAGCGGTACCGGTGCGATCCCGGGACTGCCGCCCCGGCCGCATCGAGGCTGGACGTTCGATGAGCAGCCGGTAGGCAAGCGCTGGAGCACCAGCCGGCGAACCATCACCGAGACCGACCTCGTGGTGTATGCCACCCAGTTCGGGTTTGCCGAGGGGCTCTTCCTGGATGCGACGGCCGCCGAGCGCGCCGGCTACGACGGCCGGCTCGTGCCCGGCAGCCTGGTGATGTCGCTGGCTGAGGGACTGATCATCAGCGGCGGTGCGATTGCCGGCACCGGCGTGGCCTACCTGGGCGCAACCGTCGAGGTGAAGGGCCCGACGTTCGTCGGCGACACTTTGCAGGTGGTGGCCGAAGTGACGGCGTCCCGGCTCACCTCACGCGGC
The DNA here is from genome assembly GCF_965208555.1 of Candidatus Poriferisodalis sp. Lineage (GTDB taxonomy): Bacteria > Actinomycetota > Acidimicrobiia > Acidimicrobiales > Poriferisodalaceae > Poriferisodalis. The sequence goes on along the minus strand of NZ_OZ242342.1, from coordinate 2,035,513 downwards.
GACCGCGGCATCGTGACCACCCGCAACGAGGTCTTCAACCAGCACGGCAGCCTCGTGATGGTGTACTCCCCCACCCGCATGGTCCTCCGCCAACACGCCGACTAGCGCCGCGCGGGACCCCGTCACAGCAGTACGGTCGGCGCCCGGCGCGGCGGCTCGCAAACCCGACAACAGGACCGCGCTGCCGGCAGGCGAGGAGGCGCAATGAGCAGGTTCAGGGGACGGGTGGCGATCGTGACTGGCGCGGCCGGCGGGATCGGGCTGGCTGCGTGTGAGCGGTTCGCTTCCGAGGGCGCATCGGTGGTGGCCGTGGACTTGGCCACCACCGACCTAGGCGCGGCGGTGGCGGCAGCCGAGGCGGCAGGCGGCGAGGCGCTGGCTGTCGGAGCTGATGTGACCAAGTCCGACGAGGTTGCGGGCTATGTGCAGGCAGCTATGGACAACTTCGGACGTGTCGATGTGCTGTTCAACAACGCCGGCATCGAGGGAACCTATTTCCCGATGGTCGACTATCCCGAGGACGACTTCGACCGGGTGATCGCGGTCAACGTGCGCGGGGTCTGGCTGGGCATCAAGTACGCCGTCCCGGCGATGATCGCCGGCGGGGGCGGCGCCATCGTGAACACGGCTTCGGTTGCGGGCCTGTTCGGCGCACGGGGCATCTCGCCGTACTCGGCCAGCAAGCACGCCGTAGCCGGCCTCACCAAGTCCGCCGCTCTCGAGTTGGCTACGTCCGGGGTGCGCGTCAACGCTGTCTGCCCATCGCCGATCGAGACACGCATGATGCGCTCGCTCGAGACGTTCATCGGCGGCGATGACGCCGACGAGGTCCGCAAGGGCATGGCCGAACGAATTCCCGCGCAGCGCTACGGCGAGCCCCACGAGGTTGCGGCACTCGTGGCATTCCTGGCCTCTGATGACGCCAGCTACATCACGGGCAGCCTCTACCCCATCGACGGCGGCTTCAGCGCCGGCCGCTGATGGGCGGCGTCTCACGCGCTGGTGGGCCGGGGAGGATTCGAACCTCCGTAGGCGAAGCCGACGGGTTTACAGCCCGCTCCCTTTGTCCGCTCGGGCACCGACCCAGGTGAGCCTCGAAGCCTAAAGCGTTGCCGAACTCCAGCAACCCGGCCCTGCTTCCTCGCTAGCTTGCGGACATGCCTTCTTTCGATGTCGTTTCCAAGGTGGATATGCAGGAGATCCGCAACGCCGTGGATCAGGCGTCCCGCGAGATCGCCAACCGCTACGACTTCCGCAACACCGGCAGTGCCGTGGAACTCGGCGAGGGCGTCATCAACATGCGATCGAGCACTGAGGATCGGCTGACAGCCATGCGCCAGGTGCTGGAAGAGAAGCTGGTACGGCGTCAGGTCAGCCTCAAGGCCGTGCACTACGGCAGCGTCGAGGAGGCCTCAGGCGGCACCGTGCGCCAGGTGGCGGCGCTGCAGGCCGGCATTTCGTCAGATCGGGCCCGCGACCTGAACAAGTTCATCAAGGGACTCGGCATCAAGGGCGTCCAGTCGCAGACCCAGGGCGATCAGCTTCGGGTGATCTCCAAGAAGCGGGACGACCTGCAAGCGGTCATCGCCGAGCTCAAGGCCGGCGACTTCGACGTGCCACTGCAGTACGAGAACTTCCGCGACTGACCCGGCCCGGCGGTGCGGGCGCGGCTCAGGCGTCTGGCTGCTGCGCCAAGTGAGCCACCGTTCGCTCGATGCCGTCTGCCAGCGTCACACGCGGTTCCCACCCGAGATCGCGGCGGGCCTTGTCGATGCAGTAGTGCTTGCCGGTCACCAGGTATTTGACGGCGAACCGCGACACTCGATCCTCACCGTGGTTGCGGCCGGTCGCAGCGCCGACGACCTCGAGCACGGCCGCGCCGACATAAGCGAGCCAGAACGGCACCCGCTTGGTCGGCGGCGCATACCCGAGAGCCGTCAGCAACGACTCCACGAATGCATAGAAGGCCATCGGCTCACCGTTGGTGACGAAGTAGGCCTGACCGTTGAGCGGCGATCCAGGCCCCAGGCGTCGCTCGGCTGCGACCACTGCGTCCGCCACATTGGCGACGTAGGTGAAGTCCTGCAGCTTGTCGCGTGATCCGATCTCGCGCCGCAGGCGGCCCGACGCTGCCTGCCGCAGGATGCTCGGGATCAGGCGGGCATCGCCGGGTCCGAACACGAGGCTGGGGCGCAGGGCGCAGGCGTGTGTGCGCGACCCGGAGCCGGCGAGCGCTAGCACAGCTTGTTCGGCTGCGATCTTGCTGGCCGCATAGGGGGCTTGGGCCACCTCTGCATAAGGCAGGCGCTCATCGCCGCCCTCGATGTCGTGTCCTGAGAAGACCACGCTGGCCGAGCTGATGTGCACCAGACGTGCGATGTCGTGATGCTCGCAGGCCGCCAGGACGTTCAGCGTGCCGCCGTGGTTGTGATGCCAGACGATGTCGCCGTCATTGCGCCGCGTGCTGACCACCGAGGCGCAGTGAACGATGCTGTCAACGCCCTCGGCGATCTCCAGCAACGGCTCGGATCGAGTGATGTCGAGTCGGGCGTAGCTGACATCGCCGCGTGGCTGCGCGGGTTCTGCGATGTCGGCCGCAATGACCTCGTGACCGTTGCCGGCCAGCTCGTCGACGACAGCGCGGCCGATGAACCCGCAGCCTCCGGTCACCAGTATCCGTCGCTGCGGCTCGGGCTCCGCCGTGGGTGCCTCGGCGTCGGGACTCGTCATGTGCGCGTGGCCTCAGGCGTGTGTTCCGAGCAGCCGATCCCAGAAGGGGAAGATCGTCGCGTAGTTCCTGTCCAAGTGGCCTGCATGGTGGCGGTGGTGGCGCATCACCCAGTGGTTCCACAGCGCGAACAGCGGATGCGGGAAGACCAGGTTGGTGTGCACGATCACGTTGATCAGGCCATGAACCAGCACAATCGTCAAGAACGCCCAGGTGCTGACCGGGCCGACGACGGCCACGGCGACGAGCAGCAGCATGATGCCGGCCATCAGCTCGGCGTGGTGCAGATACAGGCTGTCCCGTGCCGTCGGGTACCGCACACGGTGATGCACGCCGTGGACGAGACGCATCAGTCTCGGCAGGTGCATCGCCCGGTGCATCACGTAGTACAGGACGTCGTAGATCACCAGCGCCCCCACCACCTGCGCCGCGAACACCGCTATGCCGGTCGGCTCGGTGGCATACAGCCAGCGCGGCGCCACGCTGATCGCGACCGCGTAGCACGCCAGTGACAACGTCGAATTGAGCGCGATGTTGCGGTGCCTCTGCGGGTTGCTCACCCTGATGGGCGCGGGCGTCGCAGTGCGGTACTTGCCGAAGCGCTGCGAGTTGAACGCCCAGACGGCCGCCGCGCCCAGCGCGCCGATGACCGAGAACACGACGACGAGTCCCCCGACGACTTCGTAGGTCATGTCGCTGCCGCCGTCTCCGGGCTGCCGAGCCGAGCGTCGCCCTCGGACGACTGCGGGCTAGATCGCTTCCTGCCAGGAGCCGTCACGCAGGCGGCGGATGCGCTCTTCCATCGGCGGATGCGTGGTGAACAGGCCCTTGAAGCCCATCCGGCGGCTGGCCAGCGGGTTGGCGATGTACATCTGGGCCTGGTTGGGGTCGGCCAGGCTGGGGACCGTCTTGGAGGCCACATCGAGCTTCTCGAGCGCCCGGGCCAGCGGCTCTCCGTCGCCGATCATGCGGGCAGCAGTGCGGTCGGCCTGATACTCGCGGCTGCGGCTGATGGCCATCTGCAGCAGCATCGCGGCGATTGGCGCCAGGATGATCAGAAGAATCTCGCCGAACGGGTTGCGGTCGTTGTCACGTCCGCCGCCGAAGATCAGGGCGAATTGCGCCATGCGGGCGGCGAAGGTGATGGCTGTTGCCACAGCGGCAGCGACGGAACCGATGAGGATGTCGCGGTTGCGGATATGGGCCATCTCGTGCGCCAGCACACCCCGGATCTCGTACCAGTTGAGGTTCCGGATGAGCCCTTCGGTGACGCAGACTGCGGCGTTGCGCGGGTTGCGGCCGGTGGCGAAAGCGTTGGGCTGCGGATCGGGCGAGACGTAGAGCCGTGGCATCGGCATGTCCGACAGCGTGGTGAGCTCCTGCATGATTCGCCAGTACTCAGGGAGCTGATGGGGCTGAACCTCTTGGGCACGGGCGGAGCGGATTGCCAGCTTGTCGCTGAACCAGTAGCTGCCGCCCACCAGGAGCAGCGCTATGACGACGGCGATCGTGAGGCCGCCCTGGCCCCAGAAGCTGCCGATCCACAGGATCAAGCCGGCGAGGCCGGCCAGGAGGACAGTGGTCTTGGCCGTGTTGCGCACGTCGTGCTGCACCTCATTTCGGCCGCCGTGTTGCTGACGCTGTGCGGTTGCGGCTCAGGCTAATGACGGCAGTCCGCCGCTCAGGCGCGGGATTCGTCGCGACGGCGGGACGGTGCTCGTGCGGCTGTGCCTGAGTCTGCTCGCTCGGTGTTCAGTTCTTGGCGTCGACGAGGCGCCAGTCGTCTGAGCCCGGGCTGTAGCGGCCGCGGAAGTCGGGATCGAAGGTCGCAGCCAGCTCGGCGGCTTTGCCGATGGACGAGCGGTAGGCGTCGATGATGGCGTCCTCGGCTTCGTAGTCGAACGGATCCTGCATGCGCCGTTCCTTGGTGCTGCCGCGCCGGACCGGGTTGTCGACCAGCCATTGGGCCGTGAGACCAACCGCCTCCACCACGCCGACCTTGTCGCGGTAGCCCAGCTCGGCGATCATCAGGTCGGGCGACATGGCTCGGTGCAGCGATTCCTCTTCGCCCAGGAAGGGGCGGGCCGGCGTCGCGAGCTCGCCGGGCAGGTTCACGATGTCGAGCTCGACATCGAGAGCCGCGGCGATCACCTGGATGGTCTGGCGAGCCGTGAGGGTGTGCTCGTCGCTGATGTTGTAGGCCTTGCCGGCGGCTGCAGTGGGATGGTCGGCGGCCAGCGTGAGGGCGTGGCCGGCGTTGGGGCCGTACGCGGCGGCGCGCAGCGTGAGCCCGCCGTCGGCCACGATGATCCGGCGGCGGCCGTCGATGATGCGGCGCACGATCAGCCACTCGCGCGGGTTGATCTGGCCGGGTCCGTAGATGAGCGGGTAGCGGAAGATGGTGGCATCGGGATGGTGCTCGAACAGCACGTCCTCGGTGGCGACGATTTTGGCCACCTTGTCGTTGGCGTCGTCGACGGCACGTTCGGCAGACTCCCGCAGCGGGGTGAGCAGCCCGCGTGGCCAGTTCTCGGCCGGCCGGGCGTAACCCCGGTAGACGGGGATGCCGCCGACGGCGATGAACTGGCCGCAGCGCCCCACGAAGTACGGCGCCAAGTCGCGCAATCGCCCGTACATGGCGTACACGACATCGAAGGTCGCATCTCCGAGAGTCTCGGCAACTTCGTCGATGCGGAACGGGTTGGTGTGGAGGTGCGGGACTTCGGACTCAGGCGGGAGGGTGTCGACCTCGTGGCGCCCGGTATGTAGGACCGTGATGTCGTACCCGCGCTCGAACAGCCCATTCACCACGCCAGGCCCCGTCGGCCCTGTGCCGCCAATCACCAACGCTGTACGAGTCACCGGTTCATGCTGTCAGGTCCAGCGCTGCTGGGACAGCCTCAGTGGGGGTGGTAGCCGCTGTCGATGTAGAGCGTCGGCAGGTCGAGGTCGCGGTACATGCGGACGTTGCGCATGTCGTCGTCGATGGCGAGACGAGGCGTGTAGCCGCACTCAAGGAGCGCTTCGGTCTGCTCGCCCTTGAACATCGGCGAGGGGCGGAAGTCGCCCATGGGCCGCATGATGAGCAGGTCCCAGCGGACCTGGTGCTTGATCAGCCAGTCAAGAGTTGGGCCCGACACCCAGGTGGGCCGGGAGGTGAGCGCCACGACGACCAGCTCGGGGTTGAGCAGCACCAGCAGCTCGAAGACCTCGTCGAGCACGTCGTCGTCGCCCACGTCGGCGAAGAACGAGTCCCAGTCGCGCCACGGACCGTCGAGGTGATGCTGGCGATGGGCGGCGTCGGCGAGCACGCCGTCGATGTCGACGATGACGCAGTCGCCCGGCGGCACCGGCCCGTCCCGCCACCACCAGTACGCTGGCCAATCGCCGCCCGATGCCGCCATCGAAAAGGCTCGCCTGCGCCTGAACCCGCCGGCCGCCGTCGGCTCAGTCCTCGCTCGGGGCTTCGGCGGCCCGGGTCCGGATCTCCTCCACGACACCGGCATCGGCCAGCGTGGTGGTGTCGCCGAGCTGGCGACCCTCGGCAACGTCGCGCAGCAGCCGTCGCATGATCTTGCCCGAGCGGGTCTTGGGAAGGTCCGGCACCAGCACCACCGCCTTGGGTCGGGCAATCGCACCCAGCTTGGTGGACACGTGCTGCCGCACTTCCTCCCGCAGCTCGTCGGTGGCGTCGTGGCCGCCGCGCAGGATCACGTAGCCCACGATCGCTTGGCCGGTGGTGTCGTCGGTGGCGCCCACCACGGCTGCTTCGGCAACCGATGGGTGATCGACCAGTGCCGATTCCACCTCGGTGGTGGAGATGCGGTGGCCCGACACGTTCATCACGTCGTCTACCCGGCCGAGCAGCCACAGGTAGCCGTCATCGTCGAGCTTGGCGCCGTCGCCGGCGAAGTAGCGGCCCTCGTACGTGCTCCAGTAGGTCTCGCGGTAGCGCGCGGGATCGCCCCAGATGCCCCGCAGCATCGACGGCCACGGCTCGGTGATGGTCAGGTAGCCGCCGCCGCGTTCGACCGGGTTGCCGGCGTCGTCCACGAGCTCGACCGAGATGCCCGGCAGCGCGTGAGTGGCCGAGCCCGGCTTGGTGGTGGTGACGCCGGGCAGCGGCGTGATCATGTGGCCGCCGGTCTCGGTCTGCCACCACGTGTCCACGATGGGGCAGGTGCCGCCGCCGATGTGGGTGTGGTACCACATCCACGCCTCGGGGTTGATGGGCTCGCCGACCGTGCCCAGCACGCGCAGGCTGGACAGGTCGTGCTGGGACACCTCGGCCGCTCCCCACTTCATGAACGTGCGGATGGCCGTGGGGGCGGTATAGAGCTGCGTGACGCCGTAGCGCTCGATGATGTCCCAGAGGCGGTCCTTGGGCCAAGCCGTCCGGTCGCCGTCGCGGAACTCGGGGCGGGGCGTGTCGGGGGTGCCCTCGTACATCACCGACGAGGCGCCGTTGGCAAGCGGGCCGTACACGATGTAGCTGTGGCCGGTGACCCAGCCGATGTCGGCTGCACACCAGAAGACGTCGACATCGGGCTTGAGGTCGAACACGTAGCGATGCGTGAACGCCACCTGGGTCAAGTAGCCGCCGGTGGTGTGCATGATGCCCTTGGGCTTGGCCGTGGTGCCCGAGGTGTACAGCAGGTACAGCAGATCCTCCGAGTCCATGTGCTCGGGCGGGCAGTCGGCAGAGGCGCCGTCCATCAGGTCGTGGTACCAGTGGTCGACGCTGTCGTTCCACGACACGTCCTGACCGGTGCGGCGCACGACCACCACGTTGGAGATCGTCGTCGTGGCCTCGACGGAGGCGTCGGCGGTGTCCTTCAGGCCGAACGGCTCGCCTCGCCGGTAGCCCCCATCGGCGGTGATGAGCAGCTTGGCGGAGGCGTCGTCGATGCGGTCTGACAGCGAGTCGGCCGAGAAGCCGCCGAACACCACCGAGTGGGCGGCGCCGATGCGGGCACAGGCCAGCATGGCAACCGGCAGCTCGGGGATCATCGGCATGTAGATGCACACCCGGTCGCCCCGCTCGACGCCGAGGCCCTTCAGCACGTTGGCGAACTTGCACACCTCGTCCAGCAGGTCGGCGTAGGTGATGGTGCGGGTGTCGCCCGGCTCGCCCTCCCACCAGTACGCCACCTTGTCGCCACGGCCAGCCTCGACGTGGCGGTCGAGGCAGTTGTAGGACACGTTGAGCGTGCCGCCCAAGAACCACTTCGCGAACGGCAGGTCCCACTCGAGCACGGTGTGGAAATCGGTGAACCAAGTGACGTGCTCGCGGGCCTGGCGGGCCCAGAACGCCAGCCGGTCCGCGGCCGCCTCGTCATACAGCGACCGGTCCGCGGCGAGAGCGACCGATGCGAAGTCGGCGGCAGGCTCGAAGACACGGTCCTCGACGTAGTAATCCTCAATCGTCGCTTCGGTTGTCGGGTCAGCCATCGGTATCCCTGTCTGGTCGTGCTGTTGCGGGCCAAGTGGGGTCGGCGACGTCCCTCTGCTCAGCCAGATTCGCAGAGTAGTTGGCTGCTGGCAGGCTGCTCACTGAGCACGTCGGCACGACCGGACGACGCGTGCTCAGAGCTGCACGAACCGCTGTGCCCACATGGACCGTCAACGGTTTCTGGGGCTGCGCCGCCGCAGCTCAAGCTCAGTCGCGCTGCGTGGTGGTGAGGGTGGCGGTGAAGTCCACTACTGGGTTGCCATCGGTGCCGCGGAGGGCGTTGGCGGCGGCGTTGGAGTAGTAGCGGACGGTGGCGTCGTTGCCGGACGCGATGGCGGTGCCGAGGGTGAGCGTGACAGCGTTGCCGTCAACGGACACCCCGCTGGGCGACTGGCTGTTGACCGCGGTGCCATGGCCGTCATAGGCCCCGTCGACGAGGAACGCCCAGCGCAGCGCCCTGGCCTGTGCGGCGTTGATCGCACCAAGGTCGCGGTTGAAGGTGAGCGTGAGCTCATTGCCGCTCACCGCGGCGCTGATCGGCGCGGTGGGTCCGCCGGCCGGCGGGTCGACCTCCGGCTCTTCCAGCTCCTCGAGCTTCTCGGGAACCTCGGGTACTTCGGGCACAGGGGTGTTGTTGGTGACCGATTGGTCAGTGAAGGCAGCAGCCATGGGGTCGTCGCCGTGGATGTAGCTGACGGTGACGGCCTGGCCCGCGGTCACCGGCGACGCCAAGGTCAGCACGATCGTGGTGCCGGCGGCCGAGACCGCGTCGGTGTCGGCCAAGCTCACCTCAGTGTCGTCAACCTTCACTTCGAACTGGTCAGCGGTGGGCGGGTCGTAGCTCGGCGGCAGCTTCCCGTCGGCGGCAAGCGTGATGGTGAGCGTGTCGCCGTCCACTGCGGCGGCGGACAGCGTGGGGCACGCGTACGTGGCGGGATCAGTGCGGAACGTGGCCGTCGCCGAGGCGGTGGCCCCCTCGGGATCGGTGGCCGTCAGGGTGATCACCGTGTCGTAGGCGCCGCCGGTCGGCGGGTCGAGTTCGGCGAGCGCGCAGGCCGTCTTGGCCCGGAACCAGATCCGCCCGTAGCCCTCGAGGTAGCCATAACCCTGCGGCCCGTACACGTCGTCGCGGCTGGCGCTGAGCGTGAACGTCAATGCGTCGCGGTCGGGGTCGCTGAAATCGTCCTTGGACACTGCGAGGCTCACAAAGGTGCCGGGCAGCGCATTGTTGTGGGTGTCCGACGTGCCGGTGAAGACCGGCGGCCGATTGCCGTCGACGTCAGGAGGCGACTGGCGCCAGTCGACCTTGTGGGCAGGGTCGTGGCCCAGCCCGGTGTGCGTCAGCGCCGCGTCAGTCTGCGACGATGCCGACCGGATCGCGCCACCGGCGTGGGCGAGCGTGTCGGCGAGCACAGCGATGCCCTGTGACGAGTAGTTGGGCCGTATCACCTCGTGGGTGAAGGTCAGCTCCGCAGTGCCGCTGCCGCCCGCATACACCGCGTCCTTGCGGCCCCAGTGCGCGGGATCCATGTCGATGCCCAAGGTCGGTGTGCCGGTGACGTCCACCGCGTCGCTGAACGTGACCCGCACCGAGATCGTCTCGCCCATGGCGTAGGTGTCGTCGGCGCCGGCGTCGGAGACGACCTCCACACCGGTCACGGTCGGCGCCGGGGCGGGTACCACCGTCGAGACTGAGAAGGCTGCGATCTGGTTGCCGTCGCTGTCCACGAGGCCCGGTGCAGCGCGCGGATGCCGGTAGCTCGCCGTCACCTGCTCTCCGGGGTTGAGGCGACGGCTCAGTGCCATCTGCAACTGAGTGCCGTCGTCCGAGAACTTGACGCTCTTCACCTCTACCGGCGGCGCCGCCGCGCCGCCGGGTGTCTGTGACCTCACGCTGAACCCGTCGGGACTCGGCACCGGCGACCGGCGCATCGACCGCTTGAAGCCCAGGCTCAGCGCGTCGGCGCCGCTGTTCCCGCCCGGGCCGCTGTTCCCGCTGGGGCCTGGTTCGACACGCGGGGTGACGCCTACGCCCGCGCACTTCGCTGACGACTGGATCGTCACGGCCTGGTCTGAGAACGCGTTCGCGTCTGTGCCCCACAGGTTGCGCAGGGCGTTCTCAGCCGCTGGGTCGTAGCTCACAGTGAGGCCGTCGTCACAGGCCAGGAAACCGGGGCTGACGGTGAGCTCGAGCTTCTTGCCGCGCACCGCGATATCGGTGATGCGATGACTGTCCCCGTAGTCGACGCCGGTCGTGGGGTCGGTACCGCCGAGCGTGAACGTGTCCGCGGCTGGCACGTGTGCCGGGTCGAGCCACGTGTCGAACGTGAGCGTCAGCACGAGCGGATCGACCACCGGCGGCGACGACACCAGCGACGGCGGGCCCGGATCGGTTGCCCCGGCGTTGGTGACACCATTGGCACTGAGCGTCCGCGACAGGAGGGTATTGCCCGCGAGGTCCGCAACCCGCACCGAATTCTGCGTCGGACCGTAGCCAAAGGCCACGGGATCACTGTCTCCGGGCGCGGACGCCAGCGTGAGTATCACCGCTTCGTCGCTCATCTTGACGCCGGTCAGTGACATAGAGCTATTGCTGGTTCCGTTGAACACTGTGAAATCGCTCGCCGCCAGCGTCAAGCTGGTGTCCAGCTTCTCGCTGAGGTAGATAACGAAAGCAGTCCCGGCGAGGGCGCTTGTGACGATCGTGGGGCGGGTGCGGTCGAGTGTCGTTATCACCGTGTCCCAGATGTCGTCCACCTCTGGCCCCGGCGAATCGCCGCCCAGCGGATGAGAGACGGTGTCCCCCCGCAGCGGGTTCGCGTCGGTGCCCTGCCAGTACCACACGGCGGCGCGCTGGCGTTCGGCCACGGCGGAGGCCAGCGTGACCGTGACCGTCTTGCCGCTGACCGTCGCTGTGCCGGTGCCCGAGATGGGCCCCGACGCGGTCTGCACGCTGAAGCGGCTCCCCGCTGGCGCGGAGGCGCTGTCGAGGTCGGCGTCGAAGGTCAGCGTCAGCTCGGTGCCCGCGACCTGCCCCGACACCAGCCGCGGCGGGACCGTCGCCGCGAGCGTGGCCGTCACCACCTGTTCGTACACGCTCGGCACCCGGAGGCTGTCGGCGTCGAGCAGGCCGGCCTCGAGCGTCTGGGCGATGCCCGAGTAGTAGTCGACGGTGGCGTGCCGGCCGGGCGAGATGTCTGAGCCGAACGTCAGCGTCACCGTGTTTCCGCTGACCGAGGCCGATTCGGGCGCCACCCGCCGCAGTGGGACCCCGCCGTCGGCGATGCCGTCGCCGTCGGTGTCGGCATGCCAGTGCACGCCGCTGGCCGAGAACGCCCGGGCCAGATCGGCCGCGTCGCCGCCGGTCTCGATCGACACGTTCCGGTTGAAGGTGACGGTCATGGTGTTCGCGTTCATGGCGGCGGCCGTCGGGACGGTGTTGAGCGCGTTGACCACCGGCTGGTCGGTGAAGGGCCGAGCTTCGGCCACGACTGGCGCGAAGCTCACGGTGACCTCCTGGTTACGGGTGACTGCTTGGGCCAAGGTGAGCACGAGAGAGGAATCGCTGCGCGACACGGGGCTTGTCTGCGCCAGCGCTGCCGTCGTGCCGTCCACGGCGACCTCGAACTGTTCCTCCGCGCCGCTGGCGATCAGGTCGTCGTGCACCGTGCCGTCGAAGGTCAGTGTCAACGCCGCGCCGTTCACCGACGCGCTGACCAACTCCCTGCAGTTCCAGTTGGTGAGCAGGGTCGCCCTCAGCGTCACTTTCGCGCCGTCGGGGTCGGCCGCGGTGAGGGTGATGTCGTTCTCGAAGACGTCGTCCTCGTTGCGCTCGAGTGCAGGCTCGAGGTCTTCGAGCACGCACCCCCTATGAACCACTTGGAACCAACCCTGTTCGTTGAGCAGATGCGTTTCCAGCGCGTCTGGACGGGCCGCCGTGATCGAATAGCGCAGGTTGTCCTTGTTGGCGTCGCTGATGTCGCCCAAGACGCCGAAGGTGTGGACAAGCGTGCCCGTGGGCGCGTTCTTGTCTCCCAGATCCGTGTCGTCTTCGGTATTGGGATCATCGTCGGGGTCATAGACCGGTGCGGAGTTGCCGGCCGCCGCAATGGAGCCTTTCACCGTATGGCCCGCCTGCGCGCTCAGCCCCGCAGCGTGGAGCGTCCCCGCGTTGGAATCGGCTGCATCGGTACCTGCGCTGCCCTTCAGCGTCGCCCCGTTGCGCAAGAACACCACCTTGTCCTTGTTGTTGCCCGTGGTGTTCGGCACCACCGCCACACCATCGGTGTCGGTGTCTGCGGTGACCGGGGTGTAGCTGAACCACAGCGTCTCGGCGGTGCCGCTCGTCGCCCCGTCGGTCACGAGCTCTGCATTCTTGTTGCCACTCCCCACCTGCAAACGCACCCTCATCCCCGCGTTGTCGGCGCTCAGGTCCCAGGTCACCGGACCGTTCCAGGTCACCGCCACCACGATCGGCTGACCACGCGCGTAGACAAAGGTGCCGCTGTCAGAAGTGCGCGGCTTGGAAACGATCTCCATGCCCGTGATCACCGGTGCTGTGACATTGAGCACCGGCTGAGCGCCGAACGTCTCCACCTCGACATTGGCCGTGTTCTCCAGCGGCATGGCCGAAGCACCCGTCGGCTTTGTGTAGCTCACCGTGACGGCTTGGCCCACCGTGACCGCAGACGCCAGCGTCAACGTCACCTTCTTGCCTGTAATCGCCACACCGCCGGACGCCACACTGCGAGCGCTGCCGTCCACCGTCACCGCGAAAGCGGTCGTGGCCGGCACCGATCCTGTGTTGAGGCTCTCGCTGAACTTCATCGCCAGCTTGGTGCCGTCTGCCTCCGCCGAGACCAACTCCGGCACGACCGGCGTGCCCTTGAGCCTCATCCCGAGTTTCTGTGTTCTGGTGCCCCAACTCGCCGCATCGCTGCTCTTGGTCAGGCTGTTGTTGCCGATGGTCCAGCCGGAGAGACCGGTCTGGCTGTTGCCAAGCACCAGCCGGTGAGTTCTGCGTAGGCCCGAGACTCCCTCGTTCATGGTCACCCAATACGTCGTGTTTGCAGCAAGCGTGACGCCCTCTGGAGCGGTGAACGCAACGGTGGTGCCGGTCGTGTTGGACGGATTTCTGAGTGTGGCCACCAGAGCCCCTGGGCAGCTGGTGAGCGCGCCCGTACAACTGCTGGTCTTGTTCTCCCTCAGACTCAGTGAGGTACCACCGGTGCCTGCAATGGTGACGATTTCGATCTCGGAAAGCGTGGCGCCCTGCGCGCTCGTCGTGAAGCTTTGCGCAACGATTGAGCGGGAGCCTGACCCGGACAGCGTCGACTGCGTGTTGGAGACCAGCGTCGTCGTGGTGGCCTGTGCGGGCTCGGCCGCTACCAGCGGCAGCAGCGCCATCGCCACCAGCGCAGCAGCTAGCGCCACACCAATCCTCCGCGTTGGCATGAATCGGCTCACCGGCATCGACGGGCGGAGTCGGGGGGGGGGGGGGTCACAGGCATGCCGGGCACCTCGCTGTGCTGACACCACTGAGGCCATCTGCCGCCACGCAGATGGCCTCACACACGAAAGAACTGAAGTGAGAGTGTGCCAGATGATTCGCTCCGAGCAAATGCTCAAATACACATCTACGAGACACAAAATGGATGCATTCACATGTGCCCGTGGCGAGCACAGTCCCATCCTCAACCTGACACCGGCGGTCGGACGCTCCAGCTCTGGCCTCGGACATCGGTAGCGTCCGGCCGATGAGCCCTGCTGCTGTGGAGCCAACCCTGGTGGCGGCCCCGCACAGCGCCCTGGTCTGGCGATTCGATCAACCCACTGAGGTGATCTCGTCGGCCGCAGTGGGCGGCGGCATCGGCCAGATCGACTGGGTCGTGAACATCGGGGTGGGCAGCGGCTACACCCGGACAGATCTGGACGCACACGCTGCAGAGCTCGCAGCCGAGCTCGGTCTGCGCGGTCCCGGAACCGCACTGTTCACGGCGGTGGATGTGGAGCACTACTCGACGGCCGAGTGCGACGGCGTGGTCGTGCACGCCACCGTGGGTGTGTCGAAGCCGACATGGGCTGCCGATGTCGGCGGCTCGGTGGACGCCTGCGGGCCAGGAACGATCAACATCGTGGCGCAACTGCCCGTCGGTTTCGAGCCGGGCGCTGCAGTCAATGCCGCCATGACGATCACCGAAGCCAAGACACAGGCGCTGGCTGAGTGCGGGGTCGCCGGCACCGCACCGCCACGGACGCAGTGGTGGCGGCATGGCCTGCGGCAGCGCGCCGGCAGCGCTTCGGTGGACCTCGCTCGGAGTGGGGACAGCGCCTTGCGCTCGCGGTGCACAGCGCAGTGCAGGCCGGACTGCCCGCAGGACTCGCGTGAGCACAGCAGGCCCGCCGACCTCGATGAGCGCCGCAGATCCCCCCAGTGGAGCTGGTGCGTCATGAGATCCACCGGTCAACGCAGCGGTGCGGCGGTGTTGGGGCTACTTGTGGACCGCATCGCGGCAGAGCCGCCGGAGCGAGTGCATCCGGTAGCGGCATTCGGGAAGCTGATGACGCGCCTGGAGCAGCTGATCTGGGCAGACCGGCGACTGCCTGGGGTTGCCTACACCGTGACCGGTGTGGCCATCGGCGCAACCGCCGGGATTCTCCAGCGCTCGACCGCCTCGGCGGTCGCGCTGACTGCAGCCGGACGGGAATTGCGGTCGGTGGCGATGGGGATTGCCGGCCGGTTGGAGGCGGGAGACCTAGACGCAGCTCGCGCCGAGCTCCCGCGCCTTGTGGGCCGTGATCCCAGCGAACTCGACGAGTCGGGCGTGGCAGCCGCTGTCATCGAATCCGTTGCCGAGAACAGCGTGGACGCCGTGTTTGCACCGGTCTTCTGGGCGATCGTGGCCGGAGCTCCGGGTGCAACGGCCTACCGGGCGGTCAACACGATGGATGCGATGGTGGGTCGCCGCGACGAGCGCTATCGCAACTTTGGCTGGACGGCAGCCCGACTGGACGATGTCGCCAACTACATGCCGGCCCGGCTCTTTGCCGCCCTGGTGGCTGCGCTGCGCCCGCGGCAGGCGCGCGCCATTTGGACTGCGATCCGGCGCGACGCAGTCGCACACCCCTCCCCCAACGCTGGCGTTGCCGAGGCTGCGGTGGCGGCTGCGCTCGGGCGGGAACTCGGGGGACCGCTGCGCTACGGCCCTCGGCAGGAGAATCGGCCACGTCTCGGCGTCGGACCGCGGCCGGCCGCCAGCGACATCGAGACAGCGGTACGCCTCGCCTCCCAGGCCGAACTGCTGCTGGCCGCGGTAGTCGCCGTGACATGGTTCGTCGCTCATCGCGGGCGAGCTCTCACGGATCGTTCCTGAGCCAGGCTCCCACCTCCGTCTGCGCTGCCGAGGGGGCGACGACGCCGTTCGGCAGATCGCCGACGTTCGGCGGTGATGACCGAATGCACGCATGTATCGCTCTGATGGCCGAGTCGTTCGAGTCAGCCTGATCGAGCTGTGGCGGTGTTCCTGCCGGCGGCATGCACGGTCGGCAGGTCTATTTCACACTCGGCGGCTGTAGTTGAAACTATCTGAAAACACTTGTCATATATTTGTAATAATCAAATTATCACATAGATGCTTTCGTGTGACACCCAGTCGGTAGAGTGAACGTATGTTCTCGCAGGTGCAGCAGGCGCTCGATTGCCTCGGTGCGGCCCTCGACGGAGTCGAGGCGGCGCCGACCGGCGAGCTGCGCCGCACGCTGGGGCTGGCGAAGCAGCTGCGCTCGCGCGTCGAGCTGCTCGAGACCAAGGCCGCTTCGGCGGTCGCGCAGCGTGAGCGCCACGGCGACGGCGGCGCAGGGTTGCTGAACCAGGTCGGCGGGCGGTCGCGTTCCGAGGCCGCCCGCAACGTCCGCACCGAAGCGGAGCTCGCGGAGCTGCCTGCGGCGCGCACCGGGGTATCAGACGGCGAGATCAGCCTCGCCAACGCCGCCAAGCTGGCGCACGCCGCACGCAAGACCAGCCCCGGCGCGGTGCAAGGCGACGCCGATCTGATCGAGCTCGCCAAGACGCTGCCCGAAGACGAGTTCGCGCAGGCCGCGCAGCGCTGGACGATCCGGCACCAGAGCGCCGATGATCTCGCCGTGCAGCATCGCCGCAACCGGCGCAACCGCCATGTGCGGTTCTGGAACGGCGATGACGGCTCGGTGCAGATGCGCGGCTCATTCGACGCCGAGATGGGCGCCCGCATCCAGCAACGCCTGCGCCAACAAGCCGAACAACTCCGCCAAGCAGACCGCCGCCGCCAGCAACACGAACAACAGCGCAGCCACGGTGCCGAATCCGGCGATGCCGCATCCGGGGCAGCAGCGTCGGGCGATGGCGCGGCCCATGACAGCGTCGTGCCCGGCAAGGCCATCCGCACTCGCGACCAGCGCATGGCCGACGCCCTCGACACACTCCTCGCTAGCGGCACAGCACCGGCGCACTCGGCCCACGCCGCATCGCGACCGGGCGAGCCTGACGACGCCGACCACCCCCAGCCGGCATCCGGTGTCATGCAGACTCCCCCAGCCGGCCCCAAGGCAGGCGAGATCATCGTGCGCGCCGACCTCGCGGCACTCGCCGGCGAGCCCGGGAGCATCGCCGAGATCTGTGGCGTCGGTCCGATCCCGCCCAGCACCCTGCAACGGCTGGCGTGCAACTCCGACGTCTCGGTCGAGATCTTCGGCGACAACCTCACACCGCTGTATGAGACCGTCGCAAGCCGGGCACCCACTGCAGCACAACGACGCGCGCTGATCGCCCGCGACGAGGCGTGCATCGGCTGCGGTGAACCGCCCGGCGAATGCGAAGCCCACCACATCACACCCTGCCAACACGGTGGCAAGACCCGCCTCGACAACCTCGTGCTGGTGTGCTGGCGCTGCCACGACCTCATCCACGACCACAACTGGCAAGTCACCATCCGAAACAGCCGCTACCGGCTGGCACCCCCCGACCCAGCTAAACCCGCCGAACCTGCCCCGCAACGCAAACCCAAACGCCAAACGGCGCAGCCCAGGGCCCAGCGCGCTTCGGCTCAACGCAAACCCAAGCACCAGACGGCCGGGCCCAGATCCCACCGGCATTCGCCCCAACGCGAATCCGAGCAGCAGGCTCCCCAGCGGCGTTCGCCGCAGCAGACACTGACCACACAAGATCCCCCACCGAACCCGCCCGTCCCCGAACCGCTATGGGAAGATCCCGCAGCCTGAGTACACCGACGGGGCCGACTTGCCCCGGCCCGATCTCATCAAGCACTGTGAACCGGCCAGCGATGAGCTGCGCCCGGCCCGGCTCGGCGAAGAACCTCAGCCGGCGTGCCACTCGGCGGCCCAGAAGGCGCCCATGCCATCTGGATCCGTGAGTGCGGCGGCTTCGTCGAGCAGGGTCCGGGCGGCCAGCGCCTCGGCGGTGGGCTTGGCCCTGCCTCGTTGCCACAGATTCCGCGCCGTCGCTGTGATGTCATCGATGCCTGCGGCGGCCAGCCAGTCGGCTTGGGGGGTGAGGGTGGCACCGGGCGGGAGCTGGTCGAATGCCACGTCGCAGGTGATGTCGGCGCTGCCGGGTTGGTGCAGCGGGTCATGGCCCCGTCGCTGCGAGCGATATGTGCGCAGCCACTCCGTCGCCGGGCGTGCCGCCAGCTCGGCGGTCGTCGGCACTCCGTAGTCGAAGACCAGCAGCCGGCCGCGCTCGAGCAGCCGCAGCGCTCGCCGAATCCAGACCGCCGCCTTCAATTGCAGCGGTACTCGCGCCCCCGGCTCGGCATCGGGTGCCAGCGCGTCCGCCATCGCCGCGGCGTCGTCCGGCGCAGGCGTCAACACCTCGGTGAAGTCTCCTGGCGAGACATGGACTTCCTGCCAGCCATCCGTCGAGCGTTCGAGCAGGCGGAACGGCAGGTTGTCGAGCAGCTCGTTGGCGAGCACCACGCCGGCCAGCGGGCCTGCTGGGAGCGCAGATACGGCAAGCACGGTCTGTTCCGAACCGGCCAGAGGTTCGTCACCCGGACCGGCGCGAGGTTCAGCGGCCGGCGAAGCAGGGAGCCTGTCGTGCATATCGGCAATGGCTGCCAAGGCCTCAGCGCGCTGACGGT
Source organism: Candidatus Poriferisodalis sp. (assembly GCF_965208555.1). GTDB lineage: Bacteria > Actinomycetota > Acidimicrobiia > Acidimicrobiales > Poriferisodalaceae > Poriferisodalis. The sequence continues at coordinate 2,017,200 of NZ_OZ242342.1, read as the reverse complement.
CAACGCGTTCCACCATCACGTAGCGCAGCACCTGACGGCACTCCCGTGCGTGCTGCAGGACCTGGCGGCAGAGCGTGCCGCGACCGGCGCCGCCCTCGACGACCATGAAGGGATCAGGTCGTCCCAGCTCGTGCCACACACGGTCCAGGTAGCCGGCCACGCACTGAGCGAACAGCGACCCCAGCTCCACCGATGTCGCAAAGTCGCCGCCCCGGGCCGCCGGGTGGCCACCGCGCACGTAGAAGCCCGAGACGCCGTACAGCGTCTCGTCCATGTAGTCGTCAAATCGCACGGCGTCAGGCACGCGGCGTGCCTGTGCTCAGCCGCCGAAGTGGAACGTGGCGACGTCGCCGAAGTGGCTGACGAGGCCGGGGAAGATTCCCAGCGCGAGCGTGGCGATTGCTGTGATGGCCAGCGCAGCCGCCAGCGCTCCCGTCATCGGGATCGGACCGGGCGTGAAGCTCACCATCGTCATCTGGCGCTTCTCGGTCGCCAGGAAGCCGGCACCGTGGTCGTCGTGATCGGCATCGGCCGACCCGGTCGCTTCGTCAAGATCGGGTTCGTCGCCGTCGTCGCCACCGGAATCGACGCCCAGCGAGACCATCTCGGGCACCGGCTGGAACCACATCTGCACCAACACCCGGGCGTAGTAGCCGAACGCGATCACCGCGTTGACGGCCACGATGACGGCAAGCACCCAGCCTGCCGGCGTGCTGGCATCGGCCAGCGCCCGGAAGATCACGAACTTGGCGAACCAGCCGCCCGCCGGCGGTATGCCCGCCAGCGCCGCCAGGAACAGCGTCATCAGCACCGCCATGCCAGGCGCGTAGCTGAACAGCCCGCCGTAGCTCGAGATGGCGCCAGAGCGGGTCCGCCGTGACACTGCGAGCACCACGCTGAATGCGCCCAGGTTCATGAAGGCGTAGATGATGGCGTAGACGATGATCGCCTCGTACGCGCTAGGCAGCACGTTGGTCGTGATGTCGGTGCCGGGGACTGTCCACGCATCGCCTTCGAACGCCACGGCGAAGGGCACCAGCATGAAGCCGCCTTGGGCGACACCCGAGTAGGCCAGCATCCGCACGATGTTCGTCTGACGCAGTGCGATGAGATTGCCCACGGTCATCGTCACCGCGGCCAGTACCCAGAAGAACGGCTGCACCACGTCGGCGGCCCCCTCGAAGGCCACGAACACCAGCCCCAACAGCGCCACAAAGCCGGCTGCCTTCGACGCCACCGACAGGAACGCCGTCACCGGCGTGGGAGCACCCTCGTAGGTATCGGGCGCCCACGTGTGGAACGGCACGGCCGACACTTTGAAGGCAAAGCCGATCAGCACGAACAGAATCGCCACGATGACAATCGGGCTGGTGCCCTCCCCGGTCAGCGCTGCGGCAATCGTCCCGAAATCGGTGTCGCCGGCTACGCCGAACACCAGCGACATGCCATACAGCATCACTGCGGTGGCAAACACCCCCATCAGGTAGTACTTCAGGCCGGCCTCGTTGGACCGGGGCCCGCCCTTGCGCCACGCCGCCAGCATGTACGCGGGAATCGACAGCAGCTCCAGCGCCACGAACACGCTGACCAGGTCGCGCGAGCTGGCCATCATGATCATGCCCAGCAGCGACGTCAGCAGCAGCGTGTAGTACTCGTTCTCGTAGTAGTCGCCCTCGCGCACGTAGTCGACCGACATCAGCACCACCAGGTACCCGGCCAGGATGAACAGCGCCTTGAGCACCAGCGAGAAGTCATCGACGACGTAGGCCCCGCCGAACATGGGTCGCTCGGCGCCATCGGCTGCCAAGGTCAGAATCGGCACCAGCGTGACCAGCAGGCCGACGCCGGTCAGCGTCGGCATTATCCGCTTGGCCTTGTCGTCGAACGCAATGTCAGCGACGGTCACGAGCGTGCCGACCGCCAGCAGGGTCAATTCGGGCGCGAGCGCATGCCAGTCAAGATCCGGCCGCACAAACGCGAGAAGTGCCCCCAGGTTCATCGTCAGCTCCCGAGCACCGCTGCGCTGATGCTCTCGGCGATGTTCACCGACACGTCATCGACCACGCCGAAGATCAATCCGGGGACCCAGCCGAAGAGCACCATCGCGATGATGAGCGGTGTCCACGCCGCCCACTCGTAGCGATTGACATCGGCGATCGTGTGGCCTTCCCATTCAGGCTTGGGTTCGCCGAAGGCACTGCGCTGGAACAGCCACAGCAGGTACCCGGCGGCAAACACCGTGCCCACGGCGGCGATCACCATGTAGGTGCGGAAGGTCTCCTCGGACAGACCCGCACCGGGGTTGTAGGCCGAGAGGATGGCCGGGAACTCGCCCCAGAATCCGGCCAAGCCGGGCAGGCCCAGCGACGCCATCGCCGAGATGGCCAGGATCCAGCCCATGCGAGGCGCCGACTTCAGCAGGCCGCCCAACCGGCTGATCTCGAGCGTGTGGTAGCGCTCCTTCACCGAGCCAGCCAGGAAGAAGAGCATCCCGGTGATGATCCCGTGGGCCACCATGCCGAACACGGCGGCATTGATGCCGATCGGGGTGAGCGTGGCGATGCCCAGCATCACGAAGCCCATGTGGGCCACCGAGCTGAAGGCGATCAGCCGCTTCATGTCGGTCTGCGCCAGGCAGCCCAAGGCGCCGTAGATGATGCCGATCACCGCCAGCAGGCCGATCCACGGTGCCCACGCCGCGGCGCCCTCGGGCAGGAACGGCAGCGCGATCCGCACGAATCCGTATGTGCCGAGCTTCAGCAAGATGGCCGCCAAGATCACCGAGCCCACGGTGGGTGCCTCGGTGTGCGCGTCGGGCAGCCACGTGTGGAACGGGAACATCGGCACCTTGATGCCGAAGCCCATGAACAGGCCGGCGAAGATGATCGCCTGGGTGCCGCGGGCCAGGTCGCCGCCGGCGGCCTTAGCCAGCTCGTGCATGTTGAACGTGTTCAGCGCCGTCCCGGCATCGTTGGTGGCCACGAAGAACAGCGCCACGAAGCTCACGATCATCAGCGCCGAGCCGAACAGCGTGAACAGGAAGAACTTCAGCGAGGCGTAGCGACGGTTCTCGCCGCCCCACACACCGATCATGAAGTACATCGGCAGCAGCACGACCTCGAAGAAGACGAAGAACAGGATGAGGTCCTGCGCCACGAAGGTGCCGTTCATGCCCGATGCCAGGATCAGCATCAGGATCAGGAAGGCCTTGGCGTTGCCCGGCTCGGGGATGTGCTCCCACGAATAGATCACGCACAGCGGGATGATCACCATCGACAGGATCAGCAGCGGCAGCGACAGCCCGTCGAGACCCAGGATGTAGTCGGCGTTGATCGCGTCGATCCAGCCCTTGGACACCCCGAACTGCAGCGAACCGGCGTCGCTGTAGTCAAACGCGGCCAACAGGTACACCCCTACTGCCAGCGAGGCCAGCGAGGCCACGAGCGCGATCGTCTTCAGCTCGAATTCGCGGGCGCGCGGCACCAGCATCATCACGAGTGCGCCGACGGCGGGCAGGAACACCGCAAGCGTCAGCGCCCAAGCGTCGAATCCAGATGCTGCGTCCACTAGCAAGCTCCCTCTCGGTTACGGCCCGATTTCACTGACGGCGGGCTCGTCGGTTGCGTCGTTCTTCTCTGATTCATTGCACTGCTCACAGCACGATCACGAACACGATGGCGACTACGGCCGCTGTGCCGAACAGCAGCGAGCCGTAGTTCTGGACCCTGCCGGTCTGCATCACCCGCAGACCCTGACCGCCGGCATCGGCACCGCTGCCGAGCGCGTTGACGGTGTTGTCGATAGTGCCCTGGTCGATCCAGCGGTACACCCAGCGGCCGCTGTCGCGAGCCCCCTCGCCGGCGGTGTTGACCACCTTGTCGATCACGTTGTTGTTGACCCAGTTGGCGGCTCGGGCGATCGGCGCCTTGATCGAGCCCACCACGATGTCGGTGTAGAGGTGGTCGAGGTAGTACTTCTGCTCGAGGAACGTGTACCCCGCTTTGGCGTAGCGGTTCCGCTCGGTCAGTCCGTGCGGACCGGTGTTGCGCCAGAAGTACAGGAACGCGACGGCGATGCCGCCCAGCGCGAGCGCGAGGCCCACGAGCGCCAGCCACAGCGACGGATCGGGATGCGACAGCCCGATCGCATTCAGGTAGTGCGTGGGCTCGGCGTAGGTCTGCACCAGATGCGCGAGGCCTTCAAGACCGACGATCTCGAGCACCGGCGTCGGCAGGTTGAATGCGCCCGCCACCACCGCCATGACCGCCAGGATCCACAGCGGCACCGTCATCACCTTGGGCGACTCGTGCGGGTGGCCGTGACCCCGGTATTCGCCCCAGAACGTGTACCAGATGACCCGGGTCATGTAGGCGGCGGTCAGCAATGCCACGACGCAGCCGAAGATGAGCATGAGCGGGTATGCGTTCTGTTGCCCGGCGAGCGCCCCCAGCAAGATCTCGTCCTTCGACCAGAATCCGGCGAAGGGGAAAATGCCGGCCAGCGCCAGCGTCGAGATCACAAACGTCTTGTAGGTGTGCGGCATGTACTTGCGCAGGCCGCCCATCTCACGCATGTCGAAGGTGTGGTGCGCCGCATGGCTGACCGAGCCGGCCCCCAGGAACAGGCAGGCCTTGAAGAAGGCATGCGTGAACAGGTGGAACATGGCCGCGGTCCACGCACCCACGCCCAGCGCCATCACCATGTAGCCAAGCTGGCTCACGGTGCTGTAGGCCAGCACCTTCTTGATGTCCCACTGAGCGAAGGCCAGCCCGGCGCCGGCCAGCGCCGTGAAGCCGCCGATGAACGCCATCAGGTTGATCGAGGAGGTGCCGATGGAGAAGCCCTCGTAGAAGACTGGGTAGAGGCGGCCGATCATGAACACGCCCGCCACGACCATCGTCGCGGCATGGATCAGCGCCGAGACTGGCGTGGGCCCGGCCATGGCATCGGGCAGCCACGTGTGCAGCGGGAACTGGCCCGACTTGGAGCACACCGCTGCCATGAGCGCAATCGAGGCGATCAGCAGGGCGAAGTGGTCCTCCGGGCCGGCCATCGTGTTGATCTCGTGGATGTCGAATGTCTTGAAGGTGCCGAACAGGATCGCGACGCCCACCAGCAGGCCGATATCGCCGACGCGATTGGTCAGGAAGGCCTTCACGGCCGCATCGGTGTTCGGTCGTTCCTCCCACCAGTGCCCGATGAGCACAAAGCTGCACACGCCCACCAACTCCCAGCCCACGATCATCTGGACCAGGTTCTGGGCCATGACGAAGAAGAGCATCGAGGCGGTGAACAAGCTCAGGAAGGCGTAGTAGTGGACGAATCGCCGGTCGCCCTTCAGGTACTCGCTGGAATAGATATGCACCAGCAGTGAGATCGACGTGACGACCACCAGCAGCAGCACGGTCTGGCCATCCACCAGCGTTCCCACAGCAAAGGGAACGCCACCGCTCGACCACCAGCCGTCGACCTCAGAGATGACGGGCTCGGTGGTGGCGTAGCCATGCCCGTCACCACCGTGGCCGTCGTCTTCGGCGGCGAAATGCAGCTCGCCGTCGACGCCGGTGGCTGCCGTTGCGCTCAGCCCCTCATGTACGTCGACGAGTGCGTGTTCGGCCTTGCCGTCCTTTGACGAGGTGCTGTCCTCCACCCGGGTGATCCACGAGACCGCGGCGATCATCGAGAGGATCCACACGATGCCGATCGCAGTGATGCCCACCTTCTGGACCCGCTCTGCGCCAATGACGCTTCGGCCGAACAGCAGGATGACGACGAAGGAGATCGCCGGGATCAGCGGGATGAGGAAGGCGTTCTCGAGGATCCACATACGCCGGCGCTCAGCCCTTCATCAGGTCGAACTCGTCGACCGCGATCGACTTGCGGTTGCGGTACAGCAGCAGCACGATGGCCAGGCCCACGCCGACCTCGGCCGCTGCCACCGCAATGATGAACAGGGCGAAGACCTGCCCCGACACCACGTCGTGCTGCAGCCCGAACGCCACCAGGTTGAGGTTGACGGCGTTGAGCATCAGCTCGATCGACATCAGCACCATCACGCCGTTGCGGCGCGCCAGCACGCCATAGACGCCGACGGCGAACAGCACCGCACCGAGCAGCAGGAACTGGTTCAGCAGCATGAGCTGACTTTCCTGGCGTCCAGCGCCGTCGAGCCCGCTGCCGTGGCCCGGATCACTGCTTCGTCCATCACGGCCCCTCAGTCGCGCCGTGCCAGCACGACGGCGCCGATCAGCGCAGCTAGCAGCAGCACCGAGACGGCTTCGAACGGGATGATGTACTGCGAGAAGACCGAGTCGGACACATCAGCGGTGCGGAACACCGTGTTGTCGGTGGCCAGCGAATCGGTGCCGTAGCGGTCGATCAGGGCGTACACGGTGATGCCGCCCAAGGCCAGCGCCGACAGCGCGGCAACCGGCCAGGTGGCCCCGGTCATCTGGGGTATTCGCCCGATCGGCGCCCGGGTCAGCATGATGCCGAACAGGAACAGCACCATCACGGCGCCGATGTAGACCAGCACCTGCGTGGTGGCGATGAACTCGGCTGTCAGCAGCACATAGTTGGCCGCAAGACCGCCCAGCACCATCACCAGGAACAGGGCTGCGTGCACGATGTTGCGCGTCGTCACCATGCCGAGCGCGGCCAGCACGGTGATGGCCGCGATGATCCCGAAGGCGATGTTCTGCGCAACCATCGGGCGGCCTAGCTCCCGGCCTCGAGCTTGCGCGCCGGCGCGAAGTCATCAGAGCCGAACTCGGGAACCTTGCGCACCTTCTGCTCCGAGCCGGGCTCGTAATCCAAGAACTCGGGCACGGTCTCCATCCACTCGCTGAGGCGGATCCGGTCGTGCAGCAAGTCGGCGATATGAGGCTCGGAGTACTCGTACTCGGGCGTCCAGAACAGCGCGTCGAACGGGCACACCTCCACGCAGATGCCGCAGTACATGCACAGCGCGTAGTCGATGTCGAAGCGGTCGACCACGTTGACCGAGCGCACCGCGCCACCGGCTCGCCGGGGCGGCGCCTTCACCTTGTGGCCCTCGATGTAGATGCACCAGTCGGGGCAGGAACGCGAGCACAGCATGCAGGCGGTGCAGTTCTCCTCGTGCAGGGCGATCACGCCCCGTGCCCGATCGGGCGGCGCTTCCTTCTCGTGCGGGTACTGCACGGTGACCGAGCCTTGCTGCGGCGCCGGGATGAGCGTGCGCAGGCCGCGCTTGGGGAACAGCGTGCGCATGGCGGTGCGCGCCGTCACGCCGAGGCCCTTCAGCAATCCGGGGAGCTGTGGCATCTAGAGCACCACCTTGAAAATGCCCGTCACGACAATGTTGGCGAGCGAGAGCGGGATGAGGACCTTCCACGCGAACTTCTGCAGCTGGTCCTCGCGCAGGCGTGGGTAGGTGAAGCGGATCCAGAAGATGACGAAAGCCACCAGCAGGATCTTGACGAGCATCACCACGGGTCCGAGCACGTTCAGCACCGGGGCATCGAAGTCGAAGCCCGGGATCCACCAGCCGCCCAGGAACATCACGGTGGCGAGCGCCGAGAAGGCGAATGCCGTGGCCACTTCGGCCATGAAGAACAGCAGGAAGCGGAAGCCCGTGTACTCCACGTGGAAGCCGCCGACCAGCTCGGTCTCGGCCACGGGCATGTCGAACGGCGTCTGGGTCAGCTCGGCCTGGGCGGCGATCATGAAAATCAGAAAGCCGACGAACTGCGTCAGGATGAACGGGTTGCCGATGAGGCCGAAGCCGAAGATCTCGCCCTCCGCCTGGGCTCGGACGATCTGCTGCAAGTTGAGCGAGTCGGCCTGGATGACCACGCCCATGACGGCGAGGATCAGCGGCAGCTCGTACGCAATGAGCTGGCCCGCCGCTCGCAGGCCGCCGAGCAGTGCGTACTTGTTGGCTGACGCCCAGCCGGCCATCAGCACGCCCAGCACCGACAGCGACGACACCGCCATCGCGTAGAAGATCCCGGTGTCCAGGTTCTCCACCACGGCATCGGGGCCCGTGGGCAGCACCACGAACAGCAGGAATGACGAGGCCAGCACCACCACGGGGGCCGCCCGGAACACGCGCCGGTCGGCGGCGGCGGGGTGGATGTCCTCCTTCTGGAGGAACTTGACCGCGTCGGCGATGAGCTGCAGCGTGCCGTAGGGGCCCACGTCCTGGGGGCCCAGCCGGCTCTGCATGAACGCCATCATCTTCAACAGGAACAGGTAGCCCAGCATGAGTGCGGCTGTGGGTATGACGATGAGCGCGACGCCCAGCTTGATGCTGGTCTCCGCCCAGTACGCCAGTCCCAGCAGGTCCGTCACCGGTCGATATCCCCGAGGATGAAGTACAGCGAGCCGAGGATGGTGATGATGTCGGGCACGTAGGTGCCTCGCATCACCCACGGCACGACCGAGATGTTGCTGAAGCTGGGCGTGCGGATCTTCACCCGGAACGGGCCTAGACCGCCCTTGGACACCACGTAGTAGCCCATCTCGCCCAGCGGGTTCTCCGTGGAGACGTAGGCCTCACCGGCGGGCACCTTGATGATGCGCGGCACCTTGGCCATGATCGGGCCCGAGGGGATGCCGTCGAGCAGCTGGTCGACGATCTTGGTGGCCTCGCGGGTCTCCTGCAGGCGCACCCAGTAGCGGGCGAACGAGTCACCGTCGGGGTGAGTCCAGACCCGCCAGTCGACCTGGTCCCAGGCGAGGCCCGGGTTTGCGTCGCGGCGCAGGTCCCAGTCGACGCCGCTGGCTCGGAGGTTGGCGCCCGACAGGCCGTAGCTGAGCGCCACGTCGCCCGGGATCACGCCGACGCTGCGGCAGCGCGTCTGGAAGATCTCGTTGCCCATGAGCAGGTCTTCCATCTCGTCGCAGAAACCGCGCATCTTGGCCATGACGGCGTGCGTCTCGGCGATCCAGCCGCGGGGGATGTCGTCCTTCAGGCCGCCGATGCGGTCGAAGTTGGGGTGGAAGCGGCCGCCGGTGACCTCTTCGATCTGATTGAGCACCCGCTCGCGGTCGCGGAAGGCGAAGAACACCGGGGTGAGCGCGCCGACCTGCACGCCCATGTCGCCGAGGAACAGCGACACGTTCGCGATGCGGCTCAGCTCGAACAGGATGGTGCGGATCCACTGGGCACGGGGCGGGGCCTCCACCCCCATCAGCTGCTCGGCCGCCAGGATGAACGGCACCTCGTTGGCAAAACTGCCCAGCCAGTCGATGCGGTTGATCAGCGTGGTGCACTGCGGGTAGGTGCGGACCTCGCACAGCTTCTCGTAGCCGCGGTGCATGTAGCCCATCAGCGGCTCGGCCGAAATGACCTGCTCGCCGTCGAGTTGGCAGGCGATGCGCAGCGTGCCGTGCGTGGCGGGGTGCTGCGGGCCGATGTTCAGCGTCATGTCGCCGGTGTCCAGCTCGACGTTGACGCGGGCATCCGCGGCCTGGGCCGCCACGTAGGCCTGCTGTGAGCGCAGGTCAGTCGCCGTTGCAGCGCTCATGCGCCCGCTCCCGATGCCTCGAACTCGGCCATCACCTCGGCCTCAAGCTGGGCTTCGAGCTCCGGCGGGATCTCTTCGATATCGACGACGCCGGGCCACGGCTTGACCGCACGCGCCAGCAGCGGGAAATCTTTGCGCAGGGGGTGGCCCTCGAATTCGGTGGGCAGGTAGATGTGTGCCAGATTCGGGTGCCCGTCGAAGACGAGGCCGAACATCTCGTGGGCCTCGCGTTCATGCCAGTCGGCACCGGCGAAGACATCGATGATCGACGGCACCGCCTCAGGCGTACTGCGCCCATCGCTGTCGGCGACCTCCGCCAGGTCGGCCTTGATGAGGACAGCGGCGTGGCGGGTCGGCGAGTGCAACTGCGCCAGCAATTGGAAGCGTGTCTCGCCGCCTCCGTGCCGCACCGTCTCCTCGGCGGTGGCGCTGGCGGCTTCGTCATCCTGCCCGACCCCCGCGGCGTCGAACTCAGTGTCCTCGTAGCGGCCTTCGGGCGCATCGGTCCAGTCGATGGCGGAGAGGAAGCCGAAGTAGGAGAAACCGGCATCGCGCAGCGCCGTCATCGCGGCATGCCACTGCGCGACGTCAACGCGCAGCCAAAGGTTCTGCCCTGCTTCGACGTGGAATTCCACCATCGCGTCGCCGAGCAGCTCGGACAGCTCGGCGGCGAGCGCTTCACGCGCCTCGTCACCTGGCTCCGCTGCGTCCTCGCCGGTTTCGTCCGCCATGTCTACGCCTGTGCCGATCCCGCCGGCACACGTGTTGATGATGGTGCCGAGGGCGGCACCACTATCGGCTCGCCTCGCCAGCGTTCCTGCATGTCTTCGCGCTGGATGCGTTCCTGCAGCAGCACGATGCCTTCCAGCAGTGCTTCGGGTCGTGGCGGGCAGCCGGGCACGTACACGTCAACCGGGATGACCTGATCCACGCCCTTGGTGACCGAGTAGCTGTCCCAGTAGGGCCCGCCGCAGTTGGCGCACGAGCCCATCGAGATGACGTACTTGGGCTCGGGCATCTGCTCGTACAGGCGGCGGATGACCGGCGCCATTTTGTCGGTCACGGTGCCGGAGATCACCACCAGGTCGGCCTGGCGCGGGCTGGCAGGGAACGGGATGACCCCGAGCCGCATCACGTCGTACCGGGGAGAACCGAACGCGGCACCCATCTCGATGGCACAGCAGGCCAGGCCCCACTGGTACACCCACAGCGAGCGGGCCCGGCCGAAGTTCAGCAGCCAGGTGAGCGGCTTGGGCAGTTTGACCTTGTCGACCAGTGCCATCGTGGGATTCCCTCAGCCCCTCAGACCCAGCGCAGGACGCCCTTGCGCCATGCGTAGAACAGGCCCAGCACCAGGATGAAGATGAAAATTGCCATCTCGACCAGGCCGAACAGGGCATAGACCTCGAGCCGCGTCGCCCAAGGAAAGATGAACACGGCCTCCACGTCGAACAAGACAAAGAGCACCGCGAAGACGTAGTAGCGGATCTGGCTCTGGGTCCAGTCGCTGCCTACCGGATCTACGCCGCTCTCATACGCGATGAGCTTCTGGGGCGTCGGTCGCTGGGGCCGCAGGACTCGTGCGACTCCGAACATCGTGAAGGCCATCAGGACTGCCGCTGTGCCGAAGATCGCGACAGTCAGATAGCTCCGCAAGAGGTCGGACACGGACCGCAACGCTAGCGACTTCGCGCCACCCTGCGCCGATTCTCAGACCTTCTTGCGAGGTATGTCCGCGTTCTTGAGGATCTCGCCGTGAGCATCGATGATTCCGGCCTTGGACCCCAAGGAAAGCGGGTTCGCGCCGAACAGGTCGGCACGGTTGATGGCCACCCATCGGTAGCCATCGATCTTCTTCACACGCTTGAAGGCGCCCTTCAGTTCCTCCGCGCTCGCTGCGACGACGATGGAGCCCTTTTCGAACACGAGGTCGGCCGCGCCTGAGTCGTCCGCTGACGCCCCGACCGCCTCCGCTACAGCGGCGACCAGTGCGTCACGATCGAGCCTGCTCATGTCACTCCTCCTCGGTGAGAATGGCCACGACAGCCTCAAGCGCGGCCTCGGCCTGAGGTCCTTCTGAGTGGACACGTGCAGTGTCACCGGGTCCTGCTCCAAGCGCGAGCACGCTCATGATGCTCACCGCGTTGGCGGCCTTCTGGCCGGCTTCGATCCTGACTTCCGCATCGAAGGTCTTCAGCCTCTCGACCATGACCGCAGCAGGCCGTGCGTGCAAACCATGGGGATTGGTGATGACCACTTCGGCGAACACTGAGTCCATCGGGGTCTCCAGTTTCTGCCTTCAATCTTCGCCGTGCTCAGTCGTCGACAGGCGGTGCGGCGCTCAGTTGGTCGTAGACAAAATCGGCATCGCTTGACTGCGCAAGCTGCTCGCAGAGTTCTTCGTCCTGCAGTATCTCGGCCAGTTGCGACAGGACGCGCACGTGATCATCGCCGACCGCCGCAAGTCCGACCACTAGATACGCCGTTCCCGGGCCCCAGTCGACGCCCTCGGGATACTGGGCGACCACGATTCCCGTGGACCGGATGAAGTCCTTGCTCTCGTTGACACCATGAGGCAGGGCGACGCCGTTGCCCAGGTAGGTGGAGACAACTCGTTCCCGGTGCTTCATCCCGTCGACGTACTCGGGCGTCACCGAACCACGATTCACGAGCAGGCTGCCCGAATGCTCGATGGCCTCGTCCATGGAACTCGCTCGGCACCCGAGCACAACGTCCGCTCGGGTCAGGACAGACCCAAGTCCGTCCTCTGCACTGTCGTCCACGTCAGCGCTCAGATCTTCGACACGACCGGATCACCGGCCTTCAGCGTTGCGACGAGCTGCTTCACCGACGGGTCATTCACGAACAGAATGAACGGCACGATGGCCGCCGTAGGGACCTTCTCCTTGGCCTGCTTCGCGAGACCTTGATGGACCACGATCACGTCCGCATCTTCTGACAGCTGCCCTACTGGCTGATGCACCACGGTGATGTCGAGCTTGGCCTTCTTGACCAGCTTCTTCAGCTGATTCGCACCCATCAGGCTGCTGCCCATGCCTGCCTCGCAGGCGAACACAATCAGCTTCACGTCGCTCGCCGTCTTGCTGACTCGCTCCGTCATCTTTGACCTCCGGTTGGTGCCGACGAGAATAGGAGGACCGGGGCGGTCAGCCATCCTGAACCGCCCCGGCCTCCTCAGGCTGCGCCCAACTGGGGGTCAGCGCAACCTCCGCGGCATCTCAGTTCAGCGGGACACCCTCCATGGCGTCGTCGAGCGAGGTGTCGTCGTCGCTGTCGTCGATCTCAGGGACCGGGAACAGTTTCAACAGAATCGAGCCGACGATGAATGCAGCCGCAGCCCCTGCGGCGATACCTAGCAGCACACCTGCAACCGCTCCTCCGTTGGATGGCAAGAACGAGAAGTAGGCGAAGATGCTGCCTGGCGACGGTGGCCCGGTCAGGCCTGCATCGAAGATCACGAACACGATGTCCGCCACGATGCCGCCTGCCCACATGGCGCCGATCATCACCGGGTTCATCAGGACGTACGGGAAGTACACCTCGTGGATGCCGCCGAAGAAGTGGATGACGATGGCACCTGGAGCGGACAGCTTGGCCAGCCCCTTGCCAGCAAACCAGTACGCGAGCAGCAGCCCCAGACCAGGTCCGGGATTCGACTCGAGCATGTAGTAAATGGAGCGGCCGGTCTCCGCCACGTCAGTGGTGCCCAGCGGTGTGAGCACCCCGTGGTTGATGGCGTTGTTGAGGAACAACACCTTGCCGACTTCGATGGGCAGATCCATGAGCGGCAACAAGCCGGCATCGCTGAGACCCTCGACCATGTTGCCGAACGCGTTGGCGATGCTTGATGTAATCGGCCCGATAACCAAGTAGCCCAGCAACGCCAAGAAGAGACCAGAAATAGCCTGCGAGAAGTTGTTGATGAGCATCTCGAAGCCGGCAGGACGCTTGTCCTCAAGCCACTTGTCGACTTCCCTCATCACATAGCCCGCAAGCGGGCCGACAATCATTGCGCCGAGGAACTGCGGCACATTCTGGGCCGAGGCACCAGATGCCAATTCGAAAGATGCGCCCCCGATGACACCGAGGACCGCAACGGCGCCGAGCACGCCGCCACGGTGACCGTGGATCAGTTTGCCGCCGGTGTATGCGACGAGCACCGGCAGCAGGTACACGATCATCGGGCCGACAATGTTGCCGGTAAGGGCATCCCAGTCCCAGTCAAGGCTGGTCTTGGCTAGCCAACCCGTCGGAATGAACAGGCTGGTGATCAACCCCCACGCCATGAACGCACCGATGTTCGGTATGACCATGCTGGATAGGAAGCCGCCGAATCGTTGAACACGTTGAAGCATGCGTAGAACCCCCCTTGCTTCAGGCGATTGGAACATATTTGCCCTTGGGATCCGCCCGGCTCTACTGCCAATTCGGCACCGGTCGACAACGACATTTCGGTGCCCGCGCGGCACGGTGTCACAGCGCCAATCGGCCACAACGGCGGCCGACTGCGACGGAGCGATCAGGCGTACTGCGCGACCTGGGCGACGTCGGTGGTTGACAGCAAGGGGCTGACCACCACCACAGGCACATCACTCGCCCTCAGCGGCACCGTCGAGATGACCAGGTCGAAGTCATCGTGTCGGAGATCTTCGAAGCCTCGCTCGGACAGGACCTCGACGAGGTCCAATTCCGGGAACTCAGACTTGATCCGCGAGACGAGCACCCAGACCGTGGCCATCCCGCTGGGGCACACGACAAGAGCGCGCCGCCTCGGCCGGAGCCTGGCTCGCTCCATGGCACCCGAGACGTACATGGTGATAAAGCCGATCTCGTCTTCGGCAACCGCCACGTGCATTGCCTCGGTAAGCAGCGACGCCATCTCCGCAGCAACGGCATAGACGTCCGGATAGCGCTCTCGCACCTCGTCAAGCAGCGGATTGTGGATGGGCAATCCATAGCGCAGGCGAACACCGAGACGCTCGAGGTGAGATGCCAATCCGCGCCTGAGTTCGGAGTCGTCGACGAGGGCAGTGTGCAGCCTGTCGCCGGCGAGCCGCATGATCTCGTCGAGGAGGCTGTCGGCGACACCCTCGGAACCCGGACGCACGGTGTCCAGGGCATCGAGGCCGAGCAGATATTCGGTGATTGTCGCCACCTCCGCAGCGGGCAGGCTGGTGCCAGCGAGCTGTTCCAAGCTCGGAACGATGGTCGCAACGCTGCGGGCGATGGGGTGATCCATCGCCGAGCGATGCACGCCGGCATCGAGTGCCACGCTTCGTCCTGCGCGGATCCTGGCCACCGACACGGCGAGGTACAGCGCGAATACCGCGTCGCTGCGGCCGGTGGTGAGGGTCTGGCCGAGCGCGCTGGCCCGGACGAGCGCGGCGGTCTCGACGAGGGGAAGCGTGAATATCCGTTCCAGCAGGCCGATCGGTACCCGCGCGGTCGCCTGTTGCGCGGCAGAGGGCGCTTCAGCGAGCTGCAGGTGCAGGACCTCTTCGGGGATCGCTTCGAGAATGAGCTGCACGGTGACGCGGCGGATGCGCCGTTCGGTACCGACGACAGAGATGCCGCGGCCGGCGCGCCGCACCAGCGGAAGCCCGTTGCGCTCGAGCCACGGTTCACACCTCTGCAAGTCGCGTCGGGCCGACGTCTTCGACACCTCCAGTTCCAGGTGCAGCTCCTCAAGAGACACCACGTCCGGCGCCTCCCACAGCAGCGCCGCGAGGAGAATCCGGGCCCGTTCAGGCGGGGCATAGACCCGCGGCACCTCCGGCAAAGACCGGATGTCAGCGGCGATCTTGGAGCGCACATCGGGCGAGGCGGTGACGAGCAAGCCTTGACCCCGCTTGCGCGCCAGTTCGGCACCGCACGCCTGCAGGAAGTGCTCGACCTGGTCGAGGCGGTAACGCACGACGCGCTGGCTCAGTCCAAGATCTGAGGCGAGCGCGGCAGTGCTGCGGGGCTGGTCCTGCTGCAGCAGCCACCGGGTGATCCGCAGGGCACGCGTGTCGAGCAGGGCCGTCATGAGCTGCCCGCCGGGTCGGCAATGACGCTGCGAGCTTCGTCAGCCGTTGCCGCCGCAAGTGCTGCCCGAACCATCACCTCGGCTGTCCACGCATCAGTTGCCGCAATTGCGGCTTTCACGATGTTGACCGTGCGCGGGCTGACCGAGAGCTTGTCGACGCCCATGGCAGCGAACACCGCCGCGCCGAGCGGGTCGGCTGCAGCCAGACCGCAGACCGAAACGCTGATGCCGTGGCGCTTGGCTGCGGCCACCGTGCGCTCGCACAGGGCAAGCACCGCAGGATGGAGCGGGTCCTGGAGATCGTCGAGTCCGGTGTTGGTGCGGTCGGCGGCCATGACGTACTGCGTGAGGTCGTTGGTGCCGATCGAGAAGAAGTCGACGTGCGGCGCCACGGCATCGGCCACGAGTGCCACTGAAGGGACTTCCACCATGATCCCGATCGGCGGCATGTCGTGACGGGTGCCACGTGCCGTCAACCCGGCCGAAATCTCGGTGATCCGGTCGCGCAGTGCACGTATCTCGGTGACCGTGGAGACCATGGGAAGCATCAGCCAGACCTGGGTGTCGACCGCAGCTCGCAGGATCGCTCGCACCTGCGTCTCGAACACTTCGGGGAACTGGCTGTAGAGACGCGCACCGCGTACACCGAGGAACGGATTCTCCTCTTCCGCGATGTTGAGGTACGGCGCCGGCTTGTCCCCCCCGATGTCAAAGGTCCTGATAACGACCGGATCGCTGAAGCTCGAACCGGCAAAGGAGTAGAAGTCGAATTGCTCCTCCTCGCCGGGCGCATCGGATCGATCCAGAAACAGGAACTCCGTTCGCAGCAGGCCAATGCCCTCCGATGCGGCCGCTACAGCACGCTCGACGTCATCGCGCGATCCCACGTTGGCGGGCACCTGGACCGGATGCTCGCCGAGAGCCACGCTGATTCCCCGGAACCGATCGGCAGCGGCGACAGCAGCCTCGAAGGCCTCGCGGCGCGATGCGAAGTCGTCGACCGTCGCGTCAGTCGGGCAGACGACGATGTCGCCCGTCGCGCCGTCGATGGCGATCGGGTCGCCTGCTTGCGTGCGTTCGACGATGCCTGCGGCGCCCACCACCGCTGCCACGCCGAGCGATCGAGCGATGATGGCAACGTGAGAGGTCGGCCCGCCGGCCTCGGTCACGAAGCCGAGGACGGTCTCGGAATCGAGCGCCGCTGTGTCTGCGGCTGTCAGCTCCCGCGCCACCAGCACCGACGGCACGTCGATCTGGCCCAAGTCGGGCACGTCGACGCCGGCGAGCTGATGCCGGATCCGGTTGGTGACCTCGACGACGTCTTGGGCGCGTGCCGCGATGTACGGATCGTCGATGGCCGCAAACAGCTCTTCGATCTGCTGGCGTGCCTGCTGCAGCGCTGCGTCGAGCCCGGCACCCGTGTCGAGCGCGGCGGCCACGGCGTCGGCCAGCATCGGGTCCTGCGCCATGAGCGCTTGAGCCTCGAGCACATCGGCAGCTTCGGAGCGCCCTGAGGTTCGCGCCGTCTCGCACATTGCCCCGAGCTGCTCACTCACCGCCGCACTGGCAGTGGCGAACGCTGCAGCGGGATCTGCGAGATCGGGCACCACAACCGCCTGCGGGTCGATGACGATCGCCGGCCCGACGGCGATGCCCGCCGAGGCTGGCGAGCCGCCAAGCCGGATCTCCGGAGATTCGCTCATTGATCGCCCAATCGCTCGGTCAAGACGTCGTAGAGGCATGCCCAGCTCACGAGCGTGATGCTGGCAGTGACGGTCAGCAGGGCGAGCGTGAGCACCACGGTCACCAGCGACACTCCGTATCCCATCGGGATTGCGGCCAGCAGATTGAACGCAGCGAACAGCGCCATGATCGCGAAGAGCGCGATCCGGCGCTTGGTGCCCAGACGCACGCTGGTGCCCAGCGCTCGCAGGCCGCCTTTCGCTGCCCGGTCAGCGACGACGTAGCCAGAGAAGCCGTAGAAGAGGACCGCCAAGATCGACGGGATGGCAAACAGCATCGCACCGAGCAAGAACCCCGCCCAGAAGAAGACCGAGCACACGAACTGCGCGGCGAACATCCTGCCGCTGCGCCACGGCGCGGCGATGTCGGCGGAATAACCGCGAGCAGCGTCAAGGGCATAGGCGAACCACGGCAACGAGACCGTGCCCGCCAGCACGAGGCCGATGAGATACAGAGCGACATACGACGCGGTCAGCTCGTTCTCCGCCCCGCCAGCTCTCGACGCCTGCGCCCAGTATCCGAACAATCCAGACACGCTGAAGGTCACCGCAGCAGCAGCCGTGAGCGGCACGAGGTTCTTGACGTACCCCGCGATTCCGCCCCGGAGCATCGCCGAGATCGGCAGCGGAAACTGCTCGTTCATGCCCATGCCTCCGCCGTCTTCATGTCACCGGCACGCGGCGTCTCGCTGGCCTAATGGCGACTTCATGCCGTCACCGTCAATCTTCGCGGCACGCACTGCGACACGGCTACCGCACGTCGACCTTCGCCGCTGACCCGGGCACCCGCCGTGCCCACAGATCTCACCGCGGCTCCGGCCCAGGCGAGCCCTTCAGCGAGAGCGGTCGCGCCGCGTCCGCCTGCTGCGATGAAGCCGGCCAGGAGTGCATCGCCCGCCCCGACCGTGTTGCGCACGTCGGTCACGGAGACGGTTCCGTAGGCGATCTCATCGCTCACCAACACAGCCCCGAAGCGGCCGAGACTGACCAACACCGAGGCCCAGCCGGCGTCGCGCAACTCTATGGCGGCGTCGACAACCTCGCCCACCGTGCACATGTGCCGACGTGTGAGGTGAACCAGCTCGCTGAGATTCGGCTTCACCACGGCACACGGCGTTCCGATGAGCAGCTCGAGTGGCTGGCCGCTGGAATCCACGGCAAGCCGATGCGCCGAGTCGGGGAGCGATGCAGCGAGTTGGGCATAGAAATCCGTTGGTGTGCTGGGCGCCAAGCTCCCGCTGGCAATGAGCCAGCCCGAGCCCGAACCGGCCGCCGCAGCGCGTATCAGCTCGCCGGCCTCCGCGGCGTTGAGTTCCGGCCCTGGCTCGTTGATCTTGGTGGTGGTGCCGTCAGGCTCTACCACCGTGATGTTGCTTCGGATGGATCCACGTATCCGGACCGCCTGCGACGTCACCCCCGTCGCGGCCAACGCAGCATCGAAGGCAGCGAAATCGTCGTCGTTGGCCGGAAACACGGCCCGAGCCGGATGCTCGTTGACGGCAAGCGCACGGGCGACGTTGACTCCCTTGCCGGCGCACTCGACGCGTACGAGCGATGCCCGGTGGACCTCGCCTCGTTCGAGCGCATTGACGCGCAGCGTCCGGTCGAAGCTCGGGTTCGGGGTCAGCGTCGTGATCACGATTCCTCTACGACGCCATACGCCTCGATGAGTCGTCGCTCAGCCTCGGCTGTCCACTGGCCCTGCGGCCCCAAGGCACTCCCGATCTCCGGGTACTTGTCGGACAGCTCGTCGAGTCCGAGCAGCGGCATGCCGGAGACCTGGGGAAAAATGACGATCTTGCCGGCGAACCGGCCGTCGAGCATCGCCTGCACGCCGTCGCGCCCCGCCTCGATTCCGCCGACCGCGGCCAGGTTCAGGTCGGGCGACAGCGAGCCCTGCGCGGTCTTGTCGAGCACGAGCGCCTGGTCGCCGAGCGTCGAGCCCGATGTGCCGGTGTACTGGGCATTGCCCAGATACACCGCGCTCATGTCGAGCGGCCCTGTGGTGCCGTTCGCCACACCGGCAAAGAACACGAGCATCCCGTCAGCGCTCATCAATTGCGCCGCCGAAGCCATGACCGACGCCACCGGCACGGTCACAATCACATCGTCGGCGCCGGCTCCGTCCGAATGCCGGTCGACCAGTTCGCGCACGCTCGGCTCAGACGCATCGGCGTTCAGCACGATGAGCTGGGTACGCGAGCGTTCCGCAACCGGGCCGAGTGAAGCCTGCAGCACATCGAGCCGCTCTTGGTCGGGATCGATGCCGATGACGACGCTGGGGCCGTCAGCCTTCTCGAGCGCGCGCTGCACGTGCATCTGGCCCATCGGCCCGCCCGCACCGACGAACACGGCCAACCCGCCGGGACGCAGGTCGCAGCGATTCCGCTGCTCGCCGTAGCTGTGCGCAATATTCGGGCCGCGGGTGCCGAAGAAGGCCGTGTAGTCGTAGTGCAGGCGGCCGAAGTCGATCGATGACGGGCCGTCGAGCGGGCGCTCGCCGACGAGGTTGAGCGTGCCGCGAAAAGCGATGTGCCGTGCGATCTCGGTCACCTGGGCAGCGGAGTCCGGGTCGAGGAGAACGATGTCGTCGAAGCCCTCGCCGCCGGTCTCACGTTCGACAAGCGATGCGTACTCCGTCGACTGGATGGCGTTGACGACCGACGTCTCAGTCTGCGGGCCGATCGAGTCGAGCACTGCGTCGGCGGCGCCGGGGCTCAGACCGGTCAACACGACGCGGGCAGCATCCCGCAGCGTCTCGCCGAAGTCGTAGCTGTGCCGGTCATCGGGGCGGCCGACGACCCACGCCGTTCCGCCGCTGCGCGGCCACAGCCGGCGACGCTGCGTGTACGCGGCTTCCACGCATGCCCAAGGCTCCGACAGCGCCGCTGCCGCGTACCCGATGCCCTCAGCAACCGGGATGACGTACGAGACGCCGTCCGCAGCGAGGATCTCAGGGCCGATCAGGTGGTACTGGATCAATCCTCCGGGGATCGTGTAGCCGTAGGCGGTGCTGCGGCCGTCCAGGTAGATGTCCGGCTGGATCGCGAGGCGATCACCGGTGCGGTAGCTCCCGGCGAGGTCGTGTCCGACCTCGATGACCGTCACCGTTGCCTCATGGCCGAGGCGAATGGGGTCGACCGACAGATCGCGGCCATACAGCTTGGGATGCTCCGAGCCGAGCCGGATCAGCTTCACGTCTGAGAAGCAGAGGCCGACAGCGTCCACCCGCACCAGCAGCTGATCGGGCGCCGGCGCCGGGAAGTCGACCGGCTCAGGGCGCCCCTCGCGTCCGATGCTCTCGACCCCCTCGCCGTAGGTGTTCCATGCGAGATTCGGCCGAGGAAGGGGCGCCGTGCCCTCGCGATACCGGTCATATGACCATTCGCCGGTCGTCGCCATGGGCCGGACCTCCCTGCGGGAGCCTCACCCCGGGCTCCGCAGGCAACATCGTTGACCGCTGCTCAATCGGCTGCAACCGGCAGTTTGACTGAGAGCAGATCGGCCAATCTGGCGTGACCGATCGCTTCTGTCACATCGGCTATGCCCGCCTTGCTAGAGCGTCGGATACAGGCCCATGTGGGCTTGCCGCATCCACACATGCACCGTGAATCGGCTCACACCGGCAGCTTTCGCAATCTCCTTCAGTGTCGTACCAGCGCTCGCGAGCTTGCGCTCAAGCTCCTGCCGACGAGACTGTTGATCCTCAATATCGCCCGCCCGCGATGCGTGATCCGCTATCTGCCGAGCGAGGCTGCGCAGCTCACGTCCGAGCGGTGTCATCGTAATGTCACCCTAGGCATTGTCGTGGAGTGCCGCGTCGACGCCGTCGTTCCAAAGGAAGTGCATTCGCCACCGGCAATTGCCGGCAGCTGCGCTGGGCGGGTTCGCCGTCAGAGCCGAGGGATCCGCCACGTGAGGCGTTCTACAAGATGATCGACAGGACCGCCTCGGCGCTCCACTCGAGGAGTCGCTGAGGCAACACGCCGACGACGATGGTCACGCCGACCGCGAGGCTGATGGCGAAGACCGAGGTCAAGGGCAGGCCGCCCCAGCGCGGCCGGCTGGCTCGAGCGGCCGGGGCAGTGTCGCCGTCGTCGACCTGCCCTTCCGGGGCGTACATGGCCAGCACGACCCGCAAGTAGGCAAAGGCGCTCACGACCGCCGTGATCATCGCCACTGCGGCCAGGACGTAGCCGCGGGTGCCGATTGCCGCGCGGATGACCTCGAACTTGGCCCAGAAGCCGGCGGTGAACGGCACGCCCGCCTGCGCCAGCAGCAGCGCTGCGAAAGCGAGCGCCAAAACAGGGCGGCGGCGTGCAAGCCCGCTGTATCGGCCGAGGGCGTGGGCGCTCGCATCGGATTCTGACGACCCAAGCTCAGCGCCGACGACCGACAGCACGGCGAAACTGCCCAGCGCCATGAACGAGTAAGCGATCAGGTAGAAGACGGCCGACGAGACAGCCTCGCCGCTGCCAGCCGTCACGAGCACCAGCGGGGCATCGTCTCCGACGCTCACGATCCACTGGGCCGCTCCGCCGAGCGCCGGGGCCGCGGAGAGGCCGACCAGCACGAAGCCTGCATGGCTGATCGAGCTGTACGCCAGCATGCGCTTGACGTCGGACTGGCAGATGGCCAGCACCGCACCCACCGCGAGCGTGGCGAACGCCAGCCCGATGAGAATCGGCGCCCACGCAGTGCTCTGCTCCGCGAGCGCCACGTACAGCACGCGCGCCAGCGCGGCGAAGCCGGCGGCCTTGGCGATCGACGCCAGGTAACCGGTGACCGGGCTGGGCGCGCCCTCATAGACGTCAGGTGCCCAGAAATGGAACGGGACGGCGGCCACCTTGAACCCCAAGCCGACGAGCAGCAAGGCGGTACCGACAAGCAGCAGGTAGTCGGTTTCCCTGATGGATCCGAAGAGGAAGCCGCCGATCCCGCTGAGATTCGTGCCGCCGGTGGAGCCGTAGACGAGCGCGATGCCGTAGAGGAAGAATGCCGAGCTGAACGCCCCCAGCACGAAATACTTCATGGCCGACTCGCGCGCGGACGCTCGGCGGCCTGCCAGCGCGATCAGCACGTACAGGGCGATCGACAGCGATTCGAGGCCCAGGAACAGCACGATGAGATCGTTCGCGCCCGCCATGACGACAGCCCCGGCTGCCGAGGCCAGCAGCAGCGCCGCGAACTCCGGCGGCGCCATGTCATAGCGGTCGAGCGCCGAATGCGCGACGAGCGCCGTCATGACAACTCCGGCACCGATCAGCACCGTGAGCAGCAGGCTGAAGCCATCGCTGACGAATGCGCCTGCCAGCGTGGGCCGGGGCGTCGATCCCCACATGCCCCACTGGACGGCAGCCACGATGGCGGCGGCTGCACCCGTGGCGATGGCGACGACGGTGGACACCCAGTCAGGCAGCGCGCGCGGCGCCAGCGAGGCCACCAGCAGCAGCCCCAGCGCAGCGCCGACCAGGATGATCTGCGGCACCAGGACCCACCAGTCGACCGGCGGGGAGACGAACACGTCCTGCACCTGGGCCATCAGTGGCCGTCCTCGTCGTGCTCGCCGGTGCTGTGGCCGGCGCTGTCGCTGGCAGAGTCGGCGCTCTCACGGATGTCACAACCGTCAAAGACCACGACAGGATCGCCAGGGTCACGCAGCTCGTCGGAGCTGTGCATGGTGACGTGCATCACCAGGCAGTCGGCGGCAGGTTCGGTGGCCGTGAGCAGCGGCTTGGGGTAGACGCCCAGTGCCACCGCTGCGATGACGAACGGCGCGAGCGTCAGCAGCTCTCCCTTGCGCAGGTCGGAAGTCTGGCGATCGGCCGCCGCGGGCGGCCCGTGGAACACCCGCTGGTAGGCCCACAGCAGATACAGCGCCGCCAAGATGACGCCGGTCGCAGCGATGATCGTCCATGCCGGCCGGGTCTCGAACGAGCCGATCAAGATCAGGAACTCGCCCACGAAACCGTTGAGACCCGGCACACCGATCGACGACAGCATGATCAGCGTGAAAACGCCTGCAAAGACCGGTGCGGCCGACTGGATGCCGGCCAGCTCGTCGATCTGCCGTGTTCGGCGCCGCTCATAGAGCATCCCCACCAAGAGGAACAGCGCACCGGTGCTGATGCCGTGGTTGACCATCTGGATCACGCCGCCGCCGATTGCCTGAGTGGTGAAGGCGAAGATGCCCAGCACGATGAAGCCCATGTGCGCGACCGAGGAATACGCGACAAGCCGCTTGAGGTCGCGCTGCATGGCCGCAGTAATCGCACCCCAGATCACACCCACCACGCCGACGGTCACCAGCACGGGCGCGGCCCAGTCGGACGCCTCGGGGAACAGGTAGAGGCCAAAGCGCAGCAGGCCGTAGGTGCCCAGCTTCAGCAGCACGGCCGCCAGCACCACCGAACCCGCCGTGGGCGCTTCGGTGTGCGCATCGGGCAGCCAGGTATGCAGCGGCACCACGGGCACCTTCACCAGGAAGGCGATCGCGAATGCCACAAAGCACAGACGGGCAGTGTTGGTGGCCAGGTGCTGGCCTTCGGCGAGCGCCACCAGGTCGAACGTGATGCCGCCGTCGGGTGAGCCGAGCACCGCCGTCGCAACGATCGCCACGAGCAGCAGCGCCGAGCCCGCCATCGTGTAGATGAAGAACTTCGTGGCGGCGTACCGGCGCCCCTCGTAGCCCCAGCCCGCGATGAGGAAGTACATGGGCACCAGCACCACTTCGAACATCACGAAGAACAGGAACAGGTCGAGGGCGACGAATGCGCCGACTGAGCCGGCCTGCAGCAGCAGCATCCATGCCGTGTAGGGCTTGGGATCGTGGTGCGGGTCGACGCCGGCCAGCACGATCGGCACCACCACGCTGGTCAGCACCACCAGCCACAGCGAGATGCCGTCGACACCGACGTTCCACGAAATGCCGAGCGCCGGGATCCACGACTGCTGGCTGACGAACTGAAAACCCTCCGCGACGGATTCGGCGTGCGCCGCCGTTCCGGTGTCGAACTGCCAAGCCAACGCCAGCGCCAGCACACCGCCGATGGCAGCGAACAGCGTGCCGAGCGGACGTGCCAGGTCCGGGCGGCTGCGCGGCAGCAATGCGACCACGAGTGCGCCCACGGCAGGGACAAAGATCAGCGCATTCAGCAGCGGGAAATCGCCGGTTGCACCTGATGCGGCAAGCAGGGAGCCCATGGCTACGAGACGCCCCGCAGCGCGAGCCAGATGACGAGGATGATCGCGCCGACGGCGACGCCCGACGCGTAGTGCCGCAGGTAGCCCGACTGCAGCGGGCGTACAGCTTCGCCGAGCATTCGCACCAGCCGCGCAACGCCGTTGACGGCGCCGTCGACGAAGCGCCGGTCAGCGGTTGCAGCGGCCTCGAACGCCTTGGTGCCGGGGCCGCCCACGAAGTTGGAAATGGTCGCGTCGACGTAGAAGACGTTCTGCAGCAGCGCGGGCTCGAGCTTGTCAGTCGGGATACGCGAGCGCAGCCATGCCGCAACGGCGATCGCTATGCCGATCAGCGCTGCGAGTACCGCCACGAATGCGAAGAGCACCTTCTGCCAGGTATCGCTCTTGAATTCGTGCTCGTGGGCCAGCACCGGCTCCAGGAAATGTTCGAGCACCAGCCAGTCACCCACCAGCGGCAGGTTCATGATGCCGCCGATGGCCGCCGCGCCTGCCAGCAGCACGAGCGGCAGCGTCATGGTCGGCGGTGACTCGTGCGGGTGGGCGCTGTCGTCCCAGCGCTGGCCCCCGAAGAACACCAGGAAGGTCTGGCGGCTCATGTAGTAGGCGGTCAGCAAGGCTGTGACGAGGCCCACGGCCCACAGCAGCTTGCCTATGTCGGGCTGCTCCCACGCTGCCAGCAAAATCTCATCCTTCGACCAGAAACCCGACAGCGGCGGCACGCCGGCAATCGCCAGCCATCCCACGATGAACGTGACGGCGGTGACGGGCATGAGCAGCCGCAGACCGCCCATGCGACGCATGTCCTGCTCATCGCCGAGGCCGTGGATGACCGAGCCGGATCCCAAGAACAGCAGCCCCTTGAAGAAGGCGTGGGTGACGACGTGGAAGATGGCCGCCACGTACGCTTCCGAGCCGATCGCCAGGAACATGTAGCCGAGCTGGCTGACCGTCGAGTAGGCCAGTACTCGTTTGATGTCGTGCTGCGCTACCGCGGCCAGTGCCGCAAACAACGCAGTGGCAGCACCGACGATGGCGATGACCAACAGCGCCGATTTCGACTGGTCCAGCACCGGGTTGAGCCGCACCAGCAGGTACACGCCGGCGGTGACCATCGTGGCCGCGTGCACCATGGCCGAAACCGGCGTCGGGCCCTCCATGGCGTCGGGCAGCCAGACGTAGAGCGGGAGCTGCGCCGATTTTCCAGCGGCAGCAAGCAGCAGAAGCAGCGCTACAGCCGTGGCGGTGCCGCTTGCCAGGTCGCCGGATGCCGCTGCGATACCGGCGTAGGACACCGTGCCGAGCGTCGTCCACAGCAGGAACGTGGCCACCATGAAGCCGAAGTCGCCGATGCGGTTGGTGACGAACGCCTTTTTCCCGGCAGTGGCCGCGGTGGGCCGCTCGTGCCAGAACGAGATGAGCAAATACGAGCAGGTGCCCACGCCTTCCCAGCCCAGGAAGGTGACTACGAGGTTGTCGCCCAGCACCAGCATGAGCATCGAGAACAGGAACAGGTTGAGGTACAGGAAGAACTTGGAGTACTTCGGGTCGCCGTGCATGTAGCCGACCGAGTACAGGTGGATGAGCGTGCCCACGCCGGTCACGAACAGCGCCATCGTCATCGACAGCGGGTCCACCAGCAGCGCGGCGTCCACCTCCAGGCCGCCGATCGGCATCCACTCGAACAGCGTCGAGGTGAACCAGCGCCCGCCGCGGCCGCCGGCACCGCCAGGCGTGCTGTCGAGCCCCAGCAGCCCGCCGAACGTGACGAGCGTGAACAGGAACGACCCGGCACTGGCAGCCGTGGCCAGCCAGCCGGCCCGGGGCTCGCCCAGGCGAGGCCCCGCCAGCAGGAGCACGGCGAACCCGGCGAGGGGCAGCGCGGGGATGAGCCATACCAGTTCGACCATGGGTTCAGCCCTTCAGGGCCGACAGATCGTCCGCTGTCGCACGAGGCGAGGCGCGCAGCACCGCCACCACCAGACCGAGACCGACCACCACCTCGGCCGCCGCCACGACCAAGACGAAGAGCACCACCGTGTGCCCATGCACGTCGCCGAAACGGTCAGCGAAGGCAATGAAGCTGAGATTGACGCCGTTGAGCATCAGCTCGACGCACATGAGCATGATCAGCGGGTTGCGCCGCACCAGCAGGCCCGTGCCGCCGATGAGGAACAGCATCGCCCCCAGCGTCAGGTACCAGCCGGTCGTCACCTCAAGGCCGCTCACTGGCGTGCCTCCTCCGGCGCCTGAGTGCGCTCAGCCGACGGCGGATGGCCGCCGTACCCGCTGCGCCGAGCCAAAATCACCGTGCCGATGACCGCCACGATGAGCAACAGCGATGTCAGCTCGAATGCGTACACGTAGTCGGAGAACAGCGACCTGGCGATCGCGCTGACATCGGTGACGTAGTCCGCGGCCGCAGCGTCGGCGTCGGCCCCGGCGATACCGAGCTGCTCAATCTCGTACGAACGAGCGCCCTTGAAGATCCGGTCCACGGCCGCAACCAGCCACACCAGCACGGCGGCACCGCCGAGGCCGAAGGCGGCTGCGGTCCATCGCTGGGCCGGCAAGGAGCCCAGCGAGAGCTCGGCGGCCCGGTCCACGCCCAGCAGCATGATGACGAACAGGAACAGCACCACGATGGCGCCGGCGTACACGATGACCTGCACGGCGGCGATGAAGTGCGCCTGCTGCGCGACGAACAGCACCGCAATGCCGAACAGCGTCATCACCAGCATGAGCGCTGCATGCACCGGGTTGCGCGACAGCACCACGCCGACCGCGCCGACAAGGCACGCGGCGCCGGCGATCGCGAACACCACCACCTCGACCATCAGTGATGGTCTCCCGTCGCGGGCGTGTGGGAGTGCTCTTCGACGCCGGCGGATTCGTCGTCGCTCTCGGCAGCGTCGGCGTCGTAGTCGGCGTGCTGGCCCTGCTCGGGCGCTCGTACGCCGTAGCCCAGCTCGCCGCTCCAGCCCACGCGGCCCTCGTAGTCGGGCTGGCCGGATGGCGAGGTGGCCCGCATCCAGCCAGAGGTGTGCTCGTCGTCGCCGTCGTGCCACAGCTCCCACGGCTGGCGGCGGGGGCGGCCATCTTCGTCGGTGAGCAGCTCGTCCTTGGTGTAGATGGCGTCGCGGCGGGTCGGGAAACTGAACTCGAAGACCTTCGTCTCGGTGATGGCCTCGGTCGGGCAGGCTTCCACGCATAGGTCGCAGTGGATGCAGCGCAGGTAGTTGATCTCGTAGACGTAGCCGAAGCGCTCCCCCGGCGACACCGGGTCGTCGGGCGAGTTGTCGGCCCCGCGGACGTAGATGCAGCGGGCCGGGCACACGCCTGCGCACAGCTCGCACCCGATGCACTTCTCCATGCCGTCGGGGTAGCGGTTGAGCACATGGCGGCCATGGAAACGCGGCGGCTTCGGTCGCTTCTCATGCGGGTACTCGGTGGTGACTCGCTCGCCGAAGAGCTTGCCGAACGTGACCTTGAAGCCGTCGAGGTAGCCCATCAGCCTCCCCCTACTTCGAGACCTTCGTCGACGTCGTCGACCCGACGTTTGGCGGCCCGCAGGGCTGCTGCCAGCAGCGCCCATCCCAGCGCGAACGCCGCAGCGCTGATGACCAGCGTCACCACCAGTTGTTGCACCAGGTTCCAGCCTTCCTGGTCGGCGACCAGTTGCCGCAGGCCCAAGAACATCAGCCAGAACAGCATCAGGGGGATGAGCACCTTCCATCCCAGCGACATCAGCTGGTCGTAACGCAGGCGGGGCAGCGTGGCCCGGAACCACACGAACACGAACAGGAAGGCGAGCACCTTCACCAGGAACCACACGGTGGGCCACAGCCACGTCAGGCCGAAGAAGACGGGTCCTGCCGGGCCGCCGAAGAACAGCGTCACCATGATCGCCGACATCGTGATGACGTTCATGAACTCGGCCAGGAAGAACAACGCGAAGCGAATCGAGGAGTACTCGGTGTGAAAGCCGCCCACCAGCTCCTGCTCGGCTTCGACGAGATCGAACGGCGGCCGGTTCAGCTCAGCAGTGGCAGCGATGAGAAAGACAAAGAACGGCACGATGCCGGTCGTCAGGATCAACCAGTTGCCGATGCCGCCCGCCTGGTCCGCCACGATGTGCTGGGTGGACAGGGAGCCGGTCACGATCACCGCCGCGACCACAGCCATGCCCAGCGCGGCCTCATACGAGATGGCCTGCGCCGAGGCCCGAACCGACCCGATGAGCGGGTACTTCGACCCCGACGACCAGCCCGCCAGCATGACGCCATAGACGGCGACCGAGGACATCGCGAGCAGCAGCAGGATGCCGACCGGCGGATCGGCCACCTGCAGGATGGTCTCCTTGCCGAACAGCGTGACCGTGCCGCTGCGAGTCCCGGGCGGCGACGACGCAGGGTTCGTGAACACGCCGCCGATCGGCACGATGGCGAAGGCGACGAACGCGGTGACCGCCGAGATGTACGGCGCCAGCCGGAAGACGAGCGGGTCGGCATTGGCCGGGCGCAGGTCTTCCTTGAAGAAGAACTTCACGCCGTCGGCGAAAGCCTGCAGCAGGCCCCATGGCCCGGCCACGTTGGGCCCGATGCGGTGCTGCATGTCCGAGATCAGCTTGCGCTCGAACCAGATCATGAACATGGTGGCGACCAACAAGGCAGCGAACGCCACCAGCACTTTGACGCCCATGATGCCGATGTCGCCCCAGTCGACTCCATCAGCAAAGAGCGGATCACCGGTCATCTTGACCCCTCGCCACCGCGAGTCTCGATGCGCACGTCCGTGACCGGCGCTGTCGCGTCGATCAACGCGCCTACGTCGATGTGAGACGACGGGAACATCACCACGACGTTGCCGCGTGCGACATCGGCATCAGCCACGATCGGCAGCCGCAGCGCGCCGCGCTCGGAGTGAACCTCGACCTCAGTGCCCGACTCGACTCCGACCCGCTCCAGATCCACCGGATGCACGCGCAGGAGCGTGTCCGCCTCCAGCGACGCCAGCGCCGGCGTCTGGCCCACCGTCACCCCGCCGTCGTAGAGTTTGCGGCTGGCGATCAAGCGGAGGCCGTACGCATCGTGGGGCGGCGCGACCTGCTCAGCCGGGAACTCGGGCTTGAAGGCCGCCCCCGATGCCAGCACGCCGTCAGCGGCCAGCGCAGGTCCACGCGCGGCTGCGTGGCTGGCACACACAGCGGCAATCTCGGCAGTGATCTCATCGACGGAGAGGAACCCGAGGTCGCCGCCGCAGAGCACCGCCAGCTCGGCCGCGATCATCCAGTCGGGACGGGCCGAGCCCGGCGCAGTCACCAGCTCGCCGACGGCTGAGACGCGTCCCTCCAGGTTGGTCGTGGTGCCCGACTTCTCCCCGAACACCGCAGCCGGCAGCACGATGTCGGCCTCCGCCGTCGATTGGCTTACGAACGAATCCACCGCCACGACGGTGCCCGCGCCGGACACGCCGAGGCGAGCCAGCATGCTGTCGGGGAAATCGGTCAGCGGATCCGCGCCGAGCAGGAACAGCACGTCGATCTCTCCGGCAGCGGCTGCCGCGAGTATTCCCGTTGCGTCGTGCCCGCGTTCACTGGGCAGTTCGCCCCACGCATCCGCAAGCTCGCGCGGCGGGCTGGCGCTCAGTGCCCGACCGGGCAGCAGCCCCGGCGCCAGACCCATGTCGAGCGCGCCGCGGACGTTGCCCCGCCGTGCGGCGACGAGGAAGCGGGCGTGGGGGACGCGGGCACTGATGACCGAGGCCGCCTCGGCCGCTGCTTCGGCCGACTCCGACACCGACGAACGGCCGAGCACCACCACCACCGACCCGGCCGCCAGTTCGTCGGCCAGGGGGTCATCGCCGTCGAGCAGGCTTCGCAGCACCGACGCGGCCTCGCCGCCGCGGCACTGCTCGCTCCGCGCAGCGCTGCGGGTCAGGCCCGTTGTGGTCGGGGCAATCTCGACCAAGCGAGTGGTGCCCGCTCGCGCCGCACCGCGCAAGCGCAGATGCAGGACGGGCAGCTCCTCGCGAAGGTCGCCGCACACCAGCAGTGTCGTGTCGGCGCTGCACGCCTCATCGATGGTTGCCGCCGGCAGGCCCACCACCAGCTCAGCGGGCAGCCCATCGCCGAGCTGGGCGTCGACATGGTCCGTCTGCAGCACCGTGCGGGCCAGCTTCGACCACGCATAGGCATCCTCGTTGGTGCCGCGAGCACCGCCGAGCACGGCAATCGCGCCCGGCCGGGCCGCCGTCACCGCGGCGGTCACCGCAGCGAGCGCGCTCGCCCAGTCGGTCGGCTGGAAACGACGCAGCGGCTCATCGTCGGAGAGGTCCGAAGTAGTGCCCGGCGGCGTGCGGGCCTGCAGCGGCGTCGTCACCCGGTCTGGGCTCGCCACCGAGCCGAAAGCGAAGCGGCCCTTGTCGCACAGCCAGCCATGGTTGACCGGGTCGATGTCGACACCGAGATAGCGCACCAGTTCGTTGCGAGTCGACTGAACTGCGATCCGGCAGCCCACGGCGCACGTCGTGCAGGTGGATTCTGTCTCGACAAGGTCCCACGGCCGCGCTTTGAAGCGGTAGGGCGCTGCGGTGAGCGCGCCGACGGGGCAGATCTGGACCGTGTTGCCCGAGAAGTACGACGAGAAGGGCTCGCCGGGGAAGGTGAGCACCTGGGTCTCGTTGCCGCGCTCGGTGAAGTCGATGAGCGGATCGCCCGCAACCTCGTCAGCGAACCGGGTGCAGCGGTCGCACAGGATGCAGCGTTCCCGGTCGAGGTGGACCAGGTCGGAGATGGGGATGGGCTTTTGGAAGTGCCGCTTTTCCTCCACGAACCTGGACTCGCCCGGGCCGTAGGCCATGGTCTGGTCCTGCAGTGGGCACTCGCCGCCCTTGTCGCAGACCGGGCAGTCCAGCGGATGGTTGATGAGCAGCAGCTCGAGCACGCCCTCCTGCGCCCGCTGCGTGCGCTCGCTGGTGGTGTCCACCACCATCTGCGGTGAGACCGGGACCATGCAGGATGCCTGCAGTTGAGGCCCGCGGCCGGTGTCGATCTCGACAAGGCACATGCGGCACATGCCGACCGAGCTCATCCGCTCGTGGTAACAGAAGCGCGGGATGTGCACTCCGGCACGCTCCGCCGCTGCGATGACGAGTTCGCCCGGTCGTGCATCGAATGCAACGCCGTCGATCGTCACCTCGACGGTGCTCGGTGCAGCTTCAGCAGGCGCTGTGTCAGACACGGATGGACACCTCCGACACCGAGCTTGATGCCGGGCCGTGGGACGGCCCGGTGCCAGATGCTGGGCTGCCAAGCAGCCCGTTCTCGAGATGCGCGTTCGGGGCCACCCGGGCCTCGAACTCCTCGGGGAACAACGTCATGGCCGAGTGCAGAGGCGCGAACGCGGACGGTCCCACAAAGCAGATGGTGGTCATCTGGTATGGGAACGGCTTCGCCTCGAGGCCTCGTTCGGGAACCGCGGCGTGAGGGAAGTCTCCCGGGCTGATCGAAGCGCCGACCTCGAGCAGCACTTCGAGATCACGTGGTGTGCCCGTGCCATCGCACACGCGCCGCAGCACTCGCTCCAGCCAGGTAGCCCCCTCCCGGCACGGCACGCACTTGCCGCATGACTCGTGCGCATAGAACTTGGTCAACGTCAGCGCCGCGGCGGGGATGTCGGTGGTGTCGTCCATCACCATCACCGCGCCCGAGCCCAGCATCGAGCCCTGCGGGCCCACTTCGGAGGCCTCGAAGGGAAGGTCGAGCTGTGCCGGGGTGAACCACGGGGCTGAGCCGCCGCCGGGCACGAACGCCTTCAGCTCCCGGCCGGGACGCAGGCCGCCGCAGTAGTCCTCGCCATAGATGAGATCACGGAACGTGGTAGTGCCGTTGGTGATCTCGTACACGCCGGGGCGTTGAACGTGACCGCTGACCGCGATCATGCGCGTGCCCGGCGAGGTGGGCGTGCCGATGGCCGTGAATGCCGCAGCGCCATTGCGCATGATCCACGGCAGGTTCGCCAGGGTCTCGACGTTGTTCACGATGGTCGGCTGGCCGTACAGCCCGATCGCCGCAGGGAAGTAGGGGGGCTTGAGCCGCGGCATGCCGCGATTGCCTTCCAGGCTCTCGATGAGGGCCGTTTCCTCTCCGACGACATACGCGCCGGCGCCCCAGTGCAACACGATGTCGACCGAGAAGTCGGTGCCGCAGATATTGCGGCCCACCCAGCCGGCGTCGTAGGCCTCATTGAGGGCCTGCGCCACACGCTCCTGCGCAACGGCCATCTCGCCGCGGATGTACAGGAAGCACTGCGACAGCCCGACCGCGTAGCAAGCGATGAGGCACCCCTCGATGAGCTGGTGCGGGTCCAGCTCCATCAGCAGGCGGTCCTTGTAGGTGCCCGGCTCGGACTCGTCGCCGTTCACGACGAGATAGCGGGGCCACACCCCTGGCGGGCAGAAACCCCACTTCACGCCTGCCGGGAATCCGGCGCCGCCGCGCCCGAGCAGGGTGGCATCGCGTACTTCGCTGTGGACGTCGGCCGGCGAGCGCTCGAGCGCGGCGCGCAAGCCCTCGTAACCGCCGGTGGCCAGATACCGCTCGAGGGTGTAGCTGTCGGCATGATCGAATCGCTCGGTGACGATGCGAGGCGCATCGTTGGCCACGAAGCCGGGCGCGTGGGGAATCGTGTACGACGCCATCAGCTGGACACCCCGTCTGCAACGGCCAGCCACACGGGCTCCTCGTTGACCTCTTCGGGCGGGACGGCGCCAACTGCCCGGTCGGCCGGAATGCGCTGCCGTATGCGCGCAGTGACGCCGTGCGGCGGGATCTCGCCGTCGAGGGCACCTGCAGCGAGGTCGTCGACGAGCTGGTCGAAGCTCTCAGCGTCGACCCGGTAGCGGTAGCGGTAGTTCACCTGCAGGCACGGAGCCTCGGTGCAGGCGGCCTGGCATTCCGCAGAAGCCAGCGTGAACAAGCCGTCAGGGGTGGTGCCGCCGGCGCGCACGCCCAAGCGCTCCTCCGCATGTTCCATCAGCTCTGCCGCGCCGGCGAGCGCACACGACATGGTGGCGCAGATGTTCACCAGGTACTTGCCGACGGGTTCGCGCTTGAACATCTCGTAGAACGAGCAGGTACCCAGCACCTCGGCGGGCGTTGTGTCGACGAGTTCGGCAATCTCCACCATGGCCTCGGGAGACACCCAGCCGGCCTGTGCCTGTGCAACGTGCAAGAGGGGGATCATGGCCGACCGGCGCTTGGGATAGCGGCCGATGATCTCGCGCGCCAGCAAGCGGTTCTCCTCACTGAAGAAGGTCATTATCTGTCGACCTCCCCCATGATCGGGTCGACGGAGGAGATGATGGCGATGGCGTCGGCCAGCAGGCCGCCGTACATCAGATGCGGCAGGCTCTGCAGGTTGACGAACGAGGGCGCCCGGATGTGCACCCGCTGCGGCTTGGGCCCGCCGTCGGAAACCAGATAGCAGCCCAGCTCTCCGCGCGGCGACTCGACCGCCACATACGTCTCGCCGGCCGGCACCCGGAACCCTTCGGTGAAGATCTTGAAGTGGTGAATCAGCGCTTCCATCGACTCGTCGATGCGCGCCCGCGGCGGCGGCGTGACCTTGCGGTCCTCTGTGCGGTAGGGACCCTTGGGCATCTTGTCCAGGCACTGGGCGACGATGCGCATCGACTCCCGGATCTCGTTCAGCCGGATGGAGTACCGGTCGAACGTGTCGCCGTAGGCGCCGACCACGACGTCGAAATCCACCTCGTCGTAGGCCAGGTACGGCATGGTGCGGCGCAGGTCCCACGCCTCGCCGGTGCTGCGCAGCAGCGGCCCGGTGGCCGACATGGCGATGGCCTCGTCGGCGGTGATGACGCCGACGCCCTGGGTGCGGTCTCGCCAGATCGGCTGGCCGGTCATCAAGGTGTCGAACTGCTCAAGCCGGTCGGGCAGCACCGCCAGGATGTGCTCCACGTCGTCCTGCCAGCCGTCGGGCAAATCGGCCGCCACGCCGCCGGGACGGATGTAGTTGTGGTTCATCCGCAAGCCGGTGACGCTCTCGAAGAACCGCAGGATCTCCTCGCGCTCTCGCCAGCCGTACAGCATCATCCCGACGGCGCCGAGATCCATGCCGTTCGTCGCCAGGAACAGCAGGTGCGAGCTCATGCGGTTCAGCTCGCACATCAGCATGCGGATCCACGTCGCCCGCGGCGGGATCTCCGTTTCCAGCAGATTTTCGACGGCGAGGCAGAACACCAGCTCGGTGAACAGGGGCGAGGCGTAGTCCATGCGGGTGACGTTCGTCGGCCCCTGCAGGAACGTGAGGTCCTCGGCGGTCTTCTCCATTCCCGTGTGCAGGTAGCCGATGATCGGCTTGGAGCGCAGCACCGTCTCGCCCTGCAGTTCCATTGCGATGCGCAGCACGCCGTGGGTGGACGGGTGCTGCGGGCCCATGTTGATGAGCATCGGCCCGTCGTCGGGTGCTGCTGCGACGGCCTCGACGTCATCTTCGACGACCGCTGCATCCAACGCCTCCTCTTCGGAGATGCGCAGCACGGCGTCCGTCGGTCGGCAGATTGCGGCGGCCGTTGCAGCGCTCATCGGCCTTCGACCGCCTTGAACTGCACCGGGATGGCGCCGATGGCGTAGTCCTTGCGCAGCGGATGTCCATCCCAGTCCGGCGGCATGAGAATGCGGCTGGGATCGGGATGGTCGCTGAAGCTGATGCCGAACAGGTCGGCCGCCTCTCGCTCGGGCGCCTCAGCACCCGGGTACAGGCCGACGGCAGAGGGCACCTGCGGGTCATCGGCCGGGACTTGGGTGCGAATGCGCAGCCGGCGGCGGCCACGGAGATCCAGCAGGTTCACCACCACTTCGAAACGTTCCGGCTCGATGCCGGGCGGTACCGTACGGCTGCGATTCGTGAGCCCGTCCACAGCGCACACGTCAACGCACAGCTCGAAGCCGTCAGCGGCGGCCATGCCGAGTACATCGAGGTACTCGTCACGGCTCGGATACAGCACCTGCTGTCCACGCTCGTCAGTGCACGGCACGCCGAACATGGTCGGCTGCTCAGCGATTTCTGTCGCTGGCGCGGCGTCGTCGGCTGCTACGCCCTCGTCGGCCATCAGCGCGCCGCCGTGCCTGATTGCGGCGCTTCATCTGCGGCCGTGCCTGATTGCGGCACTCCATGTGCCGCCAGACCCGATTGCGGCACTCCATGTGCCGCCTTGCTCGATTGCGGCACTCCATGTGCCGCCAGGTCCACCGCAGCGCCTCCGCCGCGCTCAGCGCGGCGCTGGGTCAGCTCACCGGTGCGGATCTTCTCGTGCAGCGCGAGGATCGCATGCAGCAGCGTCTCGGGACCGGGCGGGCAGCCGGGTGCATACATATCGACCGGCACAACCTGGTCGACGCCCTGCACGATCGCGTAGTTGTTGAACATCCCCCCGCTGGACGCACACACCCCCATCGACAGGACCCACTTGGGCTCCATCATCTGGTCATAGATCTGGCGCAAAACCGGTGCCATCTTCTGACTGACACGGCCCGCCACGATCATCAGGTCGGCTTGGCGAGGCGAGGCTCGGAACGTCTCCATGCCGAAGCGAGCCAAGTCGTAGTGCGCCGTGCCGGTCGCCATCATCTCGATGGCGCAACAGGCGAGCCCGAATGTGGCCGGCATCAAGCTGCGTCGACGCGCCCACTTCACCAGCTCCTCCACCGGCGCCGTGAAGACGTTGTGGCCGAGCCCGGCGAGACCGTCGTCGATGCCGAGACGCGACTTGAGGTCGTCGATCCCCGCCATCAGCCTGCCGCCGCCCCGCTGCTGTGCTGCTCTGCGCCGCTCAATGCGGCGCCATGTTGCTCTGCGCCGCTCAATGCGGCGCCATGTTGCTCTGCGCCGCTCAATGCGGCGCCATGTTGCTCTGCGCCGCTCAATGCGGCGCCGGGCACAAGGTCACGTCCCGTCAGCCCGACCGTGCGCACGCCCTGGACGCCGCTGCGGCTCGCCGGGGGCAGTGGCAGGACGCGGCGCTTGCGCGGACCCCACTCCAACCCACCCATCGCCAGCTCGTAGACGAACGACAGGAAGAAGATGACGACAAAGATCAACATCGCCATGAATCCGAAGAGACCGAGCTGGCCGTTCGCGACGGCCCACGGGTACAGGAACACGATCTCGATGTCGAACATGATGAACAGCATCGCGACCAGGTAGAAGCGCACCGGGAACCGCTCAGGAATGGCGGCCTGGTCGACGATCCCGCACTCGTAGGACGCCAGCTTCGCGTTCGTGCTGCGCTGCGGCGCCAGCAGCCGCGACGCAATGATGCTCACCAGCACGAACAGAACAGCGAGCACACCGAGAACCAGCACCGGCAGGTATTCCGCCAAGCCGCTGTTCATGCCCCGGACCCCCTCTGCGCGTCGGTGATCAGATGCCGGTCCCAGTCTGGCCCAAGAACGAACAAGCCGTCACTGGCCCGCAGCTTCGCGCACCGCCCAGATCGCCTGATCCCGTCGATGCAGGTGATAGCAGCCCAGGCCGAACAGCAGCGCCGAAAAGACAGTCAGCAGGGCCGGGCGGAGCCGGACGCTGCCGTGATCGCGCACCAGCACCACCGAGTACACCGGCTCGTTCTCGTCGATCTGCGGGGCAGGGACGACGATCTTCCCGTCGTCGCCGAAGAGGTTCGGATCAATCTCGACTCTCGGCTGGTACGGCTGGATCTGGACGACGGCGTAGTGCGGCTTGCCCCTGCTCGGCAGGAAGTACTGCGTGATCACGTTGTCGGGAATGCCCGCGGGCCGGTATCGCTCACCGCCCCGGATCAGCACCCGGTAGGTCTTGTATTGATCCGCAGCCGAGAACAAGCACGAATTCACTGCCAGCAGCCGGCGCGGGTCGGCATCGTCGCAGACGACATGCCCATCGGCCGCGGAGCGGGCGTCAGCCGCAAACGCCTGGGCTTGGACGATCTCGGGATCGACGATCTCCTCCGCGTCGTCGTCCGACTTCTCCTTGACGACGATCTCGATCCAGCCCGGGGGCGACTGATGGACCGGAACGCCCTCGAGCTGCTGCACTTCGTCGACCAGCACGGTCGCGGGACTGGAGGTCACCTGCAGCACGTTCCAACCGGGCTGGCTGCCGATCCAGCCGATGCCGAACACCCACCACACAATGGACATCAGCAGCATCCAGCCCCACAGACCGGTCCACGCAACCAGGAAGCCGAGACGGACGCCGAGGTTGGTGGCCAGCAGCAAATACACCGAGCCGCACAGCACGGCGATGCCGATGATGACGGCCAGGTAACCGGTGAGAACCGGATCCCAGCTGACGATGCCGAGAAGGTGCGCAGCGCTCATTCGTCGTCTCCCGGCTCGTGCAGTTCCTCGAAGCCCACGCCAGCCTGGCGCTGCGGATCGAGGCTGCGCTCGTACGCGGCAATGGCCCGGATCTCGTCTTCGTCCAGCACCTTGCCGAAGCCCGGCATGCCGTAGTTGCCGAGGCGCGCGAACTGGCCGTAGGGCACGTTGTCCGCGGCGCCGTCAGTGATGAATGAGACGTGATCTTCGAATTCAGGGAACAGCCGCCGCAGGCTCACGCTGTTGAGCGCCGGTCCATAACGGCCGGCGCCGTCTGGACCGGGAAGCACCTCGACCGATCCCCCGTTGTTGGGCAGCTGGGCCAGGCCACGGCCGGGCCAGCGCGGCGTGTGGCAGCGAGCGCAGTGGAGGTCGAACAGGACTGCTCCCTGGGTCACCGACGGATTCTCTTCGCGCTGGGCAGCGAACTCCGCCTCGTAGCGAGCCTTGGCGCGAGCCCTCGCCTCGGTGTTGTTGTCGTCTTCGGCGTCAATCCTGTTGTCCCACAGCCATGCCACGAGGTCGTCGATCTGCTGATCGTTGTACGGCCCACCGCCCTCAAGGCCCCACGCCGGCATCACGCCGCGGCCGTACACCAAGATCTGGCGGACTTCAGTGACCTCATCCAACGTCTCGGCATCGGTGTCGAAACGCGTGAACACGTCGTCGAGGGACGGCGCTTCCCACGTCGTGTTGATGATGAAGGACCCCTTGTCGGAGAACTGGTGACCGATGTCGAGCACCACCGGTGCGAAACGGGCACCGCCGAGGTCGGCGCCATGGCAGTCAGTGCATTCCGCAGCGGTTGCGACAGCCTCACCGCGGATCACGGCGGCTTCGGAGAACGACGTCTCTGCGCCTGAACGGCGCCCGCCCTCGAGCATCCAGTAGACGGGCAGGACGAGCGCCATGATCAGCAGCATCAGGACACCGAAGGCCTGGACCTTCTCCAGCCGTCGGCCTTCGAGTTCCTCGTCGTCGGGCAGATTGCCACGATTGGGTGCCAGCTCGATCTCGCTGCCCACCTCGGCCTTCGCCTGGCGGATGTTGACGAAGACATAGATCGCCCATCCGACAACGACAATCGCCAAGAGCACGATCGCGATCGAACGCTCCGTGCTGGCAGCCAGCATGTGGCTCAACTCAGGCACAGTGCGGCCCCTCGAGGCCCTGGCCCGTGGAGTCGGTGCCGATCGCCGGTCCCTGCGACACGGTGCCGGTGTCGACGTAGACGCTGCCGCCCTCGATGGTCACCGGGAAGCGATCCATGCCACGGGGCGCCGGACCGGACTTCTTCTCGCCCACGCGGTTGTACTTCGAGCCGTGGCACGGGCACTCGAACCACTGCGAGCTGCCGCACAC
Source organism: Candidatus Poriferisodalis sp. (assembly GCF_965208555.1). Taxonomy (GTDB): domain Bacteria; phylum Actinomycetota; class Acidimicrobiia; order Acidimicrobiales; family Poriferisodalaceae; genus Poriferisodalis. Next base: position 1,977,951 of record NZ_OZ242342.1, on the reverse strand, counting down.
CGGCACCTTGCAGCCCAGGTGCGGGCAGACTTGCCACAGCGCGACGTAGCCCAGCCGCATGCCGTCGAGAATCGCACCGCCGTACACCGTCTCGGCGTTCGACAGCGTCGCTGAATCGGTGGGGTAGGGCTGGATGTAGCTCTGCGCCTCAGAGAAGTACGAGAAGTTCTCGGCCGGCGTGGACGATGTGATCGCCTCGTCGACCGATGCGACCGTGCCGATCTTGATCTTCGATCCGAATCCGCCCGTCGGGCGTGGCCACAAGAAGGCCAGCATGGCGGCATTGAAGGTGCCCAGACCGGTCGCCATCAGCATCACCGACGACCGGTTCAGGAACTGCCGCCGCGTGACACCCACCTCGTCGGACGGCGGCGGCGCCCAGTCCTGCGGCAGCTCAGGCTCGGCGACAGCCACGGGCGACGGGCGGCGCTCAGCGGCTACCGAGCGCTCCAGCTCCTGGGCTTGCACGCTCACACCGAAGGCGCCAGTGCCGTCTTCGTCGGCAGCGTCGTCACCGCCCGCGGCAGCCGCCAGCTCGTCCCGACGGCGGGTTTCGCGCGACAGGTGCCCCAGACCGGTGGCATCCCGGCGGCGCAGCGAGACGAACGCGACCACCGCACCCAGCACGACGATGACCGGGATGGCAATCGCGAGAATCGTTCCGGTGGACATGCCGACGTGCTCCTACAAGTGGAAGATGCCGTGCAGACCGGTGTCCCACGGGTAGGTGAAGTTGAAGCCCTGCCCCCGGAAGAACGAGCCGATGATCACCAGGACTGCCCAGAACATGAGGTGGATCGTCTGGATCGAGATGGCGAACTTGCGATCCTCGGGTCGCATCGAGGGGTTCCTGTCGACGTAGGGGGCGAAGGCCAGCAGTATCAGCGCGACACCGGGGATGGTCACCCCGGCGATCATCGGGTCGAACATCGTGAGCAGTTCCTGGAGGCCCAGGAAATACCACGGCGCCTTGGACGGGTTGGGCGTCTCGTTGTGGTTGGCGAGCTCGAGCAGCGGCGCGTTGATGAACAGCGAGAAGACCAGCGTGAAGGCCGTGATGAACAGCGCTGCGGTGAATTCGGCGGCCAGCAGGTGCGGCCAGACGTGGACCTTGTCACCCGGGCTGGCCTTGACGTCTTGGATCGAGCCCGACTTGACGACGGTCAGCAGGCGGTGGGTGTTGCCCGCTGGCCCTCCCATGAGCGGCGGCAGCGCGGTGGCCACTCCCCCGCCTGCAGCTGCAGGGCCGCCCGCCGGCGCGCCGCCGGGCTGCTGGCTGGCTTCCAGCAGCGATCGGGGGATCGTGACACCGTCGTCGTCGCCGGGCTGCGCCGCAGCCGGCGCCTCGCCTTCGCCTGCCGCGGGCGCGCCGGTCGCGCGGGCCCTGGCTTCGGCGCTCCGGCGCAGGAGGTGTTCGGGGATCTCAGTCATGCTGATGGCTCGGGACGCTCAGGCTTCCTACAGCGGCCCCGAAATGCCTCCGTCCTTTCTCACTCTCCAGAAGTGGATCGCCATGAAGATGACGATCACGAAGGGAAGCATCAAGACGTGCAGCACGTACCAGCGCAATAGCGTCTCCGCGCCTATCTGCTGGCCGCCGAGCAGTACGAATCGCACTTGCTCGCCGAAGACCGGCGTGAAGCCCATCATGTTGGTGCCCACCGTGACCGCCCACAGCGCGAGCTGATCCCACGGCAGCAGGTAGCCGGTGAACGCGAGCAGCAACGTCAGCTGCAGCAGCATGACGCCGACGACCCAGTTGAACTCTCTCGGCGCCTTGTAGGCGCCGTGATAGAAGACGCGGGCCATGTGCAAGAACACCGTGATCACCATCAGGTGTGCGGCCCATCGATGCATGTTGCGCACGAGCAGGCCGAACGCCACCTGGGTGTGGAGGCTCTCGATGTCCAACCACGCTGCCGTGTCGGTCGGGCGGTAGAAGAACATCAGGAAGATGCCGGTGATCGTCAGCAGGATGAACAGGAAGAAGCTCAGACCGCCCAGGCACAGCGTGTAGCTCACCTTCACGGCGTGCCGCTTCACCTTCACCGGGTGAAGGTGGTACAGCACGCTGTTCATGATCACGTAGGACCGGTTCCGGGGGCTGTCGGTGTAGCCCTTCCGGAAGATCGAGCCGGGTCGGAAGATCGATGTCCAGAACTGGCTGTCCTGCATCCAATCGGCTGCCTGCTGCTGCGCGTTCTGGAGACGCTGCGGCAGCTTTGGCTTGGCATTGGGGGACTCGAGAGTGTTCGCCATGTTTAGAGCCGCATTCCGTAGGCATAGCCGTGGGTGTGGGTCCGGCCGTGGACATCGCCCTCCGGCGGCGGATTGTTGCTGACCCGCCCGAGCGTGATGACGCCGGTCGGGCAGCGGTCGACGCACAGCGCACAGCGGGTGCACACGTCGTCGTCGATGATGAAGATGGCGTTGTCCGTGGGATCGAGGCCCGGCAGGTCGACGCCGACGGCCTCGTCGACCGCCTCGGTGGACACGTACCAGATGCACTTCCACGGGCAGATGTCCACGCAGCCCTCGCACTGGATGCACTCGGACTGGTCGATGTTGATGAACTGCTTCGGCTTGACGGCCGCGTCGAGGTACGAGGCGTCAACCTGCTGCAACAGGTAGTCGTCCCGGAACTTGGGCATCGGCGGGTTCGCGTCGTTCGCAGCCATTCGTCGCGCTCTCAGTTGCCTTTGACCAGTGGACGGCCGTAGTCCGAAATCGGCTCGGCAGCGGGTTGGGCCTTGTCGCGTTTCTGCCACCACATCGCCAGCACCGGCAATCCGATGAACGCGATCAGGTGCTCGATGACCACCACGATGTCGCTGACCTTCTTGAGATCGATGCGCGTCGGCGGGAACGTGATCGGCGAGGTCATGAACTGGCCTTCAGTGACCAGGAAGCGTTCCACCGACCAGCCCCACTCGTTGTCGGTGAGGCGGATCCAGCGGTCAGGCACGATGCCGAACACCAGCAGCATCAGCATGAAGACGTAGGCAGCCCCCAGCATGGCTTCGCCCCAGGTAGTGGGGCGGTCGGTCGGGCGGCGCTTGCCGTACCACACGAGCAGGTAGACCATCAGCGCGGTGACGAGGATCGATGTGACGAGTGCAACCACTCGGTGTTCCTCCCGCGTTCTCCCGTCGGCGTGTCAGGACTGTTGCGAACTGGCCCAATCGATGATGTATCGAGTGCGTCAGCCGCAGCGAGGCCGGGGCAAAGATTACCGGCGCCCCGGCCATGGCGCGTGATGTTCTAGCACGACGGCCAGCGCTCGCCACAATCCGGGACATGTGGTTACTGCGCCATCGGGGTGACTGCATGGCAGACTTGCGCCTCGGTGCGCTCGGGCGCGTATCGTGCCCTGCGAACCGAGAGGCGAAGCCGTGGCCCGAGCGGCCCGTGAGCGGCAGCGAACAGGAGCGGGAAATGACTGATGCGGCCACGGGAAGGCTCATCGTTCAGCGCCGCCGCCTAGCCGTGCCGGCCGTGCCAGAACCCCTGGGGGCAACCCCGCGGAGGATCCCGTGACCGAAGTTCCCGAGTACCTGCTGGAGCGCTCGCGACAGCGTCGCATTGCGCTGGGGGTTCTCGAAGACGACGGCAGCGGCAGCGGCGGCGCCGCGAGCGCGGCGGCACCCGCAGCCGGAGCAGCTCCCGACGCAGGGCCCACGCAGGCAGAGATGATCGCCGCGGCGCGCGAGGCGGCCCAGCTCGAGACAGAGCCCGAAGCCCCGCCGGACCCGGCATGGGTCGTCGCAGCCCAGACGCGACACCGGATTCCGATCTGGGTGCTTCCGGTGCTGTTCTGCCTGCCGTTGTGGGCGTTCGTCTACGTGAAGCTGACCGAGCCGCCCCCCGAGCCCATCACCGCCATCAACGAGGGCGCGGCAACCTACGCGGTGCGCTGCGCGAGCTGTCACGTCGGTGATGGCTCCGGCAGCGACGGCAGCGGCGTGGGACGCCCGCTGTGGAACGGTGAGGTGCTGCTGACCTTCCCCGACCTGGACGACTCGTTCATCGAGTGGATCTCGGTGGGCTCCGAAGGCATCGGCATCGGCCAGGTCTACGGCGATCCGAACCGGCCCGGCGGCGCCCACATCACCGGCGAGACCGAGTCCAACATGCCCGCATTCGGTGATGTGCTCAATGATCACCAGCTGTACTCGGTCGCGCGATACGTACGCGAAGTGATCGGCGGCGAGGTCATCAGCGACGAAGTGGCCGCCGAACGCAACGCCGAGTGGGAGCATCTCGGCGGCGGCGCTGTGTCCGGCGGGGGTGGCGGCGGCGGCCACTAAGCCATCCCTGCGGCGTTGCGGCGCCCATGCTGAACCGATCTGCACCGAGCTCCGAATGTGACCGCGACACCTTGACCCAGACGCTCGCTTGCGACGTGCTCGTCGTCGGTGGCGGGCCGGCGGGTTGCGCCGCCGCGTACTGGCTGGCACTGGCGGGACGCGATGTGCTGCTCATCGAGCGCTCGACGCATCCACGCGAGCGCGTGTGCGGCGACGCCCTCACGCCGGTTGCCGTGGGCGAGCTCCTCGACATGGGTTGTGATCCGAGCGCAGCGCGCTGGCACCGGCATCGCGGGCTGCGCATCACCGCTCATGGACAGAGCCTCGAAGTGCCGTGGCCCCAAGGCGAGCAATGGCCCGGCTACGGCGTCGTAGCGCGCCGGTCGCGCCTCGATGCGCTGACGTTCGCCCGGGCGCAGTCTGCCGGAGCGCGCATGCTCACCGGCACCGAGGTCACGGCGCCGCTGATCACCGACGGTCACCTGCGCGGGTGCGTCGCCACGAGGCTGAGCCCTGCACCCGAGGAGGTGACGGCGCGCGCCCGTTACGTCGTGATCGCCGACGGCCCCCGCTCGCATTTCGGCCGGGCGCTCGGGACCGTGCGCACCCGGACCTACGCGCAGGGGCTGGCGATGCGCGCCTATTTCCCCACGCCGCGCCACGCCGAGCCGTGGATCGAGTCGGTCTTCGCATTGGCCGACCACGCGGGGAGCCAGCTGCCGGGATATGGCTGGGTGTTTCCCGTCGGGGACGGCACGGCCAACGTCGGCGTGGGCCTGCTCAGCCATCACTACGGCAACGAAGCCATTTCCCTGGAGCGCCTCTTTGAACAGTGGATCCAGCAGATCCCGGAACGCTGGGAGATCGATCCGGCTGGACCGCGCACCGAACCAGCAGGCGGCCGATTGCCGATGGGAGGCTCAGTGCGGCCGCGCTCGGGGCCGAATTGGGTCGTTGTCGGCGACGCAGCAGGCAGCATCAATCCCTGGAACGGCGACGGCGTCGGACCGGCGCTGGCGACCGGCCGGCTGGCGGCCGAGGTCATCGGGCAGGCGCTCGATGCCGACGACGGGCTTGAACTGCGGCACTACGAGGCTGAGCTCGCCGCGCGTTGGCAGCGATACCACCACTTGGGCCGGCTGACGACTCGCGCCCTGGGTCGACCCGGGTTGATGCGCAAGCTGACACAGCTCGCTATTCGCTCCCCCCGCATGGGAAACCTGGCCATGCGCGTCTCGACAGATCTGCTGCAGGGCAGCGCCGGCCCCCTCGGCCCTCGCAGCATCTACCGGACGGCCTCCGGGGTGGCACGACTCTGGCGAGACCGCACCTGAGGTGCCGCACGTTCTAGGCCTGTGATGCGGCAGCGGCGTCGGCGATGCTGGTGAGGGCCTCGTCGATGACGTCGGGGGTGTGGGCGAGGCCGACGAAGATCGCCTCGTAGGCGCCGGGTGCGAACGCCACGCCGCGCTTCAGCAGCTCGGCGTGCAGGCGGGCGTAGGCCTGCTCATCGGTTGTGCGGGCATCGTCATAGTCGACTGGGACCCAACCAGGCTCGGCGACCGAGCCGCAGTACAGGCCCACGAGCGTGCCGACCTGGACGACAGCGGCGTCGAAGCCTGAACGTGCCAGCACCTCACGCACACCGTCGGCGAACTGACCGGCACGGGACTCCAGCTGCGCGTAGGCCGCCGGCGTGAGCTGCTCCAGCGCAGCAAGCCCTGCCGCTGTCGCGAGCGGGTTACCCGACAGCGTTCCGGCTTGGTACACGGGACCCGTCGGTGCCAACGTCTCCATGATCTCCGAGCGAGCGCCGAGGGCGCCGATGGGCAGGCCGCCACCGATGACCTTGCCGAAGCAGGAAATGTCAGGCGTGACGCCGTACCGGTCGGCCGCACCGCCTGGGCCGAGACGGAATCCGGTGATGACCTCGTCGAAGACCAGCAGGGCCCCCGCTTCGGTGCATGCCTGTCGCAAGCCCGCCAGGAAGCCGGGCACCGGCGGCACCAAGCCCATGTTCGCCGCCACGGGCTCCACCACCACCGCAGCTACCTGGTCGTCGAGTTCCGGCACCACGTTGTAGGGCGCCACCACCGTGTCGGCCACGGCGCTGGGCGGGACCCCGGCCGAGCCGGACAGACCGAGCGTGGCCACGCCGCTCCCGCCGGCAGCCAGCAGCGCATCAGCATGGCCGTGATAGCAGCCAGCGAACTTGACGATCCGGGGTCGTCCGGTGAAGCCTCGCGCCAGCCGGACGGCCGTCATGGTGGCTTCGGTGCCGCTGCTGGTCAGGCGAACCTGGTCGACTCCCGACGCGACACTGGCGATGCGCTCGGCGAGAGTCACCTCGCGCTCGGTGGGTGCGCCGTAGGACGTCCCTTCCGCCGCAGCAGCAGCCACCGCCTCGGTGACGGCCGCATGAGCGTGGCCGAGGATGATCGCGCCGTACGACTGCACGAAGTCGATGAACCGCCGACCTTCTGCGTCAACTACGTATGGCCCGCTGGCCGAGGCCACGAAGTACGGCGTTCCGCCGACGGACCCGAAGGCACGCACGGGTGAGTTGACGCCGCCCGGAATGACACGCCGCGCTGCGTCGAACAGTCCGGCGTTCGTCGGATGCAGCTCGGTCACGGCTCGCAGCGTAGGGGTGCCAACGTGCTCACGAGCCCGCCGGACGGACATCGGCGCGCAGCACCGCCGCGACTGCTTCGACGAGACCTGCGTCGGTGGGTCCGTCGGCAACGGCGGCGACCGGCACATCGGCCTGTCGGCAGGCGGCGGCGGTGGTGCGGCCGATGCACACAATCTTTCCGGTCACTCCTTGCGAGCCGATCTGCGACAGATGGCCGCGCACGGCCGACGGCGACGCGAATACCACGGCATCCGCGCCGGACACGTCGGCGATGAGATGATCGGACAACGTGGGCGTGACGATGCGGTAGGCGCTCACGGCATCGACGTTCCAGCCGCGGGCACGCAGCCCATCGACCAGTTCGGGTCGGGCCTGTGCCGACTGCGGCACGAAGCACCAGTCGTCCGCGCGGGCATCGGGAAATGCCGCGGCGAGCCCGGCAGCATCGGATTGGTCTGGCACGAGGTTGACCGGACGACCGACTTCAGCCTCGACGCGTGCTGCCGTGGCAGGCCCGACAGCCGCTGTTCGGATGCGCGCGAAGCGACGGCGAACGCCACGCCGGTCTGCGCGAGCGAACGTGGCTGCCACGGCGTTCGAAGATGTGAATGCGACCCAGCTGTACTGCTCAAGGCGCAGCAGGGCATCGTCGAGCGGCTGGCCGCCGTCGAGCGGGGGCACCACCGCGAGAGCGGGTGCCACAACCACCGTCGCCCCGCGTTCGCGCAAGGACGTCGCCAGCGGGCCGGCCTGGTGCGAGGCTCTCGTGACGACGACGGTGCGACCGGCGAGTGGGCCGAGGGGATTGTCAGGCATCGCCGACCCGACCGGCCCACATGGCGGCGTCTGTGCCGGTTCGGTCGAGCAGTTCGCGGGCCAGTGCCTCACCCAGCGGCTCGCCGTCGGCACCGCTTCCCGCTGCGCGCACGATGTCGCCCCGATCCGGCGTCGCGAGCAGCGCGCTCATGACCACGCGCCCGCCGGCGTCGACCGTTGCGTAGGCCCCCGTGGGCAGATCGCAGCCGCCGCCGAGCGTCCGCAGGAACGCGCGCTCGGCGCCGACGCACCGCGTGGTCGCTTCGTCGATGATCGCGCCGACAGCGGCCTCTGTGCCGGCGTCGCCGGTGCGGTGCTCGACGGCGATCGCACCCTGCCCCGCCTGGGGCACCACCTCGTCGGCACTGAATCGCTGCGCGATCAGGTGGGACTCGCCGAGACGTTCGAGCGCCGCCGACGCCACGACCACTGCGGCGATGCCGGGTTCGGCGGCTGCAGCGATGCGACGAGCCATGTTGCCGCGCAGACCCGTGAAGCGCAGATCCCCGCGCAGCACCGCAAGCTGGCACTGGCGACGCTGAGATCCGGTCGCCACGACACCGCCGTGGGGAATCTCGTCAAGCGCCAAGCCGACCAGGGCGTCGCTGGCGTCGCCTCTCGCCAGGCAGCCCGCCAGCGTCAGACCCGGGGTCGGCTCGGAACGCATGTCCTTGGCGCTGTGCACGGCGATGTCCGCGCGCCCGTCCAGCACCGCTGCCTGCACCTCGGTCACGAACACGCCCCTGCCGGACATCTCCGAGATCGGCGTGGACAGATCGAGGTCACCGCTCGTGCGCACGGGCACGAGCTCGATGTCGCCCCCCGGCGATCCGGCCGCCTCCAGAGCAGCGGCGACGGCGCGCGCCTGCCACGTTGCCAGCGGGCTCGATCGTGTCGCGATTCTCACGCAGCCAAGATTTACAAGTCGAACAAGTCGCGCACCGAGTCCGCGAGCCGGTCGCCCTTGGCTTTGCCTGCCGCGGACCTCAATGCGATGGTGGGCTGATGCAGCAGCTTGTTGACCAGCGCTGCTGTTGCCCGCTCGAGCGCCTCGCGTGCGCCGTCGTCGAGATCGGGGTGAGCCGCCAGGGCCCGTTCGATCTCAGAGAGGCGGACCGCTTCAGCCTTGCCGCGCAGCGATTCGATGAGCGGCGCCATCTCGCGGGCGGTGCGGTCTGCGGAGAAGCGTTCGGTCTCGTCGACCAGGATCGACTCGACCGCCGCCACTTCGGCTTGCCGGCTTGCTTGACCGACTTCCGCGAAGCGGGACAGGTCGTCCATGTCGAGGAGAGTGACGCCCGGAAGGCGGGCTACGGCTGGATCGACGTCGCGAGGCACGGCAATGTCGACGATCAGCAGCGGGCGCCCGGCACGTCGCTCGATGACCGCCCCGACGCTGGCGTGGTCGACGATCACCGCCGAAGCACCGGTGGAGGTCAGGAGCAGATCGACCTCGACCAAGGCGTCCTCGAGGCTCCCGAGCGGCAGGTGGCTGCCCCCGACCCGGGCGGCCAGGGCCTCGGCGTGGGAGGGCGTGCGGTTGGCTACCTGCACCGCAGCGGGACCGGCCGAGGCCAGCGCAACGATCATGCCCTCGGCCATCTCGCCGGCGCCTACGACAAGCACCCGAGAAGCCTCCAGCGTGCCGAGGTGGTTCTTGGCCATGCTGACCGCCGCGTGGCTGATCGACGCCGTGCCGTGCGAGATGGCGGTCTCGGTGCGCGCTCGCTTGCCGGCGCTGATGCCGTGCCGGAAGAGCTGATTCAGCACCGCGCCCGTCGTGCCCTCGGTTCGTGCCACGTCCCATGCGGTGCGGACTTGGCCCAAGATCTCGTGCTCGCCGAGCACGGCGGATTCCAGGCCGCTCGCCACGCGGAACAGGTGACGCGCTGCATCGTCGTCGTAGTGGACGTAGAGATGGTCGGACAGCTCGGCGGGTGCCGCGCCCGACAGCGTGCAGAAGAAATCGCGCATCTCGCCGAACGCCGCATGGAACTTCTCGGCCACGACGTAGGCCTCGGTGCGGTTGCAGGTGGATACGACGACGGCCTCGCTGACGTTGGAGCACGATGCGAGATCGCTCAGTCGTTTCGGCACGTCGGCGGCGGCAACCGTGCAGCGCTCCAACAGCTCAAGCGGTGCGCTGCGATGGCTCACGCCCATGACAACGATGGACACGAGGACTACCCAGGGTTCGGAAATGCGGCCCGCACAGTCTCGCCGATCCGGCACCCGGTTTCCACGCGTTCGACGCAAGATCGCGCGGCGAATCGGGCCGAGTACGGCCAAGTGCCGCTCAGTCGAGGGCTACCAGCAGCTGGATCGTGGCCGTCAGCAGGATGAGCGCGGCCAGCGCCGCCAGTACGAGCGCCGTTCGCGGTCTCATGTCGCGGTCCCGTGTAGCGGTCTCATGCGGAGGGGCGCAGCCGGACTTCGGTGCCGGCGGCGAAGCCCAGGTGCGCCGCGCTCCCGCCGGCCACCGTCAGCTCGAGCAGACCGAAAGGATCGTCGCACAGGGCGAGGCTGCCGGTGCCGGCCGAGCCCGCGGGTGCGAGCCGGACCGACTGCGAGCTGGCTTCGGCGGGCTGGAAGGCACTCGCTCCAGATGTCCATTCCGCCACCAGCAGATCGCCGAGCGGGGCCAGCGTGCCGCGGTCGACATTGAGCTGCACCGTGCCCCATCGCGTGACCGACAGCACCTCTGCGGTCACCGAGCCGTCGTCTTCGACGCGAGGCACAGCAACAAGCGACGGCAGCAGCAACGACGGATCGATCGGCGCGCCCACGGCCTCGATGGGCTCGCCCGCCGCGAGCCGGCCGGCTGCGGGGGCAAGCACATCGCGCGCCGGGTGAAGCACCGATTCGGGACCGCCGCAGCCGGCGTCCCCGATGCGAACGGCAAGGTCCGCTCCGCCGACCGCAGCGGTGGCTGCTGCCAGCACTCCGTTGTCAGGGCCCACCAGCATCGACTGTCCGCCGCCGACCGAGACCGCGATGGCGGGCCTGTCCAGGCGCCGGCCCACCGACGCAAGCACGACGCCGGGTGCGAGATGCGGCACGCTGCGCACCAGCATCAACGCCGCCGTGCGGGCATCGCCCGGATCGATCTCGTGGCACAAGTCGATCACTGCGGCGTGGGGAGCCGCCTGGCGCACGATCGAATGAATGACGCCCACCGACTCGTCCGCTGTGCCCAGATCGCTCACGCACGTGACCGTGTCGAAACCCGTCATGACGGGCAACCGCCTTGCTTGCGGCGTTCGATCACGCTGTGCCGAGCTCGATGGAGCGGCGGGTGGCGGCTTCCACGGCCGCAGCGAACGCGGCACGTATGCCGTGGCGCTCCAGCTCGCGCAGCCCCGCCGCCGTCGTGCCGCCCGGCGACGTCACGTCGGCTCGCAGTTCAGCGGGCGGACGCCCCTCGGCCAGCAGCTTCGCTGAACCCAGCAGGGTTTGGCTGGCCAATTCCGTCGCCACCGGTCGGCCCAGGCCCATGAGCACTCCTGCCTCGATCAGCGCCTCGGCTACGAGGAAGACATACGCCGGTCCAGATCCCGACAGACCGGTCACGGCATCCATCAGGTGCTCTGGGACGCGCACCACGCGGCCCACGGCACCCAGAATCCCCTCGGCCCATGCGAGCTCGGCCTCACCCGCAGCCTCGTTCCCGCAGATCGCCGCGGCGCCTTCCGATACCAGCGCAGGCGTATTCGGCATGGCGCGGACCACGGCGATGGGTTGGTCGTGTGTCGTGGCTTGAGTGAGCGTGTCGAGCGTCACGCCTGCGGCGATCGACAAGATCCGATTGGGGCCGAGGTCGGCAACCTGGCGCGCGACTGCCGGGATGACATCCGGCTTGGTCGCCAGGATCGCGTCCCAGCACGGCACGATCTGCTCGGAGACAGCAACGCCGTAGCGGCTGGCCAACTCATCGCGGCGCGCGGCGATCGGCTCAGCAATGCAGATGCTCTCGGCGCTGCGGCCTGCCGCGAGCAATCCGCCCAGCAGCGCTTCGCCCATCTTGCCGCCGCCGACGATCAGCAGTTCGACCCTGTCAGCCATGCGGTCACGGTACCGGACCGCTGCCGGGAGGCTTCAGTGCTGCGGACACCGGACGAAGCAGTGCCGGGGCACTCGCGGTGAGTGGGACGCTTCCCTGCGGCCTGCCAGCGAGTGCCCCGGCAAGAGTGAAATTAAGCAGAAATTAATGAAAGACGCCAAATAGTTTTCGCGACCTAGTTCTGGAAGCCCAGCCGGATCAGCGTGGTGAAGTCACGCTCGATGTACGCCCAGAGCGACCCGACGATCCGGTCGAGTTCGTCTTCGTCCACGCAGTGAGTGGGCAGCTCGCCTGTCAGGTAGAGGGCGTCTTCGGGGCCGACGCTGTACTGGGCGCCGACCAGCGAGTAGTTGCGGCGAAGGACAAATTCGGCCACCTGCTCGGGTCGGTGCTGCGGTGTGGGCAGGACGTAGGACTCATAGGTCAGCGTGCGCTGACGCAGCGTCAGCCAGATGGCGATGACGTCGCGCGACTCCCCCGCCAGACGCACGTACCAGCGTCGTGGCACCTCGTCGTCACGGGTCACGTCCAGCAGCATCGGACGCTCATCGGCATCGCCCCGGGCCTGCGAGCGGGCCCAGTCGGCCAGCCAGCCGTCCATACGGGCCTCGAGCTGATCGAGCTCAGCGTCGGTCGCCGGACGGCGTGTCATGGCGCGCCGGTTGCCAGCGTCACAGGCAGGCGACGAGTTCGCGCCGGGCCGCCGCGTCGATCACGTCCAGCGCCGCAGCCGCACTCGTGCGCCAGCTATGACGCTCGGCGCGGCGAGAGCCGGCGTCGCCGAGCCGCAGCGCCAGGAGCGGGTCGGCGAGGATGTCGATGACGCGGCGGGCGAATTCGTCGCTGCTGCGACCGGCGACGAGATAGCCAGTGCTCCCCTCGACGACGTTGTCGCGCAGGCCGCCGACATCGGACGCAACGACTGGCGTCCCGCAGGCTGCCGCCTCGAGCGCCACCAGTCCGAACGATTCCGAACGGCTCGGCACCAAGCACACATCAGCGGCCCGGTAGTACGTCGACAGCAAATGGTGCGGGAGCGGGTCGACGAAGCGCACGTGGTCCGCGACCTCCAAGCCGTCAGCCATCGCTCTCAGCTGGTTCAGCGTGGCCTCGCCATGCGGACCGCTGGGTCCTCCCACGATGACGAGTTGGGCGTCGGCACCCGCGGTGCCGGCTGCCCTCGTTGCCGCGAGCGTCTCAACTGCCAATTCGGCGCCCTTGAGCGGCTGCAGGCGACCGACGAACAACAGCACCGGTCCCGGCGGAAGATCGATCGCCGCGCGGGCCGCGTGGCGCTGTCCGGGCGCAAACATGGCCCGGTCGACGCCGGGTGTCAGCACATGGAGGCGTTCCGGGGGAACCTCGTACAGCGACCTGAGCTGGTCTGCCTCGGCGTCGCCGGAGGTGAACACAGCATCGGCACAGTCGATGACTCGCTGCTCGGCTTCGCCGCGGTGGCGCGGCTCGGCGTCGCCCGTGCTCGTCTTGACGCGCCCCAGCGTGTGAAAGGTGACGGCCAACGGGATGTCCAGCCGGTGCTTGAGCTGGTGTCCTGCCATGCCGCTCAACCAGTAGTGAGCGTGAAGTGCGTCGACCGGACGGCGTGCGAGATGCTCGCCGACCCTGTCGGCGAATGCCGAGACAACGGCCGGCAGATCATCCTTGTCGAGCGATGGGGCGCCGGCGTCGACGTGGGTGACGCTCACTCCCATTTCCACCTCGTGCCGGTCGGGCTGCGACGGATCGGTGCGGCGTGTGTAAATGTCGCAATCGACGCCGAGATGAGCCAACGCGGCCGTGAGTTCGCGCACGTACACATTCAGGCCGCCGCCGTCGCCGCTTCCGGGCTGGTGCAGCGGCGACGTGTGCATGCACAGCACCGCGACTCTCAAGAGGCGAACGTGTTCGCCAGGCGTCTGAGAGTCGGGAGCGTCGGGCGCCACGGCCGATAACGCTACGCAGATCACTGCGGAGTCACGAACTGAGCCAGCTGCAGTGCTGTGCGGGCGAGACGTTCAGATGGCGAGGAGTCCCAGGGCCCACATCCACGCCAGGGCTGTGACGCTCAGCGAATCGAGCCTGCGCACGGCCCACTCCCGGGTCAGTCGTTGCCACGCTCGCCGGGGCCCGTCGGCAATCTCCGGGGCAGTGTTCGGCCGGGCGAGGGCGGGGCCGAGCGGCAGTGTCAGCACGGCGAGCAGGCCGAACCCGATGACGTTCGACGGCGCGAACGGCGGCACGCTGAGACCGGTCAGGGCAAAGACGGCAGTTGCGGCTGCGGTCACTCCAGCCAGCGGACCGCGCAGCCCCGGCGGCCGACCCGACGCACTGAGGTGAGCGGCGGCGTCGTAGGCCGCAGCCGCACTCACGAGCACCAGTGCCGCCCCGAGCGAGTAGCGGGCAACCGCGGCCGAGCACGCCGCCGCAACACCGACCTGCATCCAGCTGCGAATCAGCAATCCTGCGCCGGCCAGCACCGGCAGCGGCGGCCCGTGTCCCGCAGGCTGTGTGACGCCGCCGGCGCGTCGGGGTCGCAGCGCGGCCACCACCATGAAGCTGGCGAGCGCTGCCGCACCGACCACAGCTCCCGCCAGGCGGGTGTCGAGAACGCCGGCAAATCCGACTGCGCCGGCCAGCGCTGCCGCCGGCAGCCGGTGGCTCGGGGGCAGCACCTGCGCGGCGAGCGCCGCGTCGCCGCTGGGCGATTGGCGTGTTACGGCGGCAGGGCCACGAGCACCCGCAGCTTGCCAAGCAGCGAGCATGGCGACCGCCGTCATGGTCAGCCCGAACGTCACTGCCCCGGCCCGCAAGGCAGCGATCAGCGCGGCGAACCAGAGCAATCCCGCGCTGATGCTGGCGTCGCTCAAGGCGACCGCAGGCCCGAGCCATTGCGCGACCGCGGACGTTCGCGGCCGCGCCGGCGGGAGGCCCGGCGACGCTGCCACCGTGCCGCCGCCTCTCAGCCGCCCGATACGGGTGGCAGGACGGCGATCTCGTCGCCGGTGCTGAGCTGCGACTCTCCGACCGCCGGCTCGCCGTTCAGCCAGACCCTGCTGGCAGCCAGGACGGCGCTGAAACCCTCGCCGAAACTCGCCTTCGCCCAGTCCAGCGCTTCGGCCACCGACGACGCCTCGGTCTGGGTGCTGCCGACGCCAGCCGCTTCGCGCGCCCCCGCGAACAGGCGGATCGTCACCGTCGGCATCGCTGCGATGCTACCGATCACGTCTCAGCGCAGCCTCTAGGGTCGGGCGCCGTGACACAGCATTCGGAATTGCTGGCGGTGCGGCATGGCCAATCCGAGTGGAATCTGCGCGGCCGCTGGCAGGGACAGGCCGATCCTGCGCTGACTGGTCTCGGCGAGCGCCAGGCCGAGATCGCCGCCGACGCCTTGGCAACGACACTCGCTGCCGCCGACGACAGCTGGCGGACACCCGCTATGCGCGGGCGCGATCTGCACACCGGCCGGCATGCGTTCGACTTGCCGGCGTTCGACCTCATCGTGTCGAGCGATCTGCAACGGGCGCGCCGGACCGCCGAGATCATCGCCAAGCAGCTCGGCGTCAGCGACGTCGTGACCGATGAGGCACTGCGTGAGCGCAGCGCGGGACCATGGGAGGGTCTCACCCGGGCTGAGATCGACGAGGGCTGGCCGGGCGATGTCGCAGCCAGGAGATGGCCGCCCGGCTTCGAGTCCGAGGGCAGCATCGCCCGACGGCTGCTGCCGGCGCTGCGGCGGCATCTGTCCGTGTGCGGTCGCGTCCTGCTGGTGGGCCACGCCGGCGTGCTCAAGACGATCGACGCGCACGTCGGCCTCGGCGACGAGCGGGTGCCGAATCTGGCAGGCCGTTGGTTCTGGCTCGACGGCGCCGCGGCGGACGCCGCCTGGAACTGGGATCAGCTGGAGCCCCGCAACAGGGTCGAACTGGTTGCCTCTGACATCGATCTCATGATCGAGTAGCTGGGCCGACCGTCTCGGCTGCGGCGATCAGGACTCAGCGAGCCAAGCCACCGCATCTGCCGCGTCGATGTCGTCGTCGGCCAGCAAGCCCAAGGTTCGCTCCGCTCGTGCCAGTTCATCCTCGATGGCATCGAGTTCGCCGTCGCTGAGCAGTTCCGCCTGCAGCGCCGACTCGGGCGGCACGGCGCTCACTGCAGGCGGTGGCGACCCTTCGGGCCCGGATGCTGACGGCACGGGCGTCAGGCTAGAGCGAGAACCCCGCCAGTAGCCTCGATGCGAGTGCCGGAGCGCCGGATCGGCGCCTGCGGACATCGGGCCGCTAGCTCATCAGGTAGAGCAGGGGACTTTTAATCCCAAGGTGCCGGGTTCGAGTCCCGGGCGGCCTACCGCACCGGCAAGTCGCTAGCGCAGCATTGCCAAAATCAACCCATCCGAAGCGGCACCCGTGGGCCTTCGACAAGACGAGACTGGCGCGTCGCGGTCACATAGAGTGACTCGTGTGGTGAGCTTCCCGATTGTCCGACTCGATGGGGAGCTACCGCTCCCCACTTACGCAATGCCAGGTGACGCGGGTTGTGACCTCTTGGCCGCTGAAGGCGTCACCCTCAAAGCAGGCGGTGGTCGGGCGATGATCCCGACTGGAATTGCGGTTGCCATTCCCTCTGGTTTCGCCGGTTTTGTTCAACCTCGAAGTGGCCTCGCATGGCAACACGGCGTGACCTGCGTGAACTCGCCCGGTTTGATCGACAGCGGTTACCGGGACGAGCTGCGGGTGCTACTCGTGAACACGGATCCGTCTGAGGACTACGAAGTTCAGCGCGGCGACCGCATCGCCCAGCTGGTCATCCAGCGCGTGGAACAGGCCGAGTGGGATGTGGTCGACTCACTCGATGAGACCGAGCGGGGCCTCGGCGGATTCGGGCACTCAGGCCGCTGAATCCAGGCGGCGTTCGCTATTGCTGTCACACCCCGTCGGTAGCCATGAACCCATGACGACGAAGCCGCCGACGCTGCCGCCGCTGACCCTGTTCGATGCATCTCAATTCGAGTTCGAGACCGATCAGACAGCCAAGACGCCTGGTCGGGTTCCGTCCACGGGGCTCCGCGTCGGCGGCTTCATTGCCGCGGGACTGGCCCGGAAGGTCGTCGCCGACGCCGATGCGGCGAAGGCCCGCAGGCGCCGTGCGCGGGCGCGCCTGGCAAAGCGTCGCTACCTCGCCGACACCGAGGGCTACGAGCGCATCGAGCAGACTCGCCGCGCCCTGCACCTCGTGGCCGACTGAGTCACATCGTCGCAGTCAGCGGCTGGGCTCCCGGTCCGATTGGCCCGTGCCGTCGTCGGTCGCGTCCTGACGCAACGCAGCAGCGGCCATGTGCGCTCCGCCGATCTGGTGCGGGTTGATGACGCGATCGGCGCCTGCCTGACGCAGCTTCGGCAATGCCTCCGGCGAGTTCGCTCTCGCCACGATGAACAGCTCGGTGCACAGCGCGCGGGCGCTCAAAGCGACATAGAGATTGTCGGCGTCGGAATCCAGGGCCACCACCAGCGAGCTCGCCCGCTCGATGCCGGCGTCTTGCAGGGTGCTGTCGTGGGTGGCGTCGCCGGACAGCATGTGCAGATCGCCGGAGTCGATGTCGGCGTCCTGGTCAATGAGCACCACCTCAGTGCCCGCGTCGATCATGGCCTCGGCGATCGCCTGGCCGACTTGGCCGTAGCCGCAGATGACCGCGTGACCGGAAAGACTGTCGATGGAGCGCTGCATGCGCCGCCTCCTGATGTGGTCGTCGAGCCGTCCCTCGAACAGCATCTCAATCACGACACCGATCGTGTACAGCGACGTGCCGGTGCCGAGCAGGATGAGAGCGATCGTGAAGATCTGGTACCGCGCTCCTACACCCGCCGGATCGCTGTAGCCGACGGTCGAGACGGTGATGACCGTCTGGTACAGCGCGTCGAGCGCTCCCAGCCCCAGCAGCACATACCCGGTGGTGCCAGCTGCCAAGACGAACACGAGAACGGTGACGCCGACGACGAGACGATCGACGGGTTCGAGACCTCCGGAAAACAGACGCCGCCGCGATTCCCTGCGCAGTCGCGGACTCTGGCGCGCCTGCCGCCGTCCCAACACGCCCTTCATCGATTGCACGCTATTGCGGCCAGCCACGCGGGCCGTGCCTACGATGGCCGCCGTGATGGTCTGGCTGGACCTCGAGATGACCGGGCTGGATCATCGGCGCCATCGCATCGTGGAGATCGCGACGGTCATCACCGACGACTCGCTGGAGATCGTCGCCACCGGACCGTCGCTGGTCATCGGGGCGACACGGGCAGATCTCGACGCCATGGACTCCGAAGTCCGCCAGATGCACGAGGCGACAGGACTGCTCGACGAGATCGCCGTGTCGCAGATCACCGTGGCCGACGCGCACGAGCGCACGCTCGCGTTTGTGAGCGAGCACGTTCCCGAGCCTCGCACCGCGCCGCTGTGCGGGAATTCGATCGGGACCGACCGCCGCTTTTTGGACCAGTACATGCCTGCACTGGAGGAGCACCTCCACTACCGGGTGGTCGACGTGTCGTCGATCAAGGAGCTCGCCAAGCGATGGCGGCCGGGCGTCGCGGCAGCCTGGGCGGATCTGAGTCGATCCCGTGCGGGCACCACCAAGCACCGGGCACTTGACGACGTGCTCGAGAGCATCGATGAGCTGCGCTTCTACCGCGACCAGTGGCTGCAACCGGGTGCAACCGGCCCAGCCGCCGACACGGTCGCTGAGTCCGCCGCAGAATCGAACGCTCTTTAGAAGTTGGGGCGGCTCGCTAGTCTGCACCTCGTGTCACGCCCGACTCGCGAGGAGCAGATGCCGCCCGACGGCAAGATCACCGAGCTTGCGCCCGACGTGCGCCGGCTGCAGCTGCCGATGTCCATGCCGGGTCTCGGGCACGTCAACTGCTACATCCTCGACGACGACCGCGGTGCCGCCCTCGTCGATCCCGGCCTGCCGGGCCCGGCCAACTGGAAGGCACTCATGGCAGGGCTGGCCGAGGCCGAGGTGCCGCCCGAGCGAGTCCACTCCATCATCGTCACCCACAGCCACCCGGACCACTTCGGCGCCGCAGGGCGCTTCCATCGGGAGTACGGCGCCGACGTGGTCACCCACCGTCATTTCCGGCTGTGGTGGGACACTGCCGACGAGGACGAAGAGGCGCTGGAACCGGTGTCGTCCGACGGCGAGAACAACGAGCTGGTTGCCGACCCTGTGTACGGCGGGCGCGATACCGGACCAGGCGGCCCGACGCCGTGGGGCGGTCAGCGCTACAAGATGCCCATCCGGGCCAAGCTCGGCTACTGGGCAATGCGCAACGGGTGGGGCGGGCGCTGGTTTGCCACCCCACACCCCACGCATCACGTCGAGGACGCTGACCGCATCAAGCTGGCGCGGCGCGAGTTCGTGGCAATCCATACGCCGGGGCACACCATCGACCACCTGTGCCTCTTCGATCCCGAAGGCGGGTTGATGATCTGCGGCGATCACGTGCTGCCGACGATCACCCCGCACATCTCGGGCATCACCACGGCTCGCGACCCGCTCAAGGACTTCTTCTCCAGTCTCGACCGGGTCGCCAGCTTCGACGGCGTGAAGATGGGTCTGCCGGCCCACGGCCAACCCTTTACTGATCTGAGCGGGCGCGTCGACGACATCAAGCGCCACCACAACGAGCGCCTGGACCTGCTGCGCACCTCCTCGGACCGGCTCGGGCGGGCACCCGTGCAGGACTACATGAAGCAGCTGTTCAAAGAGCGTTCCTGGGGTCCGATGGCCGAGTCCGAGACGTTCGCTCACCTGGAGCATCTGCGTTACATAGGCGAGGTCAGCGTCTCCCGGCGCCCCGACGACGTCCTCGAGTACGAGTTCGACTGAGCACATCTGCGCCCGCTGCAGCGGGTGCGCAGAAAATAACTTGACACGACCTGTCGTGACATGGTGCTGTTGGCACCGCTGCGGCCTATCGTCGGGTATCCGCAGCTAGCCAGTTGCCCCGACCATTCGCTTGATTGGACCACCAATGTTCGACCACGGCGCCGACACCACAGCGCGTGCCTGCGGGTATCGCGTACGGGTGCCTGCACCTGGCGCGCGCTGCCGTTGGCAAACCGCCACGCGCATGCGGGCGTGCGGTACGGCCGCCGGTGTGTTCACGGCGGCGGGCCCGATGCCGGTCATGTTCCAGCATGCGGTGCGCGGTCACGGTGCCAAGCCGACGGCAATCACGAAGCGCCACCGCCTGCGGCCCTCGGAGTGTCTGATGTAGTCCACTGAGACACCAGAACTCTCCGAACGGCCGCTGGGACAACCCGGCGGCCGTTTTGCGTTTCCGCTGCCCGTACTGACACCCCCGACCACTGCCACATCACCACCCACACGACACAGGAGAAAGCTCATGCTGCAACTGGTCATCGACAACACAGCAGCCCTCACCAATGAGGGCTGGCGCGCACGGGGTCGCTGCCGCGACCTCGTGGGCACCCTGACCCCGCTGTTCTTCTCGGAGAACTTCTACGAGATCGCTCGCGCCAAGGCCATCTGCTCGGCGTGCCCGGTGGTGAGCGAGTGCTTCGACGCCGCCAAAGCACGCCACGAGCCATGGGGCGTGTGGGGCGGCGAGCTCTTCGAGAACGGGCGCGTCTGTAGGGACAAACGCCCACGCGGCCGGCCGCCCAGAAGCGGCCACCCGCAACTCGTGATCGAGGAGGTGCCGCTGCCTCCCGACTTGGCCCGCGCCTGAGTCTTCCCCTGCTCAGGCGCGTCCTCGAGACGGCCCGCCCCGGCGGACTGAGGCTGCCCGAAATGGGCGGCTGGCAGCCCCGGGGCGGGCCGTCAAGCGGCGCTGCGACATAGGGCGATACGGGCATCGAAGCATCTGGTCACCGCCGCGATGCCGCTCGCAGCCTGAATCAGCCGCCCGGCAGAGCGCAAGTAGCCTCGCCCCTGCATGGAATCACCGGGCGGCGCACGCTGGCGGGCACAGCTCAGGGGCTGGCGCGGCGGCCTGTTCGCCCTGCTCGGCCTCTACGCACTCGGTGCGACGGTGTTCCTGTTGGCAGGCGGCGGTCGGCCCGCCATGACCTCGCTGGTGGCGATGGAAGCCGAGGTTGAGGGCGGCGATTCCGCAGCCGGGACCGGCCCGGACAGCCCAGGCAGCTCCGAGGGAATTGCGCCTGCCGCGACCGGCTCGGTCTCGGAGACGGTCACAGCGTCGGAAGCGCCGCCGGCGTGCAATGACATCGATCCCGTCGAGCACGACGTGGATCCGGGCCTCACCGGTGTGCACGCACTGGGATTCGTGACGCTCGAAGAGCTGCCCGCAGCATTCGCCGGGTATGAGGGCTGCCCGCTCATCGTGAACTTCTTCGCGTCATGGTGTGTGCCCTGCGTCACCGAGATGCCCGACTTCGAACGCTTCTGGAACACCCATGGCTCGCAGGTGGCGGTGCTGGGACTGGCAGCCAACGATCGGCTGGAAGACGCCATTGCTACGGTGGCTGACCGCGGTGTGACCTACCCCACCGGGCTCGACGAGGGTGAGCTGTTCATCGACTTCGGCGGGCTGGGCATGCCCACCACGGTGTTCGTGTCCCCCCAAGGCGAGATCCTGGAAACGCACAGCGGTCTGCTCACCCTCGACGACATCACCACCCGAGCAGAGGAGCACTTCGGGCTGTAGGCCCGAAGAAAGGACACAGCGGCATATGAACGGCGCTCGACTCACCTTCGCCTTCACCGCGGGCATCGTGGCAACGATCAACCCGTGCGGCTTTGCCATGCTGCCCGCTTATCTGTCGTTCTTCCTGGGAATCGACCGCCGTGCGGCCGAGGGCAGCTCGCGCGCCGGCGTCGGGCGGGCACTCGCCACCGGCGCCGTCGTCACCACTGGCATCGTGGTGGTGTTCGGCATTGTCGGTATTGCGTTATCGGCGGGTCTCAGCGCCCTGCGCGACTACGTGCCGTGGGCGGCCATCGTCATCGGTGCGGGACTCATCGCGCTCGGCGTCGCGATTCTCGCCGGGTTCCGCCTGACGGCGTACCTGCCGAAGTTCGAGCGCGGGGCGGGCGGCCGCGATGTGCGCTCGCTGTTCCTGTTCGGCGTCAGCTACGCCATCGCGTCGGTGTCGTGCGGGCTGGCGACGTTCCTCGTCGTGGTCACGGCCTCGGCAGGCGACGACAGCTTCGTCGGCGGCATCGTGTCGTTCGTGCTGTACGCGCTGGGCATGGGCATGGTGCTCACGTCGCTGGCGGTCAGCTTGGCGCTGGCGCGCGGCTGGCTGCTGAGCAAGCTGCGGGTGCTCATGCGGCACACCGACACCATTGCAGCGGTGCTCTTGATCGCGGCGGGTGCGTTCACCATCTGGTACTGGTTCATCGACCTGACCGACCGCGGCGGCGACGGACTGGTGGTGACTGTCGAACGCTGGAGCAGCAGCCTGAGCAACTGGGTGGCCTCGGTCGGCGGCGTGCGACTCGGGCTCATCATGAGCATCGTGCTCGCCATCGGACTCATGGCGATGCTGGCGACGGGTCGCCGCAGCGAGGCGGCCTCTGCGGGCGATGACGGCGAGCTGTCAGATCCGGACCAAGCAGACACTGCCGCTGGGGTGCTGAACTAAGCCGCTGTGGCACTGCACCTGAAGGACCGCACGCTGCTTGACGCCGAGCGGCCCTTTGCCGAGCTGCTCGGACGGCCGGGCGTGACCGAGGTGCTGCAACTCCGCTCGCGCTTCGGCTTCATGGCGTTTCACGGAGGCTGGCTCGAGGAGGTCACCGACGACATCGCCTCGACGGCGGCCGAACGCAGCGGCGCCTCGGTGTATGCCTGCCTGCAAGGCCCTGACGATCAGTGGCATCTGCCCAGTCACTGCTTCGATCCGGCCGACTCGCCCGTGCTGCGCGAGTTCCTCGACCACGTCGACGTCGTGGTGGCGGTCCACGGCTTCGGCAGCCCACGGTTGCTGCGAGCCGTGCTGCTGGGCGGGCGCAACCGGACGCTCGCGGCACATCTCGCGGTGCACCTGATCGGGCGGTTGCCGCACTACGAGATCCTTCATCAGCTCGACGAGATCCCCAAGTCGCTGGCCGGCCAGCACCCGCGCAACCCGTGCAACCTGCCTCGCGGCGGCGGCGTGCAGATCGAGCTGCCGCCGCGCATCCGCGGCAAGAGCCCGATGTGGACCGGATTCCGCGGTCCCGGGCGGGTACCCCATCACGAGGCGCTCATCGAAGGTCTGGCGGCCGCAGCTCGGGCCTGGCCGTCCTCGGAGGTTCCGCACGGAGCCGCCGCGGAGCTGGTGCCCGAGCCTGCTCTCGCCGACTGAGATTTCGGCGATGTCCTTGCGTGTCGCAGCCACGGTTGCGGCAGCAGGAATCGTCGGTGCGGCTGTCCGCTGGAGCATCGACGCACCCCTCGACGGCAACTGGGCGCTGCTCATCGCCAACGCGGTCGGCTGCGGCGTGGTCGGCTGGGCGACCGCTCGTCACGAGCGAGTCCGACGCCGCAGGCCCCGTCGGGCCGGCACCCCCAGCGCTGGCCACAGCGATGCCGGCCCCCCGGTTGGGCTGACGATCGGTTTCTGCGGGGCGCTGACCAGCATGTCGGCGCTTGCGCTGCAGCTCGCACGGCACCTCGACGACGGCCAAGTCGCAACCGCAGGCGCTTGGCTCGTTTTGACGATTGCGGCCTGCACTGCGGCGTTCGTCATGGGCCGCTTCGTCGTGCTCGCGAACGTGAGGCGGCCATGACGACGCTGGCAGTGGCGGTGGGATTTGGCGTGGCAGCCGCGGCGGGCACGATTCTGCGCTGGAGAGTCAGCGTCGCGCTCGGTCCGGGCGGGACGCTGCTGATCAACATCTGCGGTGCTTTCGCACTCGGATTGCTCGCAAGCACATCGGGTGCCGCGGCAACCATCCTGGGCACTGCGGGCCTCGGCGCCCTCACGACCGTCTCGGGGATTTTCCCCGAGTCGATCCGGCTGTCCCGAGCCAGCCCGCTGCTGGCGCTCGGCTACATCTCCCTGACGATCACCGGCGCCACCGCCGCCGCAACCGCCGGCCTCGCCCTCGCTTAGCTCGCAGGCACAGATTCACCAGCTGCCCGCTGAGCTCGTCAGGCAGGGGCGGGAATCTCGGTGAAGTTGAGCCAGGGATGGAGCACTTCGGGCACCGCGATGGAGCCGTCGGACCGCTGGTGGTTCTCCATGATGAACACGAGCGTGCGGCCGATGGCGCACGCAGTGCCGTTCAGCGTGTGCACCAGCCCGCTGCCGTCGTCATCGATCCAGCGTGTGCCGAGGCGCCGGGCTGAGTAGTCGGTGTAGTTCGAGCACGACGTCACCTCGCGGTAGGCGCGCTCGGACGGCAACCACACCTCGAGGTCGTACTTCTTGGCCGCCGCCGCGCCCAAGTCGCCTGCCGCCACGTTGATGACCCGGTACGGCAGATCGAGCGAGCTGACGATCTCCTCCTGGATGGCCCGCAAAGCCTCCAGCTCCTCCCAGCTCGCATCGGAGTCGCAGAAGGAGAACATCTCCACCTTGTCGAACTGGTGGACGCGAAAGATCCCGCGGGTGTCCTTGCCGTGGGTGCCGGCCTCGCGCCTGAAGCACGACGAGAAGCCCGCGTACCGCAGCGGCAGCGAGGCCCGCTCCACGCGCTCGCCCCGGTGCAGGCCCGCCAGCGCCACCTCGGACGTGCCGATCAGGAACAGGTCGTCGCCGTCGATCTCATACACCTGATGACGGTCGGCAGGGAAGAACCCAGCCTCGACCATCATCTCCTCGCGCACCAGCACCGGCGGCACGACAGGCAGGAAGCCGTTGCGCTCCAGCACGTCCATGGTCCACTGCACCAACGCAAACTCCAGCCGCACGGCGGCGCCTTTGATGTAGGCGAACCGGGTGCCGCTGTTGCGCGCCCCGCTCTCGGAGTCGACCAGACCGGTCAACGCTCCGATCTCGGCATGGTCGTGGGCGGGCGGGTCGCCCCGCTCTCCCACCTCACGCACCGTCTCGAAGTGCTCCTCACCTCCCGAAGGCACGTCAGCCGCGGCCGGGTTCGGGATCTGCAGCGCCAGATCGGCGCGGCGCTCGGTGGCAGCACGCTCGTCGGCCTCGAGCCGTTCCACCGCTTCCTTGTGGCGAGCCGCCTCGGCGATCTTGGCCGGACGGTCCTCAGGGGCACTGCGTCCGATCTCACGCGACGCAGCGTTCTGTGCTGCCCGGGCCTGCTCAGCTTGGTGGGTGATCGAACGCCATGCTTCGTCGGCCGCGAGCACCTCGTCGATGAACTCCTGCGCGGTGCCCTTGCGGGCGGCCCCGTCCCGATAGGCAGAGTCCTCTCGAAGCCGGCGGAGATCGATCACGCCGGGTGAAGCTACCGGCGTCTCGGGCCCGCGCCGGATCGGCGGTGCTTGCGCACGCGCTCGGCGCCCGCAAGCATCGCCAGATGCCAGATCACGCGCCGGCCCCCGACCGGCACCTCCGCTTCGAAGCCTCTGACACGCCGCCGCTGCCGCTCACCGCCGGGCTGGGCCTGCAGTTCGCGATCCTCGCCATCGCCGGCATCGTGCTGACACCTGCCATCGTCGTCCGCGCCGCTGACGGATCGGACGCGTACTTGGCGTGGGCGGTGTTCGCGGCCGCAGCCATCAGCGGCGTCAGCACCATCTTGCAAGCGGTCCGGTTCGGGCGCATCGGCGCGGGCTACGTGCTGCTGATGGGCACCTCCGGTGCGTTCATCGCAGTGTGCGTCACGGCGCTCGCCGACGGCGGTCCGGGGCTCCTGGCCACCTTGGTCGTGGCCTCGTCGCTGTTCCAGTTCCTGCTGGCCGCGAAGCTGTCGCTGTTCCGGCGACTGTTCACGCCGACCGTGGCCGGGACCGTGGTGATGCTCATCGCAGTCTCGGTGATGCCGCTCATCTTCGACATGGTGGCTGCCTCGCCCGAAGGCGCTGCCGCGGCGAGTGCGCCCGTCAGCGCCCTCGTGGCCGTCGGCGTCATTGTGGTGATCGCGCTGAAAGCCCGGGGCAGCCTCCGCCTGTGGGCGCCGGTGATCGGCATCGTGGTGGGATCAGTCATCGCGGCATTCTTCGGGCTGTATGACTTCGACCGGATCGCCGACGCCGGCTGGATCGGACTGCCGGACGGCGGCTGGCCCGGTTTCGACTTCACGTTCGGATCGGAGTTCTGGATCCTCCTGCCGGGTTTCGTGTTCGCCACCCTCATCGGCGCCATCGAGACCATCGGCGACTCGGTGGCCATCCAGCGGGTGTCCTGGCGGCGGCCCCGGGCCGTCGACTACCGGGCCGTGCAGGGTGCTGTCGCCGCCGACGGCACCGGCAACCTGCTGTCGGGATTGGCCGGCACGGTGCCGAACACCACCTACTCGATGAGCATCTCGGTCACTGAGCTGACCGGCGTGGCGGCGCGACGGGTCGGCGTGGCCATCGGCGCTGCGTTCATCGTGATGGCGTTCGTGCCAAAGGCACTCGCGGCGGTGATGGCAGTGCCCGACGCCGTCGTCGCGGCGTACGCAACGATTCTGCTGGCGATGCTGTTCGTGACCGGCATGCAGATCGTCATCGCCGACGCGACCGACTACCGCAAGGGGCTGATTGCGGGCTTCTCGTTCTGGATCGGCGTGGGCTTCCAGAACGGCGTGATATTCCCGGACTACCTCGAAGACTTTGCCGGCGGGTTCCTCGAGAACGGCATGACCGCCGGCGGGCTGACGGCGATTGTCCTGACGCTGTTCACCGAGATCACCCAAAAGCGTCCACAGCGGCTCCGCTGCGAGCTGGCGGCATCGTCATTGCCGCAGATTCGGGTGTTCTCAGGTCGCTTCGCCGACCGCAGTGGCTGGAGCCGGGCGATGGCGGACCGTCTCGATGCAGTAACCGAGGAAGCGTTGCTGACGCTGATCGACGTCGACCGGCCTGCGGGTGCGGGTGAAGGTCGCACTCTGCGGTTGACAGCGAGCAAGCAGGACGGCAGTGCCCTGCTCGAGTTCGTGGCCGCAGCGAGCGGGGAGAACATCGAGGACCGGCTCGCCGTGCTGGATTCGCACAGGGTGGAACGGCCGGTCGAGCGCGACCTGTCGCTTCGAATGCTGCAGCATCACGCCGCATCGGTGCATCATCAGCAATATCACGAGGTGGATATCGTGACCGTCCGCGTTGACGTACCCGACCCCAGAATGCTCACCGAGGCGTGAGGACCGGGTCAGCGTGGCGAGGGGATGCTCCGATGACCGAACCGTCCTATGACGTCGTGTGGCCCGGAGCGCCGTCGGGCATCGAGCACCGGGAGCTGGCGCCGCGACTCGACACGCTGGCCGGCAAGCGGATCGGATTCCTGTGGGACTACCTGTTCCGGGGCGACGAATTGTTCCCGATCCTCGAGCGCGAGCTCACTGCCCGCTACGAGGGGGTGACGTTCGTCGGCTACGAGACGTTCGGCAACACCCACGGCGGCGACGAAGCCGCCGTGATCGACCGCCTGCCCGACTCGCTGCGATCACGGGCTGTCGACGCCGTCGTGTCGGGCATGGGTTGCTGAGGCAGCTGCACGCCCGCCGTGGCGCGGGCAGCCGTAGCGGCGGAGACCGCGGGGGTGCCGTCGGTCTCGATCGTGTGCGAGAGTTTCGACGGCCAGGCCGCCGCCACCGCACGGGGGTACGGCTTCGAGCAGCTTCCGGTGGCGCTCACCGTGGGCCACGTGGATGCCCAATCCGCTGCCGAGATGACGGCCAACTTCGTCAATCACACTGTGGATGCCGTGGTCGAGGGTCTGACCGGGGCATCCGCCGAACGCAACGGCACGAACGGAGCGTCTGCGCTCGGTAATCGAGATAGACGCGCTCCGGCTGCGATGGGCCCATACAGCACAGCGATGAGCGGTTCCGTCGACGAGATCAACGACGCCTTCGCCGAGCGGGGCTGGTCCGACGGGCTGCCGATCGTGCCGCCGACGCGGGACCGTGTCGAGAGGTTCCTGGCAGGCACGGGCCTGGATCCCCAGCAATCGCTGGGCCTCGCCCGCACCACCGGCAGGAACATGACCGTGTGGTCGGTGGCCGCCAATGCCGTCATGGCGGGCTGCGAGCCGGCACACCTGGGCGTGCTGCTGGCCGCGGCGCGCATCCTTGCCGACCCGCACTACGGCGCAGAGCACTCGGGCAACACCACCGGCGCCGACGCCCTGATGATCCTGGACGGTCCGAATGCGGCAGCGCTCGGCTTCAACTCCGGTGTCGGCGCACTGCGCGACGGCGTGCGCGCCAACACCAGCGTCGGCCGCTGGCTGCGGCTCTACCAGCGCAACGTGTTCGGCTTCACCGCGGCCGAGCACGACAAGTCCACCTTCGGGAACACATTCCGCGTGGTGCTGTGCGAGGACCAAGCCACGCTGGCCGACATCGGCTGGGATCCCGTCAGCGCCGAGTTCGGCTTTGGCCCTGACGACGACGTGCTGACCATGGCCCGCTTCAACAGCGGGGCCATCGTCGGCAGCGTGTTCGGCTCGACCCCTGACGAGATCGTGCCGTACCTTGCCGACGGCCTGGCGCGGATCACCGGATGGGACCTCGGTCACCTGTACGGCCTCGGCCGAATGCACTACCGGCCGCTGCTGGTGCTGTCACCGATCCTGGCGCGCACCTGCACAGCAGCCGGCTGGACCAAAGCAAACCTGGCCGAGGCCCTGTTCGAACACGCTCGCATCCCGGCGTGGCGCTTCGAGAAGCTCCTCGGCGAGTGGACCAACCTGGCAGCAGGCCGCCCCCGGCTCACCGATGTCGTCGCGGCCGGCGACTTGCCGTCGCAGTTTGCCGAATCGGACGACCCGGACCGCCTGGTGCCGATCGTCTCAGAGCCGGCGAAGTTCGTCATCGCCGTGGCAGGCGACGCGAACCGCACCAACGCCTACGTGTTCAGCCACGACGGCCCCCACGGCGACTACACCGCCGCAGCGGTCGAACACCTCGGCCGCAGCTGACGGCCGGCGGCGCTGCGCGTCGCGGCGGCTCAGCGATCAGCAGCTGAGGCCGGGACTGAGATCGCAGCCGGCTGGGTCGGTCCAGAACAGCATTGAGGTGCCCATCGCCGCGTAGACCGCGATAGCGAGCACCAGCCCTCCTACGAACATCCACGTGAACAGCTTGTTGTCGAAGCGCAGGTGCATGAAGTACGCCACGACGATCTCGAACTTGACGACCATCAGTATCAGCAGCAACGGCACTTCCAGCGGGCCGACCCTGTCATCGAAGAAGTAGATCAGCACTTCGGCCGCCGTGAGCACGGCCAGCAGCAGTGCGACCTTGATGTAGCCCCAGTCGCTCAGGCCGTGGTCATGGTCGTCGTGAGCCTCGTCGGAGGGGTGGATCTCTTCGGATGCGGCTTCGGTGGCGGTGCTCATCGCTGCACTTCCTACGGGATCAGGTACACGACCGCGAAGATCACGATCCAGACGATGTCGACGAAGTGCCAGTACAGGCCGATGATCTCGACAGTCTCTGCTCGCTCAGGACCGATGATCCCTCGATTGATCATCGCCCACAGCGTGACCAGCATGATGATGCCCAGCGACACGTGGACGCCGTGGAAGCCGGTCAACGTGTAGAAGGCCGACGACGAGATGCTGACGGTGAAGCCGAGGCCTTCCCGGTAGAAGCTCGTGAACTCGTACACCTGACCGGCGATGAACACGGCACCCTGCGCTGCAGTGGTCAGCAGCCACAGCTTGCAGCGCTCCATCTCGCCCCTGGCGATCGCCGACACCGCGAGCACCATGGTGAGCGAGCTCATCAACAGCACGAACGAACTCACCGAGGTGAACGGGATGTCGAACAGATCGGCGGCTTTCAGCGACCCTTCGCCCGAGAGCGGTTGACGGTTGCGCAGCAACAGGTAGGTCGAGATCAACGCCCCGAAGAGCAGGCAATCCGAACCCAGGAAGGTCCACATCGTCAGCTTCTCGTTGGACAGGCTCGTGGTGGGCGGGACGATCTCGTAGTCGTCCCACTCCGTGCGCGGGTAGGCGATCTGCGGTTCGTCGCCTTCGGCCGGTTCGACGGCTGCCGCTGTGCTGCCGGTCGTGGGGGTGTCAGTCACCGGCGGCCTCCCCGTTTGGGGTGCTGGCGGTCAGCACGCCGTTCCCGTCATCATGGCCGTCGGGGCTGTCGTCATGTTGCCCGCCGCCATGATCATCGTCGTGGTCGCCATGCCCGTCGTGGCCGTGACCGTGACCCGCATCGGGATCGGTGGCCGGCTCGAGGGTCCAACCGAACATGGAACCGACCAGCAACAACAGCCCGATGCCGGCGATCCACAGGTTGTAGATCAGCCCGAACCCGATGAGCGGCATGCCCATCGCCAGCACGATCGGCCAGTACGACGGCGACGGCAGGTGCGGGTGCTGATCGCCGATCTGGGCGATGTCGTTGCCGTAGGCAATCCGTCGCAGCTTGCCGGTCTCGTCGGGCTGGTATTTCTTGTGCCAGAAGTCGTCGACATCGCTCACCACCGGCACGTAGTCGAAGTTGTGCTCGGGCACCGGCGAGGGAATGGCCCATTCCAGCGTGCGGCCGTCCCACGGGTCGGCTCCGGCCGCCGGCTCCAAGCCCCGGCGGTAGCGACCCCACGTGCGGAAGATGTTGACGGCCAGGATCACCATGGCAATGAGCATGAAGAAGTAGCCGATGGTGGCGATCTTGTTCCAGAACTCGAACCCGTCGAATTCCCCATAGACGCTGTGGCGCCGGGCCATGCCCTGCAGGCCCACGATGTGCATCGGCCCGAACGTGACGTTGAAGCCCAGCAGCATCAGCCAGAAGTGCCAGCGGCCCAGCCGCTCGTTGAGGTGGTAGCCGAACGCCTTGGGCCACCAGTAGTACAGGCCGGCGAACATGCCCATGAGCGCGCCACCCACGAGCACGTAGTGGAAGTGCGCCACGATGAAGTACGTGTCGGTCTGCTGGGTGTCGGCGGGCGCGATCGCATGCATGACGCCAGACAAACCGCCGATCGTGAACATGGCTACGAGCGACACCGAGAACATCATCGGCACGGTGAAGCGGACCTTGCCCGCCCACATGGTCGCGATCCAGTTCAGGATCTTCACGCCCGTCGGCACCGCGATGAACATGGTGGTCGCCGAGAACGCCGCCACCGAGACCGGCCCCATGCCCGAGGTGAACATGTGGTGCGCCCACACGCCCCATCCCATGAAGCCGATGGCCGCACCCGACAGCACCACGATCGGGTAGCCGAACAGCGGCTTGCGGCTGAACACCGGCAGCGTCTCGGACACCACGCCGAATGCCGGCAGGATCAGGATGTAGACCTCCGGATGACCGAATATCCAGAACAGGTGCTGCCAGAGCAGGGCATCGGCACCCGCGTCGACATTGAAGAAGTTGGCATCGAAGGTTCGATCGAACGTCAACAGGATCAGCGCCACCGTGATGACCGGCAGGGCGAACACCAGCAGGAACTGCACCACCAGGATCATCCAGGTGAACACCGGCATGCGCAGCAGGCTCATGCCCGGGCAGCGCATGTTGATGATGGTCACCAGCAGGTTGATGGCACCCAGCAGCGAGGCGATGCCGGCAATCTGCAGGCCCAGGGCGTAGAAGTCCATGCCGTGGCCAGGGCTGTAGGCCATGCCGGTGTTGGGCGCATAGGCGAACCAGCCGCCGTCGGCGCCGCCGCCCAGGAACCAGCTGAGATTCAGGAAGATGCCGCCGAAGAAGAAGATCCAGAGGCCCAGCGCGTTCATGCGCGGGAAGGCCACGTCCCTGGCGCCTATCTGCAACGGCACGAGATAGTTCGCGAACGCGTTCGCCAGCGGCATGATCACCAGGAAGACCATGGTGACGCCGTGCATGGTGAACAGCTGGTTGTAGAAGTCGGCGCTGATCACCTCGCCGTCAGGCGCCCACAGCTGCAGGCGCACCAGCCCGATCTCGAGGCCGCCGATCAGGAACCAGAACAGCGCGAGGGCGCCGTACATGATCCCGATCTTCTTGTGGTCCACCGTGAAGAGCCACTCGCGCCAGCCGGTTGCGTGCGTAGGACGGGCGAAGACGCCGGTACGCGGTGAATCGTCTGCGTGCGAGTCCGGCTCGGCCACCTCCAGCTCAGTGCCCGGTCCGGCGCCGTCGGGAGAGTCAGCGCTGTCTGGTCGATCGGTGACGATTGCCATCGGGTCGTCCTCCTCAGCCTGCGCCGGCGTTCGTCGCGGGCAGCACCGGCTCGCTGCCAAGGGTCTGCAAGTAGGCCATCAGGTTGTCGAGGTCTTGATCGGTCAGCACCTCGGAGAAATCCAGCATGCCCTGCTGGTTGTCGGCACGAGCCGGCTTCATGTCGGGGGCGTTGCGCACCCACTCACGCAGTTCGGCAAGGTTGAGCTTGAGACTTCCGTCGGGATTGCGCAGGTATTCCCCGTCGGGCCCGATCTGGTAGGTCTCGTAGAGCGCGCCGGCAAAGGCGGTGCGGCTCATCAGGTTGGTGAGATTCGGCGCGATGCCCGCCAGGAGGTTCGCGTTGCCCCCGGCCGCGCTCTCGTAGGGGCCGTCGACGACGTGGCAGCTGATGCAGTGGGTCTCGAACAGCGTGGCGCCGGCCGATTCGGGCGATCCCTCGTCGGGCGCCTTCTCGGCTGCTTCCTGCCCGGCCAGCTGTTCCTGCTTCCAGCGCTCGAAATCGGCGGGCGTGAGCACGATGGTCCGCATCTGCATGTTGGCGTGGCTCAGCCCGCAGAACTCCACGCACTCGCCGTAG
Source organism: Candidatus Poriferisodalis sp. (assembly GCF_965208555.1). GTDB lineage: Bacteria > Actinomycetota > Acidimicrobiia > Acidimicrobiales > Poriferisodalaceae > Poriferisodalis. Next base: position 1,945,344 of record NZ_OZ242342.1, on the reverse strand, counting down.
AAGATGCCCGGCTCGTCGGAGCTGATCAGCCACTCGTGGATCCGGCCGGGCACGGCGTCCTTCTTGCCGTTCAGCTGGGGGATCCAGAACGAGTGGATGACGTCGTTGGAGTGAATCTCGAGGTTGACCTCTTCGCCGGTCGGGATGACCAGGTCGTTGGCCGTGACGATGTCGTAGTGGCCGTCATCGTCGAGGTCGTAGCTGAACTGCCACCACCACTGCTGGCCCTCGACTTTGATCGTCTGGCCGTCGCCCTCCCTGGCGAGAGCAAACACCTCGGGGAGTGTGTAGATCGTGAGGAACACGAGCATGGCCGTGGGGATGATCGTCCAGGTCAGCTCGGCCTTGCGGTTGCCGTGAATCTGCGGCGGCAGGTCGTCGGGGTCGTCGGTGGGCTTGGCCCGGAACTTCACGATGATCGTGGTGACCGCCGCCGCCACGAAGATGCCGACACCCACCGCCATCCAGCCCGACAGGCGCATCAGGCCGTCGATGTCCTGAGCCTCCTGGCCCACCGGCTTGGTGGCGTCGAGACGACCGGTGGCACAGCCCGCCGCCATCGCGGCCAGCAACGTCAGCGCGATCAGACGCCAGCGTCGAACGAGGCCGGTGCCCATCACTCGTGGCCTCCGTCCGATTCGCTCATCCCGCTCGATTCGCCGCTGCCGTGATCGCCAGTCCCTGCCTGTCCGCCAGTTTCGCTGTGGTCGCCGGCCTCGGCGTGGCCGACATGGTGGAACTCGCGCTCGCCGATGACGGCCGAGGTGATGCCGGCGACGATGAGCGCGACACCGCCCAGCACCAGCATCGACGCGGTGACGGCGCGTCGCAGCTGCGGCTTGGCGTACACCAGGAAGGCGAACGCCAGGATCACCGCTGCGATCACGATGGCCGCATAGCTTGCCGCCGTCTTGCTGACGGTCAGGAAGATGCGAGACGCGAGCACTACCGGTATGGCGATGCCCAGCGCTCCGTAGAGCGAGATCTCGAAGGGCCGCAGCAGGCGTGCGCGCTCGACTGCATTCGACGCCGCATCAGTGGACAGGTGCTCGGCCCAGGCGCTCATGGTCCACTCGATCGCGGAGATCAGCAGCAACGCCACGCCCGCGATGGTGAGCAGCGAGTCGGTCACCAAGCCCACCATGAGCACGCCCATGCCGACCGCAGCCATGATCGGCCAGTACGCCGGTGCCGGCCGGTGCTCGTGCGAGTGCTCCCGGTCGAGCGAGTCTCCGTCGCCCACGGTGAGCGCAAGCGCGAACAGCAGGGCGAATGCCCCGGCGGCGACGCCCAGCACGATCGTGGCGTACATGACCACGTGACCGGTGCCGTCCATGCCGGTGAGCACGCCGACCACCACGGCGGCCGCGGCAGCCAGCGCGATGCGTCCGGCGAAGTACCTGCTGGCGATGCCGACCATCGATCCCCTACTTCACCACGTACACGACGTACCAGGTGGCGGCCCACGCAAGCACGGCGAAGTCCCAGAAGAACACCGCTGCGCCCAGCGGCGTCGAGCGATCGCGGCCCACACCGCCGCCCAGCGAACGAAGCGTCATCAACCCCAGGTAGAACATGCCCACGATCAGGATGGCCAGCGAGAGTCCGGTGACGGCGAACGCCAAGGTGGCCCATTCGCCCGAACCGATCTCGATCTCCATGCGGTTCAGGCTGAACATCACCATGTTGAAGAAGGCCAGTCCCATCACCAAGGTGAGCGCCATGCCCACCCAGGTGTGGCCGCGCTCGCCGCGGCCGCTGGCCCACACGGCCCAGTGCGCTGTGACCACCGAGACCAGCAGGGTGATGAGCGCATAGACGAGCTGCGGATTCGGCACTGAATGGCCGGCGAGCCAATCGTGGCCGGGGTCGATGCCCGATGCGTGCCGACGTGCCATGTAGTGGCCCAGCGCCCCCGCGACCGCCATGGCGCCGGCCGCTATGGCAAACCCGGTGCCGACCAGCTGGCTGCGGGGGCGCGGCGGGGGGCCGGGGACGGTGTAACGGCCCGGCTGCTGGGCTTCGACGGCGCTCGTCGTGTCCGTCATCAGGCCGGCACCTCTTGCGCGTCGCGTTCGACCGCGGCCCCGTTGCCGTTGAGCCCGTTCTCACCGAGCAACGGCGTTCCTGACGTGAGCTCTGGCAGGGCTTCGGCCGGACCGAGCGGGGGCGGCGAGGGCAGCAGCCATTCCGGCGTCAAACCGCCCCACGGGTCGGCCTCGGCCTCGGCGCCTTTGCTCATGACAACGCAGACGACCAAGTTCAGCACCACGAGCGCCACGCCGGCCAGCACGATGACGACGCCGACAGCGCCGAGTATCGAGAGCCCTTCGGCGACGGAGGCGCCCGTGTCATCGACCTGGCCGATGTAGCGACTGGTCAGCAGCGGCTCGCCGTACACGAACTGCGGCTGCTCAGTGAACGCACCTGACAGCGTCGGGCCCAGCCAGGCCAGCAGCGCTCCCCCGCCGATCGCCAGCAAGCTGCCCAGTCCGGCAAGCTCGGACAGTCGTCGGCCCCAGATCTTGGGCGCCCACCAGTGCAGCGCAGCCAGCGCGCCCAGCAGTCCTGCGCCGTAGATCAGCAGGCTCTGCTGGCCCGTGACCCAGGTGCTGAATCGCAACGGCGTATTCCCGTCGACACCGCGTCCTGCAATCTGCAGCCAGTCCACGCCGGCGCCGATCAGGCCGATCAGCGCGGCGGCGGCGACCAGTGTTCCGGCGGCGAATGCAGCCAGCACTGCCGTGGTCGGGCGCGGCCACCTGCGGCTCTGCCAGACGGTGAAGCCCAGCAGCGCCAGCAATCCTGAGACTCCTGCGAGGGCCCCCGCATACAGGCCCACCAGCACGATGCCCTCGAGGCCGTCGACGATGTCGCTGCCCTCCGGGCTGATGTCGTCCATGGTGATGCCGAAGTTGGCCCAGGCGCCGAAGCCGAACAGGCCGACCAGACCCATGGTGAAGTACAGCGCGATCGGTTCGAAGACCCAGCGGCGGGCGGCGGCCAGCATGATCTCGGCGACCACGCCGAGCACCGGCACTACGTAGATGAACAGCTGCGGCGTGCGGTACATCCAATCGATGCGCGGCCAGATGCCGTAGTTACCGCCCAGAAAGCGGGGGCCGTAGCGGTGCTCGATGTACAGAACGACGATCTGGCCGAGCACCACGCCGAGGCTGACCACCAGCATCGAAGCCGTGACGAGCGCCGACCAGGCGAACGGGGGCGTGCGGTCCATGTACATGCCCGGTGCACGCATGGTGAGCGTGGTGACGGCAACGCAGATCGCTCCGGTGAGCAGCGATATCACGAGCCCCGCCAGGGCCAGCAGGTGCAGGTCGACCCCGTCGGAGAAACCGCCGCCCGGGCCGCCGTTGGCGATGTACGCCCCGACGAGCACGCCGGCTGATACCAGCCAGCCCCAGAACGACAGCGCAGCGGCCCGCCCGAAGGCCACGTTCGGAGCGCCCACCTGCAGCGGCACCACATAGATGGCGATGCCCAGGAACAGGGGGATGAGCATGCCGAACACCAAGGCATCCCGGGTGAACGTGAAGACCTGCACGAATGAGTCGGCGCCCAGGACGGTGTGCCCGTCGGACGAGGCCAAGTCGAAGCGCACCAGCAGATCGGCAACCGCGCCGGCGAGGGCGAACAGCAGCGAGCAGGCGATGAACAGCCGGCCGATGCGCTTGTGGTCAGCAGTGTTGAGCCAACCGAACGCCGTCGGGTCTTCCGCCGGAGTGGTCCCGGCAGATCCTCCCGAATGCGTTGCTTCGGTAGTGGCGTCGGTCATGCGGCGAAGTGGTTCCCGGACTCGGCTGGCAGCGCCGCTTCGGGGCGACACCAACGGCGCACTCTAGCGACCCGCGGCCCCCTCAACCAGATTGTTCGCCCTGTTGCTTCCCGCTCTTGTTCGCTGCGCTCACGGGCCGCTCGGGCCACGGCTGTGCCTATCGGCTCAGCCTCTGACCAGATCACCAGCTGAGCCGAATGACCACGTCGGCGGCCATCGCCACGAACAGCAGCCCCAGGTACGCGATGGAGGTGTGAAAGACGCGCATCGCGGACCGGGGAGTCAACGCGCGCCACAACGTCAGCAACTGCCACCCGAACGCAGCACCGCCCGCCAGCGCGACCGCCCAGTACAGCCCTCCCGTTGAAGCGGCCACGGCGAACCACAGCGACAGCGCGATTACGGCAACGGTGTGCAGGGTCATCTGGACCAGCACTGAGCGCTCGCTGGCCACCGAGGGCAGCATCGGCACCTCGGCAGCGTCGTAGTCGGAGGCGTAGCGGATGGCCAGCGCCCAGAAATGCGGCGGGGTCCAGAAGAAGACGATGCCGAACGCGATCCAGGCCTCAAGCGACAGCGTGCCGGTGACGGCCGCCCAGCCGACGAGCACCGGCGCAGCGCCGGCTGCCCCGCCGATGACGATGTTCTGAGCCGATGTCCGCTTCAGCCACAGGGTGTACACGAACACGTAGAACAAGCACGCGGCCAGCGCGAGCAGGGCTGCGAGCAGATTGGCGCCCCACCACAAGATGCCGAACGCCGCTGTCTCGAGCACCACGCCGTAGATCAACGCAGCGCGCGGTGTCACCGTGCCGACGACCAGCGGGCGGTGTGCCGTGCGTTCCATCGTCGCGTCAATGTCGCGGTCGAGGTACATGTTGAAGGTGTTGGCGCCGGCCGCAGACAGCGTGCCGCCGACGACGGTGAGCAGCATCAGCGCCAGGCCAGGGACGCCGCGTTCGGCTACGAACATCGGCGGCACGGTCGTCACCAGCAGCAGCTCGATGATGCGCGGCTTCGTGAGCGCGACGTATCCCCGCAGTGTTGGGCGCAGCGCCGCCAGCATTGCCGTGAGGCTACGAGTCGCCCCTAGCGTTTCGGCGTGAGCTTGACGCGCCGGTCGGATACCGGTGAGCGCCGACTTGTAGTTGCACCCCAAAGGTTCGCCCTGATCGCGCGCTGGGCGCTGTGGTCGCTCGTGGCGATCGTCATCACCGGCTCGCTCGTACGGCTCACCGGCAGCGGTCTGGGATGCAGCGACTGGCCGAACTGCGAGCCCGGCGAGTTCGTGCCGGCGGCGGATTTTCACGGCTGGGTGGAGTTCGGCAACCGCATCGTGACCGGCCTGGTGTCAGTGGCCGTCGTTGCGGCTGTCGGGGCATCACTGTGGCGCCGGCCGCGCCGGGTCGACCTGGCCTGGTGGTCGCTGGGGTTGGTGGCTGGTGTGGTCTTCCAGATCGGTCTTGGCGCCGTGACAGTGCTGACTCACCTGTCCCCGCCGATCGTGATGTCGCACTTCCTGGCGTCCCAGGTGCTGGTGGCCGCTGCGGTGGTGTTGCAGTACCGAGCGGAACGCGAGCCGTCCCGTGGCGACAGTCCTGCAGCCGGAATGCCCACGCACATCCGGACGCTCGCTTGGCTCGCCGCGACGCTGACGGCTGTGGCCCTGTTCACCGGAACCGTGGTGACCGGCACAGGCCCTCACGGCGGTGATGAGCACGTCGAGCGCTTGCAGTTCGCCCTTCCCTCCGTGGCACGTCTCCACGGCATCACGGTGGCGGTGCTGGCTGCCGTCACGCTGCTGCTCGCCGCTGCGGTCCGGCGCGTGGCCGCGGCACCGGACAATGAGGCCGCCGGCGCGGGAGCTGCCGTGCTGCGCCGGCGCGTCCGGGTGGTGATCGCTGTCATGGCCGCGCAGGCGGCGATCGGGTACGTGCAGTACTTCAACGAGCTGCCGGTGCTGCTGGTGGCGCTGCATGTCGTGGGCGCGACGCTGCTCACCATCACGATGACTCGTTTGGTGCTCGCGACGGAGGCCGGCAGTTGGGCCCCGGCGAGGTCCGAGGTTGGCGAACCGGTTGGCATCGCGGGCCGCGGCTTCGCAGAATGAAGCCGTGAGCTCCACCGCTCCGGTTGTGTCGCCCCGGCTGGCACAGGCGCCGGCTGTTGCCGATCCCGAGGTCGTCCGCGATCCGACCAGTGAGGACGAGCACGGCACCGACGTGCCGTGGGTGGTGTTGGTCTGGAATGACCCGATCAACCTGATGAGCTACGTCGTGTACGTGTTCCAGAAGCTGTTCGGCTACAGCGAGGCCAAGGCCACCGAGCTGATGCTGGACGTGCACAACAAGGGCCGCGCCGCGGTCGCGTGGGGCTCGCGCGAGAAGGCCGAGCTGGACGTCTTCCGGCTCCACGAGTACGGCCTGTGGGCCACCATGCAGAAGGACAACTGAGCGGTGAGCGGGACACGGTTCGGGGCGCGCGGCTCGCTGGTGAGCGTGCATCTCGACGACTGGGAACGTCGGCTGCTGACCGAGATGGTGGGCGAGCTGCGATCCAACCTGCTCGACCACACACCGGCACGCGACGGCGGCGACGGTCTGGACCCGTCGTTGCGGCGCCTGTTCCCGCCTGCGTATCTGAGCGATCCCGACCGGGATGCCGAGTACCAGCGCCTCATGCGCGACGAGCTGCTGGCCGAACGCCTGGAGCATCTCGATCAGCTCGACGGCACGCTCGCTGCGGACCATCTCGATGACGAGCAGATCACGGCCTGGCTGCAGGGTCTGAACGAGCTGCGCCTGGTGCTCGGCACCCAGCTCGACATCTCCGAGGAGGACGATCCCGCCGAGCTCGACCCGCACGATCCGGCTCAGCGGCCGCGGCTGCGCTACCACTACCTCGGCGGCCTGCTCGCGGAGCTCATCGACGCCGCCCACCGTTGAGCCGCTCGCCGTCGGCTCGAACGTGGTCGGACTGCGGGCTCGGCCTAGCCTGAGATGCCCGGCCCCCATCGTCTAGCGGCCTAGGACACCGGCCTTTCACGCCGGCGGCACGGGTTCGAATCCCGTTGGGGGTGCTGTCGAGCGTCGTGGCCTGAGTGCGGCGCTTGCACAACTTGACCGGGGCAAAGCCGACGTGCTCATCGCGACGAGCGTCGACCGGCTCGCCCGCAACACCCTCGAGACCTTGCTCTTGTTCGACCACGCGGAGCGTTTGGGCTGGGATCTGATCACCCTCGACGCCCCCGAGGGCGTTCGGACTCGCGGCGGACGACTGCAGGTAGGCGTGCTCGCTGTCATCGCCGCCCACGAAGCCGGCATGGCCCAGGACCGCACCAAGGCAGCCCTGCAAACCGCTAAGCGCAACGGCACACGTCTCGGCAGGCCCGGTCGCCAGTCGGAAGAGGCCCGAGTCCTCTCAGCGCAGCTCGACGCTGACGGCTACAGCCTGCGCGAAATCGCCGCTGCGCTCCAGGTCGCAGGCATTCCCACCGCCACCGGCAAGACCACCTGGCACCACTCCAGCGTCGCAGCCCTGCTCAAGAGCAATCGGGACCGAGACCGCCAAACCGACTAACCGCCAACGGCGAGCAACTCCGCGACCGAAGCCGGCGGGGTTCCGCTCCATGCGGGGCCAAGCCCAGTCAAACCATGCCGGGCCTCGACTGCCAAGCCATGTCGAAACGACGATCCACCCGCAACGCAACAGCAAATGCTGACGCGAGTGCTCAGGTCGGCACTGCCTCGCGAGCGGCGCGCCGCTTGCGCCACCGTTCCGATGCGAACCCGACAACCAAGACAACGGCGACCCACGCGACGATTGCCAAGACACTGCCTGTCAGGTAGTACACAAGAAGCCACACCGCGGCGGACGCCACGTGTAGGGCAAGGCTCTTCCACGAAGTGAGTTCCTCGCGAAGCGCTTCCCAGAACGTGGGCGGAGTTGCCGTTTCGCCGCCGTCGCTCATGGTCTCAGGGTAGTTCGCTGTTCTCACGGCTTCGATCTCCAATCGGCGGGTCCGATCGACGAGTTCTCGATCAAGGAACCGTGACAATGGCCGGAGCCGACATCGGGCCCGAGAGCGTCCCGCTGACCGCCTGAACTCGATAGGTGTAGGTAACGCCGGGCTGCAGACTGCGGTCGAAATAGGCGTTGCCGCCGACTTGAGCGACTTCCTGCTCTGCGCCGCCAGTTGCCATCCGCAGTACGCGGTGTGCAGCCGTCGTGCGACCCGTAGCGGGCGCGTTCCAACCACGCCAAACCGAATTACCGGCTGCCGATCCGCCGAGGCCTGTCACCGGTCCCACGGCTACCGGCGGCGCCGTGGCCGCGGTCGGCGGCGACAGACACCGCTATCGAGGCGAGCGGGGTTCTTCCCCAAACTATGCCCTGCCTCGACAGTCAGGCCGTGTCAAGAACGAAGGCGCTATCGGGTTGCTGCCTCCGCCGTCGCGCGCCTGCGCTTACCCCACTCGTAAACAGAACCGGCCATCGCGAAGGCACATATGAGAGAGACGGCATGCCATCCGGAGAGCGTGGTCAGACGCCCGATGAGAAAGCCCAGCAGGACCCAAGCCTGCATCCGCCAGAAGTGCCTGCGCTCATTCTGCAACGGATCCAACTTTCCGTCGGTGGCCCCTATGTCTGCAGAGTACTTCACTGCGTTTACGGCTCACTTCTGCGGTTGGGAAGCTGCCCGGGCTCGCTCATCGGGTGGCTCCATGCGTTCCGTCGTCGGATGAGGCTACTAAGCCGGTCCCAGTCGGCCCGTTCTGTATGCCGCTACAGCTCGGGTTCGGCAGCGCTCGACCCCAGAGGTTCCATATGACCGGCAGATGATCAAGGAATCGTGACGTTGGTCGATGCGGATACCGGTCCAGCGAGCGTACCGCTGATCGCCTGAATTCGATAAGTGTAGGTCACGCCAGATTGCACGTTGCTGTCGAAGTAGGCGTTGCCGCCGACTCGGGCAACTTCCTGCTCATTGCCACCCAATGCGGTCCTCAGGACGCGGTACGCGGTCGGCGCGGGGCCCGTAGTGGGTGCGTTCCAGCCAAGCCAGACCGAATTGCCGTCTGCCGACCCGCCCAGGCCCGTCACCGACCCCACCGCAACCGGCGGCGCGGTGGTAGGCGGCGAATCGGCTTCGCTGTTCGTATCGCCGTTATCCACACCGCCTTGTTGGTCATCGCTGTCGCCATCGGCGGGCTCGGTCTGAGTAGTCGTGTCCGGCGTTTGGACAGGCCTCACCGTTTGCTCCGTCGTCTCGTCATCGAGCTCCGGCTGTGGAGGCACATTCGACTGCTGGCTGCCCTGTTGGTTCGAGTCGCCGTGCTCGGAATCTGGATCGCTCTCGTCAATCTCCAGGGCCGTGATGGCCGCTTCGCAGCCGAGTCCGCCTACGACGGCCTTCCAGCCGGGAACCTTCGCAGCCTTGCCCTTGGTCTTGATGAATGCAGCAACCACAGCTGCACATGCGAGGTAGTCGTTGGCAGCGTCTAGGTAGGGCTCCACGTGCTCGAAGCCGGGGATTTCGTAGTTCCACGCCTTCTTGATCGCCTCGCGAAGCTCGTCATATGCCACCTCGGTTGCCTGACGTTCGCCTTCTGCGGCATCCGCGTGGCTCTCCACCACTCTTCTGAGCAAGTTCCCGAGTGCTTCGAGTACGTCGGTCCGTTCCCCGCACCCGTCAGGCGCTGGGGTGATGCTAGGGCTCCCATCGGGGTCGAGATTGTGGAGCGCATCGCGCGTGCTGTCTAGCCACGCAACGCACGGGTCCTCCGCCGAGTGCTCACCTTCTTCGCTGACTCCTTCGTCGCCTTCGCCTGCTTCCCCGGTCTCATCGTCGTCGGCTGCTGGTTCGGCGTCGGACCCTGCGGGTGAGTCTTCGGCTCTGGAGTCGCAGTTGCCGCTGACGAACGTGCCGCTGGGGCAGCTGTCGTCGTCGCCTTCTTCGCCGTCAAGCTCTTCGCTCTCGGCTGCTTCTTCGTCGGTTTCTGATTCGTCGTTCTCGGGATCGGGTCGAGGTGAGGTGTCAGGCGGCGGCGAATAGTGATTCGGGGGCTGCACCGGCGGACGGGGCGAGGTGTCGGGCGGCGGCGAATAGTGGTTCGGCACCTGCAGCGGCGTCGTATCGGGCGGTGAGGTGTCTGATGGCGGTGGAATTGTCGGCACTGGTTGTGTTGTTGGTGGTGGTTGCGTCGTGCTCGGCGGCTGCGTGGTGGTTGGCGAAGTGTCGGGCGGCGGCGAGTAGTGGTTGGGCGGGTGCACGTGCGACACCGGCACCTGCCGGCAGTTGAAGCTCTGACCCGAGATGGGGTCGTAGTCGCAGCGCTGCGCGGTCTGCCGGTGCGCGGACGCGGGCTGCGCGATCACAGCCAGCGCCGGCATGGCAATGAGCAGCGCCAGGAGCGCAGCTGTAAGCCGTCGTATTGCTGAGGTTGATATTCCAGTAGGCATCGCTGGAACCGGTCCTTTCTGTCGAGGAACGGTTCGTTTCATCGACAGAAAGGACGGCCCAAAACGGGCTCGATGTCAGATACTCGGCTGGGTCGCGTCGAGGAAGGGTCGAGCCCCGGATACTCAGCAGGTATGCGGGTCTGCGGCCGCGATGAGCGCTGTCAACGGCGAAGAGGCGTTGAGCTCAGAGATTGGCTTGACAGGCTCAGCAGGGCTGTCTACAATACGAACGTTTGTTAGACAGCAAAATACACTCTTGACCTGCAGGTTTGGAATAGCAACCAATCACGAACGTCCGTCAGGATTAGGGCAGGCTCATGAGGCGACCTAGCACGGGCTGTGACTAGGCACCCGGGCGCAGCGGTCGTTCATCCGGGTCCCGAATATCGCTCGCATGCATGCGCTTGTTGCGCAGAACTCGGCTGTAGGCAAGAGCTGCAACAGCGCCGGGTACCCAGAACGCGAGGAACCACAATGGGTGTGCATCGGTGATCTCGATGAGTATCCATCCGGCCCCAATGCTGAGGGCGACAGCGAGCGCTGTGCGTCGCTCGGAGGCGGTGCGGTGGGGCTGCATCAGGCTCATCGGCGACAAAACGTATCGAATCACTACTGAACACTTGGCCAGCTGAAGGGAGGGAGCTTGGTTACGGCCGGACAATGAGCGTCCAAACGACAACGCGATATTGCTGAGGGTCAGCCTGTGCCGGCAGGGGGCGAATCGGCTTCGGGAGTGAGCGGGAGGCGGAGTTCGACGGTGGTGCCGGGGCCATCGGTGTCAATGACGGACGCAGAGCCGTCGTGGCTGCGAGCGACGTAATCGACGATGGACAGCCCGAGGCCGGAGCCGGGCTGAGAACGTGCCTCGGGAGCTCGGTAGAACCGTTCGAAGACCGTCTCGCGCAGCTCCGCGGGGATGCCGGGCCCGTGGTCGCGCACTCGGACGCGAGCCTCCCGGTCGGTCCCAGCAACGCTGACCTCGATGGGTTCGCCGGGCGGGGACCACTTCACCGCGTTGTCAACGAGATTGCCGATCGCTCGCTCGACCAGCGCCGTGTTCACGACCACATCGCACGGCTCGAAAACGGTCACAAAATCCGTCTCGGTGCGGCGGCGGTGCCGATCCACGACCGCTGCCGCCAACTCGGCCAGATCGACTGGCGCCGGCTCGCCCAGCGCCCGCCGGTCCGTGGCCAGCTCGACGAGCTCGGCTGCCAGCTCGGTGAGCTGATCCAGCTCGAACTGCACATCGTCGAGCATCCGACGCCGTTCGTCTGCATCGAGGATCGCGGGGGTCTCATCGGCTTCGGATCGGGCCAGCAGCTCGATGTTGGTGCGGATGCTGGTGAGCGGCGTTCGCAGCTCGTGACCCGCGTCCGTGATCAACCGATGCTGCTGGTCGCGCGACAGTGCCAAGGCCTCCAGCATCGCGTTGAAGCTGCGCGCCAGCTCGCCCAGCTCGTCGTCACCTTCAATCTCGATGGGCTGGTCCAGGTCTTGGGTCTGTGCGACGTTCCGCGCCGCATCGGTGAGCCGCCGGACCGGTCGTATGGCACGGCCTGCCACCAGGAATCCCAACAGTCCGGCCCCTGCGACGCCGATGGCGGCGACGACCGCCAGTGCGTTGCGCAAGCCCGCCACATTCGCATCGACCTCGTCGAGCGGGCTCGCAACCATCAGCGCGCCGCCGGCAGCGACCGGCACGGTGAGCACTCGCAGGCGAACACCGTCTGCCGACACATCAGTTCGATTCAGGCGAGACCGGCCGTGCGCCACGGCAAGATCGGCGGGCGACACGGGCAGCGCTTCGTCAGACGCGTAGACCACCACTCCGTTCGAGGCCACGATCTGGGCGAGCACATCCCGGGGAACGAATCGTCCGAAGAACTGCACGCCACGGCGTTCGGGCAGGCGGCCGCCGCTCGCGACCAGAACGGCGACGCGGTCGTCCAGCTTGCGGTCGAGCGCGGAGCGGGCCTCGGCTCGGGCAATCCAGAGCGCGACTCCCGAGACGGCCAACACCGCGACAGCAACCGAGGCCGCCACCAGCAGCCCGAGCCGGGTGCGAAAGCTCATGCGGGTCGGAGCACGTAGCCGACGCCTCGAACGGTCCGGATGGGGCTGTGACCGTCGCTGCCCGCAGCCGCCGCGGCCAGCTTGCGTCGCAGGTAGCCGACGTAGACCTCCAATGAGTTCGACGCCAGCGATGCGTCGTAGCCCCACACCGTGTCGTAGATCTCGTCGCGCCCCAGGACGCGACCGGGGTTGCGCAGGAACAGCTCCAGCAGCCGGTGCTCGGTGTGGGTCAGCGTCACGGGCTCACCGGCGCAGGTCACCTCGTAGCTGGCGGTGTCAAGCGTGATGCCGGCGCACGCGAGCCGCTCGCCCCCGTCGGCGGCTTCGCTCCCTGCACCCCGGCGCAGCAGCGCCCGCAGCCGAGCCAGCAGCTCGTCGAGCGCAAATGGCTTCGACAGGTAGTCGTCCGCGCCGGCATCAAGACCTTCCACCCGGTCGGCAGTGGCGCCCCGGGCCGTCAGCAGCAGGATCGGCAAGCGGCTCCCGCCGGCACGCAGGCGGCGGCACAGCTCGAAGCCGCCCAGGTTCGGCATGGTGGCATCCAGCACCATCACGTCCGCTTGCGTGGCAAGCGCCTCGCCCTCGAGACCGTCGCTGCCTTCGAGCACGTCATAGCCCTCGAGCTGCAAGGCGCGTCGCAAGGCCGCTCGGATGCGCTGGTCATCGTCGACGACCGCGATGCGGGCGCTCATGGACTCATTGTGCGCTGTGTTCGATGAGAAACCGATGAGAACGCGCCGTCAGCTCGCGGCGGGGCTGCGGCGGCGCAGGTGCGGGATGGTGAGCGCCGAGCAGGCGTTGCGCTCAGACTCGTAGCTGAGCGCCCGCACAGCATCGGCGATGTCCCACCAGGCCACCTCGTCAACCTCGCTCGGGTCGCCCGCGAGACGCTTGGGCAGCTTCGTCGGCACCATCAAATAGAAGAGCACCAGCTTGGGCACGTCGTCGCGGATCAGGTAGCTGACCGGGTACGGGGCAGACGTGATCGCGCACCGCACCCCGGTCTCCTCGCGCACCTCACGCAGTGCCGCCTCTTCCCACGTCTCGCCCCGGTCGAGGTGGCCTTTGGGCAACGTCCAGTCGTCATAGCGGGGCCGGTGAACGACCAGCACCGAGCCGTCATGGCAGACCACGCCGCCCGCCGCTCGGTCGACCGGAGCGTTGACATAGCGGCCCCGCTCGGCGTGGCGGCGGCGAGTCTTCGTTGTGACCTGCACAGCAGCAGCCCGGGCCGACTTCTTGCGGCCCTTCTTCGATGACTTGGCCCCGTCGGATGCCACGGTTCGTGTCTAGCGTGTCCACGCTGGCCGGAACGCACATCTCGGGGGTCCGCCAGACCGACAGCGAGGAGACAGCATGGACTTGGGGATTTGCATCGCATCGCACATCGGCGATCTCGACTACGTCGAGCGTGCCGAGGAGCTCGGCTACACGCATGCCTGGTTCGCCGACAGCCACATGCTGTGGTCGGACTGCTACGCCACCTTGGCGCTCGCTGCCGAGCGCACCAGCACCATCCAGCTCGGCACCGGCGTCTCGGTGTCGGGGACGCGGCCCGCGCCGGTCACCGCCGCGTCGATCGCCACGATCAACGCGCTCGCGCCCGGGCGGACGTTTCTCGGCATCGGCACCGGCAACACGGCGATGCGGATCATGGGGCACAAGCCGCAGCGCATCGCCGAGTTCGACCACTACCTCGCGGCGCTGCGCCCGCTGCTGCGCGGCGACGAAGCCGTGCACCACTTCGGCGGCAGCGCTCAGCCGATCCGTCACATCATGCCCGACGCCGGCTTTGTCAATTTCGACGATCCGATCCCGCTGTACGTGTCGGGCTTCGGGCCGCGCTCGCTGGGACTGGCCGGCCGTTACGGCGACGGCGCGGTGCTGTCGGTGCCGCCTGACGGCTCCGCGACGGCCCGCGTGTGGGAATACATCGAAGCCGGCGCTGCCGAAGCCGGCCGCACCATCGACCGCGGCGACTACCTGATGTGCTCGCTGACGACGATCGTGATCCTCGATGACGGCGAGACGCTGGCGAGCCAGCGCGAGCGGGTGCACCACGAGGCGGGCGCCTTCGCCATGGCGTCGCTGCACTACTCCTACGACCAGTACCGGCAGTTCGGCCGATCGCCCGGAGCTCGCCTGGAGGCGGTCTGGGACGAGTACTGCGCCATGCTCGACGACACCGACCCCGAGCGCATCCACCAGCGCATCCATGCCGGCCACAACTGCTGGGTGCTGCCAGAGGAGGCTCGGTTTCTCAACGACGAACTCATCGATGCAACCTGCATCGTGGGCACTGCCGACCAAGTCGTCGAGCGGTTGGCAGCCCTGGGCGAGCGAGGGCTCGACCAGATCATGATTCTGCCCAACTTCGACCCCCGCTACGAGGTGCTCGAACGCGTCGGCCGCGAGATCATCCCCCAGCTCCGAGGCTGAGCTGAGTGGGTCAGCACGGGACCGGTCGCTAGCCTTGTGCGCCGCTGTCGAGCCCACGCACCGGAGCTGTCGGGTATGAGCAACATCTGCCAAGTCACCGGCCGCCGGCCGCATTCGGGCTTCAACGTGTCCCACTCGCACCGGCGCACCAAGCGCTGGTTCAAGCCCAACATCCAGCGGAAGCGATTCTGGGTGCCCAATGAAGGGCGCTGGGTGACGCTGACCGTCAGCGCCAAGGGCATCAAGACCATCAACAAGCGCGGCATCGAATCGGTGGTAGCCGAGCTGCGCGGTCGCGGGGAGAAAGTCTGATGCCCAAGAGCGACAAGCGTCCCGTCATCAAGCTGAAGTCCACCGAGGGCACCGGCTACACGTACTCGACTCGCAAGAACAAGACGAATACCCGCGACCGGATCGAGCTGCGCAAGTACGACCCGGTGCTGCGCCGGCACGTCATCTTCCGCGAAGAACGCTGACCAACGCCGCCGTCGAGGGGCCTGTCTGAACGCGGCATGACCACGGCGCGGCCTGCTCGCCTGAGCCTGCGGGCGGCGCGCCGGCTCGCCATCGGCGCCCAAGGGCTTGCCGCGCCGCTGCCGGCCGGGCGGCTGGACGTCCGGCATCTGCGACGGGCCATGGACTGCATGGGTCTGCTGCAGATCGACGCCGTCAACGTGCTGGCGCGCTCGCACCTGCTGGTGCTGCGAGCCCGGGTGGGCGGCACTCACGACACCGTGCTGGGGTTGCTCGAGCGCGCGGCGTACGCCCGCCGGGCGTCCGAGCGGGAGCTGACCGAGTACTGGGGTCACGAGGCATCGTTCGTCCGCGTGGCCGACTGGCCGCTGTTCGGCTGGCGGATGCGGCGAGGCGCTGCCGGCGACATGTGGAGCGGGTATGCGCGCTTCGGGCAGGCCAACCAGTCCAAGATCGCTGCGGCGCTCGACTGGATGAGCGCCAACGGTCCCGCATCCACTGCCGAGCTGGATGCCGCGATGGAATGGGGTCCTGGCGTGCGCGGGCCCTGGGGGACGCGCAGCAACGGGAAGCTGGCGCTGGCGTGGCTGTTCTGGGCGGGTCGCGTCGGCGTTGCCGATCGCACCGGCTTCGTGCGCCGCTACGACATCATCGAACGGGTGCTGCCTGCTGACGTGGTCGAGGCGGTGGTGGACGAACCCGACGCGCACCGGGCGTTGCTGGCAGACGCCGCTCGATGTCTTGGTGTCGCCACCGCCGACGATCTCATCGACTATCACCGCCTGCCGAAGCGCATCGCGCCCGCACGCATCGCAGAGCTGGTTGATGACGACCAGCTCCGGGAGGTCGCCGTGGAGGGTTGGGACCGGCCGGGGTATGTCCCCGCCGGCCAGCGCGCTGCGCGGCGACGGTCACGATCAGCGCTGCTGAGCCCATTCGACCCGCTGGTCTGGCACCGGCCGCGCGCAGAGCGACTCTTCGGCTTCCACTACCGCATCGAGATATACACGCCCAAGGCCAAGCGCCAGTACGGCTACTTCGTGCTGCCGTTCCTGCACGACGATGAGCTGGTGGCGCGCCTGGATGTGCGCTTCGACCGGGAGCGCAAGATGCTCGAAGTGCCGGCTTCGTGGGCGGAACCGGGGTCGTGGCCCAGCGGTACCGCGGCCTCCGCGCACGCGCTGGAAGCCTTGGCAGCGGAGCTGCACGCGCTGTCGGCGTGGTGCGGCGGCGAGGGAGTCTCGGTGCTGTCTCGTGGCGATCTTGCCGGCCGCCTGCGTGCTGCGGTCACCGGCGCTGATTGCTGATCGAGGTGGCTATCGTTGCTGCTCTTGCGTGGACGGCTTCGGTCGCGAGATTCGACGCAAGGCAAACAGCAAACAACTGGTCCCGTGGTGAAGTCTGGAGTTCACGCTGGCCTGTCAAGCCAGAGGTCGCGGGTTCAAATCCCGTCGGGACCGCGGTCGGGTAGCTCAGTTGGCAGAGCGCGCGCCTGAAAAGCGTGAGGTCACCGGATCGACGCCGGTCCCGACCACGAGCACAGCGGCCTCGAAGGCTTCGCCCTCGGCCGCGAACTTAAGGGTGCAGGCACAGTTGCCATAGCTGCAGAGGCGGCAGGATTCTCTGCGACGTTGCGACCTGCTGGATCGCTGGTCGCAGAGAATCCTGCCGCCTCTGCAGCGGGCGCACGTTCTCGGCTAGCGGGTGACTTGGTCTTGGCGGGCAGCTGTTGCCACTGCCGATGCGACTGCGGGGACTACTGAGCGGTCGAAGGCTGTGGGGATGACCAGGTCGGGGCTGAGGTCGTCGCTGGAGACGCCTGCGGCGATGGCCTCGGCGGCTGCAATCTTCATGTTCTCGGTGATGTCGGTGGCGCCCGCGTCGAACGCGCCGCGGAAGATGCCGGGGAACGCCAGCACGTTGTTGATCTGGTTCGGGTAGTCGCTGCGGCCGGTGGCCACCACGGCGGCGATGTCGCCGATGTCTTCGGGCAAGATCTCGGGGTCGGGATTCGCCATGGCGAACACGATCGGCCGCTCCGCCATCGTCGCCACATCATCGCGGGTGATGAGGCCGGGCCCGCTGAGACCGAGGAACACATCCGCGCCGGCCATGGCATCGGACACCGAACCGGCGATGCGCTCGGTGTTGGTGTTGGCCGCCAGCCATTCCTTGGCGTGATTCAGCTCGCTGCGCCCCGGATGGATCGTGCCCCTGCGGTCGCAGGCAATCACGTCGCCGATGCCGGCGCCCAGCAGGATCTTGGCGGTCGCGACGCCGGCGGCACCCGCGCCCAGGATGACGCAGCGCAGATTTGCCAGCTCCTTGCCCACGATTCGCGCCGAGTTCTCGAGCGCAGCCAGCGCGACCACGGCGGTGCCGTGCTGGTCATCGTGGAACACGGGGATGTCGAGCGCTGCGCGCAGCGCCTCCTCGACCTCGAACGCCCCGGGCGCCGCGATGTCCTCCAGGTTGATGCCGCCGAACGTGGGTGCCAGCCGGATGACCGTCTCGACTATCTCGCCGGGTTCGTTGACATCGAGGCAGATCGGGAAAGCATCCACGCCGGCGAACTCCTTGAAGAGCAGCGCCTTGCCCTCCATGACCGGCATCGCAGCCGCCGGGCCGATGTCGCCGAGGCCCAGCACTGCCGTGCCGTCGCTGACAATGGCGACCGTGTTGCCCTTGATGGTCAGGTCGTGGACCCGTTCTGGCTCGTCGGCGATTGCCCGGCACACACGAGCCACGCCCGGCGTATAGGCCATGGACAGGTCATCGGCATTGCGCAGCGGGATGCGGGTGACCGTCTCGAGCTTGCCGCCGGCATGCAATTCGAACGTGCGATCAAGCGCAGCAATGACCGTGATGCCTTCGAGCCCGTTGACCGCCTCGCAGATCCGGACGATGTGCTGCTCGCTGGACGCGTCCACCACGATGTGCTGGCGCAGGGAGCCCTGGGTGATGGTGAAGCCGTCGAGGCTCTGGATGTTGCCGCCTACGTCGCCGATCGCCGTGCACAGCCGGCCGAGCGTGCCGGGCTGGTGAGCCAGCTCGACCTCGAGCGTGGCGGAATAGGCAGCGGTGGGTCGCGACCCCGCGGTGGCAGTCATCGGTGCTCCTGGCGCGCCTGGGGCGCTGTCCGGACAATGGGCAGGCAGGGTATTGGGCTGGACCCGCCGATTTGGGTCTAGTTGCCCGCTTCGACCAGGCGGGCGGTGCCTGTGCCAGGGCGGGTCTCACCGATCACCCACGCGTCGTGTCCGGCTGCGTGAGCCGAATCGACCGCACTGACGGCAGACGAGGCCGGGACGGCCACCACCATGCCGATGCCGAGGTTGAAGACGCGTTCCATCTCGTCGGGCGTGACCGGACCAGCGTCGGCGATGCGCTCGAAGATTCTGGGCACCGGCCAGGATCCGCGCCGCAGCACCGCATCGACCTCCGGGCCGAGCATGCGGGCCACGTTCGCGGCCAGTCCCCCACCGGTGATGTGCGCAGCCCCCAGAGCACCGCATTCGGAGAAAAGCTCGAGCACCGCAGGGGTGTAGATGACCGACGGTCGCAGCATCTCGTCGCCCAGCGAATGATCGGCACCCGGCCAGGCCGGCGACCCGAGCGGGTTGTCATCGGATGCGCCAGTGAGCAGAACCCGGCGAGCGAGGCTGTAGCCGTTGCATCGAAGTCCGCCTGACGCCAGACCCACGAGCGCCGCGTCGCCAGCGGTGACCGAGCCTCGCAACCGCGCTCGTTCTGTCACCCCCACGGCAAAGCCGGCGATGTCATAGTCGCCGGGCGCGAGCGCGTCGGGGTGTTCGGCCAACTCGCCGCCCACGAGCGCGCAACCGGCCATGCGGCAGCCGGCGGCCAAGCCTTCCACGATCGCCTCGACGACGTCGGCATCGAGACGTCCTGCAGTGATCTGATCGTGGAACAGCAGCGGCTGCGCACCGAGCGTGACGATGTCGTCGACGCACATGGCCACCACGTCGATCCCGATCGTGTCCCATCGGCCGAGTGCTGCGGCAATGAGGGGCTTCGTGCCCGCGCCGTCGTTCGCGCTGACCAGCACCGGGTCGGTGAGACCGTCGGGCACCGCGGTGACTGCTCCGAATGCTCCGATGTCGCTCAGCACCTCGGGCCGGTACGTGCTGCGAGCGTGGGGCGTCAGGCGCCGGACGGCCTCGTCGCCCGCGGCGATGTTCACCCCAGCCGCTTCGTAGGTGAGCGGTGTTGGATCGCTCGCCACCGGTGTCACCCTGCGATGGGTTCAGCGACGGCAGCCGGCTGCACGCTGCCCGTCGCGATCAGCGAGCGATTCGGCTCGTCGGCGTCGCTGCCGAAGACTTCGGTCCGCGCTCGGTCGCCGATCTCCACCGGATACTCACCGGTCAGGCATGCATGACAGAAGCCCCCGCCGGGCACACCGGTGGCCTCGATGAGCTGATCGAGGCTCAGGTACGCCAGCGAATCGACGCCCAGGTACGCCTCGATCTCTGCCAGATCGCGATTCGCGGCAAGCAGTTCGCCGGAAGTGCCCGTGTCCATGCCGTAGAAGCACGGCCAGCGGTACGGAGGTGAGGAGATACGCAGGTGCACCTCGGCAGCGCCGGCGCCGCGCAGCATGTCGACAATCGACCGGGTAGTGGTGCCCCGCACAATCGAATCGTCGACCACCACGAGCCGGCGGCCGTCGATGTTGGAGCTGATCGCATTCAGCTTGGTGCGCACACCCAAGGAACGGACGTGCTGGTTCGGCGCGATGAACGTGCGCCCGATGTAGCGATTCTTGACCAGCCCGTCGCCGTAGGAGATGCCGCTGGCGCGGGCATAGCCCTGCGCAGCCGGTATGCCCGACTCGGGAACGGGCATCACCAGGTCGGCATCGACTGGTGCATTGGTGGCCAGATGCGCGCCCATGCGCTGGCGGGCTGCGTGCACGTTCTGGCCCGCCAAGGTGGTGTCCGGGCGCGAGAAATACACGAATTCGAAGATGCACAGGTGCGGGGACAGCCCGTCGCCGCTTGCCGGTCTGCTCGCGAACGGCCACAACGAGCGGCACCCGGCTGCGTCGATGACGATCATCTCGCCCGGCCGGATCTCGCGTTCGAATGTCGCGCCGACGACCTCCAGCGCCGGGTTCTCCGATGCCAGCACCCAACCGCCGCTGGGCTGGCTGCTCTCGTGGGCACCGGCTGCGTGCTCATCGACCCCGTCCTCATCGACACTGAGGCGGCCGAGACACAGCGGCCAGATGCCGTGCGGATCACGAACCCCGATCAGGCGATCCCGGTCGGCGACCACGAACGTGAAGCCGCCACGAAGGCTCGGCAGCACCGCCGCCAGCGCCTCGGTCACGGCCTCGCGCGGGCGGGTGCGTGTGATCTGCGGCGTGGCAGTAACGCGCTGGGCGACCAGTTCGGCGACCAGATCGCTGTCGCTGGTGACCATCCCGTCGAGCATTCCCGAAGCAGCCGCGAGCTCGGCGGTGTTGGTGAGATTCCCGTTGTGACCGAGCGCGAACTCCGTGCCGTCGAGGCCTCGGTAGAACGGCTGCGCCGCACGCCACGAGCTCGACCCCGTCGTGGAGTACCGGGTGTGCCCGATGGCGAGATCGCCTTCGAGTCCTGCGAGCACCCGGTCGTCGAACGCGCTGGCGACCAGGCCCATGTCCTTGACGACCGTGATGTGGGTGCGGTCGGACACGGCGATGCCGGCTGATTCCTGCCCCCGGTGCTGCAGCGCGTACAGCCCGAGATAGCTCAGGTGGGCCACTGGGCCGCCCGGCATGTACACGCCGAAGACGCCGCAGGCTTCGCGCGGCTTGCGGAAGTCCACGCCGCCGTCGGGGACGTCTGCCACACCGGGGCCGCTCATGCCGCCGTCCCGTCGGCTGGTTGTGCGAACGAGTCAGGCAACGCACCGCTCCACCGCGCCAGCACGTCGTCGAACGCCAGGTCGATGTCGAGGTCGGGTTCGGTGACGCGGCCGATCTGCACCCTCGACCCGCCGAACGTTCCGAGCCGGTGGCTCGCGAGTCCTGCCGCCGAGGCTGCGCTGGCAAGCCGCTCGACATCGTCTGAGTCGACCGCCGCCAAGACGCGGCCCGGCGGCTCGGCGAACAGTGCCCGTTGCGCCGGTGCGGGTTCGCCGAGCGACGGCACGCGCGCGTGTGCGCCCGCACCGCCGTGGCAGCACATTTCCGCGATGGCCGCAGCGATGCCGCCGTCGGAGACATCGTGCGCACACCGGACGCGGCCCTCGCGCACGGCTGCGGCCACGAACCGGGCGGTTGCGACGCTGCCGGCGAGGTCGAGCTCGGGCAACGTTCCGTCACGGCAGCGGCGGCGTTCCCATGCCCAGCGGCTGCCTCCTAGCGCCACACGATGCGGGCCCGATGCGGCGGCACTCGCTCCGCCGTCGCCGGCGAAGCCGGGCGGAGCCAGCAGCATGAGTTCGGTTCCGGGCGGCAGCCCGTCAGCGACCGGACGCCGGACCAGATCGGGATGCAGCCCGATCATGCACACCACCGGCGTCGGGCAGATGTCGGTGCCGTTGGTCTCGTTGTAGAGGCTGACGTTGCCACCGACGACCGGCACACCCAGCGCATCACAGGCTTCAGCCATGCCGTCGATGGCTTCGGTGAGCTGCCACATGACCTCGGGATGAGTCGGGTTCCCGAAGTTGAGGCAGTTGACGATCGCAAGCGGATCCGCGCCGACGCAGGCGAGGTTCAGCGCCGCCTCGACCACCACCATCGCCGTGCCCCGGCGGGGATCGGCGTGGCACCAGCGGTGGTTGCCGTCGACTGACACCCCAAGGCCTCGACCGGTGGAGGTGCCGTTGCGAGGGTCGCGCAGTCGCAGCAGCGTCGCATCGCTGCCGGGACCGACGACCGTGTTCAGAAACAGCTGGTGGTCGTACTGCCGGTACACCCAACGCGGGTCGGCGAGCATCGCCAGCAGATCAGCAGCACAATCGCTGGGACTGCCCGCCGGAGCGCCGTCCGCCGCCGGGTCGACGCGGTGGCGCACCTGCAGATCGGCCGGCGGGCGGCGGGGGCGGTCATAGGACGGCGCGTCGTCGTGCAGTGTGCTCGCAGGCACCTCGGCGAGGATCACGCCGTCGACCCCGTCACGCACGCGCAGCATGCCGTCGTCGGTCACGCGCCCGACAACCGTGGCAGTGATCTCCCACCGCGCGCAGATCTCGAGCACCCGGTCGACGTTGGCTGACGAGACAATCGCCAGCATTCGCTCCTGAGACTCCGACGTCATGATCTCGAAGGGCTCCATGCCGCGCTGGCGCAGCGGCACGGCGCTGACATCGACCTCCATGCCGGTGCCGCCGCGTGAGGCCGTCTCGCTTGCAGCACAGGTCAGGCCCGCGCCGCCGAGGTCCTGAATCCCGCCGACAAGCCCTGCCTCCAGCAGCTCCAGGCAGGCTTCGATGAGGCGCTTTTCCTCGAAGGGATCGCCGACCTGCACGCTCGGGCGCTTGGTCGAATCGTCATCGGCCTCGTCGAAACCCGCTGACGCGAGCACGCTGACGCCGCCGATGCCGTCGCGGCCCGTGCTCGCGCCCATCAGCACGGCGGCGCTGCCCACCTCGGTCGCTCGGCCCAAGACCAGACGCTCGGTCGGCATGATCCCGAGCGCGGCCACGTTCACCAACGGGTTGTCCCGGTAGGTCTCGCACGACACGAATTCGCCCGCAACGGTGGGCACACCCACGCTGTTCCCGTAGCCGGATATGCCGCTGACAATTCCCTCGGCAATCCAGTTGCTGCGCGCCTCGTCGAGCGGCCCGACGCGCAGCGGATCTGCGAGCGCAATGGGTCGTGCTCCCATCGTGAAGATGTCGCGCAGGATGCCCCCCACCCCGGTCGCCGCACCCTGATACGGCTCAATAGCCGAGGGATGGTTGTGACTCTCGATGCGCACGGCGACGGCAATGCCGTCGCCGACGTCGACAACCCCTGCATTCTCGCCGGGACCGACGAGCACGCACGGTGCCTCGGTGGGCAAACGAGCGAGATGTCGGCGCGATGACTTATACGAACAATGCTCAGACCACATCACTGCATACATCGCGAGTTCAAGATGATTGGGCTGACGGTCCAACAACTCGCAAATGTGGCCGTATTCGTCATCTGTCAGGCCCAGAGCCGCATGAATGTCCGGCAAGTCGGGTGCGGCGAAATCGCTAGAGGTGGCAGTCACAACAATCCATATTCGGTGGAAACAGGTTCATTGGATTCATTGGAGAGCGGAAGACGCCGTGCTATACAGACGTCATGAGCGAACGAACCATGTCGGACGAACACAAAGCTGCTATTGCCGCGGGTCGCATCGAGGCTGCAGCAGTGCGGGATTATCTTGAAGCCCTCGAAACGCACCGGCCCCGGCCAGGTCGCAGGCAGAGCGCAGAATCGCTGAACGCCAAGAAGGACGCAATCGACGCCCAGATTGCCGAGGCAAAGCCGATTAAGCGCTTGCTGCTGATGCAGGAGCGTCGGGACATCGAGGCAGCCATCGAAGCGCTCCAGGTAGAGCCCGATATGGCCTCCGTGGAAGAGGGTTTTGTCACTCATGCCGCCAACTACGGCCGGCGCAAGGGAATTCAGTACGCCACATGGCGTGAGTTCGGCGTCGCAGCCGACATGCTGGCCCGTGCGGGCATTACACGGGGCGGCTGACACTTCACACCGTCCGGCTTGCTGCATATATCAACGCTTCAAGCAGTCTTCGTCCATCCGTAGAGCCCAATAACTCCGACGTTGCCCGTTCGGGGTGGGGCATGAGCCCCACGACATTGCCCGTTTCGTTGCAGATGCCGGCAATGTCGTCGACCGATCCATTCGGGTTGTCGACGTATCGCATCACTACTTGGCCCTTTTGACGCATACATTGCAACGTCGACTGGTCACACACGTAGTTCCCTTCAAAGTGATTGATGGGAATGCTCAATACATCTGACGGCGACAGCCCATGCCCCAGCACATGGTCAACGGACGCCATGACGACGTGCTGCGGCTGGCACAGAAACGACAGCCCCGCATTGGGGCGAAGTGCTCCGGGCAGCAGGCCTGCCTCGGTCAATACCTGAAATCCATTGCATATCCCGACAACCGGACCGCCGGCGGCCGCGAACGATGCCACGGCGTCCATGATCGGCGAGAAGCGGGCGATTGCACCGGTGCGCAGGTAGTCGCCGTGCGCGAATCCACCCGGAATGACGACAGCATCCACACCTGCGAGCGAGGTTTCGTCACTGCGCAAGAGCGCCGTTCGAGTTCCCAGTTCTCCCAGCGCGTCGAGTGTGTCGAGATCGCAGTTCGTGCCGGGGAACTGAACGACACCGACGGTGACACTCATCGGGACGCTCGCCGGGGCATTCGTGGGGACACTCACGGGCTGCGATCAGGCACTGCAGCGCGCAGTTCGATGCGGGCGTCTTCGATCACCGGGTTCGCCAGCAGGCGGTCGCACATCTGCTCGGTGACCGAACGCGCTTCGGACGCATCCGCTGCAGCGACCTCCATGCGGATGGCCTTGCCGACCCTGACCCCGCTCACGCCGGCAAAGCCCAGCGCGGCGAGAGCCCGTTCAATCGTGGTCCCGGCCGGATCTGCGATCTCGGCGCGTGGCGAGACCTCCACCAGAACGTCCCAGCGATTCATGAAGCGACGGCTCCGGCCCGTACGCCCGGATGCGTCAGCCAGTCATCGAACGACTCGCCGGTCAGCGTCTCGTACGCCTCGATGTAGCGGGCGCGCGTAGCCGCAACCACCTCTGCCGGCAGCGGGGGCGGGGGCGGTTCCTTGTTCCAGCCGGTGGCTTCGGTGGCGTCACGCACCGGCTGCTTGTCGAGCGACGGAGGCGATGCACCTGGCTGCCAGTGATCCTTGGGCCAGAAACGAGACGAATCGGGTGTGAGCCACTCATCCGCGATGACCAGGGTGCCGTCCACGTAGCCGAGCTCGAACTTGGTGTCCGCGATGATGATCCCCCGCTCCGAGGCATGGGCCGCCGCCGTGCTGTAGGCATCAACGCACACTTGGCGGGCGGCCGCAGCCGCCTCGTCGCCGACCAGCTCGGCGGCTGCGGCGAATGAGATGTTCACGTCGTGGCCATCGGTCGCTTTGGTGGATGGCGTGAAGACGGGTTCATCGAGCTGCTGCGACTCGAGCAGGCCGGCCGGCAGCGGCTCGTCGTGCATGGTGCCGTGCTGCCGGTACTCCTTCCATGCCGAGCCGGTGATGTACCCGCGCACGATGCATTCGATCGGCAGCATCTCCGCGCGGCGGACGAGGAGCGCTCGCCCGGCCCATTCAGGTCGCCGTGCTGCCGCTGGGAAGTCGCTGGGATCGCCCGAGACCACATGGGTCGGCGCGATGTCGCCGAGCCAGGTTGACCACCACGCCGTCATGGCCGTCAGCACGCGGCCCTTGTCCGGCACGGGTTCGTCGAACACCACATCGAAGGCCGAGATGCGGTCGCTTGCGACCATCAGCAGATGGCGGTCGTCGACGCGGTACATCTCGCGCACCTTCCCGCGGTGCACTAGCTCAAGCTCGCTCACATCGGCCCTTTCGTCCTTGCTGGCTTGTCATTGCTGGCGTGTCATCGTCGGTCGGCGCTGCGCCGCTCACCACCTGGCTCACAGCACCGGGCCGGGCTCGTAGTCGACCGCGGCGCCGTACCGCTGCGCCACCTTGCCCGCAGCGGCCACGAACTCGTCGACGTGATCGCCGGCACGGCCGCTGAACGACGCCGGATCCGCGAGCGCCGCCGCGACCTCATCCGCACTGAGCTGCAGATCGGGGTCTGCAACGATGCGGGCCGCGAGATCGTTGCGGTCGACGGTGCCCTCGCGAAGCGCCAAGACCGCCGCAGTTGCATGGGCACCGATGCGCTCGTGCGCTTCCTCGCGGCCGGCGCCCGCTGCCACGGCAGCAGCCAACAGGCGAGTGGTGGCAAGAAACGGCAGGTACGCGGCCAGCTCGGCTTCGATCCGGGCCGGGAAGACGGCGAAGCCGTCCATGACGCTGAAGGCAGTCTCCAGTGCTCCGTCGAGCGCGAAGAACGCGTCGGGGAGCACGATGCGACGCACGACCGAGCAGCTCACATCGCCTTCGTCCCATTGATCACCGGCGAGCTGTGAGGCCATCGTCAGGTGCCCTCGCAGGATGGTCAGCAGGCCGGTGATTCGCTCGCACGAGCGGGTGTTCATCTTGTGCGGCATTGCCGACGAACCGACTTGGCCCGCAGCGAAGCCCTCGGTCACCAGCTCGTGACCGGCGCCGAGCCGCACGGTGAGTGCCAGGTTGCCGAGCGGCGCCGCCGCGGCAACCAGCGCTGCGACGACGTCGAGGTCGAGCGAGCGGGGATAGATCTGCCCGCCGGAGCCGAGCACACGTTCGAAGCCCAGCTCGTCGGCGATGCGGCGCTCCAGGCGGTCCAGGGCCGCCCGGTCGCCACCCACCAGCTCGAGCATGTCCTGCTGCGTGCCCACCGGCCCGCGGATGCCGCGCAACGGGTAACGCGCGACGAGCTCTTCGATGCGTGCGAGCGACACGGCCGCCTCGGTGCCGATCGTGGCCCAGCGCTTTCCCAGCGTGGTGGCCTGCGCCGGCACATTGTGCGTGCGCGCCGTCATCACGAGATTCCGATGGGCGCTCGCCAGTGCCGCGATGCGCACGATGAACGCCGCCATGCGCTCGGCAACCAAACCCAACGCTGCTTTGACCTGGCATTGCTCGACGTTCTCGGTGACATCGCGCGAGGTCATCGCGCGATGGATCTGCTGGTAGCCGGCCAGCGCACAGAATTCCTCGATGCGCGCCTTCACGTCATGGCGCGTGATCCGTTCCCGCTCGGTGATCGAGTCGAGATCGACGTGGGTGACGGCATCGCGATACGCGTCCAGCGCGCCGTCGGGCACATCGACACCCGCTTCTCGCTGCGCTTCGAGCACTGCTATCCACAGCCGCCGTTCGAGGATGACCTTGTGGCGGGGTGACCACAGTTCGGCCATCTCGGCCGAGGCGTAGCGCGTCGCCAGGACGTTGGGGATGACGTCCCGGCTCATATCGATGTCACCGGGCACCAGCGGCGCGGAACTCGTCCAAGCGGTCGGCGAGCCCCGGATCAGTCACCGCCAGCATCTCGACGACCAGCACGGCCGCATTTGCCGAGCCGTTCACCGCCACGGTCGCGACCGGGATGCCCTTGGGCATCTGCACCGTGGACAGCAACGCGTCGAGGCCGTCGGCGAGGCCGCCGCTGAGCGGCACGCCGATCACCGGCAAGGTGGTATGCGCGGCCACCACGCCGGCCAGATGTGCCGCCATGCCGGCTCCGCAGATGACCGCAGCGAAGCCGGCGTCGCGCGCCCCGGTTGCGAACGATGCCACCGCGGCAGGCGTGCGGTGAGCGCTCATCACCTCGGTGACATGGGAGATGCCGAACCTGTCGAGCATCTCGGCGGCGGGTGCCATCTTCGACTCATCGTTCGGCGATCCCATCAAGATGGCGACCTTCATCACAGTGCTCCCCGGCATCGATCAGCTCCGTCGTTGAGTCTCGCCGCCCCGAGGGGGCAGCGGGGAGATTTCCGCAGCGGCGATGTCGGTGCGGTAGGTCATCCCAGGCCAGCTGATGCAGCGGACAGCTTCGTACGCTCGGCGGCGGGCGGCAGCCACGTCCGGCCCGCGGCCGCACACGTTCAGCACACGGCCGCCGGCCGTCACGAGCGAACCGGGCGGCGTTGATGGATCGTCGCAGGGTCCGACGCCCGCACAGAAAACCGTCACGCCGGGCATCGCCCGGGCATGCTCGATCCCTGTGATGAGATCGCCGGCCCGCGGGTCGCTCGGGTATCCCTCGGCCGCGCAGACGACGCACACCATGGCGTCGTCGGACACATCGATGCGGTCGTCCGACTCCCCCGCTGCCGCCGCGGCCAGCAGCTCGGCGAGGTCGCCTTGGACGCGTGGCAACGTGACCTGCGCCTCAGGATCGCCGAATCGGACGTTGAACTCCAGCAGCCGAGGCCCGCGTGGCGTCAGCATGAAGCCCGCGTACAGCACGCCGCGGTAGTCGACGCCCCGGCGCTGCAACTCGGCCAGCGTCGGCTCGAACGCCAGCGCGCCCAGATCAGCACAGGTCGCCCGATCGACATCGGCCAGCGGCGAGACGCAGCCCATCCCGCCGGTGTTCGGCCCCGAGTCACCGTCGCCCAGGCGCTTGTGATCGCGCACCGCCGTCGGCAGCAGCACGGCACGGCGGCCGTCACAGATCGCGAACAGCGAGACCTCCGGGCCCACCAGTCCTTCCTCGATGACGATGCGGCGTCCGGCGTCTCCGAAGGCAGTGCCATCCAGCTTGGCGTCGATGTCAGCATGCGCTGCGGCCAGCTCATCGGTGACCAGCACACCCTTGCCCGCAGCCAGCCCGCTGGTCTTGATGACGTACGGAGGCGGCAGCGTCTCCAAGTAGGCATGCGCCTCGCGGCGGCTCGCCTCCTCCCCGTCGAACGTCCGGTACGCGGCAGTCGGAACGCCCGCCGCACTCACCACTTCCTTCATCCACGCCTTGGAGCCCTCGAGCGCAGCGCCGTCGGCGCCCGGGCCGAACACGAGCCGCCCATCTGCGCGCAGCCGGTCGGCCAGGCCGTCGGCCAGGGGTCCTTCGGGACCGATCACGAACAAGTCGGCGTCGATGTCGCCCGGCGGTATCGCAACGCTGCCCTCGATGCCGGCATTGCCCGGTGTGACCACGACATCGGCGGTCCGGCGCAGCGTCTCAGCGAATGCGTGCTCTCGCCCGCCCTGGCCGACAACACACACTCTCACCGGCACATCCCTGACTCAGCCCGGCTCCAAGCGCCGGACCCGATCTCGCAGCTCACGCTGCGCTGTATCCGATGTCGCAGCTCACGCTGCACTGCATCCAATGTCGCAGCTCACGCTGCGAACTTGATGTACTGCTCGCGGCCGGGGCCGACGCAGACATACCGGATCGGCAGACCAAGCTGGCGTTCGAGAAAGACGATGTAGTCGACGGCCTGCCGCGGCAGCTGCCACCGTTCGGTCACCTTGTCGAGCGGCGTCTTCCAGCCCGGCAGCGTGGCCCACACCGGCACCGCCCGATCATGCAGCGAGCGCAGGTGCGGTAGGTAGTCGTAGCGCTGGCCGTCGACTTCGTACGCCACGCAGACTTTGATCGAGTCGAGTTCGTCGAGCACGTCAAGCTTCGTGAGCGCAATCTCGGTGCAGGCGTTGAGGCGCACCGCCTGCCGGCCCATCACGGCATCGAACCAGCCGCAGCGGCGGCGGCGCCCGGTGTTGGTACCGAACTCAGCGCCTCGCTCCACCAGCTGGTCGCCGATCTCGTCGTGCAGCTCGGTCACGAAGGGGCCCGAACCGACGCGGGTGGTGTACGCCTTGGCGATGCCGATGACCTGGTCAATGGCGCCAGGACCGATGCCCGAGCCGACCAGGGCAAAGCCCGCCACCGGATTCGACGAGGTCACAAAGGGGTAGGTCCCGTGGTCGAGGTCCAAGAAGGTGGCCTGGGCACCCTCGAACAGGACCCGCTCACCCGCATGCAGCGCCTCGTGCAGCCAGCCCACCGTGTCGCCGATGTACGGCGCGAGGCGGGGCGCCACCTCATCGATCAGCCGATCAGCGAGCTCGCCCGGGTCGACGCCGGGATGGTCGTGCACCTGGCGCAGGTAGTCGTTGCGGTCGGCGAGCACAGCCGCAAGCCGCTCGCGCAGCGTTGCCGGCTCAAGCAGATCCTCGACACGCAGGCCGACCCGTGCGGCCTTGTCGGCGTAGGCGGGTCCGATGCCGCGTTTCGTCGTGCCCAGCTTTGCGTCACCTCGCTGTGCTTCTGACAGCTCGTCGGCGATCTGGTGGTACGGGAGTACGAGGTGCGACGCGGGGCTCAGCATCAGCCTGCTGCAGTCGACGCCTCGCCCACTGAGCATGTCGATTTCGTCGATCAGCACCCAAGGATTGACGACCACGCCGTTGCCGATGATCGGCGTCACGTGGTTGTAGAGCACACCGCTGGGAATGAGCTGCAGGGCGAATGTCTCGCCGTCGACGACGATCCTGTGCCCCGCGTTGTGGCCGCCCTGGTAGCGGACGACGTGCTGGCATTCCTTTGCGACGACGTCGACGATGCGGCCCTTGCCCTCATCGCCCCATTGCATTCCTACGACGATCGAGCCGGGCATGATTCAGCTGATCGCCCGCCGGCAGGATGCCTTGGTCGTCACCAAATCAGTCTAGGGACTGACCCCTCCGGGACCGCCGGATTTCCGGCCGATTCGGCCTGTCGACGGACCGGTCAGGAGGCCCGTGCAAGCAGTTGGGCGTCGTCGCCGGCCTGAGGCCCGACGCCTTCGCGGAGCGGCAGGGTGCTCAGACCGAACGAGCCCTCGACGTTGTCCACCGTCACGGTGTCGCCGTCGGCGAATGTGCCGTCGAGCAGGCCGGAGGCCAGCGGGTCGGTCAGCTCGCGCTGGATCAGCCGCCGAAGCGGCCGAGCGCCGTACGCGGGGTCATACCCGCGATTGGCGAGCAGCTCCGCGGCGGCAGCGGTCACGTCCAGCGTGATCTCGCGATCAACAAGGCGGGCGCGCAGGATCTCCAGCTGCCGCTCGGCAATGGCAGCCACGTCGCTGCGGCTGAGCGCGTCGAACTGCAAGATCTCGTCGACACGGTTGATGAACTCCGGAGCGAAGAACTCAGCAGGATCGGTGGCCAGGTTGGACGTCATGATGAGCACGACGTTGGAGAAGTCCACTGTGCGCCCCCGACCGTCGGTCAGCCGGCCGTCGTCGAGCACCTGCAGCAGCACGCTGAACACATCGGTGTGCGCCTTCTCGATCTCGTCGAGCAAGACCACGGAGTAGGGCCGTCGCCGGACCGCCTCGGTCAGCTGGCCGCCGTCGTCGTGGCCGATGTAGCCGGGAGGCGCGCCGATGAGGCGGCTCACCGAGTGCCGCTCGAGATACTCGGACATGTCGATGCGAACCATGGCGCGCTCGTCGTCGAAGAGCGCTTCGGCCAGCGCACGCGCCAGCTCGGTCTTGCCGACACCGGTCGGACCCAGGAACAGGAAGCTGCCGATGGGCCGATCAGGCTCGCTCAGCCCAGCGCGGCTGCGACGGATTGCGTTCGCCACTGCCGCCACCGCATGACGCTGGCCGACGACCCGCTCCGCCAGGGTTTCCTCCAGGTGCACCAGCTTGTGCACTTCGCCCTCCAACAAGCGACTCGTGGCAATGCCGGTCCAGCGCGACACGACCTCGGCGATGTCGTTTGCATCCACCTCTTCGCGGAGGATCCGCTTGCCGTCTTGCAGCCGAGCCAGCTCGCCCGCCGCCTCATCGAGACGCCGGTGCACGTCCGGCAGTTGCCCGAAGCGGATCTCCGCCGCGCGTTCGAGATCTGTCTCGCGTTCCACTTGGGCCGCCAGCGATTCCGCCTCAGACTTCAGCGCCCGGATCTGGCCAATGGCCTCCTTCTCTGCTTGCCAGTGCGCCTTGAGGGCCGCCGCCTGCTCGCGCTGGGATGCCAGCTCTGCTGTGATGTCGGCGAGCCTCTGAGATTCGGGTCCCGGATCGGGAAGCTGCCCATTCGAGGTCTCGTCGCCGCTCAGCGCCAACTGCTCGATCTCGAGCTGGCGGATGCGGCGCTCGCAAATGTCGATCTCGAGCGGCACCGAGTCGATCTCGATCCGCAAGCGGCTCGCAGCCTCGTCCATCAGGTCGATGGCCTTGTCGGGCAGAAAACGCTCACGCAGGTACCGGTCGGACAGGGTGACCGCCGCGACCAGCGCGGCATCGGTGATGCGCACGCCGTGGTGGACCTCGTAGCGCTCCTTCAGGCCCCGCAGGATGGCCACTGCATCGGTGACCGCCGGTTCGCCCACGTAGACCGGCGCGAAGCGCCGTTCCAGTGCCGCATCGTCTTCGATGTGCTGGCGGTACTCGTCGAGCGTCGTGGCACCCACCAGTCGCAGCTGGCCCCGAGCCAGCATCGGCTTGAGCATGTTCGCGGCGTCGAGCGAGCTGTCGCCGCCCGCGCCGGCGCCGACCAGCGTGTGCACCTCGTCCAGGAACGTGATGACCTCGCCGTCGGAGTCGGCGATCTCGTTGAGCACTGCCTCAAGTCGTTCCTCGAACTCACCCCGGTACTTGGCCCCCGCCACCATGGCGGCCAGATCCAAGGCGACGACTCGCTTGTCGCGCAGTCCCTCAGGGACGTCTCCCTCGGCGATGCGGCGGGCCAGGCCTTCGACGATCGCCGTCTTGCCGACGCCTGGCTCGCCGATCAGCACAGGGTTGTTCTTGGTGCGCCGCGACAGCACCTGGATGATCCGTCGGATCTCGTCGTCGCGGCCGATGACGGGATCGAGCCTGTCATCGCGTGCCTCTTCGGTGAGATCCCGGCCGAATCGCTCAAGTGCGTCATAGGAGTTCTCTGGCGTCGGCGATGTCACTCGCGTGCTGCCGCGCAGCTCGGCGACGAGCGATGCCAGCACATCACGGTCGGCATCGAGGTCGTCTGCGAGCGCCAGCAACAGGTGCTCAGTGGACAGGTAGTCGTCGCCCATGCGGGCGCGCTCGGCGTCGGCAGCTTGCAGCGTCTCAGCCAGTTCCCCGGCGAGCGCTGGTTGCGCTGGTGCCTGGGTGCTGAAGCTGCGAGGCAGGCGCTCGAGCGCCTCGATCGCGCTCCGGCGCACGACGGCCGGTTCGATGCCGGCGCGTGTGAGCAGGGGCAGCACCAAGCCCTCGGGTTGGGAGACGAGCGCAGCCAGCAGGTGCGCCCGGGTGACTTCCGGGTGACCCTGGCTCTGCGCCGTTCGGGCCGCCGAGGCCAGTGCTTCTTGGCACTTGTGCGTCAGCGGGCTGGACGGCAGCGGGGAGTTGCGGGGATCAGCGTCATTATTCATGACTCTGATTATATCAAAAAACTTGATAACAATATACTCAAGTTGGACGATTCGGGCCTGTTCCGGGCCGCGGGATGAGATCGGTCTGCGGCAACGGCACCAGGTCACGCCGGTACTGGCGGTGCGTCTCGGCCACCAAGGCTGCTGCCTCGCTCTGCATGTCGGCCAGCTTGCGCTCCAACGCCGCCACGCGCTCCTCCAGTTCCAGCACGCGCTTGACGCCCGCCAGGTTGAGGCCCTCGCTGGTGAGCTGACTGATCCGATTCAGCATGGCAATGTCGCGGTCGCTGTAGCGACGGCTGCCGCCAGAGGTGCGTGCTGGAGCCAGCAGACCCTTGCGTTCGTAGATGCGCAGCGTCTGGGCATGCACGCCGGCGAGCTCGGCCGCCACCGAGATGACATAGAGCGCCCGGTTGCGCTCTGAGGCGGACGGCGGTCGTCTTGGTTGTTCGCTCATGGCTGTGCCCCTTGGCCGCTATCGCTGAGCTCCTGCAGCGTCGGCGAGTGTCGCCGGTTCCGGCTCGGCATCGCGCTGTCGCCGGCTGGTGCCTTCGGTGAAGTCAGCAACGTCGCGCAGCGCCTCGATGGCCGCTTGCTCCGCCGAGGACAGCTTCGTCGGTACCACGATCTCGACGCTCACCAGCAGGTCGCCGGTTCCACGGCGGGTCGCTATGCCGCGACCACGCACCCGGAATGTCTTGCCCGACGGCGTTCCCGGCGGGATGCGCAGGGTCACCGAGTCGCCGCTGAAATCCAGCACCCGCACATCGGCGCCGAAGACGGCTTCGGGATAGGTGATGGGCACGCTGATGGTCAGATTCCGGCCGTCCCGGCCGAAGTCTGCATCGGGTGCCACGTCGACCACCACGAACAGGTCGCCGTTCGGCCCCCCGCCCGCTCCCGGCGAGCCCTTGCCCGCCAGCCTGATCCGGCCGTTGTCGTCGACGCCGGCGGGAATGCGCACCTTGACCTTCCGCATCCCGCCGGATGTCGAGTCGGGCACGGCAACCTCGGTGACGACTCCCTCGACCGCATCGCGGAACGAGATCCCGATGCGGGTTTCCAGGTCGTGGCCGCGCATCGGCATGGGGCCGCTGCGGCCTGCTCGACCGCGGCCGTCGCCGAAGAGGTTGCCGAATATGCCGCCCAGGTCGCCGAGATCCTCAATGCGGATGCTGAAGCCGCCCGGGCCCGACGCGAAGCCGCCCATCTGGGGGCCGAAGCCGGCGGGACCCAAGCGCCGTGCCTCGTCGTAGGCCGCTCGCTTCTCGGTATCGCCGACGACGTCATATGCCGCGGAGATCTGCTTGAAGCGCTCCTCGTTGCCCGCGCTGGAGTCCGGGTGGTGCTTGCGCGCGAGCTTCCTGTACGCCTTGGTGATCTCCTTGTCCGACGCATCGGGCGAGACACCCAGGGCTGCGTAGTAGTCGGTCTCGAACCACTCGCGTCGTGGGTCCATCGCGGTCCCCTACCCCGTGCGCACCTTGACCATGGCAGCACGCAGCACACGGCCGTCGAAACGGAAGCCGCTGCGCAACTCCGCGGTCACCAGCTGGCGGGAAGCGGCTGGGTCACCATCGGTGTCCCCCGCTGCGCCGTCGGTTTCGGGGGCACCGTCGCTGGCGGGCTCGCCGGCCTCGGCGGCAGGTGTCTCCTCGATCGTGACTGCCTCATGCTGGGTGGGGTCGAACGGCTCGCCGACGGCGTCGATGCGTTCGAGTCCTGCCTTGCCCAGGGCCACCATGAGCGACTGGCCCACGGCGGCCACTTCGCTGTGCCCTTGGGCCGTCGCCGCGTCGCATCCGTCGAGCACCGGCAGCAGCGACTCGACCAGCCGGCTCACTCCGGCGGAGACCTGCTGGCGGCGATCCGCCTCGACTCGCTTCCGGAAGTTCTGGAACTCTGCCCGCTGGCGCTGGAGCTGGTCGAGATAGTCGTCTCGCTCGGCGGTCACCTCGTCAAGCTGCGACTGCAGGTCAGCCCGTTCCGCCAGATCGTCCAAGCCAGGCTCGTCCAGAGCTGGCGGGCTCTCGCCGGCGGCTTCGGTAGGCGCCGCATCGAGCTCGCCGTCGAGCTCGGCCTCGGTCTCGCTCACTTCTCCTCGTCCACGATCTCCGCGTCGACGACGTCGTCGTCGGCACCGGTGCCGTCAGCACCGGCGGCGCTGTCCGAGGCCGCGGACTCGTACAGCTTCTGGCTGAACGCGCCGCTGGCCGCAGCGAGCGTCTCGGTGGCAGAGCGGATGGCATCGAGGTCGTCGCTCTCGAGCGCCTCGCTTGCGGCAGCCAGGGCAGACTCCACGGGTTCCTTGTCGTCAGCCGAGACGCTGTCGCCCTGCTCATCGAGCAGCTTGCGGGTCTGGTACACGAGCGTGTCCGCGTTGTTGCGGATCTCGGCCTCTTCGCGCCGGCGAGCATCCTCCGCGGCGTGCGCCTCGGCATCGGACACCATCCGTTCGATCTCCTCGGGAGACATCGCCGACTGCCCGGTGATGGTGATGGACTGCTCCTTGCTCGTCGCGCTGTCCTTCGCAGACACGTGGACGATGCCGTTCGCGTCGATGTCGAACGCCACCTCGATCTGCGGGACGCCTCGCGGCGCCGGTGGCAGGCCGACGAGCTGGAACTTGCCCAGGGTCTTGTTGCCGGCGGCCATCTCACGCTCGCCCTGCAGTACGTGAATCTCCACGGACGGCTGGCCGTCTTCAGCGGTGGTGAACATCTCCGACCGGCGCGTGGGGATCGTGGTGTTGCGCTCGATGAGCCGTGTCATCACGCCGCCCTTGGTCTCGATGCCCAGGCTGAGCGGTGTGACGTCCAGCAGCAGCACGTCGGTGACGTCGCCCTTGAGCACCCCGGCCTGGATGGCCGCGCCGACGGCAACCACCTCATCGGGGTTGACGCCCTTGTGGGGCTCGCGGCCGGTCAGCTCGGTGACCAGCTTCTGCACGGCGGGCATGCGGGTGGAACCGCCGACCAGGATCACATGGTCGATGTCGGCCTTCGCCAGGCCGGCATCGGAGATTGCCTGCTCGAAGGGGGAACGGCAGCGCTTCAGCAGGTCGAAGGTGAGCTCTTCGAACTTGGCTCGCGTCATCTCGTAGTCGAGGTGCAGGGGGCCGCTGTCGGTCGCCGTGATGAACGGCAGGTTGATCTGGGTGGTCTGCTTGGACGACAGGTCCTTCTTGGCCTGCTCGGCTGCCTCCCGCAGCCGCTGGCATGCCATGGCGTCGGTGCTCAGGTCCACCCCGTGGTCGCCCTTGAACGAGTCGACCAGCCACGACACCACGGTCGCATCCCAGTCGTCGCCGCCGAGATGTGTGTCGCCCGCGGTGGACTTCACCTCGAAGACACCGTCGCCGATCTCGAGCACCGACACGTCGAAGGTGCCGCCGCCGAGGTCGAACACCAGGATGGTCTGGTCCTCGGTCTCCTTGTCGAGGCCGTAGGCCAGGGCAGCGGCGGTCGGCTCGTTGATGATCCGCAGCACGTCGAGACCGGCGATCTTGCCGGCCTCGGTGGTGGCGGTTCGCTGGGCATCGTCGAAGTACGCGGGCACGGTGATCACGGCCTCGGTGACGGTGTCGCCGATGTACTGCTCGGCGTCGCGCTTCAGCTTCTGCAGCACTCGGGCCGAGATCTCCTGCGGCGTGTAGTTCTTGTCGTCGACTTCCTTGCCCCAGGTGGTGCCCATGTGCCGCTTGACCGAGGCAATGGTCCGATCGGGGTTCGTGACTGCCTGCCGCTTCGCGACTTCCCCGGTCAGCACCTCGCCGTTGCGGGCGAAGGCCACCACTGACGGCGTCGTGCGGTCGCCTTCGGCATTCGCGATGACGGTGGGCTCACCGCCTTCCATGGCCGACACCACCGAGTTGGTGGTTCCGAGGTCAATTCCGACAGCCTTGGGCATCGTTGCGCCTTTCGTGGTCAGGCATCCCGACCGAATCTGGTCAGGAATGTGAACTAGTAGCACAGACAAGCATATAACTTGAGTGTTTTACTAGCAACTTCTCTAAGTGATGCTACCGGCCTCGCCGCGGGCTACCGTGCACGCCCATGTCACCGGCCGGCGCCACGCACATCCTCGTGCTCCTGCGCCATGGCCAGAGCGCCTGGAATCTCGAGAACCGGTTTACCGGTTGGTGGGACGTCGGGCTGACGGACGACGGCCAAGCTGAAGCCCGTGCCGCCGGCGAGGCACTCCTGGCGGCCGGCATCGAACCCGACATCGTGCACACGTCGCTCCTGCGGCGTGCCATTCAGACCGCCAACACGACGCTCGACGCGATGGATCGCGCCTGGCTGCCGGTGCGGCGGCACTGGCGGCTGAACGAGCGGCACTACGGAGCGCTCACCGGCCTGAACAAGGCCGAGATGGCCGAACAGCACGGCGCCGACCAAGTCCATCTCTGGCGTCGCAGCTACGACGTGCCTCCCCCGCCGATCCCCCCCGACCACGAATTCGACGTCGCAGGCGATCCGCGTTATGCCGACCTGGCTGCGGGCAGCGTGCCGCGCACCGAGTGTCTCGCCGACGTCGTGACGAGACTGCTGCCCTACTGGCACGACGGCATAGCGCCCGATCTCCGGGCAGGACGCACGGTGCTGGTGGCAGCCCACGGCAACAGCCTGCGAGCGCTCGTGAAACATCTCGACGGCATCAGCGACGCCGACATCGCCGAGCTCAACATCCCCACCGGCGCACCGCTGGTGTACGACCTCAACGCCGACCTCAGGGTCGCCGACGCGCAATCAGTCGAAGACCGCTACCTCCGCTGAGCAGCGCCTGGAGGCACCAGCCACATAGCGGCGAGGGCGGCAGTGAACTCTGCGACGTTGCGACCTGCTGGATCGCTGGTCGCTGAGGGCGCTGCCGCCCTCGCCGCGGGCGAACACTGAACGCGGTCTGGCTACAAGGCGTCGATGCCGCGCTCGCCGGTGCGGATGCGCACAACGCTGTTCACCGAGGTGACCCACACCTTGCCGTCGCCGATGCGCTCAGTCCGAGTGGACTCGACAATGGCGTCCACCACCCGCTCCGCCAGCTCGGTCGCGACCAGCACTTCGATGCGGACCTTCGGAATGAAGTCGACGTGGTACTCGGTACCCCGGTAGGTCTCGGTGTGGCCGCCCTGACGGCCGAATCCCCGTACCTCCGACGCGGTGAGCCCGGTGATGTCAAGATCCCGCAGCGCCTCGAGCACCATCTCGAGCCGGTGCGGCTTGATGACCGCTGTCACCATTGCAACCGGGGCCTCAACCATTGCGCCCTCCTCAGCCTCTGTAGCGTCGCACGCCGCGGGGCCAATTGCACGCGACCCGTCCGGTAGATGGACGGCGGGCGCTAGTCTCTGGCGCGTCTTGGGGGCCGGGCGCATGCTACGGTCCGGCGCTTGTGGACCGGCGGGTCCCGGCGCAACAGGGCACTGCGGCAAGGAGCGGGATATGTCTGTAGCGAATCGTGCGGAGAGTCTTCGTGAAGTTGACCTGTTCTCCGACTGCAGCAAGAAGGAACTCCAGCACATCGCACGCAAGGCCGAGCAAGTCGATTTCACGGCCGGCGACAACATCGTCGAGGAGGGCAGCGGCG
This sequence comes from Candidatus Poriferisodalis sp., assembly GCF_965208555.1. Lineage (GTDB taxonomy): Bacteria > Actinomycetota > Acidimicrobiia > Acidimicrobiales > Poriferisodalaceae > Poriferisodalis. Next base: position 1,906,536 of record NZ_OZ242342.1, on the reverse strand, counting down.
GTGCGATGGCCGGTTACGCGTTCGTGATCGTGCACGGCACGGCGGTGGTGCGGCGCAACGGGCGCAAGGTCGCTGAGATCGGCCCAGGCGAGTCCATCGGCGAGATGGCGCTCTTCGACGACGGCCCGCGCACCGCGTCGGTCGTGGCTGCCACCGACATGGAGACGATCATGCTGTCGCGGCGGGAGCTGAAAGGCATCATCGACAGCACGCCGTCCGTGGCGCACAAGCTGCTGTCGGAGCTGGCCGGTCGCCTGCGCAAGGCGAACCGCAAGCTCTACGGCTGAGCCGCTCACCGGCTCCCGGCAGTCGCGGGGTCGTCAGCTAACTTCGCCAGCGTGAGCAAGCCGCCTCTGCGACCGCACCAGCTCGTACTGGGCATCGGCGTCGCGTTCGCGGCGATTACCGCTGCCTCGGGCATTGCGGCAGCCGTCTTCGGATTCCACGAAGACACCGATGCTGCGCATCGCGAGGTGTTCGGCAACGTCCCGGGCGGGGTCAAGTTCGCGTTCTACGCGCTGACCTGCGTGCTGATCATCTACGGGGCGTGGAACTTCGCCCAGCGCACGCGCAACTGGCAGCGGGGCGCGCCTGACCGGCGCTCCACCACCGCCGCCAACGCCCGCCGGCGGCTGCACGACTACCGCGGCGGTGTGCTCATGCAGACGCTGCTGCGCGATCCGGCCGCGGGCGTGATGCACGCGTTGCTCTATTACGGCTTCCTGGTGCTGCTGGCCGTCACCACCACGCTGGAGATCAACCACCAGCTGCCCACGGCGGCCAAGTTTCTCGTCGGTCCCACCTACCAGGGCTTCAGCTTCGTCGGCGATCTGGCCGGGGTGATCTTCCTCGCCGGCGCAGTATGGGCGATCGCGCGGCGCTACGTCGCCCGCCCGTATCGCATCCGGATCAAGTCGCGGCCTGAGCACATGATCATCCTGGTCGTGCTGGCCGCGCTCGGCGCAACGGGGTTCGTGGCCGAGGCCATGAGGATCGTCATCGATGAACGGCCGGCCTACGAGCAGTGGTCGTTCATCGGCTACCCGCTGTCGGCCGCGTTCGACGGCCTCACCAACATCCGCGGCTGGCACCAGGCGCTGTGGATCGCCCATGTGGGCTGCTTCTTCGCATTCTTGGTGATGCTGCCCATCACCATGCTGCGGCACATGTTCACCTCGCCGCTCAATATGTACCTGCGCGACCGCGAGCGGCCCAAGGGCGCCATGCGGATGGTGCCCGACCTGATGGAGGCCGAAGACATCGAGACCATCGGCGTGTCGGTGGTGAGCGAGTTCACGTGGAAGCAGCTGCTCGACACCGATGCCTGCACCATGTGCGGCCGCTGCACCGCGGTGTGCCCGGCTCACGCCACGGGCAAGCCGCTCGACCCCCGCGAGATCGTGCTGAAAACCGGCGAGATCATGGCGGCCACCGGCGAGCACGGCCAGGTGACACCGCCGATCGGCACCGACGCCGAGATCACCGTGGCGGCCGACTCTGTCTTTGAGCGGATCACTCATGATGAACTCTGGGCGTGCACGACCTGCAAGGCGTGCGATGAGAACTGCCCGGTGAACATCGAGATCCTGGACAAGATCCTCGACATGCGGCGGTACTTGACGCTGATGGAGAGCGAGTTCCCCGCAGAGCTGGGCGGCGCCTTCCGCGGCATGGAGAACAACGCCAATCCGTGGAACCTCAACAACGGCGAGCGGGCCGACTGGGCCGACGGCCTCGACGTCGAGGTGGTCGACGCCGATGACCCGTTCGATCACGAGTACCTCTACTGGGTGGGCTGTGCCGGGTCGTTCGACGACAAGAACCGCCGGGTCTCGGTGGCCACAGCGAAGCTGCTGCGGCGCGCCGGTGTCGACTTCGCCATCCTGGGCCCGGGCGAGAACTGCACCGGCGACAGCGCGCGCCGCTCGGGCAACGAGTACCTGTTCCAGATGCTCGCCGCAGAGAACATCGCTGCGCTCAATGGCATGGGCGTCCGCAAGATCATCACCCAGTGCCCCCACTGCTTCAACACGCTGCGCAACGAGTACCCGCAATACGGCGGGAACTGGGAGGTCATCCACCACGCGCAGTTCTTGGAGCAACTCGTGGCCGACGGGCGCCTGGATCTGTCAGAAGCTCGGCTCGACGAGCGGGTCGTCTACCACGACTCGTGCTACCTGGGCCGCCACAACGACGTTTACCTGGCACCGCGCAATGTCATCGGCAGTCTCGGCGGCGTGGAGATCGTGGAGGCTCCCCGCAACGGCACCAAGGGCATGTGCTGCGGGGCCGGCGGCGCGCGCATGTGGATGGAGGAAACGCTCGGCACCAAGGTGAACGACGAGCGCTCACGCGAGCTGCTCGACACCGGCGCCGACCGCATCGCCACGGCGTGCCCGTTCTGCTTCATCATGATCGACGACGGCGTGAAGGGTCATGGGGTGGAGGACGACGAGGTCAAGGTGGCCGACATCTCCATCCACCTCATCGACGCCCTCGAAGCCGACGACGACTGACCGCTGGCACCTGCGCCCGTCCTGATCGCGGCTCGCTCAGCGGCTGTACTCGAAGACCACGTTGCCGGCTGCGGCGGCGGGGTCGGCTGGATCGATGTGCTGGTAGACCGCGATGCGCGCGGCGCCGCAGTCGCCGAACTCGTCGCAGGCGAGCGTGCCGGTGAGGCCGTCGTAGCCGTCGGTCGCTGAGAGGTGCTCTCGCAGTCTCGCCCGCTCGATGACCAGGACCCCGTCGTCAAGGTGTGACGTACGCTCGATGGCGTCGAGCATCAGCGTTGTGGCGTCGTACGCCTGAGGCCAGTACGAGCCGGCGGACACCTCGCCGATATCGACGACTAGACGGCTCAGCACGTCGGCCACACCCTGGCCGGTGGACTCGTTGACGTCGTCACCGTGACGGGCATCGCGGCCCGCGAGATAGAGACCAGCCGAACGTTGCTCGCTCAGGTACTCGTTGCCGAAGAAATCCGAGGTGATCACCGTCGCCGAAATCGTGCCGAGAGAATCAGTAGGGCGATGCTGCAGGACTTCGCTGGCCTCATCCGGGAACAGCGTGATGAGCACCGCCTCAGGTTCGCTCTCGACCACGGAATCCCACGTCGCGGCGTGGCTGGCAGCCTGGCGATGAATGCTCACCGACGCCGTGACGGTGCCGCCGCGCTCGTTGAAGGCATCGGCGAACGCTGTCGCGAGCCCTTCGGTGTACGGGTCGCCATCGTGAATTGCCGCCGCCCGGCGAAGGCCCAGTTCGAGGAACAAGAAATCTGCCACGGCTCTGCCGACATGCAGGTCGTTGTGAGCCGTGCGGTAGTAACCGACCTGGCGATGCTCGCCTGCGTTGCCGGCCAAGTCGGATGTCAGCCCGGGCGCGGTGTTCGACGGCGAGATCATCACCAGCCCCGCCTCGGTCAACAGCGGCGCAGCCGCGATGGCGGCAACTGAGCACTGTGTCCCGATCACGCCGACCACCGCCTGGGTTCGCAGCACGGCGCGGGCTGCCCGCCGACCGCCCGCATCCGAGCACTCGCCGTCGAGCCCGGCGCCCACCTCCACGTCAAACTGCCCGTGCAGCGGGCCGTAGTCATGCACTGCCATGCGGACCGCGAGATACACCGGCGACTCAGCGTCCGGCGAACCGCCGAGCGCGCTGATCGCGCGAATCTGCACGGCCTCATCACCCGCCACTCGCACCTCGCTCAGCGGGCCGGCCGATCTGTCCTCGTCGGCCACTGCATCGGTGCCGTTCGAGCACGCTGCCGCCAGCACGACGGCCGCGACCAGACCGAGCGGTCGCGCGATGGCCACAGCGCGCTTCACAGCAGGCGACGGGAGCGGAAGTTCTCGTGGTAGCGGCTGGGCGTGGGGCCCCGCTGGCCCCGGTACTTGGATCCCAGCAGTTCGGCGCCGTAGGGGTGCTCGGCCGGCGTGGTCATCTCCATGAAGCTGATCTGGCAGATCTTCATGCTCGGGTACAGCGTGATCGGCAGGTTGGCCACGTTGGACAGCTCGAGGGTCAAGTAGCCGTCCCAGCCGGGATCCACGAATCCCGCAGTCGTGTGGATGAGCAAGCCGAGACGGCCCAACGACGACTTGCCCTCGATGCGCCCGACGAGGTCGTCGGGCACGGCGACCCGTTCGAGCGTCGAGCCCAAGGCGAACTCGCCGGGGTGCAGGATGAATGCGTCGCCTGCGGCAACCTCCACCTCCTCGGTCAGGTCGGTCTGATCCTCGACGACGTCGATGACCTGGCGCGTGTGGTTGCGGAAGACCCGAAAGGTGGCATCCAGCCGCAGGTCCACCGATGAGGGTTGCACGGCTGCATCACCCAAGGGCTCGATGACGATGCGGCCCTTCTCGAGCGCTTCATGGATGCTCCGGTCCGACAGGATCACCACACACCTCCTCTAGGCTCTGGCCTTCGCTTGCGGGTGTAGTTCAATGGCAGAACTTCAGCTTCCCAAGCTGATAACGGGGGTTCGATTCCCCTCACCCGCTCACCTCATCCCGCCAGCAGTGTCGCGAGCGCCCAGACCGCTGCGACAAGTCCCACAAGAGCGAGCGGCACCGCCCGCCGCGCCGGCGCTCGCACTGCTCTTCCGCCGTCACCGACCTGCCGCGGGCGCACCATGGCGGCCAGATTGCCCACGAACAACGCTCCGCCCAGCGCCAACACCAGGTACGGGATGAGGTCGTCGCCGAGGAACATCGTTCCGTCGTTGGCCGCGGACATCAACATGACGCTCAGTTCTCGTGCGCCATGTCGGCGAACAGCGTGTACTGCGGCATGAACGCCAGGCGTGCGGTGCCGGTCGGCCCATTGCGGTGCTTCGCGACGATGATCTCCGCCATGCCTCGATCGGCGGTGTCCTCGTTGTAGATCTCGTCGCGGTAGATGAACATGACAATGTCCGCGTCCTGCTCGATGGAACCCGATTCGCGCAGATCCGACAGCATGGGTCGCTTGTCGCCGCGGGACTCGAGATTCCGGCTCAACTGCGAGAGCGCCACGATCGGCGTCTCCAGCTCGCGGGCCAGGATCTTGAGCCCGCGTGAAATCTCTGCGATCTCCACTTGGCGATTCTCGGCGTTCGCGCGGCCGCTCATGAGCTGCAGGTAGTCGACCACGATAAGCCCCAGGCTGCCCAGCCGGCTGCGCAGTCGCCGGGCCTTGGCGCGGATCTCGGTGACGGTGACGTTCGGGTTGTCGTCGATCCACATCGGCGCGTCGCCCAAGCGACCCACGCTGCGCGTGATGTTGTTCCACTCGTCCGCGCGCAGCTGACCCGTCCGCACCCGGGTGGCATCGACCCGCGCATCGGAGGCCAGCAGCCGGCCGGTCAGCTCCGCATGGTTCATCTCCAGCGAGAAGAGCAGCACGGGCTGCTGCAAGTCGAGGGCCACGCTGGAGGCCATCGTCAGCGCCAGCGACGTCTTGCCCATCGCGGGCCGTGCGCCCACGACGACCAGCGACGACGGCTGGATCCCCGCCAGGATGCGGTCGAGCGAGGCGAAGCCGGTCGCCAGACCGGAGAACGCATCGCCCCGTTCGTACAGCTCTTCCAGCCGGTCCAAGCTCTCGTCGAGCAGGTCGTGCAGGGACTGGGTGGAGTCGACGATGCGGCGCTCGGCCACGCTGAACACCAGGGATTCCGCCTGGTCGATGGCCGCCGCGGTGTCGTCGGGGCGGCTGTGCGCCAGCTCGGAGATCTCCGATGAGACAGCGATCAAGCGGCGCAGCAGCGCCGTGTCTTCCACGATGCGCGCATAGCGGTCGACGTGGGTCAGCGTCGGCGTGGCTGCTTCGAGGGCCAGCAGGCGCTCGGGGCCGCCGGCAGCGGCGAGATTCCCGGATCGCTCGAGCTGATCGGCGACCGTCAGGCAGTCGACGGGCTCGGAGGAGACATAGAGCGACTCGATCGCCTCGAACACGAGGCCGTTCGCCGGCACATAGAAGTGATCGGCAGCGAGACGCTCGACGGCGGCGCCGATGGCATCGTTCGAGAGCAGCATGGCCCCGAGCACCGATTCCTCAGCATCGACGTTCTGCGGTGGCACCCGACCGCCGGCCCGGCGCGCGACGTCGGTCGGCAGCTCGGCGAGACTCATCGCCGCATACCTTGCCGCGCCGGCCCTGCGAGGTACATGAGGACTACGCGGGGATTTGGCGTGGAAATCGCGCCCTTCGCGTGTGGAAAACGTTCCCGTTGTCCACACGCCGCGTCGCTCAATGTGATCACAATGCGAGTGTGAACGAGGGGTGTGACACGCAACCCGCCGTAGCCAGGCTCGCGCCCGTCCCCATGGTGCCGACTAGCTCAGCGCGACAACCTCGACGCTGAAGGTGAAAGCCACGTCGGGATGCAGCTGCGCCGAGACCTCGTGCGTGCCGATGGTCCGGATCGGCGCCTCGATCGTCAGCTTGCGCCGATCGACGTCGGCACCGGTCCGGGCGGTCACCGCCGCAGCAATCTCCGCTGTCGTGACTGATCCGTAGAGGTGCGAACCCGAACCCGCCCGCGCAGCGATCGTGACACCGTCCGCGACCAGTTCCTTGGCAACGCGTTCAGCGGTATCGCGCTCGCGCAGATCACGGGCGGCGCGCGCCCGGGACATCGCCGCCGCCTGGCTGACGGTGCCCTCCGTTGCTCGCAGGGCCAAGCCGCGCGGTATCAGGTGATTCCGGGCGAACCCGTCCGCGACGTCGATCACGGATCCAGCGGTGCCGACACCGTCGACGTCGCTGCGCAGCACGACCTTCATGCCTGTTCTCCCGCGACCGCCGCAGGCGCTTCGACAACGACCTCGTCGAGATGCTCGTCGATCCCGTCGTCGTGGTGTTCCCGCTCGTCGCCGGGCGGGCCGTCTGCTCGATCAGCGGGTGGGCGGCGGTCGTCGCCCGGCCGCTGGCCGCGCCGCTTGTCGCCACGACGCTGCGTCATCGGACGGCGCGCATATTCGATCAAGGCCATCTCGCGGGCAGTCTTGATCGCGCGAGCCACCTCGCGCTGCTGCTGGCGATTGTTGCCCGAGACGCGCTGGGCCCGGATCTTGGCTCGCTCGGAGACAAATGACCTGAGCAGCTCGACATCCTTGTAGTCGACGTAGGACACCCCAGCCGTGGTGAGCGGGCTGACCTTGCGCCGGCGAGGACGGCTTCGCAGGTCTTTTGCGCGTGCTCGACCGGTTCGCTTGCGTGGTGGCATTAGAAGGGTTCCTCCTCAGGTGACTGCTGCGGTGCGCTGTCGCCGGTCTCCCAGCCGCCCCCGCCGCGGCGCTCGCGGGATCCGCCCGCATCGCCGGCTGGCCCTCTCGGGATTCGGGTGATCTCGGCGGTCGCCCAGCGCAGCGATGGCGCAATCTCGTCGGCGACGATCTCCACAACGCTGCGCTGATCGCCGTCCGGCGTTTCCCAGCTGCGCTGCTCGAGCCGACCGGTCACGACGACGCGGTTGCCCTTGGCCAGCGATTCGCTGACGTTCTCGGCCAGTTCGGCCCAGCACACGACGTTGAAGAAGCTGACTTGCTCCTCCCAGTCGTTGGTCTGGCGGTTCATCCACCGCCGGTTGACGGCAACGCCGAGCACTGCCCGAGCGCGGCCGGTCTGGGTGAATCGAAGTTCGGGATCGCGGGTGAGATTGCCCACCACGGTGATGGTGTTGTCAGCCATGACGCCTCCGCTTAGTGGCTGTTGGTCGACCCCTCGTCGAGCAATCCGCGCCGTTGCGCTTCATCGTCGGGGAGTCGGATGAGCTTGTGACGGACGACGTCGTCCGCGATCCGCAGGTACCGCTCGACTGGGTCCATCGCTCCGGGCTCGGCCCGCAATTCGATCACCGAGTAGTACCCGCGTGCCTTGTGGTTGATCTCGTACGCAAAATCGCGCAATCCCCAGAAATCGAACGAGGCGACCTCGCCGATCTCCGAGATGCGGCCTTGGACCTCGTCCATGGCCTTGCGGGCTTCAGCGTTCTCCAGGTCACCGTCGCAGATGACCATCAGCTCGTACGCGCGCAATTGGGGGCGACCTCCTGTGGACCCGCCGGGGCGGGGCCCCGTGCGGGGCAGGGATGTGCTGTTGCACCGGCCATGCGAACCCGGCCCCAATGAGCAGGTTTGCGGCAAGCGTCACAGACGCCTGTGGCCGAACGGGTACGTGAATACCCGCGGTGCGCCCGCAACGCTAGGCCCAGCGCTCGTCGATCGCACCCCGATTTTCTGTCGCGCCGTCGCGAACCGGTGTCATGAGGGCGGATAGTGCAGCGAGTCCAGCACCGCCGTGAACAGTTCGCTCGCCAGCGACGCTGTGTCGATCTGGGCTGGGTCGGTCCCGGTCGGCGCCAGTGTCGAGGTCACCCGCACCGCGGCGGTGTAGTGGGTCGTCCATCCGGCGAACCACGTGTCGCCGGTTCCGGTCGAGACCCCGGCGCGAGTGAGCGCCGGCACGCCGGAGGGAAGCGTGAGCGTATGCATGCCAGCGCGCAGTTCGGCGATGGACGCCGCCTCGGGGACCGGGGTGCGATGCATCGGCCATCGGTCCGTGTCGCGGTCTGGCAACGATCGCGTCGGCGGCCGGTCGGCCGCCTCGAGCACGATCCGCGAGGTGCGTTTCTCCCCGCCGGCAGCGACAACGCTGAACGCGGCTGCGACCTGCGCCGCATCCGCAGCATGGGGGACGACGCCATCGGGGACGGCGTTTTCGGCACTGTCGCCTGTGACCCACGGCAGCAGGGTGCTTGCCGCTGGACCGAGCAGATCGCCGAGTGGCCGTGGCTGCAACCCGGACTCGGCATGCTCGCCGTTCGCTGCCGGTGCGCCGGTGGCACTGACCAGCACGCGCACATCGCCGCTGCGGTCCAGCACCGCGACTTCGGCACCCGTGGCGGGGTTGGCTGTGCTGCCGAGCTGGGAGCGGACGGCCTGCACTGCGGCGCTCTGGGCCGGCACGTCCAGGCTGGTCGTGACCTGCAGGCCGCCGGTGACCACTCGATGAATGCCGTAGCGCTCGACCAGCTCGACGTACGCCTGCCCCACGGCGGGCGTGAGGCCGATGTCAGCGATGAGCATCCGCACGAACCCGCCCGCTGCGGCGTCAAGGGCGCCGCCGTCCACGACGTCAGCACCAGCGGCGTCGACACCGAGAGCGACCGCAGGGCGAACACCAGCGGGAACCGGTTGGGATCGCCCCGTTGCCAACTCGTCGGAGGTGAGCAAGCCGTGCTCGTACATGGTCACGAGCACCCGGTCTCGGCCTTCCCGGGCCGTCCGGAACCGGTCGTCGGCAGGACCCGATGCGGTGTCGACGCCGCCGGGAGCGTCGACAAGCGACGCGAGATACGCCGCTTGGGTCACGGTGAGGTCGGACGCCGGCACGCCGTACCAGGCGGCGGCGGCGGCGTGAACTCCATAGGCGCCACGACCCAGGTACACGATGTTCGCGAAGCGCTCGAGGATCTCCGGGCGGCTGAGCTGACGCCCCAGCCGCAGCTCGGCCAACAGCAGGCGGGCTTCGCTGAGCAATCCGTCGTCGATGTTGTGAACGGTGCCGAGATACCTGCGCATGATCCCGTCGCGCGCCGCATCCGGCTGCCCCCACAGGTGCCGCAACGCCGCTGAATACGTGCCGGCGTTGACGCCGTCGCGCTCCAGGAAACTCGGGTCCAGCACCGCAACCATGGCGTCGACGAGAGCCGGCGCCATGTCCTCAAGGCCCAGCGACGCGTGCGGGACGCTCGGGCCGATCTCAGCGATCGGGGTCCCGTAGCGGTCATACAGCACGCTCGGCGCCACCGACACGTGCTGCGGCGGCGAGGGGAGGCTGTCGAACAGCCGGCTTCCGGCACCTACCGCAACCGCCGACGCCAGAGCAAGCCACAGGAGCCATCGAGCCCAGCGCTGGCGAGCGGGCATCCGGTCCAAACTACTTCAACTCCGGTGCTGCGAACCGGCGGGCCGCTCGGGCCTCGGTTTCGCCTATCGGCTCAGCCTCTCCGGCCGATTTGTACGCTCGATTCAGTGGGACCACGCCCAGAGGGATCGACCCCGGCCCGCGGGCTCCGGCCCGGCACGCCAGTGCTGAGCGACGATGACCGGCGAGAGCTCGGCAAGCGAATCGGGCTGCTCGCCGAGGCATTCGCCGATGCGGGACATCGGTTCTTTCTCGTCGGCGGGCTCGTTCGCGATGCGCTGCTCGGCCAAGGTCTGACCGGCGACATCGACATCACGACTGACGCCCGGCCGGACCAGATCGCAGGGCTCGTGACCGGTTGGGCCGAGACCGTCTGGGATCAGGGGAAACGCTTCGGCACCATCGGGGCACGCCGAGGCGACACCACGGTGGAGATCACCACCCATCGAGCCGAGTCCTACGACAGCGGCTCTCGCAAGCCGCACGTGCGCTATTCCGACGATGTCGCGATCGATCTGAGCCGGCGCGACTTCACCGTCAATGCCATGGCCGTCGAGCTTCCCGGCTGGGCACTGCTCGATCCATTCGGCGGCTTGACAGACCTGACGAACGGCGTGCTGCGCACGCCATCGGCGCCGGAGAGCCTGTTCGCCGACGACCCCTTGCGCATGCTGCGAGCCGCTCGATTCAGCGCGCAGCTCTCGCTCACTGCGACGCCCGAGCTGGTCGCCGCGGTGCGCAGTTCACGCCCCCGGCTGTCCATCGTGTCGCGCGAACGCATCGAAGCTGAGCTCACCAAGCTGCTCGAGCTGCCTCAACCCTGCGCCGGCATCGATTTCCTGCATGACACAGGCCTGCTGGGAGATCTCCTGCCGCCATGGCAGAACGCCGAGACCCCAGTGCCGGCTGCCGGGCTGGATGCAGCACTGGACGCCGCCAGCGGTCTCGACGAGCTGGTCACCCTGCGTTGGGCCATCCTGCTGGGACCTGTCTGCGACGAGACGGCCGCCGCGCGCTGCCTGTCTGCGCTGCGCTGCCGCAGCGCTACGACCCGTGGCGCCGCCGCGATTCTCCGGGCTGTCCGGGCACTGGATGCGGCTGTTGCTGACACCGGAACATCGGGCGACATCGGCCCCGACGCCTGGCGAAAGCTCGCCCGGAGACTGATCGCCGATCACGAACCCGCGCTGGATGCTGCCCACGCCGTCCTTGCTGCTTGGGGCCGAGCGGTCCGCGAGCCGCTCGCGTCGTTGCTGGCCGACGTTCGAGCAGACGAGGGCGACGGCCTTCGGCGATTGCCGGTGGACGGCCATCGCGTCATGGAGCTGCTCGGGCGATCGGGTCCGGCAGTCGGCGAAGCCCTGTCATGGCTGCGCAGCCAGCAGATCGAATATGGCCCGCTGAGTGCCGAGCGGGCGCGCGACCTGCTCGTGGCGTGGGCCGCAGCCAAGAGCGACACCCCTCCGGAGGAAGGGGGGCCGGGGGCATTTGAGCCCGCGCACTAGCGTGAGCCGCGTGGCGCTCCAGCCCTACATCGCACCCGAGCCCGCGCCGGCCGTTCCCGGCTCGGTCGACTACCGGCTCAAGCGCCGCCGACTGCTTGCAGATGTGGAAGCAGGTGTGGTGTCACGCGCCGAGGCATGCGATGCCCACCCCGACCTGCTGCGAGCCGCTCGCAACGCCGCCCCGCCGCTCGGCCGGCGCTGCCCGCTGTGTCCTGAGGGCGATCTGCGCATCGTCGGCTACGTCTTCGGCCCTCGCATGGGCAGCGGCGGCAAGTGCGTGCTCTCGGATGCAGAACTCCAGCGCGTCGCCCGTCGCAACGGCAACTTCATGGCCTACGAGCTCGAGGTGTGTCCTGAGTGCGGCTGGAATCACCTGATCCGGAAATACCCGCTCAGCGCCAGCTGAGCGGCTGAGCCCCGGTGGGAGCACTGGGAGTTTCTGGCATCCTCTTGGCTGTTCGGCACGGGCGGGGACCGACCCGTGCTCGGAAGACAGGTGACGATGAAGTTTGAGCTTGGCGACCGTGTGATCTACCCGCACCACGGTGCAGCGGAGATCATGGCCCGGGAGCAGCGAAACGAGTTCGGCGAATCCCGCGAGTACTTGGTGCTCAAGACCGCGCACGGCGATTTGACCGTGAAGGTCCCCGCCGACATGGTCGATGAAGTCGGCATGCGGCCGCCGATCGACACCGACGACGTCGAAGACCTCTTCGAGCTGCTCGCGAAGAAAGACGTCCGCGAACCGGCCAACTGGAGCCGCCGCTTCAAGAACCACCAGGAGAAGCTGAAGTCCGGCGACATCTACCAAGTCGCCGAGGTCGTCCGGAATCTCGCGCTGCGTGAGAACGCCAAGGGTCTGTCGGCCGGCGAGAAATCGATGCTGGAGAAGTCCCGGCAGATTCTCGTCTCGGAGCTGTCCATCAGCATGGACGTCACCGAGGACGAGGCCCGCCACCAGGTGGAATTGCGGCTCGCCGGCTGAGATGCGCCGACAGCAGGGCGCCGCGGCGGCAGCAGCCGGCATCGGCGCCTCTCGCCTGTCGGGGCTTGCACGCACGGCGCTCGTCACCAACGTCCTGGGGATCGGCACCATCGGCGACGCCTTCGCCGCGGCGATGCGCATCCCGAATTTTCTCCAGAACCTGCTCGGCGAAGGCGCGCTGTCGGGAGCATTCGTACCCGCGTACAGCTCGCTGACCGAGCGCGACGAACGTGCGGCAGGTCGACTTGCCGGTGCCATCGCCACGTTCCTGGTCGCGGTCACCGCGGCGGCGGCGCTGACCAGCATCTTTGCGGCGCGGCCCCTGGTGCGGCTCATTGCGTGGGGCTTCGTGGGCGAGCGCTTCGAGCTCACAGTCACGCTCGTGCGCATCACGGTGTGCGGCACGGCGGTGGCCGTGCTGAGCGCATGGTGCCTGGGAGTGCTCAACAGCCACCGACGCTTCTTCCTCTCCTATGTGGCGCCGGTGGTGTGGAACGCCACCCAGATCGCCGTTCTCGTCGGCGTGCTCGCATGGGGGGTCGCGGGAGCTGACCGGGCCACGGCATTGGCCTGGGGTGTGACCGCAGGCGCAGTGGCACAGGTAGTGGTGCAGCTGCGGGGCGTCTGGCGGGCGGACCCGCAGATCGCCCTGAACTTCCGGTGGCGAGAGCCGAATGCCGCAGGGGTCATCAAGCGATTCGGGCCAGCGGTGGCCGGTCGTGGGGTGCTGCAGATCTCCGCCTTCCTGGATCTCGCGCTGGCCTCACTGCTCAGCGTGGGAGCGGCGGCGGCCATGGCCGCTGCGCAGACGCTGTACCTGCTGCCGTTGAGCCTGATCGGCACCAGCATCGCCGCCGCTGAGCTGACCGAGCTGAGTCGCACCCAGGACCCTGCCACGATCGCTGAGCGCACCTCTGGGCGCCTGTGCGGGACGGTCTTCGCCGTGTCCGGCGTGGTGGCGATCTACTTCGCTGCGGGCGGCCCGATCACCGATTCGGTCTTCAATCTCGCCGGGCTGCGCACTGCCATCGCAGATGACGACATCACGCTGATCGCGCTGGTGCTCGGCGCCTATTCGATCGGATTGGTCCCGCTGGTGGCATCGAGGCTGTGCCAGAACGTCCTGTTCGCGGCGCGCGACACACGCACGGCTGCCACTATCGCAGCGATCCGGCTGGCTGTCTCATTGGTGGTGGGCGCCATGCTGATGCTGCCGCTGGACCGGGTGCTGGTCGTGGAAGGCGCTCTCACCGGATTCGGCGACATCGATTTGTTCTCGCTGGAGTCCACGTGGTCGCTGCTGGACTCAGCGATCCGCTCAGACCCCGCACTGCCGGCTCGCCTCGGCGCCGTGGGGCTGGCGCTCGGCGCAGCCCTGGGTGCATGGGTCGAACTGGGCTTGCTGCGTCGAGCGGTGCTGCAGCGTCGCCCAGTGAGAGCCAGCATGCCGCGGCAGGCCGATTGGCCGGACCAGCGGCTGTTCGGCGGCGCGCTCGGCCGTCACCTGGTTCCGGCCGCAGTGGCGTTCGTCGTCGGCCTGCCCGTCACCCTGGTGCTGGCGCCGCTGCCTTCCGTGCTGCGAGCAGCGCTCGCCGGGCTCATCATGGCGGGACTGCACCTCGGCTGCGGACTGGCGCTCCGGCTGCCCGCAGCCCGAGCACTAACTTCGCAACTGTCGCACATCGCACTGCGCCGCACGCAACCCTCACACGGCGCTGCGCACAGCGACGCACTCGCCCCCGAGGATCAGCCCCCAGCCGACGACAACGAAGGAGGCCTGGCGCAATGACAGCACAAGCCCCAGTGCACATCATCACCGACAGTTCCTGCGATCTCAGCGAAGACGACACCGCACACCTCGGCATCTCGGTCGTCCCGCTGGAGATCCGGTTCGGCATGCAGTCGTTCACCGACCGCGTCGAGCTGAGCACGGCCGACTTCTGGAAACGATGCCGGACGAGCGACGAGCTTCCGTCCACCGCAGCACCCTCCCCCGGCGCCTTCGCCGAGGCATACCAGCGCGCAGCAGATGCCGGCGCGAGCGAAGTCGTGGTGATCACGCTGAGCGGAGATCTCTCGGCCACGATCGAAGCAGCGCAACAGGCGGCATCGCAGCCTCCCGATGGACTCACGTGCCATGTGGTCGACAGTCGAACGGTCAGCGCCGGCCTCGGGCTGCTGGTCATCGAGGCCGCGGAACTCGCTGCTGCGGGTGCCGATGGAACTCGCATCGCCGATTCGGTGCGAGCGGCCGCACAGCGAGTCCGCGTCCACGCCGCGCTGGACACGCTGGAGAACCTTCGCAAGGGCGGTCGCATCGGAGCTGCGCAATCGCTGCTCGGTTCCGTCCTGTCGATCAAGCCGCTGATCACGGTCACCGATGGCCGCGTCGAGCCGGCAGGCAAGCAGCGAACGCGCTCCCGCGCGCTCGCGCACCTTGTCGACCTGGTGTCCGCAGAGGGTCCGAACATCGCCGAGATCGCAGTGATGCATGCGGACTGTGACGATGTCGACGAATTCGTGGCGCGGATCGCACCGCTCACCGACAGCGAGCCCAGGGTGATGCTGATCGGTCCCGTGGTCGGAGCGCACGCGGGTGTGGGCACCATCGGCGTGGTCTTCGTCACTCAGGAGTGACCGACACCGACTCGAACGAACGATACGAGCGGCGCGAGCTGCTGCAGCCGGGCGCAGTCGAGACGTGGTCCGGCCTCGATCGCACGCTCAATCGGCCCGTCACCATCCGCCGGGCGGCGGCGGACAGCGAGATCGGTCAACGCCTGCGTCTGCAGGCCAAGGCGCTGGCCCGGGTGGAACACCACGGTCTGCTGCACATCCTCGACACGTACGACGACGCGGATCACTTTGCGATCGTCACCGAGCAACTGCCCACGAGGATGCTTGCTGACGATCTCGCGTCGTCGGGTGGGGACACCAGGCGCCTCGCCGCAACGGAGGCAATTCGCATCGTCATCGCGGTGACCGAAGCACTGGCCGTTCTGCACAGCGCAGGTTTCGCTCACGGCGGCGTCGACGCCGACTACATCGGGTGGCGCCCCGAGGTGGGATGGGTCATTCTCAACGGACCGCCGACCGACGACGCGGTCACCATTCCCGCGACGCGGCGCGCTGATCTGGCATCGGTTGCCGTGCTCGCGCACCGGCTCATTGCCGGAGCGGCACCCCAGCGTCGACCCGACGGCACCTGGGAACTCGATCCGGTGGTGCCCGATGTCGTGGCACCGGTGCTGACGAGGGCCATCAGTGCCTCGGATCCGTGGCCCGATGTCCCGTCGATGCTGCTCGCGCTGCGCTCGGTTGTGGACGAGCTGCCGGCGAACAACGGCACGAGCGCCGATCGCAGGTCGGTGTGGCAGGCCGAGCGGCACTGGCTGGCACCCGTCGGCGTGCTGGTGGCCGCGGCCGCGACGCTGGTCGGCGTAGCGGTGATCATCGAGCGACCGCCTGCGCCGGCCAGCGACACATCACCGCCCCCGGCGATCACGGTCCCCGTAGCCGCCACGCAGCCGATCATCACGGTGGCCCCGCGCGCCACCGTGACCGCTGCGCCGCAGACAACCCTGCCGGCCCTGCCGGTGCCGACGACGACCGAGGTCCGGCGCACATCGATCCCGCTGGAGTCCATTACCGACTTCGACCCCGCCGGCGACGACCGGATCGAGCATCCCGAACGCCTGATCTTCATCAACGACGGCGACCCGACGACGGGCTGGAGCACGGCGCGCTACCGCACCCGTGACTTCGGCGGGCTCAAGGACGGTGTGGGGCTCATTGTCGTGCTGGCAGGCGACGAGCCGCACCGCGTCGAGCGCGTGGTGATCGATTCGGTGACCGTGGGGTGGTCCTTCGAGCTGTACGCATCACGGGAGCGCAATCGCACGCTGATCGACTGGGGGAGCCCGGTGGCGAACGCGCAGGACATCACCGGCTCGACAGCGTTGGATGTGCCCGCTGCCGATGCCGCTGCATTGCTCGTGTGGATTACCGATCTCGGCGACGAGTTGCCCAACGGCGGCCACCGGGTAACCGTTTCCCGGATCGAAGTCGCCACCACGATCAGCGCGCCGCAAGCACCACCCGGCACCGACGCCGTGACGCCCTAGAGACGAGGCTGTGACGCTCGTAGGCTTCCGCCGATGATCTCGAAGCGCGCCAAGGACTCGGACGAGGCAACTGACGACAGCATCGACGCAGCCGTCGCACGCTTCGCCGATGCGGTCGAGGCCGTACGCGCACGCACCAGCGGACCGCTGATCACGGCCGCTCGGGCACTGGTGTACGGCTTGGTGATCGCCACCGCGGCCATCGGTGCGGTGGTGCTGGTGGCCATCGCAGCCGTCAGGGCGCTCGACATCGCTGTACCGGGCGAGGTGTGGTCTGCGCATCTGATTGCCGGCGCCATATTCGGCGGCGCCGGAGCGTGGGCGTGGTCCAGGCGGAGACCTCGTGCGACGAGGGAAGCATGAGCGGCGACGGCGGCGCCGACGCCGAACCGCGCGACGTCATCATCGTCGGCAGCGGTCCGGCCGGTCTCACCGCTGCCATCTACACCGCACGAGCAAACCTGCAGCCGCTGGTCATCGAGGGCGAGCCGTCCTCTACCAGCGACCAGCCGGGCGGACAGCTCATGCTGACCACCGATGTCGAGAACTATCCCGGATTCCCCGACGGTGTGCTGGGACCTGATCTGATGGTCAGCTTCCGGGCCCAGGCAGAGCGGTTCGGCGCAGAATTCCTCACGGCGAAGGCCACCAGAGTGGATTTTAGCGAACGACCGTTCTCAGTGTGGGTCGGCGATGCGTGCTACCGCAGCCGCACGGTGATCGTGTCCACCGGGGCGCAGAGCCTGCTGCTTGAGCTGCCCAACGAAGAACGCCTCATCGGTCACGGAGTCTCCACCTGTGCCACCTGTGACGGCTTCTTCTTCCGGGGTCAAGAGATTGCGGTGGTGGGAGGCGGCGACAGCGCTCTCGAAGAGGCCACGTTCCTGACCCGTTTCGCGTCCAAGGTGTACGTGGTGCATCGGCGCGACGAGCTGCGCGCTTCAAAGATCATGCAAGACCGGGCTTTCGCCAACGAGCGAATCGAGTTCTTGTGGAACCGGCAGGTGGTGGAGATACTGGGTGACGAACGTCTCGAGGGTGTCACGGTCGAGGACACGCTGACCGGAGAGCGTTCAGCGCTCGACATCACGGGCCTGTTCATCGCCATCGGGCATCGGCCGAACACCGAGCTGTTCGCGGACTGGCTCGACCGCAAGCCCAACGGCTATCTCGTGACCGAAGCCGGCAGTGCTCGTACGAACATCGAGGGCGTCTTCGCCTGCGGTGACGTGCAGGACGACTTCTACCGTCAGGCAGTGACGGCCGCCGGCTCGGGCTGCCAAGCCGCTATCGACGCCGAGCGCTGGCTTGAGGCCCAAGGTCACTGAGCACCGTCGGGCGAGACCGCAGCGGTAGCCTCGCCGCAACCGCGAGATGAGGAGCCAGCGATGGCCGAAGGCATATCCACCTTGGACGACAGCACGTTCGACGAGACCGTCGGAAGTGCTGACAGCCCTGTGCTGGTGGATTTCTGGGCCGAATGGTGCGGACCGTGCAAGATGATCGCCCCTATTCTCGAGGAGATCGCCTCCGAGCACGACAGCATTCGCATCGCAAAGGTCAACGTCGACGAGAGTCCCGACTTGGCTATGCGCTACCAGGTGATGAGCATTCCCACGCTCATCATGTTCCGCGATGGCGAACCGGCTAAGCGCTTGGTAGGCGCCAAGCCGAAGAGCGCCCTGCTGGCGGAGATCGGCGAGTTCCTCTGATCCGACCATTCGGCGTCGGCGCGGCAGGTCCGCACGTTCGAGACCTGCAGCACCGGCTGACCGCGACTGGTCACTGGCGCGGCCCGATCACCGGCATCTTCGACTCAGCGACGGCCGAGTCGGTCAAGGCATTCCAGGCTCAGCGCTCGATCGATGTCGACGGCATCTGCGGCCTCGAGACATGGTCGTTGCTGATC
Organism: Candidatus Poriferisodalis sp.; assembly: GCF_965208555.1. Taxonomy (GTDB): domain Bacteria; phylum Actinomycetota; class Acidimicrobiia; order Acidimicrobiales; family Poriferisodalaceae; genus Poriferisodalis. Next base: position 1,888,092 of record NZ_OZ242342.1, on the reverse strand, counting down.
GAGGCGGGACAGCGGCTCGGAGACCGTTTTCTGTATCTGCGGACTCCACACCTGCGAGGTGATGACGTCGCCGAGGTACAGCGGATGCTCAGCACGCTGGGCTTTTCTGTCGGGCGCATCGACGGGATCTGGGGTCCGCTGACGGCTGCGGCGCTTGCCGACTTTCAGACGAACATGAGTCTCGGCGGCGACGGCGTTTGCGGTGGTCAGACCCTGCAGACGCTGCAGCGCCTGGTGCGGCCCCTGGGCGACGCGTCGGTCGTGGCCCACATCACTGAACGCCAGCGTTTGGAATCAGCCGGCGGCCAGCTGGCCGGAAGGCGTATCGCCGTGGGCGAAGCCGGTGGTCTCGAGCCCGTGACGGCATCGGTGCGGCGCGAGATCGGGCGCAACGGAGCTGAAGTGCTGACCGTCCACCATCCCGATTGGTCGACCCAGGCCGCGCAGGTCAACCGGTTCGGCGCAGCCGTCTACATCGGCTTCGAGGTCAAGCCCGCGGCACCCTCGATCAGCTATTTCCAAGGCCGTCACTTCGTGAGCCGCGCTGGTCAGAAGCTCGCTGCCGACATCGCCGACAGACTCGAACCAATGTTCGGATCCATTCCGACGAACGGCATGGGGCTTCCGATGCTGCGTGAGAGTGCCATGCCCGCCGTGCTGTGCAGATTCGAGCGCATTGACGCTCTGCTCGAACGCAACCGGGAGGTCGCTGACATCGTCGCCCGGTCGACCCGCGATCTCCTCGCTGATCTGCCAGCCGCCTGAACCGCACTGGCCGTCAACGCTGCTCGTCCCCAAGTTGTCCACAGTTCGTGGACAACAAGTTCAGATTGAGGCTGCTCTTCTCGGTTCTGGCGCTCGTCCGTTCCGCAATCTGAGCACTGCCGCGATGGGCCCTCAACCTTCAAGAGGCACTGAAAGGTTGTCGCTCAGCGCCTCGTAGAGCCTCCTGAGATCGTCCATGTCGGCGAATCTGATGACAATGTGCCCGCCACGGCGGCCGAGCTGCACCTCGACAGACGTGGCCAGGGCGGCGGCGAGTGCAGATTCGACTTCCAGCGCTGCCGCCGGCCGGTCGGACTCGACAGCCGGGGTCTTGGTGGCTTGTTCGCTCACCGGATCCGGCGGCGATTCGCGTTCGGGAGGGGCGCTGAGGGCCCGAACAGCATTCTCGACGGTGCGAACCGACCAGCCTTCATCGACGGCACGCTCGGCCAGCAGTTCGAGCTCGACGGGGTCATCGCAGCCGAGCAATGCACGAGCGTGGCCTGCCGAGAGCTCGCCGTCCACCAGGTAGCGATGCACCGTCGCCGGCAACGACAGGAGTCGAAGCGAGTTAGTGACCGCCGCTCGGCTGCGGCCCATGCGACGTCCCAGCTCGTCGTGGGTGACGCCGAAATCATCGATGAGCTGGCGATAGGCGGCCGCCTCGTCCAAGGGATTGAGATCCGTTCGGTGGACGTTCTCAATGAGCGCCTGGGTGAGACTGGACTCATCGTCGGCGGCTCGTACGACCACCGGAATGGTGTCCAGGCCGGCGGTCCGCGCCGCGCGCCAGCGGCGCTCGCCAGCAATGATCTCGAACTGCCCGACGATGCCTGTCTCGCGTACGACGATCGGCTGCAGCACCCCGATCTGGCGGATCGAATCGGCAAGGGCATCCAAAGCCGCTGTGTCGAAGTGTCGCCGGGGCTGCAGCGGATTGACCTCGACGGCCGACAGGGGCACTTCGCGGTACGCCGACTGGCCTGTGGGGATCAGTGCGCCGAGTCCCCGTCCGAGTCCTCGCTGAGCCTTCATAGTGTCTCCCGCTCCTGTTCCCACTCTCGATTCGAGACGGGCTCATGGATCTCTCGGGCAAGTTCCTGGTAGGCGACGGCGCCCCGGCTGTTCGGCGCATACACCGTCACCGGCTGACCCACGCTCGGAGCTTCGGACAGGCGCACCGCCCGCGGGATGACCACCCGGCACACACGATCACCGAAGTGCTGCCGTACATCAGCGACCACCTCGGCCGCGAGCCGGGTTCGAGCGTCGTACATGACCATGACGATGGCGCTGATGACGAGTGCGGGATTCAGACCCTCGCGCACCATCTCGACGTTGTGCAACAACTGGCCGAGGCCCTCGAGTGCGTAGTACTCGCATTGGACCGGCACCAAGATCTCCACAGCCGCACTCAAGGCGTTGACAGTCAGCAGTCCGAGCGACGGTGGGCAGTCAATGAAGATGTAGTCGTAGTCGTCAGCAATCGGAGCGAGGGCGTGCCGGAGTCTCAACTCGCGACTGAAGGCAGTGACGAGTTCGATTTCTGCACCAGACATTTCCAGACGGGCTGGTGCAACGGCAAAATGCTCGATTCCGGTTGACCGGATGCAGTCGGTGATGTCGGCGGAGCCCAGCAGCACCTGGTACATCGAAATGTCGAAGGCTCGGGGGTCGATGCCCGCACCAGTTGCAGCGTTGCCCTGCGGGTCCATGTCCACGAGCAGCGTCTTCTGGCCGAGATCAGCAAGCGCAGCACACAGATTGACGGCCGTCGTAGTCTTGCCGACACCGCCTTTCTGGTTCGTCACCGCAATGATCCGACCCACGCGGCCTCCGTTCACTGGCGCTTGGAGATCAGCCAAGTGCGGCTCAGCGTACGCCGTTGTCTGTGCGGGCGAGGTCCGCCCCCGGCGATGTTTCACGTGAAACAGGCCGGAGGCTGAGCCGTGAGGCGAAGCCGTGGCCCGAGCGGCCCGTGAGCGCAGCGAACAAGAGCGGGACACAGTACGGGCGACCGCATGAAGGCTCACCTACACATGCATCCGTCAAGATACGGTGGCTCGCATCATGGCGACAGCGGATGACGGTCTGCTCACCGTGCTCGGCCGCAGCCAGCGTCAGGGGTTTCTGGGCCCGGGCAACCTCCTGACGCATGTCACGCATGCGCGTGCACACGAGGCTGTGGCCCAACCGATGACCGGCCAGCGCTGGTGCGATCTCGGCAGCGGTGGGGGAGTGCCGGGACTGGTCATGGCACTCGGGCGACCCGACGTCGAGTTTGTGCTGCTGGACCGGTCCCAGCGGCGGGTCAGCTTCCTCGACACCGCTGTCCGGGAGCTCAAACTCGCTGGTCACGTCGCTGTTGCGCTCGGTGATGCCGCCGAGCTCGCGCGCCGTCCTGAGCACCGCTACGCCTACGACGGGGTCGTCAGCCGGGCGTTCGGTCCCCCAGCTGCCGTTGCTGAGTGCAGCGCCGGTCTGCTCCAACTCGGCGGCCGGCTTGTCGTCAGCGAACCTCCCGGAAGCGACGAGACGCGCTGGCCAGCAGAGCCCCTTGCCCGGCTCGGCATGCGTTTTGTCCACAGAACCGGTCCTGCCCCTGTATTTGCCGTGCTGGAACGCCGTGCGACACCAGACACGGCATACCCGCGAACGTGGAAACAGATCCGGAAGCGCCCGCTCTTCTGACCGGTGCGTGGACTATTCGCTGTCGCTCGGATCGGGTGCGTCAGCGGGACTGGACGGCACCAGCACTACACGCCGGCGTGGTTCATCGCCGACGGAGATGGTGTCGACACCCTCGATTTCGTTGACGGTGTCGTGCACGACCTTCCGATCTGCGGCGTTCATCGGCTCCAGCCCGCGTTCGGTGCCGCGCTCCAGCACAGCTCCAGCGAGCTCGCGAACATACGCCTCGAGGGCTTCACGGCGACGCTGTCGGTAGCCGCCCACGTCCACCCGCACCCGCGCGCGGCGTACGCCGGGCAGCCGGCGCTGCAGCATGGTCTTCGCGACCTCCTGAAGTGCGACCACATGGCGGCCGCGAGGACCGATGAGCAACCCGAGTGCCTCGTTCTCGCCCTCAAGATTGACCTCGAAGCTGTCGTCGTCCGCTGCAACAGAAACTGCCTTGGCCTCGATGCCGAAGGCGCCAACCAGGCCATCCAGAAACTCCTGCACCATGGTCTGCTGTTCTGCTGTTGATGTCTCGCCTGTCATCTTCATCACCTCTGATCGGGCACGCATGGGTTGTGGGCCCGCCGCACATCGGACGGAAGCTGTCCACGGGAACTGCTGTCGGATTGCTTGCACGACGTGAGCAGCGGCCAGCCTACGGGTCTGCGACCGCGGAACCCCTGAGAGGGGAGACGTTCATATTGACGGGACGCAGCGTTCAGGGTCGGGACGATTCGCACCGACGCTCGTCGGCATAGAACTGGGCGCAGTACTCCCGGAATTTCATGATCTCGCCGTCCGTGTGCACGAGCCGGGGGCGTGGCACGTAGTGCTTGTGACTCCAGATCACCACATCCTGCTTGACCTCACCGATCTGCAGATCCGCTATGAACTTGTTCACGATGGGCGCCCGTATCCGTGTCGGCAGGAAGCTCAAGCCGATGATCGGTCGCTTGGGTTCGTGCAGCGTGCGCATTCTCGACACGATGGACATGTCGATCAGCGTGCCGTCGACAGGCGCCGCCAATACCCACAGCCGAGCATCGAGGCCGATGGAATGCTCCTGGAACTCGACGAAGGAGTAGCCCAGCCCCACCACGTGGGCAATCGCCGAGACATCCAAGGTCAGCTTGGCGAACTTGGCGATCTTCCGGGTCGTCGAGAAGCTGAACCGGCTCTCGAGTTGCGGTCCATCGACCGATACCGGCGCGTCGTTGGTGACGTTGTGGTAACCGTGGATGCAGCTCAGGTGCGCAATATCCACCGAATTCTCGCTGGTCTCCTGCGGATGCCCGGCGAAGCGAATCGTCCGGATCTGGAGATCGGTCCAGTCGTCTTCAGTCTGCGGAACATCGGGCAAGTGCCACTGCGAGGGCCTGCCTCCGAGCCCCCACCAGCCGAAGATGAGACCTTCGATCTCACGCACCTCGACGAGGTCCAGCTTCGCAGAACGGGCGGGCGCGCCGGACGGTGTGGCCACGCACTGCCCGCTGGTCTCGAACTCAAACCCGTGAAAGGGACACACGAGCCTCCCACCGACGACTCTCGCCCCGGCCTCAGGTCCCAGCTCGGAGCCCAAGTGGGGGCACACCGATTTCGCGACGCATATCTGACCGGCCGGATCAGACCAGATGACGATCTCTTCGCCCATCCAGGTTCGCTGCATCAACCCCGCCTTGCGGACAGCGTCGCGCGTCGCAATGAAGAACCAGCCTTCCGGGAATGGCGGAAGCGAACTAACGTTCGTTTCCGGCTGCGGTCTGGCATTCATCGAATCGCGCTCTCCATGCAAGCCGATGCCGGCAGGCTAGGCCGGTTGACTGGAACCATCTGCAAGCTCGGGTGCTGCGCCCCATACCCGCAAGTATCCGTACACTTGAGACGATCTTCCCGAACGCTGGCCTGACCACTGTGCGCCGCGTGACCAGGAGCGTCTCTTGACTATTGCATCACCAGCATCGCCGAAGGTCGCAGCGGCGCAGCCGCTCGACCTGACCGAGGAACTCATCCTGGTGCTGCTCAGCGAAGAGAGCGGGTACTTCCACCAAGTTCCCGGTTGGCACTTGAACTGCGCGATGGCTGGTGCAGCGCTGGCCGAGCTCTCGCTGCGGGCACGCATAGACACCGACATGGAGTCGCTGATCCTGCTGGACCCCACGCCAACCGGCAAGCCGATCTTGGATCTCGCGCTCCAGCAGATTTCCAACGAACCCAATCAGCACAACGCTCAGTACTGGGTCGAGCGCCTCGCGCCTCGCGCCGAGATGATGATCGACTTGGCGTTGGAGCAGCTGGTCAGGCTCGGGATCCTCGAGCATCACGACGGCGAATTCTGGAGCTTGACCGCAGCGGCCCGGCACAGCGACTTCTTTGCCGGCGACGATGACGACACAGCCGTCCAATTCATCAAGACGCGCATTGGCAGGTCGATCCTGCTGGGCGAGATTCCCAGCCCGAGAGACGTCATCATCATCGGTCTCGCACACACGTGCGACGTCCTGCGCTTCATCTTCGAACTCGACGACGAAGCGGAAGAGCGGGTGCAGCTCATCTGCCAGATGGACTTGATCGGCAGAGCCATCGCCGATGCCGTCGCGCACAACTTGGTCGCATCGCTGCTCCGAAGCTCCGCCCTGACGAAGTCGATACCCAAGCTGCCGCTGAACAAGCTGCTGCTCAATCGCCATTTCCTTCGGGGGAACATTCCTGCCGTCTATGCCCAATTGACGGAAGAATTCGGTCCGGTCTTCAGGCTCAAGCCCTTATTCTCCAAACGAGAAATCACCTTTTTGGCAGGGCCTCGTGTCAATCGCTGGGTTCACCGTCAAGGTCGTATGCATCTCAGGTCGAGCGACTATCTCCGGGGTCTCGAGACTGCATATCACGCCTCCGGATTGCTGCCTGCACTGGACGGTGCAGACCACTTCCGCATGCGCAAAGCGCTGCGCGCGGGTTACGGACGTGCAAGATTCGAGCAGCAGCTCGAGATGGTGTATCAGCACGCCCGAACCCACATGAGCAATTGGAAAGTCGGGGACACATTTGGAGCCGTATCCATGTGTCGTGGCTTCTCCGGCGCTCAAGTCACACCGTTCCTTGCGAGCATTGAAGCAGACGATGTCATCGACGATCTCATCGCCTACAAGTCCCGTGTGCTCATGACCCAGGTCGTCAATGTTTTGCCGAATTTCATGCTCCATACGCCACGTATGAAGCGCAAAAAGCAGGTCGTCGACGTTTTGTACGATCGTGTTCTGGAATCCCACACGGCCGCGCAGAGAGCCGGCTGCCCTCGCGATCTTGCTGACGACGTACTGAGCCTGCACAGCAGCGATCCGATTTTCGTACCCGAGTCAAATCTCAGCTTCACCTTCTCAGCACCGGTACTGGCGGGGATGTATGCGGGAGACGAGCTCAGCTTCATCTTGCATGCGATGGTGTCTCAGCCGGCGCTCTATGAACGCATCCAAGCAGAAGCTGACGCGTTGTTTGGTGATGGCGACCCGTTGCCGGACAACTTGAATTCTGCCGAGTCCGACGTCACACGACGATTCATCATGGAGTGCTTGCGGCTGTGGCCCACCGTGCCGATGTCAATCCGCACAGTGATGAACGCATGTGTCATCGAAGACTACGAATTGCCGGTCGGCTCCAAGGTGTTCATTGCCACGACGGCACCGCACTACATGAGCGAAGTTTTCCCGGATCCATTCACTTTTGACATCGATCGATACTTGCCTTCACGCGGCGAGCACCGAACTCCGGGTTATGCGCCTTTCGGCCTCGGCACACATAGCTGCCTGGGTTCTCACATGGTCGAGCTGCAGATGCTGCTGAGCGTATTGATGCTCGCGCATTACTTCACCTTTGAGATCTCGCCGTCGAAGTACAAGCTGAAGATCAGCCCGTTTCCATCAATGTCGCCCAACAAGCGGCTGAAGCTCAAGATCACCGAGCAGAGGCACGCGCTGAGGGCGTGAGCGGTCCCGGGTCAGCGGGAGCCTGATCGGGGACGGCGGCGAGATGACCGGCCGCCGCGACTGCGGTTCTGAGTGCCGGTCCGGCCGTGCTGCTGCGCTTGGCGCTGTCTGCCTCCGGAGCGGCGGCGAGACCGGCGGCGATCACGCCGCTGATCGCCCACTCGCGGCGGCGGGCCTGTCGGGCGAACGCGAATGCGGACACGAGCTGGGTGACGTCGGAGCCCCCAGCGTGACCGCGCGGGTTCGGCCAAAACCTCGACGTCCACGTCCTCCGCCGCGACCGACAGCGCATCCAGCGCTCGATCACGAGCCTCGGCAACGGAGGCGCCCGTCATCACGATCCACTCCACGACGCAGCGCCTTAGGTCCCCACAGCAGTCGTCGGCACGCTCATCGCTTGCGGCGGTTGCGGGTCTTGCCGTCGCCCGAGGTGCGACGACTCTGAATGGGCTTCGATTCCGGTTCCGGTTCGGTCCGCCTGCGCCGACGACCGCTGTCGGCGGCCTGCTGCCGATTCGACGAATCGGTTCCACGACGTGCTCGCTTGCGTGCATCTTCGACCCGCTCAGCCGAGGACCTGGTCCGGCGGATGGCAGGAGGCTCGGAGGTTTCTGTCGGCGTGGGTTCCGGTGCCTGATCGCTCGACGAGTTCCGTGAGCCCGTCCGCCGCTCCGCGCTTCGCCGTTCACGTTCCGCCCGCCGCTCCGCCTCAGCGTCGAGTGCCTTGCGCGAACGCTGATTGGGCACCTGGCGCGGCGGCTCGGGCGCCGGGACAGTCTCGGCTTCGATGACGTCGTCATCCGAATCGGCATCGACCAGCGGGGCCGGCGGTTTCATCCTGGCGTGAATGAACGCCTGCTGCAGCATCCGGTAGATGCTGGACACGATGAAGTAGGGCACCAGCGCCGCCGGGACAAAGAAGCTGAAGACCGGCAGCATGAACGGCAGGTACTTCATCATGAGTTCCATCTGGCGGTTCGGCATGGCCGAAGTGCCCCGTCGCGCCGCCATCTGGCGCTGCTGCAGCCAAGCCAGCAGGAAGGTCACCGCGATGAGCCCCAGGTACGGCAGCCCCTCGACGAAATCTGCCTGGACCACATCCTTGGCCGTCTCCGAGAGGTCCATGCCCAAGGACCGCATCTCGCCGCCCGCAGCGACGATGTCCTCGTACATCTGCGAATCGGGGCTCAGATTGCGGGGGAAGCGCTCGCCTTCTGGGAGTGTGAGGTTGTCATCGGGTATGCGCAGGTTCCAGATGACGCGGTACAGCACGATGAAGATCGGGATCTGCACCAAGTTCGGCAAGCAGCCGCCCAGGGGGCTCACCCCATGGGACTGGTACAGCTTCATCATCTCTTCGTTGAGCTTCTGGCGGTCGCCGGCGTGCCGCTTGCGCAGCTGGGCCATCTCCGGCTGCAGCGCCTGCATCTTCGTCATCGAGCGGGCGCCCCGCAGGGTGAGCGGGGTGAACAGCAGCATGATCGCCAAGGTCAGCATGGCGATGGCGAACGTGTAATCAGGCAGCAACGAGTAGAACCACGCCATCACCGCGGCGATGCCGTCGAAAATGGGGTCTGCCCAATCGAACATCAGTGCTCCAAGAGTCCAGGCGCGGCGAGCGCACCACGATCTCGACGGACCCGATCACTCGTCACCGGAACCGGGTCGTAACCCCAGCCGCCCCAAGGATGGCAGCGACAGATGCGGCGGAGAGCCAGCCAGCCGCCGCGCAGCGCACCCCATCTGCCCACGGCGTCCAGTGCGTACTGCGAGCACGTCGGATCGAAACGGCACGATGGCAGCCTCGATCGTGGGAATGCGCGGTACAGCCGCACTGCTGCAATCATCGCCCGTGCGACGGGTCCAGGCCTCACGCCTGCGTGCTCTCCGCACTCGGACTCAGGGCGCCGGCAGCTGACAGCAACCGCACCAGCTCGGATCGAGCCCGCCGGTACGTCACGGTCGATGCCGCCGCTCGCACCCCGACGAGATAGCGCCCAGGCATCAAGTCGACCGCGAGTTCGCGAAAGAGCGCCCTCAGACGCCGGCGAGCTCGATTGCGCATCACTGCGGTTCCTCGACGCCTGCTGAGCGCGAACGCCACCCGCGGCCCGGGCAGGCCGCCGTCGGCCGCGAACGTCAGCCACAGCAGCTCGCTGTCGAATCGACGACCGCGGCGCAGTGCTGCGAAGTCGGCCCTGCTGCGGCACGAATCGATCAGGCGCTTAGCCGTTGCCGGCCCTTGCGTCGGCGAGCGTTCACAATTGCTCGGCCCGCGCGGCTGGACATGCGATGGCGAAAGCCATGCTTGCGGGCTCGTCTGCGGTTATGTGGTTGATACGTGCGCTTCACGCTGCAGCCTCCTGGAGGTTCAGGCCGCGGGCAGGCCCGCGAGAGGCGGTGCGGCGGCCGGAGCGTGCCCGGGCGGTGGCCCGAGAGCACGGACAGCCTACGGGTGCCGGTCGTCTTCGATGCGCGGAGAGGCAAACCCTCCCGCGCATCGGTGGCGTCCCGAGCGCGCGCGAGGGCGGCCGGTACTCGCGCCCGGGGCCGTCTTCCGCGCGCCGCACACTGACGACAGCTCTCCCCACAAGGGCACCGGGTTTCGATGTCATCCCCTTGTTATGCGGGCGTTAGGGACCTGTCGCTGAACCGCGGAGCCCCCGTCAACTCGAACATGTCGCAGGCACCCAAAGACGCGCTTGCAGCAGTGCCAGCGCGGCCATAGGTTCCGACCACCGGACGCCGCTTCGTGCCCCGCAGGCGAACAACAGGTTCCCCGGATGCACGACGGACGGAGATGAACGAGGTTGTCGTGGTGAGTACTCCGCAGGCAGGTGCTGCAGCGCATGAACCTGAGGATCAACACCGCATCTCGCAGTCGCCGGAATCGTTCGCGGCCGCTCATGCGGCTTCGGACACATCTCCTGCCGCCCGCGTGAATCCCGACTCCGCACCGGCAGCGCCCGAGGCCACCCGCGCGAACACCGATGAGCTGTGGTCACAGTGCCGTGACATTCTCCGGGCGACGGTTTCTGACGCGCTCTGGCTGGGCTATTTCCGCCACCTGCAGGCACTGCACATCGACGCCGAACTGGCCGTGCTGATCGCGCCGAGCAACATGATCCGGGATCGCATTCAGCGGCGCTATATCCCCATGCTTCACGCCGCGTTCGAGCAACTGCCCGTTCGCCCTCAGACCTACGAGATCGAGACCCGTCCTGAACTCGGCGATCTGGACAGCGCCAACGGCACCGACGCAGACCCGCACGCCATGGATGCGCACGATGTGGATGCGGTGGTCGATGACGAGTCTGCTGCCCCAGCCAACGACGAGGCCTGGCACCCGGCGACCGGTGCCGCCCAGAAGCCGCCAGACGCCGACCCTGAGACGATGAACCTGGACACAGCTGCGTCGGCGACCGATGCCGGCAGCACGCCACGCAGGGTGACGGGCGTCGACATCACCAATCCGCGCTACACCTTCGAGAGCTTCGTCACCGGCAGCGGCAACCGGTTTGCCCAGGCCGCAGCACTTGCGGTCGCAGAGACGCCGGGCATTGCCTACAACCCCCTGTTCATTCACGGCGGCACCGGTCTCGGCAAGACCCATCTGCTGCAGGCCATCGTGAACTTCGTGGGAGCCACCCTTCCGGAGCACCGTGTGCGGTACGTCTCCACGGAGACCTTCCTGTCGGAGTTCATCGAGGCGATCCGGACGAACACGACACCGGCATTCAAGAGGCGCTACCGCGAGCTCGACGTGCTGCTGCTTGACGACATCCAGTTCATGGAGGGCAAGGAAGGCCTGCAGGAAGAGCTGTTCCACACGTTCAACTCGCTGCATGTCGCCGGCCGGCAGATCGTGATCTCATCCGATCGCCCGCCCCGCAGCATTTCCACCCTGTCCGACCGCCTGCGCAGCCGGTTCGAATGGGGCCTGATCACCGACATCCAGCCGCCTGATCTCGAAACCCGGGTGGCGATCCTGCGCAAGAAGACCGAGCACGGCCACGTACCCGACGAAGTGCTCGAGCACATCGCGCACCTCATCACGAACAACATCCGAGAGCTCGAGGGGGCACTGGTGCGCGTCACCGCCTATGCCAGTCTCACCCGGAGTGCTGTCACGCTGGAGATGGCGCAACAGATCCTGAGCGATGTTCGCGAACCGCAGGAGAAGCCCATCACCACGGAGCGGATCCTGAACATGACAGCAGACATGTTCGGCTACGACGTGACCGAACTCACCAGCCAGCGGCGCCAGCAGGGTTTGGTCAAGGCACGCCAGATCAGCATGTACGTGATGCGGGAGCTCACGGATCTGAGCTACCCCGCCATAGCCAGCGTCTTCGGCGGGCGAGATCACACGACAGTCATGCACGCCGTCAAGAAGATCAACAGCTTGCTGCCAGCCGAGCGCAAGGTGTACGACCAGGTCGCACAACTGATAGCGCGCGTCCGGGCAGCCTGAGACTGATTCACCGATTGCTGTCCTCTGCCCGGTCAGAGACTGGATCTAGGGTGTCTCCACACGCTGTGGACAATGAGTGGAAAAGTTCTCGACAAACCTCGGGAAAAGTCGCGCTTTTCCACTCTCGCACTGATACTGCAGAAAATGAAAGGTGCAGCTGTGGACGGGCAGGCAAGACTGTTGACAGACCGCGCTGCGCTGATCTGCGACAACGGCTGGTCGTCCACAATTCACAGCCCCTACAACCACTATCGAATGAATCTCAACCTTCTCATTGAGGATGGCCAGTCTCATCGCCCCTGTACGGCCAAGGAGAACCGCCCGTGAAGCTGCGCATTGAACGAGATGCACTTGTCGACCAGTTGACCTTGGCCAGTCGGGGGGTCAATGCGCGCGGGGGCGGTTTGTTCGTGCTGACTGGACTGCACTTGCGTGCCGACGGCACGGGGCTCACGGTCACTGGCACCGATCTCGACCTGACCGTGCGTACGCAGCTGCGTACGGCGGTAGAGACCGAGGGCGAGACCGTGGTGCCGGCTCGACTGCTGACAGACATCGCCCGCGCCTTGCCGTCAGGTGAGGTCGATGTCCAGGTGGACGACGAAGAAGTCCAGATCACCAGTGCACGAGCCCAATTCTCCGTCCGGACCTTGCCGACGGCCGACTTTCCGACGCTGCCCCAGCCGAGCGGAGACGATGTCACCGTGCCCGCAGGCGACCTGGCAGAGGCCTTCCGCCAGGTAGTGCGCGCCGCGAGCTCCGATGATGCTCGCCCGATCCTGACCGGTGTGCTCATGGCAGCCCGCGGCGACGGTCTTCGGCTGGTGGCGACGGACTCGTACCGTCTCGCGCTGCGGGACCTCCCTGAGGCACAGGTGCTCGGTCCAGGACAGCAAGTGCTTGTGCCGTCTCGCGCACTTGAGGAGCTCGGTCGGATTCTCGATCCAAGCAACGACGTCACCATGCGGTTGGGCGAGCGCGAGGTCGCGTTCGAAGTGAGCGACGATGCGCAGTCAGCTCAAGTGACCTGTCGCCTGATCGCGGGGGACTTTCCGAGCTACGAACCCTTGATCCCCGACTCCCACGACAATCGCCTGGAGGTGGATCGGGCTGCCTTGCTCGACGGCGCACGCCGGCTTCGCTTGCTGGCCCGCGACACGAACGCGCCGCTGCGAATGGAGTTGCGCCCTGACAGCATCGAGCTGACGGTCATCAGCCAGGACGTCGGCAGCGCGAGCGAGGAAATCGATGCCGCCTACGAAGGCGACCCGACCACCGTCGCATTCAATCCCGACTACCTCATCGAGGGTCTTGAAGCGGCTGGCGGCGACACCGTCGAGCTGGTGCGCCTCGATGCCCTCAAGCCCGCTGTCCTGCGGACGCCCGGGCAAGGGGAATTCCTGTACTTGCTGATGCCCGTTCGGGTGTCGTGATCGTCGCTTGGCTGGGCATCGAGAATTTCCGGAATCACCGGGCAACGAAGCTGACGCTTAACGCCGAGCGAACGCTCATTGTCGGTCCCAACGGGCACGGCAAGACCAATCTGCTTGAGGCCCTGGCGCTGCTGGACGGCTCGGGTTCTTTCCGCGGTGCGAGCGCCGAGACACTTGTGCGCTCCGGCTGTGACCGGGCTTTCGTGCGAGCCGGGATCCAGCGGAACCGCCGGACGTACCTCGTGGAGATGGAGATCACACTGGCCGGCCGGTCTCGGGTCCAGGTGAACGGGCAACGGATGAAATCGCTGCGCGATCTCGCTGATGTGGTGAGCACAGTGGTCTTCTGCCCCGCCGACTTGTCGATTGCTGCGGGCGCGCCGTCAGTGCGTCGGGAGTTGCTCGACAACGTGCTGACCAGCATCGATCGCGAGTACCGGGCGATGCGGCTCGATTTCGAGCGGGTGCTGCGGCAGCGCAACAACCTCTTGAAACAGGTCGGGCAACGTCCCGACGATGAGGCCCTCATGACCCTCGACGTCTGGGATGCCCAGCTGGCAGCGGTGGGTGAGGCCATTGCACAACAGCGCGATGCCGTGTGCTCGGCGTTGACGTCTCCGGCGCACGACGCCTATTGCCAGCTCGCGGGGTCTGCCGCCGACTTGAGGCTGTCCTATACGGCGCACTGGCGAGAGAGCTCCCTGTCGGCCGCTCTGGCACAAGCACGCGCGGAGGATCTGCGACGCGGGACCACCACAGTGGGCCCACACCGCGACGACATGACAATCTGCCTGGACGGCCTGCCGGCGCGGACGCACGCATCCCAAGGGGAGCAGCGCAGCATCGCTCTGGCGCTGAGGTTGGCGCAGCATCGCTACACAGCGCAGATCAGCGGCATCGATCCCGTCATCCTGCTGGACGATGTGTTCTCAGAGCTTGACGAGGGCCGAGCCGCACGGCTCGTCGGCTGCCTGCCCCCTGCGCAGACGGTGGTGACCTCGGCTACCGGTCACGTTCCGCCCGGAATCGAAGCTCACAGCCAAGTGCAGATCCGCGATGGCGAAGTCATGGCTGCCTAGCGCGCGAGCATGTGCTTCGGATGACGAGACGCCGGCGCACGAGGGGTGGCCGCGATCCACGGCCGATCGGCGATTCACTCAAAGCAGTGACCGCCGGCTTCGGTTCGAGGGGTCGCGCGATCGACCTCAACGACCGTTGGGCCGAGGCCGTCGGCGAGGCCATTGCGGCCCACGCGCAGCCCGAACGGCTCGAAGCCGGCCGGCTGACCGTCGTGGTCGACGACCCTGCTTGGGCGACGGAACTGCGCTACCACGCCAGCCAGATTCTGGCTGCACTGAACGCAGATTCCGGTGCGGCGGCGATCTCTGAATTGCACCTGCGCGTCCATCCTGGCGGTTGACACAAAAAGCGCTTCTGACCTGCGGATTCACTGCCTCCTCAGCAGTCACCGCTGCGCCGAAAATCACTCGCTGTCCGGTAGACTGATTGCACCGTGACCGACGTCACTTTGGCACCCATATCAGCAGCCCCCGGGGTCGGCGCGACCGGCGCTGACGGCGTCGTTGCCGGGGACTACAACGCAGATGCCATCACGGTGCTCGAAGGCCTCGAGCCAGTCCGTGAGCGGCCTGGCATGTTCATCGGCTCGACCGGTTCAGGCGGCCTGCACCACTTGGTCTATGAGGTGGTGGACAACGCCGTCGATGAGGCCATGGCGGGTCATTGCACATCCATTGAGGTCACGCTGCAGCCTGACGGCTCGTGCACGGTCACCGACAACGGTCGCGGCATCCCGGTCGAGGCGCATCCGCAGTATCCCGACAAGTCGGCGGCCGAGGTGGTGCTGACCGTCCTGCATGCCGGCGGCAAATTCGGCGGCGCCGGCTACAAGGTGTCCGGGGGATTGCATGGCGTCGGCGTCTCGGTCGTGAACGCCCTGTCCTCCGAGCTGGAAGCTGTCATCGACCGTGACGGGCGCCGCTGGTGCCTGAAGTTCCGTGACGGCGGCGAACCGGTCGGCGAGCTCACCGACACCGGCCCGTCACCTTCACCGACCACTGGCACCACCATCACGTTCCGACCCGATGCCACGGTGTTCGACCACACCGAGTTCCGGGCCCAGACGCTCACCGAGCGGCTGCAGATGATGGCGTTCCTCAATGCCGGGCTGCAGATTGTCTTCGTCGATGCCCGGCCTGCCGAGCCAGTACGCCACGAGTACTGCTATCCGGGCGGCATCCGCGACTTCGTCCGCCATCTCAATGAGACGTCCGAAGCGCTGTTCGACGAGGTGGGGTATCTGACGGCCGCCGAAGACGGCGATGAGGTGGAGATCGCCTTCCAGTGGAACACCGGCTTCAACACTGACGGCATCCACAGCTTCGCCAACGGCATCAACACCATCGAAGGGGGCATGCATGCCGAGGGGTTCCGCTCGGCCCTCACCTCGGCAGTGAACGCGTATGCCAAAGACCGCAAGATGCTGCGGCCCGACGACGGCAACCTGCAGGGCGACGACATTCGCGAGGGTCTCACCGCGGT
Organism: Candidatus Poriferisodalis sp.; assembly: GCF_965208555.1. Lineage (GTDB taxonomy): Bacteria > Actinomycetota > Acidimicrobiia > Acidimicrobiales > Poriferisodalaceae > Poriferisodalis. The sequence continues at coordinate 1,872,199 of NZ_OZ242342.1, read as the reverse complement.
GGTCAGCGTCCGCATGGAAGCACCGCAGTTCGAAGGCCAGACCAAAGCCAAGCTGGGCAACACCGCCATGCGCAGCCTCGTGCAGAAGGCCGCCTACAGCGGGCTCAGCGAATGGCTTGAAGAGCATCCCGCGGAGGCCAAGCTGCTGGTCGGCAAGTCCGTCGACGCTCGCCGGGCGCGCATCGCCGCGCAGAAGGCCCGCAACACCGTCCGCAAGTCAGCACTGGGCGGCGCTGGCTTGCCCGGCAAGCTCACCGACTGCTCCTCGGGCGACCCCGAAGAAGCCGAGCTGTACATCGTGGAGGGCGATTCGGCCGGGGGATCTGCCAAGGAGGCTCGCGACCCCGCAACCATGGCGATCCTGCCCATCCGGGGCAAGATCCTGAATGTTCAGCGCAGCCGGCCTGAACGCATTTTTGATAACAACGAGATCAGCGCGCTGATCTCAGCCATCGGTGCCGGCGTGGACGGCGCGACCGGTGAGAATGGCTTCGACGTCACGAGGGTCCGCTATCACAAAGTGATCCTGCTGTGTGATGCCGACGTCGACGGCAGCCACATTCGCACGCTGCTGTTGACGTTCTTCTTCCATCGCATGCGCGAGCTGTTGTCGCACGGCTGCGTCTACATCGCGCAGCCGCCGCTGTACTCCACCAAGGTCGGCACTGAGACCGTTTACCTCAAGGACGACCGGGCAAAGGCAGCGTTCCTCGAAGAGCGGCCCAACCACCGCAACGAGTTCCAGCGCCTCAAGGGTCTCGGCGAGATGGATGCGCAAGAGCTGTGGGATACCACTATGGACCCGGCTACCCGGACCCTGCTGCGTGTCACGCTCGAAGAGGCCGCCACAGCGGATCTCATTTTCAGCATCCTCATGGGCGACGACGTGGACGCCCGCCGGGGGTTCATCCAGAACAACGCCACCGACGTCCGCTTCCTCGACGTCTGAGTCCAGTGGATCATCGGACCCCAGGCGCATGAGCGACGACGGCGCCACAGACGCAGAGGACGCAGTCGGCGCCGTCGGCAGCGCCGATTCGCCGGCGGGAGGCGCCGTCGGCATTGTCGACGTCGAGATCCAGACCGAGATGGAGCAGTCCTTCTTGGACTACGCCATGTCGGTCATCACCTCGCGGGCACTGCCCGATGCGCGTGACGGCTTGAAGCCGGTGCATCGTCGGATCCTGTGGTCGATGTTCGATACCGGGCTGCGGCCGGACCGTCCGCACAAGAAATGCGCCACCGTGGTCGGCGATGTCATCGCCAACTACCACCCCCACGGCGACGGGTCGATCTACGACGCGCTGGTCAGGATGGGTCAGTCGTTCAGTCTGGCCAACACGCTGATCGACCCGCACGGCAACTTCGGCTCGCCGTCGGATCCGCCGGCTGCCTACCGCTACACCGAGTGCCGCCTGACTGACTTGGCCATGACGATGGCCGAGGGCATCGACGAGGAGACGGTGGATTTCGCCTCGAACTTCGACGGCTCCCGCACCGAGCCGCTGGTGATGCCCTCACGGTTCCCGAATCTGCTGGTCAACGGCAGTCAAGGCATCGCGGTGGGCATGGCCACCAACATTCCCACCCACAACTTGGGCGAGGTCGTCGATGCCACGATCCATCTCATTCAGCATCCCGAGGCCACCGTCGACGATCTCATGGAGTTCGTACGCGGCCCGGACTTCCCGACAGGCGGGCGGATGCTCGGCCGCGCCGGTGCCCGCGAAGCCATGGCCACCGGCCGCGGTTCGGTGAAGCTGCGGGCCCGGGCCGAGATCGTCCAGAACGGCAAGCGATCCAGCATCGTGGTCACCGAGATCCCGTACCAGACCTCGGTCGAGAACATCGAGCGCAAGATCGCCGATGCGGTGAACCGCAAGGTCATCGACGGCATCACCGAGCTGCGCAATGAGTCCGCGAAGGGCAAGACGCGCTTCGTCATCGAGCTGCGACCGTCGGCGCCGGCGAACGTCGTGCTCAACAATCTGTGGAAGCACACGCCGCTGCAGTCCAGCTTCGCCGTGAACATGGTTGCGCTGGTTGACGGGGTGCCGCGCACGCTCAATCTCCGAGACGCCCTCGGCGCCTATGTCGACCATCAGATCGAAGTGGTCACCCGGCGCAGCCAGCACCGCCTCGACGAGGCGCGAGCCAGGGCGCACATCGTGGAGGGCCTGCTGCGTGCGCTCGACCTGATCGACGAGATCATCGCGCTGATCCGCTCGAGCGACGATCGGGCTGCGGCGCTTGTGGGGCTCTGTGATGAGCCGCTGTCGTTCAGCGCCGAGCAGGCCAATCACATCCTGGACATGCAGCTGAGCCGCCTGACCCGGCTGGGCCGCACACGCCTGAGCGACGAGCTGGCCGAGCTGACGCAGGCGATTGCCGAGCTGGAAGCCATCTTGGGCTCAGACGAGCGGCTGCGGCAGGTGATCATCGACGAGCTGAGCGCGCTGCGCGGCGAGCACAACACGCCGCGGCGCACCGAGATCGTCACCGATCCGGGTGAGATGGACGCCGAGGATCTCATCGAGGATGAGCCGTTGGTGGTGACGCTGACGCGCGAGGGATACGTCAAGGCGACGTCGCCCGACATGTTCCGCACCCAGGGACGGGGCGGCCGCGGCGTGCAGGGTGCGCGGCTGAAGGACGACGATGTCGTGGTCCGCGTCCTGCTGACCACGGCGCACGCCTGGCTGCTGTGCTTCACCAACCGGGGCAGGGTGCACCGGTTGAAGGCTTACGAAGTGCCGCTCACCAACCGCACAGCCCGCGGCACGGCGCTGGTGAACCTGTTGCAGCTCGAGGCCGACGAACGCGTCGAAGCCGTGGTGGAAGCGCGGGAATTCCCGGCGGACCGGTACCTGATGTTCGTGACCCGCAACGGGCTCGCCAAGAAGACGCCGTTGAGTGCCTATGAGAACATCCGCTCGAACGGCTTGATAGCGCTAAGCCTGCGAGACGGCGACGAGCTGGTGCGTGTGCTGGAAACCTCCGGCGATGACGACGCTTTTGTTGTGTCGCGTGCAGGACAGGCCGTCCGGTTTTCGGAATCCAAGGTGCGGTCGATGGGCCGTGTCGCTGCTGGCGTTCGAGCTATGCGCTTGCGTGACGGCGACGCCGTGGCTGCCGCTGATGTGCTGCACCCGAACGATGTTCGCGACTTGCTGGTAGTGACCAGCAACGGCGCCGCGAAGCGCACGACAGCGGAAGAGTTCTCGCGCAAAGGCCGTGGTGGTCTCGGCGTGATCGCTGTCAAGTTGCCGAGCGCAGAATCCCGGCTCGTCGGCGCCCGCTTGGTGGACGTTGACGATGAAGTCCTGCTGGTGTCCTCCAGCGGCGTGCTGATCCGCACTCCGGTGTCAGAGATCTCGAGCCAAGGCCGTGCTGCGGCCGGAGTGCGGGCGATGGCACTTGCTGAGGGCGAGGAAGTCGTGGCGGTTGCTCTCGTCGAGCTCCCGGACATTTCAGAGAGCCCAGATTCCAGCAGCGAGCCCCGCGAAAATGCTGCGGGCGAGGTGAGCTCGCCGACGTAGTTTCGGCCGATGCCCACGACGAGACAGAGCCCCGGCTTCCGAAGAGGCCGAGGCTCTGTCGAGTTTCTGTGGGGCCACTGGCAGGTGCCAGGGCGTCACGGCTTGCCACCCTACGTCGAGGGTTCAAGTCCCTCCGGCTCCACACGCACACGGTATCAGGACGGGCAGGCAGCGCTGCCGGTGGCATTGCTGGCGCTGGCGCTGCTTGTGGGGGTGGGGCTCGTGGCCCGCTGGGGGAACGCTGCGCTGTCGAGTTCGCGAGCCCAGGCTGTCGCCGATGCGGCGGCACTGGTGACGCTGGCAACCGCTGACATCGCCGCGATTTCACAGGGTGCGCTGCCCGACGATGCCGCCGCCCAGGACCTGATCCGCGATGCCGGCGGCGCTCTCTTGGGATTCGAGGTGCGCGTCGACGACGGAGCGGCATACGTCGAAGTGGTTGTGGAGTTCGACGGCCAGCGTGCTTCAGCCGCTGCCGAAGTCCGGGTGCCGATGGTCGCTCCAGCGACCGGGGGCTCTGCCGGCTGACTCCTACACTGCGAAGCGTGGCCGATGCGACATCGGGTGGGGGGCCGCCGTCGCCGGGGCCAGGCGGGCCGACTCCCACTGACGAACTGTTTGCCGAAGCGCTGGGCATCACCCCGGCGAGTCGCGCACGCCGTCGCCGCCGCCGCACACCTGCTGCTGAGACCCCGGTGCCCGGTGAGTCCAGTCCGCCCCAGATCCCGCCGTCGCCACAGCAGCCCGCGCAGCCCGCTGCCGCCAGCGGCCGGCCTGCACCGCCCCCGCCGCCCGCCGAAGAGGTTCCGGCGGTGCGCTGGGCATGGCTGAGCCAGCGCCGTGCCCGGGTACGGCGAACGCACCGGATCCTGCGCCACATCGATCCCTGGTCGGTGTTCAAGGTGTCGGTGCTGCTCTACGCCTGCCTGTATGTCGCTGTGCTGGCGGCGGGAGTGCTGCTGTGGAACGCGGCGCAACGCTCGGGCCTCGTTGACAAGGTCGAGTCGTTCATCACCGAAGTCGGCTCGTATGACAGCTGGACCATCGACGGCATGGTGATCTTCCGGCGCGCCCGGATCATCGGGCTCATCGTGGCCACGGTCGGCGTTGCCTTCAACGTGGTGATGGCGATCATGTTCAATCTGATCAGCGATCTCACCGGCGGTGTTCGGGTCACCGTGCTCGAAGACGAGCGTCGCCCCCCCGCCCGCTGAACCCCCGGCCGCCGCCACCGCGGGCGCGTTCAGAGACGGTCTGGCTGTAGTGTGTGCGGCTCCGCGGGGCTATAGCTCAGTCGGTTAGAGCGCACCCCTGATAAGGGTGAGGTCGTTGGTTCGATTCCAGCTAGCCCCACATGATGAGCCTGCTGCGCCGTGCGCTGCTCGCAAGCGTGGTGGGCGGTCTGATCACCATCGTCCTGCGGCTGCGCTCGTCCGAAGACATCCCTCGCCGCGAAGGCAGTTGGCGAGAGTTGGCGGGCCCCGACCTTCGGTGACGGCGTGATCCTCCGGGGCGTCGAGATCTCCGATGAGCCCGGAATTCCGATGAGGCGAGAGTCTCGATGAGCCCGGATTCTCCATGAGCACGGTCGCGGTCATCGGCGCGGGAGCGGTAGGGCAGCGAATTGCCCGGCAGCTGGCCTCCCGGCCCGATGTCGATCGCCTCGTGCTGGGATCGCGCCACACCGCCCGCTTGCGTGGCCTGGCTGCGCAGCTGCTCGATGTGGACGTGGAGGTGCTCGAACCCGGTGCGTTGCCGGAGGCCGATGTGGTGGTCCTCAGCCTGCCGAGCGGCGGTCACGCCGCGCTGGCCGAAAAAGCGCTCGACCGCCGAGCGCACGTGGTGTCCCTGTCGGGTGCCGTGACCGACGTCGAGCAGCTGCTCGAGATGAACAAGCGGGCCACCAACGCTCGACGGTCCATCGTGGTGGGGGCGGGCTTCTCGCCGGGGTACAGCTGCTTGCTGGCCCGCCACGGCGCTGCCCGGTTCGATGTGGTCACCGAGGTGCATATCGCGCGGGTCGGCACCGGAGGGCCGGCATGCCAGCGTCAGCTGCACCGTGCCAGGACCGGAACCTCGGTGGACTGGCGCGACGGGCAATGGCGGCGTCGTCGTGGCGGGTCAGGCCGGGAGCTCGTGTGGTTCCCAGATCCGCTCGGCGCTCATGACTGCTACCGCGCAGCTCTCGCTGATGCGCTGCTGCTGGTGCCGGCGTTCAGCGATGTCGAGCGGGTGACTGCCCGTGTGGCAGGCACCCGGCGCGATCGCCTGACAGCGATGCTGCCCATGCTGCGGCCGCCGCATCCTGAAGGCGGACCCGGGGGAGTCCGTGTCGAGCTGCGGGGCCGGCGGGACGGTCGTCACTGCACCGACGTGCTTGGCGTGATCGACCATCCGAGTGCGGCCGCAGCAGCGGTGGCGGCGACCGCTGCAAGCTGGGCCCTGGCCGACGAGCTGCCCACGGGAGCGTGGGGGCTGGGCATGCTCGACGACCCGTTGCCGTGGCTCTCGGAGCTGGCCGAGCGGGGTGTGCGAGCGGCCGCGTACGAGGGAGCGCGCCTGTAGGTCTGGCGCAGCCGGCGGGGATCAGAAGCGCACGAGACGCTGCCAGTCCTCGAGCAGGGCGGTGTCGCCGAAGGTTTCGAGCCGGTCGGGGCCGATGCGGCCCCACACGAACAGCAGCAGGTCTTGTGCGGGTGCCCGAGCAGCCACGTCGGATTTCGCGTGTGCGCGCTCGACGGTCATGCCGTCGCTGCCGCGGGTGATCACCCATTCGCCGTGCGCGTCGGTGGCGTGCAGATGAACGGTCTCGCCGTTGCCGGCGAACCCCGTCGGGTTCCGGAGCCGCACGTAGACGTCGAACAGCTCGTCGACGCCGTCGACAGCCAGCTCGGGATCGATGAGCGCCGGCGTCATGCCCAGCGCGGCCTCAGCGTCCCACCGGTGCATGGTGGTCTCGTGGGCCATGCGACGCCACCAGAAGCTCATGGACTGTTGTTCGGGATCCCAGGTCCAGGCTTCGGCGTCGGGCGGGCGCCCAGTCATGAGGTCGGTGAGTGCGTCGAACGCGTCTGCATGCCACTGCGCCACGGAACCGGAAGGTTTGGCGACGGCGGCGGGGTCGACGCGCGCTCCCGCGGTGATGCTGCTGCGCACGAATGTCCAGACCGTGGCGCAGTGCGCGATCAGTGCTTCGAGAGTCCAGTCCCCGCAGCTGGGGACCTGCCGGCTCCACATGTCCGGCAAGCGTTCGGCATCTGCGGCGATTTCGTTGAGTCGCGCGCCCTCCGCCGCTCGCAACTCTGCGTACCCTGTCGCGTCCATGGCGTGTGATCTCCTGCTCTTGCCGGTCGAGCCAGTGACCGCAGCCATGACGTGAGCTGGCTTCTAGCGTCCATTCCCAGCCCGTCACGGAGCTACGTCTCGCTCGGACCGCTGGATATTCGAGCCTATGGCCTCGGCATTGCGGTGGCTGTTCTGGTGGCCGTATGGATCACCAGCCGTCGCTGGCGTCGCGCCATCGCAGGTTGCGATGAGGCGTATCGGGCCAGCGCCAACGATCTCGTCGGGACGATCGCGGTCTGGGCGGTTGCTGCTGGATTGATCGGCGCCCGGCTGTATCACGTGCTCACCGACTTCGATCGCTACCAGGACAACCTCGGCGAAGCAGTGAAGATCTGGCAGGGCGGCCTGGGCATCTGGGGCGGCATCTCGGCTGGTGTCCTGGTGGCGGTGTGGCGGCTGCGACGAGGTGGGCACAGCACCGGGACAATGCTCGACGCGCTCGCGCCTGCGCTGGCTGTGGGCCAAGCCATCGGCCGGTTGGGCAACTGGTTCAACCAGGAGCTGTACGGACGACCGACCGATCTGCCGTGGGCCCTCGAGATCGACCAGGCCCACCGTGTTGCCGGCTACGGCCTCGAAGAGACGTTCCATCCGACCTTCGCCTACGAGGCGCTGTGGAATCTGACGTTGGCAGCAACGCTCGTGTGGGTGATCCCGCGGGTGCTGCCGCGCCTGCGCACCGGGTATCTGTTCGCGATGTACGTGCTGGGCTACACCGCAGGGCGTGTCTGGATCGAGCTGCTGCGCATCGACACGGTCAACGAGCTGTGGGGCCTGCGGTTCAACGTGTGGACCAGCATCGTGATCGGTCTGGCGGCGTTGGCAGCCGTGCTGGTCGGCCTGCGCCGCGGTCCCGACACAGAGCGCACCGATGGGCAGGACGGCGCGGGCGAGAGCGATCTCGGAGCTGGGCCGGCCGATCCTGCAGCGCAGGACGCCGAAACGATCAGCTGAGCAGGCCGATCAGGGTCTCGCGGGTGGCGGCCTGCTCGTCGAGGGTGCCGAACGCTGAGCCGGCGAATGACGTCACACCGCACTCAGCGAGCGCACTGATGCGGTCGCTCACCTCGGCTGCACTGCCGATGACGGCGATGTCTTCGGGCCCGCTCAATCCCTCCCGGTCGAGCATCGCCCGGTAGCTGGGCAGGGTGCCGTACACAACGAGGTCCTTGGCAGCGCGCTCCCGAGCAGTGTCAGGGTCATCTGTCACGCACACAGGGAAGCCGGCCACAACCTGCGGCGCCGGCCTGCCGGCTTTCGCGGCGGCCTCGTTGATGGTCGGCGCGGTGTGATCCCGCAGTGTGGCGGGCCCGGTCATCCAGGTGAACGTGCCATCGGCCATCCGGGCGGTCAGGCGCAGCATCTGGCTGCCTAGCGCCGCCACGAACACGGGCGGTGCGTCGGCAGCAGGGGGAGTGATCTCGCCTCGCCCGACGACGGCATCGCCGCCGTGGGAGACGCGGCGATCGGTCATCAGCTTGGTCAGGATCGTCAGGTAGTCGCGCATGTGCGCAATGGGCCGATCGAACGAATAACCCCACATGCCCTCGACCACTGGCTTGTGGGACGGCCCGATGCCGAGGTCCAGTCGCCCGCCGATCACGGCTTGGGTCGTGAGTGCCTGCTGGGCCAGCATCATCGGATGCCGCGGGTACGTGGGCACCACTGCAGTGCCGAGGCGGATGCCCGGCACCCCGCGGCCGGCCACGGCGATGGTGGTCAGCGCGTCATGGCCGAAGATCTGGGGCGTCCAGTAGCGGCGGAAGCCCTGCTCGGAGGCCTCGCGGATGCTGGCCTCGAAGCGTTCAGGTGTGGTGTCGAATCCGAACAGCTCGATGTGCATGCCTCGGAGCGTAACGGCGTGCTCAGTGGCGTGACTGAGTTGTCGTCTGACCTGCTAACGCTCAGGCGTCAAGTCTCAGGCAAAGGTGTCGAACAGCTCCTCGAGCGCCTTGAGCTGGCCGCCGCTCGTGCTTGAGGGCACCAGGATCGGTGTCTTGCAGCCGGCGTCGAACCATGCCTCGACCCCGTCGCGCACCTGTGACGCCGATCCGTACAGCGTCGCGTTCGACAGCCACTCGTCCGTCATCGCACGTTCCAGCGCCTCGGAGTCGCCCGCAGCGATCGCCGTCTCCGCTGCTTCCATCTCGTCGATCCAGCCGGCTTGCTTCCAGTAGTTCCGGTAGTTCGGCAGTGCCACGTAGCCCGCGAGCGTCTTGCGGTTGCGGGCTGCTCCAGCAGCCCGGTCGTCATCGATGACGGCGGGGATCATGTTCCCCACGAAGAAATCATCGCGGCTCGCGGCGTCGCCGAGGTGCGCCACCGAATTCTGGAAGTCGTTGCAGCTCGCGTTCGCCCACACGGCCCCGGAACTGATCTCGGCCGACAGCTCGGCCATGCGCTGGCGCAGCGTGGCCAGCACGATCGGCGGGAGCTCGCCGTGCTGCGCCGATGCTGCCTCCATGGCAGCGATGTACTCGCGGATGTCGCCGAGCGGCTTGCCGGGCGTGATGCCAAGACGTTCGTGCACCGGGCCATGGGTGACGCCGATGCCCAGCCAGAAGCGTCCGCCCGAGATCTCATGGATGAACGCAGCGGTCGAGGCCATGTCGACGGGGTTGCGGAAGTAGATCGGCTGCACCGAGGTGCCGAAGTGGATCTCGTTGGTGACGTGTGCGATCGCCTGGCACAGCGCCACTGGGTCGCCCATTGACGGGCAGTAGATGCCGCTGAATCCTCGTTGCTCGATCTCGGCGGCGATTTCCAGGGTGCGTTCACGGCGGCCGCGCACAGCGGCCAGCGAGATGGCAGGCATGTTCATGCGGGGTTTCCTAGCAGACGTGCCCGATTGTCGCCGTTGGCTGTGCCGCGGCGCTCTCAGGGAGACTTGCGGGCCACGAAGCAATACAGCGTCGTGAAGATTCCCGTCTTGCCGCCGGCGACGTAGGCGTCGGCGGTGCGATCGAGCAGCTTGGCGATCTCGGCGGTGCCTCTGGGCAGGATCCTCAACGTTTCAGCCACGCGTGCAGCCCGGATCGCGAGTTGTCGACCCAACGGTGTTCCTCGCAGGGTGATGCGGCGTGTACCGCTGCGCGCCTCCATGGGCTGATACCACGGCGTTGTCGATCCGTTTGCTGTGGTTCCGCGGTCAATTCCTTCGATGACTTCGAATCCTGCTGTTTCGAGTGCTTGGTTGACTTCGGCGAATGTTGCGATCTGCTTGAGCGCGATCCCGCGCATCAGTTCTCGCTTGATCTCCTGATGATTCGCGTTGTCGGGATCGAACGTGTCTGTCAGGCACATTTCCTGACCCCACAACAGCGCACCGGGCTTCAGCACCCGCGAGATCTCGGTGAATGCGCCGACCTTGTCCGGCGCATGACAGGTCGACTCGATCGCGTAGGCCCGGTCGTAGGTGCCGTCTTCGATGGCACCCATGTCCATGAAGCTGGTCTCTACGTAGTCGATCATGTTGCCGAGGCCTGCTTCGGCGGTCAACTCCCTCGCCCTGGCCAGCTGGACTTGGCTGCTGTTGATGCCGGTGACCTTGACACCTGCTTCGCGGACCACCGTCCGCATCGGTCCGCCGATCCCGCACCCGACGTCGATAACCGACATGCCCTCGCGCAAGTCCAGCTTGTCGATCATCAGCCGCTGATGCCGAAGCTTGGAATCTTCCAAACTCTCCTGTGGAGTCAGCGGTGCGAAGTGGAGCGATTCACCCCAGCCGTAGATCATGAGGTGGCTGCAGATGTCGTAGTACTCCGTTGCCGTCTCGGCGTGGTCGGAACTCGGGCCGTCGCTCGGCGCGTACGTCTTGTCGAGTCGGCCGTTCAGCAACGCCACCCGGTTGCGCAGATCCGAGTCGCGGTATGACGCCCTCAGCCCGCGGGCGACCTGCCAGATGCTGCTCACCCGGGGGAGCCTAAGAGTTAGAGCCGGCAGCGGAGGACGTGCCGAGCAACGGCAGCGCCAGCAAAGCGAGCGCAATCAGGCTCGTCACGGTGACCAGGCCGATGGCAGGCCCGAATCCGGCGGCATCGATGACGAATCCGCACACTGCGGGGCCGACCAGCCCGCCCACCCCGAGCCCGGTGTAGTAGATGCCGATGACCCCGCCGAGGTTCTCCACGCCGTACCAGCCCGCCAGCACCGAGGGCGTGGCGGTCACCCACACCGCCCAGCCGACGCCGTGCGTCACGGCGCTCGTGATGAGCAGCGCGACATCGCCGCCTGAGATCCACCAGATCGCCAGGGCACCGGTCAGGCAGGCAAATGCGGCCCGGCACAGCCACATGGGATCGATGCGGTTCCCCAATGCGCCGCACGCCAGGCGTGCAGCGACGCTGGTGGCCCCGGAGATGCCGACCAGCCCGGCAGCCAGCCCGGGCGCCACCCCGGCGTCGACGGCGTAGTCGTTGTAGAACGCGACCGGCGCGTAGAAGCCGGGCCCGATGGCGACGACCGCCGCGAAGAACAGCAGGAAACGGGACGACCGCGCCAGCGTGCCGACGCGCATCAGCCGTGCGCCCGAGGTGCGCACCCGGTCGCCCCGTGTTGCAGCCCAACCGATGGTCACCAAGGCCAGCGCGGCCAGCAGGGCATACGTCGAGCGCCACCCGATCGCCGAGATCAGCTGGTGTCCGAGCCACGGCATCACGAGCGTTCCGGCCCCGACACCGGCCAGCAGGAAGCCCATCGCCGCCGGCCGCCGCTGCTCGCTGAAACTGCGGCCGATGAGGCCGATCATCGAGGGATAGCAGAACCCGGTCGCCAGCCCGACGAGCACACCGAACGCGGCATAGGTCTGCCAGAGGGCTCCCGAGGCGGCCGTTCCAAGCAGGCCCAGCGACATGGCCAGCGCAGCAGCTGCCACCAGCGGGCGGGCGCCGAATCGATCGCCGATGCGGCCCCCGATGGCGCCGCCGAGGTAGTAGGTGCTGATGGCCGTGGAGAACAGCGCGGCGACAGGTCCGGTGGTGGTGCCGAAGTCTTCGGCGATGGGCGTCAGGAACACCCCGAACGAGAACAGGATCCCGAACGTCACGAAGTTCGCAGCGAAAGCCGCCGCCGCGACCGACCACGGGGTCGCGGTCTCCGCTGGCTCGCTGGCGGACGGCAGGCTCGTCGTGTCGGACACTCAGATGCAAGCCTGCCCTGTCAGTACCGTGGTCCGCAGATCGGTCGGTGCCCGTGAACGACGACATTCGCTTCGAACCAGACGAACGCCCGCCCGCGCTGCTGACGCTTAACGTGGCGTTCCAGGGAGCGGTGCTGATCGTCACCAACGTCGTCACGTTCATCGTCATCTACTCCGCCGCCTTCGACGACGATGGCAGCTACGCCGAGTGGGCGGTGGTCGGCTCGTTGGCGGTGGCCGGTGTCCTCACTGCGCTCCATGCATCACGCCTGGGTCCGGGGTATCTCCTGCTGTGGGGATCGGGCATTCCCTTCATGGTCCCGTGCATCCTCGCCGTCGAGGCGGGCGGACCGGCACTGGCTGCGAGCCTGGCGGTGACCTCGTCATTGCTGCAGCTCGCCATGGCAGCAGGGCTGGCACGGCTGCGGCGGCTGATTACGCCGGTCGTCGCCGGTGTGGCATTCATCATGATTTCCCTGTCGGCGATGCCGATCGCCATGCGACGGATCAGCGACGTACCCGACGGCGCTTCCGAGCTGGCCGGCACCGCAGTCGGGGTGATCACGCTGGTGGTGGCCGCGCTGGCGATGCTGCGGGCCACCGGGCTGTGGCGTCTGTGGGCTATGCCGATCGCCATCGTGATCGGCTGCGCCGGATCTGTCGCCCTGGGCGTGTACGACGTCCAGCCGGCACGCAACGCTCCATGGCTCGACCTCCCCGATGTCGGCAGCTGGCCCGGATTCGCCTCCATCGCCGATGCCGACTATTGGTCGCTGCTGCCGGTGTTTCTGGTGATCAGCGCCGTGGTGGCGGCCCGGGCCACCAGTGAAGGTGTGTCGGTTCAGGAGATCTCCCACAGCACGGCGCGCGCCGTGGACTTCCGCGGTGTGCAGCGCACAGTCGGCGTGGGCGGCCTGGCGGTATTCCTGTCAGGAATCGCCGGCACCTTGCCCGCAATCTCCTACCTTCCGGCCACGATCTCGCTGCTCAGCTTCACCCGGGTGGCGGCACGCCGAGTCGGTCTGCTGATGGGCGCGATGCTGATCGTGCTGGCATTGCTGCCCAAGGCGGTCGCTGCGCTGATCACCATTCCCCGCCCCGTCAGCGGAGCGCTGCTGATGGCGATCTTGGGGTTGCTCTTCATCGAGGGTGTGCGGGCTGTGACGCGCGATGGCCTGAGCCGCCACCGCGGCTTCATCGTGGGGCTGTCGCTCTCGGTCGCTGTCGGATTGCAAAGCCAGCCGAGCTTCCTGGATCTCCTCGGCGGTCCGGTAGCGGCGCTCCTGGGCAACGGCGTGCTCGTCGGCGTGGGCATCGCCGTGTTGCTCACTGGAGTGTTCGAGGTGACGAGCGCACGGCGCCAGCGCTTCGAGACAGTGCTGGACCGCTCGGCGTTCGTTGATCTCGACGGGTTCTTGCGCACGCTGGGCGACGGCATGGGATGGAACAGTGCATCGGTCGAGCGCCTGCGTGCCGCCGGGGAAGAGACGCTCACAGCGATGATGCAGCTGCTCGAGGACAATCCGGGTGATGTGCCGCCGAGAGTGGTGCTGAACGCTCGGCCCGGCACCGCGTCAGCTGAGCTGGAGTTTCTGGCGCTGTTCTCCGAGGAGAACATCGAGGACCGGATCTCGTATCTCAACGAGCAGGCCTCCACGCCTGATGTCGGTGACCTTTCGTTCCGCTTGCTGCGGCTGCATGCCGCGGCCGTCCGCCACCGCAGGTACCACGGCATCGACGTCGTCACCGTGGAAGTCGAAGGCTCTGCGGCCTGACAGCAACGCATCAGGCTGGCCCGAGGCCGATGCGGCGTCGAATAGCGTGCGTGCACGAATCTGCGCACTCATTGGAAGGGGACAGCAGGCATGAAGGGCTACGTCGTCATCGACAACGAGATACTCGACCGTGAGGCATTCGCGGAATTCGCCGCGAAGGTTCCCGACGCAATGGCCGCCTATGGCGGACGGTTCGTCGTGCGTGGCGGCAACCCGGAGGCCGTCGAGGGGGACTGGGCACCGGACCGGCTTGTCATCATGGAGTTCGACAGCCGTTCGGCGGCCAACGCCTTCGCTGCCTCGGCCGAGTTCGCCGCCCTCGCCGAGCTTCGTGGCCGCGCACTGAAGTCCAGGCTGCTGGTGGCCGAGGGGTACGACCCCGCCGGCTGAGCCACCCTGGGGCGGGCTCTGCATTTGCACCCAAACTTGGATTACTGACCTGTAATTCCAAGTTTCGCGCGTAAAACTTGGATTCTCGGCGCGTAATTTCAAGTTTCAGGCCCGAAACTTGGATTCTCGGCGGTAGATTTCAAGTTGTGCCTACCGACCTCTCGCAGTCACCTGTCGGCACAACGGTGCCGATCACCGGGACCGACCGTCGGTTCAACGTGCCGTACGAACTCGATGCCTTCATGCCAGCCCCACTCCCTCGAGAGCTCGACCTGCCTAGCGAGACGTGGATGGCACTGTCTGAAGCCATGGCCGCTCTCGGGCGCCTCGATGCATCAGCGCATCTCATACCCAACCCGCAGCTCGTTACTCACATCGCTACCCGCCGTGAGGCCGTCGGCACCTCGGCGCTAGAGGGCACATTCGCGAACCTTTCAGATCTCTTTGCGGCCGAAGTCGCTTCGGATGACGAAGCGGATCCGCGTGTTCCACCAAACGTTCGCGAGGTGATGAACTACGCGCGCGCTGCGGACGCTGCCTACGAGTGGGTGCCCGAGCGCCCGATCACCAAGGGCCTGCTGGCCAGCCTCCAGGCGGTGATCGTCAGCGGCACGGAGAGTGACGGCCCCGAAGCGGGCGCCGTCCGAGAACGACAGGTGTTCGTCGGTCCTAAGGACCGTCCGATCACCGAAGCCCGCTATATCCCACCGCCGCCCGGAGATCAGCTCACAGCGCTCTTTGACAGCTGGCTTAGCTGGATCAATGACGAATCACTGCGTGACTCGGTGCACCTGCTGGTCCGTATAGCGCTTGCGCATTACCAGTTCGAGGCAATCCATCCGTACACCGACGGCAACGGTCGCCTCGGTCGCCTCGTGGCCATGCTTCAGGTCCTGCTCGACGGCATCCTGAAGTCACCGGTGCTCTCGGTTTCGGACTGGCTGAAGGACCATGACACGGAATACCGGGACCACCTGCTCCAGGTGAGCGTCAGCGGTGAGTGGACTCCATGGGTCGAGTTCTTCGCTGAGGCGATAGCGGTGTCGGCAGAAGATGCGTACCGGCGAGTCATGAACCTGCTTGCGCTGCAAGAAGAGCTGTCGCAGGAGGCTCGGGCGGCGCTCCCACGGGCCCGCCTTGCCATCGACATCGCCGATGATCTCATCGCCTACCCGTTCTTGACAGTCGCTGCTGCACAGGCTCGCTACGAGAAGTCGAATCAGGCCAATCGGAATGCCATCGGTCAGCTATGCACATTGGGCCTTCTCGAGCCATTCAGCGACACCCGCTATGACCGCATGTACTGGAACAAGCGAGTATTCGAAGTCATCGAGCGATAGGCCGCGGTCACGACGGCCGGTGCTCTCGAGCCACCGATCTGCAGGGCTGTAGCTCAGGGGCCTACGCGCCTTCTCTCAGCCCGTACCAGTTGCCGTCCTCGTCGATGAAGATGGCGAACCATGCCCACGGCATCTCTCTCGGCTCCTGCGTGAACTCCACGCCCCGGCCGCTCATTGCCGTGTACGTAGCTTGGATGTCGTCGCACGCGAAGACAATGGACGGTTTCCGTTCCGCCCAGTCCTGCATCATCGCCTTCGGGTAGATGACGAGGTGCGATTCGCCACTCGGCGGACCCACCTCGACCCACCTGGCGTTCGGGCCCATGTCGGCCTCGAAGCGCAGTTCGAATCCAACCCGCTCCGTCCAGAACCGAACGGCAGCCGATTGGTCGTCGACGTACACCGCCTGCGTCGCGATCTTCGTAATCATCGGCGACTTCTCCTGCCGTATCGAATGCCGGCTCGGTATACCACGGGACGGTTCCAACCGAGCCCCGCTGTGCTGTCGGCCGGTACCCTCAAGCCTCTGATCTGCGGGGCTGTAGCTCAGATGGCAAGAGCACCTGCTTTGCAAGCAGGGGGTCACGGGTTCGAGTCCCGTCAGCTCCACCAGCGTGTGGGGAATGCGACCATGCCCAAGGCCAGCTTCGGAACGTTCGGCGAACTGCTGGACGTCACGGAAGAGCCGCTGCGTCCAATCGCCAAGGCGGTGAGACAGGTGGTGCTTGAGGTCGATCCGAACGCCATTGAGGTGGTGCGCCTTGGCGACCGCGCGGCGACTTTTGGAGTGGGGCCGAGGAAGATGATCGACGGCTACGCCTACATCTTGCCGTACCAACGATGGGTCAACCTCGGTTTCTACCAAGGTGTCCATCTGGCAGATCCGGAGGGCTTGCTGGAGGGATCAGGCGCCAGCATGCGCCATGTGAAACTGCGCTCCTTGGATGATGCCAACCGGCCGGCAGTTCGAGATCTCATTCAGGACGCACTGGCGCGCAGGAAAGCGACCCAGCGCTGAACTCCATGTCGGACAGTCCAGGGCCGAAGCTGCTTGCCGGGGGCAATCCGCAGATCCCCAAGGGCGACGGCGACGGCCCGGTGCAGGCCTACATCGAGGCGATGCCGGAATGGAAGGGCGTCATCGCCCGCCAGCTCGATGACCTCGTCGAGAGTGTCGTGCCGGACGTGCGCAAGGCAGTGCGCTGGAACTCGCCCTTCTATGGCGTCAAGGGGCGCGGCTGGTTCGCGAGCTGCCATGCATTCACGCGCTATGTCAAGGTGACGTTCCTGAACGGGGCGTTGCTGCAGCCCCCGCCGCCCGGATCGGGCAAGGACCCAGATTCGCGCTGGGTGGACATCGGCGAGGGCGAATTCGACGAATCGCAGATGTCAGCATGGATCCGCCAATCGGCGGCAGAGGACGGCTGGCACGGCTTCTGAGCGCCGGCGGTTTGGAGTTGTCAACCGGCTCAGGCAGATGTCAGGACCAGACTCAGGCAGCGACGAGCCCCGCAACGGGCCGTGAGGGCTGCCGATCGGTGACGCGCTCGAGGAAGGCGCGGGCGTCACCGGGGCGATCAGCCTTGACGTACGCGGCGAGCAGCGTGTTGGTCATCAGGTCGCGCTGCGCCCGGCTGCCGCCGATGCGGACGACCTGGGGGATCAGGGGTTCGAGAACATCGATGACCGTCGCCCAGTCGTCGTTCTCGAATGCCGCGTATGCCCGGGTGAGGCTTGCCCCTGTGGTCCCGGCGGGAAGCTGTGCGGCCTCGCCCAGCTCCTGCAGCTGGGCGACGCACGCCTGCAACTGCTCGGTGTCGCCGAGCGCCGCGTACATCAGCCCGACGTGGGCGTCCACGAACACCATGGGCTGCGGGAATCGCTCTTCGTAGAACTCGCGCACTCGCTGCCAGACATCGCGGTCGCGGGGCCGACCGGCCAGCTCTGAGCGCCATATGAACGACGACGAGTCGGAGAACACCGTGATCGGCGGGCTGGCTGTAGCACCGGGCAGGCAGTTGTCGCGGAACGCCTGCCAGGCATCGTCATGGCGGCTGACCGCCATGAGCACCAGTGCGTAGTGCCACCAGATGTGGCAGTGCAGCACACTCGCCCGGCTGGATTCGGCGAGCCACCCGTCGAGGAAATCGACCGCTTCGTCATCAGCACCGGCTTCAAAGAGCGCGTGTACCAGCGTGTGGGCGCCGTGGGGAGTCCTCGGCCGCACTTCGAGCGCACCCTCTGCGAGCTGCCGGCCCCGGTCCCACTGGCCTGTCTCGATGAGGGCGAAGGCATGCACGGTGGCGAACCACCAGTCGTCGCCGTAGTGCGTGGCAAGCGGTTCGAGGAATGCGAGCAGTTCGGCTTCCCTGCCGATGCGGCCGCTGAAGCCGATGGCGCCGAAGACGCCGCAGGCGGGCGCGAGGGCGAACGCATCGCGCGGGTACTCGGCGACGTGCTGGCGGATGAGATCCAGGGCATCCCGAGCCTGGCCGGCAACGAGCAGGCGGACGATCTCGACGTGCTGCTGTTCCCTGGGTGTCGCCCCGCGGCTCAGCCAAACGGCAGTCTCCGCAGAGGCCCGAGCTTCGGCGGGCCGCACGTAGAGCTGGTGATGGCGTGCAAGGGCGGCATGGGGGAGGGCGAAATCGGGGTCTGCTGCGATTGCCTCCGACAGGCATTCTTCGACCCCGGCCTCGGCCGACAGCATCCGATCGATGCCCTCGACATAGGAGTCACGCGCGCCGGCGGACGAGGTGCTGAGTTCGAGGCCGTAGCGGTCCTTCATGCGTTCGGTCTCCAGCGTCGCCGACGTCGGGTTTTCCGTGGCCTGCGGGGACGCGTCAGACCACCGCCAGCGACCAGACGAGCGGGAGACCCGATCCGAGCTCGGTCCACCGAGCGTCGTCGGACACCTGCCATACCTCGCCGGTGTCGGTGCCCACAAGCACCCCGCCCACGTTCTCCGGGTCGGGGACGAGGCCATGGAAATTGGCCGGCGACGGCGAGTGGGCCTCGTCGCAGAGCGACCGCCACGACTGGCCGTGGTCGTCAGATCGATACAGGGCCGCATGAGCCCCGCCGTCGTCCTTGTAATGGGAGAAAGCCGTGGGGGCACTGGCGACGGTGACGCTGTACGGGTCGCGCCGGTCGATGCACAGCGGCCGCGAGTAGCGGGGGGTCACACCCTTCCACGCGTAGGTCCATGTTTCGCCGTAGTCGTCGGAGCGGAACACGCCGGCGTTGCCTTCGAGCTCTTCGGCGACGCCGTCGAAGCGGCCGTAGCCGGTGCTGATGAACAGCACGCCCGGCTCAGCAGGGTGGGCGAACATCATGTGGATGTCGGGGTTGTCGCCGGGAAGGTCGACCTTCCAGCTCTGCCCGCCGTCGGTGCTTCGGGCCACGCCGCCGACTTCGACGCCGACCCAGATGCGGTCGGGGTCGTCCTCATCGATGACGAGAGCACGGGCTCGACCCGGCTGGGGAGGCTCGATCGGCACGCACCAGCGTTCGGCTTCGGGAAGGTTGGCAAACGCCTCGATCTCAGACCAGGTCGCGCCTTGGTCGTCGCTGCGGAACAGGGCGGCAGGCTCGGTGCTGGCGTACAGCCGGCCGTCGCTGGCTGCCCGGATCTGCCACACGTCGCGGCCTTCGAGCTGAGGTTCGGACCAGGTGCGACCTCCGTCGTCGCTGGTGAACAGGCCTCCGGCCGATCCAGCGAGCACGCGCCCGTCCAAGTTGACGAGGTCGCGGACGTGCCGGGCTTCGAGCGTCTGTGTGGACCCCGCGCCGTCCACGATGAAGACACCCTTCGTAGTTCCCGCGAGCAGCTGACCGTTCATGGGTTCACCCTAGATCGCACGCGGAAATGGCGGGTTCGGGCCGAATCACTCGCGCACGGGACTGCTGTGCTCAGGCTCTCGAGGATCGGCGAGCGTGATGGTCCAGCCTGGGCCGAGCTCGGTGTCGAATCGGTGCTGGAACATCGAAATGAGCATGGTGGCGGGCAGGACGCACTCAGCGCAGGCTTCGTCGGGAATGTGAAGGCGGAGCGTGATGTGGCGCCCTGCGACCGTCGCCGTGAGGTCGGCACGATCGGCGCGCAAGACAGCGGCCAGTCGCTCGACGACCTCGGCGGGCGTGGACCTGTCCGCTGTCAATCGGGAAGCGTCGTCACCGCGCGCCGACTGCGTGTCGACGTTGGTCAGAGGGCTGTCGTCGGTGGGCTGGGCACCGGCGGCGGTGAGCAGGCGCAGCACTGCGGGGGTCACCGCATCGGCCACCGCCGCCGCTTCGGTCGTAGTCAGGCTGCCGATCGGATGCGGCACGGTGGCGAAGGGGTAGTCAGCGAAGCCCCCGAGTTCGGCGATTGCGGTGCCGGTAGCGGCGAACGGCTCGGTCAGGATGGCCGCGGCAGGCACTCCCAGCGTTTCGAAGTGCACGGCGTCGAGCACACTGCTCGACGAGCAGCTGCCTCAGTCGCCGATCGCGGCGATGATCGCCGTGACGTCCGCTGCCAGCGCTTCCACCGCCTCGGGCGCAGCCGGCAAGTTGGCGGTGGGCTTGAGCATCAGCACGGCATCGCTGGCACCGTGTGCCTCGATGAGGTTCTGAGCGACGCGTTCGAGGATCCCAGGTGCGTGGGTCTTGCCGTTGCTCACGAGCCCGATGACGGCACCTTCCAGCGAGGCGGGACGGGCGGCGACCGCTGCCGCGTCGCTGGAAGGTGTCAGCGTCGGGTCCACCAGGGTGATGGTCATGGCGTGCGTATCTCCTGGGTGATGAGCGGGACGCTGCGGTCGCGGCTCCAGGTGGGGAAGAACGACGAGTGACCGCCGGCGTCGCCGCCGCCCACCATGAGGGCGATGTCGTCGGGACACGTCCCGCGGGGGACCGTGATGTCTTCGTCGCCGGGCTGCACCTCTGGGCTGGATTCCATCCACTGGGTGGGATGGAATCCCGAGACGTTCCCCGCGGCCTCGACCTTGCCGCCCCGCTTGACTTCGGCATAGGTCCGGGTGGCGTGGGTGAACAGGTACTCCTGGACCTGTTTGCGGCTCCAGCCCGCCGCACCCAGCTTGCGGGCGTGCTCAGGTGCGAACACGATGAGCGAGCGGCCGGAGCTCAGCGAACCGAACGCGGACATCGTGTCCGCGAAGGTGCCGAGCAGGCCCTCAGGGTCGGGCGAGGCGTGGTTCAGCACGTTGTGGCCCGACTCGGCGGCCATCACGGTGACCGTGCTCTGGTCCGGCGAATAGCCGAGCGAGACGTGGTACGGCTCCCAGGGGCTGGTGGATTCGTCCTCCCCGAAGCACATCGCGTACTTGCCGGCCCACCCTTGGGTGCTCTTGTCCAGCTTGCCGGGAATGGCAGCCAGGCAATTGCGCAGCACGAGCCGCACCGTGCGGCCGATCGTTGCGTTGGCCCGGAAGCCGGGGCCGAACAGGTTCTCCTTGCAGTGGACGCCGATCTCGTCACGGATCGGCCCGTTGACCGCGATGAGGATGGCGGCGCCGCCGGTGCTGGCCGCCACGGCGTGCAGCTCGAAAGAAGGGGCACCGATGGCAGTGAGTGCGGCGCCCACGACTGGGAAATACTCGGGCAGGCACCCCGCCATGACCGCGTTGGCAGCGGCCTTGCGAGCGGTGACCTCCAGGCCGCGGGCGGGCTCGCGCAGCAGCACAGCATCGCCATCCCACACGCCACCGGCCACCATGGCATCCACCAGCGGCTCGGTGGGCGGCACCACCGGCAGCCCGTCGGTCCAGCCGGCCTCGTAGCACGCCTCAATGGCCTGCCACGGGTTGCTCAGCTCCACGGCACCATCTGCGGTCATCGCTCTCGAGCGCATCCGGTGCGGACGGATGAACGCAGCGACATCTGGACGGCGTCAACCGTGCTTGCGGCGCCGGCGTGGCCGCCGCCGGACCAAGCGTTCGTCGAGGGCGGTCTTGGGGTTGAGGACCACCTCGACCGAGGGCGGCGGTTCCTCGCCGGCGAGCACAGCGACCATCTTGGCGGTGTGCTCAGGTGTGCTGCCACAGCAGCTGCCGATCACGTCGACGCCCGATATATGTGCGCGGTGTGCATGTACGGCCAGCAGTTCGGGGGTGCCGTCGTAGACCAACGCGTCCTTGTGCCAGACCGGCACTCCGGCGTTCGGCTTCGACACGGTGAGCGTGCCGCTGCCGGCGTTGGCAATGGCGATGACCGCCGCCTCGGTGTCGGGCACGTTGTTCCCGCAGTTGGCGCCGATGGCCGCGAGCTGCAGCGCCCCCAGGCGGTCAACCATCTCCCTGCCGGTGACGCCCATCATCGTGCGGCCGGCGGTGTCGAAGCTCATGGTGGCGGCGACCGGCAAGTCGCACACTGAGCGTGCACCACGAACCGCAGCCTCGATCTCGTCGAGAGCGCTCATGGTCTCGATCCACAGCAGATCGACGCCACCCTCCGCCAACCCAGCAGCCTGCTCGGCGAATGCGGCTTCGCACGCACCCGCTTTCATGGTGCCGAGGGGCTCGAGCAGCTCGCCGGTGGGTCCCATGGAGCCGGCGACGAGCACCTCCCGGTCTGACCGCTGCATCTCTGCGTCGGCCTCGAGCCGACCGATGTGCGCGGCGGCCCGGTTCAGCTCGTCCACCCGGTCTTCGAAGCCGTGCAAGCTCTGCCGAAAGCAGTTGCCGCCGAAGCTGTTGGTCACGATCAGGTCCGCACCCGCCTGCAGGTATCCCCGGTGGACGGCCCGAACCTCGTCGGGGTGACTGAGATTCCATTCCTCCGGCGACCACCCCGCCGACAGCCCGGCCGCGAACAGCTGCGTGCCCATGGCGCCGTCGGCCACGACGTAGCCCTTCGACATCACCAGTGCCATCAGTGTCGTTGTCATTGGTCAGTGCATCCTCTCACTGTGCAAGCATTCCGCAAAGCGAATTAGGGAGCGGGCGATGGACGAGGTGACCTACGAGGTTGACGGGCATGTGGCGACGATCACGCTGAACCGGCCGGACAAGCTCAACGCGATGACCGATGAGATGTATCACGCCATCGGCGCAGCGCTCGTCGCATCAGACGCCGACCCAGCCGTGCGCTGCACGATTGTCACCGGAACCGGCAGAGCGTTCACCTCCGGTCACGACCTGGGGGAGTTCGCCGACAGAGAGGCCTGGATGCCGTGGCGTCCCGAACGGTTCGACGTCGGGCTCGAAGTGGCCAAGCCCACGATTGCCGCCGTTCAGGGCTACTGCTTGGCGGGCGGTCTGGAGCTGGCGCTGTTCTGCGATATCCGGGTGTGCGACAGCACGGCGCAGTTCGGCTGCCCGGAGGTGCGCTGGGCCATCCTGCACGGCTACGGAGCGCTGCGGCTGCCGGGCTTGATCGGTTCGTCCGATGCGATGCGTCTCTTGCTCACCGGCTCGTTCATCGACGCCCCAGAGGCGCTGCGCATCGGGCTGGTCAGCGAGATGACCGCCCCGGTTGACCTGCAGGCCACTGCACGGGGTATTGCCGACCAGATCGCAGCGAACGGCCCGGCTGCCATCCGCATGACCAAGGAAATGGCCCTGCGCGGCCGCGAGATGTCGCTGGCCGACGGCCTGCGACTGTACCAAGAATACACCCGGGCTGCGTTCGCTTCCCCCGATGCGAAAGAAGGCCTGCGAGCCTTCGCCGAGCGCCGCGACCCCGACTACGGCGCCTAGCGCACTGGCGCCTTCGTCGCGGACGGCTCCCGCGGCAGGCGCTCAATGGCGTCGGTACGATCCGGGCCCGCTGGGTTGACGGCGATGCAGGGGTGATGTGCGAGGCGTTCGGATACTCGATCTGAGCGACGGCCGCGCTGGCGCATACTGCGCCCGGCTGCTCGCGATGACCGGTGCTGAGGTGGTAGTCGGAGAGCCGCCAGAGGGCTCGCGGCTGCGGCAGTCACGTGTGGTGGACAGCGGCGCCGGCCCGGTTTCTGCGGCGTGGGAGTACCTACGCGCCAACACGGCGAGCGTCGTGGTGGACCCTGGCACCTCACTGGCCGAGCTGGCTCGTGACGTCGATGTCGTGGTGCTGGACATCCATGGCGACCTGACTCGGGCCGAGGCGGAGATTCTGTCGGCCCGCGACATGCTGCCGGAACTGGTGGTCACCGTCATCACGCCGTACGGGTTCACCGGGCCCAAGTCGGCGTGGCGGGCGGGTCCGCTTGAGCACTGGGCGCTGGGCGGGCACATGAGCCTCAACGGCGAGCCTGACCGGCACCCGCTGCCGGGCGGCGGTCCGTGGCTCACGCACCTGGTCGGCGCGACCGCCGCCATCGGCATCCAGGCGGCGCTCGTGCATGCTGCGACCACCGGCCGAGGCGATCTGGTGGAGATTTCAGCGCTGGAAGCGCTCGCCAACGCCCACCAGTGGAGCTTCAGCCTCTACACCCACAACGGCGTCAGCAAGCGGCGGTGGGGGAATCGCTTCGGCGAGCAGCACCATCCGCTGGCGCTTTATGAGTGCATCGACGGCTGGGTCTGCATCGCGGCCGTCTCGGTCCACCAGTGGGAGAGCTTCTGTATCGCGATGGACCAGGTCGAGCTGCTGGCTCGCGACGACTTCTACGTCCCGGCAGTGCGATTCGATCACGCCGATGAGCTGGACGAGATCATCTCCGCTTGGGCTGCCACGAAAACGGTCGCCGAAGCAGTCGCCGTCCTGCAGGCCAACCAGGTTCCGTCCGGACCGGTGGCCAGCCTCGACGACATGCTGGCCAGCCCGCAGCTCGCCGCCCGCGGCTACTGGGCCCACCTCGCCGCCGCTCACGCGCCAGCCGGCGATGCCCGGCAGGACGAACCGGGCGCTGGCGGCGTGCCGACGGCGCGACTTCCCGGGCCGCCGGCACATATCGAAGGTGCGACGCTGCCATTCCGGCGTGCGCCGGCACTCGGGACGGGTCTCGACGGCACCGCGTCGGATGGAAGGAGCTGGCCCGCTGGTGCCAAGCCGCTGGCGGGCGTGCGGGTGATCGAGTTCACGATCGCTTGGGCAGGCCCACTGGTCTGCCGGATGCTCGGCGATCTCGGTGCCGATGTCATCAAGATCGAGCACCCCACTGCGCGAGGCCTCGCCATGCCGCCCGCCGAGATGATCCTGGCCGAGCGAGGCGGCTGGGAATGGGGACAGCTTCCCGGTCCGTTGTCGCGCAACGGGATCTTCCTGAACAACGATCCCGGCGACGACTGGTTCAACCGGCTCGGCCACTGGAACAAGATGAACCGCTCGAAACGCGGCCTGTGCCTGGATCTGAAGGCGCCCGGCGGGCGAGATGTGCTGCGCAAGCTCGTCGCCACGGCCGACATCGTGGTGAACAACTACAGCCCCCGCGGCGTTCGATCGGCTGGCATCACGCGCGCGGAGCTCCGCGAGATGAATCCGGCGATCGTGACGCTCGACATGTCCGGCTTCGGCGCCACCGGACCCGACGCCGAGCGCATCAGCTGGGGTCCGGTGCTCGATGCCGCCTCGGGCCTGGCGTCCGCCACCGGCTACCCGGACTCGGGCCCCTACAAGCAGGGCATCGCATTCCCCGATGTCGTCGGCGGCCTGCACGGCACCGTCATCGCACTGGCTGCCCTGTGGCAGCACTGGCGTACCGCCGAGCCTGTCGGTGTCGATCTGTCACAGCTCGAGACCGCGATCAACGTCGCAGGCGACCAGTTCGTCGAAGCCTCCATGCGCCCACCCGGCGCGCCTCACCCGCCTCGCCGGGGTGCGCGTACTTCGGACGCCGCGCCGGCGGGTGTGTACCGGTGCCGCGGCGACGACGCTTGGCTGACGCTGACGGTCGATGACGACGCGACGTGGAAGTCGTTGACCGCGTTGCTCGGCGACGCTGAGTGCGAGCCTCGTTGGACGACCGCAGCGGCACGCCATGCCGACCACGACGCCATCGACGCCGTGATCGAACGCTGGACAGCGACCCGGGACAAGCACGAGGCCGCTGCCGAACTGCAAGCAGCAGGCATCTCAGCCGCAGCGGTCATGACCATCGCCGACATCGTCCACGACGACCACAGCGTTGCTCGCGGCCTCATGGTCGACCACGCACGCCCCGGCGAGCAGCCGCAGTTCTTCCCCGGCATGCCGTTCCGATTCGACACGACACCAGCCGCTCTCAGCCCGCCCCCAAGACTGGGCCAGCACAACGAAGACATCCTCACCGAACTCGGCTACACCCCCGCCGAGATCACCGACCTCTACAGCCGCAACACCATCGCCACGGCACCACCCGCCTAAGCCATGGTGAGGCCACCGCTGACTGACAGCGTCTGGCCAGTGATGTAACCCGCTTCCTCGCTGCACAGGAACACCACGGCCGCCGCCACCTCGTGCGGCTGCCCAATGCGCTTCATCGGCACTGCCCGCGCCATCGCCCCGATGATCTTGTCGCTCGTGTCGGTGGCCGAGGCGATCTCTTCCAGCAGCGGGGTGTCCGTCGGGCCTGGGCACACCACGTTTGCGGTGATGCCACGGCGTGCCACCTCGCGGGCAATGGTCTTGGTGAACGCGATGACGCCGCCCTTGGCGCCTGCGTAGACAGCTTCGCCCGAGGAGCCCACCCGGCCGGCATCGGAGCCGATGTTCACGATCCGCCCGAAGCCCGCTTCGATCATGGCGGGCAGGCATCCGTGCGTCGTCCGGAGCGGGCCCTTGTAGTTGATCTCGATGACGCGGTCCCAGAAGTCCTCATCGGTTGCAACGAAGGGTGTCAGCACGTCCCAGCCGGCGCAGTTGACGAGGATCTCGACCGGACCGAGCTGGTCGGCAACGGCCAACAAGCCCGCCGACACGGCACCGGCGTCGGCCACGTCCATCTCGACGGCGACCGCCGTACCGCCCCCAGCATTGATCATGGCTGCCGTCTCGGTGGCCTCGGGCACCCGTAGGTCGGCGACGGCGACTCCGCGGCCGGCCCGAGCCAGGCCCAAGCAGATCTCTCGACCGATGCCCCGGCCGCCGCCGGTTACCAGGGCCACCCGGTCTGCGTTGCCGTTGTCGGTCATCTCGTCTCCTGCCGTCGAGGGCTCCGGTGCGGGTCTGCTCAGGAGCGCGTGGCCTGCGCCACCTCGCCCCACTTGTGGACCATGTCGGGGTCCTTGCGGATCTGTTCCTCCGCCAGGTACATCACGACCCGGGCTGCCGTGCCGTCGTAGCGGTCCTTGAGCCGATCAGCCATCTCGTTCCAAGGGGCGACGAGCGCGAAGTGCTCGAGCATGTCGTCGGTGATGCAGTCGGCCATGCCGGAAATGTCGCCGGCGGCCATGCGATCCCGCAGCGCAGAGGTGACCCCCTCGTACCCCAGGTCGGTGAACTGGAACGAGTAGTTCGGCGTGGTGCCGTAGAAAGCGATCTGGGTCTTGGCTCGGCGAACGAGCGGCGCGAGTTCGTCACCGGAGTCGCCCGGCGCAGCGAAGACCGGCACGATCAGGTCGATCTCGTCGACGTTGCGGCCAGCGCGTTCGGCCCCCCGGGCCACCTCGGGCAGCAGCCGCTCGCGGATGTAGTGCATCGTGTGCATCGGGTGGACATGCACGCCGTCGGCAACCTCGCCGGCAACCCCATTCATCACCGGGCCGACCGAGGAGATGTCGACCTTGATGTCGCCGTAGTCGTGGCTGCGCGGCGTCCACTGGGCCGGCAGCAGGCTGAGGTTGAAGAACTCGCCCTCGTGGCTGAGCTTCTCCTCCCGCCGGAATGCCCGCAGGCAGGCCTTCACTGCTTCGGTGTAGTCGCGCATTCGCGCCGCCGGT
The DNA here is from genome assembly GCF_965208555.1 of Candidatus Poriferisodalis sp. Lineage (GTDB taxonomy): Bacteria > Actinomycetota > Acidimicrobiia > Acidimicrobiales > Poriferisodalaceae > Poriferisodalis. Next base: position 1,844,890 of record NZ_OZ242342.1, on the reverse strand, counting down.
CGATCGAACTCAGACGAGTAGCGCCGCACGATGTGACCCTTGACCTGGCTGCCGAGTCCCAGCCGGAAGCGGCCCTTGGTCTCGCCTGCGAGTTCCCACGCGATCTGGGCCGACACCATCGGGCTGCGGGGGAAGGCCACGGCGATGCCGGTGGTGAAGGTCAGGCTGGGGGCTGCCATGGCGGCCGCAGCGAGCTGCATCCAGGGCACCTGTCCGGTCTCGGTATAGAGCATCCCCGAGAAGCCGGCGCCCTCGACCTTGCGGGCCAGATCGGCCGCATCGTTCCACGTCGAGGACCCTGTCATCAGATCGAATTCCACAGCAGACTCCTTCGGGGCGAGGCGAGAACCCGCTCAACGTAGCCCCCGCCGTCCGTTCGTGCGGTAGGCGGCCCCGCGGACCGGCAGGCCGCCGTTCTACGCTGCGGCGATGGCTGCAAGTGCAAGCTACGACTGGCTATTGCTGGGCGATGTCGTCGATCGAGCGGCACGCCTGTGGGGGGATCGTCCAGCGGTGGTCTTCGGCGGCCGCCGCTGGACCTACGCCGACTTCGCCGCCGAGGTTGATCGTGTCGCCAAGGGGCTGATGGCGCTGGGCGCACAGCGCGGCGACCACGTGGCGGTGTGGATGACCAACCTGCCCGAGTGGCTGTGGCTGCAGTACGCCATTCCCAAGGTGGGCGGCTGCATCGTGCCGCTGAACACCCGGTACCGCACTGACGATGTGGCCTACACGGTGGCGCAGTCCGAGAGCCGGTTCATGATCTCGATCGATTCCTCGGGCCCGATCGATTACCGCCAGATGCTCTGCGAGGCCCATGCCGACATCGCCGCCGCCGGGCACCTCGAACAGCTCATCTTCACCGGCCAGCCGAGGGACGATGCGCTCGCCGACTCGCTGAGCTGGGAGGATCTGCTGGCGGCAGGCGAAAGCGTGTCCGACCAGGAGCTGGCTGAGCGCGCCGCGAGCGTGACTGTCGACGACCGCATGATGCTGGCGTACACGTCGGGCACGACCGGCCACCCCAAGGGCGTCGTGCACACCCATCGACCGCTGCGCAACAGCCGCGAGCGAACCATGTTGCTGGGGCACACCGCCAACGACATTCACATGAGCTACCTGCCGCTGTTTCACCTGTTCGGCTATGGCGAGGTGTCGATCCAGGCAGTGCTGAGCGGCGGCTGCCAAGTGCTGTTCGACGTCTTCGATCCGGCAGCGGTGCTGGCAGAAGTGGAATCACGTGGCGGCACCGTCCTGCATGGCTTCGATTCGCACTGGGGCGACCTGCTGCGGGCTCAGGACGAGCACCCCCGTGACGTGTCCAGCCTGCGCATGGGAACGCTGGCGGCGGGCATGGAGTCATCGACGCCGATCGCTCGGCGGGCTCAGGAAGTGTTCTGCCCGACCATCTCGGGCTGGGGCATGAGCGAATCGTGGGCGTTCGTGAGCTGCAGCCACCCCACCCACTCCGTCGAGCTGCGCACCGAGGCCTCCGGCTACCCGATGGACGGCATCGAGTACCAGATTCGTGACCTGGAGACCGGCGAAGAGTGCGCGCCCGATGTGCCGGGGGCGCTGTTCGTCCGCGGCTACACGGTCATGGAGGAATACTGGCGCCGCCCCGAGGCCACCGCCGAAGTGCTCGGCGACGATGGCTGGCTCGACACCGGCGACATCGCAAGGATGCGGCCCGACGGCCACGCCGTCTTCATCGGTCGCCACAAGGACATGCTCAAGGTAGGCGGCGAGAACGTCTCGCCGGCCGAGGTCGAGGGCTACTTGCTCGAAGTAGACGGCGTCGAGCAGATCGCAGTCGTCGGCTACCCCGACCCCCGCCTCGTAGAGGTCCCGGTCGCCTTCGTCCAGCTCACCGCAACAGCCCCACCAGAGATCACCGAGGACTCGCTCATCGAGCGCTGCCGAGGCCGCATAGCCAGCTTCAAGATCCCCCGCCGCGTGATCTTCGTAGACGAAATGCCCGCCACCCCCTCCGGCAAGATCCGCAAGGTGGAGCTGCGCGACTGGGCCTTACGAGATCTCGGCGACCCCCACCACGCCTGACCGGCCGCGATTACGGGCCAGAGAAAGCCATTGCAGGCTGACGCGGCCCGTCCAACGTGTGATCGTCGGCGAAGCCCATCGCCCGCTCTGACTCACGAGTGCGAACCTCAGCCCGAGCCACGACGTGGTGATGCACCTCGTCGGGGCCATCGGCCAACCGCAGCGTGCGCTGCGCGTGCCACATGTCCGCCAGCGGGAACCACTGCGAGACGCCCGCAGCACCGTGCATCTGGATGGCCTCGTTGATGATGTCGCAGCACTTCTCGGGCACCATCGCCTTGACGGCGCTGACCCAGACCCGGGCTTCCGCGTTGCCCAGCGTGTCCATGGCCTTCGCCGCTCGCAGCACCATGAGCCGCATCGCCTCCACTTCGATGCGTGAGCGCGACACGATCTCCATGTTCTTGCCGAGGTTGATCAGCTTCTTGCCGAAGCCCTCGCGGTTCACACCCCGATCCACCATCATCTCGATGGCCTTCTCGGCCGAGCCGATCGAGCGCATGCAGTGGTGGATGCGTCCCGGTCCGAGCCGCAGCTGGCTGATCTCGAAGCCGCGGCCTTCGCCGAGCAGGATGTTCTCCCTCGGCACGCGCACGTCGTTGAACAGGATGTGCATGTGCCCGTGGGGAGCGTCGTCGGCGCCGAACACGTGCATCGGCCCCAGGATCTCGACGCCTGGAGCATCGATCGGCACCAGGATCTGCGACTGCTGCTTGTAGGTGTCCGCGTCGGGATTCGTGCGGACCATCGTGATCATGATCTTGCAGCGGGGATCGCCGGCACCCGAGATGTAGAACTTCTCGCCGTTGATCAGCCACTCGTCGCCGTCAAGCACGGCATTGGTCTGCACCTGCTTGGCGTCCGAGCTCATCACCGCCGGCTCAGTCATGGCGTAGGCCGAGCGGATCTTGCCCTCGAGCAGCGGCTCGAGCCACTGCGCCTTCTGCTCAGGTGTGCCGACACGCTCCAGCACTTCCATGTTGCCGGTGTCGGGCGCGGAGCAGTTCAGGCACTCCGAGGCCAGCCGGTTCTTGCCCAGCTCGTTGGCGATGTAGGCGTAGTCCAGATTGCTCAGCCCTTCGCCGGTGTCGGCGTCGGGCAGGAAGAAGTTCCACAGGCCTTGCTCACGTGCCTTTGCCTTGGCGCCGTCCAGCAGCTCGAGCTGGCCGGGTGCCCAGCTCCAGCGGTCTTCGCGGTTCTCGCCCATCCGGTGGAATTCCTCGGTGATGGGGTCGACCTCGTCGCGGATGAACGCCTTGACTGCCTCGTACAGCGGCTCGACCTCGGTGGACATCCGAAGATCGAAATCGTCCATGCTCGCGGACTTCAATGCTCCGCCAACCACAGCTGCTCCCCTCGTGTGCTCGCCAGCTGCAGGTCTGCTTCTGGCGCAGTGAACCCTAGCGAGATCGGTCCTGCGGCACCGGGCTGCGGGCTTGCCTGCAGGCCGCCTATCCCCTCCCAGCGCCAGGCGCGCCGGTACCGTCGGAAGCCATGTTGCAGTGTGTTCGAGGGATGTGCACCGAAATGGCCACCGCAGGGCTGGGCTACGACGTGCCGGGAACGAGGGCGTGGCTCTACGACCTCGACGCTGCCACCATGGCTGGCACCTCCCGCCAGCGCGACATGATCATGCCGCTGTGCCGGACCCATGCGAACCGGATCAAGGTGCCGGTCGGATGGGAGCTCACTGATCAGCGAGCCCCCGAGCCCGAACCTGTCGTGCCTCGAGCCGAACCGGCTGCGGGAGCCGCCGAGGAGGCCCCGCCGCTGTTCAAGCCCCGCTCACGGCCCGAGCCCGCGGAAATGCCGGAGCCCGAGCCGGCACCGTCGTCCCTGCTCGAGCGAGCCTTCCGGGCGGCACCCTCGCGTTAGAGCAGGCTCGCCTTGCGAGCGGCCGTCAGCACCAGCCGCCCACGGGGGTTCAAGCTCGCCCGATAGCGGATCCCGTCGGCGTCGACCAGCACCAGTTCGTTGCCGTCGCTGGCAACCCGGAGCTCGACGCCGAGCTCTGCCGACAGCTCGGCCCGGCTGGCCTCCAGCGCAGACCGCATGGCGCTGCGGCGCTGCGCCTCATAGAGATCCATGTCGTACTCGACAAAGTCCCCCGGCTCAGTCCCAGAAGGCCGCACAGACAAACAATGTCACAAGCACCGTTAGCGTGATGGCGTGAGCCTGTGGCTGGCCGTGCCGCTCTCGCTGGTGTTCATCTACATCGTGTACCGGCTCGGCCTGCGAATGATGGCCACGTTCTCAAGGCCCATCCCCCCGCCCCCGCCACCAGGAGAGCTGCGACGGGTGCGGCTCACCTACCGGTGCAGCCTCTGCGGCACTGAGATGCGCATGACACGGGCACCGGTGCAGCACCCCGAACCGCCCCGCTGCTGCAGCGAGGACATGGACCTCGTCGCCAACGCCGACGAGTAGAAGATCCACAGGTTTTCCACAGTCTGGGGATAGTTACATCCGTGTGATTCGCACCAGTTATCGCCAGCGCGTCGCCAGCAGGATGCCGACCAAGACGATGGCCAAGCCCACGGCAATCCATGCGCTCGCGGGACTGCCCGGCAGCCAGCTCATGTAGTTCGCCACGATCACCGCAGTGCCGAGGCCGAGCAGCACCACAATCAGCCAGCCGAACCATGAGGCGCTCTGAGGGGCATCGCCGCCGGCGCCGTGCTGCTGTGCGGGCGCGTTCTGCGGGCGCGTGCCCTTGGGCGTGATGCGGCTGGTCTTGCGGGGTCGGGCCATGACGCGCCAACCTAACTGTTGGGATCGGTCTCTTCGCCGCCACCGGTGGGGCTGTCCCCGTCAGACTCAGCAGCGCCGATGACCATGGTGATGGTGTCGTAGTTGATCCTGATGTCGGTACCCGGCGAGGGGTCGAGGGAGATGACCTGCCCAGCGGCAGGATCGCCGTCAGCGACAGACTGCGTGCGCCGTTCGACCATGAAGCCCAGTTCTGTCAAGGCTGCTTCGACTCCGTCGGGGTCGAAGGTCTCCAGTGCCTGCAGGCTCGGAACCGTCAGCACCGCCGGCGGCTTGAACAGGTGCAGGATGACCTCGGATCCAGCGATGAGCACGGTTCCGGGCTCAGGGCTGATGTCCCGGACGACATTGGTGTTGACATCAAGATTGGACACCTCGCGCGCTGTGCGCTTCACCGTGAATCCCAGCGACAGCAGCTCTGCCTCGATCCGATCGGCCAGCGTCGTGCCGAAGTCCTCAAGTGCGGGAACGACCAACTCCTCGGGCCCGTCGGACACGATCAATGCGACTGTGCTTCCGCGTTCCACTGAGGTACCGGCCTCGGGACTGGTGCGTATCACTGTCCCTTCGGTGAATTCGGTAGAGGATTCCCGCTCGGGATCGTCCACGAGCCCGAGGCGAGCCAGCGCGACCCGCGCGTCGGTCTCGGTCTGGCCGGCCAGCCGTGGCACCTCGACCTCACCGCGGCCAGCGGAAACGGTGAGCACTATCCCTGTACCAGGCGGCCGTTGCTCAGTGCTCGGGATGCTCTGAGCGGTCACCAGCCCGCGTGCCAGACTCTCGTTGCGCTCGTCGATCCGCTCGACGCTGAAGCCTGCCGTGACCAGCACGGACTCGGCTTCTTCAAAGGTCCGCCCGACCACGTTCGGGAGCTGGACAAGCGTACGAGGGCTCCTCACGAAAAGCGTGATCGGGTTGTCGGGATCGTTGGGTTCGGCCAGCAGCAGGCCCGCTCGAGGATTCTGCTGGAACACGGTGTTCTCGTCGCCGTCACGTTCGGAGAACTCGACGGTGACGTGCTCGAAACCGGCGTCCTCCAGCGCTCGTTCTGCATCGGCGAAATGCAGATCCACCACATTGGGCACTCGCAGCCGCACATCGGAGGTGCTCTCGGGTTCGGCCACCACCCCGGATTCGCCGCGGTCGTTGACCAGCAGGAACACCAGCCCGGCGATGACCAGCAGCAAGATGACCAGCAGCGTGATCCACATCGGCGTGCGATCGGGCGGCTCCACCGCGCCCGGCGGCGGCCCCTGCGGGTACTGCGGCGGGTACTGCGGGCCGCCGTAGTCACCTGCGCCGCCTCCATGGCGGCCGTAGGGGGGCGCCGCCGGTGGGGCGGCTGGCGGCTGCTGGTACGCCGGAGTCGGAGCCTGCGGCGGAGCGGCGGCCTGTTCCCCAGCGGAAGTGCGCGGTGCCCCTTCAGGCGGAGCAGCCGTCACTGCGGGGAAGTACGCCGTGATGTCGGTCGCGGCAGCATGTGTCGGCTGACCAGCCCGGAACCGCAGCAAGTCGTTGCGCAGCTCGGCGGCCGAGCCATAGCGCGCCTCGGGATCCTTGGCGAGTCCACGCAGGCAAATGGCCTCGAGTTCGTGAGGAACGTCGGCGTTGTAACGCGATGGCGGGACCGGCGCTTCCTGGACATGTTTGTAGGCGATGGCGACGGGACTCTCCCCGGTGAACGGCGGACCGGCCGTGAGCACCTCGTAGAGCACGACCGACAGGGAGTACACATCGCTGCGCGGATCGGCATCGAGCCCCTGCGCCTGTTCGGGCGACAGGTAGGTAGCGGTGCCCATGACAGAACCGGTGCGGGTCAGGTCGTCGTTCCCGCCGCCGAGCGCCCGTGCGATGCCGAAATCGGCCACCTTGACCTGGCCGGCCTGGGTGATCATGACGTTGCCCGGCTTGATGTCGCGGTGCACGACGCCGTTGCCGTGAGCGAAAGCAAGCGCAGCGGCGATGTCGATGGCGATGTCCGCAGCACGATCAGGATGCAGCGGGCCGTCGCTGCGGATGACCTCCGCCAGGCTTCGACCCTCGACGTACTCCATCACGATGTAGTACGTGCCTTCGTGGTTGCCCCAGTCGTACACGCCGACCACGTTCGGCTGGCTCAGGTTCGCGGCAGCTTGGGCCTCACGCCGGAACCGTTCGACGAACGACGAGTCGGTAGCGAATTCGGGGAACAGGACCTTGACGGCGACGGGCCGGTCGAGCAGGCGGTCACGGCCCAGGAACACCTCGGACATTCCGCCTCGCGCGATGCGGCTGAACAGCTCGTAGCGACCGCCGAAGATTGGGTTGTCGGTGTCTGCCATGAGCACGGGGCGGGTGATCGGGCCGTCGAGGCGGCTGCGAGGCGGTCGGGCGAGCTAGGGACGGTCGGGCTGCGGAACTGCTCGCAGCGCAAGGGCGGCTTCCGCTGCGGTCGCAGCGATCATCGTTGCCAAGGTACCGCCGCCTCGCGGGTCCCCGATGTCAAGAGTGGCATCGGGTTCGATCAGCACCGCGACCGCAACCGTGGGTGCATCGGCTGGGGCCAGCAGCACCGCCCAGCCCCCCATGCGCGCACGGTCACCGGTCGCTTCGCCCAGCCAGCCGACGGCAGACGCCGCGGCGAGCTCGACGCCGTCGGCCGACTCAAGGCTGATCGACGATTGCCGTGCCTCTGCGATCATGCGAGCCAGCAATGCGGCTGCGTCGGCCGGAGAGAACAGGCGCCCGGCTTCGCGTGGTGTGCTCTCGACCGATGCATCGGGCGCTGACGCTTCGCCCTCGTTCGAACGGATGTCAACGCGGTGCACGACGTGGGGGCGCATGCGGATCCCGTCATTGGCGAGCGACGCGGCCGCCAGCGCGAGCTGCAGCGGTGTCAATCGCACCCGTTCGACATCGCCATCGCCCATGCCGGGGTCGTTTGGATCAGCCCCATCCGGTTCGCTGGGCAGATCGATGCTGGTCGAGCCCGGCTCCTGACGTGCGCCCTCCAGCAAATCGACACCCGCTCGGCTGAGCGATTCGCTGACGCCGAGGGCGTAGTGACGCTGGTAGGCGCGTGCCGAAGGAAGCCCAGCATCCGCTCCATCAGCGTCGGGCCCCAGCGATACCAGCGCACCTGGGTCAAGACTCGGACGCGACCACATCGCGACGACCGCGCCGGTCGCCGGGTCGATGACAACGATGGCGCCGTCACGGTCGCCCAGCGCAGCACGTGCGGTGAGCTGCACTCCGTGGTTCAGGGTCAGCACGATGTCGCCCACTCGACCGCTGTCGGCGAACAGGTCGGTCAGCTCCCGCACAGCGATGCCGGTCGTCGTGCCGGACAGCTCGCTGTCGTAGCTGCGCTCGACCCCGCTCGCCCCGGCCTCAGGTCCCAGGTAGCCGACGATGTGCGCATAGAGCGGTCCGTGCGGGTATGTGCGCAGCACGGGCGCGCCGTTCCTGTCGCCGGGACTGATCGAAGGCGCAAGGGTCTCGCCGTCGACGCTGGCGATCCCACCGCGCGCGTTGCCGATGGCAGCCGCGGCTGCGCGTGTGTTGAGTTCGTGCCGACGCAGCTCGCCAGCCCTCACGAAGCCGATGTTGGTGAGTTGAACCAACAGGACCGCGAAGCCGGCGGCGAGCGCCAGAGTCAGCCGGATGACACGGCGATTCACGGACTGCTCAGCGGGAGTTGTTGCGGCTCGCCGTGAGGGGCATCGCTGGCATCGGAGATGGCCAGCAACAACCCGACGGCCATGCAGTTGCCCACCATTGCCAATGGTCCGTAGGCCACGAACGGCAAAGCTCCGACGGTGTGCGGCAGCAGCCGCAACACGCCGGCAACGGTGAACAGCGCCTGCAGCCCGATGATCGACGTGGCAGCGGTTGCCAGAAGTCGGTGGGTTCGGTGCGCGCGCTGGGCGATGCCGGCGCCGATGCCGACCAGCAAGATGAATGCGGCGAGCAGTGCGGCGCCGCCCAGGATGCCGAGTTCTTCGGCAATGACGGCAAAGATGAACTCGCTGTGCGCTTCGGGCAAGTGCTGCGGCGCGCCGAGTCCGGGTCCCACCCCGCTGATGCCGCCGGCGCTGATTGCAAAGGCCGCGTCGACGACCGCTGCTCCTTCGGCATCGATCCACGGGTTCAGCCAGTAGTGCGCTTGTGCCGACAGCCGGTCATACACGGTGACCAGCACGCCGACACCGATGGCGTAGGTGACGAGTACCCCGTTGAGTGCCCTCGCACGCGTCGATCGGGGCATGGTCGGCACGTCACTGCCGACGAGATCGTCTCCGTCGAGCCACAGCGGCAGCCAGGCCGCTGCAAAGATGATCACCGACGAAGCGAGGTCAGCACCGATGATGAGCAGCGCCCACGCGCCGACTGCCGCAGCGCTCGCTCCTGCGGCATGGCGGTGCGGGGTGAGGCGGGGCCCAAGCCAGCGCGGCGCGGTTGCTGTGAGCCCGCAGGCAGCGACGACAGCGACGATCTTGGCGAGACCGTAGGGCTGGACGCTCAGCAGCGTCCCCAAATCCAGCCACTGCCGCGGAGGCTCGTACGCGCCGGCCGAGACATCGGCTCCGCCGGAGAAGCTCCCCACGGCAAGAAGCGCCGCCGCGATGAGCCCGCACGCGCCAGGGCGGCTCAGGAACCAGTCGAGCCGCCGTGCGGCCGCCAAGCTTCCGACAATGGCTGCGAAGCCCAGCAGCACAGCGACTGCTTGTTCGGACGCCAGCCGGGCGTCGACCCGCGCGACGAAGACCCAGCCGATGCCGATGAGCAACCCGACGATCCCGAGCAACAGCTCATTGCTGTTCGGCGCCCACCGCTTGATCGCGACGCGGGCAGCCGCACCGCCGGCCACGACGGCTGCCAGCCAGCCGGCGGTGCCCCACAGCGATTCGGCGCCGCCCGAGCTGCTGGCACCGCCCCAGAACGAGTTCTGCTCCACACCGAGCGCGGTGACGGCAAATGTCGTGCAAACCACCACGCCCGCCATTGCGGCGAGCGCTGTCTCGGTGCGGCGTCGGACTCGCAGCGACGGATCCTCTCAGCGCGCGCGCGAACGTCGCCAGCTGCGTCGCCTCGACGTTCGCTGGATGCTGCCGTCAGGCTGCGGGGCCTCGGCGTGCGCCGTCGTCGGTTCGCTCGCGATCCCCTCGATGTCGACGTCGACCACCAGTGCGGTCGAGTTGTCGCGTCCCCCGCGGTCATTCGCCTGCCGCACCAGGGCGCGTGCCACATCCGACGGGTGCTCGTCGATATCGAGCAGCTCGGAGATGTCGGACTCGTCCAGTTCGTTGGTCACGCCGTCTGTGCACAACAGGAATCGATCGTTGCCGGTGAGCTCGAGGATCCAGTCGTCGACCATCACCTCGGGCTCCACGCCGATGGCCCGAGTCAGCGTGTTGCGCCGCGGATGGTCAGCGGCCTGCTCGGCGGTGAGGTCGCCGGCGCGGATCATCTCGGCCACGAAATTGTGATCGATCGTGAGCTGGGTGAGCTCGCCCCCCTGGAATCGGTAGACGCGGGAATCGCCCACGTTGACCAAGCACCAGACGCGGTTGTCGTCTTGCTGCACCACGGCGATGGCACACAGCGTGGTGCCCATGCCCGCGAGATCCGCATGGGCAGTCGATCGGTGATGCACCACTTGGTTGGCATGGCGAACCGCTCCCAGCAACTCGGCTGGCGTCGAGGGGGAGTTTGCGGCGACGGTCTTCACCGCGAGGCTCGATGCGACGCTGCCGCCGAGGTGGCCGCCCATGCCGTCGGCCACCACGAACAGTCCGATGTCGGCGTACATGGCGTCCTGGTTTTCGGCGCGGCGCAGGCCCCGATCCGACGCTCCGCCCCAGCGAATGCGCATCTGGCGGGCAGGCGCGTTCATAGCGGCCCAGTCTCGCGGCTTCGGGACACCGTCACGCGCTGACCTCGAAGACGGTGGAGCCGACTTGCACGAAATCGCCGATGCGCACAACGGTGGCGTTGGCGACCTTCTGACGGTTCAGGTAGGTCCCGTTCGTCGACCCCAGATCCTCCAGCAAGTGCTGGCTGCCGTCGCGGTACAGGCGGGCATGAGCCTGCGACGAGTAGCTGTCGTCGATGATCACGTCGCACTCGGGACTTCGCCCGATGGTCAGCGCGTCGGCCAGAACGTGCCGTTCCCCTTGAGCGCTCAACGGCGAACGGACGACCAAAGCTGCCGGCTGCGGGGCCGCAGTGCCGTTGGGGGACCCGTCTCCGCGCCATGCACGCAGCGATCTCCAGCTGAGGTGATTGCGGGGTGTCGCGACACCGGCCCACACGGCTCGCATCACCCGGAAGAAGAACAGGTACAGCAGGACAAGCACGCACAGCGCGAGCAGCCGCACCAACTGCTCAGACATCAGTCCAGCTCCAGCCGCAGTTCATGAGTGCCGATAGTCACGACATCGCCGTTCGACAAGCGTTCGCTGGTGATCTCGACTCCGTTCAGCAGCGTGCCGTTCACACTGGCGAGGTCCACCAGCAGCAGGCCGTCCGCGCTGGACCTGATCTGCGCATGCCGCCGTGAGACCTTCGGCCCGTTCAGCACGATGTCGCAGTCCTCGCGCCGTCCGATGACCGTCGAAGAGCCCAGTTCGTGGCACTGTCCGTCGCTGCCGACCAGGCTGGCGCCACCCACGAGGGCCCAGTGTAGGAGCGGAGGTTCGCGGGCTAGTCTGTTCGCCCCACGCGCGAGTGGCGGAATTGGCAGACGCGCAGGCTTCAGGTGCCTGTGCCCGCAAGGGTGTGAGGGTTCAAGTCCCTCCTCGCGCACTGCACACGAGCGGCAAGCGAACTGCAGCGCACCGGGCCGGTCAGTCGAGAGCGCCCTCGTGCTGGAGCAGCTGGGTCTTGAGGTCGAGGCCGCCGCCGAACCCGGTGAGTGAGCCGTTGGCGCCGATGACCCGGTGGCATGGCAGCACGATGGGGACGGGATTGCGGCCGTTGGCTTGGCCGACGGCGCGTACCGCCTTGGGGCGACCGATGAGGGCGGCCTGCTCGCCGTAGCTGCGGGTGCTGCCGTAGGGGATGTCGCCGAGTGCGCGCCAGGCGGCCTCTTGGAATGGCGTGCCGCGCAGGTCCAGCGGAAGGTCGAAGCTGGTGCGGTCGCCGTCGAAGTACTCGCCGAGCTGATGCGCAGCTTGGCGCAGGATCGGATGATCGGGGTCTTCGACCATGTCGTCGGGCAGCTTGACGGAGGTCTCGTCGCCGCGCCACGACACGGCGCGCAGTCCCTCGTCGGTGGCCACTAGGCCCAGCGGCCCGATGGGGCTGTCGACAGTCGTATGCCAGTGGGTGTCGGTGCTCATGTTGGCTCGGTGCTCCTCGGATAGCAGGGACGGGTTGGGGGAAGGCGGTAGTGGGAGGGCAGATCAGCGAGTGCTCGGACCCGATTGGCGGCTGGCATGCCAGAGGTGCTGCGCGGCCCACGAACGGTACGGGCGCCAGCTGTCCGCGAGCGCCTCGAGTTCGCGGGCGCCGACCGGGCGGCCGACCAAGCGTTCCGCTGCGCGCCGCAGGCCCAGGTCGGACGCCGGAAAGGCGTCGTCATGGCCGAACACCCGCATTGCGATGAGGTGCGCGGTCCACGGGCCGATCCCCGGCAGCTCGCACAGCCGGGACACGGTTGCATCCAGCGTGTCGACGGCGGTCAAGTCCAACTCGCCGTCAGCCACCGCTTGGGAGAAGCCGACGATCGTGGCGATGCGCTGCTGGGTGAAACCCAGGCCGTCGAACCCCGTCCCACCCGCGCTCGCAAGCGTTGTGGCGCTCGGGAACAGGTGCGTGAGCGGCACCAAGACGTCGTCGCAGCACTCCAGCACGGGGTCGATCGGTGTGCCGAAGCGCTCGGCAATGCGGCCGCTGAGCGTGGACGCTGCCGCAAGCGAAATCTGCTGCCCCACGATGATCCGCACGGCGGTCTCGAAGCGATCCCACGCGCGCGGCACGCGCAGCCCCGGAGTCGTGCGCACGAGCGGGCCGATGACGGGGTCTTTCCCCAGCGTGGCAGCCGCAGCGGCGGGATCTTCATCGGTTCCCAGCAGCGTGCGGACCCGACTCACTGCGTCGATGATCGAGTCGTAGGTCGGCAGATGCAGCCGCAGCTGCAGGTGCTCGCGTTCGCCTGGCAGGGCTGCCACCTCTGCAATGCCCGGGTGCCCGCAAGCACTGAAGCTGCGCACATACGTCGGCCCGGTCTCATCTGCGACCACGGCTTCCACGCCGGGAATCGACCGGCAGTCCTGATGCTCGACGAACGCGTTGAAGTCGTACGGCGCCAGCGTGGGCACCGTCAGCACCAGACCCCCGTCGAGTTCTGCGTAGTCGCTGCCGCTGCGCTTGGAGCGCAGCTCGGTCGGTGTGAAGCAGAACACCGAGGTCATGGCCCGGTGCAGTTGCCGTGGTCCGCCGAACCCTGCGGCGCGCGCGATCTCGGCGAACGTCAGATCGGTGTCGTCGATGAGGCAGCGCGCGAAGTGCGCCCGGCGGGAGCGGGCAATCGTGGTGGGGGTGGCGCCGACATGCTGTTCGAACAGGCGTCGAAGCTGCCGGCCGCTGTAGCCCACGTGGGTCGCCAGCGTCTCCTCGTCATGGCTGTCGAGGTAGCCGTCGTTGATGTGCAGCAGCGCCGCCGCGACCGGCGCGGGCACGTCGAGATCGGCGAGCGAACCGGCGCGGCGTTCGGGGTGGCAGCGCAGGCAGGGCCGGAACCCTGCTGCTTCTGCCGCTACTTGGTTGGAGTAGTGCGTGACGTTGTGCGGCAGCGGCTCCGCCGAGCAGTCAGCGCGGCAGTAGATGCCAGTGGTGCGAACGGCCTCGACCTGCATGCGAGCAGTCTGGCGCCTACCAGTCGGACAGAAACGGACATTATGTTGCGTGTCCGAATATGTCTGGTTCAGCTGTCTGCACGATGGGCACGGCGGCGGCGGAGCCACCACCACGCCACCAGGAGCGCAATCGCGATGACCGGCAGGAACGGCAACAGCGCGCCGATGACCAGCAGCACACCGTTCCCGACAGCCACCAGGGCATCCCAGCCCCCGCTCAGCGCGTCACCGAAGCCAGGCGACGCCTCCTCTTCGTAGACGAAGAGGTACAGACCGTGGCTGCGGGCCAGGCGGGCGAGCTCTGTGCCGGCTTCGGTGACTGGCACGGCGCTGAGGCGCACATCGATCTCAAGTCCCCGCGTGGCCACTCGGCCCGCGATGCGGCCATCGGTCACTGTCTCTGTCAGCGTGGCGACCACTCGTTCACCCGGTTCGATCCGCTCCAGGTCCGCGCCGTTGAGCACGGTCAGATCGTCGTTGGCGAAGCGCAGCGCATGCGAGCTGAGCCGTATGTCGGTCAGCGCCGTCTCGCCGTCGTTCTCCAGCTCTATGCAGAGGCCGACGTCGCCGTCAGGCGGTGAGTCCACGTGCTCGAATCCGAGGCAGGGATCCTCGTCGCCGAGCGCCAGCCAGGCTTGCATGACCACTGAGGTGGGCGGCACCGCCTCGACGGACTCGGTGATGGACAGTGTGATCGTCGACAACTCCACCCGATTTCGCAGCGACCGCAGCTGCCCGCGGAGGCGCTCCAGGTTGGATTCGCGGTTTGCCAGCTCGCGCTCCAGCTCGGCCACGCCGTCTACCTCTGTGGCCTGTGACAGGAATTCCCGCAGCCGGTTCACGCTGATCTCCGCGGTGGAGATGCGGCTGTTCAGGTCCACGACGACGTCGCTGACGTCTTCCGCGTTCACGGACTGCTCGACCAGCTCACCGACGTTGGACAGCTGCGCCAGCGCAGTGCGGAACTGCTCCGGTCGGATCTTGAACGTCAGCGTGGTGTGCGCTCGGCCCTGGGTGCGGGTGTCCTGGGCGAACGTGAAGCCGCCGAGCGTCTCGATGATCGAGCTGGCTCGGGCCGCTGCGGCAGCCACGTCGGCCGACTCCACCGCGATCCAGGCTGTGTAGATGATGTCGCGGTCCAGATCCGCCGGCACTGCGGGCACGCCGGCTGCCAGGGTGCTGGTGCCAGATTCGTCCGACATCTCTTCGTCCGCTGCGGCGTCTCCGAGCGCCCGCCTGCTCGCCTGGCCCTCTGTCAACGTCACCTCAGCGGCCATCTCCTCCTCCGTCATCTCCTCGGCGAACATGGCGTCGTCAGATGCAGCGAAGCTCGCCGGCGCGTCTTCGGTGTAGGCGGAGTCGCTGTCGTCGCTCCCGCCGGCGCAGGCCGCTGCCAGCAGCAGTGCTGCGGCCACCGCCAGCCACCGTGCCCATCTGCCCCCGGAGCGCTTGATCGTTGAATCTGCTGGAACAGCCATGGCGTTCCCTCCCCTCGGCGGCTGCGCGTTGCGCAGCTCTACCCGAATGACGTCCATCGTTCCGGCGGCGTTCCGGCAGCGCCATTGCAGTTCCGTGTCGTTCAGGAAACTATGACGCACCTCGGTGTCATGGGGCGGTGCGCGCCGTCAGCGGAAGGCGGGGATATTGGTGATCTGCTGGCCGAGGATCAACCCGTGGATCTCCTCGGTGCCCTCGTAGGTCATGACCGATTCCATGTTCGCCGCATGGCGCATCGGCGCGTATTCCGTCGAGACCCCGTTGGCGCCCATCATCGCTCGGGCGGTGCGGGCCGTATCGATGGCCACCCGGCAGTTGTGCCGCTTGGCCATCGAGATGTGGTGGGGCCGCAGGCGGTGCTGTTCTTTGAGCTGGCCGAGCCGCATGGCCTGCAGGTTGGCATTGGTGATGTCGGTGAGCATGTCGGCGAACTTGATCTGGCTGATCTGGAAGCCGGCCAGCGGCTTGCCGAACTGCGGGCGTTCGAGCTGGTAGTCGAGTGCCGCTTCGTAGCAGCAGCGGGCCACGCCCACGGCGCCGAAGGCGATGCCGAAACGGGCCTCGGACAGGCAGCTCAGCGGCGCGCCGATGCTGAGTGCGTCGGGCAGGCGCATCGACTCGGGCACCTCGACGTCGTCCATGTAGAACTCGCCGGTCACCGAGGCCCGCAGCGAGAGCTTGTTCTGGATCTTGCGAGCCTCGAAGCCAGGCGAGTCGGTGGGCACCAGGAAGCCCCGGAAGCCGTCGTCGGTGTTGGCCCACACGATGGCCAGATCGGCCAGCCCGGCATTGGTGATCCACCGCTTGGCCCCGTTGAGGATCCAGCTGTCGCCCCGGCGCACGGCGCGGGTCGTCATCGACGCCGGATCGGAGCCGTGGTCGGGCTCGGTCAGCCCGAAGCAGCCGATGACCTCGCCCGCGGCCATGCGCGGCAGCCACTGCTCCTTCTGCTCAGTCGAGCCGTAGCGCCAGATGGGGAACATGCACAGCGATCCCTGCACCGACACGAAGCTGCGCAGCCCGCTGTCGCCGGCTTCCAGCTCCCGGCAGGCCACGCCGTACGCCATCGCCGAGGCGCCGGCGCAGCCGTAGCCGTCGAGATGCATGCCGAGCAGGCCCATGTCGGCGATGGTCGGGACCAGCTCCATGGGGAAGGTGCCCGCCTCGAAGTGGTCGCCCACGATCGGATCCCATTCTTTGGCGACGAACGCGGCGACCGTGTCGCGGATCATGGTTTCCTCGTCAGAGAGGAATTCGTCCATCTCGTAGAAGTCCGACAAGGGCGCAGGCGTCTGGCTCATGGCCGAATACTGCCGCGCAGACGGCACGGGAGCCAACCTGCCGCCGATGAGTACTGTGCGCTGTCATGGGTGATGAAACTGCCGGCGCCCCACAGGCTCACCAGCACGACGAGAGCAGGCTCTACTTCCGCCAGCTGCTGTCGGGACAGGACTTCGCCACCAGCGACCCGATTGCCCGTCAGATGGTCAACTTCTCGTATCTGATCGGCGACCGCGAGACCCGCGAGGCAGTCGTGGTGGACCCGGCATATGCCGTCGACGACCTGCTCGACATCCTGGCTGCAGACGAGATGAACCTGTCGGGGGTGCTGGCCACGCACTTTCACGCCGACCACGTGGGCGGCAACATGATGGGCTACAGCATTGAGGGCGTCGCCCAGCTGCTCGAGCGCCAGGGCACCAAGATCCACGTGCAGGCGCCCGAGGCCGAGCTGGTGCTCAAGACCACCGGCATCTCCGTGAGCGACATGGAGCTGCATGCCCCCGGCGATGTCGTGTCGGTGGGCGACATCGACATCGAGCTGCTGCACACACCGGGGCACACGCCGGGCAGCCAGTGCTTCCTGGTGGAGGGGGCGCTGGTTGCGGGTGACACGCTCTTTCTGGACGGCTGCGGCCGCATGGATCTGCCCGGCAGCGATCCCGCGGCGATGTACCGCTCGCTGCATGACACGCTCGCCAAGGTGCCCGACTCGACGGTGCTGTTTCCCGGTCACCGGTACTCGTTCGAGCCCTACGCCACCATGGGCCAGACGCGCCAGATGAACTACGTCTTCAAGCCGAGCAGCGAACAGCAGTGGCTGATGATGTTCGGGCAAGGCTGAGGCACGCCGCAGTGCTGCCGCCGGTTGTCGAAGCGTCCGAGATCACGGGTCGCGACGAGATCGTCCTGTGCGACGTGCGCTGGTACCTGGACGGACGGTCAGGCCATGCGGCGTATCTCGCCGGGCACATCCCCGGGGCCATATGGGTCGATCTGGATGCCCACCTGTCCGCTCACGGTGCTCCCGAGCTGGGCAGGCACCCGCTGCCCACGGCTGAGAGCTTCGCTGCGTCGCTGGGGAGCCTCGGCATCGGTCCCGATGACCCGGTGGTGGCCTACGACGACTTGGGCGGCACCGCGGCCGGCCGGATGGTGTGGATGCTGCGAGTGCTCGGACACGATGCGGCGTTGCTGGATGGCGGCTTGGGAGCGTGGACCGGCAACTCGGAAACTGCGCCGAATGAGCGCACCGCAGCTCACTGCCCGGTGCGGGCCTGGCCCGCAAGTGCGTTCGTCGACATCGACGGAGCGGCGGGCGCGGGCGCCAGCGGGGAAGTGGTGCTCATCGACGCACGCGGCGGCGATCGTTATCGCGGCGAGACCGAACCGGTCGATCCTCGACCCGGGCACATTCCCGGAGCGGTCAACGTGCCGATGACCGACAACCTCGGCCCCGACGGCCGCTTTGCCGACGCTGCGACGCTGCGCTCCCGCTACCAGGCCGAAGGTGTGACGGGGGCTGGTGGCAGCAACAACGCCGTCGTGTACTGCGGCTCAGGCGTCAGCGCCTGCATGGACGCGCTGGCCATGGAGCGGGCCGGGCTGGGCCGACCTGGGCTGTATGTCGGCTCGTGGTCGCAGTGGAGCCACACCGACCGCCCCGCCGAAACCGCCTAGGTCGGCGAGCCAGGCGGCGGACCTGCTGAAGCGAAGCGCGTGCCGGGCGGATCGACCGCCCACGGCGGGACCTGTTCCCAGCGGTCCTCGTAGACCACCTCGTTCAGAGGCCGCCTCCGCACCGGTCCGTGCCGCCCAGCGGGCCGACCCAACGGGATGGTCGCATGAATCGCCACGCCGTCCGGAATGCCGAGCAGCGTGCGCAGCTCGTCCTCGACCTCACGATGCCATCCGGTGATCACACCGCCATAGCCGAGCGCCCGGGCCGCCAGCAACAGGTTCTGCACCGCCGGATACACCGAACCCCCCTCGGTGGGTGTGGGCCGGCGGTACCGCACCAGGCACGCCAGGATCACCACCGGCGTCTCCTCGAAATGGTCGACGAAGTGCTGCATGGTGCGGGCCATGCGTGCCTTGGGCGAATCGTCGTCGGCGCCGGAGCCCTGCGTGTAGCCGTCGCCTGAACGCTTCGAGTTCCAGCCATTGCGAAAGCACTCGCCGAGCAGCGCCTTGGCTCGCTGCGCAGTCGGACCGTCGCGCAGCACGACGAAGCGGAACATCTGCCGGTTGGAGCCGCTGGGCGCCCGGCCGGCGTGCCACAGGATCGTCGCCAGGTCCTCATCGGGGATCGGGTCGGGCAGGTAACGCCGGATGGCCCGCGTAGTCGCCAGGCCCTCGAGCAATCCAATCGACTCGGTCTCGGTTTCGAATTCGGCCTCACTCATCGTCTGATCTGCCCCCCTCTGGCGAGCTCAGCGGTCGCCCTGTGTCTCATTGAGGAAATCCACCAGCTTGACGATGGCGTTCTCGGTGACCACGCCCGCGATGCGCCCGCCGCTGTCGATCACCGGGTACAGCTCGATATCGGCGTCAGCCATCGCTTCGGTGACCTCGCGCAGCGTCCACGACGGGCGTGCCGGGGTGATGTCGGTGGTCATCACCTCGCCGCACGTCACCGACATCCAGTCGTTTCGGTCCACGTCGCGGGTGTCGCTCAGCCGTATCACGCCTAGGAAATCCTGAGCCGGTCCGACCACGATGGCCTCGAGCTGCTTGCGGGGCAGCGCCACGCCCCACACGAAATCGGCGAGCGGGGCATCGGCGTTCACTGTCGGCACCTCGGTGGACATGGCGGAGTTGACCGGCATCTCAAGGCGTCGTTCCAGATGGCCCGTGCGACTGTCGCGCTGGTACTGCGAGACCGAGGCGTTGCCGATGAGCACCTGCGACACGGCCACTGCCACCAGCGCGGGCACGACGAACAGCGGCGCCCCGGTGGACTCGGCCACGAACATCACCGCTGCGAGCGGGGTGCGGTAGCCGGCGGCTAGGAACGCTGCCACGCCGATGAAGGGGAAGAACGCCAGCGACTCGGGTCCCAGCTCGATCCATCCGCCGACCAGGCGACCCACGATCAGGCCGAAGACGGCGAGCGGGATGAACACGCCGCCCACGCCGCCCCCCGCCAGCACGGTCGACGTCGCCACGATCCGGATCACGAGCAGGACGCCCAGCAACCACAGCGACGCCTCGGGGTTCAGCGCCCAGTCCGTCAGCTGTCCCTCAGCGGTCGGTCCCAGCGACAGGGGCGCGTCGAACAGCACCTCGCACAGCGCAGCGAGACCCACCAGAATCCCCCCGGCGCTCAGCGCGATCAGCCACCACGGACGGTCAGAGGCGTGAATCCGCTTGGCCAGGCTCAGCACGCGGCAGAACGCCGACGCCAGGAGCCCGCAGAGGGCGCCGACTACTGCGGCCCCCAGCAGTTCCTGGCGGCCGAACTGCACGCTTACCAGCTCGGTGCCGATCTCGAAGGGGCGATCGTCGAAGTCGGTGACCAGCACGTACACGACGTAGCTGGCGGCGCTGGAGAGCAGTGCGGGAAGCAAGGCCCGGCGACCGAGGTCGCTCTTGTAGGGGGCTTCGAGCGCGAACAGCACGCCGGTGGCGGGCGCTTGGAAGATGGCGCTGACACCTGCGGCGGCGCCTGCCACGAGCAGCGCGTAGCCCTCGCGGCCTCGGAACAGCCGGCGGACGACCCGCTGCATCGCATTCCCCGCCGTGGCGCCGGCATAGATGGACGGACCCTCGAGACCGACCGCGCCGCCGGAGCCCACCGTCACGATGCCTGCAAGCAGGCGCGTGGGCAGGTCCCGGAATCGCATCGGGTGGTTGCGGTCGTGGAAGGCGCGGATGTACTCCTCGGAGGTTGAGGGCGCGAGCCGCCGGCCGGCGTCGGCCCAGCGCAGCAGCAGCACGGCGCCCCACAGACCGAGTGCCGGCGCGATCATCCGTTGCCAGGGCGGCAGGTGCAGCACTCGCTCCAGCAGCACCTTCTCGCTGAGCTCGGCCACTGCGGCGACGATCAAACCAGTGACGACGCCCACGGCGACATATGTCGCGAAGCGAAGCAGCCGGTTTCTCATGCAGGTCGTTTCACTTCGGGCGATTAGGAGGTGCGGAGAGGGTGGGATTCGAACCCACGAACCACCTTGCGGCAGTTACTTC
Organism: Candidatus Poriferisodalis sp.; assembly: GCF_965208555.1. Classification (GTDB taxonomy): domain Bacteria; phylum Actinomycetota; class Acidimicrobiia; order Acidimicrobiales; family Poriferisodalaceae; genus Poriferisodalis. The sequence continues at coordinate 1,824,254 of NZ_OZ242342.1, read as the reverse complement.
CTTAGCAGGGAAGCGCCTTCAACCGGACTCGGCCACCTCTCCATTGCAACCAGCCGACAATGGCCGGTGCGCCGACTCAAGATAGCCCCACCTGAGCACGGACCGCGATGCCCCGAGCTGCCGGTGCTGGTGGGACCTGCCGGTAGGTTGGCCGGCGGAGGGGTGGCAGAGTGGACGATTGCGACGGTCTTGAAAACCGTTGAGGCGCAAGCCTCCGGGGGTTCGAATCCCCCTCCCTCCGCCAAGTCGCTCAGGCCAAAGGAGCCGATGCAATGAAGAGGACGCCAGTCAACCCGTGGCCGTGGTCACTGAACTTCGGCTTCAACCAGGCCGAGATCATCGAGGGAGCGAGCAGGCAACTGGTCTGTTCAGGTCAGACATCGGTCGATGCCGAAGGCAAGCCGCAGCACGCCGGGGACATGCGAAGCCAGATGGCGCTGGCGCTCGACAATCTCGAAGCCGTCGTGAACGCCGCTGACATGGATCTCACCAACATCACGCGTCTCACCGTCTACGTCACCGACATGGATGAGGCGCTGAAGCACTTCGGCGCGTTCGGCGAACGGTTCGGACCGCTGGGCGCAACCCCTCCCATGACGTTGATCGGGGCCACCCAGCTCGCCTTCCCCGGACTCATGATCGAGATCGAGGCCATCGCCGCCGACTGAGACACCCGACCCAAGGCCGCCTTCACCGCGGCGATTCGGGCCTCGCCGGCAAGCTGTTACCCGGCTGAGGCGAGTTCAGTGGTTTCGGTAGATGTCGCGGCGGTGGCCGATCCGGACGACTTGGATCACGAGCCGGTCATCGATGACGTCGTACACGATCCGGTAGTCACCTACCCGCACCCGGTACGCAGACGCTTCACCAGCAAGCTTCACGCAGCCAGGCGGACGTGGTTCGTCCGCCAGCAGGTCGATCGCTGCCCGAATCCGGAGTTGATCCGCGCGTTCAAGCCCGGCGATCGTCTTGACCGCCCGGCGGGAGATCTCGACCGTGTACTGGCTCACTGATGTGCCGGCTCACTCGAGCCCGAGGGCAGCCTTGACCTCTTCCCACGGCACGTAGTCATTCTCGGCTCGGGCCGCGTCGAGCTCACGGCGGTCTTCGGCCTCATCGGCCCGATCGACGAGTTGGTCGAACGCGTCGGCGCCCAGAATCACTGCAACACGACGGCCGCGCCTCGTCACCGAAATCGGTTCGCCGGACCGGCTGGTCTCGGTGATCACGTCGGCCAGGCGATTCCGTGCGTCGCTGAACGCGATCTCAGTCATGTACAAATTGTACATATACAGCACTGGCGGATCCGCCCGAGGGTCGCTCTGCGACGTTTCTGGACCAGGCAGCTGGCCTTCGCGTGTGTGTCATACCGGCGAGAGTTGCGAACCCGCCGCAGCCCGAGCTTGAGCGATGAGCTCCTTGGCGATGATGAGTTGCTGGATTTCGCTGGTGCCATCGAAGATCCGAAATGCACGGATCTCCCGGTAGAGCCGTTCAACAATCGTTCCTCGGGTAACACCGAGTCCTCCGAATATCTGCACAGCGTCGTCAATCACCTGCTGGGCACCCTCGGTGGCAAACAGCTTGGCGGCCGACGCCGCCTGAGTGAGCGGTGCATCCGTGTGGTCGTGTCGCCAGGCTGCACGCCAGACAAGCGATGAAGCGGCGTCAACAGTGGTGGCCATATTGGCGAGCTTCGCCTGAATGAGTTGGTGGTCGCAGATGGGTCGCCCCGATGCAGTTCGCGTCAGACTGCGTCGTGTTGCTTCTTCAAGCGCGCGTCGGGCGAATCCGACCGCTGCTGCGCCAACCGTCGGCCGGAATCTGCTGAGCGCCGCCATCGCGAGAGAGAAGCCCTCGCCGGGCTCACCGATGCGATTGCGGGCCGGGACGCCGCAATCGGTGAAACGCAGTGTTCCCACAGTGTGGGGCGACATCACCTCCAGGCGCTCCTCAAGAACAATGCCCGGAGCTTGGCCGTCGACGACGAACGCCGACAGGGCTCGCGGGCCTTCGGCGGGCTCCCGGGCAAAGAGCACATATGCATCCGCGACACCAGCGTTGGACGTCCAGGTCTTCGTTCCGTTGATGAGGTACGTCGCGCCACGACGCTTGGCAGTGGTAGTCATGGCTGCGACGTCAGATCCGGCACCTGGTTCGGACAGCGCGAACGCGGCGAGGCAATGCCCGGAGCGCAGATCGTCAAGGAACTCGCGTGCCGGGCCTTGCGATTCCCGCTGGAGGGGCAGGCTCGCAAGCCACGGCTCAGAGAAGGACACGTCGGCCATAGCACTGCTGTAGGCGAGCAGCTCTCGGATGAGACAGGCATTGATGAGCCCTGACCGGTTCGGATGCTCGGCCAGCTCGGCCGCGGCAAACCAACCGTCGGCGGCGAGCCGGGCATACAGCGTCCGAGCCGGCTCGCCGGTTCCTGCGATGGCTTCGATGTGCGGTTCGGCGTGCGTGGTGACCCACGCCGTGAGATCCGCCGCGAGGTCGCGATGAGCATTCGTGAACCAGGGCGAGCTCAACCAGTCCTCCGGCAGGCCTGCCGGCACTACTGGACCTCTTCGAGGCTGACGGCGACTGTGGTCGTGCGCGAGCGGTATTCCTCGAGCACGACACCGGCCGCCTGACGGTGGTTGGTTTCGCACCACTCCAGCAGGTCGGCGTAAGCGCTTGCGAAAGGGGTGTTTCTCTCGTGGGACACGAGCGCAAAGTCACCCCCGGGCAACTCTTCGATCGGGATCGAATGGGGCCACGGTGGGTCGACATCGGCATAGACAGCCACCTCGACGGGGTCCGACTCCAGGTCGAGCGGAAACATCGCTCCATACCATTCCGGATTCGCTGCTCCAGCCGTTCGGAGTTGGGCTCTCAGGCGCACGATCAAGCGCCGCACGTCTTTGGCGGCGGAAGCAACGGACACATGACCTCGCAACCTCGCGACGACCGCGGGGGGCCGTGTCTCGATCGTCACCCGGCCGCGGGTGCGCCGCCGGGAGGTCGCGAGCAGTTCATCGAGCCGGGAAATCGCGCGTTCGCGATCCTCCATTTCGGAGATCAGCCGATTGCGATGCGCCTTGAGCGCGACGGACAAATCGCCACCACCAGTGACGACGGCAATGTCTGCTGGCGGCATGCCGAGCTGGCGCAGGTCGCTTATCAGCACAGCCGTATCCAGCTGATCCGATTCGTAGTAGCGATAGCCACTCGACGCATCCACGCGAGCGGGTAGCAACACTCCGATCTCGTGGTAGTAGCGCAGCGTCGAGACAGGCAGGCGAGACCAGCGCGCAAACTCGCCGATGGAGAGCTCGCGGTCGTCTGGTTGCTTCACGACATCCAGACTGACATTGACAGTCGACTTGCGTACCACTCCGAGATCATCGACCCTCCAGCTGCTTGAGAGTCAAGGCAGGTTGCCGCGACGACCTCGTGTCAAGCGAGAGGAGCGGTGGCTGATTCGACTGCGGGGACGAGGGCTTCGTCGGTGAGCAGCTGATCGGCTGCGGCGAGTTCGGGGGACAGCCAGCGGTCGGGGCCTGGGCCGGGCACTGCGCTGCGCAGCAGGTTGAGCGCGGCTGCGGTGCCTGCCGCGGGCTGCAGGGGCGCTCGCAGCTCGATGCCGCGGGCGGCGGTCACCCATTCGATCGCGAGAATGCGGCGCAGGTTGGCGACGGCGCGGCGCAGCTTGCGGGCCGCACCCCAGCCCATCGACACGTGGTCCTCCTGCATGGCGGAAGTGGGCAGCGAGTCGACCGCTGCCGGCGAGGCCAGGCGACGATTCTCTGCGCACAGAGCTGCCGCGGTGTACTGGCCGATCATCAGACCGCTGTCCACGCCTGGGTCATCAGCCAGAAACGGGGGCAGGCCGTGGGAACGCTTGGCATCGAGCAGCCGGTCGATGCGTCGCTCCGAGATGGCGCCGACCTCGGCCGCGGCGATGGCGAGATAGTCGGCTGCCAGCGCGACCGGTGCTCCGTGAAAGTTGCCGCACGACTCGACCCGGCCGTCGCCCAGCACCATCGGATTGTCGATCGCCGACGCCAGCTCCCGATCTGTCACCTCGGCGGCGAAGTCGAAGGTGTCGCGAGCCGCGCCGTGCACCTGGGGGGTGCACCGGATGGAGTAGGCGTCCTGCACACGGTCGTCGTCGTGGCGGTGGCTGGCCACGATGGGCGAGCCCGCCAGCACCGTGCGAAGGTTGGCGGCGCTGGCCTGCTGGCCGGGATGGGGTCGCAACGCCAGCAGGTCGGCGGCGAAGGCCCGATCGGTGGCCAGCAACGCCTCCACGCTGCAGGCGGCCACGATGTCGGCGACGCGCAGCAGCCCGGCCAGATCGTGGACGGCCAAGCACAGCATTCCCAGGATCCCGTCGGTGCCATTGGTGAGGGCCAGACCCTCCTTCTCGGCCAGTACCAAGGGCTCGATGCCCGCCGCCGCAAGCGCCGCGGCCCCGCTGATCGTGCCCCCGTCACCGGTCAGGGCCTCGCCTTCGCCCATCAGCACCAGCGCAGCGTGGGCCAGCGGGGCAAGATCGCCGCTGGCGCCGAGCGAGCCGTGCTCGGGCACCACGGGCACGACACCGGCGTTGATCAGACGCACCAGCGTCTCGGCCACCTGCGGTCTCGCTCCCGAGGCTCCGAAGGCGAGCGTGCGTGCTCGCAGGAACATCATGGCCCGCACGACTTCGGCCTCGACTGGCGGGCCCATTCCGGCGGCGTGGGAGCGGATCAGCGACTGCTGCAAGGCGACCCGGCGCTCGACGGGAATCGTGGTGTTGGCCAGGGCGCCGAAGCCGGTGGAGATTCCGTAGGCCGGCTCGCCCTCGGCCAGGGTCTCGACGATGCTGCGGGCCGCGGCCATCCGGTCGAGGGCGTCGGCGCTCAGGTGCACATGGGATCCGTGGCGGGCAACCGCGACGACATCGGAAACGGCGACGCCAGGACCGTCCAGTTCCACGGCTAGGTCACCTCTGCAAGGCCGGACGACAGCGCGGACGAAGTGGCCATGGCCGCTTGGGTCACGGCGTCGGCTGCCGTCTGCAGGCGGGTGCCGGTGAGCCGATCCGCCGGACCCAGCACGGACAACGCCGCGATCGGGCCCGCCAGGCCACCGATCGGCGCGCACACTGCGGTGACGTCGGGCTCGATGGCGCCGGTGTTGAAGATGGGAGCGGGACGCGCGCCGGGCTCGAGCGGCGCTGCCAGCAGTGCCTCGCCCACCGCGGTGCCCTCGATGGGCACCGAACGGCCCACCCAGCCGACATGGCGGATGGCCCGGCGGCCTTCGACCGTGGCGATGTAGACAGCGGCGTCGCCGTCGCGCACGGCCAGGTATGCGGACTCCTCGGTGACCTCGACGATCCGCTCGAGCTCGGGCTGGGCTGCGGCCCTCAGCCGTGCGTAGGGGCCGGACTGCAACGATGCCAAGGCGGTGCGCACGAAGGCCGGGCCCACCGAGTACGAGCCGGAACTGCCCTTGACGAGGTAGCCGCGGCCGGTCAGCACCCGCAGATGGCGCAGGGCCGTGCTGGCCGGCATGTCTGTCTGGGCGGCGGCTGCCGTCAGGCTGAGTTCGCCGCTGGTCACCACGGCATCCAGCAGCGCCAGTACCCGTTCTGCCGAGCGCGACCTGTGCAGGGGAGTAGCAGCGTCTATTTCAGTCTCTGAAACCTCTTGCTGCATATTGACAGCATAGGCGGCCGCTCACTAACGTGTGGCACACCGCACATCTCGCAGTTCGAGGTCGTTTATGGCTTCCAGCACGCAGCACTCCGCCGACGCCCCGCCCGGCGGGGTGAGAGCCCCCACCGGCACTTCGCTGACCTGCCGGAGCTGGCCCCAGGAAGCGGCGTTCCGGATGCTGCAGAACAACCTCGATCCCGACGTGGCCGAACGTCCCGAAGAGCTCGTCGTGTACGGGGGGACCGGCCGTGCGGCCCGCTCGTGGCCTGCGTTTCACGCCATGATCCGGGCGCTGACCGACCTGGCCGATGACGAGACCCTGCTGGTGCAGTCAGGCAAGCCGGTGGGCGTGGTCCAAACGCACGAATGGGCGCCAAGGGTGCTCATCGCCAACTCCAACCTGGTGCCCGACTGGGGCAACTGGGACGAGTTCCGCCGCCTCGAGCATCTCGGACTCACCATGTTCGGCCAGATGACGGCCGGGTCGTGGATCTACATCGGTACCCAGGGGATCCTGCAGGGCACCTACGAATGCTTCGGGGCCATCGCCCGCAAGCGCTTCGGCGGGTCGCTGGCCGGAACGCTCACCGTCACCTCCGGCCTGGGCGGGATGGGCGGCGCACAGCCGCTGGCCATCACCATGAACGAGGGGGTTGCCCTGTGCATCGAGGTCGACCCCGAACGGGTCGCTCGACGCGTGGAGACCCGCTATCTCGACGTGGTCGCCGACGACTACGCCGATGCGCTTCGCCGCTGCGAGGAGGCCGTGCGGGCGCGCCGCCCGCTGTCGGTGGGGCTGGTCGGCAACGCGGCCGACCTGATGCCGCGCCTGCTGGCCGACAGCGTCGCTGCTGACATCGTCACCGACCAGACCTCCGCGCACGATCCGCTCACCTACGTGCCCAACGACCTGTCGCCCGAGGCGTCAGAGGAGATGCGCCGCAACCAGCCCGACGAGCTCATCCGCCGCTCCCGTGCGGCCATGGCCACCCACGTGGAAGCCATGGTGGGCTTCCTCGACGCCGGCTCGGAGGTGTTCGACTACGGCAACAGCCTGCGAGCCGAAGCTGAGCTGGGCGGCTACAACCGGGCGTTCGACTATCCGGGCTTCCTGCCCGCCTACATCCGGCCCCTGTTCTGCGAGGGCAAGGGACCGTTCCGCTGGGTGGCGCTGTCGGGCGACCCCGCCGACATCGCCGCCACCGACCGGGCCGTGCTCGAAGAGTTCCCCGACGACGAGCCGCTCAAGCGATGGATCACGCTGGCCGGCGAGCGAGTGGCCTTCCAGGGCCTGCCGGCTCGGATCTGCTGGCTCGGCTACGGGGAGCGTCACCGGCTGGGCCTGCGGTTCAACGAGCTGGTCGCCTCAGGCGAGATCAAGGCGCCCATCGTCATCGGGCGCGACCATCTCGACTCGGGCTCGGTGGCCTCGCCCTACCGCGAGACCGAGGACATGGCAGACGGCAGCGACGCGATTGCCGACTGGCCCCTGCTGAACGCGATGGTCAACACGTCGTCGGGAGCGTCGTGGGTGAGCATTCATCACGGCGGCGGCGTGGGCATCGGTCGGTCGATCCATGCCGGCCAGGTGAGCGTGGCCGACGGGAGCGACCTGGCGGCGCAGAAGCTGGAACGGGTGCTGCTCAACGACCCGGGCACCGGGGTGATGCGCCATGCCGACGCTGGTTACGACCGTGCGTGGGAAGTTGCCGCCGAGCGCGGCGTGCAGATCCCGGCCGACCGGCCGGCCGCGCAATGAGCGTCAGGCGACACGCATGACCGTCCGGGAGATCCTGCAGATCGGCCATCCGTCGCTGCGGCAACCGGCTGCGGCCGTGCCGCCTGCGGACATTGCCGGTGCACGCGTGCAGGGCATCGTCGATGATCTCATCGACACAATGCGCCACGCCAACGGGGCGGGCCTGGCGGCGAACCAGATCGGCGAGACGGACCGGATCGTCGTCATCGAGGTGAATGACAACCCCCGCTACCCCTATAAGCCGCGCATTCCATTGACCGTGGCCGTCAATCCTGAGCTCGAGGTGCTCGGCGACGAGACCGTGGTGATCAACGAGGGCTGCCTGTCGGTGCCGTTGCGCGGCGACGTGGTCCGCTCGGTCCATCTCGGGGTGCGCTACCTCGACCGGGATGGCAACGAGCACTGCATCACCGCACGAGGCCTGACGGCAGGGACGTGGCAGCACGAGTGCGATCACCTCGACGGGGTGCTGATCACCGACCGGGCCGACCCCTCCACGCTGTGCACGTGGGAGCAGTTCGAACAGCACCACCGTGACGCCTTCATCGAGCGCATCACCCGCTTCAACGAGCGCGTGCTCGCATGACCGCTCACTACTGGTGCGAGCTGGCCTGGCTCGGCGGTCCCCGGGCTGACGAAGGCGTGGTGATCGCCGTCGACGACGACCGCATCACCGCAGTCTGTGCCGGTGTGCCAGTCCGGCCCGAGGGGGCCGTGCCTCTGGCGGGCCTGACCCTGCCGGCGATGGCCAATGCGCACAGCCACGCCTTCCACCGGGCCCTGCGGGGCCGTACTCACGCAGGCCGGGGCAGTTTCTGGAGCTGGCGCGACCTGATGTACCGGGTGGCGAACCGCCTCGACCCCGACTCGTATCGCAGGCTGGCCCGGGCGGTGTTCGCGGAGATGGCATTGGCAGGCATCGGCACCGTCGGCGAGTTTCACTATGTCCACCACCGTCCCGACGGCACTGCGTACGACGATCCCAATGCGATGGGCACAGCGGTGGTGGAGGCGGCTCGCGACGCCGGCATCCGCCTGACCCTGCTCGACACGCTGTACCTGCGCGGCGGGCTGGACGCCGCGTCGGACGACGGCTACGAGCCGCTGCAACCGGCTCAGGCCCGCTTCAGCGACGGCAGTGCCGACCGATGGGCTCATCGGGTCGAGCGGCTGGCCTCGACCGTGTCGGGGCCGATGACCCGGGTCGGCGCGGCGGTGCACTCGGTGAGGGCGGTCGATCCGCCGTCCATCAAGGTGGCCACCGATTGGGCCCGCGAGCGCGGCGCTCCGCTGCACTTCCACGCTTCCGAGCAGCCCGCAGAGAACGAGCAGTGCGTCGCCGTGCACGGCATGTCACCGGTCGAGGTGATCGCCCAGGCCGGAGGCTTGGGTTCGGGCACGACCTTGGTGCACGCCACCCATGCCAACGAGCGCGACCAAGCGCTGATCGGCGAGGCCGGTGCGCTCTGCTGCCTGTGCCCGTCGACCGAGCGGGACCTCGCCGACGGCACTGGACCCAGCGTCGGCCTGGCCCGCCACGGTGTCGGACTGTGCCTGGGCTCAGACTCCCACGCCGCTATCGACCTCTTCGAAGAGGCCCGCACGGTCGAGCTCGACCAGCGGGCGGCTTCCGGTGTCCGCGGCGTGTTCAGCACCGAATCGCTGGCAGAGATGGCCACCTCCGCCGGCTGCCGGTCGCTCGGGTGGCCGGAGGGCGGGCGGCTCGAGGCCGGTGCGCTGGCCGACTTCGCCACGGTGGCATTCGACTCGGTGCGGATGGCCGGGACCGATGCCGGCACTGCGCTGGATGCGACGGTTTTCGCGGCCACCAGTGCTGATGTGCAGCACCTGGTCGTCGGCGGCAGAACGGTCGTGCGTGACGGGCGCCACACGACCGTTGACGTTGCGGCCGAGCTGGCCGCAGCCATCGCGGAGGTCACTGCGCCATGACCTTGGTCATCGACAACATCGCCGAGCTGGTCACCAACGATCCTGAGCTCGGCGACGGCCCGCTCGGCATCGTGACCGATGCATCGCTGGTCATCGACGGCGACACTGTGGTGGCGGTGGGCCCGTCTGGGGCCGTCGCCGATGAGCGTCTCGACGCCGGCGGCCGCTGCGTGCTGCCCGGCTTCGTCGACTCCCACTCTCACCTGGTGTTCGCCGGCGACCGGGCCGAGGAATTCACCCGGCGGATGGCGGGCGAGCCCTACGACGGCGGCGGCATCCGGGTCACCACCGAGGCCACGCGCAGCGCGGGCCGGGACGCGCTGGCGGCTTCGCTCGATCAGCGGCTGGCCGAGGTGCACCGGGCAGGCACCACCACGGTGGAGATCAAGACCGGTTACGGCCTGTCGCTGGACTCCGAGATCGAGCTGGCCTCGCTGGCCGCGGACGCCACGCCCGAGGCCACGTTCTTGGGCGCCCACCTGCTGCCTCACGAGTACGCGAGACGCGCCGACGACTACATCGACCTGGTCTGCGGGCCGATGCTGGAGGCGGTCAAGGACCGCGTGCGCTGGATCGACGTGTTCTGCGAGACCGGTGCCTTCAACGTCGAGCAGTCCCGGGCAGTGCTCGAAGCTGGACGTGCCGCCGGGCTAGGTCTGCGCGTGCATGGCAACCAGCTCGGCCACGGGCCGGGCGTGCAGCTCGCCGTCGAGATGGGCTGCTCGTCGGTCGACCACTGCACCTACCTCTCCGATGACGACATCGAGGCCTTGGCCGGCAGCGACACCGTGGCCACGTTCCTGCCGGCCACCGACTTCTCCACCCGCCAGCCGTACCCCGATGCCCGACGGGCGATTGACGCCGGGGTCACGGTGGCGATGGCCTCGAACTGCAACCCCGGTTCCAGCTACACGACGTCCATCTCGTTCTGCATTGCGATGGCAGTGCGCGACATGGGCATGACGATCGACGAAGCCGTCGCCGCAGTGACGGTCGGCGGAGCAGTCGCGCTGGGCCGGACTGACGTTGGGCGGCTCACCAACGGCAGTCCGGCTCACGTGACCATCCTGGACGCGCCCAGCCGCTACCACCTCGCCTACCGGCCCGGCGTCCCCTTGATCTGGCGGACACTGGGGGCTGACTACAGGCTCCCGCCCGCCGACAACCAATCGTGATCCCAAGATGACTGAACAGAAAGAACAACAGCCATGACCAACACCATTCCCAATCCGACCGGACACAACCAGTGGTACCCCTTCGCCAACCGGCCCCTGCCGCCAGAGGTGGAGGGCCAGGCGGTCAACCCGGCCGCCATCCCGGTGTTCGACGCCGTGCCGTTGCCGGCCCACGCCCGGTTCGTGGTGGTCGGCGCAGGCGTGCACGGGCTGTCGAGCGCCTACCACCTGGCCATGTACCTCGAGCGCACCGGCAAGGGCTCGGGCAGCGACGTGGTGCTGATCGACAAGCAGGGTCCGGGGGCGGGCGCCACCGGGCTGGCGTGCGGCTGCGTCCGCAACATGTACATGACCGGTCCCCTGCACGCGATCCTGCGGGCCAGCGTGGAGGTCTGGGAGTCGGACCCGGTGAACTTCGGCTTCCAGCAGGTCGGCTACGTGTCCGTCGGCGAGGCCAACCAGACCGACGACTACCTCAAGCTGCAGGCGTCCCAAGCGGCCAGCGGGTACCCCTCCGACGTCTACACCGGTGCAGAGGCTCGCGCCTTCCTCACCAACCTGTGGCCCGACTTCAAGACCGAGAACTGCGATGTGGTGCTGCACGAGCATCGCTCCGGCTACGCCGGCACCCACCTGGCGGTGTGGGGCTTGGACCAGAAGTGCCGCCAGTGGGGCGTGCAGCGGGTGTACGGCGCCACGGTGACCGGCTATGAGTTCGACAACTCAGGCTCGGTGACCGCGGTCGAGACCACTCAGGGGTCGATTGCCTGCGAGCAGGTCGTCGTGGGTGCGGGGGCGTGGACGCCCACGCACTGGGAATGGCTGGGCGGCCCCAGCCACCTCGACGTGGTCTATCCCGACGGTCATGTCGAAAAGCAGATGGACATGTGGACCTACTGGCGGCTGCTGGAGGGCGAGGTTCTGCTGCCCCCCGGCGTCGACTTCCGCACCGCCCAGCACCGCGACTCGCCGGTGCTGCACGTGGAGCTCATGAATACGCCCGTGTACTCACCCGACGGCCGGTTCTTGAAGGACCACTTCTACACCTACACGCGCTATGCGGCGGAGCGGGTGGGCGCACCCGGGCTGCAGGGCGGGACGATCCCGATCAAGATCGGTCCGCGGGCTGCAGTGGAGCCCTACGGCCACCTGAACGACGAGTACCAGGCGGAGGAGTGGTTCGCCGACTACTACTGCGCAACCCTCGGCATGCTGTTCAAGCGCCTGGAAGATCTGCGGCCGTACTTCAAGGAGCGCCGCAACGGCGGCATCGGTGCGTTCACCCCCGACAACGTGCCGGTGTTCGACTACGTGGCCGACAACGCCTGGGTGATCGCCGACTCCAACCACGGCTTCAAGATGATCGGGGTGGGCAAGCTCACCGCCGAGATGATGGTGCACGGCGACAAGCCCGACGAGCTCAAGCCGTTCACCCTCGACCGCTACCGCACCGGCGGCACCTTCGGCGACCGCAACTCCAACTGCCCCTGGGTGTAACCCGCCGCGGCTCCGCGCTGCGTGTGTTGATGCCGCATCAATCAGATACGACGAGTGCGATGTCGTCACGCTCGCATTCGGGGTAAGGACGCGTCTTTCAGTCCCAGATCTGATCGGCGTCGAAGGCAAGATCGATCGCGACGATGTCGCCGCCCGGCGCGAATCCAGTCGCGCCGTCAGGCGCATCTAAAGAAACATACATAGATGTTTGGAACATATAACTAAACGACATATGCCCTCGCCGAAATTGTCTCATCTCAGCCCAAAGGAGACGCAGAAGTGAGAACCACAAGACATGTCGGCACAATGTTGCGCTTGTCGGCCGTGCTACTCGGCGCAGCCGTCCTCGCCACAGCCATCGCCAGTCCCGTAGGTGCCGAACCCAAGATCGACCAGCCCGAACAGGAGCAGCAGGCACCTGAGCAGGAATAAGAGGCGCCCCAATCAGAGCAGGAAGCATCTGAACCAGAGCAGCAGGCACCTGAGCAGGAACAAGCGGTGCCCCAGTCAGAGCAACGGGCACCTCGACGGGTCACCAAGGCTGTATGTGGCACTCACGAGCACTACTCGACAACGAGTGGGATGACTCCGGCATCGCAAGGTTGCAACTCCGCATGGGATCCGGCGCCAGCTCCGACCCCGACGCCAACCGTCGTCCAAGGTGTCATCATGGTCGGCGGCGCTGTCGCAGTCGGATGGGCTGCCGGCCCAAAACTCGGTCTAGCCGCCGGGGGCGCATACGGACTCACTGTATTCATGCAACAGAACGACTAATCAGATGCAGCCCACAGGCAACGCGATACGCCAGTGGGACCGCGCCCGCTGGTCCCGAGCACGGCTCACTAGCTCCGACGTTCGCCAGTTCGTCCGGGTCTTGGGCTACTTCGCGGTATTCGCGGCGTTCTTCGGCTACCTCCAAATGGGAGAGCCGGACGGCGGCGCGTTTGTCTTCGTGAGCGCTCTCCTGCTTGGGGCACTCCTGGTCGTCGAGCAGGTCGCGAAATGGGCCTCAGCAGCTCATACCCGCGCCACCTCTGACGACTCATGAACCGCACCCGCTGACTCGCCCGCGTTCATCGCGGCCGCGATAACCCCGTGCGTCAACGGCGGGTTCCTATGGTGATGACTGGCCACCAATCGTGGTTTGGTGCATCGAGAAATCGCCAGTCGGTCAATCGCAGGCGAGTTCGGCGTAGCGGGCTTCGTACTGGCTCGGGTCGGCGTCGATGAAGGGTGGCGCCTCGCCGGTGTCGACCAGAGCGCACAGTTGGTCCAGGCAGATGTGGTAGCCCGCTGCCACGAGGTGCACGGCTGGGCTCTTGGTTCCGAGATCGATGTTCAGCTTGAGCTGTGTGCCGGCGGGTGATGGCTCGAGGTCATAGGTGAGCAGCTCGTCGTCCCATTCCCATGCGAAGGTGCTGGGTGGGTGCCAGGTGACGATGCGTCCGGTGAGCACCGTGTCCTCGATGCCGTACTTGGCGACGATGTCGTCCCAGAATGGGGCGGCGACCTCGGCTCCTGCTTCCCGAGGCCCGACGATGTCGCACGGCATCCAGTGCCGGAGTTGGTCGCTCTCGGTGAGCGCCTGCCACACCCGCTCTGGCGGGCGCGCCAGCTTGCGTTCGAAGCGCAGGCTCGTGTCCCCGTTGCCGTGACGGACGATGTCGCCAAGTGGTTGGGAGGTCTGCTTCATCTGTCAGTCCAGTTCATCGAGGCGAGCTGGCGGCTGCTCGTTGCGGCGGGCAACCATGCGGACAAGTCCCAGCGTTCGCCCTGCATCGACGGCGAGCATGTCCGCCTCGTCGGCGGGCTTGTTGAGCCGTTCGGACCACATCAGGTCTGACTGCATCCAGTGCCTCCACCCGTCCGGTGCGAGGTCCGCGAGCTCGACGGTCACCATCCCGCTGCGTTCCCAGTGACGCTTCCACCACGCTGGGCTGTGGAAGCTGAAGAATGCGGGCTCCCAGTAGCGCCGGAGATGCGCCGGCGGCCCGGTTGGGGTCAGCTCGTCGACCAGGCCGGGAACCACGATGCCGAGCTGACCGCCGAGCGTGACCAGCCCGCCCAGATGACTCTCCAGATAGAGGTCGTCGGTGCCGAAGTAGTGATAGGCGTCGATGCTCACCATGGCGTCGAAGAACCCCTCGGCAAAGGGCAGTGCATGTGCTTCGGCACCGATGGGAAACACCCGGTCCTCGACGCCGGCGGCGCAGATCCGGCGGTAGTTCTCGCTGGCGTCGATCCATAGGTCGGTCGCCCACACCTGCACGCCGAACTCCTTGGCGAGAAAGATCGAGCTCAGTGCCCGGCCACAGCCCAAGTCGAGGACGCGCATTCCCGGGCTGAACTCCATGGTTGCAGTCAGCGACTCCGTGAGCCACAGCGCATTGGGGCCCATCATGTTGTCGAGGACCCAATCGGGGTCGTACTCGGCCGAACGAGGGAACTCAGCCGGCCGGTCGGCGTCGGGGCGCATCAGCGGCGGTCAACTGATGAGGCGGCGCAGCGACTTCAGCCAGTCGTCCGACGAGGTCCAGGCCTCCTCGCTGACGCGCTCACGGCCTGACGAGTTGCCGTTCGCCGCAGGGAACGAGCCCAGGAACTTGACGTCGCGCTGCTTCATCTTGAGCGCCCGCAGGCAATCGGCGACCACTTCGTCGGAGATGTGACCCTCGAAGTCGAGCAGAAAACAGTATTCGCCGAGCCCTCGCCGGGTCGGTCGCGACTCCAGCCGGGACAGGTCGAGACGGCGCGCCTCGAACTCCATGAGGATTCCCAGCAGGCTGCCCGGCTCGTTCTGCTGCTGGAACACCACGATGCTGGTCTTGTCGTTGCCGCTGGCCGGCGGCACCTGGTTCTTGGCCAGCAGCAAGAAGCGGGTCTGGTTCTCGCGATGGTCCTCGATGCCGGCCACGACGGTCTCCAGCCCGTAGATCTCTGCCGCCGTGGGGCTGGCGATCGCCGCCACGCCGGCGAGCCGTTCTTCGCCGATGCGCCGCGCCGCGAGGGCGGTCGAGGTGGCTGCCTCGATCTCGGCATCGGGCAGTTGGGTGTGCAGGAACGCACGGCACTGGGCGATCGCGACCGGGAACGACAGCACAGTGTGAATGGCCGACAAATCCTCGGCGCTGGCGGTGCCCGGCAGCGCCATCAGATCGAGCTGGACGTTCACCACCACTTCGCGCTGGATGAGGAAATCGAAGTCGAACGCCAGCGCGTCCTGCGTGACGTTGACCGCACCCTCGATGGCGTTCTCCACCGGCACGAAGCCGTAGTCGACCGTCCCGTCGTCGAGCGCCGAGAGCACCTCGGGCACCGAGATGAGCGGGACGGGGGTGCACTGCGACAAGTCGGGCTGGGTCGCCAGCGCAGCCTCGGTAAAGGTGCCGTGCGGGCCCATGTACCCGATGCGGGTCGACGGCGACAGGGCAGGGGTGCCCTGGGGTGCAGCGGCAGCAGTCATCGGGGCAGGATACGCACCGTGCCGCGGGCACCGAACCCTGGGCCGCGGCGGGTAGAACGGCAGGCGATGGACGCAGAACAGCTCGCCGGGTTGCTGGCGGAAGTGCGCGACGGGACGCTGAGCGCCGATGAGGCGATGGCAAGGCTGCGCCGGCTGCCGTATGCGGACATCGCCGGTGCCCGCATCGATCATCACCGCACGCTGCGCACCGGCCATCCCGAGGCCGTGTACGGGCCTGGCAAGTCGCCCAGCCAGTGCGCCCGCATCGTGGCCGAGATGCTGAGCGGCGGCTCGGGCCCGGTGCTGCTGACCAGGGCGAGCACCGACCAGGTCGCAGCAGCACTGGCCGCATGTCCCGGCGGTGTGGTGCATCGCCCAGCCGATCGGGAGCCCGAGGGGGCCGACGATGCAGCCAAGCCCTCGGCCGACTTGGCGACGGTGGTGTGGCGCGCCGCCGCCGCCCGTGCGGAGCGAGTGGTGGTGGCCGCTGCAGGAACCTCGGACGGACCGGTGGCAGCCGAAGCGGCGGCGGTGCTCGGCGCCTTCGGCATCGATGCCGGAATGGTGACCGACATCGGCCTTGCGGGACTGCACCGCTTCCTGGCCGAGATCGACACGTTGGCAGCGGCCGAGGTGGTCATCGTGGTGGCGGGCATGGAGGGAGCACTCGCCACTGCCGTCGCAGGCGTCGTGCCCGCACCTGTCATCGCTGTGCCGACCAGTGCCGGTTACGGCGCAGCGCTTGACGGCGTGACGGCACTGCTGGCCATGCACGCGTCGTGTGCCGCCGGCATCACTGTGGTGGGCATCGACAATGGCTTCGGCGCAGCGATGGCGGCCATGCGGATCCTGGACCTGGCGGCAACTCAGCGAGACAGGGCGGGATGATGCACGACAGCCACGGAGCCGTCGCGCCCGTCGTCGAGCCGCGTCCCGCACGAGCCGAGACGACTGCGCCCGCGGGACGTGAACCGTCGGGCAACACGGTGGCCTGGTTCGACCCGGTGTCGGGCATCGCCGGTGACATGGCGCTCGGAGCGTTGCTGGATGCGGGAGCAGATCTCGACTTTGTTACCGCCCAGATCGACACGCTCGGGCTCGACGGCTGGAAGCTGGGCGTCGAGCGGGTGACCAGAAACGAGATTGCTGCCACTCACGCCGTCGTGGATGCGCCTGAGGGCCATCATCACCGACGCTGGCGGGACATACGGGAACTGCTCGCTGTGTCGCCGCTGCATGAACGCGTGCGGAAGCGTGCGATGGACGTCTTCGAGGCGCTGGCAGTCGCCGAAGGCCTGGTTCACGGGGTTCCGGCCGACGAGGTGCACTTCCACGAGGTCGGTGCACTCGACGCGATCGTCGACATCGTGGGGGTGTGCGCCGCGCTCGAGTCGCTCGGCGTCGACGCAGTGTGCTGCGGACCGGTCGCCGTGGGCAAGGGCACCGTCAATGCCGCCCACGGCGTGCTGCCGAACCCGCCGCCCGCCGTGGTGAACCTGCTCGCCGACCGACCGATCGTCGGCGTGGACATCGACATGGAACTCACCACGCCGACGGGGGCCGCGATCGTTGCGGCCTTGGCCGGTCACTTCGGAGCGGCGCCGGCCATGACCATCGCCAGTTCCGGTTTCGGCGCCGGCACCCGTGAGCTGCCCGGCCGCCCCAACGTCACCGGCGTGCTGATCGGCACCGTTGCGGGGAACGAGCAGGCGACCTCGTTGGCCGCTGACATGGCGGCCGTGGAGGGCGCCAGCAGCACGACCGAGCTGGTGGAGCTGGCGACGAATCTGGACGATGTCTCCGGCGAGGTGCTGGGACATGCCATCGACGCGCTGCTCGGTGCCGGCGCGCTGGATGCGTGGGCCGTCCCGATCGTGATGAAGAAGGGCCGCCCTGCGTACACGCTCACGGCCCTGTGCCGGCCCGAAGATGTGACCCGCCTGGCCGACCTGGCGGCACAGCTCACCGGCACGCTGGGACTGCGGGCGCGCACCGTCGTGCGCACGGCACTCGAACGGCACACCTCGACGGTCGATGTCGACGGGCACACCGTCCGGATCAAGCACGGCCCGCACCGCAGCAAGCCCGAGTGGGACGATGTCGTAGCTGCCGCCGAATCCCTCAACCGCCCCCCAGCCGATATCGCCCGCGAAGCTGGCTCGTAGACTGTTCGGACGCTGACGGACCTCGGGTCCGATCACGCGGCAGCCAGCGCTTGTAGCTCAATTGGACAGAGCATCTGACTACGGATCAGAAGGTTCGGGGTTCGAATCCCTGCAAGCGCGCTGAGGCATCCTGAGCGGTGGGAGCACGATGACGCAGCGCAGGATCGCAATCATCGGTGGCGGCATGTCGGGGCTGGGCGCAGCGTGGGCGCTGGCGCAGCATCCTGACCGGTTCGACTTCCGGCTGTTCGAGGCCAACGATCGCCTCGGCGGCAATGCGTTCACCGCCGACATGCCCCAGGACGACGGCACATCGATCCCCTTCGACATCTCGGTCACGGCGCTCATTCCGTCGGTATATGACCACGTCCTGCTGCTGCTGGAGCGCTTCGGCATCGAGCTGTTCGACACCAAGTTCAACTACAGCGTGAAATACCAGGGCCGCAGGTACGCCCACGACTTCGACTCCGACATCAAGGACCAGCTGCAGGACGAGATCGAGCGATTCCAGCGCCTGCTGCGCCGCCTGCACTCCTTCGGCCGCCTCACCCGGGCACGGTCGAAGCTCCTGAACGCGCTGAACCCCTTCAACTACGTCAGCATGAAGACCGTGCTGAACCTCGGCGGGTTCTCCGCCGACTTCAGGTACAAGATTCTCAAGCCGATGTTCGTCAACTTCCTGATGGCGACCAACGTGTTCGACATGCCCGCCGCGCTGTTCGCGCGCTATCTCGAGTTCTTCGACATCGAATCGGCGACGCCCATGCAGACTTGGGATCAGGGCACGCGGCGCATCTACGAGCACCTGTCAGCGGATTTCCGGGACAAGATCCATCTGAGCCGGCCGGTCAGCAAGGTGTACCGCGGGGCATCGGACGTGGTGGTGGAGGACGCAGACGGGGTCCGCGAGACGTTCGACGAGGTGATCTTCGCCGCCAACGCCAACCAGACCCTGATGATGCTGGACAAGCCCACGGCGCTGGAGCGCTACGTGCTCTCGTCGGTCCGCTACGAGAGCGAGCTGCACAACCACACGCTGGTGCATTCCGACTCGTCGGTCCTGCCCGACGACGAGGTGGCATGCCTGCGAACGCGCACCAATCACGTTGAGCAGTACGGCGCCAGGCCGGACAACTACGAGATCACCTACATCATGCACAACCAGCAGCCCTGGGCTTACGGTTCCGACAAGCCCTGCCTGGTGACCTACAACCCGATCTCGCCGATCGACGACACCAAGGTCATCAAGCGCTGGTGGTTCCAGCACGTCGTTCACGACGTGCGTCATGTGGCACTGCTCGTGCCGCTGTTCCGTTTCATCCAGGGCAAGCGCCGCAGCTGGTACTGCGGGGCGCACACGCTGGTGAACAGCCAGGAGACCTGCTTCGTGACCGGACTCGCCGCCGCCACCCAGATCGGTGCGGACTACCCGTTCGACGACGCCAACGCCCGCGAGGTCTTCAACTACTACGGCGGCATCCTGCACGGCGCCCGCTTTCGCAAGATCACTCCCTAACGACTCGAGCCAACAGGCACAGATGTCACAGCGGGCGCACCTACTCCCGCGGCTCCTCAGTCGCAGTTCGAACCGAATCCCTTGCGCCGGGGGTCGTCTCGATATAGCGTTCGATTAGAGATCGTCATATCGACGGCATTGGCCGAACGGGTATGAGCGGCTGGACATGAGCACAGGCACCGCGGCTGCGACGGCACATGTGGACCGGTTCGTCCTCGAACGCCTGCCGCCTGCAGAGCACTGGCCGCAGATCAGGCTGGACGAGTCGCGGTACTGCTACCCGACCCGGCTGAATGCTGCCGCCGTCCTGCTGGACGGGGCGATCGAGCGGGGCTGGGGACAGCGCCCCTGCATGGGGCTCGGTGACGACGTGTGGTCCTACGCCGAGGTGGCCGACTGCGCCAACCGGATCGCCGCGGTGCTCGTCGAGGACTACGGCGTCGCTGCAGGCAACCGCGTCCTGCTCCGGGGTGTCAATGCTCCCTGGATGGTGGCTGCCTGGTTTGCCGTGCTGAAAGCCGGCGCCGTGGCGGTCACGACGATGCCGCTGCTGCGGGCCGCCGAGCTTGCGAAGGTGATCTCGAAGTGCGAGCCGGCGGTCTCGCTGTGCGAAGCGGGAATGGAGGCCGAGCTGCGCCGAGCGGCCAGCGGCCCAGTCGCCATCTGGGGCCCGAACGGTGATCTCAACACCGCGGCTGCAGCCAAGTCCGGCAAGTTCGCTGCCGTGGACACCGCCGCGACCGATCCTGCCCTGCTGGCGTCCACCTCGGGCACTACCGGCGACCCCAAGGTCGCTGTGCACTTCCACCGCGACCTGCTGGTGATCGCCGACGCGTTCGAGCCGATCCTGCGCGCAGGCCCCGACGATGTGTTCGTCGGGAGTCCGCCGCTGGCGTTCACGTTCGGCTTGGGCGGGGAGGTCGTCTTCCCGATGCGCGCAGGAGCGTGCACCTGGTTCTGTGACGAGCCAGGTCCCGCCGCACTGGCGGAGCTCATCGTCAAACGACGGGCCACCGTGTGCTTCAGCTCGCCCACGGCGTACCGGGCCATGGTGGCGCTCGATCCCCGACCGGACCTGTCCTCGCTGCGATGCGGCGTGTCGGCCGGCGAGTGGCTGCCGCAGTCGACATTCGAGCTCGTCGAGCGCGAGCTCGGCCTGAGGCTGACCGACGGGATCGGCGCAACCGAGCTGCTGCACATCTTCATCTCAGCGGCCGGCGCCGAGATCCGGCCGGGTTCGACCGGCAAGCCCCTCCCGGGGTGGGAAGCGGCGATCTTCGACGCCGACGGCACTCCCGTCCCAGACGGCGAAGCAGGGCTGCTTGCCGTGCGCGGGCCGATCGGCTGCCGCTATCTCGACGACGACCGCCAGACCGCCTATGTGCGCAACGGCTGGAACTTCACCGGCGATGTCTATGTCCGCGATGCCGATGGCTACTTCTGGTACCAGGCCCGCGCCGACGACATGATCATCAGCGCCGGCTACAACATCGCCGCCCCCGAAGTCGAGGAAGCTTTGCTGAGCCACGAGGCGGTCGCCGAGGCGGGAGTCATCGGCACGCCTGACGCACATCGGGGGATGGTGGTCCATGCATTCGTCCACCTGCGCGACCCGTCGTCGGCTACCGACCCGCTGGCGTGCGAACTGCAGAACCACGTGAAGGCCTCGATTGCCCCCTACAAGTACCCTCGCCGGATCACGTTCTGTGCCGATCCGCTGCCCACGACGCCGACGGGCAAGCTCCAGCGGCGCGGGCTGACGGCGCTGGCCGGCGAGTAGCGGCGGGACGGGGCCCAGGACCCTATGACGAAGTTCCCAAGAGACCGCATTCTCGATACCTACGGGCTGTTCGCCCGTGACTACGGGGGCTGGGTCGCCGTCAGCGGCCTCATCGCATTGCTGCGTGAGCTCGATGTCGACGCGCAGGCCGTGCGATCCGCGGCTTCTCGCATGAAACGTTCCGGGCTGCTGGTGCCCGAACGGGTGGACGGCAAGGCCGGGTACGCCCTCAGCGCCGACGGGCGCGAGATCCTCGAAGCAGGCGACCGGCGCATCTTCGGCAACGGAGTGCGGCCCAGCCACGACCGGTGGCTGCTGGTGCTGTTCTCGATCCCCGAGCCAGAGCGCAGCAAGCGCTATCTGATCCGGTCGCAGCTGGCCCGTTTGGGCTTCGCGCCCGGTCCTGCTGCGTCGTGGATTGCCCCCGCCTCGCTGGCGGACGAGGCTCGCACGATGCTGCGGCGCCATGGGCTCGACGGCTACGTGTCGTTCTTCGAGGGCGACTTCCGCCCCCACGGCGACGAGCCCCACATCGCGACCGAGGCGTGGGACTTTGGGGTGATCAACAAGCTTTACAGCGAGTACCTGGCAACACAGCAGCCGATCTCAGAGGCCTGGGTCGCCGAGCCGGGTTCTGACCGCGACGCGTTCGTGGCCCACATGAACAACATCAGTGCCTGGCGGCCATTGCCCTATGCCGATCCCGGCCTGCCGCCCTCAGTCACACCCTCCGGCTGGCTCGCAGACGAAGCCCGCGAGACGTTCACCAAGCTGCACCGCCAACTCCGCCCCGCAGCCCACCGCTTCTACCTGGCGACGCTTGAAGCAGCCACCCGCCGTTAGGAAACCGAGCCGATAGGCACAGATGCTCTAGCGGCGGGGGCGGCAGCGGATTCTGCGACGTTGCGACCTGCCGGATCGCTGGTCGCAGAATCCGCTGCCGCTCCCGAAGCGGGCGCAGCTACCGCAGATCGCGATCGATCAGCGCCTCCGGAACCTGCTCGCGCCGACGGCTAGTACGCCCCTGCCAGTACTGGATCGGCCAAGGCTGCTCGCTGCGACCGAGATCGATCGCCGCGTTCAGCGTCCAGTAAGGATCGACCAGGTGAGCCCGGGCGATCAGGCAGAGGTCGGCCCGACCCGCCATCAGCACGGTGTTGACGTCGTCGATGCTGGAGATGGCGCCCACGGCCATGGTCGGGATGCCGACCGTGTTGCGGATCGCCTCGGCGAACGGCGTCTGGTACAGCCGGCCGTAGGCGGGTTGGCCGGCAGGGTCCACCTGGCCGCTCGACACATCGATGATGTCGACGCCGGCGCCTTTGAGCATGTCGCTCAGCTCGATGGCCTCCGAGCGGCCGAACCCGCCCTCGATCCAATCGGTGGCCGAGATCCGCACCGACAGCGGCTTGGCATGCGGCCAGGTCTCCCGAACCGCCTCAGTGACGCGCAGCAGGAAGCGAGCCCGGTTCTCCAATGAGCCGCCGTGGTCGTCGCTTCGCCGGTTGGTCACCGGCGACAGGAACGACGACAGCAGGTAACCGTGCGCGGCATGCAGCTCGACAAGATCAAAGTCAGCCTCGGCTGCGCGTCGGGTGGCCGCCACGAAGTCGTCGAGAGCGGCGTCCATCTGCGCGTACGTCATCTCTTGGGGAACCTGGCAGCCGGCCCTGTAGCGCAGCGGGGACGCTGAGATCAGCGGCCAGTTGCCTTCGTCCAGCGGGACATCCTCGCCTTCCCACGGCACCTTCGTGGAGCCCTTGCGGCCGGCGTGCCCGAGCTGCATCCCGATCCTGGCGCCGGTGAAGTCGTGCACGAATCGGGTGATGCCGGCCCATGCCTCGGTCTGCTGGGCGTTCCAGATGCCGGTGCAGCCGGGTGTGATGCGCGCGCCGGGCGACGTGCAGGTCATCTCGGTCATCACGAGCGCGGCACCGCCGACGGCGCGGCTGCCGAGGTGCACCTTGTGCCAGTCGTTCGGCATCCCGTCGACGGCGCTGTACTGCGCCATCGGCGACACGCCGATTCGGTTGTGAAGTGTCATCTCGCGCAGGACGAACGGGTAGAAGATCGGCGGCGTGTCGGGGGTCGGCGGTTGGTGAGCGGGCGGCTGCTGGGATGCGAACCACTTCAGGGTTTCTTCGTGGTAGCGGGCGTCGCGCTCGCGCAGGTTGTCGTAGGTCACCCGCTGTGACCTGGTGAACAGCGAGAACGCGAACTGCTCGAAGGGCCGCTGGCGGTGGTGATCGACGTGGCTGAACCAGTCCTCGCTGGTTGCCGCTGCCCGCTGCAGGCTCTCGATCTGGGGCCGCCGCTCGGACTCGTAGTTCTTGAGCGCGGTGGCGACGTCACCGCCAGCAGTCGTCTCAGTGGCCATGGCATCAGCGAGTGCGATGGCGTCCTCCAGCGCCATCTTGGTACCGCTGCCCACCGAGTAGTGAGCGGTGTGGGCGGCGTCGCCCAGCAGGACGATGTTGTTCACGACCCATGAACTGCACGAGATGCGGGGGAAGCTGATCCATCTCGAGTTGTTGCCGATGAGGGGCCGGCCGCCTAGGTGACGGCTGAAGAGTCGGCTGCACCACTCCAACGCGTGCTCGTCGGATTCGCCTGGGCTGAGGCCTGTGTCGTGACCTCCGAGCTGGAGCCGTTCCCAGGTTGACTCGGCCATCTCCACGATGAACGTCGAACGCGTGTCGTCGTAGGGGTAGATGTGCGCCTGCACGGTGCGATGCGTTTCGCCGCCGCTGTGTTCGATGTCTTCGAGGAACAAGTCCTCGCTGTGTTCGATGTCTTCGAGGAACAAGTCCTCGAAGATGAACGTGAAGCGGTCGAAGGGGGCGTCGGTGGCGGTCCAGATGTACTTCGCCGCACCGCTGCGGATCGCCGGGCGCAGGTCGTCGGCGTAGCGGGTTCGGGTGCTGCTGTTGACGCCGTCACCGGCGACGACCAGGTCGACATCTCCGGCCACGCCATCAACATCGGCCTCGGTCTCGAACTCGACGCGGACGCCGAGCTCGATGGCCCGGCTCGTCAGGATCTCGAGCAGCCGCACCCGGGAGAGCGCAGCGAAACCGTGACCGTCGGAGGTGATCGTCCGCCCCCGGTAGCGGACGTCCATCGCCCCCCAGTAGCGGAACTCCGACTCGATCGCGGCAATCGAATCGGGGTCGGTCTCGGCGATGTTGGCGAGCGTCTCATCGGAGAACACCACGCCGAACCCGAACGTGTCGCCGCGACGGTTGCGCTCGTACACGGTGATGTCGTGGCCCGCGTCCTGCTTGGCCATCAGGATGCTGAAGAACAGGCTCGCCGGGCCGCCGCCGATGCAGGCGATCTTCATCGAGGCATCCGTTCAGGATTCATCGGCGCGGTCTCATTCATGGCATCGCGGGAAATTTGCGATGTGAAAAACAGTAGTACGGTCTTGGGAATGGTGAGCCCCGCCGCTGTCCGCCAGCACTCGCCCGCCCATCTAGCCGGCGGGTGTGCCCTCGAGGCGGCGGCATGAGCACAGCGGTTGTCACCGGGGGGACCCGCGGGATCGGCGCGGCCATCAGCGCTGAGCTTGCCGCCGAGGGTCACCGTGTCATCGCACTGGCGACCTCCGAACCTCCCGCGCCGCTGGACGGCATCGAGGCTCGTATCTGCGATGTCACGGATCCCTCCCAGGTGGCTGCGACGTTCTCGGAAATCGGCTCGGTGGATGTCCTCGTGAACAACGCGGGGGTGTCAGGCTCGAACCGGCTGGGTCGCACGACGCTGGAGGAGTGGAACCGCAACATGGCGGTCAATGCGACCGGGGCGTTCCTGTGCACTCAAGCGGTCATCGACCAGATGCTCGAACGCGACGCCGGAAAGATCGTGACCGTTGCGTCCATTGCCGGCGTCGAGGGCGCCCCCTATATCGCCGCCTACGCCGCCTCCAAGCATGCGGTCATGGGCCTCATCCGGGTCGTGGCAGCCGAGGTGGCGGGCACCGGGGTCACCGTCAACTCGGTGTGCCCCACCTTTGTCCGCACCGAGATGACCGTGGCCACGATCGCCAACATCGCCGAACGGACCGGCAAGAACCTCGCTGATGCCGAGGCCGCACTGGCCAAGGCCACGCCGCACGGCCGGATCATCGAGATCGCGGAGGTCGTCGACGCGGTGATGGAGCTGCTGACCGGCGACCTCAGCGGGCAGGAGATCGTGCTGGACGGAGGCCCGTCATGACATTCCGCGCATCCGCCCGCTTCACCGACGACTGGGAGCATTTCGGCTTCAGCGTCGACGACCGGGTGGCCACCATCACCTTCCAGCGGCCCACCAAGCTCAACGCGCTCACGTTCGACATCTACGCCGACCTGAGGGATCTGTTCCGGGAGGCGCCGCTGCGCGGCGATATCGACGCCATCGTCATCACCGGCGAGGGCCGCGGCTTCTGCTCGGGCGGGGATGTCGACGAGATCATCGGCGAGCTGGTGAAGTTCGATCCGAAGCAGTTGCTCGAGTTCACCCACATGACCGGCGCGGTGATCCAGAACATGCGCGAGTGCCCGATCCCGATCATCGCCGCCATCAACGGCACGGTCGCCGGAGCGGGCGCGGTGATCGCGCTGGCATCGGACTTCCGCATCTGCGTGCCCCATGCCAAGTTCCGGTTCCTGTTCACCAACGTCGGGCTGTCGGGCGGCGACATGGGCTCTGCGTACTTGCTGCCTCGCCTCGTCGGGCAGGGGCGCGCCACCGAGATCCTGATGCTCGGCGATGCCGTGACTGCCGCCGACGCGGTCCAGATCGGCCTGGCGAACCGGGTCGTTGCCCCCGACGAGCTGCTGGCGGAGTCCACGGCGCTGGCGCGGCGGCTCGCCGACGGGCCCCGGCTGGCCTACCAAGCCACCAAGCTGCTGATCAGCCGGGAGGCCGACATGAGCCTGCCCGCCGCCATCGAGCTGGAAGCCATGACCCAGGCGCTGCTCATGCGCACCGACGATCACGCAGAATTCCACCGTGCGTTCGGGGCTTCGGAGGCACCGAACTGGACTGGACGATGAAATGCAGGCTCACCAGCACAGGAGGACGATGAAGTGACCACGCCGCACCGGCTGATCAGCCCCGACTCCATGTCGCCGTCCCCCGGCTTCGCTCACGCCGTCGTGCCGGCCGACGGGCGGACCGTCTACCTCGCCGGGCAGATCGCTGCAGACTCGACCGGGGCCGTCGTCGGCGACACCTTCGCCGAGCAGTACGACGTGGCATTGGGCAATGTCGTCGAGGCGCTGGCGCACGCTGGCGGCGAGCCGCACGACATCGTGTCGCTGGTGGTCTATGCCACTGATGTGCAGGCCTACCGCGACGACCTCCGCGGCGTGGGCGCTGCCCATCGCAAACATCTCGACCGGCACTTCCCGGCAATGGCGCTGCTGGGCACGACCGGTTTGGTCGAGCCCGATGCGATGGTGGAGATCATCGCCACGGCCGTCGTTCCTGACTGAGAGCAGGCCGTGAGACGGACCGCGGCGCCGACGGCCCATAGGGTCCTGCCATGAGCGTGTCGCCAGAGGCCGAGCCCCGGGCCCGAGCGGCCCGTGAGCGCAGCGAACAAGAGCGGGAAACGCAGGGCGGCTGGGACTTCTGGGTCGATCGCGGGGGCACCTTCACCGATGTCGTGGCGCGCCGACCCGACGGCAGCCTGGTGACGCACAAGCTGCTGAGCGAGGACCCTCGCCGCTACGACGACGCTGCCACGACAGCCATTGCCGACCTGCTTGATGTCCCCCGGAACGAGCCCCTGCCGCCCGAGCGCATCAGGTCGGTGAAGATGGGCACCACGGTGGCCACCAATGCGCTGCTGCAGCGCCGCGGCGTGCCGACCCTGTTCGTCACCACGGCCGGCTTCGGCGATGTGTTGCGCATCGGGTACCAGACCCGCCCGCACCTGTTCAAGCTGGACATCGTGTTGCCCGAGATGCTGTATGCGGAGGTGCTCGAGGTCGACGAGCGCATCGCCGCCGACGGCACGGTGCTGTGCCCGCTGGGTCTGGACGCGGCGACCGTCGGCATGGCCGCGGCCCGCGAGCGGGGCATGCAGGCAGTCGCCATCGTGCTGGTGCACGGCTACCGGCACCCGTCGCACGAAGCCGCGCTCGCAGATGCGGCCCGCGAGATCGGCTTCTCCCAAGTCTCGGTCAGCAACGAGGTGGATCCGCTGGTCAAGATCGTTCCCCGCGGCGACACCACCGTGGCCGACGCCTACCTGTCCCCGATCCTGCGCAGCTACGTCGATGCTGTTGCATCGAGAATCGGCACAGCAGCTTCGGCGGACGGGCCGCAGCTGCAGTTCATGCAGTCCAACGGCGGCTTGGCCGATGCCCGTCGCTTTACCGGGCGCGACGCGTTGCTGTCAGGGCCCGCCGGCGGCGTGGTGGGCATGGCCCGGATCGCGCAAGCCGCCGGCTTCGAGCGCGTCATCGGCTTCGACATGGGCGGAACGTCGACCGATGTCTCCCACTTCGCCGGCGAGTTCGAGCGAGCCAATGAGACCGAGGTCGCAGGCATCCGGGTTCGCACACCCATCATCGACATGCACACGGTCGCGGCCGGCGGCGGCTCGCTGCTCACGTTCGACGGCAGTCGCCTGCGGGTCGGGCCGGAATCTGCCGGCGCGAACCCCGGCCCCGCTTGTTACGGCAACGGCGGACCGCTCGCGCTCACCGATGCCAACGCCGTGCTCGGCGTCATCCGGCCCGAGTATTTCCCTGCGGTGTTCGGCGCCGATGGCGCGCAGCCGCTCGATGTCGCGGCCTCCACCAGCGGTATCGCCGCGTTGGCGGACCAGATCGCGCACTCCACCGGCGTTCGGCGCAGCACCGCGGAGGTGGCATTCGGGTACGGCGAGATCGCGGCGGAGAACATGGCCAACGCGATCCGCAAGATCAGCACCGAGCGAGGTCACGACATCACCGCCTACACGCTGGTGTGCTTCGGCGGTGCGGGTGGTCAGCACGCCTGCCGGGTGGCGGACCGGCTGGGCATCACCGTCATCCTCATCCACCCTCACGCCGGGGTGCTCTCCGCTCTCGGCATCGGGCTGGCAGATGTCACCGACCTGCGCTCGGAACCCGTCGAGACGCCGCTGGACGAGGCGCTGATCGCTGAGCTCATCGAACGCCTGGCGGCCGCCAGTCCGGCGGCCATCGAGGCCGTCGCCGCAGCGGGTGTGCCAACCGACCGGATCGAGGTGACCGGGCGTCTCGCCGTTCGCTACCGGGGCTCGGACACGACGCTCGAAGTGCCGTTGGCAAGCACGGCCGCCATGGGGGCGGCGCCAACAAGCACGGCCGCCATGGTGGCGGCGCCAGTAAACACAGCACATGAGGTAGCGCGCGACTTCGCGACGGCACACCGGACGCGATTCGGCTTCAGCCCACCCGGCGAAGCGAACTCGGCGACAGCGCTGGTGGTTGATGCATTGCACATCGAGGCTCGCGGGCGCGCCGTCGATCCGCCTCCGGCGACGCCGCCGGCCGGCGACCGCGACGCGCTGGTGGCCGCGCACATCACCTGGATGAGCGCAGGCGTGGCGCAGGCCGATGACGGAGCGTCGCATGACGGCCCGTCCCCGCACACGTGTGCTCCGTACGACACGCCGTTCTGGGATCGCACAGCGCTGGCGCCGGGTGCTGTCATGGCCGGCCCGGCGGTGGTGGTGGAACCGAACGCCACCACCGTGATCGAGCCTGGCTGGCAGGGCACCGTCACCGACCGCGGCGACCTCGTGCTGGAACGTGTCACCGCGCGGCCGACGAGCGTCGCCATCGGCACCAGCATCGATCCGGTGCAGCTCGAGATTTTCAACAACCTGTTCATGAACATCGCCGAGCAGATGGGTGTGGTGCTCGAGCACACGGCCGTGTCGGTGAACATCAAGGAGCGGCGCGACTTCAGCTGTGCGCTGTTCGATCTATCCGGCGAGCTGGTGGCCAACGCACCGCACCTGCCGGTGCATCTCGGCTCGATGAGCGAGTCCATCCGGACCGTCATCGAACAGAACCCCGAGATGTCGCCCGGCGACGTGTTCGTGCTCAACAATCCCTACAACGGCGGCACCCACCTGCCGGACGTGACGGTCGTGCGGCCGGTGTTCGACGCGGCGGGCAGCGAGCGGATCTTCTACGTCGCCTCCCGCGGCCACCACGCCGACATCGGCGGCAGCGTGCCCGGCTCGGCCCCGGCCGACTCCACCACCATCGACCAGGAAGGGCTGGTGCTCGACAACCTGCAGATCGTCGCCGGGGGCCGCTTCCTGGAAGACACGGTGCGCGAGGTGCTCGCCAGCGGACCATGGCCGGCCCGCAATCCCGACCAGAACATCGCCGACCTGCGTGCCCAGGTGGCTGCATGCGAGCGCGGAGCCGTCGAGCTGGCCCGCATCGTCGAGTACTACGGCCTCGACGTCGTGCACGCCTACATGGGCCATGTCGCCGACAACGCCGAGGAGATGGTGCGGCGGGTCATCGACGCGCTCGATGACGGCAGCTACCGCATGGAGCTCGACGACGGCAGCGTCATCTGCGTCCGGATCTCGGTGGATGCCGCGGGGCGCAGTGCGGTCGTGGACTTCACCGGCACGAGCGGTCAGCACCCGGGCAACTTCAACGCCCCGGTGGCGGTGTGCCGCTCCGCGGTGCTGTACGTGTTCCGCTGCATGGTGGACGATGCCATCCCGCTGAACGCCGGCTGCCTGCGGCCCCTCGAGCTGGTGGTGCCGGATCCTTCGATGCTGTCGCCGCATCCGCCCGCTGCGGTCATCGCCGGCAACGTCGAGACTTCCCAGCAGATCACCGATGCGCTGTTCGGCGCGCTGGGGGTGGTGGCCGCCTCGCAGGGCACCATGAACAACTTCATCTGGGGAAACGCCGAGCACCAGTACTACGAGACGATCTGCGGTGGCGCCGGCGCCACGGCACGCCGCCGGGGCGCCGATGCGGTGCACACCCACATGACCAACACCCGCCTGACCGACCCCGAGATTCTCGAGCAGCGCCATCCCGTGCTGCTCGAACGCTTCGAGGTGCGCCGAGGCTCGGGCGGCAACGGCAGAAACCAGGGCGGCGACGGGGTCATCCGGCGGCTGCGCTTCGGCGAGCCGATGACGGCCAACCTGCTGTCGAGCTGCCGCCGCATCGCCCCGTTCGGCGCTGCCGGGGGGGAAGAGGGATCGCGAGGCCGCAACCTGCTCATGCGGGCTGACGGCAGCGTGATCGAGCTGGCCGGCTGTGCGCGGGTCGAAGTGGACGAAGGCGACGTCATGGAGATCCACACGCCCGGAGGCGGCGGCTATGGACCGCCGCTGGGGACCGCTTCACGACGAGTGCCCGATGAGCCGTTGCAGGAATTGCCGAACCAGACAGGGTGAGCGATGAATGAACAGGTGCTGACGCCCGAACGCGCCGAGCTGGTGGCCAGGATGGCCGAGCTGGGCCCGGCTTTCGCCGAGCGTGCGCCCAAGTACGACCGGGAGGCGAGCTTCCCGCACGAGAACTGGGCGGACCTTGCCGATGCCGGGTTCCTGGGCCTGTGCGTGCCCAAAGAGGTGGGCGGGCTGGGTGCTGACTTTGTCGGGTATGCGCTGGTGGCCGAGGAGATGGGCCGGCACTGCGCCACCACGGCGCTGACGTTCAACATGCACACGGCCACGGCGCTGCTGTCTGGGCCGATCGCTGAGGCGTTGCTGGCCGGCGAGCGCGGGCGCGAGCTGGATCCCGACGGGTCCATGGCTGCGCACCTAGCCAACACCCGCCCGCACTTGTGGGAGGGCATGGTGCACGGCCGGGTCATCCACTCCCAGCCCTTCTCTGAGGGCCAGGCACCGGGTGCCCGATCGGGTTTCAGCACCGTCGCGGTGCCGACTGAGGGCGGTTATCGCGTGACCGGGCGCAAGATCTTCGCCTCGCTGAGCGGCGCTGCTCATGTCCACAACGTGCTGGCGGTGGTGGAGGGCGACCCCCACATCCGCCTGCTCGGCGTGCCGGCCGACGGCGAGGGCGCCGAGATCGTCGGCGACTGGGACCCGATCGGCATGCGCGGCACTGATTCCCGCACGCTGGTGATGGACGACGTGTTCGTGCCTGCCCGCAACGAGGTGCTGCCGCCGGGCATGTTCAACGCCATGGTGTCGCGCTTCCCGCAGTTCTACATGAGTCTTACCTTCAGCTACCTGGGGCTGATGCGCGCCATCCTCGATGCCACCCGCACCTACCTGCGGGGCGAGTCGGGAGTGAAGGCGTCGCGCGATCATCCGATCAAGCAGACCGGCTGGGCGCAGATGCAGCTCATCTACGACCGGGCGCAATCGCTGACCTACCGGGTACTGAGCGAGCTTCGTGCCGACCCCAGCCCCGACGAGCTGCGGCGGGCGCACGTGGCAACGGTCACCACCATGGAGAGCGCGCCAGAGATGGCATCGCTGGCGCTGCGCACGTGCGGCGGCCGATCGCTGCTGCGGCCCGGCCGCCTCGAGCAGCACTACCGCGATGCTCGCTGCGGCGCCACCATGCTGCCGTGGAGCACCGAGGAGCTGCTGGTGCGCCTCGGCCGCAACGGCCTCTACGACGACCTCACCGACAACGAGTAGGGCCTCGATTCCGTCAGCTCGTTCGTCATCGCAACGTAACGTCGGGCGTGGAACCCTCGAGGAGCGCGTGGCGTCGTGTGAATTGATGACGAATCCACCCAAGCGCACCAAGACCGGACGGATGCTCGCGGTGCTGGTTGCCGTGAGCCTGTTGGCCGCAGCTTGCGCCAGCGATCCGAGTGACAGCGCCGCCGACGAGCTGCCGCCGGACACCGCTGAACCCACGACGGCCACCAGCGCGGGCGATGCCGAGCCCGACCCCGACGTGGCGGACGCGGCCGGTGCCGGGACCGACGACGACCCGGCTTCTGCCCCCGATGAGCCAGCCGCCGAAGACCTCTCTGAAGAGACACCAAGCAGCGCTGAGCCCGGCACCGATGAGGCCGACACCGCGGTGACGGCGGCGGCGTTGCGCCAATTCGGCGAATGCGACGCTGTGCTCAGCTACGTGCAGGAGCACGCGGCCCAGGCTGTCGGCCCGTGGGGATTGGGTGGCGACTTCGGCTTCGACGAGGCACTGGAAGAGGGTGCGATCGCGGTGGACACCCAGGCTGACGGCGGTTTCGGCCCGCTGCAGCCCGGGGTCGACTACAGCACGTCCAACGTGCAGGAGGCAGGTATCGACGAGCCCCACGTGCTCAAGACCGACGGCCGGCGCATCGTCGTGGCGAGCGAGAACCGGGTGCATGTGGTGGACGTGACCGGCCCGGCACCGGTGCTGGTGGCCACGGTCGACGTCGGCGATCACTGGATCTCGAACCTGTTGCTGCACGGCGACCGCGTGCTCGTGTTCGCCTCGCAGTGGGACGTCATCGTGCCGTTCGCCGAACCGGGAGGCACCGATTCCGGCATCGGGCCGACATCGTCGTGGGGGCCGACGACCGGGATCGTCGAGATCGATCTGAGCGGCGCAACCCCGCATGTCACCAGGCGGCTGGACATCGAGGGCGACTACGTCGGCGCCCGCCTGACCGACGGCGTCCTGCGGCTGGTCACCCGCTCACGCCCGCGTGCAATTCCCTGGGCAGTGCCCGAGACCGCCGACCTCGCCGCACAGGAACGGGCGACCGGGGCGAATCGGGATCTCATCGCAAGCACGACCGTTGACGACTGGCTGCCGCGCTTTGCGCTCAGCGATGCATCCGGCTCCGCCACAGCAGGTGGGCGCCTCGTCGCCTGCGATAGCGTCTGGGTGCCCCCGCACTACGCCGGCCCCGGCACGCTCAGCGTCACCACCATCGACATCTCGTCGGACGGGCTCGACGGGCCCATGGACACCAGCTCGATCATGTCGGACGGCAGCACGGTGTACGCCTCACCAGAGCACCTGTACGTGACCACGACGCGCTGGCACGACTGGCGCCTCGAACCGGCAGGTCCCGGTGACGGCGCACCGGTCGAGACCGAGGTCCACATGTTCGACACCACCGGCCGGGCGACGAGCAACTACGTCGGGTCCGCATCGGTGATCGGCACCGTGCTGAACCAGTACTCGATGTCCGAGCACGAGGACCACTTGCGAATTGCCACCACGACTGCTCCGGTGTGGCAGCCGTGGCGCACCGAAGGCGGGCCCGAGTCCGAGAGCTTCGTGACGATGTTCGCCCTCAGCACCGAAGGTCTGTCTGAAGTCGGCCAGGTCGGCGGGCTCGGCATCGGCGAACGCATCTTCGCCGTGCGTTACCTGGGTGACATCGCCGCCGTGGTGACATTCCGCCAAGTCGATCCGCTGTACCTGCTGGACCTGTCCGACCCGAGCGCGCCCGCCGTGCGCGGTGAGCTGAAGATCACCGGCTACTCGGCGTACCTTCACCCGCTCGGCGACGACCTGCTGCTGGGCGTCGGCCAGGAAGCCACCGACGAGGGCTTCACCGTGGGCACCCAGGTGTCGCTGTTCGACATTGCCGACCTGGACCGGCCCGAACGCATCGCCCAGTGGACCGCCCCAGGCGGGCACAGCCAGGTGGAGTTCAATGCGCTTGCCTTCCTGCACTGGCAGCCCAGCAACCTCGCCGTGCTGCCGCTGAACCAGCACCCGTTCGACGACAGCGGCAACGAGCCGCCGTTCCTCGGCGCCGTGGCGCTTGACACCGCAGGCACCGAGCTGACCGAGCGGGCACGTCTCAGCCACGCAGATCCGCCATTGCGCAAGTGCCGCGAGTCGCGCGAGATCATCGTCCGTCCCGACGGCACCGAGCAACCCGGTCCGTGGGAGCGCTACTGCTGGTTCGACACCGATTGGCAGGCACAGGTGACCGCCAGCGCGGTGGTCGGCGACCGGCTCTACCTGGCGTCGCACAAGGCGCTCGAATCGGTCTCGCTGGAGTCGCTGGAGCGTGTCGCGCTGCTGAGGTGGACACGCTGAGCGCGAATTGCGGGCGTGATCGGCCCGCGCATCGGCCATAGTGATGGCGTGAACAACGCCGATCAGGCCAACGCTGGAGCCGAGCAACCGATCGTCGTCTGGGACGGCGCACCCAAGCTGCAGAATCCGCTCTTGCTGGTTGCGTTCGAGGGCTGGTTCGACGCCGGCGAATGCGCCACCGGCGCGCTGGCGTGGATCCGTGAGCGCAGCGAGGCGCGGCGGGTCTGCCACATCGATCCCGAGGAGTTCTTCGACTTTCAGGAGAGCCGCCCGCACATCGAGATCACCTCCGAAAGGGAACGGCGCATTCGCTGGCCCGAGATCGAGTGCCACGTCGTGCCGGCGGCGCCCCCGCACGACTTGGTGCTGTTGTCAGGCATCGAGCCGCGGATGCGCTGGCGCACGTTCTGCGAAGGGGTGGCCGAGATCGCCAGCGGGCTGGGCTGCCAGATGGTGGTGACGCTCGGCGCGATGGTCGCGGGCGTGGCGCACTCGCGGGCAGCCTCTGTGAAGGGCAGCGCCGCCAATGGCGAGCTGGCAGCCCGCCTGGGTCTCGACCGGCCCACGTACCAAGGCCCCACTGGCATCATCGGGACGCTGCATGACGTACTCGACCGGGCCGCGTTGCCCGTGGTGTCGTTGCGGGTCGGCGTTCCCCACTACGTCGCAGGCCCGCCGAATCCCAAGGGCACGCGTGCGCTGCTGGCCCACTTCGAGACGGTCACCGGCGTGACCACCGGCTACCGCGAGCTGGACGCCAGCGTGCAGACGTGGGAACAGCGGGTCGATGAGGCCGTCGCCCGCGATCCCGAGATCGTGGCCTACATCCGGCAGCTCGAATCCGAAGCGGACCGCACCGAAGAGGAAAACCTGCCCAGCGGCGATGACATAGCGCTCGAGTTCCAGAAGTTCCTGGCCGAGCAGCGCGAGTCGCCCCCCGACGAGGGGTTCTGACATGGGCGGCAGCACGTTCGGGGAGCGCTTCGCGGTCACCACGTTCGGCGAATCGCATGGCGGAGCGCTGGGGGTGATTATCGACGGCTGCCCAGCGCGCATCGAGCTGAGCGAAGCCGATGTGCAGGTCGATCTCGATCGCCGCCGGCCGGGCCAGAGCCGCATCGTCACCCAGCGCCAGGAGGCCGACCGGGTGACGATCCATTCGGGCGTCTTCGAGGGCCTCACGCTCGGCACGCCGATCGGCATGACCGTGGCCAACACCGACGCTCGACCCGGCGCGTATTCCGAGATGGCCACCACGTACCGGCCGAGCCACGCCGACTACACCACCGAGGCCAAGTACGGCATCCGGAATTGGCAGGGGGGCGGCCGTGCATCGGCTCGTGAGACGGTCGGGCGGGTCGCGGCGGGGGCGGTGGCCCGCAAGATCCTGGCAGTGGCCGGGGTGGAGGTGCTGGGCTGGGTCAGCTCGGTCAGCGACATCACCGCTGATGTCGATCCAGCGGCAGTGACCCGCAACGACGTCGAGACCGACCCGACGCGCTGTCCCGATCCGGCGGCCGCAGCTCGCATCACCGAGGCCATCGACGCTGCCCGCCATGACGGCAACTCGCTGGGCGGTGTCGTGGCCTGCGTGGCGCGCGGCGTGCCGCCGGGCTTGGGCGAACCGGTTTTCGACAAGCTCGACGCCGAGCTGGCCGGAGCGGTGATGTCACTGCCGGCAGCCAAGGGCATGGAGATCGGCAGCGGCTTCGCCGGAACGCTGATGACCGGTCGCACGCACAACGACGAGTTCGCACCAGGTCCCGACGGTCGACCCGTCACGGTGACCAACCGCAGCGGCGGCATCCAGGGCGGCATCAGCAACGGCGCCGACATCGTGCTGCGAGTGGCCTTCAAGCCCACGGCCACTATCGCGAGCGAGCAGAAGACGGTCACGGACGCCAACGAAGCGACCGTGCTGGCGGCTCGGGGCCGTCATGATCCGTGCGTGCTTCCCCGGGCGGTGCCGATGGTCGAGGCGATGGTCTGCCTCGTGCTGGCCGACCATCTCCTGCGACAGCAGACAACCCAGCTCTCAGACACTCCTTCGCCGCCGCAGCCATCCGGCTGACGGGCAGCCGATGGACATCGCACAGATTGCGCTCGTCGCGGCCGCGGGCGTGGTCGCGGGCGTGGTGAATGCCATGGCCGGCGGCGGTTCGCTGCTGACCGTCAGCCTGCTCACGGTGGTGGGCGACCTCGGCGGGCTGGTGGCCAACGGCACGAATCGGATCGGCGTCGTGACGCAGAACCTGGCCTCGGTGGCTGGCTACCGGTCCGAGGGCGTGTCGGGCTTGCGGCGCTCGGTGCCTGTGCTGGTTCCGGCGCTGATCGGCTCGGTGATCGGCGCCAACGCCGTTGCGAGACTGCTCAGCGACACCGCGTTCGAGCGCATCTTCGGGATCTTGATGGTGCCGCTGCTGATCCTGAGCCTCTGGCCGCCGAAGACTCGCGGTGAGGAGATCATCTGGCCGCGGGTGCTGACCGTCGCGGTGTTCTTCTGCATCGGTCTCTACGGCGGGGCCTTCCAGGCCGGTGTCGGTCTCATGTTGGTCGCGGCGCTCTCGCACGCGGGCCTGGATCTGGTGAATGCGAACGCGGTCAAGGTTGTGGTGATCGCTGCGATGACCATCGTGGCGGTGCCGGCGTTCGTGCTGAACGACCAGGTGCACTGGGGTTTCGCCGTGATCGTCGCGGCGGGTTTCGCCGTGGGCGGTTGGCTCGGTGCGCGCTGGGCGGTGCGCGGCGGCGAGCGGCTGATCCGCCCTGTCCTGGCCGTCGCAGTCCTCGGCCTCGCCGGCCGCATGATCGGCCTGTACTGAGAACTCGGCGGCTGGGCGCGTAGGGTCACGCCGTGATATTCGATCTGGACGCCGAACGGGTTCGGAATCGCCCCGGCATCAAATGGGGACGGGAAGGCCCGGACGTGCTGGCGGCCTGGGTCGCAGACATGGACGTGGAGCTGCCCGCCGTCGTGCTCGATGCGGTGCGCGAGCGCATCGATTCCGGCGGCCTGGGCTACGACTTCTACGACCAGCCGATCCCCGTGCTGCGCGTCTTCGCCAAGCGCATGAGCGAGGCGTTCGGCTGGCAGGTCGACCCGCTCGATGTCGTGCGGGTCCATGACGTGATCCAGGGCTTGGAGCTGGCCATCACCTACTGCACCGAACCCGGCGACGGCATCATCTTCCAGACGCCCGCCTACCCGCCGTTCTTCTCCAGCGTGGAGGGACATGGGCGCCGGGTGGTGCCCAATCCGCTCATCCGTGACGATGACGGCTGGCGGCTGGATCTGGACCACTTCGAATCGGTGGCCTCGGCGCCGGATGTGACGGCGGTGATCCTGTGCCAGCCGCACAACCCGTGCGGCATGGTGCTCGACGCCGACGGCATTGCCGCAGTAATCGACATTGCCGAGCGTCACGACCTGGTGGTGATCTCCGATGAGATCCACTGCGACTTGGTGTATGCGCCTCGACGGCATGTTCCGGTGGCGTCGGTCAGCGAGTTGGCGTCTGAGCGGACCGTCACCGTCACTGCTGCCACGAAGTCGTTCAATATGGCGGGTCTCCGCATGGCCTTTCTGCACTCGGCGTCGTCGCGCTATGGCCCGATCGTCCGCAAGATCCCCAAGCGGCTGATCGGCGGCATCGGGATCCTCGGGCAGGTTGCCACCATCGCCGGCTGGACCGAGGCGCTGGACTGGCTGGACGAACTGGTGGCCGGCTTGGACAGCAACCGCCGCCTGCTGGCGGAGCTGCTCGCGGAGCGATTGCCCGAGGTTCGCTACCGGCCGCCTGATGCCACCTACCTGGCGTGGATGGACTGCCGGGAGCTGGATCTTGGCGACGATCCTGCCTCGGTGTTCTTGGGGCGGGGTCGCGTGTACCTGAACTCGGGGCTGGACTTCGGGCCCGAGGGTGCGGGCCACGTGCGCCTCAACTTCGCCACCTCGCCGGCCATGCTCGACGAGGCCACGGCTCGCATGGCCAAAGCCATCGGCCGCTAGTCGTCGGCGATCTGTTCGGATTCGCCTTTGCGGGCTTGGTGGCGGAGCACGAGCGTGTAGCCGACGATGGCGACGGCGGCGAAGCTGAACCACTGGAACGTGTAGCCCAGGTGCGGCCCGGCGTCGAGCTCGGGCGGCGGCAGTAGCCGCAGCGTTGCGGTCTCACTGGTCGCGCCGAGTGTTGCGGTGCTCGTCAGCTCGACGTAGACGGGCACGAGATCGAGCGTCGTCTGCTGGTCAATGCGGGTGACGTCTGTGCGAGCCAGCGAATCCAGCCGTCCTTGGGCCGGGTCGGATGGTCCGAGCAGGCCGCGTTCCTGGCTCCGGCGGATGCGGCCCCCGATCTGGCGCTCGCTGTCGAGTTCAGGTCGCAGGTCGCGTCCGAGTCCGTCGGGTTCCTGTTCGCACGCCGCTTGGTGAAGCCATCCCGCGACGATCAGTACGCCCCGCGGTTCGGCGCTGCCGGCGGAGGTCACGGCGGCCGGCACGGCAAGGTGACACCCGGCGAGGCCGTTGAAGCTGCGGTTGCGGATCAGCACGCTGTCGTGCCAGTCGAAGCGCTCCACCGGCAGCGTCACCGACCGGTACTCAAGCTGGTCGATGCGCTCGGTATCGGTCACAGCCTCGAAGAAGCGGTCGACTTCGACGGCCTGCATGTCTTGGCGTTCAGCGACCGCTGCGTTGCGGTCGCGCACTTCGTTGTGGCGGCTGAGCTGCCAGTAGCCGGCGACCACGAAGATCACCAGCAGGCTGCCGGCGAGCGCGTGTCCGGCTAGCCAGATCGGCTTCCGGGCGAAGCTGTACACGGCACGAACCTATTGGCGTTAGCGGCCGTGCCCTTCACGCACTTCGACGCGGGCGATGTCGCCTGCGGGCTCGAAGCCCAAGACCTGGCCGAGGAACGACAGCTCGGCTTCGAGTGCCGCCACGATGTTGGGCCCTCGGCGGAAGCCGTGCCCCTCGCCCTCGAACAGCAGGTAGGCGTGCGGCACGCCTGCGTCTGCCAGGGCAGCCACCACCTGTTCGGACTGGCTCTGGGGCACCACCCGGTCCTCGGTGCCTTGCAGCACGATCATCGGGGTTCGCAGCTGGTCGGTTCGCCAGATGGGCGACCGCTCCCGGTACAGGTCGGCCCGCTCGGGCCAAGGACCGATGAGCCCGTCGAGATAGCGGGCTTCGAACTTGTGGGTGTCGCGAGCGAGGGCCTCCAGGTCGGCCACGCCATATCGGGAGATGCCGGCGGCGAACACGTCGCTGCCGGTCAGTGCGCACAGGGTGGTGTAGCCGCCCGCCGAGCCGCCTTTGATGACTAGGCGCTCGGGATCGGCGACACCGTCCTGAGCCAGATGGAGGGCTGCGGCGATGCAGTCCTGCGTGTCGACGACGCCCCACTGGCCGCGCAGCAGGTTGCGGAAGGCAGTGCCGTAGCCGGTGCTGCCGCCGTAGTTGACGTCCACCACGGCGACGCCGCGGCTGGTCCAGTACTGGATGCCCAGGTCGAGCGAGCTGCGGGCTGAGCCGGTGGGCCCGCCGTGGCTGAGCACCATCAGCGGCGGCAGCTCGGCGGGCGGTGAGGTCACGGTCGAGTTGGCGGGCGGGAAGAAGAACGCGTGGGCGTGGCGCCCGGCGTCGCTGTCGAAGGTGAACGCCTGGGGCACCGAGACGTCGCCTGCCTCCAGCGCCGAGGGCTCGCTGGCGCTGAGCTCGCGGTGTGTGCCGTCGGACGCGATCTCCACCACGGCAGCCCGGCGTGTCCAGCCCGCGGCCACGGTGACGACCGAGCCCCCGGACGTGACCGCAAGCCGGCCGAAGTCGGTGAACTCGCTCGGAATCTCCTCCAGGCGTCCGTCGCGGATGGTTCCGAGGTGCCCGACGCCGTCTGACATCCAGGTGCACCACAGCGTGCCGCTGCCGTCCCAGCCGTAGGTGGCCTGGGCGAAGACCCATGCGGGCACGCCGAACTCGCAGCGGGGTGCTTCGCCGGCCGCGGCGTCGTCGAGCACCGGTTCGGTTGCACCGGTCTCGGCATCGACGCGGTGGATCGACCACCAGCCGTCGATGTCGGTGACGATGTGCAGGACGCCGTCAGGGCTCCAGGCTGGCTGGGTCAGTGCAGGACCGTCGCAGAGCACTCGGTCGCTGCCCGGCACCGGCTCGCCGTCACGGAGATCGACGAGATGCAGGCGGGTGTGATCCCACGGCATGTTCGGGTGATCCCAGCAGAGATACGCCAGCGTCGATCCGTCGGGTGAGGGCCGTGGCGAGGAATAGAAGTCGGCACCGGCCGCCACCACGGTGACGGTGCCGTCCAGGCGGACCGCGACCAGCTCGTTGCGAGGATCGTGCCCTGTGTCGTCGTGGGCTTCGCGCACCCACACGCTGACCGGGCCGAAGGCGCTGTCGCCGGAGTTGCCGTGTGGCACCGGCACCAGCGCAGGGTCGGCGTACCGCAGGCCCCTCGGCGTGTCCGGCTCCGGGGTCACCGCACGCGGTGCCGTGTGCCCGGTCGCGTCGAACAGCCGGACCCGATGGTCGCTCATGCAGCTGGCCAGCACGAAGTGGTTTCCATCTGGCGCTTCGAACGGCAGCCACGCGCCGCCGCCGTATTCGTGCACCGCAGTGCGAATGTCCGCCTCCGCTGTATGGGCGATGTCGGAGGGTTGAGCGCCGGCTTCGTCGAGCTGCACCCGGACTATCGCGCCCCGCCCACGGTCATCGGGACGCTCTTCGGCCCAGTAGGCCCACCCGCTGGCTACCCGCGGCTCGATCCGCCGCACCGCGCCAGCGGCGACGTCGGCTGCCTGCAGCGGCGACGGCCACGCGCCATGCGGAAAAATCCCGGAGTTGCTGGGCTTTTGGGCGGCGTCAGGATGACCGGATGCTTCTTGACAGGGCGGTGGCGAACTCATAGGTTCCTCGTTGGTTTCGACGAGCGGCCGCGGTCACTCACAGTGGGCAGATTCCGCGGCAGCGTGAGCGTGCGCTCCGGGTTTTCCACCGGCCCGTGACGCGCAGGTGGACCGGGGGAGCGCCCACCAACTCCCTCGGTCCACACATGCCCGCACGGCTGCCGTTCAGGAGTCTTCCTCCGCGGTCGTCGGCGGATCATGCTGGGCCAGAATCGTCTGCAGGGACAGTTCAGTGGCGTGCAGCCGCCCTTCGCAGTGCGCGATGAGGTGCGAGGCGCGTTCGACCTGCGAAGCCAGCGCATCGATGTCGACGTCATCGCTCTCGAGGCTGGCCAAGATTGCCTCGAGCTCGGCCATCGACTCGGCGTAGCCGCCGAATGCTGTTGCGCCTCTGTCAGCGCCGCTGTCGGCTTCTTCAGTCATCAGTGGTCCTTCCGGTAGCCGGATCGTCATCGGGTTCGCCTGGCTGCGGGTTGGCCGACCTGTCGTGGTCGACAACGCTGGCGAACACTGCGTGCTGGGTCTGTGTGGAGATCGTGTCGCCGGAGGCAGGCAGCTCGCGCACGATGCTCCCGTCGGCTGAGCGCGTGATCGAGAATCCCCGAGCCAGGGTTCGCTCCGGCGCGACCGCCGACACCAAGGCCGACGCGGAACGCAGCCGAGCCTTCGCGGCGTCGAGACGTCGCGTCGAGGCTCGCTGCAGCCGGGGTCGCTGGGAGCGGAGCGATGCCATGCCGCGCTGGGCATAGGCACGGCTGCGCTGCAGCGCTTGACGCGCACCGGCGAGTTTGCCGGTCGCAGCGCGGCAGTGGCGCTGCGCGTGATGACCCAGCCGCAGCCGGATCTCGCCGAGCCGCGCACGCGGGCGAACCAGGCGGCGCTCGGCCAGCAGCCCCAGCGTGCGGCGAGCTCCGACCAGGCGTTCGTCGAACGCGGCCACATGGGCGACGAGCGCACCCGCACACGCGGTGGGTGTCTTGGCAGCCGTGTGTGCCACCTGATCGGCCACCGAGGTGTCGGTCTCGTGGCCGATGCCGCAGAACACCGGCAGCGGGCACAGCGCGATGGCCTTGGCCACGCCGGCGAGGTCGAACGCCAGCAGATCAGTGCGGTCGCCCCCGCCGCGCACCACGGCGACCACGTCGACGTCGGCACCGCCGAGAGTCCGCAGCGCTGCGACTACATCGGCTTCGGCCGTGACGCCCTGCACCCGGGCGTCGCACAGCAGCACCTCGAACGCGTAGCCGCTCGTCTCCAGCTCATGGACGAAGTCGGCGTGGGCGGCGCTGCCTGCAGCCGTGACGAGGCCGACGCGCAGCGGCACCAGGGCCAGCGGCACGGCGGCATTGCGGCGCAGCAGCCCCGATTTGGTCAGCTCGGCCAGCGTGCGTTCACGGTCAGCCGCCAGCACGCCGAGAGTGAAGTGCGGGTCGACGCCGCTCATGATCAGCTGGACCTGTCCGCTGCCGGCGTAGTACTCCACCTCGGCCCGGATTCGCACCTCGATGCCGTCGTCGAGCGTCAACCCGCCCGCTGCGGCCAAGTCCCGGTTCACCCCACGCTGGCGTCCCTTGAACAAGGCCACCCGCATGCGTGCGCCGCGACGGTCGTTGCCCGCACCCGGTTCGATGAGGTTGAAGTAGACGTGGCCGCTCGCCGCCGCTGAATACCCGATGATCTCGCCGCGCACCCACACTTCGCTGGGGAAGGCCCGCTGGATCGTCTCGCCCACGGCCGCAGCCAGACCAGAAACCGACCACGTGCCATCGGGCTGGCCGGCAGTGTCTCCGACCACCGCGCCGATGCCCTCGACAGCGCTGCTCACGGCCCCGAGGCTGTCACGAATTCACCCCCGACGCGGCCGAATTATCGCTCGCTGCACCGGCTGCGGGCCGGGCGGTCAGCCGCGCAGGCGTCGATAGGGTGCGCTGCGGAAGGTTGCCAGAGCGGACGAATGGGGCGGTCTCGAAAACCGTTGTGGCCTTCGGGTCACCGTGGGTTCGAATCCCACACCTTCCGCCACCTGCTGGCGCTGGCAAGCGCCGCGTGACAGCCAGCAACCACTCAGCGGTAGCTGCCGAAGAAATCGCTGAGCAGCTCGCCGCACTCCTCCTCGCGCACACCGCCCACGACTTCGGAATTGTGGTTGAAGCGCGGGTCCACGAGCAGGTTGTAGAGCGTCGCCGTGGCGCCTGCCTTGGGGTCGTAGGCCCCGAACACCACCCGGGGCACCCGGGCCGCGAGCACCGCCCCGGCGCACATGGGGCACGGTTCGAGCGTCGTCGCCAGGGTTGCGCCGCTGAGCCGCCAGTCGCCTATGGCCGCGGCGGCATCGCGCAGGGCCAGCACCTCGGCGTGCGCGGTGGGATCGTTGGTGGCCTCGCGCTCGTTGTGGCGCGCAGCGATCACCTCGCCGTCGACGATCACCACAGCGCCGACCGGCACCTCGCCCGCGGCTGCCGCCTGCCGGGCCTGTTCCAACGCCAACTCGATGGCCGCTTCGTCTGTCACACCCGCAGTGTGGCCGCTAGTGCGTCACGTCAGGCAGCAGTGATGCCGCGCCTTCGCTTCGCCCGCTCGCGCATCCGGGCGTGGGCCTCGGGCGTGCCGTCGTGGAAGGTGCCGAACAGCTTGTCGAGCGGCACCGGCCGGTTGCCGTAGTTGCACTCGAAGTAGCGATGATGCAGGTGGTGGAAGTAGTCGGCACCGGCCATGGTGGGACCCTCCCGCTTGCCGATCTCGAAGCGCTCGAACCCCGAGTGGGAGAACGAGGTGGCCACGGCGTTGGACAGCAGGGTGAGGATCAGGATGAACGGGTGAGCGGGCACCACCCACCACAGCACGATCATGCTCAGGTACATCATGTGCTCGACCGGGTGCATCGACAGCCCGCTCCACGGCCCGGTGTTCACGTTG
Organism: Candidatus Poriferisodalis sp.; assembly: GCF_965208555.1. Classification (GTDB taxonomy): domain Bacteria; phylum Actinomycetota; class Acidimicrobiia; order Acidimicrobiales; family Poriferisodalaceae; genus Poriferisodalis. The sequence continues at coordinate 1,780,439 of NZ_OZ242342.1, read as the reverse complement.
CGGTGATGCAGGTAGTGCACGTGGTCGTACACCCAGCGCATGTGCAGCACCCGGTGGATGCAGTAGAAGTGCACGACTGACCACAGCGACGCGATCACCGTGAGCGCGCAGATGTAGGGCCACCACGTGCCCCACTCCACCGACGGGATCCAGTCGTTGGCGTAGAACCACATCGTCAGCGCCTCGTACGCAGACCACACCGCGCAGCCGCTGACCAGGCACCAGAAGATGTTGTCGCGGGTCTGGTGGTTCCACAGGAACGCCCGGTTGGTGGTGCTGAGCCACTGGCGGTTGTACTTGTAGCGCTGCTGCTGAACCCGCCGGACGTACAGCGCCACGTGCAGCGTCCCCGCGACCAGCGTGAACAGCACCACGTTGCGCAGATAGATCTCCAGGACCCACCTGGGGCGCAGGCTGGCCATGCGCTCCATGGACGGCGTGAAGAAGTTCCACACCACCGCGGACATCGCCACCCACAGCAGTCCCTGGGGGAGCATCATCAGCGAGATGTGCCGCAGGGTCTGCAGGGGCCGCGGCGGCCAGTCCAAAATCGTGGACACCGAGATGGGCAGGTCCGGCTCGTATCCCTTGGCGTCCCTGGTGGGCAGCCGGGGGCTGGTCATCACTGCTCAGTCTGACATGCGGAGAGTGTGGGATTCGAACCCACGGAGGCCGATGAAAGCCTCACACGCTTTCCAAGCGAGCCCATTCGTCCACTCTGGCAACTCTCCGTATCAATCCGGGATCGCGTGGCGATCCCGCGAAGGCGCCCCACCTCCGGCGAGACGGAGATAAGGGCGGTGTCACCGTCTGGCGAGGCGGCCAGGCGATCTGCGGCACACAACGAGGTCCGCTGAGAGCTGCTGCCTCCCGGCCCTGACTCGGTTCACGGGTCGCCGTTGCACAGGACCCGGCCGCCACGTCAGACGGCGACACACGCCAAACGCTAACCGCAGAGAGCCCGGGCTACTCACAGAAACACGAGCTGGTTGGGCGGGCGAGAACTCTGCGACGTTGCGACCTGCTGGATCGCTGGTCGCAGAGTTCTTGGCCGCCCAACCGGCGGGCGCAGCAACTGGCTGGACTGCTTAGGATCGCCGCGAGATGCAGCACCAGTCGCTCTACCGGAGGTTCCGGCCTCAGCGATTTGCGGAGGTGGTCGGCCAGCCGCACCTGGTCCGCGCCTTGCGCAACGCAGTTCGGGAGGACCGCGTCGGGCACGCGTACCTGCTGAGCGGTCCTCGCGGCACCGGCAAGACGTCGACGGCGCGCATCCTTGCCAAAGCACTCAACTGCGAGGCGCTCACCGACGACGGGGAGCCCTGCGATGCCTGCGGCAGCTGCGCCGCAGTCGCCGCGGGCACCTCGATGGATCTCATCGAGCTTGACGCTGCGTCCAACAATTCGGTGAACCACATACGGGACATGACCGAGAAGGCGGCCTTGGTCAGCTCCGGGCGTCGCAAGGTGTACCTGCTCGACGAGGTGCACATGCTCTCGGCAGCGGCATCCAATGCGCTGCTCAAGACCTTGGAGGAACCGCCGGCCCACGTGGTGTTCATCCTCGCCACGACCGATCCGAACAAGGTGCTGCCCACCATCCGCAGCCGCACCCAGCAGTTCGAGCTGTCGCTGGTCGGCGCCGACGAGATGGCTCCGCATGTGCGGGCGATCGCCGAAGCGGCCGACGCGCCGATCGATGACGCCGTCGTCGACTATGTGACCGAGCGCGGCGCCGGGTCGGTGCGCGATGCGCTTTCAGCGCTCGACACGGTGCTGGCGGCGGGGGGCATCCCTGACGACCGCACCGACGTGAACGCGCTGGTGCAGGCCCTGGCACGCGCTGATTTGGCGGCGACGTTGATCGCTGTGGCCACGGCCACCGCGGCGGGCGTCGACGCCCGCGATCTCGCCGAGCGCACCGCACGCCGTCTGCGTGACATGTTCCTGGTGGGTGCCGGCGTGGAGCCCGCTGAGCTGCCGCCGGCCGACATCACCTCGGCGCGCGAGCTGAGCGATGTAATGGGTCGCCGCGCCAACGTGCGAGCACTCGAGGCCATCGGCAGCGCGCTGGCGCAGATGCCGCAATCGGCCGACCGTCGCCTGACCTTGGAGACGGCCCTGGTGGGGCTGCTCGCCGACGATCTGCTCGGTGCAGGTGCGCCCGACGCAGGCTCGTCCGCCGCCGCGCCAGCCAGTAGCGGCACCGATGCTTCAACGCCCCCCGGCGCCGGTCCCGCTGCCGCCCGCGCGGCGATGGCCGCGACCAAAGCCCCGCCCTCGCTCGACGCGCCGACGAGCGCCACACCACCAGCGCCCCCCGCCCCCCCAGCTCCCGCGCCGCCAGCAGCACCAGCGCCGGCCGCACCTGTGCCAGCTCCCGCGGCGGCACCCACGCCGCCGGTGTCGGCTGGGGATGAGGCACCGCAGCCGGAATCCGCAGACGAACCCGCGGCAGCACCCGCCGCCCCGACGACCGTGACAGCCCAGGACCTGCAACGCATCTGGGAGCCGCAGGTAGTCGAACGGCTCCGCCCACTCGCTGCCGGCCTGTTTCGCGAAGCCGAAGTTCTTGCTCGCGATCACAACGTGGTGACGATCCGGCTCAGCGATGGCGTGCCGATCGAGCAGGCACGGCGACGCAGCAACGAGGCCGAAGCGATCCTGTCTGAGGTGCTCGATCAGACCATTCGCATCGAGGTCAGCGACGAGGCCGCCGCCGCGAGCAGCTCGGCGACGACCCGTTCCGAGGAAGCTCCCGCACCTGCTTCCTCCGCGGAGGCTGCCGCATCTGCCTCCTCACCGGAGGCCGGCGCATCTGCTTCCTCCCCGGAAGCCAAGGTGCAGCGGATAGTGGACCACTTCCCCGGCTCGGTCGTGGTCCGCGACGATGAAGGTGCGACCTGACAGCCTTGATCGACCACCAGCGGCGGGGGCTGACGTGTACGACGACGCCGTCGAAGACCTGATCGACGAACTCAGCCGACTGCCCGGCATCGGTCCCAAGGGCGCCCAGCGCATCACGTTCTGGCTGCTGAAGCGGCCGGCTGACGACGCGCACCGACTCGCTGCGGCCATCACGGCCGCCAAGGACCGGGTCGGCTTCTGCAGCCAGTGCTGGAATCTCAGCGAGACCGACCCCTGCCCCACCTGTGCCGACCCGGCCCGGGCCAACGGGATGATCTGCGTGGTGGAGGAACCGCGGGATGTGGTGGCGATGGAGAAGGCGGGTTTCCGGGGCCGCTATCACGTGCTCGGCGGGGCGCTGAACCCGCTGGAGGGGGTGGGGCCCGAACAGCTCCGCATCCGCGAGCTGATCGCACGGCTCGACAGCGAGTCGGTCGCGGAGCTGATCGTGTGCACGAACCCGAACATCGAGGGCGACACGACCGCCATGTATCTCGCTCGCCAGCTTGAGCCGCTCGGCCTGCAGGTGACTCGCCTCGCCAGCGGCCTGCCGGTCGGCGGCGACCTCGAATACGCCGACGAGCTCACCCTGGAACGAGCCCTCCGCAACCGTCGCACCCTCACCCCGTAGCACTCCCTAATTCGCTGGACGGATTGGCTGCGAATGCCTACGGTCCGCCCACACTTCCCCAGCGGCCTGCACCCACAAGGAGTGCCATGGCCGCCTTCGATCCCCACCATCCGACGTCACACGACCTGCCGGTCGCGGTGTTCCGCCCGTCGCCCGCCGAACGCGTCGTGGTGGCAGGGCCATGCCACGCCCGAGCCCTGTGCTTGAGTGCTGCCGCGTCGCCGCGAGGCGTCGCCGCGGTGTTCGTGGATCCGTGCGGAGTGCTGCTGGCGATCGCGACCGCGCCGGCAGCCGTGGTCGGGGCGATGCTGGTCGATCCGGCCCCGTTCGCCCGGCTGACCGAGCTGCTGGCAGCGAGCCGCATCTACCTGGAGGTGCCGGCCGCGGACGCCGCTGCGATCAGCGATGCGATCTCTGCTGCCCTCTGGCCGCTCTGCGTCGCGACTGAAGTGCTCGCCCGGCCCGAAGCGGCCTGACGAGCTCTCGGCGCCGCTGGTGCTGGGCGGGTGTGCCGTGACCCGACGGCTACGCCACGCGCAAGACCACGGCGTCGCCCTGGCCGCCGCCCCCGCAGAGCGCCGCAGCCCCTAGGCCGCCGCCCCGGCGACGCAGCTCGCTGGCGAGGGTGAGCGCCAGGCGGGCACCTGACATGCCGATGGGATGGCCGAGCGCCACCGCACCGCCGTTCGGATTCACGATCTCCGGTGACACGCCCAGATCCTGCGTCGACGCCACAGCCACCGCGGCGAAGGCTTCGTTGATCTCGAACAGTGACAGGTCCTCCACCGTCAAGCCGGCGCGCTCGAGCGCACGCCCGATGGCGCGCGACGGCTGGTGCAGCAAGCAGGTGTCCGGCCCCGCGACCATGCCGTAGGACACGACCTCAGCGAGCGGCTCGGCGCCATGTCGTTCGGCGGCCTCGGGCGACATGAGCACGAGCGCACAGCCGCCGTCGGAGATCTGGGACGCATTGCCGGCCGTGACGGCCCCGTCGGCAGCGAACGCCGGCCGCAGGCCGGACAGGCTCTCCGACGTCGTGCCGGGTCGGATGCCTTCGTCGTCGAGCACCGTCAGCGGATCGCCGCGGCGCTGAGGGATGCTGACGGCCACGATCTCGTCGTCGAAGCGGCCGTCCTTCTGTGCAGCCGCCGCGCGTTCGTGCGATTGGGCGGAGTATTCGTCCATGGCGCTGCGCGGGATGCCGGCGCTCGCGGCGTCCCGTTCGGTGCCGTCCCCCATGTGGCCGTCGTCGAAGGCGCACCACAGGCCGTCGTGGATCATCGCGTCGAGCACGGTGCCCGAGCCCATCCGCATGCCGTTGCGGCCGTCGGGCAACAAGTACGGCGCGTTGGTCATGGACTCCATGCCGCCGGCGACGACCACGTCCGCGTCGCCCGCGGCGATCATCTGGTCTGCCATGTAGACGGCGTTCAGACCCGACAGGCACACCTTGTTGACGGTGATGGCCGGCACGTCCATGGGGATGCCTGCCTCGGTCGCCGCCTGCCGGGCGGTGATCTGGCCCTGACCGGCCTGCAGCACCTGACCCATGACCACGTAGTCGACATCGCCGGGCGCAACGCCGGACCGCTCCAGCGCTCCGGTGATCGCAACGCCGCCGAGCTGAGCGCCGGTCAGGCCGGCTAGCCCGCCGTTGAACTTGCCGATCGGCGTGCGTGCGCCCCCGGCGATCACCGAACCAGGCATTGTGACCCCCTCACCTGTACCGACGCGCCGGCCGCTGGGCTGGGCGACGGATCTGTGAACGGCGAGTGTACGAAACGGTCTGTGAGCCTGCCGAGGCGTCGAGCCCGAGGCAGAGCCGATGTCTCAGAAATGCGTGGAACCGGCAGCTCTCTCGCACCGTTAGCGTTCGGCCCGTGAAGCAGATCGCTGATGCCATCGCCGCCGGCGCATCGGGTCCCGAGCTGGAGGCCCTGCCCATACCGGAGAGCTTCAGGGCTGCCTATGTACTGCGCAACGAGCAGACGATGTTCGAAGGCCGAGCCTCGGCGGACAAGGATCCCCGCGAGGCCACCCACATCGGCGAGGTCGCCACTCCCGAGCTGGCGCCCGATGAGGTGTACCTGGCGGTAATGGCCAGCGCCATCAACTTCAACACGGTGTGGACCTCGATATTCGAGCCGCTGTCGACGTTCGGCTTCTTGGATCGGCTGGGTCGTGAGAGCAGCTGGGGTGCCCGGCACGCGCTCGACTATCACGTGCTCGGCTCCGACGCCTCCGGCGTGGTGCTGCAGTGCGGCTCGGCGGTGCGCAATTGGCGCCCGGGCGACCGGGTGGTCGTCCACTGCAACTACGTGGACGATCAGGACCCCGCCGCCCATGAGGACTCGATGAAGGCCTCCAACCAGCGGATCTGGGGCTTCGAGAGCAACTTCGGCGGTCTTGCGGACCTGTCCATCGTCAAGGCCAACCAGCTCATGCCAAAGCCGGCGCACCTCTCCTGGGAGGAAGCCGCGGTCAACGCGCTGTGCGCCGCGACCTCGTACCGGATGCTGGTCGGCGACAACGCCGCTCGCATGAAGCAGGGCGATTCGGTGCTGATCTGGGGGGCCACCGGCGGGCTGGGGGGCTACGCCTGCCAGCTCGTGCTCAACGGCGGCGGCGTTCCCATCGGCGTCGTCAGCTCGCCCGACAAGGCGGAGCTGCTCGGCCAGCTCGGCGTCGAGCACGTCATCGATCGGAGCGCCGAGGGCTACCGCTTCTGGAGCGACGCGCACACCCAGGACGAGAGCGAATGGCGGCGCCTCGGCAAGAAGGTGCGCGGCCTCATCGGCGACGACCCCGACATCGTGTTCGAGCACCCCGGCAGGTCCACCATGGGCGCATCGGTGTTCGTCGCCAAGCGGGGCGGCACGGTCGTGACCTGCGCTGCCACCAGCGGGTACATGATCGAGTACGACAACCGGCATCTGTGGATGAAGCTGAAGCAGATTCTGTCGAGCCACTTCGCCAACTACGCCGAGGCGTGGGCCATGAATCACCTGATCGACCAGGGGCGCATCCAGCCGATCCTGTCCAAGACGTTCACGCTGGAAGAGACCGGCCTCGCTGCCTGGCAGGTCCATCACAACCTGCACGAGGGCAAGCTGGGCGTGCTGTGCCTGGCCCCCGAGCCGGGTCTGGGCATCACCGATCCAGAAAAGCGGGAACGCATCGGCGACGACCGCATCACGCTGTTCGCTCGCCACGCTGCATCGCTGGAAGCTGAACAGGGGGCAGCCTGATGATCCTGACCGAGATCGACCACGTCGCTATAGCCGTGAAGGATCTCGACGCCGCAGTCGCCTACTACAGCGACGCATTCGGCGCCGAGGTGGCCCACCGGGAGGTCGTCGACTCCGACGGTGTCGAAGAGGCGCTGATCAAGGTGGCCGACAGCTACATCCAGCTCACTGCTGCGACCCGTCCGGATTCGCCCATCGCCAAGTTCCTCGAGCGCCGGGGCGAAGGCCTGCACCACATCGGCTACCGCGTGGACGACTGCGCTGCAGCGCTCGCGGCCATGATCGACGCCGGGGCGGTGCCCATCGACACCGCGCCGCGGCCGGGCTCCCGGGGCACCACCGTCGCCTTCGTCCACCCGAAGGGCAATCTCGGCACCCTCGTGGAGCTCGTGGAGGAATAGAGTCAACACGGTCAGGGCGTACGGGTGCATGGACCAATCCCGCCGCCCGCACACGGGAGGCCCCAGATGACTGCATTCACCAGACGGCTCGCGATGGTGCTGGCTGTCGTGTCGATGCTCGCCGCCGCATGCTCTGGCAGCGATGAGCCGGAGACGACGGAGGCTGCTGCTGCGGCGACCACGGCTGCCGCTGCGGCCGATGAACCGAGCGGTGACATGGACGACGGCGACGGCATGGACGACGGCGACGACGGCATGGACGACGGCGGCGACATGGACGAGATGGACGATGCCGAGCCGTTCAAGATCGGGCTCGTCACCGACACCGGCAAGGTGGACGACAAGAGCTTCAACCAGTCGGCATGGGAAGGTGCGGAGCAGGCCGCCGCCGCGCTGGGGGCTGAGGCGAACTACATCGAGACCGAGGAAGCCAAGGACTACGAGAACAACATCGGCCTGTTCATCGACGACGGCGTCGATGTCATCATCACCGTCGGATTCGGTCTCGGCGACGCCACCATCGCCGCTGCACAGGCAAACCCGGACATCTTCTTCATCGGCGTCGACCAGTTCCAAGCCGAGGCGCTGCCCAACCTGGCCGGGCTGATCTTCCCCGAAGACCAGTCGGGCTTCCTGGCCGGCGCGCTCGCCGGCATGCTCACCGAGAGCAACATCGTGGGCGCCGTGCTGGGCACCGACCTGGTGCCGCCCGTCGTGGCCTTCAAAGAGGGCTGGGAGCACGGTGCGCGCTACACCAACCCCGACGTGCAGACGATCTCGACGTACCACCCGGGCGGTCTTGACGTGGCCTTCGGCGACCCGGACTGGGGTGCGGCCACCGCCCGTCAGGCACTCGACCAGGGCGCCGACATCATCTTCGGCGCAGGCGGTGCTACCGGCAACGGGGCGCTCATCGAGATTGCCTCGCAGGAAGGCGCCTACTGCGTCGGCGTCGACACCGACCAGTGGAACACGGTGCCCGAGGCGCGGCCGTGCCTGGTGACGAGCGCAATGAAGCTCATCACCCCGGGCGTGGCCGACCTGATCGCTCAAGCCCAGAGCGGCGACTTTGCCGGGGGCAACTATCTCGGCGAGGTCGGTCTGGCGCCATTCCATGACTTCGACGACATCGTCACCGACGACATGCGGGCAACACTCGCCGACGTCCTTGCCGGCCTGAACGCCGGTGAGATCGACACCGGGTGGCCGCCGGGCTGATCCCGGGGACGCTCGCGAGAGCTCCATGCGCGGGGTGATGCGCTCCGCTGCGGTGCCGTTGGCATCCGTAGTGCTGGGGCTGGTGCTCGGTGCAGTGCTCATCGCAGTGCAGGGGCACTCGGTCTCCAGCGCGTACAGCGCGCTGGTGCTCGGCGGGGCGGGCGACGCCGATGCGCTGCTGCGCACACTGCAGAAGGCGACACCGCTGGTCTTCGGCGGGCTGGCGGTCGCCTTCGCCTTCAAGGCGGGCCTGTTCAACATCGGCGGGCAGGGCCAGCTGCTGGTCGGCGCGGCGTTCGCCGCCGGCGTGGGCTTCGGGCTCGAGGGTGTGCCGCTGGTGGTGCATCTGCCGCTGGCGCTGCTGGTCGGTGCGGCTGCGGGCGCCGCATGGGGCGCCATCGCCGGGGTGCTGAAAGCCACGTCGGGTGCGCATGAGGTGATCGTCACCATCATGCTCAACTTCGTGGCCGGCAATCTCACCGACTGGCTGGCCGCGAACCCCTGGCAGGACCGATCGGGTTCCAACATCATCGCCCGGACCCCGCTGGTCCAGCCGTCGGCAGAGATACCCACGTGGGGATGGCTGCCCGCAGGCTTCGTGCTCGCGGTGATCGCCGCATTCGCCTGCTGGTTCATCCTGGAACGCACCACCTACGGCTTCGAGGTGCGAAGCGTGGGGGCGAACCGGCATGCAGCCCGGTACGCCGGGATCTCGGTGGGCTGGATCATGGCCTCGACGATGGCGGTGGCGGGGCTGCTGGCCGGCCTCGGCGGGGCGATCGAGTCGCTCGGCGTCGACGGTCGTTTCGAGGCCGGGGTGAACGTGGGCCTCGGCTTCGAGGGCATCACGATTGCGCTGCTGGCTCGCACCAACCCCATCGCCGTCATCCCCGCTGGCCTGCTGGTGGGGCTGATGGAGGCGGGCGCCGCGAAGATGCAGTTCGAGTCAGGGGTCGCGCCCGAGATCATCGACGTGATCCAGGCGCTCATCCTGCTGTTCGTGGCAGCGCCGCTGATCGTGCGCTGGATCCTGCGGCTGCGTGACCGGCCTGATGCGCCCGATCGCCGCCTGACGCTCGGTGCGGGGTGGGGCCGATGACGGTCACACACGACGCTGGCGCTGGCTCGGACGCGAGGTCGGCATCGGGAGGTGCCGGCATGGGCGGCTGGTCGCCGCAGCGCGTGTGGTCGGTGGCGGGGGCCGTTGTGCTCGTGGCGTGCGTGTGGGGTTTCTACGCCTGGGACGGCGCGCAGACCACAGCAGTGCTCGGTGGCACCGTCCGCGCCGCCACGCTGCTGGTGCTGGGCGCCATGTGCGGCATGATCGGTGAGCGTTCGGGAATCGTGAACATCGGCATCGAAGGCCAGTTCCTGATGTCGGCGTTCACGGCGTTCACCGTCGCGTCGATATCGGGCTCGCTCTTCTTGGGCGTCGTCGCGGGCGTCAGCACCGGTCTGGCGATGGGCTGGATGCTGGCCGCGATGTCGGTCGGGCTGCGAACCGACCAGATCATCGCCGGCACGGTCCTGAATATCGCGGCGCTGGGCCTGACCTCGTTCTTCTATGACCGGGGGCGTTCGCTGGGCCAGCCGAAATACCAGTCGATCGAGCTCGGCCCGCTCGCCGATCTGCCCGTCGTGGGCACGGCGCTGTTCAACCGCCCGCCGCTGACGTACCTGGCGCTCGTGCTGGTCGTGGTGCTTCACGTGCTGCTGCTGCGCTCGGTGTGGGGAATGCGCACGACCGCTATCGGCGAGCACCCGGGTGCCGCGGCCACCGTGGGCATCGATGTGATCCGCCTGCGTTACTGGAATGTGACGCTGGCGGGCGGATTGGCCGGCCTCGGCGGCGCGTACTTGGCGCTGGAGTCGGTGGGCACCTTCACCCGGGCGATGTCGGGCGGGCGGGGCTTCCTGGCGTTGGCGGTGATGATCTTCGGTCGCCGCACCCCGCTGGGCGCCTACGCAGCGGCGCTGTTCTTCGGCTTCACGACGGCATTGCAAGGCCAGTTCCAGCTCAACGACACGTTCGACATCCCGGCGCAGTTCGTGGGGATGCTGCCGTTCGTCGTCACGATCATCGTGGTGGCGGCAGCAGGTCTGTTCGGCCGCATGCGCGACCCGGCTGCGCTGGGCCAGCCCTACGAGGTCCGATGATGGCTGCAACCGCCGAGGCTGCTGCTTCGCAGGCTGAGCCCGAGGTGCTGCTGGCCGGCCACGGCATCACCAAGCGCTTCGGCTCAGTCGTGGCCAACGACGACGTGTCGGTGGAACTGCGGCCTGGGCGGATCCTGGCGCTGCTGGGCGAGAACGGTGCCGGCAAGAGCACCCTCGTCAACGTGCTTTTCGGCCTGCACCGCCCCGATGCGGGCCAGGTCGTGATTGCCGACGAGCAGGTCGAGCTGTCGAGCCCGCACGATGCCATCGCCCGCGGCGTCGGCATGGTGCACCAGCACTTCCAGCTCGTGCCCCCGATGAGCGTCGTGCGCAACATCGTGCTCGGCGCCGAGCCGCGCAAGCTCGGCATGATCGATGTGGCCCAGGCCCGCCGCCGGGTGATGGACTTGGCCGACCGGTTCGGGCTCCATGTGGACCCGGACGCGGCGGTGGAGGACCTGCCGGTCGGCGCACAGCAGCGGGTCGAGATCCTCAAGGCGCTGTACCGCGATGCCCGCGTGCTGATCGCCGATGAGCCGACCGCCGTGCTCACCCCGCAGGAAACCGACCACCTGCTCGGCGTGCTGCGCGGGCTGACCGAGCAAGGCGTGGGCATCGTGTTCATCACCCACAAGCTGCGCGAGGTCATGGCCGCGGCCGACGACATCGTCGTGCTGCGCGAGGGCAAGGTGGTGGGCACCACCACGCCCGCGCAGACCAGCGAGGCAGCGCTGGCGGAGCTGATGGTCGGCCGCGCTGTCGATTTGCATGGCGACCGGTTCGAGTCGGGTGCCACCGGCGTCGGATCGGCAGTCGCGGTGGTGACCGGGCCCGACGGCGCGACCCCGGCCGCCGAGGCGACGAACGCTGAGGACCCGGGGCGACCCGTGGTGCTCGACATCGCCGGCCTCTGTGCCGATGACGACCGCGGCCAGCGTGCCGTCGACGAGCTGTCGCTCGCCGTGCGCGCCGGCGAGATCGTGGGGGTCGCTGGCGTGGAGGGCAACGGTCAGCGCGAGCTGGTCGAAGCCATCACGGGCCTGCGCCACGCAACCGCCGGCACCGTGTCGATCAGCGACACCGATGCGTCGGGAGCCCGGCCCCGCCAGGTCACGGTCATCGGCGTGGGGCACATTCCCGAGGACCGGGCCAAGCACGGTCTCATCGGCTCCTACTCGGTGGCCGACAACTCAGTCCTGAACCGCTACTTCAGGCGGCCCTTCGCTGCGGGCGGCATGCTGCGGCGAGACCGCATCGACTCCCACGCTCGCGATGTCGTGGCCACCTTCGACGTGCGCACCCCCGACGTGGAGTCCCCGGCCGACAGCCTGTCGGGCGGCAACAAGCAGAAGCTCATCGTGGGCCGCGAGTTCTCCGACGAGATCGACCTGCTGATCGCGGCGCAGCCCACCCGTGGCATCGACATCGGTGCCATCGAGTTCATCTGGCGTCGCATCCGCGAGCGCCGAGACGAGGGCACAGCCGTGCTGCTGGTGTCCGCCGAGCTCGACGAGGTGCTGGCACTCAGCGACCGTGTCGCCGTCATGTACGAGGGTCGCATCGTGGCGACCGTCGACCCCCGCACGGCCACCCGCGAGGAGATCGGCCTGCTCATGGCCGGCGCAGCGCCAGTGCCGGAGAGCTCAGCATCGGGCGGCTAGAGGCCTCGCTCGGCGACAGCGGCGACTAGACAACCCTGTCGCTGCCGCCGTCCTGGGGGATCTGGGCACCGGTGGTGTGGGCGAAGGCCGGTCCGCACAGCTGGGCGATGAGGGCGCCGACATCGGCCGATGCCAGCTCGTGGCCGAGCAGGTTGCGCCGCCGGTACTGCTCGGACGTGAGCCCATAGGCAGCAGCGCGCTGGTCGATGAGCTCATCGGACCACAGCCCGGTGTCGAATACGCCGTCGGGGTGTACCACGTTGACGGTGATCCCGTCGGAGGCCCATTCGAGGGCGGCCACCCGGGCGAGCTGGGTGAGCGCGGCCTTGGATGCCGAGTAGGCCGCTGCGCCCCGGCCAGGTGCGGGCACGTTCTTCGAGCCGACTATGACGACCCGCCCGCCTGCCGGGGAGTGCCCCAGCACCCGATGCGCAGCGGCGAGCGTGTTCGCCGCGCCGCTCACGTTGATGTCGAAGGTCTGCTGCCATGCAGCGCCGAGGCTGGCGTCGTCGGCCAGGTCACCCAGCGCCGCCGAGGGTCCGAAGATGCCTGCCGCCGCCACCACGATGTCGATGCCGCCGAATCGCTCCACCGCGGCGGCCACTGCTCGGGCCACCGCACCAGAGTCGGTGACGTCGGCAATGGCGTGATGGCGCGCCGGCCCGGCGGTGCCCGCGGGTGCCGGCGCGAGGTCGATGCCGACCACCGCGGCGCCCGCGGCAGCGAGCGTCTCGGCCGCGGCGCGCCCGATGCCCGACGCGGCTCCGGTCACGAGCGCCACCTGGCCGGCCAGGGCGGCGGGCGTGCCCGCTTTCGCCAGCTTGGCCTGTTCCAGCTCCCAGTACTCCACATCGAACAGATCGGCCTCGCTGAGCGCGACGTAACCCCCCAGCGTCTCGGCGGCGCCGATCACGTCGATGGTGTGCAGGTAGATGTCCGCGGCGATGTCGCAGTCGACTGCCCTGCGGCCTGCGGTCCGCAGGCCGAGCTGGGGGTCCAGGACCACACGCGGTGCCGGGTCCAGCATGGTGAGGGCAGCCCGCGAGCCGTCGGCGTCGTGCCGGGCGCTGTTGCGCTCGAAGTAGGCGCGGTAGCCCTCGACGAAGGCGTCCACGTCTCGGCCCACCATCGGGAATTGCTTCGTGCGGATGATGTGATCCGGAGTCGCCGGCCCGCGGCAAGCCACCGACGCCACATCGTTGCGGGTGCAGAACGCTTCGGCACGCGGGTCGCGCACGGCGCGCAGCAGCACCGGCACGCCGGCAGCAGCGGAAAGAGCGGCCCGCAGTTGCGCCACCGTCTCGACTTCTTCGGCGCTGATGCTGCGCGTGCTGTCGTCATCCGCCGCGTCCGCACCGGCCTCGCCGAACGACGGCACGCCGGCCTGGGCGAGGGACTGCTCTGCTTCGCTGATCCGATCGATCATCGAGTCATACGCCTGGCGCGTGGTCTCGCCGAAGGTGAAGATCCCGTGATTCAGCAGCACCATCGCCTCGGTGCCGGCATGGGCCTGCGCCTGCCACTCGTCCGCACAGCGACGGGCCAGGTCGAAACCGGGCATCACGTAGGGCACCACCACCACCCGGTCGCCCCAGAGGTCGCGCACCCGCTCGTGGCCGTCGGCGGTGTTGGTGAGCGCCAGCACGGCGTCGGCGTGGCTGTGCAGCACCGCGCGATGAGGCAGCAGCGCATGCAGGATTGCTTCCACCGACGGGTTCGGGGCGCTGGCGTCGAGCAGATGGATGCGCAGCTGGTTCACCATCTCGGTGTCGCTGAGCTCCGCCAGCTCGGCCAAGCGCCGCACGGGCTCCAAGCGCAGCGGCGCAAAGCCGGGCGGCTCGATGGTGGCGAGATCCCAGCCGCTGCCCTTCACCCACAGCGTCGGGACCGGTTCGCCCCAGGCGTCGGTGCTGGTGCCCTTGACAGAGGTGTTGCCGCCGCCGTGCAGCACCAGTGCCTCGTCGGCGCCGACGAGGCGCGAGCCGTAGGTGATCTCGCCGAGATCGCCGAGCTCAGCCCAGCGAGCCGACTCAGTGTCATCCCAGCGATTCAGCATCGGCGATCTCCCGGTTGCCCACAACGGGTTGCGGCCAGAGCCGCAGCAATGGATTCGCCATAGGGCGGATGCAGGACACCTGCGTCGGTGATGATCGCGCTGATCAGGCGTGCGGGTGTCACATCGAAAGCCGGGTTGATCGCCTCCACACCGATCGGCGTGAGACGGCTGCCGCCGGCGTGATGCACCTCGTCGGGATCTCGCTGCTCGATGACGATGCGATCACCCGACGTCACCGCTGGATCGATTGTCGTAGTCGGCGCCGCGACGTAGAAGCCGATTCCCGCCTCGGCGGCAGCCAGGGCGTGCATCAGCGTGCCGACCTTGTTGGCGGTGTCGCCGTTCGCAGCGATGCGATCCGCTCCCACGATCACGGCGTCCACCTCGCCTCCGGCGATCAGCGACACCATTGCGGCGTCGGCGACCACCGACACGTCGATGCCCGCGTCGGCCAGCTCCCACGCAGTAAGACGAGCGCCCTGCAACAGCGGGCGCGTCTCAGCCGCCAGCACGCGCACCGGGTCTCCTCCGGCGGCCTTCGCGTAGGCCACGGCCAGTGCCGTGCCCGTGCCCGCCGTGGCCAGCCGCCCGGCGTTGCAGTGCGTAGCGATCACGGTGGCCTCCGCCAGCAGCTCGCGCCCGAGTCGCCCGATCTCAGCGCAGGCCCGCGCGTCCTCCTCGCTGATGGCGAGTGCTTCGCTGACGAGCCGCCGCCGCAGCTCAGCGACGCTGCGAACCGCCGCGTCGCCCAGCGCGGCGTCGATCGTCCGATCGACCGCCCAGCGCAGGTTGACCGCCGTCGGTCGGGCATCGCCGATCTCGGTCCTGAGTCGCTCGAGCACGGCGCGGGCCTCGGTCGTCGAGGCGGGCTGTGCCTCGTCCAGGCCGACGACCAGCGCGAGCGCCCCGAACGCCCCAAGTGCAGGCGCGCCCCGGATGGCCAGCCGCTCGATGGCGTCGACGGCGGTGGCCACATCACGCACGTCGATCAGCTCGAGCTGCGCGGGCAGCCGCGTCTGGTCGATGATCTCGATGCTGTCGCCGGTCCAGCGCAGCGTCGGCGTCTGAGCTGCTGTGCCCATGCAGCGGACAGTCTCGCGCCGGTGGCTGACAACTCCTCCGCCGCTGGCAAAAAACAGGGCAGCGACTGCGGATCCCGTCGCTAGCGTCCGCGCCGTGCATCGACTGGTGGCGCTGGCGCTAGGAGGCGGCGAACGATTCGTCGCCGAACTGCAGCGCGCCTGGGAGGCCGGCGACGCGGTGCTGCCGGTCGATCAGCGGCTGCCCGCTGGGGCCCAGGAGTCCCTCGTCGAGCGAATGGGCGCCGGCTTCGTAGTAGACAGCACCGGCCGTCACCGCCGCCGGGGCGGCTGGGACGTCGAGCCGGGCGATGCGCTGGTTATGGCCACCAGCGGCAGCACGGGCGAGCCGAAGGGCGCCGTGCTCACCCACGCTGCCATCGAGGCCAACGCGATGGCGACGAGCTCGGCGCTGGCGGTCGACCCCAGCACCGACCGCTGGTTGTCGTGCCTGCCGCTCGCTCACGTCGGCGGGCTGGCCGTCGTGGTGCGAGCACTGCTGACCGACACACCGCTGGACGTCCACGACGGCTTCGAGGCAGCCGCTGTCGAGGCGGCCGCCCGTCAGGGCGCGACGCTCACATCCCTGGTTCCCACTGCCCTCGCCCGCATCGACCCGTCGGCATTCCGGGCGATCCTGCTCGGCGGCTCCGCCATGCCCGCCCAGCGCCCGGCAAACACCGTCGCCACCTACGGCATGACCGAGACCTTCAGCGGCGTGGTCTACGAGGGTTGGCCGCTCGACGGCGTGGAGTTGCGCATCCACGACAACGAGGTCCAGCTGCGCTGCCCGATGCTGCTGCGCTGCTATCGCGACGGCACCGACCCCAGAACTGACGACGGCTGGTACCCCACCGGCGACGCCGGTGCCCTGTCAGACGACGGCCGACTCTCAGTGTTCGGAAGAGTCGACGACATGATCACCACCGGCGCCGAAAAAGTCTGGCCGGTAGCAGTCGAGCGGATTCTGACGGCGTTGCCGGGTATTGCTGATGTGGCGGTCGTCGGCAGACCAGACCCCGAATGGGGCCACGCCGTGACTGCCGTCGTCGTCCCGACCGATGCTGCTCGGCCACCCGAACTCGAATCGCTCCGAGACGCGGTCAAGACACACCTTCCGGCCTACTGCGCCCCCCGTGCACTAGAGCTAGTCAAAGAGCTCCCCCAAACCCCCCTAGGCAAAACCCAGCGCTGGCGTCTCTAGCTGGTGCTGGCAGAAGCCTCGGTGGGAACAGGCAGGTAGCCGCCGCTGGGTGTCACATCTTCGGGCAGCGGATCGGCGAACAGCGTGGCGGTGCCGATGCCGTGCACGCCACGCGGGTCGACCGCGACGGCGGTCTCACGGGCGATGCGCAGCCCCGCAGGGCCGCAGATGAACGATGACACCACCGAGCGCACACCGCGCATCGCCGCCCGGCGGGCCATGTCGTAGACCGCGTGCGGGCCGCCCAGCACCGCCGGCTTGAGCACGGCGACTTCGATGGCACCCACCTCGATCAGCCGGTCGAGCGCATCGGCGTGGCGCAGGTGCTCATCCGCAGCGACCCGGATGCCGACGGTGCGGCTGATCTGTGCCCAGTCAGCCGGCTGAGGCGTGGGTTCTTCGACGAACTCGATGTCGAGGTGGCCGACGGGACGCAGCACCTTCACTGCCGTAGAGCGATCCCAGCCGCCGTTGGCATCCAGCCGCAGGGCCACGCCGGCAGGCAGGGCGCGGCGGACGTGCGCGATCCGCACCGACTGGTCAGTGGCGGACATGGCAGCGCTGCCGTTGCCGTCTGAGCCATCGCGATCGTGGGCCGCAACCTTGAGCTTCACGGCGAGGTGACCCGCCGCGGCGGCGTGCGCTGCGCGTTGGGCCGCAGCCTCGGGATCCAGATCGGACACCAAAGCGTGGGTGGCGATACGCCGCTGCTTCGGCGCAGCCTCGGTCAGCAGCGTGGACAGCGTGACGCCCTCGATCTCGGCATCGAGCTGTGTGAGCGCTGATTCCACGGCGGCGGCGGCGCACGGCTCGCTGGGCGGTTCGCCCTCCGGGTACTCAGCCCAGCGCTCGAGCGCCGCCAAGGCTTCGTCGTAGGTCTCGACACCGAAGGCCGGTAAAGGTGCCGCTTCGCCTGCCCCGACGCAGGCATCCTCGCCGGCGCGCACCTCGATGCCCCGCCGCACCGTGATCGAGCCGTGCGCGGTCTGCAGCGGCCGCAGCAGCGGCAGCTCGAATTCCCGCAGCGTCACCTGCACTCCGTGAACGCTATTGGGCTTCGGCCCCAGAGAACCAGGGGCGGGCGGGGGCAGGTGCACCCACGCGCAGTTCGCAGCGCCACAGCCCATCCACCCTGCAACGGGCGGCGCTGCGCATGTCTGAGCATGGGTGCACCTGCCCCCGTCCGCCCCGGAGGGCAGTCGCGCCAGCCACACAACCCATACCCTCGCGACCATCCAACCGAGGAGTCGCGCCCACATGCCAAGCGACACCGCAGTCGGCGACACCGCAGTCGATTGGGCCGATCTGCGCGCCCGGGCACACGAAGCGTCCCGCACGGCATACGCGCCGTACTCGAACTTTCACGTCGGCGCGGCAGGCCTCGTCGACGACGGCCGGATCGTCACCGGCTGCAACGTCGAGAATGCCTCGTACGGGCTGACGCTGTGCGCCGAGTGCGCGCTGGTCTGCGACTTGCATCGCAGCGGGGGAGGCCGCCTGGTCGCGGTGACGGTCACCGACGCAAACGGCGACCTGCTCGCCCCATGCGGCCGCTGCCGGCAGCTGCTGCTCGAAGCAGGCGGTCCCGACTGTGCCGTCAACGAGCACACCACCGTCGCCGAACTGCTGCCCGGCGCCTTCGAGTTCCCGCTTCCGGAGGGTTAGCGGGAAACGAGAGGCGTGACAACGGGGAGGATCGCCTACCCGCGCAGCTCCGTAGAGGCCGCTAGGTGCTTGGCGATGGCCCGGGCACAGGAATCGGGAGCCTCGAGATGGACGGCGTGGCCGACGCCGGGCATCACTGCCAGTTCGCTGTTCGGCAGCAGCTCCGACATGCGGCGGCCGAGCTCGACGAACTTGGCGTCCAGCGCCCCGCAGACGACCAACGTCGGCACGGCGAGCGCGGCCAAGCGGTCCCACAGGGGCGTCATGGATCCTGTCCCGCCGGCACGCAGCGAGTTCGCCAGCCCCACCGGATCGCAGCTGCGCCGCTGGCGCACTGAGGCCTCCCACTCCGACGGGCGCAGGCGCGCCCGCAGCGTGTCCCACATCGGCAATGCCATCCACTCGTCGACGAAGCCCGCCAGGCCATGCTCGTCGATCCGGTCGGCGAGTGTCTCGTCTGCGCGGCGACGCTGTGCCCGTCCCGCGGCATCTGCGATGCCGGCGGTTGCACTGATGAGCGTCAGTGACCTGCACACCTCCGAACGCGCCGACGCCAGCGCAAGCGCCACCCGCCCGCCCATCGAGTAACCGACGACGTGGCACGGCCCGTCGGGCACTGCGGCTGCCAGTCCAGCGACTGACTCCGCCAGCGCTTCGACGCTGTAGCAAGACAGCTTCGCCGGTGCCGAACTGCGGCCGTGACCTGGGAGGTCCACCGCTATGCGTCGCCAACCGTCCAGCCGGTCGACGAGCGGCGCCATTGCCTCGCCGCTGCCGGTGAAGCCGTGAATGACCACAACCGGTTCGCCGCTGCCCTTCGTCGCGGTTGCCAGATGCATCCCGGGGTTCTCGCTCATGACAGCAGGCAAGGAGCTGTGCCGCTGGCTGCGATCGCGGCGCCGCCGTTGGGTCGCAGGCATCGCGGTCTCGAGGTCACGGCGAGCTGGGCCCTGCGTCCCCGACTGCTGTCGCGACTGCATCGGCCAGGCGCCGGTGCTGGTCGCGGTTTGCGTCTGCGTCGATGTCGATGGTGATGACGCGCACGCCCCGATTCGACCCGGACCCAGACAGCAGCGCATGCAGTTCGTCACACGATTCGATGTGGTGGTGCTCGCAGTCCATGGCTGCTGAGAGTCCGCTCGCCAGCTCCGCGCTGCTGCGCCCGGGCGGCGTCGTCAGCAGACGGTCGAACGCTGCGGGGTCGATGACCCCGTAGGCAGGCAGGAATGAGAAGATCGTGCCGCCGCCGTTGTCCACGACCACCACGGTGAGATCGAATCCGCCGGGACCGCCATGCGCGGCCGGCTCAGTGTCGAACGCACCGACGAGCCCGCCGAGGTCGTGGCGGAATGCCAGATCGCCGACCAGCACCGTTGTCGGCGTTCCCGACGCAGCCACACCAGCCGCGGCCGAGATGATGCCGTCGATGCCGCTGGCACCGCGGTGGGCATGAACCGTCGAGGGCTCTGAGCGGGCTCGCAGGTACGAGTCGACATCGCGCACCGGCATCGAGTTCGACACGTACAGCGCGTGACCTCCGGGAAGGCTGCGCCCGAGCTGGCGAGCCACGCCCGCTTCGAGCAGCGGCTCGGCGTCGAGCACAGCGTCGATTGCCGCGCCAGCGCGTGCATCGGCGTCGGCCCATCGCTGCGCCCACCCGGATTCCACGAAGGCCAGCTTCCCGGCAGCGTCAGCCACCGCGTCCGGCCCGACGGGCAGGTGCAGCGAGACGCTGAAGCTCGCGTCGGTCCAGGTGCTGGCCGGGTCCACCAGCGCGAAGGCGGGTCGGTGGCGCTCGGTCCACAGTCGCAGGGGCTTGCACGTCGGCGCCCCGCCGACACGCAGCACCGCATCTGGGGGCTCAGCATCCGCCCATGCCGTGCGCAGCAGCAGATCGTGATGATCAGTGACCACCACGCCGTCCAGCTCGCGCCGCAGCTGCGAGCACGGCTCGGCCAGCAGCGGCCACCCGGCCCGGCGGCAGAACGCCGCCACTGCATCCGCCCACCGGTCCCCGTCCCACATGGGACCGGCCACCACCACGCCCCGCTCGTGCGCCTGTGCCCATTCGGTCAGCACGGCAGCGGCTCCAGCGGTTCCCGGAACGAGACGTTGAGATGGACGGGACCGGGATCGACACCGGTGGCCAGCGAGACTGCTCGGGCCGCGGCCAGTCCGAACCACCGCACCGCCTCCGGCGGCGGCAGTTCCGACGCCACGGGGGTCTCGCAGAACCAGCGCACGTGGCTGCCGTACAACCGGTGCTGATCGATGGTCTGGCCCGCTCCCCAGCCGCGCAGTTCCGGCGGGCGATCTGCGGTCACCACCACCAGCGGCACGCCGGAATAGTGGGCTTCGACCACCGCCGGCAAGTAGTTGGCCGCCGCAGTGCCCGAGGTGCACACCAGCATCACAGGCCGCCCCGAGCCCTTCACCAGCCCGAGCGCGAAGTAACCGGCGGAGCGCTCGTCGATCCGGACCCAGGTGCGCAGCCCGGCGGTTGCGTCGACGGTGAGGGCCAGCGGCATCGAGCGAGAGCCCGGCGATACCACCGCATCGGCGACGCCCGCAGCAACCAATCCCTCGCAGAGAGACCGGCAGGCCAGGTAGGCAGCATCGTCGTCGGAGATCTGCATGCTGCCGCTCAGTCGTCCTCGAGCGCGTACAGGAGGGCCTCGAGCTTGATGGTGGTCTCGGCCAGCTCGGCATCGGGCACTGCACCCTCCACGATGCCGCCGCCCGCGAACAGCCGGGTCTCGGCGGGACCGGTCAGCGCGCAGCGCAACGCGACGCGGAACTCGCCCCGCCCGTCCAGCGTCGTCCAGCCGACCGGAGCTGCGTACCAGCCGCGTTCGAAGTCCTCGTGGTGTGAGATCCAGTCGCGGGCGACGCGCCGCGGGAGTCCTGCGACTGCCGCGGTCGGGTGCAGCGCGGCCGCAAGCTCCAGCACCGTCGTGCCGGTGGGGACACGCCCGCTGATCGGCGTGTGCAGGTGCATGATGCGCCGCAGTTCCATGACGCCGGTCGGCGAGGGGGCGTCGAGTGCCGCGCCGCACGCCCGCAGCGTGTCGCGCACGTCGGTGACGACCATCGCGTGTTCGGTCAGCTCCTTGGGATCGCGCTGCAGCTCGGCTGCAAGTTCACGGTCGCGTGCCGGATCGCCGACACGGCGGCCCGAGCCGGCCAGCGCGTCGGTCTGCAGCCGCAGCCCGTCGCAGTTCACCAGCTGTTCGGGCGTGGCGCCGAAGAAGGTATGCGGCCCGCGCCCGAACGCAAACGTGACGCACGACGGGTAGCGCGACCGCAGGCGGTTGAGCACCGCGATGGGCTCAAGCCCCGATGCGATGTGCAGCTCGCGGGCCGTCACGACCTTGTCCAGCCCCCCTTCGGCGATCCTGTCGAGGGCGCGCCGCACCAGCTCGGTGTAGTCATCGTCGGCTTGGTAGCTGCCGCCGAGCGCGGCCAGCGCCGCCGCGTTCAGATCCCGCGCGGGACCCTCCGCCAGTTCGGGGTCGTCGTAGACGCACGCCGCCGGCTCAGCCTCTAGACCGCAGACACCGCTGCCGTCGGCCACTCCGCAGGTTGCGCAGACCGATTCGACGCCTGATCGAGCCGCAGCCATGATCGGGCTCATGTCGGCGCCCGGCACCGCTGTCAGCCAGGATGCGCCGCCGCTGCGCACCAGGAGCACCTCGGGCAGGGTCAGCCAACCCCTGCCGAATGGCTCCCACGCGGAGCCAGCCGGCGATTGCTCGTCGCTGAAGGCGAACCCTCCGACGAGCAGGGGCCCCGTCGGATCACCGCTGTCGCCGGTCACCGTGACATCGAGGTAGCTCATTGCCTCAGCGACGGAGGCGAAACGGTCGGCACCGGCCTCGGCGCTGGCCTCGAAGACGCTGCCGAGCGCGCAGAACTCCAGATCGTCGTCCGGACACGCCCAGTACACCCGCTGGTGCGCAGCGGAGGCTGCGAACACCGCCAGCGGGTCCAGCTCGCCGGACAGCTCACGGCAATCCAGCGTCAGCGCCTGCCGGGCGCGCAGTCCTGCCGAGGCGCCGGGCGTACTCGACGCCGCCGCTGCAACGTCGGCGATGTCGCCGGACAGGATGCGCTCGGTGGCGCGCTCGACGAGCGATTCGCGAAAGTGCTGAGCCACCAGGTCGGTGACTAGCGGGATCAGGCGAGCCGCCAGCTCGGCACGTTCCGCCGCGGGCCGGTCGGCGAAACGGTCGGCGAACAGCTCGACCGCGTCCGCGGCGACGGCTTCCATATTCGACGCGTGTCGCAGCGCGAGGCCGACGAGATCATCGAGCGGCATCTCGGCGGCCAGCAACTCGGTCGCTGCGCGCAGCATCGTCAGCGCACCGGTGCTGTACAGCGCGTCCGCGCCGCCTCCGCTGGCTGGCTTCGCCGACTCGTCGCTGCTGCGCAGCGAACTGCGCAGCGGTCGAACCAAGCCGGTGTCGGTCGCCAGCCGGACGAGCTCGGCGTCGAGCCCGGACTGCTGCACCAGGTCGTCGAAGGTCAACGTGTCGTCGCGGCGGGCACCCAACGCCACCAGCATCGGTTCGTCGGAGCCATCAGCGAGTTGGCCGATCTGCGCCAGTGAGAAGCCCGCTTCGGCCAGGCGCCGGATCTCGCCGAGCCGTCGATCGTGGCTCTCGTCGTAGGCCGCCACCCGCCCCCGGCGAGTGGGCGGGTGCAGCAACCCGATCTTCTGGTAGTAGCGCACGGTGTCGACGCTCACCGAGTGCGCCGACGCCAGCTCTTCGACCCGCACCAGTTACTTCCCGCTCTTGTTCGCTCCGCTCACGGGCCGCTCGGGCCACGGCTTCGCCTACCGGCTCAGCCTCCTCAGCGTAGGCCGATTGTGGGAGCGATGACTCCCACAATCGCTGCTCCCATCATGACGAGCGTCCAAATCGCCCCGTCAGGGCAGGTGGCTAGGGTGACCCGATGGCTGAGCGGGCGCGCCTGAGCGCTGACGACTGGGTGACGGCCGCACTGGACGTGCTGGTCAACGACGGCATCGGCGCCGTCAAGATCCTGCCGCTCGCCAAGAGGCTCGGCGTCACCCGGGGCAGCTTCTACTGGCATTTCGAGAACCACGAAGCGCTGCTCAACCGCCTGCTGGAAGTCTGGGAGGAGACCAACTCCGGGACGATCATCGCGGCTGCGACGCTCCCCGGCGGCATCATCGAGCGCTATGTCGCCCTGATGCGCTGCTGGCTATCGATGGAACGGTTCGATCCGCACCTCGAGGTCGCAGTGCGCCATTGGGGGCGCAGCAATCCCGAGCTGTGGGAGCGCCTGCGTGAGGCCGATGAGCGACGGATCGACGCGTTCGTGGCGATGCTGTCACCCGAGGTGCCCGACCCCACGATGGCCCTGCACCGAGCCCGCACCATGTACTACCTGCAGATGGGCTGGTATGAGCTGGAGGTGGATGTGCCGCTGGATGCCCGGATCGCGTCGTGCACGTACTACTTCGAGATCTACGTGGGCCGCGCGCCGTCCGATGACGAGCGAGCGGCCATCCTCGCCGGGTTGCGCGTCTGACATTCTGTTCATGCAATCCCGGCATCTCGTTCATATTGACGACGTCCAGACAGCACCGTACGGTGCGCTGCAGTGACGCGTCGAGGTCGTAAACGTCGGGATGCCGCCGCGGCCCCGGCGGCGCCTCGACAGCAGGCACGCAACACGTTCACGCCGCTCGAGCTCATCAGCGCCGACGAGGTGGAGCGCATCCACGAGTCGTCGCTGAGAGTGCTGTCCGAGATCGGCATGAACTTCCTGCTGCCCGAGGCGGTGCAGATCCTGTGCGAGGCCGGTGCGAGCTCTGACGACGGCGTGCGGGTGCGGCTGCCGCCCGAGATGGTCACCGAGCAGGTCGCGCTGGCACCGTCGCAGTTCACCTTGCATGCGCGCGACCCGGCCAACAGCGTCAACTTCGGCGCCGATTGGGTGGTGTTCGGCATGGTCGGCAGCCCGCCGAACGTGTCCGACCTGGACCGCGGCAGGGTCTCCGGCAACTACGTCGACTACTGCAACATGCTGCGCCTGCAGCAGGCGCTCGACGCCGCAGACACGTGCACCGGTCACTCCGTCGAGCCCATCGACCTCGACGTGCGCACCCGCCACCTGGACGCGGTCTCCGCGATGTACACGCTGTCCACCAAACCAGGGTTCTGCTACTCGCTGGGCCGCACCCGCGTCAGCGACGCCATCGAGATCGCCCGCATCGCCCGCGGCATCGACCACGACACGCTGCTGCGCGAGCCGTCCATTCACACGGTTGTCAACGCCAACTCGCCGCTCGTGTACGACGCACCGATGCTGGAAGGCGCCATCGAGCTGGCCCGCCACGGCCAGCCGGTCGTGTACACGCCGTTCACGCTGGCGGGTGCCATGGCACCCGTCACCATCGCCGGTGCGCTCACCTTGCAGAACGCCGAGGCGCTCGCCGGCATCACGCTGTCGCAGCTCGTGAACCCGGGGGTTCCCGTCGTGTACGGCAGCTTCACGTCGAATGTCGACATGCGCTCGGGCGCGCCGGCGTTCGGCACGCCCGAGTACGCCAAAGCCACGATCATCAGCGGGCAGCTGGCCCGCCGCTACGGCTTGCCGCTGCGTGCTTCGAACGCGAACGCCTCCAATGCTCCCGATGTGCAGTCCGCCTACGAGTCGCAGATGTCGCTGTGGGCGTGCGTCGTCGGCGGCATCAACTACGTGCTGCACGGTCTCGGCTGGATCGAGGGCGGGCTGTGCGCCTCGTACGAGAAGGTGATCATCGACGCCGAGATGATCCAGATGATCCGGGCGATGCTGCAGCCCACCGTCATCGACGATGCCTCGCTCGCGGTCGATGCCATCGCCGAGGTCGGACCTGCCAACCATTTCTTCGGTGCCGCGCACACGCTGGAGCGCTACGACAGCGCCTTCTACGAGCCGATGCTGTCGGACTGGCGCAACTTCGAGACGTGGCACGAGGACGGGGCCCTCGATGCCACCCAGCGGGCGAATCGCATCTGGAAGCAGCTGCTCGCCGACTACGAAGAGCCGCCGATGGACGACGCCATCCGCGCCGAGCTCACCGACTTCGTGGAGCGCCGCCGCTCAGAAGGCGGCGTCGAACCCCTCTAGTTGATCTGCTTCTCCATGCCTTCCCAGTAGGGCGCACGGAGCTTGAACTTCTGCAGCTTGCCGGTGGCGGTGCGGGCCAGCTCCTCACGGAACTCGACGCTGGTGGGGCATTTGAAGTGCGCCATCTTGTCCCGGCAGAAGTCGATGAGGTCGCGGTCGGTCACGGCGTCGGCTGCGGCATCCACGACCACGAGGGCCTTGATGGTCTCGCCCCACTTCTCGTCGGGAACGCCGATCACTGCCACCTCGGTCACTGCTGGGTGGCTGAACAGCACGTCCTCCACCTCGATCGACGACACGTTCTCACCGCCCGAGATGATCACGTCCTTCTTGCGGTCCGAGATCGTGACGTGGTGCTCGTCGTCCATCGAGCCGCCGTCGCCGGTGTGGAACCAGCCGTCGACGATCGCCTCCGACGTGGCTTCGGGCTGCTCCCAATAGCCCTCCAGCACGACGTTCGCCCGGGCCAGGATCTCGCCCTGGTTGTCCACGTCGATCTTCACGCCGATCGCCGGCGCACCCGCCCGGCTCAGCTTGCGGGCCTTCTCGTCTGGTTCGAAGTCGTCCCACTCGGGCCGGCAGCGATTCATGGTGAGCAGCGGCGCCGTTTCGGTGAGGCCGTAGATCTGGATGAACTCCCAGCCCAGCTCGGTCTCCATCCGGGCGATGGTGCGCGTGGGGGGCGGGGCGCCCGCTACCACCATCCGCACCCGCCCGTTGCCGGGTATGGGCCCCTCCCACTCGGAGGCTGCGTCCAGCACAGCGGCCACCACGGCGGGAGCGCCGCACATCAGCGTCACGCCGTGGTGCTCGATGCGCTTCAAAATCTCGGGACCGCGCACCTCACGCTGCACCACGTGCTTGCCGCCCATGCCGGTCACCGCGTAGGGCATGCCCCAGCCGTTGCAGTGGAACATCGGCAGCGTGTGCAGGTAGACGTCGCGGTCGCTGACGCCCGAGTGCCAGCCGAACGTGGTGGCGTTCACCCACAGCGCCCGGTGGGTCTGCTGCACCCCCTTGGGGCGGGCAGTCGTGCCCGAGGTGTAGTTGATGGTGGCGGTGACATCCTCGTCGGGCGTCCAGGGGGCGGGCTCCACGCCCGGCGCGTACATCTGGTCGTCGGCGTCGGTGCCCATCACCACGAAGTGCTCGACGTCGATGTCCTTGCAGGTGTCCTCCATGGACGGGTCCACCAGCAGCATCGTGGCGCCGCAGTGATCGATGATGTAACTGATCTCGTCGTGGCTGAGGCGGAAGTTGATCGGCACGAAGATGCGGCCGTAGCCCGACACGCCGTAGAACGACGTCATCAGCCGGCCGGCGTTCTGCGACACCATCGCCACCCGCTCGCCGTGCCCGATGCCGAGCTGGTCCAGCTTGGCTGCCTGGGCCCGCACCAGCTCGCCGAACTGGGCGTAGGTGATCTCACCGAGCCCGCCGCCGGGCGCCTCGGGCTCGTCGGCCAGCGCCACCCGGTCCGGGTAGACGTTCTCAGCCCGGTACAGGAAGTCGGAAACAGTAAACGGAACCTTCATGTCGTCCCCTCAGGGTCATGGGTTGTCGTACGCGGTGGTCGCCGTGGTGTGCGGTGCCCCGCCGGAGATGTCTCCTGGCGGATCGGCCGCGCCAACTCTAGAGCGGCCTGCCGCGGCAGTGCCCTGTGCGGCGGCCTTCTAGGGTCGCGGCAATGGAGGGATCAGCGGGCGCGCCGCCGACCGGCGGACAGGTCGACGTTCACCTGATCGACGGCACCTACGAGCTGTTCCGCCACTTCTTCGCGGTGCCCGGCCGCAAGGCGTCCGACGGCAGCGAGGTAGGGGCGCTGCGGGGCGTGCTGGGCAACATCGTGATGCTGCTGGAAGGCGGTGCCACGCACGTGGCTGTGGCCACCGACCATGTCGTGGAGTCGTTCCGCAACGATCTGTGGCCCGGCTACAAGGACGGCTCGGGCATCGAGCCCGACCTGCTGTCGCAGTTCCATCCGACCGAGGAGGCGCTGGGACTGCTGGGCGTGGCGGTGTGGCCGATGGTGGAGTTCGAAGCCGATGACGGCATGGCAGCCGGCGCGGCGATGGCTGCAGACGACGACCGTGTCCGGCAGGTGTTCATCTGCACGCCCGACAAGGACTTGGGCCAGTGCGTCGGCGGCAAGGTGGTGCAGTGGGACCGCCGCGCCGACGAGATCATCGACACCGCCGGCGTCGAGGCCAAGTTCGGCGTGCGGCCCGAATCCATACCTGACTACCTGGGCCTGGTCGGCGACAGCGCTGACGGCTTTCCGGGCCTGAAGGGCTGGGGCGCCAAATCGACGTCGGTGATGCTGTCGCACTACGGCCACATCGAGGACATCCCGGTCTCAGCGGACGATTGGGCAGTGAAGGTGCGCGGTGCCGCAGGCCTTGCTGCCACCTTGGATGCCGAGCGCGACCTCGCGCTGCTGTTCCGCCGCATCGCCACGGTGCGCACCGATGCGCCGGTGTCAGACGGCGTCGACGAGTTGGCCTGGCGCGGACCGCACAGCGGGTTCGAAGACCTCTGCGAGCAGATCGGCGCCGGCCCGCTGTTCGAGCGGGTGATGAACCTCGCGGCCTACCGCGCTGACCTCTAGCAGAGGCGACGCTGGATTGTCGCGGCGCCGGTCTCAGGCGGGCTGGTTCAGCTCGATCATGTTGCCGGCCGGGTCGAAGAAGAACGTCTGGCGGGCGGTCGTTCCCGGCAGCGGCACCGGGTCTTTGACCTTCACGCCGGCGTCACGCAGCTCGGCCACGGTGGCGTCGATGTCGTCCACCCTGAACGCCCAGTGCTGGCCCTTGGGCGGCACCCAGTCGGCCACCTCGATCAGGTGCACCTCGCCGCCGCCCGGCGTCTGCAGCCACCGCCCGTTGAACCCGAAATCGGGCCGATCCAGCAGCTTCATGCCCAGGATGTCGGTATAAAACGGCGCCGCAGCGTCAACGTCGGCGCAGTTGATCGAAACGTGATGCACAGGCCCCAGTTCCATGAGGGGAGCTTAGGCTCACCCTCACGCCCCTGTCCGCTGAGCTACACCACAGCTGGCTCTCGTAGGCTCTGCTGAATGTCTGAGCCGACGATGGACGAACGGCTGGAAGAGCTGGCCCGTCGCCGGGAAGAGGCGCGCAACGCCGGCCCGGAGCGGGCAGTCCAGCGCCAGCACGACAAGGGCAAGATGCTGGCCCGCGAGCGCATCGAGTACCTGTTCGACGAGGGCACGTTCCACGAGCTCGACATGCTGGCCCGCCACCGGGCCCACGATGTCGGCCTCGACGAGCGCCCCTACACCGACGGCATCATCACCGGCTGGGGCAACATCGACGGCCGCAAGGTCTTCGTGGCCAGCCAGGACTTCACCGTGTTCGGCGGCGCCCTCGGCGAGGTGTTCGCCGAGAAGACCCACAAGGTCATGGACCTCGCCGAGTCGGTCGGCGCGCCGATCATCGGCCTGAACGACGGCGCCGGCGCCCGCATCCAGGAGGGCGTGGTCTCGCTGGCGGGCTACGGCGGCATCTTCCGGCGCAACGTGCTGGCCTCGGGCGTCATCCCGCAGATCAGCGTCATCATGGGCCCGTGCGCCGGCGGCGCCGTCTACTCGCCCGCCATGACCGACTTCATCTTCATGGTGCGCGACTCCAGCCACATGTTCATCACCGGGCCCGACGTGGTGAAGACGGTCACCGGCGAGGACGTGACGCTCGAGGAGCTCGGTGGGGCCGGCTCCCACAGCACCAAGTCGGGCGTGGCCACGTTCGTCGCTGCCGATGAGAAGGCCGTGCTCGACGACGTGCGCTACCTGCTGTCGTTCCTGCCCTCGAACAACCTGGATGCACCGCCGGTCACCGAGGCCGCCGACGAGCCCGATCGCTGGTGTCCGACGCTGCGCGACCTAATGCCGCAGAGCCCCAACGTGCCCTACGACATGAAGCAGGTGATCGGCGAGGTCGTCGACGACGGCGAGTTCTTCGAGTACCACGCCGCGTGGGCGGGCTCCATCGTGTGCGGCTTCGCACGCCTCAACGGCCGCTCGGTGGGCGTTGTGGGCAACCAGCCGATGGTGATGGCCGGCGTGCTCGACATCGAGTCGTCCGAGAAGGCGGCCCGCTTCGTGCGGTTCTGCGATGCCTTCAACATCCCGCTGCTGACGTTCGTGGACGTGCCCGGCTTCCTGCCCGGCGTCGACCAGGAGCACGGCGGCATCATCCGCCACGGCGCCAAGCTGCTCTACGCCTACTGCGAAGCCACCGTGCCGCGGGTGCAGGTGATCACCCGCAAGGCCTACGGCGGCGCCTACGTCGTCATGGACTCCAAGTCGGTCGGCTGCGACGTCAGCTTCGCCTGGCCCACGGCTGAGCTCGCGGTGATGGGGCCGCAGGGAGCGGTCGAGATTCTGAACCGGCGCGAGCTGCAGCAGGCCGCCGACCCCGAGGCCCGCAAGGCGGCACTGGTCGACGAGTACAGCCGCAAGTACGCCAACCCCTACATCGCAGCCGAGCGCGGCATCGTGGATGCGGTCATCGACCCGGCCGAGACCCGCCAGAAGGTCATTGCCGCGTTCGACATGATCGGCGCCAAGCGCGAGGAGTTGCCGCGCCGCAAGCACGGCAACGTGCCGCTGTAGCGCCCATGGAACGAGTGGGCGACCGGTGACCGCACCCGTGATCGACGCGTCGCACGTGGCCATCAGTCCTGCGGCGACTGCGGAAGAGGCCGCCGCCATCGTCACGGCGCTCGAACTGCTGTGGCCCCGTCCCGCCCCGGCCGACCCGCATGCGGTCCGGTCCAGCAAGTGGCGCTTCAGCGGCCGTCCCTGGCAAGCTCCCACCTCCTGGCCCGCCGTCCGCTACCGCTAGCCGTGCCCGCTGGCCCGAATCCCGCCGCAGCCATGCCGCTCGACGGCCTGCGAGTCGTGGATCTCTCATCGGTGTTCGCCGGGCCGCACTGCGCCCGCTACCTGGCCGACTTCGGCGCCGATGTCATCAAGGTGGAACGCCCCGGCGGCGACACCGTCCGCAACATGGGCTGGCGCGACGCGCAAGGCGAGACCCTGTGGTGGCGCCTGGTCAACCGCAACAAGCGCTGTGTCACGCTCGACCTCAAGCACGCCGGCGACGTGGCACTGCTGCGGCGGCTGCTAGCTGTCGCCGACGTGCTGGTGGAGAACTTCCGGCCCGGCAAGCTCGAAGCGCTCGGCCTGGAGCCGAGCGAGCTGATCGACGCCAACCCGCGGCTCGTCATCGTGCGCCTGACCGGCTTCGGCCAGGACGGCCCGTACCGCGACCGCCCCGGCTTCGCCACGCTGGCCGAGGCCATGAGCGGTTTCGCCTCCATGAACGGCGAGGCCGGCGGCGCACCGCTGCTGCCGCCGGTTGCGCTCACCGACGAGATCGCTGGCCTCGCCGGAGCGTTCGCCGCCATGGTGGCCCTGCGCAGCGGCGTCGGCCAAGTGGTCGACGTCAACCTGCTCGAGTCGATGTCCCAGGCCATGGGCCCGCTGATGACCGCCTGGCACAGCGAGGGCTACCTGCAGCCCCGCCTCGGCGCAGGCATCCCCTACAGCGTCCCCCGCGGCACCTACCAGGCATCCGACGGCGGCTGGCTGGCAGTCAGCACCTCCACCGACTCGGTGGCCGCCCGTGTCATGGAGATGATCGGCATCGGCGACGACGAGCGCTTCACCACCTTCGAAGGCCGCATGGCCCACCGAGCCGAGCTCGACGAAGCAATGGCCGACTGGGTGTCACAACGCACGCTCGACGAGGCAGTAGCAGCATTCGACAACGCCCAGGCAGCCGCAGCACCAGTCCTCGACATGAGCCAGCTCGCCACCGATCCCCACACCATCGCCCGCGAGTCCTTCGTCGAAGTAGACGGACTCGTTCAGCAGAACGTAATAGCCCGCCTCAGCGCCACCCCAGGCCAAGTCCGCTGGACCGGCCGCGACGAAGGCGCCGACAACAACTGCCTCGCCAACCCTGACCCAGACGACCCCTGGCCCAAGGCCTAGGAATCGATCCGCTCCACACCCTTCAGCTTCAACAACACCCACCGCCCACCCCGCATCAGCGGGTACGTAAGACGAGCGATCAGCGGCGACCTGAACGCCAACCGGTTGAACTTGCTGAACGCCCCACGATCCTCAGCCAGCAGCGCGAGCACGCGCAGCGCCTCGTGCCCCACGAAGAACCGGTCGCCGATCTTCACCACCATCCCGTCGTTGAGATCGTGCGGCAGCCCCCGCACCTCGTCGACGATCGGGCCGCCCTGGCGCGCGTCAACCAGCACGAACTCGCCGACCGACTGCTGCAGCCGCAGATATTGGGCGTAGTTGTTGCACATCGGGCATTCGCCGTCGTACACGAGCCAGACCCGTTCGGTGTGTCGGGGCTGCTGTGACTGCTGCCGGCGTTTCATGAGGCGGAACGGAATGCCCACGATCGGCAGCGACCGCACGGTCCCCGACAGCGAGAACCGGGCGGGCGCCAGCGGCGACAGCAACAAGAACAGGCCCACCATGACGATGTTGAGGTTGAAGGTGATGCCCATGAGCAGGTTGCTCGTGATGTGGAACATCATCAGCACTGCGCCGATCGGCCGATGCAGGTGGGGCCGGAACACGACGAGCAGCGCAAAGATCTCGATGTAGAGCGTCAGCCACCACATCGATTGGCCCAGCCAGTCGCGCTGCGCCACGAACGGCAGCAGCATCGGCGATTCATCGGCTTCGGCGAGCGATCGGTCCAGCAGGATGCGCGTCAAGGCATCGGACGAGAACAGCTCAAGCCGGCCGTACCAGATCTTCCAGACGCCCGACAAGGTGTACGTCAGCAAGATGACGCTCTGCGCCAGCCACAGGGTCGTCAGGCACGCACGCACGTTGCTCCGCCCGGCGCGCAGGTCGCTTTGGCGGCCCGGCAGGAACAGGAGTGCGAAGCCGACCAGCAGCAGGACATGCACGCCGTGGTTGATGGAGCCGTACGAGTTGCGGATAGCGACGTGCAGCATGAGGTGCAGGAAGGCGCCGAACCGCAGGATGAAGAGCCTTGGGGAGGCTGCAGCCCCGAGCGCGAACAGCAGGCCTGCCGCCATCAGCGCAAGCTCGTGCCGCAGCCAGGCTGTCCCGGCAAGCTGCTCGAGGAGTCTGATCGGCCACAGCGGCGCTGTTGGGGGACCGCCGGAGTAGGCGTCCCCGAACGGGTAGCGGGAGGTGCCGACCATGAAGGCGAGGAACAGGTAGTAGAAGCGGCTCAGCAGCACCACTTCACTCGCGCTGCGCGTCAATTCAGCGGGCGTTCGAGGCTCCCCGACGCCAGCGCCGAGAATCGACTTGCGGATCTGTCGCAGGAGGCGTCGGATCCGCACTGAAGTGCCCGCCGAGCTGCGTCTCGGCACCTCGACGGGTGGAGACTGGTCTGCGACGGCTTCGGGTGCCATCGCTCAGCCGCTGTCCATCAGGGTGTCGGTGCGGCCCGTGTGGGTGTTCCAACGGACGATCACTTTGCTGGGTCGGAAGAAGTCGGTCCTGGCCAGCCGTCCGTCGACGAAGTCGACGATGTTGTCCTGCACATCGTGCAGATCGACGTCTGCTCTGATGATGCTGAAATCGACGCTTCGCTCGCCGAGCGCTCGCCGAATGATCGGATCCAGCACTTCCGTCACGTTCTCATCGCAGCCTCGATCCTTCTCGCATGCGATCGCGACGCGACGCAGCGCCTTCCAGTCCCGGACGTCCTCGCTCGGAATCAGATAGCGGGTCTCTGCGGGCGTCTCCCCGTCGATCGCGTCGATGACCAAGGCGTACTCGAACGTCTCCCAGTCGGGAATGTGGGTGAAGAGCTTCCACTTGAAGAAGGGGAAGACCTCGACGTGCTCGGTTTCCAGGACGGAATTGAGCGGGATCATCGCGAGGTACAGCACCAGGAAGGCAGGTATCAGCCACTTGAACCGTCGAGATCGTTTCGTGACCTCAGCGACGTTGCT
Organism: Candidatus Poriferisodalis sp.; assembly: GCF_965208555.1. Taxonomy (GTDB): domain Bacteria; phylum Actinomycetota; class Acidimicrobiia; order Acidimicrobiales; family Poriferisodalaceae; genus Poriferisodalis. Next base: position 1,747,074 of record NZ_OZ242342.1, on the reverse strand, counting down.
CATCAGGCGGCGAACCTCGCTGCTGTCAGGTCGAGCGAGCCTGCTCGGCCAATGCTGCGATATCGGCCATGATCGCGGACAGCTCGAAGTCCTTCGGGGTGTAGACGGCGGTCACGCCGGCATCGCGCAAGAACTGATGATCTGCGGGCGGGATGATGCCGCCGACCACCACGGGGGCGCTCACGCCTTCGGCTTCCAGACACGACAGCACCTCGGGCACGAGTTCGAGGTGCGAGCCCGACAGGATCGACAGGCCCACCACGTCCACGTCCTCGTCACGGGCTGCCGCGGCAATGTGGGCGGGTGTGAGGCGGATGCCCTCGTACACCACTTCCATGCCGGCGTCGCGGGCGGCGACCGCCACCTGTTCAGCGCCGTTGGAATGACCGTCCAGGCCGGGCTTGGCGACCAGCACCCGGGGCGGCCCGCCCGCCATCGCCGCACATCGCTGTGCAACCGAGGCCAGTCCCGGGCCTCGTGATCGGGCGCCCCCAGCACCGGCGGCGCCTGTTGCCCCGAGGCCGGTGGGCGCACGGAACTCGCCGAACACCTCGCGCAGCGCCTCGGCCCACTCGCCGGTCGTCACCCCGGCATGGGCCGCCTCGATGCTCGGCCCCATGATGTTCACCTCGCCGGAGGCGGCCACCCGCAGGTCGTCCAGGGCGGCGACCACCCGGTTCGAGTCGCGTGCGGCCCGCCAGCGCTCGAGGTCGGCGACCAGTCCGGCCTCCACCTCGGGATCCACTCGCAGGATCGACTCGTCGCCCTCCAGCGGCGACGGTGCCGTTTCGGTGAACTCGTTCACCCCCACCACGGTCATCTCGCTGCTCTCGATCTGGCGCACCCGCTCGGTGTGGCTGGCCACCAGGCGCCGCTTCAGCTCCGCGATCGCGGCGAAGGCGCCGCCCATCTCGAGCACGTCGTCGAGCTCAGCCTGTGCTGCCTCCACCAGTTCGGCCGTGCGACCCTCGACCACCACCGAGCCGTCGAAGATGTCGCCGTACTCCAGCAGGTCGGTCTCGTGGGCCAGCACCTGCTGGATCCGCAGCGACCACTGCTGGTCCCAGGGCCGCGGCAGCCCCAGCGCCTCGTTCCAGGCGGGCAGCTGCAGCGAGCGGGTGCGTGCCCGCTGCGACAGCGTCACGCCGAGGGCTTCGAGCGTGATCCGGGCCACGTTGTTCTCAGGCTGCGCTTCGGTCAATCCCAGCGAGTTCACCTGCACGCCATAGCGGAAGCGCCGCAGCCTGGGGTCGGCCACGCCGTAGCGCTCGGCGCAGATCTGGTCCCACATCTGGGTGAAGGCCCGCACCTTGCAAACCTCCTCGATGAACCGGATGCCGCCGTTCACGAAGAACGAGATGCTGCCCACCGTGGCGTCGAAGCGCTCGGCCGGCACCTTGCCGCTGTCGCGCACGGCGTCCAGCACGTCGATCGCGGTCGCCAGCGCGTAGGCGATCTCCTGGGTGGGTGTCGCGCCGGCTTCCTGCAGGTGGTAGCTGCACACGTTGATCGGGTTCCACTGCGGCAGGTGGGCCGAGCAGTACGCCACGACGTCGACCGTGAGGCGGCGGCTGGCCTCGGGGCTGTAGATGTAGGTGCCCCGGCTCAGGTACTCCTTCACGATGTCGTTCTGGGTGGTGCCCCGCAGTGCCCCCGCCGCCACCCCGGCGTTCTGTGCGTTGGCGATGTAGAGGCTCAGCAGCCACGGCGCGGTGGCGTTGATGGTCATGGACGTGTTCATGGCATCGGGCGGGATGCCGTCCATGAGCTCGGCCATGTGACCCAGGTGGGTGACGGGCACGCCGACCTTGCCGACTTCGCCTTGCGCCATCGGGTGGTCAGGGTCGTAGCCGGTCTGAGTGGGCAGGTCGAACGCCACCGACAGCCCCGTCTGGCCCTTGGCCAGCATCGACCGGTACAGCTCATTGGACGCCCGGGCGGTGGAATGCCCCGAGTAGGTGCGCATCAGCCACGGCCGCGAACGTCCTGGCGCATCTTTCCGCGGCGTCGGCAATTGTTTCGCGCTCTTGTTCGCTTCGCTCACGGGCCGCTCGGGCCACGGCTTCGCCATTCGGCTCAGCCTCTTAGCCTTCGAGCATGCGGAAGACCATCGGGCGCAGCCAGATCTCAGGCAGCGGCCGGGTGATGGCTTCGGCCAGCAGCTCCAGGTAGGCCGCGCGCTCGATCTCGACGGCACCGAGCCCGGCCAGGTGCGGTGTGGACCACTGCACGTCCAACAGTGCGCCGCCGGTCACCTTGAGCGCATCCACCAGTGCCACCAGCGCCACCTTGGAGGCGTCGCTCTCGGTGTGGAACATCGACTCGCCGGCGAAGAACGCACCTACCGCCACCCCGTAGAGGCCGCCCACCAGCTCATCGTCCAGCCAGGTCTCCACGCTGTGTGCCCACCCGAGTTCATGGAGCTGCAGGTAGGCGTTGTGCATGTCGTCGCTGATCCAGCCGTGCGGCCGGGCGGGATCGGCGCAGGACTCCAGCACCTGTTCGAAAGCGGTGTCGATGCGGATGTCGAAGCGGCGGCAGGCCTTGCGCAGCGAGCGGCTGACCCGCAGGTAGCTGAGCGGCAGGATGCCGCGCGGGTCCGGCGACCACCAGCCGACGGTGTCGCCGAGCGGCATGGGAAACAGGCCTGAGCGGTATGCGCCGAGCAGCGTGCCCGCTTCGAGGTCGGCTCCCGCCCCGACGAGACCGTTCTCGTCGGCTGTCGACGCGGGCGGGAATGACCATCCCGATGAGGGCGGCTCCGTAGGGCCGTCTTCTGACTGGCGCTGCATCGAAGCGAGCCTACGCCTGATCGCTTCGCTGCGTTGGGCCCGGCGGCACGCGCGAGCTAGCTGCGCGCATCGGTGTAGGCGTCGATCTGGGCCTGCGTGGCCTCGGTGATCGTCACGCTGCGGACCACTACCTCGCTGATCGGCTCGTCGCCCGGTCCGGTGTCGACGCCCTCGATCTCCATGACGACGTCCATGCCCTCGACGACGTGGCCGAGCGGCGAGTACAGCGGCGGCAGCCCGGCGCCGTGGGGGCCGGTGATCACGAAGAACTGTGAGCCGTTGGTTGCGGGATTGCTCCGGTTGGCCATGGCCACCGAGCCGATCCGGTACCAGTCGTCGGCTGGGGGGAAGCCACCGGTGAACTGGTAGCCGGGGCCGCCGGCGCCGTACTGCAGTTGAACATCGCCGCCCTGGATCACGAAGTCGGAGATGATCCGGTGGAACAGCGTCCCTTCGTAGGCGCCCCATCTCGCCAAGACGATGAAGTTGTTGACGCTCACTGGGTCCAGCGTCGGGTCGAGCACCATCGTGAAGGGGCCCATGTTGGTGTCGAAGGCTGCGGCGTAGAGCACCTCGTTGTCGATGCAGACCGGCGGCGGCGCAGGGAACTGGTTGAGCGGGCCGTCGCTGCCGTCGGCGGCCGGGCAGGCGGTCGGATCGGGTGCCGTGGCCGCGTCCGGGCTGTCGTCGGCCTCAGCCTCGGCCGCTGCTTGGGTGGCCGGGGGCGCGTCGTCGCTCGGCTCGTCGGTCTCGAACGCGGTCGCGTCGTCGGCCTCGGTGTCGGCGGCCACGGCGGCATCGCCGTTGTCGCTTTCCTCGGGGTCGTTGCCGGTGAAGACGCTCCACAGCCACAACGCGATCAGCACTGCTGCCACCGCCAGCACGATCCTCAGCACCCTGCGTGTCGTGCTCGAACGCTTCTTGGCGCGTTCGGCAGCGGCCACTGCCCGCATGCGGTTCTCGCGTTGGCGCTGTCGCTTCTCGCTGCTCATGAGTGCCCCTGAGGTGTGCCGGCGGTCACACTACCGACGCCTCACCCCGCCGGTACCCTCGCCCAGCGTGCCGTTGGTCGTGCAGAAGTTCGGTGGAACGTCGATCGCCAGCGCGGCGCGCATGCGAGAAGTTGCCGACCACGTGAAGCACTGCCGCAGCCGCGGCGATGAGATCGTGCTCGTCGTCAGCGCCATGGGCTCGGAGACCGACGAGCTCATCGCGCTGGCCTCCCAGATCACCGACGATCCGTCGGGTCGCGAGCTGGACATGCTGATCACGGCGGGCGAGCGCAAGGCGATCGCGCTGATGTGCATGGCGCTGCACGACGTGGGCGTACCGGCTGACTCGTTCACCGGCAGCCAGGCGGGCTTTCTCACCGATACGAACCATCGCAACGCCAAGATCCTGTCGGTGACGCCGAAGCGGGTGACCGAGTCGCTCGAAGCGGGCCGGGTCGCCGTCGTGGCGGGAGCGCAGGGCGTGTCGACCGACAACGACGTGACCTTCCTGGGCCGCGGCGGGTCCGACACCACCGCCGTCGCGCTGGCGCACGGCCTCGGCGCCGACGCGTGCGAGCTCTACACCGATGTCTCGGGGGTCTTCACTACTGATCCCCGCGTGTGTCCCCGAGCTCGCAAGATCGCACGAATCGGGTTCGACGAACTGCTCGAGATGACCGCGATGGGCTGCCCCAAGCCGGCCGCCCGCTCGGTCGAGGTTGCCCGCACGTACGGCGTTCCCCTGCACGTGCGCTCGGCATTCACGTGGGAACCGGGAACATGGGTCGTCGACACGGAGTCAGGCATGGACGCGAGGGAAATGGAAAAGCCGATCGTGACCGGCATCGTGCCGGACACATCGCAGGCCAAGGTGACGCTCGTCGGCGTCCGCGATGAGCCGGGCATCGCCGCCAAGGTGTTCCGCACGCTCGCCGACGCGGCGGTGGTCGTCGACATGATCGTGCAGAACGTGGGCGACCACGACCGCACCGACATCTCGTTCACCGTTCCGGCCGAGAGCGCCGATGAGGTGGCAGCCATCTGCGAAGCCATGGTGGACACGGTGGGCTTCTCGTCGACGAATACCGATGCCGACATCGCCCGGGTCTCCCTGGTCGGCGCCGGCATGGCCAGCCACCCCGGTGTGGCCGCCACCATGTTCGAGACGCTGGCGGCGCAGGACATCAACATCGAGATGATCTCCACCTCGCCCATCCGCATCTCCTGCGTGGTAGCAGAAGCAGACGTAGACCGAGCCACCGTCGCCCTCCACACCGCCTTCGGCCTCGACTGAACGAGGGGTGGGCAGGGGCAGCAGTGCCCACGCGCAGTTCGCAGCGCCACAGCCCATCCACCGTGCAGCGGGCGGCGCTGCGCATGTTTGAGCATGGGTGCTGCTGCCCCTGCCCACCCCGGGGAGCAGATAAATCACGGGAGCCAGCAGAACAGTCGTCGGTAGCCTCGGACCCATGCGAGTAGGAATCGTCGGAGCCACCGGCCAGGTCGGCGGCGTCATGCGAGCCATCCTGGCCGAGCGAAGCTTCCCCATCGACGAGCTGCGGCTCTTCGCATCGGCACGTTCAGCCGGTCGCAAGCTCGCCTGGAACGGCCACGAGATCACCGTCGAGGACGCCGCCGAGGCCGACTACCGCGGCCTCGATATCGCCCTGTTCTCCGCAGGCAAGACCACCTCGCTGGCGATCTCCGAGCGTGTCGCCGCGCAAGGCCCGACCGTCATCGACAACTCCTCTGCCTGGCGCATGGATCCCGACGTCCCGCTGGTGGTGCCCGAGGTGAACGCCAAGGAGGTGTTCAACGCACCCAAGGGCATCATCGCCAACCCCAACTGCACGACGATGGCGGCGATGCCGGTGCTGGCGCCGCTGCATGCCGAGGCCGGCCTGACCTCGATGGTGGCAGCCACCTATCAGGCTGTGTCGGGCGCCGGCCTCGCCGGCGTCGACGAGCTGGAACGGGCATTGGACGCGACGAACCCCGACGCCGCCGCTCTCACCTTTGACGGCGACGCCGCCACCCATCCGGCACCGGACAAGTTCCCGGGCCCGATCGCGCACAACGTGCTGGCCCAGGCCGGCAGCTTCGTCGACGACGGCTTGGGCGAGACCGACGAGGAGCAGAAGCTCCGCAACGAGAGCCGCAAGATCCTGGGCATCCCCGGTCTCGCGGTGTCGGGCACCTGCGTGCGGGTCCCGGTGTTCACCGGCCACTCGCTGTCGCTGAACCTGCGCTTCGAGCGCCCCATCTCCCCCGAGCGAGCCACCGAGCTGCTGGCCGAGGCGCCAGGCGTAGAACTCGCCGACGTGCCCACACCCCTCCAGGCAGCAGGCCGCGACCCCTCGTATGTAGGCCGCATCCGCCGCGATTCCACCGTCGAGCACGGCCTAGCGCTCTTCGTAGTAGGCGACAACCTACGAAAAGGCGCCGCCCTCAACGCCATCCAGATCGCAGAAACCCTCGCCGCCTAGCACGCCGGTCGAGAGTCGCAGACAGGACGAGGGCCGGGCGGGGGCAGGGGTGCCCACGCGCAGTTCGCAGCGCCACAGCCCATCCACCCTGTTACGGGCGGCGCTGCGCATGTCTGAGCATGGGTGCGCCTGCCCCCGCCCAGCCCGGGCACACCTATAAGCCGCGACGCACAACGACCTCGGCACCAGCAACCTCAGGCTCGTCATCAACAATCTCAGCCGGAAAACCAGCAGCCGTAACAGCCCGCCCAGTGGCCTCCTCCAACCGGCGGATGATGTTCGGCGACCACTCCCGTTCGCCGTAGCGGGCGGCCCCGTCGGCGAACACGTCCACCAGCACCGGTGACAGTTCCAGCGGCAGATCGTGCTCGGCGGCGATGTCGGCGAACAGGCCGATGTCCTTGCACACCAGGTCCATGGTGAAGTTGATGTCCCGCGAGCCGTTCAGAATCACCTGGCTCTCGGTCTCGTGGACGAACGAGTTGCCCGAGCTGATGCGGATGGCTTCGTATGCGGTGGCCAGGTCCATGCCCGCCGCCTGCGATGTCGTCAGCGCCTCGCACAGCGAGACCAGGTTGGCGGTGGCCAAGTAGTTCGTCACCACCTTGAGAATCGAGGCCGAGCCCAGCGGCCCGGTGTGCAGAATGCGACGCCCCATGGTGGTCAGCAGCGGCAGCATCGCCTCGAAGGTGTCGCGCTCGCCGCCGGCGAAGATCGAGATGTTCCCGGTGGCGGCCCGATGGCACCCGCCCGACACCGGGCAGTCGATGGCAGCGCCGCCAGCCGCTTCCACCAAGGCGCCCAGCCGGCGCACCTCATGGTGGTCAGTGGTGCTCATCTCAGCCCAGATCTTGCGGCCCGAGCCAGATGAGTCGGCCGCCGCAAACCCGGCCAGCACACCGTCAGCAGCCTCGAGCACCGCAGCAACCGCAGCAGGCGACGGCAAGCAGGTGATCACCACATCACAGCGTTCGGCCAGCTCAGCCCCAGTAGCGGCGGTCTCAGCACCGGCTTCAAGAAACGGTGCCATCGCCTCCGGGTCCAAGTCGCGCACCACCAGCTCGAACCCATTGCGCAACAAAGACCCAGCCAGCTTCCCCCCAACATTCCCCAGCCCAACAAACCCGACAAGCGGAAAGGCCCCCACCGCGTAGCTGTCCATCAAGCTGACCCCCCGTATTGGCGCCCAGATGGCAGAGCTGCGGAGGCGGCAGGAGATTCGGCGACGTTGCGACCTGCCGGATCGCTGGTCGCAGAATCTCCTGCCGCCTCCGCGGCGGGCACGACTTCGTGCTCGCCGATCCCAGTCGGGCAGGCGGGATTTGAACCCACGACCTCTTCGTCCCGAACGAAGCGCGCTACCAACCTGCGCCACTGCCCGTGTGCGACCGCCGTTGGCGGATCGCTCCGGCCGAAGCTACCGGTCCGACACGCAGGAGCGCTACAGGAATTCCAGCCCGCTCAGCCCGTGCTGGCGGCGTCCCGCTGCAACAGCTCGTGCGCGGTGCGCCGCAGCTGCAGCGGGTTGAGCGGCTTGACCAGCCACGCGTCGGCGTCGGAGCGCCGGGCCAGGAAGATGTCGGCCTCGCGGTCGGCCAGCATCAGCACCGGTACCCGCGGCAGCCGTCCCATGCCCGATTCCAGGCGCAGGTCCAGGCAGGTGGCCATGCCGCCCATGTTGCCGATCTGGAAGTCGAGGATCACCAGGTCGGGGGTGCTCGCCGTCACCGCAGGCCGTACGTCATGCCCCGATCGCACCACCCGGAAGGTCACGTCGGGCGCCGACAGCGCAGCCGCTACCTCTTCGACGACCCAGTCGGCATCGGTGGCCAGCAGCACGTCGGTCACGGGCCGCAGCGTAATGGGGCGAACATCGGCATCTACGGTGATGCACTGTTCCGCCAAAGCCGGGGCACACCTCTAGAGTTCGCGCCGACTGTGTCCAAGGGAGCCCGGGTGAACGCACATCAGCACCGCCGCAGGTTCACGCGTCTTGTGGCCGCGACGCTGCTGCTGTCCGCCGTGGTGGGTCTGGCCGCCGCGCCGGCATCTGCTCATGATGACCTGGAAGACGACTCCCACGACCCGGACACCCCTCACATCGTCGGCGACGAGCGCCCGCGGCAGATCGTGGTGCTGGAGGTGCATGGGCTGATCGACCCGATCATGGCGTCCTACATCAAGCGGCAGCTCATCACGGCGACCGGGCTCCATGCGATCGGCGTGGTGCTGCAGATCAACAGCGCAGGCACCACGCTCGATGATGCTGCGCTGGTCGAGCTGCTCGACAGCGTTCGCCTCGCGCACCTGCCGGTGGGCGCTTGGGTCGGCCCCAGCGGCGCACAGGCGCTGGGGGGTGCCGCCCACCTGGTCACGGCGGCCGATTTCTCCGCAATCGCGCCCGGCGGACGCATCGGCGACTTCACCTCTGTCAGGGATCTCGTTCATGTGCACGGAACGGGCGCCTATGGGCTCGACCCCGGCGACGTCCACAGCCATGACGGCGACGCGCTGCATTCGGGCGCCGTCGTCCGCCACTACGACGCCGACACGGCGATGGGTGCAGGCCTCACCCACAGCACAGCGCCGGTGCTCGGTGAGTTCCTGTTTGCCATGTCCGACGCGGGCCTGCTGCCGCCGATCACGCAAGACGTGACCGGCGACGACGGCATCGTCCGGCGGCCTCTGGCCGACGACGTGGTGGTGTCGTTTGTGAAGCTGCCAGTGCTCGACGGCCTATTCCATACTGCTGCTAGCCCTGCGGTGGCCTACCTGCTGCTGCTCGCAGGGCTGTCGCTGCTGCTGCTCGACTTCTACACCGGCGGCATCGGCATCGCTGCCGTCGTCGCCGCGGTGTGCGGCCTGCTCGCTGCGTTCGGCTTGGGCACGCTCGACATCCGGCTGTGGGCGCTCGCACTGCTCATGGCCGGCTTTGTGGCGTTCGCGGTGGACATCCAGACGGGTGTGCCGCGCTTTTGGACAGTGGCGGGCGGTGCGGCGGTGCTCGCTGGCTCGCTGACGCTGTTCGGCCAGCACTCGATGAGCTGGATCCCGCTGCTCGTGGGCCTGGTGGGCGTCGGCGCGTTCGTGCTGTCGGGTCTGCCCGCGCTGGTGCGGACCCGCTATGGCACGGCCACCGTGGGCCGGGAGTGGCTGATCGGGGTGGAGGGGACGGCGGTGACCGACGTCGATCCCGACGGGACCGTCGAGGTTCATGGCGCCCAGTGGCGCGCCCGAGTCAACCGCCTCACGCCGCTGCAGGCGGGCGAGCCGCTGCGCGTCAGCGGCCTGAGCGGCGTGGTGCTCGAGGTGGAGCCGCTGGAGGGCGCGGCCGTCGACTACCGCGAGATGCGCCGAAAACGGGCCGATGCGACGGTTTCCGAAACCGAATGAGGTTTCGTTTACCTCTTGTCAAGCGAATTCTCGTGCTCTAGTGTCCCCTCCGACAAGGGGGACACATGAGCGCTCTGCTGGTCGATGAGTGGCAGGACAAGGCAGCCTGCAGAGGACCTCAGGCGGCGGTTTTCTTCCCGCCGCCCCGCACCGAGCGGCGCGACGAGAAAGCTGAGCGCGAAGCCCGAGCCAAGGCCATCTGCGGCCAGTGCTCGGTGATCAGCGATTGTCTCGATCATGCGCTGGACGTCGGTGAGGCGCATGGCATCTGGGGCGGGCGCAACGAGATCGAGCGCCGCAACATGCTGCTCTTGCGCGGCGAAGCCAGCTAGAGCTCTCCGCCTCAATCTGATACTTCGGGCAGCCGGGGCCCGGCGATGCGCAGGTCGCCCCGCCGCCGCGTCACACCCGTCCGGTCCAGGTAGCCCACCAGCGGCAACGCGTACTTGCGCGTCGTGCCGAGCGCTTCTCGGATCTCGGCCACCGTGATGCCCTCGGGCTGAGCACCCAGCAGGCCGGCGATCTGCTCGGCTGCGGCCTCGATGGCGGAGGCTGCAAACCAGATCCCGTCCGCGTGCACAAGATCGCCGCGCGCTGCCAGCGCCAGCAGTTCCCGCTGGCTGGCAGTGCTCGGGGCCGGCGGCGAGAAGGGTGCCGCTGCCAGCTCAGCGATGACGGGATGGTCGGCCAGAACGTCGTCGGCATCGGCGCGAAGCGCCCGCCCGGCTTCGACAGTGATCCCGTCGAGCGTGTCCAGCGCGAGCCGCTGGCGTTCGTCGAGTCCGGCCAGGTCCAAGCCGAGGGGGCCGGCGCGTTCGATCCGGTCTCGAAGATCGTCGACCAGCGCCTCGACCAGCTCCGGCACCGCCACCCAGCCTCCCAGCACCGGCTGTGCCCGCTCGCCGGTCAGCCGCTCGAGCTGCGTCGCCTCGATCCAGCCGCGCTCGGCCACCATGCGCTCGGGGCGGGCGTCCGGCCTGGCAACCGAGGCCCGCAGCTGGGGATCGGGATCGAGCACCGTGCCGCCGCCGACAGTCTGTCCCCGCCCGAAGTCCCGCAGCACGAAGCGGTCTCCCATCACGAGCGGCAGCGCTACCGGCAGGTGCAGCCGGGCGTAGCCGGTCTGGCCGGGGGCGATGCGTTCGGGCCCCAGCACGCGCAGCCGCACCGGCCACTCGCCCGAGCCGAGATACAGCGCATAGGCGCCTCGCCGGGTCACATCGTTCCGCACACCATCGAGCACAGCGAGTTCCACGTCGATGCTGCGGGTGTGGTGCCACTGGTCGGGCCGCACCAGGGCGATGCCGCGTCCCAGGTCGTCGGCATCGACGCCAGTGAGATTGAGCGCGACACGGTGGCCCGGACCAATCCGCTCGACGGCGGTGCTCTGGGTCTGGATGGCCCGTACCCGGGCAGGCCGGCCGCCGGGTGCGGTCCGCAGCTCGTCGCCGGTCGAGATGGGCCCACCCGCGAGCGTGCCGGTCACGATCCGGCCGGCTCCCGTCGCAGCGAACGACCGGTCGATCCACAGGCGGGGCCGGTCGCGGTCGACAGCCGTGGGCGTGGCAGCGCAGAGGTCGTCAAGCGCCGACCGAAGCTCGTCCAGGCCGGTGCCGTCGATGGCGTCGGTGGCGATCACCGGCGCGTGCTCCAGGAACGTGCCCTCGACGTGCTCGGCAATGTCCAGCCTGGCCAGCTCGGCCAGCTCGTCGTCCACCAGATCGATCTGGCTGAGCACCACAACGCCGTGCGAGATGCCGAGCAGCTCCAGGATGGCCAGGTGTTCAGCCGACTGCGGCTTCCAGCCCTCGGGTGCCGCCACGACGAACAGGCAAGCGTCCACCGCCCCGACGCCGGCCAGCATGTTCTTCACGAATCTGATGTGGCCGGGCACGTCCACGAAGCTGACCTGCCGGCCCGACGGCAAGGTGCAGAACGCGAACCCCAGGTCGATGGTGAGCCCGCGCGCTTTCTCTTCGGCCAACCGATCAGGATCGGTGCCGGTGAGGGCGCGCACCAGCGTCGACTTGCCGTGGTCCACGTGGCCCGCGGTGCCGACGATGTGCACGCCGCCAGCTTGCCCCGCCGGGGCTGCTGCGTGTCGATTTGTCTCGAGCGAGCCGGCTGACGTGCCCGGCGCCGGAATCGGCTTGTGTAGCGTGTCGGTGCGACCGTAAGGTCGCTGGTGGACCTAGACGGAATCGAACCGTCCGAGGCGGGGGTATCAATCCAGCTCGGCGCACCAGCGCTAGGCCCTTGAGAGCCGCACCCTTTCGGGGTGCGGCTCTCGCTATGCTGGCAGGCCGAACGTCATGTTCTTTCATGAATTTCTGATCCGAGGACTGTGCGCGGCAGAGCGGAGCCGGGGGCCCTGCACCGCTATTCAGGATTGCTGGTCGAGCGTCTGGCGGGCGGCGGCGGCCACGATGGCGTCATCGGCTGGATCGATGGTGCGCAGGTCGATCACCGTGGTCTGCTCGTTGACGCGGGCGATCACCGGCGGGTCGTGCGCCCGCAGCGATGCGGCGTGGTCGCCGTCGAGTTCGATGCCGGCCGAGGGAATCTCCTGTCCGGGCAGGGAACCGGCGCCGGCGATGGCCGTGGTGCGAGCCGGCCGGCCTACGCCGAGGGCATCGGCACGCTCGGCAAGGTCGTCGACCGGCACCCGGGCCATGCGCCAGAACGGGATGGCGTCGGCGTCCCGGCGCAGGTAGGCCATCGCCACCGACTGCAATGCGTCGAGCACCAGCGATCCGGGCCGGAAGGCTCGCATCAGCGGGTGCGCTGCGCAGGCGGCCACCAGGTCAGCCTTCCCGCAGATGATCCCGGCTTGGGGTCCGCCCATGAGCTTGTCGCCCGAGAACGTCACCAGCGCTGCGCCCGCCGCCAGCGTCTGTCGGGCGCCCGGCTCGCCGGCCAGCCAGTCGGGGCGCTGCCCCAGCCAACCGCAGCGTTCATCCAGCAGGCCCGAGCCCAGGTCGGACACCACCGGCGGTCCGATCTTCGCCAGGTCCGCCACGTCGGCCTCTTCGGTGAAGCCGGTGATGCGGTAGTTGGACGGGTGCACCTTCAGCAGCAAGGCAACGTCGTCCCGCTCGGCGGCTGCCCGGTAGTCGGACGCCCGGGTGCGGTTGGTGGTGCCCACCTCCACCAGCCGCGCCCCCGACTGCTCCATCACCTCGGGCACCCGGAAGCCGCCGCCGATCTCCACCAGCTCGCCCCGCGACACGGCCACGCCCCGGTCACGCGCCAGCGCCGCCAGCACCAGCGTCACCGCGGCGGCGCAGTTGTTGACGACGAGCGCCGCTTCGGCACCGGTCAGCGTCGCCAGCAGCAGCGAGGCGTGCGAGGCACGCGAGCCGCGCCGGCCCGTTTCGATGTCGAACTCCAAGTTGCTGAACCGCACCGGCCCGCCGCGGCCAGCTTCCAGTCCCAGTGGCGCTCGGCCCAGATTCGTGTGCAGCAACACGCCAGTGGCATTGATCGCGGGGCCCAACAGGCTGCGCCGCAACCGGTGCGCCTCGTCGGCCGCCGAGTCGGGATCGCCCGCCGCAATGGCGGCACGAGCGGCAATCACCAGCAGAGGATGCGGCAGGCCGACGTCCGCGATGGAAAGCGCCAAGTCGTTCACCGACGGCGGCCTCATCGCCCGGACCCTACCGGCACCCCCTGTGCACCTCCGGGCGAGTCAGCGACGAGCGCTGAGCGTGACGGGAATCGGCCCGTCCATGCGTGCGGTGCAGGTGCCCATGTCAACCGGCGGGCAGATCTCGGCAACCAGCCGCTCGGTGATCTGCTCGAACACCGCTGCCGCCGGGCCCCCAGACCCGTCGCCCGTCACCGGCTCGCCGGCATCGCCGCCGGCAGACACCGCAGGCTCCAGGGGCACTGAGCCCAGCAGCGGGACGCCCAGGTCGGCGGCGAGGCGCTCCCCGCCCCCCTCGCCGAAGAACGACCACTGCTGCCCGTCGGGTGCGGTGAACGCACCCATGTTCTCCACCACGCCCACGATCGGCATGTGGCTGCGACGGGCCATGTCGGCCACGCGCACCGCCACCTTCTGCGCGCTCAGCGCGGGCGTGGTCACCACCAGCATCTCGGCCTGGGGCAGCAGGCGGGCGAGCGCCATCTGCACGTCGCCGGTGCCGGGCGGCATGTCGATGAGCAGGTAGTCCAGCTCGCCCCAGTCCACGTCGTGCAGGAACTGCTCGACGGCCTTGGCCAGCATGAGGCCCCGCCACATCAGGGCGGTTTCCTCGGTCTCCACCAGCAGCCCGGTCGAGACCACCTTCAGCATCCCGTCGCCCAGCGGCTGTTCGTCGGGCACGATCTTGCCGCGCTCCTCGCCCTCGGCAGGGGGCCGAGCCTCCAAGCGGCCTTCCATGCCCAGCATGCGGGGGATGCTGAAGCCCCAGATGTCGGCATCCATGACGCCCACCACGAACCCGCGGGCCGCGAGCGCTGCCGCCAGGTTCACCGTGACCGACGACTTGCCGACGCCGCCTTTGCCCGAGGCCACAGCCAGCACCCGGGCGCTGGCCGGTACCTGTGTCGGCGCAGCCTTGTCGCGTGCAGTACGCCGGGCACGTTCCATCACCCGGGCCTTCTCGGCAGCGTTCAGCTCGTCCCAGTGCAGTCGCACGTTCTCGATGCCGGCCAGCCCGGCGACCCGCGTCTCGCAGTCCCGCTTGATGGTGGCGCGCAGCGGGCAGCCGGCCGTGGTCAATGCCACGGTCACGTGACCGGTGGTGCCCTCGCGGTAGGCGTTGCGCACCATGCCCAAGTCGACGATGTTGTCGCCCAGCTCGGGGTCCATGACCCCGCGCAGGATGGCGATCATCGCCTCGTCATTCGCAGGAGCATCGGTGGCGGTGCTCACGCTTCCGCAGGGTAATGGCGGCCCGAGGCTGAGCCGCCAAGCCCAGTGTGCTCACCTGTGCATTCGGGCCTGATGGCACTAGCATCGGTGGCAGAACGTTTGCCCGTGTGGGGCTGATTCGGGAGTCGCTGTTGTGATCACCCTGACCGATACCGCCGCAGAAAAGGTGCACGAACTCATCGCCCAGGAGCAGTCCGAGGCGGGAGGCGAGACCGAGCTTGCGCTGCGTGTCGCTGTGCGGCCGGGCGGCTGCTCGGGCTTCAGCTACGAGATGTTCTTCGATTCCGAAGTGGCCAACGACGACATGTCGCAGGCATACGGCGACGTCAAGGTGGTGTCCGACCCGATGAGCGCGCAGCTGCTCGAAGGCGCCACGCTCGACTTCACCGATGGGTTGATGGGATCAGGCTTCGCGATCGACAATCCCAACGCGCAGCGCACCTGCGGCTGCGGCAACTCATTCAGCTGAGCCGCACTGAACCCGAAGCCGGGCCCTCCCCGGCGGGTACCAGCAGCACCATCACGTTCGTCGTCGACGGCCATGCCGTCGAAGTTCCCGACGACGGCGACACGCTGCTCGGCGTGCTGCGCGACCGCCTCGGCATCGAATCAGTGCTCGACGGGTGCAGCCCGCAGGGCCAGTGCGGCTGCTGCACGGTGCTGGTCGACGACGCGCCCCGCGTGGCCTGCGTCACCCCGGCACGCCGCGTCGCCGGCCGCCAAGTCACCACCGCCGCCGGTCTGAGCGCCAGCGAGCAGCAACGCTGGGCCGAAGCATTCCTGTCCTGCGGTGCAACCCAGTGCGGCTTCTGCACACCCGGCATCGTGTGCCGTCTTGTAGGCCACGAGCGACGCGGCGCCAATCTGTCAGATCGCACCACGGTCGACAAGGCGCTCGCCGCCCACCTCTGCCGCTGCACCGGCTGGCAAACCATCCGCGAAGCAGCCACCCACGCCGCCGCCCCAGCCGAGCGGTCGACCCCCGCGCCCGAGCGCGATCAGAACGCCGCCGCCCGCCGCGCCGCCCTAGAGACGGGCGGCCCCCAGCAGTCAGTGCCCGCCAGCGTCCTGGGCGCGTTCAGCTTCGGCGCCGACGGCGCACCCGCAGGCACGCTCACGGCCGTCGCCGGGCCGAGCGGTGAGTGGCACGCAGCCGAGACCCTGGATCAAGCCCGCCGTCAAGCCGGCAAGGTCCAAGGCCGCCGCACCACCCTCGAGCCCAAACCGCCCATAGCGATCCCCAAGCCCCCGCCAGGAACCGAGTGGGACGTTCAGCTCGCCACCTGCTGGACCGAACCCGGCTATCTGGAGACCGACGCAGCCTGGTGCGAACCCGGCGCCAACCCCTCCGACCCGCTGGCAAACGGCGGAGCCTTCGGCGGCAAGACCAACTCACCCGTCCGTGAAGAAGCCCGTCAGCTCGCCACAGAACTGGGACAACCGGTCCGCGTGCTGTGGTCACGCGAAGACGTCGTGAGGCGTGGCCCGAAGCGTCCGCCGTTGGCGGCGGGGCTACGAGCGGACGGCTCCGGTGTCATTCGGATTGCGCGTACGGCTGGCGCGGCCGAGGCGCTGCGCTCCGCGCTGCCGGACGCCGAGATCGTCGAGGTCGACGTGCCGGGACCGCCGACGTCGATGGACCTCCGCGCGGCGGTCTGGGCCGAGGCACAGATGCTGGCTTCGGCCCTGAACCGGCTGCAATCCGGCGAATCGCTTGACGCGGGCACCTCCACGGTCGAAATGACGTCTCCTGCGGGTGCCACCGCACGAGCCACCATCAACCAGGCCGGCATCGAGGTGAAGGTCGATGCCGGCGAACCGCTCGATACGACGACGCTGC
The DNA here is from genome assembly GCF_965208555.1 of Candidatus Poriferisodalis sp. GTDB lineage: Bacteria > Actinomycetota > Acidimicrobiia > Acidimicrobiales > Poriferisodalaceae > Poriferisodalis. The sequence continues at coordinate 1,730,692 of NZ_OZ242342.1, read as the reverse complement.
GCAGCTACGTAATAGGCGCCACCCACATGGCCTGGAGCTGGGTTACATCGGAGGCGCTGACCGTCGACGCCGAAGGCGAGGTTCACGACCTCACCATCCGCAGCTTCGGCATAGCCCGCTCAGCCGACACCCCAGAAATAGAAGTCACGATCCAACCGCCGCGACAGTCGCCCGTCCCCGCAGGCGAAGCAGTATTCGCAGCAGTAGCAGCAGCCACCTGGCTCAGCCGCGGCGCGCCCGCCCACCTCCCCACCGGCAGGTAGAGCGCACAGCAAAACAAGGGGTGAGCGGGGGCAGCAGTACCCACGCGCAGTTCGCAGCGCCACAGCCCATCCACCTCGCAACGGGCGGCGCTGCGCCTGTCTGAGCATGGGTGCTGCTGCCCCCGCTCACCCCGGGGGGAGATGGGCACCGCTGCCCCCGCTCACCCCGGGGGGAGATGGGCACCGCTGCGCTAGCGTCGATCCGCAATGGCCGAACCAGCACAAGACAAGCTCCGCCGCCTAGTAGCCGCAGAAAACGGCCTGTGCAGCTTCGTCTGCCTAGACAGCAGCGGAAGCCCGCACGTATCCATCATCAACGCCGGCGTGATGGACAACCCCGTGACCGGCGAGACCAGTGTCGCCTGCGTAGTGCGCGCCAACGCCCGCAAGGCCCGCCTGCTGCGCAGCGACCCGCGAGCAGCAGTGGCATTCCGCCACCGGTGGGACTGGGTAGCCGTCCACGGCAGCGCCCAGCTCATCGGTCTCGACGACCCGGCCGACGGCGTCGCCGATGCCGACATCCCCGAGCTGCTGCGCGAGGTCTTCCGCTCGGCCGGCGGCACCCACGAGGACTGGGACACCTACGACCGGGTGATGGCCAAGGAGCGCCGCCTGGCAATCTTCGTGACGCTCGATCACATCACTTCCAACGCCGGCACCATTTCCTGAGCAGAACAGGAGGATCCCGATGGCCGCACCCGTCGCTCACTATTCGAAGTGGTACCGAGCCGGTGACTTCGTGTTCGTCTCCGGCCAGATCGGCCTCGCCGGCGGCGCGCTCGTCGAGGGCGTCGAGGCGCAGGCCCGCGCAGTGCTCGCCAATGTCTCCGAAGCGCTGGCAGCGGCGGGCGGCACCTTCGACGACGTCGTCAAGTGCCTCGTGTTCATGACCGACATCGGCAACTTCTCGCTGATCAACTCGATCTACGCAGAGGCGTTCGGCGAGCACCGCCCAGCCAGAAGCGCGATCGGCGTGGCAGCCCTGCCCTTGGGCGCCGAGGTGGAGATCGAAGCCATCGCCTTCCTCCCTGAATAGCAGCGAAGTACGCTGCCATCCATGTTCGGCGCCATCGTCATAGTGGTCGTGCTCCTCCTGAGCCCGTTCATCATCACGATCTCCCTGGCAGCAGTGGCGGCAGCGCTCGGCAAGCTCCTGCACGAAGACGCCGAAGACCGCCACGAGGGCAGCTCGCTCATCCAGACCAACGTGTAGCTGTTCAGCGCCAGCGGTAGGTGCCCAGGCGGTAGCCGACGGAGCGAACCGTCTGGATCAGGTCCGCGTTCTCCTCGCCCAGCTTCGCCCGCAGCCGCCGGACGTGGACGTCCACGGTCCGCGCGCCCCCGTAGTACTCGTAGCCCCACACCTGGTTCAGCAGCGCCTCGCGGGTGAACACCCGTCCGGGCTGCGATGCCAGGAAGCGCAGCAGCTCGTACTCCATGTAGGTGAGGTCGAGCGGGCGTTCGTCCACCACGGCCTCGTAGGTGTCGAGGTTGATGCGCAGCGGCCCGTATTCGATGATCTCGGTCGATCCGCCGTTGGATGCCGCTGCCAGGTGCGCCAGCCGGGCTTCGAGCTCGCGCGGGTGGAACGGGTCGAGGCAGAAGTCGTCGAACAGCTCGTCGCGCATGGTCAGCTCGTCGAGCGCGTTGCCGCGCACCAGCACCAGCACCCCCAGCGTGGCTGCGGCCTGCTCGCGCAGCGCCCGCGCCACCGCCCAAGCCGTGTCGGTGCCTCCCTCGCCCTCGCCGCTGTCGAGCCGGATGATGGCCCCGGCCCAGCCCTCGGGCGGCGCGCCGGTGGTCACATCGGCCGCGCTGGACACCGGTTTCCAGGCATACCCGCCCAGATCCAGGAATTGCGCCAGCTCGGCACTGGCAGCGGCGGGGTGAACGGCGTACATGAGGGCAGCTTCAGATGGCGGCGAAGTAGTTGTCCAGTTCGAATTGGGTCACTTGCGACTGGTATGCCGCCCATTCTCGCCGCTTGTTGCGCAGGAACCATCGGAACAGGTGCTGTCCGAGCGTTTCGGCCACGAGCGTGCTGCCTTCCATCTCGTCGAGCGCCTCGTCCAGCGAGGCCGGCAGATGGTGCCCGTAGGCCGGCCCGCCGTGGTCGCTGTAGCCGGTGATGGACGGGGGAGTCTCGGGCGGCAGCTCGTAGCCCTCTTCAATGCCCTTCAGGCCGGCGGCCAATATGACGGCGAACGCCAGGTAGGGGTTGGCGGCGGGGTCCGGTGCCCGGTATTCGACGCGTGTCGCCTCCTCCCCCTCGTTGCGGGTCGGCGGCACCCGGATGAGCGCTGCGCGGTTGCTGCGGGCCCACGAGATGGCCACCGGTGCCTCGTACCCGGCGATCAGCCGCTTGTAGCTGTTGACGAGCTGGTTGGTCACGGCGGTGATCTCGCGGGCGTGAGCGAGCAGCCCCGCTACGAATCCCCGCGCCACGTCGGACAGCCCGTCGGCCGAGTTCGGGTCGCTGAAGGCGTTGCGCCCGTCTGCGAACAGCGACATGTGGGTGTGCATCCCCGAGCCCTGCACGCCGGTGAGCGGTTTGGGCATGAAGGTGGCGTGCACGCCGTGCTCGAAGGCGATCTCGCGCACCAGCAGCCGGAAGGTCATCACGCTGTCGGCCATGGTGAGCGCGTCGGCGTAGCGCAGGTCGATCTCGTGCTGCGACGGCGCGTCCTCGTGGAACGAGTACTCGACCGGTATGCCCATCGCCTCCAGCGCGCTCAGCGTGCGGTGCCTGATGTTGGACGCGATGTCGGCGGTGGTGAGGTCGAAATAGCTGCCGGCGTCGAGCGGCACCGGCCGCCCGTCGACCCGATCGGGCTCGAACAGGAAGTACTCCATCTCGGGCGCGACGTAGAACGTGTAGCCGGCCTCGTGCGCACGGTCCATGACCCGGCGCAGCACACCCCTGGGGTCGCCATCAAAACGGGTGCCGTCGGCGCCGGTGATGTCGCAGAACATGCGGGCGGAGATCTCGTCGCTGCTGTTGCCGTTGCGTGCCGGCATCAGCTCGAACGTCTCGGGGTCGGGCACGGCCACCATGTCGGCCTCGGCGATGCGGCTGAAGCCCTCGATGGACGACCCGTCGAACACCATGCCCTGGGTGAAGGCCGCCTCGAGCTCGGCAGGCGAGATGGCGAACGACTTGAGCTGCCCCGCCACGTCGGTGAACCACAGGCGGATCAGCCGCACGCCGCGTTCGGTGACGCGGCGCAGCACGTAGTCCTGGGGTCGTTCCCGTGCTGGGTTGGCTGGATTCGGGATCGTCGCATCCGGCATCGTCACGGCGGCCTTCCCTTCCTGGTCGGGCCGCGGGCTGGCTGAGCCCGCAGCGGGGCGCGTCGCACCCCGATGGCTGAGCCCCCATTGTCGGGGGTGTTTCGCTGCCCGATCCAGACGCGGGGGCGAGCTTCACGCGCTGTTCACAATTGGGCAACGGCCCGGAAACCCTGGGTGGTTTGTATCGTGCGGACGGATAGTTGACTCACATGCGATTGATTCAGCGAAGGAGCATGCAGTGACCTACCGGGCTGAGTACATCTGGACGGACGGCACCGAGCCCACGGCCGAAGTGCGGTCCAAGACGAGAGTCCTGGCCGACGGCGACGAGCCGGGCATCTGGGGCTTCGACGGTTCGAGCACCAACCAGGCCGAGGGCAGCGACTCTGACGTCGTGCTGCAGCCGGTCTACACCTGCCCCGATCCGCTGCGCGGCGGCAACGACATCATGGTGATGTGCGAGACGTTCCTGCCCGAGACGATGGAGCCCCACCCCACCAACATGCGGGCCAAGACCCGGGCCATTCTCGACAAGTACGGCGATCAGGACTTCTGGTTCGGCCTCGAGCAGGAGTACACCATGCTCGACCCGGTCACCAAGTGGCCCTCGGGCTTCCCGCCCAACGGCTTCCCCGGCCCCCAGGGCCCGTACTACTGCGGCGTGGGCGCGCTGCGCATCCACGGCCGTGACGTCGTCGAGCAGCACACCACCTGGTGCATCGAGGCGGGTCTGAACATCTCGGGCACCAACGCCGAGGTCATGCCCGGCCAGTGGGAGTTCCAGATCGGCCCCGTCGACGCGCTCACAGTAGGCGACGAGATCTGGCTGGCCCGCTACCTGCTGTACCGCGCCGGCGAGGATCACGAGATCGAGGTGAGCCTGGCCGCCAAGCCCATGCAGGGCGATTGGAACGGTGCGGGCATGCACACCAACGTGTCCACCAAGGCGATGCGCGAGAACTACGACGCCGTCGTGAAGGCCGCGCAGTCGCTGGGTGCGCCGGGCAAGCCCGAGCAGCACATTGCCGGCTACGGCCACGGCATCGAGCTGCGCCTGACGGGCGAGCACGAGACCGAGCGCTACGACACGTTCAGCTACGGCGTGTCTGACCGCGGCGCCTCGGTGCGCATCCCCTGGCAGGTCCACCAGGACGGCAAGGGCTACATCGAGGATCGCCGGCCGAACGCCAACGCCGATCCCTACGTGGTGACCGCCCTGCTCAGCCAGACCATCGGCGAAGCCCTGGCCTGAGCCGATTGGCTCGGGCCCGCCGGGGCTTCAGCGAAAGAAGTTCGTGATCGGCATGCGCCGATCCTTGCCGAAGCTCTTGGCTGTGATGCGAGGGCCCGGCGGCGACTGACGCCGCTTGTACTCGGCGATGTCGACCAGGCGTGTCACACGGTGCACGAGGTCGGCATCGGCGCCGTGGCGGCCCGCCGCCTCCACCACCTCGGCGGCGCTGAGGTCGCCTTCCACGTAGGCCTCCACCAGCGGGTCGAGCAGTTCATACGGCGGCAGGCTCTGGTCGTCGCGCTGGTCGGGCCGCAGTTCCGCTGACGGGGGCTTGGTCAGGCTGGCCTGCGGGATGCGCTCGCCGTCGCCCTGGCGGTTGCGCCACTCGCACAGCTCGTACACGAGCAGCTTGGGCACGTCCCGGATGACCGCGTAGGCCCCGGCGGTGTCGCCGTACAGCGTGGTGTAGCCCACCGAGGTCTCGGTCTTGTTGCCGGTGGTGAGCACCAGCCAGCCGTGCCGGTTCGACAGCGCCATCAGCAGCACGCCCCGGATGCGGCTCTGGATGTTCTGATCGGTGAGATCTGCGGCCGCCGCATCGGCAGGATCGTCTGCGGGCTCTGAGGCCGCGCCGGTCCCGCCGGCGTGGGTGTCCAGCATGCCGGCCAGCGCAGCATGAGCCGGCTCGATGGAGACCGTGCGGAAGCCGATGCCGAGGTTCGCTGCGAGCTGGGCGGCGTCGGTGCGCGATCCCTCGCTGGAGTAGCGAGACGGCATCGAGACGCCGTGCACGTGTGCCGGCCCGAGCGCGTCGGCGGCGATGGCCGCCACCGCGCTGGAGTCGATGCCGCCCGACAGGCCGACTGCCACGTCGGTGAACCCGTTCTTGCGCACGTAGTCGCGGGTGGCCACCACGAGCGCCTGCCAGACCTCGTCCAGCGGCTCGAGCATCGGCGTCAGCACGCTGTGCGAGGTGCCGTCGCCCGCTGGGCCAGCACGCGTCGAGCCACGGGAGCCTGCCGCCGCGGCATGCTCGCTGGGGGCCACGGCGACGTCGCAGACAGCAACCTGCTCGACGAATGCCGGCAGCCGGCACACCACGTTGCCGCCCGCGTCGGTGACGAACGAGCTGCCGTCGAAGACCAGCTCGTCCTGCCCGCCCACCTGGTTGACATACACGACCGGGACGCCGAGCGCCGATGCGCGGGTGCGGGCGACGGCTTCGCGGTCGGCCTGTTTGCCGCGCCGGTAGGGCGATCCGTTCAGGTTCACCAGCAGCTGCGCGCCCATCGCAACCTGTGCCAGCGCCGGACTCGTGTCGGCCTCGCCGCCGACGACCGACGGCAGACCGCCGTCGTCAGCGGCCGCGTCAGCAGTGCGGGGCGGCCCCCACAGGTCTTCGCACACCGATACGCCCAACTGCACGCCGCCGATCTGCAGCAACGGCCCTGCCTCAGTCCCGGGAAGGAAGTAGCGCTGCTCGTCGAATACGGCGTAGTTCGGCAGCAGGTGCTTGCGGAAGACCCCGCGCACCGCACCGTCGGAGCACATCGCGGCGGAATTCCACAGCCGGACCGGCCCGGTGCGCCCCGTGTCCTCCGGGAAGCCCACGACAGCAGGCACTGACCCCGTGTGCTGAGCGATCCGCTCCAGCGCCAGCGAGGCTCCCTCCACGAAGGCCGGCTTCAGCAACAAATCCTCCGGCGGGTAGCCGGTGACGGTCAGTTCGCTGAAGACCACCACGTCGGCGCCGAGTGCCACGGCTTCGTCGTAGGCAGCCATGATCATGTCGGCGTTCCCGTCGAGGTCGCCGAGGCGAAGGTTCAGCTGCGCCAGTCCGACACGCACTGCCACCGGCTCACCCTACGCCCGCCCCTCACACCCAGCACTCGGGCGCAAGCATCGGCGCGCGGAGGTAACGGGGCGAGTGATAGGTACGCTCACCCCTCACCGGGGGACGCAGCAGCGGCTACCGGTGGGCAGGCAAGCGGGGGACGACCAGCGAGGTGGCGCGGTGGCCAAAGAGAGGGTCGAACGTGACGAGGAAGATCTCGTCCGCCTGTACCTGACCGACATCGGCCAGTACCCCCTGCTGAACAAGGACGACGAGGTCCGGCTCGCCCAGCAGATCGAGAAGGGCATTGCTGCCAAGGAATCGCTCGAGTCCAACCGCGCCAAGGACCTGTCGGGAGCGCAGCGCCGCCGCCTCATGCGCACCCAGCGCGAAGGTGCCCGTGCCGAGCGCACGTTCGTGCAGTCGAACCTGCGGCTCGTGGTGTCGATCGCCAAGAAGTACCAGGCCTCGGGGCTGCCGCTGCTCGATCTCATCCAGGAGGGCAACCTGGGCCTGATGCACGCAGTCGAGAAGTTCGACTGGCGCAAGGGCTTCAAGTTCTCCACCTACGCGACGTGGTGGATCCGCCAGGCCATCACCCGCGGCATCGCCAACACGGGCCGCACCATCCGGCTGCCTGTGCATGCGGGCGACACGCTGGCGCGCCTGCAGAAGGCCCGCTCCCGGCTCGAGCTGAAGTACGGCCGCCCGGCCACGCTGGGCGAGCTGGCGGTCGAAGTCGACATGCCCGAGCAGAAGGTCACCGAGGCGCTGCGGTTCGCTGCAGAGCCGCTGTCGTTGTCCGAGCCGCTGCGCGAGGACAGCGACGCCGAGCTGGGCGACGTCGTGGAGGACCGCGCTGCCGAGTCGCCCTTCGAGGTGGCCGCCACCACGCTGCTGCCCAGCGAGATCACCCGGTTGCTGTCACCGCTGGACGAGCGTGAGCGCGAGATCCTCAAGCTCCGCTACGGCCTCGACCGCGGCGAGCCCCGCACGCTCGAGGAGGTGGGCGAGCATTTCCAGCTCACCCGTGAGCGCATCCGTCAGATCGAGGCGCGGGCCATGTCCAAGCTGCGCCACCCCAGCACTGACACCGGAGCCCGCGACCTGCTCTCGGTCTAGGGGCTAGGCGTCGGTCAGGCGTCGAACCACGATCACGATCAGAGCGCCGACGATCACGGCGAGCAACAGCTTCTTCATGGTGCTTCGTCCTCTGTGCGGGATGGCTGTGCGAGACAACTGGGCGGATGACCGGGGTCACCGGCACAGCGAATGCTAGGGGCACATCTGTCGAACCCGACGCACGGGTTGGTGGGCGCGAAGTCATCGGCGCGACGTGATTGGCGGAGGTGGACGGGAATCGAACCCGCCGGACGGGGATCACCCGTCCCGCCCGCTTTGAAGGCGGGGGAGCCCACCAGGCGCTCAGACACCTCCGCTCGCCATCTTTGCCCACGCTCGCAGTCCGCGCCAGCGGCGGAACACAGCGCGCCAGCGGTCGGGCACGAGGCGGAGCATCAGAAAATCAGTTGATCGCGTGCCATCACATCGGCAATGTTCAGAGCTCACAATGAATTTCATTTGTTGTCATGTATTCAGGAGCATCCATGATCTATGCGTATGTGGGCGCGAAGGGCGGCGTCGGCAACACCGTGACCGCCCTGCTCGCCGCGAACAGTGCCAAGCGAGCCGGCCGTGATGTGGTGCTCGTCGATCTCACCGGCGATTTCGGCGTGGTGCTGGGAACCGCGCCCGACCTGCCGGGAATCGCCGAGTGGACGGCGGCCGAGGAGCTGTCGCTGGGTGCGGCGTCTGCGCTCGCCGTGGACGTTGCGCCCGGCGTCAGCCTGCTGCCGCGTGGCAGCGGCGACATCGACCATGCCCGGCTCGGGACGCTGTGGTCGCTGCTGGCCGGCAAGCCGCGGGTCAACATCGTCGACGCAGGGCGCGGCCCTGAAGCCCTCGAGCAGGTGGCGGGCCAGCGGGTCCGGCGCCTGCTCACCATGACCTGCTGCTACCAGGCGTTGCACCGCGCACGGCAGGTCGTGGCCGAGGTGGACGACGTGATCGTGCTGACCGACACGCAGCGCGCGCTGGGCCTCGCCGACATCGAAGCCGCGCTGGGGCGCCACGCCGATGCGGTCGTGGCCGTCGATCGCTCGATCTCGCGCTGGGCCGATGCGGGACTGCTGCTGGACCGCTGCGCGAAGTCGGCGCGCTCGCTGGACGTGTTCCTGTGAGTCGCATCACGCGCGCCGTCGCACGACACCCGGCTAGCCGGGTGCCATCGGACGCAGGCCCGGCCAGCCGGGCGTTCGTGGAGGAGATCCACGAACGCTTCCTTCCGGCGCCCGCGCCTGCAGCCCGCGAGGTCGCTGCCGCTGTCGAAGGAGCGGCGCCGCTGCTCGATCACGACCTTGCGGCCGATCTCGTCTCCGAGGTGCTGGCCCGCCTCGCGGGCATCGGGCCGCTTGCAGAGATCTGGGCCGACGACGAGGTGACTGAGGTGATGATCAACGGCCCCGGGCCGATCGTCATCGAGCGGCGCGGCCGGCTGGCCGCAGCAGGTCGCATCAGCACTGCGGAGGTGCATCGCCTGGTCGAGTACCTGCTGGGCCCGACGGGCCGCCGTGTGGACCGTCGCGCGCCGATGGTGGACGTGCGGCTCGACGACCGCACCCGTTGCCACATCGCTGTGCCGCCGGTCGCAGTGGACGGCCCGTACATCACGCTGCGCCGTTTCCCCGCCGGCGCCCGCCGCCTCGATGAGCTCGCCGGCCCTGCGGTTGCCGCCCGCCTCGACCAGCTCATCGCCGAACGGGCCAACCTGATCGTCTTCGGCCCCACCAGCACCGGCAAGACGTCCTTGCTGGCCAGCCTGCTGGCCACGGTCGCCCACTGCGAGCGGCTCGTGGTGGTCGAGGAAGCCGCCGAGCTGCCCCGGCTCGGGGCCGGAACGGTTCGCCTCGAAGGCCAGCCGCCCAACGTCGACGGGGTCGGCGCAGTGACCATGGCCGAGCTGGTGGCCGCCGCGCTGCGGATGCGGCCTGATCGCCTGGTGATCGGCGAGGTACGCGGTCCCGAGGCGGCAGCCCTGCTGCAGGCGCTCACCACGGGCCATCGCGGCTCGCTGTCGACGCTGCATGCCGACGACCCCGCGCATGCGCTGTGGCGGTTCGAGCAGCTCGCACGAGCGGGCGGCGCCGTCGGCGACGTCGCCGCGCACATCGCGTCGGTTGTCGACGGCCTGGTCCACATGAGCCGGGGAGCAGCCGGCCGCAGAAACGTTGCCGCCGTCTATGAGGTGCGCAGCGACGGCTCGGCGTGCTGAAGCTCGTCGTGCTGCTGGCCTGCGTGGGAGCCATCACCTCGCCGGCGTCGCGTCGCTGGTTCCGCCTGCGCCGCGACCGGCGTCGAGACGCGATGGCGGTCGTTGCCCGCTCGGCGTGCATCGGCGACTTCTGCGCTGCGGTGTCGCGCGGGCTGGGCGGCGGCGACACGATGCTGCAGGCACTGCGGACCGCTGCCGACGGGCCCATGTCGGCGCCGTTGGAGCAGATCGCCGCTGAGCACGAGCGCGGAGTCACGCTGAGCCGTGCGGTGCAGCGATGGTCGGCGCGCGAGCAGACAGCGCAGGCGGCGCTGCTCTCGACGGCGGTCACGCTGGCCTCAGACCGGGTGGGCGCTCAGCCGCAGCTCTTCGATCAGGTCGCAGCGACCGTCCGGGCTCACGCCGACATGGCCGCCGAGGCACGTGTCCACGCGGCGCAGGCCCGAGCCTCGGTCTGGGTGGTGGCAGCGCTGCCGTGGGCGGTCGCGCTGGCGCTGCTCGCCGAGGGCGGTGCTGCCGCCCGGGTGCTCACCTCCACGCCGCTGGGCTGGTTCTGCGCCGGCGGGGCGCTCCTGCTCGAGCTGGCGGGTGTGTCATGGATGCGCACCACGGTCGCGCGGGCGCTGCGATGATCGCCGGTGTCGCTGCCGCGCTGGCCCCCGCGGGCCTGACGGGTACGCCGGCCGGCGCGCTGGTCGCCAACAGCGTGGTGCTGTCGAACCCGGTCGTCATCGGCGGCCTGGCGGCCGCGGCGGTGTGCTGGGGCGGTTTCGTGACCCGCCCCGATCCCGGCCGCCGCCGCGTGCTGCAGCTCGCGGCACCTGGCTGGCCTGCCGCTTCCACTGCCCGCGGCGAACGGGGTAACGCCGGCCCGCTGAGGGGGTGGGCGCGTCGCAGCGATGTCCCGCATCCCGACCGCGTGGCTGCAGAACTCGGAGCCGTCGTCGATGTGATGAGCGTGGCCTTGACGTCAGGGCTGTCGATCACCGCGTCGCTGCAGCTCACGCTCGATCATCTCGACCAAGCAAGCGCCATCAGGCGCCGCCTTGCGGGATCGGCTGCCTTCGAGCACGTCGACGACGCCCTGGACGAGTTCGGCCGCACCTGCGGCCCGCGCGCCCGCGCCTTTGCCGCTGCGGTCACGGGCTCCATGCGCACGGGCATCCCGCTGGCGCCCGAGCTGGAGCGCCTCGGCCGCGAGCTGCGCGAGGACCGCCGCCGCCGGCTCGAAGGCAAGGTCCGCCGCCTGCCGGTGCTGCTGCTGTTCCCGCTGGTGCTGTGCGTGCTCCCGGCGCTCGGGCTGGTCGCCATCGTGCCGGTGCTCGTCGCGGCCTTCGGCGGCTGACCTGTCCCGCTCTTACCACCGACCAGAACCCAAAGGAGTATCCATGCCCCAACGTTCGACCCAGCATTCGCCCGTCTCCGCGCGGAGCCCTCATCACCCGGTGCGTCGCACGCACCGGCTCGAGGCCGGTCCCGTCAATCAGACCAGTCGGACCAGTCAGGCCGGGCAGACCACCGCCGAGTACGCGCTGCTCACCGGTGCCATTGCCCTGCTGGTCGCGGCGGTCACCGCCTGGGCAACCAGCACCGGCAAGATCGGCCGCCTGCTCGACGCAGTCTTCAACTACCTGACCAAGGCCATCTCCTGAGCTCACGCCCGCGGCGGGAGCAGGGGCAGGCCACCGTCGAGCTGGCCCTGCTGTTGCCGTTCCTGGTGTTCCTGCTCATGTGCATTGTCCAGACAGCGCTGGTGGCGCGTGACGCGGTGCTGGTGTCGCACGCGGCCCGGGTGGGCGCGCGCATAGCGGCGGTGAATCCGTCCATGGACGCCGTGCGCGACGCCGTTGCGTCCGCTGCGCCGCTCGATCCCCACCGGCTGGATGTCGAGCGAATGGTCGCCGGGGATCTGGTGCGTGTCACCGTCCGTTACCGCTCTGCGACGGAGGTTCCGCTGGCCGGTGCGCTGGTCGGCGACGTCCATCTGTCCGAGTCAGCGGCGATGCCCGATGAGCGCTCGCACGGCCAGAGAGCATCGGCCGAAATTGCCGCTTGCGCATGTCACACCCATGGGGTTCAATGGCAAGTCACACACCTGTAATTACAGCTGAGCAATCTCGGCAGCCACTGAACCCGGGGGGCACGGCCCACCGGATCGCTGGACCCAATCCACTGGACCCAGTCCACGGGATGCAGTCGCCGGGGCAAGCCGGGGAGGGCAGATGGCATTCGCAACTGACATGGCGGTCGAGGTGACAGAGGGGAATTGGTGGGACGAGGCGAATTGCCTCGGCGTCGATCCCGATTTGTTCTTTCCCGAGCGCGGGGCGAGCACCCGCGAGGCCAAGGCGGTGTGCCGCGGCTGCGTCGTCAGCGACGATTGCCTCGAATACGCACTCCAGAACAGCGAGAAGTTCGGCATCTGGGGCGGCATGAGCGAGCGTGAGCGCCGCCGCGTACGCCGCCAGCGGGCCCTGACGAGGCGCGCCGCCGCCGGCTGACAGCTCGAGCTCGCTGCAGGGCGGCCGGCCGCCGCTGCAGTTCGCCGGGCGTGCGGGCCCGGCGACCGGTCTGATCGGGCACTGGTACGCTCGCGAGCGTGATGGCAATCGCGCTCGGACCGCCCGAACTGCTCATCCTGCTCATCATCGTGCTCGTGCTGTTCGGAGGCGCCAAGCTGCCCAAGCTGGCGCGCTCGCTGGGCCAGGCTCAGCGCGAGTTCCGTGAGGGCGTCAACGAGGAAGACAAGGCGGCCGGCGACAGCTCGTCGAGCGACTCCAAGTCGAAAGACGCCTGAAGCTCAGGCGGCGCGGGCGGCCCTGCTGGCGCGCCGGCGGTCTCGCAGGATGCGCCGGCGCTGCCGCTCCGAGGTGCCGCCCCACACGCCGTGGGTGATGTTGTTGGCCAGCGCGTACTCGCGGCAGGGGTCCTTCACCGGGCATTCGGCGCAGACCTTCTGAGCGGCGATCACCCCCGCACCGTCATTGGGAAAGAACACGTTGGGATCGACGTCCGCGCACCTGCGGAACGCAACCCACTCGCCGGCCAGGCTCTCTGAGCCCGGGCCATTGCATACTTTCGGCTCATAACTGGGATTGACCTGCAACATCGTGAGAACCAACGCCGCAGGCAGCCAACTGGTTCCCTCAATCGCCGACTCTCATCAAACTCTCATTCAGTACCCTTCAGCGATCGCAATCGAGGAGCACTGTGACCGACATCGCCACCGAAGCTGAAGCCGAGCAACTCCCGCCAGAAGTCGGCATCCGCATCATCTACCTGGGCCCCGTCGCGCCGCACTGGGAGATCGAGGGCATCTACGGCGACGAAGCCGCAGTCGACGAGTTCCGTCGCCGCACCAACGCCCGCCTGCAGCTGCTCCCGCCCCACGACCCGCAGTTCCGCCGGAACCGCGAGCGGGTCGTGCGTGACGCCGAGCGCGAGAACTACGAGCTGCACTGGGACCTCGGCATGCCCGACGAAGAGGACGAATAGCGCGTTCACTCGTTGTTCACGGCATCCGTTCCGGCCGTTCACCTTCACACCGCGGCGATGTCACCGGCCCTTCGTAGCGTGCGCGTCCATGCGCAGGAAATGGCTCACGCTCGCAACGGCACTCGTTGCGTCCGCCCTGGTCGCCGCGGCATGCGGGGGCGGCAGCGAGCCCTCTGAAGCGGGCGACGCCCCCGGGTCCGCGGTCGACGGTGACCGGCTCAGCGGCTCCATCAGCGTCACGGGCTCGTCCACTGTCGAGCCCATCACGAACCTGCTCGCTGAAGCCTTCGCCGAGGCGCATCCCGGTGTGGCGTTCTCGGTTGCCGGTCCTGGCTCAGGCGACGGCCACAAGGCCGCTGCGGCCGGCGAGGTGCCCATCTGGAACAGCTCGCGCCAGATCAAGGAGTCCGAGGCCGCCGACCTCAACGCCGCCGGCATCGAGTTCATCGAGCTGCGCGTCGGCATCGATGGCATCTCGGTGATCACGGCGGCCGGCAACGACGCCATCGACTGCCTCAACTTCGCCGACCTGTACAGCCTCGTCGGCGACGAGGCGACCGGCTTCGGTGACTGGGCCGACGCGAACGCCCTGAACGCCGAGCTGGGCGGCACCGGTCCGTTCAGCAGCGGCGCGCTCGAGATCTTCGCTCCGGGCGAGGAGTCGGGCACATTCGACAGCTTCATCGAGATCGCCCTCGAAGACGTCTGGGAGCACCGTGTCGAGAGGGGCCACGCGGATGAGAACTTCGCGGTGCGTCCCGACTACAACGCCTCGGCAAACGACAACGTGATCATCGACGGGGTCTCGGGCAACCAGACGAGCCTGGGCTGGGTGGGCTTCGCCTTCGCCGACGAGAACCGCGATGTGGTCAAGCTGGTCGAGATCGACGGCGGCGACGGCTGCGTGGCGCCCACGGCCGAGACCATCGCCTCGGCTGAGTTCCCGATCGCCCGCTTCCTCTACACCTACATCGACGCTGCGTATGCCTCCGACCCGGCCGTGAAAGCGTTCGTCGACTTCATGCTGAGCGACGAGGGGCAGACCTATGTGGTCGACGCCGGGTATGTCAACCTCAGCCCGGCTGATCTGGAACAGTCTCGGAGCAACTGGAACGACCTGACGACAGGCCCGACATTCTGATGACACGAGGCCAGCTCACCGCTGCCGATCTGCAGACCTCGGTCATGCGCCGGGTGCGCTCGCACACCGTCCGCTGGCTGTTCCTGGGGGCCGCGACCGTTACCGTGCTGGTCAGCGCGCTGATCATCTGGACGGTGGCCTCGGGGGCGTGGACGTTCATCAGCCAGGTCGAGCTCACCAAGCTCACCGACATCGGCTGGTTCCCCCGCCGGGGCCTGTTCGACCTCACCACCCTGCTGGTGAACTCGGCGCAGATCTCCGTCATTGCCATGGCGGTAGCGGTGCCGTCGGGCTTCGGAGCGGCCATCTACCTCTCCGAGTACGCGCACCCGAAGGTGCGCAAGGTGATGAAGCCCACGCTGGAGCTGCTGGCCAGCGTGCCCAGCGTCGTGCTGGGCGTGTTCGCCATCAGCTTCATCACCCCGTCGCTGCTCACCAACTTCTTCAGCGACATCAACTTCTTCAACAAGCTGGCAGCGGGCATCGCGGTGGGCCTGCTGGTCATCCCCCTCATTGCCTCGATCGCGGAGGACGCCCTGCGGGCCGTGCCGCTGGCGCTGCGAGAGGCCTCGGCCGGTCTGGGGGCCCGCAAGGTCACCACCTCGATCCGGGTGGTGCTGCCGGCGGCCATGTCGGGCCTGATGGCGGCCATCATCGTGGGCTTCAGCCGGGCCATCGGCGAGACCATGGTGGTGACGATCGCCTCGGGCGGCGGCGACACGTCGCTGTTCAACCTGTCGCTGTTCGAGTCCGGCGGCACCCTCACCTCGGCGATGGCTGCGCTGGGTCTCGGCACCGACCAGGTGGCCGGCAGCACCCTGGCGTTCCAGAGCCTCTACTTCCTGGGGGCCCTGCTGTTCGCCATGACGCTGGTGCTCAACATGGTGGGCGACGTGATCGTTCGCCGGCTGCAGAACAGGTACTGAGATGGCCGTGCTGACGACGCCCGCCGGCATCGCCACCGGCACTGCCGACGCCCTGCGTCGGCGCCCCGGGGCCGATGTGGGCGGCGCCGTGTTCAAGTGGCTGCTCATCGGCGCCACCGTGTTCGCGACGGGCTTCCTGGCCGTCCTGCTCGCCGTCATGATCGTGGACGGCTGGGACGTCTTGTCGGGGAACCTCTGGTACTTCCTGACCCACGGCTTCTCGCAGCGCTCGGCGGGCGAAGCCGGCGTCTGGCAGGGCATCATCGGCAGCCTGCAGGTGGCGCTGGTCACGGGCGGCTTCGCCGTGCCGATCGGCGTCGCCACGGCCATCTACCTCGTCGAGTACGCCCAGGACTCCCGCTTCGCCCGCATCGTCGAGCTGAACATCCGCAACCTGGCCGGCGTGCCGTCCATCGTGTACGGCCTGCTCGGGCTGGCGGTGTTCGTGCAGACCATCTCGGGATTCACCCAGGGCAAGACGGTCATCGCCGGCGGCATGACGCTGGCGGCGATGGTGCTGCCGATCATCGTCATCACCTCGGTGGAGGCGCTCAAGGCGGTGCCCGACTCGCTGCGCGAGGCCGCCTACGGTGTGGGAGCCACCAAGTGGGAGGTGCTCTCACGTCAGGTCCTGCCTGCTGCGCTGTCCACGATTCTCACCGGCACCGTGCTGGCACTGGCGCGCGCTCTCGGCGAGGCGGCACCGCTGATTCTGGTGGGTGCCGCCACCGGCTTCCTCAGCTTCGGCGACGCCAACATGCTGGAGACCTTCACCGGCCCCTACACCGCGCTGCCCGTGCTGATCTTCAACTTCGCGCAGCTGCCCGGCGCAGACTGGGGAGTGAACGCCGCCGCGGCCAGCGTCATCATCCTGGTGCTGGTGCTGGCCGTGAACGGACTGGCCATCTACCTGCGCAACCGATTCGAGAAGCAATGGTGAGGCAATGACACCCGAAGAGGCGGTGATGACGCAAGAGCCAGACGCATCGGTTGTGTCGGCAGAAGCGACCCCCGGGTCGCCCCAGGCACGCATCGACGTGAGCAGTGCCGCCGCCGGCAATCATCGCGACGACGCCCAGACCGTTTTTGAGTGCAGCGGCGTGGATGTGTACTACGACGACTTCCGCGCGCTGCGCGACGTCACGCTGGACGTGGCCTCCCACGAGGTGACGGCGCTGATCGGCCCCTCGGGCTGCGGCAAGTCGACGTTCCTGCGCTGCTTCAACCGGATGAACGATCTCATCGAGGGCGCCCGCGTGGAGGGCACCATCAACTATCACGGCGTCGACCTGTACCAGGACGAGGTGGACCCGGTGGAGGTGCGGCGACGGGTCGGCATGGTGTTCCAGAAGCCGAACCCGTTCCCCAAGTCCATCTACGACAACATCGCGTACGGCCCCCGGCTGGCGGGCGTCAAGCGCTCCGAGCTGGATGACGTGGTGGAGGGCTCGCTGACCCGGGCGGCGCTGTGGGACGAGGTGAAGGACCGCCTGAAGACCTCCGCGTACGGCCTGTCGGGCGGTCAGCAGCAGCGGCTGTGCATCGCCCGGGCCATTGCGGTGCAGCCCGACGTGGTGCTGATGGACGAGCCCTGCTCGGCCCTCGACCCCATCGCCACGGGCCGCATCGAGGAGCTCATCGCCGAGCTGAAGGCCGAGTACACGATCATCATCGTCACCCACAACATGCAGCAGGCCGCCCGCATCAGCGACATGACGGCGTTCTTCTCGGTGCAGCCCAACGAGCTCGGGCATCGCACCGGCGAGCTGGTCGAGTACGCACCCACCACGCTGATCTTCACCAACCCCGACGACCCCCGCACGGAGGCCTACATCACCGGACGGGTGGGCTGAGCCGGTAAACGGCCACTAGGCGGCGCAGATACGCCACACTGCTGACATGACCGAGGAAGTACGGACCGAGTTCCATCAGCTGATGGACGAGGTTCGTGCCGATCTCGTCCAGATGGGCGGCATGGTGGCCGAGGGCATCTCGGCGGTGACCGCCGCGCTGCTCGCCGGCGACATCGGCAGTGCCGACCAGATCATCGCCGCCGACGACGAGCTCGACCTGCTCAGCCTCGAAGCCGAGGAGAAGTGCGTGCAGCTGCTGGCCCTGCAGCAGCCGGTGGCGGTGGACCTGCGCACCATCCTGACCGACCTGCGCATGATCTCCGAGATCGAGCGCAGCGGCGACCTGGTCACCAACATCGCCAAGGCGGTCGCCCGGCTGCACGGTGTCGAGCTGGAGCCCCGGCTTCGGGGGCTGATCGACCGCATGCGGGAGCAGGCGGTGAAGCTGACGGCCAAGGCCATGGACGCCTACGCCGAGCGGGACGCGGGCTTGGCGTCGGTGCTCAACGACATGGACGACGTGCTCGACGACCTGCACAACACCTACATCGTGGCGGTGTTCGAGTCGCACGAGCTCGGCAAGATCATCATCCAGCACGCCGTGCAGCTCGCCGTGGTGGGCCGCTTCTACGAGCGCATCGGCGATCACGCGGTGAACGTCGCCGAGCGCGTCGAGTTCCTGGTGACCGGGGAGCTGCCCGAGCACCTGGGCGCCAACCGGGCCCGTGCCCGGCGGGAGCAGGAAGAGATGTGATCGCGGCGCTGGTGGCGGTGGCGACGGCACTGGCAGCAGCGCTGATTGCTGTGCTGCTGCTGGTGCGGGATCGCAGGTCGGCGGGGGAGCGGCTCGGACGGGTGGTGCACCGGTTCACCGGTGAAGGCGACGCGCCCCGTCCCGGCGAGGCGCGTCTCGACGACAACAGCCTGGACGGCTGGATCACCTACCTGGAGTCGATCGCCACGACGGCGGCCATGACGGCCAACCTGGCCGAGCGCGACCGGGCTCGCTGGCAGCACGCGATGAACGAGCTCTCAGTGGGCGTCGTGCTGGTGGACGAGGACGGCACCGTGTGCGCCAGCAACGCGCTGGCCGACGAGATGATGTCGGCCCGCGATGCGATGGCGCTGGTGGGCGCAGGGGTCACGCAGCTCCTCGAGTCGGCCCAGGACGGGCAGGCTCGCTCGCGCACGGTGAAGCTGACGGGCCCGCCGCCGCAGGTCATCGAGATCAGCGCGCATCCCGTCGTCAGCGACAGCCACGCGCTGGGCGCGGTGGCCGAGATGGCGGACCGTACTGACGGTGTGCGCACAGATGAGGTGCGCCGCGACTTCGTGGCCAATCTGAGCCATGAGCTGCGCACGCCGGTGGGCGCCATCGCGCTGCTGTCCGAGACGCTGGCCGAGGAGAACGACGCAGCGGTGCGCACCCGCCTGGTCGACCGCATCGGCACCGAGGCCGAGCGCGTGCGGCACATCATCGACGACCTGCTGGAGCTGAGCCGGGTGGAGCTGGAGGGCTCCATGCGCCAGGAGCCGGTGCCGGTGGTGCCGCTGCTGTACGAGGTTGCGCACCAGTACTCCGAGCACGCCCGCAAGCACGAGGTGTCGCTGGTGCGCCCGCCCGCCGATGAGCAGACTGAGCCCGTCATGCTCCATGCCGACCGGGGGCAGCTGCTGCGTGCGGTCGGGAACCTGGTGGACAACGCGATCAAGTACAGCGATCCCGGTTCGGAGGTCCGCCTGTCCGCAGCGCCGAGCGCGGAGCACCCGCCCTCGGCGGTGGACATCGTGGTTTCCGACGAGGGCATCGGCATTCCCGCCGACGAGACCGAGCGGGTCTTCGAGCGCTTCTACCGGGTGGACAAGGCCCGCGCGCGCACCACCGGCGGCACCGGGCTGGGTCTGAGCATCGTGCGCCATGTGGTGATGAATCACGGCGGCGAGGTGATGCTGCACACCCGTGAGGGCGTCGGCACCACGTTCACGCTCAGGTTCCCGGCGCCAGTCGGCCCCGAGGCGCCAGACGGCCCCGAGGCGGCAGTCGGCCCCGAGGCTGCAGAACCGGCGGCGACAAGCAAGGCGAGCACATGACATCGGTACTGGTGGTTGACGACGAGCCGTCGTTCACCGAGGCCCTCTCGGTGGGCCTGCGGCGCGAGGGCTTCGAGGTGCGCACGGCGGCCGACGGCCGTGCCGCGCTGGCCGAGATCAGCGAGGCCGAGCCCGATTTGGTGCTGCTGGACGTGATGCTGCCGGGCATGTCGGGCCTGGACGTGTGCCGGGAGATTCGCAAGCAGTCGCGGGTGCCGCTGATCATGGTGACCGCCCGCGCCGAGGAGATCGACGCGGTGGTGGGCCTGGAGGTGGGCGCCGACGACTACGTGGCCAAGCCGTACCGGATGCGTGAGCTGGTGGCGCGCATGCGGGCGGTGCTGCGGCGTGCAGGGGTTCAGCCGGCCCAGCCGCAGGCCGATGCGACCAGCCTGGTCGAGGGCGATGTGGTGCTCGACATCGACCGCCACGAGCTGCGGGTGCGCGGCGAGCTGGTCACCTTGGCGCTGAAGGAGTTCGAGCTGCTGGCCTACCTGCTGGCCCATGCCGGCCGGGTGGTGACCCGGGACAGCCTCATGCAGAACGTGTGGGGCTACGAGTACGTGGGCGATACCAAGACGATCGACGTCCATGTCAAGCGGCTGCGGGCCAAGATCGAGGACGATCCGTCGAACCCGCAGCGCATCACGACGATTCGTGGTCTGGGGTATCGCTACGAGCGAGCCGCCTGAGCGGCTGATGCAGCCTTTCACGTGGCTTGCCCGTACCCATCTGCTGTCGGCCGCCGGCGACGCGCTGATTGCGATCGCGCTGGCCGGGTCGCTGTTCTTCAACCTCGATCCTGCGGCTGCCCGGCCGAGGGTGGCGCTGTACCTGCTGGTGACGATGGCGCCGTTCGCGGTGGTGGGGCCGCTGATCGGGCCGCTGGTGGACCGCAGCCGCGGCGGGCGCCGGGGGATGATCATCGGTGCCGGCATGGCTCGGGCGGTGCTGGCGCTGCTGATGGTGCGCCACCTCGATTCGCTGCTGCTGTTCCCCGAGGCGTTCGGCGCGCTGGTGGCGGGCAAGACGTACCACGTGGCCAAGAGCGCGGTGGTGCCGGGGCTGGTGCGCGAGGAGCGCGACCTGGTCGAGGCGAATTCGAAGCTGATGCTGCTGAGCGGGCTGGGCGGCGCGCTGGCTGCGGGGCCCGGCGTGCTGCTGAGCCTGGCGTCGTCGCGCTGGGTGCTCGTGCTGGCGGCGGTGGTGTTCGTGCTGATGACGTTCCCGGCGGCGCGCCTGCCGCGCACGGCGGTGCGCCCGCATGAGCTGAGTCAGCCTCCCGGGCCCGGCCAGCCGATCCAGCCCGGCCAGCCGGCCCAGCCCCGGCAGCCTCGACCTGGGCGGCAGCGGGGAGGGATGCTGCTGGCGGGTTCGGCCATGGGCGTGGTGCGGGCCATGACCGGCTTCACGCTGTTCCTGATCGCGTTCTGGCTCCGCACCGACGGCGCAGCGCCGTGGTGGTTCGGCTTCATGTTCACGGCGAGCGCCGTGGGGCAGCTCGCTGGCGCGCTGTCGGCGCCGTGGCTGCGCCGGCGCATCCGCGAGGAGCTGCTGCTGGCCAGCACGCTGCTGCTGGCGGCCGCCGTGTCGTTCTATGTGGTGACGGCGCCCGACCGCTTCTCGGTGCTGGTGCTGGCCATGGTGATCGGGCTCATGTCCGCGCTGGGGAAGCTGTGCTTCGACGCGATCGTGCAGCGCGACGAGGTGCCTGCCGACCGGGGCCGCACGTTCGCCCGCTTCGAGACTCGCTTCCAGCTGATGTGGGTGATCGGCGGGCTGGTGCCGGTGGCGGCGCCCAGCGGCATCCTGCCGCTGCGGGCCGGGGTGATGCTGCTGGGCATTGCCGGCCTGGTCGCGGTGGTGCTGTATGCGGGCGGGATGTGGGCGCTGGCTCGGGGGCGGCGTCCCCCGTCGGAGATCATCGCCACCCGGGTACGCGCCCGCATCGTGCAGACCCGGATGCGACGACGCAGGGTGAACCGGCCCGAGACCGGCTAGTCCGGCGGCAGGTCCAGGCGGGCCAGCCAGAGGCCCGGCGCGACGAGCTCGCTGGGCGTGGGAATGCCGGCAGGCTCGAACAGCCGCGCCAGCCCCTCGCTGCCGGTTCGCATGACCACGCCTGAGACGAAGTCCTCTCCCCGGTCGCGTGCCTCGACGCTCAGGCGCACGCCGAGCAGCCGGTCGGCGTAGTCGGCGCCCTCGGTGATCTGGCGGCGGCGCACGGCCTCGCTGAGCGCGTCGAAGCTGCCGATGAGGCGGGGGCCCGCTTTGGCGACCACGTGGTCGATGTACGCAGTCAGGACGCTGATCAGCGTCTCGAGCTGGCTGATGTTGTGGCTCTCGTCCCGGGCGATGCCGAGCAGCAGCTCCGGATTGCCGAAGATGCGCTGCAGCTGTTCCTGCATCTGGGCCTGGAACTGCTGCGGGTCGCCGGCGCTGTCGAACGAGGCGGGCAGCTCGAGGTCGCCGAAGTCTTCCAGGGAGGGATCCCTGCGGCGGAAGCCCTCGATGTGCTCGAGCAGCAGCGTGTCGAGCCGCTCGTGCACGCTCGGCACTGCCAGCGCCGAATGCAGGGCGTGCTCGCGGATGGCGACCCACAGCATCACGTCGTCGACGTCGAGGCCCCATTCGCCGGCGAAGTCGCTGATGTTGGCGGTCACCATCAGCACGCGTGACCGGGGCACGATGAGGTCCGAGTTGCCGAATGCCTTGGCACCGAGGTGGCCGGCCATCATGCCCGCGGTCATGGCCACGGTCATGGGGCTCATCATGGAGAGCAGGCTGGCGAAGGGATCGGCGCTGGAGGGGCTGTCCTCGCTCAGCCGCTCCGACAGCCGATCCATCAGCGGGCGGATGGCGTCGAGGGCATCAGCCGCCCAGCCCGAGCGGGTGACGGGCTCGATGTGGGAGGTGACGTCGAGACCGGTGATATGTCCCACATGCAGCTCTGCCACCCGGCTGATCTCGCTGAGGCGATGCCGCTCCACCGGGTCGACGTTGTGCTCGGGCTTGCCGCCGGTGGCGAGCTGGTTGGCCGCCTGGCGGGCGCCCTCCCAGAGCGACTCGGAGCTGCCGCCCAGAATGGAGGCGATGTCGCCGAGGAAGGGGATGCCCTTGAACGGATCTCCATCGGCCACAGTGGCATCGTAGGGGCATGACTCGGCTGGCCGTGTCGGGTGCGGGCGGCGTCATCGGCGCCCGGGTGCTGCAGTGGCTGGCGCAGTCGTTCGATGTGCTCGACGTCGACGATGCGCATCGCTCCGGCGATTACGACCTGGGCGGCGCCGACGCGCTGGTGCACCTGCGGCTGACCCGGGAGGTGACATCGGATCGGCTCCGCCGGGTGCTGGCGGTGGCAGATGTGCGGCATCTGACGCTGGTGTCCAGTGCCAGCGTGTACGGGGCGTGGCCGAACCACCCCACGCCGATCTCGGAGGACCTGCCGGTGCGCCCCAACCTGGAGGCGTCGTGGGCGGTGCACCACGCCGACGCTGAGCGGATGGTGCTGGAGTGGAGCGATGCAGTCCCCGACGGCGCGGGGCGCTCGGTGGCCATCCTGCGGCCGGCACCGGTGGTGTCGAGCGGCGTGGGCGGACCGATCGGCGAGGCGATGCTGGCCGCAGCCCCCATCCGCACCGGCAGCGACGATCCGCCGGTGCAGTTCCTGCACGTCGACGACTTGGCCTCCGCGGTCGTGCTGGCCACCCAGCGCCGCCTGTCGGGCGTGTTCAACGTGGCGCCGGACGGCTGGCTGTCGCCGGGCGAGCTGCGGGCGCTGCTGGGTGCCCGCCCCAAGATCCGCCTGCCGATGCCGCTGCCCAAGCGGCTCGACCGCTACGTGGCCCGGCGGGTGGGCCACGCTGCACCGGAAGGGCTGCTCCCGTACACCCGCTACAGCTGGGTGGTGGCCAATGATCGGCTCCGTGCCCAAGGCTGGGAACCCCGCTACAGCAGTGCCCAGGCGTTCGTGATCGCGGACGTGGGCATGCCCTGGGACGACCTCAACGCACGGCAGCGCCAGTACGCCACATTGGTGGGCGCGGGGGCTGCGGTGGCGGCCGGCGGCTGGGCTGCCGCGGCCTGGCTCCGGCGCTCCTACGCTTTGCGATGATGGATACCTGGCTGGAGCTCACTCACGGCGAGCTGCCGATAGCCGCCATCTACTCCTGGGCGCTTGATCCGGCAGCGGGAGCTGTGGTGCTGTTCTCGGGCACGGTGCGAGATCACGCCGAGCATCGCACGGGCGTCACGCAGTTGATCTACGAGGCGTACGAATCCGAGGTGACACCACGGCTCGCCGACATCGCCGCCGAGATGGGCCGGCGCTGGCCGAGCGTGCGCAAGGCGGCGCTGCTGCACCGGGTGGGCACGCTGGGCCTCACCGAGAGCTCGGTGGTGGTGGCTGCCTCGGCGCCGCACCGGGATGCAGCATTCGAGGCGGCCCGCTTCGGCATCGACACGCTGAAGGCCACGGTGCCCATCTGGAAGCAAGAGCATCATGACGCCGGCACCGACTGGGGCCTGCAGTCGCAGCCGATCGCGCAGGTGCCCCGGTCATGAGCCCGCTGCTGTTCCTGGCCATTGCGCTGGTGGTGCCGCTGATGGGCATGATCGTGCTGGGCGTGGGTGCTCGCATCCGGAACCAGAAGATCACCGACGACGAGACCGGGCCGTTCCGGCGCCGGCTGGAGTCGATCGCTCCGCTGGACGCGAACGACGCCGAGCCGTCGGGCACGCCCGGACTGGTGCGGGCCATGCGCCGGCGCCGGCGCGTCGATCAGCCGGCCACGCGCAAGCCGTCACCTTCGACGACGTTGCAAGAGCGGCCGACACAGGCCAGCATCCGGCTGGTCGAGCGTGACTACTCCGTGCCGCTGCTGCCGCCGATGAGCGCCGACCTCGACGACCCGCCGCCCGAATCGCGGCCGCGCAGCCGCCGGGCGATACCGCGCCCGCCCGCGGCCGCACGACGGCACGACCGGGTGATCTCCCCCAGCCAGAGGCGCCGTTCTGGCTCGTGACCTGGCGATCGATCTCGGCACCGCGAACACGCTGGTGTACGAGCGGGGGCGCGGCATCGTCTTCAACGAGCCGTCGGTCATAGCGCTCAACGAGCGATCCGGCGACGTGCTGTCGGTGGGGCGCGAGGCCTGGCAGATGATCGGGCGCACGCCCAGCTACATCATCGCGGCGCGACCGCTGCGCAACGGCGCCATCACCGACTTCGACATCACCCAGCGGATGATCCGGCTCATCATGCAGGGCGTGGGCGTCGGCCGATTCGGCCGCACCCGCGTCGCTGTCTGCGTGCCGTCGCTGATCACCCCGGTCGAGCGGCGGGCGGTCATCGAGGCGGCCCGGCGGGCCGGGGCGTCGGACGTGAGACTCATCGAGCAGCCGATCGCCGCAGCCATCGGCTCGGGCCTGCCGATCCATGAGCCCACCGGCTCGCTGGTCATCGACATCGGCGGCGGCACTGCTGAGATCGCCATGGTGTCGCTGGGGGGGCTGGTGTCGCTGCGCGCTGTCCGTGTGGGGTCGTTCGACTTCGACACGGCGTTGATGAACTACGCCCGGCGTGTGCACGGCATCGCGATCGGCGAGCGCACGGCGGAGGAGCTGAAGATCAGCATCGGCTCGGCATGGCCCATCGACGACAAGTTCGATGCCGAGGTGAAGGGCCGCGACCTCACCACGGGGCTGCCGCGCACGTTCCTCATCACCCCTACCGAGGTGCGCTCGGCGCTGGCCGACACGGTCGAGCTCATCGTGGAGGCCGTGCTGGAGTGCCTCGGCGAGGCACCGCCCGAGCTGGCACAGGACCTCATCCACACCGGCGCCCTGATGGTCGGCGGCGGCTCGCTGTTGCAGGGCCTCGACCAGCGCATCGCGTCAGAGGCACGGGTGCCGGTGCTGCGCTCGGAGTCGCCGCTGGAGACTGTCGTGCTCGGCGCCGGCCGGGCGCTCGAGAACTTCGAGGCGCTTCACGCCTCGCACACCATTCCCGGCCGCTAGCCGAGGGCTGCGGCCGGTGCGGTGGGCGCTGTCGCTGGCGGCGCTGCTGCTTGCCGCAGGCTGCTCGGCGTCGCCTCCCGCCGCCGGCCCGCCGGCCGCGCCGCCGCCCGCACCTGCCGACGGCTTCGACGTCGGCAGGTTCACCCTGGGCGTGCTGGCCGACCTGTCAGGTCCCGCTGCCGATGCTGACCGGGCGGCGCTGGCCGGCGTGCAGGCCTACTGGGCCGGGGTGAATGCACGTGGCGGCGTGGCCGGGCTGTATCCCGTCGAGCTGTCAGTGAGCGACCATGACGCCGCCGGGTCCGAGGCCGGCGCTGCTGCCGCTGTGCTCGAAGGGTGGGACATCGCAGCGCTGGCCTACCTGAGCCCTGCCATCGACGCAGCCGAGCTGACCGGCGAGCTGCCCGTGCCGGCGGTACCGGCCGTCGCCACGCTGGCCGGCGAAGACCTGGGCTGGGTGCTCACGTGGACGTCACCGGTGGAGCTGACCACCGTGGGTCTGCTGGACCGGTTCCGCGCCAGCGGACCAGGGGCGACCTGGTGCATCATCGTGGACCGTTCGCCGCCGGGCCGTCAGGTCGCCGCAGCGGCCTATGCCGCAGGCGCCGCCCGCGAGACGGTGCCGGCCGTGCTCGACCTCGAGGTGGGCGAGATCGAGGTGCTCGACTTGGATGCGTCGGTGTTCGACGTCACCGACGCTGTCGAGGACCGGCGATGCCGCCATGTGCTGGTCGAGGCGGCGGAGCCCACAGCTATCCACGTGCTCGACCGGCTGCCTGCGAATCTGACCGTCGTGCGGCGCTCCACGCTGGCTGCGGGCCGCGAACTGCCAGAAGGGGTCGAGCTGCTCATCGACGCGGCCCCGCCCTGGTCGGCCGGCGGCTCCGAGGTCATGGACGCGTTCGCCGCCGACTGGACCAAGTTCAACGCCGAAGCTCCGGCCGATGCCCGCGCACGCGCTGGCTGGCTGTCGCAGCTGCGCCTGCATCTGCTGCTCGAGCAGGCAGTCGCTGCCGGCGACGTGAGCCGGGAACGGCTTGTTGCGTTAGCTCCCCGTGTCGAACCGGTCGACCCGAACCGCAACACGCTGCCGGGCGTGCCTCGCGTGGGCATGGACATCTCCGAGCCAGTCGCCGGCGGTCCCGTGCGCACGCTCCGCCTGTACGGGCGCAGCGAGGTGGGTGCCGACCGGCTCGGGCTGCGCCAGGTGCTCGTGCTCGACCTGACGTCGTTTGCGGAAGGGCTGCGAGAGCGCCTGGGCGCCTCGGACCCATTCGATTCGTGACGCTCAGGGCCCGGGCCCGGCGGCGCCCTCAGTGCACCGGCACGCCGAGCAGCTCGCCGGCGACGGCGCGCACCTGGCGGTCACGATCTTCCAGCCCGGCACGCACGGCCGTCTCCGCACGGTCGTCGTCGAACTGGTGCAGGCCCAGCAGCGCTCGGCGCCGGATCTGCGGCCGGTCGTCCATGGCGTCCAGCAGCACCTCCAGCGCCATGGCCCGGGCCGCATCGTGGGCCGCGCCCAGCGCAGCGTCGCTGTCCGGCCCGGCGTCGGCATCGAGTCCTGCAGCGATCGCGCCCAGCGCCGCCACGGCGCTCTCCCGGCACAGCGGCTCGTCGCGGCTGCGTGCCACCCGGCACAGCTCGGCGACAGGTCCCGGGTCGCGGTCGCGCTCGCCGAGTGCGGCCGCCACGGTTTCCACCACCGAGGCATCAGGGTCGCTCAGCAGCCCCAGCAGCTCGACCTCAGGCGGCGCCAGCTCGGCCGCCCGGCATCGCACGGTCGCTGCCTGGTCGCCCAGCGCCTGCCTCACCTGGTCCGCACGCAGCGCACCGCAGCGGGCCAGGGCGCCGAGCGCCGCGGCCCGCACGCCCGCATCGTCGTCGTCCAGCAGCCGCTCTGCTGCCGCCGCCTCGCCCCGGTGACCTGCAACCACCGCCGCAAGCCGGCGTGCGTACGCCTCGTCGCCGGCCTCGTCGTCGCGGCCGGTCGGAGCATCGCCGGCCTTGCCGTCGCTCACCCGATCAGCGCTTCGAGCACCAGCGCCCCCACGACCGCACCCACCGCCACCAGCGCCACCAAGGCGATCACGCACAGCGCCGTGAACGCCCCCAGCCCCAGCACCGCAACCAGCTTGCGCCAGATTGCCGTCGGCCGGTACGGCCAGCGCACCGGCTCAGCACCCGCCGGCTGCATGCGCCCCGATCCGGCGTGACCTGGCTGCGCGTGCTCCGGCTCCATGCCCCCAATATGGCCCATCGGCGACTCCACCGCGCGTGCCCGCGACAAGGCGCATGGCACGCTGTGCGCCTGTGAACGATGCGTCCGGCGGCCCGCCCGCCGACGACCCCGACGACGATCCAGTCGACCGTCCCGACGACGACGAGGCAGACCTGGCTTGGCGTGCCCTCGCAGGCTCGCTCGACGACCTGGGCTTCACCCCGCCGCCACCCGCCACCGCCGCATCAGTCGCCGACGACCTCGACGATCTCGACGAGCCTGACGACTCCCCCGGGCCCACGGCGTCGGGCCACCCGCGTGCCCGTCAGTTCTCGCGGGCCGCCGTCACCGTCATCGTCCTCCAGATCGCCCTCACGCTCGTCATCGTCAGCGGCTTCACCATCAAGCTCTACGACAAGGCGGTCATCGCCCCCGGCGCCACAGCCGACATTGAGGAATTCGTCGACGTCCGCGACCACCCCGCCTACGCCTCCGACGCCTCCATCTCGCTCGTCAGCGTCCGCACCAGCTTCGCCCCGTCGCTGTTCGAAGTCGTCGGCGGCTGGCTCGACGGGGCCCTCGAGGTGGTCGACATCGTCGACATCCTCGGTGAGCGCACCGTCGCTGAGAACCGTGACGCCGGCCGCCTCCAGATGGACCAGTCCACCCAGGTCGCCGTGGCCGTCGCGCTCGAGCACCTGGGCTACGAGATCATGACCCCCATCGGCGCCCGGGTCGAGCGGATCATGCCCGACGCCCCGGCGGACGACGCCCTGCACGAGGGCGACATCGTCCAGGCGGTGGACGACATCGCCATCACCACGGCGCAGCAGCTCTCCGAGACCATCAAGGCCAACGAGCCGGGCTCCACTGCCACGCTCACCGCGCTGGCCCCCGACGGCCAGACCCGCACCGTCACCGTCACACTGGCCGACCGCGACGGCGTCGCCCTGCTCGGCGTCATTGTCACCACTCACGTCAACTTCGACGAGCCCCCCATCGACGTGACGCTGCACATCGAGAACATCGGCGGGCCGTCCGCCGGCCTGGCGTTCACGCTGTCGGTCATCGACGCCCTCACGCCCGAGCCGCTGACCGGCAGTCTCGACATCGCCGCCACCGGCACCATCCACCACGACGGCACGGTGGGCCCCATCGGCGGCGTGCCGCAGAAGTCTCACGCCGTCATTCGGGCCGGCACCGATCTGTTCCTGGTGCCCGCTTCCCAGGTCGAAGAGGCGGTCGCCGTCGCCGAGCCCTCAGTCAGCGTGGTCGGCGTCGAGACCCTCGAAGACGCCCTCGCCGCAATCGAAGCCCACCAGCACTAGCGACCAGACGTAGCTCTCCACCCACCACCGAACGTCAGGCCGTCGTGCTGGGCCACAAAGATGCGCAACGCCACTTCGGACGCGTCCTCGCTGCTCGGTTCGACGATCCAGTTCCCATCCGCACTGGCCCGACCCACGATGTCGGTGCCGAGCACATCGGCGACGTTCTCGCCCAGATACGCCCTGTTCAGCATGGCGCTGACGATCTTGCCGTCGGCGTCGGCGACGAATCCGATCCATTCCCCACCGAGCACGCCGGTGGTGTCGTAGTACGCCAGCGTCGCCTCCAGCCCCGCGAAGTTGCTGGCGGGGTCGTTGAGACTTGCATACAGCTCGGCGAGCCCTTCGGTGCGGAAGATCTCCACGGCAGTCGCAATCTGCGACTGGATGAACTCGTCGATGTCGGTGTACCAGCCCGAGCCGAACAGCAGGCCGTCGTGGCGCACCACCCACGACCGCTTGAGCTCGAAACCGGAAGGATCGAAGCCGGCCTCGAGACGTTCAGGGTTGAGGAACACGTAGGTCACCCAGCGCCCTTCGGGGGTGGCCGACAGCATGTCCGCCCCGAAGTTGTACCCGTTGGCGTCGGTGCCCACCCAGCCCTTGAGGTCGTACCCGCGCCGGCTGGGGTCGTAGTGGCCGATGATCTCGTCGTTTTCGCCGATGATGAACCCGTACCACTGGCCGTCCACGTTGGCGGGGTCGTTGTAGTAGTCGAGCGTGGCCGCCAAGCCCTCGGCCTCGTAGCGACTGATGGCCAGGTCCACGAAGTGCTTCGTGTAGTTGTCCGGCTCAGACCTCGGCGGGGCCTCAGCCTCGGCTTCGATCTCCGCTTCGGCTTCGGGGGCAACCGACGGCTCGGCGACACTCGCGATCGCCTCGTGGATGATCTGCTCGATCTCAGCGCGTGACAGCCCGCTGCCTGCGGCCTGGACGATCTCGGTGACGTCGGCTCGCGACAATCCGCTGCCTGCCGCCTCGGCGATCTGCTCGATCTCAGCTTGCGACAGCCCGCCGCCGCCGGACTCCTCGACGATCTCCTCAACCTCGGCTCGCGACAGCCCGCCGGTGCAACCGGCCAGCACCAACGCCGCTGCAACAGCAGCCGCCACCCAAGCAGTCCGTAGGCGTGCAATGTGAGTCATCTGGTCGCGTCCTTTCCCGCGCAAGCCCCAACAGGAGCGAATGGGACGGTCTGTTCGATCTCGGCGCGTTACACGCCGCCGGCCCGCCAGCCGCACATGTGGTAGGCGTAGAACTTGTCGTCCCACGTGTCGGCGATCCACACCGTTTCGCCGTCAGACCACAGACCTTGTGGGGCGGAGTGGCTGCTCTGCAGATAGAACTCGTTGCTCGAGTCCCGCGCTCCGCTGGACAGCGTGAAGGCGTACACCCGTCCGATGCCGTTGTCATTGGCGTCGGTGCTGACGTTGGTCGACGTCGTCCAGATCGTGGTGTCGTCAGACCACAGGCCGCCCGCAATGGTGCCGTCGGAGAACAGGTTGTTGATGTCTTTGCTGGACTGACGGGCGCCCGGGACTGAGCCAAGCTGATTCTGGTTGCCGGCGCTGTACGCGTAGATCTTGCTCTTGGCCTGGAAGATGATTTCCTGATCGTCATTGCGGACGGTCGTATTGGGCTGCAGCACCCAGAAGGTGTCGCCGTCCGACCACAGGCCGCGCGGATCGTTGTTGTACTCGTAGAGATCGAAGTCTCGGCCTGCGGAGCGGCTGCCGTCGCTCAGCAGATACGCCTTGACATTGGCTGTGTTGTGGTCCCAATCCGTGTTGAACTCATTGGACACGTACATCCAGAAGCCGTCCGACCAGATGCCGCGAGCGCTGTGCGAATCGGCGGAGATGTCGATGTCCTTGCCGGTCAGGCGATCGCCGAACGTGTCCCCAGCCGTGATGTCGTAGGCGAAGATCTTGTCCTCGAGGGGGTCCACCACCCACAGCGTGTCGCCGTCACCCCAAGCGCCCCGGGGCCATTCCACATCGGGCCCGAAGTCGATGTCCTTGCTGTAGTCACGGCTGTACAGCTCGTTCTGGCACGAGGTCTGCGTGGAGCTCTGAGCCAAGGCCGCGGACGGAACTGCCGCTAACAGCAGCGCCAGCACCGCCGCGGACACCAGCAGCCGGCGCCGCTGTGTCGGTCGAGATCTGCCTTCGTTGGTCGACATGCCTCTCCTCGGATCGTGTTCGCCGGTCGATGCCTTCGCCGCCCACGGGCTGCGAGTGAAATACATGGTAACAACTATTATTATCCGGAAAGGCACGCTGACCAGCACTGATCCGCCGGAGTTGTACG
The DNA here is from genome assembly GCF_965208555.1 of Candidatus Poriferisodalis sp. GTDB lineage: Bacteria > Actinomycetota > Acidimicrobiia > Acidimicrobiales > Poriferisodalaceae > Poriferisodalis. Next base: position 1,699,356 of record NZ_OZ242342.1, on the reverse strand, counting down.
TGTCTGTTCCGGTCTCCGGGGAAAGGCGGCCATGCGATCAAGTGGGTCGACGCCGCTGAGGCCGCTAGGGAGTGCTCGCTGGCTCCGGATCGGCGCTGCGCTTGGGGCGGCGCTGGTGCTGTTCCTGGCGCAGTTCGCCGTGTTTGTGGGGCTGGGCAGCCCGGCCCAGGCTCGGGGGAGCGACAACCGGAAGGCCGTCAAGATCGACGTCACCTTCACCGGCAATTTCGTGCAGGACGCGCTGGCTTCCGGTGAGACGCTGCCGACTGACACGAACTTCGCCAGCGTGGCCTTCGCGACGCACGAGAGCACGGTCAGCTATTTCAATGCGGGCGAGGCGGCCAGCGCGGGGCTCAAGGCATTCGCCGAGACCGGTTCGACCGAGCTGCTGGTGGAGGAGTTCGCCGCCCAGACCGACGACGCCAATGTCTTTCCGAAGAGGACGGAGGGGACGTTCCCCCAGGGCGCGACGACTGCACAGACGTTCGAACTGCATCGCGCCTCGCGCGGCCAGGATCATCTGACCTTCATGGCGAGTCTGAGCGAGTCGCCTGACTGGTTCGTCGGGGCTCGCAACATCGATCTGCGGCCGGGTGGCGTGTGGATTTCCGAACTGGAGGTCGACCTGTTCGCGTGGGACGCCGGCACCGACAGCGGCACGGACTGGGATTCGGCGGATTCGGCCACTGACCCGACGGCAAGCGTCAGCGCCCTGAAGGGCGTGGGCAAGTTCAGCGATGAGCCGATCGCCAAGCTGACGATTTCCATGCTGCCCCCGCCCAGCAACGAGAGCAGACAGCGGGTGATGAAGGCGGACGCCAACTCGATGGACGGCGCGCTCAACGTTTTCTGGGACGCGTACCCGGCTCCGTTCAAGATTGTTCGCAGCACCCTGCACATGGTCGAGTTCGACCGCTACTTGGTCGCCTGGAAGTCGGGCGAGGAGGAGTTCCAGACCGATCTGGACGGCAACCGGGTCAAGGTGGTCATGGGCCGCAACGCCAACAACACGGTGATCGAGGGGCTGACCAACGGCACCGAGTACACGGTCAGGGTGACCCACGCAAATGCGGTCGGCCCGGCGGCCGATCACTCGCGGACATCGACGGCGACCCCGGCCGCGAGAGACGGCGTGCTGGTCAGCACCTTCAGCCAAGGGCTCAGTCACTCCAATGGGGTGGCGTTGAATCTGATCACCAACCTCAGAGGGGCCAAGTACACGTACAACCGGTTCACCACCGGCCCCAGCGCGGCCACTTTGGGCAGCGTCACATTCGCGAGGATCCAGCCGTCGCAGTACACCTCGTCGCGCTCAGCCCCGAAGCTCGAACTGCACTTGCTCGAGGACTTGCCGGGCGGCGAGATCGGCGACTCCAACTTCTCCCAGCCGGGCCAGCCCGGTGCGCTGATCGGGACCTTCGTCTCGCCGCCTGAATACCTCGACGGTCCAGCCAAGTTCGTCGCGCCCGGCGACGGTTTCGCGCTCTCGGCCTCGACCGACTACTGGCTGAAGCTGGTGCTGGTCCAGGGCGGCGTGACGATCCCGATGACCATGATCCACGGCCTCGACCCCGACAGCCAACCCGGGTGGGACATCGCCGATGGATGCCAGTGGAGCCTCTTTGACATCTGGCACACCCGACACGTCAAGATGTGCAGCTATTACTCGAACTTCATGGTCTCGCTGAACAGCCCGATCTCCTCGACAGTGCCGCTGGCGAGCATCAGCGGCGGATCGGCGATCGAGGGAGAGAGCATCGAGTTCACAGTCGAGCTGTCCAGCGCGCCCAGCACCCAAGCCACCATCCAGTACGACACCGTCGACGGCAGCACCCCTCTGGCCGCCACGACCGCCGACAACGACTACACAGCGGTCAGCGGGGGCACGGTCACGTTCGAACAGGGCGAGACCAGCAAGACGGTCTCCATCGCGACCGGCGACGACTCGACCGATGAGAACAACGAGCGCTTCATCGTCCGCCTCAGCAGCCCGTCCCCCAACATCGCGCTCAGCGAGATCGACAGCGCCGCCGGCATGATCATCGACGACGACCAGACCGCGTCGAGCGATTCCACCCTGGCCGGCATCACGCTGACCGACCAGGACGGCAACACGATCGCTTTGAACGAGACGTTCGACCCTCTGCGGTTCGTCTACACGGCCGATGCCGGCGCCAGCGTGGAGAGCATGCACCTGAGCATCTCGTTCGCTGAGGGCATCAATCCGGGCCACATTCGCTACTTCGACAAGTTCGGCAAAGTTGCCGAAGGCAAGAAATCACAGGCCAGCAGCGCCGAGTTCACCCGCATCATGCCCGGCGTCAACCTGCTCAAGGCCCTGATCACCTCCAAGGACCACAGGCGCGAGTCGCTCTACAAGGTCATGGTCAGCAAGGCCGCCTCGTCGGACGCGTCGATCGCCACGCTCGTGCTGGAGGACAACAACTTCAACAAGCTTGTCCTGTCGCCGGCGTTCAGCCCATCAGTCACCGAGTACACGGCAACCGCCGAGAACAACCCGCCGTTCTACATCGACGTCGGACTCAACCACAGCGGCGCAGACGCCGAGGTCTCGGTGAACGGCGAGGTCGTCGTTCCCTACAGCTTCACCTACCCCTACGGCACCTTTGGCATGCCGGCCGGGGACAGCACACTTGCCATCGAGGTCACCGCCGAGGACGGCACGATCCAGACCTACACCTTCACGGTCGAGAGAGAAGGCGGCGATGAACCGGTCGAACCGCCGCCGCCGAACCAGGCCGCCACCGGCCTGCCCACCATTGCGGGCACCCCGCAAGTGGGTTCGACGCTCAGCGCGGACACGACGGCGATCGGCGACGCCAACGGGCTCGCCAATGGTCAATTCACCTATCAGTGGATCCGCAACGACGGCAACTCGGACACGAACATCCCCGGCGCCACCGGCCAGACCCACACCCTGACACAAGACGACCAGGGGAAGACGATCAAGGTCAGCGTCTCGTTCACCGACGACGACGGCTACCCGGAGACACTGATCAGCTCCGCGACGGCTGCGGTGGCCGCAATTCCGGTCGAACCGGTCGAACCGGTCGAACCGGTCGATCCGGTAGATCCGGTCGAGCCGTTGTGGTCGGGGGAGATGACGGTGGCGGACTATGGCAACGCCAGCTTGGGCGCGTACAACGACGACACCTTGTTCTCGAACGTCATGGGCACCGCCCAACTCGAGATCGAGTCGCTCTGGTATTTTGCGCCGCAGCGGAAGCTCTACTTGGCATTCAAGGCACCGGTCGCCGGCGCAAGAGACTGGACGCTGCACATAGACGAACTGGCGCTCAGTTTTCCGAGCGGAGATTCGAACTTTGTCTTCAGAAACGTCGACGTGTCCTGGACCGCCGGACAAGTCGTCAACGCAAAAATCACTCGATGAGAACTGTTCCGTCGGACCACATCGCTCGGGATAAGCCCACGCGGTTCTAGTCCGCGGTCACATAGAGCGTGTAGGTGCCGGTCCAGTCGCGGTATGCGCCCGCTGAGATGTAGTGGACGCCGCTGGTCGTCGGCGTGAAGATCAGCCGGCTGTTGCCGCCGATGCCGCTGTCGTCGTCGGCCGGCGGGCCCCCGAGCCGCCCCGTGGGGCCTCGTGGGATGGACAGGTGCGGGTCGCGCAGTGTGCCGTCGCGTGTGCGCGCCCCCTTCAGTTCGATGCGGTAGGCGGTTCCGGCTTGGAGTGTCACGGCGAACCAGTCGCGGTCGCCTTCTCGTTCGATGTCGCCGGTGACCGACCCGCCGACGTCGACGGTGCCCGTGGTGTCGGCGTTGGCGGTGTAGTCGTCGCTGCCGAGTGATGCCGCAAAGAGCGTGTAGGTGCCGCTGTCGCCGCCGGCGGAGACGTAGTGGGTGCCGGTCTGGGTGGCCCGGTAGCGCACGCGGCTGTAGTTGTGGACGCCGCTGTCGTCGTCGGCGGTTCCTGAGATGCGCGTGCCGCTCGGGTTGTGGACGCCGTGCAGGTAGGGGTCGTTGAGCGTTCCGAAGCCGGGCAGCCCGTCCCCGGTCGGTCCGCCTTTGAGGTCGAATTGGTAGATGGCGTTGGCTTCGAGAGTCACTGCGAACCAGTCGCGGTCGCCGGGATGGCCGATGTCCCCGGTCGCCGATCCGCCGATGTCGAGCGAGCCGAGGGTGCCGGTGGTGGCTGCGTCGAAGTCGTCGGGGCGGCTGTCGGTGATGTTGGTGACGCTCAGCGTGTAGGTGCCGATCCCCGAACCGCCGGCGTCCACGAAGTAGTCGGCGGTGGCGGCGGGGGTGAAGAACGTCCGGCTGTTGAAGTAGGTGCCGCTGTCGTCGTCGGACGTGTTGGCTATGAGCGTGCCGTCGGCCTTGCGGATTCCGCCAAGCTCCGGGTCGTCCAGCGTGCCGTCTCCGGTCCATGCGCCCATCAGGTCGAAGCGGTACACCTTGCCGGCCGTGAGGCTCACCTTGTACCAGTCACGGTCGCCTGCCTGCTCGCTGCGGGCGACGACCGAGCCGTCGACCGCGACGGTGGCGGTTGAGGCGGTCGTGGCCGGATGGTCGTCGGCTTGGCCGGGAGTCATGTCGGTCACCCTCACCGTGTAGGTGCCCTCGCGGACGAACAGGCTTGGGCCGCCGGCTGCCACGTAGTAGGTCCCGGTGGCTGTCGGGGTGAACACCTCCCGGTCGCTTGACGAGGGGCCGTCGAAGGTGCCGTTGGCGGCTGTGCTCTCGATCAGCGTGCCGCCGGAGTCGTGGATGCCGTACAGGCTCGGCCAGTCGAGCGTCCCCTTGCCGAGATGGAGGGCAGCGAGGTCGATGTAGTACGTCCGGTTCGCCTCCAGTTCGACCGCGAACCAGTCTTTGTCGCCGCCGAACTGCACCTCGCCGGTAGCCGTGCCGCCCACCGCGACCGTGCCGATCGTGGTGGTGCCGGCCGCGAAGTCGTCGGGCACCCCGCCGGTGATGTCGGTCACCGCCACCGTGTACGTGCCCTCGCCGTAGCCGCCCGCGGACAGGTGGTACACACCCGCCGCGGGGGCAGTGAAGTCGACCCTGGCGTCCCAGTACGAACCGCCGTCGTTGATGTGGGTTCCGGCGATCCGCGTCCCGTCGGACCGGTAGAGCGAATCGATGTACGGGTTCACCAGGGTGCCGTTGAGGGACTGGTACAGCTGCTTGCCCTTCACGTCGAACCGGTACCTCTTGTTCGCCGCGAGGGTGACCGCGAACCAGTCGTGGTCGCCCTCGGCCTCGATCTCTCCCTCGGCGGTCCCGCCGACCGTCACGGCGCCGGCGGTGCTGGTGTCGGCGGTGAAGTCGTCGGGCTGCTGGGCGACGGCCACGGTGTAGGTGCCGATCCGGTCCCCGGCACCGCGCGCTGCCACATAGAACGTCCCGTTCGATGCCGGCACGAAGCGGACGCGGCTGTTGGTGCCGTCGCCGCTGTCGTCGTCGGAGGTGCCCGAGACCCTTCGGCCGCTCGCGTTGTAGATCCCCGCGAGATAGGGGTCGCGCAGCGTGCCGTCGCCGCTCTGCGCGCCCATCAGGTCCACCAGGTATGCCTTGCCGGCCTCCAATGTGACCTTGAACCAGTCATGGTCGCCGGCCTCCTCGATGTCGCCGGTGGCGGTGCCGCCGACGGACACGGTGGCGGTGGTGGTGGTGTCGGCCGCATAGTCGTCGACCACCTGCCGCAGGCTCACCTCGTAGTCGCCGGTCCCCTTGTCGCTGCGGGTACCGATGAAGTACGTGGCGGTTTCGGAGGGCGTGATCTGCGCCCAGCCGTCCCCGAACACCATCGAGCCGACAGCGCCGGAATCGTCGCCGCTGTCCTTGAGGACTGCGGGCATCCTCGAACCGAGGCCGTCGAGCGCTCTGTACAGACCCCGCAACCCCTCAGATTCGCCGCCCGAGTCCTCCTCCTCGGAGATGACGTTGCCTTCCGAGTCCTGGACCTCATGGACATACGGCAGCGCCGGACCGTCCAGATCGATCTGGTAGGTGTGGCCCTTCTCCAGCAGCACCGAGAACCAGTCCTCGTCCCCGGGCGTCTCGATCTGTCCCCTCAACGTGGCGTCCATCTCCAGAGGCGATCCCTCGGCGGCTTCATTCCCATGGTCATCGGTCCCCCTGACGGTGGCCTGCGGGCTGTTGCGCAGCATGCGGCCGTCGGCGGCGCACACCGAGGTGGTCGACACGCAGTCCGGCGCTGCGGCCAGCGACACCGTCACGCTGTGGGGACCGTCGGGTGTCACGGCGAGTTCCCAGGTCCTGCCGACGGGCGACACCTCCGACACGGCCGCCAGTGAGCCGCCGGTCACCGTCAGCGCATCGGTCAGCAGGCTGGAAGTGACGCCGAGGTCGGACTCGTCGAAGTTGAGGCGCAGCGTGAACTGGCTCGATCCGTCGTGCGCGTCGGGCACTCGAGAGAACCATGCTCCCGGCGGCGCCGTGCCGCGCTCGGGCAGTGCGTCGGTGCCAGCGCTGAGCGAAACGTCCGCTGTGTTGCCTACCGCGCCTGACAGCAGCCCGTCGGAAAGCCACCAGTAGGCGCCGCGCAGCGGCAGCCCGGCGGGCACCTGGCTCTGCGAGGCGACGAACTGGTGGCCGTCGATGGCGAGCACGAACTCGGTGTCGAGCGATCTGCGCAGGCCCAGGTACAGGCCGCCGGCGAGCTCCGCGAGCAAGATGACCCCATAGGACGACCCGTCGACATCGAAGCTCTCCGAGGTCAGCGAGCCGAAGTTCGCCCAGCGCGAGTAGCCGACCGTGCCGTCGGTCGCCCCCACATCCAGCACCGAAGTCCACGCCTCGACAAGGTCCGTGCCCGGGTCACTCTCAGTACCCAGGCCCGCCTCAGTGCCCGGGTCCGTGCCCGTGTCCGTCTCGGTGCCCGGATCCGTGCGAGCACCGATGGGGTCGCCCACCGGCTCGGACAGCTTGAGCTTCAACCGGTACCGCACGGGGCTTGAGGACTCCACCCGCACCTCATAGGAGCCTGCCGCCAGCGTCAGACTGAATCGCTCGTCAGAACGCCCCAACTCCTCGCCTGAGCCCAGCAGATCGCCCCCGGCGCTCTCCAAGTACACGTCCGCGTTGGCGGTCAGCCGCCGCAGCACCACCTCCACCGACTTCGGCGACGACAACTCGAACCGGTACCGCTCCACACCTCCGGCCGCGTCGTCAATGGTGCTGTTGACGACGGTCTTGGCCTCATCGGTGATGTCGCCCAGCTCCACCGCCTCAACGTCGTCGCGCAGCTGCAACTCCGGCGACGCCGCCATAGCCGACGCCAACGGCCCCAACACCGCCGCCGCACCCACCAACACCGCAGCCCCAGCCCTCAACAACCGCGACCCACAGCTCCACCGCGCGGTGAGTTCCCGTATCATTCCCAATTGTAGTGACCGTTACTACAAACTCCGGGAGCAGGTAGGCGAGCTGTGTGAGACGCCGATTTTTGGCGACCGGCCGATATTGGTGAATTCGGTTTCGCCGGTGCCGCGGAGCTAGGGCTGCGACGGGCCGATGGACTCGACGAATCGGGTCATCAGCTCGCGCCAGTCGTCGAGGGAGGGAAGCCCGATCTCACGAGGCGCAGCGGCGGCTGCAAGGCGAGCGCCGAGGCCCAGCGCCTGGCAGGCGAACACGATGGCTTCGGTGCTCAGGTCGGCGTCGATGTCGCCCGCGGCTTTGCCCTGCTCGACCACCTCGGCCAACACAGCGGCCTCGACATCGAGCGACTGCGCCACCTCTGCACTCAATGACGAGTCTCGCCGTGCCATCACGCACGCCTCGAGCATGAGGTTGCGGGCTGCGTCGTCACCGTTGTCGCCGCCGAGCAGGCCGCCGCCCAGCTCCGCCAGCTTCCTGGTTGCCGACAGGTCGGCCTGGCCGGAGACGACCTCAGTTCTTGTCAGCCCTCGATGCTCAACCGCAGCGAGGAACAGCTCGTGCTTCGTCAGCCAGCGCGCGTAGATCGCACCTGTCGTCAGACCGCTTCGCCGGGCGATGTCCGCGACGCGGGCCGCTTCGTACCCCTTCTGGCCGAACACCAAGGCGGCGGCGTCCAGAATGCGGTCCGTCGAGATGTCCGAGCTTCGCCTGGACTCGGTCGCCGACGGCGCGTCCGATACCGATGGAGCTTGCATGCCGCGCCAACATTAGCCACAGCCCGAAGGTGTCGGCTGTCCGAAATCAACGGAAATTTACAGGTGTGCATGTGCGAGGCAGTAATTCGTACTATTTGTCACCTCGCAACGGGCCGTCAAGCGCGCGGCGCGAGGCCGCGAATCAGCCTTCCGACGAAACGGCTCCAGCCGTCCGCATCGGGCTCAGATCCGTTGTCGGCCAGCGAACGTGCGACCAGGTGACTTCCGAGGCCGAGGGACTGGCACATGAACACGATGGCCGTCGTGCTCAGGTCGTGGTCGATATCGCCGGCCGCCTTGGCCTCCTCCACGATCTCTGAGAGTTCGCTCGCCTCGACATCGAGCGCAGTGGTCAGCATCGGACGCCAGCCTTCGTCTCGCATCGCATGCGCGCATGCCTCGATCCACAGGTCGCGTGTGTTGTCTCGGTGCGTCGTGAGCAGATTGTCGCCGAGCATGGCGAGCTTCGAGGTCGCAGCCTCCGGAGCGTTCTTGATCAGCAGCAGCATCCGCCGTTCTGCGGCTTCCCTGAAGGCTGCGTCGAACAGCTCCCGCTTGTCGGACCAGCGTGCGTACACGGCGTCCGCGGTCGTGCCGGCCTCGCGAGCGATCTCCGACACCGAAGCCGACTGGTACCCCTTGTCGCCGAATGTCCTGATCGCCGACTCCATCAGGCGTTGCGCGACTGCTGCGTGGTCGTGATCGTCCTGATCGCCTCGGCGGTCAGGTCCTGAACGCTGGGCATCGCCGTGGTCGGAAGCGGGCACGAAAGACAATCATAGTTACAACCATTACTTCACGAATAGATTGCCCTGATGCACTTGTGCAGATGGCGTTCCTCCCACCCCCGTGTCTTCCCCAGACTCGACAAGAAGCGCTTGAGGCGTCCCGCGGCAGCCTGGAGTGCACTGGTGCTGCTGGCCTCGGTTCTGGCCATGGCGAGTCCCGCAGGAGCGCATGACGAAGCACAAGCAGGGGGGGTGGTGCTTCCGCCGCCGAGCTACACGGAGACTGATTGCGCCGGTCGGGTGCCGATTGTGGTTGCGTCCGACGCCGCAGCGCAGTCCGACCTCTACAGCGCGGTGACGCTCGCGGGGGTGCTGAGAACCCGGTGCGTCGTGCTTGCCGGGCCGCGTGGCGAGGCAATGCCCGCCCACCAGCTCGCCCGTCTGGACGCCGCCGCGCCCAGCGGGTTCATCGTGGGCGGCACAGCAGCAGTACCGGACGCGAAGGTGGCCCGTCACGCCCTGACGCGGCTGGCCGGCACCGATCGCTGGCACACCGCTCGCCTGGCGGGCGCCCAGGCGTTGATCTCTGCCGGCGGCGCCAACACGGGCACCGTCGAGGCATCGGCCGGCGCGGAGGACCCGACGACCGACTGCGCCGGCGACGAAGCGATCTTGGTGGCCTCTGACGAGGCGGCGCAGTCTGACCTGTACAGCGCGGTGACGCTGGCGGGCGTCATCGGCACCGATTGCATCATCGGCACCGGCCCGCGTGACGGCGATTGGCCCGAAGACCAGAAGCAGCGGGCGAGAGCCACGGGCACCGGCGGAGCCCTCAAGGGCTACGTCGTGGGCGGCCTCGCTGCGGTGCCCCGGGAGAAGTTCGAGGGGCTGAACTACTCGCTGACCCGGATCGCCGGCGACGACCGCTGGCACACGGCACAGCTCGTCGGCGCCCAGGCGCGCCGCATCGCCCTCGGCCAGCCCGCCGAGGCCACCGAGCAAGGCGCCGCGGTCTTCACGGCGCTGTCGTCGGGCTTCGAGCATTCGTGCGCTGTGCGCTTCGACGGCACCCTCGCGTGCTGGGGTTCGGACGTCGAGGGCAAGGCGAGGGCACCGCAGGGCGTCTTCACTGCGGTGTCTGCGGGCGGGCACCACACGTGTGCGATACGCACCGACGGCACGGTCGTGTGCTGGGGATTGGACGATGAGGGCCAGTCGACACCGCCGGAGGGCACCTTCACTGCGGTGTCTGCGGGCGGACACCACACGTGTGCGATACGCACCGACGGCACGGTCGTGTGCTGGGGATTGGACGATGAGGGCCAGTCCACGCCGCCTGCCGGCGCGTTCGCCGCGGTCTCCGCGGGGGAGCTGCACACGTGCGGGCTGGTTGCGACCAACGACATGTTTCTCTGCTGGGGTCTGCTGGAGGGCAGCGGTTCGGGAGACTTCGTGCAGCTGTCGGCGCATCTCGGCACCCAGGTGTGCGTGCTGAACGGCGATGGCACGGTCACCTGCTGGGGTGCGATCTACCAGGGCGGGGGGCCGGCGAGCATCGCCATCCCACAAGGCGCCATCACGGCAGTGTCGACCGGGGGCCGTCACGCGTGCGGCATCGCCGAAGGAGCAGTGTTCTGCTGGGGAGAGGACTCACGCGGCCAGGTCAGCGGCGGCGGCGGCGGCAACGCCCACGTGATCCAAGATGAAGACGGTGACATCGTGCCGTTCGTGGCAGTGTCAGCCGGCGGGTCGCACACCTGCGGGCTGACCGAGGACGGCGCCATCCGCTGCTGGGGCGACTACCGCAGCGGCCGGTCCACCCCGCCGACGAGCTAGCTGCCGCGCCGTGCCGAGCTGACCGACGTCAGCGCTGAGCTGAGAACAGCTAGGCGACCCGCTCAGAGCCTGCCGCTGGCGCAGAGCATCGCGCCGGCGTACAGATCGTCAAAGTCGCGTACCCGCTCGGCGGCATGCCACGTCAGGGTCTCTCTCGAGCCCCCTGTGTTCTTCGATGTGCCCTTCAAATTGAGCGTGATCGAGATAGACGATGTCCCGTCCGAGCTGGTGGTGTCCGAAGACGGCACCCGGGCCGCGTTCCGGAACATCGTGTCGATGCACCAGTTCACCAACGACCTGCCTGTGCGGCTGCCGTGGCCGGCGTACATCAAGGCAATCGTCGAAGCCGACGTCGACGAGCCCGTCAGCGGCGCAGCGGTGCCGCCCGACCCGTCCGTGTTGTCCGCGCAGGTCAAGTTGTGGGGCTCATTGGGCCCATCGGGGTTCTTCTTCTTGTACTTCATCAGGTACTTCTTGTCGCTCGGAATCGGAATGGGGTCCCCGTCTTCGTCCAGAACGAGATCCCCGTTTGAGTCCCTCTGGTACAGAACATTCCCCATCGAGTCGGTCTCGTACTTGTCCTTGGAATAGCCGCAGACGTTGCCTTCGCTCTTCTCGACTTTGGTGCCGTGGTCGGCGGCAGCCGGCGATGGCAGCAGCGTGAGCGCAACCGCCGCGACGGCAGCGACGGCAATGATCCGGGTGATGAGACGCTTGATTCCGAGCACGAGCGGGCAAGCTATCAGCAGAATGTAATGAGTATTACTATCTCTAGATGCTCTGGAAGAAGCCGCTGGGTACACGCCGGTTCGGGCCGGCGGCGCGGGGCGCTGTCGTCGCGATGCTCGTCGCTGGCCTGCTCGTACCAGCGTCCGGGTCTGTGGGGGCCTCGCCAGAGCTGCAGCTCCGTGACATTCCCGAGGCCACGGAACTGGGTGACATCACCGATGAGGCCAAGACCGTCGTCAACAGCACCATTGACGATGCGACGGGCGATGTGGAGCGGTACCGGTTTGAGCTGTCGTCGCCGAAGTCGGTGGAGGTGGTGCTGCGGCGCTTGACCGCCAACGCGGACGTGTACGTGGAAGACCTCGGGGGTGAGGTGCTCGGCTCGGGCGTGGAGCTCGGAAAGTCAGATGAGCGGTTCAGCCTGACCCTGGCTGCGGGCACCTACGTGGTGCGGGTGGAGTCCGAGAGTCCCGTGCGGTACCGGTTGAAGCTCAAGCTGTCCGAGCCGGTGGGGGAACCTGCCGGCGGGGCCTCGACAGCATCACCATCCGGTCGCAGCATTGACACCGAGACGGAGTCGCTGATCGGCACTCGCACCGGTACCGACCCGGGCACCGGCACAGATCTCGTCGAGGTGTGGACGGCGGTGCTGGATGTGGCGGCAACCGACGGCACGGCCGGATACTCGCGCTGGGCACAGTTGGGTTCGCTGACGCCCGACAGCCTCGATGTCGACGGGTCGACGTACGAGGTCATCCTGCTCGCGGAGCTCGCCGGCGGCCTGTACCTGGGCCTGCGCGCCTCGCTGGACACCGAGTTCGTGCTGGACATCGACGGCCAGCAGTTCATCGGCTCCGAGAGCCAGGTGCCGAACGGGCTGGCGCTGCGCGGCACCTACTGGTGGCCCACCGGCGGCGTGCTGTCCGCCTCCGCAGGCAGCTCAGTGGACGTGTCGCTCAGCGCCGGCACCGACGCGCTCGGTGAACGCAGCGAGGCGCCGCCGGGCGCATGGTTCTCGAGGATCCCCGACACGCACGACAGATCGTCGCAGTTCACGCTGCGGCTCAACTTCGACGAAGCAGACCCTCAGGTCACCGGCGGATCGATGGCCGACGCGCTCACGGTCACCGGCGGCTCGCTCGTCACGGCATCGGAGGCAGCGACCGACGGCAAGACCTGGGAGCTCACCGTGGCGCCCGACGGACCCGGCGACGTCACCGTGACGTTGCCGGCTGCGACCGACTGCGCAACAGACTTCGCGGTGTGCACCGCCGACGGCCGCATGCTGCGCAACACGCCCCAGGCCACCGTCCAAGGATCCATCGACCAGTCCGCCGGCACGGGATTCACGACGCTGTCCAACCACGCGGCCTACACCTGCGCCCTGCGCGCCGACGGCACCATCGCCTGCTGGGGTCCCGCCTCCTATGGCGAGGCGAACCCGCCCGAGGGCACATTCAAGGCGCTGGCCTCGGGCTCCATCCACGCATGTGCCATCCGCACCGACGGCACCATTGCCTGCTGGGGAGACGACTCCTTCAATCAGGGCGATGCGCCCGCAGGCACCTACTCCCAGATAGCGGCGAACGGCCGGACCTCGTGCGCCATCGCCACCGACGCCACCCTCACCTGCTGGGGCTACGACGCCTTCGGCCAGGCCAACGCCCCGGCGGGCACCTTCACTGCCGTGACCCTCGGCTGGGAGCATGTCTGCGCCCTGCGCACCGACCGCACCATCGCCTGCTGGGGCTACAACGACGAGGGCGAGACCAATGCTCCTCGGGGCACCTTCACGGCCATCTCGGCCGGCGAAGTGCACACCTGCGCCATCCGGACCGACACCACCATGAAGTGCTGGGGCCACCATTGGGATGGGCGGTCCAGGTCGCCGGCTGGAACCTACACATCGGTCTCGGCCGGCCACGCGCACACCTGCGCCATCACCACCGAGGACACCATCACCTGCTGGGGCAAGAGCACCAGCGGGCGCACCGACGCGCCCGACGGCACCTACACGTCGATCTCGGCCGGCAACGGGCAGACCTGCGCCGTCGCCACCGACGACACGCTGTCGTGCTGGGGAGAGAACAACTACGGGGAGAGCGACCCGCCCGACGGCACCTACACCGAAGTCGCCACCTACCTCGAGCACTCCTGCGCCATCTCCACCGACGGTTCAGCGGTGTGCTGGGGCTTCGACCGAGATGAGATTGCGAGCGCGCCGGCAGGCGCCCACACCGCCGTGGCCCTGGGTGACTATCACGCCTGTGCGCTGGGTGACGACGGCACGATTGCCTGCTGGGGAGACAACGCGCACTCGCAGACCCGCGCGCCGTCGGGCACCTTCACCGCCATCGCCGTCGGTGCCTATCACGGCTGCGCCCTGGGGACCGATGGCAGCATCAGCTGCTGGGGAGACAACGCGCTCTCCCAGACCGGCTCGCCCGCCGGCACCTTCACCGCCATCGTGGCCGGCGACGACCACACCTGCGCGCTCTCCGACGACGGCACGGTTGCCTGCTGGGGCTACAACTTCTACGGGCAGACCCGCGCGCCGTCGGGCACCTTCACGGCCATTGCGGCCGGCGACGACCACACCTGCGCGCTCTCCGACGACGGCACGGTTGCCTGCTGGGGTGATGACCGCTCGGGGCAGAGCAGCGCCCCGTCGGGCACCTTCACGGCCATCGCCGCCGGCGCAGACCTCAGCTGCGCCTTCGCCAGTGACGGCACCCTCACGTGCTGGGGCTACAACGGCTCCCGGCAGACCAGGGTGCCCGCCGGCACCTACACCTCGGTTGCGCTCGGCCCGAACCACACCTGCGCCATCACCACCGACGGCGCCGTGACCTGCTGGGGCCACAGCCGCTTCGGGCGAACCGATGCGCCCGCCGGTACCTACACCGCGGTCGAGGTGGGCCCGCGCCACAGCTGCGCCATCGCCACCGACGGCGCGGTCACCTGCTGGGGCCACAAGTGGGGCACCCAGCCCGACACGTCAACCAGCACCTACAGAGCCCTGGCCCTCGGCGACGTCCACACCTGCGCCATCGCCACCGACGGCACCATCACCTGCTGGCCACGCTCCCCCGACGGGGTGCGCTGGACCACCAGCACCTGACCACCCGGCAGATCTCAGGCGCCTGCCAAAACGGATTCGCTTCTGAGGACGACCGCGTCGAGCAAGCGCGCCGGCATGCCGCCCGACCTTGCAGCGGCCTCCAAGGCGTCAATCTCGGCTTCGAGGTGTGCGGGGGTGTGCTGGGCGATGCGCAGCACCTCAGCGGCAGCCCATCGGGGGTCCATGCCGAATTCGCGTGCGAGCTGCTGCCAGTCGTCGATGCGGGCGCCGTCGCCTGCCTGGTAGCCGTCGCCGAGCGACATGGCGAGGTCAATATCGCTCGCTGCGACGTCGGTGTACGGCAGCCACGATTCTGTGTCGTACATCGGCGCCAACCGGCAGACGGCACCGGGAAGGTGCAGCAGAGCGTGATTCTTGGCGTGGGCGTCGTTCGCCACGATCAGCCAGCAGTACACCAGCCGCCTGAACCATGACCGAAGATCGGCGCTGCAGTCGCTGCTGTGCATCGCCAGCAGTCGAGCGACATCGCCCGGTCCCGGGCCGCCGTCCCGCTCGAATCGCTCTCCCAGCGGAAGCCCGAGCGCTTGACAGAGGTCTTCTTGATGGATGCGCGCAATGGCGCCGCCGGGGGAGCGCAGGGAGCGGTCGAAGCGCTCCACGACCAGCGTCTCGATGCCCCCGATGAGCGCAACGTGGGTGCGCACCGCCGCGATGCCCAGCCGTCGCGCAGTCGAGAGCGCGAGGTGCTCGCCGACCGCCTGACCGGGGTACCGGGGCAGCGACGGCTTGAGGATGTGCGTGGTGGGCTCGTCGCCGATCGCTTTGCACCACGGCGCCCTGCCGTGCCGCACCGCAAGCTTCGGCATGGTGCCGGCGAGGCTGAAGCCGGCGAGCGGATCGTCGCGCCACCCGCCCAGCAATGCACCCTCGCTCATCTCGGCCAGCACCGCGCCGAGGTCCGTCTCGGAAACCGGCTCCAAGGCAGATCTGCGGCCCGGTTGCTCACCGAGCTGGCGGCGGGCGCCGGCGATGGTCCCTTCGAACTGGACCGCGCCCGCGCACTCGCTGCCGATGGGCGTGCTGAGCAGTCCGAACGGACTTGCTGAGACCGCCCCGACCCGTCGGCGCCATTCCTCACGCTCGACGGAGCGGTCTGGCAGCAGCCCGTCCAGCCACGTCTCGACGAGCGGCCCGACGTGCGGTCGGGCGCGCAACGGCAGCGACAGCGACAGCGGCACCGCATCGGGCCAGGCCAGATAGTCGGCGTCGTAGGACAAGCTGAGTCCGTCGGCGCCCCGCTCGAGGGTGGCAGCCGTCTCGCCGCCGACCCGTACGCGCAGCTCCGCAGGCCTCATTCCAACGGCGCCAACGCGTCGTCGTAGCCCAGGCGCGCCGGATCGACCTCACGCATGACGAGCTCACAGCCGAGCGCAGTGCAGATCTTCACGAGGCCGTCGAGCTGGATGGTCAGCTTCCCTGCCTCGGCGTCGCACACCAGCTTGCGCGAGACCCCAGCGGTGTCGGCGAGCGCTTGCTGGGTCAGTCCGAGCTGGTCGCGCCGGCCCGTGATGGCGCTCGCCAACGACCCGGGGGTTCGCACAACGCGCGTCGCCAAAGTGGCCATGTCCACAGTGTAGTGGATTGTAACCGAACGCATACAGTCAACTATCTGGTGCTGAACGCATACAACACGAGCAAAAAAGTAATCGAGCGCACGCAGGATTATCTGTGGAGAACCCGTGTGACCTGCATATTAGGTGCTCAGGACGATGCCGCAGCACCGGCTTGGAGCACCTGTTTGCAGGGGTAGGACGGCTGCGCGATAGTTGTACAAACTATGAACTGAAGTGATGGCAGCCGGGTTCGCGGCCGAACCGAGCCGCCGCCGGTTGTAGCACCGAGTTCGAGGAGCGAGCGCCATGACGCTGAACCGGTCTCCCTTTCTTCCCCGCCGCCAAATGCGAGCAGCCGTTCTGGGAGCGCTGGTTGCCGCCAGCGTGCTGGTCGCCACCGTGGCGCCTGCGAACCTGGCCTCAGCAGCTCCGCCGGCCGTCACCGGCTTGAGCGTGGAGCCGGGCTTTGAACCCGGAGAGCTGTACGTGAGCTGGGATGCGCACCCGGGCGACCCGGCCGCCTACCGGGTGTCGTGGGCGCCTGACGGCGACGTGTTCAGGACGTACACCGACACCGAGTGGAACGCGTTCCCCGAAGAGAACGAGCTGACCATCTCCGGCCTCGAGCCCGGCGCGCTCTACATGGTGAGGGTGCGGGCCCGCTTCACCAACAACAACGGCGACTGGAGTTGGGTCGAGACCGGTACGGCTGCAACCGAGTCGAGGCCCAAGATCACGCGTTCCAAGAAGGCGCCGTCACCGTCCGCCCAGGAGGCCTGGGGGGTCGAGCCGGACAAGGAAGCCGCTCCGGCAAAGCCCGACAACGAGTCGTCATCGGGGGAGTCGTCGATCGAGCCCCGAAATCACGAGCCCGAACGCGAATTCCTGCTGGACGAATTCGACAGCATCGATTGCGGAAACTCCGCCTGCACGAGGCACAGGAGCTATCGCGTGTCCCTCACCGCGGGGCGCAGGTACGTGGCGGAGGTCTGGGGCAGCAGCAATGCGCGGGGCGGCAACGCGGAATTGCTGGTCATCACTGCGGTGGAATCCCCCAACAAAGCCAATCTCGGCTCCGACTACTCCGCCCTCGGGATCACGCTGAGAGAACCCCTGGTGATCTTCACCGCGTCGGAGATCCCGGGCTGGCACCTGGTCAAGGTCCGCATAGACGCCGAGAAGCACCCACAAGGCGAGCCGTGGACCTTCAGGGTGGTCGTGTACCCCTATGTCCCCTACGAAGACTGCGCGGCCAGCACCAAGACGACCTGCACGGCGGCTGTGGGCGGTGAGACGCCTGGGGAATTCGAGATCGCGAGCCTCAGCAGGAGCGACGAGGACTGGTTCGAGGTGGGACTGGTCGGCGGCCAGCTCTACGAGGTGGTGCTGCGTGGCGACTCGACCGCCCACAAGGCAGTGGGCAATCCGTGGCTGAAGGGCGTGTACGACCACCGCGGCCGGCTGCTGGACAGCTACGGCGACGTGCATCCGTACCCGTACTTCGGCGCAACCCAAGGCACCGCCGACGGCGATTCAGGGCCGGGGAACACCGCGCTCACCTACTTCACTCCCCGCTCCACCGGCACCTACTACGTCGGCGCCGGAGCCGGCGGCGGTGCCAACAGCCGCGACGGCCACTACGTGCTCGCAGTGCATACCCACGCCACCGACGTGCTCGCCAACGATGACTGCCTTCCCGGCATGACCGCCGGCGCCTTCAGCGTCTATGCCGACATCATGTTCCGGTACTTCTACGGTCAACGGCTCGACCTGCCGAACACCCAAGCCCACTACGACGCTGCCAATGCCCGCCTTGCCGGCAACGACCTCGCTGCCCACGACCAGAACTGCGAGATCGGGGTCGGCGAGACCGTGCAGGGTCGCATCGAGCACAGAGGGCTCTTGTCCGGCCGTTTCAGCGGCAGAGTCCTGGTCGAAAGCGAGCGGGACTGGTTCAGGGCTCACTTGACTGCCGGAACCCGCTACCAGGTCGAGGTCAACACCCGCCAGGGCGGCATGCACCACCCCGATCTCGGACCCATGTACGACGCCGACGGCGTCGAGGTCCGCAACGGCAACGGCGGGAGCGGTGACGCCGCCTACAGCGAGCGCTACCACTTCACCCCGACCGTCGACGGCGACTACTACATCGAGGTGGCCGCGGCATCCTCGTCGGGCCCGTTCAACACCGGCCGCTACTGGCTCACCCTCACCGAAGCCCCCTGACCTTCGACGCGCCATCGACGAACGGGATGGGCCGGCTCGAGCGGCGATCGGGGAGTTCGAGATCGCATCCGCGCGGCATCTTCTCGACAAGCCAACGCCCGACATGCACTGCGCGCGGGTGGCACGGCATCGGGTACCGCCGCAGGCGGTTCGTCGGTTTGCTCACGCAGCCAAGCGTAGAGCCGCGGTCGACGCTTGCTTCATGACTCCATGAGCACTACCGGCTGCTTGCCGGTGGGTGATCGTCACCGGTCGTGGCGGTACGCCTCACGCCGGTGGGCGACTCGCACGACGAGCACGATCAGTTCGCCGTCGAGTACCTCGTACAGCACCCGGTAGTCGCCGACTCGAATGCGGCGCAGGCCTCGCAGGCTTCCTTTGAGGCGGCTGCCGGCGTCTGGCTGGTCGGCGAGGCGGTCGATCGCGTCGATGATCCGTCGACGTTGCGGTTTGGTGATGCGGGCGAGTTCGCGCTCGGCGCTGCGCTTAATCCGAATCGAGTAGCGCACGCTTGACCTGTTCCCAGTCGAGTACGGGATCGGACGGGTCGCGCAGGCGCTGCAGTGCGATGTCGAGGTCGTCGAAGTCCTCCACGTAGCGCTCCAGCGCTTGGCGGACGACTTCGGCACGGCTGCGCTGGAGCTGAGCGGCAGCCGAGTCCAACGCCGCCAAGAGTTCGTCGGGGACTCGGGCGGTGATCTGGGTCATTCCTGCCTCCCAAGGAGCGGGCTGCTTCAAGGAGCATACAGCCGTTGACTTCACATGACAGTCATATGATGTCACTAGCATCCGGCCATCCCCTAGCCGCAGAGTGGCGAGAAATAGAGTCCGACATGATGCCTGCTTTGACGCCTCTTGTATTGCCCAGCGGGCTGCGCCGGAGGCTGCGCGGCGGCGCGCTGGCACTCGCCGTTCTTGCGCTGTTCGCTGCCCTGCTGGCACCCGCGGCGTCGGCGCAGAGCCGGTCCATCGGCACCGTGGTGATCGCCAACGGCTGGAGCTCTGCCGACTCGGCCGTTGCGTCCGCCCTCGCAGCCCTCGAGAGCGACAGCCAGTCCGACGCGGTGGTGCTGTACGCCCGCAGCGATGAGCTCACCACCCGTACCGCAAGCTTCATCCGGGACCGCCAGCCGTCGGCGGTGATTCTGGTCGGCGGCACGGCTGCGCTGTCAGCCGCCGTGCACGACGAGGTGGTCGCACTGGTCGGCGGTGCCGCAGTCAGGCGGATCGAGGGCACCGATCGCTTCGACACGGCCGCCAAGGCGGTGCCGTCGAACGCCACCACGTTCATCGTGGCGAACGGCCGCAGCGCCGCGGACACGGGCGTTGCGGCTGCCCTGGCGGCGACAAGATCCAACGCGGCCGTGCTGCTGGCCGAAGCCGACAGCCTGACCGAGCCGACCGAGCGCATCATCAGCGAACGGCAGCCCTTGCAGGTCGAGTTCGTCGGCGGCACGGTAGTGCTCGCAGCGTCGCTCGCAGACCGTGTCCGAGAGCTCGCTCCGTCGGTGACCAGCGTGCCCCGCCACGCCGGCGCGTCCCGCACTGATACCGCAGCAGCCGCCGCGCCGAACCTGTCCACCACGCTGGTGATCGCCAACGGGTGGAGCCCAGCCGACATGGGGATTGCCGCTGCCTACGCAGCCATCACCACTGGCGGCGCTGTGCTCTACTCCCAGACGAACTCGCTGACCGCGCCCACCGAGCAGCGCATCGAAGAGCTGCGGCCCCGCGCCATCGTGCTGGTCGGCGGCAACGCGGCGCTCGACCCCAGCCTGCATGCCCGCCTGCGCACCCTCGCCCCCACGGCGGCGCTCCACCGGATCAGCGGCTCGGACCGCATCGACACCTCGGTGCGCGCTGCGTCAGGCACGCTGACGGCCATCGGCACCGATCCGCCGACCGCACCCACGTCGCTCACGGCGACGTCCAGGAATCTGAGCCTGGCAGTGTCGTGGCGAGCACCCACCAGCACGGTCGGCGCCGCTGTCTCGGGCTACGTGGTGGAGTACCGCACCTGCACGGCCACGCCGGCTACCTGCACGTCCAGCCCGACCTGGGGCGGCTGGACCGCCCATGCCCATTCGGGCACCGGCACCAGCACCACCATCAGCGGGCTCACCAACGACACCGCCTACCAAGTGCGGGTTCGGGCCCGCAACATCTTCGGGCTCGGCCCCTGGTCGCAGATCGTGTCGGGCATACCGATGGTGCAGACGGGGCGGCCCTCGGTGCCGGCCAGCCTGAGGGTCGAAGCTGCGAACGAGCAGCTGAAGGTGACCTGGGCCCCGTCGACGCCCCCGAGCGGCGGCACCCTCGACGGCTACGACGTGGAGTACCGCACCTGCGGTTCCAGCCTGACCTGCGGCAACTGGACGCCGCACAGCCACCAGGGCACCGGCACCACCACCACCATCACCAGGCTGAGCAACGGCGTCAAGCACGAGGTGCGGGTGCGCTCCCGCAGCGGCGGCAGCCAGAGCGCTTGGTCGCCCACGGCGTCTGCGACGCCCGAGCAGCTGCCGAGCTTCGAGCGTGCGCCCGACCTGACGGCGGGCGACCGGCAGATCCTCGTGCAATGGAACGAGCCCGGCTACTCCGGGTCGGCCATCACCGACTACGACGTGCAGTACCGGGCCTGCACCGCGACCGACGGCAACACAGCCGTGCGCACCTGCGAGCCCGCCGCTGATGCGACGTGGGGCGGCTGGCGGGCGCGCAGTCATTCGGGCACCGGCAAGGTCGTGACGATCACCGGACTGGTCAACGGCACCGCGTACGAGGTGCAGGTGCGGGCCCGCAACGCCAACGGCGTGGGGCCGTGGTCGACCGCCAAGAAGGCGACGCCGGTCTCGGTGCCGGCAAGGCCGAGCACCCCGACCTTGGAGGCGGGCCACCAGTCGCTGGTGGTGACCTGGGTTGCGCCGGCCGACAACGGCATGCCCATCACCGGTTATGACGTCGAGTACTGCACCGGCACCTGTCCCGCCACCTCAACAACAGACTGGATTGACGCCGGCGACACGGGCACCGACACCCGGCACGAGATCACCGGCTTGAACAACGACACGGCCTACAAGGTGCGTGTCCGTGCCATCAACGATCTCGGCGGTACGGGCCAGGGCGAAGGCCCGTGGTCGGCGAGCCGGACGGGCACGCCGAAGGCTCTGCCCGACGCTCCCAGCGTGTCGACTCTGGTGGCGGGTGAACGCCAGATCACCGTGACGTGGACTGAGCCAGGAGCGAACGGCACGACGATCAACGGCTACCACGTGCAGTTCCGGGCGTGTACGGCCACGCCAAGGGACTGCAGCACGAATCCGCGCTGGGGCGGATGGTCGACAAGAACCCACACCGACATCGCCAACCGCGAGCTGACGATCACGAACCTCACGAACGCGACCGCGTACGAAGTGCGCGTACGGGCTCGCACTAGTACGAACACCTTCGGCCCGTACTCGGCGGCCGGGGAGTCAACGCCGCTCGGCAAGCCGGCCAAGCCCGCGACGCCCACGCTGACCCCGGGCAATGAAACGCTGGTGGTGACCTGGAAGGCCCCGGCGGACAACGGGGCCGCCATCACCAGCTACCAAGTCGCCTCGTGCGTGAGCACAGCGGATTGCAGCCTGGACGGCGATTGGACGGATCCACCGATCGACGTCACGGGCGACCCGCTTCCTACTACCGAAACGATCCGCTCGTTGAACAACGGCACGACGTACCGGGTGCGGGTCCGGGCCGTCAACAGCGTGGGCAACGGACCGTGGTCGTCGTCGGCGTCGGGCACGCCGTCGTTGCGGCCCGATGCACCCGCTCAGCCGAGCATCAACCCGGGCGACCGCAAGTTCAGCCTCTCGTGGAATGAGCCCAGCGGCAACGGGCTGGCGATCAGCCAGTACATCGTGGCGTACCGGGCCTGCACGGCGACCGACGGTGATACCTCGGTCAGGACCTGTGCCGCAGGCACGACGCCGACCTGGGGGAACTGGGCTGAGCGCACCTATGGGGCCACCAGCACTGCTGCGACCATCACCAGCCTGACCAACGGCACCAAGTACGAGGCGCGGGTCCGAGCCCGCAACGCCAACGGCGTCGGGCCGTGGTCGCCCTCCGCCAGCACGACCCCTCTGGCAGCACCGTCGACGCCAACCGGGCTGACGCTGGAGCGAGGCCACACCCAGCTGGTGGTGTCGTGGACCGCGTCGGCAGCCCGCGGCTCGACCATCACCGGCTACACCGTGGAGTACCGCGACTGCACAGCCACACGGAAGGACTGCACCTCCAGTCCGAGGTGGAACGCGACGTGGACGCCGCAAGCGGTCACCGACGGCACCACGACCACGACGATCACCTCGCTGACCAACGACACCGCCTACCAAGTGCGAGTGCGGGCCGACAGCGCCACCGGCAACAGCGGTTGGTCGTCGACCAAGTCGGCCATCCCGGCTGCAGTGCCCGCTGCTCCGGTGGTCGGGACACCCGAGCCGGACGATCGCCAGCTGCGCGTCACGTGGGCAGAGCCAGACGATCGTGACTCGACGATCGAGCACTACGAGGTGGCCTACCGGGCCTGCACGGCGACCAACGGTGACACCACGGTCAAGACCTGTGACTCGAATCCGACCTGGGGCAACTGGCGGCTGCACGGCGACACCGGCGCCAGCCTGTCCAGGATCATCACCGGCCTGACCAACGGCACCGCCTACCAGGTGCGAGCGCGAGCCCAGAACGAGAAGGGCTGGGGGTCGTGGTCCGAAACGCCGGCGGTCGGCACGCCGGTGGGCGCGCCATCGGCACCCACCACGCCCAGGGTGACCACGGGCAATCTTGAGCTGACGGTGAACTGGATCGTGCCGCGATCCAACGGATCGGTGATCGACGGCTATGACGTGCGCTACCGGGCGTGCGAGGCGACTAACGGCGACGCAACGGTGCTGACCTGCACCTCGAACCCGACCTGGGCCGCCGCATGGGAGACGCACACGCATTCAGGTACCGGCACCAGCACGACCATCGGCAGCCTCGTCAACGGCACCGCGTACCAGGTGCGCGTGCGTGCCACGGCCGGCCTGCGCGAGAGTCCGTGGTCGGAAGCGGCCACGGGGATGCCGAGAGGCACGCCCGATGCGCCCACGATGACGCTGGCATCGGGCAACCGGCAGCTGATCGTGACGTGGCCTAGGCCGAACGCCCGCGGGTCGACGATCACGAGCCTCCAGCTGCGGTACTGCGACAACACCGACGCCACCAAGGACTGCACCAGCGACTACGACGACTGGACGACCAGGACCGGCATCGGTTCGACCTCGACCCGCTACACGATCTCGGGGCTCACCAACGGCAACTCGCACCTCGTCGAAATGCGCACTCTCAGCCGGAGCCACGGCGACAGTGCCTGGACGAGCCAGGAGACGGGAACGCCGGGCGGCCCGAATCCGCCCTCGACACCTCGAGTGACGGCCGGCAACGCTCAGATCACCGTGACGTGGACGGCACCCGCCAGGAACCACTCCGACATCGTCGAGTACGAAGTGGACTATTGCAACGACACCGACGAAGACTGCACCGCTCTCGGCGCCGGCTGGGCAACGAATACGGCTGTGTCCCACACAACCCTCACGGACCTGGAGGTAGTGCTCTCGTCCCTGACCAACGGCGACAGCTACAAGGTTCGAGTCAGGGCCCGGAACACCGAGGGATGGGGTGCCTGGTCGTCCATGGCAACAGCCAGACCCACCTCCGCCTAGCCACAGGCTTGCTCAGCCGCGCAGCCACGTTCAGCGCGAGCTAGGCGAACTCTGGCGCGAGGCGCTATTTGGCCTGATGCCGGGCGTAGTCCCAGGCGGCCCAGTGCCAGGGGAACTCCGCCACGTGCTCGCCGATCGCCTGCTCGACCCACGCCAGCAGCAGACCCCGGTCGAGCACGGGCGACTCGCTGCCGGCAAACGCCGGGAACGTCTCGGCTCGTTGCGGGTACGGCCGATGCTCGCCGGTGCCGTCGCCGAGCTGTCCGCGCTCGTTGCCTCCCCAGCACGACACGCCGCCGTCACGGTGCAGCACGCATGAGTGGGCGGTCACCTCGGTGGTCTGCCGGCCGAGGCTCACGTCGATCGCATCGCTGATGCCGGCGAGCCGCACCGGTTCTGTTCGCTTTTCCCTCGTGCCGTCGCCCACCTGGCCCACGTTGTTGTTCCCCCAGCACGACACGCCGCCGTCTCGATGAACTGCGCAGCCGGTGCCGAAACCCATGGCCACGTCGACGACGTCCGCCAGGCCGGGCATCTTCCTCGGCGTGGAGCCGCCCACATAGGTGGACCAGCAATAGACGTCGCCTTCCGACACCACTGCGCAGGTCAAGGTGCCGCCGATCGAGATGGCCGTCACGTCGCTGAGACCCGCAACAGCTTGGGGCGGTCCTGCGACGTCGCCCCATCCCCAGCACGTCACCGCACCGCTGCTGCTGATGGTGCACGCTGCATCGTTGCCGGCGCTGATCGCGACGGCATCGGCGACACCCGGCACCCGTGTCGGCAGGTGGATCTCGGATACCTCTAACCCGTGACCCAGCTCGCCGACATGGTTCGAACCCCAGCACGACACGCCGCCGTCGAGGTGTACCGCACAGGTGAACCGCTCCCCGGCAGCTATCGCCACAGCGTCGTCGAGTCCCTGCACGCTCACCGGCACGTAGTGCGTCTCCACGTCGCCCTGGCCGAGCTGTCCGAAGTGGCCCGACCCCCAGCACGAGACGGTCCCGGCCGCGTGCAGTGCGCACACGTGCAGCGGCCCACGCCCCCCGAAGGGCTCGTCGCCGCTGCTCAGCGCAACGACGTCCACCAGACCTGCCGTGCTCAACCGTTGGCGCAGGCCGTAGTCGCCCCAGCACGTCACCGTGCCGTCCGCACGGACCATGCAGGTGCGTCCGCGTGACGCAGCCAGGAACAGGTCGTCGCTGCGCGGCCCCTCGACAGCCGGGTACGACGCAGGCCGATCCGCAGCGGAGGCCGGTGCGCCGTCATCGGACGCTGCGGAGACCGTTCCCGACGGCACGATGGCGCCGCCGAGCGCAGCAAGCCCGACGAGCACCG
Source organism: Candidatus Poriferisodalis sp. (assembly GCF_965208555.1). Lineage (GTDB taxonomy): Bacteria > Actinomycetota > Acidimicrobiia > Acidimicrobiales > Poriferisodalaceae > Poriferisodalis. The sequence goes on along the minus strand of NZ_OZ242342.1, from coordinate 1,673,910 downwards.
CCAGCACTGCCGTCCTCGTCCGCCGCACCCAGCGGACCCTAGTGATCGAGTCCTAGTGCAGTCGTGGCCAGGTGGCGTTCAGCCGCGCAGCCACTCGGTGACGGCGACGACTGCTGCGAGCGCCACCACGATCTCGATGGGCAGTGCAATGGCGAGCCGCCGCAGGCGCTGGTCCAACGTCTTGCGGTCGGCCTCGCGCTGCGCGGCCTGTGCTTCCCGATCCGCTTCGCGCTGCGCCGCGGCTTCCTTGCGGACTGCCTCGAGCTGTGCGGCCATTTTCAGCTCGAATGCGGAGAACCTTGCTGAGAGCACGGCTTCCAAGTGCTGCTTGGTCACCAGGTCCGACAGCGGCGCGGCCGGCAGGCACGACATCAGGTACTCCGCCAGCGGCTCGTCGGTCTGCTCACGCAGCCAAGCGTAGAGCCGAGATCGATCTTCTTCAGACACGGCGACCTCCCGGTGCGAGCTGCGAACTGCCGGGCACCGTAGAAAAAGTCGGTCTGGCGTTCAAATGAATTTCAGACCATTTGATTGGTTACCAGAATCACTGCTTGACACGGCGGCCCGAAGAGAGCGGGTGCCTCGTGAGCGGCTGATGAGTGGCCTGTTGGGGGCCGAAATCACACGGAAAGGAGCCGAACAAGGAGAAACATAACCTTGACTACCTACTCGAAGCGGCGAGGCAGGCGCTCTCTCGCAGCGATCTTGGCGGCGATGCTCATTGCATCGGTGCTCGCGGTCGTAGCGGGTTCGCCAGCCCAGGCCGCAAACACAGCAAGCGAAGTGCGGGTCGATCACGACAACAACCCCAAGACCGCGACGGTGCGCCAGTTCGCTGGCGACACTCGCTATGAGACCGCTCTGGCGCTCGCGAAGTCCTTCGCCGACAACAACGGTGGTATCGGCGGCCTGCCTGTCGCATTCGTTGCCTCGGGCGAGTCGCTGGTCGATGCCGTCACGGTGTCGGCCTTGGCAGGCGATCTGAACGCGCCGGTGCTGCTCACCCGTGGCGGGGAGCTGCACCGAGGCGTCGGCGACTTCCTCGAGAACTACGGCGTCGGCACCGTTCACGTGCTGGGCGGCACCGCCGCTATCTCCGATGCAGTCGTCACTGCGATCGAGGCCTTGGTCCATGAGCCAACAGTGACGCGCATCGCCGGCGACAACCGGTACGCGACGGCCGCTGCAATCGCCTCGGCCCTGAACGGATCCCGGTCGTGGTGCGACGCCGACGAGGAGGCCGCTGTGCTCGTCAACGGCGGCGACACATCACTGGCCGCCGCAACGGTCATCGGTCCGGTAGCGAACCGTCTCGCCGTGCCGGTGCTGCTCACCGCCTCCGACGAGCTGCCCGAGGTGACCCGCACCTGGATCGACGACAACGGCATCGAGCATGTCGTCATCGTCGGCTCGACTGCCGACGTGTCTGCCGACGTCGCCAAGATGCTCACAGCCGACGGAGTCGATGTAGTGGAGCGCATTGGCGGCGACACTGCCGGCGAGCTGTCGGTGAACGTCGCCAAGGCCATCACCGGCGACTGCGCCGACGATCTCGCGCCGGTTGCGCTCAATCAGGCAGCGCTCGTGAACGGCTGGGGCCGCGACGTGGCCCCAGACGCCATCACGGCTGCCCCGGTGCTGTCCGACGGCGACCTCGTGCCGATCCTGCTCGTTGGTGACACGCTGCCTGCCTCGGTGCGCGAATACCTCGCCGCTACGCCGTCGCAGCGCGGTGCCGACAAGGTCCACTACCGGCTGCTCGCCATTGGTGGCACAGCCGCAGTGTCCGAGGCGGTCATGACAGCAGCGATCGCCGCCGCAGCCTCAGCGGATGCGCTCACCGTGGCCATCACCAACAACGTCGACACGCCCACTGCCGACGGCTACGGCAACCCGCCCGCTATTGGCGACACCAGCTTCACGCTGCGGTTCAACGACCGTGTTGCCCACGGCGACAGTGACAACCTGCAAGGCAAGCTCAGGGACATCGTCCTGATCAACGGCGTCCCAGCCACCTTCACCGTTGCTGCCGCCGACACTGATGGCACCTTGGAAGCCACCGAGTCGGGTTACCGCTGCGACTCGGCCATCGTGCGCATCACTGGCGTGACCGCGCTCAAGGCGGGTGACGTCATCTCGGTCGCAGGCTCAACGCTGGAGATTGGCGACGGTGGCGACCAGCGCACCGTTGCGTCGACATCGGTGACGGTTCCGGCAAAGGCCGTGGACAACACCGGACCGAAGATCACCATCGTGGGCGTCGAGGACCAGAACGGCACCGACCCCGGAGTCGTGCAGGTGACGGTTACCTCCGACGACCTCGGCACTGAGAATGGCGACGCTGCGCTGACTATTGACAACGCCGAGACCGCCAACATTGCCAACGATGGCGAGGTGCGTGCCACCCGCGGGGGCAAGTCGCTGGTCCTCTCCGCTATCAGCGATGTGACGCTGAATGCTCAAGGCTCCGCGACGTTTGAACTGACGTTGGGCACCCAGGACGCTGGCGTCGATGCCGAGTGGAAGGCCAACGACCAGATCACGTTCATGCGGGGCGCGCTTGTCGATGCAGAAGGCAACGACAGCCCGCGTGCACACGGTCGTGTTGAAGCGGCCAAGGCGTTCCCCAAGGCGACCGCTATCCGCGTCAGCGCCCAGAGCCATACCAATCAGGCGGGCATGTCCCTGGCTGACGCACTCACCGGCGGCACAGCCGATCAGGTGATGCTCTCGGCGAAGAAGGACGGCAATGCAGGCGGTGTGTACGGCAACGGCTGGATGTTCCGGCTGCGCAAGGCAAGTGGCCATGCGACTGCAGGCGACGCCGTCAACATCGTTGTGTCAGTCGACCCGAAGGGCCGACGCGTGGTGGCCACGATCAACAGCGGTGTGCCCACATACGGGGATCTCAAGTCCGCGCTCGAGGCACACTCTGCATTCGCCGCATTGTTCGACGTGAAGATCGCGTCGACGACGGCGACCGAGACAGCGTGCGCGTCGCCCCTGAGCGACACCAAGCTCGTCATCGCTGATGGCACCACCGGCCTCGACACCGCAGCCCCCTTCGCTGGAGGCCGCACGACGATGGCCGCTGAGGTCACATTCAACGGCTACGTGCAGACCATCGACACGACGCAGGCATCGGCGCTTCTTGCGGACGTGCTCGCAGGTGCGGCTGGACGCGGGATCGACGTTGCGAACGTCGCGCAGACTGCCGGCGACGCCACCACGAGTGCAGCGGTCGTGTTCACTGCACCGTCCAAGATGGCACGCATTGAGATTGTTGCCGTGACCACCAGCGCAGGCATCCTGCTCCAGCCTGGGCAAGGCAAGGACCGCGTCGTCATCGACGCGAACACCGTCGCCACCGGCTACGCCGACGACGGCGATACGGAGACCGACGACACCGGCAACGCTGCAAGCACGCTGTGGATGCACCGCAGCAGCAGCGTCAAGGCGCCTTCCTAGGAGTTGCTGCACAGTTGACCTGAGCCGCTCGGGCGACTCACCTGCCCGACCGGTACACAAAAACTGAGAGGAGCCCCGGGGTTTCGGCCCCGGGGCTCCTTCGCGTTTCCGCCGACGAGTGGCGCTTCTGGCAATAAACCAAATGATCTGAAATTCATTTGAGCGCCAGGCCGACTTCTTCTACGGTGACCGGGCAGTTCGCAGCTAGTGCGCCAAGCACCACCGTCGCCTGCCGTAGGTCGATGCCCCCATAAGCTCACGTGCCGTAGGACTGCGTTCTGAGGAGGTGTTTCCGAATGAGCAACAGCTATGACGATGTCAAGGTCATCCACTACACCGACGACGACGTCCGCGAAGGCAACCAGCACATGCTCGATGACGTCGGATGCACCTGGGAGCAGTTGAAGGCTCAGGCGGAAGCCGGCCGCTTCGAGAGCGAGCAGGCCCGCGACGCCTGGCTCGTCATCTCGTCCTTTGAACCAGCTCCAGCGTGATCTGGAGCGCCAGGCGAAGCAGTTCGCCGGCGCCACCCAGCGAACGGTGCGGACCGGCCCGGCGACACTGCTCTGGGTTGTTTTCGCTCACGAGGACGGCGACGCGAGGAACTCGGGGCTCAGCCGGCCGGTGACCGCGGTGGGGGTGAGCGACCCCTTGGCCGCCAGTGGGGGTTAGCGCGGTGGGGTGGCGCCGCTGCCGATGGTGAAGTTCGTCTGGGCGCGGTTTACGCTCTCGTTCACGTCGGTAGTCGTGACGTCCTGTGCGTAGCCGTCGGCGATGGTGTCCGCTTCGATGTTGATGCGGTCACCGGGTTTCGGCAGCTGGCCCACGTCTTCAGTGGATGCCACCCAGCGGACGGTGCGGACCGGGCCGGGGACATCGGTCTCGCTGTCCAAACCGATGTCGGTCAGCGTCGCCGCCGGCACACGGACGATTGTCGGCGCGTACACGTCTGCGAGCAGCTCCGAACTGTGCACTGCCAGCACGTGGCCGGTGAAGTTGGCCTCGATGGCCATCATGGTGTTGCCGTCGCGGACCTTGTCAGTCGACGTGTCGTCGCCAGGCGCAGTCACTGCCGCTCCCACAGTGAGCTCCTTGTTGGCTGATGCGCATGCACCCACCACGTTGTCGACACTGACCTCCCAGAGGCTGTTGAAGACACTGTGCGACCGCAGTGCAGCCGCCAGGTCAGAGAACTTCGGCTTGCCGCCGCCGAACGTGATGAACGCACGCTTGCCGGTCGTGTTCACCAGCACCTCGATGCTGAGGGGCCGGTTCTCGTTGTAGGTGCTGGCCTGGCGGAAGTCGAACGTCCAGTCGTTGCCGTTGGCGCCGGCAGCTCTGCCGGTGGGCTTGGCCGTGAAGAACACATCCTCGGCTCCGCCTTCGGCGCTGTTGCCGCTGGTCAACGCCACGGGCACCGCGTACTTGGCTTGCGTGTTGTGGAAGTGGCTGCTCACGCGAAGGCTGGTCAGGCGCACATCGGGTGTCGGCGTGACCGGCGTGGGGCCGGTGCGCTCGACGTTCTCGTTGCCGGCTTCATCGGCGATCGCGTCCTTGGCGATCTTGATCCGATCGCCGCTCACCAAGGGCCTGTCCATGGTCACGGTGAAGGTGTGCTCGGTGACCCTGCTCGCAGGGGCCGTGGGCGCTGGCACTGGGCCACCGCTGACGCTGCTCACGGCCAGGTTGGCACCAGCGCTCACCGTCACCTCGGCGGCCAACAGATCTTCGCCTTCGGCGAGACCGGTGTCGGTGTTCTGATTGTCCTTCGCGATGACGGTGAACGTGCTCTGGCCGATGATCGAGATGATCTCGAAGGTCGGCCTTCTCGTTTCCTTGCGGACCACCGTGGTCTGCTTGCCGGCAAGCGGGCGCTGGTCCGATTGGGCACCGAATTGGATCTCTGTGGCGGCGATGGAGATCTGCTGGCCCGCTGTCAGCGGCGAAGCGAGGTTCACCGTCACCGTGTCGGGGTTGCAGTCGGTGGTGCTGCCGCCGAAGTCGACGCCGAACGGCGCGGACGCTTGGTCGGTCAGCACGGCAGGCACGCCGCCGATGCGCAGCACGTCAAGCAGCCGTGCCCGCAACTTGGTGGTCGCGTCCGCCGTGTTGTCGGAGCTGCCTGCGATGTCATCGCTGAAGTGCAGCTCGAACGAGGTCTCGCCTGCTCGAGGCTGATCGTCCTTCTGACCGTCGTTGTCCCAGTCGGTGGGCGAGACGATGTTCACCGTGAGCGCCGGCGCGAAGGCTGCTGCAGCTCGTGCTGAGTTCATGGCGCCCGGAGTTACGGCTGCAGGCCCGCCGATGGCGACGATCTCCATGTGCAGCTTGTTGCCGGCCGCGTCCTCCTGCGGTGTGGCGTTCAAGTATTCGGTCACTGCGGCGGGCAGTCCGTCGCCCACCACCAGCATCGGCACCAGCAGGCCGGCACGGTACGAACCGGCGAGCACCGGCGATGCGGCCACGCCGTCGGGCAGGCCGCTCTCGGCCACCAGGGCGACGGTGGTGTCGGACACACCGCCGAGGTCGCCGCGGCAACCGTTGGTGGCCAGTTTGGCCAGCGCTGCCGACGCGGCAGCAGGGGTGTCGCCGTTGATGCGGGTGATCGTGTCGACCCCCGCTGCGGTCAGCTCGCCCGAGACGTCGGCAGACACGCTGGAGGTTCCGCCCACGATCACGATGTGCTCGTAGTCCTCGTCGCTGATGACGTCGCGGGTCGCGGCTGGCAGCTCATTCTGTGCGGTCAGCAGCACGGGGAGCTGCAGGCGGCTGGCGACCGGGCCCACGAGCATGGCGTAGGCCAGCGAGACGTCGCCGCCGTTGGTCAGGATTGCGGCGTTGTCCGTGCCGCCGCACCACACGTTGCCCCCGGCAGTGCCGCCGCTGAGCGTCGAAGCAATAGCGGCTGCAGTGGCGTAGCGGTCCGCACCTTGGATGCGGGCCACCGTCGGGGAGTGGTCGAGGGCCGCTAGCGACGCGAACACCGTCTCGGACACGGCGGCAGGGCCGCCGAGCACGTGGATGTTCCGCACGCCGTAGTCCTCGAGATAGTCGGCCACAGCGCGAGGCAGGCTGTCTCGCCGCGTGAGCACGACCGGGGCGTCGAGGTAGCCGGCGAGACCGGAGACGGCCACGGCGTCGACCAGCGTCTCGCCCGATGCGACGAACACATCGGCAACGCCGCCGAGTCCTTTCGATTCGCCGAAGTTTTGCGCCAGCCGCAGCGCAGTGTCATAGCGGTCGCGCCCGCCGAATTCGCGAGCGTCACCGACTCCGTCGTTGTCGGTGTCGATGAGCGCCTCGCTGGCCGTGTTGGCGGCCGAAGCCGGACTGCTCGTCACTGCTGCCAGCGCAGCGGCGCACAGCAGCACCGCCGAGATCGCAGCAAAGGAGCGCCGGAGGCGTCGTGTGGTGCGTGGTGTGTTCATGATCGCCTCGGAACTCCTGATCCGAAATAGTCCGAAATAGGCAGCACCGGCCGGGCGGACAAGCCGCCCGGCCGGTACCAATCACCTATGCAGCTAGCGCCTACTTGAAGTCAGGTGCTTTGACGCTGTTGCTCTGGCTGATGCGGACCTGTGAGGCCGCGTTCTCTGCCTCGTTGGCAGTCGTCGTCCCCGCAGCGTCAGCTGCGTAGCCAGTCGCAACCGGTGCGTTGTCGGGAGTCGCACCGTCAACCGAGCCCGCCAGCGTGTTCACCAGGTCACGGACCTTGGGCAGCAAGAGCGGGTTGTTGGTCTCCAGCTCGTAGGTTGCCGAGGTCCGCGGACCAGCAAGTGTGGCACTGAGATCCACGCTGGTGCCGTCGGAACCGTCCGCAGCGTTGACCAGCGATGCCGCGAGCCGGGTGCCCGTGAGGTTGTTGATGGCACCCGCCAGACCTGCGGCATCCAAGTCGGTCTCCGTAACCGCGTTGTACCGCTTGGCAGTCTCCGCGAAGACGTCGTTGCCGAGTTCGGTGAGAGCGTCGATGCTCAAGGCGTAGGCGTTGAACCTGACCTCGATGGCAACTGCCGTCTCGCCGCCACTGGTGGCAACGGTCTGGCCACGGGTGACTGCACTGATTTGCAGCGGGTTGTTGGCCGTTGCGCCGCAGGCACCGCTGGCATCTGGCGGCAGTGTCACCATGAACATGGCGCCGAACGCACTGTTGGCTTCCAGCGCCGACTTCAGGTCGGCGAACTTGGCGTTGCCGGCGTTGAACCGCACCGACACCAGCCGGTCCTTGGCGCTGATATGCACGTCGATGTCGACCGCAGCCTTGGGGTCGGCCTTCCAGGCGGTTGCCCGGTCGAACCTGATCGTCCAGCCATTGCCGACGGCACCATCAGCCGGGCCGCCCTTCTTGGCCTTGATCATGATGTCGTTGGCAGGGTCACTGTCCGGACTCGCCTCGGAGATGGCCTCCGGAACGTTCACACTCGCCTGCGCCGTGTGCGCCTGTTCGCTCATCGTGACCGCTGTGATCCGCGGGCTCGCCTGAGCAGCCAGCACGGTGAAGGTGCGAGCACGGCTCTTGTTGCCAGCACTGTCGACCAGGGCGCCGCTCTTGATGGTGATGCGGTCGCCTGCCGCGAAGGTCGTGGTGGTGCCAGACGGGGTGCCGTCGGTGTTCGCTGTGTCCACCGAGATGGTGCCACCGGTTGCGAGGGTCTGAGCCGCGGTCGCGGCCTTCGCGGTCGCGCTGGTGATCACGATCTCGTCAGTGTCAACAGTGTTGTTGTTGTCGTTGGTGTCGAGGTCTGTCGCGTCGAACTGCACCAAGGCAACGTCATTGGACTCGACTCCGGCGTCAATGGCGATGACATTCACCACTGGGGCGCTGGTGTCGCGTGCGACTGCAGGCACAGTGACAGAGGCAGCGGCAACCGTCCGACGGTCCATGTTGGCACCGAACTTCGCGCCGCCAGTCAGCGAGACCACATCGCCAGCCTTGAGGGCCGACGCGAGAGTCACCGTGACTGTGTCAGGGCTGCAAGCGCCGCCTGTGCCGTCAGCGCGGCTGATGGGCGTGGTGTCGCCGAGCCGTGCCGGCACGCCGTTGACCATCAGGTTGTCGCGAATCAGGTCGGTCAGGGCCGTCGTCGGAGGCGAGGCACTGCTGTCATCGTCGACGATGTTGTCGCTGAACCGCAGCGCAACCATGGAGTCGCCCACCTGCGGGGCCTTCTCCGCGTCGTCGGACTTGGTGATCGACACGGTCAGTGAGTCGGCTGAGGCCGCGGCTGCAAGCGCAGCGTCCATGACGCTCGAGCTCACCGCAGCATCACCGCCGATGGCGACGATGTTGAGGTGCAGCTTGCTGGAGCCAGACAGCGCCGGTGTGCCGGCCAGGTAGTCGCTCACTGAGGCGGGCAGCGTGTCGCCCACGATCAGCATCGGCACCAGGCTGCCGTTCTGGTAGCTCGAGGCCAGCACCGGTGAGGCGGCAACGCCGTCAGGCAGGCCGCTCGCGGCGACCAGCGCCACGGTGTCGCCAGACACCAGGCCCAAGTCGGCCTTGCAGCTGCCAGTGGCCAGCGCCGCCAGCGCCGCCGATGCGGCTGCGGGCGTGTCACCGTCGATGCGGGTCACGGTGTCAACACCTGCGGAGGTCAGCGCTGCCGACACGTCGTCGGACACGCTGGACTCGCCGCCCATGATCACGACATGCTCGATGTCCTGATCGGTGATGAAGTCCTCAGTGGCTGAAGGCAGCTCATCGGCAGCGGTCAGCAGCAGCGGAAGCTGCAGGCGGTTCGCCACCGGGCTGATCGCCATCGCGTACGCCAGCGACACATCGCCGCCGTTTGCGAGGATCGCTGCAGCTTCGGCACCGCCGCACCACGAAGCGCCGCCGCCGCCCAGGTTGGAGGCCACCGCAGCAGCCGTCGCGTACCGGTCGGCACCGTAGATGCGGCTCACCGTGGGCTTGTTCGCCAGGCCCTCGATGGCCTCGACCACCGAGTCGGACACCGCAGCAGGACCGCCCAGCACGTGGATGGTCTGCACGCCGTAGTCCTCGATGAAGTCGGCCACGCCGGCGTTGAGGCTCTCAGACGGTGTCAGCAGCACGGGTGCGTCCAGGAAGCCGGCAAGACCGGCAACTGAGATCGCATCCACCAGCATGTAGCCGGAGGCCACGAAGGCCACCGGGACGTTGCCCAGGCCTTCGGCCTTGCCGAAGTTCGCGGCGAGTCGATTCGCCGTGTCGTAGCGATCGCGGCCGCCGAACTCGCGTGCATCGGGCACGCCGTCACCGTTCGAGTCGACCAGCGCTTCGCTGGATGTATTTGCGGCCTGAGCCGGGGCTCCTGCTACGACCGCGAGCACCGATGCCATGAGCAACGCCGCCGCGATTGCAGCCAGGGAACGCCTGCCCCGCCGCTTCGAAGAGGTAGTCAAGGTTATGTTTCTCCTTGTTCCTCGCGTCGAACTACCCATCGATGTGAGGAATTCCCGATAACCGCAGGTCAACGATCAGACAATCGAACGACTGACGACAACCCGTTCCCAACCGACACGCGATAATCACCATTATTAGGGGGCACGACGGGGAACCCGAGGGGTCCAGCGGGGAACCCGAGAGGCACACACGTGGCACAGCCAGGCAGACTCAACGCAGCCGACATCCAGCACGCACCGCCGGGGAAGCACGCCGACGGCGGCGGGCTCACGCTCGTGGTCAAGCCGTCGGGCCGGCGCTCGTGGGTGGCCCGGATCACCACCGACGGCAAGCGCCGCGACATCGGGCTGGGCGCCTACCCCACCGTCAGCCTCGACGAGGCCCGGCTGCGCACCGCAGAGCTGCGGGCGCGGGCCCTGCTTGCCGACGCCCGCCACGTGTCGGCCCGCAACCACCAGATCGCCGCCGCGCCCACCTTCGCCCACGCGGCGGCAGCAGTGCATGCCCTCAACGCGCCCCGCTGGCGCAACCCGCGCCACGCCCAGGAGTGGCTCGGCTCGCTGCACCGCCATGCCGAGCCGCTGATGGATCTGCCGGTCGACCGCATCACCCGAGCCGACGTGCTCGAGGTGCTGCACCCCATCTGGCACGACAAGCCCGAGACGGCCCGGCGGGTGCGCCAGCGCATCCGCACTGTCCTCTCTTATGCGATGGCGCTGCACGAGCACATCCCGTCCAACGCCGCCGGCGACGGCATCGACGCCGCCCTGCCGCCGATGCCCCGGGTCCGCAATCACCAGCGGGCACTGCACTACCGCGGGGTGCCCGGGGCGCTCACCAGGGTGGCGGCCTGCAATTCCTCCAGCGCAGCCAAGCTCTGCCTGCGGTTCCTGGTGCTGACAGCGGTCCGCTCGGCCGAGGCCCGGGGTGCCCGCTGGAGCGAGATCGAGGACGCAGACGCGGCCTGGCGCATCCCCGGCGAGCGCATGAAGTCGGGCACCGAGCACCGTGTTCCCCTCTGCGGCCAGGCCCTCGAGGTGCTCGAAGCGGCCCGCGAGCTCGACGACGGCTCAGGCCTGGTGTTCCCCTCCCCGCTCAAGCCGGGGAACCCGCTGAGCTGGCAGACACTGCTGAAACTGCTGCGCACCAACGGTCTCGACTGCACCGTGCACGGGTTTCGCTCGTCGTTCAAGACGTGGGCCATCGAGGCCACCACCACACCGTGGGCGGTGGGCGAGGCGGCGCTGGCCCATGTGGTGGGAAACACCACCGAGGCCGCCTACGTGCGAGGCGACCTGTTTGAGCAGCGCCGCGAGCTCATGGCCGCCTGGGCCGACTACGTCGCCCCCCGCCCCCGCCGCCGCAAATCCACCTGATGCCGTGCTGGCACCGATGCAGTTACCGGCCCGTCGTGGCACCTCGAAAATCGGGGAGAAATTCCCCTATGACGCGGCGGGCAAGACCGTTACACTGGACCTGTTCCGCGTACCCCCGGTATGCGGAACAAGCAGGTGGGGCTCATCGCAGGCAGTAATGCCGAGGTGAGCCCTTCAACCGGTCGGCGCTGTCACAAACCGCGGCGACGCGGGGTTTGACAATGCAGAGCGGGAGCATCTCCCGTCGTACAGAACAAGGAGAAAAGGAACCTTGACTATCCGAACGAAGCGGCGGGGCAGGCGTTCCCTCGCAGCGATCTTGGCGGCGATGCTTATGGCGTCGGTGCTAGCGGTCGTAGCGGGGACTCCGGCCCAGGCCGCAAACACATCAGGTGAGTACCTCACCGCCGCAGGCGCACGCGAGTTCGCCGGTAGCGACCGCTACCAGACGGCGCTCAAGCTCGCCACCCGCTTCGCGGACGACCGCGGCGGCATCGGCTCGGTCTCGAGTGCGTTCGTCGCATCGGGCGAGTCGCTGGTTGACGCCGTGTCGGTCTCCGGTCTTGCGGGCTTCATGGACGCCCCGGTCCTGTTGACGCGGTCGGGCTCGCTGCATGGCGGCGTGGCCGACTTCCTCGAGGACTACGGCATCGGCAACATCTACGTGCTCGGCGGCGAGGCTGCCGTCAGCGGCGGAGTGGAAGATGCCCTGAAGGGTCTGGCCCACGGTCCGAATGTGAACCGCATCCAGGGCGACACCCGCTATGACACTTCGGCTGCGATTGCGTCGAACCTGTCGGGCGAGTCGTGGTGCGGCACGAACGAGAACTCAGCGATTGTTGTGAATGGCTCCGATGACGAGCTCTTCAACGCTGTGGCGATCGGCCCGGTGGCGAACCGTCTCGAGCTTCCGGTGCTGCTGACTGCTGGCGACGATCTCGTCGACGCTGTGATCAGCTACATCGACGCTCAGGACGTCGAGCATGTCGTGGTGGTCGGCGGCGAAGGCAGCGTGTCTGCTGACGTCATGACCGCGCTGGGCGATGCTGGCGTCGACACGGTCGAGCGCATCGGCGGTGACTCCGCTGGTGAGGTGTCGGTCGCGATTGCCGGCGTGATCGCTGGCGACTGCGCTGATGACCTCTCGCCGGTGTCCGGCAACACGGTGGCGCTGATCAACAGCGACAGCGTGATCGACGGCATCCCGGCTGCTCCGGTGCTCGCTGACGACCTCGACCAGCTTGGCGGCGGTCTGATCCCGATCCTTGCGGTCGGCGACACGCTGCCCGCTTCGGTGCGCGACCACCTCGCTGGAACGCCAGAAGAGGACGCCAACGGCAACAAGGTCCACCTGCGGGTCCTGGCTGTCGGCGGCACCGCTGCAGTGAGCGATGCGGTCATGTCAGCAGCGGTAGACGCTGCTGCCTCGGCTGACGCACTGTCGGTCACCATCAGCGGCGCTGCAGACAAGGCAGACGCCGGTCTGGCAGCGGCTCGCGGCGGCAGCACCATCTACCTGCACTTCAGCGACGACATCTCCCGTGAGGCGAATGCGAACCTTCGCAACAAGCTGGAGGACGTCCTGCAGATCAACGGCGTGCCTGCCGACGTGGCAACCGATGCCCCCGGCACCGCTGCGCCGTGCGATCCCGACACCGTGACGGTGACGCTGGAGCGCACCCTGAAGGCCAACGACGTGATCTCCGTCGTTGAGGGCACAGTGCTGGTGGGCGCCGACGGCGACCGCCGGCCCGTGCAACCGACTTCGGCAACCGTGCCTGCGGCTGCGGTCGACACCCAGCGTCCGACGATCCGGATTGTCGCCATCCGTGGCCACAATGCGGTCTACGGCTTGGTGTCTGACGACACAGGGCTGGCGAACGCCGGTCTCGCGTCGGGGTCGCTGACTGATGCCAATGGCGAGGCTCTCTTTGAGGTCACCGCCGGCGACGTTGGTGTCACCGGAGTGACTGTGACAGGTGTCGACTTCACTGATGGCGATACCACCAACGACAAGAGTGCGCTGCTGACGTTCGCCCTCGGCGACGACCCGAACAGGGACGGCACCCAGGTCGGCGTGATCGATGCCAACGACCGCTTCCGGGCGAACCGCGGCGCGATCACCGACACCCGGACGCCGGAAGCCAACCAGAGCCAGGTCACCACTGGCGTGCCGGTGGCTCCCGTCAGCCAGCTGCGAGTGAGCAGCGTGCAGATGAGCAGCCTGGACCACAACATGCAGGCCATTGCGCCGATCCCGTCGGCGCACCAGGGCGCTGCTGCTCCGACGGATGCCCGCAGCGCCACGCAGGCACAGGCCAATGAGGCCGTGTGGCTGCAGGCCAAGGCTGACGGTGCTGCGGCTGGTGCGTTCGGCAACGGCTGGACCATCCGTGGCGACCGGGCGAGCACGTGGGACGTGAAGAAGGACGCCGACATCGACGTCTTCGTCAGCACCACGGATCGTCGCATCGTGTTCCGGATCGTCAACGGCGAGCCGACGTTCGCTGACCTGAAGGCTGCCCTGGAGGGCAACGCGACGGTCAACAGCCTGTTCAACGTCCTCGTGGACAACTCGTACCTCGACGACAACACGGACACCTGCAAGGCTGCGAACCACAAGCTGATGCATGCACTGCTTCCGGTGTCGACTGCCGAAGACGCAGGCGACGGTGACGATGTCGCCACGCTGGCTGGCGGCAATACCCGGGCGAACCTCAGGGTGACCTTCAACGGCTACGTCGAAGACATCACCGCTGATCAGTCCGGGCGTCTGATGACACACGTGCTGGCTGGCGCGCTGACGCGTGCGCAGGCAGCTGGCGTTGCCGATCAGGCGGCCCTGCTGACGGCGCTGAATGCAACGGCCGGTGACTTCACGAAGGATGCTGCTGCTGGCCCGATGCGGACCGGCATGTTCGACATCAGCACGGGCAATGCTGCGGCACTGCCGAAGGCGCGGGACATCGTTGATATCCCTGACGGCTTCGACAAGAACGCTGACGGCACCCCGGTTGACAGCGATACCAGCACCACCACCGTCATCGACCGGCAGGACAGCACCGGTAACAACTCGGTGGCCAACGGCTACGGCGACACTGCCGCTGGCGACAACGACTTCAACTACGGTTCGAAGATCCGCATCGCCATGAGCGCCAGCGTCCCTGCGCCCACCGGCTAGGAGCTGGTTGCACAGTTGACCTAAACCGCTCGGGCGGCTCGCCCGCCCGACCGGAACAGCAAAACTGAGAGGAGCCCCGGGGCATCCGCCCCGGGGCTCTTCGCGTCCCCCCAGCCGGCCCCAAGCCGCTGCAAGAACGGTCAATTCCTGAAATCACACGGAAAGGAGTGGAACAAGGAGAAACACACCTTGATTACCTATTCGAAGCGGCGAGGCAGGCGCTCTCTCGCAGCGATCTTGGCAGCGATGCTCATGGCATCAGTGCTGGCAGTCGTAGCAGGGACACCGGCCCAGGCCGCAAACACATCGCGAGAAGTGCTGGACGACCACGACAGAGATCCGAGCACTGCCGAAGTACGGCAGTTCGCCGGTACCGATCGGTACGCAACCGCGCTGGCTTTGGCGAAGGCATTCGCGGGGCAGGTGGGCGGTATCGGCTCAGTGCCTGTGGCGTTCGTCGCCTCGGGCGAGTCACTCGTTGATGCTGTCGCCGTGTCCGCGCTGGCTGGCGACGAGGACGCGCCAGTGCTGCTCACCCGAGGCGGGGAACTGCACCGCGGCGTCAAAAACTTCATCGAGGACTACGGCGTGGCGCAGGTCTATGTGCTCGGCGGTCCCGCTGCCATCTCTGACAGCGTTCTGACTGCGATCAGGTCTGCCGTGAACAAGCCAAGTGTTGAGCGAATCGACGGCTCTGACCGCTATGCAACCGCTGCGCAGATTGCATCGCGCATTGCTGTGCCCGGCTCTTGGTGCGGGGACACTGCCGTTGGGGCGATCCTTGCGAACGGCGGAGATGTCAGTCTCGCTGGAGCAACCGCTATCGCCCCAATCGCGAATCGGCTGTCGCTGCCGGTGCTGCTCACACGAGCAGATGAGTTGCCCGACTCGACGCAGGAGTGGATCGAGACGAACGACGTGCGCACCGTTGCAGTTATCGGTAGCGAGACCCATGTCTCACAATCGGTGCGCGCAGCGCTGACCTCGTCGGGTGTTCAGACAATCATCCCGGTTGACGGCGACAGCCCCGCGCAGATGTCGGTTGCGGTCGCGAATCTCGCGCTCAACGAATGCGCGGACGACTTGCTGCCCGTCAACATGATGAGAGCAGCGCTGATCAACAGCAGCGGACACGCTGTGTCGCCGGATGCGATTGCAGCCGCTCCCTACCTCGCCGAAGGGCACTTGGTGCCGGTTCTGTTCGTGAGTGACACGTTGCCAGCATCCGTGCGAGATTGGCTGGCGAGCCGACCCGAAGAAACCACTGGCGGCGACAAGATCGAATACGAACTGCTCGCCATCGGCGGCTACAGCGCAGTCAGTGCCCAGGTGATGGCGGACGCTTTGGCGGCATCGGCATCGGCGGATGCGCTTACCGTGAGCATCACCGCTAGCGCAGCCGACACCCCCGACGGCATGAAGCCTCCAGCAGCGACCGCAACAGTGTTCACGCTGCGGTTTAGCGACGCCGTCAATCTCAGTGCGGTGCAAGACCAAATCGGGGAACTGGTCACCGTCAACGGCGTACCCATCTCCACGACCGGCACCGATGTCGCCGCAGCAGTCGTCGACGCGTCAGCGGCCGGCTCATGCGACGTGCGCAAGGTCACCGTGACGTTGGCCGATGTCCTTGAGAGCGGCGACACACTCGCCATCCAAGCTGCTGCCGTGGGCGCTAGTGAGGACAAGCGCAAAGTCACGCCGACCGAGATCACGATCGCGACAGCTCCCGGCGACACGACCGGCCCGGACATCAGCGTGGTCGCCGTGGAGGACAAGCGCAGTGAAGGTGCGGTCGGTCTGGTGTTCCTCAATGTCGTCTCCGACGACATCGGTACGGGACCCGGCGACGGTGTGATCGTCACACGCGACGACACCGCGACTCGGAACGCTGACGAACGCGAAATCCGAGTCACCCGCAGCGGTGGCCCAGCACTCGGTCCTGATGCTGGAATCACCGTCACCGCGACGACCGCTACTCCCCATGCGGCAGCGGTCGACGTCGAGGCCGACAATCCGCTCAAGGCAGGCGACACGATTCTCGTCAGCAGCGATGCGCTGCGCGACGTGGACAACAACAAGAGCGGCCGCGCGATAGCAACCGTGGATGCCGCCCGGAACAGCCCCGAACTGCGGCGCGTCTACATCAACGTCAAGACCCACGCCTCGGCCACTGGCCTTGTGGCTGCAGAACAGCTTGACGATGACTCAGCGGTCGCTGGCACTGGAGTCGGGAGCATCACCATCAAGGCCAAAGCCGACGGAGATGCGGCCGGCGCCGACGGTAACGCCTGGACCGTGACTATCCGTCGCCACAGCGGCTACGACCCGGCCAAGAAGGCCGACGTTGCTGTAGCGGTTGATGACAGAGGTAAGCGAGTCGTCGCGACCATCCTCAACGGACGGCCCACTTACGGCATGCTCAAGGCAAAGCTCGATGCGCACAGCGGCTTTGCTGCCCTGTTTGAGGTCACGCTCGGTGGCTATGACGATGACGATGACGCCACTACATGCTTGGCGGCATCTGACACGCTGAAACTGCGAGTGCCGACTGCCGGTAACGGCGCCACGATCGACATTGGCGACACCACCACGACCGGCCAAACGGCTGGTGTCACGCTGGTGGCAATCGAGGCCCACTGGCACACGTCGCTCAGCGCCGCCAGTAGCGAAGGAGAGGGCCTGTTGGCAGCGATTCTGACTGCCGCCAACGCTCGCGCCCCCGGCGATTCTCCCGCCGCTGATGCAGCCCAAACAGCCCTCGGACTGGCCACGCTTGATCCCGATGGCGCAGGCCGCAACGTATGGGCACCCGGAGTGACGCCGACGAACCAGCCCGGCCGTGTCGTGCGTTACATCGGCGTTCTCGACAGCGCGGATACTTGGGCGATCCCGCGGCCCAACAGCAACGGCGACCTCATCCGCTTTGAAGCAGGCAACAACACAACCAACCTGGTTAGCGGCTTCGCTGCGGCCGCAAGCGCGGCAGCGAACGCTCAGGGCGTGTTTGTCCAGCACAACGCAAAGCAGACCGGCCTCTACATCAGCGACCGCGGCAGGATCGCTGACCCGAAGCCGCTCGCGGAGTAGCTGACACGCACCCAGTGTGAGGGCCTGAGGCCCCCGCCCGATGCAGGCATCACATGCGTCCGGGCGGGGGCCTCTCCCATTGTCGGCAGCCCCTAGGCCCGACTCTCGCTTCGGGACGTAGGGGACGCTCGGGTTTCGGCCCCGGGGCTTCTTGCGTCTGTGCTCGGCGGTTGTGGCGTGAGCTGGCCGCTAGCGCCCCGTCGGGCCCCAGAGCCGGATCAGGCTCTCGGCGGCATACCAGCGGCGGGCCCGGCCGACCTGGCCCGTGCGGACCTCGATCTCGGTGAGCACGCTGTGCTCGGCCAGCTTCTCGAGGGCGGTTCTGCCGGTGCGCTCGCTGACGCCGAGCAGGTCGGCGACGTCTGCTGAGTTGACGACGGGGTGCCCGGCAAGGTGGGCCAGCAGCACTCGGGCGGCGCTGTCGCGGCGCAGGATGCGGCTGACCAGCACCCGTCCGAGGCGGCCGTTGCCGTCGCCGTATGGGTGGATCGCCTCGAATTGCGCGTGGGCGATCGCAGCGCGCGACACCGCATCGAGATCGTCAGCGGCATCGGCGAACTGCACCAGGTCTTCCATCAGCCGAGGGATCTCGGCCGGGGGCGGGGGCACGTAGACCGCATCGTGGGGTGACGTGCCGCCGACCCAGCCCTGAGCGGGCCTGAGCACGCCGACCATGTCCGCAGCCAGGTCGATTTCGGAATGACCTGACGCCCGGGGCTCCTCGTGTCACCGCTCGACGGGTTCGAGCAGGAAGCTCGGTATCGGGAAGATTATAAAATCTTCTGTCAAGAAATCACCAACTAGGCGTTTATTCCAGAAGATTGTAAAATCATCCTGTACAAAACTCTTGTATGACAATTCCAGAGGGAAGATATTAGAATCTTCTGGTTGAGGGTGGTGCGCATGGCACGGTCACAGCTTCGTCTGGTTGATATCCCCGACCGTCTCACGGTTGACGAGTTCTGGGATCTCTTCGGCAGCGTCGAGCACGAGACGCTCGATTTCAAGGGCGGGCCCAACGACAGCTTCAAGGAGCTGCTTCCTGCCATGGCCATGACCGAGGGCGGTCTTGCGGTTCTGGGCGTGAGCGATACCGACGACGAGCGCGAGATCACCGGCTGCCCGCTCAGCCAGCGCGTACAAAACAGCATCACTCGCTACGCGAATCAATGCAACGTCCCGGTCGAGCTCAAGGCGTTCGGCGTAGCCGAATTCGAACTGATCGCTGTGGGGATCCCCCGGATCAGCGACCGTATTGTCACGACGCCCGACGGGCGGCTGCTGCGCCGCGTCGGCGGTGATTCGCAGCCGCTCACCGGTGACGCGCTCGCGGCGTTCGTTCGGGACCGGCCCCGCCGGTCGGCGGAGGAAGAGCCGCTGGGACATCGGTTCGACTCAGTCGACTTCGACCTTGAACTCGTCAACTCCGCGCTTGACCGTGATGGGCGGCCCGCTGTCGCCGAGACAGATCTCAGCAGCGCTTTCGTTGACTTGCATCTCGCCGAACGCGCCCCAGGCCCCGAACCGAGCAGCACCGTCGAGGTGACGACCGCAGCAGCGATTCTGTTTGCGCGCGACCCGCGCCGGTTTGTCCCAGGTGCCGCTGTGCAGCTCGTTCGCCGGACTGGGATTGGCCCGACTGCGGGCGCCACTTCGGACCGCCACGAGTGCTGGGGGCCGCTGCAGACTGCCTTCACGTGCTGTGTCGAGTTCATCGACCGGCACACCCGTACCTACGAGACGGTGAGCGGCCTGTTTCGCGAACCCATCCCGGAGTATCCGCATGCCGTCGTGCGCGAGGCACTGCTGAACGCCTTGGCGCACCGCGACTACGGCCTCATCGGGACCACCATCGACGTGACCGTATGGGACGACCGCATCGAGATCCGCAGCCCCGGTCCGCTTCCTGGTCACATCACCGTTGACAACATGCGACGAGAGCACTTCAGCCGCAATCGCCGGCTGATGAGAGCTCTGCGCGGCGTAGGCCTCGTGGAAGAGTTCGGCGAAGGCGTCGACCGCATGTACCACGAGATGGAGGCGCGCCTGATGCCGCCCCCCGAATTCGCTGCCGCCGCCGACTCGGTGACCGTCACCTTGCGCAACCAGTTCCTGGTCGATTTCGAAGAGCAGGCATGGCTGCTTGCGCTGGAGGGATGGCCAGGCTCGGCCGAGGAGCGACGCGTGCTGGTCGAGCTTCGTCGCCGCGGCGAGGCGGCCAAGCGACACCTCGCCGAGGTACTGCCCAATGTCGATCTGGACTACCTGCTCGACCGGATGCGCTCGCACGGCCTTGTCGAACGAGTCGGCCGTGCCGGCGGCACACAGTATCGGCTGTCCGTTGATGTCCTCCGGCGAGCCGGGGCCCCAGCCGAGGCCGAGGCGCGCCTGCACAGCGGCGGACTGCTGCGAGAACTCGAGCGGGTGGGCAGCCTGTCGACAGCCGAGGCGGCGAGGCTGCTCGGCATCGAGCGAGCTGCGGCCCGCAACATGCTCAATGAACTCGTCGCCGCCGGCAGAGTGCGGCCAGTCGGCAACACACGCGCACGCCGCTATTTCATGATCAGCGACGACGCCGACACGGGGACTGCGAATTCGACGCAAGGTCCGAACGCCTAGCCGCATCGCTCCCAGCAGCGCGGTACCCGCACCGGCTCGGAACGCATTCGGGGCGAACGGCTATGGCGGCAACCACGCGTCACCGCTCGACAGTTCGAACTCGTCGGACGGAAGCGTTACATTCGACGGGGTGGGCAGGCGTGAGCAGGTCATCGGCCGGTTCCGGGCGGAGATCCGAGATGCGGCAGCCCGCAACAAAGCAAGCGCGATTGCGCTCGTCGGCTCCGTTGCCCGGGGCGATGATGACGCGCAGAGCGATCACGACTTCTTGGTCGAAGTTGACCAAGAAGTCGTGGTTGTAGTGAGATTGGCGTCGTAACTGTAGTCAAATTGGCGTCGTTATTGTAGTGTCAGCGTGTGAGCTATCTCGCGAGGACCGTCGACGCTGAGCTCGATGCGCTCGGTGATGCACCCGCAGTCTCGATCGAGGGCGCTCGCGGGGTGGGCAAGACCGAGACGGCGCAGCGGCGAGCCCGCACGGTGCATCGTCTTGATGACCCGGGCCAGTTGGAGGTGCTGCGCGGCGAGCCGCGGCGGGTGGTCGAGGGCAACCCGCCGGTGCTCATCGACGAGTGGCAGCGACTGCCGGTCTCGTGGGACCTCGTGCGTCGAGCCGTGGACGACGATCCTTTGCCGGGGCGTTTCCTTCTGACGGGCTCCGCGACCCCGTCAGAGGCGCCCACCCACACCGGTGCCGGCCGCATCATCGCCTTGCACATGCGGCCGCTGTCCATCGCTGAACGCCAGATCGCCCACCCGTCGGTCAGCCTCGCCGAGCTGCTCGCCGCTGGCCCAGCCGCGCTGGGAGGAAACACGCGCATCGGCGTCGAGCAGTACGCCGAGGAGATCGTCTTGTCGGGCTTTCCGGGCATGAGGCGCCACCCGGATCGGGTCCGGCGCGGTCTGCTCGACGGCTACATCGATCAGATACTCAGCCACGATGTCCACCAATTCGGCCACACCTTCCGCGACCACGGCTCGTTGCGCAGGTGGATGACTGCCTATGGCGCGGCGGTGTCGACAGCGGCCTCATTCGAGAAGATCCGCGACGCCGCTTCGGCGGGCGAAGCCGACAAGCCGGCGCGATCGACCACCATCCCGTACCGCTCCGCGCTCGAAGGCTTGCGCATGATCGAGGAAGTCCCGGCGTGGCTGCCGACCCGCAACAGGCTGCGACGGTTGGGCACCGCTTCGGTGCACCAGCTGGCCGACCCGGCGCTGGCCGCTCGGCTGTTGGGTGTCGACGTCGACACACTGCTCGGCGGATCCGGCACCTGGAGCGGCGACGGCACGCTGCTCGGAGCGCTGTTCGAGTCGCTGGTGACCTTGTCGGTGAGGGTGTACGCGCAGGCATGCGAGGCACGGGTTCATCATCTGCGCACCCAGGGCGGCGAGCATGAGGTCGACTTGATCGTGGAGCGCGCCGACGGCGCCGTAGTGGCGCTCGAAGTGAAGCTCAGCGCGGTCATCGGCGACGACGACGTACGGCATCTGCGATGGCTCGCCGATCAGATCGGTCCGCAGCTCCTCGACGCCGTGGTGATCTCGACAGGATCGGATGCCTACCGGCGCCCAGACGGCATCGGTGTGATCCCGGCAGCCCTGCTCGGTCCTTGACCGCAACCGGCGCACGGCGCTGATGGGCGAGGCGACGGGGCGTGAAGCAAGACCATTTGGCCGCCGACCAATGTCCAGTTGCCCGGTTGGATCGCGGCAAGCTCCAGCAACGCCGGCCAGAGAGCTTCATCGATGCCCGGCAGGACGGGAAGCTCAATGGGTTCCCGCTCGATGAGGGTGCGGTCTTTCACGATCTGGCCAGCAGCTCGCGGGCGGCACGCTGGGAGCGGTCGTCGTCTGCCTCGAGCAGATCGACGGCGACGACCGGAGCGGGAGCGACCCGCTGGCCGGCTTCGAATGGCCAGTCGTGGTCGCTGACCACGCGCAGTTGCACATTGGGCTTGTCTGCATCCCCATCGAGAGCGAAGCGATCGGCCAGTTCGGAGACTCGCGATTCGGGTACGTACGCCTCGGCTTGGTCGCTCACGATGAGATCCACGCTGTGGGCACTCAGCGCGCTGACCCCGCTGGCGACCACGGCGGGATGCGAGAGCAGCTCTGAGTGGACTCCTGGATGTGCGTAGAACCAGCGGCGCTGGGCGCGGCTCGACAGGCGCTTGGCAAGCGCTTCGAGTCCGCACTGCAGTCGCTTCTTGGCCCGCGACCGGTCGACCGGCGACGCTCGCACAGCGTCCCCGCTGGCGAGCGCCAGCACATTCCAGGCGGAGGTTGCATTCCACGGCCGGCCGGCCTCTGGCCGAGAGCGCGCAAATCGTTGGACTTCGGCACGATCGAGCACCCATGATCGCCCGATCCGGTGACCGTTCAGCTGACCTGAGGCCACCATCTGGTGGATGCGTCGGGCACTGACTCCCAACCGCCTTGCAGCATCAGCTATCCCAATCGGCTCCATATCATAATACTACTTATTAAGGAAGTAATGTGCAACCACGGAGTACGCGAATTCAAGTGCAAGAAGCACCGCGCAACAGGGCCGAGTGAGTCTGTAACTCAAGCGCCGCAGACCGGACGAGTATCCGCCTGACTCCCTGCATAGCGCCACGA
The DNA here is from genome assembly GCF_965208555.1 of Candidatus Poriferisodalis sp. GTDB lineage: Bacteria > Actinomycetota > Acidimicrobiia > Acidimicrobiales > Poriferisodalaceae > Poriferisodalis. The sequence continues at coordinate 1,651,169 of NZ_OZ242342.1, read as the reverse complement.
CGCCCCGTTCAGTGAGCGGCTGCTATCGGGGTTGTCAGGACCCGAAATCACACGGAAAGGAGTGGAACAAGGAGAAACGTAACCTTGACTACCACCAGATTGCGGCGGGGCAAGCGCTCTCTCGCAGCGATTCTGGCAGCGATGCTCATGGCATCGGTGCTGGCAGTCGTAGCGGGATCGCCAGCTCAAGCCGCAAACACATCTTTCGAGGTCCTGGGCGTCGACACGAACAACGACGGTGTCAACGATGCCCGTGCGTTCGCCGGCCAGGACCGCTACGACACCGCGCTGCGACTGGCGAAGAACTTCGCCGTCTCCAAGGGCGGCCTTGGCGCAGTGCCTGCAGCGTTCGTCGCGTCGGGCGAGACCTTGGTCGATTCCATCTCGGTTGCCGGCCTGGCCGGCTATGTCGACGCTCCGATCCTGCTGACCCGGGGCAGCTCGCTCCACGGCGGGGTCGCCGATTTCATTGAGGACTACGGCGTCAGCACGGTGTATGTGCTGGGCGGCTCGGCGGCCGTGGGCGACGCGGTGGTGACCTCCATCGAAGGCCTGCAGTCGAAGCCGACGGTGACCCGCATTGCGGGACACGACCGCTACGCGACAGCCGCGGCGATCGCCAACATGATCGGCAGCGAGTCGTCGTGGTGCGGTTCGAACGCGGTTGGCGCCGTGCTGATCAACGGCGCCACCGAAGCGATGCCGTTCGGCGTGGCAGTGCAGACGATCGCGTACCGGCTGCAGCTGCCGGTGCTGATGACGACGACCGGCGAACTGCCTGACGCGACGGCGGAGTACATCACCGCCAACGACGTGGAGCACGTGCAGATCATCGGCGGCACCGCAACGGTGTCGGCCGAAGTCGCATCGGCACTGACCACGCTCGGCGTGGACACCGTGGGACGCGTCGACGGCGACTCCGCTGCCGCAGTGTCGGTTGCGCTGGCGCAGATGGCCGGCAACGGCTGCGGCGACGCCTTGGGCCTCGTGTCCACTGACCGGGTCGCGCTGGTTCGCGGCAATCCTGACGGCGTGGTCGGCGCCCCGGTGCTGGCCTCCAGCCTCGCCGGTGGCTACCTGGTGCCGCCGCTGGTCGTCAGCGACAGCCTGCCGGCCTCGGTGCGCGACTACCTCGCCGCGACGCCCAAGACCATCGGCACGAACAAGCTGAACCTGGGCATCGTCGCTATCGGCGGCACTGCTGCGGTCAGCGAAGCCACGATGAGCGCCGCTCTTGAGGCGGCAGCCTCTTCCGGCACACTCTCGGTGCAGATCGGTGCCGCTACCGACACCAATCTGGACGGTGTTGCCAACGCGAGCGATCCCGTGCGTCCTCAGAATGTCGCAGCGGCTTCAGGGAGCGACCCTGCCACCCCGTACTTCACGCTGTACTTCAGCGACGACGTGGACTTCGCCGACACCGCTGCACTGCTGGGCGAACTCCGAGACATCGTCCAGGTGAACGGCGTCCCAGCCGTGGTCAACGCAGTGACACGGAGCACGGCCGGCGGCACCTGCGACAACCGCAGGATCAATGTGACGCTGGGACAGGCGCTCAAGGCAGGCGACACGATCTCGATCGCGGCGTCTGGCCACAAGCTGGGCACCAACACCGACGAGCGCACCATTGCACCTGCGTCTGCGACAGTGATGGCTCCTGCGCCTGATCGTGCGAGGCCGACGGCGACTGTCCTCGGCATCGCGATGGCGGCGAGCGGCGTGACCAATCACGACGCAGACGGCTTTGCGGTGACCTTCAGCGACGCAGGCGGTTTCCCAGCCATGGACGCGAACAGCCTCGATGCTGACGACTTCACGTTCGTGCGGGCATCGGGCCAGACGACTGGAGCCATCGCCGCCAACGGCGTGACACATGGTGCTGTCACGGCAGGTGCCAAGTCGTTCACAGCGACGGTCACCATCGACCGCAATCTGGCAGTAGGCGACAGGCTCGTCGTCAAGCCGGGCATCGTCAGTGACAGGGCCCTGCCGCTGGCCAACACCAACGCCGGCACCTCCGGCAGTGCCATCAAGGCACAGGCGAGCCCGCGCATCACCTCGGTGCTGATGAGCAACCTGCGCCACAGCGCGCAGAACACCTGGTCGGTGCCCTCAGCGCTCGTCGGAGGCGCGACTAGTGGCCATGAGATCACGATCACGGCCAAGGCCAGCGGCGACGCCGCGGGCGCGGCCGGCAACGGCTGGACGATGGTGTTCGACCGGGCCAGCAACCACAACCCCGCTAAGCCGCTGGATATCGACGTGCGCGTTGACACCAAGGGCCAGCGGGTCACGGTGCGGTTCGTCAACGGTCCCGCTACGGCCACGTTGGGTGACCTGCTCGCTGCGCTGAAGGCGAACGCCGACTTCGACGCACGGTTCTCGGCAGGCTTTACCACTTGCACCACAGGACGCGGCACGACGGCGCTCGGCCTGGTCACCACTGCGGACGCCCGGAACTCTGTCGCAGCCGCGTCGAGCCTGGGCCGTACCCAGTTCGCCATCGAGGTGCGCTTCAACGCCTACGTCGACACCGTCACCGATACCGAGCTGCTGGCCGACATCCTGGCTGCCGCAGCTCGGCGAGCGGGCACGACGAACGACGCCAGTGGAATCCGAGCTGCCCCTGCCGGTGCCGATGGAACTCCTGCTGCAGGCGGCCTCGACCTTGCGAGCCCGACTGCGCCCACCGGCCCAGTGACGCTCGTGCGCTACGAGGCGACGACGGCCTTGACCAAGAACCTGCCCATGGCGCGTGACTTGGTGGACACGAAGGCAGGCCATACCGGCGCAGCCGCCATCACCGGGCCGCCGGCCTACCCGGCGATCAGCGCGGTGGCCGCAGTCGCAACCGGCTACGCCGATGACGCTGTCACAGGTGCCGACAACACCGGCGCGCAGGACAAGGTTGACGAGGACAAGAACGGTGCCTCGCAGAACCGGATCCGTGTGTCCAGCAGCGTCAAGGTTCGCTAGGAGCCAGCTGCACAGTTGACCTGAACCGCTCGGGCGGCTTGCCCGCCTGATCGGCCAAGACCAACAACGAAAGAGCCCCGGGGTTTCGGCCCCGGGGCTCCTCGCGTCTCCGGTCTCGATCGGGACTCTGGCGATAAATAAAATACTCTGAAATTCATTTGAATATAAGGACAGCGTCTTTTACGGTGCTTGGCAGTTCGCTGCTGGCACCGGGAGGTCGCCGTGTCTGAAGAAGATCGATCTCGCCTCTACGCTTGGCTGCGTGAACAGACCGACGAGCCGCTGGCGGAGTACCTGATGTCGTGCCTGCCGGTTGCGCCGCTGTCGGACCTGGTGACCAAGCAGCATCTGGAAACCGTGCTCTCGGCAGAGTTCTCCGCGTTCGAGCTGAAGATGGCCGCGCAGCGCGAGGTCGATCGCAAGGAAGCGGCCGCACTGCGCGAGGCGGATCGCGAGGTTGCCGGCAAGCGCCACAAGCTGCTCGTGGGCGCAGCGATCATGCTTGCCGTGGAGATCGTCGCGGCTGAGGCGGGCTGGCTGCGGTGGTTCACCGACCTGCTCGCCAGCACGTTCTGACGCTGGAGCGCGTCGGGCAGGCGCGGCACTGTCCGGGCGTCACCAAACGCGGGGTCGATGCCGGCGAGAGCTAGGCGCTGACGACCTCGAGGCCGTGTTCGCTCGCTGTCTCCGCGAGCCGGGTGTCGAAGGTGACGACTGCTCGTGCTCGGTGGCTGAGGGCGGTATCGAGCACGACGGCGTCGGGAAGCCGCAGCCCGGTCTGGGCTCGCAGCGCCGCCCAGCGCACTGGTGCATCGCGGTCGACCTCGGGAATGTCGAAGGCTGCGCGCAGTCGCAGCACGGCGTCCTGCAGAACGCCCAGGCGGGCCGGTGCGACAAGGCACTCGGCAAGGGTGACCGGGTGCAGCCACACGTCTTCGTCGGCGATGCCCCGATTGATGGCAGCCGCTGAGAGGTGGTCACCGTCACTCGGGTCGCGCAGCGCCACCACCCAGCTTGCGTCGGCGACGATCACGCAGGCCAGTCCTCGGTGCGGTCATACAGCGCAGCCGAGCCGGGCAGCGACCCGGCCAGATCGGCTCGGGCATCGGCGCGCGCAGCGGGCGAGCGCCCGCCCCGGGCCCAGTCCAGCAGCACGAGCTGGACGAGTTTCGCCCGGGGCACGTCGGACCAGCGCTGCGCCGCCGCGTCGAGCACGTCGGCGATCTCGTCGGTCTCGGTCACCGGGTGACGGGGCCTCGTGGTGGGCACCACGAAAGTGTAACACTAGGTATCGCACCTGATCGTGCGGCCCACCGCCTGCGCGCCGAGCCGCGAGCGCCGCCGATAACGGCTGCGATATGAGAGGCTGGGAGTCTTGCCGGTGCCGCAGTGCGGCGGCACCGGTGCCCGGGTTCCAAGCTGAAGGCGTCGAACTGTGCCTCGCGTGCCTCACCATCGACGTCGGCGTGCGCTCGCAGCGGTGCTTGCCGGGATGCTCGTTGCGACGGTGCTCGCTGTTGTCGCGGGAACCCCGGCCCAAGCAGCGAACACCTCCGGCGAGTACCTCGCCCCCGACGGCGAGCGTGAATTCGCCGGCAGCGATCGCTACCAGACCGCGCTGAAGCTCGCGAAGCGGTTCGCTGACGACCGCGGCGGCATCGGCTCGGTGTCGAATGCCCTCGTCGCGTCGGGCGAGTCGCTGGTGGACGCCGTGTCGGCCGCCGGTCTCGCCGGATTCTTGGATGCCCCGGTGCTGTTGACCCGCCCTGACACGCTGCATCGGGGCGTGGCCGACTTCCTCGACGACTACGGCATCGGCAGCGTCTACGTGCTCGGCGGCGCCGCAGCCGTCAGCGATGGTGTGATCGACGAGCTCGATGGGCTGGAGGGTGTCAGCTCGGTGGAGCGCATCGGCGGTGACACCCGTTACGACACATCGGCGGCGATTGCGTCGCACCTGTCAGGCGAGTCATGGTGCGGCACCAATGAGAACTCGGCGATCCTGGCCAACGGTGCCGACGAGTCGCTGTTCGATGCCGTGGCGATCGGGCCGGTGGCGAACCGGCTCGAGCTGCCGGTGCTGCTCACCGCCGGCGACGAGCTGGCCGATGCCGTGCTCAGCTATATCGACGCCGAAAACATCGAGCACGTCGTGATCGTGGGCGGCGAAGGCAGCGTGTCTGGCGCGGTTTCCCAGGCGCTGCGCGATGCCGGTGTGGGCATGGTCGAGCGCATCGGCGGCGACTCCGCGGCCGCTACGTCGGTCGCGATTGCCGAGACCATCGGCGGTGCCTGCGCCGATGACCTGTCGCCGGTGTCGGCGGACACCGTGGCGCTGGTGAACCGTGAGCGGCTGGCCGACGGCATCTCGGCCGCTCCGGTGCTGGCTGACGACACCGACCAGCTCGGCGGCGGGCTGATTCCGATCCTCGCCGTAGGCGACACCCTGCCGTCGTCGGTGCGCGACCACCTGGCTGCGACGCCTGCGGAGGACCCGGCTGGCAACAAGATCCACCTGCGGATCTTGGCCGTGGGCGGCACAGCGGCGGTGAGCGACTCGGCGATGGCGGCCGCCGTCGCTGCGGCCGGCTCAGCCGGGGCGTTGACCGTCACCCTCAGCGCATCGGCCGACAAGGCAGATGCCGGCCTGGCAGACGCACGCGGGCAAGACACGATCCACCTGCACTTCAGCGACGACATCTCCCGAGCCGAGAACGCCAATCTCCGCAACAAGCTGGAGGACATCCTGCAGATCAACGGCGTGCCCGCAGACATCGCCACGGACGCCCCCGGGCTCAACGCACCGTGCGCTCCCGACACGGTCACTGTGACGCTGGAACGCACCCTGAAAGCCGGCGACACCGTGTCGATCGTTGCCGGAGCCGTCCTGGTCGGCGACGGGGGCGATCGTCGTCAGGTGCAACCCACGTCGGCCACCGTGCCTGCGGAGCCGGTCGACCGGCAGCGCCCGTCGATTCGCATCCTTGCCATCGTCGGCCACGATGAGATCTACGCGGTCGTGTCCGACGACACGGCGCTCGCACAACAAGACGGCACGCTGCTGGCTTCGACCGCCCCGACTGGAGCCGGCTTGAGTGCCCTGTTCGAGAAGACGCGAGGCACGGCGGCCATTTCGAGCCTGGCCACGAGAGGGCTGCCGCCGACGAGTTCATTCCTGACATTCGCCCTCGAGGATGACACCGCGACGGCGGGTGTCGATGAGGGCGTGGTCGGCCGAAACGACGCATTCCGGGCGAACCGGGGTGCCGTCAGGGACGCGGCGGGCAACGAGAGCCAAGTCACGACCGGAGTGGCCGTCAACCCGGTGAGCAAGCTGCAGGTGAGCAGCGTGCAGATGAGCAACTTGAACCACACCAGGCAAGCAGTGGCGCTGATCCCGTCGGCCCACGAGGATGAGACCCCTCCGACTGCGCCGGCGAGTGACAACCCGGCGGTGTGGCTGAAGGCCAAGGCCGATGGTGACGCCGGCGGTGCATTCGGCAATGGCTGGACCGTCAGGGTTGACACGGCGAGCAGCCACGACCCCTCAGAGAATGTCGACCTCGATGTGTTCGTCAGCACCGAGGACCGCCGCGTCGTGGTGCGGGTGGTCAACGGCGAGCCGAGGTTTGCCGATCTGAAGGTGGCACTGGAGGCCGATTCCACCGTCAACAGCCTGTTCGACGTGGTGGTCGACAACAAGCACGACGAAAACGGCGACACGTGCAGGGCTGCCAACGAGAAGCTGCAGCTGGGCTTGCTGCCTCAAACAGGCGATGAGAACGCTGCCGACGGCGACGACGCCAACACACTCGGCGGTGGCATCACCAAGGCCAGGATTGAGGTGAAGTTCAACGGCTTCGTCGAATCGATGAGCGCTGACCAGTCTTCGCGCTTGATGGGCCATGTGTTCGCCGAGGCACAGAAGCGGTTCGCGGCTGCTGGCAATGCCGGCGACGTGGGCGCTGCGCTCGGCCCAATCACGGTCGAAGCAGACGGCACGTTGACCCATGCGGCGGCAGCGCTGGGCGCAGTTGACGGTCCCCTGGAGAGTCGAGGGATCTTCATCGAGGTCAGCGATACGTCGGCCTTGCCGCAGCCGCGGGACATCGTCGAGATTCCCGACGGCTTCGACACGGACGCCGACGGTGACCCGGTGGACAGTGACGGGTCGGCTGACGGGGTGCAGCGCACCGACACCGGCGGCCGGTCCGTCGCTGACGGCTACGGCGACAACCATTCCGACGGCACGACCGACAACGACTTCAACTACGGCTCCAAGGTGCGGATAGCGCGCAACAGCAGCATCGAAGCTCCCGAGTAGCGGCGGGCTGCCGGCCGCTGGCAGCCATGCCGACCGACGACGGTGAATTCGAGCGGCTCGACGTGTCGCACCTGATCGGCGTCCGGAAAACCAGTTAGTGAATGTCGCGGCAGTCGGCTACGTTGAGTCCAGCCTCGTTGCCCGGCATGTGCGGCGACCTACCAGGAACCGATCGTGCGCTATTGAGCGCCGCGACGAACAGCGAGGCTCGATGACCTCTCCAGTCGAGACGACCGCCGCCATGACGCCACAGGCCGAGCAGCATGATCCCGCCGACGGCGCTCCGGCTTCTGGCACTACGGCGCTCACCGAGCCCTCGCCGGAAGCGGTTGCGGACGTCTCCAGCGACGCCGGCGAGCAGGCAACGAAGCGGCGGGAGCTGTCGCAGAACGCTGTGATCGGCCTGTTCGGCGGGCTGGTGACAGTGCTGCTGGGTGCGCTCATCGGATTGATGATGTGGCAGTTCGACTCGCTCAGCGACCGTATCGACGGCCAAAATGACCGCATCAACTCGCTCGGCGCCCGCATCGACTGGCTCGGCGCCCGCATCGACTCGCTCGGAACTGAGCTGCGCGCCGAGATGGACGACCTGGAAACCGAGATGCGGGCAGGATTCGCTGAGATCAACGCGGTGCTGCTCGATCACACCGACCGGCTCGCCCGCCTCGAGACCGCCGCCGGGCTGCCGCGGCCCGGCGGCTGAGCCCTTCGCGGGTGTCGTGCTTCGCACAGCGCTGAGCGTTGCGGTCGCCCTTGCGCTGGGCGTCGGTCTCGCCTTGGGGGCGGGACTGCCGGTGCCGGCTGGTGCGGCGGCGCAAACCGGCGATGCGGCGACCGGCTCGTCAGCGGCACGCAGGGTGCTGGTGATCGTGCGTGGCTCGTCGTCGGTCGACGCGGCGGTGGCGTCGTCGCTGGTGGCCGCGGGGCTCGGCGACGCCGTGGTGTTCGCTGAGTCGGCGGATGCCCTCGGCGCCGACAACACCTCGATCATCGGCGAAGTTCGGCCCGCCGAGGTGCTGCTGGTCGGCGGCACAGCGGCGCTGTCGGCGCAGCTCGAAACCGAGGTGCGACGGCTGGTGCACGACGTGGAGATCGACCGGATCGCCGGCGACGACCGGATGCACACGGCGGCGCTGGCGGCCGAGCTGGTGCTGGCAAGAAACTCAGCACAGCCCCGAGCCTCGACAGGCTCGACGGCGCAGGGGAACCCGGGGGAGCCCGGGCGGCCGAGCATCGTGCTCGCCAATGCGTGGTCACCGCAAGACGTCGGCACCGCGGCCGCCGCGGTGATCGCGGGCGGTGCCGATGCGATGCTGTACACCGCGGATGGCTGGCTCGGCTCCCGCACTGCGAGCGTGCTGCGTGCCCATCAACCGGGGCGGCTCGTGATCGCAGGCACGCCGGCGACTTTCACCCACGAAATGGTCACGAGCGCACTGCTGGCCGCGGACTCCAGCACGCCACCGGCGCGGCTCGACGGGTCCGACGGTGCTGCTGCCTCGGCGCAGGCGACGCAACTGGATGCACCGGCCGACATCTACGCAGCAGGGCTCGTCGACATCCCAGACGTCTTCGAGGTCGTTGTCATCGCCCGCGGCGAGCACCCACAGGACGTCAGTGCGGCGCTTGCTCTTGCGGCGGCCGTCGACCGTGGCGCGGTGCTGCTCACCCATGACGCGCAGCTCGCTGACGGTGCCGAGGCGCTGCTGCTCGGACACCAGGCCCCGCACATCGTGATCATCGACGCGACCGAAGCCGCAGGCAGCGTCGGCGTGGGCTCGGCAGCGATTGCAGATGCTGGCAGCGACTCGCTGGCCAATGCAGACGCCGGCGCGCAGCAGAGCGGCCTCGCCGAACTGCTTGCCCCCGCGCTCGAGCAGTTGGCGACTGCCGCAGCCGTGACCAGCGTTTCGACGCTCACTGACTCGACTCGCCAAGCGCTTGAAGGATTCGCGATTGCCGATCGCTCGGTGCGGCTCGGCTTCGTATCGGTGTCGGTCGGCCACGACCACGTCTGCGGGCTGCGCAGCAACGGCACCGTCGCCTGCTGGGGCGTCGGTGCCGGCGTCGGCAGCGCTGCCGCCGGCGGCAAGGCACGATCGCCCAGCGGCACCTACCGAGCCGTGGCGGCGGGCGGCACGTTCACGTGCGCCATGCTCTCCGACAGCACCCTGAACTGCTGGGGCAGCAAAAGCCAGTGGCAGGTGTACACGCCCGACGGCAGGTTCGCCGAAATCACCGCCGGCTGGGGGCACGCATGCGCCCGGTTCTCCGACAACAGCGTCACCTGCTGGGGCGATCAGTGGGGGGCCGAGTTCCTGATTCCCAGCGGGGCGCCGTTCCTGGCGCTGTCGGCGGGAAGGCACCACACGTGCGGGCTCGAACCCAGCCTCAACATCACGTGCTGGGGCAAGGCCGGCGACGGTCAGCTCACGGCTCCCGACGGCGTCTTCGTTGCCGTGGCCGCTGGGGAAACCCACTCATGCGGCCTCGAGATGAAGGGCGCACTCGAATGCTGGGGCAACCGGAGCGGCGGCGGTACCGGCGCTGGTGCCGGCAGCGTTCTCCCCGACGAGTACGCCGCTCGCAGGTACGTCAGCGTGAGCACCGGGTCGGGCGTCACGTGCGCTCTGCGACCCGCCCAGCTCATCGACTGCTGGGACATCAACAGGGGCGACGCCGGCAGCAGCGAGCGCAGCAACGCTGCCATCGAGCACGTGCCCGGTGGGCTCTATACCGCCGTGTCAGCCGGCGGATCGTTCGCCTGCGCCTTGCGCACCAACACCAGCGTGGTCTGCTGGGGCCGTGAGCCCGGCGACGCCTGGGAACCCTTCGGCGGCACCCCCAGCCGAGCCGCTGAGCAGGCCGGCGCAGGCTAGTTATCGTCAACGAGTGCTCGTATCCGGAAAGGCGCGGCGGGGGACCGTTCTCGGCGTTGCTGTGGGCGTCATGGCGGGTGTCGTGCTGGTGCTCGCCGCAGCCTGCTCGGCCTCGCCCGACACCTCGCCCGATGCCGGGACAGCGGGCGTCGAGGGCGAACCCGCGCCCGGAGCCGTTGATGACCCGGACGGACCCGAAGGTCCCGACGGCTCAGACGGCGCTGCCACAGGTGCCGGCGCCGGCGACGCTGCAGACGGCGGCGCCGACGCCGGCTCAAGCGACGGTGCCACAGCAGGCGATCCTGCTGGGGGCCGCTTGACCGGGCTCGCCGCAGAACCCCGACCGTCCCACGAACCGGCCCCCGTGCCGCCGTGGCCCGGCACGGCCTACCCCGACGACGACGGCCACCCCGACGAGGGCTGGATCGAAGCGCTCCACAGCGAGACCGTCGTGTTCGGCTGCGGCGACGGGAACTTCTGCCCCGACGAGCCCATCGCCATGGCCCATCTGGCCGAGCTGCTCTACAACCTGCGTTTCCGCTCCCCCGACGGGCACGAGCGACCCACCATCGACCACGCACTCGCCGACATCGCCGCCGTGTGCAGGCAAGAGCCGTCCTGCTTCGATCGGCGGGTCACCGCCGGGCAGCTAGCGCTGATCCTGGTGCGTGCCTTCGACCTGCCGCCCACCGCCGCCGCTGCAGACAGGTTCGACGACATCGACGGCCACCCCGCCCAGCAAGCCATCGAGACCGTCGCAGCCGCCGGCATCCTCACCGGCTGCGACGAGACCAGCTTCTGCCCTGACCGTCTCGTCACCCGCAGCCAGGCCGCAGCCGCCCTCATGCGAGCGCTCGGGCTGCCCCCGACAGCGCCCCGCCCGGTGCCGTGGCAGCTCGAACTGGTTGTCGGCGAGCTCGAAGGCGGCGGCACCACCGATCTGCGTGCCCCCGCCGGCGACGACCGCCTGTTCGTCACGCTCAAAGGCGGCACCATCCGCATCGTGGCCGGCGGGGTCATGAGCGACACCCCGTTCCTCGACATCACCGACCAGGTGCGCAACGACCACAGCGAGCGGGGCCTGCTCAGCCTGGCGTTCCATCCCTCCTACGACGACAACGGCCGCTTCTTCGTCTTCTTCACCGACCTCGACGGCGACGGGCGCATCGTCGAGTACCGGGCCGACCCCGCCGACCGCGACCGGGCCGACCCGACAAGCGCACGCCCCGTCATCGCCATTCCCCGCGGCCGCTACCTGCCGAACCACCAGGGCGGCAATCTGCAATTCGGCCCCGACGGCATGCTGTACATCGCGGTCGGGGAGGCCGGCTGGTACAACGACTGGCCCCGCAACGGCCAGAACCCGCACACGCTCGAAGGCACCCTGCTGCGGATCGACGTGGACGCACCCGGCGACGGCACGGCGCCCTATGGCATCCCGCCCGACAACCCCTTCGCCGACGGGGTCGGCGGCCGGCCCGAGGTGTGGGCGTACGGCCTGCGCAACCCGTGGCGGTTCAGCTTCGACGGGGGGAACATCTACATCGGCGACGTCGGCCACGAGCACCGCGAAGAGGTCAGCGTCGCCCCAGCCGCGGCGGGCGGCCTCAACTACGGGTGGAGCCTGTTCGAAGGCACGAGCTGCTTCCGCGGTACCGGCTGCGACGCCGCAGGCCTGGTACATCCGGCGGTCGAGTACGGCCGCGACGACGGCGTGGGCGTCATCGGCGGCTACGTGTACCGGGGCGATGCCATCCCGCAGATGCGCGGCCACTACTTCTATGCCGACTTCACGGGCGGATGGGTGCGCACCTTCCGATGGTCGGGCGGCGAGGTCACCGAGCACTACGACTGGTCACGGGCCGTCGAGCGGCCCGAGAGCGCCCGGTTCAGCTGGTCGTTCGGCGTGGACGGCCACGGCGAGCTGTATCTGCTGACCCGCTGGGCGATCTGGCGGATTGCGCCGGCGTCAAGTTCGTGAGCGGCCCGCCTCAGCCGCGCTGACGCAGCGAGGCCACGAAGGCGACGAGCGAGTCGATCTCGGCCTCGGTCAGGATTTCGGCGAAGCCCGCCATCTGGGTTTCTGGCCGGCCGTAGAGCAGCACCTCGCGCACTTCGTCGGGGGCGAGCGTCGAGATGGTCAGGTCCAGACCGATGCGCCCCGTTCCGTCGTCGCCGTGGCAGACCGAGCAGATGTCGTCGAACAGCGCCTGCCCGGCGGCGTCGGCGCCCGGCGCGGTGCCGGCCGATTCGCCAGCGGACTCTGCCGCCGACCTTCCGGCCGAGCCCGCAGTGTCCTCGCCGTTCGCCGCATCCGCCGCGAGGCCCGCCTCGGCCAGCGCGCTGCGGGCCTCTTCGTCGGACATGGCATCGGTGTCCGCAGCGTCACCCTCGGGCCCGGCATCGGCGCCCGTCGCAACATCGCCTGCGGATCCGCTACCGGCGCCTGCGGTCGTCTGCGCTGCGCCCATGCCCCCCGACACCGCAGCATCCCCGTCTGCTTCGCCGTCCCCCGCCGCACAGCCCCCGACGAGACAGCCCACAGCGGCCGAGCCCACGAGCACAAGCACGAGCAGAGCTGTCCGACGCACCGACGGGCACAGTACCGACGCACGGCGCGACTGAGCGCGCCGGGAGGCGGGGTACCCTCGCCGCCTGAGCCTGTGACACCCTTCGGGCAGGCTGCCGATTGGTCATGGTGATGGGATCCTCCCGACGAATTCGATGGGTGGCCGCGCTGGCCGCCAGCCTCATCGCGGCCTCGTTGCTGGCAGTCCCCCACGCCGGCGGCCAGAGCGCCGAGGAAGCCGAGGGACCGGTCTCGCCGCGGCAATGGCCGCAGTCGTTCCTGGCCCAGCCCGAGCTGGAGGGCTGGCCGAACGCGGTGCGCATGTGGGGCCCAGACCGCCACCAGACCGCCCTGGCCGTGTCGCTGACCCTGCGAGGCAGGGGCGGCTACCCGTTCGACACCGCCGATGCCACCTCCGGCGGCGGCCGCAGCCTGGGTTCGTCCGATGGCTGGTGGGGGCTCGAGATGTGCCCCCGGTCCGTCATCGTGGTGGCCTCCGACGTGCCCGCCGATGCAGTCACCGCCGCCTCGCTGTCGGACTCCACCGGCGGCTCCAGCGAGCCGTACCTGCGGCGCGTCGCTGCCAGCGACCCCCTGTTCGACCCCATCGGCGGCTTCGCCCGGGTCGACACCTATGCAGCTCCCATCCTGCTGACCGAGTCCACCCGTGACGGCGCCGATGCGCTCAATCATGCCGCTCGCCTCGCTGCACAAGACCTGCGCACGGGCGGCTGCAACGCCGCTCGCCAAGCCATCATCGTGGGCGGGCCCGCTGCAGTGCCCGTCGAGATCGAGCAGGAGCTTGTCTCGATCGGCTACGGCGAGGTGTTCCGGGTGAGCGGCGAGACCCGCTATGGCACTGCGGCGGCGGTGGCTCAGTCGCTGGGCACCCGTTCGATTCCCCGCAGCACTGCGGGGTGCAAGGACAGTTCGGCAGCCGACGGCAGCGCCGTGCCGGCCTTCTACGCCAACTCGGTGGTGGAGTGGCGCGAGCGGGCCAGCAAGTGCGAGCTGCTGGGGCGCACCGTCGTGCTCGCAACGTCGCTCGATGCGTTGGCGGCCGGCTGGTGGACCAGCTACTGGCAGGTGCCGGTGCTGCTGCACGACGGCAGCGACGAGCTGCCCGAAGCTACCGCCGTGGCGCTCAGCCTGCTCGATGTCGAGAACCTGATTGTGCTCGGTGACGCCTCGCAGGTGTCCGAGGCGGTGGCGGACCTGGCTGCGCAGATCGCCGGGGCCGAGCTGCGCCGGGTGGCGGGCGCCGACCGGTACGAGACCAGCGTGGGGATGGCCAAGATCTTCGGCGGCTGGTGGCCCACCCGCACCGGCGACCACTTCGCCCGGTCGTCGGTGTGCCTGGCGGCATTGAGCGACGAGAGCCAGCGCGCTCAGGGCTGGCCCGATGCGCTGGGCGCCGGGGCGTTCTGCGGCGCGGCCACGGCGCCGTCGCCCGTCACGGTGCCCTACGCCACCGTGCGCTTGGCGGGCCCGCTCGACGCGGCCGAGCCGGGCCTGGCGGCGCTGGCACGACGCCCGGCATCAGCCCCCGCTTCCACAGCAGTGCCCCGGCCCGCGCATGCGGCGGTGCCCATGCTGCTGGTGCCCGCCGGCGCTTCCGAGTTGCCGGCATCGGTCGAGAAGTTCCTGCGCGACGCCTTCGTGCCGGGCCGCCTGTGCTCGCGGGCGGTTGGCGGCATCGAGTCCGACGGCTCAGGCGCCGACGACGGCGGGGCCTATGCCGCCGCGGTGAACTCCGGGCGGTGCTTCGCTCCGGGCATGGTGCTGGCCTTCGGCGGCGAGGCCGTCATCACCGCCGACGTGCTGGCGCAGACGTCGGCACTGGTAAGCGGGCGCTTGGCACCCGACGCCGAACCCGACGTGCCGGTGCTGGTGGGGGCGTATGCGCCCCATCACAGCGACCCGGACCGCATCGAGAAGGCGCCGTCGGCCAAGCGGGGCCTGGGTGTGTTCGCCAGCAAGCTCAGGTTCGACGGCACGGTGTTCCATCGGGCCAATGCCGACGGGGCCATCACCGGCCCCGCCAGCAGCTCGCTCAGCTCGGGTCAGGACTGGCTGTGCTTCCCCCGCGGCACCTATGACGATGCTCGCTGGCTGGTGGTCGAGACCTCGCCCGACCGGTCGCCCGTGCTCGAGGTCGACCTGACCGCCTTGGGCTGGTACACCGGCGACGCGGACGGTGTGCGGCGCAGGCCACGGCCGGCCAGCCCGGGCTGCGTGGCGGTGGTGCTGTCGGAGACCGATCCCAACTACGTGCGGGCCGCCGGCCCGTACGGGCGCACGTCACGGGCAGTGGCCGTGGCGGCCAATGCCAACCGGCAGTTCCGGCTGACCGACGTGGTGGAAGCGGCCGAGCCGGTGTCGAGCGGCGTGCCCAGCGGCGAGCACCCGCCTACTGGCGGCACCACCAGGCTGGCGTTCCGCAGCCGCGATCCCGGCGTGTTCGCACAGCTGCCGCCGCGGCGCCAGCAGGTGCGAGAGGCGTTCGTGTCGGTGGAGATCGTGCGCGGATTCGGTGCGGGCGCGCCCGATCTGTTCAGCGCCCTGTGGTCGCTGGAGACCGCGGCGGGCACGGTGTCGGGCATTGCCGAGGGCGAGGCCCGCTTCGTCGACAACCGCTGGGAGCTGCGGGGCATGAGCGCTCTGCGGTCGGGGTCGTGGCTGCGCTCGCTGTACGGATCGCGGCCCTCCGAGCCGTCCGGCCTCGAGGCCGGGGCCGCCGTGGCCGGTCTGGCCGACGACGGTTACGGCGCCGGCGGTTTCGTGGCCACGGTCGGCGTGAACGACCTCGGCAGCGACGACGACACGGTCGTCTGGCGGGTGGACGGGTACATCAACGCCGAGCCATAGACTCCCGGCGGCCGGGAGGGCGAATCAGACATGAGTCACACCCTGCGTCGGCACAGCCGCGGCGCGAAGGCACAGCCGCAGCATGAATCCGCCCGCCGAGCACGCCGCCGACGCCGCCCGTTAGCTCTCGGCCTGGCTGTCGCCGTGCTGGCTGGCTCGGTGGTGCTCGCCTCGGGGCCTGCGGGCGCACAGAGCGCGGACATCACCGCCCAGCGGGTCACCGGTTCGAACGTGTACGACATCGCCGCCAATGTCGCGGGCACGCTGTGCAGCACCGATGCCGGCTCGCACAGCGTGGCGCTGGCGTCGGGCGAGAACTGGCCCGACGCGCTCGCAGGCACTGCGCTCGACCGGCCGCTGCTGCTCACCCGCAAGGACTTCCTGCCGGCCATCACCCGGCTGTATCTCACGCCGTGCGCCGATCACCCCAAGGCCAAGGTGATCATCCTGGGCGGCACCGCTGCGGTCTCCGAGAGCGTGGCCGACACGCTGCGGGGCATGGGCTACGAGGTGGACCGCGTTGCCGGCGCCGACCGCTACGAGACCGCCCGGCGAGTCGCACGGCTCTTCGCCCCCGACACGCTCAGCACGGTGTATGTGGCGTCGGGCCGCAACTTCGCCGATGCCATCGCTGCTGCGCCGAATGTCAGCAAGGACACCCCGCTCATCCTCACCGAGCCGGACGAGCTGCACGCCGAGGCGCGCCGCTTCCTGACCGACGAGGACCGGACCGTCGAGTCGGTGACGATCCTCGGCGGCACGGCAGCCGTCTCGGCCGGCGTGGAAGAGAAGATCAGAGAGCTCGGCATCGACACCGACCGCATCGCCGGCGCGGACCGCTACGAGACGGCCGCGCTCATCGCCCGCCGTGCGTTCACGCGGTCCGACTGTTTCCCCGTCACCGATGTGGCGGTGGCCAGCGGGACGATCCCGTACGGCGGCCTGGCCGCGGGAGCGGTGCGCGGTCCCTGCCAGCCGATGCTGCTGGCGCCCGATCCGGACAGGCCGGTGCCCGAGGTGCTCGCCGAGTTCGGGCGCGACTGGGCGCTGGCCATCGGCGCCGACACCCGGGCAGAGGTGACCGGCATCGGCTCGTCGTCGGTCATCTCGTCAGCGGCGATCCTGGCGGTGTCGACCGGCATCGCGGCCGACTCCGGCGACCCGGGCGGCGCCACCGGGGAGCTGGACTGGGCCCGGCTTGCTCCCGCTGTGGTGCGGGTGGAGTGTCTCGACCTCTCGGGCCGCGCGATCCAATTCGGTTCCGGTTTCTTCGTCGACGACGGCCGTTCGATCGTCACGAACTACCACGTGGTTGAGCATCCGCGCGGTGGCGACTGCCGCCGCATCCGGATTCTGCGAGGCGGCACCTTCGAAGTGGAACCGACACGCGAGCTGGCAGTGGCGCTCGAGCGGTCAGCCCCAGACCGTGACCTCGCCCTGCTGGTGACCGATCCCGACATCGAGCCCCATCGCACGCTGTCGGTGTCGACCGAATCTCTCCGGGCCGGCGAGGCGCTCACGGCGCTGGGATATCCCGCCTTGGGCGGCAGCACGCTCACCCTCACGACCGGTCGCTACTCGGGCGCCCAGCAGTTGGATGGCCTGACGTGGATCAAGACTGATACGCAACTCAGCAGCGGCAACAGCGGCGGACCGGTGCTCAACGACCGTCAGGAGGTCATCGGCGTGGCGACCCGGCTGCGAATCCTGACCGGCGGCGGTGCCACCCTCGGCACGCTCAGCCTGCTGGTGCCTGCCGAAGACGTCATCGCCCTCATCAACGGCGACCTCGGGGAATAATCGACGCAACCGGCTACTCCGGGAGAGACAGCAGCGATGAGCATGAGCCGAAGCGAGAGGCTGCTGGAGATTCTGCGGAGCCAGGGGCTCACTGAGCTGCCCGAGCCGGTGCAGCTCGCCTCGGGCAACTACTCGCGCTACTTCATCGACGGCAAGGTGGCGCTGGGCGCCGGCGACGACCTGCGACTGGCGGCAGAGGCCATCAACGAACGAGTGACCGGTGCCGGGGTCGAGTTCGACGCCGTCGGCGGCCTGACCCTGGGTGCCGACGCGCTGTGCGCCGCTATCGCTGTGGTGAGCGGGGCGAACTGGTTCATCGTGCGCAAGGAGGCCAAGGGCCGCGGCACCAACCGGCTGGTCGAGGGCACCCGGATCGGCGCGGGCCACCGGGTGCTGCTGATCGACGACGTGGTCACCACCGGCGGCTCGATCCTGAAGGCATACGAGAGCGTGCAGGCGACCGGCGCCCACGTAGTGGCCGCTGTCACGCTGGCCGACCGGGGCGACGACGCCCGCCGTTCGTTTGAAGAGCGGGGCGTGCCCTACTTCCCGATGGCCACCTATGAGGACATGGGCATCCCCGCCATCGGCACCGAGACCGCCAGCACCGCCGGCTGACTGAGCGATTTCAGGACAGCTCAAAATAGTAATAGCCGTTATGTTCTACGGGGATGCGACGCCCCAGTGTCATCGTGCTGGCTTTGTTGGCCGCACTTCTCGCGCTCGGCGGTGTGGCGGTGCCTCCGGCGAGCGCGGCGGCGGCTGAGCACCACGTCGCGATTGAGGCAGCAGACAGCGCCCCGAACGCCCCCGCAGACGACGGCTCGGATGTCTCGATCACGCGCTATGGCGGTGCGGATCGGTACGAGACCTCGCTGAGGATCGCCGAGGCGGTGGCCGCAGAGGCCGGCGGCTCGCTGGAGTGGGTAGTGCTGGTGTCGGGCGAGCGCTGGACCGATGCGGTGGTGGCCGCGCCGCTCGCCGGGGCACGCAACGCGCCGGTGCTGTTGACCCCTCCCCACGAGCTGCGTCACGATGCGCTGGAATTCCTGCAGCGGGTCGGCGTCTCGCTCGCGCTGGTCGTGGGACCGGATGCGACCGGCGGCGTGCATGGCCCGGGTCGAGGGGTTGCCGAGTCCGTGCTCGCCGATCTCGCCGCGGCAGGCATCGCCCCCCAGCGGGTGACAGGCGTGGACCGGCATCACACGAGTCGCGTTGTCGCTGCCACCTATGGGCCGAGGACCATGGGGGACCTGGGTTCGACTGCCATCGTCGCCAGCGGCGAGGTGTTCGCCGACGCGCTCGTGGCAGGGCCATTCGCCGCTCGTGGCCATCATCCGGTGCTGCTGACCCCGCCCGACGAGCTTTACCCCGAGGTGGCCCGCTACCTGCAGTCGGTGCGCATCGAGCACGTCGTGTTGATGGGTGGCACCGCGGCGCTGTCAGAAGCGGTCGAGCAGTCGATCAAGGACCTGGGCATCAACGTGACCCGCGTGGCGGGCGCCACCCGCTACGACACCGCGGTCAAAGCCGCCGAGCTCGCGGCTGATCGCTACACCAGCACCGCCGGCGAGCCCTGCTTCGCCACCAGCACCGTCGGCATCGCCCGCGCCCGGGTGCCGTTCGACTCCTTCAGCGCAGCACCGCTGCTGGCGCGCCTGTGCGCCCCGCTCGTGCTCGCAGACCCCAAACAGATCCCGCCCGACACCGCCGCCTATCTCGACGCTGCCCGCGAGGCCCACGACACGGTGGACCTGCGGGTGTTCGGCGGCGATGCCGCCGTGTCGGGAGCAGCCATCGACGCCTACCGCACCGGCACCGAACCCGTCGCGGACACGGGCGGGACCGGCGAGGAGGCCGGGGGCGCCGACGCTGGGGACATCGAGATCACCCCGATCGGGCGCGGGGTGTCGATCACCTCCGAATATCAGATCATCATCGAGCTGCAGCCCAGCGACGTGGAACCGGCCAATCCGCTCGATCTGAGCAACCGCACCCTGGTCTTCACCCCGAACGCAAACGGGGACTATTCGCGTCAAGTACTGCCGCTGAGCTGGGAGCCCGACTTCCGAGGCGAGCGGTACAGAGGGTCGGCAGAGATCGAACTGCAGCACTTCCCGTTCGAATTCTCGGGTGAGTCGTGGCGATCGTTCCACCTGTCTCAACGCGGCCTCATCACCTTCGGCGAGGCCTTGCCAGAGAGCGACCCCGTCCGATTCGGCACCATGCCGAGATACGCGGATTTCATCGTCAGGAGCGCAACGCCAACGATCAGTGCGCTCTACAAACCAACGCTCTGGGGAAGCTTCTACGTCACTGAACTTTCCGATCGGGTGATCATCACCTGGCTTGCCTGGGACCCACTGCTTTCGCCGTACGGGCAACGGCCCGAGCAGACGTTCGATGTTCAGATGGTTCTTCACTCGGACGGACGAGTCGCATTCAACTACGGGCCCGATCCGGCGAATCCTGACGAAGCGTTCCGGGACGGCGTGGTGGGGCTGTTTCAGGTCGACCAGTCGACCGGTGCGCCGCGAGTCGAACCCGGCCGGATGGCCGACCTGTCGGATCCCGACACGCACTTCTCACCCGTGCAGATCGAGGCGTTTCGCTATCACGCGATCGAACGCGGGGGCGACGGTGTCGCCGACATCTCGTGCAGGATCATCGACGTCCTCGGCAACGAATTCGATTTCTTCGCTCTCAACAGCCAGTCCCGCGTCGACCAGCAGGAGGCGGGAACCCCGTCCAACATCTTCAGAGGCAACATCCAAGCCGCGATCCAGGGCACCGGACTCAAGGGGCACCTGCCGACAACTCCATGCCAGAGCAGGCTGAAGACTGCCTGGCTCTTTCCCATCTGGATGAAGGCAAGAACGGTGGTCAATGAGGACTACATGCGATACGGGCATGGCGGTCCCTATGACGTGGGTCTGACGCTGTTCGCTCACGAACTCGCCCACGTCTGGACCGCATTCGCCTCCTACGAGACCAATGGCAATCGGGTGCCGTTGCACGACGCGTATTGCGACTGTCACTGGTTGTTCGAGTTGCATGCGCCGGCAGCGTTTCCTTGGCGCGGCAGCGAGGACGGTTCGATCATGGGGGGTGCCTTCTGGCGCGAACATCCCGATGGATCGTTCAGCTACACCGACGGCTGGAAGACCAAGGCGGGCGGATTCTCCTGGCTCGACCTGTACCTCATGGGACTCGCCGCACCCGACGAAGTGCCGGACATGTTCATACTCCGCGATCGGCAGCTGGTCGGCAATCACACCGGCGTCTACACAGGTACCAAGGAGGTCGTCACGTTGGAGCAGATCATTGCGGCCACCGGGGTCCGGAAACCCCCCGCTGACGAGGCGCGACGCGAGTTCAACATGGGCTTCGTCTACCTGTTGTGGCCGGGGGAGACCGTCGACCTCGAATTGCTGCGCGAACACGCCGACTACCGCGACCGCGCCGTGGACCACTGGCACCACATCACCGGCGGGCGAGGGCGGCTCACCTCGACGCTGCCATGAACAGCGGCACCCGCGTCCGATGCAATGCGCTTGCCGCAGCGCGTCCAGTGCGGCGCGCCGGCGTCATCCTGCTAGCTGTGCTCATGGCACTCGGCAGCGTGCCGGCGTTCCCGGCCAGTTCGGCTGCGGCCCAGTCGGGCACTCACGACGCCGACGGCGCCGACGTCCCGCTCGTTCGTTACAGCGGCGCAGACCGCTACGAGACATCGCTGCTCATCGCCGAGGCAGTGGCTGAAGCGTCTGGCGGCTCGCTGGACTGGGTCGTCCTGGTGTCGGGCGAGCGCTGGACCGATGCGGTGGTGGCGGCCCCGTATGCGTGGGCGCGCGACGCACCGGTGCTGCTGACGCCGCCCGATGAGCTGCGGTCCGATGCTCGGGAATTCCTGCAACGGGTCGGCGTCACGCGGGCAATGGTCGTGGGACCGGACGCCAGCGGTGGCGTACATGGCCCGGGCCGCGGGGTCTCTGCGGCCGTGCTCGCCGAACTCGTTGCAGCGGGCATCTCCCCCGACCGGGTGGCGAGTGTCGATCGCTATGCCACGAGTCGCGCCGTTGCCGCCCGGTATGGGGCGAGAGACATGGGGGAGTTGGGCCGCACGGCCATCGTGGCCAGCGGCGAGGTGTTCGCCGATGCGCTGGTGGCTGGACCCCTGGCTGCTCGCGGCCCCCATCCGGTGCTGCTGACGCCGCCCGATGAGCTGTACGAGGGTGTGGCCGACTATGTGCAGTCGGTGGGCATCGAGCACGTGGTGCTCATGGGCGGCACGGCCGCACTCAGCGAAGCAGTCGAACGCGGCCTCACCGACCTCGGCGTGGACATCACACGGGTGGACGGTGCTACCCGTTACGACACCGCGGTCAAGGCCGCTGAGCTGGCGATTGACCGCTACACCCGTGCCGCGAACCAGCCCTGCTTCGCCACCAGCACCATCGGTGTGGCCCGGGCTCGTGTGCCGTTCGACGCGTTCAGCGCCGCACCGCTGCTCGCCCGGCTGTGCGCCCCGTTGCTGCTGGCAGATCCCGGCCAGATCCCGCCCGACACTGCAGCGTTCCTGGATGCGGCACGCCAGACGCACGGCAGCATCGAGCTGCGTGTCTTCGGCGGCGATGCGGCGGTGTCGCATGCGGCCATCAACAGCTACTTCGGCAGCCAGGTCTCTGAAGAGGCCGACGCCGCCGACGACCCCGCCGCCGACTCAGCCGATGAGCCGGTCGGTCAGCCACCCGGAGCGTGCGGCGGCTCCATCGATGACGAGCCCCGCCAGTTCGTGCCCTCCAGGAACGCCGAGGACGCAGCGTGGTCGCCGGACTGCAGCCAGCTCGTCTACACCCAGGACGGCGCTATCTGGCTGGTGAACAACGACGGCACCAATCGCCGGCGGCTCGTGCCCTCCAACGGCGGCTACCAGGCCTATGCCGTGTGGTCCCCGCTCGGCGATCGGATCGCCTACGCACGCGGGTACCAAGACGGCGACCACTGGGACTCCCACATCTGGACCGTCAACGTGGACGGCAGCCACAACAATCAGCGCACCGAAGGCGACGTGGTGGACCGCTGGCCCACCTGGTCGCCCGACGGCAAGAAGATCGCCTTCGAGCGCATGTCCGGCAGCGGCCGCGACGCCGACGGCCATCGGCTGGACAGCGATCGTCACATCGTGGTGATGACGTCGTACGGCAACAACCCGAAGGTCCTCAACTCGGGCGGTGCTTGGGAGTACTCACCCGCGTGGTCACCTGACGGCACGCAGCTCGCCTACGTGACCA
Source organism: Candidatus Poriferisodalis sp. (assembly GCF_965208555.1). Classification (GTDB taxonomy): domain Bacteria; phylum Actinomycetota; class Acidimicrobiia; order Acidimicrobiales; family Poriferisodalaceae; genus Poriferisodalis. Next base: position 1,628,462 of record NZ_OZ242342.1, on the reverse strand, counting down.
ACGGCGACGTGTGGCTGTCCGATGCCGACGGCAGCGATGCACGGCGGGTGCAATTCGACGCGTTCTTCAACGCTGGGGTGTCGTGGTCTCCCGATGGCCAACGGCTCGCCTTCGTGCGTCCCGGCAAGGAGCAGGAGCAGATCGTCATCTCCGACCTCGACGGTCTCAACGAAGAGATCGTCTTCTCCTTCCCGGGACACCTCCGCACCCCTCGCTGGTCGCCCGACGGGCAGCTGCTCGCCTTCCACACCATCGGCGGCGACAGCAGCCACGTCGTCTATGTCGGCGGGGCCCGAGGAGAGCCCGTCCCGGGAGCCGATGGGTGCAGGCCCGAGGACTTCCCGAACTCGATTCCCGGCTACTTCCTGCACGGAGGCCCCACGGCGACAACCGGCACACGCCGCATAGCGGTGCTGTTCGTGGACTTCGCCGACAAGCCGGCAGCCCACACGACGCACGAGGAAGAATCCGGCGCCCTGGAGTACGCCGAGACGTATCTCGAGGCCATGAGCTATGGCGCGCTGGACGTCGAATTCGTCCCGGTGCACAGGTGGCTGCGAGCCGACCAGACCGCCGAGGAGTACCTCAAGCTCCACATCGATCATCTGCTCGAAACCGACGGCGAGCTGACGACCCGCGCCGCCGAGCAGGCGGGCGACGAGATCGACTTCTCGACGATCGACGAGATCATGGTGGTGTTCCCGAGCACCCACTTCTACGGCGGCAACACGTTGGCCGCCGTCGAGATCGACGGAGGCGTGCTGCCCGTCTCATGGGTCAACACCTTTCCGAGCGCTAGCCCTCACGGAACGCTGTTGTGGGGCCATACCGCGGCCCACGAGATAGCGCACAATCTCGGGCTGCTGGACATCTACTGGTTCGGTTACGAGCCCACTCCCGAACCCCCGCCCGGAAAGGTCTGGGTGCGGTCTGAGTGGGGGCTGATGTTCATCAACGTGTTCTTCCTGGTGCCCGAGCGCCACCCCGGGATCCTCGCCAGGTTCGAGCGACCCGACGGCACCACCGGAACCGAGGTGTACCCGTGGCTAGCGCCACGCGAGATGCTGGCATGGCACCGCTGGGTGCTGGGGTGGCTGGACGAGTCGCAGGTCGAGTGCGTGACCGATGACCAGACGACGGTCGAGCTGTCTGCCGTCGCCGATCCCGGCTCTGGCACTGCGATGGCCGCAATCCGCCTGGGTCGGAACGACGTGCTCGTGCTCGAGAGCCGCCGCGCGCAGGGCCACGACGCCGACATACCGGCAACGAGATACGACGGAGCGAGCGGCACGCTGCCGCGCCTCATAGAAGAGGGAGTGCTCGCGTACACCGTTGATGCCTACCCGGAATCGCACCGGCTGCCCGTCAGGCTCGCTCAGGATCCCGAGGGCACCCAGCACCTCGACGAGGACCCGATCCTCGCGGTGGGCGAGTCGGTGACTGTGAAGGGTTACACCATCACGGTCACCGCCGATGACGGCGATACCCACACCGTGTCGATCACCCACGACGACTAGCAGCAGTAGCTTGCCCAGGATGCGTCGTCTCGGTGTCATCCTGCTCGCCGCGGTACTGGCGGCGTGCAGCGGTGCCGCAACGCCGCAGCCGGAGTCAACTCTGCCGAGCGACACGTTGTCATCGTCGACGGCGTCGCCGACGACGCAGCCTGTTTCCACGACCGATTCGTATGAATCGTCTGCGCCCGCGCCCGCTCCGGCAACAGCGGCGACGACATCAGAGCCAGCGGCGCCTGCCTCGGTGCCAGAGACCCCGACAGAGTCGACATCACCGCCCATTCCCACGACGGCGGCACCGACCCCCGAAACGACCGGCGTCCAGCCCGACGCCGCCCCTGAGGCCGCACCCGACGACAGCACTGCAGTGGCAGGTTGCCGAGCGATAGACCCGCTGCAACCTGCGGGCGTCAGCGACCCCGAGGGCGCCCACGCGTTCACGTTCACTGGCTTCAACGGATCAGCGGGTTCGCTGTCTGGCTACGCAGGCTGCGGGCTCATGATCAACTTCTTCGCGTCGTGGTGCAGCCCGTGCGTTGCGGAGATGCCCGACTTCGAGGAGTTCTGGCAGCGCCATGGGCACCGGGTCGCGGTGCTGGGACTTGCTCGGGAAGATTCCGCGGAGGACGCGCTCGAGATGATCGCGACCACGGGCATCACCTACCCAACCGGAATGGACAGCACTGACCTCTTCATCACACTCGGCGGTCTGGGCATGCCGACCACGGTGTTCATCTCGCCGGAGGGCGCAATTCTCGACGCTTACAGCGGTCTCATGACTGCCGACGTGATCCTCGAGTTCGCAGATCGGTATTTCGGGCCGCTCAACTAGATGCGATAACCCGGCGATGTCGTGCATTGCCGAATGGCCATCGCCTGAATGCCGTGCATGGAAATCGCCACATATGCTTCGCGCGCATGGGCGAAGCCGCACCACCGGCTGCGACCGCTGTTCGAACTGGCCGGCGAACGCTGCGACGGGCGCTCGGTGCGTTGCTGGCGACATGTGCAGTCGGCGCAGTCCTGATGGGGGTGCCCACTGGCACGACTCAGGCGGCAGCGCTGGAGGGCACTGTCGAGCGGATCCACGGGCGGGATCGTTTCGAGACCGCTGCGACGACGGCGTGGCGGTTTCGGGACAACGGCGGGTCGCTGTCCACGGTGGTGCTGGTTTCGGGCCGCTCGTTCGCCGACGCGCTGTCGGCGGCGGGGCTCGCCGGGCTGCTGCGAGCGACGGTGCTCTTCACCGAGCGCGACACGCTGCCCGATCCCACCCGTGAGGTGCTGCATCGCGCCCGCACGCATCGTGTCGTCGTAGTCGGCGGCACGGCTGCTGTCGGTGCCGATGTCGAAGCGGCGCTCGCCGAAATGGGCATCACCGTCGAGCGCATCGCGGGCGCTGATCGATACGCCACCGCGGCCGAAGTGGCGCGCCGGATCGCTGATGAGGAAGTCGGCTACTGGCTCGGCCGTCGTACCGCGTTGGTGGTCTCCGGCACCGGATGGTCCGACTCTCTCGCCACTGGTCCCGCTGCGTGGGCCGGGCCCCACCCGGTCGTGCTGACCAGCGCGTCGCGGCCGGCAGCCGAAGTGGTGGACCTGCTCGTTGAGCTGCGTATACGCCACGCCGTCGTGGTCGCCAGGCAGGACGCGATGCCCCTCAACGTCGTCCGGGCACTGGGCGATGCCGGCCTGAACGTCACGCGCATATCGCGCGCAACGACCGTCGAGACGTCGGGACGATTCGCGAGGGAGCTGGCCCTGACGCACCCCGAGTTCGACGGCGAGATAGCGGCGACTGTTTCCGGCAACGACTTCGTCGACGGCCTCGCGTCGGCGCCCCTGCTGGGACTCCTCGGGGCCGCGCTGGCGCTCGACGATGCTCGACCGGAAGACGCGGGCAGCGCCAGCGGGGACGGGTACTTCGTGATGTGGCTGGAGTCGCAGCGCAGGATCAAGCACGTGCTGGTGATCGGCGGCCGCGATGTGGTTTCGGCGCGCACCGTCAGTCGGGCACGAGTAGTGCTTGCCGAGCAGCGCACCGATGAGTTCGTACCTGACCGCTCGCCCGGGTTCGCGTTTGTCAAGCCACCGATCGAGCCCCCGCCGGCACCCCCTCCGGCCGTCTCGCCCGTTCCGAACCCTCCGGGTACACCGCCCGGCACGACCCCGCCAAGCACGACCCCGCCCCCGACAACCGCGCCAGCGCCTACCTACGTCACTCCCATCCAGATCGCGGGCGACACTCCCAATGTCACCAAGTCGGCGTTCCACGACGGCAGCGGCAAGACAGCGCACGAATATTGGGGCGATGAGAATTTCCCCAAGGTCTCGGGCCTCGACTTGAAGCCGATCAGGCGTGCTTGCAGCGGCAAGGACTGTTTCGTCTCCGACGATGTCCCGACATTCGAGACTGCGAGCACGTACGACCTCTGGCCCAGCGCCAACGTGCTGGTCATGACCGTCGGATCGGAGACTCGGGCCTACCCCGTCAGCGCCGTCTCCGCGCACGAGGTGATCAACGACACGTTCGGAGAGGTGCCGGTCGCCGTCACGTACTGACCGCCGTGCAATACAGCCGTCGGGTTCCGGCGGACTCTGGGAGACAGAACCTTCAGCTTCGGCGTGTCGGGGTACCTCGAGGGTCCCTTCGATGCGTCGCCGCCGTTGCTCATCTATGACCGCCAGACCGAAACGCTGTGGCGTCACGGCACCGGACTGGCCATCTTGGGCGAGCTGGCAGGCAAGCAGCTCACCGTGATCTCGATACGCACCATGACGTGGCAGAAGTTCAAGGCAACGTATGCCACGGGCGACAACGATCCGCTCGTGCTGCTCGACTGAGCAGCGACCTGCAACGCAAGCGCGCATCAACAGCCGGCATGGGCCATGTTCGGCTGCACCATCGCCGTCACGGACGACGACGGCTCGGCGCACACCGTGTCGATCAGACCCCGATGAGCTGGGCAGTTTCGGGATGTTGTGCGGCGAGTCCGCGATCGAGCGTCACTAGCCGCCCGTCGAAGTGTCGAGCCAGTGCAGCAAGGTAGGCGTCCGTGACCTGGCGGTGCCCGATGACACCGGCGAGCACCGTCGCGTCGAATCCGATCTCGTCGGCCCAGAAAACGTGCTGGGGCAGCGCCTGGATCTGCCGCAGTGCGCCGAGCGCGTCGCGCAGGCCGACCCCTTCCCGGATGAGGAATCTCAGCAGAGCGCCTTGGGTGATCGGACAGGTGGCCAACCCGTCGGCTTGGCCGTCGAACCACGTTCGCGCCTGGCGATGGTGCACATGGTCTTCGACGGTCAGGGCAATGAGAACGTTGGCGTCGGCCAGGGCTGCGGTCACTCGTCCTCCAGCGATCTGACGTCTTCGGCGGTGACGACTCGGCCGATCTGGATGGTGGGCAGGCCGCCAGCCGGTACCGGAATCGTCGACGCGTCGACGGGGTTGAGTGCGAGCCGGATCAACTCACAGACGACCTGGCTCAGCGACTTGTGCTGCTGGTGCGCCATTTCTCGGGTGACGGCGTGCAGATCCTCTGGCAGATCGATCGTTGTCCGCATCATCGCATCATATCATCATGATGAAACAGCGCAGGTCAGGCCAGTTTCGCCGCTGACTGAGCGAACCGGGAACGATGTGCGATAACGGACGTTATGTTGCCGGTGATGCGCCGCCTGGGTTCCGCCTTGATTGCGGGCGTACTGGGCCTGACTGCGTTGCTGGTCGTCACCGGTCCCGCCCGGGCGGCCAACACCGCTTCGGAGCTGCTGGTCGACCCCGCTGATCGGGTTACGACGGTTGAAACCGATGGCGTGCGGCCCTTCGCTGGTCGTGACCGCTACGAGACCGCGCTGCGCCTCGCCGAGCGCTTCGCCCACGAACGCGGCGGCCTCGGGTCGGTCTCCACGGTGATCCTGGCGTCGGGGAGAGCCGTGGCCGATGGCGCCGTCACGGCGGGTCTCGCCGGGCACCTCGCAGCGCCGGTGCTGCTGACGCGTCCCGACGATCTTCCCGAGGGCGTGGCGGACTTCATCGATCACCACGGCATCTCGACCGTGATCGTGGTGGGCGGCGTGACGTCAGTATCGGAGCGGGTGCTCGATGAGCTCACGGCGCTTGAGACGGAGCCAGCGGTCCGGCGCATCGCCGGCGCCGATCGGTTCGCTACCGCAGCGGCAGTCGCCGCCGAATTCGACAGCGGTTCGACGTGGTGCGCCACCGACGATGTTGCCGCCGTGCTGGTGAACGGCAGCAACGAGCACCTTGCTGAGGTGATGGCGATCGGGCCGCTGGCCTATGCGCGCGAGCTGCCGATTCTGCTGTCGCGCCAGCACGAGCTGCCCGAAGCGGCCGCGAAGTACCTGCGAAACCGGCGCACCGAACGTGTGGTGATCGTGGGCGGCACGGAGGTGATTTCGGACGAGGTGGTGTCCGCGCTGCTCGAGGCGGGAGTGGACGAGGTGGAGCGGGTTGCGGCGACGCGCACGGCATCGGTGGAGACGGCCATGGCGCAGCTGATGACCGTCACCTGCCGGCACGAGTTGGAACCCGCAGTGAGCATCGTGGCGTTGACGCGCCGGGGCTCGGCCGGCGACACAGCCGTCGATGCGATCGCGGCCGGGCCTGTCCTGGGCGCCGGCCTGGGCGATTCCGGACCCATCCCGCTGCTGCTCGCAGGCAATCCGTTGCCGCGATCGGTGGGCAGCTTCCTGGCTCGCACACCCAGGGAAATCGACGGCCGCAAGAACCATGTGCTGGTGGTGGCGATCGGCGGGCGCAGCGTCATCGACGAGACCACGATGCGGGCCGCTGTACAAGCAGCCGCGTCGGCCCGGCAGCTCAGCGCCCGGATCACGGCGAATGCGGGAGAGAGCACGCTGCGCATCAGCTACAGCGAGAGCCTTGAGGTGGACGGCGACCGCTTCGCCGGGACGCTGCGCGACTTGCTGTACGTGAACGATGTGCCGGCCTGGATTGACGGGCAGCCGGTGGTCAGCAGCCGCACGGCCGATCCGTGCGAGACGTTCTCGTCGTTGGACGTCACGTTGCATCGTGAGCTCGAAGTCGGCGACAAGATCGACCTGCTGCCCGCCGAGGACTGGCCCAGCACCAATGGCGATCGGCGCGTGATCCGCGGTGCCACACGCACCATTCCCGAGCCGCGCCCGTCGTTCCGCGGACCGTCGATCGAGGTCATTGCGCTGCCCGGGGCCACCAAGCTCTGGGTTTCAGTGAAAGCCACCGAGTACCGCAATCCCGAGACCGGCGCCGATGGCGGCATCACCGTCAACTCGGGCCGCATTCGCGTGGTGGCTGAGGACGACACCGCGGTGACCGTGGGCCAGCCGGTGCGGGTGCGCCTGGATCGGTTCTTGGGCACCGCGCTGTACTCGTTCGATCTGCAATCCGGCGGCGGCACCTACGCATTGGCTCCTGACGATCTGGTCATCGTTCGCAACGGCGTGGCGATCAATGCCAGCGAGCGGCGCAGCGGCAGCCGTCGCGTCATTGTGGAGGAGCCCGAGGTGCGGCTGGGGGTGGCTGCAGTGAGGGTCGGTCCGCCGAATCCGGGCGTCGACGACAGCGTCCAGACGACACGCCCAGCGGAAATCGCCACGGTCAGCAAGCGAGCGCAGGCTTCATTGGGCGGCTCGCTGTATGTGGTGGCCAAGTGGTCGGGGTCGGCGGCGGGTGCGGCGGGCAATGCCTGGCAGATTCACAGCACCCGTGCTGACAACGCCGTGGTCACGCCCGGAACTGTCGAGGGCGACGACCCGCCCGCGACGCAGGTTTGGGTGGACGCCACCCGGCAACTCGTCAGCATCAGGCACATCAACGCACCCGCCGGCCAGGAGCGCGAGCAGACCTACGGCGAGCTGGTGCAGGTGCTGAACAGCAACCGGGACTTCTCACGGCACTTCGTGGCCGAGCTCACCGAGCCATGCGAGGGCGACGAAGAGGTGGTGGATCTCGGCGAGGAAGGCCTGACAGGCGACGCCAGTTTCGCCGGCGGCATCAGCTCGATCAGCTTCCTGGTCACGTTCAACGACTACGTCGAGGCATTCCAGACCGACGGCACCACCGTCATCGGGGCCGGCGCAGGTGCCGTGGGGGAACTGATCGACGATGTACTGGGCGGGCTCATTCCCGACTACGGCCAAGCGGCCACCGGCATCCCAGCCGATCAGGTCGAAGCAGCAGCGCCGGTGCCGGGCAAGGACGTGGTGTTCCGGTTCACCACCCACGACCCTGATCACACCATCGCTCAGATGATCAATGTCCGCAGCAAGCGGATCGACCTTCGCGAGGGCCTCGCAGCCAGCTATCGCCCCGACGACGGCAGCACGGCCGACATCGACGAGAGCGTCAGCGCCGGTCGTGCCCTGTTTGCGGTCTCCAGCCGTGACTCGCGACTGCTGAGCGACCTCGCCCGGGGCGCCAACTCCGGTGGCTGACGCGGCGTCGGGCGCAACTGCCGGGGTCGCGAAAATGTGACGGCGAGCCTGCTTGGGGGTCGCGGTAGCATCGTGCTTGACGGGAGCGATGGCGCTCCTGCTGTTCCCACGCGTGACTGCTATGGCCCTGCGCCTTGAAGACAGAGATCTGGTCCTCGCGTACCAGGCCGGCGACGATGATGCGTTCGCCGAGCTGGTGCGGGAGTACCGACCGCAGCTGCTCGGTCACGCGCGCCGCAAGCTCGGTTGTCCCGAGGCGGCTGAGGACGCCGTGCAGGAGGCGTTGGTGCGGGCGCTGCGTGCCATGCCGCGCTTCAACGGCAACTACCTGGTCGGTCCGTGGCTGCACCGCATCCTGTCGAACGTCTGCAGCGACGAGGGCAACCGTAAGCGCCGGGAGGGCGAGAAGACCGAGCGGTTCGCGTCGAACGACCGGGCGCTGAACCCGCCGTCGACCATCGAGGACGAGCTCGGTCTCGACATCGACGATTCAGAGCTGGCCGACGCCGTCGACAATCTGTCCGAGCAGTACCGCGAGGCGCTCATGCTGCGCTTCGTCGAAGAGCTGAGCTACGAGGAGGTCGCCGCCAAGGCCGGTGTGTCCGAGGAGAACGCCCGGGCACGGGTGTCCAGGGCACGCAGTGCTGTCCGCGCTGCCCTGAAGCTGGCGGCCGCTGCGCCGGTGGCGCTGATCGGACTGCTGCGTCGCGGCGAGCGTGCCGCTGCCGCGGTGACCAGCCAGTCTTCGCCCGGTGCCGGCCGTGCCGCACTGAACTCGGCCATGCCGGTGCTGACCGAGGCAGCCCCGATGGCGTCGCGTGCGGCGGCTGCGACGGCGAATGCCGCGACCGTCGGCGTGCCGGTGGTGGCAAAGGCCGCAGTCGGCTTCGGGTTGGCGACCGCAGTGATCGCCCCGACGGTCGACTCGCCGGTGCACAAGGCGGCCGACCGGGTGCTGCCCGACTCGGTCATGGAGGTGCTGACGCCGCTGGCCGTGGCGTTGCCGGCACCCGATGCGCCTGTCGTGGTGCCCGCCGCTGTTCCGGCGAGCGGTGTCGCCGACGTGAGTGATCCGGCTGGTGCCGAGGGCTCCGCCGTGTCGGCGCCGGCCGCCGTGGCAGCCGCTCCTGAGCCCGAAGCAGCCCCGCAGGTGGTTGAGGCGTCGGCTGCTGCTGTTGTTGCCGCACCTGCGGTCGACGACGGCGTCCAGGTCTCAGAGACGACGGCTGAAGCCGTGCCGGAGATCATCGAGACGAGAGTCGCGTCCGAGGTCGTGATCAATCCCGATCCCGAGACCACGGTGAGCGACAGCAGCAGCGTCCAGGGCGCCCAGTTGACGTTCACGCCGTCGGGTGCCGACCGCTACGACGTGGCCGGTTCGCTGGCGTTGCAGGTCACGACGACGACCACGATCACCGATGGCGATCAGGAGACCTCCGAGTCGATCACCACCACCGAGTCGGTTGCGGTGATCTCGCCCAGCTCGGCATCGCTGGAGGCTGCCGACCCGGCGATCGACGAGCGCCGCTTCAGCGCTTTGCTGGTGTTCGCCCCCGGCGACGACGGTGCGTCTGCCGAGATGCGCCTGGCCGCCCGCGGCACGGCGAACGACGACGGCTCGCTGGCCATGACCGGCTTCTTCACCGCCACCGGCACCGAGTCGCTGCCGCTGGCCGAGCGAGGCACCATCTCGGGCACGCTCACCCTCGACGCCGAAGGCATGCCCGCCTCCCTGTCGATCACCCTCATTCAGTAAGCACCGGCCGGGCGCCGCCAATCCGGCATCGGCCGGACGACGGACGCGGTCAGGCGTTCTTGATGAGGAGGCCGCCGTCTACGGGGAGCACCGCGCCGGTCATGTACTGGCTGGCGGGCAGGCAGAAGTTGAGCGTGCCGTGGGCCACTTCCTCGGGCTCGGCGTAGCGACCCAGCGCCGTGCGGCGCTTGGCGAAGATGGTCTTGTGCTCCTCGGAGATCTCCGCCGTCATGGCGGTGCGGATCGGGCCGGGGCAGATGCAGTTGACCGTGATGGCCTCGCGGCCCAGCTCCACGGCCAGTGACTTGGTGAGGCCGATCACGCCGTGCTTGGCGGCCGTGTAGGGCGAGCCGAACTTGGTGGCGCCCCAGCCCTCGGTGGAGGCGATGTTCACGATGCGGGCCGCGTCCGACTGGCGCAGGTACGGCAGGGCCGCACGCACGGTGTAGGTGTGCGCGGTCAGCAGCACCTCGAGCGAGATGGCCCAGTTGTCCTCGTAGCCCTCGTCGTCGATCGGCGAGAAACGGGAGATGCCAGCGTTGTTGATGAGATGGTCGATGCCGCCGAACCGCTCGGCCACCTCTGCGGTGACCTGGTTGACCCGGTCACGGTTGGCCACGTCCATCGTCCAGCCCGCGGCCGAGCCGCCGGCGTCGTTGATCTCGGCCACCACGGCATCCACCTCGGCTTGGCCCAGGTCGGTGACCGCCACGTGCGCCCCCTCGTCGGCGAACAGGTGGGCCGTGGCCCGGCCCTGGCCCATGCCCGCACCGGTGATCAGCGCCACCCGGCCCTCGATCGACCGGTTCAATGTCGACAGTCGCTTCGTCGTCCCCACAGCAAATCTCCTCGTTGAATGTGTCCTCGTTGAATCTGTGCTCGCTGAATTCGGTTGTGCCGCGCGCCGTTGTCCGCGGCGTGCGGCCTGCTCAGCCGGTCTGCCAGGCGGTGCCGCCGTCGATCTTGAGCACTGAGCCGGTGGTGTAGCTCGACGCCTCCGAGGCGAAGTAGAGCGCAGCGCCCACCACCTCATCGGCTTCGCCGCCGCGGCCCAGCGCGATCTCGTTCTCGGCCCGCTCGTTGAACGCGTCCATGTCCCAGGCCTTGGAGATGTCGGTGAGGAACGGCCCGGGCATGATGCAGTTCACCCGCACGCGGGGCGCGTACTCGCGGGCGAACGACTGCGTGATGGCGTGGATGCCCGCCTTGGCCGCCCCGTAGGCCGTCTCGTTGGGCGAGGGCGCCACGGCCGCCACCGAGCTCACGTTGATGATCGAGCCGCCCCCGGCTTCGTACATGCGCTTGCCGAACACCGCCGAGGCCCGGAACGGGCCCTTCAGGTTCACGTCGATGACCTTGTCGAACAGCGCCTCGGACACCTCGTACAGCGACGGGTACAGGGGCGACAGGCCGGCGTTGTTCACCAGCACCTCGCAGTGGTCGAACTCGTCGTAGACACGCTCGCACAGGGCGTCGTTCTGGTCCCAGTAGCCCACGTGGCACTCCACCGGCAGCGCCCGCTGGCCGGTCTCGGCCTCGACCTCTTTGGCCAGCGCCTCGCAGTTGTCGAGCTTGCGCGAGGCGATCACCACGTCGGCACCGGCCCGGGCGAACGCCAGCACCATCTCGCGGCCCAGCCCCCGCGAACCGCCGGTGACCACCGCCACCCGGCCCGACAGGTCGAACAGCGCTGCGTTCGACTCGGCAGCTGGCCTCTGATCGGCCATCTCAGCGGCTCCAGGAGTTCCAGCTCATCACCGAGTCGAGATCGGTGCGAGTGGCCAGCTTGAACTCGGTGCCCACGGTGTAGGCCACCGGGCTCAGCGCGTACTGCCGCACCTTGTCGTAGGGGATGCCGAGGATCTCCGCGGCTTCCTTCTCGTAGCCGAGGTGCAGCGTGGTCCAGCAGGTGCCCAGGCCGCGTTCACGGGCGGCCAGCATGAAGCTCCACGCTGCGGGGATGATCGAGCCGGCCTGGCCCACCATCATGCGGGCGTCGTCGGTGCGGCCGGTGATGCAGGGCAGGAACAGCACCGGGCTGCGGTGCATGTTCTCTGACAGGAACTCCGCCGACGAGGTCACCCGCGCCTGCTGCGCCTCGCGCTGGGCGCCCAAGCCCTCGCCTACCCGGCCGGCGTACATGGGGCTGTTGCGGTAGGCGTCGAAGCCCTTCTTGTACAGCGCCGAGATGGCCTCGATTTTGTCGCGCTCGGTGACGAACACGAAGTGCCAGCCCTGCATGTTCGAGCCCGTCGGGGCCTGCACGGCCAGCTCGACGCACTCCCGCAGCACCGATTCGGGCACCGGCCGGTCGAAGTCGAGCCGCTTGCGCACTGCCCGGGTGGTCTGCAGCACTTCGTCGGCCGACAGGCCCAGTCTCAGTCCAGTTTCAGTCATGGCGCAGGAGCGTAACCGGCGCCCGTTCCGCGTACCGGGGCGCATCTAGCGGAGGAACTTGCTGGTGGTGTTGTCGGCCAGGATGCGGCCGCTGGTCTGGCAGCCGGCGCAGTAACTGACGGTGTAGTCGCGGTACTCGACGGCTCGCACTACGTCGCCGCAGACGGGGCACGGCTGGCCGGTGCGGGCATGCACCGCCGAGGGGCGCTCAGCGGACCGGCTCATCTGGGGGAGTTCCCGTTCGGCGGCCAGTGACTCGTCGACGACGGCGCCGATGGCGGCCACGACGGCCTCGACGCCCTCGCTGTCCATCCGGCCGGTGGGTGCGAACGGCGACAGCTTCGCCCGGTGGCAGACCTCGTTCGCCAGCCGCCGCCCGAGCCCGGACATCACCCGCTGGTCGCGCAGGAAGTTGTGCAAGCGCGCCGGATGCGCCGCCATGAGCTCAGCCATGCCCGCTGTGTCCACCTCGGTGGCTTCGGGCCCCAGCCCGGCCAGCGGCTCAGCTGCGTGAACATCGCCAGCCAGCACCCACACGCCTGCCCGCTTCTGCGTGCCCGGCTCGGTGAGCATCAGCCCCAGCCCGCTCTCGAACTCGAAGCGGGCCAGCCCATCGCGGGGCCGGCGCGGTCGCTTGGCGTCGGGCTCCAGCACCCGCAGCCGGCCGCCCTGCATCAGGTGCACCACGAACGTCAGGCCTGCGTTGCCGCTGTCGGAATCACTCGACGGGGGAGCGAGGTGCAGCAGCAGGAACTTGGCTCGCTGGCTAATGCGTTCGAGCGACCAGCCGACGGCGTCGTTCGGCTGCGGGCTGGCGGTCTTGAGCGCCGTGAACGACAGCGGCTCGAACCGCTTGAGCACCCCGCCGGCCGCCAGCGCCTCCAATCGTTCGGCGTGCGCCCGGATCTCAGGTATCTCGGGCACGAGCCGTCAGCCTCCGGCGCCGCTGGCCGGATCGTCGCGGTCATCGGCGCCGTTGCTGGGTGCGCCGTCCTGCTCACCGGCGAGCGCTGCGCCCAGGGCCGCGTCCACCACGGCCAGCGCCTCGGCAGCGGCGATCAGTACTCGCACGTCGCCGCTGATCTTGATGAGGCCCGCCTGCATCGCCGCCAGCGCACCGAGCTCCCCCCGCCGCACGGCTGTGGCGGTTTCCCGGGATTGGCTCATCACCACGGTCCGGTCATCAGCATCCGCGGTCCCCTCGGCCTCGTCGGCCCCATCAGGACCATCGGCACCATCGGCACCGTCGGCATTGCTGACGTCCGCGCCGTCAGGCACCGGCTCGAGGTGTGCTCGCCCGCTGTCCAACACGAGCCGGTACGCAACCACCGGTCCGCCGTTGCCGTCGCCGATCCGCTGCTCCACGGTGGCGTGCACCTCGGGCAGCTCCACGTCGGCGAGCACCTCGGACATCGCAGCGCACCACGCTCGGGAACCGATTTCCACGCCAGCGAACCTATGCCACGCATCAATCCGGTGTCACGGTCGTGCTGCCCGGCGCACGCCGCCCGGCGGCACCGTTCTGCCCGAACCTGCTGGTCCTATTCAGGCCGGACGAACTGCAAGATGCACTCTGTCGAATTCGTCTGGTACCGGAACGGCGCATAGTCATCTGCGCTGTGCGAGTAACCCCGGACGCGCTCTCCTGCGGTGAGCAGCACGGGTTCCCATGCGTCCCGCCGGCTGAGCTGGTCGGGATCATCGGTTTCCTGCAAGACCAGGTATCTGCAGGTGTCGCTGGGGTTGTGCCAGCGCCACCAGCCCGCAGCGATGCCCTCCCCGACCGCACACGAGACATCGGGATGGTCTCTGAGCGAGTACGTCGTCCAGTCGAGCTCGGTCGCCGGTTCGGCGCCCGTGTGCGCATGCGCATAGCACGACCGCTCGGGACCGAAGAAGTCGAGGATGCACTGGGTCGCCGTGGTGCTGATCGTGAACGGCGCGAGATCGTCTGCGCTCGCTGAGTAACCCCACACGCTCTCGCCCGCTGTGAGCAGCAAGAGCTCAGATGCGTCACGCCGACGCAGCCGATGACGATCAGGGTCGTCGGCGTCTTGGGTCACCAGATATCTGCAGGTGTCGCTGGGGTTGTGCCAGCGCCACCAGCCCGCAGCGATGCCCTCCCCGACCACACACGACACACCGGCATGATCGTCGGGGGAGGCCTTGGACCAGTCGAGCTGGGTCGCGGGTTCGGGTCCGACATGCGCGTAGCACGTCCAATCAGCCTCGCTATCGACCTCGTCGACCCCGACCAGATCTGTTGTGTCGTCAAGTTCGGGCATGTCGCGGTCACGCTCGCTGCCGTGACGCTGCGCATAGACGTCGATGCCGCTGGTGTAGCTGCCGACTCGTTCGAGGAAGCACCGCACAGGGTTGGTGGAAATCACCATCTCGTCGTGGTTCGGCTGGGGCGCGAACCCCAGCACTATCTCGCCCTCCGCGAGCACGACCGGGCCGCGTGCATCCAGCCACCAGATGTCATCCACTGGACTCGCGTAGGACCCGTCGGGCCGTCGGGGGTGCGGGGAAACGGCGATGTACAGGCAGTTGCCGCGCGAATTCGCGGCCCACTGCCACAGTCCTGGTGCAAGCTCGACTCCGACGACCCCGCTGGTCTCGTCGAGGCAATACGTGCCGCAATCGAACTTGTACTCCTCCCGCAATGGCTCGCTCTCAGTTTCACCTTCAGCCTCGACGTCCATGCCGGCGCCATCCTCCGCACCAGCCGCTTCGGTCGTGGTCGGTGGTGCAGCCGTTGCTGTCGGCGGCGGCTCAGGCGCCGCCGTGGTGGTTGCAGCATCCTCCGTGGTTTCGTCCGGCGCGTCGTCCACGCCGGTGCACGCCGTGGCTGCGAGTACCACGACGGTCACGACGAGCATCCAGCGCAACGCCGAGGCCCTCCGTCCCGTCTTCACGCGGGTGAACTTACGTCATGGGCGTCGAGATCGGCGTGGCGCGGCGTACGCCGGACTCTGCCCCGAGGCTGCCGCCAATAGCATTGAAGGGTGACGTTTCCGTCTCGCCGCCTTCGTCGGCTGCGCCGCACCCCTGCACTGCGCCGGCTTGTTGCCGAGACGACGGTCAACCCGGGCGACCTCATCGCCCCGCTGTTTGTGCGTGAGGACGCCACCGAGCCGCAGCCGATCATCTCGCTGCCGGGTGTGGTGCAGCACACCCAGGAGTCGCTGCGCAAGGAAGTGAACGAGCTGGCCAACCTCGGCATCAACGGCGTGATCCTGTTCGGGCTTCCCGCCCGCAAGGACCCCGTCGGTTCCGAAGCCTGGAACCCGGACGGCGTGGTGCAGGTGGCGTTGCGCAACCTGCGAGACGACCACGGCTCGGAGCTGGTGATCATCGCCGACCTGTGCGTCGATGAGTACACCGACCATGGGCACTGCGGGGTGCTGACCGATGCCGGCGACGTCGACAATGACGCCACGCTCGAGCTGTACCAGCGAACTGCGCTGGCACAGGCTGAGGCCGGCGCCGACATGGTGGGGCCGTCGGGGATGATGGACGGGCAGGTCGGGGCGATCCGCCAAGCGCTCGACCGCAACGGCTTCGAGCACCTGCCGATCATGGCCTACTCGGCGAAGTACGCCTCAGCCGAGTACGGGCCGTTCCGCGATGCCGTGGATGTGACCATTGCGGGCGGCGGCGACCGCAAGGGCTACCAGCAGGATCCTGCCAACGCCCGCGAGGCCATGGCTGAGATCGAGCTGGACATCGCCGAAGGCGCCGACATCATCATGGTGAAGCCGGCGCTGGCCTATCTGGACGTGATCGCTGCCGCACGGGCCCGCTTCGACCTGCCGCTGGCCGCCTACCACGTGTCGGGCGAGTACGCGATGCTCAAGGCCGCTGCCGCCAACGGCTGGATCGACGGGGACGCCACCGCAGTCGAGCACCTCACGGCCATCAAGCGGGCCGGTGCCGATCTGATCCTCACCTACCTCGCACGCGAGTTCGCCGAGACCCTGCAGTAGCCCCCCGCTCAGCGCTGCGGGTGCGTGATGCGTGCCACCCCGATGGCGCAGAGCGCACCGATGAGCTGCGCCACGATGAACAGCGGCGCGCTGGCCGGGGCGATGCCGGCGAACGTGTCGGAGAACATGCGGCCGACGGTCACCGCCGGGTTGGCGAAGCTGGTCGATGAGGTGAAGAAGTAGGCGCCGCCGATGTAGGCGGCCACGGCGAAGGCAACGAACTGGGTCCTGCCCGAGCGCACCACGCCGATGATCACGATCACCAGCCCGAACGTGGCGATGATCTCCGACAGGAACGCCGCCCCGCTGATGCGGTCCTTCGTCGACCAGAACACGGCGTCCAGCTCGAAGATGACGTTGGCGGCGACGACGCCCAGGATCGCCCCGGCAACCTGGGCCAACACATACAACCCAGTCATCCGGTTGTCGAGCTCGCCGGCGAGACGCGCCCACAGCGTCACCGCCGGGTTGAAGTGCGCCCCCGACGTCGACCCGAACAGCAGGATGAGGCACAGCAGCGCCCCGGCCGTGGCCATCGAGTTCTCCAGCAGCTGCAACCCGACATCGTTCGGGCTGAGCCGCTCGGCCATGATCCCCGAGCCCACCACGCTGAGCAGCAGGAACCCAGTGCCGACGAACTCCGAGGTCAGCCGGCTGGCCGTGGTCTGGCGCAGAGCTGGCACCGGGACAGCCTGCCAGCTGCGGGCAGACGAACCCTGTCTCCGCGGTGACACCGGGTCTGCGCCGACCCCCGCCCACTCGACGGCTAGTAGAAGACCAGCGGCGGCGTGTACGTGACCGTCGCCGGTGCGGGCTGTCGAGCGACCAGCTCGCCGAGACTGCCGGCGCTGTCCAATGCAGCGCCGATGGCAGACGCCGCGCCGTTCGCGGTTGCGCTGCCATCCGGTACGACAAAGACGTTGTCGCTCATCTCGCTCCCGACGGACGTGTTGCGGCGAATGACGTCGGCAAGGGTGGTGCCGCGCACCTCGTCGAGCAGGCCGGTGTTGGCCACGAAGAACGGGTCATTCTCGAACCAGAAGCGGTCGCCGTCACGCAGGCGCCGGAACTGGTCGCCGATGACGGCCTGCAGCGTCTCGCCGACCGATGCGCCCTCGGCATGGTCTTCGGCCAGCGCGGCAGGCCACAGGTCCAGATCGTCGACGTCGCCGTAGGCGTCAGCGAGGGCCTGCTGGACGTTCGCGTCGGAGCTGATGTCGGCGAAGCCGGTCACCGGGTCCAAGCCGTAGGCCTCGCGCACGGTGTTGAAGTCGCTGAGGCCGTGGTCGCGCCCACGCTGGATGTTCAGCGCCGCCAGATCGAACACGGGTCCGCCGGGTCCCCGCATCAGGAAGTTGCGGACATCGTCGATGACCAGCGCGTCCACGTTCTGGGCCTGCTGGGAAGCGAAGCCCCGCAGCACCTCGGCGATGTCGTGATCGTCGTAGAACGCCGGGCGGAAGAATGCTTCGCGGAGCTCCACGTGGGCGGACTCGCCGCCGCCGTCCAGCAGGTGCAGATTCGACGACAGCAGCGTGTGGCCGACCCGGTAGGACGCGGCCGAGAACTCGCTGGCAATGGTCGCATCGACGTCGGCGTCGTAGCCCGCGTAGGTGCCGAGCGCGTCGGGACCCAGCAGCAATGGCAGGAACTCGCTGTAGGTGATGTTCTGGATCACAGCGCCGACGATCTTGCGCGCCAGTTCGTAGATCTCGTCGCCGCTGAGGTCGGGATTCTCAGCAGCGATGAGGTCGGCCAGCCGGTTGTGCTCGCGCACGAACAGCGTGTGCATCGCGATCAGGCCGATCTGCTCGTTGACCCGCAGATCTCCGGCCACGAACAGGTTGGTGCGGTGCGCCCCGCCCTCGTTGTCGAGTCCTTGCGTGTTGTAAGGCAGGAACTTGCCGCCGCCCGAGGTGTTGAGCTTGCCGGTGCCGTCGTTGGTGCGCAGCGCGCCGGCCCGGGCGCGGTCTGAGCCGTACACCTGCGAGCCGTCGACGAACGCGGTGAGCGCGTTGATCTGCCGGCGAGGATTGCCGGTGCCGGTGCCCGTGCTGGCATCTGCCGCGGAGCGGTGCAGCTCGATCGTCATCTCGCCGGCGCCCATGGGGTCGAACACCGAGTCGCCGCTCGGCACAGCAATCGAGAACACTTCGCCGAGGTTGTCGGGGCTCAAAGTGATGTCGTGATCGATGAACTGTCCCCACTGCCACACCAGGTCGCTGCCCCCCACGATGTGCGTCACCGATTCGTCCTGGGCGAAGACGACGTTGCTGATGGTGCGGGCGTTCGGCCGTCCCGTCGTCGGCGTCGACACCCCGTCGGCGTAGGCGTCGGCGGCTTTCTTCAGCAATGCGATGCCCGCCGAGCCCCAGGTCGGATTGGCGGCGTTGTTGCGTCGGCCGTCGAATGCCCGGGGCGTGAAGCTCTGCGGGAATTCCTCCAAGCTGATCGCAATCGTGTCGCCGCGCTCCCAGTCGATCTCGACGTCGTCCCAGGTGTAGGTCCCAGCGTCGATCGTGGCGTCGGCAAGGTTGAGTCCGAGCGCACCGAGCCGCAGCCGCAGCGCGTTGGTCTCGTCGGACAGCTCTGGCGCGACGGTGAAGCTGACCGCGCCGATGCCGGCGCCTGAGGTCGCCGGGGTGAAGGTGGCACCCTGCACCGAGTGATCCGCTTCGTTCCAGGTGAAGGAGGCATCGGTGAGATCACCGCCCAGCGATGATCTGTACCCGAGTCGGCCCGCGATGCTTCCGACCGTCAGGTCTGCCTCCCAGACGCTGCTGCCCCCGTCAGGAACCCAGTCGAGAGCATCCTCGTCGTCGATGTCGTCGACGACTGCGCCGACCGGAGCGGTGCCGTCGTCGGTCCGCTCGACGCTGAGGGCTCGGCTCTGCAGGGGCGGCGCAGCCACTGCCAAGACGAGGCCCAACGTGACTGCAGGCGCGACGAGGCGACGGAACGGGGGCAGGTATCGCACGGGGGACGCGCTCCTTGAGACGATGCGACCGGGCCGCTGCCTCTGATGGGGGATGTGAAATCACAACAGCCCCCGTCCACCGCTCGGGGATGCAACTTCCCCATGCTGTGGTCGGAGGCTGAGCGCCGAACCGTAACGGTGCCGCTAGGTCAGGGGAACGTCATTTGGCTGAGGGTTCCCTATGGACTCCCTGAGAGATTCCACTGCCCATGTCCTTGACCTGAGCCGCGCAATATCCAACAATCCCCCAGCTCGAATGCCCGACAGCGCTCAGCCTTGGCGGAGGTCGAAGGCGATCTTGGTGGAGCCTCGGGCGCCGGCGTTGGCGGCGTGCTCGAGGGCGTTGCGGTACTCCTCCAGCGGGTACAGCGCGGACACCAGGCGGCCCAAGTCACAGTCGCGCACCAGCTTGATGGCGGCTTCGAAGGTGTGGCCCCCGTCAAGCCTCGGCTCGGTGCCATAGCAGTACGCACCGACCAGCTCGGTCTCGCGGTGCCACAGCGCCGACAGGTTCAGCTCGACGTTGGCGGGCATGCCCAGCACCACCACGCGGCCGCGGGGCCGGGTGAGGGCGATGGCGTCGGTCAGCGACTGCGATGAGGCCACCGCGTCGATGGTGACGTGCGTGCCCGAACCCAGCGTCTCGCCGATCACCCGGGTGCCGGCCGCCCGGCGCACGGCCCGGCCCAGCTCGTCGGGCGACACGGCCAGGTCGGCGCCCAGCTCGCGGGCCAGGCGGCGCTGGTGGCTGTAGCGCGCGCCCACCACGATCGCCGCCACGCCGGTGAGCTGGCGCAGCGCTGCCACCGCCACCAGGCCCATGGTGCCGGCGCCGATCACCGCTGCCGTGCCGCCCTCGGTCACACCCGACCGCAGCGCGGCATGCACGCCTGCCGCCGTCGGCTCGATCATCACCGCCGCCTCGTCGGACAGATCCTCGGGGCCCAGCGAGCCCAACGAATGCAGCTGCGATTCGTGCGCAGCGAACATCTCCGACCAGCCGCCCCCGGTGGAGGCGCACGACCCGGTCTGCAAGCCGGCCTCGATCTCGCCGCCGATCAGGTGGCCGTAGTCGTCGCCGTCGGCAGGGGCGGCGTCGGGCCACGGCGGGGCGAAGCCGTGCGCCTCGTGGCCCAGCACCGGCTCCAGCACTACCCGGGTGCCGTCTTCGGTGTGCCCCACCACCTCGTGGCCGGGCACGAACGGGAACGACACCAGCGGCTCGAAGTAGCGCGACACCTTGCCGTCCACCGTCGCCAGGTCCGACCCGCAGATGCCCGACAAGGCCGGCTCCACGTACTGCCAGCCGTCGCCGGGCAGGTCCGGCGGATCCATCTCGGTCAGCCGCAGCGGGCCGACGCCCGCACCCGAGCCGGGCTTCAGCTTCCCCGCAGCCATCGCCGCGGCGAACCGCAGCTCCTTGCGCTCGAAGACCAGTGCCTGCACGCCCGCCCGCCGAGCCTCAGCTGCCGTCCGGGTCCGTGGCCGCACTCACGTCGACGGCCTTGCGTTCCACCTCGTCGGCCAGCTGCGCCATGAACTCCGCCAGCGGCACGTCGCGCTGCACCGGCTGCCCGCGCGGGTTCACGCCCACCGTGCCCGCCGCCACGTCGTCGTCGCCCACCACCAGCACATAGGGCACCTTTTCGAGCTTGGCTCGCCGGATGCGCGCGCCCAGCGGGTCGTCTGCCGGCACGGTCTCGGCCCGGAATCCGGCCTCGGTGAGCTGCGCTGCCACCTGCGACGCGAACGCGTCGTGGTCGGCACGCACGCCCATCACCACGGCCTGGGTGGGTGCCAACCACGGTGGGAACGCACCCGCATAGTGCTCCACCATCACGCCGAAGAACCGCTCGATCGAGCCGAGCAGCGCCCGGTGGATCATGATCGGCCGGTGCACCTCGCCGTCGGCGCCGGTGTAGCGCAGGTTGAACCGTTCGGGCAGGTTGAAGTCGACCTGGATGGTGGACAGCTGCCACGAGCGCCCGATCGCGTCGAGCACGTCGATGTCGATCTTCGGCCCGTAGAACGCCGCCTCGCCCTCTGCCTCGGTGTAGTCGTGCCCGCGCCGATCCAGCGCGGACCGCAGCGCTGCGGTCGCCCGCTGCCAGCCCTCGTCATCGCCCACGTATTTCTCTGGATCCTGCGTGGACAGCTTGAACTCGAAGTCGTCGAAGCCGAACGCAGCCAGCACCGACAGCACGAAGTCCAGCAGGCGCTCGATCTCGTCGCCCAGCTGCTCGGGTGCCACATACAGGTGGCTGTCGTCCTGGGTGAAGCCCCTGATCCGCATCAGCCCGTGCAGGGTGCCCGAGCGCTCGTAGCGGTACACGGTGCCCAGCTCGAACAGCCGCAGCGGCAGCTCCCGGTACGAGCGCTGGCGCTGGTTGAAGATCAGGCAGTGCATGGGGCAGTTCATCGGCTTGGGGTAGTAGACGCCGTTGTCCATCTCCATCGGCGGGTACATGCCCTCGGCGTAGAAGTCGAGGTGGCCTGAGGTCTCGAACAGCCGGGCGTTGGCCAGGTGGGGCGTGTAGACGAACTCGTAGCCGCCCGCTTCGTGGCGGTCGCGGCTGTAGTCCTCCATGATCCTGCGGACCACAGCGCCCTTCGGGTGCCACACCGCCAGCCCGCCGCCCAGCTCGGCAGGGAAGCTCAGCAGATCCAAGTCGGTCACCAGCCGCCGGTGGTCTCGCTTGGCGGCTTCCTCCAGCCGTTCCAGGTGGGCGGCCAGCTCGGCCTTCGAGCCCCACGCGGTGCCGTAGATGCGCTGCAGCATCTGGCGGTTCTCGTCGCCCCGCCAGTACGCCCCCGCCACGCGCATCAGCTTGAAATGACCCAGCCGCCCGGTGTCAGGCACGTGCGGGCCGCGGCACAGGTCCACGAACTCGTCGGTGTTGCGGTAGGTGGTGATGACCCCGCCTTCGGGACCCGACGCGGGGTCGTCGGCTTCGCCGTCGAGAATCTCGATCTTGTAGGGATGGTCGGCGAACAGCTCATCCGCCGCAGCCCGGTCCACCTCTGCCCGGATGAACGGCTGCCGTGCCGCCACGATCGCGCGCATGTCGGCCTCGATGGCCTCGAGATCCTCGTCGGAGAATGTCCGCGGCCGTCCGCCCTCGTCAGCCCCCAAGTCGAAGTCGTAATAGAAGCCGTCAGTGATCGGCGGCCCGATCGAGAAGGTGGCGCCCGGGTAGAGCCGCAGCACCGCCTGGGCCAGCACATGCGCGGTGGAGTGGCGCAGCACTTCGAGTCCCTCGTCCGAGGAACCGAATACCAGCGACACCGAGGCGCCGTCGGGCAAGGGCCGGTTCAGGTCGAGCTGCTCGCCGTCGGCCACCGCGATCAGCGCATCCTTGGCGGCGCGCCGCCCCAGCGACGCGGCAAGGTCGGCACCCGTGGCGCCTGCGGGCAGCTCGCGGTTCTGCCCGTCGGGCAGCACCACATTGACCGCGGCTGCGGAGGCCTCGCTGAGGTCGCTCATCGGACTGCACTCACGAACCCGGCTTACCAGACCGGATTCGTCGAACCGGTCTCATTTTCTGGGGCGGCATGCCGCAGCAACTATCTCCCGCCGCCGGAGAACACGATGTTGATGAGGACGATCAGGAACAGCAAGCCGGCCAGCACCCAGAGCTTGTCCGCAAACTGGAAGCTCTTGAACTTCGCGAACGGCACCATCATCTTGTACGGGTCCTCGAGCGACTTCCCGTCGACCTTGCGGGTATCGGCGTTGCTGCCCATGAGTGCTCCTGAAGAAACTGTTCAGCGGCCGATGCCGCGGTCCGAGAAGGGGGTTCGGCCGCGCTCGCAGCCAACGGGGAAGACTAGTGGCCCGGCTCGGTCGTGGCGGAGCGACCCTGCCGCCGGCTAGGTGCGCACGGCGTCGGCGCCGAGCAGTTCCCGCAACGGACCAGCGAGCGTGGTGGCGTCGACCCAGCGCGATTCGGGCAACTGCACCACCGAGCCGCCCACCCGTATGTGCACGGGCGCATCGCCCGGGCACTCCGACAGCATCCGCTCGAACGCCTCCAGCCAGTGCTCGTCGATGTCGACCCGTTCCACATTCAACGACACGGGCACCGGGCCCTTGCGCAGCTCCAGCGCCTCCACCTCGTTGGCCAGGAATGCCGTCTCGCCCTCGCCCCGGCGGTCGGGCCGGCCCCGCACCAGCACCACGGCGTCCTCGGCGAGCGTCGCGCCGGCGGCAGCGAACCCCTTGGGGAACAGCGTCACCTCGATGGAGCCGGACAGGTCCTCGAGCATGAATCGGGCCATCGGATCGCCGCCGCGCGTGTAGCGGCGCTGCAGGCTCTGCACCACGCCGCCCAGCGTCACCCACTGCTGGCCGCCGTCGGGGTTGGGCGCCAGATCGCCCAGACCGCTCACCGAGCAGGTCACCGAGCGCCGCAGCTGCGCCTCGCCGCCGCGCAGCGGATGGTCGGACACGTACAGCCCCAGCAGCTCCTTCTCCCAGGCCAGCGTGTCGCGCTCGGAGGCCTCGATGTCGGGGATCTCGATGCGCTCGTCAAAGCTGGGACCTTCAGCGTCGCCGCCGGCACTGGCGTGGCCGTTGCCGCCCGCGAACAGCGACTGCACCCCGGCAGCGTCCTCTTCGCGCCGTCGCAGCGCCGACTCGACGATCTGCTCGAACACCGCCAGCAGCCCGCCCCGGCTGTGCCCGCAGGTCTCGAAGGCGCCCGCCTTGATGAGCGACTCGGTGAACCGCTTGTTGAGCACCTCGCGCGGCACACGCATGCAGTAGTCCTCGAAGTCGGCAAACGGTCCGTTGGCGGCGCGCTCGGCGAGGATCGGCTCGGCCACCTTCAGGCCCACGTTGCGCACCGCCGACAGCCCGAACGGGATGGTGCGCTCGTGGGCGGCGAAGTCCAGCTCGGAGCGGTTGATGTCGGGCACCAGCACGTCGATGCCGGACTGGCGGCAGTCGGCCAGGTACACGCCGGCCTTGTCGATATTGCGCTTGGAACCGGTCAGCACGGCCGCCAGGAACTCGGTGCGGTGGTTGGCCTTCAGGTAGGCCGTCTGGTAGGCGATCAGGCCGTAGGCGAAGGCGTGGCTCTTGTTGAACGCGTAGTCGGCGAACGGCTCGATGATGTCGAAGAGCTGCTTGCCCAGGTCCTCGGTGTAGCCCTTGGCCACGCTGCCTTCCACGAACTTGGTGCGGTGCTCGGCAATCTGCTCGCGGTTCTTCTTGCCGCACGCCTTGCGCAGGTCGTCGGCCTCGGCCATGGAGTAGCCCGCGATCTCCTGGGCCACCCGCATCATGGACTCCTGGTAGATCATCAGCCCGTAGGTCTCGTCGAGCAGCTCGGCCAGGTCGGGGTGCGGCGGCGTGGCGGGCTGGCGGCCGTTCTTGCGGTGCGCGTAGCTGTTGTGCATGTCGGCGGCCATGGGGCCGGGCCGGTACAGCGCCACCAGCGCGCAGATGTCCTCGAACCGGGTGGGGCGCATGGACTGCAGCAGCGAGCGCACCGGCGTGGACTCCAGCTGGAACACGCCCATCGTGTCGCCGGCGCACAGCAGCGCGAAGGTGGCGGCGTCGTCCAGCGGCACCGAGTCGATGTCGAGCTGTGTGCCGGTGCTGCGCTCGACGAGCCGCACGGCGTCGTCGATGATCGACAGCGTCCGCAGGCCCAGGAAGTCCATCTTCAGCAGACCCAGGTCTTCCACGCCGCCCATGTCGAACTGGGTGACAATCGGCGCCAGTTCGGGGTCGGTGCCCGACTCGGGCTTGCGCTGGATGGGCAGGTACTCGGTGAGCGGCTCGGGGCTGATCACCACCGCCGCGGCATGCACCGAGTCCTGGCGGATGAGGCCCTCGAGCCCGCGGGCCACGTCCACCACCTCACGCACCTCGTCGTCGGTGGAGTACATGGTGCGCAGCTCGGCCGCAGCCGCGTACCCGTCGGCGTGCTTGTCGTCGCGTTCGAGGCAGGCCTCGAGCGGGGTGTCGCGGCCCATGATCAGCGGCGGCATGGCCTTGGAGATGCGGTCGCCCAGCGAGTACGGCTTGCCCAGCACCCGGGCCGCATCGCGCACGGCCGCCCGTGCCTTGATGGTGGAGAAGGTGATGATCTGCGCGACGTGGTCGTGGCCGTATTTCTGGGCCGTGTAGTGGATCATCTCGTCGCGGTGGCGGTCGTCGAAGTCGATGTCTATGTCGGGCATCGAGATGCGGGCCGGGTTCAGGAACCGCTCGAACAGCAAGCCGTACTTGATGGGGTCGAGATCGGTGATGCCCAGGCAGTAAGCCACCACGCAGCCGGCCGCCGAGCCCCGCCCGGGCCCCACCCGGATGTTGCTCTCACGGGCGTGGCGGATGAGGTCCCAGGTGATCAGGAAGTAGCTGCTGAAACCCATGTCGGAGATGACCCGCAGCTCATACGCGATGCGCGCGGCAGTGCTCTCGGGCACGTTGGAGCCCCAGCGCTTCTTCGCCCCCTCGAACGCCAGATGCCCCAGGTAGGCGTCGGCGTCGGCGTGGGGGGCGGGCACCTCGAAGTGCGGCAGCAGCACCTGTCCGAACTCGATATTGGTCTCGGCCCGGTCGGCGATGGCCAGCGTGTTGTCGCACGCCTCGGGGAATTCGCTGAACACCGCCCGCATCTCGGCGGCGCTCTTGAGGTAGTGCTGGTCGCCGTGGAACTTGAAGCGGTCGTGGTCGCTGCGCAGCGACCCGGTCTGGACGCACAGCAGCGCGTCGTGCGCCACCGCATCGTGCTGGTGGGTGTAGTGCAGGTCGTTGGTGGCCAGCAGCGGGGCGCCCAGGTCGTGCGCGATCTGCAAGAGCTGGGGGTTGCACTCATGCTGGGCGCCGATGCCGTGGTCCTGCAGCTCGACATACAGCGAGTCGCGCCCGAAGATGTCCTGCAGGCGGCCGGCCCGGCGGCGGGCCTCGTCGTAGTCGCCTGCCAGCAGGGCCTGCTGCACGACGCTGCCGAGACACCCGGTAGTGGCCGTCAGGCCCTCGGCGTGGTCGGCGAACATCTCCCAGTCCATCCGGGGCTTGTAGTAGTAGCCCTCGAGGAAGGCGCGGCTGGCCAGCTTGAGCAGGTTGCGGTAGCCGGCATCGCTGTGGGCCAGCAACGTCAGGTGGTAGTAGAGCTTCCCCCCGCCCTCGCCGTCGTCGCCGGTGTCGTCCACCTTGGCGTTCTTGGCGCGGTTGCGGTTGGGGCGCTCGTGGCGGCTCTCGAGCGCCATGTAGGCCTCGGTGCCGATGACCGGCTTGATGCCGTGCGCCTTGCAGGCCCGGTAGAAGTCCAGGACCCCGTACATGTTGCCGTGGTCGGTGATGCCCAGCGCCGGCTGACCGTCGGCCGCCGCCGCTGCGACGACCTCGTTGATGCGCGCCGCGCCGTCGAGCAGGGAGTACTCGGTGTGGGTGTGCAGGTGCACGAACGACGCTGCCACGCTGCTCCTCGATCTCGTCTGAAGCGGGCCGTGTTTCGAACATAGACCGGTCGCCTCGCCGCGGCGTGAACCCGCGCCGGGCCGCGGTGCGCAACGCCCAAAACCCCCAGAAACATGGTTGGAGAGCGGCGCGCCGGGCAGCATCATGGAGGGATGGCCACCCCGCACCGCGCGCCCGAGCGCGACGACGCCGACGAGCTCGAGCTCGACCACGGTGCCGTGCTGCCCTGCGACGAGCTGAACAGCGTGCTCGTGGTCGACGATCCCCGCGAGGGCCTGTGGGAGCTGGTCGACAGCGGCTGGGCCGATGAGCATCTGCCCGAGCTGCCCGCCCTGGCGCTCGAACAGGATCCGATCCATCGCCACAAGGACGTGCTGGCGCACACGATCGCGGTGGTGGCTCAGAGCCCGCCCCGCCTGCGTGTGCGGCTCGGGGCGCTGTTCCACGACATCGGCAAGCCGTTGACGCGCCAGATCGGCTCGGGCGGCGTGACGTTCCGCAATCACGAGGCCGTCGGCGCCAAGCTCACCCGCAAGCGGATGCCGGTGATGGGTTACGGCCAGGATCTGACCGAAGAGGTGGCGCGTCTCGTGCACTTGTCGGGCCGCTTCAAGGGCTACGACACCGGCTGGACTGACGCAGCAGTGCGGCGCTATGCCCGCGACGCCGGGCCGCTGCTGGGCGACCTGAACGACATGGTGCGCAGCGACTGCACGTCGCGCAATGTGAAACGGATCGAAGCGCTGCACGACGCACTCGACCGGTTCGAGGTGCGCATCGCCCGGCTGGCCCGCGAGCAGACTGCCGCGGAGCTGCGCCCCGAGCTGAACGGCGACGAGGTGATGACCCACCTGGGCCTGGCGCCGGGGCCCGAGGTTGGCCGTGCCATGAGGTTCCTGCTGGAGCTGCGCCGCACCGAGGGTGAGCTCGGCGCCGACGAGGTGCGGTGCCGTCTCGACACCTGGTGGGCTGCCCAGGACGCTGCCGCCTCGCCATAGCGACGGCGAGGTCGCGGCTCCGCTCTAGCGTGTGCAGCCGTGGATTGGGTGACTGCTCCGGATGTGTGGATCTCGCTGATCACGCTGACGGTGCTCGAGATCGTGCTCGGCATCGACAACGTGATCTTCATCTCGATACTCGCCGGTCGGCTGGGCGGGAAGGAGGCCGAGCGGGCACGCGTGGTGGGCCTGTCGCTGGCCATGGGGATGCGGGTGCTCTTGCTGCTCGGCATCTCGTGGATCGTGCGGCTGACGACGCCGTTGTTCTCAGTGTTCGGCCACGAGCTGTCGGGGCGCGACCTGATCCTGCTGGGCGGCGGCCTATTCCTGCTCGGCAAGGCCACGTTCGAGATCCACCACAAGCTCGAGGGCGACGACCATCAGGGCGACGAGGCCCGCGCCGGCACCACATTCGCCAAGGTGATCTTCCAGATCCTCGTGCTCGACCTGGTGTTCAGCCTCGACTCTGTCATCACCGCCGTGGGCATGGCCGACCGGGTGGGAGTGATGATTGCGGCGGTGGTCATCGCGGTCGGCGTGATGCTGTGGTCGTCAGGGCCGGTGATGCGCTTCGTGGGCAAGCATCCGACGGTCAAGATGCTGGCGCTGGCGTTCCTGCTGCTCATCGGCATGTCGCTCGTGGCCGAGGGCGCCGAGTTCCACATCCCGAAGGGCTACATCTACTTCGCCATGGGCTTCGCGGTGCTGGTGGAAGCGCTCAACCTGCGCATGAAGCGCAACCGCCAATCCCGCACCCCGCCCGTCGAGTTCCACGAGCGCCGCATGCCGGATTTCGCAGCCGCCGGTGACGCAGGCGACTCCGACGACGCGCCGACCGCTGGCGACGGATCGTCTAGCTAGGCGACGCGCCGCTCCACCAGGCCGCCCGCTGGGGTCCAGGTTTCTACGACGAGGTGATGGCCCTCGACGCGTACGAGCACGGCGCGAGCGATCCTGGCGGTGAACAGGGCCATCGGGGTCGCGTCGTCGATCTCATGGTGATGCCCCCGCAGAAACGTCTCGAGCTCGGAGGCGTCGGCTGGGGCCACCTCGCCTTCGATGCGCGCATCGCCGCTCTGCAGCTCCCCGCTCTCGGGTGCAGAGTGCAGCCCGAACCGGGGGTCACGACGCAGGTCGGCCGCCTTCGTCGAGTTGCGGCCCATTCCCAGCCAGAGGTGCCCGTCGCGGATGGGGGCTTCCATGCCCGACATCCGGGGCGAGCCGTCAGCGCGGAGGGTGGCCATGACCGCATGCAGGTGGCTCTCGAATCGCTGCTGCATCCGCTTGGCCAGATCGCCGCAGGTTGCGGCGAAGCCCCCCCAGGTCACGGGATCACTGGTTGCATTCATGTGCTGTCCTCGGCTCTGTGCTCCGCGTCATTCTGCATGGCCTGCGTGGCTACCGTCGCGCCGTGACGCTCGGACGTGCAACAGCAGCACTTACGGCGGCTGCACTCTTGGCGTGTGCGTGCGGGGCCACGTCGGGCGATCACGACGATCCGGCCGCCGGTGGACAGGACGGCGATGCCCGCGCGGGCCCGAGCACCGTCGTGACGGCGCCCCCTGCGCTGCGGGCCGCCGACTCACCAGCGGGTCCCGATTTCGCGTCCGGGAGCACTGGCAACACAGCACCCGCCTCGGTGACAGGCGACGAGTCGCGTCCAGCGGGCACATCGATCGACGCAGACGACCCAGGCGACGCGGGCGCAGTGCCGGCATCGACGATGCCGCCGCAGACAAGTGCGCCGCCGGCCGGCGAAGCTGCGCCGTCGCTCGCCCAGACTCGATTCGAGCTGGTGCCGGTCGCCGAGATCGAAGCGCCCATCGCGCTCGCAGCCCATCCGGGCACCGGCCAGCGATACGTGGCGACGCTGACCGGACAGGTGTGGCTGCTGGATCCCGCTGATGGCCGCGACGCCGACAACGGGGCTGATGCCAGGGCCGCCCCGCAGCTCGTGGCCGACATCGGCTCGAGGGTCAGCCAAGGTTGCGAGAACGGGCTGCTGGGCATCACCTTCTCGCCTGACGGGTCGCAGCTCTACCTCAGCTACACCGACACAGCCCGCGACAGCCGGATCGCCGTGATGCCCATGGACGGCGAGACGCCCCAGGCCGGCCGGCGTCGCGTGCTGCTTGCACTCGATCAGCCGGCGTGCAACCACAACGCCGGCGAGGTGCAGATCGGACCCGACGGGAACCTGTGGATCGGCTTCGGGGACGGCGGCGGCGCCGACGACGTGTTCGGCCAGGGCCAAGACCGCGCAACGCTGCTGGCCACCATTGCTCGCATCGACCCGAACCCAGCCTCGGGGCAGGGCTACGGGATTCCGGCCGGCAACCCGTTCGCCTCCGGCGACGCCCCCGAGGTGTGGGCGTACGGCGCGCGCAACCCGTGGCGATTCTCGTTCGACCGGCTCACCGGCGATCTCTGGATCGCCGATGTCGGCCAGAACCGCATCGAGGAGATCCACGTGCTGCCTGCCGCCGACGGCTGGTCGCCGGGCGCCAACCTGGGCTGGCCGCTGTTCGAGGGCAACGAGCGCTTCAGCGGCAGCGAGTCGCCCCCTGATCTGCTGTTCCCCGTCTACACCTACACCCACGACGACGGCTGCTCGGTGACCGGCGGCTACGTGTACCGCGGCAGCGCCATCGAAGCGCTCAAGGGCACCTACGTGTTCGGCGACTACTGCACAGGCGACCTGTGGGGTCTCGTCCGAGGTCCCGACGGCGCCGCAGTGCGCAAAGACCTCGGCGTGTCAGTGCCGCGCAACACGCTCGTGTCGTTCGGCGAGGACGCCGCCGGCGAGCTCTACGTGCTCAGCGCCGCCGGCACCGTCTTCCGCCTACAGCAGACAACTCCCTAGCTGGCCCTACTCGGGCTGGGGCTGCCATTCACCCCAGGTGACGTCAGTGATCAGGCGATGCATCCACCGGGGCTGCCCGGTCTCGATGCCCCACACGCTCACACCGCGCCCTCGGTCGATGATCCATCCGATGAGCGACTCGATGGAGCCCGCCGAGTAGATGAGATGGCTGTCGCCCGGAGACCAGATCGCGACCCGGGTCGGCGCGGGCAGCGTGTGCACCAGCTCGACGTCGTCGTCGAGCGAGGCGGGCGTGTGCAGATACAGGGCCTCACGGTCGGGCATGCCGTCGCCGTCGTCGTCGTGATACGCCACATAGGCGACACGGCCGTCTTCGGACCACGACAGCGAGTTGCCCGCTTCTGCCAGGGTCGTCGCTTCCACGACGCCGTCGGTGCGCTCGACGCGAGCGCGCTGGCCCACGAGGTCGCCGTCGGCGTCGCGCAGCATCTCGGTGTAGGAGATGTACTTGCCGTCTTCTGACCAGAAGATCCAGCCGTAGACCGACGGGGCGAGTTCGCCGATGAATCGCTTCGAGCTGCCGTCGCGATGCGCGACCCACGACAGTTCGGAGGTCAGGAAGTCGGTCACCGGACGGTCGGTCTCCTCCCCGTATTCGAGGTAGGTGCTGTCGGGCGACCACCCCAGGAAATCCACGTCGGCAGCGATGATGACGGGTTCCGCATCTCCGTCCACGGAGGTGACGCGCAGCTCGGTCGAGCAGTCCTGCGGATCGACCGCCTCGTACGCGATGTGCTTCCCGTCAGGCGACCACGGGCGGATGATCAGCACACCCCACTCGGGGTATTCGACCATGTCGATGCGGCGCGCATCGCTGCCGTCGGCGGCTACCACCCACAGGTCCCAGATGTTGTCGGTGTCGCCGTCGCCGCACTCCGCGGGCGTCGCGTAGAGAAGGTGCCTGCTGTCGGGTGCCCAGCGCACGATGATCGCGTCCTCGGCCAGGGTGACCGGCGGCGCGCTGCCATCGGTCGGCTCGATGCGTGCCTCGTGGACCTCGTCGGAGGTCTCGGGGTCGATGTGATCGGTGATGTACGCCAGATAGGCGCCGTCACGCGACCAGATGAAGTCTCTGATATCGCCGTAAGCCCACGTGCGCCGGTCCATCTGGCCCAAGCTGCGCCGCTTCTGGCCGACGTCGTTGTACAGCACGGCCTCGAAGGAGTCGAGACGGTCGTTGCCGTCGGTGTCGGCGTTGTTCCAGACGATGAGATGGCTGCCGTCGGGCGACCACCACGGCCACGTGCCCTCGGCCACGAGCGGCTTGCCGTCGGCATCAGGGGTCGCGGCCATCACGCGTTCCTCGTCGTCGGCCCAGGCGAGCCGCAGCCCGTCGCTGAAGTCCCATTCCCAGCCGTTGTGATCGACGGTGCGCAGCTTGCGGTTGCTGCCGTCTGCCCGGACCGTGAACAGCGTCGAGCCCACGCCTCGGACGCCCGATGCCTCAGTAAGCGCCAGGAAGGGCCACGGTTCTCCAGGGTCCACGCTGTACGGGGTATGCCTGCCGTGAATAATGTCCTCGAACTTCTGGTGTGCCGCACGAGTGAGCGTCGTTATGTCTGCGGCGTCCGCAGGCGTGCCCGTCGCCACGGCGACGCGCTCGACGTAGACATCGGACTCCATCGCCTCGAGGAGAACCTTGACTGCGGCCTCGGCGGCCATGCCGGCCTCGTCGGCCAGCCCCGCGAAGACAACCCGAGCCGGTGGGTAATCGGCGAAGAGCGACGCTGTTGCCTCTGACAGTCCGTTCGAGATGTCGTCGGGGTCGAAGTACACGAGCACCGCATCGTCGATGGTGCCGGCGAACTCGAGTGCCGTGTTGACATCGTCGTCGTTCCAGCCATCGGCAATGACGAACGTGACCGTGCCAGCGTCGATGTACTCGGGCCTGCCCAGCCTGATGCGCGCAGCAGCGGCAGATGTCTCGACTCTCGTGGCGCCGCCCAAGTCGTGCACGACGGTCCAGCGGTAGGCCGATCGAGCCAGCGCCTTCACACTGTCCATGACCTCAGCCGGTATCACGTCATCACCGCCGACGATCATCAAGCCGTCGGGCGCGAACTCCGCGATGATCTCGGCTGTCTCGGCTGGCACGCCGTCAGGGTCAAGGCACGCCGCGGCGGTATTGCGCCCGTGCCGGGCCAATTCCTGCGCGACTGCGATGTCGGCGGAGCGTTCGCAGTTCGCGACGACGAGCGTCAGATTGGGCCCCTGGCGTGAGATATTGGCCGGCGCCCCGTCTTGTGCCTGCTGGGCCGCGGCCGGCGCGGCCAGCACGACGGAACCCAGCAGGACTGCGAGTGCCGTCGCTGCCGAGGCGGCGCGCGTGCGCCACCCCATCCGCCGAGCCGGCGCCTCGTGAGGACTCCGGAATGCCTTTTCGCGCTTCATCGAGGCGACACGCTACCGCCCGCTCGTCAGCGCTCTGGTCGCGCTCAGCGGGGCTGCCACTCGCCCCAGGTGACGTCGGTGATCAGGCGCCGCGTCCAGCGCGGATCGGTGGTGCGCACCACCCAGGCATCCGACCCGCGTCGGCGGTTGATGAACCAATCCAGCAGCAGCTCGGTCGGGCCCGAGACATACCCGAGGTACGCGCCGTCGGGTGACCATCGCGCTCCGAGCGTGATGCCGGCCAGCTCGTAGACCAGCCTGACGTCGGCAGCCGCCGAGCCCACGGTGTGGACGAACAACGCCCGGCGATCGATCTCGCGGTCGCCGTACTCGTTGTAGTGCGCGACGTAGGCGAGCCGGTCGTCGACGGGCGACCACTCGAGAATGTTGCCCCACTCGGCAAGCTGGACGACTCCGCCGATGCCGTTGGCCCGCGTGACGACGGGCCGGCTGCCGATGACCTCGCCGTCGGCATCTCGCACCACCGCGGCGTACGCGAGGTGCTGGCCGTCACGCGACCAGCGCACCGGTCCGAAGACGGTGGGGAGCGCCTCGCCCAGATCGCGCCGATCGCTCCCGTCGTTCCGAACGACCCAGACATGCTCCCGCAGCGGCACGCCCTTGCCTGGGGTGCCCACCGTGAGGCCATACGCCAAGTGGTTGCCGTTGGGCGACCAGCCCACGAGCCGCCCGTCGGCGACCGCGCCCAAGGCTGTGGCTTCGCCGCTGGCAGCTGCCACCTTCAAGTGCATCGAGCAGTCCGCTGGATCGAGCGACTCGTAGGCGAGGTGGCGACCGTCAGCCGACCACAGGTGCACGAAGCGCCACTGGATGCGGTCGATCGGGCCCAGCTCGCGGGGCTCGCTGCCATCGGTCTTTGCGATCCACAGGATCTGGCTCTCGTCCCGACCGTTGCCGTCGCAGTCATGCGGTGTGGCATATGCGAAGTGGGCGCTGTCAGGTGACCAGCCCAAGAACGTGACATCCTCGCCGAGCGTGAGCGCGAGCGCCGACTCATCGGTCGACCAGATGCGTGCGAATTGGGCCGTGCCGCCCGTCGCGGGATCGTCGATCAGCTCGACGTAGGCGAAGTGCGTCCCGTCGGGCGACCAGGAGGCGAGCGGCAGGTCCGCGTAGAGGAAGGTGCGGTAATCGACCACGCCGATGCGTTGGAGTCCCCGGCCGTCGGCGCTGGCGATGTGCGCCTCGGTGCGGCTGCGGAACGCGGTGCGACCGGCGAACCTGAAGGTGACGACGTGGCTGCCGTCGGGCGACCATGTCGGGTATTGGCCGGTCTCGGACACGACCCGCTCGTCGCCGGTGAGCGCCGAGACCCGCAGCCGGCCGTCGAGGTTCGCCCAGCTCAGTTCGCCACTGCCTGGATTCCACGCCCAGCCGCGGTGGTCCCCCGAGCGCAGCTCGCGCCCCGAACCATCAGCCTGCACGCTCCAGAGCCGGTGCCCGGGGCCCTCTTCCAAGGGTCCCCGCGCTGAGCTTGCCGCCAGCACCGGTACTGGATCGTCGCCCGCCGCGCCGCGCACCTGGGTGCCCTGAACGATGGCGGTGAAGATCTGGCGAGCAGTGCTGACAGACGGCGACGCCTCCGGAGTCCAGAAGAGCGGCTCGCCGGCTTCGGCGACGCGCTCGATCTCGACAGTCAGCTCGTTCGCATCGAGCGCGGCGGCGACGGCCGTCTCGGTGACTGCTCCGACCTCGTCGGGAAGGCCCACGAGCACGACGCGAGCAGGGCGATAGTCGGCAATGAGCGAGGCCGTCGCAGCGGGGAGGCCGCCGGCAATCGTGCGGGGCTGGACGTAGACGACTGCGGCGTCGTCGGTGACGCCGGCCGCCGCCGCGGCTGTTCGTACTTCGCTGCCGTTCCAGCCGTTCGCGACGTACAGCGTGACGGTGCCCGGGCCGGTGACGCTGGGTGACTCGAGGGCGGCACGCGCCGCCAGCGCGGCCGTCTCGATCCGGGTGGCGCCGCCAAGCCGCTCGATCGCGGTCCAGCGAAATGCGGCTCGAGCGGCTGCAGTCAGCTCGTCCATCACTGCAGGCGGCACCGCTACCTCGCCACCCACGACGATCAACCGGTCGGGTGCGAACTCGGCGATAAGCGCAGCCGTCTCCGGTGACAGGCCGCTGGGATCGACGCACACCTTCGCCGCATTGCGGCTGTGCGCGGCAAGCGCCTCCGCGATCGCGTTGTCGGACGGAACCGGACAGCTCGCCACCACCAGCGTCAGGTTGGGGCCGCCGCGGACGAAGTTCGACGGTGTCTGGGCCGCCGCAGGCGCAAGCAGGCCCAGCGCCATCGCCAGCGCGGTGAACAGTGCGACTGCCATCTTCGCTGCCGGCTTCATGGGACCGCCTTGGTCATCTGCAATCGGCGCCGCCGCCGCTCAGCTCTGGCCGGCCAGCTTGCGGTTCTTGATCTTCGCCTTGACGTAGTCGCGATTCATGAACGCGATGAAGTCGAGGCTGATCTCCTTCGGGCAGGCCTCGGTGCACTCGCCGTGGTTCGTGCACGAGCCGAAGTACTGCTCCATCGTCTCCACCATCGCCTCGGTGCGCTCCCAGCGCTGGGGCTGACCCTGGGGGATCAGGTTGAGATGCGCCAGCTTCGCCGAGGTGAACAGCTGGGCCGCGGAGTTGGGGCAGGCCGCCACGCACGCGCCGCAGCCGATGCAGGCGGCGGCGTCGAACGACGTGTCCGATGCCTCCTTGGGCACCGGCGTCAGGTTGGCGTCGCCCGCCGCACCGGTGTTGACCGAGATGTAGCCGCCGGCCTCGATGATGCGGTCGAAAGAGCTGCGGTCGACCACCAGGTCGCGCACCACGCCGAACGCCTTCGCTCGGAACGGCTCCACGGTGATGACGTCGCCGTCGGCGAACTTGCGCATGTGCAGCTGGCAGGTGGTGGTGGCCCGCTCGTGGCCGTGCGCCCGGCCGTTGATCATCAGGCTGCACGTGCCGCAGATGCCCTCACGGCAATCGTGATCGAACTCGATCGGCACGCCGCCCTCGGAGATCAGCCGCTCGTTGATGATGTCCAGCAGCTCGAGGAACGACATGTCCTCGCTGACGTCCGGTGCGTCGAAGGTGTGGAACCGTCCGGGCGCATCGGGCCCCTCCTGGCGCCAGATGCGCAGCGTGAGGTTCAGAGTGCGGCCGTGACCGTGCTGGCTGTTCTGGTCCGGCTGCCCGTTTGCCCCGCTCACTTGTAGCTCCGCTGTGTCAGTGCGACCACGTCGAAATCCAGCTCCTCGATGTGCCGGGTTTGCACCTCGCCAGGCCCGTTCCATTCCCATGCGGCGACGTGCGCGAAGTTCTCGTCGTCTCGCTGCGCCTCGCCCTCGGGCGTCTGGTGCTCGGCCCGGAAGTGTCCGCCGCAGCTCTCCTCGCGCACGAGGGCGTCGCGGGCCATCAGCTTGGCCAGCTCGAAGAAGTCGGCCACCCGGCCGGCCTTCTCCAGGCCGGAGTTCAGGTTGGCGCCTGAGCCCGGCACGCGCAGATCGGCCCAGAACTCGGCCTCCAGCGCCGGAATCTCCGACAGGGCCTTCTCGAGGCCTTCGGCGGTGCGCTCCATGCCGATGTAGTCCCACACGATCTTGCCCAGCTCCCGGTGGAACCAGTCCACCGAGCGGGTGCCCCCGATCGACAGGAACCGCTGCGTGGCATCGGTGACCTCGGCGACTGCCTGGGTGAACACCGGGTCGTCGATCGGCACCACCGGCTCGCCGAGCCTCGCAGCCAGGTCGTCGCCGATGGTGTAGGGCAGCACGAAGTAGCCGTCGGCCAGGCCCTGCATGAGTGCCGAGGCGCCCAGCCGGTTGGCCCCGTGGTCGGAGAAGTTGGCCTCGCCGATGGAGTAGCAGCCCGGCACGGTGGTCATCAGGTGGTAGTCCACCCACAGCCCGCCCATCGTGTAGTGGATGGCCGGGTAGATGCGCATGGGCGCCGCGTAGGGGTTCTCGCCCGTGATGCGCTCGTACATGTCGAAGAGGTTCCCGTACTTCGCCGCCACCGCCGGCTGGCCGTCGCGGGCGATCACCTCGGAGAAGTCCAGGTACACGCCGTTGCGCAGCGGGCCCACGCCCTTGCCCTGGTCCACGACGGTCTTGGCGTTGCGGCTGGCCACGTCGCGCGGCACCAGGTTCCCGAAGGCCGGGTACTTGCGCTCGAGGTAGTAGTCGCGCTCGGACTCGGGGATCTGCTCGGCCGGCCGGGCGTCGTCCATCTGCGCCGGCACCCAGATGCGGCCGTCGTTGCGCAGCGACTCCGACATCAGCGTCAGCTTCGACTGGAACTCGTCGCTGGCCGGGATGCAGGTGGGATGGATCTGCGTGTAGCAGGCGTTGGCGAAGTGCGCCCCGCGCCGGTGCGCCCGCCACGCCGCGGTGACGTTGCAGGCCATGGCGTTGGTGGACAGGTAATAGACGTTGCCGTAGCCGCCGGTGGCCAGCACCACGGCGTGACCGGTGTGGGCGGCGATCTCGCCAGAGATGAGGTCGCGGGTCACGATGCCGCACGCACGCCCGTCCTTGGTGACCAGGTCCAGCATCTCGGTGCGGGTGTACAGCTCGACACCGCCCGCTGCGACCTGCTTGGCCAGTGCCTGGTAGGCGCCCAGCAAGAGCTGCTGGCCGGTCTGGCCGCGGGCGTAGAACGTCCGGCTGACCTGCGCGCCGCCGAACGAGCGATTGTCGAGCAGGCCGCCGTACTCGCGGGCGAACGGCACGCCCTGGGCGGCGCACTGGTCGATGATGTTCAGCGACACCTCGGCCAGCCGGTGCACGTTGGCCTCGCGGCTGCGGTAGTCGCCGCCCTTGACCGTGTCGTAGAACAGCCGGTGCACCGAGTCGCCGTCGTTCGTGTAGTTCTTCGCCGCGTTGATGCCGCCCTGGGCAGCGATGGAATGCGCCCGGCGGGGCGAATCGTGGAACGTGAACACCTTCACCCGGTAGCCCAGCTCCGACAGCGACGCCGCGGCGGAGGCACCTGCCAGGCCCGTGCCCACCACGATGATCTCGAAGCGGCGCTTGTTGTTCGGGTTGACCAGCTTCATGGAGAACTTGTGGTTCTGCCACTTGTCGGCCATCGGCCCGTCGGGCACCCGGGAATCGAGCACGCCGTTCGTTGCACCGTTCATAGCCATCTCAGTGCGCCCCTGCTTCTGCTTCGAGACACTCCAGCCCGGTGGTGTCGTTGACCGGGCACTCCCGGTTGTCCTCGTCGACCAGGCCGGCCTGCACCAGCACCGGGAACGACAGGTTGCCCACCAGCACCACGCCGGCCAGCACGGTGGCCAGGTTGCGGCGCAGGCCGTTGTAGCGCGGGTTGTTCACGCCGAGGCTCTGGAACATGCTCCAGGTGCCGTGGAAGATGTGGACGGCCAGCGCCACGTTGGCCACCACGTACAGGATCGCCACCGGGATGCTCGACAACGACTCCACCACGTTGTGGTACGGATCGCCCCGTACGTAGGCGTCGCCCAGCCACCAGCCCCACGTCAGATCGGCCAGGTGGAACAGCACGTACAGGCCCACGATGGGACCCGTCCAGCGCATCGTGCGCGAGGCGTAGTTGGCGGCGATGTAGTCGCGCTTGGAGGCGTATTTCTTGGCGCCGCCCACGAAGCCCGCCCGCTCGGATGCCAGCCGGCTGCGCTCCTTGAGCGTGTACGCCGAGTGCAGGTGTACCACGAACATCGCGAGCAGCCCGACCCGCATGATCCACAGCAGCAGCGTGCGGGGCAGCAGCCCGCCGCCGAGGTCGCGCAGCGTCTCGGCGTACTCGTACATCCGCGAGGGGCCCTCGTAGAGGTGCAGATTGCCGATCATGTGAACGATCACGAAGCCGAGCAGCCCGATGCCTGTCCAGGCCATGACCCACTTGCGGCCGATCGCCGACTGGTAGATGTTCAGCGGGAACGGCAGCGGGCGCTTGGCCTTGAACACCGGTGCAGACCCGGCGGCCTGCGTGGCAGTCGGCGCCATGTGTTCCTCCCGTGCGTGGCGTGGTGCGGCGATCGGCGCGGTCCGCCCCGGGGGGCCGATCGCGCCAGGGCCGTACGGTACTAGCGCGTCGGCAGCGCTGGGCGGGTCGGATCGGCGGCGTGCATGGCCTGGCGCACGGTGCGATCGGTCCACGAGCCGATCCGCGGCGCACGTCGCCGACCGTCGGACGGATGCACCGGCTGCCAGGCGGCGATGCACGGATGGTGGCCGGCGTGATCGGCGGCGGCCGCGGCGGCCTGCGCGGCCAGCGCACGCAGGCCGCGTTCGGCGCCGGTGAACACGCTGGGCTCGAGTGTGACCTGCTGGCACAGCAGCTCGCCGCGGGTGTTTGCCGAGTCGTAGGCGCACCGATGGCTCAATTCGTGCTGCACGACACGCAGGGCGTCGAGTCCGCCGCGAAGCGGTTCGCCGTTCACGGCCACGCGTCCCCGCCGGAGCGACACGGTCCGGATCCCCGTCGGGAGCCTGACTGCGTGGCTGGAGCGCCCGTCGACGGCCACGTCGATGTCGATGCAGTAGAGCGCCTGGTCTCCTAGCCCGGCAGGCCACCACAGCGACGGTTGCTCCAGCGCGACCAGCCACTCCAGCTCGTTGCGACCGCGCGCCAGCACGGGCTCGGACAGGGCCAGGCCATCGCCCTCGGAGGCCACTTGACGGGAGGCGTCCTGCGACCAGCCGGCCTCGGGGTCCTCGGCGGGCAGCACCGTCGTGGTGATCTCGCTGCGATGCGTGCCGGAGCTGTCGACGGTGGCGGCGATGCGCAGCACGGCCCGGTCAGGACTGGCCTCGATGACCAGCGCGCGGACGCGTTGGATGCGCGCGGGCCCAGTCTGCTCAATCTGCACCTGCGCGTCCTCGCTCTGGGGCACCCGGACGGCCCCGTGTGAGGCCTCGACCGCCGCCAGGTGCTCGGGGCTGGCGCGCAGCAGATGGCTCACCTCGAAGGCGTGCTCTGCGTGGCGCCCGCGCAGGTCTCCCAGATAGGTGCCGTCGAGCCACAGGTGGCCGAGTTCGCAGAGTCCGTTCGCAACGAACCACCAGCGAGCATCACGGTCTGCCGTGCCGTCGGGGCTGCCGAGCTCGGCCGTTCCCTCAGCCGGCAGTTCGAATCGCCGCCGGTAGAGCACAGCACTCTCGTCGGCGAGGCCGGCGTCCAGCCACCAGCGGCCGGGGGTCGATGTTGCCTGCCATTCCGACTCGTCGAGTCCGCGCTCTGCCACAGTTCGCCACTCGCCGTGCCCGGCGGCCCGCACCAGCCAGTCGCCCGTCAGCACCCGGGCGTCGGAGCCTCCGGTTGTCAATGTGAAAATCATTGAGAACTACTGAGAATGGTGGGCAAGTGTGGTGCGGATGTCACGCAAGACCCCCGCCCAGCGAGCCGAGCGGGGGTCTTCGAGGAGCGGAGCTGTGTGGGCTTCGTTCCATGGGGGCAGCCAGGTGGCCGGGACGGCCTCTAAATCCACTCCCGAGGGGTTCGAGTCCCCTTGCCTCCACTGGTCACGCTACGCGCAGTGAACAGGCGGGTGCAACCAACCTGCGCCAACGCCGTCTGGAGCCACCAGCCACTAGGTTGCCCGCCATGACGCAACCCACCACGCTCGGCGAACTGCGCAAGACCGGCTGGGTCTCCCGGCCGGTCAAAGAGGAGATGCGTGCGAATGCCGCGAAGGCCATCGCTGCGTCCGAGCCGCTGTTCGAAGGGGTGCTGGGCTACGAGAACACGGTGCTGCCGCAGCTCGAGAACGCCATGCTGGCCGGCCACGACGTGGTGTTCTTGGGAGAGCGGGGCCAGGCCAAGACCCGCATGATCCGCTCGCTAGTGAACCTGCTCGACGAGTGGATGCCCTACATCGAGGGCTCGGAGATCTTCGACGACCCCTACAACCCGGTGTCCCGCCATGCCCTCGATCTCGTCGCCGAGCACGGCGACGACACCCCCATCGCGTGGGCGCACCGCGACATCCGCTACGGCGAGAAGCTGGCCACGCCCGACACCTCGATCGCCGACCTCATCGGCGAGGTGGACCCCATCAAGGTGGCCGAGGGCCGCTACCTGTCCGACGAGCTGACGCTGCACTACGGGCTCGTGCCGCGCACCAACCGCGGCATCTTCGCCATCAACGAGCTGCCCGACTTGGCCGAGCGCATCCAGGTGGGCCTGCTGAATGTGCTCGAGGAACGCGACGTCCAGATCCGGGGCTACAAGATCCGCCTGCCGCTCGACGTGCTGCTGGTGGCCACCGCCAATCCCGAGGACTACACGAACCGGGGACGCATCATCACCCCGCTGAAGGACCGCTTCGGCGCGCAGATCCGCACCCACTACCCGCTCGACGTCGACACCGAGATGGACATCGCGTCGTCGGAGGCCCGCCCGCTGGACCTCCAAGGGATCGATGTGGGGATGGGCGAGGGCGTGCCAGGGGGCGTCATCGTCACCATGCCCGACTTCATGGCCGAGATCGTGGCGACCTTCAGTCATGTGGCCCGTGCCAGCAGCCAGGTCAACCAGCGCTCGGGCGTGTCGGTGCGCATGACGGTCACCAACACCGAGACGCTCGCGGCCAACGCCACCCGCCGGGCGCTGCAACGCGGCGAGCGGCACGTGGTGCCCAGGGTCAGCGACCTCGAGTCGCTCATGAGCTCCACCGCCGGCAAGATCGAGATCGAGTCGATGGAAGAGGGCCGCGACGGCAAGATCGTGGAGACCATGCTCAAGGCGGCCGTGCTCGAGGTGTTCAAGAACCGCTTCTCGCCCGACGAGCTGAGCGACGTGGTGGCCAGTTTCGGCGAGGGCAAGGTGGTGCACACCGGCGACGACCTCGGCTCGGAGGCCTACATGGAGCTGCTCGCCGGCAACCAGGCGCTTGCCATCGCGGCCGAATCACTCGTAGCGGCCGCAGGCGACCAGCAATCGGATGAGGGCGCAGCGCCCGCCGTGCTGGCCTCCGCTGTCGAGCTGGTGCTCGAAGGGCTGCACCTGTCCAAGCGGCTCAACAAGGAGCACGTGGGTGCCCGGGCCACCTACCGCTCACGCGGCTGACTGATGCCTATCCGTTGGCGTCGGGCCCGCCGGGAGGGGGCGCGGTTCCGCTACTCGGCGTGGGACGGCACCCAGACCGGCTTCGACTTCGACGCGGACAGCCTGTTCGCCGAGATGACCGACGATCTGCTGTATCACGGCGATCTCAATGCCGCCCTGCGCCGGCTCATGCAGCAGGGCTTCACCGACGCCGACGGGAACCGGCTCGAGGGCTTGCGCGAGATGATCGAGCGGCTGCGCGACCGGCGCAAGGAGATGCTGGAGCAGTTCGACCTCGGCGGCGTGTACGACGACATCGCCCGGGAGCTCGACGAGATCACCGACACCGAGCGCGAGGCGCTGGAGGAGTTCGCGCAGGACGCGGCCGACAGCGGCGACGAGCGGCGCGAAGAGATCGCCCAGTCCAGCGCCGCCGAGCGCAACCTTCAGCTCGACATGCTGCCCCCCGACCTGGCCGGGAAGATGCGGGGCCTGCAGAGCTACGACTTCGAGTCGCCCGAGGCCCGTGAGCAGTTCAACGAGCTGGTCGAGCGGTTGCGCCAGGAAGTCGCCCAGAGCTACTTCGACCAGATGACCGGGGCGATGGGCAACATGAGCCCCGAAGACCTGGCCCGCACCAAGGACATGATGGCCGAGCTCAACCAGATGCTCGAGCAGCGTGCCCGCGGCGAGGAGCCCGACTTCGAGGGTTTCATGGAGCGCTACGGCGACTTCTTCCCCGAGAACCCCCAGACCCTCGACGAGCTGCTCGAGATCATGGCCAAGCGCATGGCGGCCATGGCCTCGATGATGAACTCGATGACGCCCGCGCAGCGCCAGCAGCTCGCCGACCTGGCGGCGCAGCTCATGGACGACATGGACCTGCAGTGGCAGGCCCAGCAGCTCGCGCAGAACCTGCAGCAGGCGTTCCCCGACATGGGCTGGGACCGCAACTACCAATTCGGCGGCGACGACCCGCTGTCGATGTCCCAGGCGGCCGACGTGCTGGCGCAGCTCGGCGACCTCGACGCGCTGGCGGAGATGCTGCAGGGCGCCGTCAGCCCGTCCGCCCTGGCAGAGGTGGATCCCGAGCGGGTCCGCGAACTGCTCGGCGACCAGTCGGCCGAGGCCCTCGAGCGGCTCAGCGAGATGGCGCGCATGCTCGAGGAATCAGGTCTCGCGCAGCACACCGAAGGGCGCCTGGAGCTGACGCCGCGGGCGCTGCGCCGCATCGGGCAGAACGCGCTCGGCGATCTGTTCAACCGGCTGATGGACGACAAGGTCGGCAGCCACCAGGTGCGCAAGACAGGCGTCGGCAACGAGTTCGCATACGAAACGAAGCCCTATGAATTCGGCGACACCTTCAACCTGAACATCGAACGCACCGTGCGCAATGCGGTGACGCGGCAGGGGACCGGCACGCCGGTCAGCCTGACGCCGGACGACTTCGAGATCGAACGCTCTGAGCTGCTGTCGCGCGCCTCGACGGTGCTGATGCTGGACCTGTCGCTGTCGATGCCGATGCGCGACAACTTCCTGCCCGCCAAGAAAGTCACGATGGCGCTGCACTCGCTGATCTCCACGCAGTTCCCGCGCGACTACCTGGGCATCGTGGGCTTCGCCGAGTCAGCTTCGGAGCTGACCGCCGCCCAGCTGCCGGAGGTGTCGTGGGACTTCGCCTACGGCACCAACATGCAGCACGGCTTCATGATCGCCCGGCGCCTGCTGGCCCGCCAGACCGGCTCGAAGCAGATCATCATGATCACCGACGGCGAGCCGACCGCCCACTTGGCACGCGACGGCCGGCCGTACTTCGCCTACCCGCCGGTGCGCGAGACCATCGAGGCCACGCTGCTGGAGGTGGCGCGGGCAACCCGCGAGGACATCCGCATCAACGTGTTCATGCTGGATCCCAACAGCTACCTGAGGGCATTCGTGGAGAAGATGACCGAGATGAACGGCGGGCGGGCGTTCTTCACCAGCCCGCACAACCTCGGCGACTACGTGCTGGTGGACTTCCTGGAGCACCGCCGCAAGCTCATCACCAGCGGCCGCCTGTAGCTGCTCAGTCGGCGGGGTGGAGGCCGTGCAGCACCATGCCGGCGAACTGGCGGGCCAGGTCGTCGAGGCGCAGCGGGCCGCCGGGCCGGTACCAGCTGGCCAGCGAGTTGAGGCCTGAGATCATCAGCCGGGCGAGCACCTTGGGGTTGGTGTCGTCGCGCAGCGAGCCGTCTGCCTGACCCTCGGCGAGCAGCCCGACCCAGAGGTCGGTGAACTCGCGCAGGGCGCTGGTGAGCTGCTCGCGCGTGTGCGGCGGCGACTCGTTGTAGCAGCGGATGTTGGCAACGGTGAAGCTGCTCTCGGCGACGATGCA
Source organism: Candidatus Poriferisodalis sp. (assembly GCF_965208555.1). Lineage (GTDB taxonomy): Bacteria > Actinomycetota > Acidimicrobiia > Acidimicrobiales > Poriferisodalaceae > Poriferisodalis. The sequence goes on along the minus strand of NZ_OZ242342.1, from coordinate 1,584,249 downwards.
GTTGACATACGCCACAATTGCCTCGGCCAGGCGCTCGGAGCCCTGCGCGTCGGGGCCGAGCGCCACCAGCGACGCGTCGATGGCGTTGCGGGCGTGATCGATGCCGACCCGCAGCACCTCCTCGACGATCGCATCCTTGGAGTCGAAGTGGTAGTAGAGGCTGCCGGCCTGCATCTCGGCTGCGGCGGCGATGTCGGTGAGCGTGGTGGCGGCGTAGCCGCGGCATGACAGCAGCCGGGCGGCGGCATCCAGGATGCGCATCCGGCTGCGCTCGCCCTTGCGGATCCTGCGGCCATTGCCGTTGCCGCCGTTCTGATCGTTGCCGTGATTCTCGCCGGTTCCGGCGTCGGCAGCAGCGTCTGTCGAGTCCTGCTCGGTGAGCGCGCCGGCGGCTGCATCGGTGCTGTTCATGCCGCAGAAAAACCTAGTCCTGAACGGGCGTTCATGCAGGGGCCGAACGCTCGTGGGTGCGTTCGGCGGTGCTGAGGTCGCTGCGAAGGGGGCTCACCTACACTCCGCGGAGAGGTCCGGGTCGTGCCGGGCGCGAGGCAGCGGGAGCCAGGGTGAAGTTCAGCTTGTTCATGTACTGCACGATCGGCCGGCGCCACGAGCTGGAAGCCGGCCTCGCAGGACTCAACAACGACTACTACCAGCGCATGCTCGGCGAGATCGCCGAGATAGCGCGCTTCGCCGACGAGAACGGCTGGTACGGCTTCGGCCACCCCGAGCATCACCTGCAGATCGAGGGCTTCGAGATCTCCAACGACCTGAACCTGATGGCGAGCTGGATCGCCCAGCACACCACCCGGCTGCGGCCGATCGCCTGCGGCTACGTGTCCACCACCCACAACCCGATGCGCGTCGCCGAGCAGGTGGCGACGCTCGACCACATGACCGGCGGGCGGCTCTGCTTCGGCGTGGTGCGCGGCTACCAGCACCGCTGGGTGGACCAGTTCAAGATCCGACCCGACCTCGCGGCGGTGGGCAAATGGAACCGCGGCACCGACGAAGACGACTACAACCGTCGCTTCTTCGAGGAGTTCGTGGACGTGGTGCTCACCGCCCTGCGCAGCAACACGTTCTCCTATGAGGGCGAGTTCTGGCGCTTCCCCAACGACAACCTCAACCCCCACACCCACACCGTGTATTCCGACTACGGCGCCGGGGTGGACGCCGACATGACGATCCACGAGGTGGGCATCGCGCCGAGACCGCTGCAGTCGCCGCATCCGCCGCTGTACGGCGGGTTCACCATGTCGATGAGCTCGGCGGTGTTCTGGGCGCGCTACGGCGGCACGCCGATCGTGCTCAGCGACAAGATGGATTTCTGCGAGGCGCTGTGGAAGGCGTACCGAGAGGAAGCCGCGCAGCACGGCGTCGACAAACCCCGCGGGCACGAGTGCGGCTGGGGCGGCGTTGCGGTGTGCGCGCCCACCGACGAGGAGGCGTGGGCGCAGTTCGCCGACATGGAGTGGTTCTGGAACCAGTGGGCCATCCAGTTCGGCCAGGGCATGCCGCTGCAGCTCGTCGGCAGCCCCGACACGATCAGCCGCCAGGTCGAAGAGGCGCAGACGCTGCTGGGCATCGACGAGGCGTTCTTCCTGGTGCCCCAGGGCATCCACTCGGCCGATCAGATCAACGCGTCGCTCGAGCTCATCAGCGACAAGGTGATGCCCCGCTTTGCCTGAGCCGCACCGCCGGCGAGCCGGCTTGTCGTGATCTCCGGCATCACCCAGCAGATCGTCGACACGCCTGACGGTGCAGCGGCGGTGGTGCTGACGCCCCGGGGCGAGCTCGACCTCTCGGCCATCGCCTCTTTGGACGCCGCGGCGCGCACGGCGCTGACGGCCGCGCCGACGCCGCCACGGCTCATCGTGGACCTGTCCGAGGCGAGCGTGCTGCACCCTGTCGTGCTCGGCGTGCTGCTCGACGCTCGGCGCCGTTGCCGCGCCGGCGGGGGCCAGCTGGCGCTGATCGTGACGGCGCCCGACATCGCCGCGACGCTGACCGAGACCGGCGTCGAATCGCTTTTCGAAGTGACGAGCGGGCTGCCAGCGGCCCTGCAGCGCGTGTCGAATCGCTGAACATCGGCAGGCGCGCCTGCGCGGAGCGGGGTCCGCGGCAGGACCCCCAGATAACGGCCCGTATCCTGTGCGGCCGTATGGCGGGCCCGGAGTACCTGTTCCAGCGGGAGACGTTCGCGGGCGGCGACCGCTGGCTGGCCCGATTCGTAGCCCGGCCGATCCTCAGCTTCGTTCATCGCGAGGTTGCCAGCAGCGCGCTGCTGCTCGTGGCTGCCACCACGGCGCTCATCTGGGCGAACTCGCCGTGGAGTCAGAGCTACTTCGATTTCTGGCATACCCACATCGACCTGACCGTCGGCGGCTACCACGTGCATGGCGACCATGGGCTGACCTTGGAGGCGCTCGTCAACGACGGCCTCATGGCGCTGTTCTTCTTCGTGGTGGGACTCGAGATCAAGCGCGAGCTGGTGACCGGCTACCTATCGAGCCTCCGCGCCGCGACCTTGCCGGCGATTGCCGCCATCGGCGGGATGGTCGTGCCGGCGCTGTTCTACGTGGTGTTCAACCCGTCCGGAGAGGCCGCCTCGGGCTGGGGCATCCCGATGGCCACCGACATCGCGTTCGCGGTGGGCGTCGTCGCGCTGCTGGGCACGCGGGTGCCTCCGATTCTGAAGCTGTTCCTGCTGACGCTGGCCATCGTCGACGACATCGGAGCCATCGCTGTCATCGCGATCTTCTACACCGGCGATCTGGACTTCCGGTGGCTGGCGGTCGCTGTCGGGCTGACCCTCATCGTGCGGATGCTGGCGATGATGAAGGTGTGGGCGCTCGAGGTCTACTGGGTGATCGGGCTGGTGATCTGGTACGCCACCCTGGAATCAGGCGTGCACGCCACCATCGCCGGCGTGGTGCTCGGCCTGCTGACGCCCGCCAAGCCACTGCTCGACCGGGTGCAAGCCCAGGACATGGTGGATCACCTCCCGGACGATCCGAGTGTCGAGCAGGTGCACCAGGCGTCGTTCCTCGTGCAGGAATCGGTGCCGGTGACCGAACGGCTGGAGTCGCTGCTGCACCCGTTCACGGCATTCCTCATCGTGCCGATCTTCGCTCTGGCGAATGCCGGCATTCCGCTGTCGAGCGAGACGGTGACCGATGCCGCCGGCTCGCCTGTGACGTGGGGCGTCATCTTGGGTCTGGTGGTCGGCAAGCCGCTGGGCATCGCCGCGTTCACCTGGGTGGCGACCCGCTTCGGCTTCGACCTGCCCGAGGGGATGAACTGGCCGCAGTTCGTCGGCATGGGGTTCGCTGCGGGCATCGGCTTCACCGTGTCGATCTTCATCACCGGGCTGGCGTTCGACGACGGCGGCATCACCGATCTGGCGAAGATCGGCATCCTGGTCGCTTCGGGCGCCGCGGGCGGAGCGGCGCTGGCGCTGCTGTGGTTCTCCGGCAAGCGCGGTGCGCACACCGAAGTCATGCCCGAAGAACACCACGCTCACGACGAGTCCTGAGCATCCAGGAACCACAGCATCTCTGCCCGCAGTCCGGCATACTCCCCCGAGCCATCCCGACGTGACCTGATCCTGATTGGGCTCTGATCTGACCCTGATCTGTTTCTGACGCGACCTTGGAGGTCCATGTGACTGCTGTTCCGTATCTCGCCCTGATCGCCTCCGTGCTGGCGCTGCTGCTGGCGTACTACTTCGCCAAGGTGGTGCTGCGGGCCGACCAGGGCACCGATCTGATGCGAGAGATCGGGGCAGCCATCCGTGAGGGCGCCATGGCGTTCCTGCGCCGTGAGTACCAGTGGGTCTCGGTGTTCGTGGCGGCCATGTTCGTGCTGCTGCTCATCGTGCCCATCGACGGCCGCCCGGCTGCGAGCTTCGCCTACCTCATGGGGGCCGCGCTGTCGTCGGTGGCGGGCTTCATCGGCATGCGCATCGCCACGGCGGCCAACACCCGCACGGCCAACGCCGCCCGCCAGGGCGCCGCCAAGGCGCTGCCGCTGGCTTTCAAGGGCGGGGCCGTCATGGGCTTCAGCGTGGCCGGGTTGGCGCTGCTGGGCATCTCGTTCAACTACCTGCTGTGGGTGAAGTGGGCGGGCGTCGACCAGGCCTTCCAGGTGGTCGCAGCCTTCGGCTTGGGCGCCAGCTCGATCGCCCTGTTCGCCCGCATCGGCGGCGGCATCTACACCAAGGCTGCTGACGTGGGCGGCGACCTGGTCGGCAAGGTGGAAGCCGGCATTCCCGAGGACGATCCTCGCAACCCGGCCACCATCGCCGACGCGGTCGGCGACAACGTGGGCGACGTGGCCGGCATGGGCGCCGACCTATTCGAGTCCTACGCGGGGTCGATCGTGGCGCCGGTGGTGCTGGCCTCGCTGCTGGTGCCTGTGTTCCTCGAAGGCGACAGCTTGGCTGGCAATTTCGGCGATGCGGAAGCGCTGCTGATGTACCCGATCCTGATCGGGGCGCTCGGCATGATCGCCTCGATCGTGGGAGCGCTGTTCGTGCGCGGCCGTGAGGGCCGCAGCCTGTCGGGGCAGCTGCACACCGGCCAGTACGTGGCCATGGCGCTGACGGTGGTCTTCGCCATCGTCGGCACGCTGGTGCTGTTCAGCGGCAACCCGACGTTCGGGGGGTACGAGCTGAGCGCACCGATCTTCCTGGCGTTCACCATCATCGTCGGGCTGCTCGGCGGCTGGGCCATCGGGTTCACATCGGAGTACTTCACCTCGGAGCACTTCCGGCCGGTGAAGGGCATCGCACAGCAGTCCGAGACGGGGCCGGCCACGGTCACCATCGAGGGCATCGCGCAGGGCAAGCTCTCGACACTGCCGGCGGTGGCGCTGGTGGTGGCGATGATCGGCCTGTCGTACCTGTTCGGTGGCATGGCCTTCGGCGACGCCGGCAACGAGATCGGGCTCTACGGCGTAGCGCTGGCGGCCATCGGCATGCTCGCGGTGACCGGCGTGATCGTGGCGGTGGATGCCTACGGGCCCATCGCCGACAACGCCGGCGGCATCGCGGAGATGGCCGAGCTGCCGCCCGAGGTGCGCGGCGTCACCGACAGCCTCGACTCGCTGGGCAACACCACCGCTGCAGTCGCCAAGGGCTTCGCGGTCGGCTCGGCGGCGGTCACGGCGCTGGCGCTGTTCAAGTCGTTCAGCCTGACCGCCGGCGACCAGGTGTTCCTGGACATCAACGACACGGCGGTCACGATCGGCCTGTTCCTGGGCGCCATGACCCCCTTCATTTTTGCCGCGTTGACCATGTCGTCAGTGGGCCGGGCGGCTCAAGCCATGATCGTGGAGGTCCGGCGCCAGTTCGCCGAGATCCCCGGCCTGCGTGAGGGCGAAGCGGGCGTGAAGCCTGACAGCCGGCGCTGCGTGGACATCTCCACCCAGGCGGCGCTGCGCGAGATGCTGCTGCCCGGCGGCCTGGCGGTGGTGCTGCCGCTGGTGATCGGCTTCATCGACGTCAACGCGCTCGGCGGCTTCCTGGCCGGCGCGGTGGTGACCGGGTTCCTGATCGCGATCTACATGGCCAACTCGGGCGGCGCCTGGGACAACGCCAAGAAGTACATCGAGGCGGGCGCCCACGGCGGCAAGGGCACCGATGCGCACGCAGCCGCAGTGGTGGGCGACACCATCGGCGACCCGTTCAAGGACACCTCAGGCCCGGCGATGAACATCCTCATCAAGGTGATGACCATCGTCAGCCTGGTCTTCGTCCCCGCCTTCCTCTAGCCCGAACGGTGACGAGCGCTGCTGAGCGCTGCACCTCATCGAATTTGCGGCTCGGTCCGCGCGAGATTCAGGCGCCGAGGACCGCCATGCCGATGGCGCGAGCCGCCTCTGCTTGACGCCGGTCGAACGTCAGCACGGTCGCGTGCGGGCTCGCCCGTCGGGCGGCCGCCAGGTGGATGGCGTCGAGCGAGCGGCAGAGCGTCTCCTCAGCTATACGAGCTGCATCGACACATACCTCTGCGTCCAGCTCGACCATCTCGAACGCCGTGAGATCGACCTGCAGCTGACGCTGAACTCGCGCCAGCTCTTCGCCCTCGAAGTGGCGCACGAGGTTGCGTCTGACTTCGACCTCGGTGATTCCGCATGTGACCCGAAGCGGCTCCGTCGCCACGGTGTGCAGCGTGAATTCGGAGTCGTGCTCGGGTCGATAGAGCTTCATCAGCGCACTGGACTCGACGTACAGCATCAATCGCCGCGGTCTTCGTCGAGCATCTCCATGACCGTCGGTCCATCTGACAGCAGCTGGGGCCGCGGCGGCGTGAAGGGCTGGAGCCCGCCTCTGCGCTTCGCAGGTCTGATCCAACCCTCGGCGACGCCCTGTTCGATGCGTGCCAAGTCGTCCAACATCGAGTCGTCCAACGGGGTGAGTTGTGCCACCGGCCGTCCCCGGTCAGTGACGATGAGGCGCTCGCCGCTGGCCGCCCGCCGCACGCACTCCGACAGTTTCGCCTTCAGCTCCCGGATGCCGATGTCAGTGGTCACAACGCCGGTACTCATATGGTCACATTACTCAATAACAGTGACTACATCAAATCCATTTGTGGTCACAAGGAGGGGCGCTCGGCAGGTTGTCAGCGATCAGTGGTGCTGGTGCCGCCCGCGCTGCCTTCGTTGCTCACTTCGGCGGTATCTGTGCCGCTGCTCTCGTCAGGCGTGTCTTTGTCGAGAGCTGTCGCCTCGGCCGGGTCGCCGACCGCTTCGATGCCGTGCGTGTCCCTTGCGGCGGATTTGGCTTCCTGGTGGCGGCGCAGCGTGACGAGTGCTGCCAGGGTCAGCAAGACGCCGGCGACGATCGCACCGATTGCCTCGGGCCCGAGCCCGCCGCCGGGTGCCGTCTGGACATAGAGCGATGGGGGATGCTCGTCCACCGCGAACAGGTCCAGTTCCCACGAGTACTTCGATTGGCTCACCGAGTCGGCGTTGTGCTCGATGGCATCGCCCGGCAGGATCACCGAGATTGCCATCGTGGGGAACTCGAAGCCCAGCGCCTCAGCCTCAGCGCGGTCCTCAGCGGTGAACTCCTCGTCAGCCAACTCCTCGCTGAGCGATGCCATGTTCAGATCGAAGCGCCAGCCACCGCTATCGGTGCGGCGCACACTCGGGCCGTCGTCCCCAGCTAAGGCCGCTAAGACAGTCTCGCCCTCGTCAGCGGCCCATTCACGTCCGAATCTGACTGTGCAGACCCCGTCGCCCAGAGAAATTTTGACGTCATCCAGCTCGCTCAGGCCGAAGATGCTCGGCAGATCGGTACCGGAATCATCGACGATCTGTCGGCACACCTCCTCGGCCGTCTCGGACGCGTCGCCCCCGCCAAGCCCCATGAGGCTGAGCATGGCGATGTCGATGTTCATCGCCGCGTCGACGGATCCCGATCCGTCTTCGCGCACCACCAGATCTATCTCGAAGCGGTAGCACGCCGTCGCCACGACGGCCAACGCGAAGACCGCCGCCGCTGTTCGGACCCGTCGCCGCAGGCATGGTGACGAGCGGAGAAAGCGAAGCTGATCAGCCATAACGGCACCGTAGCTGTCGGCCGCTGACCGCTCAGGCGGCGGGGGGCGGGCGGAGGCGGTCTGCTACGCCCCTGGTGAGGCGGTCGAGGATGCCTGCCAGCAGCACGATCGCGATGCCTGCTTCGAAGCCCCTGCCGACGGCGTCGCTGCGGCGCAGGGCGTTCACGGTCTCGAGCCCGAGGCCGCCGCCGCCGACCAACCCGGCGATCACCACCATCGCCAGCACCAGCATGATCACCTGGTTGACCGCCACCATCAGCTCGGGCGCCGCGAGCGGCAGCTCGACACGCCGGAGGCGCTGACTGCGGGTTGCGCCGAAGCTGGTGGCGGCCTCGTGGACCTCGGCAGGCACCCGGCGGAGCCCCAGATCGGTGTAGTGCACCGCGGCTGGGAGCGCATAGACGACCGAGGCGATGATGCCCGGGATGCGCCCCACGTGGAACAACGTGATCACCGGCACCAGCAGCACGAAGCTGGGAATGGTCTGCAGGAAATCCAGCACTGGGTCCATCAGTCGCTGGAAGCGGTCGCTGTGGGAGGCCTGGATGCCCAGCGGCACGCCGATCGCCAGCGTGACCGCCACCGCCACCAGCGTCTGGGCCAGCGTGTCCATCGACAGCTCCCACATGCCCAGCCACCCGATCAGGAACATCGCGACGCCGATGCCGAGCCCCAGCGTGACGCCGCGGGCCAGCAGCCCGCCCAGCACGCCCAGCCCGATCATGGCCGGCCAGGGAATGCCCGACGACAGCAGCTCTCGCAGCGGCGTCACCATGTACACGGTGATGAAGTCGCTGAGCGGCCCGGTGCCGATGCCCGAGTTGCCGATGTCGTAGAGGTTGTCGCGAGCCCACGCCGTGATGTCGTTGACGTAGGGCGCGTAGTGCCACTGCAGCCACTCGGGGAACTCGTTGTGGCCCACGATGCCGCCCACCAGCGCCACCACACCTGCGGCCGCCGCGATCCAGCGGATCGCCATGGTGTCGGCGGCCCGCAGCGCGCCGTCGCCATGAGCGTTCGTTGCCTGCCCGCGGCCCCGCTCGCCCAGCGTGGCGACGCCCCGAGTGAAGCGGTCCAGGATGATCGCCATGATGACGATGGCGATGCCGGCCTCGGAGGCCTCGCCGACGTCGATGTCGCGCATGGCTCGCAGCACGTCCTGCCCGAGCCCGCCTGCGCCGATGAAGGCGGCGATCACCACCATGCTCATGGCGAGCATCGTCGTCTGGTTGGTGCCGGCCAGGATCGCCGGCCGGGCCGCCGGGATCCGCACCAGCCGCAGCGTCTGGCGGTCGGTCGCACCGAACATCTCCGAGGCTTCCACCATTGCTCCGGGCACGTTGCGCAAGCCGACGTCGGTGAGCCTCACCACCGGCGGCAGGGCGAAGATGACCGTGGCGATCAGCGCCGGCACGCGCCCGATGCCGAACAGCAGCACGAACGGGATGAGATAGACGAAGCCCGGCATGGTCTGCATGGCGTCGAGCGTCGGGCGCAGCACGCCGGCGAACCGGTCGTTGCGCCATGCGGCAATGCCGAGCGGGATGCCCGCCAGCAGCGAACCGAACACCGCCACGCCCATCAGCGCGAGGGTGGCGAAGCCCTGCTGCCACAGGTCGGTCATGCCGATGAGCACCACCCCGGCAGCTCCGAGCACACCCGCCAGCCGGCTGCGCACACGCCACAGCCCGAGGCCGCAGAAGACGGGGTACACGTACCACGGGAACCAGCGCAGGATCGACTCGAGCTGGCGGATGCCCGCATCGGCGAGGTCGGTCAGCGGGTCCAGCAGCACGGTGTAGAGCCAGTGCGACGTCTGGTTGTTGATCAGCCAGCGCCGGGCACGGTCGATCGGGTCGGCCAGCCCGAAGTTCCACGATTCGGGGAAGGCGCCCACCGATGCGGCGAAGCCGATGACCACCAGCGCGACCGCAGCCGCCGCCAACGCCACGGCCACAGGTGACTGTCGCCGGGCTGCCGGTGCGCCCGAATCCGCCGACGGCCCAGTCTCGAGGGTCTGGCTCATCTCAGATTCTGTTCGAGGGCCGTGTCTGACGGCGGTACTGGAGCTCCGAAGGTGCGGCTCATCGCAAGTTCCGCTCCAGTACCGCTGCCACATCGTCCTGGTGCAGCAGGCCCAGGGGCTCGCCCTCCGCGTTGCAGACCACGACCGGACGGTGCTCAGACAGCAGGAACGGCAACGCCGATTCCAGCGTGGCGGTCTCGGTCGTGCGGGGCCAGCCATCCTCAACAGCGACGTCGCCTATCGGCTGCATCAGCGAGCAGGCCGGAAGCACCTTGGCGATCGGCGCATCCTGGGTGAACGCCCGGACGTAGTCGTTCGCCGGCTGGGTCAGGATCTCGAGCGGTGTGCCGACCTGGGTGAAGGCCCCGTCGCGCATGATGGCGATGCGATCCGCCAGCCGCAGGGCCTCGGCGAAGTCGTGGGTGATGAACACGATGGTGCGCTGCAGCTCCATCTGCAGCGCCACCAGCTCGTCCTGCATGTCCCGCCGGATCAGCGGGTCGAGCGCCGAGAACGGCTCGTCGAAGAACAGCACCTCGGGCTCGACAGCGAGAGCCCGTGCCAGCCCGACGCGCTGCTGCATGCCGCCGCTGAGCTGCTGGGGGTAGTGGTCGCCCCAACCGTCGAGGCCCACCGTCGTGAGTACGGCCCTCGCTCGCTCGTGGCGTTCCTCACGAGCAACTCCCTGCACCTCGAGCCCGTACGCCACGTTGTCGACGACGCGCCGGTGGGGAAACAGGCCGAAGTGCTGGAAGACCATCGCCATCTTGCTGCGGCGCAGCTCGCGCAGCGCTGTGTCGCTGGCGTCAGCGAGCACGGTTCCGCACACTTCCATCTCGCCGAAGGTCGGCTCGATCAAACGGGAGATGCAGCGCACCAGCGTGGACTTGCCCGAGCCTGACAGGCCCATCACCACGAACGTCTCGCCCGCCTGCACCTCGAAGGTGACGTCTTGAACTGCCACGAGACAGCCCGTCTCGGCCTGCACCTGCTCCCGGTCGGCCCCTCCCGAAGCGAGATCACGGGCGGCATCGAACTTCTTGCCGAAGATCTTCCACAGGCCGTTGACCGTGACGATCGGCTCCATGGCTGCCCCCATTTGCCGCCGAGTTACCGTCTGCCGGGACGGGTTTGGCGTGTCGATACGCTGTGCTGACTGTGGCACGATCTCGCCCCTCCGATGCGACACCTGGCGACAGCGACCTGCCTGCCAACGGGGCGGCATCGAGATCGGGCCCGGTGCAGGAACGCGCCGTGCAGACCCGCGAGCGGATCCTGCAAGCGGCCATCGAGGTCATCCGCACCGACGGTGCCGCCAATCTCACGCTCGACCGGGTTGCCGTAGCAGCGGGCGTCAGCAAGGGCGGGTTTCTCTACCACTTCGGCTCCAAGGACGCCCTGATGGCCGGGCTGCTGGACGAGACGCTCGCCGTTCTCGACGACGAGCTGGACATGCGCGAAGCCCGCTTCCGCGCCGCCGATCCTGCTGCCCGCGGCACGTTCGCGCTCGCTTACCTGGACTACGTGCGCGAGCCGTACAAGGCGGCCGACGACACCTCCGCCTCGATCCTGGCCGCTGCCGCGCTCGACGACGAGCTGCTGGCCAACACCAGGGCAACGTTCGAGCGCTGGCAGGAGCGCCTGGTGCATGACGACCGGCTGGCCGAGACGACCGGCCTGCTCGCCCGTATCGTCGGCGACGGCCTCTGGCTCATCGACCTGTTCGGCCTGGCGCCCCCGACCAAGGCTGAGCGCCACGAGGTGCTCGACCTCGTCTCGGCGATGATCTCCGATCATGACCGCAGTCATCATGCCGATGACGACGGGGGCGCAGGCGGAGCAGAACCGCCGCACGCCTGACCGTAAACCGGCACGTCCAGCGGCGCGAGCGGCTCGTTTCCGAGCAGCAGGTCGGCGGCTTTCTCGGCGATCATCATGACCGGCGCGTAGATGTTGCCGTTCGTCACCGTCGGCATCACTGAGGCATCCACGACGCTGAGGCCCGCGGTGCCCAGCACGCCCATCGTCGCGGGATCGGTGACGGCTGCGGGGTCGGTGCCGAGCCGTGCCGTACCGGCGGGATGCAGCGCCGTCTCGGCGTCACGTGCCACCCAGTCCATGATCTCGTCGTCGGACTGGGTGTCGGGACCGGGGGACAGCTCGCCGTCGTTGTAGGCCGCGAAGGCCGGCTGGTTCATGATGTGGCGCGTTACCCGCACCGTCTCCACCCACTCGCGCCGATCCTGGGTGGTGGACAGGTAGTTGAACCGGATGGCCGGCTTGACCGCAGGGTCGCGCGAGGTGATGCGCACCCAGCCGCGGGCATCGGAGTACATCGGCCCGACATGCACCTGGTAGCCGTGCTTGCTGACCGGCGCCGAGCCGTCGTAGCGCACGGCCAGCGGCAGGAAGTGGAACATCAGGTTGGGGTAGGCCTCGTCGGTGTTGCTGCGCACGAAGCCGCCGGCCTCGAAGTGATTGGTGGCTCCCGGTCCCCGCCGAGCCAGCCACTGAAGGCCGATCCACGGATGCCGCCAGCGACGCAGGTGCGGCTGCATCGAGACCGGCAGCTTCGAGGCGTACTGGATGTACACCTCGAGGTGGTCCTGCAGGTTCTCGCCGACCCCCTCCAGGGGCGAGACCACTTCGATGCCGTGCTGGGCGAGCAGTGCGGGCGAGCCGACGCCGGAGAGCTGCAGCAGCTGCGCGGACCCGAAGGCTCCCGCACACAAGATCACGTGCCCCGCCCGGGCGACGTGCTCGCGGCCGCGCTGCCGGCCCTTCTGGCGGTACACGACTCCCGTTGCGCGGTTGCCCTCGAGCAGTACCCGGCTGATGAGCGCTCCGGTGCGCAGCTTCAGGTTGGGGCGATCCAGCACGGGATGCAGGTACGCCTGCGAGGCAGACAACCGCCGGCCTCGGTAGATGTTCCGATCGAACGCCGCGAAGCCTTCCTGGCGAAAGCCGTTCACGTCGTCGGTCAGCTCGTAGCCGGCCTGCTGCACGGCGTCAAAGAACGCCTCGAACAGCGGGCTGGTGGCCGGGCCACGCTCGAGCACCAGCGGGCCCTCGCTGCCACGCCAGTCATCGGGGCCCGCCAGGCACGTCTCCATCCGCTTGAAATACGGCAGGCAGTGCCGGTAGTCCCACGCCGACATGCCGGGCCGGCTGGCCCATTTGTCGTAATCGGCCGGATTGCCCCGCTGGAAGATCATGCCGTTGATGGAGCTGGAGCCGCCCAGTACCTTGCCGCGGGCGTGGTACACCCGCCGCCCGCCCATGTGCGGCTCCGGCTCGGTCTCGTACTGCCAGTCGTAGAAGCGGTTGCCGATGGGCATGGCCAGCGCGGCCGGCATGTGTATGAGCACGTCCCAGCGGTAGTCCCGGCGACCGGCCTCGAGCACCAGCACCTTGATGCCGGGGTCTGCGCTCAGCCGGTTGGCGAGCGCACAGCCAGCCGATCCACCGCCGACGATGACGAAGTCATACATGGGCTCGTCCATTGGCCGAATTGTTCACGAATTCATGCGCAGAAGTGCGTTCTCGGGGCGTGAGCGACGAGGCCCGCAGGCGCCGGCCCAAGTGGGCCGGCGCCGACGGGTCGCCGTCTCGCTGGAGCGATGTCCTGCGGAGCTACTGGAGCCAAGCGCTCCAGGTTGCCTCGTTGTCTGCGATCCACTGGGCAGCGGCATCGTCGATCGACATGCCTTCGCCCTCGACGGCGGCCAGCATGGAGATCTGGTCGGCGCTGTCGTAGTTCATGGCTCGCAGGAACGCATCAGCTGCGGGGGCGTTCTCGGCAAGGCGCGCATCGATGATCTTGAACAGGACGTCGGCGGGATAGTCGCAGTCGACTCCGCCGGCATCTGCGGCGGCGTAGCAGTCGTCGCTGTACTCAGGCAGCAGCACGTTGGTGAGGTCGTAGCTGTTGAACGCCGAGTGGGGCGTCCACAGGTACACCAGGATCGGTTCCTCCCGGCTGTACGCGGCGTCGACCGCAGCCAAGATCGCAGCCTCGGACCCGGCGTACACCACCTGCATCGGCAGGCCCAGGTTGTTGATGATGTCCTCGTCGTACTGGACGAAGCTCGGATCACCGCCCAGGAACTGCCCCAGGTCGCCGGTCTCGGCCGTGGCGTACAGGCCGGCCAGCGCTGGATCGGCGAAGCCCTCCCACGTGGCCAGCTCCGGATGGCGCTCGATCATGTAGGTCGGCGTGAACCAGCCGATCTTGCCGACCGGGCCGAGCAGGCCAGCGTGGTCCACATTGGCGTCGGGGTTATCGATGAAGTCGATCACGTCCTGCGCGTGGCCCGACGGCCACACCTCGAGCGATGCGCTGATGTCGCCGGTGTTGATGGCCCCCCACTGCGCGTTCTCGTCAATGTCGACGATCTCGACGTCGTAGCCGAGCTCGCTCTCGAGCAGCTGTGCGGCCACCGCCACGTTCAGAGCCGAGCCGTTCCACGGATTCGCAGCCAAGGTGATCGTGGTCTGCGAGCCCAGGTCCGGGCCCTCATCGGCCGGCGCCTCTTCGGGCTCGTCGGCCTCCATCGCCTCGGTCGTGGCCGCTGGCTCCTCGGCAGCGTCATCGCTGTCGCCGCCGGTGCAGGCGGCAGCGAGCAGCCCCATCGCTGCGATGAGCGCTAGGAGCAGTTTCCAGCTGCTGAGCTTTCGGTGCCGGCGAGTTCGTTCGCCGGACTTGCGTTCTTCGGACATGGGCTCCCCCCGGTGTATCTCCCCCCCGTCCAAAACAGGCTGTTTGGACGGTTTTAGAAACACTAGCACGTCCGCAATGCGCCAATACCGCGCACTGGCGCGCGGCAGCGGCTCGTGGGCGTACTGTGCAACTGATGACGGCGCCCAATGTCCTGCTGGTGATGGCGGACCAGCTGGCGCCGCACTTCACCGGCACCTACGGGCACCCGATCGTCCAGACGCCTGCCATGGACGCGCTGGCCGAACGGGGTGCGAGGTTCGATGCGGCCTACTGCCCGTCACCGCTGTGCGCGCCCTCGCGCTACTCGATGATGACCGGCCGCCTCCCATCGCAGATCGGCGCGTGGGACAACGCGGCGGAGTGGAGTGCGGCAGCGCCCACCATGGCCCACTGGCTGAGCCTGGCGGGCTACCGGACCGTGCTCTCGGGGAAGATGCACTTCGTCGGCCCCGACCAGCTCCACGGCTTCAGCCGGCGGCTCACCACCGACATCTACCCGGCCAACTTCGCCTGGACGCCCGACTGGGATGCGGCCGATGAACGGATCGACGCCTGGTACCACAACATGGAGAGCGTCACCGATGCCGGCCAGGCGCTCGCCACCTACCAGATCGACTACGACACTGAGGTCGGCAACGCCACCCGCCGCTGCCTGTACGACCTGGCCCGTGACGCTGACGAGCGTCCGTTCTTCCTGGCGGTGGCCTTCATCCATCCCCACGATCCCTACGTGGCTCGCCCCGAGTGGTGGAACCTCTACGACCACGACGACATCGATCTGCCGGGACCGCTGCCGTCCGAGCTGGATCCGCACACGATGCGCATACGCCGCGGCATCGAGGCCGACACCATCGGCTTCACCGAGGAGCAGTGCCGCAACGCCCGCCGCGCCTACTACGCCAACACCAGCTACTTCGACTGGTGGCTCGGCGAACTGCTGGCAGTGCTGGACGAGACCGGCCGAACCGATGACACGGTCGTGATCGCCACAAGCGATCACGGCGACATGCTCGGCGAGCGGGGCGCCTGGTTCAAGATGTCGTTCTTCGAGCGGTCCGCCCGCGTCCCGCTGGTGATGGCCGGACCCGACATCGCTCAGGGCACGGTTGCCAACGTGTGCTCGCTGATGGACCTGGCGCCCACGCTCGTCGAGGCGGCAGGGGGCTCGGTGCCGGATCTCGGCGCGGTGCTCGACGGGCGCAGCCTGTGGCCTGCTGTCACCGGTAGCGATGATCCGGCGGACGAGACCATCGGCGAGTACATGGGCGAGATGACGTCGTCCCCGATGTTCATGATCCGCCGGGGTCGCTACAAGTACATCCACTGCGACACCGACCCGCCTCAGCTCTACGACCTCTCGGCCGACCCGGCCGAGCACCGGAACCTGGCGGCGTCGCCCGATCTGGCCGACGTGTCGGCTGGCTTCGCCGCCGAAGTGGCCCAGCGCTGGGACGCTGCGGCCATCCGCGAACAGGTGCTGGCCTCACAGCGGGCTCGGCGGGTAGTGCATGCCGCCGCCGCACAGGGCTGGGACTACCTGCCGCCAAGGGACCCGGCCAACGAGTACATCCGCGACCACATGGACTGGGCCGAAGCCGGACCCAAGCTGCGATACCCCGCCGACTAGACCGCAAGCACCCCGGCTCGACCGGACCCGAGCGGACCGGACAAGAGCGGGAAATCCGGCCGAAACATCTTTGCAACAGCCCCGACCCGCGCTGTGCATCCAGCGGTCACCTCAGGGTGACTCCCGCGCAACACGCCGTTTCTAGGTTCGGTCCATCAGCCAGCAATCGGAAGCCGAGTCCTAGGAGATTGGCCATGAAACGCAAGCTATTCGTCGTTCTCGCGGGCGCTGTCGGCGGCCTGTTCCTGTTTGCCGGCCCAGCCGGCGCGCAGGACGATTCGCTGTCCGCCGAGATGGTGCAGGCGGTGATGGACAACCTGTGGGTGTTCATCGCCGGCGTGCTCGTGTTCTTGATGCAGGCCGGCTTCGCCATGCTCGAGTCGGGTCTCACCCGCTCGAAGAACGTGGCCAACATCATGGCCAAGAACCTCGCCGACGCCTCCATCGGCATCCTGGCGTTCTTCCTGGTGGGCTACGGGCTGGCCTACGGCGGCGACGGCAACGAAGCGTTCGGCTGGGGCTCGTTCGCCCTGTCGGGCGTCGACCTGTTCGACATCTCCGAAGGCCTGTCGGGTTCCACCGACTTCTTCTTCCAGGCCGTGTTCGCCGCCACCGCAGTCACCATTGCCTCGGGCGCCATGGCGGAACGCACAAAGTTCAGCACGTACCTCATCTTCAGCCTCGTGACCACGGCGATCATCTACCCGATCGTGGTCCACTGGACTTGGGGCGGCGGCCTCATCGCCAACATCTCGATCGGCGACGCCGTGTACAGCGACTTCGCCGGCTCCACCATCGTCCACAGTGTCGGCGGCTGGATCGCCCTGGTCGGCGCCTGGATGCTCGGGCCGCGCATCGGCAAGTACGCAGCCGACGGCACCTCGCGCAACATCCCGGGCCACAACGTCACGCTTGCCATCCTGGGCGTGTTCATCCTGTGGTTCGGCTGGTTCGGCTTCAACCCGGGCTCCGAGCTGGCCGCCGACGAGTTCGTGATGTTCGTGGCGCTGAACACCGTGCTGGCAGCGTGCGCCGGGACCATCGGTGCCACGGCGCTGAACTGGCTGCGCACCGGCCGGCCCGACGTGCCCATGGCAGGAAACGGTGCGCTGGCCGGCCTGGTCGGCATCACCGCCGGCTGCGGCACCATGACGCCCTGGGGCGCCATCATCACCGGCTTCATTGCCGGGCTCATCGTGGTGGTCGTGGTCGGGTTCGTGGACCGCAAGATGAAGATCGACGATCCAGTCGGCGCCTTCGCCGTCCACGGCGCGGCGGGCATGTGGGGCACGCTCGCCATCGGCCTGTTCGCCCGCTACGACGACGCCTTCCTGGGCCGCGAGAACGCCGGCCTGTTCTACGGCGGCGGCATCGAGCAGCTCATCGTGCAGTTCCTGATGGTGGTGATCGTGGCCGTGTGGGTCATCGTGACCTCGGTGATCCTGTTCGGGGTGCTGAAGGCCACCATCGGGCTGCGAGTGTCGGCAGAGGAGGAAATGGTGGGCCTCGACGTGTCCGAACACGGGGGCCCCGGCATGGCGCTGGACGACGTGGTTTCGAGCGGCTGACACTCGACCATGGGCTGAGTCGCCTCGCGGCACCTTTTCTGCTGTCAGCGGAAGTCCCCGGGTTATCGCCCGGGGACTTTCCGCGTTGCGCCCGCTGCGGAGGCGGCAGAACCCTCGGCGACCAGCGATCCGGCAGGTCGCAACGTCGCCGAGTCTCCTGCCGCCTCCGCAGCTCGTGCATCTGTGTGTCTCGGTGCGTGCCGTAACTTCGGTTCGATGGTGCGGCGGGTGCTCGCGAATGTGGGGCGGGGGCTCGCCATGGGGGCCGCGGACGTGGTGCCGGGGGTGTCGGGCGGCACGGTGGCGCTGTTGCTGGGGATCTATGACCGGCTGGTGGGGCAGATCGCTCACTTGAGCGCGGCTGCCGCCGCCGCGTTGCGTGGTCGGTTGCGCAGCGCGTTTGCGATGGCGTTGCGTGCTGAGTGGGCCTTTCTCGTCGCTTTGGTCGCGGGAATCGGCATTGCGATCGTGGCTCTGGTTGAGGTGGTGCGGTGGTTGATTGATGAGCAGCCGGTGGGGTTGTCGGCTGCGTTCTTTGGGCTTGTTGCCATGACGGTGGTGACTGCCCGGCGGGAGGTGAGCCGGTGGCGGGGCGGGCTCGTGGCGATGGCCGTGGTGGTGGCGGTGGTGGTGTTTGTGTTGTTGGGGGTGCGGGCTGGGAGCGTGGGCGATCCGGGTGCTGTGGTGATTGTCGGCGCGGGGGCGCTGGCGATCTGCGCCATGATCCTGCCTGGCATCTCCGGGGCGTTCGTGTTGCTGCTGCTGGGGCTGTATGACCCGATCACCGAGGCGGTGTCGGACCGTGATGTGGGCACGGTGTTGCTGTTCGGTGTGGGTGCAGTGCTGGGTCTCGGGCTGTTCTCGCGGCTGCTGCAGCGCTTGCTGGAGCGGTGGCGGGATGCGGTGATTGCGGTGCTGATGGGGCTGATGGCGGGGTCGCTGCGGGTGCTGTGGCCCTGGCCGGTCGGCGATCCTGACGCCGAGGGTTTCGGCAATGCGGCGCTCGGCGCACCGCCTGCATCCGACTTGGCGGTGGCCGTTGTGGCGGCTGCTGTGGCGGCCGTGGTTGCGGTGGGGCTGCATCGCCTGGGCACCCGGCAGGCATCCCCGTAACGACGTTCCGCTGCTGTTAACTGAAACTGTTGCGCTACCGTCCGGCGCTGTCCGCGCCGGCGCTGTACCCATCAGCGTCGCTGAGCGAGCGCTGCCCACCCCGGATCCCCATGGCCACTTCTCTCGTCATCGTCGAGTCGCCCGCGAAGGCGCGCACGATCTCGCGCCTGCTGGGCGACGACTACGTGGTGGAGTCCTCCGTGGGCCACATCCGCGACCTGCCGCGCAACGCCTCCGAAGTGCCGGCCGCCTACAAGTCGGAATCATGGGCGACGCTCGGCGTCAACCCCGACGACGGCTTCAAGCCGCTCTACGTGGTGACCGCCCGCGACCAGGTTCGGCGGCTGCGATCGCTGCTGCGCTCCGCCGACCAGCTCTTCCTCGCAACCGATGAGGACCGCGAAGGCGAGGCCATCGCCTGGCACCTGCTCGAGGTGCTGAACCCGCAGATACCGGTGCGGCGCATGGTCTTCCACGAGATCACCGCCGCCGCGATCCGCGACGCCATCGACAACCCCCGCGACCTCGACCGGCGGCTCGTCGATGCACAGGAAGCACGACGCATCTTCGATCGCCTCTACGGCTATGAGGTCTCGCCGGTGCTGTGGCGCAAGGTGGCGCCACGGCTCTCCGCCGGGCGGGTCCAGAGCGTGGCCAACCGGCTCATCGTCGAGCGCGAGCGGGAGCGGATGGCGTTCCGGGCTGCGGAGTACTGGAGCATCACCGCCACCCTCGAGGCCCCGTCCGGTGCGGCTGCAGGCTCTCCGCCGGGCGGGCCCCCCGCAGACCGGTTCGACGCATCGGTCATCTCGCTGAACGGCAGCCGGGTCGCGAGCGGTCGTGACTTCGACCAGCAAGGCATGCTGCGCACCGCCGGCGCCGCAGTGCTCGACGGCATCGCTGCCGCGTCGCTGGCCGGCGCCCTGGAGGGGACCCGCTTCGCCGTGACCTCCCGGGAGTCCAAGCCGTACCGGCGCCGACCCCCCGCCCCGTTCATCACCTCGACGCTGCAGCAAGCGGCCGGCGCCCGGCTCGGCTTCTCGGCCTCGCGCACGATGGCAGCGGCCCAGCGGCTGTACGAGAACGGACGCATCACCTACATGCGCACCGACAGCACCACGCTGTCGGACCAGGCGCTCGGCGCGGCACGGCGCATCGTCGCCGGCCGCTACGGGGCCGACAACCTCCCGCCGAAGCCCCGCATCTACACGCGCAAGGTCAAGAACGCCCAGGAGGCGCACGAGGCGGTCCGGCCTGCGGGCGAGAGCTGGCCGGCGCCGGGCAGCGTCAACGAGCTCGGCGGCGATGCCTCCCGCCTGTACGACCTCGTGTGGCAGCGCACCGTGGCCAGCCAGATGATCGATGCGACGGGTGAGACGGTCACGATCCGGCTGGCCGGCACGGCCGCCTGCGATCTGGCGCCGGCGCTGTCGCAGGGCTCGCCGGCAGCCGGCCGGCACGATGTCGAGCTGTCCGCCGGCGGCACCGTCGTGCGCAGCCCCGGCTTCCGGCTCGTCTATGCACCGCCGCCGGCCGGCGCTGACGAGGAGCCCGAGCGCATCCTGCCTGACCTGGACGCGGGCGACTCGGCGACCGCCCTGGCGCTGGAGCCGAACTCCCACAGCACCAGCCCGCCGGCGCGGTTCACCGAGGCGTCGCTGGTGCGGCGGCTCGAAGAGCTGGGCGTCGGCCGGCCCAGCACCTACGCCAGCATCATCGAGACCATCCAGGCACGCGGGTACGTGTGGAAGAAGGGCTCGTCGCTGGTGCCGGCCTTCACGGCGTTCGCCACGGTGGGCCTCATGGAGCGGCACTTCGACCACCTGGTCGACTACGCGCTCACCGCCCGCATGGAAGAAGACCTCGACGAGATCGCCAACGGCGAGCGCGACGCCCAGCCGTGGCTGACGGCGTTCTATTTCGGCGATGGGGATGCCTCGACGCCCGAGGCGGCCGGCGGCCTGCGCTACCTCGTCTCCGACGATCGGCTGGCCGACATCGACCCGGCCGAGATCAACAGCATCCCCATCGGCGTCGACGCCGAGGGCGAACCGGTGGTTGCCCGGGTGGGACGCTTCGGCCCGTACCTGCGGCGCGGCGACGCCACCCGGCCGCTGCCCGACGACCTCGCGCCCGACGAGCTGACCTTGGAGCGGGCGCTCGAACTGCTCGACGAGCCCACCGAGCGAGTGCTCGGCACCGACCCCGACACCGGCCTCGACATCATCGTGCGGCCCGGCCGGTTCGGCCCTTACGTGTCGGTGGGGCGCCCCGACGAGGTCGACGAGCGTCCCCGCACCGCATCCCTGCTGAGCCACCAGTCGCCCGAGACGCTCACGCTCGACGACGCCACGGCGCTGCTCTCGCTGCCGCGCACGGTGGGGGCGGATCCGTCCGACGGCGCCGAGATCACGGTGCAGAACGGGCGCTTCGGCCCGTATCTCACCAAGGCGGCTGTCGGCGACGCCAAAGCAGAGAACCGCAGCCTCGAATCCGAGGAGCAGCTCTTCACCCTCACGCTCGACGAGGCGCTGGCACTGCTCGCCCAGCCCCGCCGCCGTCGCGGCCAGCAGCCGGCCAATGCGGGCCGCGAGATCGGCCAGGACCCCGACAGCGGCAAGCCGATGGTGCTCAAGGACGGGCGCTTCGGCCCGTACGTGACCGACGGCGAGTACAACGCGTCGCTGCGGCAGGGCGACGACGCCGAGACGCTGACGGTCGAGCGAGCAGCCGAGCTGCTGGCGATGCGACGTGCGAAGGGCCCCGCCAAGAAGCGTGCGGCCCGTCGCAAGCAGCCCGCCAAGAAGTCTGGGGCACGCAAGCGTGCCGCCAAGAAGTCTCCTGCGCGCAAGCGTGCGACAAAGAAGTCAGCTGCCCGCAAGAAACCGGCGAAGAAGCAAGCACCGCCCGGCTCCTAGCCTGCTGAGTGCCATGGGTTCCGATCGTTCGACGCAGTCGTCCGCCGGCTCGGACGCGCCCGACGGCAGCTCTCAGGCCGATGCAGAGGTCGACGGTGGGGCCCCCGACGGATCACCGCGGCCGGGGTTGTTCGCGGCACCGGGCTTCCTGCGCCTGTGGGTCGCGCAAGTAGTCAGCTCCTTCGGCGACTGGATCGGGCTGCTTGCCACCATCGAGGTGGCGCGACGCATCGGGGGCGACCAGCCCGGCTCGGCCATCGCGCTGGTCGTCACCGCACGGGTGCTGCCCGGCTTCTTCCTGGCCTCGGCCGGCGGCATCATCGTGGACCGCTTCAACCGCAAGCGGCTGCTGGTGATCTGCGACATCGTGCGGGCCAGCGTGCTGCTGACCATCCCGTTCATCGACCGGGTGTGGCTGCTGGTGCTGGCATCGCTGGCGCTGGAGCTGGCCACCTCGCTGTGGAGTCCGGCCAAGGAGGCCATCGTCCCCAACATCGTGCCCACCGAGCACCTCACCGCGGCGAACTCGCTGGGCTTGGTGGCTGCCTATGGCACGTTCCCGCTGGGTGCCGGCGCCTTCGCCCTCATGGCCAAGCTGGGCGAGCTGATCGGCTGGACCGACATCGGCCAGGTGGAGATGTCGCTGGTGCTCGACTCGGCCACCTTCCTCATCGCCGCGGCCATCATCGCAACGCTGCCGCTGTCGCCGCACATCACCGCTGCCCACCGCAAGCGTGACACCGGTCGCCGCATCGACTGGCGGCAAGGCTTCCGTGAGCTCCGCGAAGGCTGGGATTTCATCGCCCTGAACCCGCAGGTGCGTGCCGTGCTGGTGGGGCTGGGCACCGGCATGATCGGCGGCGGGATGCTGGTGCCGCTGGGAGCGGTGTTCAACGATGAGGTACTGGGCGCCGGCAGCGCCGGCTTCAGCTCGATCCTGGTGGCGATGGGCCTGGGCGTCGGCGGCGGAGTGATGCTGCTCACCTTGGTGCAGGCGGCGGCGAACCGCTTAGCTCAGAACCGCGAGCTTGAGACTCCGAAGGGCCTCTTCTCCCGGAGCGCTCGCCTAGTGATCAGCGTTCTCCACGCCACAGCCAGGCGCATTGCGGCATCGAAGTTTGGCCAGCGCGACAGTCTGTTTGTGCTCTCAGTTTTCTTGGCCGGGGGATCGTTGTTCTTCGCTGCGTCGATGTCCACCACGCTGCTGGTGTACGCCGGGGTCTTGATGTTGGGGCTGGCGGCCGGCTCGGTGTACGTCACCGGGCTGACCCTGCTGCACGAGAACGTGGAGGAGGTGCTGCGAGGGCGGGTCTTCGCGGCGATGTACACGCTGGTGCGGTTCTGCCTGCTCATCTCCATGGCGGCCGGCGGGTTCCTGTCCGACGGCTTCCAGTGGTTCTTCGAGGTTGCGTTCGACAACGAGATCTCCATCGGCGATTGGGTGCTGGCGCTGCCCGGTGTGCGGGGAGCGCTGTGGCTGGGTGCGCTGCTGATCCTGATGGCAGGCGTGCTGGCCGCCCTGTCGCTGCGCACCCGGCGGGGCACAGGCCGCCGGGCGCCGCAGGCAGCCGGCTCCGGTGAGAATGGGCCATGACTGACCGCGGCCGCTACATCGCGCTGGAGGGCTGGGAGGGCAGCGGCAAGACCACGCAGGCCGCGCTGCTCGCGGAGCATCTCGGAGCGGTACTGAGCCGCGAGCCCGGAGCGACTCCCCTGGGCGAGCATCTGCGTGAGGTGCTGCTCGGCGCGGACTACTGGCCGAGCCCGCGGGCCGAGGCCTTGCTGTTTGCAGCCGACCGCGCCCAACACATTGCCGAAGTCGTCGCTGCGCACCTGGCGCAGGGCCGCGATGTCGTCACGGACCGCTCGTACGGTTCGACCCTTGCGTACCAGGGTTACGGGCGGGGTCTGCCTCTCGACGAGCTGCGAGCGCTGATCGAGTACGCCTCAGGTCGCCCTGATCCGCCGCCGACAGGTCACCGTTTGCCAGAGGTGATCCTGCCCGACGTTGTCGTCCTGCTTGACGTGCCGCTTGCACATCCCCGGACTCGCTCGCGCCAGAAGAACAAAGGGGCCAAGCGCAAGGACGACATCGATGGGATCCAGATGACGCTCTTGGGCGCCGAGGAATCTCACACCGCGCTGCAAGGAGACAAGTTCGAGGATGCTGACAGCTCGTTTCGCGAGCGGGTCTGGCACGGGTTCAGGGACTTGTGTGCAGCGGAGCCCGAGCGCTGGGTGCTTGTCGATGGGACTGGCCGAAGGCCAGGAGTCGCGGAGCGTGTCAGGGAGGCCGTCGCCGGAAAGCTCTCGGGCGATGCATAGGGCGTCGTCGCACGCAGGTGCTGCCCCACGGCATCCGGCTCGGAAGCCGCTGCCCGTCAGGTCAACGCGGCAGCGCCGCTTGACGAGCTGAGGAACTGCCGTGGTGTCAGACTCCGGCGTCGGGGAAGAGGTGGTTCCGGCCGAACCGGCAGAACTCTCGTTGTTCGACTTCGGCGATGCACCGGCGATAGTGCCCGACTCGCCGCCGCCTGCGCCGGAACCACCGTCCGAGTCGCAATCGGAGCGGCCGAAAGCGCCGCCTGTGCCCTCGCCCGCTGCGGCAGGCGACTCCGTGCCCGCTGCGCGGCCGCCAGCGCCCCCGGAGCCTCAAGTCGACGAGGCGCCGGTCGGCAGCTTGCTGGACGGCATTGTCGGCCAGCCGGCAGCCGTCGAGCGCCTGCAGGCTGCGCTGGCCTCGCCGCTGCCCTCCTACCTGTTCGTCGGTCCCGCCGGTGCCGGCCTGCGCGGCGCAGCGTGCCGGTTCGCCGGGGAACTGCTGGCGGCCCGCAGTGCGACACCCGAACGCGAACGCCGCCTCGCCCTCGCAGAGCAGCATCCCGACCTGCTCGTGTTCGACCGTGTCGGCGCCGCCATGACGGCCGAGCAGGCTCGCGAAGCAGTGCGCGCAGCGGCGGCCGCGCCCGTTGCCGGGGACCAGAAGGTCATCGTGCTCTGCGACGTCGACCGTGCCGCGCTGAGCGCGCCGATCCTGCTCAAGTCCGTCGAGGAACCGCCGCCGTCGTGTGTCTTCGTGCTGCTCGCCGAAGAGATCAACCGGTCGATGGAGACGCTGGCCTCCCGCTGCGCACGCGTGGACTTCGAAGCGCTGGGCGATGCCGATCTGCAGGCACTGCTGATCGCCGAGGGCATCGAGCACGGCCGGGCTGGCTTCGCTGCGGCTGCAGCCGGCGGCTCGATCGACCGGGCCCGCCTGCTGGCATCCGACGACGATGCTGCGGTGCGCATCGAGACGTGGCGACGCCTGCGGGGCTCCTTGGACGCCACGGCATCGGTGGCGATGGCGGCAGTGGACGAAGCGCTGGAGGCGACCGAGCAGGCAGCAGCGCCGCTGGAGGCCCGCCACGAGGCGGAGCGAGCAGCAGCCGACGAGCAGGCCGAGCTGTACGGGACGAACGTGGGCCGCAGCTCGCTCGACGAGCGGCACCGCCGCGAGCTGCGCCGGGTGCGCACCGACGAGCTCACGATGGGCCTGGAGGTGCTGGCCTCGCAGATCCGGGAGGAAGCCGGCGCCGGCCGCCTGCGGGCAGATGCGGCCGCCGGGCAGCTCGACGCCATCGGCGAGGCCGCCGAGGCGCTGCGCTTCAACGCCAACCAGCGGCTTGCGCTGAGCTGCCTGTTCATCCGCCTCGGCCGCTGACGCCGCTTCAGCCTCGCCCTCGAGGCGGGATCGGGGCGGCCGGCGAGCCCGAGGTGGGGATTGAACCCACGACCTGCTCTTTACGAGAGAGCCGCTCTGCCACTGAGCTACTCGGGCAGGAGTTGGTGCGAAACTTGGTGCGTAATGGCAGTTTCTTGGCCTCTAGGCGGTGTTGCGGACCGCTTTTCGCACGCGTTGGAGGTTAGCGCTGCCGAGCGGACGTTTGACGGCCGCCGCTTAGGCCCGTGACCGCTGTTTCGCCGACGCGCAGACGCGCTGAGCTAGCCCTCGTGGGGAAAACTTGGGGCCGCGTCGTGCCTGCTAAGTGTTCGGGGGGATCTTGTGCGTCCCGAACCAGTCTTCGAGCTTGCGCAGACCGAGGCGGCGCATGTAGTGGACGAGCGCTTTGATGCCTGTGAACAGCTGGTAGCCGGCGAGTTCGAACAGAAGCGGGTTGCGTCCGATGGTTCCGGCGCGGCTGCGGGGCAGCCGTGCTTTGAGGTCTGAGTTGAGCGATTCGACGTCCTGGCGGAGCCCGAGGAGATCTTCGCCCCTTGGGTCGGTCTCAGGCAGGACGCTGAGTGCTCGTGTGCGACGGTAGCTGTTGTTGATTTCGTCGGGTGTGCTGTTGTGGCAGATGAGCACTACGGCTCCGCGGAGCTTCTTGGGGACGCCGGCCACGTCGGGGAGTCTCCAGTGGCCCCACACGACGATGCGCATGGCTTGGTAGTCGCGGTGGGCTTTGATCCGTTCGAGCACCGCGTAGTGCTCGTTGCCGGCGGAGTCGCGGAACGCTACGGCGGGGGACCCGTCGATGGCTTCGGCTTTGAGCCATCGCATGGTGCCGTCTGTGAGCTTGAACTTGTGCTTGCCGAGGTTTCGGTAGGCGTAGTGACCGCCTTTGGTGCGCTGCACTTTGCCTACGGGGATGATGCCTGCGTCGAGCAGGCGGTCTCGGTGCGTCTGGTGCATGGCCATGTCGTAGATGAACGCGCAGACTTTGCCGCCTTCGCCTTCGATGCCGTTGATGAGCTTGAAGGCCATGTCGATGGCGAGGGTGCATTCGCTTTGGGGGTTGTCGGGGCTTGGCTGGGCGAGCAGCCGGACCGACAGCGGCACGCGTTCGCCGGGGTGCGGTGCGCGGGCTTCGGTGATGACGGCGTGGTGGCCGGCGCTTCTGACGATGTTGCCTTTGGAGTCTCGGGTGTATTGCAGCGCTTCGGGGTCGTATGCGTGCAGCTTTTCGCCGGTTTCGGGGTCGACGGCTTCTTCGATGCGGGCTTTGTAGAGCGCGGGTATCCAGGTGCCGTCGGAGATGATGCAGCTGGTGGACGAGGGGGTGCTGAACGGGTCGTTGCGGTTGAACAGCCCGATGGATGTCGCGATGAGGATGCTGATGGCGTCGATCTTGTCGAGCATTTTGTCGAATTCGGCTCGGTCGGCGACTGCTTTGCGGAAGCGTCGGTACTGGTCGCGGCTGGGTGGCCGCTTGGAGAGCCGGAACCGCTTGTTGTCGGGGTGGGCGCGTTTGACGGCTTTGCGCAGCCGCTTCCATGTCTGCAGGTCAGCGAGGTTGCGTTCGGCTGGACGCTCGCCGCCGTAGGACCATTTGGCGAGCCAGAACACGAGCGCGTCGGCGGCGACGTACTCGCATGGCCGTCCGCCGTCGCCGGGTGTGTGCTCGAAGGCGGGCTGCAGTTCGAGATGCAGGTCCCACAGCGGCTTGGACACCGCGCAGATCTCCATCATTGCGGTGTCGGAGATCTTGAGCGGCTTGCTCTTGATCTTGCGCTTCCGCTTCTCTTTGGAGAGCCGCTTCGGGGTGACGCCGATGGGTCCGTCTTTGCGGTCCGCGATGGTGTCGTCGGAGGGGTCGATGTCGAGTTCGGCTGCGGCGACTATTAAGCCTTCGCTGAATGCGTATGGCTTGCGCTGCTGTCTTGTCTGCGCCTTGGTCTTGCCTCTAGCCATCGTCGGACCTCCAGGTGTGTCCGACTGCGGCTGCGGCGGTGTCGAGAGAGCCGGTGCCGAGGAACCTGGCGGCTGCTTCGATTCCCGCTGATTCGAAGACTTTGCGTGCTGCGGTGTAGCGGATCGACATGCCGCTGATGCCGTCGATGTGCCCGATGCCGGCTTGGCGCATGAGCTGCGACAGCTGGGTGCGGATGCTGCGCGCTGCGCCAATGGGCGATGTGGCAGGCCGGACGCACAGCGGCTCTGTGCGCGAATCGGGCGGGGTGTGCTCGATGCGCCTCCGGATGGTGCGGCAGCCCCATTCGCTGAGCGAGTTGACGCGGGCGTTGTCGCCGGTGCCGAGTCGGACGGTGCCGACATTCAGGTCGATGTCCGCGAGGCACACGGCGGGGATCTCCGCCGGTTTGGCTCCTGCGAGCGACAGCGTCACAGCCACTGATCGCCGTGACGGACGCGTTCCGGGGTCCGCGTGGGTCTTGACCCTGTCGAGCTGAGTGTCGGTCAGCAGCTTGGTCTTGCGTCCGCCGTCCTCTGCGATGACTGCTCCGCGCACCAGTGCGTTGGCGTCGATGGGGGCGCCGAGCTGTCGTGCTGCCTTCAGCGCAAGCCGTGCCGCCCACAGCCGGTTTCTCTGCGTTGTCGGCGCGGGGTCGTAGTGGGTCTGGGTCTGTGCGTTGTATCCGGGCGAATCGACCCATTCGGGGATGACATCGTCAGTGAGATCCTGAAGCTGTTCTAATCCGGCGCTTTCGAAGTAGGCGAATAGCTCGAATATCAGGGTGTTGATTTTGTGGTATGAGCCTGCGTTGTGGTCGTAGCTGGCTGCTATTTCGCTGCTGATCGGCTGCAGCCAAGACGAAATGCACCAGTCGTCCCTCATGATGAGATTCCAGGCGCCGATTGCGGAGCGAATACGATGCGGCATCCGGGGTGAAATCGGCCGAATCGCGGACGTGCGCTTCCACTGGTTCTCGGCGAACCGAGAGCTGGGCGGAAGCGGGAACGTGTTATATTGCATCTATCAGTTGCGGTATGGCTAGTTGCGGTATGGCTAGTTGAGGCATTGCATCTGGTCAGACCTGCCATAGTGAATGGCAGATCAATTGGTCGGTCGCCGCAGCGATCTTGGAGGAAAGATGCGGCGACCGACCTGTCTTTAACCAGACGCACGTATTTTAATTCAAGTGCGTTCCCTGAGGATTTGGACAACCGGGAAACAGCACGCGTGAGTTGTACGGAATTGGACATCGAGGAGTCCTGAGTGTGGCGCTGAGATCGGACAACAGCCGAAGTCAGAGTCGCCGAAAATAGGACGCCCGAGCGATAACGTCAAAGGTTTCAAGAGTTCGGTCGTTCGACTGCTGCCGCATGTCGATGATGCTGGAACAACGGACTATTCGGCAAACTTGACGGATGCGCGATGCAGTGATCTTGATGCAATGCTGAGCTGTCGACATTGCGTGCGATACCGGGCACTGGGACCGTCGACGACGTGCGCATAGGGCATGCTGCGGACCGCGCCTGGATGCCGATTGTCCAGACGGTGCGTATATGGGGTCATCAGGATTGACGTCGAGATCTGCCGAGTTCAGATCGATCTGTGATACGCATCGTGTTCCAGTCTCTGAGTCTTGGCTCACAGCTGACGCGATCTATCGAGTCATATTGGATTGCTACGATCACCAGTGGTCCGAAGGCGATATGTACCGATACGCCGTATCGGACTGCGTAAGGCAATTGCAGCTGCCGCTGTGGCCTCAATATCCGCCTTGGCCATCAGACGCGCGTGCCCAGTGAATCTGTGAGCGTTATCGCGACGGCTGTCGACTAGCCCGACGGAACTGCGTTGCCGATTTGTCGGTAGACGGCGCTGCGGGTGCCACGCCACTCCATGTCGGCAGGAAGGCTCTGGATGGCAGCGGCCTCTTGGACGGTGATGGGTCGAAGACGCTGCGCGATTATTTTGCAGGTCTCGCCGCCGTCGAAAAGGTGCGCGCCATAGCGGGTGACCCAGCAGCTGTCGTTGCCTTCGAGCCAGTCTTGGTCGACGATTGGTGTGTGGTTCCCGCCCATCGACGCAGGGAGCGTCGGCGCGGGCTGATCGATTCTGCCTCTCCTACACTTCGACCGATGGCGCACTACTTCAGCATCCAAAGCGAACGTCTGGCGGCTCGGTTCACCGATGCGTGCGACGATCCCGACCTGCTGTCGTTGGCGAGCGGCCGAGTGCTTGCCGCAGTCGGCAATGCGTACTTCGACGTTCTGTTCATGATTCGCGCATCGGGGATGGACACACATCCCAAGATCGAGCCCATCTGGGAACAGCTGAACCAGCGCTTCACCGACACGCAGAACCTCTTGGAATCCCGGTACCCCAAAGACGACGACGCCTGACTCATCAGCCCGCAGCCGAACCCGCATGCTCGCTGCTCGGCGCTCGTCCTGTCGCTTCAGTACCATGGCGACGCCACGAGTAGTCGTGATCGGTGCCCTCGATACGCGAGCGGCTCGGACATCCGGCAGTCCTCACGCACGAAGCGCCTAGCTGAGCTCCTATGTCAAGGACCCGGTGTCGAGATGGGTCCAGATGCAATCTGAGATGCGCGGGTTCGCGTGAAGTCGGGAGTGCACCCAGCGGATGATGCTCCCTTGTCAGCCCAAGTGCGGCTGTGGCCGTCGTCGACTTGGAATTGCGCAGACTCGTCTGAACTCGGCATTGAATGGCGGTTGAGCGTCAGCAGCGCGAGATGGGCCGATCGAGCACCTCACTGCAGAATTCGGCGAGGGACTGACGGTCCTCGTCCACCACCGTCTCGATGTCCTTGAGCAGCGCTGAATCACCACAGCGTGATCGTGCTTGGATCAGCGTTGTCTCAAGGCGTCCGTGAACGATGACGAGCTGCTCGTAGACATCGGAGGCTTCGCCGACGTTGTTGATCTGCCCGCTGGCAATGGCATCGCGCTCGGCGCTGAGAGCGAAGATGTTCGCCACTGCAGCCTCGCAGGATCGCTCATCGCTTAACTCGGGACCTGAGCTTGCACAACTGGCGAGCAGCACAGCTCCGAGAGCGGCGAATGCCCGCCTCATAGACAGCCCTCCTCTGTTCCGACGTGCCCGCTGTGACGCTATCCCGCGCAATTTCCTAAGCAGATGCAAGTGACTCGGTGAGTTTTCCGAATCCGCAGAAATCGCTGGTGTGCCCCTCACGCTTCAGAATGAGGTCACCTTGCTCTACGCCACACCGCCGTCGGCGGCGCGCCTGCATCACGCGCACACAATTTCACGCGAAACGACTACCGGCAGTCCGCGGTGGGTTGGCCTATCGACAGCGCTGCCGGTCAGCGGCTTATGCAGCGGCGAGTGTCCCGTCGTCGATCCCTCGGGAGCCTCGGCGTGCGCAACTAGCCGGCAGGTTGGCTGCGACGATCTGCGGCAGGCGGGGGTCTTGGAGTTCGTCGCTTAGGTGCGCGAGGCGTCTGAGCGCGGTCATGCGCTCTCGCTCGTCGATTGCGGGGTCGGCGAGCGTTTCGAGGTATGCGTGCACTGCGATCTGCTCGAACTCGGATGCGTTGCCGTGCCCCAGCGTGCTCAGCAGGTCCGCGAGCCGTGCGCGCAGCAACGGGTGAAGGGCGGTCTCCTGGGCGAGTTCGGCCCATCGGTCCTGGATCGTGCTGTTCACTCGGTCGAGCGGCGGCGGGCAGGTGAGCATGCTGTCATGCTCGATGTCGATCCATCCCGGAATCCATTCCCCGAGCGCCAAGTCGCCGTGAGGGTCGGGCTGGCCGCGGCGTGTCGTGTATCCGCACGCCACGGACAGCGCCGTGAACGCTCGGTCAGGATCGTCATGGGATTCGCGATGCTCGTCGATACGCCGCCGCAGATCCTCCAGCGCAAACGACGAGGCATCGGAATCCGCCACGAGATCAGCGCAAAACCCGTTGACAGTCTGGACACTGGAATCGAGTTCAGGAGTGGTCACAGTCATGGATGGAACGTAATGAGCAACCGAACGAGAAGACCCGAATAGCCCGAAGCCCCGCGTCCCGACCTAGCTTCCGGCCTCGTCCGCGACCAGTCCACCGCTTACTTCGACGTCTGGTCTTGCGAGTCCGACCAAGCGCCATCGCGTCGAGCTGGCTGTATTCGGCCAGCCACCTCAGCATTCTCGCCAGCACACCTGCGTCCCGATACGGCATCACGGCCGGCATACGATCAAGCTCACCCGTTTGGACCCATCTGGCGGACCACCCCAGCCTCGGGGGCGC
The DNA here is from genome assembly GCF_965208555.1 of Candidatus Poriferisodalis sp. GTDB lineage: Bacteria > Actinomycetota > Acidimicrobiia > Acidimicrobiales > Poriferisodalaceae > Poriferisodalis. The sequence continues at coordinate 1,552,769 of NZ_OZ242342.1, read as the reverse complement.
CGGCCTTGATCCGTTCGACCAAGAGCCGCCTCCCCATGGCTGTCTGGCGTGCACCAGCGTGAGACATCGGGCCTCTTGTCGTCGTGTCCGTTCCCGCCGACACTGCGTTCCCACGGTGGGCTCAACCCATTGCTCTGTTGCCAGCCTCTATGTCCACGACAACTGGTCATCCGAGCGGCGGATCGCTCGCGCGGATGGTGTACAGCTGCCTGGAGCATGCGCTCAACGATGCTGAAGCTCGTTGCAGCAGTGTTCGCCATCAGCGGACTGGTAGTCCCGACAGTGCTGTGTCTCAGGCTTCTATTGACTGAGGATGCCGCTTGCTGGAATCGACCCAGCGTGCCAGAACGCTGAGGGCAGCGAGCTGCTCAAGGGCCTCTTGTTCGCTCAATTCGACGGCATGATGACCTGACAAGTTCCGAATCCCCGCGGTTACGGCGATGCCGAGATGCATGGCGCCGAGATGCGCCGAGCGCCAACTCTCGGCGTCCTCTTCATCCACCACGGTGAGCCGAAGTCGGGGATTCGCCTCGCTGGCTTCGTCAAGCGAGAAAGCCTGCTCATAGACACTCTTGCCGGAGAGATCCCGTCGTTCTAAGCGGACCCGCGTTTTCTGCTGCACGGCTTCAGCAGCAGCGTGGACCGCGTCACGAAAGTAACCGTCATCCCAGCGGCCGCGCGCAGCATCCCAGACCCAACCGTGAAGGCCAACGGCCCTGAGCGCTGGGCCTCGCGTCGGGAAGATCGCTTCTCTGCGGTCGGCTTGGCTGAGGATGCCGGCAAGACGTTCGGCGGCTTCACTCGCGGTATCCCATTGCCAGAATTGGCCTTGCGGCTTGAATCTGTCTCTCGGTTCGTCCGGATCAACGACACCGGCGATTTGCTCGATGAGCGGCTGCAGGCGTAGAAGCCCGGAATGGGAAGGGTGATCCCGCGGACTGGTTGACTGAGAGTTCATGTCGTGGATGCTGTAGGCGTCATCGACGGACTTGTTCACGTTCAACACCTGCAGGAACTCGCTGACTGTTCTTTGCGCTTCGTCGATGTCGAGTTCTGGCATCACGATTTCCGAGGTTCGCAGTGCCCATGAATGCCGCCACTGAGGCGATCCAATCGGAGGGCTCCTGGTTCAGCGGCGTGCAATGTAGCTGTCGATTCGGACGCGACGATGCTGCCGCTCGGCATGTGAGGGCATTGTCGCCGCCATGGCGACAACACAGAGCGAGAAGCGGCACCGCATCCGACGGGTGGTGGACTGTGCCCGCGGTGGCGGCTCTTTAGTCGTGGCAGCCCGCGTCGCCGGTGTCAGTGTGAGCACCGTGGCTCGCTGGAGAGACGCTGGTTCGACCCTCGAATGGCTTCTTTGGGCGCAATTCGTGACCTGTTGTCGCTCGCCTGCGCATTCTCCTTGCCATGGACATGGAGACGGTTGACGCTGATAGGTACGTGAGCTACGCGGATGCGTTTTTCGCGGACGCGATGACCGCTGGGCGCTTCTGGGTCAGAGTGCGTGACCTCGGTGAATCGTTCTACGACCGCTGGCTTGACTGTCCTGACGACTGGGGGCTCTATGCAATCGCAGAAGCCTGCATGTACGAACTGCGTCTCAGTACTACAGCGAGAGGCTGCGAGCGGGACCCGTTCGTGCCCTCTCCTGCGGACGCGGCAGGAAGGCCGTCGCCGGTGGAGCTGTCGGAAGTCCCGCAGCAGTCAGTGGATCTGTGGCGCGCCTGCGCATCGAGTGACCGGCTGAACCCGCTGCTCAAGGCCAGGCTCATGGACCTGCTGTGGGTGCGTGCCGATGGCAACCTCAAGGAGCGCAGCCAAGCCGCCATCGACGCCTATCTGCGAATCGCCGAGCTGGAGCAGGTCGATGACGAGGAGCGCTTGAGTGTGCTGCTGCGCGCACTCGAACTGAGCTATCGGGCCGGAAACGACGAACTGCACGATTGGATCGCGAGCCGGATCGACAGCTTCTTGCACGAGTATCCGGAAGTCGCGCTCTCGTCGGGCTTCGAGTTCTTCGAGAGCCACGTGAGCCTCCTGTTGCACCACCGTTGACAGCCCGCCTGCGGGAACCGTTATCGGGTGTCGCATCGGTCCCGACGCGTTGTGCGACCAAGACCGAACCGGGTGACCACAGTCTCACTCCGGCGCGGCTGGTGGCATCAGCAGTGGAGTCGCCCCCTGCGGGATGGTCGTCAAGGCGGTTCGCTGTGCTGGTAAGGCAGCTTGGTTCCTTGCGCCTTCGGGGTGTGTTGCATATCGAGCGATGCCTCGTTGAGCGCAGCGGCGAGTCAGGTGAGGACGCACGACACCGAAGTCTGGCGTCCCGGCCCGTCCGCAGGGGCGCTACCGGAGCTTCGCAATGAATCCCCTGTCGGACCCTCCATAGGCAAGTTCCACGTCGAGATCGTCGATGGCTTCGCGTGCTATTTCGGCCTTCGCTCGGTCCACAGGGCGGAGAGTTTGGGCTCGCTGTTCTTCGTGAGAGTTGTAGGCCGCGACGCGGTCCTCGGGGTCGAGAGTCATTAGGTGCCTCGCCAGTGCTTGGCCCACGCGTGAGTCCTTGAAACTCTGAACTGTTTCGCTGTAGATCTGGTTTGCTCGGTCTTGTCCGAGGCGCGAGGTGGCGGACCAGCGTCGCTTCAGTGCTTGAGCAGCGTCGTACTCGAAGCATCCGTCGAAGTAGCCCCCAACCTCGGTTTCAACCTGCATGTCTTCTAGGGCTTGCTCGACTTCGCGCCATTTGTTGGCGATTCTCTCGTTGGCGGCTCGCACTTCGCGCCAGTCGTCCATCGCAGCAAACTTGGCTTCCGCCTTAGCGATCATTTCGTCGGCTTCGGCTTCGGCTTCGACCCGTCGCTGATCGCGCTCTAGGTCCAGTCGCTCGGATTGCAGTTCCTCGATGGTCTTGAAGTGTCGAGCTGACTCATGGCCTTGGCGACGCAACGCTTCTAGTCCGCGGTCATAGGCTTCCTGCTGGGCGAGTGACCAGTCCAGTTCGTCGGCCGGGTCGAGGATCTCCAGGGTCGGGACGACAACGCGCTTTCCTGACTTGCTGACCGCTATCACGAGAGGTGAGAGGCTTGAGTGCCTCCATCTGCCTATGTCTCGTGTTGCGCCCTTGGACATGTTGCAGCCGGCATGGGTAAGCGCACCGCACGGCACGGGCGCGTACAGCTCTCCACTGGTCGGCCTGTGGGACGCAGGGTGCACGCTGAACTTGCCGTCAGCGTGGACGAGCACGAACCCATCGGCGGCGTTGCCTGATCCGATCGGCATTACATGGTCGTCCTGCAATGGGAGATCAGCGAACGGCTTGGCGCAGATCGAGCAAGGCTGGCGCGGGTCGATTCCGCGCTCGAACGCGCTCGGACCGCTGCGCGAGCGCTTTCTGCCTGTGGATGGTTGATTGCTGTGGTCCTGGGGGCGCTGGTCCGTGCCGGCCTCTCGTGTCATGTCTTCGAGGCCGTTTCTCGGTGCTTCGCGCGAGCGCGTGCGTTCGACATCGTCGTTCGCGGGCTGGGTCGATACGATCCGCGCAATCGGCTGTCAGTCGCACCCGCGGCACCTGCCGAATGCCGGCGCAGCCCTCCCTGTTGCATGGCAGATGAAAGCTACCAATCTGCACATGAATGCTATGGACGCTGGCTTGCGACCTCATGATTGCGTGGCGGTCGGGGCGCATAACAGAGCACGAGCTGAAGTGGATGATGCGTCCGATGGCGCGTCCGTCGATCATTTCTTCGAGTTCGCCCAAGCGGACTCGTCGCTCGTCGCCGAGCCAGAGGTTGCCCTCAGTGCTGTGGAAACCGAGGTACCCAACCCGGTAGTCGTCGTAGTCGTCGGCACGTCGTCTCGTGCGCGATTGCAAAACGAGGCTATGTGAGTAACTGGGTATTGATGAGTCTTGCTGGGTCCGCTGGCATCGAGAACAGGTGCTCGTAAAGGCATCTGCCTAGCAGCGCTGTCGGCCAGCGTGTGCCGCGATGGGCGAGGCGCATCAGCGATGCAGCAGCGGTTTGCCATCGGCGCTCGCCTGCAGTGAGGTCGGTAGCGTGCCCCGCGTCGATGCTCCCAGTTTGAGGTTCGTGAGACATGGAGTTCGCAAGGCCGCGAGTCGCAGCTGTCGGCTTGGACCAGGAGCGGGTTGACGCCATCGAGCCGCTGTGCGGAACGCTGCACAACGTGGCTTCCTGGGCCGACTACGTCGAGCGCTTCAGTCCGTTCGAAACGGACATAGCGGTCATGTCAGCGCCGCATGTGGCGAGGTTTCCGAGGGCGATACACGTGCTCGCTCTTGCGCCGCGGTGGCTGGAGACGCATTGGCACCACCCGGACACGCGCGGGGTTACGGGCAAGATCGCGCTTCGATCCGAGAACAGCACCGAACACCAGTTGTGGGTGCCTGAGACTTGTCCCGAGTTCTACAGGGAGCTGGCGGATGATCTAGTGAAGTCGTTGTGGAGCGACAGCGATGCGCCAGAGACGATTGAAGCAACGCGTGACTGGGAGGCAGATCCAGAGCATCTGGTTGAAACGACCATCAGACGTCCGGTCGCGCTGCGCTATCAACGCACGCACGCAGGTCAGGGCGAAGGTCAACCGATCATCACGCTCGCGCTGCCGTTCGTTGACAATCTCGGCGCGTGGTTTCGCTCGTTTCTTCAGGACCTGCACGAGATCTCGCCTGGCCGCGTCCCCACGCCGCCGCCGCGACTGTTGCAGCCGTCGGACTGGTACACCCCCGACCAGCTACGCGTCGCCCGGAAGATCGCCGACATCGACTCCAAGATCGAACGGATGCGAAGGAACCGAGAGCGTCTGAAGGACGAGATGCGCGTCGAAGCTGAGCGTGCCGAAGCCGGAGTCGTTCGGGCTCTGTGGAGCGATGGCGACGACCTTGTCGAGGCCGTCGAAGAACTCCTAGCCGGAATCGGATTCCAAGTGCGCAACATGGATAAGGAGAAGTCGCCCAGCGATGCGAATCGCGAGGATCTGCGCCTGACGGTGCCCGGTGACGACACGTGGGAGGCGATCGTCGAGGTCAAGGGCTATCCCAACGACACCAAGTCGAGCGACGCCCGTCAGTTGCGCGAATACCGCGATCTATATCGCGAGGAGAATGAGCGCTTCCCTGATCTGACTCTATGGATCACGAACCCGCACCGGCGCAGGGATCCCTCGACTCGGCCTTCGCCCAACCCTGCGCTCGACGAAGTCGCCCGAGTCGCCGAGACCGTTCACATTCGGACTGTTGACCTGTTCCCCATCTGGCGAGATGTCGCCGAGGACCGAATGGAATCCATGGATGCGATCCGTCTCATTCAGTCCGCGCGACCCGGCACTTGGATTAGCCCCGCCATAGGAGATGAACACCGCTCGCAGAATGACTCGACAGCCGATGGCGGTTAGCGACTGCGGAAGCCGCCTGCTGCGCAGCATGACCCGACCAAAGTGCTGACCGTGACGCGCAGGGAAGTCGTTGTGTCGCCGGCAGGACCAGGTCGCTGGGCGATAGGAGTGCTCGCCGCATCGCTGACCCGGTGGTTCCGCAAGAAGGTGCCTGACTACTGCTCGCACTCATGACCGATCCGGCCGGTCAGCAACAGGTGTCCTTTCCACTGCGGGAGCTTCGGCGCAAAACGGCCGAGCGGGAGGCTGCAGGCGAGAACCGCTGGACCGAGACGCTGGACTCAGCGACGCGCAGATGCAGGCAAAGACAAGCCAAGCAGACTCTGCCGTTGAGGACTTCACCGACGCTAGCGACGGCGTGCGCGGGAGCGTCGATCGCGAAGTCGGATTCGCGCATGGTCTCGGCAAACCGGCGATCTTCACCTATAGACGAGATCATCCGCAAGAACTGCAGTTCGGATACGCAGCACCCGGCATCTCGCCTGGAACGAAACCGAGGACCTGCGAGTTCGTCTCGACGACCAGATCAGGCACCTCGTGAGGTGGGATGCGGGCGAGAGAGGATCCAAGTCACGGGACTCATGCGCGTGGCTACACGGGCTGATCGCGTGTGTTCACTCGAAGCCATAGCTGATCACTTCGACGATCTCGCATGTTCTCACGTCCATCAATCCCCGCGCGTCAACGCGCACCATGCCACCGAACGCGTTGCGTGCCCCGTAGTTGAGCCGAATGAGGATCGTTCCGTCGCTGGTGCTGTCTGACGAGTTGTAGTAGGTGCCGTGCGTTTCCATGCTGCCCGGATCGTTCAGCACTCCCCGTATGAGCGCCTCGAAGCCCTCGTGGTTGCCATCCCAGGCCGATACGCACGGCTCGAAGGCCTCTGCTGCCGTATCCGGGAACGGACTGCTGCGCTGTGTATCAGGCCGCACTGTGGTCGCCGTGGGAACAGGACGCCTATCGTCAGTTGCGGGTGTCGAGTCCTCGGATTCATCGGTGAGCGCACCGATGGCAGCTGCCAGGATCACCAAGCCGAGAATCGAGAGACCAGCGATCCGCCACCGCCGCCTCCTGCGTCCGCTGCGACCTTCTGCCTCATTCACGCTCGTAGTTCCAGTCTTGTCTTGGTGGGCTGCTGACGAGCACTCTGCCTAGCTGTTCAGGGGTGACGGGCAGCGATCCGACCTTTGGGCGGGGTTGCGTGCTTTCTGCCGTTTCGTGACCTGCTTGTGGCACTCGTCCATGATCATGGGACTCATGCGCGTGACTACACAGCAGATTCATGCGCGTGTGTACCGGTAGTGCATGCGGTAACCAAGCTGGTCGTCGTCAAGCTGTCCTGAATCACAGAACCGCCATAGCACGCCCTCTACAAGATCAGATGAAACCTTGTTGTTGTCAGGGAACAACCGCTGACGAATCTGCACCGCTGTGAGCGTGTCGTCGCCGATGGCATCTAGCACCGCAGCTTCGAGATGGGTCACGCCGATGAGTGCCTGTTGCGATGGTTGCATCATTCTGCCGGAATCGTTCCCAACACGACCCTGCCGTCCGCGAGTTCGGCAACCGGTCCGGAACTGAGGTCGACCCGCAAGTCCAGCTTCTCCAGCCATCCGGACGTGGCACCGGGACCGTCCGCGATCCTCACTTCGTCGTCTGTGAGAAGCGGGTCGTTACTCAGCCACACTTCGACCGGTAGGAATTGTTGATGGGGTATTCCCTTGAATCTCGGGGGTGGCGCTACCTTGGCCACGACCCACGTCTTGCGAGTGTCTTGGCTCATGTGTCAAGACTCTCGGTTCGGTACTTGGCGAGTTCTGCCGCTAGCGTCTCGAATCCGTGCGCGAGCGCGACCATGAGGTCATCGAAGACGAGTTGGGCGTTGCGCCGGTGCTGGCTGTTCTCCCGCATCGGAGCGATCTGGTGGCTCATGTCACGTGCCCAGTTCTCGACTGCCACGGCGAGATGGTCAACGGACGGTGAACCACTCATGATGCCAGCGTGTTGGACGCGACGCTGTCACCGACCAACCTGCAGCGTGTTCTCGGGGTGCGTGTTTGACAGGGCGCCTTGACGTCGACGCCGCGTGGTTGGTTGGTGTCGTCGAGGCGCCAGGCCCGAAACGGACGCGTGTCAGCCATCTCACTTCCTCTCGCTTCGGAACGGGCGGGACTCTACCCACGGCCTCGCGGTCGATGTGCGCCAGCTCGCTTCGGGGGATCGCTAGTAGCGGTGGATCACCCGCCCCATCCGGCAGTCCATCCAGCTGAGCCGATTGAGATCGTGACGCCGCAGTACTCGCAACATCGCCGCCTGAGGCACCCCAGTGCGCACCGACAGAAGGGTCGGTCCCCGCGTGGTTGAGCGCTGTGGTGGGCAGGACCGATCTCCGATTGTCGAGTCGGTGCTCACGCGAAACCGATGCGGTCGCCTGGACCGGTCCGCCAGACCTGCCACGCCCTCAGCCTGGTAGCGGTGCCACCACTTCGCCACCGTGCCCCGCGCCAGGTCCATCTGGCGGGCCACCTCGGCCTGAGTCGTCCCTGCCTCGGTTCGCTCCACCAACAGCAGCCGCCCAGCGGGCGTCAAGCGAGCATCGGCGTGAGACATTGAGCCCCCGGCGCGATCATGGAGGTCCTCTCAGACACCACGCTCGCAAAGGAAGCTCAACCTGTCACACTGATACCAACCTCAGTGTCCACGACATCTAGGCGCAGGCTCGGCGCACACTGTCCCAGTCCGCTCCTGCGGGCGCTGCGGCCCACATGCGGTTCGCTGCTACAGCGCGCCGGTCGATGGCGTCGCGCAGCGCGTGCAGCTCGCCGGGGGGCCAGTCAGCGGTCCGGTCGCCGTAGCGGGCTTATAGGGCTCGCCGGTCGCGGTCGGCTTCGGCCCAGTCGTCGTAGTGGTCGCAGTAGTCGTCGAAGATGCAGCCGAACGGGGCCAGCAGCAACGCTGAGGCGAGTGTCAGCGCAGCAATGCCGGTCATGGCCCCCATCCGTCGAGGTCGTGACAGTCGGCCGAGGAGTCGCCGAAGTCCAGCGATCCGCCGTAGTAGGCGTTGATATCCTGCGCCAGCAGCGCCGCGGCGTTGGCATCGGCGTAGGTGCCGACGGCGACGGCCTGCTCGATGCCGCCACTGAACGCGACCACGCTGATGTCGTAGCTGCCGTCGTCGTTGGCGTAGCACGACCCGTACAGCAGGGCGTCGCGGGGCGCTGCGGTCTGGACGATGTTCTTGATCTCTACCTCGTCGACCGGGTTGGCGACGGTCACCGGCTCGCCTATGGCGTCTTGCAGGTTCGTTAGGTCTTGACGGATGGTGAGCCACCCGACGATGGCGATGGCGACGAGCGCCAGCGCCGCGAGGGCGGTGACGACGTTAGGCCAAGTCCGCGCGGCGGGTCGGGCCGATTGCGGGGGTGGAGTATTCTGATCGGTCCCGTTATTCATGTGGCTGGGTCCCTCCGGTAGACGGCTGTCGTCTGTCACGAACGCCAACGCAGTCGCACCGGAGGGACCCCACGAATGGGGGACCCTCAGCTATGTGGGGTTGCGACCGCGCCTGCGGATCACATGGCGTTCGTGACTTCGAAGACCGTAGCCGGAGGGGTCAACCCGGTTTGTCACCTTGTGGGGCGTGCGTTACGGCGGACCTATTGCAACCGCCACACAGCCCGACAAGCCGCGACCTGACGACGATGAGCGCCCGCGAAACGACGGCTGAGCATCCCCGACCGCCCCGAACGCATCGCTCGAACTGTTGCCGTCACACGTCCACCATCACAGCGACAACTGCCATCGCCGAACTACTTGTTAGGCACCACGCCATCGGTAACTGCGTAAGTCATTCCCGCCGTGGCCGATGTTCCTTAATCCAGTCGCCGCACTCGTTGTGCTGACGCTGAAGTACAGCGACCGCAGTGTCTACGACAAGTTCATCTCTGGCGCCATCAGTGGCTACCACGCGGCCGCTGCTTTCAACCTGAGTCAGCCCAATCCTCACCGAGAGGCCGCGGCGTTGATGCCATGGATGCAAGCCCAACTAGCCCTTTGCTCTCTCGGACCCCGAGCGACGACTCTCTTCCATGAGGAGTTTATGGAGCGCTTCATTGCCGCAGACGCCGGCTCGGCAGACGATTGCACGGCAGTGCACGCGGCGCTACAGGAGCTGTGCAGCGACGCCGACAACATCTCCACGGTGACAACGTCGTTGCTCTACTTGATATCCCTCGTCGAGATGTCCGAACCCCCGGCCTGAGCCATTGGACGCCGCCGTAGCCATGGCAGCTTCATGATCGGCTCATAGCGTCGCTCCTAATGGCGCCCGGCTGTCGATCGCCGTCTCATTTGACAACCGAACCCAGACTCTCCGTAACGCATTCGCGCAAACAGGACACTCGCACGGGACAAGCGACCCGGCACGCTGCAGCTAGCACTCGATGTCTTCATAACCGGCCGACAGATGGTTCGATGCGCGGGCCAGCAGAAACCCCGACGTATCGGTCTGTCGCGGCACAGCCTTACTTCGCTGACCTCGGCGAGGTCGTCGAGCACAAGCGGATGAAGCGCGCCTATCAGGTGATTGGCTCGAACATCACCAGTGATGCGTCGGGCGCGCGATGCCGCATCGGCACTCTGAATCACCCTGAGAACACGATGGGACCTGACTTCTAGTCAGACGAGGTGCGCAAGATCGGCGACGTATCTAGCTGATCTCGGGCGGAACGAGCCCTGGCTTCGGCATCCCGTCATGAAGCGACTGAACTTGCGTGAGAGGGTCGCCCCGGACGCCATGCTGGCCCTTACGACGGCATCGTCCTCAAGAAGCTTGTTCCAGAGGACACTCAACCACGCGGCAAGCCACGAGGTGAATTGTCGCAGGCTTCATGTCCAACACTTCACTGGATGGGGGCGTCTGACAGTGGCGGTTGGGTCTGGGGACCGCAACCCGTGGCGAACTCATGAGTGATATAGGCGGTGCCGAGGAAGGGCGCCGACCAGATTAAACCGCGACGAATGCGCACTAGCCACTCCAATGACAGCAACCCGAGTTGCGCACAGAGGTGGCGGTACGTAGGGGACCGCAGTCTCAGCGCGACTCTGACTGCTTCGCGTTGCGTGCTGCGTTGGAAGCGTTCAATACGTGTATAGGCGGGGTCATTCTTGACCGGGGCGTCGATCTGCTCGTTGAGAATCTCCTCAAGCAGCTCATCGACGACGCCTTGGTGTTCAACGTTGCGCAACGGCCTCTGCTGGGGCGATCCGTCCGCTTCGCTGACTTCGATGGCACCCATCGAGATCACGCTGGTCAGCCACAACCGAAGGCGCTCTTCTCGTGATTGTGTCGCCCAAGGGCAGGAGCAGCCGATGTCGTGCTTGTCAGCACGTAGAGGGCGAGGGCAAGCGCAGCGGAACCGTTGTGCTCCGAAGAACCGTCGTGGGCTGCGGGGCCGCAGCCCAGCGATGCGGGTCACTCAGCAGTATCAGGCTTCTCAGCGGTGTGTGGCTTCGGGGCCGGTGCAGGCTCTTGCTGATTGGGCTGCTTGATCCGTTCGTTGGCCTGTTGTGCGTACATGTGAGGAGGCATCGAGCGAACCACTGAGCGAGCATCCTGGTTGATTCTCTCGTTGCCTGATTCCAACGCTGTTTTCTGGCCTAGCTGACGAAACGAGCCGGACGCACAAGATCGCCTAGCAATTGCGCGGTATCAAGGAGCATTCTCACCGGTAAAGGCGCCCGGAAGTGCGTCGTGCTCGATCCTGAAACGCCTCTCGGCGATCAATGCAGCGACGCCGATGCCCGTTCCGCATCAAGAAATTCAATACTCGCCTCAGTGTCGCCTTCGCGATGCGCCACTGTGACTGTCATGCTGCCGTGCGCATAGATCCGCAGGCGGATGCCTCGTTCTGAAAGGCGGGCGTCGAGTTCGTCGAGCGCAGAGACAAGCTTCGGTTCGCTGCATAAGCGCTCTTCGGAGCATCGCGCGGCGTCGAGGCTGGGTTCGTCAGGCAGCGTCAGCATCGGAGGGTGTTGTGGGGATGACTGCGGCAACTGCGACCGTCGCGTTGTCGTCGAGCCCGAAGCCGCGTGCTGCCCACATGATCCGCTCAGCGATCTCATAGGCACCGGTGGTGCCGGAGTGCATGAGCGACGCGACGGCGTCTGCTATGACACCGGACGCCGGTGCGGCTACCTCAAGCGCCGGTCGGATGAGCGCCTCCCACGCTCCGTCCGAGACGACCACGGCGGCGAACGCCGTGAGGTTCTCGGGCGTATCGATGTCCTCGTCGCAGAAGACATCCATGGGGTCGCTGCGGTCGTTCGCAGACCTCGGCCAGACCCGCGGCGCGCCCAGAAATCTCGTCACATTGCCGTAGTCCCCGGCGCTGCGATGGGCACTCCCGACCGGCCTGCCGTGCCAGCCCATGTCGTCACGCCACAGCACCACCACTCTGCAGTCCCCGGCGATCCCCACCGCCAAGCCGTCCTGCGGCGTCCACGCCACGACGCTGAGCTTGCTCGCCGGGCACGATCGAATGTCGCGCATCGCGAACCGCGAGTGACGCGGCGCGAGCCTCGCGACGGTCTTGTGAGCAGCCCTGAACGCTGCATGCATCCCGTCTGTCCCCGCGATGCGCATCGGCAGTGCTCTGATGGCGCCGCGGGCCGCCGCACGGGCGCGCGGGTGGCCGCCCAGGCCGTCCGCCACCGCGATGAGCCACGAGCCGTCAGCTTGCAGACGGCACAACGCATGGTCCTGGTTCTCGTCGCGTGGACCCGTCTCCGAACGCCACGCCACGCTCACCGGGCGAGCCGACAGGTACCGCCCTTCGATGTCGGCACGCCGTGTCGCTGTGTCCATGTCGGCGCAGCCTGGCGTCCCGACCCGCGCCAAGGCAAGGATTTGGATTCTGGGCGTTCAGTAGTCGGGGTCGAGCTGGCTGGAGTAGACGACGCCCCAGCGGTCCGGTATTCCGCTCCACTCGGGGTAGCCGTCGTGCATCGCCACCGCGTGCCGGGCGCGGATGCTGCGGACATGGCGCCAGAGCGGCCGCAGGCTGATCCAGCGGTCGCGGCCCCGGAGCTGTTGCAGAATCGAACCTGTGCGTTGCGGGACGTGCGGCGGATAGCTGCTCGCTGCTGCGGCGAGCGTCTTGGGGCGCAGCAGCCGTTCGCACAGCATCTCCAAGGCAATTTCGACGACATGGTGGAAGCCGTCGCATCGCTCAGGTGATTCCATGATGTCCAGCAGAATCGTCTCAGCTGCCGCGACGCGCACGATGCGCTGCTCGGTCCTCGGGACACCTCCGCCGGCCGTTGTCGGCTCGCACAGCCTTCCCATGATCGCCACAGGCCGATCGTGCTCAGGATCAACCGGATGGAACCGGGTCGCCGCGTCGCGTGGTCCGTAGATGGGGTGAAGCTCCAGCGCGTCCATGGCCATGTCGCCGTCGACCCCGACGTTCACGCGATTCCCCGACACCTGGCAAGGGGCCGCACCTTGCATCTCCGCCGCCGCTGCGTAGCTGACGTAATACCCGACCTTGAGATGCCGCATCATGTCGTCCAGGTAGGCAACGAGAGTTGGAGCGGTTCGTTCCCTGCCGTGGTAGCCCCAGGTCATGACCCAGCCGTCGCGGCACACCCGCAGCGTCAGCGACTCGGTTTCCATCTCAGTGAGCAGGCGGCGCGCTTGATCCACGCCCATCCCGAGCCGTTCCGCCGCTGCTTCGGTGGAGAAGAATGTCTTGGGCAGTTCGGCGAGCTCTTGCTCAGCGTCATCGAGAGCGAGTGATGGCATGCATGGGCACCCTGGCGTCTTGAGATGGGCCAGAGCAAGGAATCGGGATGGCGCGAAGCGCGCTGCTCTAGGGAACGATCGTCGAGCGGTCTTTGAGCGGTTGGGTGTTGCGTACAAGCAGCTCGTCTTGGGCGGGCTTGCCGATGGTGCTGACGGTGAAGCGGTACTCGCGTTGGCGTGCGAAGCGGGGATGCTTGACGAACGCGAACGCGCTTGCTCGGTGCTGGACCGGGAGGTGCTTGATGTGCCTTTCGTGGTCGTTGGTGTACACGACAGGCCCGTGGCAGACATGCACGACGCGTTCGAAGTTCGTCTGCGTGCGCAGCGCATGCTCCTGCAGTCGATGGAGCCACTCGCCGAGCGCGGCTGGGGGTGCGGGGGCCATCTGCGCGAACGCGCTGGCCAGCTCCTGTGCGAACCCGGCGGGATGGCCCAGGTCGGTCATGCAGTCTGCTTCGAACTCGTTCTCCAGAGCGGCGCGTTCGCGCTGTGTGCGCGGACACGTCGACGCACAGAAGAACCAGCTGCCGTCGCCTTGGTAGGCCACTGAGCCGTCGATCACATGCCGCAACCAGCCGTTGTCCAGCGCGTCGGGGTTCCACTCGGCAAGGCTGCTTCGCAGCGATTCGACATATCGCGCCTCGTCCGGGTCGCGGATGCCGGTGGCATCGCCGGGGTAGTCCCGGTAGTACTGCGCGGTGCCGAGCTTGATGCACTCGGCGTCAATGGCCGAGTGGCGCCGAGCCGAGTACTTGACGACGCTCGCCGGTGTTGCGCTCGTGTGAGGCGCATCGAGGTCGACACGATGCACGAACGCCAGCGAAAGGTACGGCTTCGCCTCGGCGAACACGGATTCGAGCCGAATCTCGGGGCAATCGGAATGTTCCCGCAAGTCGTCAGAGATGGACACCTCCACCCGCGAGCCATGGGCGGCCAACAGCTCGACCCCTTCTGGCGTGTCAAGCCTGATGGGCGCAGCATTACTCATGAACGCGCCCATTCGGTCCGCCGCGCCTGAGCATCACTGGCCGCGAGGTCCGTTCCGAGCATGTCTGCGTGTGCCTAAGGGAGCAGCTTGGCGACCCACAACCATTGGTGAGGCCAGGTCGTGCTCGACACGTCAGGAAGCACCTCTCCATTCTGCGCAGAAGTCCCAGTTCGGGTGGACGATGGGGTATGCAGCATTGCGAACCTCAAGATATGGCCTGATTGCAGCGTCCTCGTCGTCGAATGCGCCGCTTCCGAGACCAGCGGGTTCTATCGGGATGCTTGGGGGAAAGCGGCGACATCGGCCGAAGTACTCGGTCCTGCTGAAGCTGCCCGGGTTCACGCGTTCGCGTCCCTGCTCGTCGATTCGGAGACTCTCGCCTTCGACCAACATTGAGGGATCGAACCACGCACAAGTTCCGCAACGATCGGGGTCCAAGACTGTCGGTTCTGGCATGACCGGCAGTGTATGCGGCACATTCCGTTGAACATTCGTTAGACACTTTCACGGGCCGACTAATTCGCTAGACATTTGATTTCGCGAACAGGTTGTGGTTCGGCTCCCGGCCCGCTATATAGGTGTCGAGTCGCTGCGGCCAGGTGCCTGTGCTTGGGGCCGTCGTCTGCACACACAGTGCTCTTTGACACTGTGATTTCAAATCAGATTGAATGTTCTGGGCCAAGCATTTGGCGCGCCTCGACTCATCAATATAGAGAAATTCACCTAAGGAGTGAAAATGCAAAAGAAGAATGAAATTTCAATTCAGAAAGAAGAAACAAGAGGAGGAAATGTCATGAAGAAGATTGCGAAATGGTTGAAACTGAGCATGCTAATGAATCGGGCACCTCAGGTGCGGCGGGCTGCGTCGAGCGATCCGAGTTCGGGTTCTCGGTTCACCAAGCAACCGACGAATCGACCGGCTTCACTCGGCTGGTCTGACTGGGGCCGTCGACTACAGGAATTCCCCGGCGAGAGTCACCACGGCTACACGACACGCCGCTGCATGCGCAGCGGTGCGAAGAAGTGGGTGGATCACGCCTGTCGCAACGGTCTGGACCCTGCACGGCAGGACTGGCTGGCAGTCGACAGGATGCTCACACAGGGCAACCTGTCGGCCGGCACCCGTCCGGTCTACAGAAGCCACATCAGGTCGTGGTTCTCTTGGTGCCGAAAGAAGCGAGGCGATTGGGCGGAGCACCCGTGTTCGGCCGGGGAATCCGGCTAGTGCCTGAGACTGTCGGCTTCTGAGCCCCAAGAGCCAAGTCGCGTCGGCAGCCAAGGCCCCGCCCAGCGACGGGTGTGCGCCAGGGCTGTCGGCGCGACGTGGCGTGCAAGCGTGCGCAACTGGTGCCGCTCATGGTGCGGCGGCGTATCTGACCTGTCTGCGCCGTTCAGCGTGGATAACTGGATTTATCGCTGCAGCCTGCGCATCGGGTCACGACGCTGCGTGTCGGTGGTCCCCTGATGGGCAGCTCCCTTTCGGCAAGCCGGATGCCGCGCGGCTGAAGTTCCAGTGGAATTCTGCACTCGGTGCTGCATATTGCCTGTATGGGCTCTGCAGAGGCGCTCGCCTGCATGCCGTTCGTGTTCAAGACGCACGACTTCTGCGCGCATGCGGGCATCGAGCCGTCGTCTGCGTCGCGTGCGCTTCGTGCTGCCGCCGCTGAAGGCGTCATCACACGACTGGCGCGCGGCCTGTGGCAGCGCCGCGACTGCGAGGCGCCGCTCGCCGAACACCACTCGCATCATCCGTTTCCGCCCGCTTGGATGAACGCCAACGAATGCTCGCTCGACGCAGTGTTCGGTTCCGCGCCGCGCCGCTTCTCGCACATGACGGCGCTGGAAGCAGCGGGCGTGCCGCTTGTCATCGGGCGGCAGATGTCGTTCCCGCGTGAGAGCGCGAGAACGGCGATGCCGCTGGGCATCACGGTGTTCGGCGAACCCCGTGACCGTGTGCCGCTGTTCGCTGCGAGGGTGACTGAGCGCACCTGGATGTCGTCCGGGACGCGCGCTGCCATCGAGACTGCCCAGCACGACATCGCAGCGCCTCAGTGGGACGAACGCATCGCATGGGTGTTCGCTGAGGACGGCGGCGGGATCCTCAACGCCGAAGAAGCCGTCGAGATCAGCGAGGTTTTGAAGATGCGGGCCGGATTGCGGCGTCTGTCGTCCATCGCGGACGCATTGCGCCGTCTCGCCGCTGACGACCCCGACATCGGCTTAGGTAGCGTCCCCGGTGAATGGGCGGACATCGTGAACGCCCGCCGCGGCGACGTGTGGATTCGCCTGCACCGATCTTCGCGGACACCGCTCGAACCGTCCGATGCTGCGTGGGTGGACAACGAGCGCAAAGTGCTTTGGCATCGGCATCCAGAAGCGCTCGCAGCATCTCTCTCGACCTGAACGTCACCTCTTGCGCATTGCCGTCGCACGGTCGTTGCGTCTTGGGGATCGACGCAACCAGCTGCACAAGTCGGCCGGCGCTGTCACGCTCTCAGATTGGCAGCGGCGATATCGCGTCGGGTAGGGCCAATCCGGCGGATCACCTCGGACTGAGAACTGTCGGTTTCGGTCCGCTTCGCCGGCAAAGGCCGCCTAGTAGGCGTCAAGCGAGCATCGACGGGAGACATCGAGCCTCCTGTCGCCGTGGCTGTACTCGCCAACACCACGCTCGCTCAGGAGGCTCGACCCGGCACCCTGCTTCGAACCTCTATGTCCACGACACGTAGTTGCCGTTCGTGAACAGTGCAAGAGGTGCGTCCTCGAACTTGTCTCCCTCTTGAACCTGCGCGTGGCGGAAGGTCTGCCCAGTCGAATCCAGTTCGTGCTCGGCTATCGGACTCTGAGACTCGCGAAGCTCTGCGCGGGCTGACGCTATGCCGCTGCACTTAACGGCGGGTACTTGTCGTTCAGCGCGTGGATGAAGGACAGGTAGCGCGTGTGGGCTCGGTAGAACCCGATCACGAAGCTGCGCATGCGTGTGGGCCAGCGGCCGGTGAACAGGATGATGACGTAGGCGATCGTCACCACTGCGACGACGAGATAGGAGTAGACGATCACGAACACGATTTGTGGCAGCCCGTAGATCACTCGGAACAGCGATGTCAGGCGATTGCGGTTCTCCAGCTGCGCGGCGATGTTGACTGCGACTGGTGAGCCGCCCGGGTCGTCTGCCGCAGAAGAGAACTCGAATTTGGGGTACTGCTCGTGGATGATGTGCAGGTATGAGAGCACCCGGTGGTAGTGGCGGACGTACATCACTTGGAAGTTCGCGATGCCCGCCGGCAGCTTGCCGGTGATGAAGATGATGATCCACGTCAGGATCGACAACAGCCAAGCCGCAGTGACAAAGACCATCTGGATCACTTGGTGCGGAAGCAGCAAGATCCAGTGAACGAGCGGTCGCCAGTTCGCTACGCGATCCGGGGCGTCGACTGAAACTGAGGCTGGGTAGTCCATGCGGCGAAATTACTCCGGCCCTGACACGAGGCAGTGACACATGCGGCTCGGACACAACCCGTCACGGCGCCAAGTGGGGAAAGCTGTCGTCGTCCGCGGGATGTGCACGAGCGACGGCGGTCATGTCGTCTGCGGACGCTCATGACCTGATCGCCGCGCAATTGTCGGCAGATGCACTCGACACGGTTGTGCGCCTGAAGCGCGTGGATGTGTGCACTCGCGCCCCGCCACAGCAGCGCTCGACTGAGCACCGAGAAGAACTGGGCGTCGCGCGCATCGCGGACGCGGCACACCTTGCGCAGCCTGTCGCGGTAGGCATCGAGAGATTCGCTGCTTCCTGAGGTCACGATGTGAGTCTCAGCAGCTTCCAAGGCATCAGCTAGCTCGATGGCAGCGGTGTCGGTGGTGCTCATCGGGCGGGCAGGCTAGAGCCAGCGCTGGCTCGGGAGCTTCAGAGCTACTGCCGCCAAGACTGCTCCACTCCCATGAATCCGTGCTCCGGCGAGCACGGCCTGCTTCGCTTCCGAACCATCGATGGCGAATCCCTCGCGGGCGCCATCACGGGGTGAAGGAGCTTCCCGCCATCGTGATGAAGTACGGTCCTCGCGATCTCAAAATCAAGCTCGTGATTCGTGCCGAAGTGGCAAAGTGCGAGAGGCGAAGGCGTGAAGGAGCCGACGACGCTCGGAAGGGCGATCGCGCTTGTGCTGGTCCTCGTGCCTCTGGTTTGGGCCGGCTCGTGCGTTTGGCGATGGGCCGGCAGTCCCGCAGACAACGAACCCGCCCGAGAGTGGGAGTTGGACTTCTGTGATCACTTCTACGACTGGCGAGTATTCGACAATGAGATTCAGCGCATGCAGCGCAGGTACGGCGACCTTACGGCAGACTGGCCGGGCTTCGAGCTTGAGCGACTCAAGCGCATGGTGGATGAACGAGCACAGGCAGCATCGGCCATGTGGGACAAGGCTCCCGCCAGCATGCGCACGTGGTCCGATGTCCGTTCGTTCTGTTGACGATTCGGTTGGATCATGACACTCGTCGTCGCAGTGTGTGCCTGGGTGCAGATCGCTGTAGATGGCGCGTGTGCAGCGCCGCCGCTCTCTGGCTGGTTGCCTAGCCCCTTCGGGCATGGATGCGCGCCAGCACGCTCAAGCCGCTGTCGAACACATTGCCGAGGCTGTCCTGATGGTGCTCTCTGAAGCTGCCCGGAGCGGCCGTCCGGCGATCTCGCGTGCCGAGATCAGTCGCCGTGTCGGCATCCCTGAGACCAATCGAGGAAAACAGTGGATCACGTCTTGGGTGCTGTTCTGGCTCGAAGAGCAAGGCAAGGTGCGCCAGCACAAGCCCCGACAAGGCTGGTCGCTAGCGCGATAGCTGCCGGGACATATCCAGGAGGACTCGGACCGTCGTCGAGTGCCTGGTCACTCGCGGCTGCAGAAACCTGATGTCGTCAGCTGCGTAGCCAGTCGCCACACTGATTGAGGTGAGCGGGGCGTTTGGTGGTCACGGCTCGGCACGCGCTGCCGCGCATCGAAGCAGCGCCACGCGCTTGCCCGCAGCAGCCTGCGATGGTGAGTACGAGATGCTCGAACAATGCGTCAGGTTCAGGTCTGCCAAGCGGGTTGGGCCGCTGTGTCTGAACAGTCACCCTCGGTTCCGTGTCGGGCAGAAGTCGAGGGCAGTAGGCCACGAGCGGCTCTGTTGCGCCGTCAACGCCGATATTCGAAGCCGAGGTGATTATGCAGGCCGGTCGCGTTCTCCCACAGATAGTTATCGGGTGCGCTGACCTGCCGGCAGGTGCTGAAGGCTTAGAGCAGCAGCAGTTCGAGTGTGAAGTCTTCGATGTTGTCGACGCAATTGCGGTCGCCGGTCACGGTGCGTGCGACGGTGTGCTTGTGGAACTGGTCGATCCGGTCCATTGCCGCGAGGGCTTGTTCCAACGCCCCGCCATAACTCGGCGATAGCTCTGAGCAGTTGGTCGTGAAAGGGTCCAACGGGTGCGGACATGACAGCCATGATGGCTGTCTGCATGATCGCTGCCCATGACGAGGATTGGTTCCGGGATCTCTATGCCGAGACCTACCGGCCCTTGCTGGCCTATGCCAGCCGCCGGGTTGATCGTACGACGGCCGACGAGGTGGTCGCCGACACGTTCCTGACTGCGTGGCGCCGGCGAGACGACGTTCCCGACGGCGCTGAACGCCTGTGGTTGTTCGGTGTGGCCCGCAACGTGATCCGCAATGCTGCACGATCGAGCCGTCGACGCGAGGCGGCGCAGCATCGGCTGCGCATCGCGAGTCCACCCGAGACCATCGAGGTCATCGCGCCCCCCGCCGATGACCGCGCGGCGCTGCTCAGGTCGGCGCTCGGCGACTTGTCGGAGGCCGATCGCGAAGTGCTCATGCTGGTGGCCTGGGAAGAACTCAGCCACGCCGAGATCGGCGTAGTCCTCGGCATCTCGGCCAACGCTTCGGCAATCCGTGTCCACCGGGCTCGCAAGCGGCTAGCTGCGCGGCTTGACCGACGAGAACACGCTGACGACGGAGGGACCGGCGAATCGAATGTGAAAGAACGGCGTCGTCGCGGACAGGCAGCGGTCGAACACGATGAACCGCACCAGCCCACTCAGGGGTCGGATGACTCGGCAAGGAAGGCCCGATGAACCGCACTGATGTACACGACAACCTCATCGACGAGCTGCGCCGGGCCAATCCGGTCAATGCCGATTCCCTGGCGCCGGCGACGGATCCGGATCCAGCTAAGTCGCTGGAAATGATCTTGGCGGACGGCGGTGATCCGTATCTGCCGAGCCGGGGAGTTCATCGGTCGCGCAGGATGGGCCGGCTCAGCGCACCTGCTCGTCAACATTGGATCAACGCCGCAGCCGCAGCCGCAGTGATCGTAGTTGTCGCCGCTGCGACCGTCGTCGTCTACGACGCCGGCACCGGCCGCGATGCAACCGCCGCAGTGCACCAGGCCGTCGAGGCCACCATTGCGGTGAGCGACTCGTCAACTTCATCCACGACGGTCGTATTCGATTTCGACGATTTCACTGAACCGTGGGTATTGACCGTCGACGCGACATTCGCGAACGGGAGTGTCGCGTACCGAGTGACGCCTGGACCCGTTGCGGAGGACGTGAACGTCCCGCAGATGGACTCCTACGCCGAGGTCATTGTCGACGGCCAGACGTACCGCTCGGTGGCCGAAGGACCATGGGAGGGTCCCATTCCGGTCGCTTCGTCCGCAGGCGAGCCGGGCTCGGCCATCCAGTCGAACCTGACGTTCGGCGTCGCAATCGACGATCTCGGGGATCTCTACGACTTCGTTGACGTGGGTGACGAGATCCTCGATGGAATCGCTGTGGCTCACTACCGAACCCACACCACGCCTGCAGGTGCGGGGGCAGGTTTCTTGATGTCGCTCGGCATGTTCATGATGGTGACGGGCCAACAGCCGACCGAACAGCTGGACCGCACCCAGCTCGACGTCTGGGTGGACAGCGATGACCTGATCCGCCGCGTGAGCTACAGCGCCGAGATCGACGGCACCGGCTCATTCACAGTTGTCACGGAGTGGGGTGACTTCGGAGACGCCCCGCCGATCACGGCGCCCACGAACTGAGCCTCAACGTCATCGGCTGCAGGACGACGTGCCCGAGTGGGATATCGGCTGATTTGTTTCTGCTGGTCGGCCGCTGCGAAAAGAAATGTCGGCTGGCTCGTTCCAAAAGACACGCCAAGTTGCTCAACCGCGTGGATTGTCTGGGCCTTCTTGGCTCAATGATGAGTCTGCGGTGCCGGACCGGTCGTTGGATGGCCCCAAGCCTTGCTTCATGCGCCGTCCAGCCGCCGCTGCTGACTTGCCCGTTGCGATGCCTGCGGAGGCCGCTTGTCCAGCGACTGCAGCACCGGCATGGACCGCCTGTCGGCCGGCTGTGGCCGCTCCTTGAGCAATCGCGACTCCCGCCTTCGCAGCGAACTCGGCCGAGTCAACACTGAGCGAAGCACCCTGGGCGGCGATTTGGCCCACCAACGATTGCGCGCCACCCTTGACGAATTCGCACACGTCGTTGAGTTCCACGTTCTTCGCGGCCTTCTGCGCAAGCACCCCCGCCGAGATGCCAGCCAGCATCCCGACACCCGCGGGACCGCCGGCGACTCCAACGAGCGCTATCGCGCCCAGGCTGGTGCCCGACACGAGCGCTCCCTTGAACGCCCCGTCGGCAAGATCGCCATAATCGCCGGCCACGCGCGACTTGTGGAACGCACGCCCCAGAGCGACGACGGCGATGGGCATGAGCACCGGGTTGGTGCTGAGCGCTGCGCTGAGCGCCATCGATGAGGCCATCTGAGCGAACTTCTCCGTGTCGGCCCGGTTCCAGCCGTAGATGACTGACACGATGCCGACCGAACCGCCGAGGAGGTCAGCGGCATCATAGGTGACCAGTTCGTTGAGCCAGCTCTTGGGGATGCCGAAGCTGGATTTCAGCGACTCAGCCACAGCGTCGTAGGTGGGTTTGTCCCATGTGGCCAGCGGCAGCCCCTGCGGCGTGGAGACGTCTCGCAGCAGCCCCTGGATCGCTCCGAGCGTCTCCTGGATCAGCGTGTCGTCGGCCGAGGCTTCCGATGCCGCCTTGAAGGCTCCCGAGATCGTGTGCCCGCCGTCGAAGAGCCGGTGAGCGCCACCCCCGATGTGGGTTTCGATGTAGACGGCGTCCATTGCCTTGTCGTAGATGGTCGGTGCGCCCTTGACGGCGCCAGCGACTATCTCGTTGACGGTCGAAGACAGATCACTTGCAATGAGCGCCTGTGCCGACGAGAACACGTGCGCGGTGGCCGCACTGGTCGTGTCGAACGCCCACCGTGCACCCTTTGCTGCGGCTCGCCCGCCGGCAGCGCTGGCCTTCGCGGTCCCGCTGGCGATGGTCTGAGCGGCGGCAGCTCCGGTAGACGCTGCAGACTTCGCACGATCCGAAATCGGCCGATCTGTCACCGCTTCGCGTGCCTTCCGCATCCCGGCCGCTGACGCGCCGGCTGCCTGCTTGCCCGCAGCGAGGGCACTGCCAGCCAATCGCTTGAGTCGCCCAGGCTCGTCGTTCTCTGACTCAACCGCGCCCTCGTCGGACCGTTCTGGCTGATCGACCATCGGGCCGAAGCTAGTGCGGGTCTGCAGTCCGCAGCGCTTCGCGTCGTGATTCCGGAAGCGGACTAACCCGCCGACACCCGCTTGGGCCATTGGCTCACAACGAGCCGCATTGAGCCCGACGGCGGCGCCCAGCGCCACCACGTCGTCACCATCCCCCGGCCACCGGGCGGGTCATCTCGGCCTGGGTTGTGCGCTCCTCGATCCGTTCGACCAGCAACAACCGATCTGCCAGTGCCTAGCGAGTGTCAGCGTGGAACATCGAGCTTCCATTCGTCGTGGTTGTTCTCGCAGTAGCCACGCTCGGACGCGAGGCTCAACCTGCCACCTGCTCCTGATCTCAATGGCCAGAACATCGAGCCGTGCATGGCATGGCTCGGGGTGTCTGTGCTGCCGGATGTTCCTATTGGGTCGTGCGAAGGATCGAGCCGTCGGGTTGGCTCGGCCGGTGCTCGGTGGCTAGCGCAGCAGCTCGTCCACTGTGGCTTGGATTTCGTGCCAGCTCACAGGCGTGGCGAGTTCGTTGAGGCGGCTGATGCCCACGGATTTCTGCGATCCGAGCACCCGGTTGAGGACCTCGGTAGGCACGGCCCAGAATTGCCAGCAGTTTGGATCCGCGGCATTCGCATCGTTCGCAGGTACCTCTGCGTGCAAGCAGAACACGTAGATGTCGGCGAATCGCCGGGGTTGATCATGATGCGTGACAGTGTCGGTCGCTGCTGACCATGATGTCGTCTTCTGTTCGATGCCGAATCTGACGGTTGCTGAGCGGTCGGGGTTCCAGCTTTGGCTGCGACCGGCTGCTTTGACTTCGATTCGCTTTTCCCGGTACAGCAGGTCGTAGGCGTCCCATTCTTGGCGCCGAGCGGCTTCGTCGATCACTCCGAGCGCCATACCGACCATCCATTCGGCGAACAAGCCGCGGTTGCGGTTGTCTACGAGGTTGCCAAGCGCCCAGCGACGAAAGTCCTCGACGTTCAGCCGATGCTCCGGCATTGAGGGCGACCGTATCGGGAGAGTAGGAGCGAGCCGGCTGTCAGTCCTCGACCAGAGTCCACATCCGCTTGAGGGGAAGCTCGGCCTGGAGTTCCTTGTCGAGCTTGTCGTAGTTCCTAAACACGGCCTCAAGCAAGTCATCGGCATCCCACACACGCACGCGGAAGAACTGGCTGCGCATTTCTCTGCGGGCGGGCTGGTTGACGCCGCCCCACGCGACCAGCAGGCCTTGGTCCGCGTCCTGACTGCTGAGCACACCGTTGAGTTCGCGTACCACCTTCACATCCACAGGCGCAGGGCTGGACTTGACTTGCACAATCAGACGCGGACTATCGAGTCCGAGCGGGCCTCGACCGGCGAACACATCGATGCCGCCGTCTGGTCCCGGGGGAGCAGCGTCCACCGTGAAGCCCTCGGCTCTCAGGATCTCGGCCACGAGCCGCGACAGCTCGTGGCCCGCGAGATTTTCGGCAATGTGACTTTGGATGCGATCCTTGCCGATGCGTTCGAGGTCGATTGCGGACTCAGCAGAGTCGGTCGTATCTGAATCGATGTCCACAGCATCCGTGTCGGTGTCTCGGATGGATGCGGGCTTGGCCCTCGCGCCCGGATCAGCTCCGGTCTTGAGGAGTTGGTGCAGCCGCCACTTGCCGTCGTTGCGTGTGATGGTGCAGATCGTCAACGCGGAGCCAAGCGAGTACAGCAAGTCCTGTTTGACAGCTGTGCGGGGGACATCTGTGCGCCGCCAGTCAACCGAGACGGCGTGGCGCCAGTTCGGTTCGGGATCGTGGTTGTAGCAGTACTCTTGGGTGACGACCCCTAAGGCGATCTGCGACGTCGCTTTACGGGGCAGGACGACGAGATCGCCCACTCGAACTCGGTCGAACAGCGTCCACAGTTGATTTGCCCATGTTGAGATCGACTTCTCGCGTGCGTTCGGTGCGGCCGCCTGCATCAGGCGCTCGACTTCGTCACGACCTGAGAGTCCCCGGAGATCGGGAATATGGCCCCAGCCCATGCTCGCTAAACCATGCTCAAGATTGAAGTCCTCGCGCTCCCCGGACTTGCCGGCCCTGATCAGCCAGGCCGTACTCAGCTCGGTCCTGTCATCGCTTGACATCCGCTCTATTCCCTCCGGCCGAGGTCGCTCCGGAACAATAGGCGCGAGCCAATGGGAGGCTTTCGCAACGCCGGGATGGCGACTGTCTTCGATCTTGTCAGCGGATCGAAAGCACCCTGAAACCAAGTTGATTGAGCAACTCACCGACGGCTCGCGCCAGCTGTCGCTGTGATTCTGGACCAACCGCTAAGGGCTAGCTGTTCACCACTCTCGATCCCCAGCAGATCTTCTTGTGCTGACCGGTGCGGTCGTTATGGGTCGCTGTCGATCCAGACGAACCCCGGGAGATCGTCGGTGTGTGTGTGAAGAGCGGGTGCAGCCGGCCAGCGGACCGATCTGCGCTTCCCCGAGGTGGTCCGTGGTCGTGTCCGCAGATGCCTGCAAACGCGACAGGCGGTCCTGTTGGGTCATGACTTGTCTGTTCCGAACCAGCCGTCGTGCAGTCGTGCGTAGATGCCGGTTTCCATGAGTTTGAGCAATGCGAGGTTGAGGCGCTCGCGCAGCTCGGGGTCGTTTTCGTTGACCATTAGGCCGTAGCGGACTCGCCGAAATTCGGACCCGACCGTCACCACATCTCCGCCGCCCAGGTGTGAGGCGTGGTACTGCAGCACGGGCGCATCGAACACCACGGCCTCGACTTCGTCCTCTGTGAGCAGTTGGTAGGCGTCGTCGATGTCGTCGACGAGGATCGGGCCGACGCCGATGGTGGGCAGGTAGCTCTCGCCGGCGGAGTGCTTGACGGTGGCGACCCGTCGACCCGGCAGATCCGCGGGTCCTGAGATCTCTGATCGCAGTTCGTTCACGGCCAGCGAGGATGCGATGGCAGCGGTGAAGCTGGCGAATACGAGCGTGCCCATGGCGATCCAAAGCAGAGCGAGCACTCGGCCTCGGGTGCCGCGGGCCACCTTGTCGCCGTAGCCGACTGTGCTCATGGTGACAACTGACCAGTAGAAGGAGTCCCAGATTCCTTGGCGGTACGGCTCGGCGAAGTCGGGGTTGTGGCGGCGTTCGAGCAGCCAGATCAGGTGCGCGGCAATGAGCACAGCCAGGGCGAAGACGGCGAGCAGCCAAGGCAGGTCTGACTGTGCGACCGCCCTGAAGAACGCGGCTATTCGTGTCCCGATGCCTCGGGATTCTTCGGCAGTCGTGAGGATGCTGAGCCCCGAGTCGAGCACCGGCACGGTGAAGTCGACGTCGCGCTCGCGATGGCTCGTAACTGCTGTGCCGCCGAGGCCGACATCGGCGACGCGACGGTTGATGTCGTCGATCTGTTTGGCGACCGTGTCGACGGCGTAGATCTCCGTTTCCATGCCCAGATCGGCTGCGAGCAGCTTGATCAGCTCCACTTCGAAGCCGCTGTAGATGCCGTTCTCGTAGGTGACGAACGGCGGAAGGGCGCGGGCCGCGACGGTGAGCGTTCCGCCGGATGGCGCATCGTCGCCGTCCGGCGCCAGCGCGACTGCGTCGGGATCGGCAGCGCGGACCCATTCCTGCACCATCGCGTAGTTGGCTCGGACCCATTCTTCGGCGTGACGGCGGATGTCTGCGGGGTCGCCGCCTTCGGTGATCATGCGGGCGTTCTGCGCGGAGATGTCCTCCAGCGGGATGACTACCCGTTCCAGCAGCGTTCGAACTGCCGGATTTGTGTCGAGGAATTCGGCGTTGGCGACCGCTCGAATGTCGTTCGGGGGCCAGCCGGTCTGGCAAGGATCTTCGGCGCATCCGGGAATCCCTGCGACCGAGGTGCGGTCGATCGAGTCCGCTTGGTCTTGGGGCAGTGACGGGAATGGCGTTTGCAGCCAGACCACGTCGACTCCCGGCACGAGCGCGCCCATAGCCCAGTTCGGCGTCCATGAGAAATACAGCACGGCCTCACCGGCTCGCTGGCGGGCGATGGTTTCGGCGATCAGCGGCGAGTAGTCGCCCTGGATGTGCTCGACGGTGTCGTTCAGCCCGTACGCGTCGAGGTGGTGGTCGATCGTCTGCGCACACGACCACCCCACGTTGCAGCCCACCAGGTCGGCCCTGCCGTCGCCGTCTCGGTCGAACTTTGCCGCCACTGATGCGGTCGCGAGGTCGCCCAGATTCGTGATGCCGTGTTCGGCGGCGCTGCTCGCGTCGACGAAGTAGCCCTGCAGCGCTCCGTCGTCGACTGCCGTGCCGACCACTTCCACCGCAGCGTCGGGGGAGACATAGACATCGTGCAGCGGGAACCAGCCGTTGGCCCACAGGTCCACTTCCCCGGCGGCGACCGCCTCGTAGAACTCCGCGTTTTCCATCGTCACCGGGCCTTCGACCCGATAGCCCAGCTGCAAGAGCAGCAGCCGATAGACCTCCGCTTGGAACCAGCCTGTGTCCCAGGTGGCTCGGGCCATGCGCACCAGGGGTTTCGCTGACGATTCCTGCGCCGACACAACAGAGATGGGCATGAGCAGCACCGTTAGTGCTGTCAGCATTGCGGCGATGCGTCGGCTGCGGGTGGTGCGACGCGCCCGCGGTTGCCCGGCAGGCATCAACCCACGTTAGTCCCAAGTTGATGTGAGGCAGATTAATTGCAATATGTAGCAACTTGATACATGCCGATCATGTTGACGACATATCACACAGACAGCGCTCGCCGACTAGGGTCTACGAGGACCGGGCGGTGTGTCGCCTGAGAGCGCACGTCCATTCCCGGGGAGAGCGACTCGGGGGGTTCGCTATGGACGAAGACCAAGAAAACGCGGCTGTCGACCCGCGCATTCACCGAAGTCCTGATGACACGGACGTCAACCTGACCGAGGCGACGCTCGCGTTGCACGACTGGGAGGAAGAGGAAGAGCGTCGGCGCGACGAGGCGATTCACAACCGCCAGCCGCTGCAGGGTCTGCAGATCGATCCGGATATCGATTTCTACCCGGAGGTGGCTGACCGGGAGCCGGGCGACCGCAACATCGTGCGTGCCGGATTCGACATCCATCCGCAGGTGACGTTCTGGTCGTCGGGGATATTGCTGGCCTTCATCCTGCTTTCGATCTTCGTCGACGGCACTCAGGACGTATTCAGCTCGATTCTCGACTTCATCAACGAGAAGCTCGGCTGGTTCTACATCCTCGACTTCAACATCTTCCTGATCGTGGCGATCTATTTCGCATTCAGCAGGTACGGGAAGATCAAGCTGGGCGGCCCATTCGCGTTGCCGGAGTTCTCCACGGTTTCGTGGTACGCGATGTTGCTGTCGGCGGGCTTGGGCATCGGGCTGATGTTCTGGGGGGTTGCCGAGCCGATCTTCCATTTCATGTCGCCGTCCCCGTTCTTCGAAGGCGTCGAGGCCGGAAGCGGGACGGCGGGACAGGCGGCGCTCGCGACCACCTATCTCCACTGGGGGGTCCACGGCTGGGCGCTCTACGGGCTGGTCGCGTTGGCGTTGGGCTTCTTTGCCTACAACCGAGGTCTGCCGCTGACGTTCCGCTCGATCTTCTTCCCGATTCTGGGCAAGAAGATCTACGGCACCTGGGGCAACGTCATCGACATCCTGACGGTCATGGCCACGCTGTTCGGGCTGGCCACGTCGCTCGGCTTCGGTGCGAGCCAAGCCTCAGCGGGCTTGAACAAGCTGTTCGGGCTTCCTGACGAGCAGTGGTTCCAGGTGCTGCTGATCGTCGGCATCACGTTCTTGGCGACCATCTCGGTGGTTGCCGGGCTCGATGCCGGCGTGAAGCGGCTCAGCGAGCTGAACATCTGGCTGGCTGGCGCGTTCTTGGTCTTCGTACTGCTGGTCGGCCCGACGCTGTTCATCTTGTCGTTGTTCACACAGAGTGTGGGCAACTACATCCAGGTCTTGCCGGAATTCGCGTTCTGGAATGCAGCCTTCTCCGAGACGCAATGGCAGGCATGGTGGACCATCTTCTACTGGGGATGGTGGATCTCGTGGTCGCCCTTCGTCGGGATGTTCATCGCCCGCATCTCCAAGGGCCGCTCGGTGCGCGAGCTGCTGCTGGGCGTGATCGTCCTGCCGTCGATCCTGTGCTTCCTGTGGATGGCGGTCTTCGGAGGCTCTGCCATCCACCTTCAGCAGAACGGGATTCGCGACGTGGCCACCGCGGTGAACGACAACGTCGCCACCGCCCTGTTCGACATGCTGGAGTCGTTCCCGCTCACCGGCATCGTCTCGTTCGTCGGCGTGCTGTTGCTGGTGTCGTTCTTCGTGACATCGTCCGACTCGGGCTCGCTGGTCGTCGACCATCTCACCTCCGGCGGCAAGCTGGACTCGCCCAAGCCCCAGCGGGTCTTTTGGGCATGCATGGAAGGCGCCGTGGCAATAGCGCTGCTGATCGGCGGCGGGCTGAGCGCACTGCAGACAGCGGCGGTTTCGATCGGACTGCCGTTCGCGCTGATCCTGCTGATCATGTGCTGGAGCTGCAAGAAGGCGTTCGACGAAGAGCTCGACCTGCTTGAGAGCCACTACGACGAGCAGATCTTCCGATCACAGCACAGCGGATTGATTGCCACGGTCAAAGACCGCCTTCAGCACGGACCGACGAAGTGACCGGCGCGACAAAGCAGCGAGGAGACGAGAAATGACAAAGCAACGTCGCAGAAGTCTGATCCTGGTCGGTGCCCTGGTTGGTTTGGTCGTCGTCGCACTCGTGGTGATCTTCACCAGCGAGGAGGAAGACGGCACGGTGCGGATGGCCCGCGCCAACTGGGACAGCGGCTACGCGCAGGCAGAGATCTACGCCTCGCTCATCGAAGAGCTGGGCTACGAGGTCACCGATCCTTCTGAGCACGAACTCGGACCGCTCAACTTCTACCCCGCACTGAGAACGGGCCAATACGACCTGTGGGCCAACGGCTGGTTCCCCAACCACGACATCTTCCTCGACTTCGAGACCGCCGCAGGGCTGTCGACAGAGGGGGAGATCGAACCGGTCGGAACCCAGGTGGGCGGCGGCGGCCGGGAGGGCTACCTGGTCGATAAGGCCACCGCTGACCGACTGGGGCTGAGGTCGATGAGTCAGCTGTCCGACCCGTCGGTTGCCGCCGAGTTCGACGTCGACGGCGACGGCACTGCCGACCTGTACGGATGCAACGCCGACTGGGGTTGTGCCCAGATCATCGACGGCCACATCGCCGACAGCGAGTGGGGCGCCAACGTCCAGCAGGATTCAGCCAACTACAACGACCTCATCGGCGAGGTACGGGCGCGCGTCGACGCGGGCCAGCCGGTGCTGTTCTACGGCTGGACGCCGAACTGGACCTACACCGTCCTCACCCCCGGCGAGAACGTGGTGTGGCTGGACTCGGCGTTCCAGGTGAACGACATTCGGGCCGTAGCCAATGCCGATTTCCTCGACAGCCACCCAGACATCCGCAGCCTGCTTGAACAGGTCAAGCTTGATCTGGCGTGGATAGCGACACAGAACGAGCGGATGGCAGCCGGCGGCTACACCCAGGAGCACATCCGAGCAGACGCATCGCAGTGGATCGAGGAGAACCGGGCCAAGGTCAACGGCTGGCTCGAAAACGCACGGGCAGCCTCGTAGGGACCATTCTGGCGGAGACCCAGAATTCTCCGAGGCACCGGCCTCAATCGTCCGATCGGACATCTTCTCAGGAGGGATATCCATGTCAACCACCGAAGGCGCGAGCGCGCCCGCAGAAGACGACTACCCAGCGAGACTGGATGTCGAGTATCCCGAAGGAGGGCTCAGCCGGGCCAAGACGTTCTTCCGGATCATTCTGGTCATACCGATCGCAATCGTCGCCGGTCTGGTGTCCGGCTCCATCGCCAGCAACTGGGACCCCGGCCAAACGAACGCGGCAGCGGTAGTCACCGCCGGCGGGCTCTTCGGGCCGACGCTGCTGATGCTGCTGTTCCGACGCAAGTATCCCCGCTGGTGGTTCGACTGGAACTTGGAGCTGACGCGGTTCAGTGCCCGCGTCAACGCCTACCTGTCGATGATGCGCGACGAGTACCCGTCGACCGACGAAGAACAAGCCGTTGCGCTCGACTTGGATTATCCCGATGCGGGCCGAGACCTCAAGCGCTGGCTGCCGTTGGTCAAATGGCTGCTCGCGATCCCGCACTACATCGTGTTGGCTGTGCTGGCAGTGGCAGCGATCATCTGCGTCGTGATCGCGTGGTTCGCGATCCTCTTCACCGGCCGCTACCCCCGAGGGCTGTTCGACTTCGTGCTGGGCGTGCACCGCTGGGGCCTGCGGGTCGGTGCCTACATGTGGCTGCTGATAACCGACCGCTACCCGCCGTTCTCGCTGCGCTAGCGCTGGCGACTCGGCACCTGACAGCGCGACTTGCTGTGCCGCGCTGATGCGAAAAACCCGACTCCTCTGAACGAAGGGACCCACCGATGTTCGGACGCAGACGTCGCGCTGCCGAGCCACCGCGGCTGGCATCGCCGCCGCCGCTCGATGCTGAGGAACTGGAGATACTGCGCGTGTTGGTGGCGCAATGGCGGTCGTTGTGGGAGAACGGGAGACCTGACGAAGCCGACGTGCAACCCGTCGAGACGATGATCGCACTCTGTGCGACGCGCTTGGTCGGTGTCGGATATCGCGAGACGCCCACAGCCGTCGTGCCCGAAGGCGAACTTGACCCTGACAACATTGGCGAGCTGCGACGGCTTGTGCAGCGACGTCACGAAGTCGTCATCGATCTCGATCTGACGGAACGCGAACGCGAAGCCGATCTGGAGAACCTCTCGGCGCTGATTGCGCACCAAGCAGCGGACCTGCTCTCGGACAGCGCTTCGCCAAACTCGGCCGAATGACGCAGCCCGTGCTGCTGACCCCGACACACGAAACGCGTGCCGTCCCACAAGCCCTGCCGCTCTGTCGCGATGCAATTTCCACGACACGCGTCCGCGTTGCGAGTCAGCTACCAGCCGGCTGCGAGTCCTGTGCGTCTTGGGCAGCGGACGAGGGCGTTGTCAATGGCGGGTGTCAGTTTCTTCGGTCCGATTGGCTTCGGGGGCTTCGCATATGAGTTGCCTTAGTTCTTCTTCGGTTCTGGGAGTCTTCTTGCCGTAGTGCAGCATGAAGTGGCAGTTCGCGCAGACGGGTATCAGGTCTTTGCGAGCGTTGACCTTGCGGCTCTTGCCTTTCCCTGCGGAGATCGGCGTCAGGTGGTGGACGTGGATGTAGTCCCGTGCGAACTCCCCGTACCGATCCGCGAAGCTCATGTTGCAGACCTTGCATCGCTTGCCGTTGATTTGGATGCTTCGCTGCCGCAGCCAACGGCTGCGCTTGAACTTGGTGACGACAGACTGGTAGCTGGCGCCCTCGTCTGCTCCGACGTCGGCCTCGAGCCCGGCTTCGATTTCGATGAGAGGTGCTTGCAGGCTGTCATCCTGGAGGGCTGTCCACGCCTGCATCACGGCGGCTGCATCGTCGGCGCTGAGCTTCCAGCCTGAGGCCCGTATCGACCGGCGGAAGAAATTCGGGGCGATTTCGCGGAGGGCCTCGATGGGCAGACCGTCCTCGGGTGTGGTCCAGTCGCTCCAGGCGACGTCGATCCACGCAGTTGATCCGTCCGAGTCCGATGTTGTCTGACCCGTCGCGATGATTCCGCCATCGGGACCGTGTACGAACAGAACGACGTTGTCGCCTCTGCGGATGCCTGATTTGCGTGTGCCGGTCGACCATCTGGCGAGCACCGGTTCGCCGCGTGCGGTTGCAGACACGTTGTGTTGGTAGTGCTCTTCGTCCATGTCCCAATCGGATCGGTTCCAGGTCAGTACCCAGGTCGATCTGCGCGCAGGTCCCGAGGCTCGGCGGTCGTCGGGGACCTCTTGGGCTTCTTCGCCTGGTCCGGGATCCAAGCCATGCTCGACGAGGTGAATCAGGCGCGCCGGGGAGCCCGGCGGCGTCACGTGGCGCACTGTGCCCGGGCGGTCGATTGACTTGCGGAGTTCGGCCTGCACGTGTGTCTTGGCGGCCGAGTGAGTCAGCCATTCGACTGCTCGGCGGTGCTGGGCTCCGGGAGGATATGACTCGTCTCGATGGGCGGCACCGATGACGCGTCCGATCGCGATCCAGTCACGTGTTCCGCCGTGCTTTGTCAATGGCATGACGACCACATCGCCCACTCTGATCTGGTGATAGAAGTCCCATATCTGATCTCGTGCGCTGCGCTGCGCCGCTGCGGGCTCGTCGCTGAAGTTCTGCTTGATGAATTCGCCAAATGAATCCCGTGTGGAAAACGAGTAAACCTTCCTGATGGCATCCCAACCAATCCACTCGATGGTCACGGCGCCGTTGTCGAGATTGGGCTGCACCTGCTCTCCGTTGCGGCCCGCGCGCACCACCCAGGCACGCGGCTCGAAAGATGCCGCCGACGGATCTTCTGAGAATTCCGCCGTCAGATCCATTGCGACGCAGTATTTTCGCCATCGACGCACATAACTGATGTACGAGCGCGCTGTGCCAGGTTGAACTCTCTGAACTAGGACTTCGCGGAAGTTCTCGATGCTCTGATCGTCCGGCGACGCAGGATCGACTCCGGCGTCGAGCGCGTACCGAAACCACTCGCGCAGCTTTCCTCGGTATGCCTGCCGAGTGCTCTTGCTAGGGCGCGAGAGTTGATCAAGGTAGTTCTCCAAGTGATATGTCAGATACTCGTCGGTCAGATTGCCGGTATGACTATCCATGTCCAATAACCTCCGTGTGGACCATTGGGAAGCGGGTATAGGCGCGCTGGCGAACATATCGCCTCATGCTCGACGACGCCATTGAGGAGGCCGCAATCTTTGGGTGACCACGGATGGCGACGAGGACCAGCTGCCTGCCTGTAGTGCAGCGGATGTCTCTTTAGGTTCCGTGTGGGACAACGTGTATCTATTGTCATGTCCATGAGATGGAAAGCGAGACCCACCGATCCGGCGACTCTTTGGAGCGAGGCTGCGGAACGCAGCGTGATGTGGAGTTTCATTTTTCATCTGAGTTTCGTGTCATTCGCAATCCTTGTGCAAAGGCACAATTGGCTGGTGATCGCCGTAGTTCTGTCCTTTCTGGGTGCAGCAATTATGTCTGTGACTTGGCGTGTCTGTATGGTGCAGGCTCTCAAGGCTGACACTGCGGCTGAGCAGCAGTCTTGACCTGATGATCACGACTATGGAGGCTCAGGTCAGCAGCCCGCGCGCCGAGAACTACCGGTGGAATGTGAGCATGTGCAATGATGGTTGACCTCAGCAGAGCGACCTGAGCGTCAGCATGACAACTATCGCGACCAGTGCCGATATCAGGTAGGCGACAAATGCCCAAGGGCTCCTGACCTTCATTTCGAATCGCACTCGGATTCGATGCACCAGGACACACGCGATCCAGGCAACAAACCCCGAGCTGAGCCAGAATGACCACCACTCTTCGAGCAGCATGCACGCAATATCAGCTACAACCTCGATTGCGGTTCTTCTGCCTCGGGATTCCGGGCTTGCCTGCTCGTCGAATAATCCGCATCCGGTGCCCGACAGCAGGAGCAGCGATGAGATTCCGACGAGGGGACGACTCTTGACAGTCGTGGCAGCCAGCTCTCGCCCACAGCCCGGAGCGTTCCTACTGCGCGAGTACGGTCTGTTCGACAGCGCCTCGGCGCTCATGTTCGTTCGCGGACGCTCTTCGCTGGCGCGCCGCGGCAATTCCGGCTGGGCGCCAGTGCGCACGATCAATCTCCGATGATCGCGCGAATGTCGGATTCGCTCACAATCGGATCGTTGCCGTACGGCGTGTCGTAGCCGGCATAGTCCTGCACGTACTGGAGGATGTAGGTGCCGTTCTCGTCTGACGGGTTCTTGTGGTCCACGAGCAGCGAGACGATGCCCGCGGCGCCGCGAAGGTGGGCTCCTGCAAGCAGTCCGGACATCGTGATCTCGACTTTGTTTGCGCGTCCGCCTGGGGGCGGGCTGACGCTGGGGTCGAGTTGGTCCCAGTACACGTAGGTGCCGAGGTATTCCTGCAGCGTCTTGCCTCGGTCGGCCAGGCCCGTCACGATCCCGTGGTACTTGTTCTCGAAGTGGTCCTTGATGACCAGAATGTGCTTGTCAGGCGTCGTGAAGTCCTTGTAGCTGGCGATGCCGTTCTTGCCGGTGAAGTTCTCGTCGCTGAACATGACGACATCGCGCGCCCACGTCGGGACGCTGGCGAGCGGAGGCTCTGCAAGGAATGCTCGGACGCCGTTGGCCCAGTAGTGGTTGGGCACGTCGATGTAGTGCGCCGGGTAGGTGTTCTGCATGAAGGTCACGGTGTCGAACTTGTAGTAGCCGAGGTCGACGAGGTCCGATTCCTGGAACTGGAATCCGACGAACCCGAGGTAGTTGATGACGTTCGACTGGATTAGCTTCCAGTCGGGATTCGGATCATCGGGGCTGTACAGGTCTGCGATCCCGATGACCTCGAAGAACTGCTCGACGGTCAGCGAGTTGGAGTAGACGGGATCGCCGGCAAGATCCCGGATGACGCGGCCGGGATAGCTGACCTCGGGATACGGCGGCACAACCGGCAGTTTCCAGTTTTCGTTGTAGTACGACTGCTGCGACGGGTCGATGTCGGATTCGTAAATCCAGACGGCGTCGATGAAGTCCTCGTAGGACTTCGACGGCTCTGCGTCTTCGGAACCGGCGGCACCGGTCGCCTGAGCCGGGTGGCTGATCATGAACGCTGCGACTGCGACGCTGACGACCGCGAGAGTGATCGCACGTCGGCGCGTGCCGCCGGATGAGCTTCGTCCAGGGTGTCTGTTCATTCGTGGGTGTCCTTTCCTGTTTCGTGGATTGCTTGCTGAGGCTGTCGATGGTCAGGCGTCAGGAGTGCGGCGGCTTGAGGGTCGAGGACGACGGTGGCGTTGTGGTGCAGCCGCAGTGCTGAGGCAGGCAGTGATCTGGTCACCGGCCCCTCAAGTGCCCGGGCCACCGAGCGAGCCTTTGACTGTCCGCAGGCGACGAGCAGCAATTCCGCCGCAGTCAGAATCGTCGCGATGCCCTGTGTGATCGCAGAGGCGGGCACACGGATGCCGTGCGTGAAGGCGCCGGCGTTGTCATCGCGGGTCTGCTTGCTGAGCTGGACCACGCGTGTGGTGCTGGAAAATGAAGAGCCTGGTTCGTTAAAGGCGATGTGTCCGTTGGTGCCGATGCCCAGCAGCTGCAGCTCGATGCGGGCGCCGCGCACCCGCTTTTCGTAGTCGGCGCACTCGGCATCGAGGTCTGGGTTGTGCGGGTTCGGTGCGTGCACCGAGTCCGGTGAGAGGTCAGTTGCTTGGACGAGGCGCCGGCGGACCGTATTGGCGAATGTGTGTGGGTCGCCGGGGTTGAGTCCGAGGTATTCGTCGAGCAGATAGACGTCGGTGTCGGCGAGGCTCAGCGCTCCGGCTTGGTGCCGATGCACCAGTTCGGAGAGCGGCCCTTCCATCGTTGCGCCGGTGGCGATTCCCAGCGACGCCGGCTTCGATTGGCAGACGAGTCGCTGAACGCAATCTGCGACGTGATGAGCTAGTGCGTCCCGGTCCGGCGCAACGATGATTCTCACTGCTCGCCTGGTATGCCGACATGGGACGGGAAGCATCCGACTGCGGCCGCGGCGCCGACGATGCCGGCGTGGATTCCGAGATGTGCGGGACTCACTGGCTTGGACAGGGCGAGTCGGAATGCGTATTGGTGGAAGTTCTCGGTAAGGCCGCCGCCGAGCACCCATCGACTTGGGTTGAGGAGTGCTTCGAGCCGGTCGAAGAAGGGTTGAGCCCGCGCGGCCCATTGGTCTGGTGTCAGGTTGTGGTCGGAGATGGCGCGTCCGGATGCAATGTCTTCGAA
Organism: Candidatus Poriferisodalis sp.; assembly: GCF_965208555.1. GTDB lineage: Bacteria > Actinomycetota > Acidimicrobiia > Acidimicrobiales > Poriferisodalaceae > Poriferisodalis. Next base: position 1,516,041 of record NZ_OZ242342.1, on the reverse strand, counting down.
TCGGCCGGCATCGTGCTCGATCCCGCCGAGTTCGGTGTCGCTGATGAGTGCGCCGTTGTGGAGCAGGGCGCTTCCGATGCCGGTACCGAATGTCAGCACGATCGTGAGTCCGTCACTGTTGTTGCGTGAACCGCCGTAGGTCAATTCGGCGAGTCCTGCTGCGTCGGCGTCGTTGATGAGAACTGTCGGAGTGCTTTTGAGCGTGCGGAGGCAGTCGAGCGCGCCGTCGTGTTCCCAGGAACCGGACAGGTTTGGCGCGTGTCGCAGGCGTGATCCGGCGATGACGCCGGGCAGAGCGACACCGACTCTGCCTGTCCATTGTTCGGCTGCGGCGATCTGTTCAACGAGCGCAGCTACTTGCAGTGGGGCTGCGGCGTCGGGTGTCTGGCGAGTGTGGATAGCTCCCGCGAGCTGTCCCGTGCCGAGGTCGATGATGGCGCCTTTGATGCTTGTGCCGCCGACGTCGATGCCCAACTGGAGTCTCGCTTCGGCGCTTCGATGATCGTGAGCACGCGACGTGGCCTGAAGTCCGGCGGAGGCTGAGCTGCTCACGGTCCATCCTGCTGGGTCTTGGCGCCGGTGATGTAGGCGACGAGGTCGTCTTTGGTGACATCGCTGACATTCACTTCGGCGGTCTTGCGGCCTTGGCGTAGGACGATGGCTCGGTTGCAGACATCGGTGACTCGGTCCATGTTGTGGGTGATGAGCAGCACTGCGGCTCCGCCGTCGCGCAGGTTGCGGATCAGCTCGAGGACTCGTGCTGCTTGCTCAACGCCGAGCGCGGCGGCGGGCTCGTCGAGCATGACGATCTGCCGACCCCATGCCGTCGCCCGTCCGATGGCGACTGCTTGTCGCTGTCCGCCTGACAGAGTGCCCATGGCGTGACGCAGCGACGGTATGCGGATGCCCAGCTTGTCGAGGATTTGCCCGGTCTCAGCGCGCATGCGTTTCTTGTCGAGCACACCGAGCCAGGCGCCGATCGGCCCGCCGCGTGTGTGTTCACGGTTGAGAAACAGGTTCTCGGCTACATCGAGAGTGTCGATGACTGCAAGCGTCTGGTGAACGGTTTCGATGCCGAGATCGCGGGCTGCGTCGGGCGAGGAAACAGTGGTCTCGGTGCCGTCGATTCGCAGCACGCCGCTGTCGGGGGTGTAGACGCCGGCGACGCATTTCACGAACGTCGACTTGCCCGCCCCGTTGTCGCCCAGCAGCGCTGTCACCTCTCCATAGCGGAGCGTGATGGTTACCTGATCGAGGGCTTGCACCGCCCGGAAGGACTTGCTCAGACCCTCGGCTTCAAGAGCGGGTGTTGCGGCGCTCATGTCTGCACTCCGAGCGTGACCGGATCGCCGAAGCCGTTCCAGATGCCGGCTACGCGGGGTTCGCCTCGGGCGACGCCGGAGACGCCGACTATGAATGCGCGAGTGACGAATGCCTGTATCCGGAAGCCGAATACGACCGTGGATCCTTCCTGGAAAGTGTGCTGCGCCGGGGGAGTGAGGCGGGCGTAGTAGTCGATCGCTGCGGGGCTGGGCATCTCGACCGGAACTGGCTGAGTATCGATATCCGAGGAGTCGTCGGCGACGAGGGCTCGCACCTGGTAATCGCCGAACACCGGGTCGATGTAGAGCCCGCCCCCAAAGCACAGTGGGACGCCGTGGTGGATGTGGGCGATCTCGCTGAGGTACAGCACCGCTGGCAACTCGGGTAGGTCTTCTACGGCGTGCAGCGGTGTCGTGCCGCTGAGTCCGTGGCCCGGCTCGACCTGTGTCGCTCCCGCTTCGGCCAGCATCGGCAGCACCTGTGTTGACGTCGTCCCGGGAGCGTTGATCTGGAGCCGCTCAGGGCAGGCTCGATGCTTGCGTGCGATCTCCGCAGCTCGTGCCAGGGTGCCCATGTTCGGGGTCAGCTGCGCTGACCGGGACGCTGCGTCGTACAGCAGCGCAGGGAACGTCGTGAGTCCGGAGAAAATCGCACCGTCAAGCGTGGCGATGTGGTCAATTGCCGCTCGCAGCTCGCTCAGCGCGATACCGCCCTCGTGTCCGGGATAGAACTCGTCTCCGTCGTCGAACACGCGCACGAGCAGCGGCTGGGAGCGGCCGCTTGCGTGCGCCGCCGCCGCCGCCCGCTCTGCCTTGCGGCGGGAGAACACCGTCCAGAAGTCGGGCTCTAGGGCGGCCGCTTCGGCGGACTCGCTTTGCGGCACCTGCACCAAGTGTCCGAGGTGCCCGACGGAATGTTCGGCTCGGACGATTGGCCGGGCACAAGCCATGTCGACGGCCACGAAGCCGTCGGCGCCGCCGGCTGTGATCGCGTCCAGCGCAGCCGCCGCGCGGCCGATCTGCTTCGTCATCGCGTACACCGTGAGGCCTAAGTCGTCGGCGACTCTGCAGAGACCTTCGGTGTTCGATTCGATCGTGTCGAGGTCGAGCACGTAGCTGTTGGCCGGAATCGATCCAGACTGGTGCAGCGCAATCGCAGTCTCGACGAACCTAGGGTTACGCCGCAGCAACGCGTCGAGAAACACCTCAGGTCTCCTTCTGTTCGCGCATGCTCAGCGCGACCGCGAGGATGATGATCACGCCGCGGGCGATGAGCTGGTCTGCGACGCGCAGTCCCATGAGGATCAGCCCGTTGTTGAGCATTGCCATCACGATCGAACCTGCAATGGCGCCTACCACCGACGCTCGGCCGCCGAACAGGTTCGTGCCCCCGATGACCACGGCGGCGATCACTGTCAGAAGCAGATTCTCGCCGAGGTCGTGCCGGCCGATGGCGAGCCGCCCGGCCAGCAGCATCCCTGCGAACGATGCTGCCGCTGCGCTGACCATCAGCGCAGTGATGCGGACCCGATCGGTGTTGATGCCGACTGCCGACGCGGCGGAACGGTCGGCGCCGACGGCGAGCACGTGTCGGCCCCAGCGCAGCTGGTGCAACGCCAGATGCCCGATCGCGCCGATGACGACGGTCCAAATGAGCAGCGACGAGATCGGCCCGAGTGATCCGGCGCCGAAGACGTCGAGGTAGAGATCGTTGCGGATCGGCAGCGACTGCAGGTTGTTGAGGCTCCGGGCCACGCCGCTGACGATGCCGAGCATGCCCAGGGTGACCAGGAATGACGGGATGCGGACCTTGACAGCGATGAAGCCGTTCAGAGCACCGATTCCGAGGCCGACAGCGAGCGCTGTCGCGGCACCGCCGAAGAAGCCGAAGGTCCCGACGGCGTCGGCGACGACCAGCGACGAGAGCGCTGCGACTGATCCGACGGACAGGTCGATCTCAGCTGCGCCCAAGGCGAACGCCATGCCGACCGCCATGACCGCGATCGGTGCTGCCTGGCGTGCGATGTTCAGCAGGTTCGACGTGGTGACGAATCCGTCGTCGCGCAATATCACGGCGAACAGGGCGAATATCAGGATCGCTGCGGCGTACACCACGTACTGGCGCGGCTCCGCGATCTGTCGGCGTCGCAGAAGGGGTTTTCTGACGGGCTCAGTCAAGTGGATGACCGCATCTCACTGGTGGGGTGACATCGAGATCCTCGCGTCCCGCCGACGATTCCCGCCGGCGGGACGCGAGCCCGAGGAGGGATTCCTCGTTAGCGGTCCAGTGCGTCGAGGACCTCTTGGGGCGGATGGGCAGCCAGCGATTGCCGGTATCCCTCGACGATGTTGTCTGCGGTCACCCCGATTGCGGGCACGACAGCGAAGGCCGGCGCCGGTTTGCCCAGCAGCCCGTACGCGCCTTCCAGTGCCATTGTGCGGCCGAGGTTGTATGCCTCGTCGGCTGCGATGCCTACGACGTTGCCGCCCTCGACCAAGTCCAGCGACACGTTGGTGTCGAGGTCCATGGTCACGAGCGCGACATCGGATGCACCCGCTGCGCGCAATGCTGCCAGCACGCCGTCTGCGGGTCCTGCGGACCACGGCGCGTAGATGCCGTCCAGGTCGGGGTGACGTGTCAGCATTGCTGTCGCGATCTCTTCCGCGGCGGCCGGGTCTGCCAGTCCTTGCTCGGCGACGATTGTGATGCCGGGATAGTTGATCTCCATCCAGGCTTTGAACGCTTGGTCGCGTTGGTTGGTCACGTAGTAGGCGGCGTCGTGGAAGATGTAGCCCACTTCGCCTTCGCCGCCGAGCGCTTCGGCGAGCAGGTTCGCTGCGGTGATGCCCATGGCCGCGAGGTCATCGGTGACGATGCCCACGTAGTCCTCGCCGTGCACGTAGCCCTGCGGGATGTTGGACAGGAACACGAGCTGCACGCCCGCTTCCACGGCGGGACGGAAGGCTTCGGCTCCTGCGTCGGGACCGATCGCGAGGCTGATGATGATGTCGGGTTGCTGTGCCATGACGGTCTCGACGTCATTCGCCTGCTGCGCTGCGTCGAAGTTCGCGTTCGTCTCAGCGATCACCTCGATCCCGAGTTCCGCGAATGCGTCGCGGGCACCCTGGCTTACTGCGTCGGTGAATGCACCGGCCGTGTGCCACAGCAGCGCTGCGGTGTAGCCGCCGGCTTGCACTTGAGCGATCTCGTCGTCGCTCAGCGAAATCTCGCTCGACGCTATGGCCTCCTCGCCGCCGGGACCTTGTGTCTTCGGCGGTTCAGGTGCTGGCTCGGGCTCCGGTTCGGGTTCCGGCTCGGGCGCAGCCGTCGGCTCCGGCTCTGGTTCTGGTTCGGGCTCCGGTTCCGGTGCCGCGGCGGTCGTCGCCGGTGCCGCAGCGTCGTCGTCGTCGCCGCATGAAGCGGCGAACAAGGCGAACGCTGCAATCAGCGACACCCACAGCAGCAGCTTGGATGCCCGTCTGTTGGTGGTCATGTCCCCTCCCAGGGTTCCGGTTACAGATCTGTGGCGCCGCACCACTCGGCGATGAAGTGCGCGAGGGTTCGGGTGGCCGTGATCAGCTCGTCGATGTCGAGCCGTTCGAATGGCGTGTGGCAGTGCGAGATGTCGCCGGGAGCGAAATAGACGCTGGGAATCCCCAGGTCCCGTAGGAATGGCTTCTCTGACCAGTACGGGGCGCCCTCGATACGTGCGGGTTGTCCGCTGATTGCCGTGATGGACTCGGCGAGCGCCAGCACGCCGGGATGCTGCGCGCTTATCTCGTCGGGCGTGCCGCCAACGGAATGGTCGCGAGCGGCGCTGAAGCGGACATCGCACTCCACGCGGTGGTCCCGGGCAACGTCTTCGGAGATCGTGCGGATCTGCTCGGCTGCGTCGTCGAGGCTCTCGCCGGGCAGCACTTTGCGGATGAGTGACAGTTCGAACGTTCCCGGCACAGCGATGTTGCCGCCCGAGGCGACCGAGGTGACGAGCAGGAACGCTTCCCCGAGCAGCTCATGGGCGGGGATCGAGCGCCGCAGGGTGTCTGAGCATTCCCACAGACGACCGAGCAGCGCGTGACCGGCTCGCAGCGCGTCGACGCCGAGTTCGGGTCTGCCGAAGTAGGCCGACACGCCGGTGTAGGTGACATCGGCGATCAGAAAGCCCATCTGTGCCGTGTAGATCGCGGAGGTTGTCGGTTCGGTGTAGATCGCGAAATCCGCGTCCGGGATCGGACCGCTTAGCCCTTCGACCGCTGCTCGTATGCCGGCCGACACACCGCTGCCGGGCTGACCTGACTCCTCGTCGGAAATGAACAGCGCCGACACTTTGCCAGCAGGTCTCAGACCGGCGCGCGAGACGGCGGTGGTTGCCTCGATGATTGCGCAGATCCCTGCCTTCTGATCGGCGACCCCGCGTCCCCAGATCTCCCCGTCGATCACGTGCGCGCCGAACGGGTCGGCACGATCAGTGCCCTGCCACTGCTCGGACCAGTCCTCCGTCGCAACGGTGTCCAGATGCCCGGCGAGCAACAGCGAACGGCCGGAGCCGCCGCCGGAGGACCCCAATACGTTGACTCGGCCCGGCTCGAACTCGACCAAGTCGGCGTCGTCGAAGCCCCCGGCGGACCCCATGGCATCAAGCACCCAACGACCGAACTCCTCTTCGTTCGGAGTGACGCTCGGAATGCCGACCGCCTCGCGCACCAAGCGCACAACCTCGTCGCCGTCCACAGCCGCCGCCGCACGGGCGGCAGCAGCGCTCACAGCTGCGCTCCCAGCACCTTCGCGATCAGCGAATCACGCACATGCCGCTGAGCCATCGACGCCGCCCCTATGAGCGTCGCTCGCTCTCCTAGGCTCGACGCCATCAGCTCAGGAGCGACGGCCACCAAGCCAGCGAGTCGATCCCGCACCGTGGCCACAAACAACGGATCAGCGCCGACAGGACCGCCGAAGACGATGCGAGTCGGGTCCGCGATCAGACAGAGATGCGAAACGGCCAGCGCCATTGCGCTAGCGACCTCATCGAGCACAGCGGCGGCTGCCGCATCTCCCCGGCTCGCCGCGGCGAAGATCTCACCGACATCTGCCGCCAAGTCGAGTGCCGACTCACGGCCTTCCTCCACGGCCTGCCCCAGACGCTTGCGAATCGAAGGAGCAGACGCAACGTCCTCAAGTGTCACCGGCGCCGTGCCTTCATGCGGCCAAGAGACGATCAGCGACCCCAGCTCTCCTGCCGATCCGGTGCCGCCGCGATACAACTCGCCGTCGACCACCAAGCCAAGACCGATGCCAGTCCCGGCGAACACTGCGGCGAAGTCCCCGCCGCCCTCCTCGTCCCTCAGACATGCCAATTCGCCCAGCGCAGCGAGATTCACGTCGTTCTCCACGAACACCGAAGTGCCGAACTCCTCGCTGAGATACTCGGCCACTGCCAAGTCCTCGAAACCGGGCAGGCTCAGCGACTGTTCGACTCGGTCGAGCCTCGGCCGGTAGATCCCCGGCACCCCAACGCACACCGCATGACAAGGTGAATCGGAGGCTGTGACCATCGACGAGACAACCCGAACGAGTGTGGACAACGCCGCGCGAGCATCAGGCCCGGATTCGGTCTCGACCTCAGCGATGACGTTGCCGAGCAGGTCAGCGAGACCTACGAGCAGCCTTGTCGCGCCTACGTCTGCGACGACGCAATGACCTGCTGACGGCACGAGTTCGTAAAGCGTCGCGGGACGGCCAATGGAGCCCGAACGCGAATCGTCCTCGGCGACCCGCACCAAGCCTGCCGATTCGAGATCAGCCATCAACGCCGACACTGTCGGCTTCGACAGTCCGGTCGCCCGAGCGACCTCCGCGCGGGACATCCGTTGCGGATGCGCTTCGAACAGCGCGTCAACGATTCGCTGGCCGCTGTGCAGCCTCAAGATGGCCGAACCTGACGCCTCTGTCATATCGTTAGTAACGTTACCTTACAAATATGAGGTGCAGTGACGCGCCCTTCCGCTCCCTTTAGCTCGACGCTTTGGGCCTAGGCGCCCGCTCCGCTTCCAGCGTCCGCTTCCGGCTGTGCTCACCCGGCATCGCGCTGCCGCGACTGTCCCAGTCGGGTGGCAGCTTGCCTAGCGACGCGCGTACAGCCGAGTCGGCTCGGTATCCCGGTGGGCGATCCATTTCCGTCAGTTCACGCATCGCTGCTCGCTCACTGGGTTGAACGAACGGGAATGACCTACGTGGTTACCCAGATGCGGGCCGGACTGTCCGGTTAGGCGCATTCCTTGATAGCTCAAGGGAAGGGACAGCCCGACCCGCGAACGTGTCGGTCAGTTGGTGCGCTGCTGGTGACCCACACTGCGGCGCAGCCTCGGTTGTCGACCCTTAGCGTGAACCGGCAGTCGCTGACGACATCTCGTCGCGGCTGACGGCGAGAGGTCGAAGATGCATCCAGGAGGGGTTGAGCGAGTGAATGGCGACGCAACTCCGGCGATTCTGGTCCGGTTAGGGCCTTGGCAATGGCAGCGTGACCAGTTGGAGCCCGGGAATCACCGAGAAGGGCATGGCTATCGGGAAGGCATGTCGTCCCGAGAACTGGTCGATTCGACGCGTGCGTGGTGGCGCATCAACCCCGACCGGCTAGAGCGTGCAGGCATCCGGCACGCCGTAGCAGTGCACCAAGGCATCACGCTGGCCCTCGTCGAGATCGGCACCTGGTTTCAGCGTTCGGACGGCCGAAGGGCATTCTCAGCGAAGCTCGTGACCAGCGGTCCCGTCTTCGACGAGTGGGTCGGACCAACTGGCCGACGAGTCGATTTCACCCGAGGAGCGCGTAACCCGATCGCCTATTGGCCACCGACCTAGGCGTTGTCGTTCAGCTGGGCGAGCTTGAGTACGCCACGGGCGCAGATCTGGTGGGTCGAAACCTCATTGCCGGTTGTGCCGAACAGGGTTCGCGTGCAATTGGGGGCAGCTGGAACCGAAGCGGAGCGTCGCCCTCGGACCACCAGCCTGTACTAACACCGGCTAATTCTTGCTCTGCTGAGAACGTCCGCGGGAACGCCGAATTGACGCCATGTGGCGTGCGGCATGCCCGTACGTGTGCCATAGGTGGCGGCGTGGGTAAACGAAACCCGCCGGTTCGGTTTCGGCCGGATCGCTTCGAGCGCTTTGAGATAGTCGTGCACGGCTGCAGCCACGCACTTGGCCGAGCGTCCGAAGGCCGCAGCGCCTCACATCGTGATCCGATAGTCAGGCGAACCCACCGCAACCCCGTGGGTGAATCGCTCACGACAACCGGCATTTTGCTCCCTCGGCCTGAGCCGTTCCCGTATCGATCCGCCGGTAAGGCCAAGACCTCCCACCGGGCGTCAAGCGATTTGGAGGTGCACATAGCCAGCGACGAGCAGAGCTGGTATGCGGCCCGCCGGACTGTCTAAGGACACTGGTTTGCCGTCGGGCCGAGCGTCACGGAGATCATGACGGCTACGGATGGCAAGACAGCTAAACCGGCGCACTGGTATGAGCATCTTGCAGCTTCGGCTGATCTGACATCTCGGCGCCATGTGGTTGTCTGAGCAATCGGCACTGCACAGTGCTGCAGTTGCTGCGGAGATGGCCTAAGGGGTGGCCAGGCTCCTCGCTAAGCGGCGTGGGAGCGGTTGGCCGGATGTAGCGCCTGGTCGACAACGATTTGGAAGCTCGATGTCTCGGTGCCGTCCTCGGACGTGGCGGTAACGGTCACTTCGGTGTCGCACGTTTCGCAGAGCATGACGTGGTTGGCCGGCAGGTCAGGGTTCGGACAAGGCTGATCGATTGTCACGCTGGCTGCGGGATTCATGGGAACGGCGGAGAGAATCAGCTGCTGGTGGTCATGGCTTAACGCGAAATTGTCGTCAAAGTTCTGGTTGTTGACTAGGAGGGCATATTCGTCGTCGCCATGGGGCTTGGTGTAGCGAAACAGCGCCCTGCCGTTATTGGTCACGTACCTAAACTTGTATCGGATTCCCTCGAAGCAGTAGATGTCCGTCTTGGTGCCCGGTCCGCCGTCGATCGTGAGCTTGGCGACTCGTGCATCGTCGGATACATGAGGTTCGGTTCGGATTGCTGCTTCGATGGCGTCGTAGTCGGCCGTTAGCACGTCGCTTACAGATGTTGATCGCGTTCTCTTCCTCTGGTCTTGAGTTCCGCTGAGGCTCAGATGCGGGCGAACTGTGACACGGTGGTCTGACCAGTAGAAGCCGCCTTGGGCGCCCTCTCTTGCTGCACCTCCAAAACACTGAAGGATCCGTGGCGATGGCATGCAGAACGTCGGCGTCACCTCAGGCAAGTGGATACCGGCGTCTGTTCTGCCGTTGGCAGCGTTCAGTGACTGCCTCATGGCATGGGAGACTCTCAATCGCAGAGTGTCCTGGCTCAGGCCGTGCTCGGCGAGGATCGCGAATCTGTACTCACGCTGATGCCGGTAATCCATCGTCTTGGTGAAGATGCGACGGATGATCAATTCCAATGGGTCGTCAAGTTGCAAGATGTAAGCGCGAGGATCGTCCAAGTAGACGACTGGTCCATAGCACACAATGAGGCCATGGCACAGTTCGATGTGTTTACTGGTTGGATGCTGAATCTCAAGCGTGCTCGCAAGGATGCCATGCTGCGAGGTAGCCATCATTGCTAGCTGTCGGGCGAATTCGGCCGGATCGCCGATGAAGGTGGTGTGGTCGTAGTGAGACTCCAGCGAATCGTGCCACAGTTCCCACTCCTTGGGCGTCTGAGGCTCCATGGAGGCGCACCAGATGAGGCAGTTGTCGCCAAGCAGGTAGTTGTTTCGGATGCGTTCGTCGACATCGAGTCGAGAGAGGGTTGTAGGACCGAATTCGCGAACCAATGGATGAGATACGGCCAGCCGTTTTTCTGTGTCCCGGTAGGCGTCCAAGTCGGCAGGGTCATCGCTACGACTCTCGACTAGCTCTTCGCCGGCGATTACGCCTTCGAGGAGGTCCCAGATGAGCGAGTCGCCGTGACGGCGGTAGAACGCGAGGCTCCCCATTTGCAGAGCGCTGCCGAACTCCAAGGCGTAGCGCCTCGGGCAACCTTTGATGAGTTTGGTCCCTTCGGTTGCTCGTCCGCCACTCCGGCGTCCCAAGTGTGCAGGATGCTGCACCTCCGCGGTAGCAACAGCCCTCTCAGGCTCCACAAACTCGAATGACCGAGGAAGCACTTGAGTGTGTTGGATTCCGCCGCCGCTGCTAGAGGACTTCGTTAGCTGCGCACTGGCACGCCGTTCTTGTCGTGCTTTCGCCGGTCGGCTGTCGTTGCCGCGCTTCTGAGTCGGGTTGCGCTTGCGACTCATGATTCCAGTCTGTCCTCCAAGATCACATCATCAGATCAGCGAACGGAATCGCTGTCGTCGATGCTCAGCTGGTGCAACCCCATCCGTCTCCGTCGCGGTCGAGCCGATAGGGGTCGACTCCGATTTCCTTGACGCGTACGGGCCGCTGGTCGGCGGTGAGGTCGCCGCAGTTGAGCGCGTCCCCGGGCAGGTTGGGCAGGCAGGGTTCGTATGCGGGGTGGCAGTCGCCGACGGCTTCTGATTCATCGGCCTCTGCGTCCGGTGCTGCCTCTGCTTGGGGCAGGTTGCCGAGGTCGCTGTCGCTACATCCGGCGAGAACACTTCCGAGCTTGTTGGCCTCGGCCTGGTCGACGGTGAGGCCCCAGCGGGTCTTGACCTGCACCCATGCGGCGGCATACCAGCAGTGCACGCCTTCGGTGGGCGGCAGCCACTCAGCGGGGTCCTTGGCGCCCTTAGAACGGTTCGAGCTGGCAGACACGGCAATCAAACTGTTCGAGTAGCCGAGGTCGTTGGCGTACTGCTCACGGCGATCGGCAGTCCAGTCGTTCGCGCCGGATTCCCATGCTTCGGCGAGCGGCACGAGGTGGTCGACATCGAAGGCGCTGCCGCTGCCGCTGGTGGTCTTGCCGTCGTAGCGGCTCAGCCACTCGCCGCCTGACAGCGAGCAACCCGATCCGACGCTCGGGGCGACTACGGCCTCTGCGATGAGCACTTCGCGTCGAGCGTCGCAGCTGTCCCCGTCAGCATCTACCCAGTGTTTGAACAGGCCGCGGTCGTAGCCGCCCCGATTCTCCACAGCGACTGTCAGTTCGCTGAGCTGGCGGACAACCTGCTCAATCTGCGAGTCCTCATCGGCTTCGATGGTCTTGGTCGGGGCGCTGCCCGGTTCGGCGGCTTCCTCGCCGACGAGCAGCGCTGTGGCCCAGCGATCTGTGCCGCCGAGCCGAGCCATGGTGCGACCGGCGATCTTGCCGTCAGGCACCGCAGCGAGTCCGCCCACGACATAGCCGCCTTCGGCTGCCTCATCGAGGCGCGTCTGTTGTTCGGCAGGCATGTCCTCGCTACGTGGACCCGCAAGCACAATGCACGCGTCGCCAAGCACCCCCGCGAGAGTCACTGCTGAGTAGATGTCGGATTGGGCAGCAAGGTCCGATGCCACCACGACAGGAACCGAGTCCACATCGCAATCCCCCTGGCCAGACGCCGGAGGCACACGTACACGAGTCGCTGCGCTGCCCGATGACGACCCGGGTGTAGGGATGAATTGCGCCGCTGACGGGACGGTTGTGGTCGGTGCGGTGCCGGGATATGCAGCTTCCTCGCCGACCAGCAGCGCGGTGGCCCAGCGATCCGCGCCGCCGAGCCGCGCCATGGTGCGACCGGCGATCTTGCCGTCAGGCACCGCGGCTTGGCCACCCACCACATAGCCGCCGGCCGCAGCAGCGTCGAGTCGGGCCTGCTGATCCCCGGACATCGCCTCACCGCGGGAACCCGCGAGCACAATGCACGCATCGCCCAGCACGCCGGCGAGGGTGACAGCGGAGTAGATGTCTGACTGCGCTGCCACATCCGAGGCCACAACCAAAGGCACCGAGTCCGAATCGCAAACGCCCTGAACGGATGCAGGCGGAATCAGCGCTGCGGACGCCGCAGCGGGCGTCCCAGAAACCGCCACGAGCATCGCGGCCAGAAGTGGCATCGCGGCGGCCGTCGCAGTGTGCTTCAGTGTCTTGCGCATCTTGGAACCTTCATTTCTGAATCGAACTGTGGCGGACAATCCAGCAGGGGCCAACGTAGGGACGCCCTGTGACGAACTCACCCAATGAACGCTTTCGCTCTAGACGCCGAGCGGAGCCGAACGCTAGGGCAGCACGAGCCGCGAAGATGGCCGTCATCATTGCGTGCCCTACGCCTCAGCAGCTCTGGTAACCAGCCGTGGGGACGATTTCGCCCATTTCGGCCGAGGGCATCCCGGAAGCCTTGACTTGCTTCAGCAGATTTCGCTGCTCGCGCGGAAGTGACTTACGTGCTTGCCCGTAGACCGAGAGTGGCTGCGGTTACCGACTTTTGTTGATGTGGGCGAGCACGGTGTCGTAGGCGTCGCACCAGCGTTCGGCGGCTTTGCGCACTTCGCCCGATTGCATTCTGAGTTTGCTGTCCATCACGTAGTCCATGACGCTGCCAGCGGCTCGCACCGCGAGCGCGTGGTTAGGTTCGATGTGGTTCGGTTGCATTCGCGAACGCTAGGCATGGCAGCGCGGTCGGCGTCAAGGGTGGGTGTACCGAGGCAATAGGGGTGGTACCGCGGTGCGTTACCACGCGGCTCAGCCCGACAGGCCGCGAGCGGACGACGACGACCGGTCCTGCGAGCCGGGACGGGCATTCCCGATGCGCCCGGGCGGATCGCCCGAGTGGTGGAGGTTGCTAGACCCGAGCCTCGCCCGCGCCGTTAGACCGCTGTGGCGACCGTCAGCCGTTTGGACGCCAGAAGCGCCAATGCTCTCCCTTGGCGTCCTGCTCGGCTTCGAGCATTTCCGCACCCACAAGCCGCCACAGCACTCCTTCCGCGAGGTCGGCTGAGCCGTTCTTGTCCATCGGGAACAACCGGTGCCGCACGTAGTAGAGGGTGAGCTTGTCGTCGCCGATGGTGTCGAGCACATCACGGCGAATCCAAGCGGAGCCGAATTCGACCGGAGTTGAAATCACACTCCATGTTCCTTCAGTGATGCACTGAGTTGCCCTAGCGAGGCACGAACACGACGCATCGAGATCGCCGACGGCGAGCAAGCTCGCAACTACATTTCCTGCCGGTCAGGAGTTGATGCATGACATCGAAACGCACCGATCCAGCTGGCTCCTCAGACGCTGCCGAGGTGTCATGTCCGAAGTGCGGTGCGGAGATGGTGCGACGGGTCGCTAAGCGGGGCGACAACGCCGGTAACGAATTCTGGGGTTGCTCGACGTTCCCGAAGTGTCGATCGATCGTGCCGATCGAGGAACCCGAGCCTGCTGCGGATGAAGTTGATTCGGCGTGCCCGTTCAGCAGCCCCCGGCCTGAGCCGCAGAAGGGGCTGCTGCGCAAAGCCGTCGCCGCGATCGACAGCATCTGGCGGTTCAACCTCGAACTGGACGAGCCGAACGCAAAGGACCGCTGGGAACCTGAGCACCGCCGCAAGGTGCTCGACTATCTGCACATACGTGACGGGGAGCGCTGCGGGCTGTGCGGCGCCAAGATGAAGCTCGACGGAGCGCAAGTCGAGCATGTCGTGCCGAAACGTTTCGCCGTGTTCGAACTCACCGCCGACGGCGAAGCCCGTCAGGGCACCTACTACACGAGCGTGCTGCACGGCATGGAGAACCTCCAGGTCGCGCACCCGCGGTGCAACAAGTACAAGGGCAACAAACCAGACATCCGCGAGTGGCGGCACCCGAGCATGCCCCGGCTCGTTGTGGCCAACAGCAAGGACAACCGAGTGCTGATGCTGCCGCCACCGGTCCAGGGGTGATTCCATAGCGGCGAATGCCATGAACGCGTAAGGCGTCGACAGCATTCCTGATGGGGGTTCGTGAGCGGTCGGGCGGCGGTCTCGCGATGCGGTCCGGTGCGCTCTGTCCGGTCGACGCGCAGTAGGCCAGTTCAGCAGTCTGAGCTGCTGAACCGGTTTCGGGCTGCGCCCTCTCGCATCTGCTTGAGGTGCTGTATTCGCGGCCGGCACACGCAAGCTTGGAGGACCGGATTGACGCGATTTCGCGTAAAGGTGCTGGTCATGCTGCCGAAATGAGTAGTGTTTGCCATCGTGGCCCGGATGAGTGGGGAACACCTGGCCGGCCGCTTCGGCCGCGCTATCGGCGTCGGCCATCCTGCTAACGGCGCGAAGCGATTCGTGTCGTCGAAACGTCCGAGAACCCGGCGCGTGTGGGTCATCGCAGCGGTTGCGGCGCTGATGGGCTCGTTGGCGGTTCCGGTGGGCGCGCAGGCGGCCGAGGACGATGAGGTGTCGGATCTGGCCGCGCTGAGCGAGACGCCGGGGGAGCTGACAGTCACCTGGACGGCGCCCCAGCGTGCGCCCGACGACTACCGGGTTATGTTCGCGAAGGTCGGCGAGTCCTACAAAACGTGGACGGATGGCTCCGGCAACGTGTTCCCGACGGCGAACAGAGCGACGCTCACAGGATTAGAGGAAGGCGAGTCGTACAAGCTCATGGTCCGAGCCCGCTACGGCGCAGCCGGGTCCGGTCCGTGGTCTGACGAGGTCACCGCGCTGGTGCTGTCGTTTTCTCAGCGAGGCGCATTGGGCCAGGGCAGCGCGGTGGGTCCGCGTGCGACGGTGGGGTCGGGCGGCGGCGCGATCGGTCGGGTGCGGTCGTCCAGCGACGCGGCAGGCGAGCTGGTCGTGACGTGGCGCAGGTCCAAGCCAGCGCCTACGGACTACGAGGTCTACTGGGAGCGCAATGACCGGGAGTTCTCAGACGAGCGGCGGCTGATCCTCACGACCGAGCGCATGCATCTGACCGGTCTTGAAGAGGGGCGGGTGTACAAGTTCAGGCTCCGCAGCCGCTACGGGAATGCGTCGCCGGGGCCGTGGTCGTTCACCTACAGCAAGCGCGTCTCGACGGCCGCGGACCTCCTGCCACCCGAACCCGAGCCGGAACCCGAGCCCGAGCCCGAACCGGAGCCCGAACCCGAGCCCGAACCGGAACCGGAGCCGTACGACGGAGTGGTTCTGGGCACCATGACCGTGGGCACCATGACCTACAACGGGTCGGTGGTGCGGGGATTCGCAGTGCGCGGCGGCGGCATGGGCGCCTTCGAGGCCACCGCTGCGGCGGACCCGGCCGATGTCGGCAGCTACGGAGACGTGCGACTCGTGATGCACACACCGGGAGATGTGACCCTGCCCCATGTCGGCGAGGTCTCCGATTCGTTGACGCTGGCTCTTGCCGGCGAGCCAGAGCTGCCGTTCACGCTGCTGTTCGGCGACACGCAGCTGTCGTCGGCCCACGCGGTGAACCCCGAAGGGGACATGGTGCCGATCGGCCGTTTCTGGGCGTGGGAGGACATCACGCCCGGCTGGAACGTCGACGACGAGGTAACGCTGCGCGTCACCGGCGCCGACGAGCTGCTGGCCGGCACCGAGCCCATCTGGCACTCCAAGCTGACCGTGGGCAGGCTCAACAATTCCTACACCGGCTATCTCGGCTATCAGAATCGCGGCGCGGGGAGCAACAAGTTCGGCGCTTTGGATCCAACATCGGCCACGGTGGATGGCGAGATCTATGAGTTCCTCATCCTGTCGTGGTATCGGGGCAGTCGTCTCAACGGCGACGGCACGTCGCACACCCGGGCGCTGGACTTCTACGCGTGGGACAAGGTGATCCCCGCCGACTGGGTGCTCACGGTGAATGGCGACAGCTTCCGGGTCAGCGACGGCGTCGCTGGGTTCCTGCGAGAGCGCCTTCCCGGTGACCGCGACCAGTACAAGGTGTACTGGACAGAACCTGGCATCAAGTTCGATCTCGGGGCGATCTACCCGGTCACACTCTCGCGACCTACCGGGGACGCCTCTGGCGAGCAGACACCCGACGAGCAGACCTCCGAGGAGCAGACCGAACCGCCGCGGACGCCGTTGACCGCGACGTTCTCGTCCGACGGCATCGGCTCCCATCAGGGCGCCGGCTCGCAGATCACCTTCGAGCTGCGGTTCAGCGAGGAGACCCCGCTGAGCTACGTCACGTTGCGCGACTCCGCGTTCGAGGTGACCGGCGGAACGGTGGTGCGCGCCCAGCGCAGGAGCCCACCATCAAACTTGCGGTGGAGGATTACGGTGCAGGCATCTGGCGGTGGCCCGATGGAGGTGGTGCTGCCCGCCACGGCGGACTGCACCGCGGCGGGCTCGATCTGCGCAGCTGACGGCACGATGCTCTCCAATCGCAACAGCGTCACGTTCCCCGGGCCCGGCCCGCAGAGCTAGCGGCACTTCGCCGTCCGATCCCTTCTCAGGCGTTCGCGTCAGGTGCGCCGACCAGCAGTGCACGTGTCAGCGTGCGGGCTTCTTCGAGCGAGTCGACGAAGTGCGCGTCGGGGATGTGCCGCAGGACGCGGAGCCCGCTCAGGGTTTTGAGCGGTTCGCCGTGGAGCGCTGCGACGACGGTGAACGTGTCGCGCTCGGCGGCGGTGTCGACCAAATGCTCAATGAGGAGCGCGGCGCTGTCATCGATGTAGACGGTCGCAGCGAAGTCCAGAACGAGAACGTCGTGGTCTGCGATGTCGTGACGGATGATGCGGCCGAGCGCATGCGCCGAGGCGACGGTGAAGCTACCCCGCAGCGCGATCAGGCAGCTGCGGGCTTCGAAGGTGGCGTCGGCGTCGTCCAGGAAGGTGCGGTCGAGGAGCGGCGAGGAGATCACTCGGTCCATTTCGAGGCGCTCGAACTGGCGCATGCCTGCCAGTGCGGCCGTGACGAACCCGATCGTCACGGCCGTGACGAGATCGAACAGCACCGTGAGGACCAGGGTGACCGCCATGATCACAAGGTGTTCGCGCTGAACTCGATGCAGGCAGCGCAGGAAGCGCCAGTCGATGAAATCGAAACCCACTCGCATCAGGACGGCGGCCAGCACAGCATGGGGCACCCATTGGACGTGCGCGCCGAGACCGCCGACGAGGGCGAGTAGAACCACAGCGCACAGCGCTGCGGAGAAGCGAGTGCGAGCACCTGCTCGAATGTTCGCGACGGTGCAGACGGTGGCGCCACCCGCGAGCCCGCCGAAGATGCCCGTGGCGATATGGCCGAAACCCTGGCCGAGCAGGTCGCGGTGCGGATTGTGCGGCTCGCGGGTCATCGACTCTGCAATGCGAGCCGTGAGCAGCGTGTCGATGGAGCCGACGAGAGCGATGGTGGCGGCGGGCGGAATTGTGCGCAGCAGTGTGCTGAGCGAAAGCTGTGGCGCGTGCAGTTGGAGCGTGCCGGTCGGCACTGATCCGATCGTGGGAGCGTCGGCAAACCACCAAGTCCCGACAATCGTCCCCACCAAGAGCGCTGCGAACATCGCGGGCACATAGCGGTGCAGCGAACGAGGCCACACCAGCATGACACCTAGAGCAACCGCGGCGAGCAGCAGCGCCTGCCACTCGATGCGGCCGATGTCGGCTGGCCAGGACTCGATGGTGGCAATGACCCCTGCGCCCTCGACGCTGAGACCCAGCAGCGGCCGAGTCTGCATGATGATCACGATGACGCCGATGCCGGTCATGAAGCCTGAGACGACCGAATACGGCGCATAGGCCACAAACCTGCCGACCCGGGCCGCTCCCAGCAGCACTTGGATCGCGCCGGCCAGCATCACGATGGTGAAGAACTCGGCAACGCTGGCCGCGTTGTTGGCGATGATCGTCGTCGCGACCACCGCCATCGGTGCGGTCGGGCCGGAGATCATGGTGCGGGTCCCGCCCGTCACGGCGGCAAGAAAGCCAAGAGCGATCGCGCCATAGAGGCCGGCGAGCGCTCCGAGGCCCGATGCGACGCCATACGCGATGGCGAGCGGCAGCGAAACCATCGCAGAGGTGAGGCCGCTGATGATCTCAGTCAGGCCGGCGCGCAGCTTCATTTAGGTCTGCCACCCGCCGCTCACAAAAGAACGACGCTAACGCAGATCAAATGAGGGCGTTGACCAGCGTGTTTGTATCCGTCGGTCTGCGACGACCATGTTGGTTGGAGGACACCGTCCACCAACCCTGGCGGCGCAGGACGCAGAGTCGTCAAACGGCTCCACCGCAAGCACGGCCACGACGCACCCAGCCCAAGCTGGGTCAACACCCTGCCACGAACGGGCCACCTCATCGGACCTGTCCATGAATGGAAGACAGTCAGCTGAAAGCGCCACAAACCCGTAAGTCGCGCGTACGTGAGCTTCGGTGCCGATTGGACGAACCCCCCTGAGGGCGCTCAGGGTTGAACCTCGTTGCAGTGCAACACGGTGCGTGTCACCGTTTCGGTCTGCGATTGGGGTACTCCGAAGTACCCCAAGGTGTGAGCGATGAGCGCGTCGATCGCCGCTTGGCGCTCTGTGACGACATGGTTCACGAGCCCGCCGTCATCGAGATCTGCAGCGTCGTCTGGATTGACAGCCCACGCCAGGACGATGATCTGCGGGTTGTGCTCACGCGCAATACGGGCGAAGTGCGCGACGTCGGATGGTTGGCTGTCGACGGCCAGTGCAATGCGGGCTCTGCGGAGTCCAGCTCGCTCAGCGATCAGCTGCCGAGAGATGTCGCCATAGAGAACCTTTCGCCCGGTTCTGGCTGCCCAGCTTTGCGCGCGGGGATCGATCGAGACCAAGGAGTAGGGAATCTTGGCCAGTTCGAACGCAGCGGCGATGGCTCGGGCGCGCGGTCCGAATCCGTTCACGACTGCGTGATCGCGCGTCGGTTCTTGTTCGGCAAGATCTTGACCGGTGCCTGCTGCGGCCGTCGCGCTGCTGACGATGCTGCGATGCTGAGGCCACATCCGGCTGCTGCGTGCGCTGAACGAACTCAGCGCGATCAGCAGGACCGCAACGGCGATGAACGTGTCGGTGCCGTCGGTGAGGCCGAGCGGCAGGACGCCGGCATTCTCGCCGACGCGTTCGAGGACGAAGGAGAACTCGCCGATCTGAGCGAGCACTACCGCTGAAGCGATCACAACGCGCCGCGGCTGGCGAATGATCGCCGCTGCGGCTGCTGTCGACACCAGCTTGATGACCACTGTGCTGAGCACCAGGCCGATCACCAAGACCGCGTTACGCGCGAAGTACGCAGGGTCGAACAGCATCCCGATCGACACGAAGAACATCGCCGTAAAGAGGATCTGCAAGGGCATCACATCCGCGATCGCACGAGCCGCTGAACGGCCTTCTGAGACCATCAACCCGGCCAGGAACGCTCCCAGGAAGATCGACACGCCCGCCAAGCTCGTCAACAGGGCGGTCCCGAAGCAGATTGCAAGGATTGCCAGCAAGAACACTTCCTTGCTCTGGGAACGCTCTACCAGCCGCAGCAGCCGCGGAACCGCCGTCCGCGAGACGAGCAACACCGCCGCCACGATCGCGCCGGCCGTGGCCAATGCGACGACGATGTCAGCCCAGTTGCCCGACTCCCCGCCCAGCGAGGGCACCACCAGCACCATCGCGACGCTGGCGAGGTCCTGAAAGATCAGCAACGCCACGGAGAAGCTGCCAGTCGGTGATGTAGTCGCTTGTTTCTCGGCCAGCACGTTGAGCACAATCACTGTGCTCGATAGCGAGACGAGCAGACCGGTGAACACAGCAATCCGCCAGCCGACACCGAAGGCCATCGCCACGGCAGCGGCGATGCCGGTAGCGAGCCCGACCTGAACGACGCCACCGGCCAAGAAGATCGACGCCATCTGCCTCACTCGCGTCAGGCTGAATTCGATCCCGAGAGTGAACAGCAGCAGCATCACCCCGATGTCCGCTGACTGGTTCACCAGGTCGATGTCGCCGATGAGTCCCGTACCACCGGGTCCGATGACCGCACCGGCTGCCATGAATCCGACAATTGGCACAACGCCCACGCGAGCAAGCAGTGCAGCGATCAGCGTTCCCGCGACCAGCAGCACTGCCAGCTCGACCACCAGCGGCGGCACAGACTCAGGAATCGGCACTCGTTGTCGAGGCTATGTGCGGACCTATCCGCGCTGAGCGCGGGCCACGTCAGCTAAGTCGACTCCTGACCAAGAATCGCCGCGGTGGGTATCTACGATCGCCCGAAGAGTGTGTCGTCGGCGTGTGCCGGCGCTGATGCGGGAGGTTGGGCGTGCGCAGAGTTGTCGCCTTTTCGGTCTTGCTGGTGATCGGGCTTGGCTTGTCGCAGGTGCTGCCGCAGTTGGCCGGCGACTCACACGACCTGGTCGCCAACGTCGTCCGGGTGGCCACGATGACCGGGCTGGCGTTCATCATGATCCACGTCGGCTTCGAGTTCCACATCGACAAGACGAATCTGCGTCAGTACGGGTGGGACTACTTCGTGGCGTTCACAGCGGCGACATTCCCCTGGATCTTCGCCACCGGGTACTTCGTGTTCGTCATGCTGCCCTCAGATTTATGGGGCAGCGGCGACGCCTGGACCGAGACACTGCTGGCGGGCCGGTTCGCGGCGCCGACCTCAGCGGGCGTGCTGTTCAGCATGCTCGCCGCCGCGGGGCTCGCAGGAACGTGGATGTTCCGCAAGGTACGCATCCTGGCGATCTTCGACGACCTCGACACGGTGCTGTTGATGATCCCGTTGAAGATTCTGATCGTCGGACTGGCATGGCAACTGGGGCTGATCGTGGTGCTCATGGCCGTGCTGCTGGCGCTGGCCTACGTGTTCTTGCATCGGGTCGCATTGCCGGTGTCGTGGGGATGGGTGCTGGGCTACGCAGCCGCGATGGTGGCGGTCAGCGAAGTGCTGTACTCAGCCACCAAGGTGATCGACCCTTCGGTGCCGATCCACATCGAGGTGCTGCTGCCGGCGTTCGTGCTGGGCTGCGTCGCACGCCCGAAGCCCGCGCAGCCTCGCACGGCTCCGATGGCCGCCCATGACGAGCTGCATGAACTTCTCGAACGGCCGGCGGAGCGGCGCGCCGGGGCGTGGGTGGCGGCAGTGTTCATGCTGCTGGTCGGCCTCAGCCTGCCGCAGATATTCGAGGGCGCCGACGCACAGCATCCCGAGCCGACGCCCGCCGCGCTGCATGCAGCCGCTCCAGGCGCCTCAGTCGACGATCCCGCGTTGGCAGGCGGCGAGTTCGAGGGCCGCTACGCCGACACGGTCACCGCCAGCCAGCCGTCGATCAGCTGGGGAGCGATCGCGGCCCATGTGCTGGTGCTGTCGGCCCTGATCAACGTCGGAAAGATGTTCCCCGTCGTGTGCTACCGCAAGGAGGCCCACTGGAAGCACCGGCTGGCGATCGCGGTGGGCATGTGGCCTCGCGGCGAAGTCGGCGCCGGGGTGCTCGTGCTCAGCCTCAGCTACGGCATCGGCGGGCCGATCGTGACCGTCGCAATGCTCTCGCTGGCGCTCAATTTGGTCCTCACCGGAGTGTTCATCATCATCGTCAAGCGACTGATCAGCCACGAAGATCAGGCTGTAACGGTCTGAGCGCAGCGGTGCCGGCTGTTATGGGGCTCGCAGGGCTCCGCGCAGTATGGATCGCCCCGAGTGGGACGGGTCCCCGTCGCGGGGCTCGACGCTGATGTCGACGACCGAGTACACCGACGGGTCGTAGCCGACAGGGACTGCGAGGCTGCCCGGGTCCGCATCGTCCACGAGGCCGAGTGACACCAGGTCGGCGACGTTGCCTTGGTCGTCGGGTGCGATGAGCCAGGCTTCGAGATCGGCGCCGGGTCCGGCGCTCGGCAGCGACGCGTCGACGAGCTGGATGCGGTGAAGTCCCTCCTCCGCGATGAGATCGGCAGATGCGTGCGCTTGGGCGCCGAGCGGATCAAATGCGTCGGCGTCATAGGCCAGCGCAGCGCTGGCGATGACATCAGGGTCGTCTGCCGCAATGGCGTAGGCCGCGATGCCGACGACCACCAATGCGACTGCTGCGGCCGCGCTGGGCACCGCAATGCGCCAAGCCCGTCGCCTGCGGGGCGCCAGCGGAACGACAACCTCGTCTGCCTCGTCGGGCCTGCCCAGCGTCGAGCTGATGCCCTCCCACACGTCAGGGGGCGGTTCGATCAGCTCGAGGTCCTCGCGCGTCAGGTCGCGCAGCATCGCTTCGATGTCGGCGTCGTCTCGGCGGTCGGGTCGGTCACTCATAAGCCGACTCCAACTGGTCTCGGATCTTCGCGAGGCCGCGATGGATGGTGCTCTTGACGGTGCCGATAGGCAGCGATGTGTCCTCCGCAATCTGACTGTGAGTCGAGCCGTCGAAGTAGTGCATCTCGATCACCCGGCGGGTTGCCTCAGGCAGGCGACGCAGCGTCTCTGAGATCAGCATTCGTTCGGCGATTTGCTCGATCCCGGCCTCGGTCGGGATGTCTGCGAGGTCGGTGCCGGATCGTCGCTCCGAGTGCCGCTTCGCAGCACGGATGTTGTCGATGATCCGGTTCTTGGTGATCGTGACCAGCCATCCCGCCAGAGTGCCCTTGGCAGGGTCGAACCGTTGGTGGCCCTTCCATGCGCTGATGAACACCTCTTGGGTGACATCGCTAGCGCGACTCTCGTCGAGCGTGCGGCGGCACATCGTGTAGACGAGATGGCCGTACTGCCGGTAGACGGCTTCGAGAGACCCGTCCTCGCCCCGAGCGAACGACTTGGCGAGACCCTCGGCGGTCTCGTCCGCGGAGCGCTGCACGATGAGATCGTACCGAAGCGGTCTCGCCGTCCCGGCGGTGTCCGGACGCCCGTATGGACGGCGTGCCGGCCGCGGTGTGCGATCCGGCGCCTCGGCGGGCGGGCATAAGCGCAACTGCCCGCCCGCCGAAGCCGGGAACGCCCTACTCGCCGGAGGGAGGCAGCAGGACGGTGTCGATGACGTGGATTATGCCGTTGGAGGCCGCGATGTCGGTGGCGACGACGGTTGCGTCGTTAATCATGACGGTGTCGCCGACCACCGCTATCGCGACCTCTGCGCCGTTGACCGTCGGAACGGTCTGGCCATCGAGGCTTACGACTACCTCGGCTGGCACTTCGAGCGGGAGCACGTGGTAGGTGAGCACCGCAGTGAGCAGCTCGGTGTTGGCGAACACGTCCGCGGGAGCCATCTCCAGATCGTCCAGTGCAGCGGCGAACGCCTCCTCAGTTGGAGCAAGGACCGTGAGAGGACCCTCGCCGCTGAGCTCCTCGACCAGACCCGCAGCCTGCACAGCAGTCACCAGCGTCGGGAACGCACCCGAGGAGACTGCGACATCCACAATCGTGTCCGCCATCACCTACTCCTGAGCCGCGGACGACAGTGCCTCGATCACCGAAGGCGGAACCAAGACGGTGTCGATGACATGGATGATGCCGTTGGACGCGGCGATGTCGGTGGCGACGACGGTGGCGTCGTTGATCATCACGGTGTCGCCGTCCACGGAGATGGCGATCTCTTCGCCGTTGACCGTCGCGACGGATTGGCCGTCGAGACCCACGACAACCTCGGCTGGCGCTTCGAGCGGGAGCACGTGGTAGGTGAGCACTGCGGTGAGAAGCTCGGTGTTGGCGAGCAGGTCTGCGGGAGCGATGTCCAGCGCGGCGAGCGCTGCGGCGAACGCCTCCTCGGTCGGAGCAAGGACGGTGAAGGGACCCTCCCCGCTGAGCACCTCAACGAGACCCGCGGCCTGCACGGCAGCCACCAGCGTGGGGAACTGGCCTGACGAGACTGCGACCTCGACGATCGTTCCCGGCATCATTTCTTCCGGCGCAGTGGACGACAGCGTCTCGATCACCGCGGGCGGGATCAATACGGTGTCGATGACATGGATGATGCCGTTGGACGCTGCGATGTCGGTGGCGACGACGGTGGCGTCGTTGATCATCACCGTGTTGCCGTCCACCGCGACTGCGACTTCCGCGCCGTTGACCGTGGCAACCAACTGGCCGTCGAGCGTCGCCACGGCCGCAGCGGGGGCCTCCAGCGGCAGCACGTGGTAGGTAAGCACTGCGGTGAGAAGCTCGGTGTTGGCGAGCAGTTCTGCGGGCGCCATGTCCAGCGCGGCGAGCGCTGCGGCGAACGCCTCCTCGGTCGGAGCAAGGACGGTGAAGGGACCCTCCCCGCTGAGCACGTCGACCAGACCCGCGGCCTGCACAGCCGCTACCAGGGTGGGGAACTGGCCCGAGGAGACGGCGACCTCAACGATCGTGCCCGCGATCGCCGCCTCGTCCTCAGCCATCGTTTCCTGGTCGGTAGCGGCCGCTGACGCTCCGCCGGTCACCGAGGGCGGGACCAGAACGGTGTCGATGACATGGATGATGCCGTTGGAGGCTGCGATGTCGGTCGCAACGACTGTGGCGTCGTTGATCATGACGGTGTCGCCGTCCACGGAAATGACGATCTCTGCACCGTTCACGGTCGCGACGGATTGACCATCGAGAGTCACAACGACCTCGGCGGGGGCCTCCAGCGGGAGCACGTGGTAGGTGAGCACCGCAGTAAGCAGTTCGGTGTCAGCGAGCAGGTCCTCCGCGGTCATGTCCAGCGCGGCAAGTGCTGCGGCGAACGCTTCTTCGGTGGGGGCGAGCACCGTGAACGGGCCGTCGCCGCTGAGCACTTCGACGAGACCCGCGGCCTGCACGGCAGCCACGAGGGTGGGGAACTGGCCCGAGGCGACTGCGACTTCCACGATGGTGCCCGCGCTCATGTCCTCTTCAGCCATCGGCGCTTCGCCTGCCGATGTGGGCGCTGCGGTTGCCGTCGGGGCTGCGGGGGCGTCAGCGTCGTTGTCGTCGGCGCCGCACGCAGCCGCCAGCAGAACCAGTGCCAGCAATGCGGCCGACAGTCGAGACGATCGGCGGAGTCTTCCGGTCATGGTGTTTTCTCCAAGTGTTGGGGGAGCTTGAAGGTGATTACGGAATGACCGGCTGTTCGGTTGCAGCAATCTGCAGATCGGCAGCAGGAATCTGCGGAGCGGACTTGCGCGGGCGGCACACCGGCGCCTGGGACTGCTGCGGCGTGGGCGTGCGATGTCGCTACTGCGCGGTGCTGCCTGAGCTTCGACGGGGCGGCAGCGGGATGAAGGCGCTGGTGCGGGCCGCGTAGTCGGCATAGCCAGGGCGCCGTTCGCCGATGGTGCGTTCGAGCAGGGCGACTCCCGAGACGCGCACCAGCAGCACCGTCATGACTGCCGGCCCGATGATCGTCCACCAGGCGCCCGCTGCCCCGGCCACCAGGTAGATGCCCCACCAGACAAGGAAATCGCCGAAGTAGTTGGGGTGGCGGCTGTAGCGCCACAGCCCTCGGTCCATCACCTCGCCGCGGTGGGCCTGGGTGGCGCGGAATCGGGCGAGCTGACGGTCGGCGACCGACTCGAAGATCAGTCCGAACGCCCACACGGCCCCGCCCAGCCAGTCCAGCCAGCCCACAGCCGAGTTGTCTTCGGCGCCCAGCACGGCCTGAATGGGCAACGACACGATCGTCGCCAGCAGCGCCTGCAGACCGAACACGATTGCCAAGCTCCACAGCGCGAAGGGCTGCCAGCGGCTCCGCATGGCGGTGTAGCGGTAGTCCTCTGGCTCGCCTCGTTTCCGTAACGTCAGGTGAATGCAGAGCCGCAGACCCCACAGAGTGACCATCGCAGTCAGCACCAGCTTGCGTCCGCCGCCTTCGTTTGAGCTGAGCCACAGCCCCCACGCGATAGCGACGAACACCGCGGGCCACATCGGGTCCACGATCGAGGCATCCCGAAGCCGCAGGCTCACGAGCCAGCAGCCGAGCATCAGCACTCCCGCAACGGCAGCCGCGATCGCCAGCGAGATCACAGCTCTGCGGTGCGGTCCGGCTCCCGGTACAGCATCGCGCCCCAGTGCGCACCGGCTCCGAAGCTGGTGAACGCGACCAGCGAGCCGGGTCCGACACGGCCGGCTGAGCGCAGCTCGTGGAACAGGATCGGCAGCGTCCCTGCCGTCGTGTTGCCCCAGCGATGGATGTTGGAAGGCACCAGGGAGCCGTCGACGTCCAGCCTCTGGCGCACACCGTCGAGGATCCGCTCGTTGGCTTGATGCGCGACCACCACATCGAGATCGTCCAACTCGTGGCCGGTCCGCGCCAGCACCTCAAGCACTGCTTCGGGCATCGTCTCTACTGCGAGCCTGTACAGACCCCCGCCGTTCATCGCGGGATGGTGCAAGCCTTCGGCAATCTGTGCAGCGTCGGCATAGGGACGGTGCAGCGAGCCCAACCCCGGCACCTCGATGAGATCGGCATTGGCGCCGTCCGTGTACAGCACCGACGCCAGCAGCCCGACGGGTTGACCCCCGCCTGCTGCCGCCGACAAGTCGTGTCGTTGGACGACCGCGGCGCCGGCGCCGTCGCCGAACAGAACACTCCAAGCCCGGTGGCGGTTGGCCAGTTCTCGCTCATCGTCGGTTACGGGCCGGTCGGTGCGACCGAGCACGATGTCCCACGCGTCGCCCCACGGCAGGTAGCCCGCATGCACCTCGGCGCCCACCACCAGCACCGTGTCAGCACGGTCGGTTGCGATCAGCATGTCGGCCAGATCCAACCCGAACAGGAAACCGGCACACTGCTGGCGCAGATCGAGCGTCGCCACGCCCTCAATGCCCGACTTGTACTGCACCGCACCCGCGATGCCCGGATTCTGGCGGTCCGGCGTCATAGTGGCGCAGATCACTGAATCCACATCCGCCGTTCCAACCCCGGCATCGGCCAGTGCCGCCGTCGCCGCTTCGGCGCCCAGATCCGACGCCGCTGTGCCCGGCTCGACGAAGCGACGGCTCACCACACCGGTGCGTGAGCGGATCCACTCATCGGACGTGTCCATGATGCGCGTCAGCGCCTCATTGCTCACTACGTGAGGCGGCGCCGCGATCCCAGTCCCCGTGATGACTGCGGCCATGAACAGCGGAGCCTAAGACAGCAATGTCCGGCCACAAGCGCGGGCGGCCATGGATTATGAACAGCAGCACGGCAAGGGCACGCCGGCGCGGCTCCTTAGGCTCCTGGCCGACTCAGCATGGACGACGTCGCGATCGCATGGTTCCGCAGAGACCTACGCCTGGCAGACAACCCTGCATGGGCCGCGGCCACTGCACACCAGGTGGCGCTTCCGGTCGCCGTACTGGAACCCCGCCTAGTCCGTGCCGCAGGACCGCATCGGCTGCTGGCTTACTTCGGTGCGCTCGCCGGTCTGGAGCAATCGCTCAACGAGCTTGACGCATCGCTGCATGTCGTTGTCGGCGACCCGATTGAAGTCATTTCGCAGCTTGCAGTTGAGACGGGGGGAGCGACGGTGGCCGTAAACGCCGACGTCACCGAATACTCAATGCGTCGAGATGCGAAAGTTGCCGAGGCGCTCGGCAGGCCGCTGGACTCGCACTGGGGCACGCTGGTACATCCTCCCGGCAGCGTGCTGACCGGCAAAGGCACGCTGTCGCAGGTGTTCACTCCGTTCTGGAAGCGATGGCAGGCCCTGCCGCTGCCGCCAGCGGTCGGCACTGGCCGCGTCGGCGTCGCCGGCACTGTTCTGGCTGCTGATCTCAACTTTGGTCCTGCGGGACTGACGACGATCTCTCTCGCCGAGGCGCGCAGCGAGCTTGAACGGCTAGGGGTAAGCGTGCCCTCGGTGGACGATGTGCCGACGACAGCGGCATGGTCCGAGCCACGCGCTGCCGAACAACTCACGACCTGGCTGGAACAGGTGGATCGGTACAACGAGATACGCGACGGATTCGACATCGCCGGCACGTCTGAACTCAGCAGTGCGTTGCACTTCGGCCTGCTGTCGCCCCGGGCCATTGCCGCTCAGGTCGCTACCGGCACTGCGGGACGGTCGGCGTTCGTTCGACAGTTGGCGTGGCGGGACTGGTACTCCCATCTCACCTACGAGCATCCCGACATCACTCGACGTGCGCTGCGCCCCGCGTACGACCGCATCAAGTGGCGCACTGGTGCGCCGGCTGACCAAGACTTCAAGGCGTGGAGCACGGGCCGCTGCGGCTACCCGATCGTGGACGCCGCGATGCGCCAGCTCTCAGCAACCGGCTGGATTCACAACCGCCTCCGCATGATCGCGGCCTCGTTCCTTGTCAAGGACCTGCTGATCGACTGGCGAAGAGGCGAGCAGTGGTTCCGCCGGCTGCTGCGCGACGGCGACATCGCCCAGAACGCAGGCAACTGGCAATGGTGCGCCGGAACCGGCCCCGACGCCTCGCCGTACTTTCGGGTATTCAGCCCCGTCACCCAGAGCCGCCGCTACGACCCCGAGGGCAACTACCTGAGGCGTTGGCTGCCCGAACTCGCTCGACTGCCGAACCGGCAGATCCACGCACCGTGGGACGCACCCCCACAGGTGCTCTCGGTCGCGGGCGTCCGGTTGGGAGTTGACTATCCCGCCCCCGTCGTCGATCACGCCCAAGCCCGGCAGCGAGCACTCGACGCCTACCGGTGCGCGCTCGACACTGAGACTGACAGCGCGTGAGCCGCGCGTTCAGCACCACTCAGCCGGCGGCGGATGCGCTCGTTGAGATCGGGTTCGTGGACCGGATCACTTGAGTCTGCTGCTGCTGCACATTGGAAACCGAGTGAATGCAGGCTCTTGCGCCGGTGCCGCTGCCAGTGATCTGCCTGATTGACTTTACGTCTGGAACGTCCGAGGCACTCTGCGCTTGCTAACAGGAAAAGCCAAGGTTCCCTAGAGTCCTTCACGCTCTCGACTCTGTTCAGCAACTCGTCTTTCGCGAGAGCGTTGACGGACAAAGTCATCCGTTTGCCGCCACCGTATCGCTTCCATCCGCGTAACGAGTTGCATCGCAGATCACTCGGCCGTAGATGTCGATTGAGCAGTGAGACAGCGAGCGATTCGTCTAGTGCGTGTTTCGCGTCGCCAATTCGGAACGCCGGGAACCAAAACTCCTCATACTGACCATGTTGGCATTCTCACAATGGAGGCTGACGTATTGAGGAGGTTCAGGCAATGTCAAAGAGAGGAATTGGACGACTAAGGATACGGCCGACGTGGACGTCAATCGTGGCAATAGCGGCGGTCGTGTTCGCCACCGTTGCCGTCAGTGCTGCGCCTGTCAGCGCGGAGACAGACTGCGATACGGAAGGCTATGAAGCTGAGCACGACGGACGTTGCGTGGATTACTGGTCGGCAGTCTGCCAGAATGATCATGGCTGTCGTTCCGACTACTGGCAGCAGTTTCACGAGAAGCGTATCGAAGCAATAGAACGGGCTATCGCTGAGGCCGTGTCGAAGCGAATCGAAGCACTTGACAGGCTGTTCGGCGAACCAGACGATCTGCTAGGTGGTTCGGACGGGCATGACCTGTCCTGGCAGGACCCGCCGAACATTCGGTGCAATCCGCATTCCGATGTTTGCCTCTGGCAGGACGCGGATGGGGTATACCACAACCGGGTGAACCCGCACTATGTCGGACCGTCACCGCTTGAACAGAAGCTTGCCTGCTTCGGTCGCGGCGGGGCATGGGGCACCGACCGGGATGGCAACAGCAGCTGCAGCAAGTGAGCCAGACCGGGTTCTCGCAGAGGATGACACTATGAAGCGAACGACAACAGATGGCACGTCCCGATGCCGTCACGCCGATGTCGGCGCCTGAGCGAACTTGGAGCAGGACGCAGGGGGAGGTGTCGCCCGCCTGCATCTCGATTCATCATTCGGCCGCAGCTGTAGACGTGAGACCCGTAAGGCCTCCATCGGGACCTGAACCGTCCTGCTGGAGAATCGAGCCCAGTCCCGGACGCGCAGCCGACAGCCGTCCTGTGGCAGCGACTCAGCTGCTCCGAAGCGAGGTTCGCCGCACTGCGGCCATGAGCGTTTTTGAGAGCGATGCGTTCGTGCTCGGTCTTGGAGTGCTTGTGGTATTGGCCCATGTTGCTGTAGTCGTCAATGCGATTGTTCGAGTCATGTTCTGAGCGGCTTGTCCGCCGCCGTGCGCCTCTGTTTCCGCCATGCCTCCCGAAGGGCTATCTGGCGGCGATGCGGACAAGGTTCGCCTTGATTGCCGTGCGCGGACGCGGCGATTGCTGGCGAAAGAAGTACCAGCCGCTGGAGATCATGAACCACGCAGAATTGGCAGAGCCCGCTGCGACAAACAGCCAAAGCAGCCATTCACGCAGCTCCGGCAGTTCTTTGACGAAATCCTCGGCGAAGATGCTCAGCAGCATCAGCGTCACGGCAACCATGATGCCGATCGCGGCGACAGCGATGAGATGACCCTGAGCGCGTCCGCTGCGCTCGGAGTAGCGGATGCAGTATCCGCGAACATCATCGATCTGTGCGCTCATCTTGTCCGACGTGCGGTCAATCGTCGACTTGTGTGCCGGTTCGAGACTGTAGGTGAACGCTGCGCCGATTAGACACGCGAACAGCGACACAGCGGCAGACAGCACATAGAGGTACATCATTATCTGGATGATGTCGCTGCTTTCGTCCCTGATCGCCGAGAAATCAGCTGTCGCCAGCACGGAGAAACTGAAGCCTGCAAGAGCGATCGACAATCGTTGCCGTCGCTTTCTCATCCTGTTCTGGTCGTCTTGCCGGATGTCGTATTCAAGACGCGACATCGGAAAGCCGTTCCGGCTGTTCTGCCGCACAGGCGCAATCAGACTGACAATGCGCATTACGTCCCCCACCTTCATTCGACATTGATCATGCCGGGACGTTCACGGTAGCGCACGCGCTAGCCACCTTGACGGTATTCGACACTCAGGTGCCGCGCGCCAAACCGACCGAGGCATTCGCGCCGTCCACTTCTTCAACCAATAGTGCAGGATTCAGTTGGCCGTGTCATGAATAGAACGGACTCGCACTTCGACTGTTCGCAGTGGTCTCAACCGAACCCGATTGCGAAAACGACGCAACCTGAGCCCTTTCGGCAAAGGAGCCCCGCTCGGCCCGCCCGCTGAAGGGCAGACATCACACCGCACGGCGTTCCACCAAGAGTCCGAGTGTTGTCGGCGAGGCGGCATCCATGAGGGAGAACGGAAGCGACGCAAAGTCATCCATATGCTCGAAGCTCTGCGCGGCGCCTTTGGACGATGGTCTTGAGACCGCATTCGCAAACGATGCAGCTGCGATGCAGGCAGCCGAGTCCGCCGTCGCTCAGCGCCCAGATCAACGTGGGTGGCTGAGCGTGCTCATCCTCGCCCGTCTCGCTTGCCGCATTCGTAGTATCAGAACACTAAAGGCATGCTGTCTCGTGGCCGGCTGAAGGGATGCGCTAATGGACATCGACGTTCGCAGCGGCTCCGGTTTGCGTGAACGCACAGTCGAGGCCATCGGACTCGGGATCGTCGACGGCACCTATCCGCCCGGTCATCGGTTCGCCAATCAGGATGAGCTGTCTGCGCAACTGGGGGTCTCGCGCAATGTGCTGCGGGAGGCATTCGGCTCGCTTCGCGACAAGGGCCTCATCGAGGCTCGCCCCAAGACCGGCACCATCGTGGCGGACACCGAAGCCTGGGCGATGTCCGATCCCGACGTTCTGCGCTGGAGCGTCGCCTCCCGATCGGCGCCGACGACGCTGCGCCACGTCGCCGAGGCGCGCCAGATCATCGAGCCGGCCGCGGCGAGACTGGCGGCGCTTCGGCGAAGCGAAGCAGACGCCGAGGAGATAGTTCGTCTCTGCGAGGCACTGGCGGAATGCGCCGACGATCCGAAGCGCATCGAAGCCGAACTGGCATTACACAGAGCCGTCTTCCGCGCCGCAGCTAACCCGATTGTCGCTCACCTTGCAGAGACGATCAGTGGGGCTCTCATGGGAAGCCCGAGCGGGCCTCACTCGATGCCCGGCGATTCTGCGGACACAATCGGCACTTACCGCCGCGTGGCCGAAGCGATTCGCGCCGGCGACGGCGCCGAAGCAGCTCGGGTCATGGCCGAGCTGGTCCAAGCCTCAGCACCCGAACCGCTGGACCAGCCCTGAGCATCAGGTTTCCCGTCGGCGCCTCGGAGATCGGACCAGGTGTGAGCTCTGACAGAGCGACGCGGCTCCTAGGTCAGCCGTGAGTCCAGGTCGCCGCTGAATCTCTGTGGTCGGCGCGCGGGTGCCGGCGCAGCCAACCTCTGCCGGCACCTCCAACATCGAGAAATGTCGGGACTCGCAGGCGCAGTCCCATAGCGGACATCGACTTCCCGGCCGTCCGACAACACAAATAATAGTATTATATGATAATATATGTGAATGGCAACTACTCTCGACCAGCTGATCTCCCTGTCCCGGGAAGCCTGGCGGGAAAGGGCGGCCTGCAAGGACGTCGACACGAACATCTTCTTCATCGGACCCGGCAAATCGCCCGATACCGCTCTCGCCGTATGCAACCGATGCGAAGTCAAAGACGAATGCCTGCAATTCGCGCTCGACAACGAAGAAGACTTCGGCATCTGGGGCGGGCTCTGCGCCGACCAGAGAAAGAAGCTCCGTCAGGCTCGGACCGCTGCGCCTCCACTGACTCGGTCAGAATCTGCCGCCCGTGACAATGCGAACTCAAGTGTTCGCTCAAGCCTTGCCGGCGCATCTGGCCGCCGTTCGCTGCCGGGCTCGAACTGCATTCCCCAGTCGGCCCCGAGTCACTCGCATGTTGTGACGGTCGGTACTGGCTAGCTGCCTGGACAACTGCACTTGTCGGCGCCGCCGTTTGCCTGCCGGCTCATGATGAGCTGTCGAGTGAGGAGCGCCACTGTCCGAGCACTGCGTTCCGCTGGGCTTGCTCGCGGGCGCGTCCGAGCCGTCGCGAGGCGCTGCGCTCTTCGCCGATGAGTTTCGCGACCGTCATCTGTTGGCCGTCGGGCGCGGTCACCCAGATGCTCCGCAGCTCACCTGCCGAACCGTGCTGGCAGGTGTCGGACAGCCAGTCGCTGACATGCACCAGGCACGCAGCGACCGTGTCAGAGTGCCAGGTGTGAGCGCGCAGCAGAGCCAGCGCAGTCTCTGGGTCCAGCGGCTCCAGCTCATCCGGCATACGAACGACAGTACCGCACACGCGGGAACGCAGTGTCAACCCCTGAAGCGGGCCTCATCGGGCACGGCGCGCGCCAGTGGCAGGGGGTCACCGTGGCTGGTACTCCACTCGCGGCGGGTCGCTGAGGGTGAGCAGGGCCAGGTGGTCGCTGCGGCCGTCGTTGGCGAGGCCGACGACCTCGGTTTCGTGGTCGATGTGCTCGCGGTTGGCGCGATGCCAGTGCCCGTGAACCACGATCTGCGGTCGAATGCGGTCGACGGCGTCGGCGAGCAGCCGACGAACCGCGTCGCAGTCGCGCCGCACCCGATGCGGCGCCCAGTCGAGACTCGAAGTCAGCCCTTGGACCTGAGCGGGCGAGTCGTGAGTGACCAGCACATCTAGCCGCCCATCGTGATCGGTCCGCACATTGGCAAGCAGGCGATCGAGATCAGCTTGAGTGGTGGCTTCTTCAGGCCATCTCCAGCGCCGCACATCGGAGTCCTCGCGATCAGGCGACACGGCACCACCGAGCGCTCCGAATCTCGCCGTGCTCCACTGCCACACGCTTCCTCGCCACGCCCACCACAGCGACCCGCCGAGATGCAGCGGTCGGCGAGACTCGAACGCCTGCTGTGCTGCGGGTGTGGCTGCGAATCTGGTCAGCGCGGGCCACACCTCGTGATTGCCGTCGATGACGACAATCGGAATAGGGGACTGATGCGCCAACCGCATGAACTTCGCTTCGGTCAGGTCGTGGTCGCGCCAGCCCGTGTCGGACAGCCAGAAATCCCCGACCTGCACGATCGCGTCCACCTGCAGCTCCTCTGCGCGCGTCAGCGCCTTCCGGAGATGCCACGCCTCACCGTGCACATCGCCCACCGCCAGCACGCTGCGCACAGCGTCCGCGTGCAGGCGCGGAGCGGCGTCCCAGGTCTGGTCGGTCGTGAATGTGTACGGGGTGAACTTGGGCATCGCTGTGATCCTCGGCGAGCCATGGAGCATGGCGTCCCGCGCCTCCATCAAGCAAGGGATTAACGGCATGGCAGTCGCGGCGTACGAGCATGGAGGCGATGGGCCTCAATGTGCGCGACGATGACGTATGGGTCAGTTCGGTAGTGCGCAGAGTGCTCCGAGCGCCGGCTGGCCTGCTAGTCGACATGGACGACGGCTTCGTCGGCCCAGGCGTGTGCGGCTGAAGCTCGCGGCAGCGTACTTGGCGGCCCTCGCCGTCGTTTCCGCGGCACCGGCCGTTGCGGCGGAGGACTCCGAACCGGAGCCGACTCACGTCAACTGCACCGGCAGCATCTACATAGAGTCCGTCACGGTCAAATGGCGTGACTCGGACATCGACGGCTACTCAAGCGTCCAAGTCGACCCGACACAGTTCGTGCAGGACCAGCCCTACGGAGGCCTGGGATCGATGGCCGACGAGTTCGTGGAGTGCCTCGCGCTGACCGCCAGCGCCGGCAGGGAATTGCTCGTCATGACGACCATGACCGTGACACTGCAAGCACCGTCGCCTTGTCTGCTGTTCTGCGGACCCAGCGAAGAGTCCTTCGTCACTTCTGATTACATCGCTCCCGACTCCGAGGACGAAGTCCGCCGATCCACGCTCCTCGACCAGTTGTGGTGCCACGACATAGCGCCCGGCATTCTCGAAAAGCTCTTCTCGGCTGTCGAGGCATCGCTCGACAGGTGGGACCTAGAGGGCAACAGACGGCCGTCGTCCAACATCCTGTTCGATTGGGTCTTCAAAGCCTGCAACTGGTAGCAAGACGAAGAGTTAGATCGCCAAGACGATCGCTGCGAGCACAAGAGCTGTCCCAGTTCCGCCTTCCCGAAGACTCGTGCGAGAAATCTCCGCCGGCGCTCAACTGCCTCTTGGCAGGCATACGACATCTGAGGCGCCGGTGCCGCCTTGGGCAACTGGCAGGCATGGTGATCTTGGCGGGTAGCAGCTTCCTGTGAGCTGCCCTGCGTCTGTGTGCCCCTGCGGATACACGGCGGCAATGAGCGCATCGTCCCATCGGCCGTTGCTGTTCGAGTCGGTGTAGTCCTCGCCCGAGTCGTAACGGCCGTTGCTGTTGGTGTCGGTGTATGGCTCAGCTGAGCGCGAGCACGGACCGGTCGGAGTCTGTGTGGTCGGCGTTGCTGCCAAGCCGCAAGCGACCGGCGGTGTGTAAGCGGCAGGGCTGTCACCGGTCGTCTCAGTGAACGATTCGCCTGCGCTGTCGTACACATGGTTGCTGTTGAGGTCTTCCCATCGGTCGCCCCCGTTCGCTGCGCGCTCCGACGCGGCCGACCAGTCGCCCCAGGATGACCAGTCAGACCATGGCGAGTACGACGTGCCATAGGAGTTCGACGCTGAAGCGCGGGTGCGTGCTCGCGAGCGGGCCTGCACGTCTGCCGTGGGCTTGTCGAATGCACCGAGTCCTTCAGCTGTGCCGATGGTCGCGGTGAGCGGCGATCCTGCAGTGACGCTTCTCGTGATAGGCGATCCGCGGCCGAGGTGCCACTCGATGCGGTATTGGGTCTGCAGGCTCGCTGTGCCCGCTGTGCCCGACCATGTCAGGGTCGCTGTGTGTCCTGTCGCAGGAGCGCGGCAAGCGAGCGCTGGGCTGGTCGGAACAGCTGCCGCGGGCGGATCAGGCGCAGCGGGCTTCGGCGGTGCCGGAGGCGGCCGGCAGTACGGATAGACCGAGCACGGGTCGACATTGATCGGATCGTCGACCGGGTCGTCATCAATGGGGTCATCGTCGATCACTGGATCATCGATCACAGGATTGTCGATCACTGGATCCGTGGCTTCCGTAGTTGTTGGGGTCGTAGTTGTTGGGGTCGTAGTTGTTGGGGTCGTAGTCGTTGTGGTCGTAGTTGTTGTAGCCGTCGTAGGCCGCTCATGGATGACGACAGTGGAGCCATCTTGATCCAAATCGATCACCGAGAATCCGTCGTCAGGCGGGTCAGGGTCAATGATCGTCGTCTGGGTGGGCGGCGGATCGGGGTCCTCCGGCGGAAGAATGGGTGGTGGTTCGACAATGGTGACCGCCGCCGTGCCTGCGTTCCACAAGAACACGGCGCACACAGCAGTGACGGCCACTGTCAGTTGCTTGGCTGTTGATGTCCTTTCTGCTGATGCCATCTGTGCATCTCCATGTCAGTTCCTTTCGGGGTCGATCTCAGGGCAGACGATGCTCCACAGCGCTGTGCCGAGCCGGCTCCCTCCTTGTGAGGGATGCCGCAGATGCGCAGACGTATGCGGTTCGCCTGATTCGCAGATCGCACGCATTGAGGATGCAACGCAATTGCCGTCTCGCACTTCAAGCAGCGAGAGCATCGCCCACGCAGTCGGCTCACGAGTCGTCGGCGGCAGTCGGTATCGAGTGAGCATCCACTCGGCGAGCATCTGTCCGACTTCAACTGATGCTGGGTTGGGACCCGGCGCGCTGATGCCTTCATCTCGGACCAGCCGCAACCCCTCTGAGACTGTGGCCTGAGATAGATCAGTGCTGGAATAGCCAGCAAGCGCAAGTCGCCGATACAGGTTGCCGAATGCGTACTGGCCGTCTGAGCGGAGGTGCGGATAGTAGCTGTAGTTCGGCGCGAAGCTTCCAGTGCGCTCGTCGCGTGTCCATAGATACACGTAGTTGAGTGTCTTGTCGTATACGGCGTTCGCTCGCGCTGACTCAGCAGTGATTGTGCTCTCGGGCAGCCACAGTCGAATCTGCTCGGTGCTCCACCATCCCGAAGCCAAGCGTGCGCCGTCGACGATCTGAACTTCAGCATCCCAGTTGGCGTACACGCGGTCCCAGAAGCCGAGGAAGTCGTCGAGCCAAACCTGAACCTCTGGGGATGTGGGGAACGGCCCGCACTCGGGGAACAGCGCCCTGATCTCGTCGTGGTCGAAGAAGTAGAGGTCGTTGGCCGGCAACTTGGAGTCGGCTGAACGGTTCTCGTAGTTCTTGATGACCGCTGCAGGCTCTGGTTCTGGCTCGGGTTCGACTATCTCAACGGGCAGCTCCAGCACCGTCTGCGGGCTGTCGTCGTCGCGGCATGCGATGGACAGGGTGATCGGCAGCCTGCCGGCCTGCGCGCTGTAGAGCACTTCGAGGTCGCGTGCCACCTGACCTGCACCTTCGTGGGTCAGAATCTCGTGGATCACGGACTCGCCTTCGGCGTCTTGCAGCGAGAAACCGCAGGACGCGTCCGCCGGCGTCACATTCCAAGTGACACGGAAGCTCCCGCCCTCGCCGTGCTCATCGCGTCCATTGGTCACACCGGTGGGGCCGTGGGTGACGGTGACCACAGGAGCCTCAGGGACGGCCGCAGCCGTGTCAGTGGCTTCCGTAGCGTCCGTGGGCACAGTCGGCTCAGAGTCCGATATGCCTCCGGTATCGCTTTCCTCGGCTGCATCGGGTTCTTCGAGCGATGCGGCGGTCTCCGGGACGATGCGGGTGCCTTCTGCATCGTCAGAGTTGCTGTCAGGCGAGCCGGCCGAATGCGCGGTCGCGGGCGTCGCGGTCGCTGGCGGCGTGACAGTGTCAGCCGTCGCCGGTGTCTCAGACTCGCTGCTGCTGCAAGCAGAAACCAACAGCGCCGCGGCGAGCGCCACCGATGCAATTCGTTTTTTCCTGTTTGTCATGTTCTTGGTGTTCCTTCTCCGGCAATGATCGGAATAGGTGATTCGTTGCCGATGTG
This sequence comes from Candidatus Poriferisodalis sp., assembly GCF_965208555.1. Taxonomy (GTDB): domain Bacteria; phylum Actinomycetota; class Acidimicrobiia; order Acidimicrobiales; family Poriferisodalaceae; genus Poriferisodalis. The sequence goes on along the minus strand of NZ_OZ242342.1, from coordinate 1,478,076 downwards.
ATCTGCGATCTATTGAGATTGGCGTATAGGAGGCCCGAAATTCCCTCAAAATCGGAGCTAATCGTCGCTTGATGCTGCAGCCCAATCATTCGATAATGCCGTTAAAGACCGTACCGGAATCGGCCATATCGCAGTCCGGGTGTTTTCGCCGAGAACTCAGGCGCAACAACGAGCATTAGGAAGCCACAATTGGAATGCAGCATCACAGCCATCTCACAGCCATAAGGCAGCAAAGAAACACGATGCGAGACATGAACTCGTTGACGCTCGGACCCGAAAATCTCGGCAATTTGCGCGCATTATCCGACGAAACGGACCAAACCGGCGCAAAGCGTGCAATGTTGACGCGCATGCCGAAAGCCAGCGTCACTTTGCGACATCAGATGACCTTGAACTGACTCAGTTCATCCGCTGAGTGTCAGCGGCGGCGCGGCTTGGCCGTGCTCGTTATCGCCCCAGCAGACGATCTTCTTGTTAGCTCGCACGCCGCAGACATGGTAGGAAGCAGATGAAATGGAGACGAATTCTCCTGCCGGCGGCGCGGCTTGGCCGTGTTCGTTGCCCCATTCGGCCCATGTCCAGCACTCGACCGACTTGTCCTGAGCGCGAATCGCGCATCCGTAGCCGTTTCCGAGGCTGACCGCTAGGAACTCCCCGGATGGCGGTGTGAATTCCGACGGTTCGACATTCCACATCGTGTAACAGGAGATGGTCCTGTCAGAGCGAAGCCCGCAGAGGTCGCGTCCGTCGATGTCGATGGCGGTGAATTCGCCGGGCATGGTCGTGACGAAGTGCTGATCGCCTTGGCACACCACGGTGCTGTCTGGCTGTATGCCGCAAGTCCGTTCGCCTGCTGCGACGATTGCTGTGTATTCGCCTTGCGGCAAGCCCTCGCCGCCTCGGGTGTCGCCCCAGCAGGCAACAGAGCCGTCTGTGCGCAAAGCGCAGGAATGGATATTCGCTGAGGCGACTGCCATGAACTCGCCTGCGGGCGGCATGTGGCGCCCTTCGCTCTGCACCCAGCAAGCCAGGGTCCCATCGGTGCGGATCGCGCACGGCCGGCCTCCGCCGATAGTGATGGCGGAGAATTCGCCTGTCGGCATGTCGCTGCCGACTCGGCCCCAGCATTCAAGGGACTTGCCCGATCCGATCGCGCACGAGAAACGACCCCCGGCCACGACCACCGGCGTGCCGTCCCACGACGTCGCGACCTGACCGGGAGACACGACCTCATCTCCCGACGAGCCGCACCCCGCAGCCCAGAACGATGTCAACGCCAGCATGAATAACGCGGCGTGCCGGGCGAAGCGGCCGCTAATGAACCGGACTCCGATCAGCCTTCGAGACCGCAGCCCGAGAGTCTCGGTTTGTATTCGATCGTCGGTTCTTGGTGGTTCGGCCTCACCGCTCGCGGGCAGGTGAGTTTCGCAGTCGTCCGGACGCTGACCGACCGATTCGAAAGTCTCGTTCACAGGTGGGTCCCTTCGGCAGTGGGCAACATTCGTCGTGAACGCGGCACAACCGACCGAAGGGACCCCCGGTGGGGTCCCACTTGGAATTCGGTTGTGCCCCGCCCTAGGAGGACGTTGCGTTCACGACAAGCCGAAACGGTAGCCGCCGGCCAGTCCGATCGCGGCCCATACGTGGCACAAACGACGAATCGGTCTGGAGCTGCGAGAATGCGCTTGCCAGTTGGGTGGATTCAGCAGCGTGGCGGTCTTGAGCTGCGGTCGTGGCCGATTCTGGACGCCAGCATTTCGGCGACATAATGCGACACGGTCTGCGCCGCAACCTGCAGCATGGCCTCGATGCCAAGCGGAAGCGTCACCCGGGGTGACGGCGTGCGCGTGGAGGTCGCTGCTCGCATCGAGCAGGGCGGCCGTCGGCGCCAGGAGGACGCTGTGTCCGTAGTGGTGAATCCGGATGGCTCGTGGGTGTTGGCGGTCGCTGACGGCGTCGGCGGCGTGAAGCGAGGTGAAGAGGCTGCCCCTGCTGCACTCGGGGCGCTGCCGCATCGGATCAGCGGCGAGGACGAGATGACTGCGGCGTTCGCAGCTGCCAATCGGTCTGTGCGTTCGTTGGCGCCGTCCCACTCGCTGTACCCATCAGATGAGGACATGCCGGGCTACTGGGGCGTCGAGCCGGTCACCACGCTCGCCGTCGCGGCATGGACCCCTGAGGACGGGATGCGCGCTGCATGGGTGGGGGACTCGATCCCGTTTCTTGTGCCGGTTGCTGCGGGCCGCGGTTGGCATGGCGAACCGGTGGCGATGAGCGGCGGGCATCCGGTAGTCGGCGAGTTCGCTGTCCGCGGCGACACGCCGGCTCCGTCGATGCTGCGAGCGATGCGCCGCATGAGCGACACGATCACCCAGGACGGCATGGACCGGATCGCTGGCGACCGCGGCATCATCGTCGCAGTGCTCACCGATGGCGCCTACAGCGGATGCATGCACCGCACGACCGGCCGATGGTTCTCCGACAACCCCGATGACAACAGCCTCGGCTTCATCCTCCCGGCCGGCTCTCGCGGCTCGGCCGACGCGGTGGCCGATGCAGTCATCGCGTGCGCCTGGTGGCACGGACTTCACGACAACGCGTCGGCGGCTGTCGCAGTGATGACGCCACGAACCTCCGCCCGCTGCCGGTAGAAAAGGGCACATGGCTGAACGCAAGATGTCAGATGAACACAAGGCCGCCATCGCGGCGGGACGGATCGAGGCTGCTGCGGTACGCGACTATCTCGAAGCCCTGGAGTCCGCCAAGCCGAAACTGGGCCGCCGCGCGAGCCCCGAGAAGCTGCAAGCCCGTCGAGCCGAACTCAACGCGGAACTCTCGTCAGGTGCCCTCAAGCCGATCAAGCGGCTGGAAACTATGCAAGCCGTGCGCGACATCGACGCGCAACTCGAAGCGCTCCAAGCCGAACCCGACATGACAGCAGTCGAAGCCGGCTTCGTCGAACACGCCGCCAGCTACGGCGCGCGCAAGGGCATCGCATACACAACATGGCGCGAATTCGGCGTCGCCGCCGACGTGCTCAACAGAGCAGGGATCACACGAGGGCAGTAGCAGAGACTTGGACAAATTTGCTCCGTTGCGGCTAGTCGCATGACGAGACTTATGCACTCGCAGACTCGCCAGCGCATTGAGAGCGAATACTCTCCGCGTTTGACGCTCAAACTCTGGGATGCGAAGCGCAATTAAGGACTAATCTGACGAAGTATTTCAGTTCGCCGGGAACTATGCGCGCTATATTGCTCAATGCAACCGAGGAGGTCGTGAGATCAAAATCGAGGGAGCGAAATGAGGCGATGATCCCGGGAGCAGTTAAGTTCAGCGATGAGCTGGCTTTCGGGTAGCGGTTCCTGAGCCTGATCAGGTGCTCGATGCTGCATTCGGCGCAAGCCGAGGGGGTAGCAGCGTCAGATGAGTAATCCCCACAAACGTGGGGATGAATCAGAGCCGAAGTTGTCAATCTGCAACAGGGCGACAATTGCGAAGGCGAAAGCCAAGCACTGAGCAAATTCCCCACACAAGTGGGGAGGACTCGATGCCAAACCCTCAATTGATCTCACGACCTCGGCGGTTCGCCCTTCCCGGACTTCTTGACTCAGATTCGCAGTGCGCTGAGGAATCGGTCGGAGCCGCAGTCGGGGCAGGCTTCACCGGCGTCGAGCGGAAACTTGTCGCAACGCAGGCAGATGGCCGCGAATTCTCTGCCGGGTTCGCCTTCGGTGAGTTGCCGTGCGTCGTGGTAGCGCAGCTGGTGGGCGATGAGTTCCAGTTCGTCGATGATGTCAACCTGAGCAGGTGACGCATCGTCGAAGTCTGCGCGCAGGACGTCGATCAGGGAGTGGAGCTGCTCGCGTAGCTCCTCGCGGTCGTCCTCCGGCAGCCGATCCACCGCCTCCCACAAGGCGAGGCGCGTCGCCGCGAGCCGGCCGCTTGTCCCGCCGCCGGCTTCGTGTGGCTTGGCTTGACTTGATGACACGAGGGGCACCGTATCCGCGGCCCGATCTGGGCAGCGCGGGATTTTGGCGGTCAAATCTGAGTTCGACTGCGGTTCTGCAGGCTTCTTGGCTCTACGCGATTGCTTTGGGGTCCTCGAACGGCCCGTCCATGTCTGACTGGTCGACGTCGGTCTCACCTAGCGCTTCGGCTGTGCGCACGATCTCGTCGAGACGCCGCACGGCTTCCTGCGGCGTCATCCTGTCAGCGAGCGCTGCCTTGACCTGCCGGTCGAAAGCTGCGTCCTTGGCTCGCCACCTGGCGACAGTGCGCACCGAAATCCCCGCAGCTCCGGCAGCCGACTCGATGGTGAGGCCGCAACGCACAGCGGCGACGACACGCCGCATCTTCTCCTGTCTCTCCTGTGCGAGCTGCTTAGTCGTTGCCATGACGACGAGAATGCCCCCAGTTGCTCGACGGCCTCGTTGTGGGAATCGCCGAACCAAGGGAGGCTCGTTGCGGCACTGGCTGCGGACTGCGCGACAGCAGCTGAACCGGCGGCAGCGGTCCCTGAGGTCATTTCCGCCAGGTGATGCCTCGTCTGTCCAGTTCTTTGCCGATGTGTCGTGATGCTTGAAGAGACTGGATCTGCGCGAGGGCCATCACCAGCTCTTCGGAACTGATCGCTCTGACAAGCTCCGCGAACTGCGCGTCATGCGAATGCATGATCGCTATCGCTTCGTCTTTGACTTCGCACATTCGTTCAAATGCCAGCTCAGACTGCTCACGCATTGACTGAGCCTGGCGGAGCGTCTCACAGTGCTCTTGATCATGGCACTCAGACATGGTCTGCATCCTCTCCGGCGTATGAGAGCGCTTGATTGATCTGCCTTTGCCGACTTGAATTGCCGACTTCCTGTAACGCTGTTTGCCGATTCGCTGATTGTCGTCTCAACACGTGCCGAGTCCTTTCTCTCGATACCGACTATGCCGTCGGCAGCATTGAGCGTAATCAGGTGCGTTCCTTGCAGTTCCTAACTGTGCCAGAGAGCACGAATCGAAAACTGCAAATCTGCAGGGAGAGGAGTTCTGATAAGTTGAAAACGTTGCTTATCGGAAAGGAAATCGAGCAATGCACAAGTATGAAGTAATCGGAAGCCGCGGCGGCCGCTACGTCGTTGAAGCACGCGATGAATGGGAAGCCGCTGAGGCAGTAGCCAGAGAGCATCTCTCGCAGACGAGGCTGCCATTCCCACGCGACGAGAACGGTTGGACTTGGTGGATGCGGGCCACACAGCCCGCAATTTTGACCCGACCGCTAGAAAACTGAATCACTGATCCTTGCGGCACAAACTGTAGGCAGTGGGCAGAATCAAAGCACAGTCAAATGACAACAAGAGCCAATTAGGCAGGCTGTTGACTCATTCGACGAGTCAGATGATTTGCTCACGGTCTTGCCAACTATGACGAGATAGGCGTGCACATCGCCTCGTTTGAGGCGGTGTGCACGATGCCGCAAGCCACAACCAGATTCAGACGTTTGGTTCCATGGCGAGAATGCCTCGCCACAGAAGCGCGATTCCCAACACGAATCACGGATCAAATGCAGATTCGTGATTCGCCGGGAAACAGCTGACCACATTAACTGGCGATGGCTATTCAGCTGCAAACCCGCAATACAGGACCCTCGCCGCAACTGTGCTCGCGGTTCGACGGGCAGATATCAGACACTCGCGAAATCAGTCCGCTCGCAGGCGCACACGCAACGACTCTCGGCAGGAATCTCGGCAACCGCGGTTACTCCCTCGGCATAAGCCGCCATATGGACGAGACCCGAGTCTCGGGACTCACCCGCGGCCAGGTCCGAATCCGCGCTCCTGGGTCGAGACGTGAGCGTTCCGTTTCCTGCACAGCACGACCGCGCTTCGCCGAACGCCTGCGCGTGACCCGATGCAGTGTCAGAGCAGTCCTAAACCCCGAGGACCCGGTGATCGCCTGCGACGTCATCTCGATGACCGCGAGCTTCCACACGGGCACGGCCGGCACCACGTACAGGACATACGGGACCTGCGGGGCATCCATCCGCTGCGCAGGCACCCCACGCTGGGCGGGCAGCGAAGGAAGAGCCGGCATCGAGACAACGAGCCAGTTCCGCGGGTCGGTGTGACATGCCTGTCGCAGACTTCGCCGCACAGAGCGCATCCGGCAACGTCGTCACCGTCACCCCAGCCCGAATCGAGGACCCCAAAGCCGGACTGCGGCTCTGCATCGGCTCCCAGGGGCAGCGGTGCATCGTCGGCGACCGCATGCAGACGCTCGACCAATTCACCAAGTGCGGCCGAGGCGACACCAGACGATGGCAGTGCCGCACATGTGACAACTATCACCGCAGGACCCGCGCCAAATCCGAATCCCACGACGAACGCCGCAACAACAACCAGGCGGTGTTCGACCTGCTCGGCGGGTCGTACTGCACTTATGAGCGCTGGTACCGCCTCGGCGACCAGCCGGCCGTCTACTACGGATACGCGTCCGACTTCGCCCGACGCGACCGCGACCACCGCAGAGGCAGAGTCGAATCGACCCGCACCCAGGAGAAGAACCCCAAATGGAAGTCACTCGTCGTGCGGACGCACTTCCACGACACCGAAGAAGCGGCACTGCAGCACGAACAACACCTCTACGACACCCACACAACCCGGCATGGCAGCGACGCAATGATGCTCAACGCCGTCAGACCCCGAGGAGCCGGCGGCACGTAGGACTCGTGGCAAACGGAGGTTGTCAGCAGCACACCGGTGCGAGCGTGGCGGGACCCGGGTTCCGTGCGCACGATGACCCGGGGATAGACGCCTAGTCCCCAGCGTCGGAGATCTCTGCGTAGTCGCGGACTTGGCCGCCGAACTCGCGGGCTGTGTAGTACTCCATATCGGGGTCGTCGTTCTCGATATTGAGGACTGACCTAGTTCCGTCGGCGGTCCACGAGATGCTGATGCCGCCTTCAGGCATCGGCACGACCCACAAGCTGAGGTTCTGCAACCCGAGTGCAACCTCGACTTCGAGAGCGCGCTCGACGCAACTCTCGTTCGGCATAAGGCTGCCGGGGCCGTTCCAGTCCCGCGGCAGGCTGTCGAGCATCGTGAGCACAGCGGAACTGCCGCGCTCCGATTGCGACCGTGGGGTATCCGCCGGATCGGTCATCAGTGCGTCTCTTCGCAGTCGGTGATTTGCAGAGGCGGGCCGATGGCAGCATGCGACACCACCGACATCGGCCCACGCTCAGCATCAATGCACTCACTCACAGCAGCCACACACGATCAGACTGGACATAACGGGCAGCCTGGCGTCGACCGGCTCGGCGATGCAATTATTTGGAGGCTGGACGACCAGCAGTCGAGACCGAGCTTGCTGCTGCGGGCACCCAATGTGCCATCGCTCATAATCAATTCGAGAACAGAATTCGCAACCCAATTAAACTGTCAACGCGGCTCATTGGTGGTCGCTATAGGTAACAGATCATTTCGCAATACCTTCGGGAAACACAAGGATCACTTCACATGACATCGCAAAATCTCTCCCTCAAACCCGGCGCATTGTGTACGTCGAATAGTTGGCGCCCAGCGCATCGGTATCTGTCACGCAGGCCGGTCAGCGCTGAGTGTTCTTCAAGAACCATCATCACTAGATCTACCAGAAATTCGGAAAACAACAGAAAGGCAACACCATGAAATTTCGACACATGACAGACGATCTGACAATGCTCATGATCCAAACATTCGGGGAGCCGCCCGCAATAGGCACCTGCGATCTGATCACAGGAATCGAGCGGGCCGCATCACACGGCAGACCCTATGAGGCAGCTTGGATCACATCCACGCTCGACGAGCTGGGGATAAACGATACGGCTGCGGGAAGCTCGGATCAGAGCGCATCGAGGCGCCCGACAGTCACAAACGTCGACCGGTCCCTCTTCGCACTGGAGGACGCCCTCAGATCGGCGTCGATCAGCGAGCACGAACGCTGCAACCTGAGCCGCTTCACCCAGCGGATGCTGGCGAGGCCGGTGCCCACCAAGGCAATCGCACGGGTCGAAGAGATCTTCGTCAATTCGACAGCGTTCCCCACATGGGCCGCGCCCCGCGACGGCGCCGCAATCTGCGGCAACGAGCGAATCGACTGCGAAGATCCCGACGCCGCAACCGGCCCGGCACACCACCCGACTGAGAGCAGTCAGTCGGACGACTGGTTTCTCGGGTACGACGTATGCGTAGCCACGGCGCAGATCGACGGCAGAGCCTTCGTGCTGGGTCTCGTGACCGGCACAGCCGGCGAAAATCCCACACAGCTGGGCGTGCTCGCGGCGCGCATGGCGATGCTCACCACGCCGGACATCACCGACATCACCGTGGAACCTTCACATCGCCTGCAGCCGACCGGATTCGAAGAAGCCCTCAGCGGCCTCGGCCACGACGCCATCGCCGTGACCTGCATCGACACGCCCGCGTCGGCGCAGAACGCCATCGCTGACATCAAAGCTCATGGAGGACTCCACTCGGGCAGCTGTCGACGACCCGGGCTCGTCGCGCACCACATCTCCGCAGTCGCCGCCGCCTCAGCCCACAACCGGCGAACGCGAACACAGCTCCGACCGAAGGAAACACGACTGGCAGCTTGACGTACTGCCACAGGACCGCGCCCGCATGAGCACAACAACTCCGGCGCGGAGATCACCGAAGTGCGGGACCTGCCACTCGCCTCGCCCATCGAACCGCGACCGGCACAAAGTCGCAAGGTCCGCACGCAGCTGAATGCAGAGCGCTGCCGGCAGATACCATCTCCACAGCCGACATCGGCACCACGCTGGCGGAACCCCGCAGGACATACCGCCATCCGAAGTAACCGCGGGTCCTCCCTGCGACCGACTGCCACGACAGCCTGGCGAACAAGTGAGAATAGTGGCGCCACGATTCTCACTTGCGGCGGCACCACCGCCACCTAAACCAACACTTCCAATACGGCTCCATGTTCGATGCGGTCAGCGTGAAGGTCAGCGGAGGCGACTTGCCATAGGAGCAACCCTCGGCGTGAACTGGGTCGCAAGGTGCATCAGAGCCACGAACCGCAGCGACCGAGTCTGCAGGTCCGACACATCGGTCGCAAACACCGACCCAAGTCCCACGGCTGCACCTGCAGGCGGCACCCGTTGCGGTTGAGCCAATCAGCGGCGATCTCCAGCAGCGAAAGCCCTCGACAGGTCCAATGGGTCGCCGCGCCTCGAACCTGCCGAGCGGTCGCCTCTGACGGCCCTGCCCGGTTCGCGTGGCACCGCTGCAGATGGAAACGACACGGTGCTCGCCGGGTCATTTATCCGGCAAACACAAAGACTGCTCGGCGTGTGAGCAAGCACACGATGGAACGAGAAAGCGAGCGGCGCCTGCGACAGCTACTGCTACTGAAGAGTAAACAAAGTTATGAGCGGCTAGCAGCAGCCTTGTCAAGCGGCAAGCCTTGTTGCACTGTCGTTTCGATGTGTTCCGCGTACCACACTATGCCGAGATCGTAGCCAGCCGTTACGGATATCGACAGGTTGCCCACCTGAACTGCTGGTTCAGCATATTGGTATGTGCCGGAGAAAACACCAAGCAACGCGAATTGCTTCTCCTGCGAGTAGAGCATGCGGCCGTTCTTCATAACGGTGTTGGTGGGCTTTGAAATGACCAAGCTGCCAGATGATCCCGGAAAGAGCTTTGCGTCGATCAGGAAGTACGGATTGCCTTCGAAGTGCATACCCCAGCGGGATGCAATGACTCCCGATTTGATTATCGGGAACACATTGGCCTTGTCGTAGAATCCATCCGGATAGCCGACGACTAGCACATCACTTGCCGTATTGATCTCAATGTTGTTCTGGCCTGCGAATTTCTCGGCGCTTAGTCCCCATGTGGACATGTAGTTCGCGCCAATCTTTACGCCTTCGGCGATCAAGTCCGACATTCGGATCGCCACGATGTCGACAGAAGGGTCCGGATGGAAAAGTGCGCGGTCGGTCCATTCGTCCGAGTCCAATTCGATCGGCACCCACTTCAATGTGCCTGCGCCGGTGTATTCACGCAAGTTGAAAGTGACGAGATTTGCTGGCATCTCAGTGTGCGCGGTTTGGTGCAGGAGGGCGTGCCGGTTGGTGACCAGCCAAGTCTCGATCACTCTCCGCCACTGGGGGCCATCCCCATCCTTTGGCTCGAACTGGTTGTAGAAGAATGCCGTGGCCTGAGAGGTGCCGACCGGGAACTTTGCCTCAATGATCGTCGACACGGCATGCAGAGCGTCGTCGATGCTCACTATGCGCTGCCTCCTGCTCGCGACGCCGCGCCTGCTGTGGAGGTGCGACTGCCGTTGCCGCGCTCGCGCAGGGCTTGCGTGCGTGCGCCTGTGACGTTCATGCGCCAGTTCAGCATCTCAGGGCTGACGGCGAGGCGCCGGATGGCGCCGGCGAATGTGAACCGGCCGCGGGCGGTGGCGAGTGCCATCTGCCTGGTGACGAGGAGTGCGCCGGCGAACCAGTCCGCCTCTTGTTCGTGGTCCGCTCTCCAGTCTCTGCATCCGGTCAGCGGATCGAGCGCGGGTGCGGGAGTGTGCTGGAGGATGCAGTGGCCGAGTTCGTGGGCGATGCTGCTGTGCTGGCGCGCTGGTGAGTGCGTGTCGTTGTAGACGATGATGCGCCGGCGGCTTTCGAACACCGTCAGAGCGGAGAAGGCTTCGGGTTCCTCGGTGATGAAGTGGTCAGCTGCGCTGCATGTGGCCCTGAGTTGGGTGAGCGGCAGCACGGGCACTTCGAGATGTCGCGCGAGCGCGAACGGGTCGAGCCGGTCGAACGGTCCGAGTCCGAGTTCGCCTCTCAGTTCGGACGCGAGCGCGGTCGCATCGCTCTTGAACCCGCGTCGCAGTGCCACGGCCTAGTCCTGTGCTCGGAGCCTTGCGTAGGTGGCCTTGATGACTTCGTTGAGCGCTGTGGCGGCTTCGGGAGTGAGATTCTTGTCGCTTCGCAGGTGAGTGGCGATCTGGGCGAGCGGCTCGGCTTGGGGACGGTCGGACTCGGACCGCACGAAGTCGTCGGCTGAGAGTCCCGACCAGGCTGCGAGCGCGGCGAGACCGTCGATGTCGGGCCGTCGGCCCTGGGCCATTCGGGTCAGCGTCGACGCGCTCACGCCTGACTCGCCGGCGACCTGCTTCCAGGTGAGCCGGCGTGCTTGGCGTTCAGCGTCGAGCACCTCGTAGAACGCATCGCTGTCGAACCAGCCGAGCTTGCCGTCCATAGTTCCCCTCCGTCAGTTGCATTTATGCAATTGCACCCCTATAGTGCAAATGCACGATGGCAATCGGCCATCGGAAACGCAACTGTTCCACAGGAGGATAACTGATGAGTGACCGAGCAGACGCACCAGACGTGCCGGGCCGCGAACGGCCCGTCCCGATCACGCTGAACAAAAAGCCCGTCAAAGTCGACGGGCCGACCGCGACCGGTCTGCAGATCAAGCAGGCAGCGATCGAACAGGGCGTGTCGATCCAGATCGACTTCAAGCTGTCGGTTATCGGCGACGACGGCAAGGAAGTACCAGTCCGCGACGATCAGCACGTCCAGCTGCATCACGGCTCGGAGTTCTTTGCTGTCGCCGGGGACGACAACTCCTAGGACCGATCTGATGAAGCCTGAGGTCCAAGAGGCCGTCGCGGAGCTGCGAGCGTGCTTTCCCGCCGCTGTCGTCTCAGCCGACGACGACGGCAGCGGGGGAGCTTTCGTCACCGTCGATCCGATCGACCCGGGTCCCGCGTACCGTCAGGACAGGACGCGGCTGAAGTTCCACATCAGCCACATGTATCCCGACGCCGATGTGTATCCGCTGTTCGTGCGTCCCGATCTTCGCCGCGTCGACGGCCGCGGGCATGGAAGAGGCTTCGCCGCGGGATCGTTTCGGAACGAGTCGGCGCTTCAGCTCTCGCGCCGCAGCAACAATCGGACCGCCGAGTTCGACACCGCAGCCCGCAAAGTCCTCAAAGTGATCGAATGGATGCACGCGCAATGAACCGCGCTGCGTGCTTCCGAACGCCCGCCTCGCTGATGCGCAAGCTAGAGGAGCACCTGTTCCAAGAGGACGGCGACGAGCACGGAGCAGTCATCGGGGCATCAGTCATTGATACCGGGCCTGGGCTTCGGCTGCTCGCGCGTCGCCTGTTCGTGGCCGAGGACGGCATCGACTACGTGCCGGGCGAACGCGGCTACCGGATGCTCACCCCGGAGTTCGTGCTGCGCTGCGTGCGCGCCTGCGCCCGCGAAGGACTCGCTTACCTCGCAGTGCACAACCACCCCGGCACCGACTGGGTCGCGTTCTCGGGCGATGACATGGCATCGCACCGACGCGGCTACCGGGCGCTGCTGGACATACTCGACGGTCCGCCGGCCGGGGCGCTGGTGTTCGCCCGAGACGCAGTGGCCGGCGACATCTGGCTGTCCCCACAGGAGCAAGTCGAACTCGACCACGCCGTCGTCACCGGCCGCACACCGCGCGTGCTCCATCCGGCGCCGCGCAGACCTCGCGCAGCCGATGCGCGCTATGACCGCCAGGCGAGACTGTTCGGCGACCGCGGCCAACAAATCCTCGGGGCACAGAAGATCGGCATCGTCGGGGCCGGAGGCGTCGGCTCGCTCGTCAACGAATACCTGGCCAGGCTCGGCATCGGCCATCTCGTCGCCGTCGACCACGACCCAATCGAGGAATCCAACGCGTCACGAGTGGTCGGCGCCAGAGCCTCGGACTGGACACCCAGATGGCTGCCGGCCAAGATCGCCCGCCGGCTCGGATGGAAGCCGACCCCCAAAGTCCGCATCGCCGAACGAGTCGCCAAAGAGGCCAACCCCGATATCAGATTCGACGCGATCGAAGCAGACATCGTGGACCCGCACGCCGCGGGCCGGCTCGTGGACTGCGACGCAATCTTCCTCGCAGCCGACACCATGCGCGCCCGCCACATCGTCAACTCGATCTGCCACCGCTACCTGATCCCGGTCTGGCAGGCAGGCACCAAAGTTCACCTAAACAACTCGACAGGCGACATCGCAGACGTGTTCTCTGTCGTCCGCCGACTCGTGCCCGGCGAGTCCTGCCTGTGGTGCAGCGGACTGATCGACCGCACCCGGCTCGCCGAGGAAGCCGCCTCGCCCCAACAACGCGCCGCGCAGACCTACATCGACGAAGTCCCGAACCCCAGCGTCATCACGCTCAACGCAGTCGCGGCAGCTCACGCCGTAGACGACTACCTGTTCACCACCGTCGGACTCACCAGCCCGAGCGCACGCCCCGAGTGGTTCAGGCACCACCCCCTCATCGGGTACTTCGCGCAGCTCAAGACAGCCAGCGAACCCGGCTGCCCGCAGTGCCAAAACCACCTCGCCGCCGGGCCTCTCGAGCCCCTGCCAGTACGAGAACGGAGCCAGTAGATGACTTACACAACCCATCAAGTCGCGACCGGCGCAGACGAGCGATCGGCAGTCGCTCGACTGCTCGACCATCCAGTCGCACTCATTGCAACGACGCTCACGGGCTCGTCGCTCGCCTATGTGTCTTTCCTGACAATCAGCGACGGATGGCTCGGCGCTGCCAAAGCATGGCTGACATGGCCTGCCTTCACCATCCTCAACCTCGCAGCCACAGCAGCGACTTTCCTCTCCGCATGGCTCACATTGCGCGAATTCAAGTGGTCCACTGGCGGGCAACGAGCCCCGCACGCAGCCGTGTTCACCGTGTCCGCTGTGCTGTTCCTGGCATTCATCGTCAGCGCCGCCATCGCCATCGTGGTGCTCGCCGTGTACTTGCTGGGCAGCTCCGACGACGACAACGACAACCACTTCCGAGGCCGTCCGCACCGTCGCCGCCGCAAACGCCGATCAGGACAACGAAATCGCCATCGCAGCCGTAGCCGCAGTCGCCTGAGTCGAACACGCCGATCGCGGCGACGGTGAACCGCACTGCTCCGCACCCGCGAACGCAACACCACCTTGAAGCCGCGCAGATCGTGCTGGCCTCGCGAAACGCTTCCGAGCGGCACCCAGACGATTCGCCCGGGTCCCTCCTAAGCCGGCTGAGCCAGCGTCCACGACTGACATCGTCAACCACCGGGACAGGTCGGTGCAGGTCAAGTCGACTGACTAGGTCTCCGTCATCTTGGAAGCGATGACACCGAGCGTAGATCACGCTGAAGCCCGCCAAGCGTGACCGTTGATAGGCCAGGCGGGGACGAAAAGACCAACCTCAGCGCAAGAAGCGAGAAATTCCCATGACCGATGAGCTTGAGCAGTTTCCTTCCCCTCGAATTCGAGACCATGCACGCGCGGGTGTGCAAGCTGCCGTGTCTGCATTGCCGCTCGGTGGCACCGTCAACCAGCTCTTCGACGCCGTGATGTCCCCGTCGATCGAGCGTCGTCAGACGCGCTGGTTCAAGCAACTGGCCGAGATCGTGGAAGAGCTGAAGGACAAGGTCGACGACTTCGACCTAGAGCAGCTTGCCGACAACGAGGTGTTCGTGACCGCCGTGCTGGACGCGTCGCGAATCGCGGTGACGACGCACCGAGAGGAGAAACTCGCGCTCCTCAGAAGTGTGCTCCTCCGATTGGCGACTGAGTCCGCCAGCGATGAGTTTCTCGCCCTGCAGATGCTGAGGTTCGTGGACGAGCTTGAGCCTGAGCACTTCATGGTGCTGAAGTACTGCGCGGACCCCAGCGGCTGGTACGACACCAACGGAATTGACCGCTCTCATCGGGCGGCGGGTCCGCTCCGCTCCGTGATGAACGGTGCCGGGTTACCGGTCACAGGAGCGGGCCTTGAGATCGTGCGCAGCGACCTGTCGGAACTCGGCCTCGTGAACTTGGACGGATTCAATGTGACCGTCTTCGGAGACAGCATGTGGAGACCGCTGGCGACCGAGCTAGGTATGTCGCTGCTTGAGTTCGTGATGCAGTCTGATGAGGACTGATCGAGAGTCTCTAAGCAGGTAGATCGTCACTGGGGAGATCGAAACGCCTGAGTGTCCACAGCTCAGGCAAGAGAGGGGATCGATACAGTCCTTACGCCGCAGAGTCACCGGTCGACCGAAGCTCGTCGCCAGCGACGGTTTCTCGGAGGTCGTCGATGGTACAAAAGGTCGTGGAGCAGGTTCGGTGGTACGCGGCTGGGCTTACATGTCTGGTGACCATGATGCCAGCGACTCTCCATTCGCGGTCTGGACTATCAATGCCCTTGTTGGCGGCTAGAGACTCTGCTGACGCTTCGACGTCCCGCACTTTCTGATTGAGCTTGTCGACATAACCGCCAGCCTTGTGGAACTGGTTGATTTGTGTGTGAATGGTCCGGGCGCTCAGCGGCACGAAGGGGTCTTTGGCTTCGATGACGAAGATAATCGAGCGCACCGCGTCGATGCTGAGGATGTCGATTTCTCCGCTGAGGTTGTTTATCCCGTGTCGGTGGGCGTGACGCTTCCGCACCCGAGGAATGCTCAGTAGGGGAAGATTGGCCAGCTGTTCGAGGCAGTCGTTCTCGAATTCGGTATTCCGCGCGTCACGGGCGGTCTTGAGTGCTTTGGCGACTGGCGGCGGCAGGTTGTCGTCGTGTATCGGGAGGCGAAGCTGCGAGAGGTAGGTGACCCAAGCCTTCTTCGCTAGCTCGGCGGTCCACGGCAGCACCCAGACGCCCGATTCGTCTCCGATGAGGGGCCGGATGGCGACGCGCGCTGATCTCCGTTCGACTTCCCAGTGCTTGATCGCCGAATCTGCTGATGCCAGTACCTCGGCGCTGAAGCTCAGACATTCCGCGGCCGCCTCGTAGTCGGCGAGAGGAATCTGGGGGTTCGCGGAGTGCACCTCGGCCGCGAGTTGCTGTGGGAGCACGAGTTCGGTGCATTGCGGCGTCGAGACCGGCCATTGGATCGTGATGTCCAGGATGCCCAAGATCGCGTCGAGACTGAATCCGAGCGAGCCTTGAAGCGCCTGATCGATGCCGGCGAACTCGGGTGCGCGAACACCGATCGGGGTCCACTCTTGGTCCGGATCGATGTCCTCGCCGGGGCTGCCGATGGGTATCGGTTCGGGCAGTCCTGCCAAGCGAGCATCGCGGGAGAACGATTCAAGGTCGACTGCGGCACTGATGTCGTCCTCGTCGATGATCACTTCAAAGAGGTCGGTGATGACGAGTGTTGGATTCGCCAATTCTCGGTGGAGTGCTTCGCTGCGGCTGCTGGACTCGCCGGCGAGCGTCGCGAGACTCAGCAGTTCCTGCCAGTCGTACTCAGTGGGCGTCTTGGTTCCGCTTGGGGGCCGCGCCAGCAGCTCCTCGATGATGAGGCTGATGAAGCGCGACTGGTGCAGCAGTTCTTGGCCCAATTCGGGGAGCCGTTCAACTCCCTCGCTCGGAGTTCCGGTCTGATAAGCCGTTCTTGTGGTTGCCCACCATCGCTGGCTGTTGGTGCATTCGAGCTGTGTCAGGGCGAGGTCGAGCACTGCAGCGCAGTCGAATTTCGACAGTTCCTCGTGGAGTCTGTCGATCAGCCACGGATAGACGATGTCGGTTTCGATCCGCTTGCCGGAATCGCCGCCGTAGGAGCCCGGATGGATGCCGACATCGTCAAGTTGGGCGCCGAGTTCCGCGAGGTGTGCGCTTAGGTGGGACTTGTGGAGGGTTGACGGTTCCGGAGCTTCTTGGATGCGCGGAAGGACTGTGATCGCATCGACTCGTATTCCCGGTGGCGTGCTGTTCCACGCGGTCACGAATACACCGGCAGTTAGACCACCCGAGATGGCATCAGACAGCAAGGCCCCCAGTTGCGCTTCGACTGCCCGTGAGTCTTCCTGCAGCTGGTCGCGGAACCCCG
Source organism: Candidatus Poriferisodalis sp. (assembly GCF_965208555.1). Lineage (GTDB taxonomy): Bacteria > Actinomycetota > Acidimicrobiia > Acidimicrobiales > Poriferisodalaceae > Poriferisodalis. The sequence continues at coordinate 1,461,213 of NZ_OZ242342.1, read as the reverse complement.
GGGCGCAGCCAATCGTGAGGACGCCGCTGCCTGCCTCTGCCATCTGGAACAACAGGTCCTGGTTGTCGTCGGTGATTGCGAATTCGATCCGGAGAGCTGACAGCCCGCTCGCCTGCATGAGATCGACGAGTTGAGCCCGCACGCACTCCAGCTTGTAAGCCAGGCAATTGCCCAGGCTGCGAGCAAGATCGGATGCCTGCTCGTCACCCGATCTTGCTCGCAGCGCCACGGCGACCGGTGTCTCGCAGACGACCAATCGGTACAGAGCGCCTCGCTTGGCGTTGCCGACGAGTATCGATGTGCCGTCGAGACTGTGAAGCGGCCAGGCCGACACTCGTCCCATGCCGAGCGCGTTAAGCGACAGCTCAATATCGCTCTGCTCTGATGCTTTTTGCCATTCGGCCAACGAGTGATGCGGCTCGGCATACAGGACATCAAGTGGGCGCGCGCCACGGAAGAACGACTTGCCGTTGCCTCTCCAGGATTCCCACAGGTCGATTCCGTCCCATGAGAACAGCTGACCGATGCGCGGCTGTTCCACTCGGTCGCGGACGAAATACCACAGGTCGATCTCATCGCGCCCGATGGTCCGCCGAATCCAGTCCAAGTCCTGATGCGTCATCAGCGCGCACTTCGCACCAGACGGGCTCGCCAGAATTGCTGCCTGAGGTTGGGCGACGATCAGCAGGCGACACAGCCTCGCCGAGGCTGGCAGTGCGACGGTTCCATTGACCGCAGTCAGCGTGCTGCTGGCGCTGACGGTCTCCAAGTGAGAGGCTGCCTTTCCGATCGCCTCGTGCAGCGCCGAGTGGTCCAAGCCACCCACCACGCTGATCGCCAGGTACTGGCAGTCGCTGTAGCGAATGACCGAATGCAAATAGGGATGCCGCTCGTCGCGTAGTGGGCCGATGACATCAAGGCCGGCTTCGTCGAGCATGCTCCCGATGTAGCGCCACGCCGCGGTCAGCCACTTGTAGTCCAGTGAAGGATCGAGTGCCAGAGCCTTTGCAGCGAGTGCTCCTGCGAGCGCATTGAACGCCTCCACGATCAATCCCGTCGGCAGCGGAATGAACGCTCGCTGTCCGTGTCGGATGGCGATGGTGGCACCGAACGTCGCGATCATGGACATCTCGTCGCGGCGCAGATTCTTGGCGGGGACCGAGTGAGCTTCGAGCGCCGCCCTGGCGCGTTCGGGATTGCTGCACTGAGCTATCTGGTCTTCCAAAGACGGCAGGCTGGCCGCGGCGACAAGCTCGTCGTCGCAGAGACTCGGCGTTGATTGCAGTACCTGCTCAATGCCTGCGGGCCATTTGGGAGCGAGCGCTGAAGCCACGGTGTCGACTCTGCGCAAGATCAGCTCGACGATGTCGGTCAAGCCGTAGTCGGTGTGCTCGTGCAGAACCGGGTCGATGATCGCGGACAGCCGCCGAAGCGTCTCGATGTCCGATGTCGGGCGCTCCAAGGTGCCCGCGACCATTCTGAACATCTCGCCAGCCCACTCGACGCGCACATCGAACCGAGGGTCGTGAGGCAAGAAGTCCTCTTCCGTTCCAACTAAGGGGCACTCTTGGCGCGCAGCTCGAACTAGTGGCTCCAGCAACGACACATCTGCGGGCATGTCGGCCACGCGAGTGCGACCATTGGCCAAAGACTCGAATACGACACTCAGCGAAGGTAGGTATTGGCTCGCATTTGGGGAAACGCTCGCGGCCTCCAGCAGTGCGTGCAACGAAGCACGCGATCGACCGTGCGCAACACGCGCAACAGGACCCTCTCCGTGCTCGCGACGCTCTCGCTTCCGTCGACTCTGCCTGCCCACCACGCACCTCTCTCGTTCGGGCGCGTGATTGTAAGTCACACGCGTGTGATCCGACCCGTAATTTCTTGAGGCCTGACCGGAGCTACGGAAATCCGCGAGGGAAACGCATACCCAATTCCGCACCTGATGGCTGTGGACGACTCGCCTTGGACCAAATGGGCATTGATTGAGGACCGCAACGCTCTGACCAGCGACAACGCAACCGCACCCAAACTGTCGCAACCCTCTGACCAGCGCAAACGCAGACTCGACAATGCTGCAATCTGGATGTGTGCAACGCTCTGACCAGCAGAAACGCACCGTCGCCCTAGCTAGCCCAACGCTCTGATCAGCAACAACGCGTCGATCCCTGCAACTACCACGCGACCCAAATCGGTGCCGAAACGCGTTCCGAGAATGACGCGATCGCGTTCCACGTCGAGCCCAGACGCGTTCCAATGTCGGCGCAGTCGCGTTCGCGAGAGCGGTCGCGCGAGGCTGTGACCTGCGGAAACGCTATTTCGCACACGTCCCGGCTAGAGCACAGTATTGGCTGCGCTCACCCACCTGTCGTCGACTACAACGACACAACCCTCTGACCCGCGATTTCGCGAATGGCTAGTTGGCCAGTCAGCACGCACCACTTACCAAAATGCCCAAAATCGCTTACCGCGCCAAGTCTGCCAAACGGCCTGCCAGCAGCTTCGACGTTTCGCACCAGCGCCCTCGGGCAACCGGCGGCTCACGGTAGCAGCGAGGCCTCGCGGCTCACGAGGGGTTCTGGAGCACGTGACCACTAATATCTGCGCCATGGAGCTTCTCGGTGCGCAGGTCTGGCACTACTGGCTGGCGGTCCCGCTCACCGTGGTGACGGTGGCGACCGTGGCCAAGCTGGTCGCGGGCTACGTCCAGAAGGTGGTTGCGCCGCGCTACCCCAAGCGCTGACGCCGACATGAGCGATCCCGCCGACGAGCACGTCGACTGGGATCTGGCGCGCCGAATCGCAGTCCGCGTCGCGGGCACCGAGCCGTTGTACCAGTCCTATCTCGCTGAACCGCTGCGACAGGACTTCGCCCGGTTCGTGCCGGTCGCGGCCGAGCTGGTCGCCATCGAGACCGGGCTGGAGACTCCCGGTGAGGCTCACGCCGAGGTCATCGACCGCACCGGCTGGATCGACGCGAACATCGCGGCCTTCCGGCGCCTGCTGCAGCCGCTGCTGGGCGCTACGGCCGGTGCCGACGGCTCAGCCGAGACGGCGGCAGCCGCAGCCGGGCGGGTGACGAGGACGCTGGGAGCCGTCGAGCTGGGCTCGGTGCTGGGCTGGATGGCACGCCGGGTGCTCGGCCAGTACGACCTGCTCTGGGCCTCCGACGACGAGGCCGCGACTTCAAGAGACACGACTTCACACGGCGCAGCATCAGCGGGCACAGCCGGCGACACCGTCTACTTCGTCGGCCCGAACATCCTGGTCACCGAGAAGCGCTACGCCTTCGTCCCGGCCCAGTTCCGCCTGTGGCTTGCGCTGCACGAGCTGACGCACCGCTCGCAGTTCACCGGTGTGCCGTGGCTGCGGCCCCACTTCCTGCAGCTCGTGAACGGGCTGGTCGACGATGCCCAGCCCGATCCCGAGCGCATGCGCGAGGGCCTTCGCACGCTGGTGACACAGCGTCGCGGCAATTCGGGTCGCAGCGGTTCGGGCCGCAGCAGCCCAGGTCAAGACGGCCAGGATCTGCTGGGCGAAGGGGGGCTTGCCGCCGTGTTCGCCACCGACCACCAGCGCGAGCTGATCGCCCAGGTGGGCGGCATGATGAGCTTGGTGGAGGGCCACGGCGACGTGACGATGGCGCGAGCCGCCCGCGGGCACATCCCCGATGCTGACCGGTTCGCCGTGGTGATGCACCACCGGCGTCGCAATGTGCGCGGCATGGCCCGGCTGATCCAGCGCCTGCTGGGCATCGAGGCCAAGCTGGCGCAGTACCAGGCCGGCGAGGAGTTCATCGCCCAGATCGAGGCCGAGCGAGGACCCCGGGCGGTCGACCGCATCTGGGAACGAGTGGAGCACCTGCCGTCCATGGCGGAGATCCGCGACCCTCAAGCTTGGCTGGAGCGTGTCCCCGCCGCCTGAGGGCGTGCGCGGCGCCCAGGGAGCTGAGGCGCCGGGGGTCGACGGCGAACTCGACCTGCTGCTGGAGCGCTGCACCTTCGGTGACGCCGGACGCCGCGAGCTGACCTGCGGCGTCTCGGGCGGTCCCGATTCGGCCGCGCTGCTGGTGCTGGCCTGCCGGTTCGCCCGCTGCAGCGGCGGCGCCACCGCCGTCACGGCGGTGCACGTCGATCACGGCCTCCGTCCCGACGGGGCTGCCGAGGCTGTACGGGTCCGGGCCTTGTGCGACCGGCTCGGTGCCGAGCTGCGTGTCGTGAAGCTCCAGCTGGCCCCAGGCGCCAACTTGCAGGCTCGGGCTCGTGAGGCTCGCCACGCCGCGCTCGACCCCGACGCGCTGCTCGGCCATACCGCCGACGACCAGGCGGAGACAGTGCTGCTGCAGTTGCTGCGCGGCGGAGCGCTCGATGCGCTCGCCGCCATGAGAGCCGACCGGCGGCCGCTGCTGGGGCTGCGGCGCACCGAGACCGAGCGGGTCTGCGAGCTGGTCGGCTACGAACCGATCCGTGACCCCTCCAACACCGACCCCCGCTTCTGGCGCAGCCGCGTCCGGGCCGAGCTGATCCCGCTGCTGTGCGACATCGCCGGGCGCGACGTGGTGCCGTTGCTGGCGCGCGGATCCGGACTGGCGGCCGCTGAGGCCGACCTGCTCGACGTGCTTGCCGCCGAGATCGATCCCACCAGCGCGTCCGAGCTGCGGGCCGCTCCGGTTGCGCTGGCTCGGCGAGCCATCCGCGCATGGCTGCGCACCGATCACCCGCCTGACGCCGGCGCGGTCGAGCGGGTGCTCGAAGTGGCCAGGCACACCCACCGCGCCACCGAAGTCGGCGGCGGGCGGCGGGTCACCAGATCCGCCGACCGGCTCAGACTCGACGATGGAGGGCTTGACGGTTGACCGTCGTTCCGCCATCGGGAACACGCAGGCGCTAGGTTCGGCCCACGTGACGCCTGCACCGGCATCGCAGACTCCCCCCAGCGACCTCGAGTCGATGCTCGACGGCGACCCCGCCGTCGGCGAGGTGCTGGTGTCGGGCCCCGAGATCGCCGAACGGGTCGCCGAGCTGGGCGCGCAGATCACCGCCGACTACGCAGGCCGCGAACCGCTGCTCGTGGCGGTGCTCAAGGGCGCCGTGATGTTCGCCTCCGATCTCAGCCGCGCCATCGAGCTGCCGGTCGAGATGGACTTCATGGCCGTGTCGTCCTACGGCAGCAGCACACGCTCCAGCGGCGTCGTCCGCATTCTCAAGGACCTCGACATCGACATAGCGGGCCGTGACGTGATCTTGGTGGAGGACATCGTCGAGAGCGGCCTCACGCTGTCCTACCTGCGTCGCAGCCTGCTGGCTCGCGGCCCTGCCAGCCTGGCCGTGTGCTCGCTGCTGACTCGCGAGCACAACGGCAGCCTGAACGGCCTCGTCGACTACATCGGATTCCACCTGCCGCCGGTGTGGGTGATCGGCTACGGGCTGGATCTGGCCCAGAAATACCGCAATCTGGCCGAGATCCGGGCGTACGACTCGTCCGCAACCGAGAGCGCCTGAAACTCCTGCTCGACGGCCGTGCAGGGCCGGATCGGCACCGGTACATTCGGCTGCGAGCACGCTCTGGGTTACCGCGAGCGTCGAGGCCGCTCCGAGGTGCGACGCACATGAGAGGGAAGTGGGCGGAGGGCATTCAGCCCCGCAACTTCAACTGGGTCGTCGCCGAGCGTCTCGCAGTGTGCGAGCGGCCTGGCGGCTACGGCGCCAGCCACCGGCGCGTCCGCCGCCAGGAGGAGATCATCTGGCTGCGGCGCAACGAGTTCGACATCGTCGTGTCGCTTATCTCTGCGCCGCACAACCTGCACAGCTACGACGAGCTCGACCTGCCGTACCTGCACCGGCCCTGGCCGGGTCCGGACGACCTGGGCGACTACCTGCAGTCGGTCCACGACGACTTGGAGCGGCTGGCCGCCGAGCGCAAGCGCGTCATCCTGCACAAGGAGCGCGTCGGCGAGGACGTCTGCGGGTTCGTGGCGTCGTACCTGCTGCTGTCAGGCAAGGTGCCCACCGGTCCTCAGGCCACCGCCATCACCGAGCGGATCTTCGGCCAGCGAGTCGGGCCCGAAGGGCGCCGTGTGGTCGACGTGGCGCTGGGCATCCTGGCTGAGCGAGACGCAGCGAGCTGAGCCTCGCCATGACAGCGCCAGACAGCATTCGATTGCGCGACCTGCGGGTGACGTGCGTGATCGGGGCGCTGGCACACGAGCGCACCGCACCGCAGCCGCTCAGCATCGACGTCGATCTGTTCGCCGACTTGAGCCAGGCCGGAGCCACCGACGACTTGAGCCGCACGGTCGACTACGGCGCCGTGTGCGACCGCATCGTGACGCTGTGCGAGCAGGCCCAGCCGCAGCTGCTCGAACGGCTGGCCGAGGTGATCGCCGGCGAGCTGTGCGGCATCGATGCCGTGACCGCCGCCACGGTCACGGTCACCAAGCTGCGCCCGCCCGTCGCGGCCGATCTCGGCACCAGCGCGGTGCGCATCACCCGCAGCGCGAGCTGAGCCGGTGAACCAGGCCCGCACCAGGGCGTTCGTCGCGCTGGGCGCGAACATCGGCAATCCCGCAGCGCAGCTGGCCGGCGCGCTCGACGCGCTCGACGCCGCCGGCGTGCTCGTGGCCGTCTCGGGCGTCTACCGCAGCGCGCCGATCGGCCCCGAACAGCCGGAGTTCCTGAACCTGGTGGCCGAGCTGGCAATCTCCGAAGGGCCGTACGAGTTGCTGGCCCGCTGCCAGGCCCTCGAAACCGCGGCCCAGCGGGTGCGTCGCGAGCGCTGGGGGCCGCGCACTCTCGATGTCGACGTGCTGTTGTTCGGCGACGTGCAGATGCGCGACCCCGAACTCGCGATCCCGCACCCCCGCCTGCGCGAGCGCCGTTTCGTGCTCGACCCGCTGGCAGAGCTGGCGCCCGAACTGGTCACGCTCGGCGAGCTGGCAGCAGTCGCCGACCAGGACTGCGAGCGCATAGGCAGCGTCGAGCTGCTGCGCCGCCTGGCCGCCGGCTCGACGGCGGCAGATCAGGACTGAGTCTCGGGGGCCTGCGGCGCGTCCTTGCGCATGATGAACAGCCCCTCGGCCCTGACGCACAGGCCGTCCGGGCCGTGCACGTCGGCGTGCTGGACGATCTTGCGGCCCGACGTGTGATCGATCCATGCCCGCAGCTGCAGCGGCTCGCCGATCGGCGTCGCGGCGTGATAGTGGACGGTCAGCCGGCCCGTGTAGGCCTGCCGGCCCCGCATGCGGTTCAAGGCACCCATCAGCTCGTCGATGATCAGCGCCACCACCCCGCCGTGGGTGCGCTCGGGAGGTCCGGCGAACATGGCGTCCACCACGGCTTCGCCCCGCACGGCGTCGTCGGATTCCTTGAAGTACCTGACGTCCACCGATGCCGGGTGCAGCTGACCGCCGCCGATCGAGAACGGATCGAACTCGATCTCGTCGCCCGGCTCGAGCGGCAGCGGGAAGTACTGCCCCTCGTAGATCTCCCGGAGATAGGGCCGCGAGAGCATGTCGTCGATCTTCACTCGCAGCGTGCCCTGCTCCAGCCGCTCGGCGGCGGCCTCGACGGCGGCCGTGACCTCGTCGAGCACGCCATCGTCGACCCGCCGGTTCGCCAGCGCCCGGTTCAGCCGTCGCATCGCGGCAGCGGCCCGCCCCACAGCGCTCCAGTCGTGCAATCCTTCCCCGGCATTCACGGCCTGTGACGCTAGCTGCGCAGCCACATACGCTCCCCGTATGCGGCGCACCATCTTTGACGAAGAGCACGAGATGTTCCGCGAGACGGCCAAAGCCTTCGTGGAACGCGAGATCGTCCCCCACCACGAGAAGTGGGAGGCCGACGGCAAGATCGACAAGGCCATGTTCCGCAAGGCGGGAGACGTGGGCCTGCTGGCAACCGCCGTCGACGAGCGGTACGGCGGCGGCGGGGTTGTCGACTTTCGCTACAACGCCATCCTCAACGAGGAGGTCCACGCTTCTGGCGCGGCCAGCTCGGGGCAGTGCATGACGCTGCACAACGACATCTGCCTGCCGTACTTCATCAACCTCTGCAGCGACGAGCAGGCGGAGCGCTGGATGGGTGGCCTCGCCAGCGGCGAGCTGATGAGCGCCATCGCCATGACCGAGCCGGGAACCGGCTCGGATCTGGCCTCCATCACCACCACGGCGATGCGCTCGGGCGACGGCTACGTCGTGAACGGCGCGAAGACCTTCATCACCAACGGCATCAACTCCGACCTCGTCATCGTGGCGGCCAAGACCGATCCCACCGAGAAGCACCGAGGCATGTCGCTGATCGTGCTCGAGGAGGGCATGGAGGGCTTCGAGCGAGGCCGCAACCTCGACAAGCTGGGCCTGAAGTCCCAGGACACCGCCGAGCTGTTCTTCGACGACGTCTTCGTGCCCGAAGAGAACCTGCTCGGCGGCGAGGGCAACGGCTTCATGCACCTGGTGCGGAACCTGCCCCAGGAGCGCCTGTCGATTGCGGTGGGCGGCGTGGCGCACGCACAGGCGGCGTTCGACTGGACGGTGGACTACGTGACCGAGCGCACGGCCTTCGGCCAGACCATCGCCTCGTTCCAGAACACCCGCTTCGAGCTGGCCGAGATGAAGACCGAGCTGGACATCGCCTGGGTGTTCGTGGACCGCCAGATCGAGGCGCTCAACGCCGGCGAGCTGACCGCCACCGACGCCGCCGAGGCCAAGTGGTGGGTCACCGAGATGCAGCTACGGTTGATCACCCGCTGCCTGCAGCTGTTCGGTGGCTACGGCTACATGAGCGAGTTCCCGATCTCGAAGGCGTACGCGGACGCCCGGATCCAGACGATCTATGGCGGCACCACCGAGATCATGAAGGAGATCATCGGCCGCGAAGTCGCCGGAACCCGGTAGGCAGGGCGGATGCGGACCATTGACTCAGTAGCAATCATCGGCGCGGGCACGATGGGTGCCGGCATTGCCGCGGCATCGGCGGCGGCAGGGTGCCGGGTGCTGGTGCTCGACAGCGACCCCGCCGCGGCACAGCGTGCGCTGGACGGCGTCGACGAAGACTTTCGAGGGCTCGTCGACATTGGCACCGTCGATGACCGTCTGGGCGACATCGCCGGCTACGACTGGGTGTGCGAGGCGGTCATCGAGGACCTCGCGACCAAGCGCGAGCTGTTCGAGCGTCTCGAAGCCGCCCGCAGCGACGGCTCGGTCATCTCGTCGAACACCTCGGGCATCCCCTTGCGGCAGATCTCCGAAGGCATGAGCGAACGGTTCCGCCGTGACGTGGCCATCACCCACTTCTTCAACCCGGTACGGGTGATGAAGCTGTTCGAGCTCGTCCCGGGCGAAGACACCGACCCCGAAGTGATCGACGCATTCGCACGCTTCGGGGCTGAGCGGCTCGGCAAGGGCGTGGTGCACGCCAAGGACACGGTCAACTTCATCGGCAACCGCATCGGCTGTTTCTTCATGCTGAGGGGCCTGCACGTGGCGAAGCCGTTCCTGGCCGACGGCATGACCACCGAGACCGTCGACGCTGTGCTGGGCGCGCCGATCGGCCTGCCGCCGACGGGCTTGTACGGGCTCATCGACCTCATCGGCCTCGACGTGATGGAGCTGGTGGGCGCCAACCTGGCCCAGAACCTGCCGCCCGGCGACCGCGGGCTCGACTTCACTGCTTTTCCTGAGGCGGAACAAGCGATGGCCGACCGGGGCCAGCTCGGGCGAAAGACCGGCGGCGGATTCAGCCGGCGACTGAAGCTGGACGACGGGTCACGCAAGGCCGAGACCTTCGATCTCGTCACCGGCGAATGGCGCGACGCCGTCGCACCCGATCTCGACGGCGTGCCCGCCGGCCTCGGTGAGGTGCTGTTTGCCGACTCGGTCCAGGGCGAACTCGCCCGCCACGTCTTCGGCGGCACGCTGACCTATGCGGCCGATCTGGTGCCTGAGATCGCCGACGACATCGCCAATGTCGACAACGCCATCCGCTGGGGCTTCAACTGGGTGCACGGCCCCTTCGAGATGTTCGACCATCTCGGCCCCGAACTGGTGATCGAGTTCCTGCGCAGCGTCGATGAGCCGCTGCCGGCCATGCTTGCGGTGCTCGAGGCGTCGGGTCAGTCGACCTTCTACAGCGAAGCCGCCGACGGCACCCGCACCCAGCTCATGCCCGACGGCACCATCGCACCCGTCGGCCGCTGACCCTCCGCTCAGAGCGTGGGGCGGACGATGGCGTCGGTCATCTGGATCGCTTGAGTCATCTCCGCGGCGTCGTGCACTCGCACTATGTCTATGCCCGCGTAGATGGCAGCGGTGATGGTGGCGGCGGTGCCGAAGAGGCGGTCGTCGATCTCGGCGTTGGTGACCGCGCCGATGGTGGACTTGCGCGAGGTGCCGATGAGCAAGGGCAGCTCCAGCGACCACAGTTCCGGCAGGCGGCGCATCATCTCGAGGTTCTGCGAGACGCCGAAGCCGAAGCCGAACCCGGGATCGACCACGATGCGGTCCGTGTTCACGCCGGCCTCGGCGCAAATCTGAAGGCTCGCTTCCAGCCCGGCCGTTACATCGGCCACCAGGTCCGTGTGCGGTCGTCCCCGCTGGTTGTGCATGAGGACGGCAGCAGCGCTGCGTTCGGCCACCAGCGGTGCCATTTCGGGATCGAGGCGGAAACCGGTGATGTCGTTCACGACCGTCGCTCCGGCATCGAGAGCGGGGGCCGCTACCGCTGCCCAGGTCGTGTCGACCGAGATCGGAAGCTCAGCCCCGATGCGGTCCAGCTCGGCTCGCACGGCGCCAATGACCCGCACGGCGCGGTGCTGTTCCACTTCCAGCGGTGTGGGCTCGGCACCGGGCCGGCTGGATGCGCCGCCGATGTCGATGATGTCGACCGCACCTTCGACGAGCTCGTGTGTCAGTGCGAGTGCCTCGTCGAGGCGGTCGGCTACGCCGTCGCCTGAGAAGGAGTCGTCAGTGGCGTTGATGATGCCCATCACGAACGTGCGGGTGCCCCATTCCCACAAGGGGCCCCGACCCGGGTTCCACTGCTCATGGCGGTAGCAGCGCCGGATCGGCCAGCCCGGCTGCATCTGGGGCCCGCCCACCGTCAGCTGGCGCTTGCCGCGCGTGCGCCCGGAGAGATCGGGGGCAGTGTCCCCAGCAGGTTGGAGGCCGCGGCCCGCAGACCCACGACCGCCGGCGACGCGTCCAGCGGGGCGAGGTCCTCGAGGGCTTGGGTCACGTAAGACTGCGCTGTCTCGACTGAGGTGGCGATCTCGGGGCCGTCCACGATCATTGCCCGGGCGCGATCGCGGCGCTCGTCGTCGAGCGGTTCGCCCAGGAGATCCCGCAGGGTCTCGCTGGTTGCCTGCCCGTCGGCCAGCATCCGGATGACGGGCAGCGTGTACACGCCCTCGCGCAGGTCGTTGCCCGACGGCTTGCCGAGCTCCTCGTCGGTGGCCACCAGGTCCAGCACGTCATCGACGATCTGGAAGGCCATGCCGTACGCGAGCCCGAAGCGGGTCAAGCGGTCCAAGGTCTCGCCGTCGACGCCGCCCACCAGCCCGCCGATGCGGCACGACGTCGCGTACAGCTCGGCGGTCTTGCCCTGGATGGCCAGGAAGTACTGGTCCTCGGTGCGGCCGCGGTCGTAGATGAGCTGCAGCTCGCGCACCTGCCCCTCGCACAGGCGCCCGATGGTGGCGGCCAGCAGCGCTGCCACCTCGGTTCCCAGCGACGCCGCCAGCTCCGAGGCCTTGGCCAGCAGGAAGTCACCGGCCAAGATCGCCTTCAGGTTGCCCCAGCGGTGATTCACCGCCTCGATGCCGCGCCTGGTCTCTGCGTCGTCCATGACGTCGTCGTGGTACAGCGAGCCCAGGTGCACCAGCTCCACCGCAACGCCGCCGCGCACCATCTCGTCGGTGACCGCCTCGGGCGCTGCGCCGTCGCGATCCAGCGCCAGCGCCGACGCGATGACGAACGCAGGCCGCAGCCGCTTGCCGCCGGCCGGGATCAGGTGCGAGGTCACCTCGGTGAGGAACTCGTCGCCGGTGACCGCCGCAGCCCGCAGCGCCGACTCGACACGCGCCAAGTCGTCGTTGGCACTCGACCGGGCCTGCAACGGGGAAAGGGGCGCCACGGCGCAACCGTAAACGACAGCAGCGCCGTTGCGGCACTCGAACCGCGCTCGAAACGCGCGGCGTTCACCGCCGGGCCGGCGGCTCGGTGGCCCGGTCGAAAGCAAGAGAGCGATCTGGCAGGGCATCGTTACACTGCGCTCAAGCGACCTTCTGCACCGCGTGCAGGACCGTGTGCAAGGCTCAGACCAGGAGGCCCAGTGTTCGAACGCTTCACCGATCGGGCTCGCCGAGTGGTGGTGTTGGCGCAAGAGGAAGCGCGCCTGCTGAATCACAACTACATCGGCACCGAGCACATTCTGCTGGGGCTGATCCACGAGGGCGAGGGCGTCGCCGCCCAGGCGCTGGAGTCGCTCGGCATCTCGCTGGAGGCCGTGCGCAGCCAGGTCGAAGAGATCATCGGGCAGGGAAGCTCGTCGCCCAGCGGCCACATCCCCTTTACGCCGCGCGCGAAGAAGGTGCTCGAGCTGTCGCTGCGCGAGGCGCTGCAGCTCGGCCACAACTACATCGGCACCGAGCACGTCCTGCTCGGCCTGATCCGTGAGGGCGAGGGCGTGGCCGCCCAAGTGCTGGTCAAGCTCGGCGCCGACCTGTCGAAGGTCCGCCAGGAAGTCATCCAGCAGCTCTCCGGCTACAGCGGCTCGGGCAGCGGCCGCGAGACGGTCGGCGCTTCGGCCGGCCAAGGCAGCGAGCAGGGCGGCCAGAGCGGCTCGCTGGTGCTCGACCAGTTCGGGCGCAACCTGACCTCCGACGCCCGGGCCAAGAAGCTCGACCCGGTCATCGGCCGGCTGCGCGAGACCGAGCGCGTCATGCAGGTGCTGTCGCGCCGCACCAAGAACAACCCGGTGCTCGTCGGCGAGCCCGGCGTGGGCAAGACGGCCATCGTGGAAGGCCTCGCCCAGAAGATCGTCAACAACGACGTCCCCGAGCTGCTGCGCGACAAGCAGCTCTACACGCTCGACCTCGGCGCGCTGGTGGCCGGCTCCCGCTACCGGGGCGACTTCGAGGAGCGCCTCAAGAAGGTGCTGAAGGAGATCCGCACCCGCGGCGACATCATCCTGTTCATCGACGAGCTGCACACCCTCGTCGGCGCCGGTGCTGCAGAGGGCGCCATCGACGCTGCGTCGATACTCAAGCCGATGCTGGCGCGCGGCGAGCTGCAGACCATCGGTGCCACCACGCTCGAGGAATACCGCAAGTACCTCGAGAAGGACGCAGCGCTGGAGCGCCGCTTCCAGCCGATAACGGTGGACGAGCCGACGCTCAGCCACACCATCGAGATCGTCAAGGGGCTGCGCGACCGCTACGAGCAGCACCACCGGGTCACCATCACCGACCAGGCGCTCGTGGCCGCAGCCAATCTGGCCGATCGCTACATCGCCGACCGGCACCTGCCCGACAAGGCCATCGACCTCATCGACGAGGCCGGCTCTCGCCTGCGCATCAAGCGCATGTCGACACCGCCCGACTTCAAGGAGATCGAGAAGAAGCTGGCCGATGTCACCGAGCGCAAGAAGCAGGCGGTCGAGTCGCAGGATTTCGAGACGGCCGGCGCGCTGCGCGACGAGGAGAAAGACCTGCTCGAGCAGCGCACCGAAGTCATGGCCCAGGCACGGGCCGAAGGGCACGACCTGTTCGACGAAGTCGACGAAGAGGCCATCGCCGAGGTGCTGTCCATCTGGACCGGCATCCCCGTCTACAAGCTGACCGAGGAGGAGACCCAGAAGCTCCTCAAGATGGAAGATGCCCTGCACAAGCGGGTCATCGGCCAGGACGACGCCATCAAGGCGGTCAGCCAGGCCATCCGCCGCACCCGCGCCGGCCTGAAGGACCCCAAGCGACCGGGCGGCTCGTTCATCTTCCTGGGCCCGTCGGGCGTCGGCAAGACCGAGCTGGCCAAGACGCTGGCGGAGTTCCTGTTCGGCGACGAGGACTCGCTGATCAGCCTCGACATGTCCGAGTACATGGACAAGTTCACCGTGAGCCGGCTCGTCGGCGCCCCTCCGGGGTACGTCGGCTACGACGAGGGCGGCCAGCTCACCGAAGCGGTGCGCCGCAAGCCGTTCTCAGTGGTGCTGTTCGACGAGATCGAGAAGGCCCATCCCGACGTGTTCAACACGCTGCTGCAGATCCTGGAGGAGGGCCGGCTCACCGACGCGCAGGGCCGCTCGGTGGACTTCCGCAACGCCGTGCTCATCATGACCTCCAACCTGGGTACTGCCGATTTGCGCAAGGCGCGGGTGGGCTTCGCCACTGCTGACGAGAGCGCCAGCTACGAGCGCATGAAGGAGAAGGTCAACGACGCGCTGAAGGCGCAGTTCCGGCCCGAGTTCCTGAACCGCATCGACGACACCATCGTCTTCCACGAGCTGAGCGTCGAAGAGGTGGTGCTGATCGTCGACCTCATGATCTCGCGCACCAGCGACCAGTTGCGGGCCCAAGGCCTGGGCCTCGAGCTGACCGACGCCGCCAAGGAATGGCTGGCCCGCACGGGCTACGACCCGCAGCTCGGCGCACGCCCGCTGCGGCGCGCCATCCAGCACCACGTGGAGGACGCCCTCAGCGAGCGGATCCTGTACAAGGAGTTCCACGCCGGCGAGATCATCGTGGTGGACGTCGAGGACGACGAGATCGTGTTCCGTGCCATCGAGGGCTTCGACCCCGGGCCGATCGAGCTCGAAGAGGCCGCCGCCGCCGAGTAGGCATGCCCCGGCGGATGCCTACTCGCGGTTCGCCGGAGCCTGACACCTGCCACAGCCCGCGCCGGTGGGCGCTCGGCGCTGCGCTCGTCCTCCTCGCGGTGCTGGCTGCGAGCTGCCGGGTCGACATCGTCGTCGATGTCGATGTCGCCCACGACGGCACCGGCAAGGTCACCGTCGAGATCGTCTTCGACGAGGAGGTGATGCGGTGGGTGCCGGACCTGGGCGAGCTCATCGTGACCGACGACCTGGTCGGCTGGGACATCCGGCAGTTCGCTGAGCAGACGGCGGCAGGCGAGCGGCACCGCGCAGTGGCAGTCAAGCGCTTCTCGTCCCCGGCGGAGCTGGCGGAGGTGCTCGCAGAGATCGACCGACCGGCGGACGGCTCAGCCGGACTGTTCCGGTCGGCGACGTTCGTGGGGTCGCGCGACGGGGCACGAGTGCTCTACGACCTGACGGTGACCGTCGGGTTGGACCGGCCGGTCGCGGGGCTGGTGAATCCGGCGACCGCCGACGCGCTGGAAGGCGAACTGTTCGGGCTGCCGATCTCCGAGATCGAAGAGCGGGCGGGAGTACCGCTCGACCAGTTGGTGACGCTGGTAGTCCGGGCGACGGTGCCACAGGGAAGCGGGACCTTGCCAGGCAATGGCGTGATGACCTTGAACGAGGGGGGCGTTCGGGAGCTGCGCGTTTCGGGCGAGCTGCTGGATGCCGAGATTGCTGCTGCCGATGCTGAGGCCGAGCGGTTGGATGCTCGGGCTTCTCGGGGGGCGCGGATTGCTGTGATCTGGTGGATTGTTCTGGGGCTCATCGTTGTCTTTGTGACTGTTGTTGCGCTTCGTGGGCGTCGTCGGCGCCGTGCGTTGACCTTCCGCTAGCCCTCGCGCCCTCCACAGCCCTCGTATTCCTGTGTCATCTGGGGGCAGACTGGGCTGGTGGGACGGGCCTGGGCTCTTGTTTTGGCTGCTGGCGCGGGGACTCGGTTTGGGGCGGGGGCTGACGGCGCTACGAAGGTGACGGTGCCCGTAGCTGGGCGGCCGATGGTCGCTTGGAGCGTCGAGGCGGCTGGGGCGGCTTGTGATGGGGTGACGTTGGTGGTGCCTGTGCAGCTGGCGGACGAGCTGGTCGACAGCGCTCATGGTGTCGATGTCGTCGTGGCGGGTGGGGGGACTCGGTCGGGGTCGGTTCGGGCTGGGTTGGCGACGGTTCCTGCTGACGTCGATGTGGTTGTGTGTCATGACGCTGCTCGGCCGGGGGCGTCGGTGGGGCTGTTCGATGCCGTGATTGCTGCGGTTCGTGACGGGGCCGATGCTGCGGTGCCGGCGATAGCGGTGAGCGACACGCTCAAGCGAGTGCCGGAGTGGGGCGAAGCGGGCGGTGTCGTCGCTGGGACCGTCGACCGCTCGGGGCTCTTCGCCGCTCAGACCCCGCAGGCATTCAGCCGGGAGGCGTTGGTGGCGGTCCATGCCGGCGAGTCCGAGGCAACCGACGACGCGGCGCTGGTCGAGGCGGTGGGCGGCACCGTGGTGGCGGTCCCGGGAGAGGCTGCGGCGCACAAGGTCACTGAGCCCGACGATCTGGTAATCGTGGAGGCGCTGCTGCGTGGTCGCACTGGCGGTGGCGGGCTCTAGCGTCAACTGGCGTGAGTGCTGCTGACGGCGGGGCTGGGCCGGCGATGCGGGTGGGGCATGGGTATGACGCCCATCCGTTTGCTGATGGTGCTGAAGGTGGGGGGCGGACGCTGGTGCTGGGCGGGGTCCGGTTTCCCGGTGAGCGGCCGCTGGCGGGGCACAGCGATGCTGATGTCGTTGCGCATGCGGTGATCGATGCGATGTTGAGCGCTGCCGGGCTCGGCGATATCGGCACGCACTTTCCCGACAGCGATGAGCGCTGGCGGGGCGCTGACAGCATCGAGATGCTGCTGCAGGTCTCGGCGCTGCTTGCTGAGGGCGGCTGGCAGTTGGCGAATGCCGATTGCACGGTTGTCTGCGATCGGCCGATGATCGCCCCTCATCGCGATGAGATGCAGGAGCGGCTCAGCGGCGCAGCCGGCGGGCCGGTCACGGTGTGCGGCAAACGCACCGAGGGGCTCGGCGGCAGCGACGGCATCGTGGCCCATGCCGTGGCCCTCCTGCTCGCCGGGGGCGAGCAGCCATCAGCACGTCTCGCCGGACGCCGGCAATGAGCGCGGAACGAGGCAGGCGACAGAGCCCCCCTCCTCGCAGCGGGCGGGGTGCTGCGCTTCCGCGCCGCCAGCGAAGCACCCGGGCCTCAGGCCGCGGGGGTGAGGGACAGCAGCGGCGAACCGGCTCCGGCAGCCGTCCTGGCGCCGGGCGGGGTGCCGCGAACCAGTCGCAGTCTGAGCGGCAGCAGTCAAGGCCGCGAGGTCTCGGCGGCGACCACGTCGAAGGCCGGCAGGCCGTGCGGGAGCTGCTGCGGGCCGGCAAGCGCAAGGTGCACGAGGTGCTGATCTCGGAGGACGCGCACTCGGCTGCCACGCTGGCCGAGATCGTCGACCTGGCCGGCGACCGGCGGGTGCCGGTGCGTGAGGTCACGCGCCGCAAGCTGGACGAGGCAGCGCTCACCGCCGCGCCGCAGGGTGTGATGGCCAAGGCCGCTGCCGTCCAACCTGTGCCCTTGGAGGAACTGGCACGGCCGATGGGGAACACGCTGCCGCTCGTCGTGGCCACCGACGGCGTCACCGACCCGGGCAATCTCGGTGCCATCTTGCGTACGGCCGAAGTTGCGGGCGCCACCGGGGTGGTGCTCACCAGCCATCGTTCTGCCAACCTCACGCCGGCGGCGGTGAAGGCCGCTGCTGGCGCCATCGAGTACCTGCCGATTGCCCTGGTCGGCGGCCTGCCCGCTGCGCTCGCCAAGCTTCGCGATGCCGGTCTGTGGGCCATCGGCTTGGACGGCCACGCGTCCGGCGGGCTGGAGTCGCTGCGGGTCGCCGATGAGCCGCTGGTGCTGGTGCTCGGCGCTGAAGGCCGGGGACTCTCGGCGCTGGTGGAGCGCCGGTGCGACCAGGTGGTGTCGATCCCGGTCATGGGTCGCATCGAATCCCTCAACGTTGCAGCTGCCGCAGCGGTTGCCCTGTTCGATATCGCGCGCGCCCGAGCCGGCAATCCCGCCTGACTCAGCCGTCTTCGCCCTTACGCTGGAGTCGGTGCCCGAGTAGCTCAACGGCCAGAGCACCGCTCTTGTAAAGCGGGGGTTGTGGGTTCGATTCCCACCTCGGGCTCAGCCGTGCTGGTTTCGGCCCGCGTCGCCTGACCGGGCGGGCTCGCTCAGAGCGTGATCACCAGGTTGCCGAAGTGCTCCTTGCGCACGAAGGCCTCTTGGGCCTCGCGAATGCGCTCCAGCGGGAACGTGCCGCCGAGCACCGGGCGGATCTCGCCGCGCTCGATGTAGCCGACCAGATCGGCGAACAGCCCGGGCCCGTAGATCGTGGCGCCGTGCAGCTCCAGGTCGTTGAGATAGATCGTCCGCAGATCCAGCTCGACCATGGGTCCGGCGATGGCGCCCGAGGTGACATAGCGCCCGCGGCCTGCGAGCGCATCAAGCCACAGCCCCACGGCATCGCCGCCTACGACGTCGGCCACGGCGTCGAACGGCCCGTCATTGGCCTCGACCGCCGCGGCAACATCGTGCTCAGGTTCCTGTCGTGGCACCACCACGTCGGCGCCGAGTTCCAGCACTTGCGCCACCTTGGAGGCGCCTGCGACGGCCACCACCCGCGCGCCTCGCCGCGTGGCAAGCTGCACCAGCGCCGAGCCAACGCCGCCGCTCGCTCCGGGAACAGCGATGCTCTCGCCGCCGGCGAGGCCGATGCGCTGGAGCATGTGCTCTGCCGTCGACGAGGCGCAGGCGAACGTCGCCAGCTCGGCATCAGACAGCGCAGTCTCGACCGGGTACACGTTCACCGCAGGCACCGCGGCGAACTCGGCAAAGCCTCCGTCTGCCTCGCTGCCGAGATAGCGGGCCTTGCTCCGGTCGGTCGGGTCGGCAGGGTCGGTCAGCCATGGCTCCACCATGACCCGCCGTCCCACCAGGCTCGCATCGGCACGGTCCCCGACGGCCACCACCTGCCCCACCACATCGGCGCCTTGGATGCGGGGAAACGCAACGCCCTTGCCGCCCCAGGTGGAATCCGCGGCGTCGGCATCGGCGTATCCCGCTCCCGATGTCGCCTCGGTCACCGACTTGCTGTACCAGGCCACCCGCGTGTTGATGTCGGTGTTGTTGATGCCGCACGCCGCCACCTTGATGAGCGCGTCGTCGGGCCCGGGCACCGGCACCGGCACGTCGTCGCGCACCTGGATCATTTCGGGCCCGCCGTGACCCACCAGCAGCGCCGCACGCATCGTCGCCGGGGCGTTCATTGACGCAGCCTCGCCGACGAGGGGTCGTAGATCGGTTCGCTGAGCACCCGAGCTGGACGGTGTTCGCCGAGGACACGCACCGTCAAGGGAGTGCCCGGCTCGGCGTCGGCCGGGTTCAGGTAGGCGAACGCCAGGCCCTGGCCCACCCAGAAGCCGTATGCGCCCGTCGTCACCAGCCCGACCGGGCGGCCGTCCCGGTACACCGCATCGCTGCCGCCGACCTCGGCCACGTCGGTGTCGACGGCCAGGTACGCCAGCTTCCAGCGCCACGGCCGCTCGCCGCTGGCGGCCGCTGCACGGCGGGCCAGCAGCGCGTCGCGCCCGATGAAGTCGCCCTTGTCGGGCTTCACGAAGCGTCCCAGGCCGGCCTCGTCGGGGGTGACGTCGTGGGTCAGGTCGCGGCTGATCATGTACCGCTTTTCCATCCGCAGACCCTCGGTGGCGTGGTTCCCGACATTCGCCATGCCGTGCGGCTCGCCGGCATCTCTCAGCGCTCCATACAGATCAGCGATGCGATCGAGCGGCACGTGCAGCTCCCAGCCCAGCTCGCCCGTGAATCCCACCCGCAGCGCTCGCACGCCTCCGATGCCGGCCACGGTGATCTCCCGGCATGACAGCCAACCGAACGCGTCGTTGCCCAGGTCGGCATCGGTGCAGGCGTCCAGCACATCCCGCGAGCGGGGACCCGCCAGCGTCAGCACGCCGAAGTCGCTCGAGCGGGTGACCAGCCGGGCGTCGGCGCCCGCCGGCCAATGCGTCTCGAAGAACTCTCGCTCCTTCAGCTCGAACACCGCGGCCGACACCAGGTAGAAGTGCTCGGGCCCGAGCCGGGAGACCGTCAGCTCGCCCTCGATCCGCCCGGTCGGCGTCAGCGTGTACGTCAGCGAGATGCGGCCGTTCTTCGGCAGCCGGTTCGTGGTCAGCCGGTCCAGCACCGCCGCGGCATCCGGCCCGACGAGGTCGAACTTGGCGAACGCCGACGAGTCGATGATCCCGACCCGTTCGCGCACCGCAGCGGCCTCGGCCGCGGCCACCTCGAACCAATCGGTGCGGCGGAACGAGACCACGTCGCACTGCGGCAGCCCCGCTGCCGTCGGAAACCACTTGGGCCGCTCCCAGCCGTACACCTGGGTGAAGACCGCGCCCGCGTCCGAAAGCGGCGCCAGGGCCGGCGACGCCCGGTAGGGCCGGGCCTCGGGCCGTTCGAGGCCGGGCAGCGGTGTCTGGTGGCGGAACTCGTAGTCCTCGGCGCCCTTGATGCGCCCGTAGGTGGACACATCGCCCGGCTCGATATACCCGAAGCGCCGGGCGTCGTAGGCCCGCAGGCTCAGGTCGGTCTCGCCGTGCACCATCCAGCGGGCCAGCTCCCGACCCAGGCCGGGACCGTCGGCCAGGCCCACCTGCACGCCGGCGAACTGCCAGAAGTTCGGCACTCCTGACGGGCCGATGAGCGGGTCGCCGTCGGGTGTGTGCGCAATCGCCCCGCGGATGACACTGCGGATGCCGACCTCGGCCAGGATCGGCACCCGCTCGAACGCTCGCTCCAGCCACAACCCGACCCGGTCGTAGTCGGCATCGAACAGCGGGTTCTCCAAGTCCCAGCCGGGCCCGTCGGCCCAAACAGCCTCGGCGTTGCGCTGCTCGTAGATGCCGATGAGCCCGGCGTCCTGCTCCTGGCGGATGTAGCCCGAGACGTAGTCGTCGCGCACCACCGGCAGCTCGCGCTCGAGTTCGGCGAACTCCGGCACCGGAGTGGTGACGAAGTACGAGTGCAGCGCGTTGGCCATCGGCACCGCCAGACCCACCATCTGCGCCACCTGGTGGGCGTAGCAGCCGGCGGCATTCACGACGTGTTCGGCGTGCACCGTGCCGGCTTCGGTGACGACGTCGAAGGTGCCGTCGGCCCGCCGACCGATCTCGACGACGCGGTTGCGGCGGCTCACTTGCGCGCCCCGCTGCCGAGCCACAGCCACCAGCGCATTGGTGGCGCCCGTGGGATCGACGTGGCCGTCGTTGGGCGTCCACACAGCGCCCTGCACCTCAGAGGTGTCGAAGAAGGCGTGCAGCTCGGCGATGAAATCGGGGCCGACCCAATCCATCTCGTTGCCGACGTAGGCGGCCAAGCCGAGCTGTGCCCGCAGCCAATCCACTTCCTCGTCGTGGTAAGCGATCCGGAAGCTGCCGCTGCGGTGCCAGGTGGTCGAAATGCCCGACTCTGCCGGGAGGCTGTCGTACAGCTCGCAGGCGTAGCGGCGCATGGCCGCCAGCGTGTAGCCGGAGACCGAGTGAGTGACCTGACCGGCGGCGTGCCAGGTGGAGCCAGAGGTCAGCTCACCCTTCTCGATGAGCAGCGTGTCGCCCCAGCCCTCGTGGGCCAGGTGGTACAGCAGGCTGGCACCGCAGATGCCGCCGCCGATGACCGCGACTCGCGTCGAATCGGGCAGGCTCATGCACCCTCACATTGGTCACGATGCGGTCCCGGCGTGCGGCAGAATACCGCCCAGTGGCGGCTGACCATACACAGGTGCCCGGAGCGGTTCACGCGGCGTTGCGGCATCCGGAGTACTACGTGCCGGGCCTCGCCGCCGACGAGGTGGCACAGCGCTACGGGCTGCGCCTCGAAGACATCACCAAGCTCGGCTCAGCCGAGAATCCCTACGGTCCGTCCCCGGCCGCGCAGGCTGCTGTGGCGGATGCGATCGGAAGGATGCAGATCTACCCGTCGTGGACCGCCGAGCCGCTCAGGGAGCGGTTGGCCGAGACCTACGGCTACGAGCCGGGCAACTACCTCTGCGGCGCCGGCGAGACCGAGATCATCTCGGTGCTCATCCGCGCCTACGCAGCCCAGGGCGAGCCCATCCTGATGCCGGCGCCGTGCTTCCCGATGTACCACCTGTTCGCCGAGGCCGAGGGACGGGTTGCCGACCTGCGTTACGAGGCAACCGATCCCCAGACGATGGCGGTGGATATCGACGCCTACATCGCAGCGATCCGTCCCGAGCACAAGATCGTCTTCGTCACCAACCCGCACTCGCCGTCAGGTACGTGGACAGCGGAAGGCGACCTGCGGCGCGTGATCGAGGCTGCCTCGCACTGCCTCGTGGTGCTCGACGAGGCCTACGTGCACTACTCGGGCGACCCCGGCGGCATCGGGCTGGTGGCCGAGCATCCGAACCTCATCGTGCTGCGCACGTTCTCGAAGGTGTACGGCCTCGCAGGGCTCCGGCTGGGGTTCGGCGTGGCTCAGTCCGGAATCATCGACGCGCTGCTGGCTGCGAAGCCCACGTGGAATGTCGGTCAGCTGCAGATCGCCGGGGGCGTAGCGGCACTGGGCGACCACGAGTTCGTGCAGCGCACGGTCGAGGTCATCTGCGACGCCCGTGCCTACGCCCAGGATCTGTTCGACTCCAAGCTCGACCGGTTCCGCTGCGTGGAGGGCTCGCGGTCGAACTTCTTCCTCATCGAGCTGCTGGATCAACAGCTGGACTCGTCGGGCGTGTGGCAATCGCTGCTCGAACGGGGGGTGATCACCAAGGACGGCGCCGTGTCATTTCGAGGTCTTGGCCAGAGATTCCTGCGAGCCGACGTCGGCTTCCGCGAGCGCATGGACCGGCTGGTCGCCGCTCTCGGAGACATCCCGTGAAGTCGTCGGCGGCGCACCAGCCGGTCCCATTGAGCACGGCCCGGCTCGTGGCCGCGCTGGGGGACCTTCCGTGAATCGGGCGCTCGCGGCCCGCTACTACACCGACCAGGCGATCTTCGATGCCGAGCTGGACGCGGTGTTCGCCCGATCCTGGGTGATGGTCGGCCACGAGTCCCAGGTGGCATCCCACGGCCAGGTGCTCACCGCCACGGCGGGCGACGAGTCGGTGTTCGTGGTCAACAACGGCGGCCGGCTCGGCGCGTTCTACAACGTGTGCCAGCACCGGGGCCACGAGCTGTTCGGGCCGCCGCAGCCCGGCGGCGAGATGCACACCGCGCCGGGCGTCATCACGTGCCCCTACCACGCATGGGTGTACGCGCTCGACGGCACGCTGGCCAGCGCCCGCAGCCGGGATGTCGGCGAGATCTGCCTGCCGCCAGTGCGCCTCGAGCGGCTGGGCGGGTTCCTGTTCGTGAACCTCGACCGCAGCGCGCCCGCCTTGTCGCAGGTGGCGCCCGGGGTGGAGTCCGAGCTGCTGGAGAACGCTCCGGCTGCGCCCGAGCGGGTGCTGAGCTGGCGCAACACCCATGTCATGGCGGCGAACTGGAAGGTCGTCGTCGAGAACTACAACGAGTGCTACCACTGCCCGAACGTGCACCGCTCGTTCACCACCGGCGTGGTGGACCCTGCCAGCTACCGCATCAGCTGCGAGGGCAGGGTGATCCGCCACTTCGCGCAGGGCGCACCCGCCCAGCGGTCCGGCTACACGCGCCTCGATGACGGCGCCGACTATGTCGCCTACTTCGTCTGGCCCGCCTCGGCGATCCAGGTGTATCCCGGCCAGGTCGTCAACACGTTCCGCTGGGTGCCGCTGGGGGTTGACCGGACGCTGCTGGTGCGGGAGTTCTGGCTGGACACCGCCGAGCCCTCCGACGTGCAGCGCGAGGTCATCGACCTGGACTGGCAGACGACCGCCACCGAAGACTTCGGCCTGGTGGAATCCGTCCAACGCGGGCTCCGCAGTCGCGGCTACACCCCCGGGCCGCTCATCTGCGAACCTTCCGGCGTCGGCACCGTCCACAGCGAGGACTCGGTGGCGCACTTGGGATCGCTGGCCCAGGCGGCGCTGGAGACCAGGCACGGCTGAACTCGCTGCTTCTGGTTCGATGGGGCTGATGGCTGCCGACGACGCGACCAATCCGACTGCCGCGCTGGCTGAGTTTCTGACGGCGTTGGGAGGCTCGGTGCCGGCGCGCCTGACCGACATCGCGCAGGACTGCGTCGCCGACACCTTCGGCTGCATGATCTTCGGCGCCGCTTTGCCGTGGGCCCGCACGGCAGCGGGCTACGCCCTCCAGACCGGCGGCGTGGGCAGCTCGTCGATCATCGGCGGGGGCCGCACCACCGCGGCCATGGCCGCCTTCGCCAACGGCGCAGCCGCGCATGCCTTCGAGCTGGACGACGTCCACGAGGAGTCGATCTCCCATCCCGGCGCGGTAGTGGTGCCCGCAGTGCTGGCGCTGGCGGAGGAACTGGGCGCGGGGGGCGCTGATGCGCTCGACGCCGTTGTCGTGGGCTACGAAGCGATGGGCCGAGCCGGCATTGCGGTCGGGCCCGGTATGCACCTGCTGAGGGGCTTCCATCCCACGTCGATGTGCGGAGTCTTCGGGTCTGCAGCGGCCGCGGCCCGCCTCCTGGGTCTGGACGCCGACCGGCTGCGCCACGCGCTGGGGATCGCCGCCACGCTGGCGTCGGGGACGATGGAGTTTGCATCGTCCGGCGGTCAGACCAAGCGCCTCCATGCGGGTCGCGCCGCCGAGGGCGGCGTGATGGCAGCACGGCTGGCCGCCGGCGGCTTCGAGGGGCCGGCTGACGGGCTGGCCGGCGCCTACGGCTTCTGCCGTGTGTTCAGCGACGAGCCCCAGATTGAGCTGCTCACCGATGACCTCGGGAGCCGCTGGATGCTGGATGAGATCACGGTCAAGCCGTGGGCGGCGTGCAGTGACATTCACCCGCTGATCCAGGCCACCCTGGACCTGCGCACCGCCCACGGGCTGCGGCCCGACATGATCGAGCGCATCGAGGCGACGGCACCCACGAAGGCAGCCGTGCACAACAGCGGCGACGGCACCTCATCGGTGCTGGCCGCGCAGTACTCGGGGCCTTGGAACATTGCGGCGGCGCTCGTGGCCGATCCCGCGGACCCCGCCACCTACAGCGCGGAGCGGATTGCCGATGCCGAGCTGGTCGAGCTGCAGTCGAAGGTCGCGGCCATCGCTGCCGATGCGCGCTGGGATGCCACTTACGCGCACACGATGGGCGGCTCGGTGCGCATCACGCTGCGCGAC
This sequence comes from Candidatus Poriferisodalis sp., assembly GCF_965208555.1. Taxonomy (GTDB): domain Bacteria; phylum Actinomycetota; class Acidimicrobiia; order Acidimicrobiales; family Poriferisodalaceae; genus Poriferisodalis. Next base: position 1,436,016 of record NZ_OZ242342.1, on the reverse strand, counting down.
GGCAGCGTGCTGGAACGCTCCGTGTGCGGTCAGAAGGGATCCATGCACGACCCCCTGAGTGCCGACGAGCTCGAAGCCAAGTTCGCCACGCTCGCCGGTTCGGGCGCGGCGGCACTGTGGGACTGGGTGCATGACCTGCCGGCGACGACGACTGTTGCGCTGCCTTCGGTGGTGTGCGAGGCCCGTCCATGAGCGCGCCGAAGATCGTGGTGGTGGGCAGCCTGAACGCCGATGTGACGCTGTGGGTGCCGCGCCGGCCGTCACCCGATGAGACGATGCATGCCGAGCGCATCGCGTGGTTCCGCGGGGGCAAGGGCGCCAACCAGGCGGTGGCGGCGGCCCGCCTGGGAGCCGAGGTGGTGATGGTCGGCCGGGTGGGCGACGACGAGCAGGGACGGTGGCTGCGCTCGGGTCTCGAGACGGAGGGAATCGACTGCCGGCACGTCGCCGGTGTGGGGGTGCCGACCGGCTTGGCAGCGATCACCGTCGATCCCGACGACGTGTCGATCGTGGTGGCCGCAGGTGCCAACGCATCGCTTGATGCCGACGGCGTGCAGGCAGCCGCCTCCGGGATCGCTGCGGCTGATGCGCTGCTGCTGCAAGGCGAGGTGAGCGCCGAAGCCGCCCGGGCCGCCGCCGAGATCGCTCGCGAGCACGGTGCGACGGTGGTACTGAACCCCGCCCCCTACAACGACGTCGCCGCGGCGGTGCTGCCGCTGGCCGACATTGTCATCGTGAACCGAGCCGAAGCGCAGCAGTTGCGGCAGCCCGATGCCCGCGGCTGCGTGCCCGAGCTGCGACCTGATGCCGTGCTCGTCGAGACGCAAGGCGCTGCTGGCTGCGTTGTTCACCCGTTGCGAGGCGCGGGCCCGCCAGCCGAGGTCGACGGCGAGATCAGCGTGGCGGCACCGCAGGTCGCGGTGGTCGATGCCACCGGCGCCGGGGACGCGTTTGCCGCGGCGTTCGCAGTCGGCATCGCATCGGGGGCCACAGTCGAGGACGCTGCCCGGTTGGCCGTGCGGGCCGGTGCTTGGGCAGTGACGGTCGCCGGCGCCCAGCCGAGCCTGCCGACGATGGCGCAGCTGCAGGTGCAGCTGGTCAGGCCAGACCGTAGAGGCGGTCGCCGGCATCGCCCAGGCCGGGAACGATGAACGCCCGCTCGTCCAGGTGGCTGTCGACGGCAGCGGTCACGATGCGGACGTCAGCGGCGCTGCGCTGCAGTGCGGCGATTCCCTCGGGCGCGGCGAGCGTGCACACCATGGTGACCGAACCCACGCCCGAGGCGACCAGCACCCGGATCACCTCGGCTGCCGAGCCGCCCGTCGCCAGCATCGGGTCGAGCACCAGCACCGGTCGATCCTCCAGCACGCTCGGCAGCGACTCGAGGTAGCACTCGTGGCCGACGCCGTCGGAGGTCTCGACCCTCCGCATCCCGACGAACCCCACCGGCGCGGCAGGCAGAAGCCGCAGCGCGGCGTCGAGCATTCCCAGCCCGGCGCGCAGGACGGGCACGATCGCCGGCATCGGCTCCAGGCGCGAGCCCTCAGCAGGCCCGAGCGGCGTCTCGACCGGCTCGGAGACCCAGGCCGCATCGGTGAGCGCCTCTGACACCAGCAGGAAGGTCAACGCGTCGAGCCGCTGGCGGAACTCCTCCACGGCAGTGTCCTTGTCGCGCAGCCGGGTGAGCAGGGCTGCGGCTACCGGGTGGTCGACCGTGCTGACATTCATTGGGCTGACGTTCATGGGTTGGCTCTCATGGTCGGTTCTGGGTCGGACCGCCAAGGGTCCGTTCGCAAGTTAGGTCGTCAGGGGTACACCCGGCAGCGCATCTTTGGTTCTACGCTCACAGCGATGAACAGCCAAGCTGGCGAATCCAACAGTGGCGCCGCTGTGCGCGGGTTGCTGCTGGTGCTGGTGGCCGTCGTGGTGGGCGTGCTGCTGCTCCGCTCGGTCGACGATCCCGACGACACGGTCGTGACCGACACCGCGCCGCCTGCTGCGCCGGGGGACACGCTCCCGACGGCGACGGAGGCTCCGACGCCCACGAGCGCTGCCGATGCGGGCGACTCGGGCTCTGCCCCGGTCGCCACCGTCGCGCCGACCGTCACCGTCGCGCCCGCCACGGACACCACCTCTGCAGGCGCAGAGCCGTTCCAGCCGAGACCGGCCGCTGAGGTCTCGGTGCAGGTGGCCAACTCCACGACCGTCCGGGGAGCTGCGGGACGTCTCACCGACCGGTTCAAGACGCTCAGCTACATCACCAAGACGCCGACGAACTATGTCGGGACGCCGCTCGACCGGACGCGCGTCTACTACCAGCCGGGCTCGCTGCTCGAGGCGCGGGCGATCGCAGGCGTGCTCGAGCTCGACGCCGACAATGACGTGTTCCCGATGCTGGCAGACACGTCGGCCGTGCAGGGCTTCGAGACGCCTGACGTGCTGTTGGCGCTGGGGACCGACTTGGCCGAGTAGCCGGCATGCGGGTCGTCGCGTGCCCGGACAAGTTCCGTGGCACGGCATCCGCGGCAGCGGTAGCGGAGGCGATCGCGGCCGGCGTGCGCCACCACGCCGGCCCGCGGGCCGAGGTCGTCTGCCTGCCCGCAGCAGACGGCGGCGAAGGCACGCTCGATGCGCTGGGCGGCCCGAACCGCACCTCGTTGGTGACAGGACCCCTGCGGGACCGGACCGAAGCGGGGTGGCGGCTCGCCGGCGACGATGCGATCGTGGAGATGGCCTGCGCCAGCGGGCTGCTGCTGGCAGGCGGAGCCGAGGGCAATGATCCGCTCGCGGCGACCACGGCGGGCACCGGCGAGCTGATCGCGGAGGCGGTTGCCAGCGGCGCCCGGCGGATCATCGTGGGCGTGGGCGGCTCGGCGACCACTGACGGCGGGCTCGGCGCGCTCGATGCGATGTCGCCGCTGGCCCGCCTCGCCGGCGTCTCGGTGGTGGTGGCCTGCGATGTGCGCACCCGCTTCCGCGATGCCGCACGCGTCTTCGGGCCGCAGAAGGGCGCGTCGCCGCCGCAGGTCGAGCTGCTGACCCGCCGCCTCGAGCGGCTCGTCGACCTGTACCGCGAGCGTTACGGGGTCGATGTCGGCGAGACGCCGGGTGCGGGTGCTGCGGGCGGCTTGGCCGGCGGCCTGGCGGCGGGCCTGCGGGCCGAGCTGGCACCGGGATTCGACGTGGTCGCGACCGAGATCGGCCTGCCGGAGGCCATCGAAGGCGCCGACCTGGTCATCACCGGCGAGGGACGGCTCGATGCCAGCTCATTCGACGGCAAGGTCGTGGGGGGCGTCCTGGAGCTTGCCGCCGAGGCGGGCGTGCCGGCCGGCGTCGTGGTGGGCGCTCGCGACCCGGACGCCGATCTTGCCGCCTGGCGCCCGCATGCCGGCGACACCCCGGCCACGAGCCTCGTGGTGCTGTCCGAGCGCTACGGCGCCGAGCGATCGATGGACGACACGCTGGCGGCGGTTCGCGATGCTGCCGCCGAGGTGCTCGCGAATCTGGTGTGACGGGTTGGGGGTTAGCACTCTCAGCTCTAGAGTGCTAACGGTCGCTGCGAAGACGGCGGCATCGTGACGCCCAGTCACCCCTTCCGAGAGTCATCCGAGACAGGAGCCACCTGATATGGCCAAGATGATCACGTTCGAGGACGAGGCCCGCCGCGCACTCGAGTCGGGCATGAACCAACTCGCTGATGCCGTGCGCGTCACGCTGGGCCCCAAGGGCCGCAACGTCGTGCTCGACAAGAAGTGGGGCGCGCCCACCATCACCAACGACGGCGTGTCCATCGCGAAGGACATCGAGCTGGAGGACCCGGTGGAGCGCATCGGCGCCGAGCTGGTCAAGGAAGTGGCCAAGAAGACCGACGACGTCGCCGGCGACGGCACCACCACGGCCACCGTGCTGGCGTGGACCATGGTGCGCGACGGCCTGCGCAACGTGGCTGCGGGCGCCAACCCGATGGCCGTCAAGCGGGGAATCGAGGCCGGCGTCGACGCCGCCGTGGGCGCCATCGAGGACATGTCGATCAGCGTCACCGAATCCAAGACCCATGTCGCGCAGGTGGCCGCCATCTCTGCGGCTGACGGCGACATCGGCCAGCTGATCAGCGATGCGTTCGACAAGGTCGGCAAGGACGGCGTGATCACCGTCGAGGAGTCGCAGACGTTCGGCCTCGAGATGGACCTGGTCGAGGGCATGCGCTTCGACAAGGGCTACATCTCGCCCTACTTCGTGACCGATCCCGACTCGCAGGAAGCGGTGCTCGACGACGCGAACCTGCTGTTCATGCAGGGCAAGATCTCCGCAGTCCGCGACGTGCTGCCGGTGCTCGAGAAGGTCACCCAGGCAGGCAAGCCGCTCGTGATCATCGCCGAGGACGTCGAGGGCGAGGCCCTCGCCACGCTCGTGGTCAACAAGATCCGCGGCACCATCCGCTCGGTGGCCGTGAAGGCCCCCGGCTTCGGCGACCGCCGCAAGGCGATGCTGGCCGACATGGCCATCCTGACTGGCGGTCAGGTCATCAGCGAGGACGTCGGCCTCAAGCTGGAGAACACCACGCTCGACCTGCTCGGCACGGCCCGGCGCGTGGTGGTCACCAAGGACGAGACGACCATCATCGAGGGCTCGGGCGACGAGTCCGAGGTGCGCGGCCGGATCGAGCAGATCAAGAACGAGATCGAGAACACCGACTCCGACTACGACCGCGAGAAGCTGCAGGAGCGGCTGGCGAAGCTGTCCGGCGGCGTGGCGGTGCTGCGTGTCGGCGCGGCCACCGAGGTCGAGCTGAAAGAGAAGAAGCACCGCATCGAGGACGCAGTCAGCACCACCAAAGCGGCCATCGAGGCCGGCGTGGTGGCCGGCGGCGGCGTCACGCTGGTGCGCGCCGAGCAGGCGGTGAGCGCAGTTGCGGACGGCCTCGACGGCGACGAGTCCACCGGTGCGCGGCTTGTCGAGCGCGCACTTGCCGGACCGCTGAAGCAGATTGCCGAGAACGCCGGCCTCGAGGGCGGCGTCGTGGTCAGCAAGGTGCGCGAGCTGGACGGCTCCATGGGTCTCAACGCCGCCTCCGGCGAGTACGAGGACCTGGTTGCCGCAGGCGTCATCGACGCTGCGAAGGTGACGCTGTCGGCGCTGCAGAACGCCTCGTCGATCGCCGCACTGTTCCTCACCACCGAGGCCGTGATCTGCGACGAGCCCGATTCGGGCGGCGGCGCTCCCGGCATGCCCGACATGGACTTCTAGCGGGAGCCTCCCCAACCCCCAAAGAACAGCCCAACCCAATCGAATCGGCCCGGGTCCCCCACCCGGGCCGCTTCGCGCTGTGCTGTCCGCTCTGACTCGCTGCGCTCGCGGGCCGCTCGGGCCCGGGCCCGATGTCTGACTGAGCGGGGCGGAGGGTGCCGGTACCCTGACCGGATGCGGCGGGGGCGCACGATGCGGGTGCTGGTGGACCGCCTGCGGCAGGGCACCTGGCGGCGGACGCCCGATGAGGTAGTGGTCGAGGAACCGCTCGAGATCCGCCTGGACGGGCACATGGTGGCCACCACCATGCGCACGCCCGGAAACGACTACGAGCTCGCGGCGGGCTTCTGCGCGGGCGACGGGCTGCTCGGCGACGCGGCCGTCACGGGCGTGCGCTACTGCGGCGAGGGCCCCGCGGCCGAGTTCGAGTACAACGTGGTCACCGTGGAGACCGGCGGCACGGCGCCGGTGCCGACCCCGCGTCTCGGCAACGTCAGCGCCGCCTGCGGCATCTGCGGCAGCACCACCATCACCGACATGGCCGCGCGTCTGGGACCGCTGGCGGGCACCCAGCACTTCAGCATCGACGCCGTTCGCGCAGCGCTTGCCGCTGTGCCGGGCACCCAGGAGATGTTCGGCCGCACCGGCGGGCTGCACGCCGCAGCGACCTTCGACGCGCAGGGCCGGCTCGACGTGGTGCGCGAGGACATCGGGCGGCACAACGCCGTCGACAAGGTCATCGGCCGCCGGCTGCTCGACGGGCGCAACGACGCCGCCTCCATGGCGCTGTTCGTGAGCGGCCGGGCCAGCTTCGAGATGGTGCAGAAGGCCTGGGCGGCGGGAATCGGCACCCTCATCGCCGTCAGCGCTCCCAGCTCGCTGGCCATCGAATCGGCGCGGGCCGCAGCCATCACGCTGGCTGGCTTCGCACGCGGCGACGAGCTGAACGTGTACAGCGGCAGCCTGGCCGGGATTCCCGAGCGTGCCGGCGAGGCCGCCGCGGGCGCCCGCTCATAGGCTGCCGGCGTGTCGCAGCAACCGGAGGTGACGACGTCGGTCGGCTGGGGTGTGCTGCACCTGTTCTGCAGGCTGACTCCCGCCGCGGACCGCTCCGGCGTGCTCGCCGCCGTTGCCGACACCGTCGATGACGACCACCAGGTGCTGTCCGTGGCCGTGCTGGGACACAAGGCCGATGTCGGCTTCATGGCGCTGGGGCCCGACCTGTGGCGGTTGCGCCGCCTGCAAACGCTGCTGCAGCAGGCCGGCCTCGAGGTTGCCGACAGCTATGTGTCGATGACCGAGGTGAGCGAGTACGCACCCGACCTGCCGCCCGAGATGAAGACGCCGCGGTTGTACCCGCAGCTGCCTCCCGAGGGCAAGCGGGCGTTCTGCTTCTATCCCATGTCGAAGCGCCGTGGCACCGTGGCTGAAGGCAGCGGCAACTGGTTCACGCTGCCGTACGACACCCGCCGCGAGCTGATGTACGAGCATGGCACGTCGGGTCGCAAGTTCCGGGGCCGGATTTTGCAGGTGGTGACCGGGTCCACTGGTGTCGACGATTTCGAGTGGGGCGTGACGCTGTTCGGCGAGCACCTCGACGACCTCAAGGAGGTCGTGTACACGATGCGCTTCGACGAGGCCAGTGCTGTGTATGGCGAATTCGGCACCTTCTACACGGGACTGCTGGCCGATGTCTCCACGGTGCTTGATCGCATCGGTCTCTAGGCGGCGGTTGCGCCCGCTGCGGAGGCGGCAGGGAATTCTGCGACCAGCGATCCGGCAGGTCGCAACGTCGCAGAATTCCCTGCCGCCTCCACAGCTGTGGCATCTGTGCCTGCCGGCTGAGCGTCTTAGTCTGTTCGCAGGCCGGTCCGCTACTGCGATGTCCCGGTACCGGCTAAGGCGTTTTGCGAGGTTGTGATGTCTGAGTACTCGGCTCCTGTTGACGACATGCTGTTCGTGCTTGAGCACATCGCCGGACTTGACGGGCTGGCCGCTCACGAGCAGTTCGCGCACGCCGATCTGGAGACTGCGGGGGCGCTGCTGGACGAGGCGGGGCGCTTCATGTCGTCTGAGGTGGCGCCGCTGAACGTGCCGGGCGACCAGCAGGGCCTGGACTTCGACGAGGGCGTCATCACCCACCCCGACGGCTTCGGCGAGGCCTACCAGAAGTTCGTGGGCGCCGGCTGGAACGGCATGGCCTTCGACCCCGATTTCGGCGGCGGCGGCATGCCGTGGTGCGTGGGCCTGGCGGTGCAGGAGATGCTGACGTCGGCCAGCATGGCGTTCAGCCTGTGCCCGCTGCTGACCCAAGGTGCCATCGACGCGCTGCTGCACCATGCCGACGAGACCCTGCAGCAGACCTACCTGCCCAAGATGATCAGCGGCGAGTGGTCGGGCACCATGAATCTCACCGAGCCCCACGCGGGCTCCGACGTGGGCGCCCTGACCAGCCGGGCCGAGCCCCGGGCCGACGGCTCGTACCTCATCTCGGGCACCAAGATCTTCATCACCTACGGCGAGCACGAGCTGGCCGACAACATCATCCACCTCGTGCTGGCACGCACGCCCGACAGTCCCCCCGGCACCCGCGGCATCAGCCTGTTCCTGGTGCCGAAGTTCCTCGTCAACCCCGACGGGTCGCTGGGCGAGCGCAACGACCTGCGAGCGGTGTCCACCGAGCACAAGATCGGCATTCACGCCAGCCCCACCTGCGTCATGTCCTACGGCGACAACGGCGGCGCAGTGGGCTACATGGTCGGTCCCGAGCACGGCGGCATGCGGGCCATGTTCACCATGATGAACAACGCGCGCCTCTCGGTGGGCCTGCAGGGCCTGTCGCTCACCGAGCGGGCCTACCAGCAGGCACGCGACTACGCCGTCGAGCGCAAGCAGGGTCGGGCCATCGGCACCGAGCTGCCGCCCGGGCAGTCCTCGCCCATCGTCGACCATGCCGACGTGCGCCGGATGCTGATGACCATGCGGGCCAACGCCGAGGCCATGCGCTGCGTCATGTACCTGAACGCGGCTGCCATCGACCAGTCGCTGTCAGCGGCAGATCCTGATGAACGGGCGCAGGCTGACGAGCTGGTGGCCATCCTGACGCCGATCAGCAAGGGCTGGGGCACCGACCTGGGCGTGGAGATGACCTCGCTGGGCGTGCAGGTGCACGGCGGCATGGGCTACGTGGAGGAAACCGGTGCTGCCCAGCACTGGCGCGACAGCCGCATCGCACCCATCTATGAGGGCACCAACGGCATCCAGGCCGCCGACCTGGCATTCCGCAAGCTGCCGCTGGACGGCGGCAAGGCCATGGCGCGGCTCATCGGCCAGATCGGCGAGACCGCCGCAGAGCTGGCGGCCAGCGACGACGCAGACCTCAAGGCGATTGCCGCCCCGCTGAGCGCGGGTGCGGAGGCCTTCGGCAACGCGGCGATGTGGCTGGGCACCCAGCTCGCGTCGGCGCCCAACGACGTGGCTGCGGGCTCGACGCCGTTCATGCGCCTGGCCGGTGTGGTGGTGGGCGGCTGGCTGCTGGCTCGCAGCGCCCAGGCGGCCGCGCAGCTGCTGGCCTCCCAGGGTCTCAGCGCTGCCGAAGCACGTGAAGCCGGCGGCAGCGGGCCCGCTTCGCCGCAGTTCCTGGCGGACAAAATCGCTACGGCACACTTCTATGCCACCCAGATCCTGTCGGGAGCAGCCGGATTGGTGCCCGCCGTCACCGGCGGCGCCGACCTGTTCTACGCCATCCCGGCTGACCGGCTTTGAGGGCACAGATCTCGCATCGATGGCACGGGGCGAGGGCGGGAGCGACGACATGACCGGCGCTGAGCCCGCGAACGGCTCGATCGAGCGGTTGCGGGGCGTCTTCTCTCAGTCGGGACCGGTAGTGGTGGCCTTCAGCGGCGGTGTTGATTCGTCGCTGGTGGCCTGGGCGGCCAACGACGTGCTCGGCGACCAGGCGTACTGCGTGACGGCCGTCTCGCCCAGCCTCGCGACCGATGAGGCGGCCGACTGTGCCGCCTTGGCAGCCGAGTGGGGACTCGCGTGGCAGACCGTCGAGACCGACGAGATGTCGCGCGCCGCGTATCGCGTCAACGACGCCGACCGGTGCTTCCACTGCAAGTCGGCCCTCATGGATCAGCTTGAACCCTTGGCGGCGGCGCAGGGCGCGACGGTGGTGCTCGGCGTGAACCTCGACGACCTCGGCGATCATCGGCCGGGCCAGCACGCAGCACGCGACCGTGGTGCGCGCTTCCCGCTGGTGGAGGCGGGCTTCACCAAGGCCGAGGTCCGCACGGTCAGCGCCGAGCTGGGCCTGCGCACGTGGGACAAGCCCGCCGCGGCATGCCTGGCCTCGCGGGTGCCCTACGGCACGCAGGTGACGGTGCCGCTGCTGGCGCGACTTGATCGGGCCGAGGCGGCACTGCGCCGGCTGGGCTTCGGGCAGCTGCGGGTGCGCGACTACGGGGACACGGCGCGCATCGAGCTGCCGCTTGACGACCTCGCCGAAGCAGTACGGCGGCGTGAAGCCGTCGTGGAGGCGATCAGCGGCGTCGGCTACCGCTACGTCACACTCGACCTGGAGGGCTTCCGCTCGGGCAACCTCAACGGCGCTCTTGCGGACGGCAACTGCGTGGTCCCCACGCCTGCCCAAGAGGCCGAACGATGAGCGCAACCGGCACGGCCGAGCCTGCGAGGCGCATAGACACGGCCGAGCCTGCGAGGCGCATAGACACAGTGGATGACGCCGCCGAGCTGCTGGCCGCCGGGGTGCTCGCTGCGTTGCCCGGCTGGGTGGAGCGTTGTGTCGTCGAGGCCTGCGAGCGGGCAGGCGTCGCCGCTGCGGGGCTCAGCGAGCAGGCACGAGCGGCTGGCGAGCACTGCGCCGCCGCGATCGGCCCGCCGCTGCGGGCGCTGCTGGCGACCGATGTCGACCAGCAGCACAGCACACCCCTGAGCGTGCTGCGCGGCGCCGTGCGGTTTCCCACGCAGGTGCTGGCGGACGGCGGCGTGCCGGCACCCGACCGCGACGACTTCGTCGCCTCCCGATTTCCTGATGATCCCTACGGGCTGACCCCGGCCTCGTTCGCCGACATCGATCCTGAGCTGGGCCCGGTGGGCATCGCCTGGGGCGCAGCGAAGGCGTTCGAGGTGCTGCAGCGCCGGCGTTCGGCCGAGCCTGCGAGGCGCGACGACACGGCCGAGCCTGCGAGGCGCGACGACACGGCCGAGCCTGCGAGGCGCGACGACACGGCCGAGCCTGCGAGGCGTGATGAAGCAGAGGGAATGCGATGACGTCGTTCGGCGAGCGGCGAGCGGCGCTGATCGGGGCTGCCGACGCAGCCGAACTGCCGGCGGCGCTGTCGGCACTGACCGACTCGTGGCTGGCTGAGCGCTTCGAGACGGAGGCTGCAGCGTGCGGGCTGGCTGGTTCCGAGGCTGAAGGCACGGGCGTGTCGCTGGTGGCCGTCGGCGGCTACGGCCGCGGCGAGCTGTGCCCCGGCAGCGACATCGACCTGCTCCTGCTGCACGACGGCCGTGATGCGCTGCTGGAGGGCGGCGGAGCACTCGGGGACAGCTCGCATGGCGGCAATCTGGCCGACCGCCTGTGGTACCCGATCTGGGACGAGAAGCTGAAGCTGGGCCACGCCGTGCGGTCGCTGCCGGAAACGCTGGAACTCGCCGCCTCGGACATCGACACAGCAACGGCGCTCGTGGATGCCCGCCACCTCGCAGGTGATGAGGCCCTGACGGCACGGCTCATCGAGGGAGTGGGGGCCGACTGGCACCAGAACGCCTCCCAGCGGCTCGACGAACTGCAGCGTGCCGTGAGCCGCCGTCACAGCCAGAGCGGCGAGGTGGCCTTCCTGCTGGAGCCCGACCTGAAGACCGGCCGTGGCGGGTTGCGTGACGCACACGCGATCGGCTGGGCACAACTGGCGGACGTCGAACTTCCCGCCGCAGACACCGAGCGTCTGGCCGAGGCCTACCAGACGTTGCTGCGGGCCCGGGTGGAGCTGCATCGCACCACCGGCCTGCGCAGCGACGTGCTGTCCGCCGACGACCAGGACGCCGTGGCGCAGCGTCTCCGTGCGGTCGACGCTGACGCCTTCATGGCCGAGATCGCGCACGCCGGGCGCATCATCGCGTTCCTGTCGGACCAGCTGTGGTCCAGCGTCGCCCGCGAGCACGCCGAGCCTGCTGGGTTCGATATCGATATCGCCGGGCTGTCGGTGCGCGACGGCGAGCTGGTAATCGACGGAGATCCGGCGGCCGACGTCGTGCTGGTGCTGCATGCGGCGGTGCAGTCGGCCCGCAGCGGGATGCCGATCAGCCGGACCAGCCTCGACAAGCTGGCCGAGCGCCAGGCACCCTTCCCGGATCCGTGGCCCCACGGCGCCCGAGCGCTGTTCGTGGAGCTGCTGAGCTGCGGGCACAAGGCCATCGATGTCATCGAGACGCTCGACTACTTCGACGTGTGGACCCGGGTGCTGCCCGAGTGGGCGCCCAACCGCAATCGCCCCCAGCGATCCCGCTACCACCGGTTCACGGTGGACCGCCACCTGCTTGAGGCCGTCGCCACCGCAGCCCGCTTCACGCATCGGGTGGCTCGCCCCGACCTGCTGGTGATGGGAGCGCTACTGCACGACATCGGCAAGGGCTACCCCGGCGACCACACGCAGGCAGGGATGCGGCTGGCAGGCCCCATCGCCCGGCGCTGCGGCTGGAGCGCCGACGACGCCGACACCCTGGTGCGCTTGGTGCAGCATCACCTGCTGCTGACCGACGTCGCTACGCGCCGCGACCTCGATGACCCGCTCACGGTCGCCACGGTCGCCCGGGCGGCCCAGACGCCGGAGTTCCTGGAGCTGCTGGCCGTGATGACCGAGGCGGACTGCCTGGCCACCGGGCCGATGGCCTGGGGGGAGTGGACGTCGAACCTGGTGACCGCCCTGGTCGAGATGACCACCGAGCACATGAGCGGTGCCGATCAGGCACCCCCGGGCCACCGTCGGCTGCTGACCCAAGAGGTGGTGGAGCTGATGGCGGCCGGCGAGGTGGCGCTGCGAGCCGAGGACGACGTGCTGACCGTGGTGGCGCCCGACGAGCGGGGCCTGTTCAGCCGGGCCGCGGGCGTGCTGGCGCTGCGCGGGCTCGACGTGCTGCAGGCCGACGCCTATTCGAGCCCGGCGGGCATGGCAGTGTCGTCGTTCCGCATCGTCCCGCCCGACACGCCGGTGGACTGGGACCGGGTCACCTTCGACGTACGCCGGTCGCTGCGAGGGCACCTGGCGCTGGAGGCGCGCATCGCCGAGCGCGCGCGGGTGTACCGGCGGCGGCGGGCACTGTCCGCCACGCGGGCTGCCACCAGCGTCACGTTCGACGCCGAGTCGGCCACCGGGGCGACGATCGTGGAGGTCCGCACTGAGGACCACATCGGCGTGCTGTACAAGGTGACGCGGGTGCTGGCCGAGATGGGGCTCGACATCCGATCGGCCAAGATCCAGACGCTCGCGAACGAGGTGGTCGACTCGTTCTACGTGGTCGGTCCCGACGGGCCGGTCATCGATGAGGCACACCAGCGCGAGGTAGAGCTGGCCCTGCGCCACGCCCTCGCCTAGCGCAATTCTCTTGCCGGTTGCCGCGATGCCCGGTTACAGTCCGAAGTGACGCAGCGCCCCCGGCTCAGTTGGCATTTCTGGTTCGCAGGGGCGCTGCGCCGCGTTCGACGCTAGCCCGCTGCTTCTCAGTAACTCTCGTGAATTTCGGCGCAGCTGATCAATCTGGTTCCTGCTGACGCAGGAACTGCTCCAGCTCGTCGATGAGGCCGTCGGGGTTCTCGACCATCTCGCTGAAGTCCTCGACGGCTTCGGCGGCGGACTCCTCGAGGATCTGTTGCGCGTACTGGGCCAGCGTGTCGTCGCCGGCGACCAGTTCGTCGATCTGGCGGCCGTAGTTGGCGGCGGCGCTGTGTAGCTCGGATTCGCCGAGCGAGACGCCCAAGAACTGCCCCACCCGCTCGGCGAGCGCCAGGGCGGCCTTCGGCGAGGGGTAGTTGTGCACGTAGGTGGGCACGGTGGCCCAGAATGACACGCTGTCAAAACCCGCCCGGTGGCAGGCGTCGTTCAGCACGCCGATGATCCCGGTGGGGCCCTCGTAGGTCGACTGGCGCAGCCCCATGTTCAGGTTGAGGGCAGCGTTGTTGGATGCGCCCACCACATTGACCGGCGCGTTGTGGTGGGTGTCGGTGAGCAGCGCGCCCAGCGTCACCACGGTGGACACGCCCAGCGAATTGGCCATCTCGATGATGACGTCGCAGAAGGTGCGCCAGCGCAGCCGAGGCTCCACGCCGAGCACGGTCACCACGGGCCGGCCGTCGTCGACCTCGCCGATGCGCACGTCGGGCGTGGGCCAGTCGATCTTCCGCTCGCCGTCGGTCACCTGCACGCTGGGCCGCACCGAGGCGAAGTCGTAGAAGTACTCGGGGTCGATATGGGCCACCGGGTGGCAGCGGAAGCGTCGGCGCAGGTACTTGGCGGACTCGGTGGCCGCATCGCCGGCGTCGTTCCAGCCCGAGAACGCTGCGATGAGGATGGTGTCCTTACCGGGTTCGGGTCGCTCCAACCACTCAAGATGGCCCACGTCGGCGAGGCTAGCGGCAGCCTGTTGCGGCCTCACCCTGCAATGAGGCGCGCCCGCTGCGGAGGCGACAGAACCCTCTGCGACCAGCGATCCAGCAGGTCGCAACGTCGCAGAGCCTCCTGCCGCCTCCGCAGCTATGACATCTGTGCCTTCCGGCCCACACCCTCTGCAAGTTCGGTGGCCGTACGATGCGCAGCGTGGCTGAAGCTGGCTCGGGGAACCCTGATGTCTTGATCGAGGTGTGCGAGTGGGTTGGCGATGAGCTGGTGGGCGCGTTCGCGCGGTTGCACCCGCAGCTGTCGTCGTCGCCGCCGCCTGATGCCGCAGCGTTGGAGCGCATCGTTGGTCATCCCGCCAACACGGTGCTGATCGCCCGCGACGGGGCAGACGAGATCGTGGGTGCGATGATTCTGGTGCTCTTTCCTCTGGCCAGCGGGCTGCGGGCTTGGATCGAGGACGTGGTGGTGGACGAAGCGGCCCGGGGGCGCGGCATCGGTGCCGCGCTCAATCAGCGTGCCATCGAGATTGCCCGGCATGCGGGCGCCCGCACGGTGGACCTGACCTCGCGGCCGGACCGGGAGGCTGCCAACCGCCTGTATGCCCGGCTCGGCTTCAACCTGCGGAACACCAACGTGTACCGGCTCGAACTCTGACTACCGTGCCCGAATCCTGCCAAGCCGACTGAGGAGGCCCGGCCGACATGGATCCTGACAGCATCAACTTGGGCCTGTTCGTCTTGCGGGTCATCGTCGGCGTCACCCTGGCGCTGCACGGCATCGCCAAGTTCCGCGGCGGCATCCGCGGTGTCGGCAACTGGTTCGCCGCCGAAGGTCTGCGGCCGGGCCTGCTGCACGCCTACCTTGCCGCTCTCACCGAGATCGGCGCCGGCTTCGGTTTGGCGCTCGGGCTGCTGACGCCGCTGAGCGCGATGGCGTTCATCGGCGTGATGACAACCGCAGGGTGGGTCGGCCACCGCAAGAACGGCTTCTTCATCATCCGGGAAGGCTGGGAGTACGTGTTTGTCTTGGCTGTGGCAGCAGCGGCAGTGGCGGCTACCGGTCCCGGCGACTGGTCGGTTGACAACGCGCTGGGCCTCGACTGGAGCGGGCCGGTCTGGTTCGTGGTCGCCATCGCCGGCGGTCTGGTCTCCACGCTGCTGCTGCTGGCGGTCTTCTACCGCCCGAATGCACCAGCGGAGCAGTGATTTCTGCGCTTCGCCTGCGACACCCCGGTCCACTGCCCCGCGCCCTGAAACTCCCGCAGTGAGGCACCGGCGATGAGGTGGGGGCTCTTCGGTCGGCTGGTCGGCTACAGCGCGGTCTCGGCCGGCACGGTGGTGGTGACCCAGACCGTGCTGGTTGTGGCCTATGCGGTGCTGGGGTGGCCTGCGGTCGTGGCCAACGTCGTGGCGGTGTGCGTTGCCGCTGGGCCGGCCTACTACGCCAACCGGCGATGGGTGTGGTCTCGCACCGACCGGCACTCGCTCACCGGCGAGATCCTGCCCTTCTGGGCATACAGCCTCGCCGGGCTCGGCATCTCCACTGGGCTGGTTGGGCTTGCAGACATGTGGTGGCAGTCCGCGGTGGCGGTCTCGGCGGCGAACCTCATCGGATTCGGGGTGCTGTGGGCGGGGAAGTTCATCCTGCTGGACCGGGTGCTGTTCGCCCGAGCCGAAACCCAGGCCGGTAGTCATCCCGATGCCCGTCCCGCGGCGGGCCCAACGTCTGAGCACCGATGAACCCCGAGCTGGCGGTGCTGGCCCAGCAGGTGAAGGGCTTCATGCCTCACGACGAGGGCTTGGCGCTGTACCGGGCTGCCGCCGAGGCCGCCCCGCGGGGACCGCTGGTGGAGATCGGCTCGTACTGCGGCAAGTCGGCGGTGTACCTGGGGGCGGCGGCTGCCGCGGTTGGTGAGGTGCTGTTCACCATCGACCACCACCGGGGCTCGGAGGAGATGCAGGCGGGCTGGGAGCATCACGACCCTGAGCTGCTGGACGCCCAAACCGGTCGCATGGATTCGCTGCCCCTCCTGCGGCGGACACTCATCGACGCCGGTCTGGAAGACACCGTCGTGGCCATCGTGGGCGACTCGGTCGCCGTGGCCGCGCATTTCGGCAGCGCGGCGCTGGTGTTCATCGACGGCGGCCACGGTGACGCCCCCGCCCACGCCGACTATGAGGCGTGGTCGCCCAAGGTGATGCCCGGCGGCCTGCTGGCCATCCACGACGTGTTCCCGAATCCCGCCGACGGCGGGCGGCCCCCATATGAGATCTGGCTGCGAGCCCTGGACGACGGCTTCGTCGAGCACGCCGCCAAAGGCAGCCTGCGCGTTGTGCGTCGGCCGCTCAGCTCGTCGACGGTGTCGTCGTCAGGCTCGCCGTCGACACCGCTGGCGTCGTGATGAGCGCGTCGGCGGCGCCGCTGCGCCGGTCGAGCGCGTCAGCGGCCAGCAGCACGGCCGCGGCGGTGTAGCTGGAGCGTTCGGCGTCCGGAAACGTCCTGCTCTGGGGCACCACCCAGCCGGTGTAGTAGCTGCCGTCGGCGTTTCGCATCGCCGACGTGGCCTCGAAGAGCCGGCGAGCGGCGACGGCGTCGCCGGTGCGCAGGTAGGCGAGCGCGCACTCGCAGGTCTCTGCTGCGGTCACCCAGGCCTGGTCGGCCACACAGCGCACGCCTTGAGGCAGCAGGAACTTCGGTGCGGCGGCCGCGAGATGAGCTCGTGCCTGCGCACCGTCGAGCGCGCCGCACAGCACCGGGTAGTACCAGTCCATCGCCCAGCGGTCCTTGGGCTCGAACGAGTCCGGTCGGTGACGGATCAGGCGCTCGATCTCGGTGGCAGACCGCTCCCAGCGCGGGCGCTTGCGTCCCAGCAGGCGCGCCAGGGCGATGCCGCAGCGAAGCGAGTGGGCGATCGACGACGACCCGGTGAGCAATGCATACGGCCACGGTGTGCCGTTGGCGTGCACCGCCCACGGGATGTGGCCGGTGGGTTTGCGCAGGCCGACAACGAAGTCGAGCGCCCGCTCGACCGTCGGCCACATTGACTCGACGAATCCGCGGTCGCCGGCGGCGAGCCAGTGATGCCACACACCGACCGCGACGTAGGCGCAGCAGTTGGTGTCGACCTTGGAATCCTTGATGCCGTCGGCGGTGTAGTAGTTGTGCCAGCTGCCGGCGTCGTGCTGGTTCGTCCGCAGCCACCCGTACGCGTCTTCGGCCGCCCGGTGGCGCCCCGCCGATGCGAGCGCCATGGCGGCCTCGACGTGATTCCACGGGTCCGCGTGCCCGCCGTCGAACCACAGGATGAGACCGTCCGGCTGCTGGCAGGCCTCGATGGCGTCGGCCGTGGCAGCGACCTGCTCGGGCGTGAGCAGCGGCGCAGTGCCGACCGCGAGCCGTGTGAGGCGGTCACGCCCAGTGTCGGGGTCCGCAGCGAGCTCTGAGGGTGCGAACTCAGGCTGCATGTGCGGCTCCCACTGGCTCGGCGACCGGCTCAGCCGCCTCATGGGCCCGGGCCTTGTGGGCGTACAGCACGATCGACTTGGGCAGCACGAGGTTGAGGAACCGGTCCAGCGTGCGCGTCGACTTCGGCGCTGCGGTCATGTCCCACACCAGCAGCCGGTGGTAGGCGCGCACCAGCGGGTGCTGGTCGTTGCGCGGCCCGACCAGGCAGCGCAGCCACCAGTACGGCGTGTGCAGGCCGTGCGCGCCGTGGCTGTCGGAGACGTACAGCCCTGCCGCTGCCAGCTTCGCTCGCAGTTCCTCCGAGCTGTAGATGCGCACGTGGCCGCCGGGCACCGCGGGTGCGTGGTAGTCGGCCGACAGCGCCCAGCAGACCCGTTCGGCGGCTCGCGCCGGAACCGTCACGGCGATGGTGCCGCCAGGCCGCAGCACCCGCGCCAGCTCGGCGATGGCCAGCTCGTCGTCGACGATGTGCTCGAGCACTTCCGCAGCGATGATCCGGTCGAAGCTGGCGTCGGGGTAGGGCAATGCGGTGGCATCAGCCACGACCGCATGGCCGATCTGGTGACCGGCCGGCGAATCGATCTCGCCGGCGTCGTCCATGGCCGAGAACATGTCGGTGACGGCGCGCAGCTCGTCGAGGTCGCGGTCAGACGCCAGGGTGGTGCAACCGCGGCGGGCGCTCTCGAAGGCGTGACGGCCCGCGCCGCAGCCCAGGTCCAGCACGCGGTCGCCGCGCATGGCGCCGAGACGCTCGTAGTCCACGGTGAGCATCAGCGGCCGGCGAACGCCCTGATTCTGGATGTGCGGGGCGGCTGCGTCGACGCATCGGCCAGCAGCGCCCGGTATTGCTCGACGGTCTTGCGAGCGGTAGCCGCCCACGAGTAGTTCGCCGCCACCCGCGCCCGTCCGGCAGCACCCACGGTGGCCCGCAGCTCGGGCTGGGCGAGGGCCCAGCCGATGCGCGCCGCCAGCGCCTCCGAATCGCCCGGGGGCACCTGCAGGCAGGTTTCGCCGTCGGCGCCGGTGACCTCGGGCAAGGCGCCCCCGGTGGTGGCCACCAGCGGCACCCCGCACGACATGGCTTCCACGGCAGGCAGCGAGAAACCCTCGTACAGCGACGGCACCACGGCCAGCTGCGCCTCGTTGTAG
The DNA here is from genome assembly GCF_965208555.1 of Candidatus Poriferisodalis sp. Lineage (GTDB taxonomy): Bacteria > Actinomycetota > Acidimicrobiia > Acidimicrobiales > Poriferisodalaceae > Poriferisodalis. Next base: position 1,417,513 of record NZ_OZ242342.1, on the reverse strand, counting down.
AGCTCGACGATGCGCTCGTCGGGCACGCCGCTCACGAATTCGACGCTGCTGGCCAGATCGAGCCGATCGATGAGCCGGCTTGCCGCCGAGTCGTCCTTGGGACGCCCGATCACCACCAGGTGCAGCGAGGGATCCTCGGTGCGCAGCTTGGCCAGGGCTTCGAGCAGGTACGCCAGGCCCTTCATGGCCACATCCGCGCTGGCGGTGGTCATCAGCCGGCCCGGCACCTGCGTCACGTTCTCGAGGGGCCGGAACTGCTGCGGATCGACGCCGACCGTCACGATGTTCAGCCGGGCGGGGTCCACCCCCAGGTCGGTCACGATGTCGTCGAAGCTGTTGGTCGACACGGTCACGATGCGGTCGAGGCGCCTTGCCACCCGGTTCTGCATTCGGGTAAAGGCATAGAAGCGCCGCATGGCGAGCCGCTTGCCGCGGGTCGGCGCATGGGCGATCTCGAGCCGGCGGTCCACGGTGATGGGGTGGTGGATGGTGCCGAGCGTGGGCATGCCCGACCGTCGCAGCCAGTCGATGCCGTAGCCGAGGCACTGGTTGTCGTGCACCAGGTCGAAATCGTCCAGCCGGCTGCGCAGGGCCCCGAATGCCCGCAGGCTGAACGTCAGCGGCTCGGCGAACGACGCCGTGCAGGTGATGGCCCACTCCAGCACATCGATGGGCGAGCGGAACTCGGCCAGCTTGGGCACCCGGAACGGGTCGGGCATGCGGTACAGGTCCAGGCTGGGCAGCTCGGTCAGCTTGATGCCGTCGTCGAGGTGGGGGTAGGGCGGTCCGCTGAACACCTCGACGCTGTGGCCGAGCACCGACAGCTCACGGGCGAGGTGACGAACGTAGATGCCCTGGCCGCCGACCCAAGGATGACCCCGGTACGTCAGCAGCGCGATGCGCAGCGGACGCTCAGCTTCGACCAGCCCAGTGTCGGGTGCCATCGGAGCCTCCGTCCGCAAGCGAGAACCCAGCGAGCGAGCATCCAGCAACGCACGTGCGAGCCGGGCCGCTTCGCCGGGGTCGCGTGAGGCTACTTGCCAGCCTGCCGACGCCGACCCGGACGCCCGGCCGGCGGCGGAGCATCCAGACCCCGTCCCGGTACCGTTCGCAGCGCATGTCTGGCACTTCTGGGGTTGGCGCGGCGCCGGCTGCCGCGCTGCCGGCGGATCATCCGATCCACCGGTTGGAGGACAGCCTGTACATGCGGGCGGCCCGATGCCGGCGGACCGAGCAGGTGCCGGTGTGGTTCCAGCGCCAAGCCGGGCGCTCGCTGCCCGAATACCGGGCGCTGCGAGGGCAGGGCAGCATTCTCGAGGCCATCGCCGATCCGCCTACCGCCGCCGAGATCACCCTGCAGCCAGTGCGCCGCTACGGGGTCGATGCAGCCGTGCTGTTCTCCGACATCGTGGTGCCGGCCTTCGCCGTCGGCTTCGGGATCGACGTGGTGCCCGGCGTGGGCCCGGTGGCGGGCAATCCGCTGCGCAGCCGCACCGATCTGGACCGCCTGCCCGAGTTTGACGCTGATCAGCACACCCCGTACGTGCTCGACACCGTCCGGCTGCTCGTGGCCGAGCTCGACGTGCCGCTCGTCGGGTTCGCCGGGGCACCGTTCACGGTGGCGAGCTATCTGGTCGAAGGCGCACCCTCCCGCCAGCACCTGCGGACCAAATCGCTGATGTACGCCGACACGGCGTTGTGGCACGACCTCATGGAACGGCTGGCATCCATCGCTGTGGCCTCGATGCGATCGCAGGTGCTCGCCGGCGCCAGCGCCGTGCAGCTCTTCGACTCGTGGGCGGGCACGCTGTCGCCAGCCGACTATGCGGAGTTTGTGGCGCCCCACAGCAAGCGGGTCTTCGACGAGCTGGCCGACCTGGGCGTGCCCCGGGCGCACTTCGGCGTCGGCACCGGTGAGCTGCTCGACCAGATGGCCCAGGTGGGCGCCGACATCGTGGGCGTGGACTGGCGGGTGCCGCTCGAGGTGGCTCGCGAGCGCGTCGGGCCCGGCGTGGCGCTGCAGGGCAACCTCGACCCGGCCCTGTGCGTGGCGGGATGGGATGCCGTGCGCCCCGCCGCCGACCGCATCCTGGCCGCAGGCACGCAGCAGCCCGGCTACATCTTCAACCTGGGCCACGGCGTGCTGCCCGAGACCAGCCCCGCCGTGCTTGAACGGCTGACCGACTATGTGCACGCGTACCGGCGGCCGCTGCCGACCCAGCAGGCGTCGAGCCAGCACGACTGAGTGGGGCCGATGACGCCGCAGCGGGTCGTGGTGGTCGGCGGCGGCATCAGCGGGCTGACTGCTGCGTACCGGCTGCTGCATCCGCCGGACGGCGCTCAGGCTCCGCGAGTGGTGCTGGTGGACAGCGCCGAGCGGCTGGGCGGCAAGATCCTCACGACCCCGTTCGAGGGCCGGCCCGTCGACGAGGGTGCCGATGCGTACCTGCTGCGGGTGCCGTGGGCGACCGAGCTCTGCGACGAGCTCGGGATCTCGGCCGAGCGCATCTCGCCGGATGTCGGCGGTGCATCTGTAGCCCATCCCGGCAAGAACAGTCCGCAGCTCACCGCCCTGCCCGACGGACTGATCGGCGGGGTGCCGACCCGTCTCGGACCGCTCCTGCGCTCCCCGCTGCTCGACTCGGCGGGCAAGCTGCGCGCCGCCGCCGACTATGTCCTGCCCCGCCGGTTGATGGCACGCCGATTGCAGCGCGAGGCAATCGACCGGCTGGAAGCGGCAGAAGCTGCCGCTTACGTCCTGCCGCGCCGCCTAGTGGCACGCCGAAGAGGTTCTGACCGGACCGACACGCTGACCGAGGGCGCGAGCGGCAACGTGCGCGTCCTGCCCGGCGCTCCCAGCGTGGGCGACATCGTGCGGATCCGGCTGGGAGCGGCGGTGGCGTCGCAGGTGGTCGGCCCGCTGCTCGGCAGCATCGGCGCAGGCGACATCGACCGGCTGGACGCCGCAACTTCGGCACCCATCCTCGGCCAGGCACTCCAGCGCAACCGCTCGCTCATGCGGGGTTTGCGCCGGATGCAACCGGCGCCCGCCGCGGGCGCTGCTGCGCCCATCTTCGGCAGCTTCGAAGCCGGGATGGGCCGGCTGGTCCAGGCGCTGCTGCAGCGGCTGGACGGATGCGTTCTGCGGCTGGGCAGCCCGGTGGGGGCAATCCGGCGTCCCGGAACCCGATTCGCTGTGGAAACCGGGAACGAAGTGCTCGACGCGGATGGCGTCATCGTCGCTGCTCCTGCTCACGCGGCGGCGCAAATGCTGCCCGGCGCGCCCCGTGCTGCCGCCGCGCTCGGCCTCATCACGTACGCCTCGGTGGCCGTGTTGACGCTCAGCGTGCGCCCCGACGCCATCGAAACGCCGCAGCAGGCTGGATTTCTGGTCACCCGGGATACCGGCTGGCTGACAACAGCCTGCAGCTACGGCTCGGCCAAGTGGCCCAGCTGGTCCGCGGCCACGGGCGGGGACCCCGGCGCTGGCGACGACAGCCACAGTGACGGCGCTCCCGACATCATCCTGCGGGTCTCGGTTGGCCGCGACGACGACGACCGCCACATGCGTCTCGACGACACCGAGTTGCTGGACACCGTGCTGGCCGAGCTGTCGAGCCTCGCCCCGCTGCGGGGCCTGCGCGAACCGGGCGCTGTCGGCGCATGGCGGGTCTCGCGCTGGCCGCAGTCGCTGCCCCAGTACCGGCCGGGTCACGGCCACCTCGTCGAACGGATCGAAGAGGCACTGGCTCAGGAGATGCCGGGCGTGTTCGTGACCGGCGCCGCTTACCGGGGACTCGGTGTTCCGGCCTGCATCCGGCAGGGCAATGAAGCGGCCGCGAAGGTGACCGCACATCTCGCCTCGGCAAGCGCCACCGCCTCGCCGTGAACCGGCTGCTGCGAGACGGCCTCGCCGTCGCCCTGGGTGCGCTCACCATGGGTTCGCTGCCGCCGTGGGGGCTGTGGCCGCTCGGCCCGATCGGCCTGGGCCTGTGGCTGCGCTTCTGCAACCGCGGCGCCGAGCGCTGGCGCGACCGTTTCGAGGTCGCCGCGGCGTTCTGGCTGGGCGCGTACCTGCTCGGCCTGTTCTGGATGACCGAGCTGACCGTGCCGGGATGGATCGTGGCAGTGCCGGTCGAGACGCTCATCATGGCGTTGCCGCTGTCGCTGGTCCCAGCGGCCGGCCGATGGCGCATCGCCGGCGTTCCGGCGGCACTGGTGCTGGGCGAAGCAGTGCGCTGGAGCGTGCCCTTCGGCGGCGTGCCCATGTCGAACCTCGCACTCGGCCAGGTGAGCGGGCCGTGGCTGGGCGCGGCGGCGCTGGCCGGCCCGCTGGGCGTGGTCGCCCTCGTCGGCGTGGGAGCTGTCGTCGTCGAGCGCCTGTTCGCCCGCGAGTGGTGCGCAGTGTCGTGGCCCGCACTGGTCGCGATCGGCGTCCCGATCGCAGCACTGGCGGTGCCCGAGACGACCGTCGACCGGACCGTTACGGCCGCCGTGGTGCAAGCCGGCGGCGAGCTGGGCACTCATGTCGACACGCCCCAGCGAAGCGTGCGACTGCGGCACCTCGACACCACCAACGCTTGGCAGGGCGACGCCGACCTCATGATCTGGAGCGAGAGCAGCAATTCGGCCGACGGGCCGCTCGAGGCCTCCGAGCAATCGGCCGAACTGGAGTCGCTGGCAGCGTGGCGCGATCTGGTCCTGATCGCCAACTTCTACGAGCGATCAGTCGACGCAGAACGCTTCCGCAACGCGACCGTCGCCGTCGATCCCGCGACCGGTCTGGCAGATCGCTACGACAAGGCTCACTTGGTGCCGTTCGGCGAGTACGTGCCCCTGCGCGGCATCGTGGAACCCTTCGCCGACCTGTCGCTGATCTCCCGTGAGGCGATTGAGGGCGAGGGCCCCGGCGTGCTGTCGACCTCGCTGGGCGACATCGCCGTCGTCACCTCCTACGAGGTGTACTTCAGCAACCTCGTCCGCGACGGGGTGCAAGCGGGAGGCCGCATCGTGGCCAACCCCACGCTCGCCTCGTCCTACACCACGTCAGTGGTGCCGGCCCAGTCGCTGGCCAGCGCCCGGCTGCGTGCGGTCGAGTCGGGACGCTGGGTGCTGCAGGCGTCCACCACCGGCTACAGCGCGATCCTCTCTCCCGAAGGTCACGTCATCGAGCGCAGCGACCTGCGCGAGGCCGTCGTGCTGGCCGGCGAGGTCGAACTCCGCTCGGGCACCACGCCGGCGATCTTCCTGGGCTCGTGGCCCCTGATCGTGCTCGCTGCCGCCGCCCTCGGCGGCCAGATGCTGCATTGGGGCCGGGTCCGCCGCAAGTAGCCTTGATTGGTTCCCCACCACGGTGACAGGCCAAGCGTGAGTCATCCGGAAATCCAGGCAGAACAAGCCCATATCGACCGCGCCTATGCGCTGCTGGAGTCGTCCCGGCAGCGGGCGACACGGCTGCGCGAGATGGTCGAGGTGGGCCGCGGCGGCACCCGCCAGGCTCGCTTCGAGCGCGACGTCATCGAGGACGCCGTGGCGGGACGGCTCAGCCAGCTCGAGCTCGGATCGTCGTCGCTGGTGTTCGGCCGCATCGACCGAGAATCGCCGACGAACCCAGCAGCGATCGGACCGGCGGCGAGCCCGGCAAAAACCAGCGCGGACGCGCAGGTGCCCGATGCCACCGGGCCCAGCGAGACCTTCTACATCGGCCGGCTCGCAGTCGCCGACGAGCGGCAGGAACCCGTCGTGGTGGACTGGCGAGCCCCGATAGCGGAGCCGTTCTTCCGCGCCACCGGCGGCAACCCGCTGGGACTGCTGCGCCGGCGGCACTTCGTGTGCCGCGGCCGCGTGCTCGCCGACCTCGAGGACGAGATCTTCGACCTCGACGCGCTCGACGGCGGCCCCAACGGCGGCAACGGCCCCCGGCTGAACGGCCACGGGGCGCTGTACGCCGCGCTCGAGCAGCGCCGCGACGGCCAGCTGCGCCAGGTGGTGGCCACCATCCAGGCCGAGCAGGACGAGATCATCCGCAGCCCGCGCAAGGGCATCCTGGTGTGCCAGGGCGGCCCCGGCACCGGCAAGACCATCGTGGCGCTGCACCGCGCCGCCTACCTGCTCTACACGTACCGCTTCCCGCTGGCCGGGCAGGGCGTTCTGGTGGTGGGCCCCAACCGGCTGTTCCTGCGCTACGTCGAGCGGGTGCTGCCCAGCCTGGGCGAAGCCGGCGTGCACCTGTTCGTGCTGGCCGACCTGTTCAACGAGATCTTCCCCGAGGTGCGTATCCGCGTGGCCGAGGGGCCCGAAGTGGCACGCATCAAGGGCGACGTCCGCATGTCGAACGTGGTGATGAACGCCGTGCGGGACCGGCAGCGCCCGCTGCGCGACGACCTGCGCCTCGAGTTCGGCCTCGGCTATGTCACGCTCGCTGCGAGCACGTCGCGCGCCATCGTGGCCGAGGCCCGCCGCCGCTTCCGCCATCACAACGCCGGCCGCGCCTACGTGGAGCAGGCGGTGTACTCGGCCATGTCGGCCTCGCACCGCCGCCGGCCCGACCCGTCCAAGCTGCGCGAGCGCTTCTCGCGCCATCCCGACGTCATGGCGGCGTTCGAGCGCATGTGGCCGCTGCTGACGCCCGCACAGCTGCTGCGCGATCTGTACGGCTCGCGCGCGCTGCTGCGGTCGGCGGCCGACGGGGTGCTGGACGATGCCGAGACTGAGCAGCTCTACCGGCCCCGCGGCGACAGCGAGATTGACTACGAGTGGAGCGATGCCGACGTGGCGGTGCTGGACGAGGCCTACTCGGTGCTTGGGCCCCGCTCGCGCTCGCGCAAGCGCCGCAGCGACACCGAGATGCGCACCTACGGCCACATCGTGGTGGACGAGTGCCAGGACCAGCCACCGATGGCGCTGCGGATGATCGCCCGGCGGTCGCTCAACGGCTCGATGACGCTGGTCGGCGACATCGCCCAGGCCACCTCTGCCCACGCGCCGGAGAGCTGGCACGAGATCCTCGCTCACCTGCCGTCGGGGCCGGTGGCGCCACGGCTGTCCGAGCTGACGCTGAGCTACCGCATCCCCCAGCCCAGCCTCGAGCTGGCCAACCAAGTGCTCGCCGCGGCCGCGCCCGGCCTGGCCCCGCCCGCTGCGGTGCGCATCGACGGCTCGCCGCCCCGCTTCGTCGCCGCATCGAATGGTGTGGCGCAGGCGGTGCTGGACACGGTCGTCTCGGAGGCGGCCGAGCTGGACGGCGGCTCGATGCTGGTGGTGTCGCCCGCTGAGCACATGGACGGCATTGCCGAACTGCTGGCCGCCGCCGGCGTGGACTTCGGCCGCGCCACCGCTGCGAGCCGCAACGCCACCGGAGCACTGCACCCGCACGTGACCCTCGCGCCGGTGCGGCTGTGCAAGGGGCTGGAGACCGACGGTGTGGTGGTGGTGGAGCCGGCCGCAATGATCGACGAGGAGCCTCAGGGGCTGCGGGCGCTGTACGTGGCGCTCACCCGCGCCACCAAGCGCGTTGCAGTGGTGTCGTCGCGGCCGCTGCCCGAACCGCTTCGCTCAGCGGCTGCGGCGTGCAACACTGGCCGCACTGCCGCACATGCCGATGCGGTCGAGGCGAGCTCGGGAGATTCACATGGCTGACGTCACGGTGACAGTGCTGGACAACGGACCGCTGCTGGTCCGCGGTCCGTGCCAGGTAGCGGACCACGAGGGGAACACGCTGTCCGACGGCGACTCGGTCGTGGCGCTGTGCCGGTGCGGTGAGTCGAACACCAAGCCGATGTGCGATGGCAGCCATAACCAGGGGTTCGATGGGACACTGAACCCGCCTAGCTAATCCGCGCCTAGCGCGCGCCCGCTACGGAGGGTCGGTGTGACACCGGGGCAGTAGTAATGGCGCTGGATGGCTTCTCCGATCCCTGACGGCGATAGTTCGGCCCGGATGCACCCGGCATTGGGGGCGTTTACTGCGCCTACTGCTGAGTGGTTTGCTTCTACTTTTGCGGCGCCTACTGAGTGCCAGGTTTCTGGGTGGCAGAGCATTTCGGAGGGGCGGCATTGTTTGATTGCTGCTCCTACTGGGTCGGGCAAGACGCTTGCCGCGTTCTTGTGGGCCATCGATCGGGTGATGAGCGAGCCCGAGCCGGATCGTGCGCAGCGCACTCGGGTGCTGTACCTGTCGCCGCTGCGGGCGCTGGCTGTGGATGTCGACAAGAACCTGCGGGCGCCGCTGGCCGGCATTTCGCTGGCCGCGGAGCGGCTGGGCGTGGACGTGCATGTGCCGACTGTGGGGGTGCGCACTGGCGACACCAGCGCCGCCGAGCGGCGGCGGCTGGTTACCCGGCCGCCTGACATCGCCATCACCACGCCTGAGTCGCTGTACCTCATGCTCACTTCGCAGGCGCGAGAGACGCTGCGGTGGGTGCGGTGGGTGATCGTTGACGAGATCCACTCGGTGGCGGCCACCAAGCGAGGCACGCATTTGGCGCTGTCGTTGGAGCGGCTGTGCGAGCTGACACGTGACACGGTCGGCCTGCCGCAGCGGATCGGGCTGTCGGCCACGCAGCGGCCGCTGTCGGAGGTGGCCCGGTTCCTGGGTGGCAGCGATCCGGAACATCCCGATTCACGTCATGTCGAGATCACCGATGCGGGCATGACCAAGCAGCTCGACGTGGAAGTCATCGTCGGGGTGTCCGACATGGGCGACCTGGCCGCTGCCAGTGCCGGGGCTGCGCCGAATGGCGCCGTTCGCGTCGATCACGACGACGACTTCGCGGCGCCGCCCGAGGTGGCTCCATCAGATGCAGCACTGGCCCCCGCAGCGGCGCCTCCAGCGACAGCACCGCCCGAGACGCAGTCCCGACCGGACCCGGTCGCACCGCCGCAGACGCACTCCAACAGCATCTGGCCGGCCATTCATCCGCGGTTGCTGGCGCTGGTCTACGCGCACCGCTCCACCATCATCTTCACGAATGCTCGCCGCTTGGCCGAGCGGTTGGCCACCCGGCTGAACGAGCTTCACCTGGAGGGTCTGAACCGAGCGGCCGAGGCCGAGGGCACCTCACCGCCCGAAGGCGCCGAGCTGGTGCGGGCGCATCACGGATCGCTCAGCCGCGAGCAGCGGTTGACCATCGAGGACGACCTGAAGTCCGGGCGGGTGCGCGCCATCGTGGCGACGTCGTCATTGGAGCTGGGCATCGACATGGGCGCGGTCGACTTGGTGATCCAGGTAGCGTCGCCGCCGTCGGTTGCGGCTGGAATGCAGCGCATCGGCCGGGCGGGCCACCAGGTGGGCGAGCCGAGCGTGGGCAAGATCTTCCCCCGTCACCGCGGCGACCTCGTGGAGGCGGCGGTGGTGGCGCAGCGCATGGGCACCGGCGAGATCGAGGCCATCCGCTTCCCGCGCCAGCCGCTCGATGTGCTGGCTCAGCAGGTCGTGGCCATGGTGGCGGTAGACGACTGGTCGGTTGAGGATCTGCTGGCGGTCATCCGGCGTGCCGCGCCGTACGAGCAGCTCAGCGAGGAAGTGTTCGCCTCGGTACTGGACCTGCTGGCCGGTCGCTACCCGTCCGAGGAGTTCCGCGAGCTGCGACCGCGCATCGTGTGGGACCGCACCACGGGGATGCTGCGGGCACGCCAGGGGGCGGGCCGTCTGGCGGTCACCAACGCCGGCACCATTCCCGACCGGGGCCTGTACGCCGTGTTCACCACCGACGGGTCGCGCGTGGGCGAGCTCGACGAGGAGATGGTGTACGAAGCCCGGGTGGGCGAGACGTTCCTGCTGGGGGCGTCGACGTGGCGCATCGCCGAGATCACCTTCGATCGGGTGGTGGTCACGCCGGCGCCCGGCGAGCCGGGGAAGATGCCGTTCTGGCACGGCGACGGGCCGGGCCGGCCGCTGGAGCTGGGCCGAGCCGTGGGGGCGTTCATCCGCACGGTCGGCGACGGGCTGCCTGCAGATCTCGAATCCCACCTGATGCAACTCGACGCCGAAGCGGAGCGCGCCGCGGTCGCAGCCCGGCGCGGCGACGCGGATGCGACGATCGAGCCGTCATCGGAGAACGGCGGCGAGGCAGCGCCGCCGCGTCGAGCGTCCAAAGCCGCCCAGCCGACTGCCCGGCTGCTCGAACAGCTGCAGCGGGAGAACTGCCTGGATCGCTCGGCGGCGGTCAACGTGCTGCGCTACCTGGACGCCCAGCGGGCTGCCACCGGAGCGGTGCCCGACGACCGCACGATCGTGGTGGAGCGCTTCCGTGACGAGATCGGCGACTGGCGCATCTGCATCCTGACCCCGTTCGGCGCCCGGGTGCATGCGCCGTGGGGCATCGCGTTGCAGGCCAAGTTGGCCGAGCAGAGCGCGAACAGCGGGGGCGCGCTCGCGGACGGCATGGGCGGGGTCGAACTGTTGTGGAGCGACGACGGCATTGTGCTGCGGTTGCCCGATGTCTGGTCGCCGGACGATCCCGATGGCGCGGCCCCCAACGGGTCTGCGTGGGACTCGCCGGGTGCGGGCGGCGCGCCGGTGCTGGATGCGACCGACCTGGCGCTCGATCCCGACGAGGTGCGCGAGGCCATCGTCGGTCATCTGCCCTCGACGGCTCTGTTCGCCTCCCGATTCCGGGAGGTGGCGGGCCGGGCGCTGCTGCTGCCCCGAAGGCGGCCCGGCGAGCGGGTGCCGCTGTGGCAGCAGCGCCAGCGCTCTGCAGGATTGCTGGAGGTTGCGGCCAAGTACCCGAGCTTCCCGATGCTGCTCGAGACGTCGCGGGAATGCCTGCAAGAGGTGTTCGACGTGCCGGCGCTGGCCGAGGTGCTGACCGACATCAGGTCCCGCAAGATCCGCATGGTCACCGTGGACACCGACGGTGCCTCGCCGATGGCGCAGAGCCTGCTGTTCGACTGGATCGCAGTGTTCATGTACGGCGGCGATGCGCCGCTGGCCGAGCGCCGCGCCGCAGCGCTGGCGCTCGACCGTGATCTGCTCGCCGATCTGCTCGGTGCCGAGGAGCTGCGCGAGCTGCTCGACGCTGAGGTTCTGGCAGAGCTCGAATTGGAGCTGCAGCGGCTCGCAGACGGGCGCCGGGCTCGCAGCGCCGACGAGCTCGCCGACGTGCTGGCCCGCGTCGGCGACCTCACCGCCGAGGAGCTGTCGTACAGGTGCGAACCGAGTGCCCCGGGTGAGGGTTGGCTGGCCGACCTGCTGGCCGAGCGCCGGGCCGTCGAGCTGCGCATCGCAGGCGAAGTCCGGTATGTGGCCGTAGAGGACGCGGCGCGGTACCGGGACGCGTTGGGCTGTGCCCTGCCCGTCGGACTGCCAGCGGCGTTCATGAACGACGTGCTGGTCGAGGGCACCGATCCCTTGGATGAGCTGGTAGCTCGCTTCGCGGCAACGCACATACCGTTCGAGGCCGAGGCTGCTGCGCTGCGCTGGGGCATCCCGGCAGTCCGGGTGACTGCGGCACTCAGCCGCCTGGAGACGGCGCGCCGGGTGACACGGGGGGCGTTCCGGCCCGATGGCACGAGCACCGAATGGTGCGACACGTCGGTGCTGCGAACGGTGCGGCGGCGCTCGCTCGCACGGCTCCGCCAAGAGGTGGAGCCGGTGCCGCCAGAGGCGTACGCCCGGTTCCTGGCTGCGTGGCACAGCATCGACCGGCCGCGGCGCGGCGCCGACGCGCTCGCCGACGCCATCACGCAGCTCGCGGGCGCGCCGGTGGCGGCATCGATCCTGGAAACCGATGTGCTGCCCGCCCGACTGGTCCACTACAGCGGCGCCGATCTGGACGGGTTGCTGGCCAGCGGTGAGCTGGTGTGGATCGGTGCGGGCTCGCTCGGTCCCAATGACGGCCGGGTCCGGCTCTACTGGCGCGACGAGGTCGCCACCCTGGCGCCGCCGCCCGACGACGCACCCGGCGACCCGATGTCTGCAGCAGTGCTCGCTCACCTCAGCGAACGCGGAGCCGCCTTCTGGCCCGACCTGCTCGCGGCGGTGCACGCCGCGATCTCGGGCGACGAACCCGCCGATGTGTCCAACCTGTCCGAGCGGCTGCTCACGGCGCTGTGGGACTTGGTGTGGGTGGGACTTGTCACGAACGACACGCTCGCGCCGCTGCGAGCGCTGGGCCCACGCCGCGGCGCTCAGCGTTCGCGCAGTACAGCCCGCCGATCCGCAGGCTCAGGGCGCCCGGGCGCCCGACGGGGCCGCTCGGGCGTGCTCACCCGCTCGAGCCCAGCCCGACGACGTCCGGGCCGGCTGCGCACGGGGGGCCCGCCGAGTGCGGCGGGCCGCTGGTCGCTCACCTCGCTGCTGCGCGAACCGGCACCGTCGCCCACCGAGCGTGCCCACGGCGCTGCGCAGGCGCTGCTCGAACGTCATGGCGTCGTCACCCGCCCGGGCGTGCTGGCCGAGGGCCACCCGGGAGGCTTCGCAGCGGCCTATGGCATCCTGCGGGCACTCGAGGAGCGGGGCAGCGTGCGCCGCGGCCATTTCACCGAGGGCCTCGGCGCTGCGCAGTTCGCCACTGCGGCCGCGGTGGAGCGGCTGCGCGACTACTGGGAGGGCACTGGCGACATCGTGCTGCTGGCAGCGGCTGATCCGGCGCAGCCCTACGGCGCCGCGCTCGCCTGGCCGTCCAGCGACGGCCGGCCCAGCCGCACGGCCGGCGGCCAGGTGGTGCTGGCCGACGGCGTCCCGCTCGTCATGCTGGACCGGGGCGGGCGCACGCTGCACACCTTCGAACACGCCGCCGCCGACCTGCGCTGGATCGAGGCGCTGCGCGACGGGCTCGCCGCCGGGCGCCTGGCCCGGGTCGAACTGGGCCGCATCGACGGCACCGACGCCGCCGAGCACCCGATTCACGACCTGCTCATCGAGCACGGCTTCACCCCCGGCTACCGCGGCCCCACGCTGCGAACCTGAGAAAAACCTGAACGTGAGCGCAGGCCGGGCATGCGTAGAGTTGCGCGCTGGCCGGCAACCCCTTGGGAGGCTCTGTGTCTGATTCGGCGACTGTCGCGGCTCCGCCCACGCAAGCAGCCGCACAAGCCATTGCGGCAACCAAGATCTACGGCTCGGGCGACACCGCTGTGCGGGCGCTCGACGCCATCGACGTCACGTTCGCCGGCGGCCAGTTCACCGCCATCATGGGGCCGTCGGGCTCTGGCAAGTCCACGCTCATGCACTGCATGGCGGGACTGGACCGGGTGACCGAGGGGCAGGTGCTCATCGGCGAGACCGACCTGTCCACGCTGTCCGAACGCGACCTCACGCTGCTGCGCCGCGACAACGTGGGGTTCGTGTTCCAGGCGTTCAACCTGGTGCCGACGCTGACCGCCATCGAGAACATCATGCTGCCGATGGACCTCGCCGGCAGCAAGGGCGACACCGCCTGGATCGACGACGTGATCGGGGCCACCGGTCTGGCCGACCGCCTCAAGCACCGGCCCAGCGAGCTGTCGGGCGGGCAGCAGCAGCGCGTGGCGGTGGCACGGGCGCTGGCCGGCCAGCCGCAGGTGATCTTCGCCGATGAGCCCACCGGCAACGTCGACCTCAACACCGGCGCCGAGATCTTGGGCTTCATGCGCAACGCCACCGACGAGATGGGCCAGACCATCGTGATGGTGACCCACGACGCGATGGCGGCGTCGTACGCAGACCGGGTGGTGTTCCTGGTCGACGGCAAGATCGTCGACGAGATCGACGACCCGACGCCCGAGCGCATCCGTGCACACATGAACCAACTCGGCGCCTAGCCGGCACCCGACTCCCATGCTGCGACTCGGCATCAAATCGCTGCTGGCCCACAAGATCCGGTTCGCGCTCACTGCGCTCACCATCGTCATCGGCGTGGCCTTCGTGGTGGCGGCCTTCGTCACCGCCGACTCGCTGCGCTCGGGTTTCGACCGGCTGGCCGAAGACATCAACACCGGCACCGACTACACCATTCGGGGCGAGCTCTCATTCGGCGACATCACCGACGCCGTATCACCCGCGGTGCCCGCCGATCTCGTAGACGACATCGCAGCGGTCGACGGCGTGGCGATCGCCAAGGGCGGGCTGTTCGTGGACGGCGTGATCCCGGTGGACGGCAACGGTGAGGCCGTCACCACCTTCGGGCCGCCGGTGGCGGGTGGCAACTGGCTTGAGGACGAGTCGCTGTCGCAGTTCTTCCTGATCGACGGCCGCTGGCCGGTCGGCGGCGACGAGTTCGCCATCGACGTCACCACCTACGGAGACGACAGCTACGACTTCGAGATCGGCGGCACCTACCAGGTGGTCACGCCCACCGGCCCGCGTGAGTTCACCCTGACGGGAACGGCACAGTTCGGCTTCCCCGAGAACGCCGGCATCGGCGCCATCTTCTCGCTGTTCGAGACCCCGACCGCCCAAGAGGTGCTGGGCTATCCCGGCGAGTTCACTCAGATCAACGCCCGGGCTGAGGCGGGAGCGGACATCGACGAGGTGCGCAGCCGCATCGAAGCCGTGCTGCCCGACGGCATCGAAGTCCTCACAGCGGAGGATTCCGTCGAGGAGTTCAGCGACGCCACCGAGACGTTCATCGGGCCGTTCCAGACGATCCTGCTGGTGTTCGCGTTCATCGTGCTGTTCGTGAGCATGTTCATCATCTCCAACACGTTCAACATCGTGCTGGGCCAGCGCGTGCGAGAGCTTTCGCTGCTGCGTGCTGTCGGCGCCACGCCCCAGCAGGTGCGGAGGTCGGTGCTGACCGAGTCGGCGATCATCGGCATCGTCGCCTCGGTGGCCGGACTGGGTCTGGGCATGCTGGGCGCGCTCGGGCTGAAGGGCCTGTTCAACGCGCTGGGGGCTTCGCTGCCTGGAGGCGCGCTGCCGCTGACGCTGCGCACCGTGCTGTGGGCCCTCGTGGTGGGTGTCGGCTTCACCGTGGCGGCGTCGCTGGTACCGGCGATCAAGGCTTCGCGCATCTCGCCGGTGGCGGGACTGGCGGAGGGCTCCACCAGCGACGAGCGTGCCAGCCTCGGCTGGAAGCGGCTGGCAAGCGGCGGCCTGCTGCTGGCGATCGGTCTGGTGCTGACGGGCATGGGGCTGTTCTTCGACTTCGACGGTGCGACACCGCAGCTCACGACGCTCGGCGCCGGTGCCGCGATCACCTTCGTGGCGGTGTCGGTGCTGAGTCCGCTTGTGGCCCGGTCGGTGGTGTCGCTGCTGGCGCGGCCGCTGGTGTGGATCATGCCGATCTCGGGCCGGCTGGCCCGTGCCAATGCTGCCCGCAACCCACGGCGTACGTCTGCCACTGCGGTCGCGCTCACGATCGGCCTGGCGCTGGTCACCATGGTGTCGATCGTGGGCCAGTCCCTCAAGGTGTCCTTCGGCGAGCGCCTTTCCAGCGCCTTCACTGCCGATTTCATCGTCACGGCGAACACGCAGGCGGGGCTGCCCAAGACGCTCAGCTCCGATATCCGTGCTGCCGGCATCGGCACCCCGGTGGGATTCGATTTCGACCTCGTGCAGATCGAAGCGGATGCGTTGGGGGTTCCGACCGTGATCGAGACCACCCTGACGGCGGCGCGCATCGAAGATCTCCACGAGGTGATCAACATCGATGTGACCGAGGGCGACCTGAGCGGCTTCGATCCCCTGACGGGACTGATGATCCACAGCGACGTTGCCGACAACGACGGCCTCGCACTCGGGGATCAGGTCGATCTGACCTTCGTCAGCGGCGACCGCATCACGACCACGGTCACCGCCATCTTCGACGGCAGCGGATTCTGGAGCAACTGGTTCATCGACAGCGCGCTGCACGCACGAGTGGCGACGAGTGCGTTCGACGACGTCGTTATGGTGCAATCGGCCATTGACGACCCCGAGGCTGCCCGCGCCTCCATCGACGAGGTTCTGGACGGCTACCCGCAGGCCGTGCTGGAGGACCGCCAGGAGTTCCAGGAGAGCATCGAGTCCAACCTCAACACCGTGCTCGTGCTGGTGAACGTGTTCCTGGGCTTCGCGTTGCTGATCGCGCTGGTCGGCATCGTGAACACGCTCACCCTGTCGGTGTTCGAGCGCATCCGCGAGATCGGGCTGCTGCGTGCGGTCGGCATGACCCGCCGACAGATGCGGCGCATGATCCGCTGGGAGGCCGCCGCTGTGTCGCTGTACGGCGCGGTGGTGGGCGTGGTGCTGGGCGCGGCGTTCGGCGTCGCCACTGCCACCGCGATCCCCGCCGACATCATCGACGGCGTGTCAGCGCCGGTCGGCCAGATCGTGTTCTTCTTGCTGATCTCCGTGGTGTTCGGTCTGATCGCCGCGCTGTTCCCCGCATTCCGGGCCAGCCGGATGAACGTCCTCGACGCCATCGCCGACGAGTAGCGGGGATCTCGGGGTGAAGCAGTGCTGAAGCTGGCCCTGCGGAACCTTCTCGACAAGAAGATCCGCTTCGCGCTCACGACGCTGTCGGTGGTGATCGGCGTGACGTTCGTGGTGGGCACCTTCGCGCTCACCGACAGCCTGCGCTCGACGTTCGGCGACCTGGCAGAGGACATCGCCGGCGAGACCGACTTGACGGTGCGGGCCCGCCAGGAGATCGGCAGCGAGGCCGACCGGCCGACTGTGCCCGATTCGTTACTCGGTCAAATCGCGGCCGTCGACGGGGTGGCCGAGGTTGCCGGCACGGTGCAGGCACGCAACGTGGTCATTGTCGACGGCGACGGCAACGCCATCCGGCCCCAAGGCCCGCCCGCGCTGGGCATGAATTTCTCGTCACGGGTCTTCTTCATCATCGAGGGGCGCTCGCCGCAAGGTCAGGAATTCGTCGTCGACGCGACGACGGCGGCGGGCAACAACCTGCAGGTCGGCGAGACCTACACCATCAACGGCCCGGTCCGCGCGGAGCCCTTCGAACTGGTCGGCATCTTCAACTTCGGATCACCGGACGCCAACACCAGCCTCGGGCAGACGATGTCGGTGTTCGACAACGACACGGCGCAGCAGTTCCTGGGCTTCGGTGACCAGCTCATCGAGATACGGGTGCTGGTCGAGGCCGGCGCCGATGTGGCCGAGGTGCAGTCGGCTATCGGGACCTTGGGTCAGGACTACGAGGTGATCACCCAGGAGATTGCCGCCGAGGAGCAGACCGAGCAGTTCCAGAGCGTCCTGAACATCTTCACCTCCATCCTGCTGGTGTTCGCCTTCATCGCCGTGTTCGTGTCGGCGTTCATCATCAACAACACGTTCCAGATCGTCTTGACCCAGCGCGTGCGCGAGATCGGGCTGTGGCGGGCCATCGGCGTCACGCCCAAGCAGGTGTCGCGCTCGATCGTGGTCGAGTCGGCGGTGGTGGGACTGCTCAGCACGGCGATCGGCATCGCCGTCGGCATGGCGGTGAGCGTGCTGATGAGAGCGATCATCCGTGCGAGCGGCTTTGGCCTGCCGTCAGGGCCCCTGGTGCTGCGGCCGCGCACCGTCGTGCTGGCCGTGGTGATCGGGCTGGGCGTCACGATGGTCGCCTCGATCGTGCCGGCCATGCGGGCGCGGCGCATCACGCCGATCGCTGCGCTGGCGCATGACTACCGCATCGAGCGCAGCGGGTGGCGTCGCCGGGTGGCCGTGGGCAGCGCAATCACCGCCATCGGCGTGGTGTGCCTGGCGCTGGGCATGGCTGGCGTCGGCAGCACCGCAGCGGTTCTGGCGCTGACGGGCGTCGGCGCGCTCGTGGCCTTCGTGGGCATCAACGTCAGCAGTCCGGCGATCGCTCGGCCGGTAGTCCGGCTGCTCGGACGGCCCATCGAGGCCATGTTCGGGACGCCGGGCAAGCTCGCACGCGAGAACGCGGCTCGCAATCCTCGGCGCACTGCGTCCACTGCGGGGGCCCTCATGATCGGCGTCACGCTGATGGCGACGGTGTCGGTCGTGGGCGCCTCGGTGAGCAACACCATCGCCGACGTCCTCAGCGACGCCGTGCGAGCCGACTACTTCGTCCGCAGCGAGGCATCGCCGTTCGATCCTGCGACAGGCTTTCCGGCGCAGGTCCTCGACGACCTCGACGACCGCGACGAGATCGAGAGCGTCGTCGGCTACCGGGTGGCATTCGGCGGCATGGTGGTGGGCGGCGAGGTTCGTGACGTCGTCACCGCCGACTTCGACACCGTGGCCCACCACATGGACGGCGATGTGATCGCCGGCCGCATCGCGAGCGGTGATCCGCTCAGCGGCATCGCGTTGCACGTGGACCCCGCCACCGACCTCGGCGTGGCCGTCGGCGACACGCTGGCGGCGACGTTTCCGAACAACGAGACCGTGACCCTGACGGTGGTGGCGGTGTTCACCGACGCCGCCATCTACGGCAACTGGCTGATCGACAACGCCCTGTGGGAACAGCATTTCGGCCGCCGCGACTACCGCTTCGGCACCGCAGTCGCGGCTGACTCAACCGAGCGCAGCCAGGCCGCCGTCGCCGAGGTGACCGCCCGCTACCCCGGCGTCATCGGCGAGAACCGGGTCGAGTTCCGGCAGGCCAACCAGGACCTGGTCGACTCGATCTTCGCCGTCATCACCGTGCTGCTGGGCCTGTCGTTCGTGATCGCGCTGGTCGGCATCGCCAACACGCTGGCGCTGTCGGTGTTCGAACGGACCCGCGAGATCGGCCTGCTGCGAGCCGTGGGCATGACCCGGCGCCAGCTGCGGCGCGCCGTGCGCTGGGAGGCGGCCATCGTGGCCACCTTCGGCGGCCTGATGGGCGTGGTGGTCGGCATGATCCTCGGCGTGGCGGGCTCGCTGGCCACACCGGACTCGTTCATCACCACTGTGGACGTGCCCTTCGGAACCCTCGCCATCTACGTGGTCGCTGCCGGGCTGGCAGGCCTGCTGGCCGCAGTGCTGCCCGCCCGCCGGGCCGGCCGCATGGACATCCTGGACGCCATCGGCCACGAGTGACCGATTTCAGCCAGTTTCAGCCGGATTGAGGCACCGTTTCTAGAATGCCGCGATGACGTGTCCTGCGTGCGCTACTGAGGTACCGCAGGGCGCACGCTTCTGCCCGAGCTGCGGCAACCTGCTTGTGCAGACCGAGGAACGCCGCGTCGTCACGGTGCTGTTCGCCGATCTCGTCGGGTTCACCTCGATGAGCGAGGCCGCTGACCCCGAAGAAATCAAGCATCTCATCGACCAGTGCTTCCAGCGGCTCGTGGCCGATGTCACCGCGTTCGGGGGCACCGTCGACAAGATCATCGGCGACGCGATCCTGGCGCTGTTCGGCGCGCCGACGGCTCACGAGGACGACCCCGAGCGGGCCTTGCGGGCTGCGTTCCGCATGCAGCGCTCGCTGGAGGCGTTCAACGCCGAGCGCGGCCTCGGCCTGCAGATCCGCATCGGCATCAACACCGGCGAGGTGCTGGTGGGGGCGCTGCGGGCGGGCGGCGACTACACGGCCATGGGCGACACGGTGAACATCGCGAGCCGCCTCGAGACGCTGGCCGAGGCGGGCGAGGTGCTGGTGGGGCCCACGACCCAAGCCGCCACGGTCGGCATCGTCAACTACACGCCCCGGGGCGAGATCGGCCTGCGGGGGCGTGACGAGCCGGTGCCGGTGTACCTGGCCAGCGGCGAGCTGGCGCCGCCGGGCCGTCACCGCAGCGCCACGCTCTCGCCGCTGGTGGGGCGCGACCTGGAACATGCCCTGCTGGAGACGGCGATCGACACGGCGGTGGCCCGCAGGCGTGCGGGACTGTGCCAGATCGTGGGTGAGGCCGGCATGGGCAAGACACGCCTGGCCCGAGAAGCGGCCCAGGGCGCCACCGAACGCCACGACGCCATGGTGCTCGAGAGCATGGCGCTGCCCTACGACGAGACCAACCCGCTGCGCTGCCTGGGCGATGCCATCGCAGCCGCGGCAGACGTCGGCGCCGGCGACTCGACGGTGGTGGCCACCCGACGGGTCTCGTCGCTGGTGGCCGATGTGCTGCGCTCTGACAACGGCGCCAACAGCGCGGTCAATTACGAGGAGATCGACGAGATCACCGATGTCGTGCTCGCCGTGCTGGGCCGGGTGGGCAGCGGCGACCCGGCCGAGATCGAGTGGCGGGCCGAGGCCACGTTCCGCTCCCTACGCCGCTTCCTGGGAGCGCTGACGCAGCGCCAGCCCGTGGTGCTGCTGCTCAGCGACGTGCACTGGGCAGAGGAGCGGCTGCTGAGCGTGCTCGAGCAGCTGCTGGCAGCGCTGGCGACCCAGCCGTTCGTGGTCATCACCACGGCCCGGTGGAACGTGGACGAGCAGCGCTGGACGGTGCCGCCGGGCCGTCACAGCACCGTGGTGCTGAACCTCGACCCGCTCAGCCGCGAGGCCACCGCAGAGCTGGCCGCCGAGCTGCTGGGCGGCAGCGTTCCCGCCTACCTGGCCGATCAGCTCTACGAGCGCAGCGGCGGCAACCCGTTCTTCCTCGAGGAGATGTGCGTGCTGCTGCGGGAGTCGGGCGTGGTGGGGCCCGGTGCCCGTCCCGATCATGAGGAGCGATCGCTGGCGGAGATGCCCGACACCCTGCGGGGACTGGTGGCCGCCCGCCTCGACACGCTGAGCTCCCCCGAGCGACGGCTGGTGGACGCTGCGTCGGTGCTCGGCGGCGGCGGCTCCATCAGCGAGCTGCTGGAGATGACGTCGGCCACGAACCCGACGACCAGCGCCGAGGGCGACCCGGCCACTTTCCAGCGGCTGGTCGACAAGGACATCTTCACCAGCGAGGCGGATGCCTGGACGTTCCGCAGCGACGTGGTGCGCGATGTGGCCTACAGCATGCTCACCAAGACTGACCGGGCCGAACGGCATCTCGATGTGGCGCTGTGGCTGGCGCAGAACCGGGACGATCCCGCCGCCGATTCGGTCGGGGTGATCGCCGATCATTTCGCCTCGGCAGTGGAGCTGGGGGCCGACGCCGGGCAGACGGCCGCAGGCAAGTCGGCTGCAGGCGTGGGCAGCAAGGGCGGCGACGGCGACGGCGACGTGTTCGAAGGCGGGATGACCGAGGTGGCGATCGAATGGCTGGGTCGGGCCGGGCAGTGGGCCGCCGCCCGCGACAGCCACTACGCCGCGGCGCAGTTCTACCGGCGAGCCATCGAGATGCTCGGCGACGCCGACCCGCGGCTCATCGACATGTCGTTGGGCAGGGCCTCGGCGCGCCTGCGGCTGGGCGAGTTGCACGGTGCCCATGCCGATGCCGAGCTGGCCCGGGCGCTCGCCACGCTGAACGGCGACCGGATGGCGGCAGCGCACGGGCTGCGGGTGCTGGGCGAGGTTGCGCTGGCCGATGACGAGCACGCCGCTGCCGACAAGCTGCTCGCCGACGCGCTGGACCAGTTCCGCACCCAGGGCGAGGTGCGCGAGGCGGCCGAGTCGCTGCGGCTGCGGGGGCTGGCGGCGCTGCGAGCCGGGGAATACGCCCGCGCCGACCGGTACATCAACGAGGCCAATGGCACGTTCGCGCATCTCGGCGATGAGAGCGGGGTGGCGTGGTGCCTGCAGAACCTTGCGTGGCTGTCGTTCGAGCAGGGCCTGATCGCCGAGTCGGGAGCGCGCCTCACGACGGCAATCGAGCGGTTCGGCGATCTCGGCGACACGGTCGGGCTGGCCACCGCCGAGGGCCTGCTGGCATTCCTGCGCTTCCACTCGGGCGAGCGGGACGAGGCCGAGGAGCTGGCCCGCTCGGTACATGGCATCGCCCACGAGCGGGGCGAGCGGTTCACCGAGGCCATGATGGACCTGCTGCTGGGGTCGCTCAGCCTGTGGTCGGGCCAGGCGGCGGAAGCCGTCGAGCGGGCGAAGGCCGCTGAGCAGGTCTTCCGGGACGTGCACAGCGACTTCGGCGAGGTGCAGGCGCTGGGGCTGCTGGGCCGGGCCTACGCGGCCGTCGGCGAGCTGCAGCGCAGCCGGGCGATGCTGGCCGAGTGCCTGCAGCGCGCGAGCGACATGCCGGGCCGTCCGCTGGAGGGGTTCGCCCGGGCGGTGCGGGCGGGCGCGGCGGTGCAGATGGGCCAGCCCGAGATGGTCACCGAGGACTTGGCCCGTGCCGGCTGGGAACAGTCCGAGAGTCCGCGGCAGCACGAGTCGGGGTTCAGTCCCGGCGAGGCCGCGGTGATCGGCCAGCGCGACCTTGACGTCTCGCTGGGGCTTGCCCTGGCGCAGCTCGGCCACCCGCACGACGCGATCGATGCGCTCGAGGCTGTGCCGACCGCCGACCTGCCGTCCACCTACCTGCATTCGTGTCTTGCCATCGCCTATGCCACCGCCGGGCGCACGGTCGATGCGCTCGAGCAGTCCCGCTTCGCCATGGCCAGCGGCACGGGCACCTACGTGGACGTGCGCAACGCCCTGGTGGCACGGGCTCTCGCACACGCCCGTGACGCGGACCTGCCGGCGATGGAGGCGGCGTTCGAGCAGGTGATGATTCTGAACGACGCCACCGACAGCCGCCTCAGCCAGACCGTCGTGCGCCTCGCCCGCGCCATCGGTCATGAGTCGTTCGATGCGCCCGACACTGCTGCGTTGCGCTCGGAGGCGGAGGTGGCGATCGCCCAGCTCGGGGCGCGGCCGACTGGCTGGGAGACGGCGTTTCGGCTCGCCGCCGGCTTGGAGGCCGCAGCGCCGGTGATCAGCGGTCCGCTGCCCGAGGCCATCCCCTTCCCCGGATTGATGGACCAGTAGCTAGGGTCGCTGCGATGTCAAGGGTGCTGGTTGCGAAGCTCGGTCTGGACGGGCATGACCGCGGGGTCAAGGTGGTGGCCCGGATGCTGCGCGACGCCGGCTTCGAGGTGATCTACACCGGCCTGTTCCAGACGCCTGAGAGCGTGGTGGCGGCCGCCGTCGACGAGGACGTCGACGCCATCGGCATCTCGATGCTCTCTGGCGCCCACGAGGCGCTGATGCCGCTGGTGACCCAGCGTCTGCGCGAGGCCGGCGCCGAGAACATCCCGGTGATCCTCGGCGGCATCGTGCCCGACGGCGATCTCGAGGCGATGCGCGAGGCGGGCATGGCGGCGGTGCTGACACCCGGCGCGACGGCCGACGAGGTGGTGGCCGCTGTGAGCGACGCCATCGAGCGCTCCCAGCAGACGGCTTGAACCTGCTCGCCCGGGACCCGGCGCACGCAGACCGGTAGATTGCCCTGCGTGTCTAGCAACGGTGCCATTGAACGGGTAGGGGTGGTCGGCTGCGGCCTGATGGGGTCCGGCATCGCCGAAGTCGCTGCCCGCAGCGGATGCGACGTCAGGGTCGTCGAGGTGGACGAGGATGCGCTCGCAGCCGGCATGGCCCGCATCGAGAAGAGCCTGAACCGGGCGGTCAACGCCGGCAAGCTCGACGACGCGGGGCGGGAAGCGGCGCTGGGCGCCATGTCCTTCGGCCTCGATCTTGACGAGCTGGCCGACCGGGAGTTCGTGATCGAGGCGATCGTGGAGGCCGAGGCGGCCAAGCTGGACGTGTTCGGCCGGCTGTCCAAGGTGCTCGACGATCCCAACGCCGTGATGGCCTCCAACACCTCCGCCATCCCGATCATGAAGCTGGCGATGGCCACTGACAGGCCGGCTCAGGTCATCGGCATGCACTTCTTCAATCCGGTCCCGGTGATGGGACTGGTGGAGGTCATCTCGTCGTTGCTGACTGCGGAGGACACCGCCAAGCGGTGCCGGAACTTCGCGTCCGAACGGCTGGGCAAGCGTGTGGTGGACAGCCAGGACCGGGCCGGGTTCGTGGTGAACGCATTGCTGATCCCCTACATCCTGTCGGCGATCCGGATGCTCGAATCGGGCTTCGCCTCCACCGAGGACATCGACGCCGGCATGGTGCTGGGTTGCAACCACCCAATGGGCCCGCTGGCCCTGTGCGACCTGATCGGCTTGGACACGACGCTGGCGGTGGCAGAGTCGCTGTACGAGGAGTTCCGCGAGCAGCTCTACGCCCCGCCGCCGATGCTCAGCCGCATGTGCGACGCCGGGCTGCTGGGGCGCAAGACCGGCCGGGGCTTCTACACCTACGGATGACTCCGGCTGGCGACGAGGTGCCGGCGGGAATCGACGCCCCTGCGGTCAGCGAGTGGTTTGCCGCCCATGTGCCGCAGGCCGTCCAGCCGCTTCGCTTTGAGCTGATCGCGGGTGGGCGTTCGAATCTGACGTACCGGGTGCACTGCGGCGATGGCTCGTCGGTGGTGCTGCGGCGGCCGCCCCTGGGTCATGTGCTGGCCACGGCGCACGACATGGGCCGTGAGCACAAGATCATCTCCGGTGTGGGGCGCACCGATGTGCCGGTGCCGCGTGCGATCGCGCTGTGCACTGACGAGGGGGTGAACGAGGCGCCGTTCTACGTGATGAGCTACGAGGACGGGGCGGTGCTGCACTCGGCGGACGAGTCGGCGCTGGTGCCTGACGGCGAACGGGTGCCGCTGAGCCGCCGGGTGGCCGATGTGCTGGCTGAGCTGCACGCGATCGAGCCTGACGATGTGGGGCTGGGCGACTTGGGGCGGCGGGAGGACTACCTGGGCCGGCAGCTGCGTCGCTGGAAGCGCCAGTGGGAGCAGTCCAAGACGCGTGAGCTGCCGATCATGGATGACGTGGCCGCCGAGCTGGAGGCCCGCAAGCCCGAACAGATCGGCTCGGCGATTGTTCATGGGGACTACCGGCTGGGGAACATGATCTCGGGTGCCGGGGAGATCGTGGCGGTGCTCGACTGGGAGCTGTGCACGCTCGGCGACCCGATGGCCGACGTGGGCTACCTGATGAACAACTGGGTGTCGCCCGATGAGCTGTCGGCGGGCACGTCGGCACCCACGCAGGCCGGCGGGTTCGCGACCCGCAGCCAGATGCTGGACTGGTATGCCGACGCGTCGGGGCGCGACCTGTCTCAAGTCGATTACTACCGCGCGTTCTCGTACTGGCGTCTGGCTGCTATATCGGAGGGAGTGCTGAACCGGTACCTGCGCGGGGCGATGGCTGACGCCGAGGAAACCGACACGGACCAGTTCCGCGAGAACGTGGATTTTCTGTCGACGAGCGCTGCCGAGCGGCTTGCCGTTCGCTGATGGCCGAGCAGGACCGGACCCCAGTCGAATCTGACGACCGGGCGACCGGCATGCCTGCCGCTGCCGCAGCCGAGCCGGCGGCGGGTTCGGCGGTCCAGCGCAGCGGCCCGACCAGCGGATCAACGCGGCGGCCCGGGTGCCTGCTGGTTGGCATTGCGGGTGCGGTAGGGGCGCTCATCGGGGCACTGACGGCCGGGTTGCTCCTGGTCATCGTGCTCGCCGGTGACGACAGCCCCGACACTGCTGCGCCGACGAATGCCCAAGCCGCGGCATTCGACTCATCCGCGCAAGCCGAGGCCGACAGCAACATCTCTCAACAAGAAGCGATCGGCGCTGGTGTCGCAGACGACGCTGCCAGTGACGACAACACCGCGGCCCAAGCGACGCCGCCCGAGGGTTCCACCGGCGATGCCGACTTCTGGAGCCAGGTGCTCGCCAACTCCAACCTGTTCGGCACCTCTCCAGATGGCGGGTCCGGCGCCCAGTCAGGCGACGGTTCGGTTGACCTCTCTCCGGATCTTCTTGCCGACATCTGGGCACAGATGCTCGCCGGCGAGTCAAGCGAGCCGGGGGCGCCGCTGGGCAGTCGCATCGAGGGCATCAACATCAAGGCTGTCCTCGAGGCAGTCCAGGAATCCGTGGTCATCGTGAACGCCCCGACCGCCGAGAACCCGGGCCGAGGGGGCTCGGGCTTCATAGTGGCGGCGGACGGCCACATCGTCACCAATGAACACGTCGTCCGGGATGCCGAGACGGTGGAGGTGCGGCTGTTCGGAGGCGAGCTGCTGCCCGCCGAGGTCGTCGCCAGCGACCCGACCCGCGATCTCGCCGTGCTGAAGGTTGACCGGGACGGGTTGCCGGCAGTCCGCCTTGGCTCCACTGAAGGCGTGGAAGTCGGGGACGAGGTGATTGCGATCGGCAATGCCCTCGGCATCGTGGGCGAACCCACGGTGACTTCCGGCATCGTGTCCGGGCTCAACCGCGACATCACGCTGCCGGACGACACGAGGCTGGTGCGGCTCATCCAGACGGACGCAGCCATCAATCCGGGCAACTCCGGTGGACCGCTGGTGAATGCGGCGGGCGAGGTCATCGGCGTCAATACGGCGATTCCGGCCCTGTCGTCAACCAACCGTGGCATCGCCGAAGGCATTGGCTACGCGATCTCGATCGATCATGCCCGCCCGATCATCGATCAGCTGCTCGAGGGCGTCGTGCAGGCCAAGGCATACCTCGGCGTGCGCGTCACGTCGGTGGAGGACTTCATTGCCGCCAACGAGACGCCCGAACAGGCGCCCGAAGATGACTCAGGCGGGGAGCTCGGCGACGGCGGCCCGGAAACCGTCGAGCCCGGCCCCGACCCCGACGACCCGTTCTCGGGCATCGAATTGCTGCCGGAGGTCACCTCCGGGGCGCTCGTGGTGGGCGTCGACCCGGGGGAGGCTGCCGAGCGGGCAGGCATCGAGCCTGGTGATGTGATCATCGAATTCGAAGGCACCGAGATTCTCACCAGCAACGATCTCGTGCTGGAGATCCTGGCGCGGCTGCCGGGGGATCGGGTCGAGATGGGGGTGATCGGCAACGACGGGAAGCTCCGGAAGGTCGAACTGGAGCTCGGTTCGTTCATTCCCGAGGACACCGAAAGTTGATCCGGCGCGTGTCACAGCGGTCCGCGATACTGCGGGGGCTTGCTGAGCGAGGAGAACATGATGACTGACCGAATCTTCGACACCGGAACCGACGACATCGCCGTCGAGATCGCCGACGGTGTGATGACCATCACGCTGAACCGCCCCGACCGTCGCAACGCGATGTCCACGCCGATGATGGAGGGCCTGGTGGCGGCGCTGGCCGACGCCGAGACGGCCTCCGACGTGGGGGCACTGGTGCTGACCGGAGCGGGCGGCGCATTCTGTGCCGGCGGCGATGTAAAGGGCATGGCTGCCGCCGGCGGCGAGGGCGGCGGCAGCCCGCTGCAGTACGACGCCCGGGTGCACAACCAGCGCCGCAGCCAACGGGACACCTCCGGGAAGCTGTACGAGATGCCCAAGCCGACCATCGCGGCGATTCCCGGGGCTGCCGCTGGTGCGGGCCTGTCGCTGGCGCTGGCGTGTGACCTGCGGTATGCCTCGCCGAACGCCATCATGACCACGGCGTTCGCCCGGGTGGGCTTCAGCGGCGACTACGGCGGCACGTGGTTCATGTCTCGGCTGATCGGCTCGGCCAAGGCGCGTGAGCTGTACTTCCTGTCCGACCGGGTCGACATGGACCAGGCGCTGTCGCTGGGCCTGGTGAACGGTGTCTTCGAAGCCGAGAGCCTGATGGACGAGGTGGATGCCATCGCCCGGCGGCTGGCCAACGGGCCCACGGTGGCCTACCGGTACATGAAGGAGAACCTGAACCGGGCAGTTCACGGTGACATGGGCGAGTGCCTCGACATGGAGGCCGCCCACCACATCCACACCGGCCAGACCGACGACCACAAAGAAGCCGCGCAGGCCTTCGTGGACAAGCGCGAGCCGGTCTTCCACGGTCGTTGATCACGTCCCCGGCAGGTTCTCGCCGGCTGGGGCGCCGTGCCTGGCGGCGATGCTCCTGATGGTTCTCTAACCAGCTTTCGATTTCTGCGATTGGCAGCCAGCGCAGAGCCGTACGCTGGTACGGATGCGGGACGAGGTCGAACCGGGTCAGGTTGACTTGGCCCGCGTTCCGCGAGTCCCTCCGGTGGAATCGAGCGAGGAAAACGCGGGCACACCTGCCATCCAGCGCGTTGATCATGACGCGGGGCGCAACGGCTCGGTTGTTGCCGCGGCACCTGTCCCGGCGGCGATTTCGCGAGTTGCCGAGCCGCCTGAGCAGCCGAGATCCCCAGCCCGCCGGGCCGCCGCCCCTGAGCCCGTCTCAGGCGCCGCGTGGCGAGCGCTTGCGGTTGCGTCCATGGGCACCGTGCTGGTGGGTTTCAACAGCACTGCCTCCAACCTGGCGCTGGCTTCGATCCGGGACGGTTTCGCAGGCGCCACGACCTCCGATGTGGGCTGGGGCATCGCCGGTTTCATGATCGGCACGGCGGCATTCCTGCCGTTGGCGGGCCGTCTGGCCGATCGGATCGGCCGCAAGCGCATCTTCCAGCTCGGACTGGCGCTGTTCGCACTGTCTGCTGTGTTCTCCGCCATCGCGCCCACCGTATGGACGCTGAACCTGGCACGGGTGCTCCAAGCCATCAGTGGCGCGGCCATCCTTCCGGCCTCATTGAGTCTTGTGCTGCCGCTGTTCCCCGAGTCCAGGCGGACCACTGCCGTAGGGCTGTGGTCGGCGTCAGGACCGCTCGCTGCTGCCATTGCTCCGCAGGTGTCCACGCTGGTGCTGGCCGTAGCGGGCTGGCGGGTGCTGTATTTCGTGAGCGCCCCCATAGCGGCGCTGCTGTTCGTGGTAGGCCTGCGGGTGCTGCGCGAGCTGCCCACGCCCCCGATGCGTCAGCGGCTGGACATCGTCGGGGCGACTGCTGGCACGATGGCATTGTTGGCCATCGTGACGCCCCTCATGCAGGGCAAGGAGTGGGGCCTCCTGTCGCCGGTGGCCCTCGCACTCGGCGGGCTCGGCGTCGTCGCGCTGGCGGTCTTCGTCGTCAACTCGTTGCGCCACCCCGAGCCGTTGCTGAACCTGCACCTGCTGCGGCGCCGTGCTGTGTGGACGACGCAGTTGGCCAACTTCCTCGTCGGCATCTCCTCGCAGTCGCTGTGGTTGCTGTGGCCGCTGTACCTGCAGAAAGTGTGGAATTACGACATCGCCGTCGTCGGGCTGGCACTGACGCTCGGGCCGATTGCGGCGGGTTTCTCGACGGTCTACTTCAGCCGATTGGGGGAACGCTGGCAGGCGATCCGGCTCTGCCGAACCGGGGCGGCGATACAGATCGCCTCGGTTGGGTGGATGGTGCTGACGCTCGGAACCAGTCCGAACTACTGGTTCGTGATGGCGCCCAGCATCTTCCTGTTCGGCATGGGATGGGGCATGTGCGTGCCGCTGCTGAACAGCGTGGCGCTCAAGGCGGTGCCCGAGAATTTCTTCGGCGAGGTCAGCGGGCTGTTCAACACGCTGCGCTATGCGGCCGCGGCCGTCGGCATCGGCGCGTTGTTCGCGTTGCTCACCGAGGATTCTGGGCCTGGTTCGCTCATCTACTACCAGCGTGCGCTGGTGTTCTTCCTGGTTGCTGCCAGCGTGGGGTTCTTGTCGCTGTGGATTCCGATGAATCGGCCGAACCACTCGCGTAGCTAGAAGGCCGAGCCGGGGGGCGAGCGTTCGTCTCCTTCCGTGTCTGCTGGCCGCCACGCTTCGTGCGCGGTGCCCTGCAGGCGTGTATGGCACGCTGAGCGGCGGTGTCGCTTGATCAGATGCTCCGGCTGTTTGCGGTGGCTGCGCTCGGCTGCAATGTCGCGACGCTCGGTCTGGTGGCGGCTGCGCTTCGGCGCCGCGGGCGTCCTCGGCGGGGCGGGCTCACGAGCGGGCCCGGGCTGCCGGGCGTGGGTGCCCGGACGGTCGTGGGGGCTGCTGCGCTGCTGGCGATTGCGGCCACGCTCGGCTCGCTGTACCTGTCGGAGATCGCCCACCTGGAGCCGTGCCGCTGGTGCTGGTTCCAGCGCATTGCCATGTACCCGCTGGCGCTGGTGCTGATCGTCGGGCTGCTGTTCCGGGACCGGACCGTGTACCGCTACGGGCTGCCGATGTGCGTGGCGGGCGCTGCGATGTCGACGTGGCACTACCTGCTGCAGCACTTTCCGGATCTTGAGGGCGCCACCACGTGCAGCATCACCAGCCCGTGCGCGGTGCGGTACGCGTGGGAGTTCGGGTTCGTGTCGATCCCGTACATGGCGGGCAGCGTGTTCGTGCTGGTGGGTGCGCTGCTGATCTTGTCGCGCCACCGGTCATGAACAGCTCCTGACCATGAGACGGTCCGCGTGGCTCCTACGGTTGAGGCATGAAGTACGAGGATTCATGAGGGAAGTTGCATGAGGTTCCTGTCAAGGCTGATACCCCGATCCACCGGCGGGCGCTGGGCGCTCGGCACCGGACTCGCCGCTGTGGTGGGGGTCGGCATCTACCTGGTCTTCTTCGTCTTTGCGTTCCACCTGATCTTCGTGGACGAGGTGGTCGACGAGGAGGGCCCAGAGTTCGCCGTCGAGGCCGACATCGACGCGCTGATCAGCGAAGCGCTCGACACGGCCACCACGACAGCCGTTGCCGCCGGCGACGCTGGCGAGACCGCTGAGTCCGAGCAGCCGGTCACCGACCAGTCGATGTCGGTGGGCGAACATGCTGATGAGTCGGCGGGGATGACTGAGGGAGGCGAGTCTGATCCCGCAGGCGAGAAGATTGCGAAGCCCGGCGCGACGAGCGACGGCGAATCGGCGGCCGACGCGGACGAACCCGCGGCCACCGCGCCGGCCACCACAGCGGCCGCTCCGCCGCCCACCACGGAGGCTGAACCGGCCGTCCGGGTTGCCTATGTCGGCAGCTTCGGACCCCGGTCGCACCCCGCCGAGGGGACGGCGGTGGTGCTCACCGACGGCACGCAGACCTTCCTGCGGTTCGACGACGACTTCGCCACCGACAACGGTCCCGATCTGAACGTGTACCTGCACACGGCGGGTCCGGACGCATCGGTCGGCGACCTCGTGGACGACTTCATCGACTTGGGCGACCTGAAGGGCAACATCGGGGCGCAGAACTATGTGGTTCCCGCGGGCATCGATCTTGACCGCTACAACACCGTGTCGGTCTGGTGCGTCCGCTTCCGCGTGGTCTTCGGCACCGCCGAGCTGGTGCCGATGAACTGACTTGCTGCCGCTTCGGAGCCGCGCGGTGAGGTGCGCCCGCTGCGGAGGCGGCAGGACCCTCGACGACCAGCGATCCAGCTGGTCGCAACGTCGCCGAGTTTCCTGCCGCCTCCACAGCTCTGGCATATGTGCTGACCGGCTGAGCCTCTTAGTGTTCTGGCATGACGCTGGCGGTGAAGGACGGGCAGGCACACCTGGCTGCGCTCGACACCGACCGGCAGGTGTACCTCGACGGCGAGCTGATCAAGCGGGTCGCGGAGCATCCGGCATTCGCCGAGAGCTGCCGGGCGATCGCCGGCCTGTACGACTTCCAGGCTGCGAATCAGGAACTGATGACGTTCGACATCGGCGACGGGCGGCGGGCCAACCGTGCGTGGCACATGCCTCGCTCGTACGAGGACCTGGTGGCCAAGCGTGTTGCCATGACGGCCTGGGCCGAACTGCATGCCGGCTACATGGGCCGCTCGCCCGATCATCTGGCGTGCGCCGTGTCGGGCCAGCTCATGAACCTTGAGCTGTTCGAAGAGCACAACCCCCGCTGCGCCAAGGCCTATTGGGACTACTACGAGTGGGCCCGGGCCAACGACATCTTCCTGACGTACGTGATCATCAACCCTCAGGGCGACCGGTCCAAGGCGTGGGGCGACCAGTCGAAGCAGATCACTGCCCGCATCGTCGACGAGGGGCCGGATGGGCCGGTGGTGCGCGGGGCGAAGATGCTGGGGACCGGCTCGATCATGGCCGAGGAGGTCTTCGTCGCGAACCTGCAGCCGCTGCAGTCGGGCGAGGAGGATCTGGCGATCTCATTCGCCCTGCCGCTCGACACGCCCGGCGTCACGATCGTGTCACGCAAGAGCTTCGAGCAGCATGCGGTCAGCCCGTTCGACAACCCGCTGTCGCACCGGTTCGACGAGAACGACGCCATCATCTACTTCGACTACGTCACGGTGCCGTGGGAGCGGGTCTTCGTGTACCGCGACACCGACATGTGCCGGCGGCAGTTCCACGACACGCCGGGGCACGTGTACCAGAACTACCAAGCGCAGGTGCGGCTGGTGGTCAAGCTGCGGTTCCTGCTGGCAGTGGCCCGGCGGCTCACCGAGACCATCGGCACGTTGAACATGGTGCAGACCAAGCTCGGCGAGCTTGCCGCCCGGGTGGCGACGGTCGAGGGCTTGCTGTTCGGCATGGAGGCCAGCGGCAGTCATGTCGGCGAGTACTACGTGCCCAACCGGCACCTGCTGTACTCCGCGCAGGTCACCACGCAGGCCCTGTACCCGGCGCTGATCACCGAGATCCGCGAGCTTGCCGGTGGCGGGCTGATCATGCTGCCGTCGTCGTCGGCCGACCTGTCGAGTCCTGAAGTGGCGTCGGTGCTCGACAGCACACTGGTGTCGGCACGCGAGGGCGAGGGCGCGTACGAGCGGATGAAGTTCCTGAAGCTGGCGTGGGATGCCATCGGCTCGGAGTTCGCCAGCCGCCACACGCAGTACGAGATGTTCTACGCCGGCGCCCAGTTCGTGACCCAGGGCCACAGCTTCCGCACCTACGACTGGGACGGCGCCGACCGATTGCTGGACAGGATGCTCGAGGGCAACGACGCCGACTGGGAGAGCCGCTGATGGAGATCCGCAAGATGATGACGTTCGTCGAGGACACTCGCAGCGAGGCGGGGGTCGACGTCGATCCGGTGCTGCGCAAGGTGGCAGTCGTCGCGGTCGTGAAGAACGACTACGCGGGCCGCCATGTTCAGGACCTGTCGCCCTACTACGAGGCCAGCGTCGAGCTCGGCCAAGAGATCTCGGCGCTGGCGGTGGAGCAGATGCAGCCCTACACGGTCATGAGCTACGGCAAGGCCGCCATCGTCGGGCTCGACGGCGAGCAGGAGCACGGCGTGGCGCTGCTGACCACGCCGTACGGCAACGTGCTGCGCGAGGCGGCCGGCGGCGGATCGGCCTGGATCTCCTCGGCCACCAAGCGGGCGCAGCCCGGGGCGTCCATCGACATCCCGCTGGCGTACAAGGATGCGTTGTATGTGCGCTCGCACTACGACGCCATGAGCGTCACGCTGCACGACGCCCCGCTGGCCGACGAGATCGCCGTGATCTGCTGCTTCGCCAACCGCGGCCGCCCCCACCACCGAGTCGGCGGCTTGAGCATCGAAGACGCAGTCGGCGAGGACGGTTTGACCTGATGTGCGTGACGGTCAACATCGGCCCTGTGCTGGCTGTCGAGATGACGACGAGCCGCCTCGCCAACTGCGGCCATCATCATGTCGGAAGGTTGAGCATCATGATGCGGCGGACGAGGACGGGCTGACCTGATGCGGACGGCGATCATCAACATCGGCAGTCTGTTGAGCGGCGACTGGCGCGAGCCCTTCATCGATGCCAACACCGTGGTGACCGACGGTGGGTTGATCTCGTGGATCGGCACATCCGGCGGCGTGGCCGAAGAGTTCGACTATTGCGACGTGGTGATCGATGCGGCCGGAGCCACGGTGGCGCCGGGGCTGATCGACTCGCACGTGCACGTGGCGTTCGGCGACTTCACGCCACGTCAGAACACGGTCGGCTACCTCGAGAGCTACCTGCACGGCGGCACCACGACGGCGCTGTCAGCGGGCGAGGTACACATCCCGGGCCGGCCGCACGACCTGGCCGGCGTGAAGGCCCTCGCGGTGGCTGCTCATAAGTGCTACGAGAACTTCCGGCCCGGCGGCATGCGGGTTCATGCCGGGTCGCTGCTGCTCGAGCCGGGACTGGAACCCGACGACTTCGCAGCCGTCCGGGCCGACGGAGTCTGGCTCTGCAAAGCCGGCTTCGGCGACGTGGAGGGCGCCAAGGACTACGTCGAGCTGGTGGCCATGGCCAAGGAAGCCGGCCTCGTCACCACATTGCACACCGGTGGCTGCTCGATCCCCGGCACGTTCCCAGTGACCGGCGAGGACGTGCTCGACATCAACCCCGACATCTCGTTCCACATCAACGGCGGTCCGGTCGCCATCGAAGACCGCTACTACGACATGATTGCCAAGACCGAGATCGGCATGCAGGTCTGTGCTGCGGGCAACCTGCGCACCGGCATCCTCGCCGCCGAAGCCGCACATCGCCATGACGCCTTCGACCGGCTGCTGATCGGCACCGACACCCCCACCGGCAGCGGCATCATGCCGCTCGGGATGCTCTACACGATCATCCACATGGCCGCCGTCAGCGACCTGGATGTCGTTCATCTCATCGGCGCCGCCACCGGCAACGTGGCCCGGATGTTCGGCCTGAACAACGGCACGATCGCTGTCGGCCGCGACGCCGACCTGATCGTGATCGACGCCCCGCTCGGCGGCACCAAGGACACCGCGCTCGATGCCATGAAGAACGGCGACATGGTCGCAGTGGGTGCCGTGGTCACCGACGGCGTGCCCCGCTTCGTGGGCCGCAGCCGCAACACGCCGCCCACGACCCGCCCGATCACCGTGAGCCGCTCGTCAGTCCTGCAGCAATTCTGACCTCGGCCCGCCCCCGCAGCCATCCTGCCGCTGCGGCTCAAGGCCGCGGCCTCGCTGGCCGCTGGCTCAGGCCGCTTTCATGAAGCGCACGTTGAGGTGCAGGTAGGCGTTCGGGTTGGGGTGCTTGGCCCAGACGTCCTGCCACTCCTGGCTGCCGAGCGTCGACCGGAACCCCTCCTCGCGGGCGGCCCGGCTGGCCCACCGGATGATCCAGCACACGTTGGGCTGGCCGTGGGGTGACACCTGCGGGTCGGACCCGGCGACCTCGGGCTCGTGCCCATCGTCGACCCAGAAATCGATGACGTCGAGGTTCTCCCGCAGCCACGGCGCCGCGTGCTCGGCGGCCCACTCCTTGTAGGCCTCGAACCACTCCGGATCGATCGTGTAGTCGCGGACTTCCACGATGGCTTCTGATGTGTCTGGCATTGCCGCTCCTTCCGTTGAGGTGACACGCAGTCTCGCAGGGGCCTGTGACGCGAACCTTGGGCTCAACTGCCGTCGGTGGGGATCGCCTGGATGTCCTGGATCACGTCGGGCGGCAGATCCGCGCCGATGTCCATGGCAACCGACGCGTTGACCTCGTCGACCAGCCCGTCGAAGTGCTCGGCAATGGCGCCGGCGATCTGGTCATGGCGTCCCACGGCGGCGAACAGCCTCACCACGTCGTCGTCGACGCAGCCGGCCATCTGGCCCCAGCCGTCGTTGCGGGACAGGTGATTGAGCTTCTCGCCCAGATCGCCGAGGTCGTGCTGCTCGAGCACCGGCCAGTACGCCCGGGTGCTGCCGTAGAAGCCGATCCGGTAGCGCACCCACTCGACCATGCGGTCGACGGTCTCGTCGTCGGGGCCGGTGCAGATGAACCCACCGCCGGTCACCCAGAAGTCGCTTCGGCTGCGGCCGGCCCGGTCGAGTCCGGTCTGCAGCTCGGGCATGACTTGACGTCTCAAGTAGTCGGGCGTGCAGAAGCCGTGCAGGCGGACCCCGTCGCAGTGCTGGCCGGCCACCCGCAGCATGGCGGGGCCGACCGCAGCGATCATGATCGGCGGAGTCGGGCCGTCGAGCGGTTCGGGCGTGAAGTTGGGCGTCATCAGCGAGAACTGGTAGTGCTCGCCGTCGTAGCTGAGCCGCTCGCCCGTCGACCATGTGTGCCAGATGGCCCGGATCGCTTGCACGTACTCGGCCATGCGGGGCGCCGGCGCCGACCACGGCACGCTGAACCGCCGCTCGTTGTGGCCCTTGACCTGGCTGCCGATGCCGAGCACGAACCGCCCGTTCGAGGCTGCCTGCAGATCCCACGCCGTCGATGCCGTCACCATCGGGCTGCGGGGGAAGCTGATCGCCACGCTGGTGGCGAGCTTCACCCGCTCGCTGTTGACCGCCGCGATCGCCAGCGGGATGAACGGCTCGTGGCGGTTCTCCATCGTGACGACGCTGTCGTACCCGTCGGCCTCGATCCGCCGCACCTCGTCGGGCAAGGCTGGCAGGTTGTGCTGGGGCAGTGTTGCGCTGACGTGCATGGCGTCCTCCGGTTCGCTGGGGCTCCATGTTGCCGTCGGCGCCGGCTGCCCGCGCTTCTACCGGGTGTGTCTGCGGCATTCGCCTGTCTGCGCGCTGCCTTCGTGCCGGCGTTCGCACATCTGGGTCCGCTGGCGCCGTACGGCCCGCCTCGCCCGTGCTCACCGCGATGCGCCTGGGCAGATGCGTCGCTGCTCAGCGTCGCCAGCCGCGTCAGCCAAACAATTGCCAGTCTCAAGGACAATAGATGGGATCGCCGCTAGGGTTGCGGGCGTGACCGAGACAACCACCACGCTGGCGATCCCGGTCGCCGCCGCCGAGGTGTGGGATGCGCTGGCGGACTTCGGGGAGATCGTCCGCTGGGCCCCGAACGTCGATCACTCGTGCCTGCTGAGCGCCCAGACCGAGGGCGTCGGCACGGTGCGGCGCATCCAGGCCGGGCGCAGAACGCTGGTGGAGCGGGTGGTCGAGTGGCAGCCCGGCGAACGGCTCGGCTATGTCATCGAAGGGCTGCCTGTCGTCCGGTCGCTGCAGAGCACGTGGCACCTTGACGAGCGGGGTCCCCGCACGGTGGTGTCGCTCACCACGGCTGTCGACGCGGGGTCACGCCCACCGCAGAAGCTGGTGGCGAAGGGACTGGCCCGCCAGCTCTCGAAGGTGTCCGACCAGATGCTGGAGGGCCTTGATCTCCATGTACGAGGGTCCACTCCGTGAAGCCGCGATGTCGGCGTGCAGATGCCCTGCCGACGCTGGGCCTGAGCTTGGACGAAGGGTTTTCTTCGTGACGGATCTGCTTCGTCGTCGGACTGTCCGGGTCATGCTGCGACGTGACAGGCAGGTGTCGGCGTCATGACTGCGCGCCCCGACGTGATCATCTTGATGACCGATCAGGAGCGTGCCGCGCCGCACTACGAGCCGGCCGAGGTGCGGGCGTGGCGTCGGCGTCTCGGCGCCGCCGCCTGGTTCGAGGACCACGGCGTGTCGTTCGAACGCCACTACACGGGGTCGATCGCCTGCGTGCCGAGCCGGCCGACGCTCTTCACCGGTCAGTACCCCGACGTGCATGGCGTCACCCAGACCAACGGTCTCGGCAAGATGGCCGATGACAGCAGGATGCGCTGGCTGCGGCCGGGTGAGGTGCCCACGCTGGGCCACTGGTTCCGGGCGGGCGGCTACGACACGCACTACCAGGGCAAGTGGCACATGAGCCATGCCGACTTGATCCATACGGGAGCGCGGCTGGACACCAACGACGACGAGGGCGTGGTCGACGCCGCTGCCGAGCAGGCGTACCTCGATGCCGACCCGCTCGGCCCGTTCGGCTTCTCGGGCTGGATCGGCCCTGAGCCCCACGGCGGGCGACCGGCAGACAGCGGGCTCGTGCGCGACCCCCTGTTCGCCGACCGGGTGGTCGCGTGGCTGGAGGATCGCTATGCCCGCCGCCGGGCCGGCGACGAGGCAGCACTGCGGCCGTTCCTGCTGGTGGCCAGCTTCGTGAATCCCCATGACATCGTGTTCGCCCCGGCATGGCTCGGCCGCCGCGGCCCCGACAACCCGCTGGCCGCCAGCGACGCCGATCCGCCGCCGATCCCGCCGTCGCCCACCGACGACGAGGACCTGTCCACCAAGCCGGCGGCACAGATCGCCTTCCGGGCGTCGTACCCGACCACCTACGGGCTGGCGCCGGCCGTCGACCGGGTGTACCGCAACCAGGCGGCCGAGTACCGCAGCCTCTACTACCGGCTCCATGCCGAGGTCGATGGTCCGCTCGACCGGGTGCGCCGGGCGGTGACCGAAGGCGGCTCCGATGAAGCGGTGCTGGTGCGCACGTCGGATCATGGCGAGCTGCTGGGTGCGCACGGCGGGCTGCACCAGAAGTGGTTCAACCTCTACGACGAGGCGACGCGGGTGCCGTTCGTGATCGCCAGGATCGGCTCGCAGGCGACGGCGGGCCGGGTCGTCGACGATGCGCCGACGTCTCATGTGGATCTGGTGCCGACGTTGCTCGGGGCGGCGGGCATCGATACAGCATCGGCGGCGGCCGAGCTGCGGAGCACCCATTCAGAGGTGCACCCGCTGCCCGGCCGTGACCTGATGGACGTGGTCGACGGCGTTGCGGAGCCGGACCGGGAGCGTCAGGTGTACCTGATGACCCGCGACAACATGCCCGAGGGCGATTCGGGTGCCAGTGCGATGGCCCGGCGGATGGGAAGAACGCCCCCGCCGCTGCGCATCCAGGTGCCGGCCCACGTCGGCGCCAACTTCGAGAGCCTCGTGTGCCGGATTGGTGACGCTCCACCTGATGCCGGTGTCGGCGAGGCCCGGCCTGCTGCTGATGCTGGCGACGCTTGGCCTGTCGCAGCCGCGGACGGTGGCGGCGACGGTGCCGGGTCTACCGGCGCAGGGCACTTGTGGA
This sequence comes from Candidatus Poriferisodalis sp., assembly GCF_965208555.1. Lineage (GTDB taxonomy): Bacteria > Actinomycetota > Acidimicrobiia > Acidimicrobiales > Poriferisodalaceae > Poriferisodalis. The sequence continues at coordinate 1,379,214 of NZ_OZ242342.1, read as the reverse complement.
AGATCGTCCGCACGTTTGACGATCCGGCGACGTGGACGCAGCCGGGCGTACGGCATCTTGCAGCCGACGGCCCGGCAGGAGAGGTGTACCGCACCGAGCCGCTGCCCGATCAGTGGGAGCTGTACGACCTCGATGCCGACCCGGTCGAGGCGCACAACCGCTGGCGCGACCCGACCGCGGCCGAGGTGTTCGCAGAGATGACGGCACGTCTGGCCGACGAGCGAGCCCGGGCCGTGCCCGAGCGCAATCAGCCGTGGCCGTACGCGATGCGGCAGCCCGGCGGAGGCACTGGCAGCTCGACGATGAGCGGATCAGTCAGGGTTCGCCCGCCCGCTCGTGCGCTTCGCAAGGTGCTGCAGCGGCTCGGCATGCATCCCGACGACGTTGAGTCGATTGATGTTGACGTCAGCGGCCGGCGGGCGCTGATTGTCGCCACGAATCATGGCGTGCTGGACATCGGCAAGCCGACCGGGGTGTTCGCCAGCGAGATGACGGTGCCGTACTACGCGTTCGCCGATGCCGGCATGTCGGTGGATGTCGCCAGCCCCAAGGGCGGCGTCATCCCGGTGGACCCGCAGTCGCTGCGCGCCCCACTGCGCACCGAGGCCTGCGATCGCTTCCTCGCCGACGAAGTCTTCAGAGGCAAGGTGCAGGAGTCACTGGCCGTCGGCGACCTCGACGTTGCCGACTACGACGTCGTCTACCTGGCGGGCGGCTGGGGAGCTGCATTCGACCTCGGGTTCTCCGAGGAGCTCGGCCGCAAGATCACCGAAGCCGACGAGCAGGGCAGTGTGATCGGCGGCGTGTGCCACGGCCCGCTGGGACTGCTGCAGGCCAAGGCCGCCGACGGCAGCCCGCTGGTCGAGGGCCGCCGGGTGACGGCAGTGACCGACAAGCAGGTCCGAGAATTGCGGATCACCTCCACGCCCCAGCATCCCGAGACCGAGCTGCGCAAAGCCGGCGCCCTGTTCGAGAGCGTGACCCGGTTCCGGGACCCGCTCGCCAACCACTGGGTAGTCGACGGCAACCTCGTGACCGGCCAGAACCAGAACGCAGCGCCGATGGTCGCCCGCGAGATGCTGCGACTGCTGAGTCATGACTGATCGGGCGTCGACTGGCACGGTGCCGTCGCCTGATGCCGGTGTTCATGACGCGGAGCCCGTGGACGGCCGGGTTGCGCGGCGTGAGCGGAATATCGACGCCGTCCTCGATGTCGTACTCGAGATGTTCGCCGAGGAGTGGCTGTTCCCCACCATGGAGCAGGCAGCGAGCCGGTCGGGCCTGTCGTTGCGGTCCCTGTACCGCTACTTCGCTGATCCGGGCGAGCTGCTCGAGGCCACCATCAGGCGAAACCGGGAACTTGCCGTCCCCGTCGCCCACCTGCACGCCATCGGCGAGGGCCCACTAGCTGCCCGCATCGACGCCTTCGTAGCCATGCGGCTGCGCCTCTACGACACGTTCGGCCCGGTGTACCGGGCGACGCTGGCTCATGCTCACCGGCTGCCCCGCATCAGCGACCAGCTCGCCACGGTCCGCGACGAGCTGCGAGAACAGTTCGAGCTGCAGTTCGCCCCCGAGCTCGCCTCCCGTCCGCCGGCCGACCGTGACGCCGTGCTCGCGGCCGGCGACTTGCTGGTTCAACTCGACTCGATCGACTACCTCCGCCGCCACCGTGCCCTGTCCGCCACCGAGACCGCGGTCGTGCTGACATCAACCCTGAACACGCTGCTGGGCTGAGTCGGCCACAACACCGACGGCGCCTGGGGCCTCGTCGAACACGCCTGGCGCCCTCGGCAGGATTCGAACCTGCGACGCACGGTTTAGGAAACCGACGCTCTATCCCCTGAGCTACGAGGGCAAAATCGGCACACATCCCCAAGAGGGCTGCCCTCGAAGTCTGCCTGATTCGTGGTCCCGCCACGAATCCCATCACTTCTGACGTGATACAGGCTCGCGCCCCACTCGTCACGCATCGATGGATTCGCCACTTGGCAACTCCTCGTTGCCGAAGTGCACTTTGCGTGAGCTATCTGTCCGGTGTCGGTTCGCGGGCCTCGCAGCCCGTCGCGGCTTCACGGACCTCGGAGCCGCGGTGCGGGTCTAGGGCGCTCGGGGTCGGGCGCTGCCGGTTCGTTTTGCGTTTGCAGGTTCGGGTTCTGTCGCTGTGGTGGTGGTCCAGGCGCCGTCGGGTTGGGGGATCATCTTGTGGCCGTGCTGGTGGAGGTGATGGTGGTGGGTGTGGCACAGCAGCACCAGGTTGTCGAGGTCGGTGGGGCCGCCGTCGGTCCAGTGGTGGATGTGGTGGGCATCGCAGCGTGAGGGCGGCTGGTTGCAGCCGGGCCATTGGCAGTGTCTGTCGCGGGCGATGAGCAGCCGTCGCAGCCGCAGCGGCACGGTGCGGCGGGCTCGGCCGGCGTCGGCGGGCCCGCCGGGGCCGCCGAGGATCATGGGGATGATCTCGGCGTCGCAGGCCAGTCGTCGCACGATGTGGGGCGGCAGCTCGACCCTGGCGTCGGTGAGGCCCATCTCGTCGGTCTGGCCGCGCAGGGCGTCGAGGCCGATCAGCACGCTGATCTGCGCCGGAGGCAGCCTCCGCCCGATCGCTGCGTCGTCGTTGCCAACCGGCTGATCGGGGAGGTGGCTGTCTGGGAGGGCGAGGGCACGCAGCCGGTCGACGGCTGCTGTGTCGGTGTCGGTGAGGGTGATGCCCGCGAGCGCGTAGGCGAGCACGTCGGCGTCTCGTTGGGCGGGTGTGCGACGGCCGTTGCGCACTTGTTTGTCGTTGAGCCAGTACTGGCGGCGCAGCGCCTCCAGGCCGGCCTCGACCGCGGCGCCGACCTCGGGGTCGAGCTTGGCCCACAGGCGCAGCATCCCCTCGTGGTCTCGCTGCCAGCCCGCGCCGCGAGACCGGCGCTGCCGCTCGAAGCGCTCCATCGGGGTCTCCACTGAGTGGTCGGCCTCGGCCCGGCGCACCCGCCGACGCGTGGCGTCGGTGTCCTCGCCGGCCGCGGCAGCCGCCACCAGTTCGGCGCGCACCCCATCAGGCACACGCGCGTCGCACAGCGCCTCGGCCTGGGCAGCGTTGATATCCCCCACTGACAGCGCCTCCAGCACCCCATCGTGTTCGCGGGCCTTCTCAGCGCCACGCACCATCTTGCGGGCGTCACGCTCGGACACCCCCGCCGCATCGCGCAACGACAGATGCGGCGCAACATCAGGTGCAACACCAGAGCGGCTCAGCGCATCCAGCGCGCCCAGTACCTCGGCCCGATACCCCGCCAGCCGATTCGCGACCCGCTCGATGTCGCCCAGCACACCCAACAGCGCATCGCGCCCCAACCCGGCCAACGCCGCACCACCCAACCGGGACAGCGACAACCGCTCGGGCGAATCAGGCCGAACAGACAGGCCGGACCGGTCGGGGTAGCCAAGTTCGCGAGACGGCCGGAGCTGGTGAGGCAACGGCGACCTCGGTTTGGGCGATGCGAGTTGGGTCGATTGGGCGGAGCCGGTGACAAGGTGTTCTGCACGGGCGTGGTTGGCGGACGTGTCACCGGCGGAGAAGAGCTCAGCGGATGCGCCCACAGCATCATCGTCGGCAGCGCCCACAGCACCCGCCTCGCCAGCCCGTCCGGCCCCGCCAGGGGCGTTCCTCAACATGGGAACAACCGTACGGAGGGGGTGTCACACGAATACGAAACGGCTCATCGGTCGCCAGCCACCAGATCGATGATGCCGATCGAGGGGCGCACGCCCAATCGCAGCTGCGGGGCGTTGCCGCGTTCACGCCCCACTCCGGTCGACACGTAGATCGGCGTCCCGTGCAGCTCGTGCAGCCCGCCCGCCGCCACATGCCGGGGCACGCCGGTCAACGTCAGCGGGGGGCCGAACAGCGGCAGCGACACCTGCCCGCCGTGCGTGTGACCGGAAACCACCAGATCGACCGGCGTCTGCCGCACCAGCTCGATGGCGTCCGGCTTGTGCCCGATCAGAATCCGCACGCCCGGACCCGTCCGCACGCCCGGACCCGTCCGCACGCCCGGACCCGTCCGCACGCCCGGACCCGTCCGCACGCCCAGACCCGTCCGCACGCCCAGACCCGTCCGCACGCCGGCCGACCCTCCGTCGCCGCCGCCATCGCTGTCGCCATCGCCGCCGCCGGCTAGTCCCACACCATCACCGGTCAGCCCCTGCTCGCCACCAGCCAGTCGCCTCGCCATCCGCCGAGCCGCCGCATCGTCGCCGAACAGCGTCGTTCCGCCCACCCACACCGACACCCCCTTGAGCTCGAACGTGTCGATCTCGTTGTCGAGCACCCTCGCGCCAGTGCCCTCGGTGATCCGGCGCAGCCCCGCAACGGTGTCGGTGTTGCCGCTCACCAGGTACACCAGCGGCACCTCGCCCACAATTCGCCTGACCAGCTCCGTGAACCCCGGCGCCCGCTCGTCGAACAGCCCAGCGTCGAACTGGTACAGGTCACCCGGCAGCAGCACGATGTCGGGCTCGAAACCCAGCAACCGCTCCACCACATCGCGCTCGTACTCACCCACCGCCGTGGTCTGCAGATCGGCCAGCACGCCGATCCGGATCGGCCCGTCCGCGCCGTCCACCCCGTTCAACCCATCCACGGCCAGCGACACCGTCTCCACCCGCAGCCAGAACGGCTCCACATAGGTCGCATACACGCCGACCGGAATGGCAGCCAGCGCGACCACGCACACAGCCGTGACACCCCAGGGCCGCGGCTGCGCCCCCACCAGCACGATGCCCCCGGCCAGCGGCACCCCGACGGTCCCCACCACATAGGCCACATGGATCAGTGTGAACCCGTCCACACCGGTGATGAGCAGCGCCCCGGCACCCAGCACCACCGTGCCGGCGAAACCCACGCCCGCCGCACGCCCGACAACCCGTGCGCCCCCCAGACCAGCACGCAGCCACCGCACCGCGCCGAGCCCCGCGACGCCCCCCACCAGCACAGCGGCCGCAATGCAGTAGTAGTTCAAGATCACCGGCTGCTCGACCCCGACTGAGCAGGGTGCCACAGACGCACCACCCCAACAGGGCGGGTCCGAACATCGGACCAAGGCGGCCCGCAACTGTCGAAGCCGACCGTGTGGTGCCGTTCGCCGTTGACCGCCTCAGCTCTCGATGGCCTGATCCGCGGCGACGAGCCCGCCATCTGCGCCACCCTGAGCCGACTCACACTGACAGGCAAGCTATCACTTGCCTGTTACAGTGCCAGGCCAGTGGCCGACATCTACAAGGCCCTCGCGGATCGGACACGTCGGATCATTCTCGACGAGCTGTCCGAGCGCGATGGCCAGACACTGTTCGAGATCGGAGCACGGCTCGCCTCCAAGCATCAGCTGAGTTCGACCCGCCAGGCGATCTCTCAGCACCTCGGCGTTCTGGAGGACGCCGGACTCGTCTCGACCAGACGTGAAGGCCGCTACAAGTACCACTTCTTCAACCCGGCACCGCTGTCGGAGATCAACCGGCGGTGGCCAAGAAAGGACCCAACAATGAGGATCGAACTCACCGGCGTATTCGTTCATGACCAGGCGCAAGCCCTGGCGTTCTACACCGACGTGCTCGGCTTCCAGACGCGCCACGACATCCCGCTCGGCCAAGACCGCTGGCTGACGGTCGTCTCGCCCGAAGACCCCGACGGGCCCGAATTGCTGCTCGAGCCGTCGCATCACCCGGCGGTCAAGCCCTACCGCGACGCCCTGATGGCCGACGGCATCCCGCTGGCCCAGTTCGCCGTCGACGACGTCGACACCGAGCACCAGCGGCTGACCGAGGCCGGCGTCACCTTCACGGTGCCCCCGACCGATGTCGGCGAAGCCTGGATTGCCGTGTTCGACGACACCTGCGGCAACCTCATCCAGATCATCTCCGTCAAGCCCTGAGGACACTCCCTGGTCGCCTGACGTCAACCCGGGTCCGAAACTGCCTAGCAATCACGTGTGATCACTTGGCATTCTCTGAGGCATGCCTGAGCATCGCCGCCAGGGACACACGCTCAAGGGCAGCTCTGCAATCGATTTTCTGATTGACAAAGAGCGATTGGAGTCGGTGTCTGCGGAGGGACGAACCAGAGCCGCTGATCGATTGATCCAGGACGCGTCGAAGCGGCTTCGTTCTGCCCGCAGTCTTCTCGGTTCGGACAGCGGGTCGGCATTCTCGCTGGCCTACGACGCGTATCGAATGGCTGCAGATTCGCTCTTGGCTCGACAGGGTCTGCGGGCCATGGGCGGTGATGGCTCGCATCGGGCGATCGAGGAAGCAGTCTCGAGCCAGTTCGACGATCAGATTCCGGCATTCTCCAAACTCAGTTTCGAACAGTTCCGCCAGATGCGGAACGCCTCGCAGTACCCAGAGTTTGAATCGCCGGAGTTGACAGACAGCGATGCTCAGTGGGCGGTCGACTTGGCGGGCGATGCGCTCGCCGGCGTGCAAGATCTCATGAGCTCTGTGGAACTGGGCCCGTACCGAGCTGTTTCTTGATTTCGATTGCCACCACTGGGCGTTCGGTGACGGTCGCATGGAAACTGCCAGAGCCGTCTCGAAGCCAGCCGGCGTCTCGAATGACGACGTTGACCGGGCGGCCCAGACGTCCCTCGACGCCGCCGAGCGCTTCGTAAAGCTCGGCTCTGTCGGGCTCGCCCAGCACCAGCACGTCGATGTCGTCGACAGGCCGTCTTCCCGCGACGCCGTGCAGGCGCGCTGCCCACGAGCCGTACACATACGCAGCCTCGATCCCCTCGACGCCTTCCAGCGCCTCGGCGAGGACGAGCGGCGGCCCGAACGCCCTGACCAACAGATCGGACAGGCTGTCGTAGTACGGGCTGTCGGTGTCGGCTCGCACGAACCTGGTGTTGCCCAATCGGCGGCTGATGATGATGCCGGCCGCTTCGGCGCGCTCGACTTCGCGGTGCACCGAGCTGAGCGGCACCCCGACACGATGCGCCAGTTCGCTCATGCTGATTTCGCGATCTGGGTCGCACATCAGATAGGTGAGTACTTCACCTTGCTGACGCGACCGCAAGATGGGGAGCAGGCTCGGCGCCGACCTAACTTCCATACATCGGAAATTATATTCCGTTCAATGGAAGTTGGACATTTCTGACGAGCGATGGGCAGGCCGGCGGGTGGCGGCCGCCCGCGGCGTCAGCGGTCGGCGGGTGTGTGCTCTTCGGCGTGGACCGTGTGGCGGTACGACGTGACGGTGATCCGCAGGTTGACGCAGCCCTCGAAGCGCACCCGGAACGGCTGGTTGGTGTACTTGTGGCTGAGGGCGTCGAGCACGACCATGTCGGGGTCGGGCTCGATCTCGGCCACGCCGCGCAGCTGCAGTTCTTCATAGGGGTTGTCGAGGTCGACGACCGAGATGATCACGCGGGGATCCCGGCGCAGGTTGGCCACCTTGTGCGAGCCGTCCCCGGTGGACACGATCACCGTGGAGGCGTCGACGGGGTCGATCCATACCGGGGCGATGCTCGAGGTGCCGTCGGTGCGGATGGTGGCGAGGTGTGCGAAGTTCGGTCTGCGCAGCAGTTCCTGAACGTCGTCGCTCAAGGCTGCCGGTTCTGATGCCGTCATGGATGCTCCCGTCTCCCGCTGACCCAGCCCAGCATGCCCGCCTCGCGACACCAAGGCGAACCTCAGTCTCCGCGCGACCCCCGACCCCTCGCACGACCGAGCAAGTGGACTGTCAGAATTGACCGCGCAATGCGAGGTGAGTCATGAAGCTGCGAATCGACAAGGAGGACGACGCGCTGTACTTCCATCTTGACGACTCTGCGATCGTCGATTCGCTCGAGGTCGCGCCAGGCGTGGTGTTGGACTTCAACGCTGCCGAGCAGGTCGTCGGTATCGAGATGCTGAACGTGTCGTCCAGATCGCCTCAGCTCAACCTCAACGCGCTTCAATTCGAAACCACGTAGTGGCGCTTGCGGCACACCCTCGTGCTCTATGTTGACGGCCAACGGGAGGCGCGGAGCTCACCGCTTACGCAGGGGAACCTGAGCACTCGGCGTTGAGCCGACTTCAGGCGGACCGGCCTCCCGTTTTGCGCGTCACGGGTCGAAATCGACTGTGGCCTGCGGTTTCAGGGGGCCTACGGTGTCGGCTTCGGGTAGCGGTCCGGCCGACGCTCGTGGGAACGATGCTTCAAGAAGACGCAGCAGCGAATCAGTTGAGTTGGTCAGAAATATTAGATAGATTCCTGACAAACTCAACTAGCCGAAGGACACGAAGGGAGGTCACCCATGGCATCCGTGGCGAACGAGATCACTCAGCAGATGGCCGAGCGCGCCCCGGGGACATGGGTGTGCACCCCCAGAGATTTCCTGGGCCTCGGCAGCCGCGATGCGGTCGACCAGGCACTGTCGCGTTTGGTCAAGGCCGGCACGCTGCGCCGGATCGGGCAGGGCCTCTACGACATGCCGAGGTTCAGCATCAGGCTGAACCGGCCTGCGCCGGCCGACATGGACGCTGCGATAGCTGCGCTGGCGCGGCGGGACGGCGTGCGGATCATGCCTGACGGGCTGGTTGCCGCAAATCGCCTGGGGCTCACCAATGCAGTGCCGGCAAAGATGAGCTACCTCACCGACGGCGCATCCAGGACGCTCAAGATCGACGGCAGAACGGTTCGCTTCCGACATGGCCGGCCTCGGATCATGCAGTGGGCCGGCAGACCAGCGGCCCCGGTGGTTCAGGCACTGGAGTGGCTCGGCCCGGACGCCGCCACCGATGCCCAGGTTGTCGCGACGCTCCGGCGCCGCCTCCCTGACGAGGTCAAGCACGATCTCAGCGAGCACATCAACGACGTTCCCGGCTGGGCGATGCCGCTCGCGCGCAGCATCGTGAGCGGCCCAGCAATCGCCGCGTGAACAAGGCAGTCGAAGGGTGCCGTGTCGTACCTGACGACGACGATGCGCAGACTCTCCTAGTCGAATACCCAACCCTTTACCCCAGCAGCGTCGCTGCGTACGTCGCGCCGAGCGTGAAGATCGAGGCAGGAGCGAGATCAGCTCTTGACCCCAATCGGACCGGCGGCGTGACCGCGTTCATCGGAGATGAACTGCACGGTTTCTTGCTTGAAGCCGGCAACGTCAACGTGCTCTCACCGAACAGGACCTACTGGGAGAAGCTCCTGATTCTGCACGGAGCGCACTGCGGCTACCGAGACGAGCAGCGTCTGCCCGAAGACAGGAACCGGATCTCGCGCCACTACTACGACGCCGCAATGATCACGGCAACCGACCTCGGTGTGTCGGCCTTGACTGATCTCGAGCTTCTCGACGAGGTACGAAGCCACAACCTCGTCGCATTCAGGCAGGCATGGAAGCGATTCGAACAAGCCACGCCTGGCTCGCTGAGACTCGTACCGCAAGCTGGGCTACGGGAGGCGATCGAACAGGACTATGCGGCAATGCAGGACATGGTCCTCGGGGATGCTCCTGAATTCGATTGGATTAACGAGAGGCTGCGAGAAGCCGAGGCCGCCATCAATTGAGGACACGCGGACTTCAGTCAGGGCAGCGGGCGTCGAGCACGACCATCTCGGGGTCGGGCTCGATCTCGGCCACGCCGCGCAGCTGCAGTTCATGAGCCTCGGCGCCGCGGCAGCCGCTGCCAGACTGCGGCGGTGAGCGAGGAGCTGCTGAGCGGTGGGCTGGCCAACGCCGGCGCTGTGGTGCGCGACGGCCCGCATGTGCTGCGGCCCGTCACCCCGTACACACCGAGCATCCATCGCTTCCTGGCCTCGCTCGAACGATCCGGCTTCCAGGGTGCGCCGGTCCCAGTCGGGCTCGACCCTGACGGGCGGGAACGGCTGAGCTTCATCGACGGAGACGTCCCTGTGCCGCCCTATCCCGACTGGGCACAGTCGGATTCGGTCCTCGCATCGGCCGCCGACCTGATGAGGCGCTTCCACACGGCAGCGAGCTGCTTCGACCCATCCCCGATGGCGTGGAACACCGAGCTGGCCGATCCGGCGGGCGGAAGGGTCGTCTGCCACAACGACGTGTGCCTGGAGAATGTCGTCTTTCGAGATGGGCGGGCGGTGGCGCTGATCGACTTCGACTTCGCTGCCCCCGGCCGTCCGCTGTTCGATCTCGCCTATTTCGCCCGCATGTGCGTTCCGATCGACGATGACGTGAGCGCTTCCCGGCTCGGCTGGCACGATGCCGACCGGGGACATCGGCTGCGGTTGGTTGCCGAGAGCTACGGGCTGGAGGTCGCCGAGCGCGCCGAACTGCTCGGCCTGCTCGACCGGTCCATGCAGGTCGGCGGGGAGTTCGTCCGTCGCCGCGCGGAGGCCGGCGATCCCAGCTTCGTGAAGATATGGGAAGAGATGGGCGGTCAGCAACGGTTCGATCGCCGCCGGGACTGGTGGGCCAAGCACCGACCCCACATCGAATCGACCGTCTTGGCGATTGGCGGGCGATAACGAATCCCGCGCTTCGGGTCGCTCCTCGGCTGCGCGCTGCCGCCGACCTCAGTTGTTCTCGGAAGAACTGCTCGACTCGTCGCGGCGCTTCGGCGGCGGTGGCAGCGAGCCCTTCGGGAAGTCCTTCGGGCCGATGCTGTTCTTCGGAATGTAGCCGGCTCGCCTGTCCGGCGGCCTCGGCCGCCGACCTTTTCGCTTAAACATCGCCGTCGTCCTCCCGAGTCCCTGGGTTGAATTCTAAGTAGGCCACATTCGGCTGATCGATCAGGATCCCAGTGTGCGTGCGAGCCATGCGGCCGTCGTCATCCCAGAGCGGTTCTCCGGTTCGCTGATCTAAGTGCACGCCATCAGAGATGAAGAGATCGAACGACTCGCCACCGGGGTTGCCAGCGGCTCGGGACGTTCCAGCAGCAGCGCCACGTCGCAACAGCGGCCTATTGCTGACCTGCCAGTTCGGAGCAGCGAGCGATCAGCTCGTCAGCCACCTCGGCGGTGCGTCGGCCCAGCCCGCAGGCTGTCGCTACGTCCACCGTGCCTCCCCAGGCATCCTCGATGGTGCGCAGGAGCTGGGCGAGATCGTCCATATCGGGCTGCTCGTGCACGAAGCCCGCCACGAGACGTGTCCCCGACGGCAGCCTGAGCCGCCGCAGAGCGCCGTACGACGCAGCCTTCGTCGGCGCCGGGCTTGTGCCGGCGGCGAACGGAAGATGCACATAGCTGAGCTGCCGCGTTGACGGCCACCGGTCGATAAGCGCGTTGGCGAAGTCGATCAGCCGCCCGAACTTGGTCGGGGCGATCACGGCCTTGTTGTTGAGGTCGCCGTAACACATATGCAGCCCGACCGGCACTCCGTCGGGCAGACGCCTCGCCAGGTCCAGAGCTGTCTTCGTTGCCGTTCCGAGCAGCGGCTTCGGCAGTCTGTGCGCCATCACCACCTCGGCCGGGGCTTCGATCTGGAAGATCAGATTCTCAGCACCGAGCTCGCCCTCGATCACCGCGGCTTCACGTTCGAGACAGGCGGCGAATGCGCCGGCGAGCCGCATTGCGCGCCTCGGGCTGAACACCGCAGCCCCGATGCCGAGGCCTGTCGGCAGACCGACTTGCATTCGCAGATCCGGCCGCCCCGCAGAAGGTCGCAGCTGCTCGAACTGCTGCCAGCTGCGCAGCGCGTACGTGTCGTAGCGCAGCTCCAGCCGCTCGGCGAGCTCGTCGGAGTCATGCTTCGGACGCAGTCGTGCGGTCGACTTGAAGTCCACCGGAAAGCCCTGATCGCCCATCGTGCCGGCCTTCACGACGTCGAACAGGGCCGAGTCCGACGCGAGCCGGCCTGCGAGACCCGCCACCCACTGCGAGCGGTCACCGTTGGGGTACTGCTCGGAACGCTCCCCGATCTCGCCGTCGGGCAATGCGACGAGCTTGTCGCCAGCCAACTCGAGCGCCCGGGCCATCGCCGACGCCTCATCGTCGTAGGGAAGCGAGCCGACCAGCAGCACCCGTCTCGACGCTGTTTCAGGTGCCATCGGTTCAGCCTCCGCTTCTGACTCCGCTGTCGAGTATGTCAACCAGCATTGTCGCGACGGATCAAGCACGGCGAAATGCGGCCGCGAGGGCCAAAGCAACTCTGCGATCCCGCACCCCTCGGGACATTGCCGCCGCTGCTGGCAAGATGGTTGAACCATGAAATCTGAAGTGACCACCTTGGGACATCGCGTCGAAGTCGTGCGTTCTGGCGACTGGTGGGCGATCACGGTTCCCGCGCTCCGGGGCGTTTTCTCGCAAGCGAGGAACCTTGATGAGGTGCCGGCAGCAGCTCGCGAGGCGATCGCCTTGATGCTCGACGTCGATCCCGCTGAGGTGGGCCCGATCGACGTGAGTGTGCAACCGCAGCAGGGTTAGGCAGAGCTTCTGGCCGAGTAAGGCCGTCGCCGTCGAGTCGGTCCGGGAGCTGCCCAGTTGCTTGGAAATGACAGAGGTCCCTCACATGGAGGGACCTCGGGTCCTGTACGACGAAGCGAACAGGGTGTTGTGCCTCGAAACTACCGCCGCACTGCTGCAGCGCCTACGCGACGGCTGGGCCCATGCACGAACACGAGGCAGCCACCGCCAGTTTCGACATCCCGATAAACCGGGCGCGGTCACGATCCCCGTAGCTTGGGAGACGATGTACCGAAGGGCACGTGGCTCAACATCTTGAGACAGGCGGGCCTCCGGCGGAGTTCGTGATGAAGCTGACCTACGCAGTCGTCATCGAGCAGACCCCGAACAACTACGGCTCCTACGCGCCGGACGTCCCGGGATGCATCAGCACCGCCGCAACCCCCGATGAGATGCTCGCGAACATCCGCGAGGCGCTCGCCTTCCACATCGAAGGCCTGGTCGAGGGCGGCGACCCCGTACCGGTACCCACGATGTCGATCGACGACGCCATTGCGCACCACAGCGGGCCTGTTCCGGAGGACGTGCTCAGCTCCTACTCCGAGTTCGGCGACGCCGCCGAGACCCTGTCGACCCGGTTCGAAACGGTCGAAGTCGAGATCTCAACTCCTCAAGCGACGCTCGCCGGCTGACGTCAACCCGCCCCGTCGCTGATCTCTACGCCGTCAGCAGACGCTTGCGCTGGGCGTCGCACACGTAGGCGAAGCTCTGGGGCGGGCGAAAGCCGTGAGCCTGCCGAAGCGTGTGCAGCGGTATCGGGGCGGCCAGCGGCTCAGGGCGCTCCAGCAGCAGCGCCACGCCGCCGTCTCGGCCGTCGAGGTAGGAGTCGAACTCGGTCCTGGACAGGGCGGTGTCAGCGCCGTGCCGTCGCCACAGCTCGTCGGTCGGATACCAGGCGACACTTCGGACCACACACGTACCGACGAGCGCTCGCTCACTGCCCGACGCGTACAGCAGTGCCAGCGTGGGATCGGTGATGCGCGGCATGACCCGTCGCACTTCGACGATCTTGGTGCCAGCCAGAATCGCCTCGGCGAACCTTGGCTTCAGCGAGAGCACGAGCGCCCGTGAGGGATCGAGCGAGTCCTCAGCCATAAACAGCGCGGATTCTCGCGAGGCGCTATCTGACGAAGCCATTGATCTCGTCACCTTCGCATTCGTAGCAAGGGCCGGCCGATGGAGGGCAGTGGGACTCGGCGCCTAGATCGGCGCGGCGATCTCGATGATCTTGTGCAGAGTCTCCACCGCCGACATGGGGGCGAAAGTGTGCCGCCGTAGACCTTGCAGCAAGCCGTAGGTCGACTTGGCATCATCGATCTCACCCTTGCGAATCGACTGGTAGTACTCCACGAAAGCGTTCTCGTCACGGGGAACTTCCTGATCGCCGTGCAGCAAGAGCAACACTGCGTCTAAGAAGGTCATATCGAACATGGCCTCTGTCTTCGTCAGGTGCTCGCGCATGACGAGCAGGACTTCCCCTGTACCTGCGTCGCCTGCAACGAAGCGCTCGTAGCTGTCCCGGTCCAAGTACCGCAGCGCCAGCATGGTGATCAGTTGCAGCGGCCAGATCGGGTTGTAGTCCCGTGGCGGCAAGGCCAAATTGGCCTGCCGCACGATTTGCTCGATGTCGCGCAATCTGCCGCCGCAGTTGTCTGCGAGCAGCGTCAGCACCACTCGTGGCGTGTTGGATTCATCACCCAGAATGCGCGTGCAGTCCAGCAACGAGTCGCAAATGCTCGTCATGTACGCGGCCCATTCGACCGTCGTCGGCAGCTGCAACTGCATCGACAGATCAACGAAACGGCGCAGGTACCCGTCAACATCGCACTTGGGCCCGTACAGGGTCTCAACAGCGTGGCCGAGTTCCTCACGGTTCACGCCGAACACGATGACGACCCCGTCGATGTCGAACAGGTGGCGCGCCTTGTTGAGTAGATCGAGTGCGTAGGTCGGTTCGCAGCGGTCAAGCTCGTCGACGAGAATCACGAGCTTCTTGCCAGCTGCCTCGATTTCTTCGCGCAACGAAGCCCTGAACTCCGCAACGCCGTCGTCGATGTCGGCCCATTCTTGGAAGACGACGGGGCTGTCAGCCTCAATGGGTGCGACGATTCCTCTCGTCAGATAACCAGCAGTACGCCAGCCGGCGTGCCTCGCGGCATCTTTCACTTTGTCCCAGCTGCCTCGATCAGCGAGTCGCGTGCTTAGTGCCGCAACCAGGTCGATCAGCGGCCGCCCGGTGTGCCCCTGCTGCCATGCGTTGAACTCGACTGCCCACGCACCAAGTTGGGACATGCGTGAGGCGCACATCCGCAGAAACGACGACTTGCCTGTTCCGTAGGCACCCTCGACAGAGACCACCAGTGGCCGCCGTGCATTCTGGATGATCGTGCACAACGACTCGACTGATTCTTTGCGGTTGAGCCGGTCGTTGGCGAACGGATCATCGGGTGGGGACTCGAACTCCTTCGGGCGAAGATCAACAGGGCGAGGGTCTGCATCGGACATATGCGGCGCTCCTGAATCGAAGTCGGGTCAGGCTATGGACCGTGGGTAGACGGCATTCGGCTGCGCCGTACCCTCCGCCCGTGGCTCCGACGCAGGTCGATCCATTCGACGCCGACATCATCCAGGGCGTTGCTGACGTTTTGGGCGAGACCAGGGAAGGACTGACGAATTCCCAGATCGATCAGGCACTCGCACAGACCCGCATCCCGAACGTGAGTCCCGGCATCACCAAGCGGCACCGCATCTTCAACGCCCTGGCGGCGCACCAGAACAAGAACGGCAACGGCAAGAGCCTCGTGGCGCTCATCCATACGACGATGGCCTCGGTGCGATACCGCAACGAACAAGCGCTGCATGCGCGCCGCATAGCTGAGCTCAACGAGGTCCTGATCTACGCCGGTCTCGCCGTCAACGAGGAGGGCCGTGTCATCAGACTCAAAGGCGGGGCCGCATCCACTCTTGACGAGGCAGCTCAGCGCGCCGGAAGCATCCGCTCGGAGCTGCGCCGACGTGGAACCCATCGACGGGTCCTCGACTACTGCACCGATGAGCTGCTGCAGAAGAACAACTTCCACGCCATGCTCGAGGCCTCCAAGAGCATCCCTGCCCGTCTCCGAGAGATGGCCGGCATCCAAGGGGACGGCGCGTCACTGGCGGATACGACCCTGTCTCCGGGGAAAGGGCCGCTCGTAGCGATCAACGACGGAGTCTCAGAGACTGACCGAGGCGAACAGGCCGGCTTCGCCAACCTCGTCAAGGGCATCCTGGGCATGTTCCGCAACCCGGTCGCTCACGATCCTCGACTCCACCGGAAAGTCACAGACGACGAGCTGGTTGAGGCTTTCACGATGATGTCGATGGTTCATCGACACCTCGACACGGCTCGTCGTGCGCCGGCTCCCTAGAAGTCGCGGCGAGGACACCTCACCCAAGTACGCCAGTCTCGCCCTAGCGACGTCCCAATGCTTCTGAGATGTTCCGGTTGAGGGTCAGGGCATCTGCTGCGAAACGCTCGAGCCATTCCGTCGTGATCCAGTAGACGCGAGACGACTCGGCCTGAAGGTTGGGCTTGTGCCGACGCAGCCGTTGCAGGGATTCGCCGGTCTCGCTGATCTGCTGAGTAGCGGGATGTGAGTGCGCTATGTCCTCGCGTCGAGAGACGATTTCCGAGTACCGCTCGGCAAGGGCGCTCAGGTCACTGTCGTGCCCCCATCGTTCAGCCAAGAGATTGCTCAAAGTGCGTGGAGTCAGCTTCGACAGCGATGTGACGGTTCTGCCGGTCTCATCATGGAGTGTGTAGATGACGAGCCACTCCAAGTGGAGGAACGCGTACTTCGCCCAGCCGAGCGCGACGAGGTAGTCATCGTCTGGTCGCACGCTCAAGTCACTCGGCGTATGTGTCCTGACCGGAACCAGTGCACGAGCAGCGCTGCACACTGGACGAGCATCTGAGCCGTCTCGACGGTCGCTTCGGCGGGCTGGTTGGGATCGCCGTGCCGTCGGTACCCCTTCCAGATGAGGTCCATCATGGCGATGGCTGCATCGATGTCGTCTGACGCGTTCGAATCGGTTGTCCACTTGTGCGAAGCGTCGCTCATCGCCGTGATCATCTTGCCGAGCGTCGTCCGCGAATCACGTGGGGTCACGACGGGCTTGGCCGCGGCCTCGATTGCTCGCACAGCCTCGTCGCATGCGGCGGTCGGTTCCGGTTCGCGTCCGAATGCCAGTGACCACGCCTGCCGCAGATGATGCGACGCCGAATCGGCATCGCTGGTGGACACTTCAACGAGCTCAGTGAGTTCGGCGGGCTGCCGAAACTGCAACTCGTAGTCGCCGTTCTCGTCGACTCCGACTCTGTACACGCTGCGGGCTTCGTCCAGCATTGTCTGCAGCTCTGCTGCTACCGACTGATGCGGACGAGCTGCCAATGCGCTGTCGATCGCATCTAGGAGCAGTCCGTGGTCCTTCACGAGACGACTCATCAGATCCTGATGGCGACGGGGCAACACTTCTCCGAGAATGCGCTCAAGCCGATCGATGCCATTTCGTCGCGCGTACGTGCCTCCCGCTTCGCTGTAGAAGTACCGCTCGGAGATCCAGACAAAGAGTGATGGCATCAAGCTGTCGGGCACGCCTTCTTGAAGAACGCAGAAGGCGTCAAGCTTGTCCTGGTCCTGTCGGACTGAAAACGGCGGCTTCACCATCTCGCCTACTTCCATCACATGTCGTTGACGTCCGAACGCAGCGACGCTGCTTCCCGCAGTCGATTCCGTTTCCCCCACCCGGAACTTCTGCGGCCACGGTTTGATGCGAAATGACAGCGCGAAACGTGGCCGCGCGATGGTCGCGCGTCCGGCGACACGCAGCGCGGATGCTCTGTTTCCGGCTGTCAGTGGACCGCTCCGTATGCCGCTGGGGACGTTCTCGGTCGGGGATGGGCTCCGCCCGCACCTGTCCTGTCGGCACTCCGGCTCATGGAGCACTGGTAGCTGAAGTTGACCTCGGCGCAGAGGTTGTACGCCGCTGCCTCTGAGATCGGTTTCTCGGCCCCGTGAGGACAAGGGCATAGGCGTCCGACCGGCAAGCCGTGGTGATCGGAATTAGCAGATCGCGCGCTCGAGAAGGGGCCGATTCATCGAGAGAAACGCTCAATGAGGCCTTGTCCTGGTGCTCTCACACAGTCAAGATCGCAGCGGGGACAACTGCCGTTATCCATGACCTTGAGTCCCCTTGGCAGGCCGAATCCGCAGAGTAGCAACGCTGCCGAGGGCGGTCCGAGACCGAATCGCTCCTGTGGATCAAGTCGCCAGAGGCGGCTGGCGGGGATCCCGCGAGTGCCTGTAGAACTGCGCGACGGCTCCCCGATCGGCGGTCTCATTGCGGGTGTAGTGCGCAGGCATCGTCGGGGAACGCCACCGTCCCGCGGTCATCAGGCTTGGCAGCTCGACGCCAATCCGTGCAAGGTCCTGAGCCATGCCGACACGAGGTGAGTGCCCACTGAAACCGTCGCCCAGACCGGCCGCCAGGGCAGCCTTCTTGATCCGCAGTGAGATCTGATTCGGGCTTAGCTCGAACACACGGAATTCCGTTGGGGCGCCGTTGCGAATCGACGCAAGTGCAGCCATGGTCTGCGGCGAGACGAACACGACGGCGCCTTCGCCATCGGGGTCGGTCTTCGAGCGCCGAATCAGGAGCCGGCCGCTGCCATCGGACACCGTCTCGATGTCGCTCCAGGTCAGCGCAGCACATTCGGAGACTCGCAGCATCGCGTCGCGCATGAGCCTCACGAGAGCGATGTCGACGCTTCCTCTCCTGGCGGCAGCCTGTGCGCTCTCGCTTCTGCCGTTCTTGCCGAGACGTGGTTGGCAAGCGGTTGCTGCGATTGCGTCGAGTGCCTCCGCGGTGAGGCCCTTCGCCTGTTTCTGTGCCTTGCCTGCCATCCGAGTCGCTCCCCGCAGCGTTCTCCTGACATCCGGGTGGCTGCACGGGTTCTCAAGGCCGTAGTTGCTGTGGACATAGGCGATCGCTGCCGCGGCCACACGCAGCGTGGCTGGCTTGTGGCCGAGCTGCCCGAAGCGCTCGGCCAGGTATGCGGCGACGTGCTCAGGCTTGGCAGGGAGTGCCCGGGCGCCCCGAGTCGTGGCCCAGGCGGCGAATCTCCTCCATTGGCTCCTGTAGCTGCGGATCGTGTTGTGGGTGACCTCGTGGCGGAACAGCCCGTTCAGGTTTTCGGCATCGGACTCTGTGAGCGAGGCGAGGTCGGAAACTTCGTTGTAGGCGGGACATTGGAGGAGCGGGTCTGGAAGCGCTGGCTCATCGGTGACGATCGTGCCTCGGACCACTTCTTGCCAGCAGTCGGAGCGCTGCGGACTGCGCCTTGCCGTCGCGTCCTCGAGTCCCGACAATCCGGGTAGGTCAGACCCCTCACGAGAGCCGTTGGCCTCGTTGATCTGAGTGACCTTGTTCGGCGGTGCCGACGGGTGCGCTCCCGCGAGCCCAGTACCGGAAGCTCGCCCACGTGGTGTTGTCATGCGCTGACGCTGCAAGCGCAAGACCCTCGCGAACGGCACCGACAATGCGTGGATTTCGCAGAGTTACGCGTATTCATGTGAGGCCAGTATCCGGGGGATAACGGCAGTTTCACACCGCGGTCGGCCGCTGCTGGGCAGAACGGCAGTTGACGGAAATGGCCGACGAGCTGGCGGAAGCGGCCACAGAGGTCGACTACGACCCGTCAGTTGACCCAATCCTCTGTTCGCCTTTCGAGGAGCCGCATAGCTATTGGCCGCTCGATCGGACTGGTCGCGCCCTCAGCGGGATCAAGCCCGAGTCGGGTCGCCGTCCTTCGATGCTGCTGAGCCCTGTGCCCGACGACCAAAAGCCAGGCCATCTGCAGCTCTCGCTCGACGACGACGTGCACCTGAATCGGTTGATCAACGACATTCGCGGCAAGGTCTCGACGTGGCGAGCCGGCGGCTACCAAGGCGCGACGTCGGTGACCATCCGGCTGCTGGAGCACTGGGCCGACGAGCGAGGCTGCAAGCTCCGCCCGTTCTTCGCTCAGCGCGAAGCGATCGAGACCCTGGTGTGGCTGCGCGAGGTCGCTACCCGCCAAACCGCAGAGCGGCGCGAGCTCGAGACGCTGTCACGCCAACACAACGACGAGATCGTTCGCCATGCGGTGAAGATGGCCACCGGCACCGGCAAAACCGTCGTGATGGGGATGCTGATCGCTTGGCAGACCCTCAACGCCGCACGCACCACCCGTCGGCGCAACATCCAACACGGCGAACGATTCCTCGTGCTCACACCCGGCCTCACCGTGCGCAACCGCCTCGCCGAACTGAAGCCATCCAGCCCGCACAACGTCTACGAGGAAATGGGCCTGGTGCCTCGCGACCTGCGGCCGGTGCTGAACCGTGCCCGTGTCGAGATCATGAACTTCCAGGCGTTCACCCGTCAGAACCTCAACATGCTCGGCTTCCCGCGCAGCGGGTCCAAAGGCGGCCGAGCGCATCGTGACTTGATCGGACGGCCCACCGGCGACGAGCACCTCGAGAGCTACGAACAGTCCGCCCAGCGGGTCCTCAAGTCGCTGCTGACAGCCAACGCATACGGCAACCTCGTCGTGCTCAACGACGAGGCCCACCACTGCTACCTGCCCAAGTCGCAAACCCAACGCAGTGCCGAGGACAAGAAGGAAGACAAGCGCGCTGCGGTGTGGTTCAACGTCTTGCGCAGCTTGCGAGACATGGGCCAGCTCGGCGAGGTGAACCAGTACGGCCAAGCCTCGGTCGTATACGACTTCTCGGCCACGCCGATGTGGATCGACACCTCGGGGCGGGCCACGCCCGATCCGTTCCAATGGGTCGCATCGGACTTCGGCCTGATGGATGCAATCGAGTCCGGGCTGACCAAGGTCCCACGAGTGCCCGTCGACGACGACTCGATCCAAGAGCGAACCGTCTGGCGCAACCTCTACGAGGCCACCGACAAGAAGAAGATCCCGAGGCCCAGCGAGGACGGTCCGGCCGCAGAAATCCCAGTGCCGCTGCGCACCGCTCTCGACGCCCAGTACGACGACTACAAAGTCCACCTAGCGCTGTGGTCACGCGTGCGACCCGAGACAGCGCCGGTGATGATCGTGGTGGCGAACACCATCGACAACGCCAACGCCCTGTACGAGCACATCGCCGGCTGGGAAGACAGCGACGGCATCCTGCGCGAAGGCGCCTACCCGGAACTCTCCAACGTCGAGCAAGGCCAGTACACAGACGACCTGCGCACCATCGTCGTGCACTCGAACCTCGACGACAGCAGCGATCTGCCGGCCAAGGCGGCGAAGCTGATCAAAGCTCAGGGGCAGCGCCTCAACGAGCGGCGAGGACGCTCCAAGGACGCGCTCGAAACCGTGCGTGAGGTCCTGAACACGGTCGGCAAAGCGGGACGGCCAGGCGCCCGGGTGCGCTGTGTGATCTCGGTGGGCATGCTCACCGAAGGCTGGGATGCCCGCAACGTGTCTCACATCGTCGGCTACCGGGCGTTCTCGACGCAGTTGCTGTGCGAGCAGGTCACCGGCCGTGCGCTGCGCCGCACGTCCTATGAGGACTTCCGATTCGACGGCACCGGAAGGCTGCGTCCCGAGTACGCCGAGGTCGTGGGCATCCCGTTCGAGTTCATGCCCTCACGGGGCGGCAACATCGGCACACCTCCGGTACGCCCGGTCACCCATGTGCACACAGTGCGAGGGCGGGGGAGATACCGGATCGTCTGGCCGCAGGTGCGTGAGTACCGGCGGGTCACGCCCAGCCTCAAGCTCGCATTCGATGAGTCCAAGTCGAAGGCGTGGAAGCTGAAGCCGCCGTCGGGTGCGTCGAAGACGGTGCTCAGGCCGCATGTCGGCGAGAAGAAGATCCTTGAGGCCAAGAGCCGGCGCGGTGAAGCCGAGTTCAGGATCGCCCAGGACATCGTCGCCGAGTTCCGCAGCAGCACCGATGACGACACCGACGGCACGAGTCTGTCGCTGTTCAGATCGGCTCGGCGCATCGTCGGCCAATGGCTCAAGCTCGACTACGTCGAGTGCGACGACCCCGCGCTGCTGCTCTCGGAACCCCAGCAGCGCCGCGACGCGGTGCTGACGATTCTCGACGCATGCACCAGCGAACGCGGCCACGAGCATCAGCGAGTGGCAGTGCTGGACAGCCCGCCGCGAGTCGACACCAGCGATGTCAGTTTCGACACCACGCTGGAGCACATCCAC
Source organism: Candidatus Poriferisodalis sp. (assembly GCF_965208555.1). Taxonomy (GTDB): domain Bacteria; phylum Actinomycetota; class Acidimicrobiia; order Acidimicrobiales; family Poriferisodalaceae; genus Poriferisodalis. Next base: position 1,357,552 of record NZ_OZ242342.1, on the reverse strand, counting down.
GAGGCGAAGCGCAGCGAGCTCTCCCACGCAGCGTGCCACTCCAATCTTGAGAAGCAGGTAGCAGCGATCCTCGACACCCACGAGCGGGTCGAGGCATGGGCACGCAACTTCCAGACCAGTTGGTCGGTGCCGTATTTCTTCAACGGCTCATGGCGTCGCTACGAGCCCGACTTCATCGCCCGCCTCACTGACGGCACGAATCTGATCGTCGAATGCAAGGGTGTCCGCGACGACAAGGCCATCGCAGCCGAGACCTACGTGCTGCAGCACTGGATTCCGTGCGTCGCCGGCACTGCGGCATTGCCCGACGCCCTGCGCCGCTGGTCCTTCGTGGAGATCCGGGACGCCAAGTTCGCACGTCACCAGATCGATCAAGTCGGCGGCGCGACGCAGGAAGCCGAACTCGCCTTAACGGCGGCTGATTGACCACCCCAGAGGGCTCAGCGATGGCGAACGACTCGTACAGGCACAAGGCGGCCACCCGGCGCAACAATCCGACGCCGGAGACCGAGTCGCTGATGACGGACGAGGATCGCAAGCCCAAGCCGTTCACGATCGACCGACACGAGATCGCCACACCCGTGCTCGCTTGGCAGCGAGAAGGTGAGACATCGGCGCTCACCGGAGACGCGCCCGAGGACGCGCTGCTGCGCATGGAGGCGCTGCCGCTGTATGTGCGGGAGAAGATCGCGCCGTCGGAGTTCGTCAATCAGCTGCGCAAGCCCGACAGCGGAATCCAGCTCAGCACCGACGACTTCAACGGGCTGCCCGAAGGCGCCGACCCGCTCAACTTCTACGAGCACTCCGGCAACTGGCAGAACCGTCTGATCCACGGTGACTCAGCCGATGTCATGAAGAGCCTCATCGCCAAGGACGGTCTTGCCGGTCAAGTGCAGATGATCTACTACGACCCGCCGTACGGCATGTCGTATCAATCCAACTTCCAGCCGACCACCGACAATCTCGATGTCAAGGACAACGACAGCGCCGTGCCTGCGGGAGACGCGCTGCCCATCCGGGCGTTTCGGGACACGTACCGCAACGGCGTCCACTCGTACCTCGACGGCATCCACAAGCAGTGCGTCCTCGCCCGTGAGCTGCTCGCAGACAGCGGTTCGCTGTTCGTCCAGATCGGCGATGAGAACGTCCACCGGCTCGGGGTGCTGCTGGATGAGGTATTCGGCGCAGGCAACCGCGTTGCAACGATCACATGGCGACCCACCGGCATGCCCTCGGCCAAGCTGCTCGGCGAGAGTGCCAGCTACATCCTCTGGTACGCCAAAGACAAGGACCGGATCAAGTTCAATCCGGTTTACGAGCCGCGCGACCGGCAGGCTCACATGGACGATTTCACGTTTGCAGCGGGATTGGAGGTCCGTGGCAAACCGGATCGCGCCCCTACGAAGGATGAACGCAAAGACGTTGGACTCTTGCCGAGCGATGCGCGGCTCTTCAAGCGCTCGAAGCTCACCTCGCAAGGCTTCTCAACCACTGGCAGATCCGTCGACTACTGGTACAACGGTACGTGGCATTCGACCGGGCCCACGAGCCAATGGCGCGTCTCGGTGCACTCCCCTCAGCGCGAGAACGGCGAGCCTCCCCCAGATGGCGAACCGTGTCCAGGCGATCCTGACGGTCGTCAAGACGAATGCGGCATGTGTGCACTCAAGCAACAGGGCCGACTCTCCGACATGGGCACCTCGCTTCATTGGAAGCTCTTTGAAGAGGAGCGACCCGGTCGCAAGGTTGACAATGTCTGGCACTCAGTGGCCGCCCCATCCAAGAAGCGCTACGTGGTCCAGACGGCGGACCGCATTGTTGAGCGATGCCTCTTGATGACCACCGATCCGGGTGATCTGGTCGTGGACCCAACCTGCGGAAGCGGTGTAACCGCTGACCTCGCCGAGGAATGGGGCCGCCGGTGGGTCACCTGTGATGCGCAACGCGTAGCGGTCGCCGTTGCCCGCTCTCACCTGCTCTCGCGCGTGTACACGTGGCACAAGATCGCCGACGCCGGGTTAGACCCCGCTTCGGGCTTCGTCGAGGAGACAATCCCCCATGTCACGGCCGCCACGCTCGCCTACGGCACGGTTGAGGATCCTGAGAATCAGATCCGGCTTGTCGATCGCACCAGCGTCGATACAAGGCGACCTCGCATCTGCTCGGCGTTCACGGTCGAGTCGATTTCCCCATACACATACCTGCCGCTCGATGAAGGCACACAGAGCGACCTGCCGATAGCGGACCCAAACGATGCCGAGACGCTGTTGCAGTTGCTGCGCACTACGCCTGTATGTGATTCCGAAGGGCGACCGATCTTCGATGTTGTTGAGACGATCCCGTGGCCCGACACGAAACTCGTCGGCTACGGGGCACGCTGCGCGTCAGCAACTCGTGAGGGTGAATTCACGGCGGGCGTGACGATCGCGGCGGCCGATGCGACCGTCACCGTCGAAGTCGCCCGTCGAGCGGCAATCGAAGCCCGCGACAACGACCCGAAGTGCGAGAACCTGATCATTATCGGCTACGACTTCGAAGCTGGCATTCCTCCGGCGGTCGGCCCGGTCCACGTGCACCGCGTCGTCGCCTCGCGAGATCTGCGCCTGCCCGAGACCGTCAGCAAGTCCGCTGACGGCGGCTCTTTTGTGCTGCTCGCTGAGCCCGATGTGATCCTCGGCACAAGTGACGACGGCGAGATCACTGTCGAGCTGCTTGGCTGCGATACCTACGACCCGGCCGCGAACCGGGCACGTGGCTACGGCACCGACCAGGTCGAGTGCTGGATGCTCGACACCAACCACGACGGCTTCTCGTTCCGAGTGCGCCGCGCCTACTTCCCCAACGGATTCCGCAAGGGCAGCGACATCAAGAAGCTCATCGCCAAGATCCCCAAGCGCGAACGCGACGAACACGCCCTCGACAACGTCCAGTCCACCGTCTCGCAGCCGTTCGCACCGCCCGACCCCGGCCGCAACATCGCCATCAAGGTCATCACCACCACCGGCGCCGAAATGACCACCACCATCGACGACGGCTGGTAGCCGGCTCTCATGACCCGCACCCGCCGAACGAACTTGTCACACCCCTTCGCCATGCTGTAGCTGAGGTCGGCACGTGTACGCGAGGAGAAGCATGGCTCTACAGAAGACCTATACGGAAAGCGACCAGATCGGCGAGGAGGGCCAGCGTCTTGCTGCGCTCACGGTGACGCAGCTCGGCCACATCTGGCACGACCGACGCGTTGATCATGGTGTTGATGGTGCGATCGAGCTGGTGGACCCGCTCCGGCGAGCTGCGTCGAATGTGCATCTGATGGTGCAGAGCAAGGCGACAGCGAAGCGCTTTCCTGGCGAGACGACAAGTTCGTTCCACTTGCTGCTGGATGCCAACGATGTCACCTATTGGCGCGGAGGGTCCAACAGGGTGGTTGTGGTGTGCTCAAAACCAAGAGACGGCGACATCTGGTGGGCGCCGGTGGACCGGGCTACACCGCCGCCGCCTGGACGCAAGTCGTGGAGGATTGAGTTCGACAAGGAGCAAGACCGTCTCGACGCGAGCACCGTTGACCAGCTGCTGACATGGGCTGCCAACGATCGGCCGGGCCAGGAGATCTCCGGACGTCAGCGCCGAACAGAGATCCTTGAGACCAACCTCCTGCAGATCACAGACATGCCGCAGGAGATCTTCTTCGGCCCAACTTGGCAGTCGAATATCCGCCGCCTGGGCCCGGCCCTTCGAGAGCGGGGTTATATGAGGACCGACTGGATTCTCCGTGGTGGACAGATCTACAGCTTCACGCGGCCAAGGCAGGGTGGGCTTCGAGATTTCCTTGACGGTGGATTCGAAACCATCGACACCCGCGAGTGGGCCCAGAGCAAGGACAGCGACACGACTTCGATGTTTGCCGACCTGCTCCGTCAAGCACTGCTGGAACAGGAGCATCGCAACCTGCGCTATCACTCGAAGAAGAGGCTGTTCGTGTTTCGTAGCCCACGCGACGGCCGTGATGCCCTGAGAGTGAAAGTTGCCCCCAACAAGCCTGGTCGCACCGTGTATCAGCGCTACTTCAAGGATGACAAGGAGACTGAGCCGAAGGACTGCCGCCACTACGCCGCAGCTGTGCGGTTCGTGGACACCGATGTCGGCTGGGCGGCCGAGATAAATCCGACTTATCACTTCACCTTCGACGGCCAACGCGACCTGCCATGGGGCGAGGATCGAGTCAAGGGCATGAAGAAAATAGAAAAGAACGCCGCGGTACGCGGGCTGACGGGATTCTGGGGGGAGTACTTGGGACGGCCTCCCGAACTCGGCGAGGGTCAACGACCGCTCCAGTTCGGCCATCTGATGCAGCTTCAGGTCGAGGTGGGAATCAACGACAAGGATTGGCGGCCGTCTGGTGGCGACGAGGAAGGCCATGCAGACGACGGCCTTAGTCAACAGGAACTTTGGCGATGAGAGCGACGATCTTCGACGAGCCGCGTTTGGACTTCGCTCACGGAGGATCACACCAGGATCCCCGCGCAGGAATCGCTGACTATGGACCAGTTGATCTCGGCACTCCGGCCGCGCCGGTGAGAATTCGAGTCGGTCTAGTCGGTCCTGCAGACGCCGTTGCGGGCACTCGCCGCTGGCTCGAGAGGTGCCGTGAGCCGATCGAGGCCAAGGCCAACAATCGACACCCGCGACTCTTTCAGGGCTTTCCCGGGTTCAACGCTGAGTGCAGCTTCCGCTCCGAGTTGGTGTTCGATGACACCCTGACGAGGGCGATATCGCAGCGGCAGCTGGATCGAATCCTCACCAAGCCGATCAATCTGGCGACAGCCGAATGCGTGGACGTATATCGCCGTGAGATTGCGGACCTCTGTGACAAGGGTGCCGTAGACGTGGTCATCGTGGCGCGCCCTGACGATCTTGAAGATGACGTACCGAATACCAAGAGCGCCACGGCCGCGAAGGACGAGGCGAGCACCAAGGTCGACACGACTCGCGTCGACTTCCACGATCTACTGAAGGCTTCCTCGCTCAGTTGCGGCGTGCCACTGCAAGTAATGCGTTCGACCACCTGGGATCCTGACCGCGTCACGGCCAAGAGCCGATCGCGGCGGTCGCGGTCCATTCAGGACGAGGCAACCCGGGCGTGGAATCTGCACACGGCGTTGTACTACAAGGCCGGTGGTGTCCCTTGGCGCGTCCAGCGTCAGACCACAGATCTCGACTCCTTGTATGTCGGCGTGTCCTTCTTCCACACGGCGGACCGCGCAGAGGTACACACATCCGTCGCCCAGGTGTTCGACGAGCGCGGCGAGGGCGTCGTCGTGCGCGGCGGGCCCGCAGCCCGTCACAAGGAGGACCGGCAACCCCATTTGAGCAGACCTGATGCCGAAGACTTACTAGGCACTGCGCTCGACATCTACGAGCGCGAGCACCAGCACTTCCCGGCTCGTGTGGTGCTCCACAAGACTTCGCAGTTCGACGACGAGGAACTGACCGGATTCGAGGCAGCCATCGACCAACGGCACATCCGTCAACTGGATCTGTTGTGGATTGTGGACGCGAGCGAGGGAGTCCGCTTGTTCCGCAACGGCGATCACCCGGTGCTGCGGGGTACGTTCGCCACGGTCAAAAAGGACCGGCACATCCTCTACACGCGGGGCAGCGTTGACCTGTACCGGGTCTACCCAGGCATGTACATCCCAACCCCGCTCGGCATCCGGCCAGCAGTAGCCGAGCAGAGCATCGAATCACTTGCCGAGGAAATCCTCTCCCTCTCGAAAATGAACTGGAACCAGAGCCAACTAGACGGACGGCTTCCGATAACGCTGTCAGCGTCCAGGAAGGTCGCGAGGATCCTCAAGAATCTGCAAGATCAAGAGCCAGCTGCCAGCCGCTACGCGATGTACATGTAGCACTCGGTTGGGCCAATCTTCCCCGCCGTGCCGGCGAATTTCCATGCGCCTGGGTCCCTCGGCCAGAGGCCGACGGCAGGGTCCGCCTGCAGCTCTAGGAGCACGTCTGCAACTGCCACCGACACCGCAGCTCCGTCAGCGGCCCACCCTCATCGCGCGCATACAACCTCACGCGAAGCGACAGCTAGGCGGCTAGACGGCGATGCGGCCGGTACAGGGCCGCCGTCGGCGAAGGTCGCTTGACCGAGTACGGCCGGAGGTGGTCTGTAGTCAGTTCAAGAGTTCAGGTCACTGAGTGAGATCACGTTCCTGACCAAGGCGACCCTGAGATCGCCAAGTCCGGTGCCAGGACCCGAGTCATTCGGCGCTCCTCGAGGCGGAGCAGTGCCGTCCTGCTTGTCTCCACCGCCGTGCAACTCGCTGACGAATCTGGCTCCGCCCAACCTCGCAACCACTACTTCGCCGTCATATGCGCATTCGTCACCCGCAAGCTGAATCAGCACGATCTCGATTACCGTGCGTTCAATTGCGGATAAAGTCTCGCGCCGCACTTCGCATGAGCGATGGCGAGTTGACAGCGAGGTTCAGTCGCGCGAATCTAAGCGGTCCCGCACAAGGAGTTCTTGTGACCAAGAATCCCCGCACGTTTCGCGTCCGTCTCTTCTACTCGTACTCCCATCAGGACATTGAGTACAAGGAGTCAATGGAGAAGGTACTTGTCCAGTTGAGGCACGACGGGCTACTCCAGTCGTGGTCCGACTCCGAGATCCTCGGTGGAGAGAGTATTTCGGCATCAATTGACACTGAAATGCCCCAGTCCCACATCATCGCATTTCTCCTGAGTCCTGACTTCATTGCGTCCGAAGCGTGTCGCAAAGAGTGGGAGGATGCTAACCAGCTCGTCCACAACGGTGATGCCATCACCCTCTTACCTATCATTCTCCGACCTTGCGCATGGAAGGACCTTACAGGTGGCGATCTGAAGGCGCTACCACGGGACGCAAACCCAGTTTCACTTCATGAAGATGAGGATATAGCGTGGCACGACGTTTACGAAGGCATTAAGGCAATCACGCACAGCATTCGGGGGACGCACACCGTTAAATCAGCTTTCTTGAACAAGCTGAATACTGCGACCATTCCGTCCGTGCAACCGTTACCGCTGGATGACATTTATGTGTTCCCGCGGCTAGCATCGCAGTATGAGGATACCGAGAGTGGCGAGCTCTACGAAGAACTCGTGGAGTCGGCGCCGCAACTCCTGTCACGCAATCGCACCATCGTTCATGGACAAGAAAGATGCGGTAAAACCACGCTGGCCAGCCACCTCACGCTCACTCTTGTCAATGCGGCCAGACCAGTATTGTTAGTCGATCTAGGCGATTTCCAATATCGTTTGAATGAACGCAAACTGCGCGAACAGTACGAAGAGCAGTTCGACGGTGATTTTGACATCTGGATGCGGTCGTCTGATAAAACACTGATAGTAGACAATTTCTCGCAAGATGCCAAAAGCCTCGATTTCGTAGCTGAGAAGCTTGACGATTTCGAGCGAGTGATTTTGTTGACATCTTCCGATCTGTTCCACGCGTTCTTGGATGATGATGTCAGGTTGGCAGACTATGGCGAACTCTACTTTATGCCTCTGACGTTTCGTCAGCAGGAACAGCTGATTCGCAAGGGCCTGGCAACTCTAGAGCTCAAGTCTCCCATTACAGATCAGCTCGTGGACCAGGCGGAAGATCGAGTCAATTCAGTTATTGTTACGAACAAGTTGGTACCTCGCTATCCATTTTATGTGATGGCCATTCTCCAAACACTCGATATCGCAGGCCGGGATGAGACTACAGTTACCTCATACGGCCACTGCTATTACTTGCTCATCGTCGTGAGTCTCAAGCGAGCCGGCATCTCGGAGCGGGATGATTCCCTCAACGCTGCCTTCAATTTTGTCGAACATCTTGCGAGAGAGACGTTCGTGGCCCGTTTGACAGAATCTACTACGCGACTGAACTTTGACGAATTTATTGAACGCTACGAAGAACGATATATCGTTCCACGTTCGCTCATCAGTAGACTCACTGACGAACGCTTTGGCATTCTTGACAAGTCGGGCAGGTTCAAGAGTTCCTACATGTACTACTACTTCCTTGGCAAAGTGCTGGCTACCGATGCCGAATTCGCAAAGGAACATATCGACAACCTGGCGGAGCGGAGCTTCATCCAAGGGAACTATCTCGCATTACTGTTCACGATCCACCACGCGCGTGATGAAGAGGTAATCGACGACATCTTGATCCGAACGATGATTGAGTTTACGAGCGTTCCTGTAGCGTCTCTAAACAAAAAGGAGACGTCGAGGTTCTCGAGCCTCGTAACGACAATGCCGGAGCGAATTCTCTCTGAACGATCTGTCGACGACGAACGTGCCGAGGAGCGCGATCAGAAAGATGAGATGGAGGAAGAGAGTGTCGAAATTGAGCCTGATCCGTCAGCCGAAGACGTAGACACTCCTGGCAACAACATTCTTCGGGTACTCAAGAACAACAAACTGCTGGGCCAGGTGCTGCGCAACCAATACGGTAGCTTGGAGAGGCCGAGGATTGAACTCATCGTCGAAACTATCACAGACAGTTCGCTTCGGCTAGTTAATATTCTGCTTAGTAGCGATAGCGAGATCCACAAGAATGCCGCGAAAATTGCCGCTGAACACCCTGAGGCAAACGAAGAGGAGATTCGGCGAGGATTACGCTATCTTTCGCTGGTTTGGACGATTTGGAACTTGCTGCAAGCTGTTGAAGCCATCAATGTGCCCAATATTCGAGATGCCGTGTCAAACGTCGTCAAGCGCCATGGAACTCCGGCATATCAGATACTGGGCTACTTCAACGAGATCGACAGTTTGCCGCGACTCACCAAGAATACGGCTTCTAATCTGAAACGGTTGATGGACGGAACCTCGGACAGATTTGTGCAAATGTTGTTGTCGTACCGGACACAAATGTACATGAATACACATCGAAGTGACGAGAGCGTTGAACAAGCGATTTGCGCGGCTCTGAAGATCAAGTATAGCCCGAAGCGACGAGCGCTAATGGCTGCACGCCAAGAAAACCGGCGAAGCTAAACGTGCGGCTTGCAGTGTCGAATCTATAGTTGCGACTGCATTAGCCTCTTGATGGTCGGCGAGGGCTCTTGGTTGGGATTTTTGATGAATTCCGAAACCAGTGTGATCATCTGCTGATCTAAAGGAGAAACCGCGACCTTTCCTGTGCGCATTCGCTTTGTAGCCCCCACGACGTCATGTGACAGGTTTTGACGGGGATTGTTCATTTGGGGTGGTTCGGAGATCATGAGATAGCGTTTGTAGTTTTCCATCATGTTCTTGCCTCTGTGTTGGTGGTTGGTCCCGTAGCAGGTGCTCCGTTATGTAGCGCTTTCGTACGGTTGATAGTGTCCGGCCCCTCCAATTGCGAATCCGAGATGCGACTGGGTGAAAGGTCGTCCTGCGAGATTGCAACAGAAGTTCGTTCGCTGGTCCACAACTCGGCGTCGGCTGACTCGTTAATCGCTGGAATGCCTGCGATGATGAATGCGCTGCGATCGACATGCGACGTGCTTGGCTCGGACACAGAGACGCAAGCTAGTACGCGGGCTCCGACGTAGCCCCTGAATTTCTGAGCCCGCTGAGCATGGTGGACAGGCTGCCGAACGACTCAGGGAGAGTCGGCTTCCGAGTGGCTGACCAATTGGGCGTGCTCACCGTTGCAGGCCAGTTCAGCGTCTCCGCCTGAGCCGGAGACGCTGGTTGGTCAGGTAACCGAGTGCGTCACGATTGGCGGGACCCGTGGATGTCTTGCGGCCGAGTCGTCGGCGTCGGAGCAACAGCTGCTCATGCACTTCGAACACGCCGGCTTCGGGGGCGCGCCCCGATTCCTCGATACCGAACTCGACGGCTCGATCGTGCTCAGCTAGATCGGCGGATGGGTGCCGGCCGAGGTCGACTGCTGGCGACCGGGCTGCAGCGAGCTGGCATCGGTGGGCGAGCTGTCGCGGCCCTGTCACGACTGCGTCGCGGGGACCGGCTTCGAGGAGAGCCCTCAAGAGGTGTGCGATGTGGGACCTCGCGCACGCTGTGTGGCAGTTCGCTCCTGTCTGCGACGATGCCGATCGGTGGCTGGGTGGCTGGCCGAGCCCGCCCGACCGGTCGGCGCGCATCGCGGCGCTGGTGGGCGGCTGCCGACTGGGTCCCGAGCGGGCGATCCGCGTCGAGGACGGGCTTGCGGCCGTGCGCGAGTGGGAGCAGGAACATGGCGAGCTCAGCACCGAGGAGCTGGCCTGGGCTGACAAGGTGATCGCTTCGGACTTGAGGGCATGAGTCAGCGGCGTGCCGATTGAGGGCACCGGGGCGCGCAGGGGCACAATGGGCCGTCGAGGAGACACGTCATGGCGCAGGCATTCTCGGTCGAAGAGATCATCGGTCACCCGGCTCCGCAGGTGTGGGCCGCCCTGGTCGACTGGCCGAACGCTCACCGGTGGATGCCCGGGATCGACATGATCGCCGCCGACGGCCAGACCGCCGAAGGCACCCGGCTGACGTTCCGCGCTCGTGGCAAGGATCGCTCCAGCACCATCGTGCGGTGCGTCGCCGGGCAGTCGATCGTGCTGCGCTCGGTTCAGGGCGGCGTGAGGGCGGACTACGCCTACGAGGTCCACCCCCACGATGAGGGCACCTCACGGGTCACGCTGACCGCCGACTGCCAGAGCACGGGCGTGCTGTGGCGTGTGATGTGGCCCCTGCTGCGCATCGCCATCCGAGCGTCCGACGCCAAGCAGCTCAGACTCCTGCGAGCCACACTCGAAGACGCCTGACCGCCCGTGCTGCTGGCGGCAGAGTGATCCGCACCCGTGGGGCGTAACGGAACTCAGCGGGACGGGGCGGGCAAGGCTTCGCTCACTGCGCGTCGTACCCAGGATGACACGGAGCGATCCTCGGCTGCCGCAACCGCTCTGATCTGCTCGAGCACACCTGGCGGAAAGCGAATGGCGATTGGTTCGGACAGCCTCGGCGTGCGCCGCCGCGCCGGTCCTTGAGGGAGCAGGTTTTCTGGCTGGCCGTAGAACTCGAATTCCTCGGCAGGCGTCATGGGCTCAGCGTTCATCTGTCCTCCATGTACTGGGCGATGAGATGCGAGGGTGCCTCGTAGCAGCCGATGGGTCGGCATCGGGTCGGATCGCCCGAGTCCGACGGTGCGAGAGGGACAACCAGCACGGCTCCGCTGACGTCGGAAACCATGAGCCAGTGCGCCGGTGGGGTAGCGGGGTAGAAGAGGGGATCGTTTCGCCAGACGTCGACGATGTCAGACACGCCGAGGGCGCCGTGCTTGAACAGGTGCGGCAGCTGGTCGGTGATTTCGAACGGGTCATCATCGTTGAGGAGATCCAGGTCGAACAGGCTCTCTGGATAGGTCATTGTATTACAAACAAATACAGAATTGAGCCCGATGGCTGCCTGGTGCACCTGCTCGACGAGTCACGGTGTTTGGCGAACGCAGCGCAGTTGCCGGACATTTCGGCGACGTTATGTCTGGCGGTGTTTTCCACCAAACGAAAAAATGGGACCCCCAGAGGGGGTCCCAGCTGGACCTCGACAGAGGTCCGTAGCAAAGCGGGTTCCAACGGAACCCGGACCAAAATGGTGCCCAACAGGCGAGATCGACTCTAGCGTCGCCAACGCGTCGAGGGTTCGAGAGAGCGGTGGCACAACAGACTTGGTTCTGCTTGCCGCTTCGTGCCGAGTGACCTCAAAGTGCGAGGGCGCGGCGGCGACTACGTCTGGACGGGCGGCGGAATCTTGCTCAGGTGGGCCGATATCGAATCGCTAGGGTCTCAAATGGAACCCGCACCGGGAACGGAGAACACCGATGGCCAAGAAGCGCCGCTCGAGACGTAAGCCGTCCCGGGACTCACGCCCGACCTACGCGGGCGGCTACTCGCCCAATCGCCGGGTGAACCTGGCTGACTTGCCGAAGGACATGTTCCGTCCCAAGACAACAGACGAGCTCGTCAACGGCACCCACAGCTAGGACTCCTGCGCCGCTCGACAACGTGCCCCGCTTCGGCGCCATACGAAGCCGTCTGGTGGCGACATTGCGGGCATGGCGCGCTGGTTGACTGGCGCTCATGAGGGCGGCACCCAGTCTCGACGGGCGGGTCTTTGTCGGCGTTGCCAACGATCCTGGGGGCGACGTGGGGTCAGAGACGCGCTTCGAATACCACGAGGAAGCCGATGGGGTGGTGTGGGCGCGCTACCAGGGCGGCACGGTGCGGCTCGGTCATCTCGTTGGGCGGCGCGACGGCGACAATCTGGACTTCCGCTACTCGCACCTGACGACGAGCGGAACGACAGCCAACGGGCACTGCCGCAGCCGCATCGTCGTGTCAGATGACGGGCCGCTCGAGCTTCACGAGGAATGGGAGTGGGAGAGCCAGCCCGGCGCCGGCACCAGCCTCGTCCGCGAGATCGATGACCGCACATCAACCCGGGGCTGAGTCGGGGCTCTCGATCCTCACCCGGCAGGGGCATCCCGACTACTTGGACCTGCCGTGGGACCGGCCGCTCGAGCAGTGGCACGACGTCACCGAGCGGCTGATCCGGGTGCGGCGGGGGCTCAGCCGCCACGTCGTGCGGATGGTGCAGTACGACGGCCGGGTCTATGCCCTCAAGGAGACCTCCCAGGCGTTGGCCGAGCACGAGTACCGCGTGTTGCGGCAGCTCGAGGACGAGCGGCTCCCGGCGGTGCGCGCCGTCGGGGTGGTGAGCGGGCGCCGTGCCGCCGACGGCTCGGAGCTTGATTCGGTCCTCATCACCCGCTTCTTGGACTTCGCCCTTCCCTACCAGTACCTGTTCCGCACGACGTCGCCCTCGCTGCTGCGCGACCGGCTGCTCGACGCGGCCGTGGTGCTGTTCACCCGGCTGCACCTCGAAGGGATGTACTGGGGCGACATCTCGCTGGCGAACATCCTGTTCCGGCGCGACGCCGGCGCCCTGATGGCGTACCTGGTCGATGCCGAGACCGCAGAGTGCCGCCCGGCACTGACCGATTCGCTTCGGGCGCACGACCTGGCCGTCGGGGTCGAGAACATCACGGGGGGCCTGTACGACGCCATCGCCGGCGGGCTGCTCGAGGACGACGTCGATCCGGTCGAGATCACCGACGACCTCGTCGACCGGTACCACCGCGTCTGGGCCGAACTGACACGAGAAGACGAGATCTCCGCGGACGAACGCTGGCGCATCAATGAGCGAATCCAGCGCCTGAACGCGATGGGATTCGATGTGGAGGAGCTGTCGGTGGTGCGATCCTCCGACGGCTCCCGGCTGAGAATCCGGCCTGTGGTGGTCGAGGAAGGGCACGCGCACCTGCGTCTGCGAAAGCTGACCGGGCTCGAAGTGCAGGAGAACCAGGCCCGCACGCTGCTCAACGCACTCGACGCCTACGGCCTGTCGCTCGAGCACGAAGCCGGCGGGGCGCTGCCCGAGGCAGTGAAGGCGTACCGATGGCTGTCAGAGCGCTACGAACCGGTCATCGCGGCGATTCCGGCCCGGTACCGGGACCGGCTCGACGACGCCCAGCTCATCTATGAGTTCATCGCGCACCGCAATGCGCTCTCCCGGGCCGCCGGCCGGCAGATCGAGAACGAGGAAGCCTTGGTGACCTTCGTCAACGACGTGCTCGACGGGCTCCCCAAGGAGAAGGCCATCATCGACCAGGAGGACGAGGCCGATCCCTACGACGCATTCCTCCGCCGCACAGGAGAGACACGGAGCGCCTGAAGCTGCTGTCGCCGCGGAATCGGTCGCCGCGGCTCGTGCGGCTGAGTCGCTTCGGCCTGGCGCTCAGCGGGGGGTGGGGATGCGGCTGCCGCGGCTGGTGTGGAGCCAGTTCATGCCGTCGCGGACGTACTCGGCGGCGACGTTGCGCTGGGGGCTGTAATCCCACCACGGGGTTCCGGCGGCGTGCGTCGCGGCGCTGACGACCCGACGGGAGCGTTGCGATGCCAGGACCTGGTCGCGCAGGGCGGCGCTGTCCCAGCGCTGGGCGGTCTCTGCGGCGAAGGCTGCGGCGAGCTCGGCGTGGGCCGGATCGGCCGCCAGGTTGTTGCGCTCGAGGGGATCGTCGACCAGGTCGTACAGCAGGGGCGGGTCGCCCCCGCAATGGATCCACTTGTGGCGCCCCCGGCGGATCATGAACATGGGCTGGGTGGTGAGCACCGACGTGTACTCGCCGAACGCCTCGCCGCCGACGTCGATGCCACTGCCGCCGCCATCGCCCCCGTCGCCTTTGCCGCTGCCATCACCACTCCCGCCAGCCTCGCCATTCGAGGCCAGCTCCCACAGGCTGCGCCCCGCGGGCGGTGTGCTCATCTCGGGCCAGCCGGCTCTGCCATCCCCGTCGGTCGCAATGTCGAGCAGCGTCGGCAGCAGATCGACCAGCGAGCACACGTCGGGCACAGCACGGTTGGCCACCCCTGGGCCGGCCATCACGAACGGCACCCGCGCCGCCCGCTCGAAGAAGCACATCTTGAAGAACGTGCCGCGGTCGCCCAGCATGTCGCCGTGGTCGGCGATGGCGATCACGACCGTGTCGTCGGTGCGTCCGGTCTCGTCCAGCACCTCCACCAGCCGCCCCACCCACGAGTCGAAGTAGCTGGTGTTGGCGTAGTAGCCGTGGCGGGCGTTGCGGCACTGCTCGGGGGTGACGCCGACGCCCTCGGCCCCGATGCCGCGCCACAGTCGCCGGGTGTGCGGATCGACCGCGTCGGGAGCGATCGGGTCGGGCAGGTCGATGTCGTCGTGGTCGTACAGGTCCCACCACCGCTGGCGGGCCTCGTAGGGATCGTGGGGATGGGTGAACGACGCCACCAGGAAGAACGGCCGCTCGTCGTCGGTCGCCCGGGCCAGGTCGTACAGATGCCGCACGGCAGCGAACCCGGCCTCCTCGTCGAAGTCGTGCTGGTAGTTGGTCACCACCGGGCCCGCTTCGGACAGGCTGGCCATGGTGTACCAATCGCTCGGCGGCACCCCCGCCACCTCCCAGTCGGGCGTCAGCGCAAACCCCGAGGGGTAGATGTCGGTGGTCAGGCGTTCCTCGAAGCCGTGGAGCTGGTCGGGGCCGATGAAGTGCATCTTTCCCGACAGCGTCGTGCGGTAGCCCAGCAGCCGCAGGTAGTGCACGAGCGTCGGCACCGACGCTGCGAACTCGGCGCCGTTGTCCCACGCCCCGATCGACGCCGGCATCTGGCCCGACAGCATCGAGAACCGTGACGGCGCGCACAGCGGGAAGTTGCAGTACGCCGCATCGAAGCGCACGCCCCGCCCGACGAGCGCATCCAGCGCCGGGGTCTGCACCACCGGATGGCCGTAGGCGCCGGTGAAGTGAGGCGCCAGCTGATCCGCCATCACGATCAGGATGTTCGGGCGTCGTCCCGAGCGCGTCACCGAGCGGAACCTACACCCGCGCCCCGGGATGCCGGGACCGCGCCATCCGAGGTTCGACCGGGCTCCGGGATTGGCGCCGGTCAGTCGAAGTCGCTCGGCTGCGGCGGCCGCATCAGCGCATCGATGGCTGTCCACAAGGTGCGTGACACCGGGTCGAACAGCACCGGTGTCGCCACGCCGACCGGCAAGGCCAGCGCCGCCAGCAGCACGCCGCTCACATCAGTGCCCCAGATCAGCATCGCCGCAACGACGGTCCCCAGCACCGCGGCCGCGCTGACGACCGTGTTCACCGCCACAGCCCCCAGCCAATGACCCTCCATGCGTGCGAACTTCAGACCGCAGCTCGGGCAGCGCTCCCGAATGTCGTACAGCCTCCACCGACGAAACAACCCGCGACCACCACAAGCCGGGCACGCCAACGTCACCCCGCGCCACAGCATCCGCACCGCCGCAGTCTGCCCGCCGCTGACCGCTGGGCTCAGCTTGTGGCCATGCCGAGCCGGCGACTCTGCTCGCTGAGGATCCCGTCGTGGCGGGACACTGTCTGCTGCAGCGCAGCGATGTCCACCCGCATCGCTTGCAGTTCGCCTCTGACTGCGGCGAACTCAGCCCGCATTTCGGTGCGGAGCTGAGCGATGTCGGCCCGGATGCCGCGCATGAAGAAGAAGAGCATGGCCAAGAAGCCCGCACCCAACACACTGACAATCGCTGCGATCACGGCAGAGTCGTCGGAGGGGGCAGGCCTGCGGCGGCTTCGAGACGAGCGAGCCGCTCTGTGTGGTCGAGCAGGATTGCGTTGACTTCACGGAACCCTGCTTGGGTCTCGGCGCGCAGCGAGGCCATCTCGGCGCGCAGCTCGGTACCGAGGTTGTCGATGCGGTTGCCGAGCGAGTTGAACTGCACCACCATCAGCGCGCTCAGCGCGGTGAGCAGCGCTGCGATGAACCCGCCCAGCACGCTGATCACCACGTTCGGCGAGACCGTGCGCCGCGCTGCCTCCCGACCGCGCCGCGACTCCAGCGCGGCGGCAGGAGCAGCGGATGCCGCCGCGCCCTGGGCGCCGGTGTCGGGCGGAATCGAGCTGTCGTGCTCGGCCGGTGAGGTCATTGCGGCGGTCGTCTCAGTGGCGGACATCGGGCCTCGCCGGGCGTCGCGGCGCACACATGCGCTCGTTCGGGTTCTGGTAGACCGCCGCATCAGCCGGGCAGCGAGGCACGCCTGAACCTACCCGCGCACACTCACCGGCAGAAACCGATTTTCCGATGAAGCCGACCGGCCTCGGCGGAGCTGTGTCGAATCGACGGCAACTCGGTGTCAATCGGGCGCTGTGCCTGGCTGCCCCTCGGAGCGCGTAGTAAGCCGGACGGCATGGCAGCACGGTTGCGGCTGCGGGCCTGTGCTTGGGCCCTCGGAGCTGTCGCCGTTCTCGCTGCTGCAGCGTGCGGCTCGACCGGCCGGACCGAACAGGTCTCGACCGCCGGGTCCCTCGCCGAAGAGAGCGCTCAACCGTCCCCGGCAACCGTCGCCCCCACCATCGGTGCATTCGCGGCATGCGATGACATCCCCGACGTCGAGAGCATCTTCGGTCCAGGGCCGGCCTACGACAGCCTGCCCTCATCGGTATTCGACACCGTCGGCGAGTACGGGGCGAAGCACAGCGACGAGTTCGGCTTCATGTGGAATGGCGCGGCGCCCGGCGGGGCCATCGTTGCGGCGTTCACCGGCAACATCGAGGCCCACCGTCAAGCGCTGGAAGCGCTGCTGCCGCCGGACACGCCCTTCGACGTGGTCAAGGTCGATCATTCCCACGCAGCACTCCTGGACCTCCAGGCATCCATCGGGCGCCTCCAGGGAATGCAAGGCATCGGCATCTGGACCGTTCGGAACCGGGTGTCGCTTGACTTCGTGGACCCGACGGACGCCACGCTCGAACGCCTCGCCAACATCGTGCCCGCAGAGATGATCTGCCTGGAAGTCATCTACAGCGTCGAGCCACCCAGTGGGTCGCTCGACATCATCCCCCTCGACACCGCTGGCGAACCGCCGACCGACTGCTGGTGGGGCGGCCGTGGCCTCAGCTCCACCCGATGCGAGAACCGAGTGGTGCTGCCGCCGGGGCTCAGCCATGCCGCCGTCCATCTCGATCCAGCGGCGCTGCCGGAACCTGCCGACACCCGCATCCAGCTGCTGGTGACCGAAGCCGGCTGCACCAGCGGCCGTGAGATGGGCGATGCGCTGCGGGGACCGCAGGTCATCGAGACCGACGACGCCGTGCTGGTGGCCTTCGCCGTAGTGCCCTACGTCGGCATGGCCGACTGCCCCGGCAACCCGGACGTACACGCAATCGTCGAACTGTCCCGACCCTTGGGCGATCGGGCACTGCTCCACGGCGTCCTCGTGCCGCCCGAGCCAATCCAGCTCCGCCCCGACCGCAGCCTTCCGTAGGTCCAATCGTTGCGGAGAGTTCTTCTAGTATCCTTCCGTAATGGAGGCGATTGCGGAAGGAACAGCCGGGCGGTCAGCGGCCGTCGAGTGGCGCGGACACACGGTCGCGGCATGGGTTCCCGCCGAGCTGTCTCAGCGCGACTTGACGCTGTCGACACCGGATGTTCGCAGTGCCGAGCGGGCCGTCGCGGCATTGCGGCTCGCTGATCAGCGACTGCCCGTGACGTGGGAAGCGCTGGCACGCCTGCTGATGCGCCACGAGGGCATTGCCTCGTCGGGGATCGAAGGGCTGCGAGAACCGGTGACCTCGGTGCTCGTCGCTGAGCGCATCGGACTCGGCGGGGCGGCTGGGTGGGTGGCGGACAACCTTGCCGTGATCGACGGCTCCGTGCAGACCGCCCACGAGACGCTGACCATCACGATGCTGCACGACTGGCACAACCGGTTGATGCGCAACAGCGACCTGCCCCCCGAGATGATCGGCACCTTCAGGCCGGCCTTGGGATGGGTCGGCGGCACCTCGCCCTCCGATGCGGCCTACGTGCCCCCGCCGCCCGAGGAGATTCCGCGTCTGATGGATGACCTGGTGCGCTTCGCAGACGCCGACGATGACCTCGATGCGGTGTCACGCTCGGCGATCGCGCACGCGCAGTTCGAGGCGATTCACCCCTACGGCGACGGGAACGGTCGACTCGGGCGGGTGCTGGTCAGTCGCATCCTGCGGCGCGCTGGCGTGACACAGCGTTCGGTGGCGCCGATCAGCATGGCGATCGCCCGCGACGCCGGCGGGTATCTCTCTGGGCTCCGCATGTTCGAGACCGGGCGCGCCGGGCCGTGGGTGCGGTGGTTCGCTCAGGTCGTCGAGCGAACAGCGGATCTCACCAACGCCGTCGTCAACGAGTCGCAGGAACTCATCGAGCAATGGAGCCGGATGACCAGCTCGTTGAGACACGACAGCGCCGCCCGGGCGCTGCTTCGGTTCCTTCCCGGTCATCCGGTCATCAACTCGGCCGATGTCGCCAGCTTGCTCGACGTCAGCGAGCGCACTGGCAGGACCGCCCTCGAGGCGCTTGCCAGGCACGGTGTGCTGTCAGAGATTGAGGTCGGCACCGAAACCGTCGGCCGTGCGCGCCGCTGGTACGCGGCCAGCGAACTGCTCAGACTCTGGCGCGCTTGACAACTCTGGCGTTCTCGCGACACCCGAGCCGATCCAACACCGACCGGGTGCTAGGTGCGCTGCGACATCGCCGTTAGTTTCCATATTTGGCTTCTTGCTCAAATGAGGCTTTGGTATGAGACTGAGCGTGAGCATCCCGGACGAGGACGTCGAGACGCTTGATGCCTACGCGCAAGCGCACCGGCTGCCAACCCGGTCAGCGACGATCAGGCAAGCGATCCGCCTCCTGCGCACGTCGGATCTGGTGCTCGACTATTCCGAGGCGTTCGCGGAGTGGTCGGAGGCTGATGCGGCGCTCTGGGACACTGCTGCGGGTGACGCCTGATGCCGCCCACCGACCCTCATCGTCATCACTAGGTGCGCGTGTCGCAGGGCGCACCGACGGCCAGCTGTGCGGGAATCTCCTCGTCTTCCGACGAGACCACCACCTCGACGCATCCGGGTTCGTTTACCCAGATGCCGCCGGCCCAGACGACCCAGTCACCGCGATCGGAGTCACAGGGTCCGGCCGTGAGCGTGTCGGCGGGCCCGAATGCGCTGCTTCCGTAGTTGAAGAAGGCGCCGTCAGGAGCGCTCACGATCTCCAGCAAGGCCTGCCGCGAGCGCCGCACGAGCAGCCCGAATTTTGCGAATCGGTAGTCCTCATGGCCCGAGTCCGCTGATCCCGACCGCCCCAGTTGCAGTGTCCTCGTGGGCAACGCCACAAAGCCGCCGTCGGAACCGTGTGCCGTGTAGTCGGGAACGAGTTCGGCGACCGTGTCGATGATGTCTCGGCACTCGACGACCAGGTGCCGCAACCCGACGTCGGTCGCAGAATTCTCCGGATTGTCCCCGGTGCAGCCGCAGGCAAGCGCCAAAGTTAATGCAGCACAAGCGAATCGCGCCAACCCGGCGGGCTGGCGGCGTGGTCTCAGGCGGTGTTGCCGGTGAACCGGTGCTCCTCTAGATCGCTCAGGCTGGCCCATTCCAGCGTGCGGGCGTGAGTCGACTCCAGCACCACCGGGGGAGCGACGCCCGCCTCGAACGCTTCGGTCCAGCGTGAGGCGCACAGGCACCACTGGTCGCCCGGCTTCAACCCGTCGAAGCCCGTAGCTGGCTGTGGCGTTGATAGGTCGTTGCCGGCCGAGGCGGAGAACTCCAGGAACTCGGCCGTCATCACGGCGCACACGGTGTGCACGCCGAAGTCGCCCGAGTCGGTGTTGCAGCAGCCGTCGCGGAACCAGCCGGTCAGCGGGTCATAGGAGCACGGCTGCAGCTCGCTGCCGAGAACGTTCTGGGCCACGCCGCCAGTCTCTCAGGTCGCCGCCACGGTCGAACGAGCAGCCGATCGCGCACGCCGGCGCGTGGCCGCGGCGTAGGCCAGCCAGCCGAGACACCAGGCCGTGACGATGACGAGCAGCACTATCTCGCCGCTGGCGTCCAGTCCCGGGGCGTAGATCGGCTCCACGAAGTAGTGCGAGATGAATCCGCCGTCGTAGGGCGTGCGACCTGCGAGCCTCCACAGTTCCTTCTCCCAGACCGTCAGCACGCACGGCAGCCTGGGGATGTTGATGGCCGCGATCGGCAGCACCACGGCCAGGTACCACGGCATCATGCGCCGACGGCGCGCCGCCAGTGGCGCTCCCATAACGACGAAGACGGCCAGCAGCCCGTGTACGAGTGCCACGGCGGCCGCCGCCAACCACGCGGCCATGCATCCACGCTACGCGTCGTGGCTCCACCCGAGACTGCGGCCGCTCAGCCGACGATCAGCTCCCGCAGCGGCTCGAAGATCGGCGGGCTGGCGGCGAACACCAGGTCGTCGTTGAGCTCGTCGGGCAGCTCGACCCGTGCGCCCGCTTCCGCAGCGATCAACGCGCCCGCGGCCCAGTCGTACACCCGCAGGTCGTGCTCGAAGAAGGCGTCGCAGCGACCGTTGGCGACCCAGCACAGGTGCAGCGCCGCAGAGCCGAAAGCTCTAACGTCGCGGGTCTCTGGAAGCACACGCGCGAGCGCTGCGGCTTGCTCGCGTCGCCTGCCTGCGTGGTAGGAGAAACCCGTTGCCACGAGCGCCTGCGCCAGGCTTTCCTGTGCCGTGCTGGCAATGGGCGAGCCGTCCAGACGAGCGCCTGAGCCGAGTGCGGCCGAGAACACCTCGCCGCGCAGAACGTCGGCAACAGCACCTGCTACGACGGTGCCCTCGCGGGTCGCAGCAATGCTCACGGCGAACACCGGCAGGTCGTACAGGAAGTTGACGGTGCCGTCGATCGGGTCCACGATCCAGCAGATGCCGCTGCCGCCGACCTCGTCAGCCAGCTCCTCGCCAACTATCGAAGAACCGGGACAGCGACGCATCAACTCGCCGCGAATGAACTCCTCGGACTGGATATCCACGGCCGTCACCACGTCGGTCGGGGAGGACTTCGTGCGCAGAGCCTCGCCGGTGCCCACCACCCCCCGCAGGAACGTGGCCGCAACCTCGGCGACATCAACGGCGATCGTTTCCAGCTCGGCAGGCGTCATGCGCCGCTCACCTTGCCACGCTCGACCGCACCCGGCGTGGGGCGCACGCTGCTAGACGATGATCTCGTTGCGAATCCCTCGCACGTCCATCTCGAAATCGAGATCGATGACCGGCGGGCGCGACCGGTACCAGCGCATGCCGTGGCGGGTCGCCGGCCCCATCTGGCCGATGACGGCGTCTTCCAGAAGGCCTTCGTGCATGAACACCGTGTACACGTCGGTGGTGGTGACGAGGCTCCAGCCCGCACCCATGGCCGCCAGGCGTGAGCCCATGGTGGCGGCCACGAACGCCGCTTTCTCGCGCATGGCCTCGGGCCCGGTCTCGCCCTTGCGGATGATCTCGTTGTCGTCGAGCGAGGCCTCGGGAATCTCCCCTGCGCCCGACACGACGAAGGTGGTCGGCGCGTCTGCCGGCGCCTCGACGGTGTAGGAGAACGCGTGCAGCACGGGCTCGGCGGGCGGTTCGTTCGCGGGGGCGACGTTGGTGCGAGCCAGCGGGTTGTGATCGCCGACGTAGAGATCCCATGAGCGGACGAGCTCGACGTAGCCGGCGTTGAACTCGATGAAGTCGGGCATCGAGTACGGCGCAGGGCAGCGCAGCTCGATGGCGCACAGCGCCGGGCGTGACCGCCCTACAGCGGCCAGATGGGCGTCGATCTGCTCGAACCCTTGGCGCCATGGCACCTGGGCGTCGAGCGTGGCGTGAACGACCTCGTGGCCTGCGTTGGCCACCACGCCGCTCGAGAACGGCGAGATACCGGTGAGGAATCGGTAACCGCCAGTGGGATTGTCGATGAGCATTCGTGTCTCCTCGTAGAGGCTGGCCTCTACTTAGCAGAACGCCCCAGGGAACGGGATGGCAGCCCTAGCCGCTGGCCATCGTCCAGCTCAGGACCAGCAGGCATCCGGCCAGCGCCACGGCAACGGCGAGCATCCAATCGCCGGCGCGAGCCCGAGACTCTGTCGAGGTGTCCATGGTGGTTTCTCCGCTTCTGTGAAGCGTGCCCGAGAGGTGCACGTTGTCTTTCCCCGCAGTGCACCAGGGGGGTGTGACAACTAAGAGCTGCGGTCAGCGATGACAGCGGGCGGCAGGCCGAGGCGTCACCACGTTGGCCGGGTGAGCACCCCGCCGTCGACCACCAGGTCGACGCCGGTGATCCACCGCGCCAGGTCCGAGCAGAGGAAGACGCATGCGTCGCCGACATCCGCGGCGGTGCCCAGCCGGCCGAGCGGTGCCGCTGCGTGCCAGCGGGCCACGCCCTCGGGCCAGTCGTCGGCCAGGCCGGGCCGGTCGATGAGGCCCGGCGAGATGCTGTTAACACGAATCCCGTCAGGGCCGTAGGCGCCGGCTGCGGCCCGGGCATGCATCACCAGGCCCGCCTTGGCCGTGGCGTAGTGGCCGTGCAGGTCGGTGGGATGATGCGCCTCGATCGAGGCGATGTGGACGATCGAGCCGCCGTCGCCGCGGGTCCGCATCGCCGCCGACGCAGCGTGGGTCAGCCGGTGCACAGCCGTCAGGTTGACGTCGATCATCTCCGCCCACTCGGCGTCGCTCAGCTCGGCGAAGTGCACCAGCGGCTGGATGGCGGCGTTGTTGACCAGCCCGTCGATGCGACCGCACTCGCTCAGCGCGGCATCCACAACGCGTTGGGGCGCATCGGATTCGGCCAGGTCGGCCTGCACCGATGCGACGGGGTGCCCATCTGCGTCCACCAGATGATCGGTCGGCGACGAGCGGGTGTGGGCCACGACGGTGGCACCTGCGGCCATCAGCCGACGGGCGATGCCGGTTCCGATGCCCCCGCCGGCGCCCGTCACCACGATGACCCGGCCATCCAGCCTGATCAGCTCAGCTGGCGGTCGCAGTTCGTCCTGCGGCGCCGACTTGTCTTGCGGCGCCAGCTCGTCCTGCTCAGCCATCGGCTGCATCCTCGCGGGTCAGGCGAGCAATGTCTGCCGCGGCCTCGGGGTATGCGGCCGACAGCACTATCCGGTCGCCGAGTTCGAAATCGGCCTCCTCGTAACGGGGGGCCATCGTGGTGCCCACCAGCGACCAGTCCCCGGTGGTCTCCGCGGCCATCCACGTGCCCGGTTCCACCGCCACAATGGGCCGCTCGCCCCCAGCCAGATCGTCGCCGAGCCGGGGTCGGCTCACCGAACCTCCGGGCCCCAGCAACAGCATGTCCACTGCCGCGCCCGCATAGTGATGCCACAGCTCCACGCCGGCGAGCCGGTGCAGTGCTGAGAAGTCGTCGGGCTGCAGCAGGAAGTAGATGGCTGTCGAGTGCTCGTCGCGCCAGGTTTGGGCCCACTGGCCTCCCTCGCCGGGCAGCGGCTCGAGCCCCAGCAGCTCGATCACTTCGTCCGCGTCCACCGGCCCAACGTAACCCTGGGATTCCCGCACGGGTGCGTCAGGGGAGCCGCCTCAGTCGATGTCAGGCGCAATAGGATCGAGTCCGAGCAGGTCCTCGAGCACGGCGGTCGTCTGCAGCACACCCACGTCGTCAGTCTGGTGGCCGAACACGCTCAGCCCGATGGGCATGCCATCCGCCGTCAGGCCGGAGCACACCGTGCTGGCGGGGCGCCGGGTGAGATTGGCCAGCGGCGTGAAACGCACCCAGTTCTCGATCTCCACACCGTCGATGGTGCCGTCGCCTCCCACGACAGGCGTCTGGCCTGCCATGGTCGGCAGCAGCATCACATCGAAACCCGACATCGCCTCGCCGAGCTGCACCGACAGCCCGCCGCATTGCTGGCGAGCCGCGGACACGGTGTCGACGGTGATTCGTTCGAAGGCCTCTGCCAGCGCTACGGCCAGCCAGTCGGTGACGTCGTCCCACGCGTCGGTCCCGAACAACGGCCGGAAGGCCGGTGCGATCAACCCGCCCAGGAACAGCGGCAGGAACGCCTCGGTCACGATGCCGGCCGGTTCGAACAGCGGTCCGGCCTCAACAACTTCGGTGCCTTCAGCCGCCAGCCGCTCCACGGCGGCGGCGCACGACGCCATGATCTCTGAGTCGACCGGCCCGCCGTCGAACGACGGCACCCACAGCACCCTCGCCGGCAGCGGCGGGTCGTCAAGCGCTGCACGCCACGACTCGGTCGGTGCCGGCAGGCTGCGCAGATCTGAGGGATGGGGCCCGATGATCGCGTCGAGGCAGTACGCAACGTCGCGGATCCGGCGGGCCATGGGGCCGACACACGACAAATCCAGCAGCCCGGGCGGGGGCGGGCCGCTCGGCACACGCCCGTGGCTGGGCTTGAGACCCGACATTCCGCACATGGCCGAGGGGATGCGGATGGAGCCCCCACCGTCGGAGCCGGTGCCCACCGGCACCATGCCCGACGCAACCGCCGAGCTGGTGCCGCCCGATGATCCGCCGGCGGAGCGGCCGGACTGCCACGGATTCCACGTGGGGCCGAAGACGTTGTTGTAGGTGTCGCCCATGCAGCCGAACTCGGGCGTGTTGGTCTTGCCGAGGATCACCGCACCCGCAGCGCGCATGCGCGCCACTTCGGTGGAATCGGCAGCGACCGGCGCCGAGTCACGCAGGTGCATCGCCCCCCGCGTGGTGACGAACCCCGCGGCGTCGGCCAAGTCCTTGACACCGATGGGAATGCCCGCCAGCGCCCCCACGTCGTCGCCGGCATCGAGCCGCTCGTCGATGGCGGCCGCTTGCGCACGGGCGTCCTCGGCATTCAGCGCCACGAATGCGTTGAGCTGCGGGTTCAGCGCCTCGATGCGCTCCAGCGCATGCTCGGTCACCGCCGCAGCGGTCAGCGTGCGGTCGTGCACCATCGCCGCCAGCGCCTCGACCGACACCATCCGAAAGTCGGGCACGTCCATGGCTGCCTCCTCCTGGCTCATCCGATCCCCTCGCCGCGGGACACTAGCGAGCCGCTGAAACCCCGCCGGGCAGCGGCTTCCTCAGCGAGCGGATGCGCCGCCGTCGATGGTGACCGATGTGCCGCTGACGTGGCTTGCCCGGTCTGACGCAAGGAAAGCGACCACGTCGGCCACCTGCTCCACCGTGCCAGGCGCCGGGTCGGCGGGGATCAGCTCCTCCCAGCGCGACTCGTCGCCGAGCTCGTCGATGGCCTGGCGGCGGAGCATGTCGCCCATCCGGTCGGTGATGATCAGGCCGGGATTGACAGCCACCACGCGCACGCCGTCGCGCAGGCTCCGGCTGCCGAGCGCAGCGGTCATGGCGACGAGGCCGCTGTTGCCCACCCCGCCGGCGATGTACGACGGCTGCGGTCGCAGTGACGCCACGCCAATGACGTTGACGATGACCCCGCTGCCCCGAGACGTCATCCACGGCAGGAGAGCCCGGCACAGATCGATGTAGCCGAAGACCTTCAGGTTCCAGGCGTCGCGCCAGGTCGCATCGTCCACCGTCACGATGTCGCCGGCAGGAATCGCCCCGGCGTTGTTCACCCAGATGTCGACCAGCCCGGCGCCGCCGCCGTCGCAACCGGTCTCGGCGAGCAGTGTCTGGCGGCCCTCGGCCGTCGATAGGTCGACGGCATGCGTCGTGACAGCCACCCTGGACGCGGCAGCCTGAACTTCCTTGGCGGCCTGCGCCAGTACGTCCGCCGACCGAGCGGCCAGCGCAACGTCGCAGCCCTCACGGGCCAGCGCCACCGCGCACCCGAGTCCGATCCCCTTCGATGCGCCGGTGATCACCGCGCGCCTGCCCGTCAGCCCCAAGTCCATCGGCTCAACGTAACCCCGGCATCGACGAGGCGCCTGATGGTCGTGGGCTCAGTCGGGCTTCGGCGTTCGGGCGGCGCTTGGGCTTCGGTTCTACGCTGCGCGCATGGCGAGCGTCGACGAGGTGCGTGACGAAGCCCGCACCTGGCTGGAGGAGCACTGGCACCGTGAGCGGCCGCTCATCGAGTGGCGCAACCTGCTGGCCGACACCGGGTGGGGCACGCCGTCGTGGCCCGTCGAGTGGCACGGGCGCGGGCTGCCGCCGTCAATGGATGCCGTGGTGGCCCGCGAGTTCGACGCGGTCGGAGCAGTCGGGGTGGCGGCGGGCGTCAGCATGTACCTCGTCGCGCCGACCTTGCTCGCCCACGCCGATGACGATCAGAAACGGCGGCACCTGCGCCCGATTTTGACGGGCGAGCACAAGTGGTGCCAGCTCTTCTCCGAGCCCACGAACGGCTCAGACCTGGCGGGACTGGTGACACGGGCCGACCGGGACGGCGACGAGTGGATCGTCAACGGGCAGAAGGTCTGGAACTCCGGCGCCCACAAGGCCCGCTTCGGCATCCTGATGGCGCGCACCAACTGGGACGTGCCCAAGCACCAGGGCATCTCGTACTTCCTGATCCCGATGGACCAGCCCGGCGTGGAGGTGCGCCCGCTGCGCCAGATGAACGGCCACGCCACGTTCAACGAGGTGTTCTTCGAAGACGCCTGTGTGCCCGGAGACGAGCTGGTCGGCAACCCCGGCGACGGCTGGCGCATCGGCCTCACCACGCTGACCCACGAGCGGGCAGCAGTGGCCACCCGCCGCCCGCGCTACCGGGCCGACGGCGGCCCCACGGTCGAGCGGGCCAAGCAGGAGAGCGACGAGTACTTCGCCACCTACAAGTGGTACCCGCAGCGGGCCGGCCGGGCGAACCTGGTCATCCCTGAGGCGCAGCGCACCGGCCGAGTCGCTGACCCCGTCGTCCGTCAGCAGATCGCCCGGGTCGAGACGCTGCGGCGCATCTCGTCGTGGACCACCCAGCGTGCCCGGGCCGCACGTGCCGCCGGCAAGCCGCCCGGCCCCGAGGGCTCGCTGACCAAGCTGAACATGTCGGTGACTGCCCGGGAGTGCCACACCGCCCACACGATGATCGCCGGCTCCATGGGCATGCTCGTCGGCCCCGGCTCCAACGCCGACGGCATCGTGTCGGAGATCTTGATGTCCACGCCGGCCATGTCGATCGCCGGCGGCACCGACGAGATCCAGCGCAACATCATCGGCGAGCGGGTGCTGGGCCTGCCCAAAGAACCCGACGACGCCAAGGACATCCCCTACAAGGACACCCGCCGCAACTGACCCCCGACGAGCAGCGCGCAAGCAGTGCGCGGGCACCTCGGTACGATCCGGCACATGGCCACGCTGGGCTTGCGACACGCGGTGCTGTGGGTGAACGACCCCGAGGCGTCAGCCCGCTTCTACAACCAGGCGATCGGGCTCGAGGTCGTCAACCGCTACGGCACGGCGGTGTTCATGGCGTCACCCGACTCCAACACCGACCACGACCTCGGTCTGTTCGACGCAGCCGGCGAGGGTGCGCCGGCCCGCCACGTCGGCCTGTATCACCTGGCCTGGGAAGTGGCCACGCTGGCCGAGTTGGCCGAGGCCAAGACCCGGCTGTCCGAGATGGGCGCGCTCGTCGGCGAGAACAACCACGGCGTCAGCCGCAGCCTGTACTGCCACGACCCCGACGGCATCGAGTTCGAGGTGATGTGGGAGGTGCCGCCGGAGCTCTACGAACCCGACGCGCCCCGCAACATCCCGCTCGACCTCGACGCCGACATGGCCCGCTGGGGTGCCGACTGCCTCAGCCGCGGCGCCCGCCCCGCCGCCTAGCCACCTGAAGCATCGGCGGCGCTGGCCGCGCCAACCGCTACACGTCGATCTTGTAGAGCCGCGCCGCGTTGTCCTGCAAAATCTGCTTCTGCACGGCGGGGTCGAGGCTGCCGATCGCATCACGCACCCGCTCGACACTCTTCGGGTACAGGCACGTGGGGTGCGGGATGTCGGTCTCGAACATGATCTGGCTGGCCCCGATGTGGTCGATGGCCGGCGCCAGCGTCTGTGACTCGAACCAGAAGCAGCCGTAGAACTGCCGCCGGAAGTAGTCCGACGGCTTCATCGACAGGTGCGCGAGGTGCTCGGGCGCTGTCTCGCCGCACTGGTAGTCGAGCGCGTCGAGCAGGAACGGGATCCAGCCGACACCGCTCTCCACCGACACGAAGTTGAGGTTCGGGTAGCGCTCGGGCACGTCGCTGACCAGCAGGTTCACCATCCAGCGAAGCTGGCCCAGGAAGATGGCCGCCCCGCCGAGCGAGATCTTCACATCGCCCGACCAGGTGTCATATGGCACCTTGCCCGACCAGTCGATGTCGCCCTCCGAGGCGCCGATGTGGAAGTTGACCGGCATCTCCAGCGCCTCGCAGATCTCCCAGAACGGCCGCCAGTCGGGCTGAGCGAAGTTGGGCATGCCCGAGTCGTGCGGGTTGGAGCACATCACGATGCCCTTGGCGCCATTGCGGTGCATCCGGTCGACCTCGAGCACGCTGGCGTCGATGTCCCACCACGGCACCAGCGCCATCGGCAGGATGCGGCCGCCCGACCGCGCCTG
This sequence comes from Candidatus Poriferisodalis sp., assembly GCF_965208555.1. Lineage (GTDB taxonomy): Bacteria > Actinomycetota > Acidimicrobiia > Acidimicrobiales > Poriferisodalaceae > Poriferisodalis. The sequence continues at coordinate 1,328,649 of NZ_OZ242342.1, read as the reverse complement.
CAGGTCGGCCATCCAGTCGTTGTAGATCTCCACGCAGGCGATGCGCAGCGCCCGGTCCTCCACCTTCAGGAAGTTCTGGTTCCCGAAGCCGCCGACGTTGGGGTACACGATGCCGTGCGACACGCCCATGGCGTCCATCAGCTCGAGCCGGGCATCGCAGTCATACGAGGCGGCGTGCACCATCTCGATGTCGTGCTTGAGGAACTTCAGCCCCAGCATCTTCTCGCCGTCGGGCAGGATCGCCGAGACGGCCGAGTCGCCCGCGATCGGGATGTCGCCGTTCACCACCCACTTGCGCTTGCCGTCGTGCTCGCGGATCTGCGGCACCAGGTCGCGGTACTTGGCGGGCGCCAGGCTGGTCCACAGGTCGTGCGGCTCGGTCCAGTGCGTATCCGAGTCGACGATCTTGATGCCCGGAAAGAACTCAGTGATCGGCATGTTGACATAACCCCCTCGGCGCCCACCGGCACCTCGGTCGAAACTACCAGTCACCCCTGCAGCAGTTCCGGGCTGGCCGTCTGCTCAACAGCGCAATCTGCGCGAAGCTCGCTCAGACACCGAGGAGGCGAGCGATGCTGCGACTGACGTTCTTGCTGCGGCGCAAGAAGGGCATGAGCCGAGCCGAGATGCAGGACTACTGGCTGAACGTGCACGGGCCGCTCGTGGTATCGCACTCGGCGACGGCCAAGATGCTGCGCTATGTCCAGGTGCACACCACCGACGACGACCACAGTCGCCTGCCGGGCCGGCGCGGCCAGATGGAAGAGCCCTACGACGGCGTCGCCGAGGTCTGGTGGGAGTCGAAGGAAGCGATGCTCGCCGCCATGCGCACCGATGGCGGCCGCGAGTTCGACCGGGTGCTCGTGGAAGACGAGCTCAACTTCCTGGACATCGAGAACTCCTCGGCGTACTACTGCTACGAGTACCCCCAGGTGAACCCAACGCCGGAGAACATCGTGGCCACCGAGCGCTCCAGCCTGGTGAAGCTGTACTTCAGCATCCGCCACCTGCCGTCGCTCAGCATCGACGAGGCGCAGTGGTACTGGCGCACCCACCACGGGCCGGTCATCCGCCGCCAGGCCCAGTCATCAGGCATCCTGCGCTACCAGCAGGTGCACGCCGACGAGCACTCATTCACCGCGGCGGTCAACCGCTCGCGAGGCTCGACGGTCGAGCCCTACACCGGGCACGCCGAGGTCTGGATGGACCGCAGCGCCATGGGCAACGCGATCCCCGAGAACCGGGCCGCGTCCCGCCGGGCGTACGAGGACGAGGCCAACTTCATCGACTTCGGCCGCTCGGTGATGTTCCTCGCCAAAGAGCACGTGATGGTCGATCACCGGTGAGCCCCCCGCCCGCCGACGGCGTCGAACCCGCTGCCGCAGCCGACTGGGCTGCGCTGGCAGAAGCCGACACCGAGGCGTGGCCGCCCCTGCCCGACGATGACGGGCCTCGCATCATGCCGCTGAGCTGGGACCGGGGACCCGAGCGGCTGTGGGGCACCTACGAGCGCGCCGAGCGAGACCACTACGGCTTGGCCGGCGAGGTCGACTGGGCCGCGCTCGCGCCTCACGACCTCTCGCCCGATGAGCGCCTCGGGCTGGCCTACTGGTTCACCATGCACGGCAGCTTCGAGGCCGCCGGCGTGCTCACGTTCGCCCGGGCGCTTATCGCGGCCTACGAAACCCAGGAGCACGACGCTGTGCGGCGGATGCTGGTCACCGTCACCCGTGACGAGAACCACCACGACGAGATGGCGATGCGCGTGTGCCGGGCCATGCACCCCACGTTCGGCGACGCCATGACGCCTGAGAACGAGCTGGAGCGCGCCGCGATGCGCAACATCGCCTGGGTGCAGTCGCAGATCAACCGTTACTGGCGCGGCTACCAGACCGCCCACCAGCGCTACCGGTTCGGCACGATCGTCTCCGCCTTCGCCGCGGGAGAGGCAGCGGGGACATTCATGTTCGGCCAACTCGGGCAGGACTCGACCCATCCGGTGCTGCGTGCGTTGATGCGGCTGGTGGCCCGCGACGAGTCACGCCACTTCAGCCTCGCCACCCATCTCATGCGCCGCTACCTGCCCAACATCTCACCCGACGAGCAGGCGGCCGTGCTGAAGAACCTGGTGGGATCGCATGCCTACTTCTCGGTGTTCATGGACGAGCCGAACCAGCAGTTCTGGGGGCACCTCCCCGCGGGCTGGGTCGAGACACACCACCAGCTCGAAGGTCTCGCTCGCCGAGCGGGTCTCGCCGTGCCCGAACCGGATCAGCGCACTGAGCTGTGGCGAGGGGCGTTCTTGCGGGTGAAGTCGATCGTGGACGACGTCGGGCTGGACTTTCCTGCGATTCCGGCCCTGGGAATCGACGGTGACGAGTTGGCCGTGTCGCCCGACGATGTGGTGGTGGCCGCGCTGTGATCGGCTCGACGGACTGACAGGAGAGGCCGATGCCAGAACCGCTGCTCATGCGCTACTTCGACGAGATCGAGGTCGGCGACACGCAGGTCACACGAGGGCGCACGATCACCGAAACCGATGTCGTGAACTGGTGCATGTTCACCGGCGATTGGTTCCTGCTGCACTCCGACGTCGTCACCTCGGCCGAGTCGATGTTCGGCCAGCGCATCGCCCCGGGGCTGATGGTGCAGGCCATCGCCGGCGGCCTGCTGCTGCCGGCCGACACACGCAGCGTCATCGCCAACTACGGCATGGATCGGCTGCGATTTCCCGTCCCGACCTTCATCGGCGACACGATCCACGTCGAGCTGGAGATCATCGAGAAGGAAGAACGCGAGGTCGGCGGGCTCGCCCACATCGAATGGCGCGTGCTGAACCAGAACGGCACGCTCGTGCTGACGTGTGTGAACTTGGCCCTGTTCGCCCTGACCCGCCCCGAGGACGATCCCCGATGAGCGCTGAGCACGATGAGACTCCCGCCGACCCGACCGGCTACGAGACCATTGCGGTCGACGACGATGGCGGTGTCCGCACCGTCACGCTGAGCCGGCCCACGGCCATGAATGCCGCCAACCGGGCGATGCTCGCCGAGCTGTCCTCGGCGTTCGATGCAGCGGCGGCGGACGACAGCGTGCGCTGCCTGCTGCTGACCGGGGCCGGACGGGCGTTCTGCTCGGGTCGTGACCTGACCGAGGCCGAGCCCGGCGAAGACGCCTACGCCATCATCTCCGAAACGATCACGCCCGTACTGGAACAGCTCTGGGAGTTCGACAAGCCCACCGTCGCGGCGGTGAACGGTGCCGCCATGGGTGTGGGCCTCGGCCTCGCCTTGAACTGCGATGTCGTGATCGCGGCGGACAATGCCCGTTTCAGCTCACCGTTCGCGAACTTGGGTGTGGCGCTCGACTCGGGCGGTCACTACCACCTGCCGCGCCTCGTGGGCATGGGGCGAGCACTCGAGATGATCTACACGGCCGATGTCATCCGGGGCCCGCAGGCAGCCGAGTGGGGGCTCGTGAACCGCTCGGTGGCGGGATCCCGCCTGCTGGCGGTGGCGACTGCCCTTGCCCAGCGCATTGCCGCCGGGCCCACGCTGGCGTTCCGCCGCCAGAAGGCGCTGCTGCGCCAGGCCACCGGCATGACGTGGGCCGAGGTCAATGAGGCCGAGGCGCGGCTGCAGGCCGAGCTGGTGCAGACCGACGACTATCGCGAGGGTCTGGCTGCGTTCGCTGAGAAGCGGCGGCCCCGCTTCAGCGGCCGATGAGCACGCTGTGGGACCTGCTGCGTCGCACGGCGCGGCGGCGAGGCGATCATCCGGCGTACATCTACCCGGCGCAAGGCTTGCAGTTCTCCTGGGCCGAGGTCGCAGAACGGGCTGAGCGCCTGGCCGCCGGACTGGCCGGAATGGGCGTGCGCCAGGGTGACCGGGTGGCCACGCTGTTCGCCGACGGACCGCTTCACAACGAGGCAATCTTCGCCTTGGCCCGGCTGGGCGCCGTGCGCGTCGGCCTCAACTACCGCTACTCGCCGGCCGAGCTCGACACGCTGCTGCAGCACAGCGGCGCCGGCTACGGGCTGTGCAGTGAGGAGTTCGCGCCGCTGGTGGCCGGGAGCTCGCTCGGTTTCGTCAGTTGCGGCGACGCCGCCACCGACTACGGCGAGCTGGCCGGGGCGATCGACGCCGCTGGCGATGCGCCGGCCGCGGCGTCCTCCGAAGGCGACCTGTCGACCATCTGCTACACGACCGGCTCGACGGGGGCGCCGAAGGGTGCCCGCTGGACGCACCGCAACGTCACCCACGCGCTGGCGCACACGGCGATGGATGCCGAGATGCGTCCCACCGACATCTGGCTGCACTGCCTGCCCGGCGCCGGCGTGCCGGGCTTGCTGGGCATCTGGCACGTGGTGCTGGGCTGGACGAACGTCGTCCTCGCGGCCTTCACGCCCGGCGACTGCCTCGATGCGATCTCGGGGCACGGCGTGACGGCGACGGTCTGGGTGCCGACGATGCTCGGCGCAGTGCTGGACGCACAGGAATCGGCGCCAGCCGATTGCTCCAGCCTGCGCAAGGTGGTTTACGGGTCGGCGCCCACCACGCCGGCCATGATCCGGCGCACCATGGCCACCTTTCCCGACGCAGAGATCGAGCAGTGGTACGGCTCCACCGAAGGGGCGGGCGGCTGGTTCACCCGCCTGTCGCACGCCGACCACCTGCGGGCGATGGCAGGCGAGGAGTACCTGCTGCGTTCGTGCGGCCGACCCATGCATCACGTCGAGCTGGACGCCGTTGCACCAGACGGCGCAGTGCTCGCGCCGGGGGAGCAGGGCGAGATCAGGGTGCGGAGCGCCTCGGTGATGGCCGGCTATCTCGATGAGCCCGAGCTGACGGCCGACACCCTGAGAGCCGGCTGGCTGCACACGGGCGACCTCGGGTACGTGGACAGCGAGGGCTATGCGTACCTCGTCGATCGCAAGCAGTTCATGATCATCACCGGCGGGTACAACGTGTACCCGGTCGAGGTGGAGAACGCGCTGGCCGAGCATCCGGCCGTCGCCGACGTGTGCGTATTCGGCGTGCCGGATGACCACTGGGGCGAGGCCGTGCATGCGCTGGTGGTGCTGCGGGACGGCCACGCCGCCACGCCGGCCGAGCTCGTCGAGTTCAGCCGCGGATCGCTCGCGACCTTCAAGGTGCCCAAGGCGGTCGAGCTGCGCGCCGAGCTGCTCAAGGGGCCCACCGGCAAGGTGCTCAAGCGCGAGCACAAGGCCGAGTACTGGCCCTCCTGAGCATTGTCACCGCTCAGGTGTGATCTTGGCGGCGGACCACGAAGAACCACGTCAGCGCGAACGACAGCACGACGAGGATCACGCTCATCAGCCCGGCTTCGGCGATGAATGCGTCCTCGAATGAGCCGAAGATGCGGGTGGTCAGCGTGGAGAAATCCAGCGGCGACACGAACAGGCTGATCGGCAGCTCCTTCATCACCGACAGCAGCACCAGCCCGCCGGCTGCGCCGAGCGCGGGCCCCATCACTGGCATGTCCACGGTGAAGAAGCGGCGCACCGGCCCGGCGCCGAGCAGCCGGGCGGAGTCGTGCAGCCGTTCGGGCACGCTGCGCACCGCCACCACGCTGATGCCCATGGCCAGCGACCCGAAACGCACGATGTAGGCGAAGATCAGCAGCACGGTCGTGTCGCCGAGCAGCTCCAGCACCACGTCAGTCCGCAGCACCCAGAAGCGCATCGACAGCGCGATCAGCAGGCCGGGCAGCGCGAAGGTGCTGATGACCACGGCGTGCGCGAGCGATCCGGTGCGGGACCGGTGGCGCCCCACCAGCATGGCGATGGGCAGCACCGCTGCGACTGAGATGGCGGCGGCGACGACGCTCACCCACACGGTGTTGAAGGTGGCGTCCGCAATGCTGCCGTAGTCGACGGCGAGCGCCCGCTCGCCGGTCACCGAGCGCAGCACGCCCCGCTGCGCCCAGTCCACCAGCGCGATGAAGGGCGCGGCGACGCTTGCGAACACCGTCAGCCCGACCGCGGCGGCGGCGACCGGCTTCCAGCGGCCCAAGCGGTAGTCGAGCGGCCGGTTCGAGCCTGAGCGTGCACCGTCGGGCAGCCGGCGGGAGAACCACCGCTCGGCCAGCACCACCACCGCTGCGAGCACCAGCAGCATCAGGCTGAGCGCCAGCGCCACCGGCGGGTTGGCCAGGTGGTTGGTGGCGATGGCGCGGGTCAGCGTGTCGTAGCGCATCAGCTGCACGGCGCCGAAATCGCTCAGCGTGTACAGGAACACCAGCAGCGTGCCCGCCCCGATGGCGGTGCCCGCGTGGGGCAGGCAGATGCGGCGGAACACCGCGAAGGCACTGTCGCCGAGCATCCGGGCGCTCTCCTCGAGGCTGCCGGGGAGCTGGCGCAGCCGGGCGGCAACCGGCAGGTACACGTAGGGGTAGGTCATCAGCAGCAGCACCAGCCAGGCGCCGAAGAACCCACGCAGCTCGGGCACCGTGGTGATGCCGATATAGGCGAGCAGGTCGTTGGCCAGGCCGCCCGGGTTGAGGGTGCGGATGAACGCCGCGGCACCCACGAAGGTCGGGTACACGAGCGGCAGCGGCAGCAGCACCCGCCACAACCGGCGCAGCGGCAGGTCGGTGCGGGCGGTGAGCCACGCCAGGCCGGTGCCCAGCACCAGCGCGCACGCCGAGACCGAGACAGCCAGCCGCAGCGACCGCCACAGCGGGCCGAGTGTGCGTGCGCTCCACAGCAGCCCGTCGGGGCCGGTGCCGTCGCGCAGCGCCCGGTACACCAAATAGACGCCGGGGAAGGCGAACAGGAATGCCAGCGCCACGCCGGCGAGGCGCAGCGCCGGCGGTGCCGTGCTGCGTCCCCGCCGGGTGGCGGCGATCATCTCAGCCACCCGATCGGGCCGGTGTCAGGACCGGTGTCACTCGTTCAGGATGCCGCTGGCCTCGATGATCTCGGTGGACCGGGCGAATCCCTCGCCGAGCGAGTCGAAGTCGAGGCTTCCGACCTCAGGTCCGTCGAGGCCTGGCAGGACATTGGCCGGAGCGACGCCTGCAGCCAGCGGGTATTCGAGGGTCTCGCTGCTGAAGTACTGCTGCACCGGTGCGCTCAGCAGGTAGGCGATGAAGTCGTTGGCTGCGGCCGTGTGCTCGCTGGAGGCAGTGACGGTGGCCGCCGTGATGATGAGCAGCGAGCCGATGTCGGAGCCGGCGAAGTCCCAGTTCGCAGCCCGGTGATCGTCACCGATGGCCTCGGCCACTTGGTACTGGTAGTAGTGGTTCACGAGGCCCATGTCGACCTCGCCGCGCCCGGCCGCCTCCACGATGGACCGGTTGTTGGGGTAGTAGCGGGCGTCGTTGGCCACCATGTCGTCGAGCCAGTGCGCGACGGCGTCGTCGCCGTGCTGGTGCCGGAAGACGGTGAACCAGTCCACGAAGGAGCCATTGGTGGCGGGGATGGCCACCCGGCCGCGGTAGCGCTCGTCGGTGAGGTCGAAGACCGATGCGGGCAGCTCGTCGCCGGCGACATTGTCGACGTTGTAGACGAGCACCCGCTTGCGACCGGTGAACCCGACCCAGGTGCGTGAGCCGGAACGGTTCTGGCTGTCGACGAGATCGGCGACGCCTGCGTCGACAGTGCCGAGCAGGCCCTTGTTCTCCAGGAAGCCCACGGGGCCCGGCGAGCGGGACAGGAACACGTCAGCGCTGGTGCGGTCGCCTTCCTCTGCCAGCAGCAGCGCCAGGTCGGTCGAGGCGCCCCAGCGGACTGCCACGTCGACGCCGGTCTCGCACTCGAACGCGTCCAGCACGGGCTGGATCAGGTTCTCGGTGCGACCCGAATAGACGGTGAGCTGCCGGTCACCGGCATTGGCGCATTCGCCGTCGTAGATCGCCGCCGCGGGCCCTTCGAGCGTGCGTGCAGACCCGCAGGCGCTGGCGATCAGGGCGGCGCTGGTGGCAAGCACCGCCAGGCGGATCAATCGTCTGCGCCGACTCGACGGCCGAGGCGCAGACGGAGGCGGCGGGGCGGAGGGGATTGGTGGCGTGAGCATGGCGCCGCACTATAGCCACAGTTTCCGAAGATTGTAAAGTTCACCTAACGAACGATGTGGAGCGCCCTGTTCAGATCGCCAGTGCCATGGGCGGAGAATCGGTTTGTGTAGCGTGGAGGCGTGGCCTAGGGTCACTGGTGGATCTCGACGGAATCGAACCGTCCGAGGAGGGCAATCACACCGGCTCGGCGCACCAGCGCGAGACCCACGAGAGCCGCACTCTTCGGGGTGCGGCTCTCGTCATGCTGGCAGGCCCAACTTCGTTGGTTCTCATTATTTTTCGATCAGGCGAAACGCAGCGGGTCGGCGGCGCTCCAGTCGACGGGCTGCTCGTCGAGGTTCAGCGCGAGCTGATGCCAGACCAGCTCCACCGGCGGGGGCCCGCCAGGGTCGGTCTCGGTGCCTTCGGCAGCGCTCACCATCAGCTCGTACATCGCGCCGTCGGTCTCGTCGGTCGGGCGGGCCAGCAGCGCCATGAACGCCTCGGCCATCTCACACGGCTCCAGCATCCGCGGCTGCCAGCGGCCGAAGACCCGCTCGTTGCCGGCGTACTCGTTGGTCATGCCGGTGCGCACGAACGGCAGCAGCAGCGTGAAGCAGCTCACCAGGTCGGCACTGCGGCCCAGGTTCACCTTCAGCACCTTGGGAAGCTGCAGCACTGCCCAGTTGCTGAGCGCGTAGCCGGGCACAGCCGGCCCGGGGTCGACCGCCTGGCGGGACGACACGTACACGAATTGGGCTTGCTCGCCGGCATGCACCGCCTCGCCCGCCCACAGGTGCGTCGACGCCAGAAAGCCGTCGACCTTGGTGTCGAGCACCAGCCGGGACTGCTCGAGGTTGTCGATGAAATGCTGGCGCACCCGGGCCCGCCGCAGCGACGTGGACTCGCCCTCCACCTGGCGCAGCGTGCGACCCAGGTTGTAGCCCGATTCGGTGAGCCCCGAATTGCAGATCACCAGATTCGGCGGCAGGCCGCCCATCTGGTCGATGACGTAGCTGCGGATGGCCCACAGGTCGCGCAGGTTGGTGACATCGGCCTGCACTGGGAAGGCATGCACGCCCTCGTCGCGAAGGCGGTCCACCAGGTCGAACCCGTCCTCATAGCTGCGATGGAAGTGAATGCCGACGGCCCCGGCGCCGTTGAGTCCGGCGCTGAGCGCCATCGCCTGGCCGATGCCGCCGTCCTTGCCGGCACCGGTGATGAGCACCCGCTTGCCCTCTACCGCGGAGCGGAACTCATCGAACCTGAATGCGTCAGTCGGCGCGGTGTAGGCCATGGCGTCGCTCCTCGTTGAGCTACGGGCTGAGCTGTCGGGTGCGGCCGGTTGGATATCCGTGTCGGGGGCAACCGGAGCAGACCGCGAGTCTGCCCTATGGACGGAGCGCTCAGAACGCCTCCGGGCTCAGCGGCCGGTCCAGACGGGATCGCGCTTCTCGACGAACGCCCGTGGCCCCTCCAGGAAGTCCTCGGTTCCCAGGATGCTGCGGAAGTGATCCTTGGTGATCTCCCAACCGTCGTCCTCGGAGCGGGCGTGGCTCTCGAGCACCACGGCACGGCTCTCGCGCACGGCCTTGGGGGCGTTCGCGATGATCCGATCAGCGAGGGCGATCGCGGCGGGCACCACCTCGCCCTCGGCGGCCATCTCGTTGACCAGCCCGAGCTGGAAGGCGCGCTCGGCCGAGATCGGGTCGCCGGTCATGGCCAGCTCCAGGGCCACGTTGCGGCCCACCACCTGCGGCAGCCGGAACAGCCCGCCCGCAGCGGCCACCAGCGACCGCTTCACCTCGGGAATGCCGAAGCGAGCCCGAGGCGAGGCCACCACCAGGTCGCACGACAGCACGATCTCGAGACCTCCGGCCAGCGCAGCCCCGTCCACTGCCGCGATCAGCGGCTTGGTGCGGGGGTAGCGGGCCAGCCCGGCGAAACCGCCCTTCTCTGTCTCGATGGGCTTCTTGGCGGCCACCGACTTCAGGTCGGCCCCGGCGCTGAACACCGTGCCGGTGCCGGCCAGGATGCCGACCCACACCTCGGGATCGGCCTCGAAGGTGTCGAGATGGGCTTCCATCTCCGATGACACTTCGTGGCTGATGGCATTGCGGGCTTCGGGCCGGTTCAGCGTGAAGATCGCGACCCGCCCCTGGACTTCGTAATCAACGACCATCGTGCAAATCTAAGAGGCCGGACGAAGCCCCGCTCAGCGACGGATGTCGGGGGCGCCGAGGCGGGCGGCGTCGGCGGTCTGGTCGTCAGGTCGGGTCTGGCTGTCGCGCTCGGCTTCCACGCGTGCCCGGTAGTGCCACACCTCGCGCTCGATGGTCTCGGGAGTCCAGCCGAGCTCAGCGGCCATCAGTTCGGCGGTGTCCTGCGCGGCGTCGACGCCGCGGTCGAATGATTCCACCGACAGCCGTGTCCGCCGGGTCAGCACGTCGTCGAGGTGCAGGGCGCCTTCGCTTCGCACTGCGTGGACGACCTCGGCTCGCAGGTACGGCAGCCCCTCCGCCAGCAGCCGGCCCAAGTCGGGCCGGTCGGCGATCAGCTCGAGCACCTCGTCGATCCGGTCGCCGTGGCGGTCCAGCAGATGCGCAGCCGCAGCGCGGCTCAGCCCCACACGGGCACCGAGCTCGTCGTGGCGTCGTCGCCGCTCCTCATAGCCCTCCGCACCCACGAGCGGCGTGACCAGCGTGGCCGATCGGCGAGCAGCAGCGTCACGGCGGCGGCGGGGAAGCTGCGGCGCCGGGCCGCCCCGGGCCGCCCACACCTCGCCGAGCGCCATCTCGACCGTGTCGGCAGCCATGACCCGGTAGGTCGTGTACTTGCCGCCCGCCACCGAGACCAGCCCCGGCGCCACCCGGGTGATCGCGTGCTCGCGGCTCAGCTTGGCGGACTGCTCAGCCGAATCCGGGGCATCGCCCGCCACCAGCGGGCGCAGGCCGGCATAGACGCCGCAGATGTCGTCGCGGCTGATCGGGCGGGCCAGCACGCCGTTGAGGCGCTCGAGCAGCAGTTCGATGTCGGCGCTGCTCGCGGCAGGGTGGGCGTAGTCGAGATCCCAGTCGCTGTCGGTGGTGCCGACGATCCAGCGCTCGCCCCAGGGCACCACGAACAGCACGCTGGGCGGTGTGGGCACGATCAAGCCGCACTGCAGGTCGATGCGATCCCTTGGCACCAGCAGGTGAATCCCCTTCGAGGCGCGGATCCGGGTGCGGGATCCCTCGGCGGGCTGGGTGCCGTGGTCGGCAAGCTGCTCGATCTGGCTCGTCCACACGCCCGTGGCATTGATCACCGCGTCGGCCTCCAGCTTGAAGGTGCGACCGGTCTCGCCGCAGTGCGCGATCACTCCCCTCACGGCGCCGTCGGCGACCACCAGTTCCTGCACGCGGGTGGAGGTGAGGATGCGCGCCCCGTTGGCGGCAGCGGTTCGGGCGATGGCCACCACGAGTCGGGCGTCGTCGGTCTGGCCGTCCCAATAGGTGATGCCGCCCCGCACGACGCGGGCATCGAGGCCGGGCGCCAGGCGCTGGGTGCCGCGCGCGCCCAGGTGCCGGTGCGAGCCGTGGGCGTGGCGCCCCCGGCCGGCCATCAGGCTGTACAGCGCGATGCCCAGCCCGGTGCGCAGCCGTTCGCGCCAGCCCCGCCGGATGGGATAGAGGAACTGCACGGGACGCACCAGGTGCGGCGCCAGCCGGCCCAGCAGCAGGCGGCGCTCGGTGAGCGACTCGGACACCAGGCCGAACTCGAGGCGCTGCAGGTAGCGCAGGCCTCCGTGGATCAGCTTCGACGAACGGCTCGAGGTGCCCGATGCCAGGTCGCGCTGCTCGAGCAGCGCCACGCTGTGGCCCCGCAGCGCCAGGTCCAGCGCGCAGCCGGCTCCGGTGACCCCGCCGCCGATGACCACCACGTCGACGCGGCCGTCGCCCTGGGTGCTGCTCAGCTCGTCGAGCCACGCGGCGCGCTGCGTCGGCCCCAACCGATCGCTGGCGGCGTGTGGGGATGCGACGGCGTCAGTCACTGCCCGCCCATCTTGATCTCTGCCGAATCAACCGAATCCGCCGCGGTTGGGGGATCAAGCGAACTCGTGCGGCAGGTGACGGCGTGCGGCCCAGCCGAAGAGCGTCCAGCCGAAGTCGGCCCCGGTCAGGTCTTCCCGGGCGATGCGTGCCGACTCGGCCGAGATCGGGATCGCTTCACGGGCCTTCATCTGCACCTCGGCGACTCGCTCGGCGAGCACGAACCAACCGACAGCATCGGCCGGGCTCGCACCGACGGTCAACAGGCCGTGGTTCGCCAGGATCACGGTGCGGCAGTCGCCCAGCGCGGCGGCGATGCGCTTGCCGCCGTCCGTCGACATGACCTGCACCTCTTCGTCATCGAAGAGGGCGTGGTCCTCGAAGAAGCAGGTGGCTTCCTGGTTGATGGGCTCGATCATGCGGCGCTCGGCCGAGAACGGCGTGCCCCACTGCGTGTGCGTATGGGCGGCAGCGCCGATGTCGGGTCTGGCCTCGTGGATCGGGTGATGGATGGTGTACGCGCTCTCGTTGATGGCCGCGGGCCGGCCCTGCTGGTCAGTCGCGGTGCCGTCGGGCGCCACCAGCACGAGGTCACCGGCGCTGGCCCGCTCGAACGGCACGCCGTAGCGCAGCAGCCACATGTGGTCGGGCTGAAGCGGGTCGCGGCAGGTGATGTGGCCGTCACCCAGCTCGCCCCAGCGCAGCACCCCGAACAGGCGGTACGCACGGGCCAGATCGTCCATCAGCCGGGCGCGTTCGGCGTGCGGATCGGATTCGAACGGTTCAGCCGCTGCCGCGGCGATGTCGCGAGCATTCACAGCGCGAAGTCTGCCACGCCGCCTCCCCACGACCCGTCCGCAATCGCTTGCGGACTAGCCTCGGCCGCGCAGGTGCGCGTGCCTGAGAGAGGGGTCATATGGCGACCGTCACCCTCGACCGGCTGACGAAGAAGTACCCGAACGGCTTCGTCGCCGTCACCGATCTGAATATCGACATCGCCGACGGCGAGTTCCTCGTGCTCGTCGGGCCGTCGGGCTGCGGCAAGTCCACGGCTCTGCGGATGGTGGCTGGGCTCGAGGAGATCAGCGACGGGGACTTGCTGATCGGCGACGAGCGCATGAACGACGTGGAGCCCAAGGACCGCAACATCGCCATGGTGTTCCAGAGCTATGCGCTGTATCCCCACCTCGATGTGGCCCGCAACATCGGCTTCCCCCTGAAGCTCGCGGGAGTGCCCAAGGCCGAGATCGAAAAGCGCGTGACCGAGGCCGCCCGGCTGCTCGAGCTGGAGCCGCTGCTGGGCAACAAGCCGGCGCAACTGTCGGGTGGCCAGCGCCAACGCGTGGCGATGGGCCGGGCGATCGTGCGCGACCCAGCGGTCTTCTTGATGGACGAGCCGCTGTCGAACCTCGACGCGAAGCTGCGGGTGCAGATGCGGGCCGAGATCACGGCCCTGCAGCACCGGTTGGGCGCCACCACCATCTACGTCACCCACGACCAGGTCGAGGCCATGACGATGGGCGATCGGGTCGCCGTGCTGAAAGACGGGGTGCTGCAGCAGGTGGACGGTCCGACCGACCTCTACGAGCACCCCGACAATCTCTTCGTGGCCGGATTCATCGGCGCACCGTCGATGAATCTGCGCATGGCCCGACTCAGCTCAGGTGCTGATGGCTGGCGGCTGCAGCTGGGCTCGCAAGTGCTGGAGCTGCCCGAGCGTGTTCTGGATGCGCGGCCAGCGCTGCGTGCCCACGACGGCGCCGACGTGGTGGTGGGCATCCGGCCCGAAGCGTTTGAGGACGCCTCGGTCGCAGGCGAGAACGGCAGGCCGCGCCTGTCAGCAGAGGTGTCACTGTCAGAGGCGCTGGGCTCGGACCTGCTGCTGCACTTCCCGCTGGATGCTCCCTCGGTGGAGGCGGGCGATCCCGATGCGCTCGAGGGGATCGAGGACCGCATGGTCATCGCCAGGGTTCACCCGCGCAGCACCGCCCGCCCCGGCTCAGCGATTGAACTCAGCGTGGATGTCGACGAGCTGCACTTTTTCGATGCGGAAACCGAGGCCGCCATCCGGTCCTGAGTTCTCAGGGGTTCCAGAGCTTGCGGTGCGGCATGGTCTGCAGCACCAGTTGGCCGAAGAGGTCGCATTCGGCGATGTGGGGGTAGCCGGACAGGATGAACGCATCGATGCCTGCGTCCCGGTAGGCGTCGAGCTTGGCGGCGACCTCGTCGGGGTCGCCCACGATGGCTGCTCCGGCGCCGCTCCTGGCTCGGCCGATTCCGGTCCACAGGCCTGCCTCGGCGAAGCCGTCGTCGTCGGCGCTGTCGCGTAGCTGGGCTTGCCGCTGCACGCCGACGGAGGCTGAGTCGAGCGCCCGTGCCCGGATCGATGCACCGGTGTCGTCGTCGAGCTGGCTGACCAATCGTCGGGTGGCATCGATGGCTTCTGCGTTGGTGGGGCGGACGATCACGTGGGACCGCAGGCCGAACTTCAGCTCGCGCCCCACTGCGCTCGCCCGGTCTCGCATCTCGCTGACTGTTGCCGCAACGCCTGCAACCGTGTCGGGCCAGGTGAGGAACACATCGGCGGCGACCGCTGCGGTGTGCTTGGCGTCGTCGGAGAAGCCGCCGAAGTAGAAGGGCGGGCAGCGACCGCTGACGGTGCCGACGCGTGGTGGGTCGAGCTGCACCGAGACGAACTCGCCGTCGAAGTCGACCGGCTGGCCGTCGAGCAAGGTTCGCAGCACCTCCATGTACTCCCGGGTGCGCTGGTAGCGGGGGCCTGAGGGCAGCGGGGCACCGGGCAGGTCGCTGGAGATGATGTTGATGGTGAGACGGCCTTCCGCCATCTGGTCGATGGAGGCGAGCTGGCGCGCGAGCTGAGGCGGCCACAGCTCGCCCATGCGCACGGCCAGCAGCAGGTTGATGCGCTGGGTGCGCGTGGCGATGCCTGCGGCGAACGCCGTGGCGTCGATGCCCAGCGTGTAGCCGGAGGGCAGCAGCACGTTGTCGAAGCCGTTGCGCTCTGCCGTGGTGACGATGTCGGCGCAGTGCTCCCACGTGCTGGCCAGCGTCGGGTCGGGCACGCCCAGGAACTCGTAGTCGTCGTCGCACAGCGCCGAGAACCAGGCGATCTCCGGCGCGGCTGTGCTCATGGCTGCGGCTCCGCAAGCTGGGCCGCAGTCACTGGCCCAGCTCCGCAGGGGTGAGCAGCTCGCTCATCTGCACGGGCCGGCCTTCGTCAATCGAGATGTGGGCGGCGCGGCCGATGGCCACCGACCACAGCCCGTCGGCCAGGGTGCACTCCGCGGGGCTCGACGTGAGCACGGCGTCGCGGAAGCGCTCCAGTTCGATGTACGACGAGCCGTGGTGGTGGCCAGTCACGGGCGCGGTGCTGGCGATCTGCTGCTCGGTCACGTTGCCGATCCAGTCGCGTTCGCGTACGCCGATTCGCAGCACATCGTCGGGGATCAGTGCTTCGAGCTTGCCGTCATCGCCCACCACCGACAGCTCTTCCTGGTTGCGGGTGGCATCGGCGAACATGCACAGGTCCAGCAGCGCCCGCGCGCCGGAGGCGAAGTCGACGATCACGAACGCGTTGTCCAAGATGTCGGGCGTCTCGTCGCCGTAGCGCTCGTCGAGATGGTTCAGATCCTGCGCGCCCGACGCCATGACGCGCACCGGCTCGCTCGGAACGATGACCCGCATGAGGTCGAAGAAGTGGCAGCACTTCTCCACCAGCGTCCCGCCGGTATTGCGATTGAACCGGTTCCAGTCGCGCACCTTCGGCTGGAACGGGAAGCGGTGCTCGCGGATGGCCACCATGCGGATCTGCCCGACCGCCCCGGCGTGCGCCTGGGAGATCAGCGCGGCCACCGGCGCCATGTAGCGGTACTCGAGACCCACCCACACCAGCGGTGCGTCAGCCCCGAGCGCCCCGACGCCGTCGATGATGCGGCGGCAGTCATCCAGCGTGGTGGCCAGCGGCTTCTCGACGAGCTGGGGCACGCCGGCATCCGCCGCGTCCAGGACGATGTCGGTGTGCAGGTGGTTGGGCGTCGCGACGACGACCGCATCGCACAGGCCGGCATCGAGCAAGTCTTGGTGGTTCTCGAACTCCGGCACCGGGTCGAGCCCGTGGCACGTCAGCTCGTGCTGGGCCGCCTTGAGCGACGGCTCCCAGTTGTCGCACAACGCCGCGACCTCGGCGCCGTCCAGCGCGATGACGTTGGCGATGTGCTCGATGCCCATCATGCCGGTGCCGATGACACCGAATCGCATCGGCTCACGGGCCGCTCGGGCCGCGGTTTCGCCTCCGTCCTCGGCCTCGTGCGTGCCGTCGCTCACGGCAATGGCTGACCTTCGGAGGCTTCGACAAGGTCGTATACGTCGTTGCGATCGAGCTGCACGCTGAGCGCTGCCTGCAGTGCTTCGAGCCGTTCGGGCTGCTGGCTGCCGACAATGGCCACCGGCGCAGTGGGATGAGCCAGCACGAAGGCCACGCACACCGCAGCCCGGTCGACGCCTTCCCGCTCGGCCAGGCGGTCCAGCGTGGCCAGCAGTTCTGGTCGAACGTCGCCGGCCGAGGCTCCCGACCCCACAAGTCGCCCGCCTGCCAGCGGGCTCCATGCCAGCGGCACCATGCCCATCTCCGAGCACAGGTCGAGCGTGCCGTCGCGTAGCGGATCGAGGCAGGCGGCCGAGTATTCGGGCTGGGTGCTCACGAGCGGTGCTTCCAGGTGGGCCGCCAGGGCCCGGGTCTGGGCCGGCGTGTAGTTGGAGACCCCCACGGCGCCGACGAGCCCGTCGGCGACCAGCCCGTCGAGCGCGGCAGCCACCTCGGACGGATGGGTGAACATGTCGGGCCGGTGCACCTGGTAGAGGTCGACGCGGTCGGTCCCCAGCCGGTCCAGCGAGGCCTCGCACGCCGACCGCATGGCTGCGGCGCCCGAGTCGTAGGGCACCGGCGGCACGATGCCGCCCTTGGTGGCCAGCACCATGCGATCGCGCAAGTCGGGCCGGGCCCGCAGCACCGCACCCAGGTTCTCCTCGCAGGCTCCGAAGCCGGTGCCGCCCCAGTCCAGTCCGTAGACGTCGGCGATGTCCACCAAGTTCATGCCGAGGTCCAGCCCGGCTTCGATCAGCTCCGCGTTCCGCCCGACGTCAGTGCCGGTGAAGCGCCACAGGCCCAGCGCCAGCGGCCCGACCTCGACGCCGCCCGGTCCGAGCCCTCGTGGGCCCGTGCGCACCAGATTCGAAGCGTCCACAGACGTCAAGACTTCACCGAGCCGGCCAACAGCCCGCGCACGAAGAACCGCTGCAGGAAGAAGAACACCAGCATCGGCACGCCTGCCTGCACGAAGGCACCGGCCGACAGCAGATGTTCGCGCAGGCCGAACTCGCCGGCCATCGAGGCGATCTTTATGGTGGCGGGGTAGTTCTCGCCTGCGGCGCCGAGCATGGTCAAGGCGATCAGGTAGTCGTTCCAGGTCCACAGGAACTGGAAGATGGCGAAGGCCGCCAAGGCGGGAACCGACAGCGGCACCACGATGCGCCAGAAGATGGTGAAGTGATCGGCGCCGTCGATGCGGGCTGCCTCGAACAGCTCGCCGGGCAGCGTCGAGATGTAGTTGTGCAGCAAGAAGATGGCGAACGGCAGGGCGAACGCGGTGTGGGTCAGCCAGACCGCCGTCGCGGTGCCGGCGAGGCTGAAGTCGGGGAACAGCGTGACGACGATCTCGGTGCCGGGAAGGGTCCAGTGGGCACCGCCGGCGAACATCTGCAGCAGCGGCAGCAAGGCCACCTGGTTGGGCAAGGCCAGCAGCGAGACGGTGCCGATGAAAAGCCACTCGCGGCCTCGAAACGGGATCCACGCGAACGCGTACGCCGCCAGGGCGGCGATGGCGATGGGGATGATCGTGGCCGGGATGGCGATGGCGAACGAGTTGAGCAGCGCCTGCCACAGCCCGCCGGTCTGCTCACCCGACGACAGCACATCGGCGTAGTTCTCCAGCGTCCAGTTGCCTTCGGTGAACGATGTCCACCAGCCCGAGGCGCGCTGATCGTCACGGTGCCGGAACGAGTTGAGGAACAGGCTGCCAGTGGGAACGCTCCAGACGATCACCATCAGCCACAGCACCCAGGCCGGTATCGAGCGCAGGAAGCGGTACACGGCCCGCCCGACGCGGTCGGGGCCGCGCCGCCCGCGCTGCGCCGAACCGCTGCCTGCCGGCCCTGCGGCCTCTGCGGTCGGGGTGGCGCTACTCACCGCGCTGCATCCGTCTGATGTTGAGGCCCATGACGGGCACCACGCCCAGGAACAGCACCACCGCCAAGGCCGAACCCAGCCCCAGGTTGAACTCGGTGAAGCTGCGCTGCCACATCTCGTTGGCGATGACCTGCGTGCCGAAGTTGCCGTTGGTCATCACCCGCACGATGTCGAACACCTTCATGACCAGCACGATCATGGCGGTCATGACCACCGTGATGGTGGGCACGATGGTGGGCAGCGTCACCCCGAAGAACACCTGGCGCTCGTCGGCGCCGTCGACGCGGGCCGCCTCGATCAGGTCGGCCGGCACGGCCTTGATCGCCGCCGACAGGATGACCATGGCGAATCCCGTCTGTATCCAGATGAGCACCACCATCAACCACACGTTGTTGAAGGGCGACTCCTGGACGAACAGGATGGTCCCCGCGATCGGCTCGTCATTGGGACCGAGCGCCGAGCCGCCCACGCCCGGACCCAGGAAGCGGTAGATCAGCCACAGCAGCGGGATGGCCGCAACCGCCGACCCCACAGCGATCGCCGACTGCCGCCGCCGCACGCCGAACGCGCACAGCGCGGTCAGCAGGACAGTGACGGCGGCCAGCACAGCAACGGCAGTCCACGCGCCGCCGGTGGACGGCCTCAGCGTGCCCAGCCAGACCCAGATGGCGTTGAGCAGTCCGGTCTGGGACTTCTGCGGCGGCCGGGCGATGTACATGAAGCGCCAGATGATCCCCGCGCCGACGAAGGAGATCGCCATCGGCAGGAAGATCAGGCTCTTGGCGAACGACTCGCGCTTGGTGCGGTCGGCGATCACTGCGGCCAGCAGGCCCAGCGCCGTGGACAGGAAGGTGACCGCCACCACCCACCACAGGTTGTTCATGACGGTGCCGCGCAGGTTGGCGAACACGGCGAAGCTCAGCAGCAGGCCGCCGCCGAGCCCGATCCCGACGGTGCTGGCCGACACGTCCGCCCTGACGCCGCGACTGCGGCCCCGACTCATCGCGATGAGGGTGGCAATGGCGAACAAAATGAGGCTGCCCCAGAACAACCGGCTGCCGAAGATGCCTGCCCAGCCCGACAGATCCACACTCTGCGCGTTGGTGAAGATCTCGCCGTAGTTGGCGAGCCCGCGGAAGCTCTCGCCTGCCTTGTCGAACAGCGACAGGTAGATGGTGCGCAGCAGCGGCACAATCAGCCCCAGCGCGACGAACACCAGGGCGGGCCCCACGAACGTGAGCGCTCGCAGCCGGCCCTGCAGCGTGGCGATGCGGTCACCGGCAGGAGACCGCATCACGCCGGCTGCCGCACCCGCCAGCCCGAACACGGCAGCTCCGATGACAATCCACATGAGGGTCGGGTTGATCCACCCGAATGAGGGACCGTCCAGCAGCGGCGTGCACTCATCGTTGCGGGAACCCTCGACTGCGACGCATCTGCGGAGTCCCGCCGCCACCGCGCCCGCGCCTGCGCCGAGGAGCACACCCGCCACCGCCGCCACGACGGCCCAGCGGCGCTCGACCAGTCCGAACAGCCGGTGGGTGCCCCAGAACACGGCGGCGCTGGCGCCGACGGAGATCACGATGCCCAGCAAGGCACCCCACAGCGCTGCCATCGTCGCAGTCTTACAGGCGACCGGCCGGCGGGGCGGACCGTGGGTGGGCGCCCCTTCCCAGGGGGCTCAACCGGATTCCGAACGCGCCGGAGGCCGGCCCACATCGGCGGGCCGGCCTCCGTTCACGCATGTTGTCGCTCAGCCGTCCTTGAACGACTGCCGCCGCCTACTGCGGCCAGCTGTCGTCGATGGCTTGCGTTGCCTCGGCGACGCTCTTGTCGCCGTTGACGACGGCGGTGCCCTCGGTCCAGAAGGTGCCGGCGCCGACTTCGGCGGGCATCAGGTCTGAACCGTCGAAGCGCACGACATCGGCGTTCTGCAGGATGTCGAGGAACGACTGCTCGAGCGGCTGGTACACGCTCGGGTCCTGGTTCGTCGCTGCCGACAGGAAGCCGGACAGGCCACCGCCCTTGCGCTCGGTCTGTGCCTGCTGGCGCACCTCGGCGTACTCGGAGCTGGCGAAGTACTTCATGACTTCCCACACCTCAGGAGCGTCGCGGAAGGCGCCCACCAGGGTGCCGGCGCCCAGCACAGGCTGGTCGCCCTTGACCGACGGGAAGTAGAAGGTGTCCACGGCATCGGCCGAGCCATCGGCGAATGCGGTTCCCTCCGGGATGAACGCCGCGTAGAAGGACGCCTGACGGTGCATCATGCAGTCGTCGTCGACCAGCGGCTGGCCGTTGTCGCCGAAGGGGGTGGCGGCGATGGAGCCGCCCGCGGCGAACACCATGCCCGGCGTGTTCCACAGGTCGAGCACCTCGGTGAACACACCGCTGACCTCGGCGCTGGAGAAGGCCAGATCGCCGGCGACCCACGCGTCGTATTCCGCAGGCGTGTGGAAGCGCAGCATCAGGTCCTCCACCCAGTCGGTGAATGTCCAGCCGGTGGCTGGACCGCTCTCGATGCCGATGCAGAACGGGGTGTCGCCGTTGGCGATCATCTCGGCCGACAGCGCCTTGAGCTCGTCCCAGGTGCCGGGCACCGAGTAGCCCTTCGACTCGAACAGCGCCGGCTTGTACCACACCAGCGACTTCAGGTCCGACTTGTTCGGAATGCCGTACTGGGTTCCGTCGACATCGCCGAACGCCGTCCACGCGGGCGTCCAGTGCTCGTTCATGGCCGCGATGACATCGTCGGGCAGCGCGATGAGGTGGCCGTCACGTGCGAAGTCGGCCAGCTTGCCCGGCTGCGGGAAGATGAAGATGTCCGGCGGGTTGCCGCCGGCAGCTTGCGCGTTGATCTGGTCCGCAGCGTCGCGGGCGCCGGTGTAGCTGATCTCGATACCGGTCTGGGCAGCGAAGTGGTCGAGCGCATCTCGCAGCGCTCCAGCCTCCTCGTCGCTGGACTCGGGACCGAAGACAGTCACCTTGGTGCCGGACAGGTCCATCATGTCGTCGGACATGTCGTCATCCATGGAGTCGTCCATCGACTCGTCATCCATGGAGTCGTCCATCGACTCCTCGGCCATCGCCTCGGTCGCGGCCGGCGCTTCTTCGGCGTCTCCGTCGTCATCGCTGCCGCACGCCGCCGCGATGAGTCCGAAGGCCAGCGCGATGGCCAGAAGACGCGCCCAGCGGAGTCGGGTGCGTCTGTTGCTGTGGTCTTTCATGTGTTCCTCCCTGGGGGGACGCAAATCGGTGCGCCCGTGCACGTTGCAAGCGCTTGCAGACGCGGTTGCCGAAGCCTAGCCGACTGTCGAATGGACGCGCCCGCCGGGGGCCCTACGGCGGACCCACTGAATCACGGACAATCAGCTCGGTGTCGAGCTGGATGTGCTGGGGTGCAGGCGTGGCGGTCTCCAGCGACCGCAGCACCAGCTCCGCAGCGGCGACACCCTGGTCGGCGACGTGCTGCCGCACGGTCGTCAAGCCCACGAGGCGGCTCTGGTCGTGGTCATCGACGCCGACGAGCGACAGATCGTCACCGACGCGCAGGCCCAGATCGCGCGCCGCGAGCATGGCGCCGAACGCCTGCTCGTCGCACATGGCGAAGATCGCACTCGGCGGCTCCGCGGCCCCGAGCAGCACATGGGCCGCACGTCGTGCCTCGGCCCAGCTGTTGCTCGTCGAAACGGTCATCGCCGGATCCGGCGTCAGCCCCGCTGCGCCGTGCGCCCGGGCATAGCCCTCCGCTCGCTGGCTGGGGATGGAGAAGTTGAGCGAATCCCCGCTGCTGAGGCTGAGCAACCCGATGCGCCGGTGGCCGTTGTCGAGCAGGAGCTCGGTGGCGGTGCGGCCGACCGCCACGTTGTCCACCGTCACCGAGCTGAGCGCCGCCGTCCGGAAGCCGACCGTGACAGCACAGCCGCCTTGCGCCACGAAGGCGCTCGCCAGATCGGGACCCACGGCGACATCGATCAGCACCACCGCATCGCTGCGGCCCGATCTGACGCCGTTCAGCTCGATGAAGCGACGGCGTTCGTCGGAGTTGGCGACGCCCGACAGCAACAGGTCATATCCCGCTGCGGTCGTGTGACGGCCCAGCGCACCCACGATCGTCGCGTTGAACCAGGCGGCTGGGTCGGGCACCGCAGCGGCAATGGTGTTGGTCGTCCCTGCGGCCAGCCGTGCTGCGGGCAGGTTGGGCCGGTAGTCGAGTTCGGCAGCGGCCGTGAGCACCCTCTGCCGTGTGGCTGAGGCGACATGCGGCAATCCCCGCAATGCCCGGCTGACCGTCGCAGTGGATACTCCCGCGGCTCGGGCGACGTCGCCGATCCGAACCATGGGGCCCATCATTCCTGCCACACCACCGCGCTCGCCGGGGCGAGCAGATAGGTCCCGTTCGACTGTCTCGAACCGGCGGTCGCTCCGGAGTCGGCCGCCCCGCCATAGGGATGGGGACACGCGGCCGATGAGTCGTACAGCACGGTGGCAGCGGCCGGGATCGCCACTTCGTGCGAGGCCTCGCCGACGCTCGCGGCGACACCGATGCGGCCCCGGCGGTACGAGATGACCGGTCCGCGGCCGCTGTCGATCCACTCCACGGCTTCCTCGCCGTCAGCAGACCCATTCGAGAGCACGGAACGTACCCGCTGCTGGGTGTCGAGCAGCGCCCGGTACGCCCCCAGCCACGACCGCTCGTCGCTGGACTGCGCAGCGGCTGTCTCGCCCGGGGGACGCGCCGCAGAGCGCAGCCACGGCTCAGCGGCCGAGAAACCGTTGTGCGGGCCGTCGCCCCAGGGCATCGGGGTGCGGCAGCCGTCTCGACCGGCGCTGACGTCGTCGTCGGGACCGACGGGATCCAGCTTGTCCTCCGCAGCCACCTCGCCGTCGGCCAGGCCGAGCTCCTCGCCCTGGTACAGCACCAGGGTGCCGGGCAGGAACGCGGCGAGCACGTTGAAGGCGAGGGTGCGCGCTGCACCCCAATGCTGCGAGGTCTCCGAGGCGCTGTCGGCGTCGGGCGCCGACGCGAAGCGGGTCGGCGCCCGTGGCATGTCGTGGCTGCTCATCGCCCACACCAGGCGGTCGGCCAGGGCGCTCGACGGGCCGCGGAGCGTTCTGCGGATCTCGCCGGCGTCCCAATCGATGTGCATCGGCGCGAACCAGTAGCCGCCGTGCATGCCGTCGGGCGGCAGCAGATCGTCCATGCCCCGCGGATCGAGGTGGTACGTCTCCCCGTGCAGGAACGCCCCGTAGGAATCGCAGATCTTGCGCCAGCGCCGGAACACGTCCTGGCTCTCAGGCTGGAAGACGTCGTAGAGATGCTCGAAGCAATCCCACTGCTCCCAGCGGGACGCTCGGGGCGGGATGGGAAGGAGCTGCGGATTTGAGCGCAGCCCGGCGTCCTTGACCAGGCCTCCGGCTACGTCGACCCGGAAGCCGGCGACACCGCGGTCCAGCCAGAACCGCAAGATGTCGTCCCACTCGTCGGCCACTGCCGGATTGCGCCAATTCAGGTCCGGCTGCGAGGTCAGGAACAGGTGCAGGTAGTACTGGCCTGAAGTCGGCTCCAGCGTCCATGCCGGGCCGCCGAAGTAGCCCACCCAGTTGTTCGGCGGACCGCCGTCGGGGGCGGGGTCGCGCCAGATGTAGTAGTCGCGGTAGCGAGCCCGCTCGGCTTCGCCGGCGTTGCCGAGTGCGGCCTGGAACCATCGGTGAGCGCTGCTCGTGTGGTTGGGCACCAAGTCGGTCACGACGCGGATGCCGCGATCGGCGGCGTCGGCCACCAGCGCGTCGAAGGCGGCCAGATCGCCGAACAGCGGGTCGACGTCGCAGTAGTCAGCGACGTCGTAGCCCCAGTCGTGTCCGGGCGTGGGATAGAAGGGCGTCACCCAGATGAAGTCGACCCCGAGGTCGCTCAGGTAGCCGAGCTTGGACCGGATGCCGGCGAGGTCGCCGACGCCGTCGTTGTTCGAGTCGGCGAAGGATCGCAGATACACCTGGTAGCCGACTGCGTCGGTCCACCACGGCAAAGACAATTGGGGCGAAGACGGGCGGCGGTCCGATGTCGGGCTGTCAGGCGTCACGCCGTCTCCAGTCATGTTCCGGGCAGCGCCACCACCTGCGGCAACGTGCCTGCGGTCAGTCTGCCCCGATTCTGCAACCGATTGCAGGATCAGATCATGCGGCGGCCGCGCCGTGCAACCCAAAGACCGGCCCGCAATATGCGAGCCGGGCTGTGCAACCCAAAGACCGGCCCGCAATATGCGAGCCGGGCTGTGCAACCCAAAGACCGGCCCGCAAAAGCGGGCCGGTCCTTGGTCTGTCAGTTTGGGTTGTGTGATGTGCAGCTCGGAGTTCACACCCCGAGCGGTGAACACGCGGCTTGTCTAGCGCAGCGCAACGAATAGTGTCAACTGTCCAAGCGCAGCCGCCCCAAGGCAGGCGAACAGAAAGGCACTGGTGATGCCACAACCTCCCAGCCCGTATGACTTCCTTCCTGCAGTTGCCTCGTTCGAGGTGCGAAGCGACGACGTTGCCGACGGGCAGATGCTGCCGATGCCGCAGGTCTCGGGCATCTTCGGCGCCGGCGGTGAGGACCGGTCCCCGCACCTGGCGTGGTCGGGTGCGCCCGCGGAGACGCAGAGCTACGCGGTGACCTGCTTCGACCCAGATGCGCCGACCGGCAGCGGCTTCTGGCACTGGGCGGTGTACGACATTCCCGCATCGTGCGCTGAGTTGGCTTCGGGTGCCGGTGACGCCGAGAGCAGCGGGCTGCCGGGCGGCGCCAAGCAGCTTCGCAACGACGCCGGACTGCCCGGCTACCTGGGCTCGGCGCCGCCGGCGGGCCACGGCCCGCACCGCTACATGTTCGCCGTGCACGCACTGAGCGTCGAATCGCTGCCGATCGACGAGAGCGTCACGCCGGCGATCTGCGGCTTCAACATGTTCGGCACCACGCTGGCGCGGGCACTCATCACGCCGATCTACGAACAGGGCTAGCCGTGGCCGTCGGAGTGCCCCTGCGGCATTCCGGACCCGCAGCCTCCCGCGAGTGGCGGTGCCCGTTCGCCGTCTCGCTCGCACTGACGACGTGGGGGAGACGTGCTTGAGGAAGATCACGACGTGACCGACGATGATCTTGCCGCCCTCGAGGTGATCTACCGCGTCATGTGGGAAGACGAGGGCTCCGGGCTGCACAAGCATGTGGCCCGGAGCTTTCGGGCGTGGGCCCAGATGCAGCACCCGCACCTCGACGTGGCCGATGTCGAAGGTGACAACGGGGACGGCGGCCACATTGCGCAGGAGAACGGAAGCCGCGTCGACCTGACGCGGGCCACCCGCACCAACGGCGGCGTCACCACGACGACCCTGGAACTCGCCCAGCACGCTGCGCTGGGCAGGTCGGTGGTCAGAATCCGCGTCCTCAGCGGCAACGGCGAAGCGTGGGTGTGGGTGGACGTCGAGGCACCACCGCTCGCTTCGGTGCCGGTGAGCCTCGGCGCGGCCGATCCGGCGGCAGCCACCGCGACCGGCTCCGACTCCGGACAGTCGCGCTGGGCTCAACTGCGCTCGACGGGAGCCGAGTCGCTGGTGTCCGAGCTGCTCGACACTGCTCACCGCCGGGGCGGACGGCCCCACCTCGGCCGCGAACCGCTGACCACGTCACCGGTGCCCATCCGTGATGCCGAGCACGCCAAGGCGATCCGCAACGCGGTCCTGTCGCCCGACCGTCCGGTCCCGTACCTGGTCCTGGCGTGGGATCCCATCAATCCCAACACGGCACTCGGCGACATGACCCGGCGAGCGCAGAGCGCAGCGTCCCAAGTCGCCGGTCTGGCTCGCGTCTTCGTCATGCCGCTGGAAACGCTGACGCCGTTTCAGCGCCTGATCGGTGGCGAGATGGACCTGGAGCCCGGCGAGGCCCGGCTCTACCTGCCGGGTCAGCACGAGCCGCACCGCCACCGCACCCTCGCCAAGGAGGTAGTGCGTTCAAGCCCGCATCAAGCCGGACGTTGGGCCAGTCAGTTGTTGAGCCTCGCCATGGTCGAACGTGAGCCGCCCACCCTCTTCAGTCAGTCTCAGGCCGAGCTCGGAAGCCAGCGCAGGGCACCCGAGCTTGCGTCCGGATCCGGCCTTCACGAGCGCATCGAGGCGCTCGAGTCCGAGCGCGACGATCTGTGGGAAGCGTTGTTCGAAACACGCGAGCAGCGACAGGCAGCCCGGGATCAGCGCGACGAGATGTCCCAGCAGGTCCTCGACATGCAGGACGAGCTCGAGCTGGCGCAGCTTCGCACCGAGGAGCTCCAGGAGAAGCTGATCGACAAGGAAGACCAGATGGTGGAGATGCTGGTGCGAGTCGGCGAAGCCGGCACCCCGATGGTCACCGATGCCGCGGGCAGGAAGTACCCGCCGGTCACGTCGGTGAGCCACGCGCTGCAGCTCGCCCGGGCCAACCTCGTCAAGGTGGAGATCCCTGCCGAGATCGACCAGCACGTCGCCGAGCTCGACAACTCCATCGAGGCGCGTTCATGGGCCCGCAGCGTGTTCGACGGGCTGCTCGCACTGGAGGCCTATGCGCATTCAGGCGCCGAGTTCGGCGACTTCCGGGACTGGTGCAAGTCGAGCAAGCATCCGCGCAAGTGGTTTGCGAACTCGAAGAAGCTGGCCATGCGCGAGTCGGAAGAGGTGATGAGGCGACCCGAGCTGCGACGCCTGCGGGAGATGCCGGTGTCTGCACGGGTCAGCGACGCCGGCCACATCGTCATGGAAGCGCATCTCAAGCTGTCCAACGGCGGGCTCGCGCCACGGCTCTACTTCCACGACGACACCGGCCGCGACACCGGCAAGGTGCATGTGGGCTACGTCGGCCCGCACCTGCCGACCAAGCGCTTCAGGTCCTGAGATCGAGACTGAGCCGCCGGAGTCCCGCGTCTCGGCGCCAATGCCGGGCCGTCAGCTCGATGCCCCTTGGGCGGTCTGGCGGTCGCCCTGGGGATCGCGGCGCGACACGAAGCCGTTGAGGTCGCAGGCGTCGCGCACCGGTGCGGACAAGTCGTAGGTGCCCGGGTCCAGCGGGGTCCCGGTGCCGTCGGCCACACGGGTCATCATGTGGAAGTTGGCGCTGACCGCGACGGCATCGACCATGACGTCGGCACCGGCGGCGTCGACCACGGCGGCACGCGCGGCAGCGGTGGCCGCGGCGTCGCCTTCCCACATGGCCTCGGCGAGGCGGGCGAGCAGCGCGCCGTGGGGCACGCCGCCGTCACCTGCGTCGGATCCGTTGACGGCCTCGTAGCCGACGTCCATGTCCTTTTGCTGGCCGCTCAGACCGAGCAGCAACGCATGGGCAGACGTTCAGTAGAAGCACTCGTTGAGCTTCGATGTCCGCGCCGCCAACACCTCGATCTGCGGCCGGGTCAGCGAGTTGCGGTCGGACACCACGTCGCCCCGCACCCGCTCCATCGGCACGTACTGGGCGTCGGACAGGATGAACAGCGCCTCGTTCTCGGCCGGCACAGCGCTGAGCGCCTTGATGACGTTGGGCATCTTGAGATCGGCCGTGGGAACCCAGTGGTACTTGACCGCCGCCGGCGCACCTTCCCGCCCCGGCGGGCCGTCGGTGGGCTCGTCCAGCTCAATCCGGGGCAGCTCCAGTGCGTCGGCGAACCGGTCCACGCAGTTGGACTGGGCGACGAGGCCCACCAGCTCCACGTACGCCAGCGGATCCACGCCACGGTCGATGATCGACTGGTACCAGTCCTCGGTCAGCGTCCCGGGGTGGTTGGTGATGCGCCAGACGGCGTCGATGGCGGCGGTGGGCAGCGGGCCGCCGGCGTCGACGAGGCCGTCAATGCTGCTGGGCTGCACCCATGGAGGCAGCACACCGCCGTCGTCGGAGCGATGGTCCCGCGCCGCTCGAACCTGCAGCACGATCTCGCTGCGCTGAACAGCAGTCCACCACGTGCCGGGCCGGGACCAGCGCGCTGCGATCTCGCCATGCGCGGCGCTCAGATCATCCCGTATCGGCAGCTCGGTGTCGTACGTGCGCTGTGGCGCTGCAATGCTCATGGCCGCATCTCCGCTGGTTGTGGGCACTGGCGATCGTCACATGCTGGCACACGCCGTGCGCCCAGACACCGGTCGCGCCAATCAGCGACAGCACGGGGTGCGCGCACTGCAGACGTTGGCCTACGATCAGCCTCGCAATCGCGCCGGGCCGGCACCTGTGCCACCCGGCGGGGTCGCTTTCGCTCGCGTCACCGAACCTCTCAAGGAGCACAGATGCCAACGCCGCAGAAGGCCATCTTCAACGAGATGGGCACCAACCAGTGGTATGTCCACCTGAGTCGAGTCGAGGGTGCCGACCTCGGTGTGATCAAGTCCACGCTTGCCGACCTGCGCGCTGCATGCGACGCACAGGGCATCAACCTGACGCTCGGCTTCGGTCCCGGGCTGCTGCCGGAGCTGACCGACGACGTGCCCGACGACTTCCAGCGATACGAGACCGTCAAGTCCGAGGACGGCTCGGGGCGCGAGGCCAAGGGCACCCAGGAAGAGCTGCTGCTCTGGCTGAACCACGACGACAAGGACAAGGTGTGGAAGGCGCAGTATGACGCCCGCACCGCGCTGGCCGGGCACATGGCCGTCGCCCGTGAGACGCCGACGTTCATCTACGGCGACTCGCTGGACATGACCGGCTTCAAGGACGGCACCGGCAACCCCGCGGATGAGGACCAGCCGGCCGTGGCCATCGTGCCCGACGGCGACCCGGGTGCGGGCGGCAGCCACATCATCGCCCAGCGCTGGGTGCACGACCTCGACGGCTGGAACGCCCTGTCGGACGAGCAGCAGGAGAAGAACTTCGGGCGCAAGAAGTACCCCGAGACCGACAAGACCGACAGCCAGGAGCCCTACAGCCACCTGAGCCACGTGGAGCTGCGCGCCGACGGCAACCACGGCAACGAGGGCAGCGACAAGATCAACGAGATCGCCCGCCGCTCCACGCCGTACGCGTTCCACGACGGCACCGTGGGGCTGTACTTCATGGCGTTCTGCAAGGACCAGGCGCCACTGCGGCGCCGGCTGCGGCGGATGTACGGGCTTGACGACGCCAATGGGGTGCGGGACGCGATCACCGACTTCTCGAACCCGGCTTCAGGGTCGTTCTACTTCGCCCCCAGCACGGAGACGCTCGACGCCATCACGGGCTGACTCAACCCTGATCTCGGAACCACTCCCGGGCTGACATCGAGGCGATTGCCTCGAGTGCCAGGCCGGTGTGCAGGTCGTCGGCCATGGCGCGCCGCAGCGGGCGCACCAGCGCGTGGCGCGTATTGCGCAGCAGGATCGGGTTCAGCTTGGCAAGGTCTGCGGCGATTTCCTGCGCGCGGGCCATCAGGCCGTCGGCGGGCAGCAACTCGCCCACGATGCCCAGCTCGTGGGCTTCGGCGGCATCGATCTGCTGGCCGGTGAGCAGGAAGTAGCGCCCCCGGTTCGGCCCGAGCAGCATCGGCCACACGATCTGCATGCTGTCGCCGGGCACCAACCCGCCGGGGAAATGCGGCGCGTCCTGGAAGTAGGCGTCCTCGGCAGCCAGCACGATGTCGCACAGCACGGCCAGTTCCGAGTGCACGGTGACCGGGCCGTTCACGGCAGCGATCATCGGCACCTCGATGTCGAGCATCTGGTCGACCAGCCGGTTTCCCTCCCAGATGATGCGGTCCCACACCGTGGCGTTGGCCCGTCCCTCGGCCAGTGCATTCACCTCATCGGGCAGCTCGATGAACGACTCGCCGGTGCCGGTGAGGATGACCACCTTGATGTCACGGTCCGAGGCCAGCGCCATGAACAGCTCGGGCAGCTCGCGGTGCGGCCGGCCTCCCCATTGCAGCGGCCCGCCGCGAGTGTGCATGCGCACGGTCACCACGCCGGCGTCGTCGCGGGTCACCTCCGCGGTGCGGTATCGGTCTGCGTACTCGTGAAACTCCATGGGCTCATGCTCGCAGAGCCGAGCCGTTCACGAGAGAGCCGGCGGGTTGCCCGATTACCATCGTTGTGACGGGGCTTGCCTTGGGGGAATGCGATGACTGACGTTGCTGATCCGGTACGGACGGCTGACACGCCGACGAGAGCGGAGCATCTCGCCGAGATGGCCGACTACCTCGCCGGGGGAGTGCAGCGCGCGCACGAGACTGGCAACCGGGGGCCGGTCCGGTTCGGCCCCGACGGCAAGCTGCACCCCGACATCCTGGCCGACTTCTGGAAGCACGGCTTCTATGTGTTCACCGGTGTGGTGGATGCCGACGAGATCGCCGAACTGCGGGCCGATGTGGCCGAGGTGATCGAGGGCGCGCCGGTCCGCAAGGGCGCTGACGTGGACAAGCACGGCCGGCCTGCGCTGGGGCGGGACTGCGCTGTCGAGCCCTACATCCACGTCGCGCCGCTCTCGGACCCGTGGGGCGGCACCAGCGCATTGGCAGGCCGTCACCAGGTGCAGATGGACCAGCCCGTGCCCGATGCCGATGCCCCGCCCGATGTGGTGTACCTGATCTTCGGCATGTGCCAGTCGATGCCCTCGGCGCTGCGCCTGTACGGGCACCCGGACCTGATGTCGATCGCCGAGAGCATCAACGGGTCGGACTTCGTTCCCTACAACGACGCCATCTTCGTGAAGGAGCCCGGGCTGGGCGGCTCGGTGTCGTGGCATCAGGACGGCGTGACTCACTGGGACAACCCCGACTGGGACATGGGCATCCACGGCTTCAACTTCCAGGTGCAGCTGTATGAGACCACGGCCGCGAATGCACTGTGGGTCGTGCCGGGTTCGCACACCGCGGGGCGCATCGACCTGCGAGCCAAGGTGGCCGACAACGGCGGCAGCGTGATGCTGCCCGACGCCATCCCGCTGCTGTGCGAGCCGGGCGATGCGACGGTGGTGAACCGTCACATGATCCACGGCTCGTACGCCAACACGTCGGCAGATCCTCGGATCTCGATCACGTTCGGCTTCCACCGGCGCAGTTCGGTACTGGGCGTCGCCGGCCAGCTTCGGGTGCACGAGCGTGACGCGGCGGTCGTCTATGACGAGGAGCGGGTGTTCAAGCGGTCGTCGGTGATCGCTGTGGCCATTGACGCCCGTGCTCAGCACCGGCCCGACGAGCGGCGCTACACCTATGCACCCTTCGTCGGCCTCGAGGACGACTTCCGCTTTAACGACGAGACCTTCGAGCGCGTCATCCGCGACTACAACCTCAACGACCTCGCCATCTGAGCCACGGTCGAGATTGACGACTCAGGCCGTCGACGCCGGGCCGTAGAGCTCGGCCACGACATCGAGGGCTTGGGCCACGAGCGGCAGCGGTTCGCCTGAGCGGGTGAGCAGCAGCAGGGGGACCGAGGCCGCGGCGTCGCTGATGGGGACGTAGTACAGGCCAGGCGGTCGGAACGTCTGCACGCTCGCGGGCACGATGGCGACGCCCTCGCCCGCCGCCACGAATCCGAGGATGGTGGTGTATTCCGTCGCTTCGATCGTCGGGTCATAGGCGGCGCCTTGGGCGCTGAGCATCCCGGCGAGCACAGCGTGCAGGCTGGGGGACACATTGCGGTCGAAGCCGATGATCGGCTCACCGGCGAGATCGCCCAAGTACGCGGCACCGGAAGCGGCGAGGCGGTGGGATGCGCTGGCTGCCAGCAGCAGCCGCTCGTGCATCACGAGGGTTGCCTCCACGCCGTCGGCATCGGCAGCGGCACGGCCGATGCCCAGATCGATGCGTCCGGCCCGCAGGGCCTTGACCTGCTCGTCGGAGCTCAGCGTGTGCAGCTCGAAGTCGACTCGGGGCCGGCGGCGGCGGTACTCGGCCAGCACGCGCGGCATCACCTCATACGCCGCTGAGTCGACGAAACCCACCCGCAGCGTGCCCGCCTGGCCGTGCCTGCGCTGTTCCATGAGGCGCTCGACGCCGTCCGCGGCAGCCAGCAGGCGGACAGCTTCGGGGTACAGGAACGCACCGGCGTCAGTGAGCGTGACCCGTCGCGTGCTGCGGTCGAACAGGGTGGCGTCCAGCTCGTGCTCGAGCAGGCGGATCTGCTGGCTGAGCGGAGGCTGGGACATGTGCAGGCGATCGGCGGCCCGTCCGAAGTGGAGTTCTTCGGCCACGGCGGCGAAGTAGCGCAGACGTTGGAGGTTCACGGTATTGCACCTGCTTCAAGTGATATGGGTTAGCTCTTAATCAATCCTAGATTGATACTTTTCGTCACCGAGAACCCTGCCTAACCTGCACGGTGATGAGGGGGAACGGCCGACTCGGACGGAAGCGTCCGCCGAAGTACTCGGCCGCAGCGCTGGCCTGGAAGGGCTTGCGGGGCGAATCGTGGCCCCGCGTGTGGCGCGACTGCGACCTGAAGCGTTCCTATGACGCGGTGGTGATCGGCGGCGGGGTGCATGGCTTGGCCACCGCCTACTACCTGGCCCGCAACCACGGCATGACCGATGTGGCGGTGCTGGACAAGGCCTACTTGGGCAGTGGCGGCTCGGGGCGCAATACCGCCATCGTGCGCTCCAACTACCTCACGCCCGAAGGGGTGGCCTTCTACGACCGGTCAGTCCATCTGTATGAGCAGATGGCTGTCGAGCTGAACATCAATGTGATGTTCAGCCAGCGCGGCCACCTCACGCTGGCCCACTCCGACGCCTCGCTGCGCACGATGCACTGGCGTGCTGAGGTCAACAAGCTGGGCGGCGTCGACTCCAGCGTGATCGGCCCCGACGAGATCAAGCGGGAGTGTCCGAGCCTCGACGTCTCCGACCATCCGCGTTACCCGATCCTGGGCGCCCTGTATCACCCGCCCGGCGGCGTCGTGCGCCACGACGCAGTGGTGTGGGGCTACGCCAGGGCCGCTGACCACATGGGCGTCGAGATGCACCAGAAAACCGAGGTCACCGACATCTTGTGCGAAGGCGGCGACGGTCCCGACGGCAAGGGTGCCGGCGGCCGTGTCACCGGGGTGCGCACCAACCGGGGCGATATCTCCACGCCGATCGTCATCAACTGCACCGCCGGCTGGGCGTCGCTCATCTCGGCCATGGCCGGCGTGCGGCTGCCCATCACCACCCACCCATTGCAGGCCGCGGTCACCGAGCCGGTGAAGATGTTCCTGCCGACCGTGGTGGTGTCGGGCTCGCTGCATGTGTACGTCAGCCAGACCGACCGGGGCGAGCTGGTGTTCGGCGCTTCGGTGGACCCCTATGCCAACTACTCGGTGCGCGGCTCGCTGGAGTTCACCGAAGGGCTGGCCGGCCACGTGCTCGAGCTGATGCCCGGCATCTCGCGCATGCGCGTGCTGCGCCAGTGGTCCGGGCTGTGCGACATGACACCCGACTACTCGCCGGTGATGGGGTTCACGCCCGTCGACGGCTTCCTGGTGGATGTCGGCTGGGGCACCTACGGCTTCAAGGCCGCCCCGGTGTCGGGAGAACAGATGGCTGAAGCCGCAGCGACGGGCCGAACGCCCGAGCTGATCGAGGCCTTCGCCCTCAGCCGCTTCGACAATGGCGAGTTGGTGGGCGAAAAGGGCGCAGCGTCGGTGGGCCACTGATGGGGGATTGCTGATGCTGCTTGTCCCGTGCCCCAACTGCGGCCCCCGCAATTCGACCGACCTCCGGTACGGGGGCGAGTCGCATGCCCGTCCCAATCCCAACACGGCCTCGCCGAGCGAGTGGCGAGCGTACCTCTACCTGCGCGACAACCCTGCCGGCTGGCTGCGCGAGAACTGGTACTGCGCGTCCGGCTGCCGCCGCTGGTTCTCGATCGAACGCAACACCGCCACCAACGAGTTCCGCCACCCGCCCCTGCCAGGCGATAAGCGAGGCGGTGCGGCATGAGGTTGTGTGTGCCCGGTGTTGTCTGGGCTTCTCAGCCCGACGGCGAGCAAGGCAGCGCGGCATGACGATGAGTCGGCAGGGCGTGCAGCCCAACGAGGTCATCGACCGCAGCACCAAGCTTCGCTTCCGCTGGAACGGCAAGCGGTTCAGCGGGTTCGAGGGCGACACGATCGCGTCGGCGCTGGCGGCCTCGGGCGAGCACATCTTCTCCCGCTCCATGAAGTACCACCGGCCCCGGGGGATCCTCACCGCCGACTTCTGGGACCCCAACCTGATGGTCCAGGTGGGCGACGACCCCAATGTCCGGGCCGGCCACCGCCGGCTGGAATCGGGCATGGATGTCCGCGCGCAGAACGCATGGCCGTCGCTGAACCGCGACCTGAAGGCGGCGAACGGCCTGGTGGGGCGCTTCCTGACAGCCGGCTTCTACTACAAGACCTTCATGCGGCCGCAGTGGCTGTGGCCCACCTACGAGCGGGTGCTCGCCACGTTCGCCCCGGGCGGCAAGATCGACCTCGACACCCCGCACGCCTACCACGACAAGCGCTACACCCACCCCGACGTGGTGGTGGCCGGGGCCGGGCCGGCTGGCATCGAGGCTGCGCTGGCGGCCAGCAGCGAAGGCGCCAGCGTGCTGCTGGTCGAACATGAGCACGCGGTGGGCGGCCACCTGCGCTATTCGAGCGACGCCGGCGATCAGGCGGCGCTCACCGATCTGCGTGCTGCGCTGGAGGCTTCCGACGTCGAGGTGCTCACCGACTCGACGGTGACGGGCCGGTATGAGGACAACTGGCTCGGCATCGTCCAGCGCAACCACCCGATAGCGGTCGAGCGGCTCATCAAGGCCCGCGCCAAGACGCTGGTGGTGGCACCCGGCCTGATCGAGCGCCCGTATGTGTTCGAGGGCAACGACCGGCCCGGCGTCATCACCCCGGGGGCCGCCCGGCGCCTGATCAACCTGTGGGGCATCAAGCCGGGCGAGCGTGCGGTGGTGTTCAGTGCCAACGCCGAAGGCGATGCGGCCGTCGCCGACCTGGAACGGGTCGGCACCGAGATCGCCGCCGTCATCGACGGTCGCACTGGCGGCAGCGTCAGCTCGACGGAGGGTTCGTCCAGAGCCGTCGAGGCAGTCATGGCCAACGGCGATCGGATCGAGGCCGACCTTCTTGTCGTGGCGGCAGGCTGGACCGCCCCCACCTCACTGCTCAACATGGCAGGCGACCGTCCCGTCTACGACCCGGCCGCCGCCAGGTTTTTTCCGTCAGACCCCCCCAGCAATGTGCTGGCGACGGGCGGGCTTGCCGGCGACGGCGATCTTGATCGACTGCGTCAGCATGGCGCTGAGACAGGTCGCCTCGCCGCATCCCGTGCGGCCGCGGTACGCCATCGCCTGCAGGCCCGCACGGCCCGGGCGCTGGCGGTTGAGGGCGACGAGCCTGCTTGGGCACCGGACGAGCGGACGGCGCTCGGCCGCGACCCCCATCCCGAGCTCTACCGCGCTGACACCCACGGCATGGTCGACATGTCCGAGGACATCAGCTCGAAGGACCTGGTGGCCGCCGCGCACGAGGGCTACGACTCGGTGGAGCTGGCCAAGCGCTACACCACCGCCACCATGGGACCATCGCAAGGCAAGCTCGAGACGGTCAACACTGTTGCGGCTATCGCCGAGGCGCGGGGCGAGACGATCAGCCAGGTCGGCACCACCGTGTGGCGCCCGCCCTACGCGCCGATCACGCTGGGCGCGCTCGCCGGCCGGATGTTCGAGCCGGTGCGCGTCTCGTCGATTCACCCCTGGCACGAGGCCAACAATGTCTCGGTCATCCAGGCGGGCCAGTGGCTGCGCCCCGATCACTACGGCGACCCCCAGGCCGAGGTCCGCAATGTCCGCGAGAACGTCGGGCTCATCGACGTCACCCCGCTGGGCAAGCTCGACCTGCGCGGCCCCGACGTTCCCAAGCTGCTCAGCCTGCTGTATGTCAACAAGTGGATGAAGCTGGGCATCGGCCGGGTTCGCTACGGGATGATGTGCGCCGAGGACGGCGTGGTGCTCGACGACGGCGTCACCGGCCGGCTGGGCGAAGACCACTACATGATGTCCACCACCAGCTCGGGCGCCGGCGGCGTCTGGGAGTGGGTGGAGAACTGGCTGCAGACCGAGCGCCCCGACTGGCAGGTGCACGTCACCCCGGTCACGACCGCATACGCCAGCATCAACGTGGCCGGGCCCAAGTCGCGGGAGCTCATGAGCAGGGTTTGCGAGGGCGTCGATCTCGACGCTGAGGCATTCCCGTACATGACGGTCCGCCAGGCCACGGTGGCCGGCGTGGAGGGCTGCTTCATGTGGCGCATCGGCTTCACCGGCGAGCTGTCGTTCGAGCTGCATGTGCCTGCCGGCCATGGCTGCGGGGTCTGGGAAGCCCTCATGGACGCCGGCAGCGACCTCGGCGTGGGCCCCTTCGGCCTCGAAGGCCAGCGCATCATGCGTCTCGAGAAGGGGCACTTCATCGTGGGCCAGGACACTGACGGCCTGACGCTGGGTCCCAGCACTGGCTTGGGGTCGCTGATCAAGCTCGACAAGGACGATTTCGCCGGCAAGCCCGAGCTGGCCTGGGCAGCCGACCGGTCGCTGCCGCTGATCGTGGCCATCCAGCCCGACGATCCCGACGTGGTGCCCGAAGAGGCCGCCCAGATCGTGCGCGGTGACACCAACGAGATCCTGGGTCGCATCACCTCGTCGCGGTACTCGCCGACGCTGAGCCGGTCGATCTGCCTCGGGCAGGTAGAGCCGGACCTGGCCGCAGGAGGCACCAAGCTGACGGTGCTGCTCGAATCGGGCGAGCGAATCAGCGCCACCGTCATCGACCATCACGCCCACTTCGACCCGGCAGGGGAGCGTCTCCGTGGCTGAGGCAGGAGCGTTCGAGAGCCCGGTCGTCCGGAACTATCCGACTTCGGAGGGCGGCAACCTGACGCTGACCGACGCCAGCGCCACCACCAAGTGGCTGGTGCGAGCCGACGCCGAAGGACCCACCGCGGATCGGCTCGGTGCCCGCTTCGGGTCGTCGCAGATGGCACCCGGCGGCGCGCTCGTGCTGGGCTCACGCCCCGGTGAGTGGATCATCGTGGGCACTCCGGGCGAGGTGGCCGCAGCGGTCGCCGAGCTCGACGGGCTCGGCGAGCAGGAGTTCATGACGGCGCTGGACTGGACCCACAGCCGGGCGATGTTCCGGGTTACCGGCGCGGATGCGGCACGCATGCTGGAGAAGGTGTGCGGCATCGACTGGGGCGACCACATGACGCCCGACGGTGCGGTGCTCTCGGCCTCGGTGGCCCTGACCACCTGCGACCTGGCCCGCAACGATGTCAACGGCACGCCCTCGTACCTGGTCTTCTGTGACCGATCCTTCGGCCAGTACCTCTTCGACGCCCTCATCGACGCCGGCGACGAATTCGGCCTCGCTGTTCTCGCCGGTGGAGCTCCCTAGGCCGTCCGGTTTGCGCAGCCCAGGCCGGCACGGCGGCTGCTGCGCTCAGGCGAGGACGACCACCGGTGTGCCGATGGACGCCCAGTCGAACAGGCGCTCCGCCTTGTCGTCGCGCTGACGGATGCAGCCCAGCGACAGGGAGTCGCCGAGTTGGCCTTCGGTCTGCACGGGTGTATCCCGCCAGCCCCGGGGGATGGAATGGAAGCCGATCCAGGCGCCCTCGACATCGGTCGTGAACCGCACCATGTGCTCCATGGTGAGCAGCCAGTTGTAGGAAATCGCTTCTTCCGACTTCGAGGTGACCTTGTAGCGGCCTGGCACCGGCGACTCGGCGTTGCCGCTGACTGTGTAGTTGTCGGCAACACGTCCGTCAGCGTCAACGAGCCAGACCCACTGCTTGCCCCGGTCGTAGACGATGTGGCGGGACCCGGCGAGTCCGACGTCGGGCGCTCTGTTGCCGCTCTGCCAGAGCATTCGTCCTTGCGGGGTGGCCACCGACAATGTGCCGTCGTCGCTGAGTTGCAGGACCGCACCTAGCTCGCTGCGGGTGTCCGCGTTCCACAGCATCGCCGCCTTTGGGTTGGATGCTGCATTCCCGAATGCGGAATTGGCGGTGTCGTAGAGCGCGAGCTCGCCGTCGGCGCGCATGAGCAGCAGCGGCGTCGCCGACGCGGCACGGCCGCTTGACCACAGCAGACCGTGGCGACCCAAACCGTCGTCCGTGGCGCGGAGGACGAGTCGACCATCGCGCTCGAGCGTCAGCCGGTACCAGCCGTTGGGGGAGGTGGCTGACTGTCCGACCGACAGGTATTCGCCGGGCTTGAGGACGACCGTCGACGGCAGCTCTGGCGAGGATGAGTCGGCACGATCGACGACGTGATTGATGCTGTCGAGCGGCCAAGACGCGTCGAACTCGGAGTGCCACAGCTGGCTCGGCTCGGCGCCGAGATCTGTGAGCGGGATAGCGGCCGATGCCGGACCGACAGGCAGCACAGCGAGCATGGCGGCCAAGCCGAGTGCGACGGCCATCCGCAGGGGCGTCCTCGAAATGAGCACGCATGGCGAGAGTACGGCAGTGCCAGTGATTTCTGCAATGCCTGCCGGCAAACAGCGCTCCTAACGGTGCAGCGCCGGCCCAGCAGTTCAGGCACACATGAGCAGGCGGCCCCTTGACTCAGACTGCCATTGTCAAGTCGCGCAGTTGAGTCTCGGTCACCTCAGCGTCGGCAGTGAAGCGGGCGGCGACGAACCCATCGGGCCGCACGAGCACCGCTTTATCGGCGCTGTACAGCCCATTGGCCGTCAGCACCCGCGTGTCCAGACGTTCGACGCAGATCGGGAATCCGCTGCCGGCGAGTGCCTGTGCCGCTGACTCTCCTGGTGCGGATGCAGGCATCGAGTCCGTTGCGACTTCGCCGGCGGGGGCGTCGCTCGGCACCACCAGCACCCAGCGTTCGCCGAAGCAGTCCAGCAGTGACACGCCCTCTGAAGGGTCCAGCCAGACATGCGGTGCCCGACGACCGTTGCGCACCACCGGCACGAACTCGGTGATCTCGTTCTCCACCACGGGAGCCTCATCGGCGTCCGGCACGCACAGCGACGACGAGTACTCGTGGCCCAGGATCAACCCTTCGAAGTTGCCGTATTGCAGAAGCCGCTGCGCGGCCGCCGGTACGTCGCCTCCGCTGAAATGCGTGCGGTACAGGTCGCCGGCGAGCCGGGCGTTGTCCACGCTGGCCACCCGGGTGCGGTCCGACTGCTCCCGCCGCTCGGCCTCGTAGGTGTCCAAGATGGCAGGGTCGGCCCAGCCGCGCAGCACCAACGCCAGCTTCCATGCCAGGTTGTGCACGCCGTGGTAGCCGAGGTTCATGCCGAGGCCGCCGGTGGGCACCAGGATGCGCGCTGCGTCGCCGGCCAGGAATACCCGCCCGGCGCGGAAGGCATCTGACAGATGGGCCTCGGGCGCCCAGGGCGCAATGGAGAGCACCTCAAGATCAACCTCACCGTCCGTATCGCCCATGGCGCTGCGGATCCATGCCTCGCACAGCTCGGTGGTGATCTCCTCCTGCTCGACGGGCGGCGTGAAGGTGGTGCATTGGGCGCGCCAGCGGTTCTTGGCATCTACCGGCTGGAACAGGCCATAGCCCATGGGGTGGAACACGAACAGCAGCGCTCCGATGCGGTCGCGTACCCAGCGAGACAGGTCGGCGTGGAACAGCACGTCCTGGATCAGCCGAGGCTGCGAGAAGCCCTCCATCAGCTCGCCCCCGACCAGCTCGCGGACCGTGCTGTGCCGGCCATCGGCGCCGATGACGTAGTCGGCAGTGACCGTCTCGGTCTCGCCGTCGTGCATGTCGCGAATCACCGCGGTCACGCGCTCGGGATCTTGGCTCAGCGCCACGAGATCGGTGCCGAAGCGGATGTCGGCGGCATCGTGGCGGCGGGCGGCCATGGCCATGATCGGCTCGACCAGGTCCTGGGAGGTCATCACCGGGATGGTGGGGCTGTACGGGCGGGGCACCGAGTGGTACGAGCCGGTCGGCAGCGCCCAGATCTCGGGCTCGGCCAGCGTTGTGGAATACCGCACGTGGGACACCCACTCGGGCGGCACGCCGGTGTCGATCACGGCGTCCGCCAGCCCGACTTGGCGCAGGATCTCGACAGTGCGAACGTCGATGAATCGAGCACGCGGATGGTCGCTGGTTGCGGGCCGTCGGTTGACCAGCAGGTGCTCGACGCCGTGACGCGACAGCAGATTCGAACCCGTCAGCCCGATCGGCCCACCGCCCACGATCAGCACCGGCACGTGCCGCGCCGCTTCCG
Organism: Candidatus Poriferisodalis sp.; assembly: GCF_965208555.1. GTDB lineage: Bacteria > Actinomycetota > Acidimicrobiia > Acidimicrobiales > Poriferisodalaceae > Poriferisodalis. Next base: position 1,288,149 of record NZ_OZ242342.1, on the reverse strand, counting down.
GCCGCAAGCCCATGGAATCTCCTGTGATGGTCTCGATCCCGACCCGGTCATGATTGCCGATGTGGGCGTCGTCTGGGTGCGCTGCACGCCATAGCGCCTGCAATGCTTGCTCTACTGTGAGGAAAGAGCCGCTACTCACGTTAGACATCGCTTCGGATTCTGTGCTACGTTTCGGCGTGGCTTGGACACGCCCGAGAGCGGGGGTGCTGAGGCGCGAAGCTCAGGGCGTTACGGTTCGCATGAACCCGCCAGCCATGCCGAACAGGGGGAGCAATGGCCACAGATCTTGAGATGTTCGTCGAAGCCGACGGACGCGAGGAACAGATTGCAGAAGTCGAGCGCCGCATCGAGGCCGACGGCATCCAATACCTGTACTGCCAGTTCGTGTCGGTCACCGGCCGCATCATGGGCAAAGGCATCCCGGCCAAGCACTTCGGGATGATCGCCCGCAAGGGCTTCCAGCTGGTCTACGGCTCCACCGCCAACTTGTTCATCGACCGCCACGGCAACTACATCGGCTATGGCCCCGAGGCCCGTGAGCTGGTGGGCATCGGCGAGCCCGAGACGTTCATGCCGCTGCCGTGGGATCCCAAGACCGCTCGTGTCTGGTGCACCCTGTTCCGGGGCCGTGAAGAAGAGGTCGACGGCGGTGCCTTCCTCACCTCGGACTGCCGGGGCAACCTCAAGCGGCTCCACGCCGAGTTCGAGGCCAAGCACGGGCTGCACCTGCGGGCCGGCTGCGAGCCCGAGATGATGTGGCTCAAGGCCGACGCCGACGGCAAGCCGACCGTCGAGGGCATGACCAAGCCGAACTGCTACCACATCGACCAGTTCGCCGAGCTGCAGCCGCTCATCCACAAGGTCGTGGAGTACTGCGAGGCCATGGGCCTCGAGATGATCCAGGGCGACCACGAGGACGCTCCGGGCCAGCTCGAGCTGAACTTCCAATTCGACCGGGCCGAGCTCACCGCCGACCGGCTCACCACCTACCGGCAGGTGTGCAAGCAGGTGGGGCGCGAGCTGGGCGCCTTCCCGTGCTTCATGCCCAAGCCGTTCATGGGTGTCTCAGCCAACGGCTGCCACCACAACATCTCGCTGTGGGACGGCGATGGCAACAACAAGTTCCTGCCCGAGGGAGACAACCCGCAGCTCCCCGGCCCCGTCGGCATGAAGGCCATCGGCGGCATCCTCGAGCACGTGCGGGCGCTGACGTGTCTTTCCTCGCCGACGGTCAACTCCTACCGCCGGTTGTGGGACACCGGCTTCTGGGCGCCGGTCTTCGCGGACTGGGGCTTCCAGAACCGCACCACCGCCCTGCGGGTGAGCGCGCCGGGCCGGTTCGAGTATCGCTCGGCTGACAGCTCGGTCAACCCGCATCTGTCGTTCGCCGGGCTGCTGATGGCCATGGACGACGGCCTCGACCGCAACCTCGACCCGGGCGAGCCCGAGGAGCGCAACATTTATGAGGCCATGGAGGCGGGCAAGAGCGTGGAGAAGATCCCGCTCACGCTCGGTGAGGCCCTCGAGGCGCTGCGCAATGACGAGGTCGTCATGCGCTCGCTGCCCGGCGAGATGGAGAAGGTGTTCTTCCACTACAAGACCGACGAGTGGGAGCGCTTCCTGCACACCGTTTCCGACTGGGACGTGGAGGAGTACCTCGACGTCCTGCCCTGACCGCCCGCCGGCCCGCGGAGTCGGCGCCCAATACACACACTGAGACAGAACAGCACCCACGAAGGGGGACCCACCATGTGCGGCATCGCCGGAGTCATTCACCGCGACGGAACCGCCGACATCGGAGCGGAGCTCACCGCGATGCTCCAATCGATGAAACACCGTGGACCGGACTCCACCGGCTACGCGGTGTACGGACCGGCTGACGATCTGGTCGTGATCCGGTTCGTGCTGGCCGAGCCCAACAAGAGCGAGGGCATCGGCATGGCCGAGCGCCTCGAGCGCAACCGGGCCGAGGTGGAAAGCCGATTGGCCAAGATCGGCGCCGAGGTAGCCACGGTCACCAGCGAAACCGGGTACGCCTTCCGGGCCACCATCCGCTACGGCGGCGACCTCAAGGCGCTGGCCGACTACCTCGAGGACGTGCCCGGCTGCGAGGTGCTGTCGCTGGGCAGCTCGCTGGAGATCATCAAGGACCTGGGCGACGCCACCACAGTGAGCGACCAGTACAACCTGGGATCGTTCCGGGGCACCCACGGCATCGGCCACGTGCGCATGGCCACCGAGTCCGAAGTGGACCTTGCCAGTGCGCACCCCTACTGGGCGTACCCGTTCGCCGACGTGGCCGTGGTACACAACGGCCAGCTCACCAACTACCACCAGTGGAAGCGGCGCCTCGAGCAGCACGGCCATCGCTTCCAGAGCGAGTGCGACTCGGAGATCATCGCCGTGTACCTCGCCGAGTACATGTCGCGGGGCCTCACGCTGGAAACCGCGATGAAGCACAGCCTCGATGACCTCGACGGCGTCTTCACCTATGTGTGCGTCACCGGCAACCAGCTCGGCGTCGCCAAGGACGAGATGGCAGCAAAGCCGCTGGTGCTGTTCGAGTCAGATCCGCTGGTGGCCGTCGCCACCGAGGAGGTGGCCATCCGGTCGCTGGTGAAGCGCGAGGTCGTAACCCGTGATCCCTACGAGCGGGAGGTGCTGGTGTGGCAGGTGTAGGTTCCCGCAGCGGCGTCTCCTACGACGCCCGGGGGCTGGTCGAGCCCTATGCCGACATGCCTGACAACGTCGAAGTCGACGGGGGCCGGGCGCGCTTCGACGCAGCCGATCTGACGATTCGCCAGATCAACATGGCGCTGCGCAAGCTCATCTACGACGACGGCATCACCGACGTCACGATCCTGAATCCGGCGTCGAAGCACTCGCTGGCGGTGGGCATTCTCAAACGCTGCCGCATTCACTTCGAGGGCAGCCCCGGCTGGTTCGCCTGCGGGCTCATCGACGGGCCCGAGGTGACCATCAACGGCCGCGTCGGCTGGTCGGTGGCCGAGAACATGATGTCGGGCGTTGTCACCATCGAGCGCAGTGCCGGGTCGCTGACCGGCGCCGCCATCCGGGGCGGCGACCTGATCGTGAAGGGCGATGTGGGTGCCCGCACCGGCATCGACCAGAAGGGCGGCACGATCATCGTGCTCGGCGATGTCGGCATCAACACCGGCTTCATGATGCAGCGGGGCCGGCAGATCATCTGCGGCAACGCGGGCATGAACCTGGGCGACTCGATGTACGACGGCGAGATCTACGTGGCCGGCACGGTGGCCTCGCTCGGCGTCGACTGTGTTCCTGGTGAGTGGAACGATGCCGACACCGAGCTGATCGAGCGCAAGTTCCGCATCCACGGGCTGGGCGACCCGCCCGAATTCCAAAAGTTCGTCTGCGGCAAGGTGCTGCACAACTACGACCAGCTTGAGCCGTCCGAGCGCAAGCTCGTCATTCACTAGAGGCAGGGGGAAGAACAGTCATGGCTGACGAAAACGAGGTGAATGCGAGCACCGACGTGCTCGGCAAGAGCCGGATCTTCACTCGCGAGGTCATCAACGACATCCACGTGAAGGCCGAGTTGGGCCGTTACCGGATGCGGGGATTCTCCATCTTCAAGAAGATCCCGCACTGGGACGAGCTGGTGTTCCTGCCTGGCACGCTCACGCGCTTCGTGATCGAGGGCTACCGCGAGAAGTGCGAGACCAAGACGGTCATCGGCTCACGCTTCGCCGAGAAACCGCTGGAGCTGGACATCCCGGTGTACATCACCGGCATGAGCTTCGGCGCGCTGTCGCTGGAAGCCAAGATGGCGCTGGCCAAGGGCGCCTCGATGGCCGGCACCGCCACCTGCTCGGGCGAGGGCGGCATGATCCCGCCGGAGCGCGATCTGTCCACCAAGTGGTACTACCAGATCATCCAAAGCCGCTACGGCTTCAACCCCCACCACCTGATGCTGGCCGACGCGGTCGAGTTCTTCATCGGCCAGGGCTGCAAGGTGGGCCTGGGCGGGCATCTGATGGGCCAGAAGGTCACCGAGCAGGTGGCCGAGATGCGGTCGCTGCCGGCAGGCATCGACCAGCGGTCGCCGGCCCGCCACCCTGACTGGCTGGGCCCTGACGATCTCTCGCTGAAGATCCAAGAGGTGCGCGAGGCCACCGACTACCAGATCCCGATCCAGCTCAAGCTGGGTTCGGCCCGGGTGTACGACGATGTCCGGATGGCGGCCAAGTGCGGCCCCGACGTGATCTACCTCGACGGTGCGGAGGGCGGCACGGGCGCCGGGCCGCACCTGGCGACCGAGGAGACCGGCATCCCGCTGATGGCGGCCATCCCCGAGGCCCGCCGGGCGCTGGAGGACGTGGGCCTGGCCGACGACATCGACCTGGTGGTCGCGGGCGGCATCCGCAACGGCGGCGACGTGGCCAAGTGCCTGGCGCTGGGTGCGAATGCCGTGGCGCTGGGCACCGCTGCGCTCATGGCGCTGAACTGCAACAAGGAGATCCCCGGCGTCACCGACTACGAGGGCACGATCGGCGTCCCGGCGGGCGAGTGCTACCACTGCCACACCGGCCGCTGCCCCGTCGGCGTGGCCACACAGGACGTGGAGCTGCGCAAGCGCCTCGACGTCGACGAAGCGGCCCTGCGGGTCTACAACTTCCTGATCACCCTGACCATGGAAGTGCAGATGCTGGCCCGGGCGTGCGGCAAGACCGACATCCACTCGCTGGAGCCCGAGGACCTCGCAGCGCTGACGCACGAGGCGGCCGCCATGGCCAAGGTGCCGATTGCCGGCACCAACTACATCCCGGGCGTCACCGAGGAGCGGACGCTCCAAGAGATCCGTGATCTCTTTGACAAGCACGTGATCGACGGAGGACTCAGATGAGCAATGCAGCGAGCACGGGCGAGAGCCCACGCGAGACCCGCACCGTCGCCATCGATGCCGAGGTGCTGGCGGGCAAGCGGTTCCCGTACCAGGAGGACATGTCGCTCGTCGAGGACATCGATCTGCTGGCGCTCACGCCGGGACCCGACATCAACTGGCTCGAAGACATCACGCTGCTCGAGGAGGACGGCGTCCCGGCGGTGTTCGACCGGTACTCGAACTCGTTCCTCAAGATCTACTTCGACATCCCCGAGGGCCGTGAGGACGAGATCGCTCGCAAGGTGCTGATGAAGCACCTCACCGAGGGCAACAGCTACGGCATCACCCTCAAAGACATCCACTGCAAGTTCCCGCAGGTGGAGCTGGGACCGTGGGTAGAAGATTCCAGGATCGTCGGCACCGACTGGCGCCCGCCGGTGCTGGAGGGCTGGGAGGCCCCGGCTGGCCACTGAGCCCGCACCGGTCACCTGTCACACAAGCGCACCTGAACTACGAAGGCATCGGCCATGGCATTACCGACCAGCGCTCGTTACGTCATCATCGGCTCGGGCATCCACGGCCTGTCCACGGCGTGGAACCTGGCCCGCGACCTGAGGTCGTCGGGACGGGGTTCCAGCGCCGACATCGTCGTGATCGACAAGACTGGTGTCGGCGCCGGCGCCTCGGGCATCGCCTGCGGGGTCATCCGCAACAACTACTTCCAGCCCGCGATGCGCGAGCTGATGGCCCACTCGGTCGGCGTGTGGGACAGCGATCCCGAGGCGTTCTCCTATCACCCCGTGGGCTACATGCAAATCAGCCACGAGGCGATGCGCGCCGACGTGGCGTCCATACATGCGCAGCAGCAGGCCATCGGCTACTCGTCGACCTTCGTCGAGGGTGCCGACGCGTCCGATGCCTACATGAAAGGCATCTTCAGCGACTGGCAGGCCCAGGGCATCACCAGCGTCCTGCACGAGCACCGGGGCGGCTACGCCAACAACATGGCCTCGCTGAAGGGCCTGCTGGGCAAGGCCGAAGCCGAGGATGTGAACGTGGTGGGTGGCGTGACCGTCACCGGCTTCGAGCGAGACAGCTCGGGTGCCGTGACCTCGGTGCTCACCGACCAGGGCCCGGTTGCCTGCGAGCACGTCGTGGTTGCGGTGGGACCGTGGGTGCAGAAGATCTGGGCGATGCTCGACCTGCCGACCACCACTGACATCCTCGGCGGCGACGGCGAGCTGCACAACGTACCCACGTGGACCTACATGTGCCTGCAGGAAGGCACCCTGACGGTCGACCCCGGTTACCTCACCGACAATGAGGGCAACATGCCCCCGGTGGTGCATGTCGACACCGACGCCCCGCTGTATGACGCCGACGGCCTGGTCACCGAAGGGCCGTGGGGCATCTACTACAAGCCCGACTTCAACTTCGGCGGCGTGCAGGGCGGCTACATGCCCTACGTGGTCGACAAGCCGTCCGAGCAGGTGGCCGTCGACCCCTACGGGCCGGACTCACCCGACTTCGTGGTGGGCGGCGACTTCTATCGCACGTGGACCGCGGCGCTGGCGCACTGCCACCAGCGCTTCGAGGGCAAGAACCATCTGATCAGCGACGAGCCCTCCGGCGGCATCGGCAGCTTCTCGCCCGACAACTTCCCGGTGTTCGACACCTTCTGCGACAACGCCTACTTCATCGCCGATTCGAACCACGGCTACAAGATGATCGGCGTCGGTGCGCTGGTCGCGAAGGAGCTGCTGGGCGAGCCGCAGGCCCTGCTCGAGCCGTTCCGCTACTCGCGCTACGCCGAAGGCAAGCTGCACCCCGTCAGCAACTCGCCCTACCCCTGGAGCTGAGGTTCCCGGCGCCGGCTAGGCGCGGGCGCTGGGGCCGTAGGACAGGTGCATCAGGTTGCCGTCGGCGAAGCGTGAGGGCCGCAGCGCGCTGATGTCGATGGGGGGTGCGTCGCCCACCTGGTCGACGCCCAGCACACGTGCGGCAACGATCTCGCCGAGGGCTGGTGACAGCTTGAGCCCGTGGCCGGAGAGCCCGACCGCCAGGTACAGGCCGTCTACCGGGGCGATTTCCGAAGCCCAGCCCAGGATGGGGTGGTAGTCGGGCGCAACGTCGTAGGCCCCGGCGGTGGTGCTGACGGTGGCCGCCACCGTGAGGCTCGGAAGCCGCTCCGAGATGGCGGTCTTCAGGCGCACATCGTGGGCTGCGTGGTCGGCGTCGGATGCGTCGGCCAGCGGGTCGTCGACCTCTGGCATTTCCGGCGGGTAGGCCACTGCCACGATGTGGCGGCCCATGTCGGGACGGATGACCAGGTTGGAGTTCCCATCGGTGATGCATGTTCCCAACGCCCGTGCGCCGGCGTGCTGTTCGAGCACCGCCATTTCCAGCCGCCGACGTTCGACGGGAACCTCCACGCCTAGCGGGTCCAGCAGGTCACGGGCCCATGCGCCGGTGGCCGCGATCACGACCGGGGCCGCGATGTCGCCGGCAGCAGTGCTCACGCCGGTGACCGTCCCGCCTGAGGTCGTGATCTCCTCCACGGCGACGGGTGCCAGCACGTCGGCTCCTGCAGCGCTCGCCGCGGTGAGCCAGCTCAGCACCATCTTGGTGACGTCGATGTAGCCGCCTTCGGGCTCGTAGGCACCGCCTGCCAGGTCCTCGGCGTTCACCAGCGGTTCGATCTCGCTGATCTCGTTGCCGACCACGAAGCGGGTGTCCACTCCGAGCCCCTGACCTAGCTCGATGTTGTATCGGAGGCCGTCGAGCTGATCGGCGACCACCAGCAGCATGTAGCCGAAGCGCGCGTAGCCGGGGTCGCCGAAGCCCACCACGGAATCCCAGTTCTGGATGCAGTGGAAGCCCCGCTGGGCGATGCGCACCATCAGCTCGTTGGAATAGTGCTGGCGGATCTGGCCGAACGTACGGCCCGAGATGCCCCCGACCGGCGCCCGCGCATCCACGATGACCACGCGCAGGTCTGAGTGCCGGGCGAGCTGGTAGCCGATGCTGGCGCCGGTCACGCCGGCACCGATCACGACGACGTCGGCTTCGCGTGGCATATCGGCCTCGGTGGGCAACGCCCCCATGACGCCTACCGGACGAGTCCGTCTCGATCAGCCGTCGGCCAGGTACGACTCCAGCGAGTCGTCGAGGGCGTCCTCCCACGAGGTGTGGTGCACCGGCGCCAGCGTTCCCGTCACCGGCGAGGTGTGGCCGTGGTCGCGGTAGCCGATGATCGACTGCTTCTTGTGGCCCTTCCAGTCCTTGAACATCTTGTTGATGAGCTGCGTGTTCGGGTCGGGGCAGTCGGTCTGGTCGAGCAGATCCTGGGTGTAGTCGCCCTGGAAGTCGATGGCCCCGTAATCGTCGGGCACGGCATCTTCGGCCGCCTGGAAGTCGTCGATCCAGCGGGCCTGCTCGTCCGCGCTGGGCAGCTCGATACGACCCAAGATCACGTCACGGGCGTACCAGGCCTGGGCGTCGAACATGTTGAACGTGTACCACTGGTCCTGCATGCCCAGGTAGAGGATTCGGTTCTCGGGCTGGAACACGACGCCCCGGTACAGCATCGAGGAGGCCAGACGGTTGGCAGTCACCAGCCGCAGCTCGTCGTCCATGAACGGGAAGTGGTGCAGGTAGCCGGTGCATGACACGATGGCGTCCACGTCTGCGGTGGTGCCGTCTTCGAAGTGCACGGTGCGGCCGTCCACGTGGGTGAGGATCGGCTTCTCGCTGATGCCTGCCGGCCAGTCGAACCCCATGGGTCCGCTGCGCGATGAGCAGATGACCTCTGAGGCCCCGTACTTCCAGAGCTGCGACGCGATGTCCTCGGCCGAGTAGCTCGAGCCGATCACCATCACGGTTTGGCCTTCGAACTGCACCGCGTCGCGGAAGTCGTGGGCGTGCAGCAGCGTGCCGCCGAACGTCTCGTAGCCGGGATAGTGGGGCATGTTGGGCGTCGAGAAGTGCCCCGTCGACACGACCACCCAGTCGAAGTTCTCGCTGACGCTGGCGTCGGTGGCGTGATCGTGGGATGTCACGGTGAAGCCGTCGCCGGAGGCGGACCGGCTCACCCGCCGCACGGCGTGGTTGAAGCGGATGTTGTCGCGGACGCCGCTGCGCTCGGCGCGGCCGATGATGTAGTCGTAGAGCACCTCCCGGGGCGGGAACGACGCCACCGGCTTGCCGAAGTGCTCCTCGAAGCCGTAGTCGGCGAATTCCAGGCACTCCTTGGGGCCATTGGACCACAGGTAGCGGTACATCGAGCCGTGGCAGGGCTCGCCGTGCTCATCGAGGCCCGTGCGCCATGTGTAGTTCCACAGGCCGCCCCAGTCCTCCTGCTTCTCGAAGCAGACAAGTTCGACGCCCGCGGCCTCTGCCGAGGCGTCGCTGGCGAACGAGTGCAGCTGCGACAGCCCGCACGGTCCCGCACCGATGATGGCAACCCGTGTCATGTCCAAATCCCCCCTGTGAGTAGATGTTTATGCAATCAGAGTAGAACGTCGCCCAGTCTTGCACCTGCGTGCAAGCCCCCGGGACACCGGGCTAGGCGCGGACTCGGGACTTGTCGGGGTCGTAGAACGGGTAGCGCACGACCTCGGCGGCGATGCGTTTCTCGTGGCCGTCCAGCTTTCCCACCTCGACAGCCGTGCCGATCTCGTTGTAGGGCAGCGTCATGCGGCACAGGGCGATGTTCTTGCGCAGGATGGGAGAGATGGTGCCGCTGGTGACTTCGCCGACATGGTTGCGCCCCACGTACACGCCGTCGCCGAGCCCCGCCGGCTCGCCGCCTTCGAGCTCCAAGCCCACCAAGCGCCGCTGGGGGTTGTCGCGACGGTCGAACAGCGCGTCGCGCCCGATGAAGTCGTCGTCCTTGGTCTTGAGCGGGACCGTGAAACCGATGCCCGCCTCGTAGGGATCGGTCTGGTCGCAGAATTCGTGGCCGGCAAAGACCAGCCCGGCCTCGATGCGCAGCATGTCGAGTGCCGACAGTCCCATGGGCACAAGCCCGTGAGCGGTACCCGCCTCGAAGATCGCATCCCAGACCGCCGGGGCATCTTTGGGGTGGCAGAACACCTCGTAACCGAGCTCGCCGGTGTAGCCGGTGCGTGAGACCACCAGCGGGATGCCGTCGTAGTCGCCGATGCGGGCGATGGCGAACCGGAACCAGCCCAGCTCGGCAACCGTGGGCTGATCGGGCCGGGTCCAGATGACCTCGGAGAGCAGCTGCCGGCTGTTGGGGCCTTGGACCTGCAGGTTGTGCAGCTGTTCGGTGGAGTTGCGCACCCACACGTTCAGGCCCAGCCGCTCGGCCTGCTCGCGCAGCCAGATGCCGCTGTAGCCGAGCTGGCCGCCGATCCAGCGGAAGTTCTCGCGTCCGATGCGGAACACGGTGCCGTCGTCGATCATGCCGCCGGTGGGGTGGCACATGGCGGTGTACACCACCTGCCCGTCGGCGAGCTTGCGGACGTTGCGGGTGACGCAGGTCTGCATCAGCAGCTCGGCGTCGGGCCCGGTCACCTCGTACTTGCGCAGCGGTGACAGGTCGATGGCGGCCGCGGCCTGCCGGCACGCCCAGTACTCCTCGACGGCGCCGTGTGACGTGTAGTGGTCGGCCAGCCAGTAGCCGCAGTATTCGCTGAAGCTGCGCGTCAGTGCCGAGGTGCGCGGGTGGAATCCGGTCTCTTTGGTGAGCTGGGCTTCGGAGTCAGCGGTCATCCTGATCGCCGTCGCTTTCTTGAACAGGTTGGCTGCGGGGTACACCCGGACGGCAATGTCGGTGGGGTTCCAGCCGTTGGCAGCGTCGACATCGCACGGGCATGCGGTGCTGACGCACACCAGGTCTTCGAGCGCCCGCAGCAGCACGTAGTCGCCGGGGCGCGACCACGGCTCGTCGAAGTAGATCTGATTCGCGTCGTCCACCTGGGTGTTGTAGAAGAAGTTGATCGCCTCCCAGCCGCGCCGTGGGGCGACATTGAAGGGATCGAGCACCCCGTTGATGTTGTCGGTGCAGTTGACGTGGCCCGGGTAGCCCATCTCCTCGTAGTAGCGGGCGGTGCACGCCGTGTTGAAGGTGTCGTGGCGGCCCACGGTGTCCTGCACCACTTCCACCAGCGGCTGCATCTTGGCGTTGAAGAACTTCGAGTACAGGCCGGGTGCAGGGCAGCTCGCTCCCATGAGCGAACGGGTGATGGTGGCGTCGAGGCAGAGTTCCTCGCCGGCTTCGAGATCGGCCACGGCGAAGCACTGGAAGTCCGAGCACTGCCGTCCTTCGGCGTCCACCACCTGGAACCAGTCGCCCTTGGACACCTGGTAGGCGCGAGCAGTGCTCGCAAGGATGATGAAGTCCTGGCTGGGATCGGCCAGCGGCGTCGGCAGCAACGGCTCGGCATCGGTGCCGGCCGGGTCGTGGCGGTGGACGTAGGCGATGAGGTCGGTCGGCGGCGCGCCGCCGTGCGCCGACATGGTGCCGCCGGGCGCTGCGATCACACAAGCGAGATCGTCGAGCGCGGTGACCCGGGCCGAGCTGTTCGCCGCCGTGTCGCCGTCGAGGAGCCGGAGTGGCGTCGCTGCCTGGATGTCGGACATGCCGATGCCGGCACGCTCGAGACCGGCCCGTACGCGGCGGGCGTCGTGCAGCGGCGCTGAGAGGATGCCGACTGCGGCCGGATTGGACCCGCCGCCTGGCTGGGCGCTGCCGCGAGTGACGTCGAGCAGGGCCGGGTCCGACTGACCGCTGGCGTCGAAGGCCACCAGCTCGCACGGTTGGCAGCCCTCGGGATCGACGATCTCCAACTCGTCGCCTGCATCGAGGGCCAGCACCGTTGCGCCGCCCCCGGTGACCCGGTACCGCTCCACCCCCTCTCCGAGCATCATCAACCCGGGGACCACCACCGATTCGCCGGGCAGCAGCAGTGTCATCGCCGCCGGCCCAGCGGTCCTGAGAAGAACCAGCGCGGGGGTTCGCCGGGGTCGCGACCCTCACCGGCAGCAACGCCGGCGAACATGTTCCATCCCAGCAGCACCACGGCCGCTGCACACGTGATGAAGGCGATCTGGGGGCCCAGGCCCGGGTCGGGATTGCCGATGCCCGAAGGGCTGACGAGCTCACGGATCGCAATGGCACCTGCAAATCCCGCGCCGATCCACGCTGGGCGCCAGCGGAGCTGCACCAGCACCACGGTCACGATGCAGATGACCAGGAGAATCCGTCCGATGCCCGTGGAGACGCCACGCACGGTCTGGTTGCCGCCGAGTCCGGCGTTGACGTGCCACGGCAGGAACATCGCCGCGCCGGCCACCGCCACGCACACTTGGGCGATCCACTTGCGGGCGACGCTCACAACCTCAGGCTAAGTCTCTCGCGCGTGGGCAGACGCCACGCCGCCCCGAGGGACGGCGCAGCGCCTGCCACGTTGAACAATGTCAGTCCGCGTTCAGCGTCAGCCGACGACCTGAATTGCGATGATGGCAAAGACGATGCAGGCGATGGTGAACAGCACCACGCCCATCTCGACCGCCTTGTTGCCTCCATGCAGGCCCTGGAACTGGATTTGCTTTCTGCGTGCCATGTCAGTCCTCCTGGGCTAGCTGTACTTGTCGGTCAGCCGGTCGGCCGCGTGGTTGAGCAGACGGTCCTCCCGGATCGTCACTAGGAATCCCGAGACCACCGAGACGGCGATCCCGATGATGGCTAGGACGATCGAGGCGGTGTTGCCACCGGGACCCCAGGTGAAGTACCCGGTGGTGCCATCGGCTGCTTCGAGGGCGGCTTCCCAACTGTCGTATGGGAAGGTGTTCATTCAGTCCTCCTTAGTCCTGAACGAGATCAGTGTTCCTGTCGATCGTGTCCTGCTCGGGTCTGCTGGGCCCGCTTCCGCTTGCCCCAGTACCCGGCGGCCATCACCAGCAGGTACATGAAGGCAAGAGCGAAGATGAGCTGCAGCCATGAGCCGGACACGATGCGCTAGCGGTTGGCGGCGAGCTCGGCCCGCAGAGTCTCCTCTGCAGACCCCTCTGACCCGTCGGCGTGGACGATGGGCTCGGCAGCCCGGCCGAACTCCGGATAGAAGTCCGTCTCGAACTCGGCCATGTCGAGGCCTTCGACCTCAACCTCGGGCGGCACCCGCAGCAGGTTGAACTGCTTGAGTATCCACGATGCGCCGTAGCCCGTGACGAACGACAATGCGAAGATTGCCGCTGCGCCCACGGCCTGGCCCAGGATGGTGGTCGTCACCCCGTTGGGTCCTGTCGGGTAGCCGCTGGCAAAGATGCCCACGAGCATGACGCCCCAGAATCCCATGACGCCGTGCACCGACACTGCACCGACGGCATCGTCGACACGGGCCTTCTGCTCGATCCAGTTGCCCACGTGGTAGGCAAGGCCAGCCGAGAAGAACGCCAGGATCAGCACCAAGTTCGGGCTGTAGATATCCGCGCCTGCCGACACCGCCACAACGCCGGCCAGACCACCGGAGATGGTCCAGAACGGATCGCCCTTGGCGAAGATGTAGCCGCCGGCGAACCCGCCTGCGAAGCCCATCGTGATGGTGTACGTGATTGCCGACAGCGTGGCCGGATTGAAGTAGATGTTCGCCCAGCCTGGCGTGGTGTCCGCCGTGATGGCGAGGCATGCCGCGTAGAACGCGTAGAACGCCGTGAAGATGATCATCAGGCCCATCAACGTGAGATGGAGGTTGTGGGGCTTGAAGGCCCGTGTCCCTCCATTCGCGTCGTAGCGCCCGATTCTCGGCCCGAGGTTGAAGAGCACCCCGAGGGCGAAGATGCCGGCGACGCCGTGCACCACGCCCGATGCGGCGAAGTCGTGGTAACCGAAGTGGGTCACCAGCCAGCCGCCGTAGCTCCAGCCCCAGGCGGCCGCGACCACCCAGACGATGCCGCCCATGAGAGCGGTGAGCCAGAGGTACGCCGAAATTCGGATCCTCTCCAGTACGGCGCCCGACATGATCGAACCCGTCGTCCAGGAGAACAGCACGAACGCTGCCCAGAAGACGCCGGTGATGTTGTCACCCAGGTTCGGTCCAGCGGTGCCGTCCCACGGCAAGCCGTACTGATCGCCGCAGTAGAACGCACCTTCGCCGGCATTGCCGTTGCCGGTGGCGTCGCCTGTGAACTTCAGGCCCTCCTGCATGCAGAAGTACACGTACCAACCGACGTAGTAGAACGTCGGCGTCACGACGGCAATCGTCATGATGTTCTTCATCGCCGTCGACATGATGTTCTTGCGACGACTGACGCCGGCCTCATAGGTCATGAAGCCGACGTGCAATAGCCACATGATGGCGACGGTGAAGAAGTAGTACGCCTCTGTGAACACAACAGATGTGTCCATCGCGCCTCCCCCCGTTGTTGTTTTGCGCTTGGATCCCCAGCAACCCAGGGCCAGACCAAGTTGGGGGAGACCGTAACACGTTTGCAATGAACGGCAGAACATCATCCGCCCAATGGGTTGATATTGAACGTCGTGGGCGATTTTTGGGCGCGATCGATGGGGCACGCGCGCGCGACGCTCGAACGATCGGTGCGTGCCGGGCGCGGCCGATCGCGCTGCGCCGGTCAGCCGTCGTCAGGTTCGCCGACGTTGATCTGGCGCAGTTCCCCGGTTCCGGCGTGGACCCATACCGCAGCATGATGCAGGAACTGCTCTGAGTCTCCGTCGGGTTCGGGAACCGTGAACACCACGACCCACATGGGCGTCGGCGGGAACCCCTGTCGCAACACCTTGGCTTCCGTGCGTTCCGGCTCGAAGGCTTCGGGATGAGCCTCGAGCGCGGCGCGGGCAGTGTTGACGGCCTGGCCCTCGCTGATGTCGACACCTGAGCATCCACCCCGCAGGAACAGGACCACCAGGAACAACCCGACGGCCACGAGCAAGAGGGGGCGACCCGGCGCCACCCTCAGACGCTCGAAGAAGCCCTTGGGATAGTCCGGCGTCGAGGAGTCGTCTGACATGTCGGTGTCCAACCTTGTCGAGATCAGGCGTCGCGCGCCGGGCGCACGACGAAGCGCAGGATGACGTAGCCCACCACATGCGTGATGGCGACGAACGACACCCACCACAGCGTGACGGTCTGCCGGTAGCCGCGCTCGCGGCATTCCCAGTAGGCGAGGCCGACCGCTGCGGCCAGCAGGATCCACAGCAGGAGGCTGCGGCGTGCGAAGCCGGTGTCGCTGATCCAGTCGGCGACGAACATCAAGCCCACCGGCTCACCCCCCTGCCGCGCCGCGCGATTCGCCGGCCGGGTACACCTTGATGGAGATGAACCGGACTGGCAACTCGACGAGCTCCACCGGTCCGTGGGCCACCTCGCCGTGGATCTGCATGGTGTCGCCCGTGTTGAGCAGATAGGACTTGCCGCCGTAGCCGTAGTTGAGCGATCCCTCGAGGACGTGGAGGAACTCCACGCCGGGGTGCTGGTAGAGCGGA
The DNA here is from genome assembly GCF_965208555.1 of Candidatus Poriferisodalis sp. Lineage (GTDB taxonomy): Bacteria > Actinomycetota > Acidimicrobiia > Acidimicrobiales > Poriferisodalaceae > Poriferisodalis. Next base: position 1,272,817 of record NZ_OZ242342.1, on the reverse strand, counting down.
AAGACGCCGCCCGGCTCGGTGATGGTGGTGATCATCGGCTCGATGACCCGATTCGGTCCTCGCAGAGTGCCGAGGTCTTGGTACATGCGGTCGGGTCCGCCACGATCGTGGTGGATCTCGTGGCCTTCGCCTGCCCGCACGATGACCAGATCGTGCTCCTCGTCGAGGCCCCGGAACAGCGCGGTCACGGGCACCTTCGCTGTTCCGGCCAGGCGCGCGAGCGTGGACAAGCTGGGGGCGCTCTGGCCATGCTCGATCTTGGAGAGCATCCCCAGCGAGATGCCGGCGTCGTTGGCGAACGCCGACATGGTCATGTTCAACGCTTGGCGGAGCTCGCGCACTCGGCTGCCGACGACGCGGCAGAGTTCGGCGGTGGTCAACGGCGAGTCGATGGTTGATTCCGCGAGGCTCAGCGCGTCGGGGCCGTCGAGGTCTGCACTCTCGATGGTGTCATCCCGCTTGGCCGCGTTCATCGCCCTGATGTTGCCAGATGGCGGTCGCTGGCCGGTGCGCCCGCGACGGAGGCGGCAGGCAATTCAGCGACCAGCGATCCGGCTGGTCGCAACGTCGCAGAATTGCCTGCCGCCTCCGCCGCTGTGGCATCTGTGCCTGGCGGCTTGCGCCGACGGTCGTTCAATCGTTGAGGCCGGCGGCTGCGGCGAAGGTTCGGAGCTCGCGTTCTATGTTGCCCATGGGCTGGAAGGCGACCTCGGTGATGCCTGCGGCGGCGAGTCGTTCGATGCGTTCGGGTACCTCTGGGGCGTGGCACACGAAGGGGGCGATGCGCAGGGATTCGGGCGTGAGCACTTGGCGGTCGATGGCGTTGAGCTGGGTGAGGTGGCCTTCGTGGAGTGAGAGGTGGAGCGTGTCGGGGTCCCTGTCGCCAGTGACTTCGGCGAAGCGGTCGGCATTGGGCAGCGTGCTGAGCCGGGCGTCTCGTTGTTCCAGGAATGCGTGGTACGCGACGCTGACACCTGGGCCGGCGGTGTCGAGCACCCGGGGTGATTCGATCGTCTCGTTGTCGTCGAGGATCGTGCCGAAGCCGAGCAGGATGACGTCGTCGATGCCGGCGTAGTCGGCGTCGGGCCGGGGTCGTGAGGTGAACACGCCGCAGCCCATCTCGGCTGCCGCGGCGAGGCCACGGGGGCCGTTCACTGCCACGATCCACGGCACTTCGATGGGCCGCTCGACCGCTTGGCCCGGCCAGTGCAGCATCTTGGCGGCGCGACCGTCCACTTCGACGACTTCACCTCGCAGAAGTGCTTGGGTGTCGGCGACCATCTGCGGGAAGTCCGCCCAGCGCAGCGGCTTCTGGCCCATCGCTCGGCGGCCGGTGAAGCCTGTGCCGGCGCCGATGATGACTCGTTCGGGCCCGACGAGCCCGACAAGCGTGGCGATGGCTGAGGCCGTCGCCATCGGGTGGCGCAGCGAGGGGATCAGCACACCCGGACCCAGGCGGATGCGGTTGGTGCGGACGCCGGCCAGCGCAAGCGTCATCCACACGTCGAGCTGCAGCGCCGGTGTGTCGTACACCCAGGCGGTCTCGTAGCCCAGCTCCTCGGCCAGCACGATGTGGTCTGGCGTCTCGGGTACGGGCGGGAAAGCGGCAGAGATCTTCATGGCGGCAGTCTCGCGAAACTCGCCGAGCTGCACCCGAGTGCCGCTCCGGCCTCACGCAGCCCCATATGCGAGGCTGCCGCGATGGACATTTCCAAAGGTCTCGACTATGTGCGCAACAACGACCAGGCCGTACTGGCCACCAAGGCGCCCGATGGCAGCCCGCAGCTGTCGCCGGTGACGTTGGCTGTCGTCGACGACACGGTGGTGATGAGCACCCGGGAGACCGCGTACAAGATCAAGAACCTGCGCCGTGATCCGCAGTCGTGGCTCTGTGTTTTTCCCAAAAAATGGCTGGGCCGTTGGGTCCAGCTCGAGTGCCAGGCCGAGATCATCTCCGGCGAGGCGGCACTGGACCCGCTGGTCGAGTACTACCGGACGCTGCAGGGCGAGCACCCCGACTGGGATGACTACCGCCGCGCGATGGTGGAAGACCAACGCTGCCTCGTCCGCTTCCACATCACCAAGGCCGGCCCCGACCAGCACGGCTGACTCGGCGGGCGCCGTGAGGTGCCGTGCTGACGCCGAGCGTCGGCTGGCAGCCCTGCGCTGCGGCGCTCACTCCCAGTTGAAGGCAGCGTCGGTTCGTCGCGCCCACCCGGCTTGGCCGACGTGGCGCATGTCGGCGCCGAGGCGAGCCATCTGCGCGGCGTAGAGCTCAGCGCCGACTTGGTGCCACATGCCATGACCCGGGAACACCCACTCGGCGCGCACCTCGGACAACTGATCCATCGAGTCGGCGAGAGCGTCCCACGAGTAGAAGGTCTGCTCAGGCGTGACATCGAGCTCGCCCCGGCGGTGGTTCCAGTGCAGCGTGTCGCCGGTGAACAGCCACCGGTTGTCGATGTGGAAGACAACCGAGCCCTCGGTGTGGCCGGGCACCTGCAGTGCCACGGCGCCCGGCGACACCTCAGTGGGACCCGTGCCATGCAGGACGACTGTGGCGTAGGGCGCTGCGTCGGCGTCAGCTGCGTGGATCCACACCTGCGCGCCGTAGCGCTCAGCCCACTTGTCGGCATCGGCCACGTCGTCTCGATGGCTGAGCAGCACATGCCCGATGCCGCCGAGGTCGTCGACGCGCTCGGCGAGGCTGCGCAGGTAGCGAGGCGAGTCGACCATGAGGTTTCCGTCGGGTCGTTCGACGAGGTACGAGTGCGCGCCGAACGAGGACCGGGCGTTGTGGCCCAGCGCCCAGACGCCTGGTGTCATCTGGTGGGGGAACGATGGGTCAGGCGGTCGGCGGATCTCCATGTTGCCGATCGACTGCGTCGGGCAGGCCTCCGCAGCCCGCCACAGCGCAGCAGATTCGGTAGGGCCGTTCGGCTGGCGGGCCAGGTATGAGCGCCCGTCGCTGTCCATCTCGATGAGTCCCGGCGCCCAGTGCCGGGCCACGTCGCAGCGAATGCAGCGGGTGTCGACGAACCATGGGCCCTCGACGTTGTCGGGATGCGCGGAATCGAGACGTGCCATCGCATGCGCCCCCTCATGCCTCTCGCCTGAATGCTAAGGGCGGCCGGCAACCCCTGAGTGGCGCCGTTGACACCATCCGGAGCTCAGCTACCGGAAGCCTGCCAGTGGACGAGGGTGTAGGGCGGGCTGCCATTGTCGTGGTCTTCGAAGACTGCCTTGACGCTGCTGCCGATGGCGATGTCCTGCATCGGATCGCCGAGCAGGTTGCCGAGCATGCGCAGATTGTCGGCGTGGGGCAGTTCGACGAGTACGACGATGTAGGGGCCGTGGTCGGCCAGGGCCGGGTGCACTGGGTGGTGCACCCGTTGCCAGGAGTAGATGCGGGCCGTGGGCTCGACCGTCACCCATTCGACGTTGAGCGACTGGCAGGCGTGGCACATCCAGTCCGGACCCCACTGATGGGTGCCGCAGTCGGCGCAGCGCTGCACCCGCAGCTCGTGCTCGCGGGTGCCCTCCCAGTACGGCGCATCCAGCCCGTCACGCATCGGTGCGGGCTGGGTGAGACCCTCGGGCAGGTAGGTGCCCTCGGCGAGCGAGCTCATCCCAGCGCCTCTGCCGTCCCGTAGATCGCTGTCGATGCAACCTCCACCATCGGGCCGGCATTCGACAGCGACACGTTCACGTTGGGCACCTGGTTGGTGGAGTCGCCCCGCACCTGGCGGACTGCTTCGATCTGCATGCCGAGGCCGTGCATGTAGCACTCGGCCAGGTTGCCGCCGCTGGTGTTCAGCGGGATCGAGCCGCCGTCGGCCCGCAGGTTCTCGAAAGTGAGCACTTCGTTGGCGTTCTCATAGGTGCACAAACCGTGTTCGATCAGGCTCATCACCACCGCGCCAGTGAAGTTCTCGTAGCTCTGCACCACGTCGACATCGCCGGGCGTCACGCCCGCCTGCTCATACAGGTGCTGCGCCCCGAGCTTGAAGCTGGAGGTCGCGTAGTCGGTCGGGTTGTGCACCCACGCCCCTGAGCGGTGGCCGCCGCTCTGCTGGGCCGCCAGCACCAGCACCGGTGTGTCGCTGAGATCGGCGGCTCGCTCGGCTGAGGTGACGACCATGGCGGCGCCGCCGTCGTTCTCCAGGCAGCAGTCGTACAGCCGGAACGGCTCAGTGATCCAGCGGGACGAGTCGTAGGTCTCAGCGTCCAGCGGGCGTCCGTGCATGACCGCTCGGGGGTTGTTCTGCGCGTGGTGGTAGGCGGCCAGAGCGACCGCCCGCATGGTGGACCGGTCGATGTTGTGCTCGTGCATCAGGCGGGTGGTGCGCATGGCGTACATCTGGGCCGGGCTCATCACGCCGTAGGGCAGCGTGTAGGCGAACTCGCCCCGCACGGCAGGGCGGCGCCCGCCTTGGCCGAAGCGGCCGAACTGGCCCTGGGCCAGCCCCCGGTAGGCCACCACGACGCTGGCCGATCCGGCGTGCACAGCGCTCGCGGCGTTCTGCACGACAGCCGCCGCGCCGCCGCCCCCGCCGCCCCATTGCATGTTCGAATAGCGCAGCTCTTCGAGGCCGAGGGCGTTGGCCAGCCGCGCGGGCGTGTTGCGGTCGTTGCTGTACGAGCAGAAACCGTCGATCTCGCGGGGGTTGATGCCAGCGTCCTCGCACGCCGCCAAGATGGCCTTCAGCACAAGGACGAACTCCGGGTCGGAAGACTGGCCGCGCTTGTAATAGGTGGTCTCGCCGACTCCGGCGACAGCCGTGCGGCCGCGTAGGCCGTCGTTCGCACCCGATTGGCTCACGGCCGCAAACCGTAGCCAAGGCGCGGCCGGTGCCGCCCACGCCCGCCGGACCCCGCCGCGCAACTTCACGACCGCCTTGCCGGTGCCTGCGTCGACTCAACGGGCTAGAAACAGGGCCGATGACCGACGACGAGCTCGCCGCTCACCGCAGCAGCATCGACGAAGTCGACGCAGCGCTTGTGCGCCTCCTGGCCGAGCGCTTCCGCATCACACACGAAATCGGCGTCTACAAGGCCCACAACGACCTGCCGCCGGTGGATTTGGTTCGCCAGCACCAGCAGGTGGACGGACTGCGCCAGATCGCTCTGGCCGAGGGCCTGGACCCTGACTTCTGCGAGAGGTTCCTGCACTTCGTGATGGACGAGGTCATCCGCAACCACCGGCGGATCGCCGAGGCCGCCAGCGAGTTCACGATCGAGCAGGAGAGCCTCTAGAGCGTCGAGGCTGCTGGCCGGCTGAACGGGCGGTTCAGCGAGAGGCGATCACATCGATGCCGGCTTCGGCGAGCTGGGACCGTGCCGCTGCCTCGGTCTCGGGCGCCACTGAGGCGGAGAGCCCGTCGATCACCGTGGTCGCGTAGCCGTTCGCGGCAGCGTCCATCGCGGTGGCGCGCACGCAATGGTCAAATGCGATCCCGACTACGTCGACTTCGTGTACGCCTGCAGCGCTCAGGACGTCGTTGAGGGTCCGACCGTCGTTGTCGACGCCTTCGAAGCCCGAATAGGCGGCAGCGTGCATGCCCTTGCGCACGCCCGCGTCGATGCGGTCGGCGACAGCGCCGAGTGCAGGATGCAGCTCGGCCTCGGCCGTGCCGGCCACGCCGTGGGGCGGCCAGGTGTTGACGAAGTCGGGCTCGTCGCTGAAGTGGTCGCCGGGATCGATGTGCCAGTCCTGGGTGGTCACCACCAGGTCGTAGCCGTGCTCGCCGGCAAGCAGGTCCGCCACCCGCGACGCCACAGCGTTGCCGCCCTCGACCGGCAGAGCCCCGCCTTCGCAGAAGGTGGGCTGCACGTCCACGACGAGCAGGGCCGTGCGGGACTGCCGGCCTTCGGGATGCTGATCGGGATTCTCAGCCATGCCTGCTCTCCTGCGACGCGACTCGTGCCGCTGGGCGCGGCCGTCGCAGCGCTATGGCGCCAAATCTACCGTCGGCTCAAGAGGGCTCCAGCAGCGCTAGACGCCGAGCAGGAACGAGGCGTTGCCGGCCCAGAACGGTGCCGTCGCGCCCTCGCTGAGGCCAGCCTCGGTGAACGACGCCTGGAATTCCGCGATCGGGTCGCGGCCGCCTTCGGGGTGCGGCCAGTCCGACGAGAACAGGAACAGCTCGGGTCCGCTGTTGGACACCAGCCAGCCCACGTCCTCGAAGTGCCAGGGAGTGAACCGCACCTGCCGACGGATGTAGTCCGAGGGCGCCATAGTCAGCTTCGAGAGCTCGGGCTCGTGGCGTCCGAACGCCTTGACGCTGTTGTCCAGCGAGCGCAGCAGGTTCGGCACCCAGCCAGCACCCAGCTCGATCAGCCCGCAGCGCAGCTGGGGAAACTTCTCGAAGATGCCGTCGAGCACCATGCAGGCGAGCAGGTTCTCGGCGTCGTGGTACAGGTTCAGGAAGTCCTTCGAGCGCATGTTCTCGCCGCCGCCCACGAAGTCCTTTCCGGGGATGCGCCCGTTGTTGTGATACGTCTTCGGCAGCTGGTTGCCGCCGTTGGGCCCGAGATGCATGAGCACCGGCACGCCGGCTTCGGACAGCAGCGCCCACAGCGGGTCGAAGTCGGGATGTGTGGGGCTCAGCGTGGTCGGCACGCCGTGGGGGATCCATGCGGCCTTGCATCCCACCTCGATGGCCTCGCGGGCACACTCCACGGTGCGCTGCGGGTCTTCCAGCGGCACGAATGCCACGCCCAGCAGCCGCGGATCCACCGAGCAGAAATCGGCGATGCCGCGGTTGTGTGCCGAGGCGCCCCCATATGCCAGATCGACATCGCCTCGGGCGTGGAACTGCGTGTGCGCGAAGGTCGTGAACACCAGTTGGCTGGCGAAGCCCAGCTGGTCAAGCGCACCGACGCGCTCGTTGGCATCCATCGAGCCGTAGGCGAAGTAGCCCTTCGGCCCGCCCACCACATCGGCGGCCAGCTTGGCTGTTTCTTCGGCGTCGTCGCGGCGCGCCCAGCACTGCTCCACCAGATCGAACGTGGCCGCATCGCCGCCGCCCGCCAAGCTCAGGCTCCGGAGCTTGGCGGCCACCGAACTGTCGGCATAGCTGGCCAGCCAGTCCACCGGCTCCATCAGATGGCTGTCGGTGTCGTGAATCAGCCGCTCACCCGCATACGTGGTCATGATGTCCCCCAGGTTGTCGATGAGGTGTGCGGCTAGCCGCCGTGGCGGAGGAGCTGGCCGCTGTAGGTCTCGGTTTGGGTGTCCTCGGAGATGGTTTCCTGGCCGTTCACGATGACGCTGCGGTAGCCGCTGGCCTTCTGAATGCGGCGCCATTCGCCGCCCGGCAGGTCGTGCACCACCTCGTTCGGCCCGACCGTCAGATTCTCCGGGTCGTACACCACGACATCGGCGGGGCCGTGATGGCGGATCAGACCGCGATCGCGGAAACCGGCGAGCTGCGCGGGCAGCGCCGACAGGCGCCGGTGAGCTTCCTCGTAGGTGACCCACTGGTTCTCACGGACCTGCTCGGACAGCGTCTCGGTGGGGTAGCGCCCTGCGGTGAGGAACTTGGTGTGCGCCCCGCCGTCGGACACGCCGAACAGCATGTGCGGGTACTGCACCACGTCACGCAGCAGCTCTGAGTTGCCTTGCGGTGGCGCCACAAAGAACAAGGTGTCCAGCCCGTCCGTCACGGCGACGTCGAGCATGAGGTCCACCGGGTGCTTGCCGGCCGCCTCTGCGGCCTGGCCCACGGACATCTCCCGGTACTGCTCGGTCGATTCGCTGCGCGGGGACAGGATGGTCACGGTCTCGATGCCGGCGGTGGCGGTGCGCGGCATCGTGTCCTTGAGTGCTTGGCGCCGGCCGGGATCGGCCATCTTGGCCAGACGCTCGTCCTTGGAGCCCATGCAGGCCTCCATCCAAGCCTCTGAGTCGTCGTAGAGGTTCCAGTCCTCCAGCGTGAAGGTGAACCCGGCATCGCTGGTGACGCCTTGGCCGTACACCGGCACGCCCTGCTCGCGGCAGCGCTCCAGCCACTCGATCTGGCGCCGGTGGATGTTGGGCTTGTCCTCGAATGCCTGCACCACGTTGTGCAGCAGCGGCCGGCCGCTGATCGACGCGATCTCCTCAAGGTGGGCCATGTCATGGGCGACGTTGCCGCTGGTGAGCGTCATCTGCACGACGCCCTCGTTGCGCTCGGCCAGCACGCGGGCCAGCACCCGGGCCGTCTCGTCGTTCATCATGTCCGTCGGCATCGGCGTGCCGTCCCAGTCGCGTTGCACGGCGGCGGGGCCCGTCGGCGGCAGCCGTTGAGCCGACCAGCCGCAGCCGCCTGCGTCCATGGCCTCGTGCACGAGCTTGGCGAGCATCTCGTGCTCGCCTTCGGTGGGCAGCCGCCCAGACTTGGCGTCATCGAGGCCCAGCACCATCACCAGCATCGGCCCGATGGGCACGTACGGCAGGATGTTCAGCGCCTTGGGCGTCCGGTCGAGGCTGTCCAGATACTCCGGGAAGGTCACCCAATCCCAGGGCATGCCCTGGCGCATCGACTCGTACGGGATGGCCTCCACCCGGGTCATCGACCGCATGGCGTACTCGCGCATGTCCGGGTCGACCGGGGCGAAGCCGAACCCGCAGTTGCCGATGGCCACAGACGTGATGCCGTGCCAGCCCGACAGCGTGCAGTAGGGGTCCCAGAAGACCTGTGCGTCGTAGTGGGTGTGCAGGTCGACGAAGCCCGGCGCGATGTGCATGCCCGACGCGTCAATGACCTTGGCACCCTCGCGGGCATCCACCCGGCCCACAGCGGCGATCCGACCGCCGGCGATGCCGACGTCGCCACGCACCCTCGGTGCCCCCGTGCCGTCGAAGATCATGCCGTCCTTGATGACGATGTCGTAGGTGCTCATGTGATATCCCATCCCATCCGCTGAGCTGCGTAGAGCGTGTCGGTGTATTCCTCCATGTGGGCAATCAGGCCATCGCGGCAGTCGTACACCCAGCAGTACTGGTTGTCGTAGTCGCGACCGGTGGCCTTGGCGGTGGCTGTCAGCCGCTGCTGCACCACGGCGGTACTGCCGTCAACAATCATCCTGCGGACCTCGAGGCTGATCGGCTGGGAGATGTCGAAGGTTTGCCGCACGACACGGCCCCCCAGAGCCTCCACCACCTCTCTTGCGCCCGTCATCGTGTCGACTGCGTTGCCTTGGGCGGCCGTTTCGGGCAGCACCCAAGTGACCTCCGGGTCGAGACACGCCAGCATGGTGTCTCGGTCTGCGGTGGTCAGCGCTGCGTAGTAGCGCTCCATCAACGCCCGCGTCTCGGCACTCTCCATGGTCGTCATTCCTTTCCGTCGCGAAGCGACCTAGGGCGCCGTGGCGCGCAGCGCGTCGTCGAGCCGGTCGAACATCTGCCCGATCTCGTCATCGGTGATGATGAGCGGCGGGCAGAAACCGAGTGCGTTGCCGATGGGACGCGAGATCACGCCCCGCTTCATGAACGCCTCACGAGCCTCGGTGGCATCGCGGCCCAGATCGCACGCCCAGATGCCGCCGAGGCCCCGGTAGCTGTCGATCATGCCGTCGCCTTGGAGCGCCAGGAAGCCCTCTTCCATCCGGTCGCCGATGTGGTTGGCCCGCTCCACCAGCCCTTCGGATTCGATGACGCCGATGTTGGCGACACCGGCCGCACACGCCGTGGGGTGGCCCGAATAGGTGTAGCCGTGCATGAACTTGTTCTCGTCGGCTTCGAGCGCGTCCGCGATCTCGCGTGACACCACCACGCCCGACAGCGGGATGTAGCCCGACGTCACGCCCTTCGCGAACGTGAACATGTCGGGGACGACCCCGAAGGTCTGGCCGCCGAACCAGCTTCCCGTACGGCCGAAGCCGCAGATCACCTCGTCGAAGATGAGCAGCGCGCCGTGCTCGTCGCACAGCCGGCGCAACCCTTCGAAGTAACCCGGTGGGGGCGGGATCACGCCGCCCGCACCCTGGATCGGCTCGGTGATGACCGCCGCGATGCGCTCGCCGTGCTCTGCGAACAGCTGCGCCGCCGGCTCGACGTCGTCGTTGGGGATCTCGACGACATGGGGCAGCAGGTCACCCCAGCCGTCCCGGATCGGCTCGAGGCCCTGCACGCTGGTGCCGCCGACATTCACGCCGTGATAGCCGCCGGTGCGCCGCACGATGATCTGGCGGTCCTCGTGGCCGCGCAGCCGGTGGACGCGGCGGGCGAACTTCAGGACTGTGTCGACGGCCTCCGAGCCTGAGCAGCCCAGGAACACCCGGCCATCGGGGTGCTGCGAGCGCGCCCGGATCATCTCGGCTACTTCGGTGGCGGGTCCATTGGAGAAGGGCTCGAACGTGTTGTACGTCTGCAGCAGCTCCAGCTGCGCGTTGATCGCATCGATGACGGTGCGATTGCCGTGCCCGATCTGGCACAGCCACAGGCTGGCGAGCGCGTCGATGTACTCGTTGCCGGCGGCGTCGCGCAGCATGACGCCTTCTCCGGAAACGATCTCGATGAACTCGTTCTCATCGCGGCTGAGGACCGAGAACGGATGGATGAGTGCGTTGCTGCTCACCGTGGAATCTCCCTGTGTGGGCTGGCGTATCGAGGACACGAACCTGAGCGCAGCCTACGCGTGCGCTCCGGCCTGGGGCTCAGCCTCCTTAGGCTGATGGCGTTTGGCAGGGCGCTGGCAGGTGCGGCTGCCGGAGGGAGCTGTGATGTCGCTGCGATACGGCCGGCCGCTGGTCATGATTCCCGGCCCGTCGGTCATCCCTGATCGGGTGCTGAACGCGATGCGCCGGCCGATCCCCAATATCTACGAGGGCGAAGTGGTGGACCTCACCTACTCGCTGCTGGAGCGGCTGCCTGCCGTTGCTCGGACTGAGAACCGCGCCTACATCGCCATCTCCAACGGCCACGGTGCCTGGGAGATGGCCATCACCAACACGCTGTCGCGCGGCGACAAGGTGCTCGTGCTGGAAGTGGGCCACTTCGCCACGAACTGGGCCGAGATGGCCGCGATGAGCGGTGTCAAGTTCGAAGTGCTGCACGCTGCCGATCGAGCGGCCATCGCGCCAAAGGCCGTCACCGAGCGGCTGCTGGCCGATGTCGGGCGGGAATTCGCCGCCGTGCTCGTTGCGCAGACCGACACAGCGTCATCGGTGCGAAACGACATCGCTGCGATTCGCCGAGCGATGGACGATGCCGACCACCCCGCGCTGCTGATGGCCGATTGCGTTGCCTCGCTGGGGTGCGAGCCGTTCGAGATGGACGCGTGGGGGGTGGACGTCACCGTGGCCGGCAGCCAGAAGGGTCTGATGGTGCCGCCGGGCCTCGGCATGGTTTGGGTCGGTCCCAAGGCGTGGGAAGCGCATCAGCGAGCTGATCTGCGCACCGCCTATTGGGACTGGACGAGGCGCACCGATCCCGATGCTCACTACTGGATCTTCTGCGGCACGCCGCCCGTCCAGCACCTGTGGGGTCTGGCGGAAGCACTCGACATGATCGACGAGGAAGGCCTCGAGAACGTCTGGGAGCGCCATCGCGTGATGGCGAGCGCCATCCACGCAGCCGTCGACGCCTGGTCGGCTCCCGGCGGGCTCGAGCTGAACGTGGTGGATCCCGCGCATCGGTCGAACTCGGTCACGATGATCCGCACCGGCGGGGTGTCCGCCCAGCAGCTGCGCGCCACATGCGAATCCGAAGCGGGTCTCACGCTCGGGCTCAGCATTACCGGCAACGCCGACGCCGAGTTCCGCATCGGTCACATGGGCCACCTGAACCCGCCGATGCTGCTCGGCACGCTAGGCACCATCGAAGCCACCCTGGCAGCCATCAATGCCCCAGTTGGCGGTTCCGGCGCGGCCGCCGCCGCTCAGGTCATCGCCGAGGCAACAACGCCAGCACCTCGGCCGCCCGCCGGACCCGAGGATCCCTGGTCCTGACCGTCGCTCGCGGCCGCGGGGATTGAACTCAACCGCTGACGAGCTGGCGGATCAGCACCACCGTTGCGCTGCTCGCCGCCACTGACAGCACGATGATCCGGAAGCGTGGGCCCGCCAGGCGTGGCCGCAGCCACGATCCGAGCGGCAACCCGAGTGCAACCGCAGGCAGCAGAGCCAGGCCGAGCCAGAGCTGGCGCAGGCCGAAATCGCCGATGACTGCGTTGGCGGCGATGATGGCTGCGGCGACTGCCACCATGAACGTGCCCAGCGTGGCCCGGAGCGCTTCGGGCTTCCAATGGCTGGCGAAGACGGCGTAGACGGGGCCGGGCACCGCGGCGACTGCAGACGAGAATGCCGTGCCGGCGCCGGCGGCATAGTCGGCTCGACGGCCTTCGGGCGGCCGGAAACCCACAGCCTGCACTGCCACCGCGACGAGCACGAAGATGCTCACGGCAATGGCGAGCGAACGGTCGCTCAGGGTGGACGTCAGTGCCACACCGGCGACCAAGCCGATGGGAGCGGCAGTCAGCTGGCGACCCAGCGCGGGCTGATTCAGCGCTGCCCGGTCGGCCACGGCGTTGCGCAGGTTGACACCGCTGGCCACGAGCAGCATCGGCCCCGGCACGAATGTCGGCTCGATCACCACCAGTATCGGCCCGGCGATCAGCCCCATGCCGATGCCGATGCACGCTTGGGTGCCCGCGCCCGCGCCGATGAACAGCGCTGCGACGATGTACTCCCAGACGCTCACACGGGCAGGTTGCCGGTAGCGGCCCCGGTGCTGCCCGTGTCGGTGTAGGCGGCGATGGTGCGCTGCGCGATGCGCATCTGGTGCACTTCGTCAGCGCCGTCGGCGAAGCGGGCCCAGCGGGCGTGCTGGTACATGTGCGCCAGCGGGGTGTCGGTGGAGTAGCCGAGCGCGCCGTGCACCTGGATGGAGCGGTCGATGACCCGGCCGAGCATGTTGGCCACGAAGTGCTTCGCCATCGACACCTCGGCCTTGAAGTCCTCGCCGGTGCCGGCTTGGGCCCGGTCGACCTTGTAGGCGGCGTGCAGCACCATCAGCTTCGCCTGGTACAGCTCCATGGTGCTGTCGGCGATCATCCACTGGATGCCCTGCTTCTCCGCGAGCAGCGAGCCGTGGGCGAACCGGTTGAGCGATCGGTCGACCATCATGTCGAGCGCCGTCTGGGCCTGGGCGATCCAGCGCATGCAATGCGCCAGGCGCGCCGGCCCCAGCCGGTACTGGCCCAACAGGTGTCCCTGGCCCCGCCCGCCCAGCATCTGGCCCGCGCCGACTCGCAGATCCTCGATCAGGATCTCGCTGTGACCGGTCGAGCCATGCATGGTCTCGATCTGGCGCACCTCGGTCCATCCGTCGGCCGGCAGGTCCACGATGAACGCCGAGTTGCCGGCCTGTGGAATGTCGGGATTGTCCTCGGTGCGGGCGATGAGGATGGCGAACCTGGACCGGTGCGCATTCGAGATGAACCACTTGTGGCCGTTCAGCACCCACTCGTCGCCGTCGGGATAACCCTTGGTCTGGATGAGGGTCGGATCTGAGCCGGCCACTTCGGGTTCCGTCATCGCGAAGCACGACTCGGCCCGGCCCTCGCACAGCGGCGCCAGGTAGCGCTGCTTCTGCTCGTCGGTGCCCCAGTGCAGCAGGGTGTGCATATTGCCTTCGTTGGGCGCTTGGCAGTTGAGCACCCACGGGCCGAACCGGGTCTTGGCCGCCTCGGCCTGCACCATGGCCATCTCGACGTGGCCGAGCCCCATGCCGCCCCATTCGGCCGGCATGTGCGGCAGCCAAAGAGCTTCTTCGCGCGCCCGCTTGCGCATGCCCAGCAGTGCGGTCACGTACGCGTCGCGGTCGGTCTCCTCGAGCCGTTCGTCGTCGATGCGGCCTTCGACCGGTCGCACCTCGACATCGATGAACGCGGCGATCCGCTTGCGCAGCTCCTCGAGTTCCGGGCTCAAGCTGAAGTCGATGGCCATCGGGCGTCCTCCTCCGACGGTGCGGCGCGCTTGCTAGATCGTGAAGGGCTCCCCGTCGCCCCGTTCGCGCACCGCAATCTCCTCCACCGGCTTTCTGCTCAGCTTGGTGAGCTGCTTGGTGGGCTTGCCGATGGGGAGCAGCGCGCAGACGGCCTCCCAGTCCTCGAGACCGAGAAGCTCCTTGGCTGCGGGTTCCTTGGCCGAGAGCAGCGTCGTCATCGCACCGCCCAAGCCCTCGTTGCGGGCGCCGAGCAGGATGTTCCAGGCAAACGGGTAGACCGAGGCACCGCTGACCACGCCGATGCGGTCTTGCTCCTTGTCGATCGAAGCGACCACGCGCAGGTCCACGGTGATCACGAGCACGACCGGCACCTGATCCATCTGCTCGAACATCGGGATCCACACCGGAATCGACTCGTCGACCATGGCTTCTTCGATGTTCACCGATGACGGGCTGTAGCTCTGCCAGTAGACCTCGCCGGCCTTGACCTGCGCGGCGGCGACGCGCATCGCCGGCAGGCACAGCTCCCCGAGCTGCTTCTTGCGTGCCGGCTCGCGCACCACGATGACCTTGTGGCCCTGGCGGTTGCCGCCGCTGGCGGCGAAGCGGGCATTGTCGAAGATGCGATACAGCACCTCGTCGGTGACTTCGTCGTCGGTGAAGTCCCGAGCGGCGAACGTGGTGCGCATGACGTCGTAAATCTCCATCGCGACAGTCAACCATCGCCGCCGTATCGACGCTGCGGGCGGGCGGCACGCCTGGGGCGCAGCCCGTGCGCGACCTGCGGCGGTGCGCCACAATCCCGGTGTCGAAAACCAACGTGCAAGAGCCGCTGGGCCGAAACCGACGGGGTAGTGCCGTGCCGCTGAATCGAGTCCTGATCGCCAACCGCGGCGAGATCGCCATCCGGATCGCCAAGGCAGCGCATGCGCTCGGCGTCGACTCGGTGGCGGTGCATGCAGCGGTCGACGGCCGTTCTCTTCACCTGACCGCTGCCGACGAAGCCGCAGAGCTGCCCGGAACTGATCCTGTCGCCTCCTATCTCGACATCGACGCACTGATCGACGTCGCGCACCGGCACGGCTGCGACAGTGTCCATCCGGGCTACGGCTTCCTCGCAGAGAACGCTGCGTTCGCCCACGCGTGCGCGGACGCCGGGCTGATCTTCGTGGGTCCGCCGCCTGCTGCGCTGGAGCTGTTCGGTGACAAGGTGCGGGCGCGGGAGCTGGCCACCTCGTTGGAGATCCCGGTCGTCGCCGGTTCGGACGGTGCGTCGGCCGATGCGGCGGCTGCGCTGGCCGCAGCGGAAGCAGTCGGTTTTCCGGTGATGCTGAAGGCTGCCGCGGGAGGCGGCGGTCGGGGGATGCGCGCCGTGGAGAGCGCAGACGGCATGGCCGAGGCGTTCGACCGCTGTCGCAGCGAGGCCGCTGCGGCATTCGGCAACGGTGCTGTGTTCGTCGAGCGGCTCGTCGCTCGACCCCGGCACATCGAGGTGCAGATCCTCGCTGACAGTCAGGGGAACGTCGCCCACCTGTGGGAGCGTGACTGCTCGGTCCAGCAGCGCAACCAGAAGGTGATCGAGATCGCGCCGGCACCGGGACTCGATTCCGCATTGCGAGAGCGCCTCCATGCCGATGCAGTCCGGCTCGCGGCCGAAGCCGGCTTGGTGAACGCTGCCACCGTGGAGTTCCTGGTCTCGCCTGAGACCGGTGAGCACTTCTTCATCGAGACCAACCCCCGGATCCAGGTTGAGCACACGGTCACCGAGCAGGTGATCGGCATCGACTTGGTCGAAGCCCAGTTCCGCATCGCCGACGGGGCGACGCTGGAGTCGATCGGCATCGTTCCCGCCAACGTCAACCGGAGCCAGATCGCAGCTGCGTTCGCAGCTGCGAGCCAGCTCATGGCCGCGCCGCGCGGCTATGCCGTGCAAGCACGTGTCGTGGCGACGGGCCCGGGCACGATCTCGACCTATCAGGAGCCGTCAGGTGCCGGCGTCCGGGTCGACGCCGCGGGCTACGCCGGCTATTGCCCGCCGCCGAACTTCGATCCGCTGCTGGCGAAGGTGATCGGCTCGGCGGCCAGCTTGCACGGCGCCGTCAGCCGCACAGCGCGTGCCCTGGCGGACTTCCACGTTGGCGATCTGCCGACCAACATCGGTCAGCTGCGGGCAATCCTCGAGCATCCCGACGTGTCTGGGGGAGACGTCCGAACGACGCTGCTGTCGGAGAACCCGGCGCTGACGGCCGAAGCGTCGGGCGGGACGAACGGGTTCGCCCCTCCGCAGCAGTCGAAGCTCTCAGCACTGCTCGAGCCCGCATCGACGTCCGGCGCCGGCGGCGGCGCAGCCACGACGCAGTGGCCAGACCGGGCGCTGAGCGCGGGGGAGGTGGGCATTGCCAGCCCCGTGGGCGCCAGCATCGTCGAGGTTCGAGTCGCCGAGAGCGACGCGGTCACGGCCGGCCAGACGCTCGTGGTGCTGTCCGCGATGAAGATGGAGACAGAGGTCGTCGCCCCGGCTGCAGGAACCGTCGCAGCGTTACGGCCGATGCAGCCCGGCGACGCCGTGGCTGCCGCCGATGTGCTCGCAGTGATCGCAGCTGACGTCGCCGACGAAGCTGCCGGGGCGACCGGTGTCCCGACGGCCGAGGCGGACCGCGACGAAGGCTGGCTGCCGCAGCTCGACGATGTGCGCACGCTGCAGCGGCTCGCAGAGGATCGCCTCAGTCCCGAAAGCGAAGAACTGGGCGTCGTGCGCCAGCGGAACCGCGGCAAGCTCCACTGCCGGGACCGCATCCGCCTGCTCCTCGACGACGGCAGCTTCCGCGAGGTCGGCAGCCTTGCAGGCTTCGCTTCCTACGACGACGAGGGCGAGATCGCGGCATTCACGCCTGCCAACCACGTGGGCGGCACCGGCAAGATCGACGGCCGGGGCGTGATCGTCTGTGCCGATGACTTCACCTCCCGTGGCGGTCACGCCGACGGCGCCATCGGTGCCAAGAGCTTCCATTTGGACTTGCTGTCGATGGAGCTGGGCGTGCCGTCGATCCGCCTGCTGGACGGCTCGTCAGGCGGCGGCAGCGTCGCCTCCATGGTTCCCGAGCAGAAGCGGGAAGGGGAGAGCACCGCCAAGGAGAGCTCGGGCGCGATCCGCTCAGGTCGCCCCCGGGTGTCGGGCGGCGGCGGGTCGTTCCTGCCCTCTCACCTGGGCAGCACCGAGTACGCGGAGCAGCTCGCGACGGTGCCGGTGGTGAACATGCTGCTCGGCAGCGTGGTCGGCATCGGCGCAGCCAAGGCTGTGCTGGGCCACTTCGCCGTCATGGTGCGTGACATCGCGCAGCTCTTCGTGGCCGGACCGCCGGTCGTCTCTCACGCCATGGGCTACGACATCTCCAAGGAAGACCTCGGCGACTGGCGCATCCACTGCACCAATGGCTCGGTGGACAACCTGGCAGACACCGAGGAAGAGGCCGCAGCGCTGGTGCGGCGGTTCCTGTCGTACTTGCCGTCGTCGGTGTACGAAGCACCGCCGGTGCTGGCCCCCGATTTCGACGATCCCGCTGATCGCTGCGAGGAGGAGCTGCTCACGCTGATCCCGCGCAAGCGCACCACCACCTTCGACATCCGCCGCGGGATCGAGCTGATCTGCGACCGCGGCTCATTCTTCGAGATCGGGCCGCTGTGGGGGACCGATCAGGTCGTCGGCTTTGCCCGCATGAACGGTCATCCGATCGGTGTGCTGGCCTCCGACAGCCGCCATCGGAACGGGGGTGCCCTGACCGCGGACGGCTGCGACAAGCTCACCCGCCACATCGACCTGTGCGACATGTTCCACGTGCCGATCCTGAACCTGGTCGACAACCCCGGCTTCGCCGTCGGCAAGGAGCACGAGATCACCGGCACCATCCGCAAGGGCGCCACTTGGATGACTGCCTTCGCGCAGGCTTCGGTGCCGATCTACACCGTGCTGATGCGCCGCAGCTTCGGCGTGGCCGGCAACAACTACGCCACGCCGCGGCGCCAGCACAGCGCCAGGGTGGCATGGCCGGCCGCCGATGTGGGCGGCATCCCGCCCGAAGGCGGCATCGAGGCTGCCTACAAGCGACAGCTCGCCGAGGCGGAGGATCCGGTCGCGCTGCGAGCCGAGCTGGAGGCCCGCATCGAGGCCGCCCGTGGCCCCATCGGCCCGCTGAACCGCTTCCAGGTCGAGGAGATGATCGACCCACGCGAGACCAGGCCGCTGATCTGCGAGTGGATCGAGGGCGCGTACGACATCGTCCGTCGCCCCGTGCGGCTCACCCAGCGCCCGATTGCCTACCGCCCCTAGCGGCCCGGGAGCGAGCCTCTTGCGCGAGGCGTGCGACCAACCCGCGAAAGATCACCGTGTGCACGGGAATCAGCGCCCACCAATACAGGCGGCCCAACAGCCCTTTGGGGTGGAATCGGGCGCGCTGGCGCAGTTTCGCGCCGCCGGGAACCTCGCTGAGCCGCCATTCGAGCCACGCATCGCCGGGCAGGCGCATCTCGGCCCGGAGGCGCAGCAGGTGCGGTGGTTCGCATGCCTCCACGCGGAAGAAGTCGACGGCGTCGCCGACGCGCAGCTCGTCGGGATGCCGGCGGCCGCGTCTCATGCCGACGCCCCCGATGAGCTTGTCGAATGCGCCGCGCAGCTCCCACAGCTTCTGGCCCGAGTACCAGCCGCGGTCCCCACCGACGCCTGACACGGCAGCGAAGACGTCTGCGATCGGTGCATCCACCACCTCGACTCGCTCGTCCGAGTACACGGTCCCTCCGGCCCACTGGGGATCCTGGGGCATCGGCGATGCCGGGGTGCGCTGCGGAGCGCTGTCCATCCAGCTCGTGCTGACGTCGAGATCGTCGATGTGGCGCAGCGCATTCGCCAAGGCGTCGTCGAGCGACAGTGGTGCATGATCGATGACGGTGCGGATGTCCCGTGCGGGCGTGACGACCACGTCATTGACGAGGCTGTCCACCAGCGGGCGCGCGAGTCCGTAGGGCAGGGGCGTCACCAGCTTCACCCAGTGCGACGACAGCCGGGGTGTCAGCACGGGTACTGGCATCACGGCACGTCCGCGCAATCCGGCGCAGCGGGCGTACGCGCTCATCATGTCCCGGTACGAGACCACCTCAGGCCCACCGATCTCGAGGATCCGGTGATCGCCCGCGGGAAGGTCGAGCACGGCGGTGAGCCAGTGCAGCACGTCGGCGATGGCGACCGGCTGGCAGCGAGTCGCGGTGACCCACCGTGGGCAGATCATCACCGGCAGCACCTCGACGAGGTGGCGCAGCATCTCGAATGAGGCGCTGCCCGATCCGATGATGACCGCGGCCCGCAGCTCGGTGACCGGCACGTCGCCCGAGGCCAGCAGGCGTCCGACCTCGTGGCGGCTGGACAGGTGTGGTGACAGCGTTCCGGCTTCGTCGCCGCCGAGCCCGCCCAGATAGATGATTCGATTGGCCCCGGCGGCGGCCGCGGCTTGGGCGGTGTTGCGTGCACCGGCACGGTCGGCGTCGGCGAAGTTGTCGCTCGTGCCCATCGCGTGCACGAGGTAGTAGACGGCCTCGCATCCGTCGAGTGCGGCCGCCAGTCCGCCGGGATCGAGCACGTCACCGCGCCTGACCGAGACATCTCCCGACCACGGAAGGCCAGCGACTCGTTCCGGCTGGCGGGAAACGCACACGACGTCGTGCCCGCGTTCGACCAAGTGCGGGACCAGCCGGCCGCCGACGTAGCCGGTCGTTCCGAGCACCGCGATCTTCACGGCCACATCTTCGTTGCTTCCAGCGGCCGGGCGATATCGCGAGTCGGTCTTGATCAGCGGCTCCCGTCCCACGCCGCCGCTCTGGCTTTGAACACGTCCGGGTCGGCCAGCCAGTCGGCGAATCCGATCCGCCCGTTGTCGGTCAGCCACGCCACGGCTTGGTTCATGCGATCCAGCAGGTCGGTGTCGTCGATGTCGACCGTGCAGCCGCCGCGCTCGCGCAGGGTGTCGGTTGCTGCGACGGCGAATTCTCCCCCCGAAGCAGTCGCCGCTTCGGCATTGCCGACTGAGCCACGTGCGACTGCGGCGATGTCACCCGAGCGCAGTGCATCGGTGAGCGCTGCTTCGCCCAGCGGCGAGCCTTCGGTGTCGCCGAGGTAGAGCACCTGGGGGCTTCCCGACGCTGCGGGAATCAGCCGACGCCGAGACGCCAGCTGGGGCGAGGCGCTGGCAGCGTCGATCCTGAGCTCGCCGTCGGTGTGTGCCAACACTCGACCGGCATCGGTTTCGACCGTCGTGCCGGCCGCCAAGCCACCGTTGTCATCAGCCACGCCGATGATCTGCAGGAATCGAGCTTCTCCCGTGGTGCCCCGCAGCACGCCCACGAGATCACCTGCACCGAGGCCGTCGTAGACGGCCAGGCGCTCGGCGTCCTCAGATCTCACCAGCAGCGACTGACGGAAATCGATATGGCCGTCAGTGAATGCCACCGCCGGCCGACCGTCGGCACCCGAGGTTCGTGCTTCGAGAATCGTGATGCCGCCGCATGCCAAGTGGGCCTCATCGGATGCAGCCCGCAGCCAGATGTCATCCCAGTGAGCCACACCCCTGCGCTCGAAGTCGAGTCCGATGCCGTCCATGGATTCCACGCCGCTGAGCAGATCGGCTTCGTAGCCGCGATGCTCGTCGAACCCGTCCGATGACATATCGGGATCAGCCGAGTAGCTCACAGGCTCGAAGTACCCGTAGAACGCGACCGTAACGGTGCGTTGCGTCTGACTTTCGGGTGTGCCTGAGCAGCCTGCGCCGGCTGCCATCCCGGCGAAAGCAAGAGCTGCGAGCAGACGGCTCGCCGTCTGCCTTGGCCCGCGCGGTTGACAGCCGTCCATTGACATCGGGAGGCGAGCCCTCATGGCGCTCCCTCTGCCGCTCAGGCGGGTTCGACCGACCAGACTTCCGGAGCGGCGCGGCCGCGGGTCTGCTCGGTCTCGCCGAGTTCGGGCATGTCTTCGAGGGCGCCATTGATGCCGTTGCCGGTGAGCACTGGCCGGTCCGCTCCCTTCGGGAGTTCGCGGGAGATGGTCAGCACGGGAGTCGGCGTCGGCCGCGAGGATCGGGGCCGAATCGGAGCCGCCCACTCAGATTCGGGCAGTGGAGCCGTGAGGTAGTCGCGAGTGGGATTGCCGGCGAAGCTGTAGACGATCAGGCCCACCACGGCAATCGCCGCCAAGGTGAAGAACGCCGAGCGGTAGCTGTAGGCATCGTGCAGGACCCCGGCGATGAACGGGCCTCCCGCTAGGCCCGACACCATGAGCAGCGAGCCGAATCCGTAGATGCGCGGGTAGTCCTTCACACCGAACGCGTCGGCCAGGATCAGCGGGTGCAGCATCAGCAGGTTGCCCATGGCGCTGCCCAGCACCAGCACGCCGAACAGGATGGCAAGCCCGCTGCCGGCCACCGCCAGCATGCACAGCCCCACCGCCTGCACCACCATCAGCACCATCGTGAGCCAGCGCAGCGACACCTTCAGCGCCGCGATGCCGCCGCAGATCCTCGCAACCACGCTCGTGCCTGCCAGCACCTGCACTGCACCTGCGGCGGCGGTCTCCAGCCCCAGCCTGTCCCCGGTGAACTTGTACATGTGCTGGATGGCTCCGACCTGGCTGCTCATGACCAGCACGAATCCGATGGCGGTGAGAATGAAGAACCGCGTGCGGATGGCCTCCTGGTACGGCGTGCCGGGCGGTGGGCCAGCAGGGGTCTCGCCTGATCCGTTGGTTGACCGAACTCCGTCGGGCCGCAGCCCCACGTCCTTGGGCCAAGCCCGGATGAAGAACCAGGTGGAGACCAGCAGCAGCACGCAGTACACCACGGCGAACCGCGGTGCCCAATAGGCCAATGTGTCCGCTTCGATTCGAACGGTCAGCTGCGGCAGCAGGACGATGCCGCCAAGCGAGAGACCGGTGGACGAGATCGCCATCGCCACCGAGCGGCGGCGCTCGAACCAACGTGTCACCAGTGTCGTGGTGGGCACCAGGCCACACAGTCCGAAGCCGGTGCCGAAGATGGTCATCACGACGAACATCTGCCAGCCGCTGTGCACTTGAGCCAACAGCGCCATGCCCACGGTGCTGACGGCGGTACCCGCAGTGATCACCCAGCGAGAGTCGAAGCGATTGACCAGCTTGCCTGTGTAGTAGCCGCAGAGACCTGACGCGAGCAGGAAGACGCCCACCCCTGCACCTGCGAGACCGGTGCTGAAGCCCTGCTCGTCGACGAAGGCATCCAGGAAGGCACCGAGGGCATAGAAGACCATGCCCGAGGTGATCATCATCACCCCGAACACGCCCGCAAGCACCACCCAGCCTCGCACGAACGGCTGGCTGCGCTCGGCGCTGGCAACCGGCACATTCACGGCGGACAGCCTGCCAGCTAACTTGCCCCGATGCGCCCGCCGCGCCATGGCAGAAGTGGCCGATCGCGGTCGGTCGCCTGTGTGTCGGCACTGTTCGTGCTCGTCGCCGGGGCATGCACGTCGACGGACCAGGCGGTGGAAACGCCCACAGGTTGCGTGCCCGATGCCGAGCTCGCTGGAACGCAGAGTCGCCATCGCCTGACATCGGGAGGCAATGAGTACAGGTATCTGTTGTACGTGCCTGCATCAGCCCCGTCCAATACGCCGCTGGTCTTGAACTTCCATGGCTTGGGCGGCGACGGGGCCTCTCAGGCGGCGTACACGAGGTACACCGACCTGGCCGAGACAGAGGGTTTCGTGACGGTGCATCCGTCGGGGCTGTTGGTCGAGACGAACGAATGGGGCGCCACGCGCAACTGGGAGGGCATCGGGGAAGACAACTCAGGGCGAGACGACGTGCAGTTCGTCAGCGACCTCATCGACCAGGTCGCCGCCCAGGGGTGCATCGACCCGAAGCGCGTGTACGCAACTGGCTTCTCCAACGGCGGGTACTTCAGTGCCCAACTCGTCTGCCGACTGGCGGACCGGATCGCTGCGACATTCTCCGTCGGCGGCATCAGCCGCCCCGACGGCTGCCAACCTTCCCGCCCGGTGGCCATGGGAGCCATCCACGGGACCGCCGACGAGGTTGTGCCCTTCGATGACAGCAGCACCTCAGTGCTGCTCAAAGGTGCAGACATCGATGACGACAAAGCTCAGGAACTGGATGCGTTCTTCGCGGAGATCATTCCCGACGAAGTCGCCGAATTCGCCGCTGGGTTCAACTGCACGACGATGGCCGAGAGCATGTTCGACGCTGTGACCACCCTCACGAGCTACACCGACTGCGACGGCGATGTGGCGCTGCGCTTCTATGCGATGGAGGGTGCTGGGCACATCTGGCCGGGCTCGCATTGGGACAAGGGCACTGGCAAGTACCCCGCCGCCGAAGCGTCCGGCCTCGACGCAACCGCGGACGGCTGGGCGTTCATGAGCCAATATTCGCTGGACGAGTGAGCAGATTCAGCCGTCGCTCGGCGCGTGAGGAGTGAGCAGGCAGATGGAACTGATGAAAGCCGGCCGCATGGTCGACGTGGGGCGCATGGAGTGCGAAGAGATTCCCGTGCCGCCGCTCGACGAGGCCTCCTCGGACGCCGCCCCGGCGTCCCGGCCGGACGCCGCGCTGGGCATGACGGCGGTGAACTACGACGTGCTCATCCGGTCGGAGATGGCGTCGATCTGCGGCAGCGACCTGCACATGGTGATGATGGGTGCCGGCCTTGCCCACCGTCCTCCGTGCCCGCATGGGTTCCCGGGTCACGAAGGCATCGGCATGGTGGTGGAGAGCCGGGCGCCGGGCCTGCCCGAGGGTACGCACGTGCTGACGTTCCCGAACCCGCCGGTGGGCGAGTGCTTCAACGCCTTCCAGCGGATCAACTCCGGCTACTGCGTGCCGCTGCCGGCCGGCGATGTGCCGCGCTCGCATCTGCTGATGGGCCAGCAGCTCGGCACTGTCATTTATGCCATGCGCCAGCATCCACGTGACGTTGCCGGCGAGACCGTGATGGTCATGGGCCAGGGCTCGGCGGGGCTGTTCTTCACCTACTTGCTGAAACGAGCCGGCGCCGAGCGGGTCATCGTCTCGGACCTGTCGCCGACCCGCTTGGCGGTGGCTGAGGCCTACGGCGCGGACGAATGCCTGAATGCCGCTGAGCTCGGCAACGCCGGGGTCATCGAGGCAGTCAAGGACATGACCGACGGCCGCGGTGCCGACTACGTCGTGGAGGCAGTGGGACGTTCGGACACCTTCTTGGACTCGGTCGAGCTGGTGCGCATGGACGGGCAGCTCCTGTGGTTCGGGCTGCCGTCGACCGACGACAACATCCACGTGCGCTTCCAGAAGTTCTTCCGCAAGCGGCTGTCGGCCGCGAGCACCTACGGGGCGCAGGACGAGCCAGGCGCCATGTCATTCCGCCAGGCGCTGCAGCTCATCGCCTCCGGCGACATCGACGTGTCCCCGCTGCTCAGCCACGTGTTCGACGTAAGCGACATCGGCGACGCCTTCCGGCTCGCCCACGAACCCCACGACGCCGGAGCCCTCAAGGTCTCCGTCAGCTTCGATTGACGAATGGCTACCGCAGCATCGACTGAGGTCTGCCGCTCAGTCGAGTGCTTCGAGGATCCCCACCAATACGTCGAGTCCCTCGTTCAGCTCCGCTTCGGTCACGTTGAGCATGGGTGTGATGCGGATGACGTTGCCGTAGAGGCCGCCCTTGCCCACGAGCAGACCGCGGTCCTTGGCGGATTCCAGCACCGCAGCCGTGGTTGCCGCGTCGGGTTCGATGCTGCCTGCGTGGCAGAACTCGATGCCCTGCATCAACCCCTTGCCGCGCAGCTCGGCCACATGCGGCGATGCATCGCACACGGGCGCCAGGCGCTCGTGCATCTGCTCCCCGCGGGCGGCGGCGTTGGCCTGCAGGTCGTTCTCGAGCAGGTAGCGCAGGGTGGCCCTGCCCGCTGCGGTCGACAGCGGGTTCCCGCCGAAGGTGGTGATCGAATTGCGCGTCAGGCAATTCATGAGGTCGGCCCGGGCGACGATGCCGGCCAGGGTGATGCCGTTGCCGACGCCCTTGGCGAAGGTGATCGCATCGGGCGTGATGCCGTGGGCCTCGTAGCCCCAGAAGTGCTCGCCGGTGCGGCCCCAGCCCGACTGCACCTCGTCGGAGATGAACAGGATGCCCTCCGAGTGCAGCACCTTGCCCATCGCCCCGAAAAAGCCGTCGGGCGGCGTGGCAAAGCCGCCCACGCCCTGGATGGGCTCGGCAATCAGCGCCGAGAACCCCCCCGAGTCGGTCATGTCGATGAGCTGGACGAGGTCCTCCACGCAGGCATTGGTGAAGGCGTCGTCGTCGAGGTGCCTGAACGGGCTGCGCAGCCGGTAGCCGCCTTGCACGAACTGGACGTCGAGCCCGCTGTAGCTGCTGGTGGACCAGGCTCGGTGGCTGGTGATCGCCTGGGCGGTGAGCGAGCGGCCGTGGTAGCTGTTGCGCATCGCCAGCACCTGGTTGCTGTTGCGGTAGTTGGTCGCCAGCAGGATCGCGGTGTCGTTGGCCTCGCTGCCTGAGGTGGTGAACAGCACTCTCGGATCGGGGATGCCCGAGACGGCGGCCACCTCCTCGGCGAACGAGATCATCTCCTCGTTCAGGTACAGCGTGGATGTGTGCATCACCTTGGCTGCCTGGGCCTGCACGGCCTCCACTACGACGGGATTGGCGTGCCCGATCATGGTGGTGAGGATCCCGCCGAAGAAGTCGAGGTAGCGGGTGCCTTCGCTGTCGAATACGTAGCTCCCCTCGCCGCGGTCGATGGACACCGGCCGCTCGTACAGCGGGCTGATGAAGCTGGGCAATATTGCGCGGTAGCGCTCTGCCAGTTCGGCGTTTGTGGCCATTGCGACATCGTAGAGTTCGCGTTCATGGCGGGGTTGACGAGCTGGGTGTCGCAGGCCTACGAAACGGCCCGCAGCGTCATGCAGTTCGGCGAGTTCGAGCACGATGCCGACAAGCGACACCTGATCCGGGCAGCCGACGTCTCCGACTTGCGCCGCATGGCGAAACGCCGCATGCCGGGCGGCTGCTTCGACTACATCGACGGGGCAGCCGAGGACGAGGTCAGCGCGGAGCGCAGCGTGTCGGCCTATCACCGCTGGCAATTCCGGCCGCGTGTGCTGCGCGACGTGAGCGAGGTGGACATCTCGGGCAAGGTGCTGGGCACCGAAGTGCCGATCCCGCTGGTGATCGCTCCGACGGGTTTCGACCGCATCGCCCATTCCCAAGGCGAGCTGGCCGTGGCGCGTGCCGCTGAACGGGCCGGCATCCCGTACTCGCTTTCGACCATGGGCACACGCTCGGTCGAAGAGGTGGCAGAGGTGTGCGCAGGGCGAAAGTTCTTCCAGGTGTATGTCTGGCGCGACCGCGAGCTGATGGCTGACCTGCTCGAGCGCTCGGCCGCATCGGGCTACGAAGCGATCATGATCACGGTGGACACTGCCGTGCTGGGACGCCGTGAGCGCGACGTGCGGCACGGCTTCAGCCTTCCCCCCAAGCTCGGGCCCGACACGATCATCGACGGGCTGCTGCACCCGCGCTGGCTGCTGGACTTCCTCAGCAACGAGCCGATCAAGTTCTCGAATTGCGAGGGGGCGGCCGGCGGCGACGGCGGTGACGCCGTGGCGCTGGCCGACTACATCAACAGCCAGTTCGACCCGTCGCTGTCGTGGGACGACATCGAGTGGTTCCGCGAGCGCTGGGACGGCCCCGTGATGCTCAAGGGTGTGCTGTCGCCGGATGACGCCAAAATCGCGGCGGACATGGAGCTCGACGCCGTGATCGTGTCCAATCACGGCGGCCGCCAGCTCGACGGTGCCCCCGCGCCGGTGGAGTGCGTGCCGGCCATCCGCGAGGCGGTCGGCGATCGCTGCGAGGTGATCTGCGACGGCGGCATCCGGCGCGGCAGCGACATCGTGAAGGCGCTGGCCCTGGGGGCCGACTCGGCCATGATCGGCCGGGCGTACCTGTATGCCCTCGGTGCGGCCGGCGAGACCGGCGTGGACTGGGTGCTCAACTACTTCGTCGAGGGGATGACCCGCACGATGCGCCTCAACGGTGTTCGTTCGACCGCGGATCTGACCCCCGACCTGCTCGAACGCGTCTGAGGCGGCATTGATGGCAGAACAGACCTCACCCGGGCGCGCCCTGCGCGACCGCACCCTTCCCGAGCGCGCGGGGTCTCGGCGCACGATCCCAGATCGTGCCGAAGTGGTCGTGGTGGGGGGCGGCGTCGTGGGCTGCGCCGTTGCGTACCACTTGGTGCGGCGCGGCATCACCGATGTGCTGCTGCTCGAGCAGAACCAGCTCACCTCGGGCACTACCTGGCACGCGGCCGGGCTGGCGGCGCAGCTCAAGGCGACCTACAGCCTGACCAAGCTGGCTACCTACACGGTGCGCCTGTTCGAGGCGCTGGAGGACGAGACGGGTCAAGCGACTGGATTCCGGGCGCCGGGCTCGATCTCGGTGGCCTCCGACGCCGAGCGCTGGGAGGAGATCCTGCGCGGTGCATCGATGGGCCGTTCGGTCGGGGTCGAGTCTCGACTGCTCGACATGGACGAGCTGTCGGAGATGTGGCCGCTGATGCGCACCGACGACCTGGTGGGCGCGCTGTACCTGCCTGACGACGGGATGGTGTCGCCGGTGGACGTCACGATGGCGCTGGCCAAGGGTGCGCGCTCCCGCGGATGCCGCATTGTCGAGGGCGTTGCCGTCACCGGGCTCGAGACCCGCAACGGCGCCATCAGCGGTGTCTGGACTGAGCTCATGCCCGGCACCGCAAACCCCGTCGGTGAAGCCGCCGGGGGAGACCACCTGATCGAGACCGACACGGTGGTGCTGGCCACCGGCATGTGGACCCGCCACCTGGCAGCGCAGATCGGGGTGAACGTCCCGCTGCAGGCCTGCGAGCACTTCTACGTCGTCACCGAGCCGCTCGAAGGGCTCGACACCTCCACGCCCATCGTGCGCGACCCCACCAACTACACCTATTTCAAGGAGGAGACCGGCAAGCTGATGGTGGGCTTCTTCGAGCCGGCCGCCAAGGTGTGGCGGCTGGGCGGCATCCCGCGCGACTTCAAGTTCGGGACGTTGGACGAGGACTGGGACCATGTCGGCCCGGTTTACGAGCGTTCGTGCCACCGCATTCCGGTGCTGGCCGACTGCGGGGTGCAGCTGTTCTTCAACGGCCCTGAGTCGTTCACGCCCGACGGCACCTACTACCTCGGCGAGGCCCCCGAGGTCGACGGCTGTTTCATCGCTGCAGGCTTCAACTCGGTGGGCATCCAGTCAGCGGGCGGAGCGGGCTGGGTGCTGGCCGACTGGATCGCAGACCGGCACCCGCCGATGGACCTGTGCGCAGTGGACATCCGCAGGGCCATGCCGTTCCAGGCCAATGAGACGTACCTCGGCGAGCGCATCAGCGAGAGCCTCGGGCTGCTCTACGCCATGCACTGGCCGTTCTTCCAGTACACGAGCGCACGCGACCAGCGCCGCTCCGCGCTGCACGATGCCATGGACACTGCGGGCGCGGTGTTCGGCGAGACGGCCGGCTGGGAGCGGGCCAACTGGTTCGCCGAGCCGGGCCAGGAACGCGAGTACCGCTACAGCTACGGCAAGCAGAACTGGTTCGACAACTCCGGCAGCGAGTGCGATGCGGTTCGCAACGGTGTGGCGGTGTTCGACCAGTCGTCGTTCGTCAAGTTCACCGTGCGCGGCCCCGATGCGCTCGAGGTGCTCGACACGCTGAGCGTCGCCGATGTCGACGTGCCGGCCGGCCGGGCCGTCTACACGCAGTGGTGCAATGAGCGGGGAGGCATCGAGGCCGACCTGACGGTCACCCGGCTGGGCGACGACGACTTCTGGGTGGTCACCTCGGCTGCGTGCCAGACCCGGGACTGGGCCTGGCTGCGCCGTCACTGCCGAGGCAAGGATGTCGAGATTGCGGACGTGACCGACGACTGGGCGGTGCTCGGGCTGATGGGGCCGCGTTCACGGGAGCTGCTCGGCTTGGTGACCGGCGCCCCGCTCGACAACGAGTCGTTCGGCTTCGGCAGCGCTTGCCACATTGACATCGCGTCATCGGGGGGCCCGAAGACTGTCCTGGCGATTCGCATGAGCTATGTGGGCGAGCTCGGCTGGGAGCTCTACGTCCCCAATGCGGATGCGGTCGCGGTGTACGAGGCGCTCAGGGACGCCGCCGCGGCCGACGAGTCGCTGGAGCTGGGCCACGCCGGCTACCACGCCATGAACACGCTGCGCCTCGAATGCGGCTACCGCCACTGGGGCCACGACATCAGCGATGAGGACTCGCCGCTCGAGGCAGGGCTGGGCTTCGCCATTGCGTGGGACAAGCAGCGGGACTTCATCGGCCGCGCCGCGCTGGAGGAGCAGCGCCTGCTGCCACGAACGCGGCGTCTGATCCAATTCCGGCTCGAGGACCCCGACGTGCTCGCCTACCACGATGAACCCATCCGCCGCGATGGCGAGCTTGTCGGCCGCGTCACGTCGGCAATGTGGAGCTACACCGAAGATCGCTGCCTGGCGATGGGCTACGTGACCCATCCGACGGCGGACGGCCCGGAGCCGCAGGCAGTCACCAAGTCGTGGCTGGACGTCGGCAGCTTCGACATCGAGATCGCCGACCGCCGCATCGAGGCCACGCCTTCGATCCGCAGCTTCTACGACCCCACCAACCAGCGCGTCCGCATGTAACCCGTCGCATAACTGCACAATCTGCAAGTCCAACTTTCAGGTTGTGCAACCAGATGCCCACAAACGCGCAGACATGCGCGGAGTGAGTGATAATTTGCGCGCACCGCATCGGCATGCCATGGGGTCGGCACCCGGGGGGCCCGGCCCGAACATGGCCCGGACAACTGGGGACCTGTCTATGAGTGAGCAGGCCCGGCATGGCTGAGCATGCCTGAACAAGCGCGCTGCGTCATCATCGGCGGCGGGGCGATGGGGGCCGGTCTGCTGTATGCCCTCGCGCACGAGGGCTGGACCGACACGATCCTGGTCGAGAAGGGCGAGCTGACCTCTGGGTCGACCTGGCACGCGGCCGGCCTGATCCCGAACTTCATCGGCGATCTCAACATGGCCAAGGTCCATCAGGAGGCCATCGCGCTCTACCCGCAGCTGGAGGCCGAGACCGGGCTGTCTGCGGGCTGGCATGGCTGCGGCGCCATCCGTTTGGCGCGCACGGCCGATGAAGCCGACTGGCACCACTACGTCCACGCCATGCTCACCCAGATCGGTGTCGAGTCGCATCTCATCGGGCCCGATGAGATCGCCGAACGGCACCCGCTGCTGACCGATCTTGACGACGTACGGCTCGGCTTCTTCACGCCCAACGACGGCTGGACCGATCCGTCGAGCTGCACCAACGCCATGGCGAAGGGTGCCCGCGATCTCGGCTGCCGGATCATGCGCCACACGTTGGTGACCGGCATGTCGCAGCGTCCCGACGGCAGCTGGGATGTCACCATCGTGCGTGGCGGTGCCGATCCGGGTCGGCGCCGCAACGGCACAGCAATCGAGTCTGGCGGCGACGACGAGCAGGACACGATCCACTGCGAGCACGTGGTGAACGCCGCGGGGCACTACGCGCCGCAGCTCGGCGCCATGATCGGGCTCGACGTGCCGATCGTGTCGGTCATCCACCAGTACCTGGTGACCGAGACCGTGCCCGAGGTGGAGGCGCTCGACTTCGAACTGCCGGTCGTGCGTGACCCGCGAGCCTCCTGCTACTACCGCCAGGAGATCGACGGCCTGCTCATCGGACCGTACGAGATGTCCGGGTCGCGGCCGTACGGCGTGGACGGCATCGACTGGGACCTGCACTTTCACCTGCCCGGCGAGGACCTCGACGTGCTCGAGGAATGTCTGGACTTCGCACAGCAACGCATCGGCGTGCTGTCGGAGGCCGGGATCAAGCAGGTCGTGTCGGGACCGATCACCCACACCCCCGACTCGGGCTATCTCATGGGGCCTGCACCGGGGGTGCGCAACTACTGGCACTGCAACGGCGCGTCCATCGGGATCACTCAGGGCCCAGGCGCCGGGAGGTTCCTGGCGCAGTGGATGGTCCACGGGCAGACCGAGATCAACGTGCGCGGCATGGATCCGCGGCGCTTCGGCGATCACACCGGGCCCAAGTCGCAGTTCGCGCTGGAGAAGGCGCTGGACGAGTACCACGAGATGTACCAAGTGCGGCTGCCGGGCGAACAGCGCGACGCCGGTCGACCGGTCAAGACGACACCGCTGTGGGGGCGCTTCGATGCGCTGGGCGCGCAATGGCAGGAGATCTACGGCTGGGAGCGACCGCAGTACTTCTCGCCCGAGCGCACACCTGAGGCGCACTCGTTCCGCCGCTCCAACGCTCATGACATCGTCGGCGCCGAAGTGCGCGGCGTGCGCGAACGGGTGGGCGTGGCCGACCTCAGCGCATTTGCCAAGTTCGAGGTGAGCGGGCGCGACGCCGCGGCACTGCTGGATCGGTTGTCGGCCAACCGCCTGCCGGGACGCGACGGCGGCATCCGACTCACCCACATGCTGACGACGCTCGGCGGCATCGAGTGCGAGATGACGATCGCCCGCCTGGCGCCGGACCGGTTCTGGCTGGCCTCGGCGATCATGGGCCAGAGCCACGACCTGGACTGGCTGCGCGACCACATCGAATCAGGTGAGCAGGTCGAGGTGCGGGACGCCACCGACAGCACCGCCATCCTTGGCGTCACGGGGCCACGAGCGCGCGACGTGCTCGCGCCGCTGACCGACGCCGACCTCGGCAATGACGCGTTCAGCTGGCTCACCGCCCAGGAGGTCACGGTGGCCGGCGTTGCGACCAAGGCGCTGCGGGTGTCCTATGTCGGCGAACTGGGGTGGGAGCTGCACTGCGGCATGGACGAACTGGACCGGCTGTACGACGCGGTCGTCGAGGCCGGTGGTCCTCATGGCCTCGTGCACTTCGGCAGCTACGCCATGAACGTGATGCGTATTGAGAAGGCCTACAAGGCGTGGGGCAGCGAGCTGACCACCGAGATCACGCCGATCGAAGCCCGCCTCGGACGATTCGTGGACTACAGCCGCCCGTTCATCGGCCGCGATTCGGCCGTAGCGCGTCGCGAAGCTGAAGAGAACGGCGAGCCGCTGTCGATGGTGCTCGTGTACTGCGAGGTGGACGCAGGCGACAACGACGTGCGCGGCAACGAGCCCGCATTCGCGCCCGGCAGCGACGAGCCCATGGGCATCGGCACCAGCGGAGCTTGGGGCCACTCCGTGGGCCGCAGCCTGGCGTTCGTCTATGTCGATCCCCGCTTCGAGGCCCCCGGCAGCATGTTCGAGTTGGACCTGCTCGGCGAGCGGCGCACAGCCACCGTGCTGGCTGAGGCCGCCTACGACCCCCGCAACGCGGCACTGCGAGCCTGAGATGAACTTGAGCGACAGCGACTCATCGTCGACCGAGGCCCCGGAAGCTCCGCGCCGACGCCGCGGCGGTGGCCGAGCCGGCCGCATCGCCGTGCGCGAAGCGGCTCCCGAACGCGACCGACGACCGGTCCGTCCAGGCTTGCCTGCGGGACGATTCAAACCGCTGACCGAGAGCGATATGCAGCAGGTGTACGACACCGCGCTCGGGCTGCTCGAAGACGTCGGCATGGGCGACCCCCTCGACGAGTTCGTCGAAGCGGCGACGCCTGTCGGCGGGTGGGTCGACGACAACGGACGCATCCACCTGCCTCGCGGCGTCGTCGAGCGCGCCATAGAGACCGCGGCCAAGGAGTGGATCTGGCACGGCTTCGACGACGACCAATCGGTGCACGTGGGCGGCGAGCACGTCTATTTCGGCACGTCGGGCGCTGCGGTGATGATGTACGACCACGAGACCGGCACGTTCCGCGATTCGCTTGCGCAGGACGTGTACGACTGCGGCCGGCTGGTGGACACGCTCGACAACCTGCACTTCTACGTGCGCACGGTGGTGGCCCGTGACATGGTCGAGACCCGTGACCTCGACATGACCACGGCATACGCCGTGATGTGCAGCACTACCAAGCCGGGCGGATCGTCGTGGTTCGAGCCGGAGTGGGTGTACGAGTCGGTCGAGATGTTCGACCTCGTGCTCGGCGGCGAGGGCGAGTTCGCGAAGCGCCCGTTCATCGCGGCGAACAACACCTTCGTGGTCCCACCGCTGCGCTTCGCGTACGACTCGGCGAGATGCTTGGTCGCACAGGTGCGTACAGGCATGCCCATCAACCTGCTGTCGGCCCTGCAGGCCGGCGCGACTGCGCCCGCAGCGCTCGCCGGTGCTCTGGCGCAGGCGGTGGCGGAGTGCCTCGGCGGACTGACCTTCGTGAACCTGCTGTCGCCCGGGCATCCCTGCCTGCTGGGCTTGTGGCCGTTTGTCTCCGACCTGCGCACGGGTGCCATGAGCGGGGGGTCGGGTGAGGAAGGCATCCTCAACGCCGCCGCGGCCGAAGTCGGCCATTGGCTCGGGCTGCCCACCGGCGTCGCGGCGGGTATGACGGATTCCAAGGTGAATGACGCCCAAGCCGGCTACGAGAAAGGCCTGAACGTCGGGCTCGCCGGTCATGCCGGAGCCAACATCGTCTACGAATCGGCGGGGATGCTGGCGAGCCTGCTGGCCTGCTCGTACGAGGCGCTGGTGATCGACAACGACATGCTGGGCGCCATCAACCGCACCGTGCGCGGCATCGAGGTGAACGCCGACACCCTGTCCGCCGAGCTTATCGGCGAGGTCATCGCCGGGCCGGGCCACTTCCTGGGCTCACCGCAGACGCTCGAGCTGATGGAGACCGAGTACCTCTACCCGCTGGTGTCCAACCGGGACACTCCCGAGGACTGGACCGAGGCGGGCAGCCGAGCGGCGCACGACGTGGCCCACGACCATGTGGTGGCCACCCTGGACAGCCACTGGCCGTCGCACATCAGCCCTGCTGTCGACGCCGCCATCCGGGACGCGTTCCCGATCGGTCTGGCGCCCCAAGGCCCCGCGATCGAGGCTGCCGCGTCCTAGCAGCCGCCTAGCGTGAAGGGGTGGCACGAGTGCCCGAACGGAACGTGGTGCTGACGGGCTTCATGGGCTCGGGCAAGACCACCGTCGGCCGGCTCGTTGCGCGCGAGCTGGGCTGGACGTTCCTGGACACCGATGACGTGATCGTGGCCCGGCACGGATCGATCGAAGCCATCTTCGCCGAGCAGGGCGAGGACGCGTTCCGAGCACTCGAGCGGGAGGTGGCTGCAGAAGTCGCTCGCAGCCAGCATCACGTCATCGCGACCGGCGGCCGGATGCTGCTTGACCCAGCAAATGCCGATGCGCTGACCGCTACGGGCCGAGTCTTCTGTCTGGTTGCGGACGCTGACGAGATCGTCCGCCGCCTGCAGGCCGACATCGGCGGTCCGGTACGGCCGCTGCTCTCGGGCGGTGACCCGGCTGCCGCTGTTGCCCGGCTATTGGACGAGCGTGCGGCCGGCTACGGGCAGTTCGAGCAGGTTCTCACTGCGGACCGCCCACCGCTGGACATAGCAACGGACATCATCAGGCGCCTCGACGCCTGATCGGTGACGGCGCCGAGCCGCGGCAGCCTCAGGCCGAGAGACGTTCATTCGGCAGCGACGATGCCGCGCTCGGTCAGGTCGGTGATCTCGCTCTCATCCAGGCCGAGCAAGTCGCCGAGCACAGCGGCGGTGTGCTCACCGGCTCGTGGCGCGGGGCCGCGCACGCCCACGTCGGGGGAGTTGTGCATGCGGAACGGGGCGGCGATGGTTTCGAATTCCCCGGCTTCGGGGTGGTGGATGGTCTCGAAGGCCCCAGTCGCGCGCACCTGCGGATCCTGCGCAGCCTGCGCGGTGTCGTTGATCGGCGCCCAGATACAGCGGTACTCGTCGAGCCGGGGCATCCAGTAGTCGGACGGCTGTGACTTGAGGGTGTCGTCGATGTCGGCGAGCAGCGCGCGCATCGCCCGAAAGCGCTGCCGACCGGTTTGGTAGTCGGGGTTGTCCAGCAGGTCCTCGCGCTCGATGGCTTTGCAGAACCGCTCCCATGCGTCGCCGGTGTCGGGCATCGTGAAATGCAGCCAGCGCCCGTCAGCGCACTCGAAGGCTTCGAGCATCGGCGACAGGCCGCTGTCACGAGGTCGCTCGGTGTTGGGGCGACCGTCCACCAGCGACGTCGCCATGTCGATGGCGATGGTCCATGTTGCTGTGCGCAACAGCGAGGACTCCACGATCTGCCCCTCGCCCGTCACGTCCCGGGCGCGCAGCCCCGCCATGATCGCGCCGAAGAACGCCAGGCTCGTGGTGTGGTCTCCCTGGCCTGGTCGGGCGTGCGGAGGGACGCCGCCGGGAGGGGTCGAGGCGCCGTACAGACCTGACCGCGAGAAGAAGGCCGTCACGTCATAGCCGGGCCGGTCGATCTCGTCGCCCACTTCGCCGTAGCCCGACAGCACGCCGACTACCAGGTCAGGCTTCAGCGCCAGCAGATCGTCGGTGCCCAGGCCGAAGCGATCACGGCGCTCCGGCAGCAGGTTCATCACGACGACGTCGGAGGCTGCGACGAGACGACGAGCGATTGCCGAGCCATCGGGGTCCTCCAGATTGAGCTGGATCGACTGCTTGCCCCGGTTGATGAACTGGAAGGCCACGTCGGGGTTGTGTGCACCTTCGGGCACCTTGGCCTGCTTCATCAGCCCGCGAATCGGGTCGCCGCCGATGGCTTCCACCTTGATCACCTCGGCTCCGAGGTCGGCCATGATCGCCACTGCGGACGGTGCTGCAGCGAAATTGGCGAACTCGACGACGCGGATGCCCTCCA
Organism: Candidatus Poriferisodalis sp.; assembly: GCF_965208555.1. Taxonomy (GTDB): domain Bacteria; phylum Actinomycetota; class Acidimicrobiia; order Acidimicrobiales; family Poriferisodalaceae; genus Poriferisodalis. The sequence goes on along the minus strand of NZ_OZ242342.1, from coordinate 1,236,987 downwards.
GTGGTGATGTCATTTCGATGTCTCCCAGATATCGGTGACTGTGAATTCTGTCGCGGGCTTGGCGGGGAGGCCGCCGAGCGCCCGGCACGCGATGGTCGGCACGGTCCGCCCGGCCTCCACCGACACCGTCCATGCTCGTCCGGTCTCAGCTGCGACGACCTCGACATCCCATCCGGCCCCCGATGGCCGGAAGCGGACTTGGCGAGCCATGTCCTCGAGTGGCCAGCCGACCCGTGCGAACACGGCACGCTCGGCAACCTGGGCTGGCCCGGTCGGCGCGCCCCACCATCCCCGGCAGCGCGATGCCATCGCGGCCGCATCGGCAGTCCGGTCCAAGATCGTGGCGATCTCTCCTGCTTCGATGCCGGCCCACATGCGGCCGTCGGGCAGCGTCATCGCCGTCGGAGCGAACCGGTGGCCTCCGGTGTGGCTGACGCGGTACACGGCAACCCGTCCGCTTGCGGTGGGCGCACCGGTGTACGGCTCGTTGACGTCTGCATCCCGGTAGGTGCGCAACACGGCTTCGAAGTCGGCCGCAAGGCGTGTGCCCTCGCTGCCGCAGCACACGTCATGGCTGCCTTGGGTGCAGATGAGCACCGCCCGCTCGTTCTCGGCGTACCCGACCGAAGCGAAGCCCGCTCCCTGCGGAACCGGGTTTGCGGGCGATTGATCGGCGAGGTGGGCGAACAGCCCACGGAGTCCGTCGGGCCCGTCGGCTTCGAAGTAGGCCGACTGGGTTCCCGCCCCGGCGCGCCAGTGCAGCGCGACAGGGATCGTGCTGCGCTGGGCACGTTCGTCGGGCGGCACAGCGGCGAGCAGCCGGGTCGGACCGACGTGAAGATCCATCATGGGCCGGAAGCCCTCGAGCAGGCCGTTCGCGAAGACCGGTTTCGGCCACGGCAGCGGCACCTCCACCAGTGCTACGGCGTCGGCGGCGATCGAGGTGCCGCCCGGGTCGGTGCCGATGCCGGCAGCGTGAGCTGAGCAGCGCGGCGCCTCGTCGGTCGCGGGCAGAAGCGCCAGCACATCTGGTTCGAGCGGCGGCAGCGCCGGTCGGGGCGCTGTGCCGTCTGGAGCCGCTGCCATTGGGCCAGCATAGGAAGCCATCCCCAGACAGGCCGGGAGAACTCGGCTCTGAGCGACCGTGCCCCAGGACGTCCCAGAGGTGCTGCGGCTACGGCGCCAGTTGGGCCCGCGGTAGGTTCGAGATCGTGCCGTGGTGGCTGTGGGGGCTGATCATCGTCGGGGTGTTGCTGCTGCTCGTGTTCATCCACGACAGCGTCCAGAAGCGCCACTCGATTCTGCGCACCTACCCGGTCATCGGTCATCTGCGTTTCCTGTTGGAGAAGATCGGCCCGGAGCTGCGGCAGTACATCGTCGCCCACAACGAGGAAGAGCGGCCCTTCAACCGGGACGAGCGGCGCTGGGTGTATTCCACCGCCAAGCAGCAGAACACCTACTTCGGCTTCGGCACCGACGACGAGATCGACAAGCCCGGCCACATCACGTTCCGCCACAGCCCGTTCCCGCTCGGCCGGACGGTGCCAGACGATGCGCCTCTGGCGTGCGGCAAGATCATGGGCGCCTGGCGAGAGCGCGAGAAGGCCTTCCGACCGGCGTCGATCGTGAACGTGTCGGCCATGAGCTTCGGGTCGTTGTCGGGAACGGCAATCGAGGCGCTCAACCGCGGCGCGAAGCTGGCCGGCTGCATGCACAACACCGGCGAGGGCGGTGTCTCGAAGTACCACCGCAGCGGCGGCGACCTGGTGTTTCAGATGGGGACGGGCTACTTCGGGTGCCGGAATCCCGACGGCACGTTCTCGATGGATCGCCTGCTGGAAACCGTCGACGGGGCGCCGGTGCGATCCATCGAGGTGAAGCTGTCCCAAGGGGCGAAGCCCGGTGTTGGCGGTCTGCTGCCCGGGGCAAAGGTGAGCCCTGAGATCGCCGAGGCACGTGGCGTGCCGGTCGGCAAGGACGTGGTGAGCCCCAGCCGTCACTCGGCGTTCGGCAGTGTGGCTGAGCTGGTGGACTTCGTGGAAGAGGTGGCCGGGGCAACCGGTCTGCCCGTGGGCATCAAGTCGGCCGTCGGCCAGGAAGCGTTCTGGACCGAGCTGGCACAGCACATGGCCGAAACCCGCCGGGGACCCGACTTCGTCACCGTCGACGGTGCCGAGGGAGGAACCGGCGCGGGACCGCTGGTGTTCACCGACCACGTCGCGCTGCCGTTCTGGCGGGCCTTCGGCATCGTGCACCGAGCGTTCGGCGAGGCCGGGCTCACCGACCAGATCGTGATGATCGGCTCGGCCAAGCTGGGCTTTCCCGCGCCCGCGGCACTGGCCTTCAACATCGGCGTCGACATGATCGGCGTGGCTCGCGAGCCGATGATGGCAATCGGCTGCATCCAGGCGCAGCGCTGCCACACCGATCACTGCCCGACGGGCGTGGCGACCCAGAACAAGTGGCTCTCTCGCGGTCTCGACCCCACGCTCAAGAGCGTGCGGCTGGCGAACTACGTCATCGGGCTGCGTAAGGAGCTCTTCCGGCTGGCTGATGCCTGCGGCGTGGAGCATCCGGGTCTCATCGGGGGCGACAACGTCAACGTGGTCAGCCCCTTTGGCGACCTGATCCCCGCGCACCACGCCTTCGGCGTCATGCAGGAGCGCACCCACAGCCCAGCCCGCATCGCCGGTCTGCTGGAGGCGGTGAGTGCCCGTTCGGCTGAAGACGCGCAAACCGACGCTGAAGCGCTGGCAGACTCACTCGCATCGAATTCGTCTGCGGCGTAGCGGACCCGAGCCCGGATACCACGTCGAGGAGGAGACATGAGTCGCCCTTATGGCCACCCGATCCAGGCCAGCTCTCGGGCCGGCGAACGCATCACCGACGAACACAAGGCGGTGTTCGCGGCCGATGGCGTGGTGAAGGTGACGCATGCGGTGTCGGCCGCTTGGATCGATCGGGTGCTGGGCGTGGCCGACGAGCAGCTGCGCGAGCCCGGCAAGTGGGTGTCGGACACGAACCCGGGTGCTTCGGAGAACCGGCTGTTCACCAGCCGCTACCGCTGGGAGATCGACCCGGTCATCGGCGACTTCGTCTTCAACTCCGGCATGGCGCAGATGGCTGCGGCGCTGATGGGGTCGGCCACTGCCCGCCTCTACTTCGATCACCTGCTCATCAAAGAGCCGCGTACCGCCAACCCGACGCCGTGGCACCAGGACATTCCCTATTGGCCGTTCCTCGGCAAGCAGATCTGCTCGGCATGGGTGGCCATGACGCCGGTGACCGTGGCGGAGAGCTCGCTCGAGTTCGTGCGCGGTTCGCACAGCTGGGACGCCTACTACGCGCCGGAGTCCTTCGACGGCAAGAAAGGCTTCATGGCCGACTTCGAGGGCGAGAAGATGCCCGACGTCGAGGCCGACCGGGCCGCCTACGACATCGTGGGTTTTGACGTCGAACCGGGCGATGCGCTGTTCTTCTCGTCGTGGATCATCCACGGTTCGCCTGGCAATGCCGGCGATCACCGGCGGGTGGCGCTGTCCACCCGCTGGCTGGGGGATGATGCGGTGTGGTACCCCCATCCCGGTTGCGATCCCATCGTGTGCGACGACGACACCACCTCAGTTCCCGGCGAATACCCCGCCGACGACCACAAGTTCCCGCTCGTCGCCGCGTAGCGCAGCGGTCGCCCTCCGGATGAGTCCCGGGCGACGGTCGGGGCGCGAGTAGTTTTCAGGTATGGACTACCCAGTTTCCGTTTCCGTCGACGCCCCGGACCGCGTTGCGAACTGGCGACCGCTCGTTCACTGGATCTTGCTGATCCCGCACTTCGTGATCTTGGCTGTATTCCACGTGGTGGCGTGGCTGCTCGCGATCTTGACCATGCTCGCGGTTCTCATCACCGGCAAGCTTCCGGCAGGTATCGCGAACTTCCAGACGATGTACATCCGCTATTACCCGCGCGTGCTGTCGTACGTGCACATCATCCATCACCAGTACCCGCCGTTTGAGTTCTCTTCCTCGGCAGAGGATCCGGGCGGTTCGCCGGTGGCGGTGAATGTCGAAGTGGCGCCGGGGAACCGCAATCGTCTGGCAGCGCTGTTCCGTCCGATATACGGGCTGCCGCAGATCGTTTTCGTCACCGTCTACTCCTATCTCGTTGTCGTGGTGGTGACGATCGCCTACTTCATCATCCTGTTCACCGGCCGCTGGCCTGCGAGCATGCGCAACTTCGTGACCGGGTTCTACCGGGCCCATGCGCGCTACTTGGCCTTCATCTACATGCTCACCGACAAGTACCCACCGCTCAGCACCGCCGCATAGGGCCAGTTCCCGCCCGCCTCTGGGCGATGCCCCGACCATTCCGAGCCTCCAAGTAGGTTCGGCGGCATGGCTTACCCGGCTTCTGTCACCGTCGAATCACCGGAGCGGATCGCCAACTGGCGACCCTTGGTGCACTGGCTGCTGCTGATCCCGCATCTCATCCTGTTCGAGATCCTGCAGCACATTGCCTGGCTGCTCAACCTGTTCGGGTGGCTCGCCATCGTGTTCACCGGCAAGCTGCCCAAAGGCTTGGCGGACTTCCAGTCCATGTACCTCCGCTACAGCATCCGGTTGTACGCCTACTTCGACTTCCTGCACGAGCGGTACCCACCGTTCGAGTTCGACATGTCGGCGCCCGAGCCCGGCGACACTCCAGTCGTTGTGGACATCGAGCCTCAGCTCACCGACCGCAACCGGCTCACGGTGCTGTTTCGTCTGATCCTGGTGATCCCGGCCTTGGTGTTCACCGCGATCACCGGTCTCATCACTGCGGTTCTGGTCGTGCTCGGCTTCTTTGCTGTGCTGTTCACCGGCCGCTGGCCCGAGGGCATGCGCGGGTGGGTCGTCTCGTGGTTCGGGGTGAACCTGCGCATGAACGCCTACCTGCATCTGCTGACGGACCAGTACCCGCCGTTCAGCCTCGACGCCTGAACCGCCGGCGGCGACAGCGGGCGGTCGGCGGTGCCGCAGGGCTACCGTGCGGGCGATGAGCGAGGCCCGAGGTGAGTGACTGCCATGAGTGAGATGACCGGCGGCGAGGCCGTCGCGGCGACGCTGGCGCGCCTGGGCGTGCGGCACGTGTTCGGCATCGTCAGCGTTCACAACCTGCCGATCTACGAGGCGCTGTCGGTGCGCGATGACATCGAGGTGGTCAAGGTCCGTCACGAGCAGGCCGCGGCGCACGCCGCAGACGCCTACTACCGCGCAACCGGAGAGATGGGTGTGCTGCTCACGTCGACCGGCCCGGGCGCCGCCAACGCCGTGCCCGGCATCTACGAGGCCGCCTTCACGAGTTCGGCCGTGCTGATGGTGACTGGCCAGACCGAGTCACGCTTCTATGGCAAGGGGAAGGGCTTCCTGCACGAGAACGAAGGGCAGGTCGAGATGCTGCGGTCGGTGTGCCGCAGCGTGGCGTCGGTACGGCATCCCAGCGAGATCTCGGCTGAGATCGCCCGAGTCGCCGACGACGTTCGCACGGGCCGGCCCCAGCCCGGCGCAGTCGAGATCCCGATCGACTTCCAGTACGCACGCGTCGGCGACGCGCCGATCGCCGGGTCTGCCGAGGTGCCCCGGCTGCGACCTGATGCCGCGCTGCTCGACGATGCAGCCGAGCGTCTGGCGGCAGCGCAGCGGCCGCTCATCTGGGCCGGAGGCGGTGTAGTCATTGCTGACGCCTCAGCCGAGCTCACCGCACTGGCGGAACGGCTCGGCGCCCCCGTCGTGACCACCATCGAGGGCCGCAGTGCCCTGAGCGAGCTGCACCCGTTGTCGCTGGGCTTCCGCTCGGACCGTCCCCAGATGGCTGACGTTTTCGCCGAGGCGGACCTGCTGCTGGCCGTGGGCACCCGGTTCCAGAACTACGCAACCCGGGTGTGGGCGTTGGGCCTGCCCGACGAGCTGATACACCTCGACGCCGATCCTGGCGTGATCGGTCTCAACTACCCGGCGTCGCTGGCCGTCGTGGGCGACGCCAAGCTCAGCCTGGCCGGACTGCTCGAACGGCTGGGTGACGGAGCGCCCACCATCGACGACGGCTACGTGGAGCGAGCTCGCAAGCATCGCTCGTCGGACATGGAGGCGATGCGGGACGAGATCGGACCAGACCACGCGGCGATCTGCGATGCGATCCGCCAGATGCTGCCCGATGAGGCCCGCATCGTGCGTGACACCACGGTCCCTGGCTACATGTGGGGAAACCGCCTGCTGCCGATCGTGGCGCCGCGCACATCGATCCGGGCGGCCAATGCCGCTATCGGCCCCGGCGTGCCGATGGCTGTTGGCGCAGCGCTGGCCACCGGCCAGCCGACCGTGGTGATCCAGGGCGATGGCGGCTTGATGCTGTCGGTGGGAGAGATCTCGACGCTCGCCGAGCATGGCCTTCCAGTCATCGTGTGCGTGTTCAACGACGGCGGCTATGGCGTGCTGCGCATCATCCAGGACGCGCTGTGGGACGAACACCACGGCACCGAGATCGGCGGCATCGATTTCGTCGGCGTGGCCGAGGCCATGGGTGTGCCCGCCAAGCGGGTCAGCAGCGTCGTCGAGTTCGAAGCAGCGTTCGGCGAGGCGGTGGTCCGAGCCAGCGGCGAATCCGGCCCGGTCGGGCCGTCGCTGATCGATATCGATCTCACTGCGCTGATCCCGATCACGTTCCCGCTCCCCGCCCACCAGCGCCGCCGCGAGGACTGAGCGGGATCGAATCGGCTAGAGGCCGGAGGTGTCGGCTTCGGGGTCGAAGTAGGTGCGGCCTGCCAGTTCCATGACCGGCATGGCCACCATGAAGTGGGCCGAAGCAGTCTGGGCATCGCGCAGATGGCGCTGCAGCGGGGATGCTTCGAACACAGCGGTGCCGCCGACGGCGGCGTTCATGGACTGGGCAACACCCAGACTTGTCTGCATCGCATGAGTCGTCGCGGTGCGCAGATCACGCCGCAGTTCCAGATCGGACAAGCCGTGCTGCGCCCGTGCCCACGCAGCATCAATCGACGAATACAGCAGATTCCGCGCAGCGCGCACCTCGGTGTCTGCCACCGCCACAGCCGAGTGCAGCGACGGCCGTTGGCCCAGCGTGCGCCGCGAGCCCTGCGGCACTTTCGACTTGGCGACATCGATCACCTCGTCGACGCACGCCCGGGCCATCCCCAGCGCGATTGCGCCGATCGGCAGCGCCAGCAGGCCGAACAGCGGCATGCGGTACAGCGGTTCAGCGGCGTATGGGGATTTCAGAATGGTGCGCTCATGGGCGATGCGAGTGGCGGGGAGCCAGACGTCATGGGCCTCGAACGTGCTCGAACCCGAGCCGCGCAGCCCGCTCGTGTACCAGTCGTCGTGCAACTCGATGTCGTCGGGCCGGAAGAACGCCCGGCCCAGCGCCGGCTGGGGGCCGTCGCCGCTGTCGATCTGCACGCCCCCCGAGATCCATTCCGAGTTGTGGGAGCCCGATGCCCACGCCCAACGGCCCTGCACCCGGTAGCCGTCGGCACCGTCGGGCCCCGCTGCGGCGGTCGCCGTCCCTGAATGGGCGAACACACCGGCGGTGATGACATCGGGGTTCTCCAGGATCTCTGCGAGCTGGGTCGCCTCGAGGGCGGCGAACATGATCTGTGAGGTCGATCCGATGAACGTGCACCACGCTGCCGAGGCGTTGCCCATCGCCAGCACCTCGCTGATGTTGGCCACGACCGCGGGCGACAGGCCCATCCCGCCGAGTGCCGGCGGGACCAGCGTGCGGTAGAAGCCATCGGCAGCCAGTGCATCGGCCAGATCCTGCGGCAGCTGCCGCAGCGAGTCGATCTCGGCGCTGCGTTCCCGCAACGTCGGACCCCACTCAGCGGCGAGCGCCAGCATCTTGTCGCTCGTGACGCCGCTCATGACGCTGCCGCCGGTGTGCAGTCGAACGGCACGCCCAGCTCGTCGCCGACTCGGCCCAGCGAGCGCACCACCGACGCGGGATAGCTGACCGTGCCGGCAGCACTGCGCCGGTCCATCTCGAGTTGCTCCAGCTCGCCCGGCAGGTACACGGTCTGGCCAGGCAGCACGTCCTCTTCGCCTGCAGCCCGGATCTGGGCGACCATGTCCTCGATGTCGTCGTAGTAGCCGTCACGGTCGCGGAACACGCCCGGGTCCATCAGCAGGAAGAACTGCCCTCGTCGCCCGACGGCCACGTCGCCGGTATGGGCTGATCCGGCCAGGATCCCCGCGGCGATATTCGACGCAGTGATCATGCCGATGCCCTTGTAACCGCCGATCGCCGGCACGATGCCGCGCATCGCCACATCGGGATCGACCGTGGGGTTGCCGTCCCGGTCCAGAAAGCCCCACTCCATCGGGATCTCCGCGCCCTCCGAGCGAGCCCGCAGCACCTTGCCCAGCGCCACGGGCGTGATCGCCATGTCCAGCACGATGGGCGGCTGGTCGCGGCGGGGGAACGTCCACACGATCGGGTTGTTGCCGAACAGCTTGCGACGGCTGCCGAAGGGCGCCAGGTTGGGCACCGACGTCGTGGTGCCGTAGCAGACGAAGCCGGCCTCGGCCGCATGGTACGGATAGTTGGCCCCGCATCCCCAGTCGTTGGAGTTGCGGATGACCCCCACAACGAGCCCGCTCGCTTTGGCCGCTTCGATGAGCTGCTCCATGAAGCGGGTGATCACCAGCTGACCGAGACCATGATGCCCGTCGGCCACCAAAACCGACGGTGTGCGGGTGACGATCTCGCATTGGGCAGCCGGGTCGGTGGTGCCGTCACGGAACCAGTTGACGTACCAGCTGATCCGCTGGAAGCCGTGCGTGTCGACACCGCGCCGGTCCGACCAGAGCTGGTTGTCGACCACGGTTGCTGCATCGTCGGCAGCCATGCCAGCGGCCACGTATGCAGCGATGCCCCACGGCCGAAGCTCGTCGAGGCGGAACGACACGGGGGCCCTGTCGTCGCCGTCCGCAGGCCGGTCGTCGGGAATGCCTCGTGGCAGCGTCTGGTCGTTCGCGCTCGTCTCGCTCATGTCAGATCGCAGCCTCCGCGGTGTCCCTCCGGTCGCAGTGTCTAGCGGCAGCGGGTTGCACCCGCGCTACAGCGCGTCGATGACGGCGGTGGCGAAGTCGTCCGTACCTGCGGTGCCGCCTTGATCCGGCGTCAACCGCTCACCTGCTTCGTACACCGAGGCCAGCGCCCGGTCCAGCCGGTCCGCCGGTGCCTCGAGCTCGAGATGGCGCAGCATCATCTCGGCTGACTCCAGCGTGGCCGTCGGGTTGATGATGCCCTGTCCGGCAATGTCCGGGGCGGTGCCGTGCGCCGATTCGAAGTACGCCCAGTCGTCGCCGTAGCAACCCGACGGTGCCAGGCCCATGCCCCCGATCGTGCCGGCGCCCTGGTCGGACAGGATGTCGCCGTACAGGTTGGGCAGCAGCAGCACATCGAGATCGTGCGGCCGCACCACCAGCCGGTGGGCCATGTCGTCGATGATGAACTGCTCGTACTCCAGTCCCGGGTACTCCTGCGCCACCTCGCGGGCGATGTCGCAGAACCACCTGTCAGTCGCCGGGAGCATGTTCGTCTTGGCCGAGACCGTCAGCTTGCCGCCGCGGCTCAGCGCCAGCTCGGCGGCGAAGCGGGTGACCTGCTCGGTGCCGGGTCGGGTGATGATCTTCGCCGCGAAGCGCCCGTTGGCGGCATCGGGCGGGACTCGGGAACGGCCCTCGGTCAGCCCCGCGTCCAGCAACCGCTGCGCGGGGCCCATGACGCCGACGTACATGTCCTCGAGGTTCTCGCGGACGATCACGTAGTCGATTCCCTCGGGTCGGGCCAGCGGCGAGGCATAGCCCGGCCGCCAGCGCACCGGTCGCACGTTGGCGTACGTGCGCTTGCCCCAGCGCATGAAGCCGGCCCCTGGGGTGGTGCCGTTCGACGAGCCGAAGAGCACCGTGTCAGCAGCATCGATGTGCTCGCCGACCAGCGCTTCGCGCTCGTCGAGCGTGAGCGTTGCCAGATCGTCGCCCACCGGCACATGGTCCCAGTCGATGGGCAGGTCCAACGCATCCAGGACACGCAGCGAGGCAGCCATCGCTTCGGGCGCGGCGTCGTCGCCGGGGATCACGCACACCCGGTGGCGCCGTTGGTCGATCATGCGCGCCGACGCTACGCGGCAGGGCCGGCAGCCGCGCTGCTGTTGCCACTACCAGCTGGGCTTGGTGACCATCACCACGATCGCGGCAACGATGACCAGGTTGCTCACCGCACTCCACAGCTCTGCCCGCCGTCGCAGCCGCTCAGCGTCACCCGCTGGTTCGGGGCTGCCGGGCTGGGCTGCGGCTTCCAGAGAAGCAGCGAGCTTGGCGCCCGTCGGACGCAAGGCGCCGTGCGCAATCGCCAACCAGGCGAAGTACAGGACAAACGCAATCGTCACCCAGTCCTGCCGGAAATTCCAGGGCCCGACGAGCACGGCGACGACGCCGGCGATGCCGGCGAGGTAGGCAGCCACGTCGACGAGACGGTTGGAGGCGAATTCAAACGAACGCCGGACGGCCGCCGCTGCGTCCGGTCCGTCGGCCCAGGCACGTCGCAGCATGACGGTGCCCACGGCGCTGCCGCCGAAGCCCACCACGGCGCCGGCCAGATGCACCACCAGCACCGCCTGATACCAACCCGAATCCACCCCCAGACCGAGAAGCGAACCGCTGAAGCCCAATGCCATGCCCGCGAGTATCGCGGTCCGGGGCACAGATGCCATATCGGGTGCAGTTCGAAGCGCCCGGACGGGCAGTGGTAAGTTCGCTGTGCCGCAGAGACACGGCCGGATCTCCAAGGGGAAGGGGAATCCATGCCGATCGAGTCATCAGGCCACAGCCCAGGCAACCCGAGGCTGTACGAGGTCATCGAGGGTGCGCCCAAGGAGGGTGCCAGCCCGACGATCTGGGCATGGCCGCAGATCATCGACTATCTGAAGGTCGCCGGTCAGCCAGTTCAGGGGCCGTGGCCGCCACACCAGGAACGCCGTCCCGATCCAGATGCCGAAGGCATGCCGAGGGCGGTCCCCGACCCCGGCGGCCCGGGCGCGCCCTAGCCGAGGAGCGGTCGCATGTACCCATCTCGATTCCGCTACGAGGCGCCCTCGACCGTCGCTGAGGCAGTTGCGCTGCTGGCCGCGAACGGCGACGCCAAGATCCTGGCGGGAGGCCAGAGCCTCATCCCCATGATGAAGCTGCGGTTCGCTGCGCCGGCGATGCTGGTGGACATCAACGGCATCGCCGGCCTCAACTATCACCGCCCCGACGGCGACGGCACGTACCGGATCGGGGCGCTGTGCCGTCACGCTGATCTCGAGAAGTCGGCAACGCTCGCCGACCACCAGCCCACCATTGCGGCTGCAGCTCCTGTCGTGGCCGATCCGCTCGTACGCACGCGGGGCACGCTCGTCGGCTCGCTGTGTCACGCCGACCCCCAGGGCGACTGGGCTTCGGTGATGGTTTCGCTGGGCGGATCCGTCGTTGCCGAAGGTCCGAACGGGCGAAGGTCCATCGCAGTTGACGACCTCATCGACGGTCCGTTCCAGACGGCGCTGGCCGACGACGAGATCGCCGTCGAAGCCGTGGTGCCGGCGGCGATCGGGACGAGGGCCGGCGGCTATCTCAAACTCGAGCGGCGAGTCGGCGACTTCGCCACCGTCGGCGTGGCGGTTTCCGCCGAGATGTCGGGAGACACCGTCTCCCGGGCTGGCATCGGGCTCACCGGCGTCGGACCGGCAACCATCAACGCTTCCGACGCTGCGGCCGCTCTGGTCGACACAGCGCTCGACGCAGATGCGGTCGATGCAGCAGCCCAGCTCGCCGCCGAGGCGGCGCAGCCACGCACTGACCACCGGGGGAGCGCCGACTACAAGCGCCACGTCGTTGCCACCTTCGTGCGGCGCATCGGAGCACAGATCCAGCGAGCCGGACACGAGGCGGCCTGACATGAGCACGTTGTTCGAAGAGGTCCCGCCGAGTTTCGGTGACGATGTTCCGGTTCGCCGGGTGGAGCTGACCGTGAACGGCGAGCAGCGAGCAGCTGATGTCGAACCGCGGCTGCTGCTGGCGCACCTGCTGCGCAACGGCTTCCGTTTGACGGGCACCCACACCGGCTGCGACACGACAAATTGCGGTGCGTGCACGGTGCTGTACGACGGCGTGCCGGTCAAGAGCTGCACGATGTTCGCCGTCCAAGCAGACGGTCACGAGGTGCTCACCGTCGAAGGTCTGGCGACGGCGAGCGAGCTGCATCCGATCCAGGAGGGCTTCAAGGACGAGCACGGCCTGCAGTGCGGCTTCTGCACGCCGGGCATGATGCTGTGCGCCAAGGCCCTGCTAGACGAGAACCCGAACCCCAGCGAGGACGAGATCCGCTGGGCGCTGTCGGGGAATCTCTGCCGCTGCACCGGCTACCAGAACATCGTCAAGGCGGTGATGTGGGCCGCCGAGAAGCTGGGCGGCGCACCTCCTGACGGCGACGAGACCGGGGAGGAGGGCTGAGATGGCGCTCGACGAGATCAAAATCGGCGGCCTCGGTGCCAGCCGGCGCCGGGTGGAGGACAACCGCTTCATCCGCGGCAAGGGCAACTACATCGACGACATTTCCCTGCCCGGCATGTTGCACATGGAGATCCTGCGCAGCCCGCTGGCCCACGCCCGCATCCGCTCCATCGACGTCAGCGCTGCCTGGGCCATTCCTGGGGTTCGCATGGTGCTCACCGGCGACATGCTGGCCGCCCGGAATCTGGCGTGGATGCCGACGCTGTCGTACGACACCCAAGCCGTCCTTGCTACCGACAAGGTCCGGTTCCAGGGTCAGGAAGTGGCCTGCGTCGTCGCCGACGACCCGTACATCGCCAAGGACGGCTGCGAGGCGATCGTGGTCGACTACGAACCGCTGCCGCCCATCGTCAACCCGACGCAGGCGCTCGCCCCCGATGCCCCGCTGATCCGCGACGACAAGACCGGTCAGGATTCCAACGTCGTCTTCGACTGGGAGGTCGGCGACCGCGAGGGCACCGATCGGGCCTTCGCTGCGGCCGATGTGGTCTCGTCCATCGAGATGCATTACCCCCGCTCGCACCCGTCGCCCATCGAGGCGTGTGGCTCGATCGCCGATTTCAACCGGGCGACCTCGAAGCTCACGGTGTACATGACCACCCAGGCACCGCACATCATCCGGGCTGCGGTGGCGCTGGTTGCCGAGCTGCCCGAGCACATGATCCGCATCGTGTCGCCCGACCTCGGCGGCGGCTTCGGGAACAAGGTACCGGTGTATCCGGGCTACGTCGTGTCGATCTTGGCGTCGATTCTGCTGGAGTGCCCGGTCAAGTGGATCGAGGACAAGAGCGGAAACCTCATCTCGACGGGCTTCGGCCGTGACATCTACCTCAAGGGCGAGATGGCGCTGCGAAACGACGGCCGCATCCTCGGCGTGCGGATGCACACCGACTCCGACCACGGTGCCTTCTTCTCCGACGCCCAGCCGAGCAAGTTCAAGATCGGCCTGATGCACTCGGCCTTCAGTTGCTACGACATCGGGGCCGCCCACCTCACCGCTCAGGGCGTCTACACCAACAAGGCTCCGGGCGGCGTCGCCTACCGGTGCTCGTTCCGCGTCACCGAGGCCATGTACTTCCAGGAGCGCATGGTGCAGGCCGCCGCCAGCGACCTCGGCATGGACCAGGCCGAGTTCCGCCGGATCAACCTGGTGCGCGACGACGACTTCCCGCACCGCACGCCGTGGGGATTCCTGACCGACTCCGGCCAGTACGCCAAGTGCCTCGACCTCGGACTCGAGGCGATCGGCTATGAGGACTTCTTGCGCCAGAAGGAAGAAGCCCGACAGCGCGGCCGGCTGCTGGGCATCGGCATCTCGACCATGACCGAGCCCCTCGGGGCAGGCAACAGCCGCGAGTACGACATCTTGGGCATCAAGATGTTCGACTCCGCCGAGCTGAAGGTCCACATGACCGGCAAGGCGCTGCTGCGGACGGGCGCCAAGACCCAGGGCCAGGGCCATGAGACCACGTGGGCGCAGATCGTGGCCCACGAGCTGGGCATCCCCGCCGAGGACGTCCTGGTCGAAGAGGGCGACACCGACACGGCCCCGTTCGGCATGGGCACCTATGCGTCGCGCAGCACGCCCGTGGCCGGGGCGGCGGTGGCCATGGTGTCGCGCAAGATCCGCGCCAAGGCTCGCCAGATCGCCGCGCACCTGCTCGAGGTGTCCGAAGAGGACATCGAGTGGGAGCTCGGCAGGTTCTCCGTGCGCGGTGCACCCGACCGGGGCGTGACCATCCAGGAATGCGCGATTGCCGCGTACAGCAACATGCCCGACGGCATGGAGCCGGGTCTGGAGAACAACGCCTATTACGACCCGCCCAATCTCACCTGGCCGTTCGCCTGCTACATCGCGACGGTCGAGGTCGATCCTGAGACCGGCGTGTGGGACGTCCTGCGGGTGGTGGCTGTCGACGACTGCGGTGTGCGGATCAACCCGATGATCGTGGAGGGGCAGATCATGGGCGGGCTCACCGAGGCTTACGCCATGGCGAACATGCAGTTCATCACCTTCGACGAGGACGGCAATTGCATCGGGTCGAACTACATGGACTATCTGCTGCCGACTGCATGGGAGACGCCGGGATTCGAGCTTCATGAAGTGGTGACACCGTGCCCGCACCACCCCATCGGGGCGAAAGGCATCGGGGAGTGCGCCACCGTCGGCGGTCCCGCAGCATTCGTCAACGCGGTCATCGATGCCATCGGCGACACCGGCGTCCGCAATATCGACATGCCGCTGCTGCCCGACCGGGTCTATGAGGCCATCACCGGAGGCCATGACATCTCCGGCGCACCGCCGGTGAAGACGGAGTGATGAACAGCAGCAGTCCCGCCGGGCCCGGTATCGGGGGGCACAGGGCCGTCGAGGGCTGGGGCGTGCTCGAACGCGCCACCGAGCTTGCGCGCAGCGGGGAGGCATTCGTGCTGGCCACCGTCGTGTGGCGTGAGGGTCCCACGTCGGGGCAGCAGGGATCTCGTGCCATCTACACGGCCTCCGGCGAGATCTACGGCTGGATCGGCGGCGCGTGCGCTGAGCCGGTGTTCATCCGCGAGGCCATCGCAACGCTCGAAGCCGGCACGCCGCGCTTGCTGGCCCTGGGCGCGAGCGACCGATTCGGCGATCTCCCGCAAGGCACGGCAGCGGTGCCCATGTCGTGCCAGAGCGAAGGCGCCCTGCAGATCTACTTGGAGCCCGTCGTGGCTGTACCTCATCTGGTGATCGTCGGCAGCTCGCCGATGGCAACCACCCTGTCGGTGCTCGCAGCCCAGCTCGACTGGCGTGTCGAGCTCGTCGACCGTGCCGAGTTCAGCGAGGGGTTGCTCACGCCGCAGTCAATGGTCGTGGTCGCCACCCAGGGGCACGGAGACGAGGACGTGCTGGCCGCAGCGTTCAAGGCCGATCCCGCCTACGTGGGCTTGGTCTCGTCCGCTCGACGAGGGCGCAGCGTGCGGGCCCTGCTTGAGGCCCAAGGTGTCGAATCGACCAAGCTCGATGCGCTGCGCGCTCCTGCCGGCCTCGATCTCGGCAGCACCTCGCACAAGGAAGTAGCGGTGTCGATCCTGGCCGAGCTGGTGCAGCTGCGGGCACAGGGCACATTCGCTGCCCCGGTTACAGCGCCGGCGTCGACGACAGGGACCGCTGTCGATCCTGTCTGCGGCATGACGGTCCAGATCGATGCGGGGACTGCGTCGCTGGAAGTGGGGGACGAGGTCTTCTACTTCTGTTGTGCGGGGTGCCGGACCGCCTTCGCACGTGAGCAGGGAGTCGCCTGATGCAGATCACCAACCAGTTCGAGGTCGCTCAGCCGACCGAGGCCGTGTGGGACTTCTTCGGCAATGTGCCGCAGGTCGCGGCGTGCCTGCCCGGCGCGGAGCTGAGCACCGATCTCGGCGACGACCGCTACGGCGGCACGGTGTCCATCGGACTCGGCCCCATCAAGCTCGATTTCGACGGCAGCGCCGAGATCACCCACCGCGACCCCGACGCCCGCACCATCTCGGTCAGCGCGAGCGGCACCGATCGCAAAGGCCGGGGCCAGGCCACGCTTGCTCTCGACGCAATCCTTGCCCCAACCGCAGGGGGCACCGCCGTGGACGTCGCCATGGACCTACAGCTCTCCGGTCCGGCCGCACAGTACGGCCGAGGCTTGGTGGGTGACGTGACGACGGTGTTGCTGGGCGACTTCGCCGCCAATGTGCAGAACCGGCTTTCGGCGATCGCCGAGGGGCGCGATCCCGACGAAATCGCACAGGTACAAGCCGCCGGTGGCCTCGCCATCGGTGTGCGCGCCGCAGGCATGGGCCTCGCCCGCGTCGTGCGTCGGCTTGCCCTGCCGTACCGCCCCGAGGCCGTCTGAGGAGGCGCTTGTGCTCTGGTGGATAGGAAACCTGATACTGCTCGTGGTGGTCGTGCCCGTCGCACTCGCACTGCTGAACCGGGTGCTTGCCGCCATTGAGCGGATCCGCAAGGCCAGCGACGACATCCTGGCCGGCGGCGTGGGGATCATCGGCGAGCTCGACACCACGCAGGACTTGCTCGCAACCACTGACGAGACGATCACCGAGGTAGCGGACGGCGCGGTCCGCTACGCCGGTTCGGTCGGGAAGCTCCTGGGCTGAAAGGAAATGTGATGCCTGTTGTCGCCTGGGTCACCGTCATCATCAGCGCCCTGATCATCTTGGCCGCAGCCGTCGGGCTGCTGCGCGTGGTGCTCCACCTGAGAGCGGTCCACAGCACGCTCGCCCAAGTCGCCGGGGGTGTCGCGGTCATCGCCGAGCAGACCTCAACGGTGCCCACCGTGCTGCCGTCGGTCAATTCGACGCTGATGCCCGTTCACGACTTCTGCGAATCGATCTGAGGGAGGGCTGCCATGCTGCATCTGCTCGCCCAGAGTTCGGACGCCGGGTCCACCACCGGATGGGTCATCGGCATCGTCATCGGCATCGTCGTGGTGATCGCCGTGGTCGCCCTCGTGGTGCCGATTCTGATTCTGGCCCGCTCGATCGGCAATCGAGCCACCGAGATCAACGACGGACTGGAAGATGCCGTCACCAACACGGCGGCGCTGTCGGTACTGAACACGACCATCGCTGCGGCATCGGTGATCGTCGCCGGCCTCAAGCGCGGCCGCAACCGGTTAGGAGGCTGAGATGGGTCTGCTGGCTCTGACCGACACGCAGGAGAACCTGTGGTGGGGCGTCATCATCGGCGGCTTCGTCGTGATCGTGGCAGTGGTTGTCCTGCTCACCATGCTGGTGCTGCTCGTGCGCACGATCGAGCGCCGGGTGGAGGTCATCAAGGACACGCTCGAGCGAGCCGCCGCCAACACCGGTGACACGGCTCTCATTGCGGAGACCGCCGACCAAGTCGATGCGGTCCTGACCGAAGGCCTGGAACACCACCTGTTCCTTGGCCGTGTACTCGACAAGGTGCGCTCATGACGACGCTCGTGGTTCTCTCCGTCATCCTGATCGGCCTGTTCATCGCGGGACTGGCCTTCTACCTGTTCGTAGTGGGCAGCCAGCTCACCCGGATCGCCGGTCTGCTCGAGGAGTGCTCGCAGATCGTGTGGAAGATCAAGTCCGACGCCGAGGCTGTTGAGCCGGGCGTCGAGCGCATCAACAACACAGCGGGCGTCATCGCTGGTGCACTGCCGCTGCTGTACGGCATGGCCGAAGGGATCGTGGCCGGCGCCACGTACGAGCCTGATCCCGAGCCGCGTGAGCCTTCGTCGGCCCGGCCTGCGATGGGCACGCGGCGCAGCCGATTCCACGAGGCTGTCGGCTACCACCCCGAATAGAACCGCGCGACCGCTGCGGAGGCGGCAGGGAATTCTGCGACCAGCGATCCGGCTGGTCGCAACGTCGCAGAATTCCCTGCCGCCTCCGCAGCTATGTCGTCTCTGTCGAACCACCCGGATCACGGGTGGTGGTGAGGGGGCCGGCGGTGGGAGCTTGGTAGCTGCCGATCCACTGGTCTTCCCATTTCTGGTCGTACTGGTCGGGTGCGCAGCCGGGTCGGTAGACGGCGATGAGCTCGCGGGCAATCTGTTCGCGGTGCGAGGGCAGGCCGCCCGGCACCTCGTAGGTGCAGATGTGGAGGTTCCACTTGTTGCCGGCGCGCCGCTCCCAGCACTTCGCTCTCGGGTGGCCGAACGGCAGGCCGGCCTCAGTCAGGTTGTCGGCGTGGTCGACGTCAATGACGGCGTAGTCGTGCGGCCGGTTCTCGGGATCGTCGCGATACAGGATCGCAAACACGGCTGCACTTGCCGGTGGCGTCCATCCGCCGAGCACCCTTGGTCCCTCGAAGGGGTATCCGGCAAGCGAGCCGAGCCTGATCATCTGGGTCCGGTCACTCGTCGAACTCCAGCTCGTCCTCGCCGATCACTTCCGCACGGGTCATCGGCCAGGCGGGGAGATCTGCTGTCTCGACGGCTGCGGCGAACGCTGCCATGGCGGCCTCGACGGCCTGATCGGAGCTCTCAGCGTCTACAACGATTTGGGCGCCGTAGGCCATCGCTCCGACGCCGGATGCGATGCCTTCGAGCGGCGCGACTGCGTCGGCCAGCGCGACCACCTCATCCAGTTCGACGGGGCGGTCGCCCTCGGCTTGGATGGAAACGCTCCAGCGGCTCACTGTTGCCATCCCAGCAAGAGGCGGCTCATCGGGGTCAGCCAACCTGAGCCAGCTCGGCAGCGAACGACTCCAGGCTCGCCAAGTCGTGGCCCGATTCGAGGCTGTCGATGAACGGACCGGCGGCCAGCATGCCCAGCGTGCTCGGCGGCGCATCGACGTTGCCGCCGATGAGCGGGTTCATCCAGATGATGCGGTGGCAGAGCCGGCTGAGGCGTTCCATCGCGTCAGCCAGAACTGCGGGGCTGCCGCGGTCGAGTCCGTCGGAGCAGATGACCACTGTGGCGCCCCGGCTGAGCCCCTTGCGGCCCCATTTGCGGATGAAGGTGTTCAACGACTCGCCGATCTGGGTGCCGCCGTCCCAGTCCAGCACGCGGGCCGCAGCGAGCTTCATGGCGTCGTCGGGGTTGCGGCGGTCAAGCGCCGGTGTGATGCGCGTCAGCCGGGTGCCGAAGCAGAACACCTCCACCTTCTGTGCCGCCCGTCGCATGGAGTGCGCGAACTGCAGCAGGTTCCTTGAGTAGTCGGCCATCGACCCAGAAACGTCGAGGATCAGCACCAGCGGGCGAGCCCGCTCGGCTCGCGTCAGACGATGAAGGACAGGGGCCGCATGGCTGAGCCGCATTGCGTCGCGTGCCATTCGACGAATGTCCAGGCGTGCCCCCGACGGATCGTTCCGCCGCCGGCGGGTGCGGCGTCGGGGCGGTTCGAGCCGGACCTGTGCCATGATCCGCCGCAGCGCGGCCAGCTCGTCGGGCGTGCAGTCGCCAAAGCGCTTGTCACGCTGTATCTCAACCCCGGAGGCCTGCCGCCCGAGCACCATCGGCCGGTCGTCGCCCGATTCGGCACCGGACTCGCTGTCGGGCACGTTCAGGGTGCCGCTGAGGCCCTGCGCGATCGGCTCGGCTGCGGGGGGTTCGGGGCCGGCCGGGGCCCGGTGTCCCAGGAAGTACCGGCGGAACACCTCGTCATAGAGCGGCAGGTGATCCCGGCGATGAATCAGTGTCGTCCGGCCGCTCCAGTAGACGTCTTCGAGATCGCTCGGCGTGAGCTCTGAGACCGCATAGCAGAACGTGACCGTGTCGTCGGAGCCCACCGGAAGGCCCGCGGCCCGCAGCGCATGGCCGAAGCCGACGAGCCTCGCCACGAATTCCGCCGGATCTGGGCCGGCGTCGTTTCCGAGCGCAGGCGTTCGCTCAGACATCGGCGACAACACGATCGAGCTCGGCTTCGACGAGTTCGAGGTCGTCACGGTCCTTGATGACGGCACCGACGGTGTCCGCAGCGGCTGCGGCATCGAGATCGTCGGTGCCCAGCACGCCCAGCGCATCGACCCAGTCCAGCGTCTCGGCGACGCCCGGTGGTTTGACGAGGTCCATGTCGCGCAGGCGCTGGACTGCGACGACGACCTTGTGAGCGAGCGTCTCGACGGCATCTGGCGCACGCAGGCGCACGATCTCGATCTCCTCGTCGAGGCTGGGATAGCCGATCCAGTGGTAGAGGCACCGCCGCTTGAGGGCGTCGTGCAGTTCCCGTGTGCGATTCGAGGTCAGCACCACCATCGGTCGGCTGGACGCGGTGATGGTGCCGATCTCGGGGATCGTGATCTGGAAATCCGACAGCAGCTCCAGCAGGAACGCCTCGAATTCGTCGTCGGCACGGTCGATCTCGTCGATGAGCAGTACTGCGCTGCTGCCGGCCTTGATCGCCGACAGCAGCGGCCGCTCGATGAGGAACTCAGGCCCGTACAGCCCGCTGACAGCCTCGACGTCGGTCAGCTCGCTCTCCGACAGCGCCCGGACGTGCAGCATCTGCCGTGCGTAGTCCCACTCGTAGAGCGCCTGGTAGGTGTCGATGCCCTCATAGCACTGCAGGCGGATCAGCTCCCGCCCGCCGATCTCTGCAAGGCACTTGGCCATCTCGGTCTTGCCGACGCCGACCTCGCCTTCGAGCAGGATCGGCCGGCCCAACCGCATCCCGATGAGCGTTGCAGTGGCCAAACCCCGGCTGGCCAGGTAGCCGGCTGAGCGGAGCTGCGCCTGGAGCTCGGCAACGCTCGCCGGCGTCTCGTTGCGGGGCGGGTCGCTCACCGTTCGAGCCCGGGACGCCGCCGGCCTCAGTCGCCTGATGTGGGACCGAGGACCAGGTCGCGCAGCGAGGTGCCGTCAGCAGACGCCTTGCCTTCGCGCTCGAGCAGGTTCCGCCACGACGTGGCGACGTCCTCGTCGCCTTCGGCAAAGCCATCGAAGGTGAAATGGCGCGCGTTGCGGCAGATCTTGACGTTGCTCTGCTCAGCGTCGAAGCCGACGCCGTCGTCTCCCTGCCAGACATCTGTCAGCACGGGCTGATCGGCGCCCGGCTCTGACTGCGCCGCCGTCGAATCAGCCGATGTCACGACCCCGATAGTAGCCCCAGGCGCAAAATCCCGATCATCGGCCGCTCGACATCGGTTGGGCCGTCGTGCAGCCAAGACCGGCTGGCACCGATGCGGCGTCGTAATCTCTGACACTCCGCCGCACGTTGCAAGAAGGACTCGCATGACCGATCGCCATATCCATATTCGAAGCTGCTCATTGTGCGAAGCGATGTGCGGGCTGGAGGTGCATCACGCCGACGGCGAAGTGAAGCTGATCAGGCCGAACCGCAATGACGTCTGGTCCAAGGGCTACATCTGCCCCAAGGGCACCGTTCTCGGGCACATGTACGCCGATCCCGATCGCGTGCGCAGGCCACTGATCCGCGATGCGTCCGGCGAGTTCGTCGAGGCCAGCTGGGAAGCCGCCTTCGAGCGCTGCGCCGAGCTGCTCGGCGGCGTCCGGGACTCCTACGGCGTCGAGGCCATCACCGCCTACCTCGGCAATGCCACCGGCTTCAACTACTCGATCAGCCGCTACGCAGGCATGTTCCTGCAGTTGGCTGGCATACCCACCGTCTATTCGTCGGGCACGGTCGACACCTGGTCCAAGAACGTGTGCTGCCAGCTGATGTACGGGCACTCATGGCGCATCCCGGTGCCCGACATCGATCGCACCGACTTCATGGTGGTGCAGGGCGCCAACCCGGGCGCCAGCCAAGGCAGCTTCATGGGCTGCCCCGACGTTCCGGGCTCGCTGGACGGCGTTCGCGAGCGGGGCAAGGTGGTGGTGATCGACCCGCGCCGCAGCGAGACCTGCGCCCATGCCGACCAGTGGCTGCCGGTACGGCCCGGCACCGATGCGCTGCTGCAGCTCGCGGTGGTGAACGTGCTGTTCGACGAGGGGCTCGTGCGGCTCGGGCACCTGGCAGATCGGCTTAAGGGTGTGGACGAGGTCCGGGCTATTGCCGCTGAGTTCCCGCCGGAGCGGGTGGCCGAAGCGTGCGGTGCGGACGCCGAGACGATCCGCACCCTGGCTCGTGAGTTCGCCGCTGCCGAACGGGCCGCGTGGTACGCCCGCATCGGCACCTGCAACCAGGAGTTCGGCACGCTGGCATCGTGGCTGCCTGACGTGATCTGCGCGCTCACCGGCAACCTGGACTCAGTCGGCGGGATGATGTGGGCGAAGCCAGTGGCGTGGTCGATGCTGCAGCAGGACTGGGGCTTCGAGGGCGGGTTCGACCGCTGGCGGAGCCGGGTCCGCGACATTCCCGAGGTGCTGGGCCAGTTCCCGATGGGCTGCCTCGCCGAGGAGATCGACACACCCGGCGAGGGCCAGCTCAAAGCACTGATCGTGGTGGGCGGCAATCCCGTGCTGTCGGCCCCCAACTCCGAACGCCTCGACAACGCCTTGCCGCAGCTGGAGGCGATGATCTCGGTGGACAACGCGCTGAATGAGACCTCCCGCCACGCCCATGTCGTCTTGCCGGGACTGGCAGCGCTGGAGCAGCACTTCTACTCCGAGATGCTGTGGGGCTGGGCCAAGCGCTCGGCGGCGAAGTACGCGCCGCCCCTGTTCGAGCCCGAGCAGGGGCGGCCCGACGAGTGGGAGATCCTCACCCGGCTCGGCGCGATGTGCGCCGGCCTGGGAGAGGTGAACGTCGCAGAGTTCGACGACCTGTATTTCTCTGCCCTTGCGGAGTTGGCTGGCGTGGATCCGGCGGTGGCGCTGGATGCGTCACCCGAGCCCGGGCCCGAGCGGCTCAACGACCTGGCCATCCGCACCGGCCCGTGGGGCGACCGCTACGGCGAAGACCCCGACGGCCTGAACCTCGACAAGCTGAAGGAGCTGCCGGACGGACTGGACATGGGTCCCATGGTCCCGCAGGTCGACGACATCGTGGTGAGCCCCGACGGCAAGATCGATCTGGCCCCTGAGCGCATCACCGCCGACGTCGAGCGCCTCACCGAGCGCCTCGCCCGTGCCGATTCCTCGCTCGTGCTCATCAGCCGCCGTCACGTGCGCTCCAACAACTCCTGGATGCACAACGTGGAGGTGCTGGTGCGGGGCAAGGACCGCTGCACGCTGCTCATTCACCCTGACGACGCAGCCGATGCAGGCCTGGCCGACGGCGAGCTCGCCAAGGTCTCGTCGTCCAGCGGCGCCGTCGAGGTGGCGGTGGAGGTCAGCGACCAGATGTACCGCGGAGTTGTGTCGTTGCCGCATGGCTGGGGACACAACAAGCCCGGAACCCGCCAATCGGTGGCAAGCCGGTACGCCGGGGTCAACTACAACGTGCTCGTCCCGCCCGACTTCGTGGATGTCCCGTCGGGCAACGCCGCGGTCAATGGCGTACCGGTCACTGTGGCACCGGCGTCTGGCGTGCCCGCTTGACCGACCGTCGAGGGGCATTCGCGGCGCGCGGATTCGCCCCGCTGTGGTTCAGCGGGCTGTGCTGGCACTGGGGCCGCTGGGCCATCGCTTTCTTGGCGAGCTACCACGTCAACCAGATGACCGGGTCGCCCCGCATGGTGCAGCTCACCGGCGCCGTCATGTGGGCACCGCTGCTGCTGGGCGGCGCCATCGGGGGCGTCATCTCGGACCGGTTCGACCGCCGCCGCACCGTGCGGCTCCAGACGGCGCTGCTCGTGCCGTTCGTCGCCGTCGTCGGGTTTGCCGAGCGGTCCGATCAGCTCGGCATCTGGCTGCTGTTCCCGTTCCTGCTGTTTGCCGGTGTCGGCTGGGTCGTAGACATGACCAGCCGGCGAGCCTTGGTGCTGGACATCGTGGGTCCGGACCGGCTGCACAAGGCGATGGCGTGGGAGACGATGGCGCTCGCATCCGGCGTCGCCGCTGGGCAGTTGCTCGGGGGAGCCGTAGCCGACCGCGCCGGCGTCGGCATGGCCTTCCTGGGTGTTGCGAGCATGCTCGGCGTCGGCCTGTTCCTGCTCATGTGGGTGCCACGCGTGCCCCCGGCCCGGCCCGCCGCCGCGGCGACCGACCGGTGGTCCGATGCACTCCGGGACCGGATCTTCGAGGTCGTGCCCCTCGGCCGAGCCAGCGAGGCGCATCAGCACGGCCGAGCCAGCGAGGCGCATCAGCACGGCCGAGCCAGCACCTCGACGCTCGCGGAGCTGCGGGCGGGCCTGCGGCTGGCCCGCACCAATCGCAGCCTGCTCAGCATCCTGGGCGTCACCGTGATGGCGAACTTCTTCATGTTCGCCTATTTCCCGGCCGTCCAGCTCATCGGCGATCAGGTCAACGCCACGGCGTCGCAGATCGGGATCATCGGCTCGATGACCGGCTTCGGCATGATCACCGGA
This sequence comes from Candidatus Poriferisodalis sp., assembly GCF_965208555.1. Classification (GTDB taxonomy): domain Bacteria; phylum Actinomycetota; class Acidimicrobiia; order Acidimicrobiales; family Poriferisodalaceae; genus Poriferisodalis. Next base: position 1,212,568 of record NZ_OZ242342.1, on the reverse strand, counting down.
TCGCTGGTCACGGCGAGGTGGGGCGACGGTCGTTGGGGGATCGCCTACTCATTCGGCGTCTTCGTGGCCATGGCGATGCTCATCGTGTGGGCGCTGTCCCCGAACGTTCTCATCGCCGTGATCACGCTGTACGTCGCCAGCTGCGGCAGCGGGCTCTTTGCTGCGACGCAGTCGACCCTGGTGCTCACCGCCGTGTCGGAGGAGATGCGGGGCCGGGCGATGGGCTTGCTGAGCATGGCGATCGGCGCGCTGCCCGTGGGCACCTACGTGCTCGGCGAGGTGGCACAGCAGCTCGGCGCTCGCACCGCAGTCATCTTGATGGCTTCATTGGGCCTCGCCGGGTTGACGCTGTGGCTGCTGATCCGGCCAGAGGTGCTCCAGCGCTCGGGTCACGGCGTTGCCTCAGGGCCAGTTCGCGGGTGAGTACGCTGCGGCGTGGCCGGGTCGCGCCGCCGAAGTGCGTGACGGGAGGGGAAGCCGACCATGAAAGCTGCAGTGCTCAACGAGATTCCGGGCGAGCTCGACATCGAGGACATCTCGGTCGATGCGCCCGCTCCCGACGAGGTCCTGTTGCGGGTGGTGCACGCGGGCCTGTGCCACAGCGACCTGCATTTCATGGATGCCCACTGGCCGTACCAGCTCCCCGCCGTCATGGGTCATGAGAGTGCCGGTGTGGTCGAAGCAGTCGGCGACAACGTGTCCTACGTGAAGCCCGGCGACCACGTCATCAGCTGCCTGTCGGTGTTCTGCGGCCACTGCGAGCGCTGCCTGACCGGACGCCCGAACATCTGCGCCAATCCCGCTGCCGTCGCTCGGGCATCCGGCGCCTCACCACGGCTGGCCAAGCCAGACGGCACCGAGGTGGGCCAGTTCGCCCGTCTCGGCGGGTTCGCGGAGGAGATGCTGATCCACCAGAACGCTGTGGTGAAGATCCGCGACGACATGCCGCTCGACCGTGCGGCGCTCATCGGCTGCGGCGTCACTACCGGACTCGGTGCGGTGTTCAAGACGGCCCGTATCGAACCCGGTGCCACGGTGGCCGTCTACGGCGCCGGAGGGATCGGCCTGTCCGCGGTGCAGGGCGCACGCATTGCCGGGGCCGGCCGGGTCATCTCGGTGGACGTCGAGAACGACAAGCTCGAGACAGCTCGCCAGGTGGGTGCCACCGACACCGTCAACGCAAGCGAGGTCGACGACCCGGTGGAGGCCATCAAGGAGCTGACCGGCGGCGGTGTGGACTACGCCTTCGAGTGCATCGGTTTGAAGCAGACATGCGAGCAGGCGTGGTCGTCGTCGCGGCCCGGCGGCACCACAGTCATCGTGGGCATGATGCCGTTCGGCGAGAAGATCGAGATCACCGGCTATGAGGTGTTCATGCTCGAGAAGCGGCTGCAGGGCTCGATGATGGGCTCGAACGCCTTCCGGGTCGACATGCCCCGCTATGTCGACATGTATCTCGACGGCCGCCTGATGCTCGACGAGATGATCTCGGCGCACATGCCGCTGGAGGACATCAACGTCGGTTACGAGCAGATGCGCCAGCGCGTCGGCACCCGTACCGTCATCGACTTCGACTAGTCCGCAGTTCCGGCGAGGCCGGGCGGATCTGGGGCGTTCGGGCTGCCCGAGCGGAGGCACGAGCAGGCGAGCCGCCTGACTGTGCACCCATCGCACATCCAAGCCAGAATGGCCGCACGAGCGACAGAGCGGAGGGGCCATGGAGGTCGAGGGCAGAGTTGCCGTTGTGACAGGCGCGGCGAGCGGCATGGGCCGCGCCATGGCAGACACATTCGCGGCGGCGGGCATGAAGGTGGTGCTGGCCGACATCGAGGAAGCGCCGCTGAACGATGCCGCTGCAGAGGTACGCGCGACCGGCGCTGAAGCCATCGCCGTGCGCACCGACGTATCGAAGCTGGCCCAGATCGAGGCACTCGCCGAGGCGGCCGTCGAGCAGTTCGGAAGCGTGCATGTGCTGTGCAACAACGCCGGCGTCGGCATTCCCGGCCCGGTGGGGGACATGTCGCTCGAGGACTGGCGCTGGACGCTCGACATCAACCTGTGGGGACCGATCTACGGCTGCCACGTGTTCCTGCCGATCATCGAGGCGACCGGCGAGGGCCACATCAATTCGACTGCATCGGTGGCCGGGCTGTACGGGGGCGCCTCGCTGGGTGCCTACAACGTGTCCAAGCACGGCGTGGTGGCGCTGATGGCCACGTTGGAGCGAGATCTGCGGCTGCGGAACTCGCCGGTGCATGCCTCGGTGCTGTGCCCGGGCCCCATCAACACCAACATCGTGTACAGCCAGCGCAATCGCGACCCTGAAGACGCTGCGCACCACGTGCGCACCGATCAGGGCGACAAGTTCTGGGACATGCTCAAGGGCTACCTGTCCGAGGGCATGGACCCTGCCGACGTGGGGCCGATGGTGCTCGACGCCGTCCGCACCGACCGCTTCTGGGTGCTGACGCACCCGGAGATGGGCAAGATCGCCCGGTACCAGGCCGATGCGATGCTCGACGACGGGCACCTCACCCGCTGAGCTCTCGTGCATGTCGCCGCCACGTGTGGCGACGCTGAGGCAAACGGAGCAAGAGGGCGTTTACTGAGCCCGTGACACCGACCGCGTCGCAACGAGCGGACCGCTCGTCCGAAGCGCAGCCCTGTCGGTCCTGAGCACGTGAAGCCCGCGGGACGGAGCGTGCGCGCGCAAGCGCGGCTGACTGCAAGGCGGCCGTCGGTCTTCGCGGTCGCCCCGCAGATTCTCGATGCGGCCGGCCGGCCGATCGCCACATCGGTGGCACCCCCCGCCCCGCGCCCGCCGCCGCCTTCCGCTGCACCGCCGGCAGCTGATGTCGGGCCGCCGCAGGGCACTCGCTACCGGTGGATCTTGCTGGTGGTCATCGGTTTCGCCGTCCTCGGCTTCGGCTCGCTGATGACGCTGGTCAGTGCGGCGCTGGGAACCATCGCGGAGGACTTGGACACGAGCGTCCCGACGGCCGGCTGGGTGATGACCGGCCTCATGCTCGCAATGGCCGTCTCGACACCTGCGGGCGGCAAGCTCGCCGACATCTACGGCCATCGCCGGATGTTCATGATCGGCATGGTCGGCATGACGGCCATGATGATCGTCAACTACTGGGTGCCCGACATCGGCACCTTCATCGCCGTGCGGGTCGTGTTCGGACTGTGCGGCGGGATGCTGATGCCGTCAGGGATGGCGCTGCTGATGCACGCCTTCGGTCCGGCCGAGCGCGCACGGGCCGTGGGGTGGTTCCAGTTCGCCATGACCGGCGCGCCCACGATCGGCGTCGTCGCCGGGGGACCGCTGCTCAACGTCTTCGGCTGGCGCGGCATCTTCCTGCTCTTCGGCCTCATCGGGCTGCTGGGCACCGCGATGGCTGTGTTCATCGTGAAGCCGATCCCGCGAGGCGCCCGCGTTTCCATCGACGTTCTCGGCGCCCTGTTGCTGGGCGCGGGCACGCTGCTGGTCCTGTGGGCGATCACCCGGATCCCCACGCTGACTCGGTCTGGCATGTCGCTGCTCAGCGACCAGACGCTGATGCTGATGGTCGGCGGCGCGGTGGCGTGCTTCGTGCTGTTCGCGCTCTGGGAACGGCGTGCATCGTCGCCGTTGCTTGACCTGCGACTCTTCCGGCGCCCCAGCTTCACACTGCCGCTCGTGTCTGCCGCGTGCAACCAGTTCGCCTACATGGGTGCGTTCATCATCGTGCCGACGTTCCTGCTGCAGGACGGGTACGGGTACTCAGTGGGCGTGGCGGCGCTGTTGATGGTTCCCCGGCCTGGCGCCTTCGCTTTGGCGTCACCATTCGGCGGCACGCTTGTGACCAAGATCGGCGCCCGCGTCCCGATGCTGTTCGGCACCTCGGCGATGATCGGCTCGATGGTGGCGTTCGCCATCGGCGCCAACCCGGCGGGTTGGGGGCTCGCGCTGGTGATGGTGGGATTGGTGCTCTCCGGCGTCTCCGCGGGTTTCGGTTCGCCGGCGTACCAAGTGCTGGTTGCGAACTCGGTGGACGACAAAGACCTGGGCATCGCCAACGGTATGAACCAGACCGTCATGTGGATCGGCATCATCACCGGCATCCAGTCGATGCTGGCGTTCGCTGGGGACACACCGTCGATCAGCCGTCTGCAGGCGACATTCCTCTTCGGCGCAGTTGTGGCGGCTTTCGGATACATGGCGCCGCTGTTCGCAACCCGCCGCGCCACGCGCGCCGGATAGCTGCAGATTCCGCGGCGGCGGGCGCCGCTAGAGCGCGGCGAGGAAGTCGAGTAGTTCGGCGTTGAGCTCGTCGGCTGCTTCCTGCTGGACCCAGTGGCCGATGCCGTCGAGGATCACCGACTTGTGCAGGTTGGGCATGGTCTCGTCGAACTTGGCGATGGAGCCGGCACCCCACACCGTCGGCCCGTCGACCTCGCCGCCGACGAACAGGCTCGGCTGGGTGATGGCTGCGCTGTCGAAGGCGGCCATGTCCTCCCAGTCGCGGTCGACGTTGCGGTAGCGGTTCAACCCGCCCGACATGCCGGTGCGGGTGAATTCTTGGGTGTACACCTCGAAATCGGCTTCGGACATCCAGTGCGGCCAGTGACCGGGCTCGGGCCAGATGAAGTTGTCCGAGAGCTTCCCTCCGGGGGCCACGCCGAAGCCCCCGCCTGTTGAGTCGCCCGATGCCTGGCGGGCCCGCACGCCGTCGCCCGAGGCGGCGTAGTACATGCCCAGCAGCCAGTGGGGCAGGTTGACCTCCATCTCCGCCTCGGCCCGGCCGGGCTTCTGGAAGTACTCGATGTAGAACTCCTTGTCGCCGCCCATCATGCGGAAAGCGGCGCTGGGCTTGAAATCGCTGCGGGCGTTGTACGGAACGCTGACGAGGGCGAGCGCGGTGAAGATGCTGGGCCGCAGCAGCGCCGAGCTCCAGGCGATCGGCGCGCCCCAGTCGTGGCCGACGATGATCGCAGAGTCCTCGCCGAGAGCCCGCACCACGCCGACGTTGTCGGCGACGTGGCGCACCATCCGGTAGTCCTCGACGGCAGTGGGCGCACTGGAGCGGCCGTAGCCGCGCACGTCGATCGCCACTGCCCGATATCCAGCTGCAGCCACCGCAGGCAGCTGGTGGCGCCATGAATACCACGACTCAGGGAAGCCATGGACGAACAGCACCAACGGCCCCTCGCCCAGCTCGGCCACATGAATCCGCGTCCCCAGCGCATCCACGTCGTGGTGCTTCACGCCAGTCAGGTCAGGTGTCGTAGTGCCACTGCTCTCGCTCATGCCCGACAGTATTGGTCGCTGAAGGTGCAAAATGCTGACGTAGCCTCGCCGGTCACGGCCGAGATTCTGGCGTTCACGGAAGCGATGGTGACGGCCGTGAATTCGCTGGCGAAACGCTGGCAATGCTGGCAGAATGCTGTCATGGCTGTGCAGATCACCATCCGAAACGTGCCAGACGATGTGCGCGATGAACTTGCTGCGAAAGCTGCGGAGCGGCGTCAGTCGATGCAGGAGTACTTGCGGGGAGAACTGGAACGTCTCGCCGCGACGCCGTCTGTGTCGACCTTGCTGGAGGAGATACGACGACGCAAGGAAGCAGCGGGCACTCATGTCTCGGCGGCCGAGATTCTCGCCGCGCGTGACGCGGACCGGAAGTGAGCGTCGTCATCGATGCGTCGACGCTGGTAGCGGCATTCATTGACGACCGCGACGACGGCCAGTGGGCACTGGCACAACTTGCGCATCAACCGCTGGCCGCGCCCCAACTGCTGCCAGCTGAGACATCAAACATCCTGCGCCGCTTGGAGCTCTCGGGCCAGATTTCACGACTCGAGGCCACGGCATCACACCGTGAGCTTGATCGATTTGACTTCGAGCTCTACCCGTTCGCCCCATTTGCGGATCGCATCTGGGAACTTCGCTTCAGTCTGACCGCGTACGACGCGTGGTACGTCGCGCTCGCTGAATTGCTTGGCTGGCCTCTGGTCACACTTGATCGCAAGATGGCAAGTGCCAGCGGACCGCGATGCGAGTTCTGGGATCCGCCGCGGGCTGAACAGGCTGGGTGAGGCCTGAAATCGGACGGGCTAGTGCGGAACCGGCAAGGATGGGTGGCATGAGCTTGTTGTCGTTTGAGCTGCCTTCGTTGGAGACGATTGAGCTGGAGCCTGACGGTGAAACGCTGCGGGTGTGGCTGAACCGGCCTGAGTCGCGCAACGCCCACAACCAGCTGATGATCCGCGAGGTGGGTGACCTGTTCTCGGCGCTCAATGGGCAGACCCAGTTCCGGGTGGCGGTGCTGGGCGGGCGGGGGAAGTCGTTCTGTGCTGGCGCTGACCGCAAGGAAGGTCCGCCCGCTGCTGCGAATGACCGCGAGGCGCGCTACATCAACCAGCTCGGCCGGCGGGCCGCACGCGCCATCGAGGATTGCGAGGCGGTCACGATCGCCCGGGTGCACGGTCACGCCATCGGCGGCGGGAACTGCTTCGCCACGAGCTGCGACTTCAGGGTCACCACCGCGGACGCGCTCTGGTACGTGCCTGAGGTGGAGCTGGGCGTGCCGCTGCCGTGGGGCGCGACGCCCCGACTCATCGCTGAGATGGGCATGTCGCGCGCCCGCCAGTTCGTCATGACCAGCGAACGCGTCAACGGGCATACCGCCGTCGAATGGGGTCTGGCGCACGAGGTGTGCGACGGCGAAGAGGAACTGGATGCGGCCGTCGAGCGCTGGGTGGCGCGGCTGCTGGACTTGCCGTCACTGTCGGTGCAGATGGCCAAGCACCAGCTGCGCGGCTACGCCCAGCTCACCCGGCTCGGCGATCTGTCGGAGTTCGATGGCGACGCCTCAGCGCGGTCCATCACCAGCGAGGACGCCCAAGCCCGCTTCGGCACCTTCTAGCAGCGGGCGATGGTCTCGCCGCGGCGTCAGCCGCGGGTATCAATCTTCGTGAAGGCCCTCTTCATGGCTTGGTAGCCCTCGACGGCGCGGGGGATGCCGCCGTAGATGGTCATCTGCACCATGATCTCTTCGATCTCGGTGCGGGACAGGCCGTGGTTGAGGCCTGCCGGCACGTGGAAGGCCAGCTCGTCGACACGGCTCAGCACGGTCAGGATGGCGATGACCACGATGCTGCGATCGCGCCGCGAGAGCTCTTCCCGAGACCACAAGTCGCCGAACGCCCAGTGGTAGGCGATGCGCCCGACCTCGCCCAGATGCTCGACCAGGCGCTCCATGTCTTCGGACGGATCGCTGGACGCGCGGCCGGCGGTGAGCGTCCCGCGCACCTCAGCGGCCCGCCGCTCGCGCTCGTCGTCGTCAAGTTCCGCGGCGCCCGAGCGTTCGGGCAGCCGCTCTACTCCGTCGAGCGTGCGGAACCGCTCGTCCACCACCCGGGACGCGGCCATGGCCATCGGGAAGCCGGCGTACGCGGCCACCTGGATCAGGATCTCTTCGATCTCAGTGCGCGTGAGCCCGTGGTTCAGCCCGACCTCGGTGTGCAGCGACAGCTCCTCGGTGGAGCCGATGGTGGCGAGCACGGTGATGACGATCAGGCTGCGGTCCCGGCGCGACAGCTGCGGCCGCGACCACACGTCGCCCATGACCACGTCGAAGGCGAACGTGCCCAGCGCCCCGTGGCGCCTGATCATCCCTCGGCGCCCACGTTCCGGGTCGATCTGTCCGTTGGTGAAGCGTTCGAACACCTCGAGTGCGGCAGCCTGCCGCTCGGCGTGCGTGCGTGATCCAGTTTCTGCCATGTCTCCCCCCTGGCAACGCGACTACAGCTCGCCGGGCTCCTTGCCGGGCAGGTACGTGACCGGCAGCCGTGTCAGGCGGCGCACCCGCGACGGCAGGTCGGCACCCACCAGACGTGAGGCCCCGGCGGGCAGGGTCGACAGGATGATGCCGTCGAAGCTGGAACGCGACAGCACCGCCTGGATCGCCCGCAGGGGATCAGGGTCGCCGAGTTCCCCCGTCGCGGCGTACGACGCCGCGGCGATCTTCGCGAGCTGGGCGTCGAGCCGCTTCTGGGCCTGCTCCATGCCGAGCGTGTCGGGTCCCAGATAGTCGGCCGCGGGCACATGCTCTGACGGGATGCCCGTCACCGGGTCTGCCGCAAGCATCGAGAGCCGGCGTGCCCGTGCGTAGCTCTTCGAATGCGTCATCGGCACCAGCAGGTGGAACTCGCACGGACCGTGGGAGTTCAGCCGATCGATCTCGGCGACCACCTCACCAGTGCCCAAGGTCTGGTTCGCCACGATGAGCCAGCGCGTGACCTCCACATCTGGCGCACCCGGCGTCAGGCCGGGCCGCATCCGGTCCACCCGGAAGGCCACGCGCAGCTTGATGCGGTAGAGGGCGATCTCGCCGTCCACGATCATCACATCGCGCTCTTCGACGTGCGCCACCGACAGATCGCGGATGGTCTTGGTTGCCTCGGCGACTCCTCGACGCGCCGCGTCCTCCCAAGAAATCCGACTCGCCGCGACCAGCGTGATGACCTTCTCGACAGCGTTTCGGTTGCGCTGAGGTGATTCGTTCAAGATGCGGACCTGTTCGGTGTGCGGCTCGTTCCTGCGAGCGGGAAGCGGTGTGCTCCGGTGGGGCAGACTGTAGGGCACACCGCGTTCGTGCGGCACACTGCGCGCCGCCGGAGGCACCGAATCGGCGACGGTGCAGTGCGCCCCGCGAATTCCTCAAGGAGAATCCCAATGAGCAGCGTCTACAACGTGATCGAGCTGATCGGCACCAGCGAGGAATCGTGGGAGAAGGCGACGCAGAATGCGATTACTGAGGCCTCCAAGACCTTGCGGGACCTTCGGGTGGCCGAGGTGATCGAGCAGGACGTCGTGATCGAGGGCGGCGCGATCGCCGCCTTCCGTACGAAGGTGCGGCTGTCGTTCAAGCACGAGTCGCCTTGAATCGTCGCAGCTCTGCCAGAGCCAGCGGATGGCGCCGCGGCGCTTACGCGCGCGGGTCAGGCGCCCCTAGGCACCGAATCTGCGAAGGCCGCACGCTTCGATGACCGCGCGCGGTCTCGACGGCATCCGTGTCGTCGAGCTGGGACGGATGGTGGCGGCTCCGTGGACAGCCAAGCTGCTCGCCGACCTCGGCGCCGATGTCATCAAGGTCGAGCCGCCGGAGGGCGACACAGCGCGCCGTCGCGGACCGTTCGCTGTTGACGCTGGTCGTTCCGACCCCGAAGCCGGCTCGGGGCTGGTGGGCGGCCTGTTCGCTGCCATCAACACGAACAAGCGCGGCGTCGTGGCCGATCTCGCCCAACCGGACGGCCGCGCCACGCTGCAGGAACTGCTCGCAGACGCGGACCTGTTCATCCACGATCTGGCCCCGCGAACCGCAGCGGCGCACGGCCTGACGGCAGAGTCGCTGCGGGCGCAACACCCGTCGCTGGTGACGACGTCGATCACGCCATTCGGGCAGACCGGCCCCTACGCCGACTGGCGGGCCACCGAGCTGCAGGTCATCCACGGCGGCGGCTGGGGCTGGCTCACCCCTGGCTGCGTGCAGGACGCAGAGCTGCCCCCGCTGAAGCCGCACGGCCACCAAGCTGCCTTCCAGTCGGGTTTCGCCGCGGCGTGCGCCTCGCTCGCCGCTGTCGACCGGGCACAGCGCACCGGCCACGGCGAGCACATCGACTTCGCCCAGATGTCCTACGTGGTGGGGATGCTGGAAGCGGCGTTCATCAGCTGGTCGTACCGGGGCGAGAACCCCAGCCGCCTGGGTGCGCGCATCCTCAACCCGTGGGGCATCTTCCCGGCCAGCGACGGGCACATCTTCCTGGTGTGCGTCGAGGCCGATCAGTGGGAGCGGCTGAAGGACTTCATGGGCCGGCCGGAGTGGGCCGACATGGACATCTTCGCCACGCTCGAGGGTCGCTTCGAGAACGAGGACCTGCTGCGTATGTGGCTCGGCGAGTGGATCGCCGCGCAGCCCGTGACCGAGCTGTTCCATCGAGGCCAAGCAGAGCGGCTGGCGTTCGCCCCGGTGAACACGGTGGCGCAGATGGCAGCCGACCCGCACCTGGCCGCACGCGACTTCCTGGTCACCTACGACCAGCCAGGACTGGGCAGCGTCACCGTTCCCGGTGCGCCGTCACGGCTTGCGAACCGGTGGTGGTCCATCCGCCGGCCCGCTCCCGCATTGGGCGAGCACAACGGAACGGGTTTCGGCGACGCGGCGGAAGCAGCACCAGCGCAGCCGCCCCCTGCCGCACCCATGACACGGCCGTCCGACCGCCCGCTCGACGGCGTCACGGTGGCGGACTTCACCTGGGTCTGGGCCGGTCCGTACTGCACACTGCACCTAGCGCATCTGGGCGCGACGGTCGTCAAGATCGAATCAGCGGCCCGGCCGGATCTGGGCCGTCGACTGCCGACACAATCAGGCCGCCACACCCCGACGCTCGACACCAACGGCTACTTCAACCAGTACGGCCAGGGCAAGCAGAGCATCACCGTCGACATGGGCACCGCCGAGGGCCGTGGGCTGGCGAAGCGTCTGGCGCTGGCGTGCGACCTGGTGGTGTCCAACTACGCCACCGGCGTGATGGACGGGTGGGGTCTCGGCTACGAGGCCTTGGCTGCAGAGCGTCCCGACGTGATCGTTGGCGCCATCAGCGGCTACGGCCACCACGGGCCGTACAAGTCGTACATGGGCTACGGGCCCACCACCGGGCCGCTGTCAGGCCTCGCGTCCATGACTGGCTACCCCGGAACGGACGCAGACGAGCTCGGCGTATCCCTCGGCGACCCGGCGGCCGGCATCGCGACGGCGTACGCACTGGTCGCCGCGCTGGTGGCCCGGCGGCGCACCGGCGAAGGCCAGTTCATCGACACGTCCATGTGGGAGGCCACCACGGCGTGCACCCCCGAGGGCTGGATGGAATGGGTGCTGAAGGGCACACAGCCCGATCCGATGGGCAATCTGGACCCCCTCTGGTCGCCGCACAACCTGTATCGCTGCGCCGGCAACGACGACTGGATCGCAATCTGCTGTGTCGACGAGGCCGAGTGGTCGGCGCTGGCGGGCATCACCGGCATCGACCCCGCCGACGAGCGGTTCGCCACGGCCGCTGACCGCAAGGCGAATGAGGCCGAGCTCGACAAGCTGATCGGGGCCTGGACCCGTGAGCGCGACCAGTGGGACGTCACCGAGCTGCTGCAGGCCGCCGGCGTGCCTGCGTTCCCGTCGCTCAGCGCACGCACGCTCGAGGTCAACCCGCACCTCGTCGAGCGAGGGCTGATCGAACGCCTGGATCACCCTGTCGTGGGCCAGATGAGCCACGTCGGCATCCCGTGGCTGCTGACCGACGGCACTAACGGCGTGCGCGCACCTGCGCCCACGCTGGGCCAGCACACCCATGACGTGCTTGCCGACGTGCTGGGCCTGAATCCCGCCGAGATCGCCGCACTCGAAGCAGCCGGCGCCCTGCACTAGGCGCCGCCATCAGTTCGTGACCCCAGTGAGCAACGTTGTTCGCTGGTCTGCCTTGAGCGTCAGTTCGGCCAGTCGGTGAGGGTGACGAGGTCGAACATCGCTCCGGCGGGGTCGGAAACGGTGGCGGCGCGGCCAGGTCCGAAGTCGAACGGCGGCATTATCACGCTGCCGCCGTGAGCGGTCACCGTGGCGCAGGCGGCGTCGACGTCGGACACCCCGAAGCTCACCCGCCAGTGGGGCGGCACGCCGGGAGGCAGTGGCGCCATCGAAGTGCTGGCGACCGGCTCTCCGCCCAGTGTGAACACCACCGGCCCGTCGGGAGCTTCCTCCATCGTGCCGGTCTCCCAGCCGAACAGCTCGCAGTAGAAGGCTGCCGCAGCGTCGTCGTCGTGCGTGGCGACCTCGGCCCAGGTGAACGCACCCGGAGCGTTGACGATGCCCGCACCGATGGCGGCGATCGGCGCCCACGTGCAGAACACGGCGCCGGTGGGGTCGGCGGCGATGACCATCCGGCCTGCGGCGTCGGGACCCGGCTCGGGCACGTCGATGGCGGGTCGCATGACGGCGCCTCCGGCTGCCGCGACTTGGCCCGCGAACTCGTCTGCGTCGTCCACGGTGACGTAGACGTTCCAGCACGGCGGGACACCTTCGCTGAGCATCTCGGGCGGCATGTCGAACACTCCAGCGGCAGGATGCCCATCCACGACCGCCATGACGTAGTTGATCTCGCCGGTGGGGTCGCGCTCGAAGTCCCACCCGAGCACGGCTGCGTAGAAGCCGAGAGCACCTTCGACATCGGTCGTCGCCAAATCGACCCACGATGGCGTTCCCGGCGCGTGACTCTCTCGTATCGGCATACCGGTGCTTCTCCTTGCGCTCGGCGAGAAGGCTTGTCTAGTCCGACGGTGCGAGCGTGCGGCGCAGGACGCTGGAGGTCAGCTCCTGGGCTTCGTGTGCCTGAGCCAGGAATCGGGTCATGCCGAAGAACCCGTGGAATTGGCCTGGGTACTCGATGAGGGTGGTGGGCACGCCCGCATCGGCGAGCTTCTGGGCGTATTCGACGCCTTCGTCGCGCAGCGGGTCATGGCCGGCCACGATGACCAGCGCCGGCGCAGCCCCAGCCGGGTCGTCCACCGCAAGCGGGGCTGCGTACGGGTTGCTGCGCTCGGACGGGGGGCAGTAGTGATCGTCGAACCAGGCCATGGTGGCGCGGGTCAGCAGGTAGCCCTCGGCGTTGGCGATCATCGAGTGGGTGTCGCGGTCGAAATCGGTAACCGGGTAGATCAGCACCTGCAGGGCCGGCTGGCCGCACGATTCGCCGTTCGCTGCGCCGTCACGGCACATGAGCGCCACGGCAGCGGCCAGGTTGCCACCGGCGCTGTCGCCGCCGATCGCCACCCGGGCCGGGTCGATGCCCAGCTCGGCTGCGTTGTCCATCGCCCACTGGGTGGCAGCGCAGCAGTCGTCCGCCGCGGCCGGGAAGGGGTGCTCGGGAGCGAGTCGGTAGTCCACCGAGACGGTCACGATTCCGGCCAGCATCGTGAGCGCGCGGCAAGTGCGGTCGTGGGTCTCGATGCTGCCCACGACCCAGCCTCCGCCGTGGAAGTACACGAGGCAGCCGAGCGTCCCGTCGGCCGCAGCGGTGGCGGCGCCGGCGCCGGGGCGGTACACCCGCACGGCGATGTCGTTGCCGTCAGGGCCGCTGATGGTGCGGTCTTCGGTGCTGGCAACGTCGACGAGCTCTCCGGCGGGCGGCATCTCCTCGAAACCCTGGCGAGCACGCTCGTGGCCGACCTGTTCGAACGTCGGTCGGCCCAGGGCGTTGAGTTGGTCGATGACGGCTGATGCTTCGGCTTCGAGAGTCACGGCCGGCAGCATATGTTCGCTGCGCGCGGCCGTGCAGCGGTCGGGACGGCACGTCTGCGGGTGCGCTGTGCTCGGCTGCCGTACGCTGAGACGGGCATTCACGCCGAGGGCGATGGCTGCGATGACGGGGGCACGACATGGGTGATCTGCTGATCTCTGGCGGAACGTTGATCGACGGCACGGGTGCGGAGCCCCGGCGGGCCGACGTGCTGATCTCCGACGGCGTCGTCGCCGAGATCGGCGACACCCCTGGGGCGCTGGCCGGCAGGAAGGCTGATCGCACCGTCGACGCCGAGGGCCACGTCGTCACGCCCGGCTTCATCGACGTGCACACCCACATGGACGCCCAGATCGCGTGGGATCCCATGGGCGAGAGCTCCTGCTTCCACGGCGTGACCACCGCGGTGATGGGCAACTGCGGCTTCACGCTGGCGCCCGCCCGCCCTGAGGCCCGCCATCTCGTGGTGCGCAACCTGGAGCGGGCCGAGGACATCTCCGCGGAGGCGATGGCTGCGGGCATCGAGTGGACGTGGGAGACCTTCCCCGAATACCTCGACTTTGTCGAGGCCACGCCCAAGGGCATCAACTATGCCGGCTACCTGGGTCACTCGGCGCTGCGCACCTGGGCGATGGGCGAGGCGGCGTTCGACCGCGGCGCCAACGACGAGGAGCTGGCGCTGATGCTGCAGCAGCTGCGCGACTCGCTGCGCGCCGGCGCCATCGGCTTCACCACCTCAATCTCGTACAACCACGAGACCGCCGACGACCGCCCGGTGGCCTCGCGCCTGGCGGAATGGTCCGAGATCGATGCGCTCGTCAGCGAGATGGGCAAGATGGGCGCCGGCATCTTCGAACTGGCCCACCACGGCGACCTGCGCTCCCGCGACGCCGAGCGCAACGACGCCTATGTCGCCAAGGTCGTCGAGCTGGGGGCCCGCACACGCGTCCCGATCACCTACGGCATGCTCGCCCCCTCCAGCCAGGACCACCACTGGAAGCCGGTGCTCAAGCTGCTCGACGGCATCAACGGGGCTGGCGGCGTCTCGTGGGGACAGGCGCACACTCGCTGCTTGGGCACCCTGCTGTCATTCAAGACGTCGCTGCCCTTCGACGGACTGCCGCTGTGGCGCGAGATACGGGCGGACTCACGGGGCGAGCAGTGGGCTGCGCTGCGCGACCCCGACATCCGGCGACGTCTCATTGACGAAGCCGAGAACGGTGACTACGGCAGGGCCCTCGGCCCGGAGGCCCGCAAGCCCGTCTGGGAGCACATCTACCCGCTGACACGACCGCTGCCGCCGTTCCGCACGATGGACGTCATCGCGGCCGAGCGTGGCACGACGCCGATGGAGGCGTTCGTGGACCTCGCTGTCGACAGCGACCTGGAGATGTTCTTTGTGCAGGCACTCGCCAACCAGGACCAGGACTTGGTGCTGCATCTGCTGAAGCACCCCCGGGCCATCCCGACGTTCTCCGACAGCGGAGCCCACGTCACCCAGATCATGGATTCGTCGCTGCAGACCCACCTGCTGGGACATTGGGTGCGCGACCGCCAGGAGTTCACGCTGGAAGACGCGGTGCGCCGCATCACCCAGCTGCCGGCACAGGCATGGGGCTTCGATGACCGAGGGGTGCTGGCGGTCGGCAAGGCCGCCGATGTGAACGTGTTCGATCCCGAGACGGTGTCACCGGATATGCCCAGGCTGGTGCACGACCTCCCGGCAGGGGCGCCCCGCCTGCGCCAGACCGCCACCGGATTCGCCGCCACCATCGTCAACGGCGAAGTGATCACCGAGCACGGCAAGGTGACCGGTGCCGTTCCGGGCCAGCTGCTGCGAGGCCCGCTCGCCCGCTGAGCAGCTCTGCCGAGCGTTCTCGCCAAACGGCTCAGCGGGCGGTCGTCTTCGTCGCAGACTCGACTGCGTTCAGACTCTGCCGTTTCTCGGTGACGCCCGGGTTGGGGCGGTTGCCGACATAGGCACTGCCGTAGTTGGGCTCGCTGGTCCAGGCGAGGTTCTGCAGGGTCACCTCGAACCCGCGCCGAACGTCTCTCCAAGCAGCCAGTAGCCGGTCTTCGGCGTCGTAATCGAACGGATCGCCCAGCCGCTGCTCGAGTGCTCCGCCGCGTTCGAGCGGGTTCTCCGCCAGCCAGCGCGCTGCGGCGCGCCAGGCATCGACCGGTGCCAGCACGTCGTGGTAGCCGAGATCTCGCACCGTGGGCCCGATGTCGAGCACCCGGTGGGTGGTGGACCAGCTGCCCACCATCGGCCGGGCGGGTGCAGCTAGGTCATACGGCAGCGACACCAGCTCCCAGCTGTGGTTCAGTTCGTCGGCAATGACCTCGGCGATCTGTGCGATCGACAGGGCCGACGAATCAGCCACGTTGTAGATGCCGCCCAGCGCCGCCGTAGGCGCATCGCACGCCAGCAGTGTTGCGTGGGCGGCGTTGCCGGTCCAACCCTGACTCTTGACCGTCAAGCCGGCGTCGGCCACCACCAGGTGGGGCCGGCGGTCGAGCGCCCGTCGCACCAGCGGCCATTCGCGGGGCAGTGGCTGACGCGGCCCGTACAGCTGCGGGTAGCGCAGGTGAATGGCCTGCGGGTGATGCTCGAACACGGATTCCTCAGTGACCCGGATCATCCGAAGCTTGCGGAAATCCTCCCCGTCGCCCACCAGCGGCGCACCGTGCGGCAACGGCACCGTCATGCCGAGCGGGAACAGATCGTCGGGGCTGCCGAAGCCCCGGTACACACCGACCCCGCCGATCGACACGAAGTGACTGCAACGACGGGCCAGCAGCGACGCCAGTACCCGCAACCGCCCGTACATCACGACAGCTAGATCGAACGACTCACTGCCGAGAGCATCCGCGGTGGCCTCGCCGTCGAACGGGTCGGTGTGGATGTGACGGACCTCGGGGCCGATGAGCCCTGCATCCTGTGGACCCAGCTCGTGCCGCCCCGTATGCAGGATGGTCACGTCGAAGCCGCGTGCGACCAGTCCGTTGACAACCAGCGGTCCCGTCGGACCGGTCCCGCCGATCACCAGTGCAGTTCGCGGTGCCGCCACGGGGTCATTGTGGCGCGAGAACACTCGACCGCCATGAGGTAATGCAAGAGCGCGGCGTGTAGCTTCATACGGACCACATTCCGGATTGACACGATGAGACCAGGGGGATGCTGTGGCGACCAAGGCTGGAGAGCGTCTGGATTTCGACGGCGGCGTACAGGTCATCGTCACCAAGGGCGGTGACGCTGATATCTCGGCGTCTTCCGGTGGCGAGGGACTGAAGGTCGGCAAGCGTTACCAGGACGAGGATTCCGGTATCGAGGTGCTCGTCACCAAGCCGGGCGCAGTGACCTTGCAATGCAACGGCAAGGACATGGCCCTGCAGGAGCCCAAGAAGACCAAGTCGGCCGACTGAGGCCGATCAAGCCAGCGCTGGGCCGACTAGGCCCAATCGATCCATTTGCGCCGGCCACCCAAGGGGGTGGTGGCACCCTGAACCGCATCGAGCATCTCCTGAGCGGCGGCGAGATGGACCGCGCTGCCGCGCGTGCGCTGGTCGAGCTGTGCGTGGACGTGCGGGAGACGCGCGAACCGGCAGTTGTGGTTCTGCGCAATGCGCCCGGCACCGACTTCTGCACCGGCATCAGCTTCGATCCGCTTGAAGTCCAGCCTGATCCGGCGTCCGCACTCGCAACGGTGCGAGGACCGGTGGTGTGCGCAATCACCGGCGAATGCTCGGGTCCCGGTCTAGAGATTGCCTTGGCGTGCGACATCCGCCTGTGCGATGCGAGCGCTCGCTTTGCGCTGCGAGACGCGCTGGAAGGCCGGCTCCCGGCCTGGGGCGGCACCCAGCGCTTGCCACGCGCCGTCGGCGCTTCACGAGCGAACTCGATGCTGCTGCTGGGGGCCGAGATCGACGCCGCCACGGCGCTCGAGTGGGGACTAGCGCACGCCGTAGAGGTCGATCTGGATGATGCAGTGGATCGCTGGCTGGACGACTTGGCCGGCGCGGGGCCGCTTGCGCTGGAATTCGCCAAAGAAGCGGTCCATCGTGGCTCGGAGCTGCCGCTTGCTGACGGATTGCGCCTCGAGGGCGACCTCAACCATCAACTCGCCGCCACTGACGACCGCGCCGAAGGCCTCGCGGCCTTCTTCGACAAACGGCCGCCGGACTTCGTAGGGCGTTAGCCATGCGAAGCATCGGACACGGCGCAGGGCGTTAGCCATGCGAAGCATCGGACACGGCGCAGGGCGCTGAGGTGACCGACTGGCTGCCGCCGGGCCTGTTCGACTATGGCGCCGAGCTGGCTGCCGAGGCTGATCGGCGATTGGGTGCCGGTGTGGTCGGCGATGCCGCGTGCTGGATCGACATGCCGCGCCGTCTGAAGCTCGCCGACGTGGTCTCTGAGCCCGTCCGCTGGGGCAACGGTGCGCTGTGCGTGGATCTCGGACCTGACGATGGCGAGACCTGGGAGCGCTTTGCTGAGGTGCACCAGGGCGAGTCCGACACCGAGGCCGTGGCTGCGAGCGCGCAGGAATGGCGCCTGCCGGTCACTCCGTACCGCCGGATGTCGGAGGCGGCTGTCGTGACGGCCGCGCCGGAATCGAACTGCGAGCCAATGGACCCGGCATCTTTCGACGGCGAGGTCCTCGACGGAAAGCAGATCGTGGACCTGACCTCGATGTGGGCTGGCCCGCTGTGTACCGAGCTGTTGGGCCGTGCCGGCGCCGAGGTCCGCAAGGTGAGCTCGACGGCTCGGCCCGACGGTTTGGCAGGCACGGTGATGTACGCGGAGCTGAATGCCCATAAGACAGCCGTCGAACTCGATCCCCGGTTCGGCGCGGGCCGCGACGCTCTCGAGAGACTGCTGGCGACAGCAGACCTGCTCGTCACCTCGCTCTCGCCCAGGGCATTGGCCAATCTCGAACTGCTGCCCGAGCAGCTCTGTGTCCGTCACCCGCGGCTGCACACGCTGGCGGTCACCGCCTTCGAGCCGGATTCGCCGGAGTGCGACTGGATCGCGTACGGCACTGGCGTGCACGCCGCCGCTGGCCTGGGCTGGATGGGAGATGAGCCTCAGGCACCGGCGTACTCCTATCCCGATCCGCTTGCGGGGCTGCGGGCCGCGCGTGTCGCGGTGGACCAGCTCGCTGGCGTTGCGCACCAGCACCGACGCGTGTCGATGGCGGGCGTCGTGGCACCGCTGGTCGGCTCGATGGCATGCAGCAGCGGAGACGGCACTCCGACATCCGCTGCCGGATCCGGCGGTGATCGGCATGGCTGAGCGGGTCCGGCTGGTCTTCGGTCATGACGGCGTTGCGACGATCACGCTGTGCCATCCGCCGCTCAATATCTACGACCTCGAAACGCGCGACGGTCTCATCGAGGCGATCACGGCCGTGCGCGACGTGCCCGATGTGCGGTGCGTGGTGCTCGCCGCCGAGGGCAAGCACTTCAGCGCCGGCGCCGACCTGTCCGAGTTCGGCACCGCCGAGTCGATCTTCGACGCCCGGCGTATCCGGTGGGACCGCGATCCGTGGCTCCCGCTGGCGAATCTGCCGGTGCCCACCCTGTGTGCTCTGCACGGCTATGCACTGGGCTCGGGACTGGAGATGTCGCTGCTGTGCGACCTGCGCATCGCCAGCGACGACGCGGTGCTGGGCCTGCCCGAGACCAAGCTCGGCATGCTCCCCGCCGCCGGCGGAACGCAGAGCCTCACCGCGGCCATCGGGCCGGTGGCGGCCTTGCCGCTGGTGCTGAGCGGCCGCAATATCGACGCGGCCGAGGCCCACCGGCTCGGCATCGTCGCCGAGGTCGTGCCGACCGACGAGCTGGACAGCCGAACCGTCGAGCTGGCCGGCCAGCTCGCCCGCATCGATCAGCCGGTGGCGAGGGCGCTGCGCCGCTGCCTGCGCGCTGCGAACGACCTCCCGCTCAGTGACGGCCTTGCCGTCGAGCGTCGCTGGGCCCGCCTCGCGGCAGCAAGCTCAGCCGCTTAGCGGGAGACGACGCAGAACTCTGAGCCCTCGGGGTCGGCCATGACCGTGGCCCGGAAGCCCAGGTGACCGGCGGTCTCGGTGGCGGCGGGCACCAGAACGGTCGCGCCGAGCGCAACCAGCCGTGCGACCTCGTTGTCCATGTCGCGGGTGAACAGATCGAGGTGGGCGCGCAGCTTCGCCGTCTTGGCTTCGGGCACTCGCTGGATCGTCAGGTGGTTCAGCATCCGGCCGCCGTCCGCCTCGGACAGCGTGATGTACGGGCGGCCGTTGCCGACCCGCGTGCTGAACCCGATGGCCGCCTGCCAGAAGTCGGCGATCCGCGCCGGGTCGGCGCAGTCGATCGTCACCCCCACGGCCCGCAGCTGCGGACCCTGGTCGCCGGCTGTCGTCCCGGTCGAATCGTCCATGGCCGCGGACGCTACTGCACCCGTTCGGTTCCCTCCGCGGCGGGCTTGGCAGGATCGCACACGAACCGGATCGGCGGGATCTCGATGTCCTCCAGCGATACCGAGCAGCTCACGACCCAGTACGGATCCAGCAGCGGCTGTCCCCAGGCGGCCGCGTCGAACGCGTCTATCCGGGCCGCCAGCCGCTCGACGCGTGACGGCTCGTGATGCGTCTCGATCTGGACGAGCCGGAGCCCTAGCGGCGTGTGTGCCAGGTTCATCGAGCCGACGTGCTGGAGATCGCCGACCGAGAGCGGATCGGGGTCGAGGGCACTCAGCTGGAGCATCGTGCCGGCGCCGTCTCGAGCCAGCGCGCCGTTGTCGGTCTCGCCGGCCGGGGCGACAGTCAGATCGACGCCGTCGTAGTGACGGCGCAACGCGACATGTGCTTGCTGCGCAGGAAAGCCGAACTGGGAACGCAAGCCTGCAACGGCGTCGTCGGTGGAAGCGGCTGCGCCGGTGCAGAACGTCCGGGCGCGGGCGCCGCTGCGGCACACCACCCGCACGAACGCTGCGCTGAATGCTCCCCACGGGCTCTCAGACACGTCCCACGCCAGCAGCGACATGGCAGGGGGCACGATCGGGTGCAGTCCTGGCGGCAGCACTGCTTCACGCGCTGGGCGCCGCAGCTCGGCGACCAGCGACAGGCCCGTCACCCCGCCGAGCCTCACCGACTCTGTGCCGAAGGCAGAGATCTCGGACGCGCCAGCGGCCAGCTCGTCCACCGATGCCGTTCCCGAGATCATCGGCTCGCCCCGGCAGGCGTCGTCGAGGGCGCGGGCGCTGCGCCAGATGCGCTCATGTCGGGAATGCTGGTCGGTGCCTGCACCCGGGCAGCCCGCTCCTCCGGGGTCTGGAACTGCGGGATGACCTCGGTGGCGAACAGTCGCAGGCTGTCGAGCACCTGCTCCTGGGGGATCATCTCCATGGCATTGAGCAGGAAGTTGATGCCGGTCACGCCGACTTCCTCCCACTTGCGGATGGTCCGCACGAGATGGTCGGGGTCGCCGATGCCGACGCCTTCGGGCAAGCCCTTGGCTGCGCTCGGGTCGTCGGCGGGTGCGCTGCCATTCGGGGTCCCGCGGCTGCGCAGCGCGGCACCCGCGTTGCCGAGCGTCTGGTAGGCCCGCGTCGGGTACGCCTCGCGGGTGAAGTACAGATGCGCGTTCGACATGCTGAATGCGCCCACCATCGGCAGGCCCAACGCTGCCGCTTGGCGGTAGTCCTCGTGGCAGTACAGGAAGTTCAGCGTGTGGACCTGGCCGTTCACGAAGCTGCCCACCGGGTCGCAGTCGACCACCCGGCGGTAGTACTCGGCGGTGCGCCGCTCCTGCTCGGCGAACGGTGCCGCGCTCACGCCCAGGCAGCCCAGGCCTCGCTCGGCGGCGTCCAGCTCGGTGCCCGGCGTGGTGACCGTCACCCACATCGGCGGGTGCGGCTCCTGGAACGGCTTGGGAATCACGTTTCGTGCGGGCATCTCGAAGCGGGCGCCCTCCCAGCCGAAGTCGTCTTCGGTCCACATCTGCGGGATCACCCGAACGAACTCATCCCAGGTCTTCTTGGTGTCGTCGGGGTCGGCGCAGAACCCGCCGAGCTCGGTCCACGTGCTTGACCGGGCGGTGCCCAGCTCAAGCCGGCCGTTCGAGACGATGTCCAAGGCAGCCGCCCGCTCCGCAACGCGGATCGGGTTGTTCATCTCCGGAACGCACACCACGGCTCCGTG
Source organism: Candidatus Poriferisodalis sp. (assembly GCF_965208555.1). GTDB lineage: Bacteria > Actinomycetota > Acidimicrobiia > Acidimicrobiales > Poriferisodalaceae > Poriferisodalis. The sequence continues at coordinate 1,191,056 of NZ_OZ242342.1, read as the reverse complement.
GCCCACCCGGATGCGCCGGGTCTGCGCGGCCACCGCGGTCAGGAACACCTCCGGGGCGGGGCAGTGGGAGTACTCCTCCAGGAAGTGGTGCTCCACGGCCCATACATGGTCGAAGCCCACCTCGTCGGCCACGCGGCACTGTTCGAGCGCGTTGTGGTACGTGAGCCACTCATTGGCCCGGCTGAAGGGCCGCGGCACCGACAGCTCGTAGAAGATCCCGAACTTCATCGCCACGTTCTAGCGCAGCGCTTCCATCACGGCCCGCTCGACGAGCCTCAGACGTCGATGCGGTACAGCTCCGCGCTGAAAGACGCGGTTCTTGTCGTAATAGCAACTATGTTTCTGCACCTTGTCCGAAAGAGGCACGGTCGCTCCTGGTGGCGTGCGGAAGGGAAGCGACGATGAGGACAGTGAAGAGCGCGGCCTGCGCGCTGTTCGCAGCTGCGCTGCTGGCGGTGACTGCGGGACCGGCCCTGGCGACGAACGACATGACGATCACCGGCGTCTGCAATAGCGGCAGGCTGAGCTACCAAGTCACACTCACCGGTGTTGGCAACACGCCAGGTTCCGAGGCTCCGTCCACGGATGAGCCGATTTCGTTCACCGTCACGGGGACGGCGTTCATGGCCCACGGTGAAAGGTGGGAGCTGCATTCCAACGGTTTGCGGTTCGTGTCCGGTGACAAGATCGAGACCATCGCCGGTTCCACCGCGTGCGCCGTTCCGAAGTTCTCGCCCCCGGCGCTCACCCCGACGGAGAAGAAGTCCGTCGCCGTGGCGAATGCCGTCAACAACGCCATCAGCAAGCAGACTGGCGCCGCTGGGTACACGGCGGTGGCGCAGGCATGGAACACGTACTGCGCCGATGTAAAGGGTTGCACCGACACGCTGCCGACGAGTCCCGCGGCCTACTGCGCCGAGCTCGGCATCACCGGCACGGGCCACAAGCTCACCGGTGGGTATGTGTGCTGAAGACTGATGGGGCTCAGATGTCGATGCGGTACAGCTCCGCGGCGTTGAGCGACATGATGCGCTCCACGTCGTCGTGCGGAATCCCCTCGAGTGCCTGCGCCAGGCCGTGGTCGTCCCGGGGGTACAGGCACGTCGGGTGCGGGAAGTCGGTCTCGAACATCAGCGATTGCGCGCCCACATACTCCAGGGTCGGCCGCACGGTGGAGCGCTCGAACCAGAAGCAGCCGTAGAACTGCCTCCGGAAGTAGTCCGACGGCAGCATCGACAGCTCCGCCAGCTCGTTGGGTGCCGTCTCGTGCATCTGGTGGTCGAGCACTTCCAGGAAGAACGGCAGCCAGCCCACGCCGCTCTCGACGGAGACGAACTTGAGCTCGGGGAAGCGCTCGGGCACGCCGGAATAGATCATGTTGCCCACCACCCGGGCGTTGCCCATGAACAAGTTGGCCGAGCCCACCGCTAGCTGGCGCTCGAGCCCGAACGACGGCCACGGCGCCTTGCCGTAGTAGTCGAGGTTGCCCTTCGACGAGCCAATGTGGAAGTTGACCGGCATCGCAAGGTCCGAGCACACCTGCCAGACCGGATCCCAGTGCGGTGTCGCCATATCGGGCAGACCGGCTTCCTCGGGGTTGGAGCACGTCACGATGCCCCGCAGCCCGTTGGCGTGGCACCGCTCGATCTCGCGCACGGCGGCGTCGAGATCCCACCACGGCAACAGCGCCATGCCGAATACTCGCTGGCCGCTCGCCTCCTGGAACTCGGCCAGCGCGTCGTTGTAGATCTCGACCGAGATCAGGCGCAGTGCGTCGTCGGGCGATTTGAGGAAGTTCTGGTTCCCGAAGCCGGCCACGTTGGGGTACATGATCTGCGCCTCGAGGCCGAGCTGGTCCAGCATCTCCACCCGGGCCTCTGCGTCGTAGCTGGCGCGGTGCACCATCTCGTTGTCGAAGTCGAAGAAGACCGTGCCGGTGACCTTCTCGCCGGCAGGGTCCACCACCGACGAGGCGATGGGCAGTCCGATCGGTATGGCGTCGTCGAACCACCAGCGGCGCTTGCCGCCTTTGGTCTCCATGCGCGGCACACGGTCGCGGTACTTCGCGGGCGCCCGCGACGTCCACAGGTCATACGGCTCCGACCAGTGACTGTCGGTGTCGATGATCTTGAGGTCGTCAAGAATCGTGCCGCTCATCGCCGCTGAGCCAACTCCACAAAGGGCCGCTGCCGGGACCCTCAGCCCACCGACGGGACGGTGACCGGGCGCTCGCCGAACTCGGGCCGCTCGGTGCGGGTCTTCTTCAGTTCCCAGAAGCCGTCGATGTCCATCATGGCCACCATGCCGTCCCACAGCTTCAGGGCGTCGTCGCCCGTCGGCGCTCGGGTGATCACCGGGCCGAAGATGCCGACGCGCTCGCCGTCGGCGCGGTCGAGGGCGATGATCGGCGTGCCGACGTCGGTGCCCACGAGTGCCAGGCCCTCGTCCATGCGAGACCGGATCTCGGCATCCCACTTCTCGTCGGTTGCCGCCTTGGCGTGTTCGGGATCGATGCCGAGCTCTTCGAGTGCCTTCGCGATGTCGAAATCGCGGTCGCCGTCGTGGTGGATGCGGCTCGCAAAGTCCCAGTACACGCCGAACACGGCGTCATCGCCTTCGGCGGCGCGGATTGACTCCATGACCCGCAGCTGCCCGTGCGTGCCCACGACGGCGTCGTAGTACGGGCTGTCGGTCGGAGGCTCGTTCTTGAAGAGCAGGCTGATCGGCTGCCACTTCACCTTCAGGTTGCGCTCGGAAGCGACTTCATCGACGACCCACCTGGCCGTCACCCAGCACCAAGGTCAGATGGGGTCGACCCAGAACTCGATCTCGGTGTCTGTGCCCGTGTCAGTTGCCATGCGGGCAATCTACCCGTGATGCGGCGAGCGCATCAGGGGCGCGACGCGCCCGCCAGCCGGACAACAGCTACATGGAGGTGCCGTCGGGATTCAGGTAGTCGCGGGTGATGTGCCCCTCGTCGCACAGCGCCTGCCACTCGGTGTCGTCGAGGCCCAGCAGCTCGCGGTAGACGTACTCGTTGGCATCTCCCAGGATGCCGATCGGCCGCCACGGCATCTCCGGGCCGTCCCAGCGCCACTGGCGCCCGGGGAAGCTGTGCCAGCCCTGCTCGACCGAACCGTTCTGGCGGAACCAGCAGCGATCGCCCATCTGCGGGTCGGCCCGCAGCTGCGACTCGCGCAGCACCGGTCCCGCGGGCACACCCGCTTGCTGGCACTGGTGGAACACCTCGGCTGAGGTGCGCTGCTGGGTCCATGCGCTGATCTGCTCGTCGATCTCGTCGTGGTAGGTGTGACGCCCTCCCAGCGTGGCCAAGCGGTTGTCGTCGCCCAGTGCGGGGGCACCGTCGGGCCGGTCGCTGTCGAGCAGGCCGGCAAGCGCCGCCCAGTCGGCGTCGGTTTCGCACGCGATCACCGCCCATTCGTCGTCGTGGTCGGGCCGAGCAGGGTCGGTCGCGCAGCGGTAGCAGCCCTGCGGCGCCCGGGCCACTGAACGATTGCCCAGCGGCTGATGACGGGTGCCGTTGGCGGCAGCGTCGATGAAGTACTCGCCGATGTGCTGCATCACGTTCTCGGATTGCGAGAACTCGATGAGCTCGCCGACGCCAGTCCCTCCGGAGCCGTCGATGCCGTCGCGCCGTCCCAGCACCGCCAGCACCGCGAAGGCAGCAGTGGCGGCGCTGGCGGGATCCATGTGGAACACCGAGGTCAGGCTGGTCGGATCGTCGTCGGCGTAGCCCCGCAGGCCCGTCAGCCCGCACAGCGCCTCGAAGTTGGCGCCGAAACCGACCCAATCCGAGTACGGACCCTCGAGGCCCATCGGCGGCATGCGCAGCACGATCGTGCGCGGATTGACGGCGTGCACGGTTTCCCAGTCGAGCCCCAGTTTCGGCAGCACGCCGAGGGAGTTGTTCTCCACGATCACATCGGTCTGCTGCACGAGCCGGTGCAGCGTCGAGCGCCCCAGCTCGGTCCGCGGGTCGAGCGTGCAGCTCAGCTTCCCGCGAGCGTGAGCGCTGAACAGGTTCTGGCGGTTCCACGGACGTCGCCCCGGATCGTGATCCGGATAGCCCGACAGCGGCCCCAATTCGGGATTGATCTCCCGCGGCGGGCGAGGCATCAGGCCCCGGGTCGCCGTCGGGAACACGTAGGGGTTGTCCACCCGGATCACCTCGGCGCCGAGATCGCCCAGGTACATGGTGCAGGCCGGTCCGGCCCACACGACCGTCAGGTCCAGCACCCGGATGCCGCTCAGCGGCAACCGCGTCGGTTCCCGGCGTGCCGGAGCGATGTCCGGCGAGCGAGGATTGCCGGCCTCGCTCGTCGCCGCGACGCCGGGTGCTGCGAGGCCAGCACGTACCTCGGCGTCGTGCTCGCCCAGCAGTGGCGCATGCCGCGGTGTCGTCGATGCTTGATCGGATGCATCGCGCGGGTTGACGCTATGGAGGCGAAACGGCGCACCGAGCTGCCGGACCGTTCCCGCCGCCGGATGCTCGACGGGCAGGAAGAAGCCTCGTGCCGCAAAGTGCGGATCATCCAGCAGGTCGGCTGGAGCGTTCAGCGGGGTCACGCCCCACTTGTTGACTTGTGCTGCAGCGCCGACGGTGCTTTGGGTGTGGCCTGCCAGCCATACAAATAGCGCGGTCTCAACCATGTCGGGAAGATCGGGATCTGCCAGCCACGCAGGACTTGCAAATCGTTCGGCCAGCGAGTTGCCGTCACCGCTGTCGCCGCCGAGGCCTGCGCTGGTGAGCGTCTGCACCATCCGGGGGGCCCACGACGGCAAGGTGAACACCAGCGCCCACCCGTCGGAGGTGGGGTAGAAGCCGACCGGCGACGCCCGTTGCGGCTGGCGCGCGTCTCTGCCCACGTCGGTGCCGGTCCACGCCTGGTACAGCAGGTAGGACGCCCGGCGGTCGATGGTGCCCGCCTGCGCCTCGAACGCCGACACGTCGATGTGAAACGAGCGGCCGCTGCGCCGGCTCATCTGGTATGCCGCCAATGTCGGCACGGCCGCCAGGTTGCCCACCTGGTACGAGGTGACGTCCCCGCTGAGCTTGACGGGCTCGCGCTCGTCGATGCCGGTGCCCCACATCGGTCCGCCCATCGCATAGGTCACGATGTCGCTGCCCCGGTATCCCGCCTGCGCGTAGGAGCCGGACTGCCCGAACGGCGTGATCGAGGTGAGCACGATGCCGGGTCGAAGGTCTGCGAGCGTCTCGTAGCCAAGTCCGATGCGGTCCAGATGGCCCGGCGGGAACGCCTCGATGACGATGTCGGAGTTCGCTGCGAGCGATCGGATGAACCCGAGATCGTCGGCGCTGGGCTCGGCGGCGCCGATGTCGGCAACCACGCTGCGCTTGTTGGTGTTGAGATGCAAGAAGAGCGGTGAGTGCTCCCCGCCGTCGGCATCGCTAGGCGGTGCCGACGCGTCGCCCCACGGCCCGTGGCGCCGCGCAGGATCGCCGCCCGGCGGCTCCACCTTGACGACATCGGCGCCGTGGTCGGCGAAGAGCTTGCCCAGGTAGGGACCCGAGGTCCCCGTTGCGAGCTCCAGCACCCGGATACCGGCCAACAACTGGCTCACTGCTGCCCCCTTGTCGCCAGGATCGGGGCCAGCGATTCCAGCAGGCCCCCGACGTCATCGGGGCCCTCGAGGCCCAGCAGGTTGGTCGTGAGGGCGATGCCGAGATCAAGTGCGGGCGCGTAGGCCGCAATGGTGCGAAAGCCTGGAACGCCGCCGCCGTGGGTGTAGATCGTCACACCCAGGATCTCATCGGTCGAGATGCCCAGGCCGTAGCTGCTGTCTGGCATCGGATGACCCGCTGTCATGAGCGCGACCTGCTCGTCATCGAGAATGTCGGTTGCGAACAGACCCCGGATCAGCAGCGCCACGTCGCCGATCTGCGCCTCGATGCCGCCGCCGGTCCAGCCCGCGGAACGGGCGAAGTCGCTCGGGACCGTGCCGACATCCACGAAGATGGCGTCGCCATGGGTGATCTGGTTGTCGCTGGTGAGCCCCAGCAGCGGACCCATCAGGTAGCCGATCGTGCCGCCGACGTACCCGTTCGCCGTCGGCTCGGGCGGAAACTCCTCGGGCGTCAGGTAGGTGTGTTGCAGGCCCAGCGGCTCGAACACACGAGACCGCAGTTCCGCCGCGGCCGTGTTGCCGGTGACCGCTTCGATGAGCAGGCCCGCAGCGAGATAGCCGGTGGTGTTGTAGTGGCGTTCGGTGCCCAGCTCGGCCACGGGGCCGTACTCGGCAGCGAATTGCAGGATCTCCTCGGGCGAGATCTGCTCGGCGAGCCGGGGCGCTGCGAGTTGGTAGAACTGCACGTCGAACGCGTACTCGACAAATCCCGAGGTGTGCCCGAGCAGGTCACGCACCGTGACCGCAGCGGCGTGCTCGTATCCCGGTGCCCAGTCGTCGCCCAGATACTGCGCCACCGGTGCGTCGAGCTCGACGAGGTCTTCGGAGGCGAGCTGCAGCACCACAGCGGCGGTGACCGGCTTGGTGACCGAGCCGATGCGCACGTGATGATCGACCGTCATGGGAACACCGGTGGCGATGTCGCTGAGGCCCCACGCGAAGGTTGCGGGCTCGGCGCCGCCCTGAGTGACAGCCAGCACGAGGCCAGGTGCCCCGGTGCGCTCCATCCACTCAGCGACTGCGGCGCCGAGCGGATCCGCTGGTTCGGCGCCGGCCTGGGATCCCTCGCTGGACTCACTGCGGGATTCGGCTTCGGCCTCGTGCTGTGGAACAGCCGTGGTCGCCGGCGCTGCGGTGCTTGCCGGTGCCTCCGTGGCTGCCGGCGTTGCCGCAGTCGTGGAGGGCGCTGCGGTGGCTGCCGGTGCCGGAGCCTCGGTAGTCACCGGGGATGTCGCAGCTGTCGTCGGCGCTGTGTCGTCTGCGCTGCTGCAGGCGGCGGTCAGCAGGCCGAGACTCAGCAGTGCAGCCGCGAGTCGCTTCATGCGCGCAGCGTAGGGCTCGTCCGGCAGACTGTGTCGCCGGCCGCGAGGCCGCAGCGCAGAGGGGATCGACGTGAATCTGGGAATGCTGCTCTTCATGCCAGCGACCATTGCTGGCGAACAGGTCATCCTGATCGACACCTCGACGGAAGCCGGCGGCGGCACGGCCCGCGAGGTGACCTACCAGGAGCTGCTCGACAACGTGAGTCGCACTGCCGGCATGCTGACCATGCTCGGCGTGGGCGTCGGCGACCGGGTTGGCATCTTCGCCACCAACAGCGTGGAGTGTGTGGAGGCCATCTTCGGCGGTGCGTTCGTCGGCGCCACCGTCGTGCCGATGAACTTCCGCGCCGGTGCGGAGGAGACCGCCCACCTGCTCAGCGACAGCGGCATCAGCGTTCTGTTCACCGAGTCTCGCTACAGCGACCTGATCTCCGAGAACAAACCCGACGACCTCGAGCACGTCCTGGTGCTCGACGATCCGTCGTCCTATGCCGCCGCCCGCGACGATGCGTTCGAGCTGCCCGTGCCCGAGGACGTCGACCCCGATGGGCTGTGCGCGCTGCTGTACACGAGCGGCACCACGGCCATGCCCAAGGGCGTGAAGCTCACCAACGGCGCCATCACGGGTTATGTCATGGGCACCAACGACGCTGCGACCGGCGAGGACATGGGACGCATGGCGGTCGCGGCGCCGCTGTACCACATCGCCGGGCTCACCTCGATGCTGAACGCCCTCTACAGCGGGCGCGTGGTGGTGCTGCTGCCGCAGTTCGAAGCGTCGTCGTGGATCGACTGCGTGCAGGCGCACTCTGTGACGCACGCATTCCTGGTGCCCACCATGCTCGCTCGGGTGCTCGAAGCGCCCAACTTCGGCCATGAGGCCTTCAGCGGCCTCGACGCCATCACCTACGGCGCGGCGCCGATGCCGCCGTCGGTCATCCGCCGAGCCATCGACATGTTCCCGGCGAACGTGGCGTTCGCCGGCGCCTACGGGCAGACCGAGACGACATCCACAGTGGCCGTTCTGGATCCCGACGACCATCGCATCGACGGCAGCGACGAAGAGAAGGAGCGCAAGCTGCACCGGCTCTCCTCGGTGGGCCAGGTGCTCGAGGACGTGCAGGTGCGCGTCGTGGACGCCGACAGCGGCGAGGTCGTGGCGCCCGGTGTGATCGGCGAGGTGCAGCTGCAGACGTTCCGCGCGATGGACGGCTACTGGGGCAATGACGAGAAGACTCGCGTCACCATCGACGACGAGGGCTGGGTGCACACGGGCGATCTCGGCTACCTCGACGACGACGATTACCTGTTCCTGGCCGGCCGTACCGGCGACATGATCATCCGGGGCGGCGAGAACGTGCTTCCCGACGAGGTGGAGGGCGTGCTGTACGACCACCCGTCGGTGCTCGAAGCAGCGGTCGTGGGCCTGCCCAGTGAGGAGTGGGGTGAGCGCGTGGCGGCAGCGGCCGTCGTGCGGCCCGGCAGCGGCACGACGGGTGACGATCTGGTGGCTCACGCCCGCGAGCGGTTGGCGCCGTTCAAGCGGCCGGAGTTTGTGCATCTGATGGACGAGTTGCCGCGCACCTCCACTGGCAAGCTGCTGCGCCGCGATCTCATTCCCATGCTCGACGAGCTGGGCATCTGAGGCCGTCCCCGGGGCTCGGCCACGCTGAGCTGGCCGGGATCACAGGCGCAGCCGTGAGCACCACCCCGGCGCTGGGGTATCGGGACGATCATCTGCACCTGCTGGCGTGCGCGGCTGCACGCCGATCGGCAAACGTGAGCGCCGCCACATCGATGGCCGAGCTGCTGAGCACCATTGGCGGAGCCGCACAGGAACGGTCAGCGTCCGGTGACCGGGATGGGTGGCTGCGCGCGTGGGGTTACGACGACGCGCTGCTCGACGAGCGGCGCCATCCGACCGTTGCCGAGGTGGACGCCGTGACCGGGGGTTGCCCGACGGTGCTGCATCACCTCACCGGTCACGTCGCCATCGTGAACTCGGCCGCGGGCCGAGCGCTCGGATTGGCGGGCGGCGAGGTGCTCGTCGAGCGTCACGACGTGCTGGCAGCGGTGCCGCGCCCCGATCGCGCCGCGACGGTTGCCGGTGTCGCCGGCGTACTGGCCGACCTGGCTGCCGCGGGTATCACCGCATGCACCGACGCGACGCACACCAATGACCTGGGCGCGCTGGAGCTGCTCGCAGAAGCGGCTGCCGGAGTACCAGCCGTGGACGTCACGGCCATGGTGGGTGCCGATCGGCTTGACTCGCTGGAAGCGCTCGGGTTCGGCGAGACGGTGCTGTTTCACGGGGCCGTGTCGGGCAGCGCGGGGGTGCGGGTAGGGCACGCCAAGGTCATGCCGCCTCACGACGACGACAGCGTGATCGCCGACTTGGTGTCGACGGCGCGCGCGCATCGATTCCCCGTTGCGGTTCACGTCATGGACATCGACACGCTGCAGGCCACCTTGGATGCCCTCGAAGCGCACCCGCCTCTGGCCGTCGGCATGCCAGCGGGGGCGCCCGACCGCATTGAACACTGTGCGCTCGCGTTGCCCGAGCAGCTCGACCGCGTTGCCCGGCTCGGCATCACGGTGGTCACCCAGCCCAGTTTCGTGACACGGCGGGCGCAGAAGTACCGGGAAGAGCTCTCTTCGACCGAGCAGGAATGGCTCTGGCCGCTGGCCAGCCTGCTGCGCCGCGGGATCCCGGTGAGGTTCTCCTCGGACGCGCCGACGGTGCCCGCCGATCCGGCCGAGTGGATGGCGGCGGCTGCCGGTCGGGACGTGGCCCCTGCCGAACGCATCGACGTCGACACCGCTCGTCAACTCTGTCTCGCAGGCGGCTGAGTACGCTGCCGCATCGCCGCTGGGCCGCCAAGGCGCAGCCAGCACGTCGTGACAGGGGGAGTACGGATGGCCGGGCCGATGGAGGGCATCCGAGTCGTCGAATTGGGCGTGTGGATCGCGGGACCCGCCTGTGGCGGGATCCTGGCCGACTGGGGTGCCGATGTCCTCAAGGTGGAAACTCCCGACGGCGATCCGTTCCGCTCGCTGGAGTGGCTGTTTCAGGGCGACGGCAACCCGCCCTTCGATCTCGACAACCGCGGCAAGCGCAGCATCGCGCTCGACTTGCGGCAGCCTGAGGGCCTCGCTGCCCTGCATGCCCTCCTGGCCGATGCCGATGTGTTCTTGTCCAACATTCGCCCTGGTGGGCTCGAGCGCATGGGTCTCGACTATCCGTCGCTGGCCGAGCGCTACCCGCGCTTGATCTACGCCAGCGTCACGGGCCTCTCGCTGCGGGGCGACGAACGGGATCGCCAGACCTATGACGTGGGTGCGTTCTGGTCCCGCGCGGGGATCGTCCGGTCGCTGACCCCCGAAGATGCCGACCTGCCCTACCAGCGCGGCGGCATGGGCGACCACATGACCGGGCTGGCGGCAGCGGCAGGCGTTGCGGCGGCCCTGTTCCATCGCACCAGCACCGGCAAGGGCCAGCTGGTGGAGTCGTCACTGATGCGCCTGGGGACCTACCTGCTGGGCTGGGACCACAACGTCACCGCCATGACCGGTGCTGAAACCGAGGCCTGGGGCCGCGACAGACCGCCCAACCCCCTCATCAACTGCTACCGCTGCAGCGACGGCGAGTGGCTCTGGATGCTGGGCCTCGAGGGCGACCGTCATTGGCCGAATGTGGTGACCGCCCTGGATCGGCCGGAATGGGAGAACGACCCTCGCTTCGCCGACATCGTGAGCCGCTTGGAGCATGCGGCGGCCCTGACGGCTGAGATGGACGCTGTCATGGCCACGCGCACGCGTGCCGAGTGGGGTGAGATCTTCGATGCCAACGACGTCTGGTGGTCCCCAGTCCAGTCCACCCTGGACATGCGGTCAGACCCGCAGGCCCGTGCTGCCGGGTGCTGGGTGCAGGTGCCGGCGCCTGATGGCGGTACGGCCGAGATGGTTGCGACGCCGGTGGATTTCTCCGAGAGTGCCTGGGCTCCCGGCGGACCGCCGCCCGAACTCGGCCAGCACACCGAGCTGATCCTGCTCGAGCACGGCTACGACTGGGATGCCATCGAGCAGCTCAAGCAAGCGGGCGTGATCCCCTAAGGCGGTCGCGCGTCGAGACTGCCGCTGGCCGTGAGATAACTTCGATCCGCCGCGTCGCCGTGCGTGCAGAGCTCATCGAGGTGGGGCTCGACAACCCGGGCGTTCGAGACGGGGCAGCGGGGAGGGAGAGCGGATGATCGAGCCGGTCCGTGCTCGTGTGTTGACCCCTGAATGGGCACCGACGGTGATACCCGCGCCGTACGACTCGCTCACCCCCGATGAGCACGCTCAGCATCTCGCCGACAATCCAGACTCGTTCGCCCACGTGGCCGGATTGCCGCCCGAGAGCTTCGGTCATCCCAGCGAGCACCTGCAGCACGCCACACGAAGCACGCAGGCACTCGAGCGGCTCATCGGTTTGGGGGCGTTCGGCGCCACCCGCGCACCCAGCCTCTATGTGCAGTGCGTGGAGGCCGACGGCCACGCGCAGCACTCACTGCTGGGCGGCGTGCGCCTGGCCTCCCACGAGCTGCGCCCGCATGAGGACACCCAGCCTGGCCGGGTGCATGGCCTGGCCGTGCACTTCACCGAGGTCGGCCGCATGTCGAGCCCTGTGGTGGTCACCGCGCCGCGGCTGACGATGGTCTCCGATGTCATCGAGGCCACCCTGACCGCCGCCGGGGCGCCCACACCGCTGGAGCCGCTGCTCGACACCAAGACCGCCGACGGCGCACGGGTCACGCTGTGGCCCGCCGTCGTCGGGGGCGGCGAGGGTGCCAGCGTCGGCCTCGACGGCCCGCTGTACATCGTGGACGGGCACCATCGCGTCGCAGCCGCCAGGCAGGCTGGCTTCTCGCACGTGCTCGTGGCTTGCGCACCCACCGAGGAGCTGCACCTCGGCAGCTTTGACCGCGAGCTGAGCGAACTTGACATGATGCCTCGGCGCGTCATGGAGCTGATGCGGACTCGATGCGATGTCGAAGAGGTGCCCGACGCGATCGCGGCGCGCCCCGGCTCGCCGGGGTCGATCGGCGTTGGCGTGGCGGGCCACTGGTTTCGCGTGCGCCCGCGGCACGCTGCGGCCTCCGACGACGCATCGCCGGTGCAGAATCCCGCCAGCCTGCTGGACGCAGCATTCGTCCATGACTTCGTGCTCGGCGACATCTTCGGTGTCGCGAGCGCTTCGGATCCCAGGCTCACTTACCGTCCCACGACCGTCGCCGCCGCCCCAGTGCCGGTCACGATCTTGCTGGCACCGGTGCCGCTCGGTTCGGTGTTCGAAGTTGCCGACTTCGGCGGCGTGATGCCGCCGAAGACCACCTACTTCCTGCCGAAGGCTCGCTCCGGACTGCTGCTGGTTCGCTGCTGATGCGGCACTGGCAGCGGCCATGCTGATTGCGTTCACGGGCGGCGCTCGCAGCGGGAAGTCCACGGCGGCGTCGAGCACGGCAGCATCCTTGGATGCCGCAGTGACGTTTATCGCCACGGCCGAGGCCGGCGACGACGAGATGGTCGAACGCATCGAGCTGCACCGAGCAGCGCGGCCTGCTGGTTGGACGACCATCGAGGCGCCCATCGATGTGGCGGCAGCGGTCGGGCGCGTCGGCGCCGAGGCGACGATCATCATCGATTGCCTGTCCATCTGGGTTTCGAACCGGATGCTGGAAGGCGGCGCCGGTGCGGGGAGCGTCGATGCGGCACGTGCGGGCGAGATCACGGCCGAGGCCCGGGAGCTGGTCGCTTGCCTGCATGGACGCGAGGGCGTCTCGATCGTGGTCACCAACGAGGTCGGCTCGGGGGTGGTGCCTGCCACCCCGCTCGGGCGGGCATACCGCGACGTGTTGGGATCGGTGAATCAGATCGTCGTGGGAGCTGCGGATCGGGCGTACCTCGTGGTGGCGGGCAAGCTGCTGGAGCTCTCAGGGCCTGAAGGCGGTGCCTGAGGCCGTGCCGGAGTGTGCGTCGGAGACAGCGTCTGGGGCAGGTCTGCCGGATCGGCCCTCGTTGCTGTCTCAGATGCTTGCGGAACTGCCGGTGCCCGATGAAGCCGCCCGGCGCGCCGTGGCCGAACGGGCGTCGCAGGTGCTGCGACCGGCGGGTGCGTTCGAGCGGCTGGATCAGGTGGCCGTGTGGCTTGCCGGCTGGCAGCGTTCGACGCAGCCGGCGGTTGAGCGGCCGGTTGTGCTGGTGTTCGCAGCCGACCACGGTGTCGCCGAAGAGGGTGTGAGCGCGTATCCCGCCGAGGTGACCGCAGCCATGGTGTCCGCTGTCGACAGCGGTGTCGCCACCGTGACGGCGGTCGCACGCCAGGTCGGGGCGGTGGTGCGGTGTGACGATGTCGGCGTGGGCATGCCGACGGGCAACATCCGCACGCATGATGCGATGAGCGCCGACGAGTTCGACGCGGCCGTCGACGCCGGCGCTCTCGCTGTCGAACGCGCCGTCGAGGCCGACCGGCCCGACCTGCTGGTGCTGGGAGAGCTCGGGATCGGCAACACCACCGCCGCGGCTGCTGTGTGCGGGTTGCTCTTTGCCGACGATGCAACCTCGTCCGCTGAGGCCGCGGTCCGTTGGACGGGACCGGGCACGGGGGTTCAGTCAGCGGCGCTCGATCACAAGCGGACGGTCGTGGGCGATGTGCTCGATCGGGTGGGCCGCGTCGAGCCGCTGGATGTGCTGCGCCGGGCAGGGGGGCGTGAGCTGGCAGCCATCGCCGGAGCGGCGGCGGCGGCGCGGCAACGCTCGATTCCCGTGGTGCTCGACGGCTTCATCGGCACGGCTGCCGCGGCACCGCTGGCACTGGCCGCGCCGGGCAGCCTCGACCACTGCATCGCCGGGCATTGCTCGGCCGAGCCGGGCCATCGAGAGTTGCTGGCCGAGCTGGGGCTGGAACCGCTGGTGCGCCTGGATCTGCGGCTGGGGGAGGGCACTGGCGCACTCATCGCTGTGCCGCTCGTTCGGATCGCCGCGGCGGCCGTGACCGACGTTGCCACCTTCGCCGAGTGGGGCCTGGCGTGAGCCTGCGAAACGTCGGAGGCACAGCGTGAGCCTGCGAAACGTCGGAGGCTCAGCGTGAGCCTGCGAAACGTCGGAGGCACAGCGTGAGCCTGCGGTATGCGTGGGCGTTCCTGACGCGGCTTCCTGGCGGGGCGCATCCGCCGACCGAACGCGACCTCGGGCGCAGCGTCCCGTGGTTCCCGCTGGTCGGGGCAATCGTCGGCGCCCTGAGCGGAGCGGTGTTCTGGGCTGTCTGGCAGCCGCTGGGCGCTCCGCTCGCGGCCATCCTGGCCGTCGCCACTGGCGTCGTCGTCACCGGTGCGTTTCACGAGGACGGCCTGGCCGACACGGCAGACGCCCTCGGCGGCACGACACCCGAGGAGCGCCGCGAGATCATGAAGGACTCCCGCCTGGGAACCTTCGGGACGCTGGCGCTGGTGCTGGTGACGCTGGTGCAGGTCTTCGCCGTCATGCCGCTGGCGTCGCGTGACGCCGTGATCGCCCTGGTCCTCGCGCATGGTGTCGGTCGGGCGCTCGCCGTTGCGGTGATGGCCTTGGCACGGGCTGCGCCTGGTGCGGGTCTTGGCCACTCCTACACGGCCCACCTGCGCGGATTGCCCTGCGCGCTCTCGCTGCTGGTCAGCTACGGCACCGCCTTCGCACTCGGGCCGGTGGGCGTGTTCGCCGTCGGCGCGGCGGCCGGCGCAGCACTGGCGGTGGGGTTGATCGCCCACCGCAAGCTCGGCGGCATGACCGGTGACGTCCTGGGTGCCATCGCCCAGATCAGCCAGATGGCGGCACTGGTCGCGGTGTCACGCCTGCTGGACGATTTCGGCTGGTTCTGGAACTAAAGTCCCGAACCTGACATCCCGTCCTCCAGTTCGAATGAGCCCACTGCGGATGCGCACACCGAACGACCCCTCAGCGCCGGACCGAACGAGAAGCGACGGATTTGCAGCGATGGCCATCTTGGCCTTGTCCATTGCATTCATCGTCGCCATCATCGTGTTCGCCATCGCGTAATCCGACGCGACGCGCTCACCGGCACTAGAAACTCACAAGCACTAGACAATGGTGCTCAGACATCTGAGAGGCAGCCGGCGGCCGCATGGATCACCACCGGATCTGCCTCGTCCCTAGGGAGGGGAACTACATGACGACCAGCGAACGTGCGGTGCAGCGCCATTCCGGGCGGCGAGCGTGGCGGACGGTGGCAGCGCTTCTGGCTGTCTTCGCCCTGATTGCCGCCGCATGCGGCAGCGATGATGGCGACGACGACGCTGCCGAGGCGCCTGCGGCCACTGAAGCGGCGCCGGCCCCGACCACCGAGGCCGCACCCGCTCCCACAACAGAAGCGGCACCGAGCGGTGAGCCCATCAAGGTCATGACGGTCACCACGCTCAACGCAGCGGGCCCGACGTACCACAACATCGCGAACACCGCCAATGCGTACGCCGACTACATCAATGCCCGGGGCGGCATCGGCGGCCGGCCGCTCGAGGTGACGGTCTGCGACGAGATGTTCGACCCCGCCGTGGCCGCGGCGTGCGCCCGCGAAGCTGTCGAGGAGGACATGGTGGCCGTCGTCGGCTCGTTCACGTTCTTCGCCGAGAGCATCGTGCCGGTGATCGCCGAGTCCGACATCACCTGGTTCGGCCCCTGCTGCCCGATCACGCCGTCTGAGCTGACCAGCCCGCACTCGTTCCCCATCGGCAACCAGCCGATGTATGCGGTGGGCATCATCAAGCGAGCCATCGACGACGGGTGCCAGGCGATCAACGCGGTGATCATCGACGGCGCCCAGATCTTCCTGCCGCCGATGGAGAACGCGATCGCAGCCCTCGGCCAGAGCTTCGGCGACATCATCATCCTGCCGCCGACCGCGCAGGACTACTCGTCAGAAGTGGCCCAGGCGACCACCGACGCCGATTGCGTGATCGGCATCGTCTCGGAGACGCCGTACATCACCTGGAACACGGCATGGACCCAGTCGGGCACCGACGCTCGCCAGTACGGCCCGCAGGGCAATCTGAACGAGATCTCCGCCGCCGGCAACGAGGAGTCGACCGACGGCGACATCATCGGCGGCATGTACCCCGACATCTCCACGGCGCCGTGGGACGAGTACCGGCTGGCGCTTGAAGAGGGCGGCTGGGACACCACCGAGCACGACTACAACAGCCTGGGCGGCATGGGCACGTGGGCGGCATTTGCGGCCTTCAGGCAGATCGCCGAGACCATCGAGGGCGAGATCAACGCCTCCTCGTTCTTCCAGGCCGCATCGGCCACCGACCACCTCGACCTCGGCGGCATGGTGCCGGTGCTGGACTTCACCCAGGAGTGGACCGATGGCCTGCCGGGCTTCCAGCGCCTGTTCAACCGCAGCGTCGTGTTCAGCAAGCTGGAGAACGGCAAGGTTGTGCCGCTGACCACCGAGTTCGAAGACGTCGGCGACCTGGCCACGGGCAACGCCGGCTGACGGCAATCTGAGTTCAAGCGCCCGCGCCGGGGTGGCCCGAGTGAGCAATCACCAGCCATCCCGGCGCAGGCGCGAGCCGGCCTAGCGCCGCTGCGACGGGGGAACCATTGGACGAAGTCATTCGCTTCGCTCTGCTGGGTTTCGGGGTCGGTGCGTTGTACGCGCTGGCCTCCCAAGGCCTGATCGTGGTATACCGCGGCACCGGCGTACTGAACTTCTCCCTTGGCGCTACCGCCATAGCGGGCGTCTTCCTGCAGTGGGAGCTGCAGAACCGGGCCGGTTGGCCGTTCCTGCTGGCGGCGCTGACCGGCGTCGCGCTGTCAGCGCTGCTCGGCGCCCTCACGCACTGGGTGATCATGCGGCCGCTGCGTCGCGCCAGCACGCTGATCCGCGTCATCGCCACATTGGGCGTGCTGATATTGATCCAGGCCGGCGTGGTCATCCGCTATGGCTCCAACGCACGCCAGGTGGCCAGCTGGCTGCCCACCAACCGGGTGACGCTGTGGGGCGAGGTGGCCATCACCGTCGACCGGCTGATCCTGTTCGGCGTGGCATGCGTGTTCGCAGTGCTGCTGTGGTCGATGTATCGACGGAGCCACTTCGGCCTCGCCACCGAGGCAGTGTCCGAGAGCGAGCGAGCCGCTTCGGCCATCGGCTTGTCGCCCAATGCGATCGCCATCCAGAACTGGGCACTGGGCTCGGCCATCGCTGCCGTCGCGGGCATCTTGGTGGTGCCCATCATCACGTTGCAGGTCACGGCCATGACATCGCTGGTGCTCGCAGCCTTGGCCGCGGCGCTGGTCGGCGACTTCCGGTCGTTCCCCATCGCCACCGCCGCCGGTCTGGCGCTGGGCGTCGGTCAGACACTCGTGGGCCGCTACGTCGACCAGCAAGGGCTGGGGCCGTCGCTGCCCTTCCTGGTGATTGTGGCCGTGCTGGTGTTCAAGGGCCGGTCGCTGCCGCTGCGGGACTACTTCTTGCGCGAGCTGCCGATGATCGGCAACGGGCGCATGTCGTGGGACTGGACGATCTTCGGCATCGGGACGGTGGCATTCCTGATGCTCACCAAGCAGGCCAAGTGGATCGACGCCCTGACCGTCACGATGGGCGTATCGATCGTGCTGTTGTCGATCGTGCTGCTGACTGGCTACGCGGGCCAGCTCTCGCTGGCGCAGTACACCATCGCGGGCTTCGGCGCGTACGTGTCAGGACGGCTCGTCGCGGTGTTCGACATCCCGTTCCTGCTGGCGCTTGTCGTCGGCGTCGCCGCAGCGGTGCCGCTGGGATTCATCTTCGCCTTGCCGGCTGCGCGAACCCGCGGCATCAACTTGGCAATCGTCACACTGGGACTCGGCACCACCATCGAGCTGATGCTGTTCCGCAACCGCGAATACACCGGCGGCGTGCAGGGCACCCAGGTGGGCAGCCCCGATCTGTTCGGCTTCGACATCGGCTCCATTCGCTACCCCGAGCGGTACGGCCTCTTCGTGCTGGCCATGGCGCTGCTGGCGGTGTGGGTGGTGTCGAACGTGCGTCGTGGGCGCAGCGGGCGGCGCCTGCTGGCCATCCGAACCAACGAGCGGGCCGCTACAGCGCTCGGCATCGACGTGCCCAAGGCGAAGCTGTTCGCCTTCTCGCTCAGCTCGGCAATTGCGGCGCTGGGCGGGATCGTGCTGGCATTCCGGCTGACCTCGGTCAGCTATACCTCGTTCACCAACCTCACCTCCATTCTCTTTGTGGGCCTGGCCATCGTGGGCGGCGTCGGCCACCTGCTGGGTGCGTTCGTGGGCGCCACCATGGCCACCGCAGCCTTCAGCCAGGAAGTGCTCGAATCGACATGGGATGGGGTGGGCCGCTGGACCCAGCTCATCAGCGGCATCGCCATCTTGCTCATGGTGCTCGGGTACAAGGACGGTGTCGCAGCCGAGTGGGTGAAGATCTTTCGGCTGGTCAAGCGGGCCCGCAAGTGGGGCCGCTCCTACTTCATCGAACTGGAAGACGTCTCCGATCCGAACGCCGCTGGGAGCGAACAGTCGAAGGTTCCGGCTCGCGTGCTGAGTATCGAGAACATGACCGTGCGCTACGGAGCAGTCGTGGCGGTCAACGATGTCAGCTTCAACCTCACGCCGGGCACCATCACGGGGCTGATTGGCCCGAACGGCGCTGGCAAGACGTCGCTGATTGACGCCGTGTGTGGTTTCACACCGGCCGAGGGCCGAGTGGTGCTCGACGGCGAGGACATCTCGCGAATGGCACCCTCCAAGCGTGCCCGCAACGGGATCGCCCGGTCGTTCCAGACGCTCGAGCTGTTCGAGGACGCGACGGTGTTCGAGAACATCAGCGTCGCCGCCGACCCCCAGGACATGCGGTCGTACCTGCGTGATCTGGTGGCGCCGTCGAACCCGCCGTTCCCCCCTGAGGTCGTGCGGGCGATCATCGAGTTCCAGCTCGACGGCGACCTGCACCGCGACGTGAAGGACCTCTCCTACGGCAAGCACCGTCTGCTGGCGATTGCCCGGGCGGTGGCGATGCATCCAAGTGTGCTGCTGCTTGACGAGCCGGCCGCCGGCCTGAGCACCGCCGAGAGCGAGGAGCTGGCCGAGGTGGTTCGCCGCCTGGCCCAGGACTGGGGCATCGCGGTGCTGGTGGTCGAGCACGACATGAACTTCGTCAACGAGGTGTGCGACGAGGTGGTGGTGCTGGACTTCGGCAACAAGATCGCAGTCGGCAGCCCAGAGGAAATCCGTCTCGACCCGGCCGTCGTGGCCGCATACCTGGGAACCGAGGCCGACGAGCACGACATCGAGCGCGAGGCCCGCACGACGCAAGCTGCGGGAGGCGGCGCATGAGGCCGCTGCTGCAGACGCGAAGCCTCAAGTGCGGGTACCTCAACCGGGCAGTCGTCCAGGGAGTGAACCTGAAGGTCCACCAGGGCGAGGTGGTCTGCCTGCTCGGGCCGAACGGCGCGGGCAAGACCACCACGTTGCTGACCATCGCCGGAGAGCTGACGCCTGTCGACGGGATCGTGATGTTCGGCAACACGCCGACGTTCACGCCCATGTATCAGCGCATCCGGCGAGGGGGAATCGGGCTGGTGACCGAGGAGCGCTTGGTGTTCACCAAGCTGTCGGCTCGGGACAATCTGCGCGTGGGCGGTGGTTCGGTGGAGGCAGCGCTGGAGCTGTTTCCCGAGCTGGAGCCTCGGCTGGGGGTGCGTGGCGGCATGCTGTCGGGCGGCGAGCAGCAGATGCTTGCGCTGGCACGGGCGCTCAGCCGTCAACCGTCGATTCTGCTGGCCGACGAGCTGTCGCTCGGGCTGGCGCCGATCGTCGTCGATCGGCTGCTGGGAGCGGTCCGCAAGGTGGCCGACACCACGGGCACTGGCGCGCTGATCGTCGAGCAGCACGCCCGCAAGGCGCTGCAGGTGTCTGACCGCATGTACCTGATGGCCCGCGGCCAGATCCTGCTGGAACTGCCCGCTGCCGAAGCCCTCAGCCGTCTCGACGAGATCGAGGAGACGTACCTGACCGGCACGTCGGAGACCGAGGAAGATCACATCGAGCGTCTGCGGCGCAAGAACAAGCGGAAGGCGTGGCGGCGCCTGCGGGTGCGCGAGCGCGAGCTGACACGGCTGTCCGGCAAGCTTGCCTCGACCCGTACCGCTGCCGAGGACGACTTCTATTTCGAACGCGAACGACAACGACGACACGCGGCGATGGTCCGCCGAAAGAGGTAATCACCATGGGGTATCGCACCGCTGAGCTGCCCGATGTCGATCTCGACGAGTTTGCGAAGATTCCGTTCTTCGAGCGGATGAAGCTGCTGCAGCTGCACTGGGTCGAGCACGGATTCGGGACGCCCAAGCAGACCGGCACGTTCTATGCGTGGAAGATCTTCCTGTACGCGCTGTTCGGGTTGATCGTGGCCGGCGCGTTCACCGCCGGGCTCGAATTCAACGACATCGGCGGCTGGTGGGACGAGCCGATCCTCTACCAGAAGCTGATGATCTGGACGATCCTGCTCGAGATCACGGGACTGGCGGCCACCTGCGGCCCGCTGGCCTTTCACTTCGACCCGCCCATCGGGGGAATCCTCTACTGGTGGCAGAACGACACCCTGCGAGTGCCGCCGTACCCCAACCATGTGCCGTTCACCAAGGGCAATCGCCGCACGCCCTGGGACACCGGGCTGTACAAGCTGATCCTGGCCAGCCTGATCCTGCTGCTGGTGCTGTCACCCGAGCAGGTGGACGGGCTGCCCGACGGCCGCACCGGCATCTTGCCGCAGTGGGCGACGCTGATCTACTGCGGCTTGATCCTGCTGATGGCCATGCGCGACAAGATCATCTTCCTGTCGTCGCGGGCCGAGCAGTACGTGCCCACGCTGCTGTGCTTCTCGCTGTTCAGCAACTTCGTCGACATGATCATCGCCGCCAAGGTCTTCATCGTCATCATCTGGATGGGCGCCGGTTTCTCGAAGCTGCAGCACGGGTTCTCTTCGACGGTGTCGATCATGGTGCAGAACACGCCGTGGGTGGTGTGGGACCGATTCCGCAAAGCGACAGTCAAGGACTATCCCCGCGACATCCGGCCGGCTCGAACGACGCATTTGCTGGCCCATATCGGCGGCACCACCTGCGAGCTGATCATGCCGTTGGTGCTGCTGTTCTCTCCGTGGGGATGGGCGACGTGGATTGCCATCGTGTCCATCTGGATGCTGCACACCTTCATCATCTCGACGTTCCCGCTGGCGGTTCCGCTCGAGTGGAACGTGTTCTTCATCTTCTGCTCAGCGTTCTTGTTCTCGAACTTCCACGCCGGAAACGGCTACGCGGTGTGGGACATGGAGCCGGTGCTGCTGGTCGTGGTGCTGATCGCGGCGCTGTCGCCCATCGTGCTCGGCGCCTTCCGCCCGCAGTACGTGAGCTTCCTGGTGGGCATGAAGCAGTACGCCGGCAACTGGGCGGCAGCGACGTTCTCGCTTCGCAACAAGGAGATCGAAGACCGGATCAACGACAAGATCGTGAAGTCCGCCGACAACCAGATCGACCAGCTCGAGCCGCTGTTCGGTCCTGAGATCTCGGAGATCTTCATTCAGAAAGCCGTGGCGTTCCGCATGATGCACCCGATGGGCCGCATGCACATCTCGGGCCTGATGTGCCACGTCGACGACCTGGACAAGCGCATCCAGCGCGAGGGCGAGTTCTTGAGCAACGTGCTGACGGGGTGGAACTTCGGCGACGGGCACTGCCTTGACGAGCGGCTGATCGCGGCGTGGCAGGAGCGGTGCCAGTACGAGCCCGGCGATGTGATCGCGGTGTTCACCGAGTCGCGGCCGGCGTACACCAACAGGGTGCAGTACCGGGTGATCGACGCAGCCTTGGGGACCGTCGAGAAGGGCTGGTACCGCCACGACGACGCCTACAACTCACAGCCATGGCTGCCTGACGGCCCGATTCCCCACACGGTGACGTGGCGGAAGGAGGGCTACGAGCCCCAGGGCGTGCCGCATCCCGGCAATGCCCGCAAAGTGCCGTCCATCGACCACGACGGAACTTGGCTGATCCCCCGCCAGACGGCCGACGGCGTCGTGATGCCCCCAGCCGACACCGGCTGACGCGGTGACGACGGCGACCGTCGTCGGCAGCGGGCCGAATGGGCTGGCCGCTGCGGTCCACTTGGCGCGTGCAGGCGTGGACGTGACCGTGCTGGAGGCGGCGGACACCATCGGGGGTGGCACGCGCAGCGCCGAGGCCATCGTGCCGGGCCTGATTCACGACCAGTGCTCCGCTGTGCACCCGGTAGCTGCGGCGTCACCGTTTCTGCGTGGGCTTGACTCCGAGGCGCTGGGTCTGCGCTGGTGCGCGCCGGCGGTTGACTGCGCGCATCCGCTCGACGACGGCTCAGCCGGCGTGCTGTACCGATCCATTGCGCAGACCGCGGAGGGGCTTGGCGGCGACGGCGCGCGCTGGCGCCAGCTCTTCGGGGCGCTGACCAAAGACCTCGATGCACTGTTCGACGACATCACGCAGCCGCTGCTGCGGGTGCCACGCCATCCGCTGCTGACCGCCCGGTTCGGAGCGGTGTCTGCGACGCCCGCCACGGTCGTGGGCCGCTTCTGGCGCAGCGAGCGAGTTCGGGCGCTGTGGGCAGGCGTTGCTGCACACGCGTTCTGGCGCCTGGACAGCCCCATGTCCAGCGCGGTGGGCCTGATGATCCTGGCGGCGGGCCACCAGTACGGCTGGGTTGTCGCCGAGGGCGGTTCGCAGGCGATAGCGGACGCACTCGTTGCCGACCTGACCGCACACGGGGGGCGGGTCGAGACCGGGATGCGGGTTCGCTCGGCCGCCGAGCTGGCGCCGACGGACCTGCTGCTGCTCGATGTGTCGCCGTCGATCGCCGCCGACATCTTGGGCGACCGGTTGCCGCGTCGGGTCGCCCGTGCTTACCGGCGGTTCCGTCACGGCCCTGGGGCGTTCAAGGTCGACTTCGCGATCGAGGGCGATGTGCCGTGGCGGGCACCGGCTGCCGGCGACGCCGGCACCGTGCATCTGGGCGGGGATGCGCGCGAGGTGTTCGACAACGAACTGGCAGTCCATCGCGGCCGGATGCCTGAGCGGCCGTTCGTGCTGGTGGGCCAGCAGTACCTGGCCGACCCTTCCCGCTCGGTCGGCGAGGTCCACCCGCTGTGGACCTACGCGCACGTCCCCCACGGCTACACCGGCGACGCGACCGCGGCGATCGTCGCCCAGATCGAGCGATTCGCTCCCGGCTTCTCCGAGCAGGTAGTCGGAACGGCGGTGCGCTCGGCGACCGAGATGTCGGTCTACAACCCCAACTTCGTCGGCGGTGACATCCTGAGCGGCGCCTCGTCGCCCCTCCAGCTGCTGTTCCGCCCCCGAGTTGCCCGCGATCCCTACTTCACCGGCATCCCGGGCGCCTACTTGTGCTCAGCGTCGACGCCGCCCGGAGCGGGCGCACACGGCCTGTGCGGCGTCAATGCCGCCACCCGAGCGCTGGCCGCGCTCTGATCGCTGCCGGCCCTGCCGTCTCGACTGCGGGCGCACCTGCCCGCGCAGCTCCTACAGGTCGAAGACTTGGCGGGCGTTGTTGCCGATGAAGGCCGGCCGCCACTCGGCGGGGAACATGTCGACGAGCTCGTCGAGATCGAGCACGTACTCGGGCGTGTGGTCGGCGTGGGGGAAGTCGCTGGCCCACATGAACCGGTCGTGCCCGTAGCGCTCGGCGAGGGCCGGTATGGAGCGCTCGTCGGGGTCGCACGAGATCCACACTTGCCGCATGAAGTACTCGCTGGGCTTCATCTCGAGCGGCACTCGGGTGCCGGTGTAGGTGTGGCCGAACACGGCATCGATGCGGTCCAGGCAGTAGCCGAGCCAGCCGCCGCCCGATTCGAGCACCAGCACCTTCAGTTCCGGGAACCGCTCGAACACGCCGTAGTCGAACAGCGACACGAATTGGTGCCGCACCCCGTCCGACGCGGTCATCGACGCCGTCAGACGCAGCTCGCGCACATGCTCCCAGGTGCCCATGCGGGTGCCCTTGGTCCACTGGGGCTCGAAGGTGGGATGGATGGCGAACGGCACGCCGAGATCCTGCGCGGCTTGGTACACCGGGTCGTGGTCGGGGTGACCGAGCGGGCGGGTGCTGTGCGTGAACGGTGCCACGAAGCATCCGCGTGCTCCGTCGGCCACCGAGCGCCGCAGCTCGGCTGCCGCAGCCACCGGGTCGGTCATCGAGATGTGGGCGACGGGAATGAGCCGGTCGGAATGATCCCGGCAGAACTCGCAGATCCAGCGGTTGTAGGCGCGCGTGTAGGCCTGGCTCAGCTCGGCATCTTCGAGCTCGGCTTCCCACAGCAGACCCACCGTCGGCAGCAACACCGCGATGTCGAGGCCTTCGGCATCGAGCAGCTCGATCCGCTGGTGGGGATCCATGGCACCGAAGGGGATCTCGCCGACGTAGGTGCGATCCGGGTTGAACATGATGTCGGGCAGATCGGGGGCACCCATGGCCCCCAGCGTCGAGACCATGCCGGGGCGGGCCAGCTTGCTGCGCTGGTTGTCGATCATGAGTACTTCGAGGCCGCGCTCGGGCTCGATCTCGATGCGCAGCGCCCGGTCCTTGTAGCGGTCCTCGAGGTATTCCTCCCACAGGTCGGGCGGCTCGAGGATGTGGCCGTCGGCGTCCACGGCGCCGGCGTGAGCGATCTTGTGCACCTCGTGCATGTGGCGCTGCCCGCCTTCGGCGGTGAGCTGGCGCTGGACGGTCGTAGTCATGATTTCCCCCGGGTGAATCCTGGTGCCCGTTCGGATTCTCTCACGTCAGTGCTCGGGCGTCAGCGGAACGGTGCCACACGGCAGCCGCGCAGCGATGCCGGGGCGCGGCAGCGCTGCATGGGCGACAATCGCGCCCACCAATTCGACACAGACATATTCGACAGCAGGGGAGGACAGCACGATGAGTGAGAGCAGCGATGACTCCGGGCGACGGCTGGAGGGCAAGGCCGCAGTGATCACCGGCGGCGCCAGCGGCATGGGACGCTCCACGGTCGAGCTCTTCCTTGCCGAGGGCGCCTCGGTGGTGGTCGGCGATTTGAACGCCGATGCGGGCCGGGCGCTGATGGACGATCTGGATGCAGCGGGCTGCGGCGATCGTGCCCGATTCACTCGCACCGACGTGTCGGTGGAAGACGACGTCGCCGCCATGACCGAGTTGGCTGTCGACGCCTTCGGCCGGCTGGATGTGGTGTTCAACAACGCGGGCATCGGCGGCGCATTCGGGCCCATCACCGAACTTGACGTCGACGCTTGGGACGAGACGTTCGCCATCCTGGTGCGCTCGGTGATGCTGGGTACCAAGCATGCGGCTCGGGTCATGATCCCCCAGGGCACCGGCGGCTCCATCATCAACACCGCGTCGATCGCCGGCGTCGGCGGCGGTGCCGGACCGCAGGCGTACTCGGCGGCCAAGGCTGCGGTCATCAGCCTGGCGCAGACCACTGGACTGGAACTGGCGCCTCACCGCATTCGTGTCAACGCCATCTGCCCGGGACTGATCTTCACGCCGTTGATGCACAGCGGCAACGAGGCCCAAGCTGAGGAGGTCATGTCGGAGATGCAGCCGTGGCCGGATCGGGGCGAGGGTGCCGACATCGCGTCCATGGCGCTGTTCCTGGCCAGCGATGAGAGCAAGTTCGTGAGCGGCCAGCAGCTCGTGGTCGACGGCGCCATGCTCGCCGCTGGCCCGCGCATCCATGGGCGCATGCACAACACTCGGAACATTCACCGCATGTCTGGCATGGCGTACGGCACCACTGGCCAGGCAGCGACTGTTCGCCGGCTGTAGTTGCGCCCGCGGCGGAGGCGGCAGGCGATTCTGCGACCAGCGATCCGGCTGGTCGCAACGTCGCAGAATCGCCTGCCGCCTCCGCCGCTATCACATCTGTGCCCCACCGCTCAGGCCTTCGCGGAAGTCGGGGTGGGCTATTGAGGTGAGTAGGTTCGCCCGTTTTTCTAGCGAGCGGCCGCGTAGTTCTACGGCGCCGTACTCGGTGGCGACTATGTCGGCGGTGTAGGCCGGCAGCGTTGTGGGGGCGCCCGGCTCGAGCTGGGCCACGATGCGTGAGATGCGTCCGCTGGCTGCGGTGGACGGCATGGCGACTATGGACCGGCCGCCGGTTGCTACACAGGCGCCGAATGCGAAGTCGGGCGCCCCGCCGGGTCCGGAGATGTAGCGGCCAGCGATCATTTCGGAGTTGGCTGAGCCGTCGAGGGCCATCTGCACCGTTGATTGCAGCGCCACGAAGTTGCGGATCTGGGCGATGCCCTCGATGCCGTGGCTCAGCGAGCCGTTCACGAGCTGAACGGCCGGGTTGCGATGGACCCAGTCGTAGAGGCGGCGTGTGCCCATCACCTCTGCGGCGACGCTCACGCCGTCGCCGATCGGTCCCTTGTGGCGGTTGTCCACTGCGCCGCTGTCGATGAGGTCGATGCAGGCGTCGTTGATCATGCCGCCGTGCAGGCCGAGATGCCGGCGGTCGGTCAGGCTGGAGAGCACCGCGTCGGGGATGGAGCCGATCCCGAATTGCAGCGTCGTCCCGTCGCCGATGAACTGGCCGACGTGGGCCGCAATTGCCGCCGCGGTCTCATCGACCACGGCGGGTGCCAGCTCCGGCAGCGGCTCGTCAACTTCAACCAGCCCATCAAAGTCAGTGCGGTGGCATTCGCCCTCGCCGTGCACGTAGGGCATCTGCGGGTTCACCTGCGCGATGACCAGCGGCGTGGACCGCAGCAGCTCGACGTGACCGCCGACGCCGGTGCCGAGGCTCATGCGGCCCTGCGCGTCGGGCGGGCTGGCCTGGCACAGCAGCACGTCTGCTTCGAGCCCGCCGCCGGGGCCGACCAGGCCGGTGATGTCCGAATAGCGGGCCGGGACCACGCCGAAGTGCGGGCTGTCGAGGGCGTCGCGGAGAGCGCCGCTGGGCTGCAGCGAGGTCCAGCGGAACGGGTTACCGAGGTGATCCAGCGGCTTGGGCCGCTCCAGCAGGAATGCACTGACGAACTCCAGCTCTGCGAAGCGATCGTGTGCGGCGTCGATGGCCGCCAGCAGGCCGAACGGCGTGGCCGAGCCCTGGGCGACATAGACGCGTGCGCGGCGCCCGATGCGTTCGATTGCTTCGTCGACGCCGAGCTGGACACCGGCACGATCGCCATTGCCCCTGCGGGGGCGCTCTGGACTCATCTCGGCAGCCCTTCTCGGCACTCGGTGGCCCAGTCGCCGACGGTTGGCGAACTGTACGGCGACCCGGCGTGGCGCCGCTGACCGTCGGCCCCGCCTGACAGGTCGCGCCGCCCGCTCCGGCATGTGCTTGGCGTGCGAATGGCAAGATTCGGGCCATGACCTCTGCTGCGATCGACTTTGACGCCATGCCCCCGACGGAGCTGACACACGAACTGATGCCGGAGGTGGCCGACGCAGCGGTGAGCGCGCCGGACCAGGCGGTGGTGGATCGAGCGGCGGCGTGGGCGAGATCGGCTGTCGCGCCGCACGCCGAAACCTGGGAGCGCGAACGTCGCTTCGCGGCTGAGGCATTTCAGAGTGCGGCGAAAGAACAGCTGTGCGGGCTGCTGGTGCCCGTTGCCGACGGCGGCTCGGGGCTGAGCCAGGTGGGGCTGGCACGGGTGCTCGAAGAGGTGGCCGCCGCCGACTTCGCCATCGCGTTCGTGCTCGTGTGCCATAACAATCTGGCGGGCGCGGTGAGCAGGCGTGCCCCCGCCGAGATGCGCCAGCGGGCACTGGGACCGCTGGTCTCCGGCGATCGGCTCGGCGCTTTCCTGCTGACCGAGCCGGGCGTGGGCAGCGATGCCGCCAAGATCACCACGGCGGCACGCAAAGACGGCGACGAGTGGGTCATCGACGGCCGCAAGGCGTGGGTCAGCAATGGCACGGCAGCCGACGTGATGTCGGTGTACGCGCAGGCCGATCCCGCGGCGGGGCACCGGGGCATCATGACGTTCCTCATCGACGGCGGCACCGACGGCGTCGAACGGACCGACGGCTACGAGCTCATCGGCGCCCACGGCATCGGCACCAATGAGATCCGCTTCGACGAGTGCCGGGTGTCTGACGCCGACGTCATGGTGCCGCTCGGCGAGGGGTTCGTTGCGGCCATGGAGGGCATCGACATCGCCCGGGTGCTGGTAGCGGCAATGTGCTGCGGCATGATGCGCACCGGCCTCGCAACCGCCATCGACTACGTGCGCAAGCGGCAGGCATTCGGCGGCCGCATTGCCGACCTGCAGGGCGTGCGCTTCAAGCTGGCCGACGTGGCGACCGATCTGGAGGCTGCCCGCCTGCTGGCCTACCGGGCGGCGCTGGCAGTGGCCGAAGGCCGCCCCGCGGCGGTCCCCGCAGCGCACGCCAAGAAGTTCGCCACCCGTGTCGCCGAGCGAGGCCTGGCGGACTGCATGCAGGTGATGGGCGCGGTGGGCGGTCGGCGCGACCATCCGCTGCCGCGGCACCTGGCTGCTTCCCGCTTGACCCACTATGTCGACGGGGCGACGGAGATCCAAGACGTGGTGATCAGCCGGGCATTGCTCGACTGAGCAGCCCAAGACAAGCAGCCCAAGACAAGCAGTTCGGCCTTGCTCAGGCCTGCTTGGAGCTGCCGAGCCAGTCGACGATGGCGGCGGCGACCTGCCGTTCGGGCGCCTCGTCGTCGGTCTCGATGCGGGTCAGGGCCGACCACTCCAGATCGAGCCCTGAGCGGCTGCAGCGAACGGCCACCAGCCGTCCCGAGTCCAGCCATGGCGACATCGCCCATCTGCTGAGTATCGACACGCCGAAGTCGGCGGCGATCATCTCTGCGATGGCGCCCGTCTGCTCGAGCACCGTGATGGTCCGGGGCGATACTCCGGCGGGTCGCAGGAATCGCTCGTACTCGAAGCCTGGCGACGGCTGCCGGTTGTAGGTGAAGTAGTCCTCTTCGGCGACTGCTTCAGGGCCGATCCAAGTCCGGTCGGCGAGACGGTGTTCGGGGTGAGTGATCAGCACGAGTTCGTCGGTGAACAGGTGCCGTGATTCGCAGCTTCCGTATGCAGGTCCCGGGGCCAGCACCAAGTCGGCTGTGCCGTCAGCGAGTCGCTGCACCGGAGCGTCTCCGACCACCACGAGCTCCAGCAGCAAGCCCTCCAGCCGGTCAGCCGAAGCGGTCGCGAATTGTGCCAGCCAGTGGTAGCAGTCATAGGAGCCCACCCCGATGCGCACGGTGGCGGTCGTGCCGCCGACGCTGCGCATGAAGTCGCGCTCGGCCCGCGCGAGGTCCGGCATGGCCCGATGAGCGGCTTGGCACAAGGCAAGGGCCGCCGGAGTCGGCTGCATGCCGCGGGACGGTCTGCGCTCGAACAGCCGACCGCCCAGCCGCCGTTCGGCCTCGGCCAACCGATGACTGACCGCTGACTGGCTGACATGAAGCCGGCCGGCCGCGGCAGTCACCGAGCCGGTTTCTGAGACCGCCACAATGGTCTCGTAGTGGTGCATTTCCAGACGTGAAGACATGGCTACGGCATCGCCGACATTTGATCTAAATCGCTTCCGTATGTTTGCAGGAAGTGCAAGAGAGTATGTGCATTCGGAAGCAATGCCAACTAGGCCCACTTCGCTCCGAAAGCCGCCGCGCAATCCCAGCGGATACGGCATAAAGGTTTCGATTTCTGGTGCATTGATATCGAGAAAAACCGACAACTGACGTGGCCGTGTCTCACAATAACTGTTGGGGGCCGTGGGTCGGAAACAGGCCAGAATCAGCGGCGCATTGCGGTGCCGAGCGGATCCCAGAGGCAGCCGTCGACAAGGTGTGCAGCCCGTCTTTCTCCGACAATCTCCATCTCGAAATCGACATCGTCGTGCGCCAATTCAGCCGGCACGTAACCCATGGCGACCGACACATTGCTGTGGTGTGCGAACCCACCCGACGTCACCCAGCCGACCGGTTCGCCGCTGCAATAGATGGGCTCGTCGCCGGCGGCGTCGAAGCCGGATTCATCGAGCCGGCCGTCAACCGTCCAGGTACGCAGCGACATCGCGCCAGGCGGGGCACTTCGGCTGCCCGCCGCCGCGCCGCCGGGCCCGTATTTGTCGATGAGTGCTGCCCGCCCGACGAAGTCGGCGCCGTCGTCGCCAGCCTTGGTGTAGCGAACGAAACGGCCCAGGCCGGCCTCGAAGGGATCGTACGACGGCCGGTACTCACGCGCCCAGCTGCCGAAGCTCTTGTCGAGCCGAAGCGAGTTCAGCGCCGCCAAGCCGAACAGGCGCAGCCCGTGCGCCTGGCCATGGGTCATCAGCAGGTCGAAGACGTGACGCAGGTAGCCGGCATCGGTCCACAGCTCGTAGCCGAGCTCGCCGGTGTAGCTCAAACGACTGCACCACGCCCGTGCCCAGCCCACGTCCAGGGCCGTGAAGCTGCCGAAGCGCATCGCCTCATCGGAAACGTCGGCGTCGGTCACCTCCGACAGCAGATCTCTCGCGTTCGGCCCGGCTATGGCGACACCGCACATCTGGGTGCCGAGCGTGCGATACCACACAGGTCCGTCCGGCCCTGCTCCATTCGGGGTCGATGTCTCACGCCAGCGTGCGAGGTGCGCTTCGAACCAGCGCTCGTAGTAGCGCTCGGCGATGCCCGAACCGAAGACGATGAAACGCTCGGCGGTCGCGGCATTGCCGGTGGCGCCGCCGGTCACCGTGTGCACCGGCCCGTCGGGCGTCCCGGTGGCCGCCGGCAGGCAGGCCACGGTGAGGTCGCCGGTGAGGTTGCCTCGCTCGTTGCACATCGGCGCGAGCGCGATCCGGCCTGGCCGCGGCAGCCTGCCCGCCAGCATGTGCGTCAGCCACGCCCGGGCGCCCGGCCCTTCCACCAGGAACTTTGCGAATCCCGATGTCTCCATGAGACCGACGTCATGGCGCACGGCGTGCACCTCTGCACGCACGTGCGGCCATGCATTGGAACGACCGAAGGTGACATCCTCGACCGCGCCGGCCTCGGGTGCGAACCACAGCGGCACCTCCAGGCCGTAGACATCGCCGAAGACGGCTCCCGCCTCGCGCTGCGGTTCATAGATGGAGGTGGTCGCCAAGGGCCGCCCTTCGGGGAGGAACTCGTTCGGGAAGGCGATGCTGAAGCGCCGCCGGTAGTTCTCACGCACCTTTGCGGCGGTGTAGGGGCGGGTGGCCCAGTCGCCGAACCGGGCGAGATCCATCGCCCAGACGTCGAAGCCGGGATTGCCGGTGGTCATCCAGTTGGACAGCGCGAGCCCAACGCCACCGCCTTGGCAGAGTCCGGCCAGCACCCCGCAAGCTGACCAGAAGTTCGGCAGACCCCGGATCGGCCCGACCAGCGGGTTCCCATCGGGCGAGAAGGTGAACGGGCCGTTGACCACGCGAGCGATGCCGGCGTCGCCCAGCAGCGGGAAGTGCCTGAATGCGGTGTCCAGCGACGGCGCGATGCGCTCGAGGTCGGGCGTCAGCAGCCGCCGCTCGAAGTCCCACGGGGTCTGGCGGCGCTGCCACGCCACCGCTGCCTGGTCGTAGGTGCCCACCAGCAGGCCTTGGCCCTCCTGGCGCGTGTAGATCTCGCCGCCGAAGTCGATCGCGCCCATGACCTCGTCGCCGGTGCGCTCATTGTGGGAGATGACGTCGTCGAGGGGCTCAGTGATCACGTAGGTGTGCTCCATCGCGAGCACGGGCAGTTCGACACCCACCATGCGGCCCACTTCACGTGCCCAGAGCCCCCCGGCGTTAACCACATGGGTCGCCTCGATCCACTCGTCGCAGCCGCCGTCGCCTGCAGCCTGTGCAGCACCGGCGAGGTCGCCGCGGGAGGTGTCGTACAGCCCGATGCGCCAGGCGGCGCCGTCAGGCGTTCGCTCGATGCGGCGGGCCCAGGTGTGGCGGCGGATCACCGCACCGGCGGCCGTCGCCGCTCTGGCGTACGCATAGGTCACGCCGCTGGGATCGACGTGACCGTGCTCGGCGTCCAGCATCGCGCCCACGAACTGGTCCGGGTCGATGATCGGCAGCAGCCGGGCGGCCTCCTCGATGGGGATCATCTCCGAGTCGATGCCCAGGTACTTGCCCCGAGCATCGGTCATCTGCAGCCAGTCGAGGCGCTCGGGCGTGTCGGCGAGAAAGATCGCGCCGGTCATGTGGATGCCGCAGTCCTGACCCGATTCCTCTTCGATGTCGCGGTACAGCTCGATGGTGTACTTCTGCAGCTTCGCGACGGTCGGATCGGCGTTGATGGGATGGATGCCGCCTGCGGCATGCCAGGTGGAGCCGGCCGTCAGGTCGGCGCGTTCAAGCAGCACGAGGTCAGTCCAGCCGGCCCGTGTCAGGTGGTACAGCACCGAGGCGCCCACCACGCCGCCGCCGATCACGACGGCCTGCACCCGGTCGGTCACGGCTGTGCAGTCTGGCAGGCCACGGCGCTCAGCCGGTTACGTCGCCGCGTCGAGCTCGACTGCCGGCGGCAGGGGATTGGGTTGGCTGCCGTACAGGTCGACGTCTCCGGGACGGTCGCCCGCCGGCACCGCCAGGTCGGCAATCGAGGGCAGCGTCATCAGGTCGGCGGTCATCTTGTGGAAACGATTGAGCGGCTCTTCGAAGCGCGGGGCCAGCGGCCCCGGAGGGGCGCCGCCTCGCGCAATGCCGCGCTGGGCCCGCTCGCAGATGTCGATGTCCTCGTCGTTCACTTCGATCCAGAAGCGGCGCGTGACCTCGAACGACTCGACCAGCTCAGCCGACGGCTCGTCGGCGGTGATGGGGCCCGGCGGGAACAGGAACGTGCAGTGTTCCAAGGTACGGCCGGCGCTCATCGGCTCCAGCACCATCAGGAACATGTGGCTCGGCAGCACGGCGAGGGTCACGTTGGGGAACAGGGCCACGAACCTGCCGCTGGCGGCATCTGAGTCGTCCAGCCCGGCAGCAGCCGGCAGCGTCAGCCAATCGTCGCGCTCGTCGCCGGAGACCGGAGTGGTGGTCTGGCCGCAGTACATCCCGGGACCCTGGTAGCGGTAATGGTCGGGCACCCGGGACACCTTGGCCAGCTCGGGATGCACCCAAGGCAGGTGGTAGTACTCCGCGAAGTTCTCGACAATGAGCTTCCAGTTGGCGGCCACGTCGAACATGCGCGCTGCCCCGTCGAGCGAGGCCGAGCGCCAGTGCGAGAACTCATAGTCCGCCAGCCGGTCGGGCAGGTCGCCCAGCCAGACGTCGAGCGGCGGCGTGTCGTCGCTGAGGCAGACGAACACCAGCGGCCCCCAGACCTCGGTGCGCACCGGGATCAGCCCGTAGTCGGCCATGTCGAAATCGTCTCTCGGCACTTCGTCGAAGAACGGCACCGCCACGAGCTGACCGTCGGCGCTGTAGTGCCACCGGTGGTACGGGCAGCGAATGGTGTTCGCGATGTCGCAGTCGTGCTCGGCCAGCTCGGTGCCGCGGTGACGGCAGGAGTTCAGGAATCCCTTCAGCCCGGCATCGGAGCGGGTCAACAGCACCGAGCGTCCGCCCACCGAGCGCACCAGCAGCCGACCCGGCTGCGCCACCTCGGCGGCGAGCGCTACTGCCACCCACGCCCGGCCGAAGAGACGCTCCTGTTCGACGGCGAAGAAGTCCTCGTCGGCATAGACCGCAGGCTGCATGGCGAGCGACGCCTCGACCGTGCTGCGCTGGGGAGCCCAGAACTCGGCTGTTTCCCACTCGTGAACCGTCGAGTGCGCCATGTCGTAGTTCTATCGCGTCCCGGCGAACCTTCCGAACAGAGGTGCGCGGAAAACGGCACGGTGCCCGTTCAGCCGTCGTGCTCGCTCTCGGGACTGCCTGAGCGGCCGGCCGGTCGGATCTCGGCGATGAGGTCGCCGGGTTCCAGCAGCGCACCGGGTGCTGCGGCTACTGAGATGACCGTGCCGGTGACGGGTGCCGAGATCGACGACTCCATCTTCATGGCCTCGATCACCGCGACCGTGTCGCCGGCAGCCACCTGATCGCCCTCGGCTACCGACACGTTGACCGAGCCCCGGAAGGGCGCCGCGACGTGACCGGGAATGCTGGGATCGGCCCGGGCGTGCTCCGGCCGATCTGCGGCCACCGTGCGATCGAGCGTGTCGATGTCCCGGGGCTGGCCGTTGACCCGGAAGCTCACCAGGCGAATGCCCTCGTCGTTGGGCTCGCCGATGGACCGCAGGCCAAGCAGCAGCCGCACGCCCGGGCCGAGCACCACGGCGGTGTCGTCGTCGTGAGGGTCCAGCCCGTACCAGAACAGCAG
Organism: Candidatus Poriferisodalis sp.; assembly: GCF_965208555.1. Classification (GTDB taxonomy): domain Bacteria; phylum Actinomycetota; class Acidimicrobiia; order Acidimicrobiales; family Poriferisodalaceae; genus Poriferisodalis. The sequence continues at coordinate 1,156,703 of NZ_OZ242342.1, read as the reverse complement.
CGAGGGCAGCACCGACAGGTCGCCGTAGCGATGGGTGTTCTCGTCCTGGGCGGCTGACTGGGTGGGGAACAGCAAGCGGTTCAGCGTGGCGGCGCGATCGCTCGCCAAGCCCGCCGTGTCATCGTCGCTGAGCTCCTTGGTTTTGGGCACCCACTCGCGACCCTCGGTCGCTTGGGCCCGGAACGGCTCCGGGAAGCCGCCCGGCGGGGTGCCGAGCTCGCCGTGCAGGAAACCGATGACGCTGTCGGGCAGGTCGGCCGATGCGGGATCGGCAGCCAGCTCATCGGGCGTGACGCCCGAGGCGACCAGGTGCAGTGCCAGGTCGCCGACCACCTTGGACGACGGTGTCACCTTGATGGGCCGGCCCAGCAGCTCGTTGCACGCGGCATAGAGCTGCTCGACTTCCTCGAACCGGTGCCCGAGGCCGAGCGCAGTGGCCTGGGTGCGCAGGTTGGAGAGCTGCCCGCCGGGAATCTCGTGGCGGTAGACGGTGCCGGTCGGCGACGGCAAGCCGGCCTCGAATGGTGCGTACACGCCGCGCACCGCTTCCCAGTAGGGCTCCATGTCGCCGATGGCGTCGAGGCTGAGGCCCGTCGCCCGTTCGGTGTCGTCGGTCATCGCCACGATCGAGGCGATCGACGGCTGTGAGGTCATGCCCGACAGCGGCGGGGCGGCGCCGTCGACGGCATCCACACCGGCATCGATGGCAGCCAGATAGGCAGCGAGCTGCCCGCCGCCCGTGTCGTGGGTGTGCAGGTGCACCGGCTGGGGAAAACGGTCGCGCAGGGCGCTGACCAGCGTCGCAGCGGCCGGCGGGCGCAGCAGGCCCGCCATGTCCTTGATGCACAGGATGTGGGCACCCGCCCGGTCGAGCTGTTCGGCGACGCCCAGGTAGTAGTCGAGCGTGTAGAGACGCTCGTCTGGGCTGCTCAGGTTGCCCGAGTAGCAGATGGTGCCTTCGGCGACCGCCCCTGCTTCGATGACGGCATCGATGGCGGGCTGCATCTGATCGATGGAGTTGAACGCATCGAACACACGGAAGACGTCCATGCCGCACTCGGCGGCCTCGGCCACGAACTCGTGCGCAACCGTGTCGGGGTAGGGCGAGTAGCCGACCGTGTTGCGACCCCGCAGCAGCATCTGCGTGCAGATGTTGGGCGCCGCGCGCCGGATCCGCCGCAGCCGCTGCCAGGGATCCTCGTGCAGGAACCGCAGCGCCACGTCGAACGTGGCGCCGCCCCAGCACTCCATGCTGAGCAACTGCGGCATGAAGTGGGCCATCTGGCGGGCGCCGGCCACCAGATCGATGGTGCGCAGCCGGGTGGCCAAGATGGATTGGTGGGCGTCGCGCAGCGTGGTGTCGGTGACCGCCACGCCAGTCGAGGCACGCAGATCGGCCGCGAAACCCGACGGGCCGAGCTGGTCGAGACGCTGCTTCGATCCCGCAGGCGGCGTGCCGGCAGTGGCCCGCAGCTTGGAGGCCGGATCGGTGCGCGTGGGCGCGGCACCGTAGGGCTGGTGGACGGTCACGTCGGCCAGGTAGCGCAGCAGCCGGGTGGCGCGATCGGCACCCACCGAAGCGGCCGTCAGCTCCGGCCGGTCGTCGATGAATGTGGTGGTCACCGGCCCGGCCCGGAATTGCGTGTCGGCCAGGATCGCCTGCAAATACGGCTGGTTGGTCGACACCCCCCGCACCCGGTACTCGGCCAGCGTGCGCTGCATGCGACGCACCACCGTGTCGAAGTCGGGCCCCCGGCACGTGATCTTCTCGATCATCGAGTCGAAGTGCGGCGTGATCTCGACGCCCTGGTACACGCAGCCGTCCAACCGCACCCCCGCCCCGCTGGCCGGCCGGTAGGCCACGATGCGACCGGTGTCGGGTCGGAAGTCGTTGGCCGGGTTCTCCGCAGTCACCCGGCACTGCATGGCGACACCGCGCAGGCTGATGCGATCCTGGCTGAGCATGAGATCGTCGAGCGTCGCGCCGGCGGCGATGCGCAGCTGCGACTCCACCAGGTCCACATCGGTGACTTCCTCGGTCACCGTGTGCTCCACCTGGATGCGCGGGTTCATCTCGATGAAGACGTGACGCCCGCCCGCCTCGACCAGGAATTCCACGGTGCCCGCGTTGACGTAGCCGATGGCCTCGGCGAATTGCACGGCGTCGGCCAGCAGTCTCTGGCGCACTGAGGGGTCAAGCATGCGTGCGGGGGCCATCTCGACCACCTTCTGGAAGCGCCGCTGCACCGAGCAGTCCCGCTCGTACAGGTGCACCACGTTGCCGCCGGCATCGGCCAGCACCTGCGCCTCGATATGGCGCACATCGGTCATGGCCTCTTCCAGGAACACCGTGCCGTCGCCGAAGGCGCTGTGGGCCTCGCGGCGGGCAGCCTCGATCGCTTCGGCCAGGCCGTCGGGGCGTTCCACGCGCCGCATGCCCCGGCCGCCGCCGCCCGATGCCGCCTTCACGAACAGCGGGTAGCCGATCGCCGACGCCGCGCCGGTGATGTCGGCGTCAGCAGCGTCGTCGTCGATCGGCGCGGACTGTGCCAGCACGGGCAGACCGGCGGCTTCGGCGGCCTCACGTGCCCGCATCTTGTTGCCGGTCAGCCGCAGCACCTCAGCGCTGGGTCCCACGAAGGTGACGCCCGCCGCCGCGCATGCATCGGCGAGGTCCGGGCTCTCGGACAGGAATCCGTAGCCGGGGTAGATGGCGTCGGCGCCGACCTCGACGGCTGTGGCCACGATGGCCTCATGATCAAGGTAGGCACGGACGGGCCGGCCCTCTTCGCCGATGACGTACGCCTCATCGGCCTTGATGCGGTGCAGCGCGCCGCTGCGCTCCTCTTCCACGGGAAGGATGGCGACCGTCCGGATGCCGAGCTGGGTTGCCGCCCGAAAAGCCCGGATGGCGATCTCACCCCGGTTCGCTACCAGCAGCTTGTCCATGACATCTCCCGTGTCCGATCAACATGTTCGCGCCGCGTGCCGGCCCGAAATCACTTTGACGCCGCTGACCGCCGCCGTAGCGTGCCGTTCGTGACTGCGTGGCTGTTGGACCCAGAAGTGCTGCATCTCAATCACGGCTCATTCGGCGCGACACCGGCGGCCGTGCTTGAGGCCCAGCAGGCCATCCGCACCCGCATCGAGGCCAACCCGACCCGGTTCTTCCTCGAAGGCGAGTACCAGAGCTCACTCGACGAGGCCCGGCGGGTGGTAGCCCGGTTCGTGGGGGCCGACGACGCGGGGCTGGTGTTTGTGACCAACGCCACGGCCGGTGTCAACGCCGTGCTGCGCTCACTGGAGCCGAGCCTGTCGGAGGGCGACGAGATTCTGGTGACCGATCACGAATACAACGCCTGTGCCAACGCTGCGGTGGTGTCGGCCTCCCGGGCGGGTGCGGCGGTCACGACGGCAGCGGTGCCGTTCCCGCTGGACGACCGCAGCCAGGTGGTCGAGGCGGTGCTCAGCGCGGTCACCGACCGCACACGCGTTCTGCTGATCGATGCCGTGACCTCGGCGACGGGTCTGGTGATGCCGATCGCCGAACTCGCAGCACAGCTCGAGCCCGAGGTGCGCGTGCTGGTCGACGCAGCGCACGCTCCCGGCATGATCGACTTCGACGTGACGGAACTCGGTGCCTCCTATGTCACCGCCAACTGCCACAAGTGGATGTGCTCGGCGAAGGGCGCCGCATTCCTGTGGGTGCGACCTGACCGGCGTGACGGCATGCACCACGCAGTCATCAGCCACGGCTACAACGGCGGCTGGCCGTCTGACGGGGGCCATCTGCATGCCCAGTTCGACTGGACGGGCACCCATGATCCGACGGCCTGGCTGACCGTGCCCGACGCATTGGATGCGGTGGAGGCGATGCACCCCGATGGCTGGCCGGGTGTGAAAGATGCCATCCGCAAGCTCTGCCTGGCTGGCCGCGAGGTGCTCATCGAATCGCTCGGCATCGCTCCGCCGGCGCCGGCAGACATGATCGGCGCCATCGCCAGCGTGCCGCTGCCGCCGGCCGACAACTCGGGCTCGGCGATCTTCGACCCGCTGATGGCGGCGTTGCGGGACCGCCACGGCATCGAAGCACCGGTGTTCGCTTGGCCGGCACCGCCCGACCGCGTGCTGCGCATTTCGGCGCACCTCTACAACCGGCCCGACGACTACGAACTGCTCGCCAAAGCGCTCACCACGGAACTGCCCGACTGAGGGCTGACAGATCGCTCGATGGCAGCGCTGCAGCCCTGCGGCGGCTGGGGCGAAGTGGCAGGATCGCGGCGGGCAGGGCGGACGACGCCCGACTATCGCAGCCCAGGAGGCACTGATGTCATCCAGCATCGCAGCAACACCCGGCGCCAAGATGATCTTCCTCATCAAGCGCCGACCCGAGGCCACCCGCGACGAGCTGGTGGCGAACTGGTTCAAGAACCACATGCCCGATGTGATCGCCGGCCAGGAGCGCGCCGCCGCCGACGGCAAGGTTCATGCCACCAAATACATAGCGACGCTGTTCGACCAGCGTCACGGCAAAGACGTGCCCTGGGACGGCATGGCACAGCTCTGGTTCGACCGGGCCATCCCGAACCCGCCCGAGCCGCACGGCACCGTACCCAGAGACACGTTTCAGCAGAAGGCGGAGCCGTACGTGGGGTGGGCGACCACCGAGTACGTGGTGATCGACGGCGAGCTGCCGCTGGTGCCGAACACGCTGAATGAGCCGTTCCCGGTGACTCGATCGGGCTTCTTCAAAGTGTCGTTCCTGGTGCCTGCTCGCGACGGGATCGACTACGACGCGGCCTTCCGGCACTGGCTGGAGGCGCACGCGCCCAACGTGCGGGGGGTCATGGGCGAGATTGGCGGCCTGCGCTATGTGGTGAATCACAGCCAGGATCCCGCCAACGAGAACTATCTGGGCATGGCCGAGCTGTACTTCCGCGATCCGCAGGGCTGGGACGACTACCGCGCCACCATCACCGAAGACGGCTTCAGCGAGTACGTCGACTTCAGCCGCCTCGTGAACATGCACGCCACCACGCAGATGGTCGGCATTCCTGGCTGACCAGGCGTCTCATCGGGGCATCCGCGGCCTCCTTCTGCAAGGCTGCTTCTCATGAGCGAGCAACTGCCTGGCCACGTCGACAACCCCGTGATGTCCTACAGCGAGTCCATCGACATTGACGCCCCCGTCTCGGCGGTGTGGGACATGGTGACCTCGCTGGAGCGCTACGGCGAGTGGAGCAGCGAGAACACCGGCGGCTACTGGCGCAAGGGCCCCGACGGCGAGCCCGGCACGGGCCAGGTCGGCGACATGTTCGTGGGCGTCAACAAGCGTGACGGCCAGGAGTGGAAGGCGCCGGTCGAGATCATCCGCCGTGTCGAGCACGAGGACTTCGCCTTCGTGACCGGCGGCCTCGAATACAACATCGTGCTGTGGCGCTACCAGCTCGCGCCCAAGGGCGACGGGACGACGCTGACCGAGTCGTGGACGCTGCGCCAGCTGTCGCCGCGGATGCTGGAGCACGGCCAGAAAGAGGTCGACTACCGGGCGCACAACGCCCGCACGAGCCTGCAGGCCACGCTGGCGGCGATGAAGGCCGCTGCTGAGGCCTGATCGGCGACTCGACAGCGCCCAGGGTCAGGTCGGCTCGTTGGGCGGGTAGAGGTCGCGCCAATCGAGCTGGTCGTCCTTCGGCAGCACCGCGTTGATCGGTGCCATGTCGGCGAGGAGGGCGTCGGCGGCGTTGTCGCCGACGGCGGACCAGTGGAAGCTGTCCAGCCGGTCGGTCGTGGCCTCGACATCGGCGCGGCCGGCGACGCCTGCCGCGGTGGCCAGTCCATCGGCATCCACCCAGCCGCGGCTGCGCAGGCGCTCGTATGCCGCCGCGGCCTCTGCCTCGGTCCAGCCGGCCTCTTCCTGAATCCACTCGTGGGGCGCTTCGTCTACCGCGACCTGGGACACCACCGCCTCGCAGCCGTCGAGGCCGGCCTCCGCCAGGGCGATCAGGTGGCAGCCGCTGCGGTATTCGCGCAGCAGTGTGCAGCCATGCCACAGCGCCAGGTGCGGCTCGTCGGGCCAGTCCAGCGACGACCAGCCGGCGAAGAGCACCCGCCCGACAGGATCAGCGGCATCGCAGGCAGCCCGCACGATCTCGGCGCACCGGCCGACAGCCTCGCTGCTCGCCAGTTCGCCCAGCTCTCGTTGCAGTGCCTGGTCCATGGCGTCGTAGCGAGCTGCGAGCACCCGTTCAGGCGTCGAGAACGTCCACGCGTCCGGGATGGCGCGCCGCACGCGGGCAGGGGCGTAGTAGAAGAACAGCGACTCCACGACGCTGGCTGGCACCGGTCCCAGCGGCGCCACGCGCGTGGCGAAGTAGTTCATCCAGAAGCCCCGCAGCCCCGCCGCCGCGCCCGAATCGCGCACTTCGGGCGCCCAGTAGCAGAGCTGGTGATACCGCTCCACGCATTCCCACATCTGACGCGCTCGGCGCCGGGTCGTCTCAGCCATCGGCCGCTGTTCTAGCGCTTTCGGCCGGTCAGCCGGGCTGGTTGATGAGGTGGGTGGCGGCGTTGTCGAAGTGGGCGAACATGGCTTGCGCGATGTCGGGGCCGAGCGGCGACCCGTCTGGCAGGCGTGCCGCTTCGAGCGACGCCAGCATGTGGCGCATCCAAGCATTGCGTTCGGCGACGCCGATGGCGAACGGCATATGCCGCATGCGCAGGCGGGGGTGGCCGCGCTCGGCGCTGTAGTCGGCGGGTCCGCCCCAGTACTGGGCCAGGAAGCCAGCCAGCCGGTGCCGGGACGGCACGAGATCTGCCGGATACATCGGCCGCAACAGCTCGTCGCTCTCGACGGCGTCGTAGAACCGGTCCACCAGCTCGTCGAAGAACTGCTGCCCGCCGACGGCCGCATACAGCGTCGGCGGCTGGGGGACGGCATCGGCCAGGCTGCCGCCCAGCGTCAGCCCGCCTGCACCCCACGCGACTTCCTCGTTCGCGGAGGTGGCGTCGGCCTCGGTCATGGCGCTCAGGCTAAGGATTCGAGCCAGTAGGCACAGATGCCATAGCTGTGGAGGCGACAGGAGACTCGGCGACGTTGCGACCTGCTGGATCGCTGGTCGCTGAGGGTCCTGTCGCCTCCACAGCGGGCCGGATCGGGCGCGTACAGTCTTGGTGCGCAAGCAGGCAGGGGAGACACGATGGCGTTGACAGAGCGGACCCAGCGGGCGACGAACGGGCGGAAGCCGGATGGCCGACGCGCCCACCGTTCCTACTTGAGCTACATCGACAAGTCGCGTGAGTACTACGCCGCGCACGGCTACCCGCAGCCGTACCAGTGGGCGTACAGCCACGAGGTTGCCTTCACGCCGCTGCCCAAGCCGCTGTCGGAGTGCACTGTCGGGCTGGTCACCACCTCGTTCTTCGAGAAGGGCCGCGAACCTGCAGGCGTGCCCGTATCTCGGCCAAAGCAGCCCTACGCAGCCCGCTGCGACGACGCCCTCGACGGCCTCTACAACAGCGATCTCTTCTGGGACAAGGACAACACCCACACCGAGGATCTCGACACCTACCTGCCCATCAACCGGCTTCGCGAGTTCGAGGCCGAGGGTCGCATCGGCGCGCTGTCGGAGCGCTTCTACGGCATCCCCACCGACTACAGCCACCGCCGCACGCAGCGCAACGACTCGCCCCGCATCGAAGAGTGGATGAGCGAAGACGGTGTGGACGTCGCCTTCCTGGTGCCGCTCTGACCGGTCTGCCACCAGACGATCGGTCTGATCGCTCGACACCTGGAGGAAGCCGGCATCCCGACCGTGGTGGCCGGCAGCGCCCGCGACATCGTGGAGGAATGCGGCGTCGCCCGCTTCGTGTTCACCGATTTCCCGCTGGGGAACCCGACCGGCAAGCCCGGCGACGCCGCCATGCAGCGCGCCATCGTGGGCACGGGGCTGGACCTGCTCACCCACGCCTGGATGCCTCGCACCACGGTGCAGACGCCGTTCGTGTGGGATGCGGACGACAACAACGGATGGCGTGAACACTTCATGCGCGTTGACGACTCGAACCGGGCCGCACTGGCGGCGGCCGGTGAGGCACGCCGCCGTGACCAGGCAGCAGCCAAGGCTGACGGCCGCGCCCGCACCAGCTGAGCGGCCCGGCGCCCGCAGGCTGCATCAACCAGCTTCGACGCGAACGAGAGGCTTCCCATGAGCGACCAACGCCGCAGGCCGCTGTTCGATCCTGCCGATGCCGACGCGCCCGATTTCGTGCCTGCCGAGCCAGCCGGCGCGGACGTCTATTCCCATCCGTCCGAGCACGGCGAGCGCATCACCGACACGCTTGTTCCCGACGTCATGATCGACGCGTCGGGCGGAGTGAAGGTGGCCGCCGACATCTACGGCGAGCACGGCCCGCTGGTGCTGCTGCAGCACGGCGGCGGCCAGACCCGTCATGCCTGGAAAGGAGCGGGTCAGGCACTCGCCGACGGCGGCTACCGGGCCGTGTGCCTCGACGCGCGGGGCCACGGCGATTCGGACTGGGCGCCCGACGGCGACTACACGACCGAGGCATCGGTGGCTGACCTGGTGGCGATCGTGGAGCACTTCGGCGAGCGGCCCGTGCTGGTGGGCGCGTCGATGGGCGGCGGAACTTCGCTGACCGCAGTCGGCGAGGGTGCCGTGGATGCGCTCGCGCTCGTGCTGGTGGACACGGCACCGCAGATCGAAGCGGCGGGCGTGCGCAAGATCCGCGACTTCATGGCCCAGGGCGCGGACGGGTTCGCATCGCTGGAAGAGGTCGCCGAGGCCATCGCCAACTACCAGCCGCACCGCAAGCGGCCGCGCAACCTGGACGGGCTCGCCAAGAACGTTCGGTTGTGGCCCGACGGCCGCTACCGCTGGCACTGGGACCCGGCGTTCATGCACCGGCCCCGCAGCTTCGCCGAGCGCATCCCGCGCCAGCAGGCGGCGGCCGAGAAGCTGACGCTGCCCACGCTGCTGGTTCGAGGCGGTATGAGCGACGTGCTGTCCGAGGAAGGCGCTCAGTCATTCCTCGACACCGTGCCGCATGCGCACTACGCCAACGTGGGCGGTGCGGCGCACATGGTGGCGGGTGACCGCAACGACATCTTCGTCGAGGCGACGCTCGAGTTCCTGGCCGAATTCGTGCCCGGCGCGCGATAGCGGGCCTGATCGCGGCCTTCGCGCCGTACCCTTGCGGCCCTTGGCCGGCCAGGCTGAGCTTCGAGAGGCACAACATGCGCGGAACAGTCAAGTTCTTCAACAACGAGAAGGGCTTCGGCTTTATCTCCCGTGAAGGCGCCGATGACGTCTTCGTCCACTTCTCCAACATCGTCGGTGAGAACTACCGCACGCTGGAAGCAGGGCAGGAAGTCGAGTTCGACATCGGACCCGGCCGCAAGGGCGACGAAGCCCAGAACGTCAAGCCCGTCTGAACCGAAACGCCGCTGAGCACCGCCGGCAGCGCTGGCGGCTGCGTCAACACCCGCTTGGGCCGGCGGCGATCCCCGTCAACTGCCGACTCGATGTCGGCGAGGAAACACATGCCCCCCACCTTTGCCCAACTGGGCGCGCCCGACTTCATCGTCAGCGCGCTCGCTCAGCGCGGCATCAGCCAACCGTTCGCCATCCAAGCGGCCACTGTCGCCGATGCACTGGCCGGACGCGACGTCTGCGGCCGCGCGCCCACCGGCTCGGGCAAGACGCTCGCGTTCGGGATTCCGCTCGTGGCTGGCGTCGGCAGCGCTCAGCCGCGCAAGCCCCGAGCACTCGTGCTCGCGCCGACTCGCGAACTCGCCGATCAGATCAAGACCGAGCTGCGCACCTTCGCGGGCAAGCGTCGCGTCGGCGTCGCCTACGGCGGCGTGGGCTACGGCTCCCAGATTGGTTCGCTGCGCCGCGGAGTCGACATACTCGTGGCATGCCCGGGTCGCCTTGAGGACTTGATCTCCCAAGGCGAGGCCAACCTGTCTGCTGTCGACAAGGTCGTCATCGACGAAGCCGATCGCATGGCCGACATGGGGTTCATCCCGGCCGTGCGGCGCCTGCTGGACCAGACCGCAGCCAAGCGTCAGACCATGCTGTTCTCTGCCACCCTCGATGGGGATGTGGCAACGCTGACACGCGATTATCAGCACAATCCGGTGCGTCACGAGGTCGGCGACACAACCCCCGATGTCAGCGCTGCCGATCACCTGTTCTGGAGCGTGGCCAGAACCGATCGCACCGACATCTGCGCCGAGGCGATCGACGCCGCAGGATCGACGGTCGTGTTCTGTCGAACCCGGCACGGCTGTGACCGCGTGGCCAAGCAGCTGAACCGCCGCGGCGTCGCAGCGGCGGCGCTTCACGGCGGACGCAGCCAACCACAGCGCACCCGGGCACTGGCCGAGTTCACCGCTGGCAAGGTGCAGGCGCTGGTAGCGACTGACGTAGCTGCGCGAGGCATCCATGTCGAAGGTGTCGGCGCCGTCGTCCACTATGACCTCGCGGCCGACCACAAGACCTACCTTCACCGGTCTGGCCGTACCGCCCGGGCCGGCCTGGGCGGCGTAGTGGTCTCGCTCATTCAGCCCGAGCAGGTCAAAGAGCTGAAGTCCATGCAACGCAAGATGGGCCTCGAGCAGCCCGTCACCGACGTCGACGTGGCCGAGATCCGGCAGCCCTCGCGATCACGGACGCGACGTCGCACGCTCGAACACTCGGCGGCCAAGCGTCAATCCGGACGCCGTCGAGGCAGCAAGAACCGCTCCGGGTCCAGGGGTCGCCAGCGCTCGTCGCAGCGCTGAGCGAGATCAGTCGTCTGAATCGTCCGGCGGCTCACGCAACGATTCGAGGCTGGACGGCGCAAGGTTCGAGGCGAACTTGGACATGTTGTCGGTCAGTGCGCTGATCAGCTGCTCCACGAACTGCGGCGACATGTTGACCCGCTGCACGACGACGCCCCGCCGGGGTGACTGCTTGCCGCTGAAGTCCAGCCGGATGAAGTCGAGCGTGAACTCATAGGGCGAATGGCGCACCACGGCAAAGTTGGACCACACGCCGGCCTCGAGCTCCGGTGGCAGCCGGATCTGCAGTTTGGTGCCGTCGGGCAGGGCTTCATGGGTGTTGCCGTCTGTCACCATCAGCGCTCCTCGCGGCGGTAGGGCAGGGTCAGCGCTGCGGGCGCGGGGCTCGGCCGGTGCCGGGCCCGGAAGCTGATCGCGATCAGCACCACGACGGTCAGCAGGAACGGCAGGATGCCGAGCAATGCCGGCGAGATCGTGTTGACCTCCAAGCCGAAGATGTTCAGGTCGAAGGTTTGAACCCGGGGCTGCAAGGCCAGCGTGAAGCCGAACAGCAGCGACCCGGCGGCCAGGCGCCCGGGCCGCCACGCCCCGAAGATGACCAGTGCCACCGCAATCCAGCCGCGGCCGGCGATGAGGCCCTCGGTCCAGCCGGCGGCCATGTAGAGCGACAGGAACGCACCGGCGGCGCCGGCGAAGGCACCTCCGATCAGCACCGCTCCCGAGCGCAGGAGGGTCACCGAATGGCCCACCGAGTCCGTGGTGGAAGCTGACTCGCCGACCGCCCGCAACGCCAGGCCCAACCGGGTGCGAGTCAGGACGAACCAGGCCGCGACGCCCAGGATGCCTGCGAGATAGACGACCGGCGGCTGGTTGAACAGGATCGGGCCCACCCAGCGAATGTCGGCGAGCCCTGCGATGCCGAGATCGGTGAACACCGCATCGGCCCGCTCGCGGACCGCGTCCTGGCCGATGAAGGCGGCGAAGCCGAGCCCGCCGATCGTGATTGCCAGACCCGACACCACCTGACCGGCGCCCATCACCACGCTCACCAGTGCGTGGATGCCCGCGACCGCCATGCCGACGAGGGCAGCGAACGCGAAGCCGATCCACGGCCGGCCGGTGGCCAGCGCCATCATGAACCCGCTCACGGCCCCCATGGCCATCATTCCCTCGACACCGAGGTTCAGCACGCCGGATCGCTCGGCGATCAGCTCGCCCAGCCCGGCCAGGTACACCAGCGTGGCGAACTGCACGGTCGCCACCAGCAGCCCGACGACGGCGGCCTCAGACACCAGTTGCCCCTGTGTTCGAAGAGCCGTCCGAAGCGGACGCTCCGCCCGTCGCCGGCGCAACCGGCGGGGGAGCTGTCTCTGCGTCGTGGCCGACGGGTCGCACCCAGCGGACGCGGTAGTTGAGCAGCACGGCGGCAACCAGCGCGCCGATGAGAATCATGGCCTGCAGGATCGTGGCGATCGAACTCGTGACGCCGAGCGTCTGGATGGATTGACCGCCCACCTGCACCGCGCCGAACACGAATGCCACCGCCGCCACGCCCGACGGCCGCATCAACGCGAGTGCCGCCACGATGATCCCGGCGAAGCCATACCCGTTGGACAGGCCAGGATCGAGCCGCGTCGCGGTCCCGGTGAGCTCGACAGCGCCCGCCAGCCCTGCCAAGGCGCCCGACAGCACGAGTGCGGCAAGCACCTTGCGCTGCAGCGAGATGCCCGCATACCTGGCTGTCGCCGGGGACGAACCGGCCATCCGCAGCTCGTAGCCCCACGCCGTTCTCGACACCGCCAGCCAGAACGCCACCAGCAACGCAACTGCGATCACCACGCCGATGTGAGCGCGGCCGAACAGACCGGGCAGCGAGGCTTGGTCGGGCAGCGGCTCGATCAGCGCGAAGCCCTGCGATTCAGGGTCCTTCCATGGTCCGGTCTCGAGCCACTCGACCACCCGGATCGACACTTCAACGAGCATCAGGGTGGTGATGATCTCGCTGACGCCCAGATAGGCGCGGGCCAGCGCCGGGCCCGCCATGAGCACCACGCCGCCCACTGCGCCGGCGCCGATCATCAGCACGATCAGCAGGGGACCCGGCAGGTCTCCCGCCGCCATGGCCAAGCCGGCCGCAACCGTGGCACCGGCCATCATCTGACCCTCGGCGCCGATGTTCCACAGGCCCATCGAGCCGGCGACAGCCACCGCCAGACCGGCGAGGGCAAGCGGCGTCGCCCGCAGCAGCGTTCGCGAGATCGAATTGATACCGCCCAGCGACGAGTCGATCATGCGGCCGTACACCTGGGCCGGGTCGTTGCCGGCCGCCAGCAGCAGCAGGGCTCCTGCGACCAGGGCCACGGCGATGCCGATGACGAAGGCAACGGCCTGGGCCGCCGGCACCACGTCAGAACGTCGCTGCAGGACTGGCCGGATCAGGCCGCGATGCCAGCGAGCCCGGCCGCGCGACACGGTGTGCAGCGGAGCGTGCGTCGGCTCGGGAGCGGGGTCGGTCATGCCCCGCCGCCCCTGGCCCCTCCGGCCATCGCGGCGCCCACCTCGGCTCGTGTCGTGGTTCTCGGATCGAGGCGGGCGGCGATGCGCCCCTCATACATGACAACCAGGCGATCGGACAGCGCGAGCAGCTCGTCGAGATCCTCGGAGATCAGCAACACCCCGACGCCGGCGGCCCGCTGGGCGACGATCTGCTCCTGGATGGCTGCGATGCCCACTACGTCGAGCCCGCGCGTCGGCTGGGCCGCCAGCAGCACCTTGGGCTCGCCGGTCAGCTCACGCCCGAGCAGCAGTCGCTGGAGGTTGCCGCCCGAGAGCACGCCCACTGAGTCGTGCACCCGTCCCACCTGCACGCCGAAACGCTCGATGAGGCGGCGGCAGAAGTCCTCGCAACGACGCAGATCCAGCATCATCCTGCGACGCATCGACCGGTATGACCGCACCACCGCGTTGTCGACCACCGACATGGTGGGCGCCAGGCCCACACCCAACCGGTCCTCGGGCACGTAGGCCAGCCCGGCACGGGATCGAGCCCGGGGGGACGTGCCGGTGACATCCGTGCCCGCCAGCCGCATCGCTCCCGCCGTGGTGGGGCGCAGACCGGCGATGGCCTCGGCCAGCTCCCGCTGCCCGTTTCCCGAGACGCCTGCGACACCCACGATCTCGCCTGCCCGTATGTCGATGTCGACCGAATGCAGCGCCGGCAGCCCCCGGTCGCTCATCGCCGAGACGCCCTCCAGATCGAGCACGACGTCGCCGCTGGGCTGATCGGTGGGCCGCTGGATCTGTGCTGCGGCTTCGCCCACCATCATCTCGGCCAGATCCGACCGATCGACGCCCGCGAGACTGCGCGGCTGCGCCACCGTCACCCCGTTGCGCAGCACGGTGGCCTCATCGCACACCGCGAGCACCTCGTCGAGCTTGTGGCTGATGTAGATGACCGAGCGGCCCCGATCAGCCATGGAGCGCAAAGTGAGCCCCAGGTCGGCCGCCTCGGCCGGCGTCAGCACAGCGGTCGGCTCGTCCAGCACCATTACGTCGGCGTCGCGCCACAGCGCCTTCAGAATCTCCACACGCTGGCGCTCGCCCACCGAAAGCTGCCACACCGGTCGGGACGGGTCGGTCTGCAGCGAATAGGTGGCCGCCAGATGTGCGACGCGCTCGACGATCTGGCCCATGTCCAGGTAGCGAGGTGCCGAGCCCAGCACCACATTCTCGAACACGGTGAGCGAAGGCACCAGGCGGAACTCTTGGTGGACCATGCCGATGCCCGCGGCGATGGCGTCGGCAGGGGAATGGAACTGGCGCTGCTCGCCGTGCACCCAGATCTCGCCGGCGTCAGGCAGGTAGACGCCGCCGAGCACATTGACCAGCGAGGTCTTGCCGGCGCCGTTCTCGCCGAGCAGCGCATGGATGGTGCCCGCCCGGACGGTGAGGTTCGCGCCGTCGCAGGCGACTGCTCCTGGGAACTCCTTGCGGATGCCGCGCAGGTCGACGACTACGGAACCGTCACCGGAGCCGGGGGATACAGCAGGGTCCCCCGGCTCCGGCATCGGTTTCAGCGGTGTTCGATCAGTCGGATCAGGGGCTGGCGTCACCCACGACGCCTTCGACGAACCAGTCCATGCCCAGCATCGAGCCGTCGTCCATGGTCTCGCCGGCGGCAACCATCACGTTGCCGTCCTGGTCGCGGATCTCACCGGTGAACACGTCCCAATCGCCTTCACGGATCTGCTCGGCCACGTCGCTGATCTGGCTGGCCACGTCTGAGGGCACGTCGTCAGCCAGCGGTGCCAGGTCGACGATGCCGTCGTCCATGCCGCCCCAGTAGGCGCCCGGTGAGTAGGTGTCGCCGGCGACTGCCTCGATGATCGCTGCGTAGCGCGGGCCCCAGTTCCACACCGGCGCGGTGATGAACGCGTCGGGTGCGAAGTCGCGCATGTCGGAGTTGTAGGCAACCCAGCGGGCGCCGGCATCCTGCGCGGCCACGCCTGCGGCCGTCGAGTCCTGGTGCATGGCGATCACGTCTGCGCCGGCTTCCAGCAGCGCCTTGGCCGAGTCGCCCTCGACAGCCGGGTCGAACCAGGTGAAGGTCCAGATGACGTGCACCTCAGCCGATGGGTTGGTCTCGCGGACACCGAGGGTGAAGGCGTTGATGCCGCGGATCACCTCGGGGATCGGGAACGCTGCGACGTAGCCCAGCTGGCCGCTCTCGGTCATCGCACCGGCCGCCATGCCCGACAGGTAGCGCGGCTGGTACATGCGGCCGAAGAAGTTGCCGAAGTTGGTGTCGTTCATCTTGAAGCCCGAGGCGTGCTCGAACACCACGTCGGGGTATTCGTCGGCGAGCTCGAGCATCGGGTCCATGTAGCCGAACGAGGTGCCGAAGATGATGTCCGCATCCTCGTTCTCGATGAAGTCGACGGCAACCGCCTTGAAGTCCTCGGCATTCTCCGGGACGCTCTCCACGAACAGCGTTGTGGCCCCGGTCTGGTCTTCCGCGTACTGGCGGCCTTGGTCGTGCGCCCAGTTCCAGCCGGCGTCGCCGACCGGTCCGACCAGCACGAATGCCGCCGTGATGTCCTCGGGGTCGTCGCTGTCGCCGCCGCAGGCTGCTCCCAGCAGCGCCACGCCGGCTAGGGCAATGGCAAGTCGTGTCAGAGTCCTCGAACGCATGATCTCCCTCTCCGTTCGCGCCCGCGAGGCAACCTCGGGGCGGTCGTCTTCGAGCCTAATCCTGCCCATCTGAGCCCGCTGCCACCGCCCGCAGGCGCCCCGCCGTGATCAGAAGGGGTTGAGTTCGAGGCCCAGAAGGTGGCGACCGAGTTGGTGGGTCACGCGGTCCTGGTGCACATTGATGTGCACTGGCATGGCCCGGAAGTCGCGATAGCGGCGGTCGAAAGCGCCGCCCTCGCGCAGCGCGGTGCCGCCTTGGGTGCGGTGCAGCAGCGACATGGCCTCGTCGAGCTGCTCCACGGCCATGGTCGTCACTGCCATCTGGCGCAGGTAGTCGGCCTCGTCGGGGACGACATTGGCGGCGATGCGACGGTCGACTTCATTGCACGCAGCCTCGGTGGCTGCGGCTGCAGCGGCCAGCAGCGACGCCGCCCGACCGAAGTTGACCTGCACCGTGGGTCGATCGACCATCTTGCCGCCGATGATCACCCGCCGTCCTCCGGCCGCGTCAGCCGCCTCGGCGAGCGCCCGGCGCACCAAGCCCACCGCCATGAACGAGAGCCACAGGTCCGAGATGCCCACCCAATCCTCGCGGTAGCGGTGATGCACCACTGGCACCGTGCGCAGCGACTCTGCCCGGTTGGCGCCGAACCAGGCCACACAGTCGCTGAGGTCCACCGGCACGTCGGTGTAGTGGACGTCATCGGTAGCCGAGGCCCGCAGCCCGGCGCCGTCCCACGACGGGTCGATCTTCATGCCCTCGGTGGTGGTGGGCAGGATGGTGAAGCGGATGTCCATCGGCCGCACTGGCTTGCCGTCGTCGCCGGTGATGGCGAAGGCCACCCCGCAGTAATCGGCGTAGCGGGCGCCGGTGCCCCAGCGGCCGGTGCCGTTCAAGATGGCCTGGTCGCCCTCGACGCGGCCGTACACCGAACTGCGGGCGCCGCCGGGGAACGACACCCATTGGCCGTTGGTCACGACGTGGGTGAGGAAGTCCTGCTGCTCAGGTCCGACCGAGCCGACGAACAGGTGGAATACGCACAGGTGGTTCCACAGGCACCACGCCAGGCTCGGGCAGCGGGCTGCCACCGCTTCGAGTTCGCGGCCCATGTGCAGCATCGTCTCCTCGACGCCGCCGATGTTGCGGGTGGCCGACATGCGCATGAAGTCGGTGCCGCGGATGGCCTCGACGACCTCCGACGAGACGGACCGGGTCCGGTCCGCGGTCTCGGCCTGTGCCTCGATGGCGTCCAGGAACGGGGCGATCCGCAGGCCCTCGGTCGGCGCGGGAGCGAAGTGCTCGACCAGTTCAAGACCTGACAGCAGGGTGTCCACAGACACCGCGTTGGAAGCTGTCTGGCTCGACTCGTCTGCTTCGGGTGCTCCCGCCATGCGGCCACAGTAGGCCGCAGCAGCCTCAGGCGCAGTGGCCGTTGGATGAGGGCGGCACGTCCAGCATCGGGTTGCGGTCGAAGAAACCGTCGGGCACCAGCCCGAAGCCCGCGTACTCGGTGGGCATCACGGGGAAGTCCTCGGGCCGGGCGTCGTGGGTGATCCCGAACGTGTGCCACACGGTGATGTCGGTGTCGACCACCGGCCGGTCGCCTGCGGTGTAGCGCTCCAGACCGTCGCCGGCGTTGCGCTGGGTCGGGAACCGGCCGGCGCCGTAGCGTTCGTCGGGCCGGGTCGGCGACACCCACAGGTTGTGGCGGGCGAAGGTGGCACGCTCTGAGTGGGGGCTGTCGTGCGCCGCGAACATCGTGGTAGTGGGCGGCGGCAGCAGGCGGTAGGCCGTCGGATGGCCGAGCCGGTTGATGTGGTCCGCGCTCTGGATCTTCCAGTACCTGCTGGATGCCGAGTTGGTATTGCGCCGGGCCGCCAACTCGCTCTCCAGCACCGTCTCACGGGCGGCGAACGCGGTGCCATACGGGTTGTCCGGCCCCGGTGGCAACGCCTCGGTGTTCACCTCCACCACGCTGTTGGCGTTGCCGTCGACGGCCATGTCCAGCCGCACGCAGAAGATGTGCTGGTGGATCGGGGCCGACACGTGCGGCGCCACCTGGCGGGCGAACGTCAGGTCATCGCCGTCCCGATGCGACCGGGTAGTGAGGATGCCGGTCAGCTTCACCTCGTAGCGGATCGTGCCGTCCAGGTAGAAGTACCAGAAGAAGCCGTACTCGTAGTTGCCGACGGTGTGGATGGCGCTCACCACCAGGCGGCGTGAGCGGCGCACCTCGGTGGTGTCGGCGTGCCAGTCGAAGTGCTTCCAGCCGATCCCGAAGTCCTCCTCGTGGATGCAGATGGCGTTGGGCGTCGTGACGACCGAGCCGTCGTCGAACACCTGCACGGAGTCGAGGTAGGCGATCTCGCCCAGGCAGTCGCAGCCGAGCTGCAGCGAGTTGTTCATCAGGCCCAGGCCGAACTCGCCCGAGTCGAGCGCATGCTTGAACGTCTGCGACGGCCGGGTGTCGCCATAGGGCACCACCATCTCGGCCAGCGACGCCCGGTCGATGATCGGGCGGACCCGACCGCCGTCGTCATAGGCGATGCGGTGGAGCACCAGGCCCTCGGTGTCGTCCATCACGACGCGCATCGACCACTTCTGCCAGCGCAGCTCGTTGTCGTCCAGTGTGAAGCTGGTGCCCTCGGGCTGGGTGATCTCGATGGGACGCAGGTCCGTCCGCATCGGCCCGAAGTCCTCGGTCACCGCGTCGACGTCGTAGTTGCCGCGCTCAGATGCCACCGGCCACTGGTCGAAATCGGTGACCTGCAGCACTTCCAGCGTGTCCACGTCGATGTGCACCATCAGCCCGTCGAGCGGGTACGCGTAGCCGTTGTCGGTGGGATTCGGGCGCCAGAAGGCAATGCAGCGCTGCACGCGCCGGCCGATCTCGAAGTCGAAGTCGTAGTCGCCGGTCGGCCACGGGTCGATCTGCACCTGCGACGGGTCGGCGATGCCGCGCTTGGCAAGGGCGGCGGCGAAGCCCGGGTCTTTCCGGCAGGCATCCATGACAGCGAACAGCTCTGCCATGCCCACGCGGGGCACCACGCTGGGATGGTGTGTCCACGAGTCCACTTCGCCGCGGGTCACCGACACCACGGCGACGTGTACTTCGCCGTTCTCGTGCACCACCACCTCGAAACGGCGGTCGGTGCTGGTACCGGGGGTCCAGGCCGCGACCTCGGCCTTCGGCGGCTCGGCGATGCAGAAGCCGTGGAAGCGGGCGCCGTCGCCGATGCGGCCGCTGCGGCGCAGCACCTCGATGGCGGCGTGGGCCTCCGCCTCGGTCATCATCGACAGCGGGTGAACCGAAGGAGCGTCGGCCCCTTCGACAGGTGTTTCCAGCAGGGTTTCGGCCATGTGTTCACGCTACGCGGTCGGCTGCGGATACGCAGCCGGGACGATGAGCGTCACTAATCTCAGTCGGTACGGTTCCGTACTCGAGAACAGGTCTGGCGATGGGGGTCCGCACGTCGTGACCGAGGGGGATCTCCGCAGCCGGGTCAGGCGTCACCTCGAGTTCATCTACCTCGATGTGCCGCTCGATCGCTTAGTTGACGACGTGCTGTCCACTCTTGGGCTTGATGGGACTGAAGTCGTCGCAGCCGGCGGCCCGCGGTGGGATCAGCACGAGGTGGCCGTGATCACCTATGCCGACTCGATCACCGAAGCGGGCAGGGTGCCGATGCAGACGATGCACGAGTTGCTCGACGACCTGACCGGCGATGTGGTGTCGGTCGTGCACGTGCTGCCCTTCTATCCGGCAAGTTCCGACGGGGGCTTCGCCATCACCGACCACCGTGCGGTGGACCCACGGCTCGGCAGCTGGGACGACATCACGGACCTCAGTGAGACCTACACGGTCATGGCGGATCTTGTGGTGAACCACGTCAGCGCCGACCACCCGTGGATGGAGCAGTTCTGCAGTGGGGAAGAGCCCGGCAGCCGCTACCTGCTCACCGCCGAGCCCGAGGACGACCTGTCGAGCGTGGTTCGCCCCCGCACGACGCCGCTGCTGCGCGAAGTCGAGACCCCCGACGGCCCGCGGCTGCTGTGGTGCACCTTCAGCTACGACCAGATCGATCTGGACTTCGCCGAGCCCGAGGTGCTGCTCGACCTGCTGCGCACCGTGGCCCGCTTGGTCGACGCGGGAGTGCGGTGGTTCCGGCTGGATGCCATCGCCTATCTCTGGAAGGAGCTCGGCACGTCGTGTGTGAACCTGTCGCAGACGCATGAGTTCGTGAAGCTGCTGCGCACGCTGCTGGACGCCCGCTGTGGAGACTCGGTCATCATCACCGAGACCAACGTGCCCCATGAGCAGAACGTGGCCTACTGGGGCGACGGCGATGAAGCCCACCTCGTCTACAACTTCAGCCTGCCGCCGCTGGTCGCCCACACGATGCTGTCGGGCTCGTCGGTAGCGATGCAGCAGTGGCTGGCACAGTTGGAGACGCCGCCTGCGGGGACGTCGTTCTTCAATTTCATCGCCAGCCACGACGGCATCGGGCTGCGACCGGTGGAGGGGCTGCTGAGCGACACCGAGATCAGCCGGCTCATCGCCGCGGCACACGGCGCCGGCGGCACTCACTCGGAGTTCGACACGCCTGAAGGCCCCAAGGCGTACGAGCTGAACGTCTCGCTGTGGGATCTCTTCGCCGGCGATGGGGATCCGTTAGGTGTGGCGCAGTTCCTTGCCGCGCACACGGTCATGCTGAGCCTCGCCGGCGTCCCCGCGTTGTACGTGCATGCGCTGCTGGGCACCCCCAGCTACTGGACGCCGATCAGCGAGCCGCCGCGCATCGTCACCGAGCACGGCCTGCCGCCGGTGGAGCAGAACAAGCGCACCATCAACCGGCGCAAGGTCACCTTGGACGAGGCGGTGGACCTGCTCGGCGCGCAGGACGGGATCCGCCGCAGGACCCTGGTGGAGCTCGTCCACCGAATGCTCATCCGTCGTGCGCAGCCCGCGTTCCATCCCGACAGCCCGCAGGTGTCGCTGGATCTGGGCCCGCAGGCACTGGGCGTGATGCGCGGCGATGCCGAGTGGGGCCAGACGGTGGTGTCGGTGACCAACGTCGGCCATACCCATCTCACCATCGATCTCGAGGTGCTGTCGTCGCTCTGCCCCGAGGGCAGCGCAGGAACTCTGTTCTCTGAGGTCGGCTGCGTGGACCTGCTGGACGGCGCACTGCACGGTCCGTCCGACCGCGTAAACCTGGCGGTGGGCCAGACCATGTGGCTCTGCTTGGAGTCAGAGCGTCGCGAGCCCGCACTCGGCAACCGAATGTCCGCGTAGCGGGGTCGCGCTGTGTAAGTCCCTTGATGCCGGCGCACTATGCGCGCAACGAGATCGTGGCATGAGGCGCCGTCGCCCAGCTTGAACAGCAAGGCGTTGCCATCGCTGCTGAGCCTGCGAACTACACAGGCGAAGCCTCTCCGGCCCGAGCTGCGGCTCGCCGAACCGAGCGCTGCCATGCCAGCCACAGCGCCGAGCACGCCAGCGACAGTGCGACAAACGCAAGAGCGCGCGCTCCGCTCGACCAGTCCGGGCCAATCGTGCGGACGGAGAGTCCCACGAACGCGAAGGCGATCACGTTGCCGACCAGCAGCCAGCCACCGTGAGGCACCACGCGCTCCGCAATGGGACACTGGTCGGGCTTCGTCACGTCATGAGGTGAAGACCACATCGCTGTCTGGTCACCCTTCTACAGACTCGTCTTCGAGCCAACGGGGTGTCGCTGGGTGCGGCAACGGTGCCGGAACCAGAACACTTCGGCAACTACGAACGCAGCAGT
Organism: Candidatus Poriferisodalis sp.; assembly: GCF_965208555.1. Lineage (GTDB taxonomy): Bacteria > Actinomycetota > Acidimicrobiia > Acidimicrobiales > Poriferisodalaceae > Poriferisodalis. Next base: position 1,134,910 of record NZ_OZ242342.1, on the reverse strand, counting down.
CACGAGCACCCACCACACGGAGTGCGTGCGCACAAGCAGCGTCGAGACCACGAGCAACGCGGTGACGCGTAGTTCCAACTGACGCCAAGGAGTCGTGAAGTAGGAACGCAGTCGGTCACCGGTGATCGCGTGTCTCGTCTCCCAAGGAGAGGACTGCATCGCTCAGGCGTCAATATCGAACGGGCCGCGTTCGGCGGCTTCACGGGCGAGCCGGCGATGAGAGCGTTTCTCAGCAATCCATCTCCACGCCCCTCGCATCAGCCAGAACGGGATCGACGCCCACGCTGCCAGATCAGAGACGTTGCGTGCAGTGCTATGGCGTCGCTTCATGACTTGTAACGCTAGTGCTCATGCTATGTCGCGGTCTATGCGGTGGCGATGCGTTGGGGATCGAACCATCTCAGGCCATCGAATCGGGCGAAGCCGGCATCGGCGGTCGCGAGTCGGGCGCCGACCGAGACCGCCAGCGCGGCGAGCCACGCGTCGGGCACCAGGTTGCCGGCAATGCGGGAATCGGATTTGGCGAATCTCGCGAACTCGCGCCATGTCGCATCGGTCGCCGTCACGGCGCGGGTCGCAGGCGCCGAGCGAACTTGCTCGATGAAGGACAGCGCTGCTTGGATCGGCGAGGGGTTGGCAAAGATCCTCCGGTTGGTCACCACCCGCATGAAGCCGGTGAGAACGGCGTCCGCTGCACCGAATGGCTCCGGCCCGCCAAGCGCCTTCGACAGCCACGGCCGGTAGGTCTCGTGCTGGTCGAGGTCTGCGCGGTAGGCATAGACCAACACGTTGACGTCGGGGAGGATCACTTCCAACCGTCGCCGTCGAGAGCCTGCCAGACGGCTTCGCGATCCTCGATGTCCACGAGAACCAGATCGCCCTTCTGGCCCCAGGTGGGCAGCGGTGTTCGCGTCGCAGGAGCGGTTTGCTGCAAGACCAGCAGCAACCCTTCGGCGATCAGGGTGGTGAAGGTGCAGCCCCGTTCCGCGGCGCGTTGTTTGGCTTGCTCGACCAGACCGTCGGGGAGGTTGATGGTGGTCTTCATACAGATAACTGTATTCGCCGATATGGGCATATGGCAGCATCGCCATCCGCGCCCATCGAGTCCGCAGCCTCAGAGGGCTCAGGCGTTGTCGAGTTCGACGGCGTCGTAGAGCTGGCCGAGGATGTCGGGTACGGCGCTTTGCACCCGTGACCAGTTCGGGATGAACGGGGTGCCCATCGGGTCGTTCAGGAACTCGTCGCCGGCTTCCATGATCGCCGAGGCGAACAGTTCCACCGCAGTCTCCTCGGCGTGCAGGTCGAAGTCGAAGCCGTTGAAGGTGGCGTCGTTGCGGTAGTGGCTGACGAGGTCGAGCGCGTTGCGGTAATAGACGGCCTTGACGGTGCGGAAGATCTCTGTTCCCAGCGTGGTGCCGTCGATGGCGAGCTTGCGGTAGATGGCCTTGGCGATGTCGCGGCTCATCTTGTGCAGGCCCGCGTTGGCATCCTCGACGGACAGTTCCTGGTGCTTGTGGTCGTAGCGGCCGCAGACATCGACCTGGCAGATCCGCCGCCCCTGGTAGATGCGGTACACCTCCGACAGCACGCCGATCTCGAGCCCCCAGTCGCTGGGGATGCGGATGCTGCGGGTCATGTCCAGCTTCATCGCGAACTCGCCCGCCAGCGGGTAGCGGAACGACTCCAGGTAGCGCAGGTAGTCGTGCTCGCCGATCGTGGCCCGCAGGGCCCGCAACAGCGGCGTCACCAGCAGCCGTACCACCCGGCCGTTGAGCCGTCCCGCCGGCCCTTCGCCTGCCCGGTAGTAGTAGCCCTTCGAGAACGAGTACCCGAAGGTGGGGTGCAGGATCGGGTACAGCAGCCGGGCCAGCAGGCCCCGGTCGTAGGTGAGGATGTCGGCGTCGTGCAGGGCCACGTTCTCGCAGCGTCCCGAGGCCAGGAAGTAGCCGAGGCAGTACCAGACGTTGCGGCCCTTGCCCGGCTCGGTCGGTGCCAGCACCCGGTCGGCGAGGACCTCGTCGATCTTGCGCAGCCGGGGGCCGTCGTTCCACAGCAGGCGGGTGCGCTGGGGGAGGCGGGAGAAGAACTGCCTGGCGTCGGCGAACTGGGCTTCGTCTGCCCGGTCGATGCCGACGATGATCTCGTCGATGTAGGTGAGCTTGGCGATCTCGTCGACGATGTTGCCCAGCGCCGGCCCTTGCAGCTCGCTGTACAGCGCCGGGATGATCAATGCGATGGGGCGGCGGCGGGAATACTCGAACAGCTCGTCTTCGAGGCTCTCGACGGACCGGTCGGCAAGGCGATGGAGCGTCGCGATCGACTCGTGCTGCTGGAAATCGGCCACGTCAACCCGCTCCGCCCTCGTTTGCTGAGGAAGCTACAGCGGTCGGGTTCACCGGCTCGTTGGGGGTCGCGCGGTAGGGTGCGCCATGACCCCCCGACAGCCCCCTGAAGTGGGGCGATTCCCCTCGCTCGACGCCAAAGTCACCACCGACGGGCTGACGTTCGACGACGTGCTGCTCGTGCCTGACGCGTCCGACGTGCTGCCCGATGCAGTCGACACGTCGACGCGGTTCACCCGTGGCATCACGCTCGCCGTTCCGCTGGTGAGCGCAGCGATGGACACCGTCACCGAGGCACGTCTGGCCATAGCCATGGCCCGCCACGGCGGCATCGGCGTGATCCACCGCAACCTGTCGGTCGCCGATCAGGCCGCTGAGGTCGACAAGGTGAAGCGCTCCGAGTCGGGGATGATCAACGAGCCCTTCACGCTCGGTCCCGACAACCTGGTCTCCGAGGCCGAAGATCTGATGGCTCGCTTCAAGATCAGTGGCGTGCCGATCACCGACCCGGCAGGGCGGTTGGTCGGCATCCTCACCAACCGCGACCTGCGCTTCGAGACCGACTGGGGCCGGCCGATCCACGAGGTGATGACATCGGAGGGGCTGGTCACCGCACAGTCGCCGATCACGCTGGACGAGGCGCAAGTCATCCTGGCGCGGCACCGCATCGAGAAGCTGCCGATCGTGGACGACGACTTCCGGCTCGTGGGCCTCATCACGGTGAAGGACATCCAGAAGCGCATCCAGTTCCCCAACGCTTCGAAAGACGAGCGGGGCCGGCTGCTGGTGGCAGCGGCCGTTGGTACCGGTCCCGACACCATGGAGCGGGCAGCGGCGCTGGTGGAGCGCGATGTAGATGCCATCGTGGTGGACACGGCTCACGGCCACAGCCGCGACGTCATCGAGACGGTGGCGAAGATCAAGGCGAATCACCCTGCCGAGGTGGTGGCGGGCAACGTGGCCACCGCCGACGCGGCCCGGGCGCTCGTCGAGGCTGGCGCCGACGCGATCAAGGTCGGGATCGGCCCCGGCTCGATCTGCACCACCCGGGTGGTGGCCGGCGTCGGTGTGCCGCAGATATCGGCGGTGTTCGACTGCGCCTCGGAGGCCGCTGCGGCCGGTGTGCCGGTGATCGCAGACGGCGGCATGCAGTTCTCAGGCGATCTCGCCAAGGCGATCGCCGCCGGGGCGCATAGCGCCATGGTGGGCAGCCTGCTGGCGGGCACCGACGAGTCGCCCGGCGAGGTGGTGCTGTACCAGGGCGAGCGCTTCAAGGAGTACCGCGGCATGGGCTCGGTCGGCGCCATGAAGGGCCGCAGCTACTCCAAGGATCGTTACTTCCAGGACGGGCGCGAGGTGGAGGAACTGGTGCCCGAGGGCATCGAGGGACGGGTGGCCTACAAGGGGCCGCTGGCGGGTGTGGTGCACCAGTTGGTCGGCGGGCTGCGCCAGGCAATGGGCTACTGCGGCGCTGCGAGCATCGACGACATGCGGCTGCGCACCAGGTTCGTGCGTGTCACGGCGGCGGCCCTGCGCGAGAGCCACCCCCACGACATCATGATCACCAAAGAGGCGCCCAACTACCGGGCGCCGACCCAGTAGGCACAGGGGCGCCCAGCTACCGGGCGCCGAGCTAGCCGGCAGCGAGCTGCTCGAGGCGTTCCCACTCGTCGATGAGGCTGCTGTCGGTGGTGCGCACGGTCTCGCCCAGCCACCGGGTCAGCTCGACGATGTCGTCGGTTCGGCGATGTTCGGGCACGTTACGCACGAGCGCCTTGTACGCATCGCTGAGGTAGCGCAGCAGCACGCCTTCGGATCCCTTGATGCCGTAGTGGTTCACGTACTCGCGAAACGTCATCGCCCGTTCGTTCATGTCCCGTGCCACGGACTTCGGTCGCACGTTGTCATTCCTCAACCACGGATGGTGGGTCGACCAGGCGTTGAAGCTGTCGTACAGCCAGTCGCGCAACGGCTTGGGCCACTCGACCTCCTCCAGCCGCTCCATCCGCTCTTCGTACTCCACGCCCTCGGCCTTCATCTCGGCCAGCAGGTCGGTGCGTGCCATGTCGCGCTGGCGTTCCAGCACCACGGTGGGGTTCTCGAGCGTGGCTTCGAGCACGCTGAGCACGTCGAGCGGGTGGGTGGGCTCGTCGGGGTCGAGGAATTCGATGGCGTCGAGCGCGAACGGCGACAGCGGCTGGGTGAGGTCGAACTCTGCCTGCAGGTCCACGTTCACCCGCACCAGCCGGTCCAGCTCATCGGGTTCGTCGAGGCGTTCCACCACCTGCGTCTCGACGAGCGAGCGGTAGATGGCGATGGCCCGGCGGATGTGGGTGCGGTTGGCAGCACGCGTCTCGTGGTTGTCGGTGAGCAGCCGGCGCATGGCCGCGCAGCCGTCGCCGGGCCGGTCCAGCACGTTCATCAGCATCGAGTGCGATACGTCGAACTCTGAGCGGAGCAGCTCGGGCTGTCCCGATGCCAGCCGTTCGAACGTGTCGGCATTCCAGGGCGCGTAGCCCCGCTTGGGCGGCGACGGGCGACGCACCTTGCGGAGCTTGGCCGGGTCGTCGCCGAACTTCTCGCGGGCCTTCTCCAGCGCCATCGCGTACTCGACCTCGTGCTCGGGCGCTTGGCACCACACGAAGCCCTCGTGGTCGAAGCCCCGGCGCCCGGCCCGGCCGGCGATCTGCTGGAAGTCCCGCACCGACAGCACCCGGGTGTCGCGGCCGTCGAACTTGCAGAGCTGGGTGAACACCACCGTGCGGATGGGCACGTTCACGCCGACGCCGAGCGTGTCGGTGCCGCAGATGAGCTTGAGCAGGCCCGCACCGGCCAGCCGTTCGACGAGCAGCCGGTACTTGGGCAGCATCCCGGCGTGGTGTACGCCGATGCCGGCCTTGACGAAACGCTGGATGTCGCGCCCAAATGGCGAGTCGAACCGGAAATCGACGATCTCGGCTGCCACCTGCGCCTTCTCGTCCTTCGACAGGACATTGAGGCTGGTGAGAGCCTGCGCCCGCTCGGTGGCGGCCTTCTGGGTGAAATGGACGATGTAGGCGGGCACCCGGCGCAGCTCCAGCAGCTCTTCGAGCGATTGGTGCAGCGTGGTCTCGCGGTAGGTGAAGGTGAGCGGCACGGGCCGTTCGGCACCGGTCACGGTGGCGACCTCCCGGCCGCTGCGGCGACGCAGGTCGTCGGCGAATCGCTGGGTGGGGCCGAGGGTGGCGCTCATCAGGATCATCTGGGTGCGGGTCAGTTCCAGCAGCGGCACCTGCCAGGCCCATCCCCGGTCGCGGTCGGCGTAGAAGTGGAACTCGTCCATGACGACGCTGTCGGCCGGGGCATCGGCACCGTTGCGCAGTGCCAGGTTGGCCAGGATCTCCTGGGTGCAGCAGACCACCGGCGCGTCGGGGTTGATGGCGCCGTCACCGGTCACCATGCCGACGTTCGCTGCGCCGAGCTCGTCGCAGAGCGCGAAGAACTTCTCCGACACGAGCGCCTTCACCGGTGCCGTGTAGTAGCTGCGCTGACCTCGCGCCACCGCCTCGAAGTGCGCCGCGAGGCCGACGAGCGACTTGCCCGAACCGGTCGGTGTGGTGATGATGACGTGGTTGCCGCCGAAGATCTCCAGAACTGCGTCTTCCTGCGCCTCATACAGCTCGAGGCCCACCTCGGCGGTGTAGGCCAGGAACCCGTCGAGCAGCGAGTCGGCATCGGGGTCGCCCGGCAGGAATGCCGTCAGCCGTCCCGGCGCCGCAGCGGTGAGGCTCACGTCATGCGCCTGCGGCTATCAGGCGTTGCGGCCGGGCCATGCCTGCGGGTTGAGCATGTTGGGCGGCTGGGATCCGTCGAGTGCGGTCATGACCTTGGCAACGGCATGGGTGAAGATGCGACGGCGGCCCGCCACGGTGGCCGAGGCCACGTGCGGGGTGACCACCACGTCGGGGCGACCCAGCAACGGATGGCCTGGCGGCAGCGGTTCTGGTTCGGTCACGTCCAACCCAGCGCCGCGTACCTTGCCCGCGTTCAGAGCTGCCAGCAGGGCGTCCTGGTCGACGAGGCCGCCGCGCGACGTGTTCACGAGATAGACGCCGTCGCGCATCGCAGCCAGCAAGTCGCCGTCCACGAGATGGTGCGTAGCTTCGCTGAGCGGCGCATGCACCGACACGACATGCGCATCGGCAACCGCTTCGCCGGGCGTCGCCGCTCGCTGGGCGCCCAGCTCGGCAAAACGCTCGTCGGCTGCATACGGGTCATAGGCCACGATGTCCATGCCGACCGCCGACATCACCCGGGCCACATATCCGCCGATGCGTCCGAGACCCAGCAAGGCGAGCGTCGAGCCCGCCAGCTCGAGGTGTCCGTGGCGCGCCCAGTAGTCGCCTTCGGCGGCTTCGAGCCGGCGGGCCGATTCCTTCAATCCCTTGGTGACGGCGAAGATGAGGGCAACGGCCTGCTCGGCGGTCGAGGTCGTCGGTCCGTCGGGCGTGTTGCAGGCGGCGATGCCGAACTCGGTGGCGTCGTCAAGATCGAGGTTGTCGAAACCGATGCCTGCACGGGCAATGACCCGCAGCTTCGGCGCCTGCTCGTACACCGTGCGGTCGTAGCGGATGGCGGCACCCACGATGGCGCCTTCGGCCCGTTCGATGCCTTCCAGCGGATCGTCGCCGCGCACATCGGCGATCTGCGCCCGACCCTCCAGCAGTTCGCGCTGCAGCCGGCCGGCAGGCCGGTCGAACCAGACGACCGGCAGATCGGACGCTGCCTTGTCGGCCGGGGATCCCTCGTGAGTTGAACCGGTGCTCATGCCGTCAGTATTGCGCCGCAGCCCGGCGACGCCGTGGGGCACACCACTACCTTTGATGCGAGCTGTAGCGCTGGCTGGCGGGCGGAGGCACGGATTCATGCAGGTCGACGAGGCAGTGATTCACGACACGGAGCGCTATGCCACAGACGGCTACCCGTGGGCTGAGTGGGACCTGCTGCGCGAGGAAGCGCCCGTCTACTGGTATGTGCGCGACAACATCGTGCCGTTCTGGGCCGTCACCCGCTACGAGGACGTGAAGTGGATCTCAGGCCAGAACACGACCTTCATCAACGGCGGCGGCCGCCTGCGTCTGGCCGATGCCGACCGGGATGCTCGCTTCTGGACGAGGTACCGCCAGCGAGCCATCGAGATCGGCTGGGATCCCGACGAGCCGCCGGATTTCATCTTCAAGGACCGTCCCGACCACTGGGACCTGCGCCGGTTGGTGGTGCCGGAGTTCACCCCGAAAGCGATGCGCAGCAGGTCCGAATCGCTTGAGCGGCACGCCCAGCGCTTCGCCGACGAGTTCGTGGCCAAGGTCGCCGAGACCGGCACCGCCGATGTCGTCGAAGACCTGGCAGTGAAGCTGCCGCTGGCGGCGATCTGCGAGATGGTCGGCGTATCGGCCGATGACTGGGAACAGGTGCACGAGTGGACGTCGGCGCTGTTCGACGATCCCGATCTGGAGCGATTCTGTCGGCCTGGCGAGTCCCGCGACGAGATGCGGCGCCGCATGATCCGCGAGTTCGACGCGTGGATCGGCGAGCTGATCCGCCACCGTCGGCGTGAGGGGACCGACGGCCGCGACCTCGTCAGCATCCTGCTGCGGTCCGAGATCGAGTCGGGCCCGCTCACGCCCCAGCAGCTCGTGGGCTACCTGCGCCTGATGATCGCCGCGGGCAACGAGACCACCCGCAACGCGGCGAGCGGCGGGGTGATCGCCCTGCTGGAGCACCGTGACCAGCTCGACCTGCTGAATGAATGCATCGACGACCCTGAAGCCGTTGAAACTGCCGTCGAAGAGATCCTGCGCTGGACCTCGCCGGTGATCCAGTTCGCCCGCACGTGCACCAAAGACACCGAGCTGCGAGGCCACACCATCAAGGCAGGCGAGCACGTCGGCATCTGGTACCCCTCAGCCAACCGCGACGAGCGCCAATTCCCCGATCCGTATCGCTTCGACATCCAGCGCACTCCCAACGACCATCTTGCCTTCGGCCACGGTGCCCACTTCTGCCTGGGCGTACACCTGGCCCGATGGGAGCTGCGAGCCTTCTTCCGGGTGGTGGCGCCCCTGCTGGACCGCCTGCAGCTCGACGGTGAGCAATCGCGCATAGCGCATCTGCACGTCGGACCGATCAAGCACCAGATGGTGGCGGCTCGCGCCTAGCCAGCACCGGCGGCGTGGTGTCGGGGGGCGAGCTCCCGCCTAGGGGACAGCGGCGCGGTAGCCGACGCTCGGCACCGTGAGGATGTAGGTGGGCCTGCGAGCGTCGTCGCCCAGCTTGGCCCGCAGGTCCTTGACGAAAGTGCGCACACGCTGGGCGTCGCCGCTGGCGCCGTCTCCCCAGACTGCCTCCAGCAGCTGCTCGTAGCTGAGGTCGCGGCCGGCGTTGGTGCACAGCTCTGAGAGCAGCTTGTACTCGGTGGGGGTGAGGCTCACCACCCGGCCTGCGACGGTGACCGTGTGCGTCATGTAGTCGACCGTCAGGTCGGCCAGCCGGTAGGGCTCGGTGTGCTGGGACTGCGCGCGCCTGCGAAGCGCCGCCGCGATGCGCGCCAGCAGCTCGGTGGGCGAGAACGGCTTGACGATGTAGTCGGCCGCTCCCAGCTCGAAGGCCTTGGCGACGAGCTGGTCGTCGCCCCGTCCTGACACGATGATGACCGGCACCTCGAGCACCTTGGGGCTGCGCCTGATGAGCTCGAAGGCGTCGGTGCCCGGCAGTACTAGGTCCAGCACTGCCAGATGTGGCATCTCGGTCGCCAGGAGGTGTTCGAGCTCGCTCGGGTCGCTGGTGACGATGGGCGTGTAGCCGGCCCGTGAGAGCGTGTTGCGGAGATAGCGCAGCGCTCGAGGGTCGTCCTCGACGACGAGGATGCGTTCCACCTTCGCGGGGGCGCGGGCCACCGTGCCGGCGCCGGGTTCCGCTGGGGCGATCACCGCAGCCGGCTCGTCCAGGGCGGGAATGGTGAAGGTGAACTGGGCGCCTTGGTTCTGCCCGGCGCTGTGTGCCCAGATGCGGCCGCCGTGGGCTTCCACGATGCCCTTGCAGATCGCGAGGCCTAGGCCGTAGCCGGTGCCCGTGGGCTGGGGGTGCTCGCGGTGGGTTCGCGAGAATTTGGTGAACAGCAGCGGCAGGCGCTCTGGTGGGATGCCGGCGCCCTCGTCGGTGACCGAGACCGCCACGTGGGTGTCGTCCAGCGACGCTTCCACGGTGATGGTGGACCATTCGTGGGAGTTGGCAGCGGCGTTGGAGAACAGATTGTGGAGCACCTGCGCGATCCGCTGGCGGTCCGCCCACACCCGCGGCAGGTTGGGCATCGAGTCGATCTTGATCTGATGCTGGTGGCCGGCGCCGAGGAACGAGTTCTTGGCGTTGTCGATGATCGACACCAGGTCCGCCGGCTCGGTCGTCACCGACAGCGTGCCCGCCTCGATGCGGGTCATATCCAGCAGATCGTTGATGAGGTCCCGCATGTGGTCGGCGCGTTCTTCGACGATGTGGAAGAACTGGCGCACCTCAGCAGGATCCGGGGTCGTCAGCGAGCCGAGCACCGTGGCCGCAGAGCCCTTGATCGCGGTCAGCGGCGCCCGAAGCTCATGGCTCACCACCGCCAGGAACTCAGCCCGCAGCCGCTCCAGATCCTCCAGCGGCGATATGTCCTGAATGGTCGCGATGATCGTCATCAGCCGACCGTCTTCAGAGCGAAGCGACGAGGCGTTGATCAGCGTCGCCACCTCGCTGCCGTCAGGACGCACGATCACCAGTTCTTCGGCCTGCACCATCTCGTCGGCGTGCAGTGCCCGCTCGAACGGCAGATCTTCGATGGCAGTTTGGGACCCGTCCATCCGCTTGTATCTCAGCGGTTCGAGGCTCGCGACCGGGAAGCCCCCTTTCTCGGGCCCGATCCCGATCAGGCGGCGCGCCTCCCGGTTCGCCATGACGACCTCCTCAGAGGCAGCGTCCACCACCAGCACCCCCACCGGGGAGGTGCTGACCAGCGCCTGCAGATCGGCCTTGGCGCGCTGCTCGTCGCCGTAGCGGCGGGCGTTGGTGAGCGCCATCGCCGCTTGGCTGGCGAACATCTCCACGGTCTCCTCGTCCTCATGGGTGAACGCCGAGCCGTCGTGCTTCTCGCCGACGAAGATCGCGCCCACTTGACGATCCCGCACCCTGATCTGGGCCCCGAGGAACGAACCGATCTGGGGCTCGAGCCCATCGAACCCCACCGACTCCAAGTGAGCAACAAAATCGCTGGTCCGCAGTGGCTCATCCATGCCGCTGAGATAGCGGAACAGCTCCATGCCCCTGCCGTAACCCACCACGACCTGCTCATCCTCGGGCGACAGGCCCGAGAACAGCACGTCCTGCAGCTCTCCTGCACCGTCGAGCGTGGTGATTGCGCCGTAACGAGCATCGGTGAGGATCCGCGCGCCGTCCACCACCTCCTGCAGCACCACGTCAAGGTCCAAGTCTTCGCTGATGCGCAGAATCGCCTCAGTCAGCCCCGACAGGCGGGAGCGAAGCATCTCGTTCTCTGCACTCAAGCGGTCGATCTCAGCCAACTCAGCACCCTTCCCCACCCGATAACGGTGCGTATATGCACACATCAAGCGGACGCGTCCTTGTGCGCCACAACATACCGCCCGGATGTCGCACGGCCCGAACTCAACGCGGACAGAATCCGAGGGTCCGACTCGGCGGTGCGGGCAGTTGCCGGACCTTCGTCAAGGTGGACGGCATCAACGACGAGCTGATCGTGCCCGAGGATGTGATCGGGGTCGGGATGTCTCGCTCAGGCTGGGTCGGGTGCTCGGCGTTGGCCCCAGTGCGTCGTCGGCCGCACGAGCGCAGGCTTGTCGCATGCCCAGCTTCGAGTAGTCAGGTGGGGCTATTCGCGCCGGGTGGTGGTGAGGGTGGCGGCGAAGTCGGCGACTGGGGTGTCGTCGGTGTCTTGGAGGGCGTTGGCGGTTGCGGCGGAGTAATAGCTGACGGTGGCGTCGTTGCCTGCTGCGATGGCGGTGCCAAGGGTGATCGTGAGCGTGTTGCCGTCCACGGTCACTGCGCTGGGGGACTGGCTGTTGACTGCGTTGCCGTGGCTGTCGCGGGCGCCGTCCACGAGGAATGCCCAGCGCAGCGATCTCGCCGCCGACTCGCTGAGGGCAGCGAGATCGCGGTTGAAAGTGAGCGTGAGCTCGTTGCCGCTGACCGCCGCGCAGATGGGTGTCATGGCGCCGGCGGGGTCTGGGGAACAGGCGGGTTCTTCGGGCTCAGCCGGCGTCTCGGGTTCTGTGAGCTTCTTGAGTGACGCGGGCTCGTTCGGCGCCGGGGTGTTGTTGGTCACCGCCTGGTCGGCGAAGGCTGCCGCCATCGGGCTGTCGCCAGGCGTGTAGCTGACCGTGACGGTCTGGCTTGCCGCCGCGGGCGACGCCAAGGTCAGCACGATCGTGGTGCCCTCGGCGGACACTGCATCGGTGTCGGCGAGGCTCACCGCGCTGCCGTCTGCTTTGACCTCGAACTCGGCCGCCGTCGGCGGGTCGTAGCTCGGGGGCAGCTCCCCATCGGCGACGAGCGTGATCGTGAGCGTGACGCCGTCCACTGTGGCACTCGACAGCGTGGGACAGGCGTACACGGTGGGATCGGTGCGGAACGTCGCAGTCGCCGACGCGCTGGCGCCGTCGGGATCGGTGGCGGTCAACGTGATCACCGTGGTGTGCTTGCCACCGGCGGGCGTGCCCAAGGCAGCCAGTGCACAGGCGGTCTTGGCCCGGAACCAGATGCGTCCATAGCCGTCGATGTAGCCGTAGCCGCCGGGGCCGTACACGTCATCACGGCTCGCCGACAGCGTGAACGTCAGCTCGTCGCCGTCGGGGTCGCTGAAGTCGTCCTTGGACACCGACAGGGTCACCCAGGTCTCCGGCAGCGCGTTGTCATGGATGCCCGAGGTGCCGGCGAAGATCGGGGCCCGGTTGCCGCTCGCATCGGGCGGCGACTGGCGCCAATCGACCTTGTGGCCGGCGTCGTGGTTGAGACCGGTGTGGGACAAGTCGGCATCGGCCTGCGATGCCGTCGAGGTGATCGTGCCGCCGGCCAGGGCGAGCGTGTCGGCCAGCACGGCGATGCCCTGGGAGGAGAAGTTCGGCCAGATCACTTCGTGGGTGAAGGTCAACTCGGTAGTGCCGCTGCCGCCGGCATACACAGCGTCCTTGCGGCCCCAATGGGCCGGGTCCATGTCGATGCCCAAAGTCGGCGTGCCGGTCACGCTCACGGCGTCGCTGAAAGTCACCTTGAGCGTGATGGTCTCGCCCATGGCGTAGGTGTCGTCGTCGCCGGCGTCGGAGATCACCTCGACGCCGGTCACCTTCGGCACCGCGCCGGGTACCACGGTCTGTGCCGAGAACGGCGCGATCTGGTTGCCGTCGGCATCCCACAACCCGGCGTTGGAGCGAGGTTGGCGGTAGTTCACCGTCACCTGCTCACCGGCGTCGAGACGCCGGCTCAAGGCCATTTGCAACTGCCTGCCGTCGGGCGAGAACTCGATGCTTTCGACGTCGACAGGCGCCGCTGGGGCACCCCCGGGCGTCCGCGACCTCACGCTGAAGCCATCCGGGCTCGGCGCGCGCCGGCGGTTCATCGACCGATCGAAACCCAGGTTCACTCTGTCGGCTCCGCTATTCCCACGGGGGCCGCTCATCGGTGTTGCCGAGACGCTTGTGCGACCGCACCGGTGGACCCACTTGTTCGTGACCGCCTGCGGCGAGAACGAATCTGCTTCGGTACCCCACACGTTGCGCAATGCGTTCTCGCTGGGCTTCGTGTAGCTCACGGTGTAACCGAACCCGCAGGCGTGGAACCCAGGAGTGACTCTCAGCTCCACTTTCGACCCGCGCACCGTGACATGGCGGATGCTCATGCTGAGGCGGTTGCCGTTCCTCGGATCCGTGCCCCCGATCGTGAATGCGTCCACCCCGGGAACCTTCGTCGGATCGAGCGCTTGGTCGAACGTGAGCCTCAGCACAAGCTGATCCGCCACTGGGGGCGACGTCGCCGCGAGCGATGGCTTACCCGGGTCGGTCGACCCGGCGTTGGTCACCGTCCGGGCGCTGGTGTCGGTAGGGGCGCTGTTGCCCGCAAGGTCCCTGATCGGGCTCGTCGCGGGCTGGGTGTAGGCAACGGTGACCGTGTCGCTGTCGGCCGGAGCGGATCCCAGCGTGAGGGTGACCGCGTCGTCGCTCATCGTGACGTCGCTCACCGTCGCGGCACTGCCGGCCACGGTCACGCTGAAGGCGCTCGCCGCCGGCTCCGAGCCGGTGTCCAGCTTCTCGCTGAAGTACAGACTGAGGGATGTCCCGGCGATCACGCTGTCGACCACTGTTGGCGCAGTCCGGTCGAGCACCCTGACCAGCGATCCCCAGATGTCCTTCACCGTCGGCCCCGAGGATGCCGCCCGCAGTGGGCCGGCGTCCGCGCCCTGCCGGTACCAGACGGTGGCGGACTCCCCTTGCGCCACAGCAGAGGCCAGCGTGACCGTCACTGTCTTCGCGTTGACGGTGGCGGTGCCCGTGCCCGAGATGGAGCGGCCCGGGCCGTAGAAGTCGACCGGGTCAACCGACACGCGGAAGCGGCTCCCCGATGGAGCCGATGTGCTGTCCAGGTCGGAGTCGAAGGTCAGCGTGAGCTCCGTCCCTGCTACCTGCCCCGACACGAACAGCGGTTCCGCCGTGCCGGGTGTGGAGTTCGTCACCGCATAGCCGGACACGCTCGGCACCCTGTGGCCGTCGGCATCGAACAGGCCCGCGCCAAAGTACTTTGCGACCCCTGAGCGGTAGGCCAGCATGACCTGCTGTCCCGGGATGACGGTCATGCCGTGGTCCGCCCCGAAAGTCAGCGTCACCGTGTTGCCGCTGACTGCTGCCGACTCGGGCGAGGCGTTGCGCAGGGGTACACCTCCTCCGTCGTCGGAGTGCCAGTACACGCCGGTGGCGGCGAATGCCCAGGCGAGATCTCCCAGCGCGCCCCCGCTCTCGATGGTCAGGTTTCTGTTGAAGGTGACCGTCATCGTGTTCCCGTTCATCGCGGCGGCCGTGGGCGCGGTGTTGAGCTCATTGACCACTGGCTGATCTGCCAAGTCCCGCGCCAAGTACTCGACCGCCGGTTCGTAGCTCACGGTGACGATTTGATTGCGAGTCACGGCTGTGGCCAAGGTGAGCGTGATCGATGCCCCGCTCACTGCAACGGGTACGACCGGCGGGCTGGCCATGGGGTCCGCCTGCGCCAGCGTCGCCGCGGTCCCGTCCACATCCACCTCGAATTGGTCCCCATCCAAGCCGTTGAGCCATGTGCCGGCGCCAGTAGCCGTGGGGAATGCCGCGTCGTAGGTCAGCGTCAGCGTTGCCCCGTTCACCGTGGCGCTCACGAACTCACGACAGGTCCAACTGGTGAGCAACGTCGCCGTCGCCGAAACGCTGGCGCCGTCAGGATCGGTGGCCGTGATGGTCAAGACGTTCTCGAACTGGTTGGCGGCATTGAGCGTCAGCGCAGGCACCAAATCTTCGAGCACGCATGCGTCCTCGGTCTGGGCTCGAAATGTGTCCTTCTTGCCGTCCGCGTCATCAGCCACGTAGCTCAGGGACTTCAGTGCATCCGGGCGGGTCACGCTGGTCGTGAAGCGCAGGTTGTCGCCGTTGGCATCGCTGAAGAAGGTCAGGACGTCATCTATTTGCACTTGGGTGTTCGAGGACGCGTTCTGGCTTCCCATGTCGTTGCCAGTGGTGCCGGTGTCCCCGTCGTCGAAGGTCGGGGTGCTGTTCCCTGCCGACGTCCGGCTGCCGTCCACCTTGTGGTCGGACGCGGCGGTCAGCCCCGAGTGGGTCACCCCCGCATTGGTTTTCTCGGCATCGGTGCCTGCGGCGCCCTTCAGCTTCGCGCCGCTGTGGGTGAATACCACCCTGTCCTTGTTGCCGCCCGAGGTGGGCGGCACCACGGCCACGCCGTCGGTGTCTGTGTCGCCGTTCTGTACTGCGTAGCTGAACCACAGCGTCGTCGCGGTGCCGCTCGTCGCGCCGTCAGTCACGAGTTTCGCTGTCTTGTTGCCGCTGCCCACCTGAATGCGGAACCGCAGTTCAGCGTTGTCGGCGCTCAGGTCCCACGACACGGGGCCGTTCCAGGTCACCGCCACCACAATCGACTGACCTGCCCCGTAGACAAAGTTGCCGACACCATCTGAGGTCCGTGGTCCCGACACGATCTCCATGCTCGAGATCACCGGCGCTGTCTTGTTGGTCACCGGCTGGTCGGTGAACGTCTCCACGTCGACGCCGGCTGTGTTCTTCAACGGCATGGCCGATGCGCCCGTCGGCTTCGTGTAGCGCACATGCACCGTCTGCCCGACCGTCACTGCCGAGGCCAGCGTCAACGTCACCTTCTTGTTGGCGATCGCCACGCCGCCAGAGGCCACATTGCGGCGGTTGCCGGCCACCGTCACGTGGAAGTCACCTGGCGCTGGCACCGATGAAGTCTTGAGATTCTCGCTGAACTCCATGGTCAGCTTGGTGCCGTTCAACTCGGCTGCGACGAGCGTCGGCGTGATGAGTGTGCCCTTGATCGCGATCCCAGCTGACGCTGTCTCGCTGCGCCAGTTGCCCGACTCGGAGGTGCGGACCAACCGGGTGTCGCCGATGGTCCAGCCGGACTCGCCCGTCTCATTGTTGGAGCTCGTGGTGGGTATGTTCCGCCGGTCGCCGCTGACGCCCTCGTGGATCATCACCCAGTAGGTCGTGCCGCCAGCAAGCGTGGTGCCGGCTGGCGCGATGAAGGTATTGATCCCAGCAGAAATGCTGGACGGGTTTGCGAACGTGGCCACGAGATCACCCGGGCAGTTGTTGATGCCAGTCGGGCAGCCGCTGGTCGTGTTCCCGCGCAGCTTGACCGACGCCGAACCGCTGTGGCCGCTGAGCTTGAGCTGGATTGCCGAGACCGTGGCGCCCTGCGTGCCCGTTGTGAAGCTCTGCGCGGTGAAAGGGCTGCCAGCCGATGGGCTGCTCTCACCCGTATTCGAGACCAGTGTCGTCTCAGTGGGTTGCGCTTGCGCCGGTGCGGTGGCGACCAGCGGCAGCAGCGCCGCTGCCAGCAGTGCGGCCGCGAACGCCGCTCTCGTCCTGCGATATCGCTTGATGCCGACTCGCGTCGACCAGTTCATCGAAGCTGGCTGCCGAAGTGGGGGGGGGGGGGGGTCACAGACACGTCGGCCACCTCTCTGGATCCACATCACTGAGGCCGCCCGCGTCCATGCAGGTGGCCTCACTCACGAGACTGCTGGGGCCAGAGTGTACCAGATGATTCGCGCTCGTCAAATGATCAAACACACATCCACAGCCACCTAAGTGTGTTGTTGCATATACCTGCCGCGAGCGGCCGACCTGGGTGATCCCTTGCGCTCACGCCGACGGTGACCTCGTGGCCGGGCGTGAGGGCGGTATCGAGCGTCAGGGTCATGGTGCCGCCGCCTCATGCTTGAAAATCCCCCCGACCGGGCCATACGCCATCGGTAGTTTCCGCGCGGTGGACGGCATGTGGACCGTGGAGGTATTCGAGGCCGACAATGGAACCGTTCCTTTTGAGCGCTTCGCCGCCTCGTTGTCGGACTTCAAGTTCGCGGCGCTCGACATGGCGATCGAGCATGTCCTCGCGGATCGCGGCCTCGATCTAGCCGGCACGCAGTGGCTCAGGCCCGTCGGTCAGGGTCTTCACGAGTTCCGAATCCGGCACGAGGCGGATGAGATCGCCCGGATGTTCGGTGCAGCGTCCCCTGGGTCGGGAGCCAAGCGGGAAGCTGTGCTCCTGCGCGTCTTCGTGCACTTCCATGGGAACAGGATCATCCTGCTGCTGGGCGGCTTCGACAAGGGCCGAGACCCCAAGCGCCAGCAGCGCGAGATTGCACGCGCGCAAAGGCTGCTGGCGCAGTTCAAGCAGCGCCAGCGCCGCCAGAAGCGGCGTCGAGGTTGACGTGATATGGTGAGTTTCCTATATTCGAGGCGGCAAGGAACCCTTCGATGGCACGTGCATATGACGAAGCTGTTGCATCCCGCCGGGCCGAACTCGGTTCAGATGCAGCAGCGCAAGCCGACGTCTTCGCTGGCGCGTACAAGATTGCGGTGCAGGTCATGGATCTGCGCGCCAAGCACGGCCTGACCCAGGCACAGTTGGCTCAGCGCTGTGACATGAGCCAAGCGGACATCAGCCGCATCGAGCGCGGCTCTACCAGCCCCACGACGCGCACCTTGCAGCGGATCGCAGACGCGCTCGCAGCCGAAGTGCGTCTCGTCGATCGCACGGAACTGGATCGGGTGGTCGAGACCGCACAGTGAACCGGCATGCGCCAGAGCACTGCCGCTCCCCAGTCCACCGCTGGAGCGGCCGTTCTCGTACCGGGAAGCGAACCCATCGCAGCAACTGGGAACGCACTACTAGCGTCGGCGGCTATGACGACGACTGATGTGGTGGTGACGGGGCTGAGGTTCGGGGAGGGGCCGCGCTGGCGCGACGGCAAGCTGTGGTACTCCGACTTCTACCGCCACGGCATCTTCACGGTGACTCCCGATGGCCATGAAGAACTCGTGCACGCCGTGCCGACGCAGCCGTCCGGGCTGGGTTGGCTGCCCGACGGGGACCTGCTGTTCGTCTCGATGCTGGACCGCCAACTTCGCCGGCTGGACGCGGAGGGCAACGAGTCGCTGCATGCCGACCTGTCCGGCATTGCGGGCGGGCCCTGCAACGACATGGTGGTGGCCGCCGACGGCACGGCCTATGTCGGCAACTTCGGGTTCGACGACAGCGTGGGGGAGACGTTCGCCCAGGCGACGCTCGCCATCGTGAGCCCTGACGGCATCGCACGGCCGGGTCCCGACGGCTTCGATTTTCCCAACGGCACGGTCATCGATCCGAGCGGGCGCCACATGGTCATCGCGGAGAGCTACGGCCGCCGGATGACGGCGTTCGACATCGAGCCCGACGGTTCGCTGAGCGGTCGGCGGATCTTCGCAGAACTGGGTGAGCGGGTGCCCGATGGCATCTGCTTGGACGAAGCCGGCGGCATCTGGGTGGCAGACCCGCTGAATGCGAGCTGCTTCCGGGTGGTCGACGGCGGCGAGGTGACCGACGTGATCGAGCTGGAGCTGAACTGCTTCGCCTGCATGCTCGGCGACGACGACCGCCGGACGCTGTACATGGTCACCGCGCCCACGTCCCGGCCTCCAGCAGACTCGCCTGCGCTCGGCCGGATCGAGACAGTCCGGGTGGACGTCCCAGGTGCAGGCTTGCCCTAGAGCCGGCCCTCGGTGGCGCCGAGGCGGCGGAGGTGGCCTGACCGGATGTCGGCGGTCTGGCCCTGCACCAGCAGGAAGAGCGCTTCGCGGGCGAGACGCTGCGCGTGATGGCCGAGCGTGATCGCCCGGCCGCCTACTGATGACACCAGCGCACTGGTGGCTCGTATGCCGACGTAGCCGACCTGCGCCCGGCGATCGGGCATCTCGTCCACCTCGGCGGCATGCAGCGCAGTGCGTGCCGCGTCCAGCTCGGCGTCGAGTGGGGACGGGCCGAGCAGCTTGAGCGCCCGCCCGGCCACGCCGAGCATCAGCGCCCCGTTGGTGCGCAACCCGGTCCGGTAGAACGACAGCCAGTCCTGGTAGTCGATGACCTCCACCACATCGCCGTCGCCGACAGCGTGGCCGTCGAAGTGCAGCTCGACGGTGACCGACGAGTCCACCGCGGCGAGGCGCAGCCGCCGTGAGGTCAGCGTCGGGGCTTCGTCCGCGGGCAGCAGCATCCAGACCAGGCGGTCCGCCTCATGGGCGGCCACCAGCACGGCGTCGATGTGGCCCCAACCGGTCACGAACGGCGCCACGCCGCGCAGCACCCAGCCCTCGCCCGAGCGTTCGGCGAACAGGCACGGCTCGGGCCGCAGGATGTGCGCGAAAGCCACCCCGCCGCGGGCCTGGCCGGTGGCAAGCGCTCGGGCCCAGCGCTCATACAGCGGCGATCCGGACGGCATCCGCGCTGCGTTGGCAGAGCCGCCGCCGTGCTGCGCCCACACGAATGCAGTGGTCAGACAACCGCCAGCCAGCGCTTCGAGAATCGCGAGCCGCTCGAGCTCGTCGAACCCGCAGCCGCCGATCTCTCGGGGTGTCCACAGGCCATAGAAGCCTGCATCACGGAAGAGGTCCAGGTTGTCGGTCGGCACCTCGCCGGACTCGTCCACGTCGAGGGCGCGCTCGAACAGCACGCCGTCGGCGAGCTGCTGCGCAGTGCTCAGGAATTCGGCGTGCACCACATCAGCGCGTTGCGGCGCATGATGGCGACGAGCGCGTCGTCTTGGTTGTAGGCGCGGTGCTCGAACAGGACGATGCCCTGGTCGGGCTTGCTCTTCGAGGCGCGAGCCGATACCACCTCGCTCTCGACCCGCAGCGTGTCGCCGTGGAAGACGGGCGCAGGAAAGTCCATGCGCTCGAACCCCAGGTTGGCCACTGTCGTGCCGTGGGTGGTCTCATGCACCGAGATCCCCACAACCACCGCAGCGGTGAACATCGAGTTCACCAGCGGCTTGCCGAACTGTGTCTCGGTGCGGGCGTATTCGAAGTCGAGGTGCAGCGCCGCCGGGTTCATGGTCATGGTGGTGAACATGACGTTGTCGGCTTCGGTGATCGTGCGCCGCAGCCGGTGATGGATCACCAGGCCAGGTGTCAGCTCTTCGAACCACAGCCCGCCGTGCGGTCGGGGCGCGTCGCTCATCAGGAAGCTCCTTCCTCGGCCCATGGCACCTCGCACGCTTGGTCGAGGTCGATCTCGGCGTGGACGACTGGGTTCTGGTGGGGGCCGGCGCACCACGACGGCATCACCATCGTGTACAGACCCGAGCCGCCCGCCTGGAAGACGACGATCCTGCTGGGGTCCTTCAAGATCGGGATCAGTTCATCCGGCGGGCCGTCCCGGTCGAGATAGAAGGCCGACCCGACATGGGCGAGCGTGGCTGCCGTGTTGGTTGCACGGGCAGCCAGTTCGGCCTGGATGTCCTCGCGGGTCAAACCCGCGCGGGCCAGCACCGTCGTGTGGTCGGGGTTCATGATCACGGTGACCGCGCCGTGGCGCAGATGGGCGTTGTTGCTGCCCGGGTTGGCCATCACGGCGGCAATCACGTTCAGCAGGCGGCTGGCAGATTCGGGATCGTCGGCATCGCCGGTGAAGATCGTCGAGTGCGGCGCCTCGGCCCCGACGACCACCACGGCGCTGTCGTCTTCGGCGTACCCGTACGTCGTGTGCAGCGGCGGGAACGGGCCGTTCTCGGTGTCCTCGGCCAGGCAGTAGGTGAACTTGCCGGGATGGCCGTGCAGTGCCATGTCCGACACGCCGGGGCGAGCGCCGCCGATGTTCATCATCGCCAGCCGCAGCGCCCGGCCGATCGACGCGTTGGCCCGGTGGCCGGGCCCCAGTGCCCCGAAACCTGATGCCACCTCGCCGCACTGGTGCCGGGCGGGCCCGCACACCACGATGAGCGGCGCGGTGCAGTGGGTCGTGCTCTGCATCTCGGTGAGGTCGAACTCGGGCTTGCACACCGCCCGGACAGCGGCGACTACAACGGGGATGTGATCCGGCAGGCAACCGGCCATCACGGCAGCCGCAGCTACTTTCTCTACGCTCGCTACGCCGTGCGCGGGTCCCATCACGCCCAACTCGAGATCGGGGTCGAGGCCGGTGGCCAGCGCCATCATGGCCACACGCTCAGGAGTGGGGATGACGACTGGCAAGCCGTCGGTGAGCCCGAGCGCGTGCAGTTGCTCGAGCGCGTCGGCCTCGCTGCGGGCCTCCAGCAGGTTCACGGCTGGTCTAGTTCGATGTCGCGCCGGTCAGGATCGAGATGATCTGCGGCGCGATGTCGGCGGCCACCTTGGCCATGGCGTCCTCGCCGCTGCCCGCCACCGGGTGGGGCAGGCGGATGCGGGGGACCGACGGCATGCCGGTGGCGGCGGCCACGAAGTCGCCCTGTGGCCAGAACGCATCGGTGACGAGTGCGATGGATGGGATGCCCGCTCGGGAGGTGGTGATGCTGTCACGCACGGTGCCAGATGTGCAGCTGCCTCAATGGCCGTATGCGGCCACCACTGCGCCGCACTCGGCACTGATGTCGTCGAGCATCGATTCGCTCACCACCGACGACGCGTCGCCCTTGTCGTAGCGGTTGAACGAGGCGGACGGCAGCCGCTCGGCCAGCGCCTTCTCGACGTGGTCGAGGAAGCGGACGCTGTCGGGGAAGCCATTGGCGACCAGGCCGATCGTGATCGGCTTGTCAAGCTGCGTGCTGAGCGCGTAGGGCTCGGGCGCGGTCTTGGCCTCACCTCGCGGGTCGTGGAAGGTGACGGTGCTCATAGGCACAGTCTGACACCCGCGCAGATTGGGCGCGTGCTGGCAGGGGCCAACGTGCGCGGACCGTTTCGGCAGCCGGCTCAGTGGTCGTGGCCGGCCGGTCGGGAGGCGTAGGCGGCAGCGCGATCAGCGACCGCATCACGGCTCAGCAGTTCACGCTCGGCCACTGTGTGCTCGAGTGCGCTCAGCCAGCACTGGTAGTAGTCCCACGGCTCGGCCGTTTCGCCGCCGCCCGATGCCGTCTCCCAACGTGAAATGGCCTCGGTGAGATGGACGCGGAACTCATCCCACGTGAAGCAGCCGCCGTCGACCAGGTCGGCTGCCAGTCCGAATGCCCGGGCTTGCCACGGTTCGGAGAACACCAGCTCGCCGTTGTCGCGTGGCGGCGCTGTGAGGGTGCCTTCCAGCAGGTCGATGCTCATGGGAGCCGCCCTAGGCGCTGCCGGGATCGGCCGCCCGTGCCACGCCGATCATGGAATCCCTGGTCACCAGTTCTGCCAAGCGCTCGACGGACCACCCATCGGTGCCCGTGGGGCGCTCGGGCAGGACCAGGAAGCGCGTCTCCGAACTGGAATCCCAGACTCGCAGCTCGATGTCAGGTTCGAGCTGCAAGCCCATCTCGGACAGCACCGCTCGTGGCTCACGCACCATGCGTGCCCGGTACGCGGGGCTCTTGTACCAATTCGGCGGCAAGCCGAGCAGGGCCCACGGGTAGCACGAGCACAGCGTGCAGACCACCACGTTGTGCACCCCGGGCTCGTTGGCCTTGATCTCGATGTGCTCGATCTCGGCGCCGCGCACACCCAGCTCGGCCACGACGGCGTCGGCATCGTCGAGCAGGCGTGTTCGCAGGCCGGCGTCGGCCCAGGCTCGGGCCACCAACTCGGCACCGATCATCGGGCCGACGTCGTGCTCGAAGCGCTCGATGGTCGCGTCGATCCGCTCACGGTCGGCGATGCCTCGTTCCACCAACAGGTCTTCCAGCGCCTCGACGCGGATCTGCGGCGATGACGCGTCGTAGTGATCGTGAGCGTGCCCGGATCCATGTTCGTCGTGCATCGGTTCCTCCGTTGCCGGCAGCTCAGTCTTGTGTCGGTCTCAAGTAGCACTCGTAGAGGTCGACGTGAATGGTGGTGTTCGGCTCGGCCTCATCGCCCCACAGCGCCTGGGCGTCGTAGCCCACGCAATAGACGTGCTGGGGCCGCTCACCCCTGTTGTGCGCTGTGCTGTCGGGCAGCACCTCCGCGGGGTGGAGCTTCACGACGATGCCTGGCTTGTTCTCTGCGTAACCCGGCAGCCGTGTGTGGCCCGGTTGCGCAGGCGCTGCAGCGACGACGCGATCGCCCACGTTGAATCGAGGCGGATCAGCGAGTTCGCGCCGAACCGTCCGGCGTTGCGGCGTCGGAGTCGGTCGGTCGGGCGGCAGCAGTGCCGGATTGCGGTCGGCGACAGGGGCGACCCGCCGTGCCGGCGTCGCCTGAGAGGTCGCGGTAGGGATCAGGTCTCTGCGTCCGGCCTCCAGCAAAGCCACATCCCTCAGCTCGGCCATCCGGAGGGCCAGATCGCTGCGACTGACTACGCCGTACTCGTCAAGCAGTACCTCGAAACCGGCCAGCCAGCGCCCGAAGTAGCCGTTCTTGAAATAGTCGTCGGGATGCAGGCGCTCCAGGGCGTACCGGAATTCGCCGGGTCGGCGAGCGGTCGTGGAGGTGACCGCACCCAGCAGACCGAACACGCGCTTCTCCCAGTCGGCGTGGAACGGCGGCTCCGCCGGATGGTGCGGCACCGGCCCGTAGCCGGTCACGCCTCCAAGGTCGTGAACGCTGCGCTCTCCGGCATCGGTCGGCATCCGCCACAGCTTCGCACCCCGGCGGCGGGTGACGCCGCCAAGTGTGCTCAGTGGCGTGCAGCGCCGCGGAATGCGCGAGTGGCGGAAATGGCGGCGGCTGGGCCGGTGCAGGAACCACGGCAATGCACCCGAGCGAACACAGGCCGCGTTGTTAGGTTGCAGAGATGCCCGCGTTCGTATTGGCAGTGGATCTCGACGGTGTGTGCGGGAAGCACACCGAGGCATTCCGCCGTGTCGTGGCCTCCGAGCGCGGGGTTCCCGAAGAATCTCTGCCGCTCGTGCGCGGCTGGAACTTCACCGAATGGGATCTCACCGACGGCGAATTCGAGAAGCTGCACCGCATCGCAGTGGTCGACTACCGCATGTTCCGCGACATGGAACCGATGGAAGGCTGCTCAGAGGCGCTGTGGCGGCTCTCCGACGCCGGTGTGTGGATCCGCATCCTGACGCACCGCCTGTACGTGAGCTGGGGACACCGGGTCACGGTGAGCGACACGGTCGAGTGGCTCGACCGGCAGCGCATCCCGTACCGCGACATCTGCTTCGTGGCCGACAAGGCGATGGTGAACGCTGACGCGTACATAGAAGACGCACCGCACCACATCACCGACATTCGTGCTGCTGGTGGACACGCCATCGCCTTCGACCAGCCCTACAACGCCGATGTCGACGGGCCGCGCGCCCACGACTGGGCCGAAGCCGAGGAGATGGTGGTGCAGTTGCTGGCGGAGCACAGCGGCTACGTCTCGCGCCCGCTGCCCGGCATGGACGCCGGCTCGGACCGGCTGGAGCGGCGCACCCAGGACACTGCGTGAACGATCCAGCCCAGGCGTCGCCCCCGCCCCGGCCGATCGACGCGGCGACGGTCGTCGTGCTGCGCGATGCCGAGCCGGCGGCGGCGCCCGGCCACGGATTCGATCTCGCTGCCAGTGATGCTGGAGCGCACATCGAGGTGCTCATGCTGCGGCGCAACTCGCGCGGGTTCTTCGGCGGCATGTGGGTGTTTCCCGGCGGCCGGGTGGATCCGCCCGATCGGGAGGTGCCCGGCGACGTGGTCGACCCGTGTGACCCTCGTACCGCCGGCGGATCTGATGGCATGTTCGTAGCTGACCTACGCGGCTACCGCACCGCCGCTGTCCGCGAGGCCAAAGAGGAAGCCGGCATCGACCTGTCAGGCGCCGAGCTCATCCACTTTGCCCACTGGCTGCCGCCGCCGATTCGCCCGAAGCGGTTCTCGACGCATTTCTTTGTTTGCGAGGCGCCGGCCGATCTGGAGGAGGTGCGGGTCGACGGCAACGAGATCTTGGACCACGCCTGGGTGTCTCCGGCATCGGCACTGGAGCGGCGAGCAGCCGGCGAGATCGAATTCGTCACGCCCACGTTTGTGACGCTCACCTGGCTGTCAGGCTTCAACCGAGCAGCGGATGTGCTGGCCTCGGTGAACGGCCACACGTGCTTCCACACCGAGATCATCCCGTCGCCGGAATCCGACCCCGGCCACATCGCCGTGTACGTGGGCGACGCAGCTTTCCCCGACGGCGACTTGGATGCACCCGGGCCACGCCGTCGCTGTGTCATGGTTCGCTCCGGCTGGCGCTGGGAAGAACACGACGGCACCGCCGAGCGCGCTGAGCCGAGCTAGAGACGGAGTCAGTCGAACGGGATCAGGCGCTGGGCCCGCTCGATGAGGCGCGCGATCTGAAGCATTTGGGCAGGGCCGTCCGGACCGCCTCCAGGACGCGCAGCCCGGAAGTCGTCGGGTGCCTGCGACGGATCGGCACCGAGGGAGATCATGGTCAAGATGCCGACGACTGCAGTGCGCGCCATGCCTGCACCGCAATGCACGAGCACGTTGGTGCCCTTGTAGAGCGAGTCGTTGACGTAGGCGACGGCACCCATCAGCGCACCGTCGAAGATGATGCCGCCGTCGGGTATCGGGAGCCACATGGCGCGCGCGTCCAGATCGCTGTTGAAGCGCACGTCGTCGAGATTGAAGTCGCCGAATTCTTCGGCGTGCTCCGCGAGGAACTCGTCCACGTCTCTCTGATCGAGCTGCGAAGCAAACCACGGCGGCATGTGGGTCACCAGCCACGGCACATAGTCGGGATAGCGCAGCCTGATCTCCTCGGGCGTGAGCAGGCACAGCAGCGACGTCGCACCGATACGGTCGAGGGCGGCCTGGGGATCGGGCCCGACGGCCGAGAAGTTCGTCACGAACAGGCGGCCCCGGGCCGGCGGTGAGGGCAGCGGGATCTCGTCGATGCGGTGCTGCATGGCGTGGGCTATGAGTCGGTCTTGCGAAAGCGGGCGAAGCGTCGCTTCGGCTCCTCGGGCGGCTCGGGCAGGGGCGGCCAGGATTCGGACAGCTCCTGCTGCCCCGAGCGACGCACTTCGTCGAGCTCGTCGGAGCTGTAGGGCTCCGGCCGCGGATCGAGCGCCCGGTAGCGGGCTTCGGCGCTGGCGAAGCTTTCGTCGGTGATCAGGTCGTCGATCAGGGTGCAGGGCTCCCAGCTGGCGCGCGTCCCGAGATACACGTAGCCGTCGGCCACGTCGCGCAGCCGCAGCGAGGCGTCGACGCCAGTGTGAGAGCCGTGTACCTGCGTCATCGCGACGCTGCCGAGCGTCGAGGCCGCCAGGTCCAAACCGAAGCTGATGTCGGTGTTGCCCCGTCCCTCCGGCGAGCGCGAGATCAGCTCCTCGACGCGTTCGGTGGCGGCCGGGTCGGCCACTGCACCGTGGAACACGACTCGCCGGCAGCCGTCGCGCATCCAGCGCCAGAGGAGGTTGCCCGCCGAAGTCGTCGGCAGTCCGTCGACCCACTCCACCAGGTCGGTGGTGGTGGCGACGACGTTCATGTACACGAGCGCCCGTTCTCCCCGGCGCAGCACCTCGGTGGTGAGCACGCTGGCTGCGTGGAACGCGGACATGTCCCGGTAGTGCCCTCCGAGCGCCCAGTTCCGCAGCTCCAGCTCAGCGGCCGAGCGGCCGTCCAGCAGGTCGGGATCTTCGACGTAGGAGGGCAGGCCCAACGCGATCATGCGGATCGGCCGGCGATCGGCATCTCGACGACGTTCTGCGGCGTTGTGTGTCCAGACCGCGTGCAGCACGTCGGCGTACTCCTGGTAGCCGAAGCCGACCCCGAGCAGATCGACGAAGAGATCCGCGCACGCGCGGCCGTCCCAATCAGCCGCGTTCACCAAGGCGTCGAGATCAGCCTGGCGACGTGAGTTGGTGAACTCCCAGGCAAGATTCTCCACGCCGTTGTCGGCCAGCTCAGCGAGCGTGCTCGCCAGGAACTGCAGATGCTGCCGCACCCCGACCTGGTCGCCAAGCAGGACGATCTGATGGCGACCGCACAGGTCACCGAGATAGCCGGCAGGCGACTGGAGCGCGGAGGGGGACCGCTCGTCGTCGGTGGAGGTTTCGGGCGGCACCGCCCATGAGTCTGCCCGCTGGCGACCCGGAATCTGACAGCGCGCCGACGACGAGCCGGGCTACAGCACCTGTGTCCAGGCCAGCTCTGCCGCTGCGGCCGACTCCGATACCGCCGCTGCGAAGTCGCCGGGGGTGGATTTCTCGTCGCGCAGCGCCGGATCGAGGGCGTAGCGCCGAGCGTGCTCCACATACACCTCCGGCACGGGCTCGGGCAGCGGGGTCGGCGCCCGGCGCTCATAGTCCGGCTCGAGGTAGATCCAGCCGGTGGCGAGGCTGCCGAGCGGCTCACGATCAAGGCTCGTCGTGCAGCCGAGCCGGGCTGCGGGACCCTGATCGACGTCGAAGGCAAGCGGGACGGCCAAGTCGTCGTGCATGGCGAACGCCGCGTCGAGCGTGCCGTCGGCCACCAGCGCGTAGTCGCACAGCTCGCCGTCGGCGGGCAGCGGCTCATGGATCAGCACGGTGACGGCGCGGTCGGCGACCACTTCGTACACACGGTTGGCTGCGCCGACTACATGGCCGCCGACGATCTCGGCATCGATGGCGTCCCACACCCGGTGCGGCAGCCGCCGCGCCCGGGTCAGCGCGTGAGCCGTGCGTGCGAGCACGAGGGCCCGATGCCCCGGCTCGACAACCTCGGCGAGCAGCACATCGCACATGTGCGCCGAGACCGGGCCGCGGCTGCGCAGGTGCGGCCAGGCGTACGACGTGCGCAGGTCCGCCGTATCGGTGACGGCATCGAGATCCAGGTCGTAGTCGAGCGCCAGGACACGCATAGGCGGCCCGCTGCCGGCGAAGCGACGGTTCACCTCCCACACAGCGCTCAGCACGTTCAGGTATTCCCGGTAGGCGAAGTTGTGACGGATGCCCCAGCGGAGCAGCGCGTCTCGTGCGAGCTGCTCGTCAAAGGCGGTGCCGGTGACCACCGCGTCGAGCCGCGCTTGGTCGTCGACGCACGCGTACTCCATAGCCACGATGCCCACCCCGGATCGGTACGCCGCAGCGACGAGATCCTGCAGGAACAGCCCGGCGCGGCGTGTCGGGGTGTGGTGCCCGACGAAGACGACCTGGTGGCGCTCGAAGAGCCCGCACACGTAGGTGAGCGGGTCTGTGCCGTGGATTCTCAGCCAATCGGCGAGCTCGTCGATGAGCGCGGGCTGCAACGGCGGCAGCTCTCGGCGGTGCCGGTACAAGGCAATCCGCTCGAGCAGCGCTCGATCGTTTCTACGCTTGTCCACCCGCTCCGACAGTACCGTGTCGGGCCGTGGGAATGCGCATCTACGACACGGCGCAGCGCTCCGTCGTCGAGCTGGAGCTGGGCGATCACGTCGGCATGTACGTGTGCGGCATCACGCCCTATGACGCCACCCACCTGGGCCACGCCGCTACCTACATGGCGTACGACCTGCTGATCCGCCGGCTCGAAGACATGGGCCACACGGTCACGCTGGTGCGCAACTACACCGACGTGGACGACAGCATCCTGCCCAAGGCAGCCGAGCTGGGCGAGCACTACCTGTCGCTGGCCGAACGGGAGATCGAGCGCTTCGAAGCCGACATGGAGGCCCTGGGGGCACGGCCTGCGGCGCACGAGCCGCGGGCCACCCGATCCATCGACGCCATGATCACGATGATCACGAAGTTGATTGACGCCGGGCATGCCTATGCCTCGGCCGATCGGGTGTTCTTCGATGTCGCCACCTTCCCTGATTTCGGGAAGCTGTCCGGGTACAGCGCCGACCGCATGACCGAGCTGGCCGCCGAGCGGGGCGGCACTCCTGACGACCCTCGCCAGCGCAATCCGCTCGACTTCGTGCTGTGGCAGGCCAGCGCGGACGGCGAGCCCTCATGGCCGTCGCCGTTCGGCCCGGGGCGTCCGGGCTGGCACATCGAGTGCTCGGCGATGGGCTACGCCGCACTCGGCGAGACCATCGACATCCATGGAGGCGGAGGCGACCTGGTCTTCCCGCATCACGAGTGCGAGATTGCCCAGAGCGAGTCGGTGCACCGTGTCCCGCTGGCCCGCTATTGGGTGCACGCGGGCCTCGTGTCCTACCAGGGGCACAAGATGTCCAAGTCGCTCGGCAACCTGGTGTTCATCTCGGATCTGCGTGCCCGCGTCGACCCCAGGGCCATCCGGCTGGCGCTGATGGCGCACCACTACCGCACTGAATGGGAGTGGTTCGATTCGGAGGGTCTCACGGCCCAGCGCGACCTGGACACGCTGGTGGGCGCCGCCTCCGGCGCCTCGCCTGCCGCCGGATCGGGCGCCGGGTCACCGGGCCTGCTCGCCGAGGTGCAGGCTGTGCTGGATGACGACCTCAATGCGCCGATGGCGCGCACAGCGCTGCTCGACGCCGCAGCGGCCGTCGAGCGCGGGGCCGGCGGTGCCACGCTGCGGGGCGAGCTGGCCGCAGCGGCGGCGCTGTGCGGCATCGACCTGTCCCTGCCGCCTGCAACCGCAGCGCCGTGATGCGGCGCTGGCCCATGCCCGGCTGAGGCACCCGCGATGACGACGCTGGCTGTGGTCAACCAGAAGGGCGGCGTGGGCAAGACCACCGTCGCACTCGGCATCGCCGAGGCGGCGTGCGCGTGGGGGCTGAGCGTTTTGGTCGTCGACTTGGACCCGCAGTCGAATGCGTCGGCCGGCCTGGGCGTGTGGAGCGGTTCGCCGAGCGTCGACGATTCGCTCGCCGATCCGACCCCGGGTGCAGCGCTCGCTGCGATCACCGACGCTCGCTGGCCGCTCGACGGGCCGTGCCCGCAGCTTGTGCCCGGCAGCTACGCGTTGGCGAGCCGGGAACCGCAGATGGCCGCCGACCTGGTGGGTGCACAGGATCGGCTGCGCATCGCGCTCGCCGGCGTGAACCACGATCTAGTGCTCATCGACTGCCCGCCGTCGTTGGGCCTGCTGTGCATCAACGGGCTGTTCGCCGCAGACCGTGCGCTGGTGGTGACCGAGCCGGCCGCCTGGGCGGCCGACGGCGTCGATCTCATGCGGTCCACGATCAGCCGAGTCGCGCAACGTCAGGGCACGCCCACGGTTGCCGGTGTCGTGCTGAACCGGGTGGGACGCACCCGCGACAACGCATATTGGGCCCAGCAGCTCGCGGAGCGCTTCGGGGCCGAGCTGCTGCCGCCCATCCCGCAGCGGGCCGCCATCGCCGAAGCCTCCGGGCAGTCGCTGCCGCTGCGGGCGCTCGGACGCCGGCCTGGCGCGCCCGAAGCCGTGCAGGCTTTCGACGAGCTCTGGGCCGACCTGCAGAGCCGGATGGCCTGACGGGTCGGCGGTACGCTCGGATTGCTCGCCGCTGCAGGGTTTGACCATGGCCAACTACGACCCCAATCGACCACGGCCGAGCGTCGACGGGACGGCCGCGCTCCCGGGCGACCTGCCTGCGGAGCAGGACGCCGAGACACCCGCCGCTGCGACTGCGGCCCCGACCGGCGCAGGTGCTCCGGTCGCCGACACCGATGCCGATCCGGCCCCCGCGCCTGCATCGCATCTGCTGCCGCGACAGGCCGAGCCGGTCGATCGCCGGGTGCTTGCCGCGTTCGGCGGGGCGGTGGCAGTCGGCTGGCTGCTCGCCGCTGTCGTGGCGTGGTGGCTGTGGCGGCGCTGGCGCCGTCGCTGAGAAACCATCCACGACCCCGATGATCGGATGGGCCACGCTGTGAACGTGGAACCTCGCACCGGCAGCGTCGCTGCCGAGGATGCACCTGAGGTCGAGCTGCCGCGGAGCCTGAGTCCGTCGGGCGCGTCGACGTTCCGGCAGTGCGCGAGGCGCTGGAAGTTCCGCTACGTCGACAGGCTGCCGGACCCTCCCGGAGAGCCCGCGCTGCGCGGCACGTTCGTGCATCACGTGCTGGAGGAGCTGCTGGCGGTCGCGCCTGCACAGCGAACGCTCGAGCGCGCGCGTTCGATCTGCCGGGATCTGTGGCCGCAGCTCGCGGACAACCCCGATTTCGTCGCGCTGGAGCTGCCGGCGGCACAGGAGCGCGCCTTTCGCTGGAATGCGTGGACCGACATTGAGGGCTACTTCGAGCTGGTCGATCCCACGGCCGTCGACGTGGTGGATCGCGAGCGCGATGTCCGCACGTCGCTGGAGGGCGTGCCGTTCCGGGGCATCGTGGATCTGGTTGACCGGGTTCCCGATGGTGTGCGCGTCACCGACTACAAGACAGGCCGCCCGCCCTCGCAGCGCTTCGTGGACAGCCGCCTGTCGCAGGTCTGGCTGTACGCAGCTGCACTGGAGTCGGTCGGCGACGACGTGAGCGAGGTGCGGCTGCTGTACCTGGGCGAGACGGGCGCAGGCCGCGAAAATCGCCGGCCCACCGAGATAGCGCGCTCATTCGATGCCGGCGCTGTCTCGGCAGCGGTCGACGAACATCTCGACACGTGGCGCCACATCACCGAGGCCGCGGCCACCGGCTGCTTCGAACCCACACCGGGCCCGCTGTGCAGCTGGTGTCCCTACCGCGACAACTGCCCCGAGGGCCAGCTCGAGCACCAGCGCAGGACCGGCATCGCTGCCTGACCCCGATCGTGGAGGGCGGACTCGCCCCCTGCGCCAGGGATCCAGCAGGTCCCAATGTCGCAGGGGGCGAGTCCGCCCTCCACAATCTCGACCTGCGCCGCTACGTGCGCAGCGGCCATGCTGTAGCCCGGTCCTGCGAACTTGGGAGCATCGACATGAGCGAGTTTGTGTACGAGCAGATCACTGTCACCGACTGCGACGACGTGCGGGTGCTGACGCTGAACCGGCCGGAGAAGCTGAACGCGTGGACGCCGCGCATGCACGCCGAGCTGACGCACGCAGTGAAGGCCGGCAACGCCGACCCGTCGGTCGGCGCGTTCGTCGTGACTGGCGCGGGACGGGGCTTTTGCGCCGGCGCTGACATCGCCGAGGTCTTCGCGGCCCGCATCGACGCAGCCGACGAAGCAGGCAGCAGTGTGGGCGAGGCGGCGGCCCACGATGACTCCGCCGCGGACGACTGGGTCGAGCTCGTGCGCAGCTCCAAGCCCATGGTGGCGGCCATCAACGGCGCCTCGATCGGCGTCGGCCTCACCATGGTTCTGTCGATGGACTTCTTGGTGGCCCACGCCGAGGCGAAGCTGTCGTGCCGCTTCGTGAAGATGGGCGTCACGCCAGAACTGGCGTCGTCGCACATCCTCATCCAGCGCTGCGGCTGGGGTGCGGCGTCGGACCTCGCGCTGTCCGGTCGGATCGTTACCGGGGCCGAGGCGGGCGAGATGGGCCTGGTCGACGACGTCACCGACGGTGACGTGCTGGAGGCGGCGCTCGCGCGGGCGAGCAGCTATGCCGAGAACCCGCCCACCATGCTGCAGCTCACCAAGCAGCTGCTCTCTGCCAACGGTTCGGACACCGATCTGGGTGCCGTGCAGCGTCGTGAGCTGGAGGCGCTGAACGTCGCTCGTGCCTCGGACGATCACCGCGAGGCCGTCGCCGCATTCTTGGAGAAGCGCCCGCCGAAGTTTCGGTAGGCCCATCTGCGCTGCCCGCGTTCGCCCGCCGCGGAGTAGCACCGTGCCTCTGAGCCGCCGGCGGCGAAGCGATGCCTGAACTGCCCGAAGTGGAAGTGGTCCGGCGCCAGCTCGCCGGGCCGCTGGTCGGTCGCCTCATCACTGAAGCATGGGCTCATCCGTCACATAAGTTCGCCTCAGGCGCTGACGCTGTCGGCAGCGAGATCGAGGCGCTGCGCCGGCGCGGCAAGTACCTGATCGCCGAGCTGGACTGCGGGCGAGACCTGATCGTGCATTTCGGCATGACCGGGCGGCTGTGCTTCGCGGACGTGCCCGGGACTCGTGAAGCGCTGCCGTCACGCCCCGTCGACGGGCCGGCGGCCGAGGTCATGGCACCGAATGCGGTGAGCGCTGGCGACCCGTATGTGCGGGCGTGGTGGCGTCTCGACAACGGCGAGACGCTCTGCTTTCACGATGTGCGCCGCTTCGGCCGCATCGCCGTCTGCGACCGGGGCGACTATCGGGGTCTGCCCACGCTTGCCGCGATGGGTCCCGAGCCGCTCGAGAGGGGCTTGGACGCTGGCACGTTCTGGCAGGCGAGCCGGCGGTCCAGTCAGCGCATCAAGACCCAGCTGCTGAACCAGCGGTTGGTCGCCGGTGTCGGCAACATCTATGCCGACGAGGCGCTGTTCCTGGCACGCATCAACCCGTCGGCTCGAGCGATCTCGAAGCCGAGGGCCGAACGGCTGTTGGCAGCGCTGCGAGATGTGCTGCAAGCGAGCATCGAACGCGGCGGCAGCACGCTGCGCGACTACTACAGCCTCGAAGGCGCGGGAGACAATCAGAAGTACTTCGTCTGCTACGGCCGGGCGGGTGAGCCGTGCGTGCGGTGCGGCACCGAATTGCGCCGCCGGGTGCTGGACCAACGCTCCAGCACCTGGTGCCCCGACTGCCAGCGCCGCTGAGGGAGCGGCACGCCAGCGCCGCTGACGCGGCAGCGGGCTCGTCGGGGCGGGGCATACTTGCACCACGTCCGGCGAGGGGGTTCGGGTGGACAACGAACTGTGGCGATGGGTCTGGGTCGCGGTGGCGATGGTCATGGGCATCGGTGAGATCTTCACCGCGGGCTTTTTCCTGCTGCCGTTTGCGCTCGGTGCCGTGCTGGCTGCCGCCGCGGCGTGGCTCGACCTCCACGGTGCCGTCCAATGGCTGCTGTTCTTCGGCGGCACGGCAGTCTCCATGCTGGTGCTGCGCCGCTTCATGGGCCGCCAGGACCGCCCCGACGACCTTCCGGTCGGCGCGAACCGGTATATCGGCATGTCGGGACGCGTCGTTGAGCTCATCGATCCGGTGAACAACACGGGCCGAGTGCGCGTGGAGTCCGACGAGTGGCGGGCGGCTTGCCAGGAGGCGGGCCGCATCGAGGAGGGCTCGCTGGTGCGGGTTGTGGCACTCGCCGGTACCAAGCTGCAAGTCGAATTCGTCGAGCCGCCCCCTGACGACTATGTGCCCCATGTGGATCCGACTGCGGCAGCGCCGAGCCCAGATGCTCCTGGGTCGCAGGCTGACCACGATGCCGGTGATGGTGGCAGCGACGCCGCCGGCACAGACCAGCCGTCTGCCCCAGACGACGAGACCGCCACCCCAAGGAGCGACTGATGGACAGCATCAACCCCGGAGTCATTCTCCTGGCAATCATTGCGCTCGCGATCTTCGTGATCGCGGCGAAAGGCCTGCGCATCGTGCGCCCCTTCGAGCAGGGCCTCATCGAGTTCCTGGGCAAATACCGCATGACGGTCGATCCCGGCCTGCGCTTCGTGATCCCGTTCGTGCAGCGCATCCTGAAGGTGGACATGCGCGAGCAGGTCGTGGACGTGCCACCGCAAGAGGTCATCACCAAGGACAACGTGGCGGTCACCGTCGACGCCGTCATCTACTACGAGCCCACCGACCCGGTGAAGCTGAAGTACGCGGTGGGCAATTTCATCATCGCCGTGACGAAGCTGGCGCAGACGAACCTGCGCAACGTGATCGGCGACCTGCAGCTCGACGATGCGCTGGTGTCGCGCGAGGTCATCAATTCCAAGCTGCGCCAGATCCTCGATGACGCCACCGACAAGTGGGGCACCCGCGTGGTGCGCGTGGAGATCCAGCGGATCGAACCGCCCGCCGATGTCACGCAGGCCATGCACCGCCAGATGAAGGCCGAGCGCGACCGGCGTGCGGTCGTGACCGAGGCCGAGGGCGAGAAGACGGCGGCCATCCTGCAGGCCGAGGGCGTGAAGCAGTCGCAGATCCTGCGGGCCGAGGGCGAGGCTGAGGCCATCAAGCGGGTGGCAGATGCCGACAAGTACCAGAAGCTGACGGTGGCCGAGGGCGAAGGCCAGGCCATCGAGCGGGTGTTCTTGGCGATCCACAACGGCGATCCCACCGACGACCTCATCGCGATCAAGTACCTCGAAGCGCTGCAAGGCGTTGCGAACGGCCAGGCCACCAAGATCTTCCTGCCGCTCGACACCAGCGGCGTGCTCGGCGCCGTGGCCGCAATGGGTGAGATGTTCCGCGAGCGCAGTGACGCCGCTGCCGTTTCCGACGGCGCTGGGCCCCCCGAGTAGCCGGCGAATCAGTCCGAGCGGAGGGCTTCGGTCGGCGACACCTTGGCGGCCCGGATAGCCGGGTAGAGGCCTGCGACCGCTCCGATCACGACTGATGCGGCGAGACCGCCGGCGAGTGCGACCGTCGGGATGATCACCCGCCAGCCCTGCGTGGTCGCGTACACGTAGGTCACCGACACTCCCATCAGCACCCCGACGGCGCCGCCCAGCGAGGCGAGCGTCAGGGCTTCGGTGAGGAACTGGCGACGGATGTGTGCCCGTGTTGCTCCGATGGCCCGGCGCAGGCCGATTTCGCCCCGCCGCTCGATGACGCCGATCACCATGACGTTTGCGACGCCGATGCCGCCGACCAGCAGCGCCACGGCACCCAGACCCAGGAACAACCCGGTGAAGGAGCTCTCGGCAGCCGATCTTGCCTCCAGCAGGTCCGACGGCCGGCTGATCTCGACTTCTTCTGGATTCTCGGGATCGATCGTTCCTGCCAGCACGTCACGAGTCGCGTCGATGTGGTCTTCGTCGACACGCACATAGACGACCGTCGGCGCAAGCTCGATGTCGTAGTAGGTCTCCGCCGCGCGGTCGCCGATCAGGACGGCCCGGTCGAGGTCCGCCGCCAGCGCGAACGGTTCGAGAACTCCGAGGACTTCGACCCAGCGTCCGCCGAGGTAGAGCTCAACCGGAGTGTCGAGATCGCGAATCCCCAGGCGCTCTGCCGCTACTGCGCCGACGACGGCCACCGGATGCGCCCGCGTGGCTTCAGTAAGGAATGCACCGTGTGCGACGCTGCCGTTCAGCGTGCCCATCAGTCCCGGATCGGTCGCGAACACGCTGATCCCGCCCGTGCGATCCTCGGGCACGAGGTCGTTGCGGTAGACCCCGACGCCGACGCTGTACACGGCTGCGGTGGCCTCGACGGTCGCGACACGTCCGACGGTTGCGACGGCTGTGCCGGGCAGCGCCGCATCGCCAGCACCGAACCCTGATCCGGCCTCGACGGTCAGCAGGTTGGTGCCGAGGGCGCCGATCTGGTCCAGCAGTGCCGACTTGGACGAGTCTGACAAGCCGAGCACGCTGACCAGCGACGCGATGCCGATGGCGATGCCCAGGGCCGACAGCACAGAACGCAGCTTGCGGGCTGCGAGCGATCCGAGACCGACTCGGATGACCTCAGAGAGACGCAGGCGACTTGGCGCGATGGCACTGACGGGGGTGCCGTGAGCCGACTGCGCTGGCTCGAAGCTCACCGGGCCACCAAGTCAGCGGGCACGTCAGCGGCTTGCGTCGATGCGGATGTCACGTTCGAGCCGTCCATCGAGGATCTGCAGTTGCCGAGGCAGTGCTGCAGCAATCGCCTCGTTGTGCGTGACGATCACGATCGTGCGACCTTCGGCGTGCAGCGAGTGGAAGAGATCCATGATCGATGCCGATGAAGCAGAGTCGAGATTGCCGGTGGGCTCGTCGGCCAAGACGAAGGCCGGCTCGTGCACGAGCGCCCGCGAGATCGCGACGCGCTGTGTCTCACCGCCCGAGAGCTCATTGGGCCGGTGCCACATGCGTTCGCCGAGCCCGACGCGCTCCAGAACGGCTTGCGCGGCCGTGCGCCGTTCAGGGCGCGAGGCGCCGGTGTAGAGCAAGCCGTTGGCGACGTTGTCGATGATGGGAATTCCGGCCAGGAGGAAGAAGCGCTGGAAGACGAAGCCGACGCGACGTCCCCGGATAGCTGCAAGACGGTCGTCGGGCAGCGCTGAGGTGTCGATTCCTTCGATCAGCACTGAGCCGCTCGTCGGCTGGTCGAGCGTCCCCATGACGTGGAGCATCGTGGACTTGCCGCTGCCTGACTGCCCGACGACGGCAACCATCTCGCCGTGGCCGATCTGCACCGATACGCGGTCCAGCGCGATCACCGGCGGTGAGCCGGCGTAGTGCTTGGACACCTCGCGCAGTTCGATCGCGGGCGCTGCGGGATTCACCGCGGGACCACGACGCG
Source organism: Candidatus Poriferisodalis sp. (assembly GCF_965208555.1). Classification (GTDB taxonomy): domain Bacteria; phylum Actinomycetota; class Acidimicrobiia; order Acidimicrobiales; family Poriferisodalaceae; genus Poriferisodalis. The sequence continues at coordinate 1,097,754 of NZ_OZ242342.1, read as the reverse complement.
CATGCCGGCCTCGAGTTCAGCGCCGATCACCTCGACATCACCGTCGACGAACAGTCCGGTCTCGACGCCCACGAGGCGCGTGGAGCCATCGGGGCTGAGCACCTCCACCGCGCTGCCTCCTTCGACGAGGGCCAGCAGGGCGGTGGCGGGCACGACCAAGGCGTCGGGGATGAGCGTCTCGGTGATCTCGACGGTGACGGTTGCGCCGATCCACACGGACGAGGCGGGCTCGGTGAGCAGGATCGTCACCTCGACGACGTTCTCACCCGTCTGGGCGTCGAGCACGGGCGATGGGTTGATCGCAGTGACAGTCCCGGCGATGTCTGAGCCGTCCGGAAGCTCCACATTGACGGTGATGCCGACCGCAACCAGGTCGCGATCGCTGAGCGGCAGATTGGCCGCGACTCGCTGGGTGGTGGCCATGACGTCACGCTCGGGTGACTCGACCACGGTGAGCGAGCCGAGCGTTCTGCCGATCTCCAGCTCCTGGCCGGGTTCGATGCCTTGTTCGTGCGAGCCGATCACCGAGGGTCCTGCGACGAAGAGCACATCGGCGGTGCCCACCACGCCGTCGATGTGCTGCCCCGTCGCTTGCTGCCACCGCCGTACCGCGGCGGCGGTGTGGTCGTCGAAGACGCCGTCGACCTCGAAGCCCTCAGCGCCGCCGAAGCCCAAGTCGGCAAGGTTCTGCTCGAGTTGGCCTACGTCGGGACCCTCGACGCCCACCGTCATGTTCCGGTAGGTCGGGGTGGCACCGTACATGAGGTACAGCGGTCGGTGGGTTTCGCCATGGGCAGCGACGTCGGCCAGCGCGCTGACCAGCGACGCTTCGGCGCTCGCCACGGAAGCTTCGAGCGCTGCAAGCTCCGCTGCGGTCGTCTCGGCGAGCAGGTCGGCAAGGTCTCGCTCGGCCGTCAGGATGTCGGCGGCGGCACCGTCGATCTCGGCCTGCGTCGGCCCGGCGCGCAGATCAGCGAGCGCTTCTGTGGCCGTGTCGAGATCGGCACGCGCCTGCGCGTAGTGGACGCTGGTCGGGTTCTCGAGCAGGTCGAGCCGTTCTCTCGCGGTGAGCAGGCGGGCCTCGGCGCCACCGATCTCGGCATCGGTCGGGCCTGCGAGCAGGTCGGCGAGTGCTTCTTCGGCGGTGAGCAGGCGGGCCTCCGCGTCGTCGATCTCGGCATCGGTCGGGCCTGCGAGCAGGTCGGCGAGGGCTTCTTCGGCGGTGAGCAGCTCAGCACGGGCCAGCTCGATGTCGACTTCGTTGTCGGAACGCTGGAGCTCGTCCCTGAGTCGCTCCCAGGCAGCCAGGCGCATGGCCTCTGCTGTGTCGATCTCGGCTTCGGATGGTCCGGCCTGCAGATCGGCCAGCGCCTGCTTGGCTGTCTGCACCGCCGCTTGCGCCGCATTGATGTCGGCGCGGGATGGTCCGTCCTGCAGGTCGGCCAGTTCGGCCTCTGCCGCTGCGATATCGGCCCGTGCAGCCGCAAGATCGGCGGCGGTGGGATTGTCCAGTGCCTCCAGTGCCTCCGATGCAGCCGCCACAGCGGCTTCAGCGCTGCTGATCTCGGCCGGACTGGGCGGTTCGCTCAACCGGTCGCGAGCCTCGATGGCCTTCGCCACTGCGGCGCGCGCGGCGGCCACGTCGGCCTCGTCGGGCAATGCGGTGGCGTCGCTCAGGTGGTCCTCAGCGACCGAGAGCGCATCGCGGGCCGAAGCCACGGCGCCGAGGACGCGTGCCGTGTCTGCATCCGACGGCGCATAGAGGACGAGGTAGATCTGCTCGCCCTGGCTCAGCACGGTCCCTTCGTCGGCAAGATGCATGAGCACGCCGCTGCTGTGCGCGGCGAGCGTGACGGTGCCCTCGTAGTCCAGCGTCCCGCTGATCTCCAAGTACTCGGTGAGGTGACGCTGGGCGATCGCGACGGTGCTGAGGTCGGCAACTCGTTGCTGGTCGTCGCCTCCACCGGTGCCGTCGCCGACGATGACCAGCGTGACGGCGATCGCTGCGACAACCGCAACGGCAGCCGCCACGGCACCGAGCAGCCCGCGCCGGTGCTTGATAGTCACTGACCGCCGCCCGGGCGCACGGGCAGCCGGTCTTGGCACACCTCGAATGCAGTGGCCACATCGGCATCGTCGAGGTCAAGCTCGCCGAATGGCCTCCCGCCTCCGCCGCCGGGGGCGAACACACTCGGATCTGGGTCGGGAATGTCAACACCTTGGTCACGCATGCACTGCGCGAACTCGAGCAGCCGATCCATGAGCTCGACCCTGAGGTCGTCGAAGTTCTGCCCGCCTGGACCGAGCGCCAAGCCCTCGATGATCTCGCTGCAAGCAGCGCGTGCTGCGGGCAGGTCTGGATCACGGCCGATGGCTTGAAGAGCCTCGCCGTTTTGCCCTCCGCGGCCTCGGCCCGGCCGCAGTCCGAAGCCGATGGTGCCGTCTGCTTCCACGATCGGGTCCGGGAAGTCGACGCCGTTGTCGCGCATGCACTGGGCGAACTCGAGCAGCCGCTCTTCATCGGTGAGCTCGTCGAGCTCGTTCTCTGATGTCGGCTCGACGACCTGGTCTTCTGGCGCCGAGCTGTCGGGCCCGGTCTCGTCGACCGCAGCGTCGCCGGCTGCGGTACTGGCCGCGGCCTCGTCGCTGTCTCGCGCCGCGCCTGCCCCGGATGCCGGCTCGTCGGCGCCCGCAGCGGTGAGGCTCTCGCTGGGTTCGGTCGTGGTCACCCCCTGCAGCGTGGCGAGGCCGCTGGAGTCGTCACCGCCGCAGCCAGCCGCAACGAGCACGATGAGTGTCGCGACAACGATTCGTGTCGTCCAAGAGTTCATGCGCATGCAGCAGATCCTCCGAGTCGGGCGAACCGCACCGTAGGGATCGAAAGTAAGAGCAGGCTAAGGACTGGCTGAGAGCTGGCTAAGGACCACGCAGGCCCTTCACATCGCCGGGATGGACCCAGATGGTGAGCCAGCGCGTAGGGTGCGCGGCCATGGCCTTGGGTTTGCCGTCGGTGTTGGTGGGCTCGTGGACCGACGAAGTCGCGGAGACGGGCGTGACCGTGGTGCTGCCGCCGGAGGGCACGCTCGGTGCCATTGCTGTGCGTGGGGGCGCGCCCGGGACACGTGAAGCGGCTGCGCTCAGCTCGACCGGCGCCGGCGTCGAGTGCCACGGCGTGGTGCTGTGCGGCAACAGTGTGTTCGGGCTCGCGGCAGCCGACGGTGTGGTGCGGTGGTGCGCCGAGCATGGCCGCGGGCTGGACATCCGCGACAGCATCGTGCCGGTGGTGGCTGCCGCCGTGGTGTACGACATCGCGGGGCCCGACAGTCCACGACCGACCGCCGAGGCCGGCTGGGCTGCCTGCGAGGCTGCCAGCGCTGACGAGCCCGCCACCGGGCGGGTCGGCGTGGGGCGGGGCTGCACGATCGGCAAGGTCGCCGGTCGGGACTTCTCCGTGCCGGGCGCACTGGGCACGGCGGTGGAGCGCTCGGGCGAGGTGGTCGTCGGCGCGCTCGTGGCGGTCAACGCCTTGGGTGACGTCATCGACGCCGATGGGACCGTGCTCACCGGCTGCACGGCGCCGCCCGGGGCTGAGCGCTACCCGTATGACCCGGTCGAGGCGATTCCCGGATTCACTGGCCGCGGCACGGCAAAGCCGGAATCGCCCGAGCGCGGCAATACGACGATCGGCTGCTTGGTCACCAACGCCCGGCTCACCAAACCAGAGGCCTGCCGTGCGGCCGACCTGGCGCACACGGGAATTGCCCGGGCCATCGAGCCCCCGCACACGAATTTCGACGGCGACGCGTTGTTCCTGCTTGCGACGGGCGAGGTGGACACCCAGCCTGACTTGGTGGCGACGCTCGGGGCTGCTGCTGTAGCGCGAGCGATCAGATCGGAATTCGCTTCCTGATCTGGTGCTGAGTGTGGCAATCTGGTTGCACCAGAGAAAGGGGGTGGTCCAAGCAATGCCGAAACGCAACAGGACTCTGGAGGTGGCCGGGCGCTGAGGCGACCCGCTTCCGAGAAGGGGACGTCTCCATCAGGTGGCGACTCCAACCCGGACCACCGAACCCCACAAGATCCGCGTGCTGGTCCTCACGCGGCCGCGGCCCCGCCTTCGGGCGGCGGCGCGAACACGATCTTCGGGTAGCAGCAGGCCCCTGCTCAGTCGAGTGGGGGCCTGTTCGCGTCTGAGGGCATACCACTAGGGTCCGCACATGGATTTCGACTGGCCGGACGATGACGATCCTCGCCGCGTCGCCGTGCGCGACTGGCTCGACGATCACGACGGCAATCCGAGCCAGGAGGCGCTGGCGCACGCCGGCTATGTGGCACCGCACTGGCCTAAGCCCTACGGCCTCGAAGCGGACCCGATCACCCAGCTGCTGATCGACGAGGAGCTGGCCTCGGCCGGTGTGAAGCGCCTGGCCGGCGGCATCGGGCTGGGCTGGGCAGGGCCGACGATCATCTACGGCGGCGATCAGGCTCAGATGGACCGCTACCTGTGGCCGATCCTTACCGGTGAGGAGGTCTGGTGCCAGCTCTTCTCCGAGCCCGACAGCGGCTCTGATCTGGCGAACCTGGCCACCCGCGCCGTGCGCGACGGCGACCGCTACATCGTGAACGGTTCGAAGATCTGGTCCTCCGGTGCGCACCGCAGCAAGTTCGGCATCCTCATTGCTCGTACCGACCCAGATGTGCCCAAGCACCGGGGTGTGTCGTACTTCATCTGCCCGATGGACACTCCCGGCCTCGAGCTGCGCCCCATCATCGACATGACCACCGCGTACTCGTTCAACCAGACGTTCTTCACCGACATGGAACTGCCGGTCGAGAATCGGATCGGCGACGAGAACGACGGGTGGCGGCTGGCCAAGGTCACGCTCGGCAACGAGCGGGTGTCGCTCTCAGGCGAGGGGGCGCTGTGGGGCAGCGGCCCCAGCGCGGCAGATTTGCTGGATGTGGTGCGATCTGCCGGCGGGCTGAGCGACCCGGTGCTGCGTGACCGTGCAGCCAAGCTGCACATCGAGGGCGAGGTGCTGCGCCTCATCCGGCTGCGAACGCTGAGCGCTCGCTTGCAGGGCCGCCAGCCAGGGCCCGAAGCCAGCGTGCGCAAGGCGCTCGCCGACGATCATGGCCAGCACGTGATGACACTGGCCAAGGATCTCTCAGGCGCCCATGGGCTGCTGGCCGACACGGGACCGCTGGGCACGTCGCCGCAGTTCCCCAAGACGCAGGCGGTGGTGGAGGGCTGGAACGGCTGGCACGGTGGCTACCTGTTCAGCCCGGCACTGACCATCGGTGGCGGCACCTCGGAGGTGCAGCGCAACATCATCGCCGAGCGGGTGCTGGGCCTGCCCCACGATGTCGACGTGGAGTCCGGCAAGACCTGGGCCGAAGCCCGCTCCGCCCTCGCCTGACCGACCGCAGCCCGCCCGGCGCTAGCGGCCGGTGAAGGTGGGAGGTCGCTTCTCGAGGAAGGCCTTGACGGCCTCCTTCGTGTCGTCGGTGGTGAAGTTGAGCGATTGAGCCATGCCCTCGCCCTCCAGCGCCGTGGCAAAGTCGGCCGAGGCGTTGAGGGTGAGCAGGCGCTTGGTCATGGCCATGGCGATGGGCGGGCCGGCGGCGAGGCGATCGGCCCATTCGTCGACGAAGGCGTCGAGCTCGCCGTGGGGCACCACCTTGTTGACGATGCCGAAGTCTTCGGCCTGCTTGGCATCGATCACGTCCGCGAAGAAGGCGAGTTCCTTTGCTCGATGCAAGCCGGTCAGCCGGGGCAGGATCCACGTGCCCCCGAAATCCACGCTGAGCCCGCGGCGGGAGAAGATCTCGCTGAAGCGGGCTTGATCGGAGGCCACGATCAAGTCGCACGCCAAGGCGAGGTTCATGCCTGCGCCAGCGGCGACACCGTTCACCTTGGCGATGACCGGCACCATGATCGAGTAGAGCGCCGACACGGTCTGGTGGATCACGTTCAGGCCCTGCAGCGCATGCCTGCGGGGGCCGTCGCCGTCATCGGCGGCCAAGTCGGCCCCGCTGCAGAAGGCATCGCCGGATCCGGTCATCACCACGCAGCGCACCGTGGGGTCGCCGCCGATCTCGTTCCACGTCTCGCGCAGCTCGGTGAACATCTGGGGGCTCGCCGCGTTGAGGCGCTTGGGCCGGTTCATGGTGATGGTGACAACGCCGTTGTCCGCGGCATCGATGACCAGTGTTTCCAGTTCTGCCGATTCCATGCGCGGCGACGCTAGTGGTGCGTTCCGCCGAGCGCCCGAGTGTCAGCCTCGTCTTCGAGTCCAGTCGGTGAGGCGCTCGACGGTCTGGGTCATGTCGTCGTTGCTCCCGGCGAACGAGAACCGGATGTAGCGATGACCCTCTGCGGGGTCGAAATCGATGCCGGGCGTTGTGGCGATGCCGAGTTCTGCGAGCCAGATTGCAGCCAGCTCGGCGCTGTCGTCGGTGAGATGATCGACGTTGGCGTAGATGTAGAACGCCCCGTCCGGCGGGGCGATGCGTTCGATCCCTGCTGCGGGCAGTCCATCGAGCAGGATCTCGCGGTTCGTTCGGTAGCGGGCGACGTTGGCCTCGAGTTCGTCGATGCTGTCGAAGGCGCCGAGTGCGGCGTGCTGGCTCACCGTGGCAGCGGCGATGGTGGCGTTCTGGGCGAGCCGCTCGACTGGGGAGACGAGATCGGGAGGCAGCAGCAGCCAGCCCAGCCGCCACCCGGTCATCGAGAAGTACTTGGAGAAGCTGTTCACCACGACGGCACTGGGGCTCGACGCGGCGGCCGTGGCCGCGACGGTGCCGTAGGAGATGCCGTGGTAGATCTCATCGGAGATCAAGCGCACGCTTGCGGTGTGGCACCAGCGAGCCAAGGTGTCCAGCTCGCTGGGCCGCAGCATCGTGCCGGTGGGATTCGCCGGGCTCGCCAGCACAAGCCCGTCGAGCTCACCGGCGTCTTCGAGCATCGCAGTGGTCAGACGGAAGCCCGTCTCAGCGGTGACCGCGATCTCGACCACCTCGATGTCCAGCGCCTCCAGCGTGTTGCGGTAGCAGGGATAGCCGGGTGCGGTCACCGCCACCCGGTCGCCGGCTTCGAAGCACGACAGGAAAGCCAGGGTGAACGCGCCGCTGGCGCCCTGGGTCACGACCAGGCAGTCAGCGTCGGCGCCGTGGCTGTACCAATCGGCGTAGTGCTGGGCCAGACGCTGGCGCAGCGGCTCGATGCCCACGGCCGAGGTGTACCCCAGCACGTCGCCGTCGATAGCGGCCTTGGCCGCTGCACGAGCGCCTTCAGGTGCCGGAGTGGAGGGCTGGCCGACCTCCATGTGCACGACATCGCCGCCAGCCGCTTCCCGCTCGGCGGCGGCCCGCATCATCTCCATGACGAAGAACGGCGCAATGTCGGCCCGAGCCGAGACCTTCAAGCCGCTCATCGTGCATCGCCGTACGGCTGCATGGCGTCAGAGGCTAAGTGCACCGCGCAGACGCGAGCCCTGAAGAGACGATTTGTACGCTGCCGCGATGGCAGAACGCCCCGCCGTTGACCCGTTGGCGCCCGGTCTGATGGTGTGCGGGACCGCTTCCAATGCAGGCAAGAGCACCATCGTCGCTGGATTGTGCCGTTTGCTGGCGAGGCGGGGCCTGCGTGTCGCACCGTTCAAGGCACAGAACATGGCGCTGAACTCGGCAGTCACCGCATCAGGTCACGAGATCGGCCGTGCCCAATTCAGCCAGGCACAGGCAGCAGGCGTCGAAGCCAGCGTGGACATGAACCCGGTGCTCATCAAGCCGACATCGGACACCGGCGCTCAGATCGTGGTGAACGGCAAGCCGTTCGCGACCATGACCGCTGCCGAGTATCACGAGCACAAGCCCGAACTGTTCGAGCTGGTGCTGGCCTCGCTGAAGCGCCTGCAGCGCGAATTCGATGCCGTCGTGCTCGAGGGCGCCGGCAGCCCGGCCGAGATCAACCTTGCCGCCAGCGACATCGTGAACCTGCGGGTCGCCGAGCGTGCAGGCCTGCCGGCGATCGTGGTTGGCGACATTGACCCGGGAGGCGTGTTCGCGGCGCTCTTCGGCACCGTCGCATTGCTGCCGCCCAGCCAGCGCGATCTCGTGCGGGGCTTCGTCATCAACAAGTTCCGCGGTGATCCGGCGCTGCTCGGCGATGGGCTGGCAGACATCGAGCGCCGCTGCGGCGTGCCCGTGCTGGGCGTTCTGCCGATGCTCGACGGCATTCAGATCGACGCTGAGGACTCGGTCGCGCTCGCCGAGCTTCCCCCGCCCAGCGCTGACGCGCACTTCGATGTTGCCGTCGTCGCATTCCCGTGCCTGTCCAATTTCACCGACTTCGATCCGCTGTTCGCCGAGCCGGACGTCGCCGTGCGGTTCGTGCGCTCGGTGCGCGAACTCGGCAGGCCCGATGTCATCGTGCTGGGCGGCTCCAAGGCCACTGCCCAGGACTTGGCGTGGATGCGGTCGCGAGGCCTCGCGCAGGCGGTGAAGGCAGCAGCATCCGATCACGGCACCGTGGTGCTGGGCATCTGCGGCGGCTACCAGATGCTGGGCCGCAGCATCGTTGACGAGGTCGAATCACGCTGCGGGCGGGTGCCCGGCTTGGGCATGCTCGATGTGGAAACCGTGTTCGAAGACAGCAAGGTGCTCGCTCAGCGTCACGGTGAGGCCTTTGGCGCTCATGTCGAGGGCTATCAGATTCACCACGGCCGGGTGCACCAATGCCCAGACGCAGAAGGCGAGCCATGGCTCTGGCTGGATGGCGGACCTGACGGCTGGCGCGCTGGGCGCGTCGTGGGCACATCGCTCCACGGCCTGTTCGAGAGCGACGCCTTCCGCCACGCGTTTCTCGCCCATGTCGCCGCGACCCGCGACTGTGGCTTTGCGCCGGCGCCCGGCTCATTCGCCGAACGCCGGGATCAGCAGTTCGACCGCGTCGCCGACGCCCTCGAAGAACATCTCGACATGCGGGCGCTCTGGCAGATCATCGGCCTGCCGGCCTGAGCGAGAACAGGCCAGTACGAACAGAGGCCAGCGCTGCGGAGGCGCCCGCCGCTTCCCTAGCCGTCGCACCTAGTAGTCGATGCCCTTCTTGGCCCGGATGCCGTCGTCGTAGGCGTGTTTGGTCTTGCGCATCTCGGTCACCGTGTCAGCGAGTTCGATCATCCACCCTGGAGCGTCGCGGCCCGTCAACACAAGAGACACCTGCTCGGGGCGGTTGCGGAATGCGGCTTCCACCTCGGCTGCGTCGATCCAGCCCCAGTTGAGCGGGTAGGTGATCTCATCGAACACGATCAGCCGGTGGTCTCCCGCTTCGATCAGCGCCTTGCCGTGGCGCCAGGCTTCGCGGGCTTCGGCTTCATCCCGGGTGAGGTCGGTGCTGTCCCAGGTGAAGCCTTCGCCCAGCGACCAGAAATCGATTCCGAGCGGCTCGGCCATCATCTGCTCGCCGGTCACCCAGTTGTCCGACTTGAGGAACTGCACCACCGCAACGGGCCAGTCGCGGGCACGTGCCCGCATCGCAGTGCCGAACGCCGCCGACGACTTCCCCTTGCCGTCGCCGGTGTTCACCACCACCAGGCTGCGCGCGGTGCGCAGGCCGTCGGGCCGGGGATCGTCGGTGGGCGGCGCGTCGGTGGGCGTTGAGCCGTCAGGCTGTGATGCATTCATGAGTGGTCTCCATTCTGTGCGGTGCCGCCTCTTGGCGGAGCCGCCTTGGTGGCGTCTGACGTTGTCGTTGCCGTGGGAACGATCACCGGACCCTCAGGGTCGTCGATCACCCGGACCTGGGCGTCGAAGTGCTCTGCGATGTTGGCGACGGTGAGCACTTCGCTGGGCGTACCACGTTGCGCGATGACACCTCCCGCCAGGATGGCCACTTGGTCGCCGTAGCGAGCGGCGAGGGTCAGATCATGCAGGGTGGCGACGACTGTCAAGCCGCGCTCTCGCCGCAGCGCGTCGACCAAGTCGAGCACATCCTGCTGATGCCCAAGGTCGAGTGCGGTGGTCGGTTCGTCGAGCAACAGGATGTCGGCTTGCTGCGCAAGTGCTCTGGCGAGCACCGTGCGCTGGCGTTCACCTCCCGACAGCGACTGCACAGTACGGCCACCGAATCCGACGAGGTCGAGGCGCTCGAGCACGTCAGCGGCGATCTCGCGGTCAGCCGACGTCTCGCCGGCGAAGATGCTGCGGTGGGGCGTGCGGCCGAGCAGCACGTAATCGGCGACGAGCATGCCCCGGGGGATGACCGGTGTCTGGGGCACATAGGCGACCTTGCGAGCCCGCTCGGCGCGTCGCAGCTTCGCGAGACCTTCGATGCTGATGTCGCCGTCGTGGGCCACGAGGCCCAGCACGGCGCGCAGCAGGGTGGTCTTGCCGGCCCCGTTCGGGCCGATGATGTTGACCCACTCGCCTTGAGCGACAGTCAGATCGACGCCGCCCAGGACGTGGGTCCCGTTGAGTCGGACGTCGAGCGACTGCAGGTCGACGGCGGCGATCACCAGATCTCCCGGCGGCTCGTGCGCAGCACGAACACGAAGAATGGCGCTCCCAGGAACGCCGTGACCACGCCGATCGGCAGCTCGGCGGGGGACAGCACCGTGCGCGCAGTCAGGTCGGCGAGCACCAAGAATGCCCCGCCGAACAGCACCGAGAGCGGCAGCAGGACGCGGTTGCTGCTGCCGAAGATCAGCCGGATCGCGTGCGGCACGATGATGCCGACGAAGCTGATCAGCCCGCTGACCGACACGGCGGCGGCCGCGCCGAGCGACGCGGCAATCAGGACGATCAACCGGATCCGTCGGGGTTCAAGGCCAAGCGCCGCCGCCTCTTCATCTCCGACGGCCAGCACGTCGAGCGCTCGCCGGTAGCGCAGAACTACGGCTGTCGTCACCACGAAGTACGGCAGCAGCAACGCCGGTTCGGCCCAGCCCGAAGTGGCGATCCGACCGAGAAGCCACGCGAGGATCTGGCGGAAGGCGTCTGCATTCGCCTGTAGGAGATACGTCTGGCATGCCGCCAGAAAGCTCGCCACGGCGATCCCGGCAAGGATCAGCGAGGCCGTCGAGCGTCCGCCGATGTGCCCCGCGAGGTAGGCAACGGTGACCGCGCCGAGCGCGCCGCCGAATGCTGCGAGCGGCACGAGGTCGAACACGCCGGCGCCGTCGCCGATGTCGTTGACGATGGCGATGGTCGCTCCCAGCCCGGCACCGGCGGCAATGCCGAGCAGGTAGGGATCGGCGAGGGGATTTCGGAATGCCGCCTGATAGGTCGCTCCGCTCATGGCGAGCGTTGCTCCGACGAGCAGTCCCAGCACAACCCGGGGCAGTCGAATGTCGGTGACGATCGCCTTGTGCGCGTCCTTGAGGCCGGACTCGACGGCGACGCCGGGCAGCAGATCGACCAGCTCCATCAGCACTCGATGAGCTGAGATCCCGACCGGGCCAATGGTCAGCCCTGCGACAACCGCGATGATGACGGCAACGAAGCCAGCAACGAGCGCTGGTGCCCGCAATCGCGAAGCCCCCAGCTCAGTGGGCATCGGTCAGCTCGCTGCGCCGATCGAGACGACGGCATCAGAGATCGCCGCGATGAACTCCACGAGCCGTGGTCCCCAGCGCGACACAATGTCGTCATTGAGCTCGACGACCCGGCCGTTCTGGACGGCGCTCAGCAGATCCCAGCCCGGTCGGGCAGCGATCGTCTCGGCGTTCTGACCGCAGCACAGGGTGTCCGCCAGGAAGATCAAGTCGGGGTCTGCGTCCACGATGTACTCGTCGCTGAGCTGCGGATAGCCGTATGAGCTTCCGTCCGAATCGGCAGGATCGGCAATGTTGTGCAGCCCGAACAGCGAGTACACCTGCCCGATGAAGGTGCTGCTGGTCACCGAATACAGACCATCGGTGAGCTCGTGGTAGTAGGTCAGCCCTGAAGCATCGGGAGCGGCGTCGATGAGAGCGGCGATCTCGCTGCTCATCTCCGAGATCACACCAGCGGCTTCGTCGGCCTGTTCGGTGACGTCGCCGAACTGCGCGATCTGCACATAGACCTCGTCGAAGGTGGCGGGAGCGTCGATGGGAAGCACGGCAATCCCCAGCGATTCGAGGTTGGCCTGAATGTCGCCATCGCTGCCCATCACGACGAGATCGGGGTCGTACGACGCAATGGCTTCGACGTTCGGTTGCCAGCCGCTCAGGTCGGTGACCGGGGCCTCGGGCGGGTAGTACGAGAACTCATCGACAGCGACCACACGGTCGCCGGCACCGATCGCGAACAGGATCTCGGTTCCAGTGGGGGAGATGGAAACGATCCGCTGGTAGCGATGCTCGGGCTCTGCGGGCGTCGGCTCAGTGTCCTCGGTCTCTTCGGCGTCCGCAGCCGCTTCTTCAGGTTCGTCCGCTGGCGCAGCGGCTTCGGTCGTGGTCGTCGGAGCCTGTGTCGCTGCTGGCGCTTCGGTGCTGGCAGCGGCGTCCGTGGCCGGCGCAGCTGCCGGGCTGCTAGTGGTGTCGTCACTGCCGCAGGCTGATGCCAGCAGGAGCAGTGCTGCCAGTGCCCACAGCAGGCGCAACGGCAGTGCGGTTCGTCTGGTCGGGGTGCGGTTCATGGTGTTCTCCCTTCTGCTCGAGTTCAGGGCCGAGCAGCGGGAGCACCCACCGCACGAGCCGCTCCTTACCTCGAGGAATCGGTTCGCGTGATGGCGGCCGGGAGGCGACCGGACTCGTCCCCCGGAGGGGCATCACCGTTGCGGGACAGTGCCGGGATCTCACCGGCTTCGCTCACGACAACCGGGCGTGAGTCTAGGAGCTGCCCCGTCGCCGTGTTGCCTGGCGGGCTGCGGCAAACGAGCCGGCCCTGCGCATGCGCCAGTAGCTGACGGTGATCGGCACCGTCAAGGTGACCAGGATCACGAAGTTGACCCGTCCGGTGATGCCCGGCGGGTACACCGGTTCCACGAGGTAGTTCGAGATGAAGCCGGTCTCATAGGGCTCCCGCCCGGCTTGGCGCAGGAACCACTTCTCCCACACCGTCAGGGGACAGTCCGAGCCGGTGATGTTCACCACGGCGGCGGCGCCGATGGCGCCGAGGTGCCACTTCATGAGCTTCGGCCAGCGCTTCGCCATGAAGCCGCCGACCAGCAGGAACGCGATGTAGCTCAGGTGCGAAGCAGCCACAAGATGCGCCAGCCCGACAGCGACCATCGCCGCGACGCTACTGGCGAACAGTCCCTGGTTCGGGCCTGCGCGGACGCTGCGAAGCGGCTGCGGAGCGCAGCCAGAACGCGAACAGGCAAACTTTCGGCATGGGCACGGCGATGATGACCGACCTGTACGAGCTGACCATGCTCGACGCGGCACTGCAGTCGGGGGTCGCGTCGCGTCGATCCTGCTTTGAGGTGTTCGCCCGGCGGCTGCCGCCCGGCCGGGGTTACGGCGTGGTAGCGGGCCCGGGTCGCCTCGCGAAGCTCCTCGCCGACTACCGCTTCGAGGCCGACCATCTGGACTACCTCGCTGGCCAGGGGCGGTTCAGCGACGGCCTGCTGGAACACCTGGCGACGTTCCGCTTCGACGGCGATGCCTGGAGCTACCGCGAGGGCGATTTCTACGTGCCCGGCAGCCCGGTGCTGCGGGTCGATGCCTCGGTCGGCACCGCCCTGCTCGTGGAGACGCTGGTGCTTTCGGTGCTCAACCACGATTGCGCCGTGGCGTCTGCAGCCGCTCGCATGCACGATGTCGCCGAGGGCCGCCACCTCATCGAGATGGGCGGTCGCCGCACCCACGAACTTGCCGCCGTCGCCGCGGCACGCGCCGCTTGGCTGGTGGGCTTCGATGCGACGTCCAACCTGTTGGCCGGCGAGCAATACGGCATTCCGACAGCCGGCACTGCGGCGCACGCTTTCACGCTGGCCCACCACGACGAGGAAGCTGCATTCGAGGCACAAATGCGTGCCCATGGCCTCGAGACCACCTTGCTGATCGACACCTTCGACTTGAGAACTGGGCTCGAACGGGGTCTCGCTGCGGCGAAGCGTCTTGGCGGGGTGCCAGGTGCGGTCCGCATCGACTCGGGAGATCTCACCGTCGAGGTGCCCCGGGTCAGGCAGTGGCTGGATGACGCAGGCGCCGAATCGACCCGCATCGTCGTGTCAGGCGATCTCGACGAGTACCGCATCGCCGACCTGGCCGATCTGCCGGTCGACGGCTACGGCGTGGGCACCCAGCTCGTGGTGGGCTCGGGCCATGCGACTGCCGGCATGGTGTACAAGGCGGTTGCCATCGCTCGGCATTCCGGCACGTTCGAGCCGGTGGTTCCCGTCTACAAGGAATCAGAGGGCAAGGCCACGCGTGGCGGCGTGGTGCGGCCCTACCGGGTGGTGCGCGATGGCGAGGCCAACTCGGAGACACTCGTTGAGCAGGATCGCCCCGGACCCACCAACAGCCGACCGTTGCATGTTCCGCTGCTGCGTTCCGGCGAAGCCGCCTATCCCTACACGCTCGCGCAGGATCGTGTCTTCCATCAGCGGGTCAGAGCCGAATTGCCGGCATCCATGCGGAGCTTGGACGGTGTACCCGCCTTCGAGGCCGAGGTCGTCGCCGAGTCAGGCGGGAACTAGGAGCCCGGCTGCGGCACCAGCCTCAGGTACGGCAGGGGGGCCTCCCAGCCGTCGGGGTACTTCTCGGCGGCGGCCTCGTTGGAGACCGCAGGCACGATGATGACGTTCTCGCCCTGCTGCCAGTTGGCCGGGGTGGCGACCTGCTCGGCCGCCGTGAGCTGTACAGAGTCGAGCAGGCGCAGAATCTCGGCGAAATTGCGACCGGTCGTCATCGGGTAGGTGAGCGACGCCTTGATCTTCTTGTCGGGGCCGATGATGAACACCGTGCGGGCCGTGGCGTTGTCGGCCGCGGTGCGGCCCTGCGAGGTGTCGCCCGCATCGGCGGGCAGCATGTCGTAGAGCTTCACCACGTTCAGCTCGGGATCGCCGATGAGCGGGTAGTTGGCCTCGTGACCGGTGGCAGAGGCGATGTCGGCCTTCCAGGCCACGTGGTCGCTCACGCCGTCCACGCTGATGCCGATGATCTTGCAGTTGCGAGCGGCGAAGTCACCTGCCAAAGCGGCAACAGCGCCCAGCTCGGTGGTGCAGACCGGGGTGAAGTCCTTCGGATGGGAGAAAAGCAGCGCCCAGCCGTCGCCGATCCAGTCGTGGAAGCTGATCTCGCCTTCGGTGGTGTCGGCGGTGAAATCGGGGGCGGTGTCGTTGAGGCGGAGTGCCATGTGTGTCCTCCGGGGAGAAGCTGTGCCAGCGCTGGCACGGATCGTCGGGGCGAGCCTAGCGCCCTTTGATGATAAATCCGACCGGATTAGTCAGGAATTAGGCGAACACGCCGGCCGCAGCACCCAGCTCCAGCGCCCGATCCACGTCGACGACGCGAGGCCCGTCCCGCTGCACGACTGCCGTGGCGGTCTCGGTTTCGCCGATCGTGCGCTCCCGGTCGCCATCGAACGACAGCACCGTCGGCCCGCCCAGCTCCACGGGGGCGCCCAGATCGATGCTGCAGTGACTGAGCACCGGCACCGTCCGGTACAGCCCGGGCGCCAACGCGACTTGCATCGGCTGACCACCCGGCCCGCACTCCACGAGCACGCCGGCGTCCTCGTCGAACGGGCACGGCCGCAGCAGGCCAGCCAGCGAGCTAAGTCCGATGCTGGCGGGATGGGCGCGCGACACCAGCACCTGGCGCATCCGGTCGCCGTCGGCGGGCATGCGGTTGCCGACGAAGTCGTCAGCCAACGTGACGGCGTCGATGAGCGCTATGTCGGTGCTGCCGTCGAGGGTGACGTGGATCATCTTCGAGCGGGGCGCACACACCGCCGGATCGACGACGCCGCTGGCCACCAGCCCTGCTGCGGCACCTGCAACGGTGGGCTCGGTCAGGCTGGGGAAGACGTTGTTGGTGCCGGTGGACATCGGTATCAGCGTGGCTTCGGGCCAAACCCCGGCGATCGTGCGGTTGGTCCCATCCCCGCCCAGCGTGACCAGCACGCTGATCTCGCGGGCCCGCATGGCCTCGACTGCACGGATGGTGTCGGACGGCGAAACGGTTGCCCCCACGTCAATGATCTCGACCTCGGCGTCGATGCGCAGGTCGGCTAGGGCTCCCGTGGCGATGCCGAATGGCTCTGCCATTGCCACGATCCGGGTGGCACCTGCCGTCACGGCGCCGATCACCGCCCTGGCGATGCGGTTGCGCTTGTCCTCGGTGGTGGACACGGCGCCCCGTGCCGCAACCCGCCGAACGTCGCGCCCCGAGACGGGGTTGGCGATGATGCCGACGGTGCCGCCGAGGGCATTGCGGTCGCTGCGGGTGTCACCAAGTCTCGAGTGCTCAAGTCCCGGCGCGGATCCTGCCATCGCCCGCCGACGCTAACCAAGCGGTCTGGTGACTGCCGCGCGGCGTTTCGAACTGTTGTACTTGGGACGTGACCGGTGGAACCAGCAGCGAGCATCTCGATGCGCCCGGACAGCACGCGTGGGCGCCCACGGCGCTGACCATCGCAGGCGCCGATTCCTCGGGAGCCGCGGGCCTTGCTGCGGACCTGCGAGCGTTTGCGGCGGCCGGCGTCCACGGGACCTTCGCGCTGACGCTCGTCTCGGCGCAGAACACCGTCGAGTTCCGCGAGGCGCAGCCCGTGGATGCCGAGTTGGTGACAGCGCAGATTCACGCCGTGCTCGACGATATGCCCGTTGCGGCTTCCAAGACTGGACTGCTGCTCACCGCAGAGACCGTCGCAGCCGTTGCATCGGTGGCTGCCCGCCGCCTGCCCCAATTGGTCGTGGATCCGGTGCTGGTCAACGGGGCCGGCGAGCCCATGCTCAGCGCGGAAGCTGAGCGAGCCGTTGCGACGCGTCTGCTGCCGGGCGCCCGCGTGGTGACGCCCAACCATCTCGAGGCAGGCCGACTGGTGGGCAGAGACCTCGGCGACGAGGTCGAGGCATGGATCGAGGCGGCGCGCGAGCTCGCTGCCACCGGTCCCGACGCCGTTGTCGTCACCGGCGGCCGGCTTCGGACGGGCACCACCATCACCGACGTCGTGGTCCGGGGCGGCGCCGTCCGGTTGCTGTCGGCGCCGCGCATCGAGACCCGCAACGTCCGAGGATCTGGCGACGTCTTCTCGGCCGCCATCTGCGCCGAGCTGGCGAAGGGCACGGAGATTGATGCTGCGATCGACGCTGCCCGCGAGTTGACGACGCGCGCCATTTCGGCGGGGGCGACTCGCCGTCTCGGCAGTGGGCAAGGACCCGTCGACCCGCTCACCGGATAGAGGCTCATCGCGCAGCCCGGCGATTTGCAACGCATGGTGACGGCAGCCGCGGCCTGCGGCCCGGTGCGTGCCTACACTGCGAGCGCGAATGCGACACGGGTGCCGAGATCGGATCAGCACCGACGAGGCTCCCCAGGACAGGAGACGCCTGGTGACACGCGAGCGCTGGCAAGCGGAGTTCGACGCCAACCCGGTGCGCGACGCCGATTTCGAGACGATGAGCGGTCTCGAGCTCGATCCGCTGTACGCGCCCGACGACGCAGAGCCCGGCTCCGATGTCAGCTGGCCCGGCCAGTTCCCCTACACGCGTGGCGTGCACGCCAGCGGCTACCGCGGGCGCCTGTGGACGATGCGGATGTTCGCCGGCTTCGGGACGCCGGAGGACACCAACAAGCGCTTCCACGAGATCCTTGAGGCTGGCGGCGGCGGCCTGTCGACGGCATTCGACATGCCCACGCTCATGGGCCTCGATTCCGACGACGTCATGTCACTGGGCGAGGTGGGCCGCTGCGGTGTCGCCGTCGACTCGATCGAGGACATGGCGACGCTGTACGACGGCATCGACCTCGAAGCGACCACGACATCCATGACCATCAACGCGCCTGCGGCGACCATCTGGGCCATGTTTGTCGCCAACGCCGAAGAGCACGGCGCACACCGCAGCAACCTCGGCGGCACCCTGCAGAACGACATCCTCAAGGAGTACCAAGCCCAGAAGGAATGGGTGTACCCGCCGCGTCCGTCGATGCGCTTGGTCGCCGACACCATCGAGTTCGCCACCCAGGAAATGCCCCGGTGGAACTCGGTGTCGATCAGCGGTTACCACATTCGCGAAGCCGGCTCGACGGCTGCACAGGAGCTGGCCTTCACGCTGGCGAACGGGTTCGCCTACGTCGAAGCCGCGGCCCAGCGGGGACTGTCCACCGACGAATTCGCACCGCGCCTGAGCTTCTTCTTCAATGCCCACATCGATTTCTTCGAGGAAATCGCCAAGTACCGGGCGGCACGGCGCATCTGGGCGCGATGGATGCGCGACCGGTACGGCGCACAGAGCGAGCGGTCGATGATGCTGCGCTTCCACACGCAGACCGCCGGGGTATCGCTCACCGCGCAGCAGCCCGAGATCAATATCGCCCGCACCGCCATCGAAGCGCTCGCCGGCGTGCTGGGGGGCACCCAGAGCTTGCACACCAACTCCATGGACGAGGCTTTGGCGCTGCCGACCGACAAGGCAGCCCGGATCGCCCTGCGGACGCAGCAGATCATCGCTCACGAGACCGGGGCGGCCAACGTCATCGATCCGCTCGGAGGCAGCTGGTTCATCGAGGAGCTGACCGACAAGCTCGAAGCCGAGGCAACCGAGATGTTCGCCCACATCGACGCAGCCGGTGACGGCTCGATGCTCGAGGGGGCTTTCCGGCTGATCGACGACGGCTGGTACCAGTCCGGCATCGCCGATGCGGCGTATGAGTTCGAGAAGAAGGTGAACGCGGGCCGCCGGGTTGTGGTGGGCGCCAGCGCCTTCACCGAGGGCAGCGAAGACGACGACATCGACCTGCTGAAGATCACCAACGACGATGAGCAGCGCCAGATCAAGCGACTGCAGCAGGTCCGCGCCGATCGCAGTCAGGCTGCCGTTGACGAGGCACTGCTGTCGCTTCGCCGGGCGGCCGAGACCGACGCCAACCTCATGCCGCACCTCATCGACACCGTCCGGACCCGGGCGACCGTGGGCGAGGTGACCAACGCCTTGGCCGACGTGTTCGGCCGCTACCAGGAGCGACCTTTCATCTGAGCGAGGGTTCGCCTAGGTTCGGCAGAACAAGGGCTAATGTCCCGTCAGCCCCACCTGGAGGTCGCTGAATTGATTGGACCGCCCGCGTCGGAGCCGACCTGCGTGCGCGGGCGTTCGTTCAGGTTGCAGCGATGCAGGAGCGGGTTGTCGCTGGTCGCGCTGGCCGTGTCTGCGGCGGCTGTGCTGGCGGCTTGCGGCGGCGGTGCCGATCAGTCGCAGGTCGAGCGCGAGGTGCAGGACTACCTGCAGAGCGTGGTGGCGCCGGCCGAGATCGTCGACATCGACTGCCCTGAGGATGCGCCCATCAGGCCGGGTTCAACGTTCCTGTGCGACGGACTCGTGGAGGGGGCGTTCTACGAGGCACAAGTGACGATCATCGACGAGCAGGGCCGCCGGGAGATCCGGCCGCGGCAAGCAGTGATGCAGGTCAACGCCACCGAGACGGCGCTGGGCGCCGAAGCGGCGACCGCGTTGGGCTTCGGCGTCCAGGCCGACTGCGGCGACGACCAGTATCTGGTGGTGTCAGTGGGGCATACCTTCCTGTGCACGCTCGAGCGCTCCGACACGGGAGCGACACAGGACATCGAAGTCGAGGTCCAGAACGAGATCGGTGCCATCGAGTGGAGGCTGAAGGGCTGAAGCTCGGTCATGGGCAGACACTGATATGACGCGGCATCGATACGACGCGGCGGGAAACCTGCGCCCGTTGCGCCAGCGCAGCCCCGGACTGTGGTGGACAGCGGTGCTCGTGGTGGCCGCGATGCTGCTGACCGGTTTCGCGGCGATTGCCTCGGTGCTCTAGCCCGGCGCCCCGTCAGACGCGCACATCGACAGACGCGGCGTCAGGCGCGCACGTCGACAACAGTGCGCCCCTGTACCTCACCGGCCAGGATCTTCGGCCCGAGAGCGGCCAGGTCGCCGAGACCCACCGTCGTCGCCATCGACGCCAGCAAGTCTCGATCCACGAGTTCGTCCAACCGCTGCCATGCCGCCGCGCGCGGCTCGTAGGGGCACATCACTGAGTCGATGCCCAGCAGGTTCACACCCCGCAGCAAGAAGGGGATCACCGTGGTGTCGAGCCCATTGCCCCCGGCAAGGCCGCACGCAGCCACGCTCGAGCCGTACGACATCTGCGTCAGCACATTCGCCAGCGTGGTCCCGCCCACCGCGTCCACGCAGCCGCCGAATCGCTCGCTGCCGAGCGGCCGCTGCGGCGGGTCGGACAGCTCCGTCCGGTCGATGATCTCAGAGGCACCGAGGTTGCGCAGGTAATCAGCGGTCTGCGGCCTGCCGGTGCTCGCGGCGACCTCATGGCCGGCCGCCGAGAGCAGGTGCACCGCGACGCTGCCGACCCCGCCGGCGGCGCCCGTGACCAGCACCGGGCCCGATCCGATGCCGTGGTTCTCCAGCGCTTGGGCGGCCAGCATCGAGGTGAACCCGGCAGTACCGATGGTCATCGCGTCGAAGGTCGACAGCCCATCGGGCAGCCGCACCAGCCAGTCACCGTCCACACGGGCCCGCTCGGCGTACCCGCCCCAGTGGGTCTCGCCGACTCGCCAGCCGGTCAGCGCCACCCGATCGCCCGCCGTGAAGCGACTGTCGTCTGACGACTCCACAACGCCGGCGAAGTCGATGCCCCCCACATGCGGATACGTGCGCACCAGCCTGCCGATCCCGCCGAGGATCATCCCGTCCTTGTAGTTCAGGGTGCTGTGCTCCACGGCGACCGTGACGTTGCCGTCGGGCAGCTCGCTGTCGTCGACGTCGGCCAGTTCGGCTGAGACGGTTCGATCCTGTTCATGCAGCATCAGCGCTCGGAATGACATGGGGTCCCCTTGGTGCGTGTTGCCCCGCGCCGGCGGGGCCCGAACCCGCGGGACACTACCGCCCTTCGCGAATTCACGGCTGAGAGCGCCCACGGCGACGTCCGATGCCGTCAGTAGGCTGCCAACATGGCCCTGAGTGACCAGATGGCTCCCGCTGATGCGATGCGCGAATCGATGATGGAGACCCGCAGGGAGACCTTTTCGGTCACCCCTGCGGCCCTGGAGAAGATCCTCGAGCTGCGTGCGAGCGAAGTCGACGGCGAGCAGCTGGCGCTTCGCATCGAGGTGACCGGCGCTCAGGGCGTCGATTACACCTACGACCTCGCCTTCGAGCTGCTGGCCGAAGCCGATGCGTCGGACGTGCCGTTCGCGGTCGGGGAGGGCCTGACGGTGCTCATTCCTGATCGGGACGTCGCCAAGCTCGACGCTGCCTCGCTGGACCTGCCGTCCAATGCGAACCAACCGGGTCTGGTGCTGCGCAACCCGAACCGTCCCGATCTCGGACCCAATGCACAGCTCGACCTCGACGGCACCGTGGAAGACAACGTCCGCGAGGTGCTGACCAAGCGCATCAACCCCTCGATTGCCGCTCACGGGGGCTTCGCGGAACTGGTATCAGTCGAGGGCGACACCGTCGTCGTCAAGCTGGGCGGCGGCTGCCAGGGCTGCGGCATGGCCAACGCAACGGTCACCGCCGGCATCGAGCGCACGTTGCGTGAGCTGATTCCCGAAGTCGAGCGGGTGGTCGACCTCACCGACCACGCCTCAGGCGAGAACCCCTACTTCACCTAGGCACTGCGTCCCAGCAACGGCATCGCATCGCAGCAACCCCTCAAGCGTCAAAGGCAGTGGCTGTGGGCACGATCCTCACCGATCAGGGCGACATCGAAGCGCCCGAACGGGCCTTGATCATCGTGGCTCATCCCGATGACATCGACTTCGGCATGGCGGGAACCGTCGCCGCACTGACCTCGGCCGGATGTCACGTGGCGTACTGCCTGACCACCAGCGGCGAGGCGGGCGACGACGACCTGTCGCACACGCCCGCCGAGCTGGCCGCCATGCGCCAAGCTGAGCAGACTGCGGCGGCAGCGCAAGTGGGCGTCAGCGATCTGCACTGGCTCGGCCATCCCGACGGCATGGTCGTGGCCGACCTGGGCTTGCGCCGCGACATCGCACGGGTGATCCGCATCCAGCGACCCGAGGTTGTGCTGTGCCAGACCACCATCCCCAACTGGGACCACATCTACATCTCCCACCCGGATCACTTGGCTACTGCCACGGCGGCGCTGGCGGCCGTGTACCCCGACAGTCGCAACCCGCGTGCCTTCCCCGAACTCCTCGACGAGGGCCACAAGCCCCACAACGTCAGCGAGATCTGGCTCATCGGCACGGAACCGAATCGTTACGTCGACATCACCGACACCTTCGAGAACAAGGTTGCAGCGCTGCGCGAGCACCGCAGCCAGACCGAGCACATGGAAGACCTTGACGGCCGGTTGCGCGAATGGTCCAGCGAGACGGCCCGCGCCGGCGGCTTGCCCGAGGGCCGGCTTGCCGAGGCCTTCCGCGTCGTCGCTGCCGGCTGACTCAACACCCGACGGCGCATCCTCGTAGGCTCCTGCGCTGGCTGGGGTGAGCCAGACGGCCGTATGTGCCGGCCGCATCGGAGCCCGGCTGAGGATTCGCATCGGGGAGAGACAACATGGCGGAACGAGGGATCATCGGGTACGGCACCTACGTGCCCTACTGGCGGCTCGACCGGTCGAGGATCACCGCGGCCATGGGTGCCGGCGGCGGCCGTGGTCACCGTGCCGTGGCCAGCTACGACGAGGACACCACCACGCTGGGCGTCGAGGCGGCGCGCAACTGCCTGCGGGGCGGCAGCGGCGACGCCGCTGTCGACCGCGTGATCTTCTCGACTTCGAATCCGGCCTACCTCGACAAGACCAACGCCACTGCCATCCACGCGGCGCTCAACCTGCCGTCTTCGGTCACGGCTCTCGACCTCAACGGCGCCCCCCGTTCGATTGAGGCCGCCCTGGGGCTGGCGCTGAACGCCCCAGGCGACAACTTGATGGTCCTGTCCGACATTCGCACCGGTCGGCCGACCAGCGGCGACGAAGCCAGCGGCGGCGACGGCGCGGCCGCCTTTCTGATCGGCGACGGAAGCTCGGCGCCGATCATCGCTCACGAACTCGGTTCGGCAACCGAAGTCGCTGAATTCCTCGATCGCTACCGCCAACCCGGCGACGACTTCTCACGCGTGTGGGAAGAACGCTTCGGCGAGCAGGCCTACCTGCCGCTTGCGCAGCGCGCCGTCGAACGTGCCCTGGCCGCTGCTGGTCTCACCATGGACGACATCGACGGGGTCTCGGTGACCGGCATGCACGCTCGGGCGGCGCGAGGCGTGTCGCGACTGGCCGGCGACAAGCTGGTGAACGACCTCACGTCCCAGATCGGCAACGCCGGCGGGGCACAAACAGGCCTGGTGGTGGCATCGATCCTTGACGACGCTGAGCCCAACCAGAACTACCTCATCATCCGGCTGGCAGACGGCGCTACTGCAACGGTGATGCACACCACCGATGCCATCGCCGACTACGAGCCGTTCCGCACCGTTGGGTCCCAGATCGAGGGTGGCAACGACGCGCTCGACTACAACCAGTACCTGACGTGGCGCGGGTTCCTGGATCGTGAGCCGCCCCGGCGTCCCGACCCGGAACGGCCAGGCGCACCCCCCGCATTCCGATCAGAGGACTGGAAGTACGCCCTGATCGGTTCGCGTGACCGCAGCTCGGGCGCCATCCACATGCCCCCCATGCGAGTGTCCATGGAAGGCGGCGCCGTCGACGATATGGAGCCGGTCCGCATGGCAGACATCCCGGCCACCATTGCAACCTTCACCGTCGACCGGCTGGCGTTCTCGCTGTCGCCGCCCATGGTGGCCGTGGTCATCGACTACGACGGCGGCGGCCGCTTCCAGGCCGAGATGACCGACGTCGACCCTGAAGAGGTGCGCATCGGCGACCGCGTCGAGATGACCTTCCGCCGGCTGTACACAGCTGAGGGAATCCACAACTACTTCTGGAAGGCTCGCCCGGCTGCGGGTTGACGCAGCACGAACTGGCTGCCAGCGGCCATAATGTCAAGTACCCACAACTCACCACAAGGCAGGCACACATGAGTTCACATGGCATTCGCGACAAGGTCGCGATCGTCGGGATGGGTTGCACCCAATTCGGCGAGCACTGGGATCGCAGCGTCGATGACATGCTCACCGACGCTGCGCACGATGCGTATGCATCCGCTGGCGTCACCCAGGACGACATCGACGCCTTCTGGCTCGGCACGATGGGCTCGGGCGTCTCCGGCCTGACACTGTCGAAGCCGCTGCAGCTCGACTACAAGCCGGTCACCCGGCTCGAGAACATGTGCGCCACCGGCTCTGAGGCGTTCCGCAACGCTGCCTATGCAGTCGCTTCGGGTGCCTACGACATGGTGATGGCCATCGGTGTAGAGAAGCTGAAGGACTCGGGCTACTCGGGTCTGACAGGCGCTCGCCCGCCGAGCGACGGCACCGATTCCACCATCACGGCACCGGCCACGTTCAGCCTGCTGGCACCGGCCTACGCCCACAAGTACGGGCTCGACGAGGACACCATGAAGGAAGTCCTCACCCGTATCGCCTGGAAGAACCACCGCAACGGCTCGCTGAACCCGCGGGCGCAGTTTCGCAAGGAAGTGGCCAAGGAAACCATCGCCGGCTCGCCGCTGATCGCTGGTCCGCTGGGCATCTTCGACTGCTCGGGCGTCAGCGACGGCTCGGCCGCCGCGGTCCTGGTCCGGGCTGAGGACGCCCACAAGTACTGCGACAATCCGCTGTACATCAAGGCGCTCAGCTTCGCTTCGGGTCCGGCAACCGGTGCGCTCGACAGCACCTACGACTACACGACGTTCCGTGAGGTTGTGGCATCGGCGGCCGAGGCCTACAAGCAGGCCGGCATCACCGACCCGCGCTCGCAGATCGCGATGGCCGAGGTGCACGACTGCTTCACGCCCACCGAGCTGGTGCTGATGGAGGACCTCGGCTTTGCCGAGCGAGGCCTGGGCTGGAAGGAAGCCATGGCCGGCACGTTCGACCTCGACGGCGACCTCCCGGTCAATCCCGACGGCGGTTTGAAGAGCTTCGGCCACCCGATCGGCGCATCCGGCCTGCGGATGCTGTTCGAGTGCTGGTTGCAGCTGCGCGGTCAGGCCCCGCCTGAGCGGCAGATCCCCTCGGTGACCGAGCAGGGCAAGACGCTGGGGCTGACGCACAACCTGGGCGGGCAGCCTGGGGCCGCGGTGAGCTTCGTCTCGGTTGTTGGTTCCGAGCTGGGCTAGCTCTCACAACTCAACGCTTGACGGCCCGGGGCACCTGCTCCGGGCCGTTTCGCGTGCCTAGGCGGTGATGCGGGCGAGGGTCTTGGTTACTGCGGCAGCGATGCCCTCGGCGTCGAGGCCGAGTTCGGCGTGCAGTTCGGCGGCCGTGCCGTGGGGGAGGTATGCGTCGGGTGCTCCCAGCTGGGTGATGCGCGGGACGGTCGGGGCGTCGAGTTGTTGGAGCGCATCGTTGACGAGGCTGCCGAAGCCGCCCACGCGTACACCGTCCTCCACAGTCGCCACCAGCGGGTGTGCGGCGGCGTCCAGCAGCATGGCGCGGTCGAGCGGCTTGAGGACTCTCGGGTCCCACAGTGAGACATCCACGCCTTCAGCACTGAGCAATTCGGTGGCTTCGATCGCTGCGTTGAGAGTCTGGCCGGCGGCCAGGAGGCAGGCATCCGGTCCTGAGCGGTGTTGGCGGGCCTGTGCGCGCATGCCGCTCGTCGCGGCATCCTGCTGCTGGACTGTTCCGGCCACCGGGCCCTTGCCGCGGGGCCAGCGAATTGCTACAGGGCCGTCGGTGATCTCCAGAGCCTGCGCGAATGCGATGGGCAGCTCGTCGGGTCCTGACGGCGCGAACACCGTCATGCCCGGAATCCGCGTGAGCATGGCTATGTCGTAGAGGCCGTGATGGGATGCGCCGTCCGGACCCGTGATGCCGGCGCGGTCGATGCAGAGGATGACAGGGAGGCGGTGCAGGCCGATGTCGTACAGCGCCTGGTCGAAGGCCCGTGCCAGGAAAGTCGAGTACACCGCTACGACCGGTCGGAGCCCGGCGCGCGCCATGCCCGCGGCTGAGGTCAACGCGTGCTGCTCGGCTATGCCGACGTCATAGAAGCGATCGGGAAACTCGCGCTGGAACGGCAGCAGTCCGGTGGAACCAGGCATGGCTGCGGTGATCGCGACGAGATCACGGTTGCGTCGCGCTGCCGCGATGAGCGTCTCGGTGAAGACAGCGGTGTAGTCGCGCACAACCGGTTCGGCTTGCCGAACCGGTTCATTGGGCACGGTCGGTTCGGCTTGCCGAACCGGTTCACCGGGCACAGTCGGTTCGGCTTGCCGAACCGGTTCATCGGGCACAGTCGGTGCGGCGGGGGCCGCTGCAGGCGAGGCTCCGGTGACAGGGTCGAACAGGCCGATGTCGTGCAGGTGCTTCTCGGTGTCGTGCTCGGCGGGCGCATAGCCGCGCCCTTTCTGGGTGACGACATGAACCACGATGGGTCCGTCTGCGTAGGCAGCGGCGTCGCGGAATGCCGATTCCATGGCCGTGATGTCGTGCCCGTCGACCGGACCGACGTAGCGCACCCCCAGCGTCTCGAAGAATGCCGGGGGTTCCCACATCTCGCGCATTGCGGCGGCGGCGCTGTCGAGGCTCCGCCGCACGCCGTCACCCAACGGCACTCGCTCCAGCAGGTGGTCCACCGCTCGGCGGCCCTGCACGTAGTGGGGCGACTGCCGCAGCCGAGACATCACCGTGGAGAGCCGGCTGACCGTCGGTGCGTACGAGCGGCCGTTGTCGTTGAGCACGATCAACGCTCGCTGGGCGTAGTGGCCGAGGTTGTTCAGCGCCTCGAAGGCCATGCCGCCGGTCATGGAGCCGTCGCCGATCACGGCAACAACACGCCGGTGCTCATGACCGGTGAGCTGAAAGCCCGTGGCGAGACCGGACGCCCAGCTCAGCGACGTCGACGCATGGCTGTTCTCGACCACATCGTGGGGAGACTCAGACGTGCTGGGGTATCCCGACAGGCCGTGCCGCTGTCGCAGCTTCTCGAAGCCATCGCGCCTGCCGGTGATGAGCTTGTGCACGTACGCCTGATGGCCGGTGTCCCAGACGATGACATCACGTGGTGATTCAAAGACCCGGTGCAGCGCCACCGTGAGCTCTACGGCGCCGAGGTTTGACCCCAGATGCCCACCGGTGCGCGAGACAGCCTGCACGATGAAGTGCCGTATCTCTGCGCAGAGCTCGTCAAGCTGTGCAGAGCTGAGCGCTCGCAGGTCGGCCGGACTGGTGAGCTTGGCGAGGTGCATTCGCGGCCCAAGGGTACTCAGGGCCTGAGCGGTACTTCCGCGGTCGCCTTGCCGCGCTTTCGACGCCCGCCCAGCGCCAGCGCTGGGGCCCCCGTCAGGCTCACCAGCAGCGTCAGCGCGTACACCAGCAAGCCCAGCAGCACGGCTTCGCCCTCGTTGACGCCGTGGGCATCGAGGAACAGCACGAGAGCACCCTCGCGCACGCCTAGACCGCCGACTGCGCTCAGATTCTGCACGATCAAGACCATCGGCGCGAAGGCCAGCCAGGCCCGAAGACCTGGATTCACCCCGATGGCGGCGCCCGCGAGGGCGGTGGCCACCACCAGGAGGAACTGGTAGGCCAGACCGATGCCGAGCAGCCGGAGAGCGGCTTGGGGTTGTCGCCGGAACACGCTCAGGCCCGTGTGCACTGCGCCAAGACCTTCCCGTATGCGGGTGCCGCCCGCGAGTCGGCCGAGTCCTCGAGGATGTTCTGCCACCCAGACGATGAAGGCGAGCACCACCAGCGTCCCCAGCGCTAGCCCGCCGGCGATCTGCCCCCCGGAGTGCCGCAGCAGGCTCGGCTGCGATACCAGCGCAGCCAGCGTGAGCAGCGGCAAGACGACCCACCCCGTCAGCCGTTCGATGATGACGGTGGCGAATGCGTTGGCTCTGCTGCCGCAGATGCGACCCAAGCGGTTGACGCGCAGCACGTCGCCGCCGATGGTGGTGGGCAGGAAGTTGCCCACGAACAACGCGGCGAGGTAGATGGACAGCGCCGAGCGGCCCGACACCGCGACATCGAGCGTGTCGGCCACCTGCCACCAGCGCACGGCCGCCATGACAAATGCAGCTGCGATGACGAGCGCAGCGGCAGTCAGCCAAGCAGCAGCAGCACTCTTGGAATCGAGGTTGAGCGCCGACAGCTCATCTCGGCTGACGATCAGCAGCCACGTGAGAAGGCCTGCGCTTGCGCCGACGCGGAGCACCGTGACGAGGCCGTGCGGGATGCGCACTCAGGCTGCTCTCCCACGAAGCCCGCTCACTGCGGCACTGGATACAGCCCCGCGGCGCACTTCCCTCACGAAGCGTCTCACGTGGCTTCGCACAATAGTGTGGCGATGGTGCGGTCCACGTGCGACCGCAGCGCGGTCGCAGTTCGGGTCCGTGCCGATTCTCAGACTCTTGGCAGCGATATGACACAGACAGCAGACACGCCGACCACCGCGAGTGTCACGGCGGAGCCGCTCGTTGACCTCGATGTCGTGGATGCGACGTTGCGAGCGGCACTGGACGCAGGCGGCGAGTGGGCTGAGCTGTTTGCCGAGGACCGATCCTCGACGGGCGTGCTGTTCGACGAAGG
Organism: Candidatus Poriferisodalis sp.; assembly: GCF_965208555.1. Taxonomy (GTDB): domain Bacteria; phylum Actinomycetota; class Acidimicrobiia; order Acidimicrobiales; family Poriferisodalaceae; genus Poriferisodalis. Next base: position 1,068,998 of record NZ_OZ242342.1, on the reverse strand, counting down.
CCGCGTTGAGGAGATGAACTCGGGCCGGGACCGCGGTGTGGGCATCCGGGTCACCGCCGGCGACATCACGGGCTATGCACACACCTCCGACCTGACGCCCGAGGGACTCGCGGATGCGGCGCGAACCGCGGCGGCGGTGGCGACCCGCTCACCGGCCGGCGGGACGGTCGACATGGCGTCCTTCCGCGGCGACGGCGTGGCGGAGCCTCGCGTCGAGGTGCTGCCGGCAGCCATCGGCACCGAGCACAAGGTGGCGCTGCTCAAGGCGGCGGACGAGGCCGCTCGCTCGACCCATGAGGCGATCACCCAGGTCACCGCCCGCTACGGCGACAGCCGGCGGCGGATCCTGGTGGCCAACACCAACGGCATCTGCGCGGCGGATGATCAGGTTCGCACGCTGTTTTCGGTGAGCTGCGTGGCGAGCGGAGACGGCGGTCTGCAGACCGGTCGTGAGACCGTCGGCTACACGGTCGGGTGGGAGCTGTTCGACGGCTGCGATCCGGCAGAGCTGGCCGAGCGAGCGGCACAGCGCGCCGTCACGAAGCTGGCGGCCCGCCCGGCGCCCAGCGGCGAGGTGCCCGTGGTGATCGCCCGGGGCGGCGGCGGCGTGCTGTTCCACGAGGCCTGCGGCCACGGTCTGGAGGCCGACTTGGTGCGCAAGGGCGCGTCGGTGTTCCGGGATCGGGTGGGCTCGGCAGTGGCGGCCGAGGGCGTGACGCTGGTGGATGACGGCACGATGGGACCCGAGTGGGGAGCGTTGCGCATCGACGACGAGGGCCATATGACGCAGCGGAATGAGCTGATCTCCGACGGTGTGCTGACCGATTACATGTGGGACTGGCTGCGCAGCCGCGATGATGGGCGTGCACCGTCGGGCAACGGTCGTCGCCAGAGCTACACGCACTTGCCGATGGTCCGCATGACCAACACGTTCGTCACGAACGGCGACATCGACCCCGACGACATCATCTCTGACACACCCCAGGGCGTGTACGTGGCCCAGCTCGGCGGCGGTCAGGTGAACACGGCGACCGGCGACTTCGTGTTCGGCATGACCGAGGCCTACCTCATCGAGGACGGCAAGATCACCGAGCCGTTGCGCGAGGGCAACCTGATCGGCAACGGTCCCCAGGTGCTCCTCGACATCGACGCCCTCGGCAATGACTTCGCCATGGGGCATCCGGGAACGTGCGGCAAGGACGGCCAGGGCGTCCCGGTGGGCGACGGCCAGCCCACCCTGCGGGTGCGAGCCCTGACCGTCGGGGGCACCGCCGCGTGAGCGGCGGAGTGTGACTGTGCGTGAGCGGCGGGGTGTGACTGTGCGTGAGCGGCGGGGTGTGATCGCGCGTGAACCCTGATGAGTTGGCCCGGCTCGCGCAGCGAGTGTGCGAGCGGGCCGCCGGCGACGAGCAGATCGAGGTGTGCGTCTCGACGGGGCGCTCCACCACGGTGCGGGCGTACAACGGCGAGGTGGAATCGCTGCGTTCGGGCGTGACCGCGGCCATCGGCGTGCGAGTCGTCGACGACGGGCGCCAGGGATTCGCGTCCGCCGGCTCGCTGGATCCCGACGTCGTGTCGGACACGCTGGAGGCGGCCCGCCGCAATGTCGCCTTCGCAGAGTCCGATCCGCACCAGCGGCTTGCCGAACCCGACGGCATGGAGCCGCCCGGACTGGAACTCGACGACCCGGCAGTCCTCGGCGTTTCCGATGCCGACAAGATCGCCGCGGCGATCGATCTCGAGCGTCGCTGCCTGGAAGCCGATCCGCGTATCTCCGGCGTGCGTGTCGCCGCGTGGAGCGACGGCTGGTCGCAGTCGGCCCTGGCGTCGAGCACGGGCATCTGCGTGCAGACCTCGGCGGGAAGCTGCTCGATCGGCGCCCAGCCGCTCGCCACCGACGGCGACGAGACCCAGATCGGCTACGCCGGCGATGCAGCCCGGCGACCCGATCAGCTCGACATCGAACGGGTCGTGAGCGAGTCGACGGCGTTGGCCACCGGACAGCTCGGCGCGACCAAGCCGCCCAGCGAGCGGCTGCCGGTTGTGCTCGCCCCGTCGGTCGCTGCCGCCTTCATTGGTGTGGTCGCGAGCGTGCTCGCCGCGGACAGCGTGCTCAAGGGGCGCTCGCCGTTCGCCGACCGCGTCGGCGAGCAGATTGCCGATGAGCGATTGAGCCTGTTCGATGACCCGACCGATCCGGCGACGCTGGGCGCCACGAACTTCGACGGCGAGGGGCTTGCAGCGCGGCGCAATGCGCTGATCACCGCAGGCGTGCTCGGCGGTTTCCTGCACAACGCATATACCGCCCGCCGATCGAACACGGCCTCGACCGGGTCGGCGGTGCGCGGCACCCGGTCGGTTCCGGGAGTGGGGATCCACGCGCCGGTCGTCAGCGCCGGCGAGATACCCAATGACATGCTGAACGCGTCGGTCTCCGACGGCGTGCTGGTGAGGGGCGTCAGCGGCCTGCACAGCGGGGTCAATCCCACCAGCGGCGATTTCTCGGTCGGCGCCTGGGGACATCGCATCGCAGGCGGCGAGCTGGCCGAGCCGTTCAGGGAGGCCACCATCGCGTCCACGCTGCAACGGATGCTGCTGGGGATCTGCGGTATCGGAGCGACGGCCGAGCCGCTCGCCGGAGGGATGTCGATGCCCCCGCTGGTGGTCGCCGATGTCGCGCTGTCGGGAGTGTGAGCCGTGCCTCGACCACCCGCTCCCGCCGCCGTCGAGCGGCACCCGCATCTGGCAGATGATTGCCCGTCGGGCTGGGTGCGGGCGGATTTCCACACGCACACCATGTGGTCGGGCGATTCGACGACGACGCCGGAGGAGTTCGCGCAGTGCCTCGCCGAGAGCGGCATCGACGTGGTGTGCATCACCGATCACAATGCCGTTCGAGGTGCTCAGCAGCTGCAGGGCGAGCTGGATGCCCGGGTGGTGGTGGGCGAGGAGATGAAGACCCATGCCGGTGAGATCATCGGCCTATTCCTGACCGAACGGGTGCCGCAGGGGCTGGCACCGGTGGCCGCAGCCGAAGCGGTGAAGGCACAAGGCGGGCTCGTCTACATCCCGCACCCGTTCGATCCGCTGCGCAACAACCTCCGTCACGACGTGCTCGATGAGCTGGTCGCCGAAGGCCTCGTCGACGGCATGGAGGTGTTGAACTCCAAGACCAGCCTCAACAGCCTCAACTCGCGAGCGGCGCGTTATGCGGGCGAGCACGGCTTGGCACCGGGAGCCGGCAGCGACGCCCACGTGGCAGAGGCACTCGGGGGCGCGTATCTCGAGATGCCCGACTTCGACGACAACGATCCGGCCAGTTTCCTGGCGTCGATGCGCCAGGGCTGGGCGGTCGGCCACCACTACGACCCGCCCCGCCGCTGGAGACCGCGCATCGTTCCATCGGTGGGGAGCGACGACTAGAGGCTCTTGCGTTGGGTGATCTCGTCACGGTCGCAGAGGTCGCCAGAGCGATCGTGCTCGGCCTGCTGCAAGGCCTGACCGAGTTCTTCCCCGTCTCGTCGAGCGCTCACCTCGAAGTTGTGCCCTGGCTGGCCGGCTGGGACCTCTTCGATGGGCACACCGAGCTGGAGAACGCCTTCGACGTGGCCCTGCATGTCGGCACGCTGGCCGGAGCCACGTGGTACCTGCGCACGGACATCGCGCGTTACGCCGCAGCGCTCTGGCGCGGCATCACCGGCCGCGCTGAGCGCGACACCCAGGTTGCCGTGAGCTTGGCCGTCTCGGCAGTTCCCGCCGCCGCGGTCGGCCTCGCGCTGGAGGACCGGCTGCTCGATCTCGCCGAGCAGCCGCTGCTGATCGCCGCGCTGCTGGCCGGTTTCGGCTGGCTGCTGTGGCGGTCCGACGTAGCCGCGCACGCGCGCGGCGCGCAGCGATCCCAGGACTCCTACCGGCTGCGCGACGCAGCCGGCATGGGGCTCGCGCAGGCAGCCGCACTGCTTCCAGGTGTCAGCCGCTCGGGTGTGACCATCACGGCGGGCCGCTGGCTGGGCTTCGACAGAGCCGCAGCAGCACGACTGGCCTTTCTCATGAGCCTGCCGCTCATTGCAGGTGCGGGCGTGTACCGCTTCGCAACCCTGGGGGATGCTGCGCCCAGCGACGCACAGATGCAGCTGTTCATCGTCGGTGGCGTCGCCGCCGCGGTGTCGTCGTGGGCTGGGGTGGCTGCCATGGTGTGGCTGCTGGACAGAACCGGCCGTCGTCCGCAGCGATCGCCGTTCGCGCTGTTCGCCGGCTACCGCCTGGCACTCGCAGCCGCCGTGGCCGTGGCGGCCATCAGCGGTCTGCGCTGAGCACGACAGGAACCACAACGCCCGTAGCGCTGGCTCGCGCCACTGGGTCGAGGTGCACAGGCTCGATCTCGACAAGCCATCGGTCCCGGGATGAGGCCAGGACGAAGGCGGGCACGCGGGCGACATCTGCATGGCTCGCGTCGGGATCGAACGGATCGATGTCGGCGAACAGCATCAGTTCGACGGGCGTGCCGGGATTCACATCGGGCGCATGGTGGACGACGCTGATGCCGATGCCCCGGCGTCCCGGGCTGACCCCGGAGGCGGGGCTGAAGTCCAACTCAGTCAGCAACGCGCCCCGCGGCACGGCACGGGTCAGCTCGCTGAGACCGATTGCACTGGTGAGCGCTCCGGCAGGAACGAGATGAGCCGGCACTTCCACCAGATCGACGTGCTCGGCCGGTGAGCTCCCCACCGCCAAGGAGGTCTGCGCGGCCAGCACTCGCACCGACGTGCCCCATGCGGCAGCGGCCGAGCGTGCCCGGCCGGCCATGCCAGCCACGAGCACCAGGGCCACGAGCGCCACGACGCCCACTGCGGCCCAGTGCACCGTATTGGGGCGACGTCGCCAGAGGTCGCCGAGCTGTGAGATGAGCGCCATGAGAGCCTCCGTCGCGAAGCCATCGCAGCGGCCGGGCCGCTGCGGGCTTGTCTCGATGCTGGAGGCGTCAGCCTGACGCCGAGGCGGCCCCGACCGTTGAGCTCGACGTGCCGTTCGAGGAGCTGCTGTCCGAAGAGGCCGATGCTTTGCTTGCTGAGTCGCTTGTTGAATCGCTTGATGACGTTGAGCTCGACGACGAGCCCGAAGAGGACCGGCTGTCGTTGCGGTAGAAGCCGCTGCCCTTGAAGCTGATGCCGACGTTGGAGAAGATCTTGCGGACCTCGCCACCGCACGCCGGTGCTGTTCCGTTGCCGTCCGCCCCGTTCACCTGGGCCCCATTGACCGCTGCGCTGTCGTCAGGCGGCCCGGCGTCGGGCAGCGGGCCGGCAGGCAGGGGGCACACCGTGATGGGATCGTCGGAGAAGCTCTGGTAGCGCTCGAAGGACTGACCGCAGTCCGTGCAGCGGTACTGGTAGGTCGGCATGAGGCCTCCGCGTGCCTGAGCTTGAGCCGCCGAGCAGTGTAGCCACTGACTGCATGCGGGTGCCTCAGAGAATCGACGGCGAGAGGGCTCGCCGGTCCGGTCATCCTCTAGCTTCAGACGCCATGGGCGTCGTTGAGCTCGTCGAGCGCTACGGCATCGACCGGAGCGCCGCCGAGACGCTCGCCGCCTACGGTTTCGACGCCGAACGCTTCGATCTGTTGCGTGGCCGGCTCACCGGAGCGCAGCACGCGGGAGGGGACGCGAATCGGGTCCTCGGCCACATTGAGCCGCCCGCAGACGACGACCTCACCAGGTTGCCGCCGTCGGGAACGGCCGAGCGAGACCGGCTGGCCGAAGTCGGCCGCGAGGCGATCGCCGCCGGGCAGGTGGGCGTTTTGCTGCTGGCCGGAGGCATGGCCACCCGCTTCGGCGGCGGTGTGAAGGCGCTGGCCGAGGCGCTTCCGGGCCTGACATTTGCCGCTGCCAAGCTGGCCGACCTGCGGCGCCTGGCCGATGAGCTGGGCTGCGCCATTCCCCTGTGGCTCATGACCAGCTTCCAATCCGACGACGTGCTGCGCGACTGGGCGGCCGCGTCGGCTTCAGCCGCGGTTCGGGTCGGCATCGCTCCCCAAGGCGTGTCGATACGCCTCACCCCCGGCGGCGAGCTGTTCCGCAACGCCGACGGCGCCGTCTCGCTGTACGCGCCGGGGCACGGCGACGCTCCCTGGGCCATGCAGCAGTGCGGACTGCTGGACGAATTCGCCCGCAGCGGCGGGCGGCACCTGTTCGTCACGAACGTGGACAACGCTGCGGCCACGCTGGACCCCGCAGTGATCGGGGCGCATCTGGCGAGCGCGGCAACGCTCACCTGCGAAGTCGTCGAGGGGCACGCACCGGGCGGTTCCCCCTGGCGCGTGGACGGGCAGCTGCAGATCGTCGAGACGTTCCGCCTGCCGCCCGGAATCGATCCGCTGGCGACGGGTGCTGCGAACACCAACTCCCTGATCGGCGACATCGAGGTGTTCGAGGCAAGTTGGCCGCTGACGTGGTTCGAGGTGCGCAAGCAGGTCGACGGTGTTGAGATCGTGCAGTTCGAGCGCCTGATCGGAGAGCTGTCGGCCTTCACGGACACCTCCATGCTGCTCGTGCCCGCCAACGGTCCCGACGGGCGCTTCCAGCCGGTGAAAGATCCGGCGGAACTCGAGGCACGCCGTCCTGAGATCGCTCGGATCCTGTCCGGCCGGGGCATCTTGCGAGATCGGTAGCCACACGCAGGTACATTGCGCCCTGTGCTGCCGCTCGAGACCGCTCGCGAGTTCGTCCTGGACCGATGCGAGGCGCGCAAGCCGACCCATGTGCCCATCGCTGACGCATTGGGCTTGGTGACGGCCAGCGAGATCGTTTCCGCAGAGGCCATTCCGCAGTTCGCCAACACCGCCATGGACGGATTCGCCGTCCGGTCCGTCGACGTCGCCGACGCCCCGTGCGAGCTGCGGGTCGTCGAAACGATCCCAGCGGGTCATGCCCCGCAGGTCACCGTGGGTCCCGGCGAAGCCAGTCGCATCATGACCGGTGCGACGATCCCGCCGGGCGCTGATGCCGTAGTCATGGTGGAGCGCACGGCCGTCGTCGACAGCCCGAGCGCGGATGGCGAGGTCGTTCGCATCGAGGTGAGCGTTCCGCCGGGCAACCATGTGCGGCCGATTGGCGATGACCTGCACGCTGGCGCCCACGTGTTTGGTACCGGAACGGAGCTCACTGCGGGCCATCTCGGCGTGCTGTGCAGCCTCGGGCTGACTGAGGTGGAGGTGTTCCCGCGGCTGCGAGTCGGCGTGCTGTCCACGGGCGATGAGCTCGTCGATGACGGCAGCCCGCTCCAGCCTGGTCAGATCCGCGATTCGAACCGCCGGACCCTGCTGGCGTTGGCGCAGCGGGCTGACGTCACCTGCGTCGACTTGGGACTTGCCCGGGACGATCCCGACGAGATCGAAACTGCGATCACGACAGGTGTTCAGACATGCGACGCCATCGTCACCTCGGGTGGCGTCAGCATGGGGGACTTCGACTACGTGAAGGCCGTGCTCGACCGCATCGGCGACATGCGCTGGATGCAAGTGGCGATCAAGCCGGCGAAGCCGCTGGCGTTCGGAACGGTGGGCGATGTTCCGGTCTTCGGCTTGCCGGGCAATCCGGTTTCGTCGATGGTGTCGTTCGAACTCTTCGCGCGTCCGGGTCTGCGCTCGATGATGGGCCATCCCGATCCCATCCGGCCGGCCGTTGCGGCCACGGCCACCGAGGACTTGCCGCGGCGTGCCGACGGCAAGACGCACTTCATGCGGGTGCTGGCGACGCCGAACGGCGGCGGCATCGAGGTCCGCTCCGCCGGGGGGCAGGGCTCGCACATGCTGTGGGCCATGGCGAAGGCCAACGCGCTGGCGGTCGTGCCCGACGGCGGCGGGGTCCGTGCAGGCGAACCAGTCGACGTGCTGCTGTTGGACTGAACAACTTCCCGTCGCCTCGAAGAGCTCTTGCTCCGCTGGGTACGCTCAGGCCAGTGAAGAGTGCAGCAGGTGTCGTTGCTCCGGCGCGGGCGGAGGATCTCATCGATCCGTTCGGCCGGACCGTAGGCGACTTGCGCATTTCGGTCACCGATCGCTGCAACTTCCGCTGCCAGTACTGCATGCCCGCCGAAGGCATGACGTGGCTGCCCCGATCGGAGATCCTGAGCTTCGAGGAGATCGAGCGATTCGCCAAGGTGTGCGTCGAACGGTTCGGCTTCGAGAGCATCCGTCTGACCGGCGGCGAGCCCTTGGTGCGCGCACATCTGCCGCGCCTGGTTGAGCGCCTTGCCGCGCTCGGCGTCGACGTCGCCCTGACCACCAACGGGGCCACGCTGCGCCTGCACGCCAAGCCGCTGGCTTCCGCCGGTCTGTCGCGCATCAACATCAGCCTCGATTCGCTGCAGCGCGACCGGTTCTTTGAGCTGACCCGCCGCGACGAGCTGGACCGGGTGCTCGACGGCATCGACGCCGCCATCGACGCCGGTCTCGCTCCGGTGAAGATCAACACGGTGATGATGCGAGGGATCAACGACGACGAGGTGGTGGAATTCGCCCGGTACGGCCGTGAGCGCGGTGTCGAGGTCCGCTTCATCGAGTTCATGCCGCTCGAGGCGGGGGACGTGTGGAACGCGGACGTCGTCGTGCCCGCCGATGAGATCCTGGCGGCAATATCGGCCGAGTTCCCGACCGAGCCCGTGGTGCGCGCCCATGAGCCCGCCGAGCGCTACCGCTACCTGGACGGAGGCGGCCACGTCGGTGTCATCGCGAGCGTCACCAAGCCGTTCTGCGGCAACTGCGACCGGGTGCGACTTACTGCCGAAGGTCAGTTCCGCACCTGCCTGTTCGCGCTGGACGAGTTCGACATGCGGTCGATCCTGCGCGGTGGTGCAACTGGCAACGAACTGGATGGTCTGCTGGCAGCAGCAGTCCGCGATGCAGTGGGCACAAAATGGGCCGGCCACTCCATCGGTCAGGTCAATTTCATCAAACCCAAGCGAACGATGAGTCAGATCGGCGGCTGAGGCCGCCGATCCGTCAATACAGTGGCGGCTGAGGCCGCCGATCCGTCAATACAGTGGCGGCTGAGGCCGCCGATCCATCAAACACAGAGGCGGTTGACGTCGTGGCCGAGTCACCCTTCACCCATTTGGATCCGATGGGCCGGGCACGCATGGTGGATGTGACGCCCAAGGAGACATCCCACCGGCGCGCCATCGCTCGCTGCCGTGTGCACATGGCAGCCGAGACAGCATCGCTGGTCGCCCGCGGGGCCATCGCCAAGGGCGACGTCATCGCGGTTGCCCGGGTGGCCGGCATCCAGGCCGCCAAGCGCACCCCGGATCTCATCCCGCTCTGCCACCCGCTGCTGGTCGGTGCCGTCTATGTGAACTTCGAGATCGCTGATACGTGGATCGAGATCGAGGCCCAAGTCGAGACGGTGGACCGAACCGGCGTCGAGATGGAGGCCATGACGGCCTGTTCGATCGCTGCGCTCACCATCTACGACATGTGCAAGTCGGCCGATCGGTCCATGGTCATCGGCGACCTCACGCTGTGGGAGAAGACCGGCGGCAAGTCAGGCACGTACCGGCGGGAAGAGCACTAGTCTTCGGCAAATTCCCTCATCAGCGATGCGCTGCGTGCGCATCGCGAGATGGCACCCTGTGTGGGCAGGCCCGCCGGCGAGGCAGGTGATGCGTGACACAACTGGTCCTGGTGCTGCTGGCCATCCTCTGGATCGTTGTCTTGGCGCCTGACGTTGCGCGCCTGTTCCGGCCCCGCCGACGGGCGACGTCGTCGGTCGACCAGTTCCGCCAGCAACTCGATTCACTCGGCCGCTCAGCACCGGCCGCCGCGCAGATCTCCCAGGAATATGCGCTGAGACACTCCGGCGGACCGCAACGACGATGGACGAGCCCATCCACGTCGATGCCGACCACGCCGAAGCAGGCGGCAGTGCGCCGGCGAGACATCGGCACGCTGCTGATGCTGTGCACGCTGGTGACGCTCGCAGGCACGCTGGCCACCGGATCGATCTGGGCGCTCGCCGCCTTCGGCACGCTGCTCGCGGTGTCGGCTGCATTCGTCATGCTCGTCGTGCGCCGGCGCCGCGCGGCGCCGACGGCCGAGGTGCACTACCTGCCGTTGCGAGACCACGCCACCGCGTCGACCGTCAGGATGATTCGCCGTCAGGCGAACGAATAGGCACGGTGCCGTCAGGCGAACGAATAGGCACGGTGCCGTCAGGCGAACGAATAGGCACGGCGCCGTCAGGCGAACGAGTAGTCACCGCTGCGCAGGTATATTCGACGGCCGCCCGCCTCGGGGGTGTAGCTCAGTTGGTAGAGCGCTTCGGTCGCATCGAAGAGGCCAGGGGTTCGATTCCCCTCACCTCCACAGCTCCAACGCGGCGGGAGCGAGGCACGGCATGGAACTGATCGGCGCTGGACTGCGACGCCTCGGTGCAGGCGCCGCCGCGGTGCTGCTGGTGGCGGGCTGCAGCTCTGGCGGTCCCACCGGCGCAGATGCGCCGACGACGCGCGCGCAGCCCGTGCCGGTCGAAGCGACTCAGGACGTGGATCTGCTTGAGACGGTGCGATCCCGAGGGGTCCTCAATTGCGGTGTGTACGGCGCTGCGGTGGCGTTCTCTGAGACGCAGCCCGATGGCAGCACCACCGGCTTCGATGCCGACTACTGCCGCGCGCTGGCCATCGTGATGCTCGGCGACGCGGACGCGGTCGATTTCGTGCCGTTGACATCGGCGGAACGGTTCACGGCGCTGCAGACCGGCGTCATCGACGTGCTGGTGCGCACCACGACGTGGACGCAGAGCCGCGACGGCGACCTGGGCTTCGACTTCGCGCCGGTCACCTTCTATGACGGTCAGCAGCTCATGGGGCGAGCCAGCGACGGGTTCGACGCCGGGTCCACCGTGGCAGACATCGCGGGGGCGACGGTCTGCGCCACCGCGGGCACCACCACCGAGAAGAACATCGCCGACGCCGTCGACGCGGCGGGCGTCGAGATCAAGCTGGCCACCTTCGAGGATCTCGACATCATCACCGACAGCTTCATCAACGGCTCGTGCGACCTGATGACCACCGACGGATCGGGACTCGTCGGCCGCAAGGCGAGGCAGGAGGGCGACCAGGAGTGGGTGATCTTCCCCGCAGCGCCGTTCTCCAAGGAGCCGCTGGCACCGCTGTACCTGCCGAACCAGTCGACGTTCGGCGACATCGTCAACTGGACCGTGTTCGCCACGATCATCTTCGACGAGAAGGGCGTCACCTCTGCCAATGTCGACGACCTGCTGGGAAGCGGTCAGCTCGATGCTGAAGCGGTCCGGCTGCTCGGCGGTGAGGGCGAGCTGCAATCCAAGATGGGCCTGGAGCCCGATGCCTTCTACCAGGTGGTCCGCCAGATCGGGAACTACGACGAGATCTACACCCGCAACCTTGAGCCGGTCGGCTTGCGACGGGCCGGCACGCCGAACGCTCGCTGGACCGAGGGCGGGCTGATCTATGCACCGCCGGCGCGCTGAGTTCGTGGCTCATCGCGTGCACCGCCGCTCGGGGGCGAACCGATCGACCGCTGCCGGTTGTCCACAGACCCCGTACCACCCTGTGGAAAAGTGCCGACAGGCGACGGCATCGTTCCTTCGTCGGCATGTCGCGGCAGCAGCGGTTGTTGTGCTGGCAGCGGCCGCGTGCGGCAGCGGCGCGGAGGGCGAGTCGCGATACGAAGGACTGGCGGTGCCCGCATCCGAACTGCGGCAGGTGCCTGAGATGGTGTTCTCCGACACTGACGGCAACGACTTTCACCTGGCAGCCGATACCCAGGGACAAGTGCGGCTCGTCTACCAGATGTTCACGAACTGTCCCGATATCTGCGGCGTGCAGCTCGCACAGCTCGCCAGCGTGCTCAACCGTCCGGGTGCCCCGCCGAACGTGGCCGTGCTGGCCGTGACGGTGGATCCCTCCCGGGACACGCCGGAGGTGCTGCGCGCCTATCTCGACCAGTTCAGCGATGACTTCGTCGGGCTCATTCCCGACAGCGAGCAGCAGTTGACCGAGCTGCAGAATGCGCTGGGAGCGCTGGCGTCGATCAAGATCTTCGATACCACTACGACCAGCGCGCATCAGATGGCGTCAGAGGCCGACGATCATGATCACATGGAAATGGGCGACATGGAACACGGCGACGTCGACTACGACATCGCTCACGATGCCCGGGTGTTCGCCTACGCCCCGAACGGCTACGGCTACGCGCAGTACCCGCATCCGACGCGGCAGACCCAGTTCGACCACGACCTGCCGATCCTCGCCGGCATAGAACCCGACGAACCGGCTGAGGCAGGCTTGTAGCGATGCGATTCTGGTGCTCTGCGCTCGAGGTGCCGTGGAGCTGGTCCTGGCGTGCCTATCCGGGCGTCTGGGCGGCGTCGGGGGCCATCGCTGTCCCGTACCTGGTGGCTCGTCGCCGCGCTCGTGCGGCGCGCCCGCATCGGCTCGAGCCCGCAGATGCTGCGACCGAACGCCGCCAGACGTGGCTGTTCCTGGCCGGCGTGCTGGCGTTCTGGGTGGCGTCGGATTGGCCGCTCGGCGTTCTGGGCGCGGGATACCTGGCTTCGGCCCACATGGTGCAATTCATGCTCTACACGCTCGTGGCAGCACCGCTGTTGGTGCTGGGCACCCCCGAGCCGATGGCCCGCAGGATCCTGGCGAAGCTGCGCCTCTACCGTGTGATGACTCGCCTCACTCAGCCGGTGTTCGCCGGGCTGGTGTTCAACGGATGTCTCGTCGCGACGCACTCGCCATGGGCCGTGGACACGTTGCGGGCAAACCAGTTCGGCTCGTTCGTCATGGACGCGGTGTGGCTGGTCTCAGGCGTGCTCGTGTGGCTGCCGATCTGCTCGCCGCTGGTCGAGCACCGGCTGCGCGCCTACCCCGGCAAGATGGTGTACCTGTTCCTGGCGCTCGGTGTCGTTCCGGCAGTGCCGGCAGGATTCCTGACCTTCGCCGGCTTTCCCCTCTATGCCACCTACGAGCTGGCGCCCCGGTTCTACGGTCTCGACGCGGCGACGGATCAGCAGACGGCCGGGCTGATCATGAAGCTCGGGGGCATCCCCATCGTGTGGGGAACCATCATCGCGATGATGCTGCGGTGGGCCGACGAGTCGAAGATGCCCAGCCCATCAGCGCTCCCGCCTAGTCCACGATGACCAGCGCCCAGTAGATCACCACGGCGGTCAGCGCTGCGGCCGCGGCCAGTGCGCGCAGTGACAGCCACAGCTCGTCGTCCGGCCGCATCGGCCGTCGAGGCGGGCGCCCGAACATCAGCCGATGCCGGCGCCCTCGCGCTCGCGCAGTCGCACGTTGACCCACATCTTCTCGATGTGCTGGGCCACCGTGAGCGCCCCCTGCGGCACCTCGTGCTCTGAGAAGAAGGCCTCCACCTCCCGCGCCAGCTCACGGGTGTGCAGTGCGCGTATCCCGCCGACCATCCGGGAGATGGAGTTCTGGGGGAACCGATCGGTCAGCTCGCTCCACCGGTTGCGAATGAACGCCCACGCCACCGGACCGTGGTCGAGATGCGTCATCGCAGCGCCGAGCAGGTACGGAGCGTTCTGCGTGCGGACTTCGGCGGCGAACAGTTCGAGCGTCCGCTTGAAGAGCTCAAGGTCTTCGAACAGCAGCAGCGACTGCAGGTAGCGCAGCTCGCTCTGCGGTGTGTCAGCCGACCGGTACAGCTCGGTCATCTGCTCGTAGTCGGTTTCGTCGCCTGCGGCTGCTGCGACCTGCACTGCTGCAGCGGCCAGGTTCGGCTCGACAGCGGCACTGTTGGAGATCGCGGCCTCGAAGATCTCCCGCGAGCGGGCTCGCACCAGCTCGTCGCGTCCACGGCCGCCTGCCGCCTCGAACAGCACGCCCCTCAGCTCGCGCTCGAGATCGGGTTCGCCGGGCTGGGGCTCGAATCCCAGCACGCCCAGGGCCGTGGTGGCCAGGTCCCGGATGAGCACGGCCAGTGTCTCGCGCCCGCCCGGCTCGGCGATTGCGTGCAGGCCCTTGAGTCCCCAGATCATCCGCTGCCATACATGCAGGTCGGTCTCGGAACCCAAGTCGGTCACGAGCCCGATGAACTCCGCGGCGGTGGCATCGCCCGCGACGACGGCCGCGTAGGTGTCGTCCACGAGGCCGTAGCGCTCGATGGGCTCGAGCACTTCGAGGGCCTGCCGCGACACGGCGGCGAGCAGGTCAGCGCTGTAGCGCACGCGGTAGTAGCCGTGCCCACCCGAGTTGACTACGGCCCACTCCACCGGTCCGCCCAGATCCACGACCGCCGAGTCGTCCGTCAGCAAGAGCCGCCGCTCGACGGTGCTTCCGCCAGCGAGGCGGGCGCGCACCATCACCGGCACGCTCCAGATCTCTGCCTCGGACCCATCGGCATCGGCTGAGGGGCCGCCTCCGTAGAGGAAGCGGTGCTGCGTGACTCTCAGCCCGTCGCGATGCGGTTCGACCGACACGATCGGGTAACCGCCGGTGAAGATCCAGCCGTCCATGACCGACCGCACCGGCTCGCCGCTGGAGGTCTCCAAGGCGTCCCACAGGTCGGTCGTGGTGGTGTTCGCGTAGCTGTGCTGCTCCAGGTAGTGCTGCACGCCCGCCGCGAACCGGTCGGGGCCCAGGTATTGCTCGAGCATCCGCACGACGGCAGCGCCCTTCTCATAGGTCAGCACGTCGTACATGCCCTCGGCATCGGCAGGGGACACCACCTCGTACTCGACGGGTCGGGTGGTGCTCAGGGCGTCCACATCGAACGCCGCCCCCCGCTCGATGGAGAATTCGTCCCAGCGCTTCCACTCTGGCCGGAAGGCGTCGGTGGTGGCCACCTGCATGAAGGTGGCGAAGGCCTCCTTCAGCCAGATGCCGTTCCACCAGTCCATGGTCACGAGATTGCCGAACCACATGTGCGCCAGCTCGTGCGCGATCACATCGACGATGCGCAGCAGCTCGGCGGTGGTGGCCTTCTGCGGGTCCGCCAGCAGCAGCGTCTCGCGGAAGGTGATGGCACCCATGTTCTCCATGGCGCCGAACGCGAAGTCCGGCACGGCGATGAGGTCCACCTTGGTGCCCGGGTAGGGAATGCCGTAGTAGTCGACCAGCCAGGCGAGAGCGAACGCGCCGGCCTCCAGACCGAACCCGGTCAGCGCCGACCGGCCCCGCACATGCACGATCCGCAGCGGTACGCCGCCGACGTCGGTTGGCTCAGTCGCCTCGAGGTCGCCGACGATGAACGCCATCAGGTAGGTCGACATCTGCATGGTGTCGGCGAACGTGTCGCGGCGGCGGCCATCGGCGAGGATCTCTGATGACACCAGCTCACCGCAGCTCACCGCCATGAGATCGGCAGGCACGATCATGGTGACGCCGAAGACGGCCTTGAAATCGGGCTCGTCGAAGCACGGGAACGCTCGCCGGGCGTTGGTGGACTCGAACTGGGTGGTGGCGATGGTGCGTGCATCGCCGGCGTCGTCGACGAACGTGGACCGGTAGAAGCCGCGGAGCTGGTCGTTCAGCTCGCCGGCAAACTCGCAGCGAATCTGGAGGTCGCCGACCTCCACAACGCTGCCGTCGACGGGGCGCAGCGTCACCCGTTCGGTCTCCGGATGGAACGTCACTTCGGCGTCGACGGCGGACCCGTTCTGCCGCAGCGTTGCCTCGCTGCACTCCAAGTCGGCAGCGTTCAGCATCACGCTGTCGACGGCTGCCTGCACCGTTGCCGAGATCACGACTTCGCCGACGAAGCGGGCCTCGTCGATGTCAGGCTCGATGACGATGTCGTAGCGAATCGGCAGCACGTCTCGGGGCAGCCGGTACGGGTTGGCGTCGGGCGAGCTGTCAGTCAGAAGCGTCACGGCGCGCACACTACCGACGCCCTGCGAAACGCGGCAGATGGGTGCGCCGAGGTGCTAAGCCCGCGGGCGTGAGCTTGGGGGAGCCGCTTGATGTGGTCGGCATCGGGAATGCGATGGTGGACGTGCTGCTGCGCGCCGATGATGCCGTCGTAGACGGCTTGGGCATCGTCAAGGGGGCGATGACGCTGGTGGACACCCAGCGTGCGACGGAGCTCGCCGCAATGGTGGAACTGCTCGGCGGCGCCGACGAGATGACTCCCGGGGGCTCGGTCGCCAACACCATGCTCGGCATTGCTGCGCTCGGCGGCCGGGCCGGCTACATGGGGCGTGTCTGCGCAGACGGGCTCGGCGATCTGTTCATCGCCGATATGGCTGCACACGGGGTCACGCAAGCCACTGCGAGGGCACCGCGTGATGACCCGACCGGGCGCTGCACGGTAGTGATCACGCCCGACGGCGAACGGACGATGAGCACCTACCTGGGAGCATCGGCGGGTTTCGCTCCTGCGGATGTGGACTGGGACATGGTGGACCGTGCCCGCACGGTGCTGCTGGAGGGGTACCTGTGGGACCCCACGGCGGCCCGGGCCGCGCTGCGAGAAGTGGCCGAGCACTGTGCTGCGCCCGGCAACGACTGCCGGGTCGCACTCAGCCTGTCGGATTCATTCTGCGTGGAACGTCACCGGCGCGAGTTCATCGACATGGTCGACCGATGCACCAACGTGCTGTTCGCCAATTCAGCCGAGCTCAAGGCTCTGTACCAGACCGACGACCTCGACGAAGCGCTGGCCGCGGTGCAGGGCCAGGTGGACATTGCATCGGTCACGCTGTCGGCCTCGGGCGCTGTGTTGGTGACACCCGACGAGATCGTGGAGATCCCTGTCGAACCGGTCGACGAGGTGGTCGACCGCACCGGTGCAGGCGACCTGTATGCGGCGGGTGTGCTGTACGGCCTCGCCAATGGTTACGACCTGGAGCACTGCGGGCGCCTGGGCTCGGTGGCCGCCGCCGAAGTCATCTCTCACGTGGGCACCCGGCCGGCCGTGCCGCTCGACGAGTTGGCCGCCGGCCTTCTCTAGAAGCCAGCCGCCGTCTCACTCGGGGCTGAAGAACAAAGCCACGGTCTGCTCGGCGGTGGCGTCGAGCAAGGCCTGCAGGCGACGGCGCTCGGTGCTGACGTCACCTGGGTGCGGCATCGTCGCTTCGAGGTAGATCTTCGCCTTGGGCTCGGTGCCGCTCGGCCGGATGCAGATGCGCAGGCGGGCCTCAGGTTCATCGCCGGGACCGTCCGTCGTGGTCGGAGCCAACTCCAACTCGATGAGGTCTGCCCGTTGCGCGGCATCACCGTCGAGCCAATCCGTGAACTTCACGATGGAACGACCGGCGATCGTGCGGGGCGGATGTGCCCGCGCGCGGGCCATGGCCGCGGCGATCTCCTCGTTGCCGGCACGCACCGACATTGCGGCGGTGACATGAAGCCCGACCTCGGCGGCCAGCTCGTCCAGCCGCTCGAGCGGGCCGATGCCACGAGCAGCCAAAGTGCTGGCCAGCCGCGCGAATTCCACCGCGGCCGAGATGCCGTCCTTGTCGAGCACGGCGTCGGTGACCGAGTAGCCCAGGGCCTCCTCGTAGCCGAACACCCAGCGTGCATCAGGCTGGCTGAGCCGGGGCTCCATGATCCACTTGAATCCGGTGAGTGTGCGGTGGTGAGCCACGCCGCGAGCCGCGCACAGCGCCTCGACCATCCGTCCCGATACCACCGACGACGCCGAGATGAGCGGTTTCGCGGGCAGCCGGTCACGCTGCAGCTCGATCAGCCAGTCGCACAGCAGCACACCCAGTTCGTCGCCGCTCAGGCGATGCCACGAGCCGGCCTGATCCCGAACCGCCACCGCCAGCCGATCAGCATCGGGATCGTTGGCGAGAACGAGATCGACATCCCGATGCTCAGCGAGGGCTATCGCGTCGTCGAGCGTGCCCGGTTCCTCCGGGTTCGGGAACGGCAGTCCCGGGAACGACCCGTCGGGATGCCGTTGGTGCTCCACATAGATCGGGGGCGGCAGGCCCGCCGTCGCAAACGCATGGTTCAGGGTCTGGGAGCCCACGCCGCACAGTGCCGTGTAGACGATCGGCGGCACGTTCCCAGCGTCGGGTGGCCGACCGTCCGGGTCAACCGCAGGACGGCGCACAGCAGCGCCGACGTACTCGGCGATCGCCGCCCGCACGTCGAGCATTTCGACCTCATGACGGGCCACCAGGTCTCTGTCGTCGGGAAGCGACGACAGATCCATGCGATCTTCGATGCGCCGGTCGAGCGGCGGCCGGATCTGCGTGCCGTCGGACCAGTACACCTTCAGGCCGTTGTCGTCGCGAGGGTTGTGACTGGCGGTGACCATGAGTCCCGCCCCTGCGGAACGGGCGAGCAGCTGCCGTGCCAGCAGGGGCGTCGGCGCCGCTCCGTCGATGATGGCTGCCGGGATGCCCATGCCAGCGAGCAGCCGAGCGGCATCGAATGCCATCTCCGCGGAGCCAGGGCGCGCATCGAATCCCACCACCGCGCCGCGGTCGCCCAGCCCGCTGGCCACAAGCTCTGCACCGACAGCGCGCGCGGCCACCCGAGCCATGACACGGTTCATGCGAGCCGGCCCCGGACCCCACGTCGCCCTCATCCCGGCCGTGCCGAACCGGATGACGCTGCCGAAGTGGGCCTGCACCCATTCGGGACGGTGGCGCTCGGCTTCGATCGAGCGGCGCATCGCAGCGTCGGGTTCGACCGTCAGCCAGTCATCTGCGAGCGCTTCAGGGGTTGTCATACGCGAACGCCTCAGGTCACCGCTGTCGGTGCTCACAACGGGCTCGCAAGTATGTTCGGCTGCGCATGCTGTTCCCGACGTTCGTCTTCGGAGCATTCTTCGTCGTCGTTTTCGTCGTCAACTGGCTGACACGGCCGCATCCGGCCCTGTGGAAGCCGCTCATGCTCGCGGCCAGCATCGTGTTCTACGGCTGGTGGAGCTGGCGCTTCGTCTTCCTGCTGCTCACCACCATCGTCATCAACTGGGTTGCGGGGCATTTCGCTTCCATGAGCGCCACGGAGGGGAGACGCTGGTGGGTCGGGCTCGGCGTCGCCGCCAACCTCGTGATCCTCGGCGTGTTCAAGTACTGGGACTTCTTTGCCGTCGAGATGTCCAACCTGCTCGAGGGCTTCGGCATCACGGGCAGCTTGCCGGTGCTCGAGTACACGCTGCCGGTCGGCATCTCCTTCTACACGTTCCAAGCGATGAGCTACATCATCGACATCGGCCGGGGACGCATCCGGGAGATGGCGCCGCTGGACTTCGCGGTGTACCTGTCGTTCTTCCCGCAGCTGGTGGCCGGTCCGATCGTGCGGGCGTCGGAGATGGCGCCGCAGCTCGCGGCCCGGCCCGACCCCCGGTACGTGCCCGCGGCGGAGGCATTCGGGCTGATCCTGAACGGTCTGTTCAAGAAGGTGGTGATCTCCAGCTTCCTGGCCAGCGAGATCGTGGACGGCGTGTTCGCCGATCCGAGCGCCCACAGCGGCCCCGAAGTGGTGCTGGCGGTGTATGCCTACGCGGTCCAGATCTATGCGGACTTCTCCGGCTACACCGACATCGCCATCGGCGTGGCGCTGCTGCTCGGCTTCCGCTTCCCGCAGAACTTCGACAATCCTTACCGGGCGCTGACCCTGCAGGACTTCTGGCGGCGCTGGCATATGACCCTGTCCCGCTGGCTGCGCGACTACCTGTATGTGCCGCTGGGCGGCAACAGGAAGGGCCGCGCCAACACCTACCGCAACCTCATGATCGTCATGCTGCTTGGCGGTCTGTGGCATGGCAGCACCTGGAACTTCGTCATCTGGGGCGGCATCCACGGCGTCGTTCTGGCCGTGGAGCGGCTGGTGCGCGAGCAGCGGGAGCGCAGCGGTGCGCCGCCCGTCTTGCCGGGGGGCCTCGGTGAGATGGCGCGCTGGCTGGTCACGTTCCACGTGGTGTGCCTGGCGTGGGTGTTCTTCCGTTCCGAGTCGCTGACGGCGGCGATGGAGATGCTCGGTGCGATGGCCAGCTTCGACAACTACGCCGGCACTGCCACGCCGCTGGTGATCGCGGTCACGTTCGGTGCTCTCGCGTTCCAGTTCATGCCCACCGACTGGTTCGACCAGCTGCGGGACGGCTTCGCCAGCCTCGGCTGGGCGGCCCAGGGCGCCGTGGTGGGCATCTCGCTGGTGGCGATCGACGTTCTCGGTCCGACGGGTGTCGCCCCGTTCATCTACTTCCAGTTCTGAGCCATGCAGGTATCGCACGCTCCGCCCGATTCCCCGGCCTCCACCGTCGGAACCCTTGCGCGCCTGGGTGCCACCGACCGTCGCAGCGGCATGCCGGCCGGCAAGGTCTTGCTGGCGGGCGCGCTGGCGCTGGCGCTGGCGATCGTGCTCAACTCGCAGCAACTGCTGCGCGAGGCTCAGCAGAAGCCATTCGGCGCCGAGCGCGACGTGTCGGTAGCAGTGTGGGAACCGGTCGAGGGTGCGTCCAGCGCCGTCGGGCTGCACCTGCCGCGCTTGTGGGTCGATGAGGCCTTCGGTCGATCGGTCACCGATCCCGGTGCGACGGCTGATTCGTTCAGTGCTGACGCCGGAGGCGGGACGGTCGAGGAGACCCGCGGAGATGCCGCGGCGGCCGATCCGGACAGTGCCGGCGTCGTCGTTGCCTCCGCGGCGGTGAGCTCGCAAGGCGCGGACCAAGCAGTGTCCGCCGACGGCCCGGCGACCATCGCGCCGGTCACGACCGTGGCGTGGTTCCCGACGCCTGCCGAACCGCTGAGGCTGCACATCATGGGCGACTCCATGGTGCAGTTCTTCGGCCACGTCATGGTGGGGCTGGCCAACGACACCGGCGTGATCGAGGCCTCCACAGAGCACCAGCTCTCCAGCGGTCTGAGCCGTCCCGACTTCTATGACTGGCCGACCCGCATCGTCGAGGTCATGGCGGCTGAAGACCCCGATGCGGTCGTGCTGATGTTCGGCGGCAATGACGCGCAGGCAATCGTGGTGGACGGCCAGATCGCACGCCGCTTCTCCGATGCCTGGGTGGCGGAGTATTCGGCACGAGTCGGGCATGTCATGGACCTGGTGACAACCGACCCCGACCGCGTCCTGATCTGGGTCGGCCAGCCGATCATGGAGGACCCGACGTACGACTCGCGGATGCAGCAGGTAAACGAGATTTTCCGTGCCGAAGCCGCCAAGCGGGATCGTGTGCACTACGTGGACACGCGCAACCTGTTCCGAGGGCCGAATGGCGGCTTCAGCCGCTATGTGGCCGATGCTGACGGTCAGCTTGCCGATGTGCGGCTCACTGACGGCGTCCACCTCAGCACCCTCGGCGGGCGCTGGCTGTCGCAGGTGCTGCTGGACGAGCTTGGCCTCTTCGTCGACTTGTCGTCGGGCGCGCCTTCCTGACGCGCCGCCGGCCGGGGCGACATGACAGCACCCCCAGCCGTGGCGGAGTGCGCTAGCGGCACAGCGGCTTGAACTCGAGTCCGCTGTCCGAGAGCCGTTCGAGGGCCATGTCGAGTCCGCGAACCGTTGCCGAGCGGGGACCGCCGCCGTCGTGCAGCAGGATGACTGCGCCGGGAGACGTTCTGGCGACAACGCGGTTGGCAATCGTCTTGGCCGGCGGCCGTTCCCAGTCGCTCGGGGAGTAGGTCCAGCCGACCAGCTTCAGACCCAAGTCGTTCGACCATTCCTCGGTGAAGCGGCCCACATCCCAATAGGGAGGCCGGAGGCACGGGGTGGCGAGCGGTCCCAAGACCTCTTGAGTGCGCTCGACGGAGCGGTCGAATGCAGCCCTCGAGACTCGGGCAAGGGAGTGGTGGTCCCAGGAGTGGTTGGCGAGGGTGTGGCCTTCGTGCGCGATCCGCTGCACGATCAGCGGGTAGCGCTCCGCCAGGTAGCCCACGACGAAGAATGTCGCCTTGGCCCCGTGGCGCGCCAGCACGTCGAGGATTTGCGGCGTGTAGACGGGATGAGGACCGTCGTCGAACGTGAGATAGACGACAGGGCCCTCGTCCGGCAGCGCTGGCGGCGACATGTGGGAGCTGGACCAGAAATCGTCGGGGCCGCGGATGTCGACGTGGTCGGCGAGCCCCGGCGGGAACACCTCGACCGAGAGCCGGTAGTCCGCCGGCTCGGGGAGAGCAGATGCGACGGTGACGCTCCACGCGCCGCTGTCCGGCACGCGGACGGCGAATCTCTGGGTGCGCTCGGCCATGGGCACCAATGCGGCGGAGGCGCCGAGGCGCGCCTCCAGCCAGACGCCCGCCGGCGCCACGAGCGTCGCCACCATCACCTCGTCCTGGGCGGCATGAATGACATACCGGTGCCGTTCGCGCAGTCCGATCCGGTCGGTCAAGACGGCGCCGATGCCATCGAGGTCGAACGCCACCGCGATGGCCGGCCGGGCGATGTGGAGCGTCGGCGCACGGTCGATCGGCTCGACACGGGTGACGGTGACGTCCCAACCTGCTGAGCCAGCGCTGCCGTGGCTGATCGACAGGGTGGTTCGTCTCGTGATCAGCGTCAGCGGCTCGCCCGGCGAGCGCTCGAAAAACGACACCTCGATCTCGCCGTCGTGGATGCCGAGGGTGTCGACGATGATGCGACGGCCCAATGCCACCGACGGCCCCACGTCGAAGGTCCCGCCGGTGTCGAT
This sequence comes from Candidatus Poriferisodalis sp., assembly GCF_965208555.1. Taxonomy (GTDB): domain Bacteria; phylum Actinomycetota; class Acidimicrobiia; order Acidimicrobiales; family Poriferisodalaceae; genus Poriferisodalis. The sequence continues at coordinate 1,046,399 of NZ_OZ242342.1, read as the reverse complement.
CACCGGCACCAGCAGGTGCGGCTGCGGCGAGTCGGCGGATCGAGGCTCGAGGTGCACAGCGAGGTCCTCGCTGCTGTCGGCGTTCAGATCGCCCCGTGCCGCCTCGGTGTGCAACGCGGGTGCGGAATCCGGAAACGACTCACGCAGCACTGCCTCGAGACCTGGCGGCAGCCGGTCCGGATCGGCCGCATCGACCTGGTTGACATCCGGTTCGGGCTCCTGCTCGACTGCGGGCTGATCGTCGATGCCTTCCTCGGACGTCTCAGGATCGTCCGTCAGCCCGGTATCGCCGGACGGCTCGCTCGATGTCGGTCCGTCCTCGGGATCAGCTGCGCGCGCCGGCAAGGTCGGCGAGGGAAATCCGGACGTCGCCGTTGCGCGGTCCGAGGTCTCGGGCGGCTCGACGACGGCTGGCTCGGCTTCGACCGGAGTCGTGTCGGCGTCTGGTTGGACTTGGCACGCGCCGCCCATCATGGCGGTCAGGACCAGCGCATTCACCAACGCTCGTGTGCCGAACTTACGCACCGTGCAAATGATGGCCGGTCCACCGGGGTTCGCAGTGGCAGCCGAGCCGATGCGCCAAGAGGTGAGCCCTCACGCCGACCGCTGCAGCGGTCGGCGACAGCGCGTCAGCCGCGGCCGCAGTTGGGCCGCTTGCCGTGGTTGGCCTTGCTGCGGCGCGCCCGGAGCTTTCGCTTGTTGGTGCGCTTCGACATAGGCGTCTCAGGCTATCGACACGATCCGGCTCAGCCCCTGCGGCTCAGCCGACTGCGCCTACCTCGTGGAGTTTTTCGATGTCGTCTGCGTCGAAGCCCCAGTCGGCCAGCACCTCGTCGGTGTTCTCGCCCGGCGAGGCCGGCGGCCGGGCGACGGCACCCGGTGTGCGGCTGAACCGCGGTGCCGGTGCCGGCTGCATCACGCCTTCGACCTCCACAAAGCTGCCGCGAGCCACGTTGTGCGGGTGGTGGGGGGCCTCCGACAGGTCCAGCACTGGCGCATAGCAGACATCGGAACCGCTCATGATCTCGTCCCACTCGTCGCGGGTCTTGGTCTTGATGACCTCGGCCAGGCGAGCCCGCTTGTCGGCCCATGCGTCCCGGTCGTTGCGGTCCACCGTCGGTGCATCGGCCAGCCCGGTCAGCTCGAGCAGCTCGTCGTGGAACTTGCCTTCGATCGAACCGACCGAGACGAACTTGCCGTCGGAGGTCTCGTACACGCCGTAGTAGTAGGCGCCGCCGTCGAGGAAATTGGACTCCCGCTCGTCAGCCCAGCCGCCCGAGCCGTAGATGCCGTAGATGGCAGCCATCAGCGATGCAGCGCCCTCGGTCATGGCGGCGTCCACGACCTGGCCCTGCCCCGAGTCGCGAGCCTCGAGCAGCGCAGCACACACGCCGAAGGCCAAGTACATGCCGCCGCCGCCGAAGTCGCCTACCAGGTTGAGCGGCGGGCTCGGTGCTTCGGCCGGTCCGATGGCATGCAGCGCGCCGGTCAGCGCGATGTAGTTGATGTCGTGGCCGGCGGCGTGCGACATCGGCCCTTCCTGGCCCCAGCCGGTCATGCGGCCGTAGACCAGCTTGGGATTGCGAGCGAAGCACTCGTCCGGTCCGAGTCCCAGTCGCTCGGTCACGCCGGGGCGGAACCCTTCGATCAGTGCGTCAGCCTGTTCGACCAGCTTGAGGACGGTCTCGACGCCGTCGGGCGATTTGAGGTCGACCGCGACCGAACGCCGGCCCCGGTTGAGCACGTTGAACCTGCGGCCCCGGTCGATGCCGAGGTCTTCGGGTGTCATGCGATCGATGCGGATCACATCCGCGCCCAGATCTGCGAGCAGCATGGCGCAGAACGGCCCTGGGCCGATGCCGGCCAGCTCGATCACCTTGAGTCCCTGCAGCGGTCCCATGGGTTCCTCCCCGTCAGTGGATGTCTCGGGTGCGCACCCGACCCGGCGAAGTCTTGCACGCTGCGATTCGCATCGCCCGACCGCTCGGCCTCTCACTAGCCTCGCCCGGCGATGGAGCGCTTTGGGTTCGTGGGCCTGCCCAATGCGGGGAAGTCGTCGCTGTTCAATTCCCTGGCCGGCGGCGGGGCGCTCGCCGCTCCCTACGCGTTCGCAACCACTGATCCGAATATCGGCGTGGCTCGGGTGCCTGACGCCCGGCTGGACGCGCTCGCCGACATGAGCGCCAGCCGCCGCGTGGTGCCCACGACCACCGAGTTCATCGACATCGGGGGACTCGTGGAGGGCGCCAGCAAGGGCGAGGGACTGGGCAACCGGTTCCTGGCGGGGATCCGCGAGGTGGATGCGATCGCCTTCGTCCTGCGGGCCTTCTCCGACGCCGATGTGCCCGGTCCCGCCGACCCGCTTGAGCACCTGGGCATCGTGGAGACGGAGCTGACGCTGGCCGACCTTGAGACGGTCGAGTCTCGGATCGACCGCCGGCGCAAGGCGGCGCGCAGCCGGCCGTCGGACACCGCGCTCGGCGCCGAGGCAGCCGCGCTCGAAGCGGCGCTGGCTCATCTCGAAGCGGGCACGCCGCTGTTCCGCGCTTGGCCGCTGACCGCGACATGCGATGGGACCGGTGAGCACCCCCACCGCGCCGCACTGCGGAGCCATTTCTTGCTGACTGACAAACCGGTCATGGCGGTGCTGAACCTCGGCGAGGATCAGCTCGACGCCGCGGCGGAGCTCGCAGCCCCCATCGAAGCCGAGCTGCCGGGCGCCACGGTGCTGCCGCTGTGCGTGCAGCTCGAGGCCGAGGCCGCGCAACTCGACTCGGCGGGGCGCGCCGAGCTGCTGGAGGGACTCGGATTGGGCGTGGGGGCGCTGGAGCGGTTTGTCACGGCCGCCCACGGACTGCTGGGCCTGCGCACGTTCCTGACCACCGGCGAGAAGGAGTCCCGCGCGTGGACCTTCCGGGCCGGCTGGCGTGCACCGCAGTGCGCTGGGCGGATCCACACCGACTTCGAACGCGGCTTCATCCGGGCCGAGGTGATCGACTGGGCTGAACTGCTCGATTTAGGCTCGTGGTCTGCCGCACGGGATGCCGGCCGCCTGCGGATCGAGGGGAAGGACTATCCGATGCGCGATGGCGACGTCGTGGAGTTCCGCTTCAACGTGTAGCCATGCCGTGGTTGGCATGTGGCGACAGGGTGGTGGCGAGCCTCGAGGTTGCTCGTGCCCGTTCGGAGCGCCGGCGGGGCCTGCTGGGGCGTGACGAGCTGACCGGGGCGTTGCTGATCGAACGATGCCGCGCCGTGCACACCATCGGGATGAGCTTCGACATCGACGTGGCCTTCCTGGATGCGCGCGGATGCGTGATCGATGTGGTGACGATGCCGCCGGGACGGATCGGCCGCCCCCGGCTCGCGGCCCGGTCGGTGATCGAAGCCCAAGCGGGCGCCTTCGAGCGGTGGGGCATTGCTGCCGGCGACACGCTTGACGTGCGGCTCGACACATGAGCGCGCCCGAACCTCGGCTGTGGCTTGTGGCGACGCCCATCGGCAACCTGGCCGACATCGCTCCCCGGGCAGTCGAGGTGCTGCGCGATGTCTCGTTCGTGGCGTGTGAGGACACCCGCCGCACCGGCCTGCTGCTCCAGCGGCTGGGCATCGGGGGGCGTCGGTTGGTCGCCCTGCACGAGCACAACGAGGCCGCCGCGACGCCGGACATCGTCGAGCGGCTCGCGGCGGGGGAGACCGCCGCGTACGTCACCGATGCAGGCATGCCCACTGTGTCCGATCCGGGGCAGCGCTTGGTGGCTGCCGCCGCAGCAGCGGGTTTCGGCGTCAGCGTGGTGCCGGGCCCGTCGGCGCCGGTTGCGGCATTGGCGGTGTCGGGCCTGCCCGCGCAGCGCTGGGTGATGGAGGGCTTCCTGCCTCGCAGCGGGAGTGCCCGCATGACGCGCCTTGCGGAAATTGCCGCTGAGCAGCGAACGACGGTGCTGTTCGAATCACCGAAGCGTCTCGGCGCAACGCTGGCCGATCTGGCTGCATCGTGCGGGGCCGACCGGCCCGCAGCGGTTGTACGCGAGCTCACCAAGCTGCACGAGGAAGTGGTGCGCGGCACCCTCGCCGATCTGGCGGCCAGATATGCCGAGCCGCCCAAGGGCGAGATCGTGGTCGTGGTCGGACCGCCGCCACCGCCGGCCGTCAGCGACGCCCGGATCTGCGCCGAATTGAACGCCGAGCTTGACACCGGCGCCAGCGCGCGCGATGCAGCTGTCGCAGTGGCGCAGCGTCTCGGCGTGAGCCGCAACCGCGTGTACCCGCTGGCCACCGAGCTCGCCCGCGAACGCAGCTAAGCAGCTCTGCCGGCAGACACAGATGCCTCCGCAGCGGGCGCAGTTGTTGCCCGTCACTACCCTGCAGGCGTGGCCTCCTACTACGTCACGACGCCGATCTACTACGTGAACGACGCCCCCCACATCGGGCACGCGTACACGACCATCACCGCCGACGCGATCGCCCGCTGGAAGCGGCTGTGCGGAGACGACGTGATGTTCCTGACCGGCACTGACGAGCACGGTCTCAAGGTGCAGCGGGCGGCAGAGCAGAACGGCTGCACGCCCATCGAGTGGGCGGATCGCACCGTGGTGCGCTTCCAGGAGGCGTGGCAGCAGCTCGACATCGCCAACGACGACTTCATTCGCACCAGCGAGCCCCGCCATCACCACTCGGTGCAGCAGCTGCTGCAAGCCTGCTACGACAACGGCGACATCACGCTGCAGACCTACGAGGGTCTCTACTGCGTGAGCTGCGAGGCCTACTTCACCGAGGACGATCTCGACGACGGCAACTGCCGCATCCACGGACGCCCCGTCGAGCACGTCACCGAGGAGAACTACTTCTTCTCGCTCAGCCGCTATACCCAACCGCTGCTGGACTGGTACGAAGCCCATCCGGACTTCGTTGTTCCGGCGACCAAGCGCAACGAGGCACTGGGATTCATCCGCGGCGGCCTGCAGGATTTCTCGATCAGCCGAACATCGCTGGACTGGGGCATCCCCATCCCTTGGGATCCCGACCATGTCACCTACGTCTGGTTCGACGCTCTCACCAACTACATCACTGCGGCGGGCTACGCCAGCGAAGAGGCTCAGTTCGCCCATCGCTGGCCCGGTGTGCACCTCATCGGCAAGGACATCCTGCGCTTTCATTGCGTGTATTGGCCGGCGATGCTGATGAGCGGCGGGCTGCTGCCGCCACGCCGGGTACACGTGCACGGCTTCCTGCTGGTGGGCGGCGAGAAGATGTCCAAGACGGCGCTCAACCAGATTGCGCCGGGCGATTTGGTGGACGACTTTGGCAGCGACGGCGTGCGGCACCACTTCCTGCACGATCAGGCCTTCGGCCCCGACGGGGATTTCTCCTATGAAGGCATGGTGGCCCGCTACAACGCCGACCTGGCCAACAACCTGGGCAACCTGATGAGCCGGGTGGCCACCGTGATCGGCCGCAAGTGCGGCGGCATCGGGCCGGCGCCGCGTCCCGACAGCCCGCTGGCTGAGGCGGTGGCAAGCTGCGTCGCGGAGACCGCCGGTGCCTGGGAGCGCCTGGCGCCCTCGGAAGCACTCGACGCCACCTGGCGGATCATCCGCGAGACGAATGCCCTGCTCGAGTCGACCGAGCCGTGGAAGGCAGAGCCGGGTCCCGACGTGGACGCCGTGCTGGGCGACGCGCTCGAAGCGCTGCGCATCGTGGCGATCTTGGCGTCGGTGGCGACGCCGCGGGGCTGCGAGGAGGTGTGGCGGCGCATCGGCATGGAAGGCTCAGTCGCCGGCCAGCGTCTGCCTGAGGCCGCCGCGTGGGGCGGCTACCCAGGCGGCCTGCCGGTGTCGACCGGCGAGCCGCTGTACCCGCGCGTCAAGTGACCCGCTCGTCATGAACACCGGAGCCGACGCCGACGTCTGGATCGACAGCCATTGCCACCTGTGGGACAACGGCGACGAGCTCGTCGCGGAGGCACGCCGGGAGGGCGTGGCGTGGGTCGTGGACATCGGCACCGATGTCGAGCGCAGCATCGCGGCACTGGAACGAGCGCGGACGCTGCCGGGCGTCGCTGCCACGATCGGGCTGCACCCCCACGACGCGGACGAGGGGCCGGCGGCCCTCGATGCGCTCGAGCAGCTGATCGCCGCCGGCGAGACGCCGGTCGCGATCGGCGAATGCGGGTTGGACTACTACTACGAGCATTCTGATCGGGCCAGCCAGCGCGAGGCGTTCGGCGCCCAGATCGCGCTGGCGCACCGCTACGGGCTGGCGCTGGTGATCCACAGCCGGGATGCGTGGGAGGACACCTTCGATGTGCTCGACGCCGAGGGCGTGCCCGAGCGCACCGTGTTCCATTGCTTCACCGGGGGCCCCGACGAGGCCCGTGCAGCGCTGGACCGGGGCGCGTCGGTGTCGTTCAGCGGCATCGTGTCGTTCCGCAACGCGTCGGAGATCCGGGATGCGGCAGCGCTCGTTCCTGCCGACAGCTATCTCATCGAGACCGACGCGCCGTACCTCGCACCTGTGCCCAAGCGGGGAAAGAAAAACCGGCCGAGCTGGGTGCGCTTCGTGGGTGAGGCAGTGGCGGCGGCACGAGGTGTACCAGCCGGCCAGGTGGCTGCGGAGACGACCGCCAATGCTGTGCGCGTCTTCGGGCTGGACGAGCCTGCGGCTCCGTGACGGACCGGCTGCTGAGGTTGCCCGCCGTCAAGGAACTGCTAGAGCGGGCGGGCACAGCGCCACGCCGCAGTCTCGGCCAGAACTTCGTGATCGATCCGAACACTGTTCGCCGCATTGCCCGCTTGGCGGGCATCGGGCCCGGCGACCGGGTCGTCGAGATCGGTGCCGGGCTCGGCTCGCTGACCGTGGCGCTGGCAGCGACCGGTGCCGAGGTCGTCGCAGTGGAAACCGACGGTCACCTCGTGCCGCTCCTGCATGAGGTGGTGGGATCGATCACGGCTGATGGAGAGTCGGGCGGCGCCGCGGCGGGCCCCGTACAGGTCGTACACGCCGACGCCCGGCGCATGGACTGGGAGGCTCTGCTGCCAGGGACCGGGTGGCATCTGGTGGCGAACCTGCCGTACAACATTGCGACATCGGTGGTGCTGACCGTGCTGGACGAGGTACCGGCCGTCACCCGGCTGTTCGTCATGTGCCAGCGCGAGGCCGCCGAGCGGCTGGCTGCTGCGCCCGGCAGCGGCGCCTACGGCGCCGTGTCGGTGCGGGTCGCGGTCCACGCTGATGCCGAGCTGGCTGGGGCAGTGCCGGCCACGGTCTTCTATCCCCGGCCGGAAGTGGAATCGGCGCTGGTGCGCATCGTTCGCCGTGTCCCATCCATGCAGCCCGATCTGCGCGCAGAGGTCAACCGGCTCGTGACTGCAGCCTTCGCGCATCGTCGCCAGATGCTGCGCCGGACCCTGCGCAGCGCCTTCGATGACGCGGACAGAGCACTGGTCGCAGCGGGTGTGAATCCGACCGATCGCCCCGAGCGTCTCGGGCTCGCCGAATGGGTACGACTCGCCGAGGCCTCGCTGGCAACCGCGGCAGAGAGCTGAGTCCGCGGTGGCAACCGACACCCAGGCGGTCCGGCTGCTGGCGCCGGCGAAGCTGACGGTCCGGCTGCGGATCACCGGCATCCGGTCCGACGGCTACCACCTCATCGATGCCGAGATGGTGACACTCGATCTATGCGATGAAATCATCGTGCACCACAGCTCGGCATCGTCGGTCGAGATCGTGCCGGCGCCCGCCACGCGCGACGGCACGGGCGCGGTGCTCGACTGGGATGTTCCCACCGATCGTTCGAACCTGGTGATCCGGGCGCTGGAGCTCGCCGGCCGCGCCGCCCACGTCGAGGTCCGCAAGCGCATCCCGCCCGGCGCGGGACTCGGCGGGGGGTCAGCCGACGCAGCCGCCGTGCTCCGCTGGGCGAACCGGATGACTGCCGCGCACACCGCCGGCGCCGCCACAACCGGCGCAGGGCCTCGCCCGCACCCGCCCGCCATCGTCACCCCGCAGCAGGCAGCGGTGCTTGGCGCAGATGTGCCGTTTTGCCTCGTCGGCGGCCGTGCTCGCGTGACAGGAGTCGGCGAGATCGTCGAGCCGCTCGGTTTCCGGCATCAGTCCTTCGTGCTGTGGACACCGCCGATCGAAGCCGACACGGCGACCGTGTACCGCAAGTGGGATGAGCTGGGCGGCCCGAGCGGCGACACCAACGACCTCGAGCCCGCCGCGCTCGCCGCCTATCCCGAGCTTGCCGCCTGGCGCGATGAGATCGCTGCCCGCACCGGGAGAGTGCCGCAACTGGCTGGCAGCGGCGCCACCTGGTTCATCCCCGCGCCCTTCGGCACCGGCGCAGAGCTGCCGAGAATCCGTGACACCAGTGCGACCGAGGCACAGGCCGTCGGCCGGCTCTAGCTGGTGCAGGCTGGCCCGGCAGCGGCAGGGTCAGCGGTTGCGACGTTGGTAGCGCGTGCGCCGCAGCATCTTGCGGTGCTTCTTCTTGCGCATCCGCTTGCGGCGCTTCTTGACCAGCGATCCCATGGAGAGCCGAACGCTACCGCCTCAGAGCGGCCCTGCGACGAGTCAAATCCGTGACGATGGCGCCGAAGCCGGTCGCTACCCTCGACCTGCAGGCAACCGCCTGCGGCGACAGGCGCTATCGGGGATCGTTCAATTGGTAGGACATCGGGTTTTGGTCCCGGCAATGGAGGTTCGAGTCCTCCTCCCCGAACCCAGCGGTTCCCGCATCAGACCGGCACGATGCCCTCAGACGTGATGACGCCTCCTTGTGCAGCCATCGTGTTGGCGGCTGGGGCCGGCACCCGCATGGACTCTGACCTGCCGAAGCCGCTGCATTCCGTCGCCGGCCGTGCCATAGTGCTGCGCGTCCTCGATGCCCTGGTCGGTGTCGACGCTGCGCCGATCGTGGTGGTAGTCGGGCACGGCGAAGCCCAGGTTCGCGCGGCGGTTCGGGCCGAGGCCCCCCAAGCCGACCGGCTGGTGTTCGCGACCCAGCACATCCAGCTCGGCACCGGCGATGCGGCAAGCGTGGGACTGTCGGCCTTGGGGCAGAGCCCTGAGCCGGGCGATGTCCTGGTGCTGCCGGGCGACACACCGTTGCTTCGAGCAGTGACACTGCGTCAGGTCGTTTCCGAGCGCCGCCGCGTCGACGCGGCGGCCAGCGTGCTGACGGCTCACGTCGGTGACCCCGCCGGGTACGGGCGAATCGTGCGCGCCGACGGGTTGATCAAGATCGTGGAGCACCGCGACGCCTCGCCATCGCAACTGCGCATCAGCGAGATCAATGCAGGCGTCTACTGCTTTCGCACCCCGCTGCTGCGTGAGGCGTTGTCGGGGCTGAGCCCGCAGAACGCTCAGTCGGAATACAACCTGCCCGATGCCATCGGCGTGCTCGCCCGAGGAGGTGAGACGATCTCGGCGGTGACGGCCTTAGACCCGGTCGAAGCGCTGGGCGTGAACGATGCCGACCAACTCGTCGCCTGCGAGGCAGCGCTGGCTGCACGAACGGGCTGCTGAGCACCCGCTGGGCACCGATATGGGTTGAAACTCCGGGGTTCCGCTCGTGCGGTCGGGTAGCCTCAAAACTGTCGCCGGACTGCTGAACATGCCGCCACAACCCATTGCCGAGCGTTCCGCCCAGCCTTCAGGTGCTGCTGCGTCGAGCACGGCGCCCAGGGGACTGCTGCGAAGGGAACACGCAATGGAGCTGGTCACCAAGAAGCGCCTGCACCTGTTCAGCGGACGGGCGAATCCTGAACTGGCTACCGAGATTGCAGATCAGCTGGGCGTGGAGCTCGGCGACCCCGGGCTCATCGACTTCGCCAACGGCGAGATCAAGTGCAAGTTCGCCGAGTCGATCCGCGGCGGCGATGTGTTCGTCATCCAGAGCCATGCCGCCTGCGAGACCATGAGCACCAACGACGCGATCATGGAGCAGCTCATCATGGTCGATGCCGCGCGGCGTGCTTCGGCCAAGCGCATCACAGCTGTGGCGCCGTTGTACGGGTACGCCCGCCAGGATCGCAAGGCGGCCGGCCGCGAGCCGATCACCGCGCGCCTGCTGGCCGACTTGTTCACCGTGGCCGGGGCCGAGCGCCTCGTGTCGATCGACCTGCACAGCGGCCAGATCCAGGGCTTCTTCGACGGTCCGGTGGATCATCTGACCGCTGCGCCCGTGCTCATCGACTACCTGTCCGGCGTCATGGGCCCTGACTCGGTGATCGTGTCCCCTGACACCGGCCGCGTGAAGGTGGCAGAGCGCTACGCGACCCGGCTCGGCTGCGATGTCGCGTCCATCTACAAGCGTCGCGCAACCGACAACGCCAACGAATCGGAGGCCCTCGGCATCATGGGCGAGGTGGCGGGTCGCACCTGCGTGATCATCGACGACATGATCGACACGGCCGGCACCATCTGCTCGGCCACCGAGACGCTGGTGGCCAACGGCGCCGCCGACGTGATGTGTGCGAGCACGCACGGCTTGTTCTCCGAACCCGCTGTCGACCGCTTGAAGAACTCCTCGCTGAGCCAGGTCATCGTGACCAACACGGTGCCGATTCCCAGCTCCAAGCAGTTCGACAAGCTGGTGGTGCTCAGCGTCGCGGGCATATTTGCCGACGCCCTTGAGTCGGTGTTCGAGGATGCGTCGGTGTCGGAGATCTTCGACGGCCAGAACCTGTTCTGAGACCCGTAGGCTTGCCTGCCGCTCGCGCGGCAGGCATCCGAACGGTGAGGGATTCGCGATGGAACAGCTGAAGCTCATTGCTGAGACCCGTCATGCAACCGGCTCGGGGCCGTCACGGCGCCTGCGCGCTGAGGGCAAGATTCCGGCGGTGATCTACGGCCACGGCAGCGAGCCCGTGTCGATCACGCTGGACCGCCTGCGGTTCAGGGCTGCGCTGAACGCCGCCGGTCCCAACGCGATCATCACCCTCGAAGTCGACGGCGCGAACCATCTCACCATCGTCAAGGACATGCAGCGCGATTCCATCGCCAACCGCGTCACGCATGTCGATTTCCTGCTCATCTCGCTCGACGAGCGCCTCGTGGTGGATGTGCCGGTCCGGCTTGTCGGCGAAGCGGTACAAGCCGGCCGCGAAGGTGCGGTGGTGCAGCAGCAGCTGATGTCGCTGCACGTCGAGTCGCCCGCTGGGGTGATCCCCCCGGCCCTTGACGTGAGCGTGGAGTCGCTCTCGCTGGAGAACCCGATCCGTGTCAGCGATCTCGCCCTGCCCGTGGGCATGGAGAGCCTGCTCGACGGCGACACGCTGGTGGCGATCGCCCAACGGACGCGGGCTGCCGTCGCAGCCGAGCAGCTCGACGACGAGGGCGAGGTTGTCGAGGCCGAAGAGGGCGACGACGCCGACGCCGACGACGAGGACTGAACGTCCGCGTGTCCGTGTTCCGCCGGGCGGCCGCGCGGCGGGGAACAGCCGCAGACTGGCTGGTGGTAGGTCTCGGTAACCCTCCCGAGCGCTTCGCAGGAACCCGTCACAATGTCGGTGTCGAGGCCACCGAGCGCTGGGCTTCGGTGCTCCGGTGCGAGTTGGCCGCTCAGCGGCGAGAGCAGGCTCGCGTCGGGGCGGCGACGGTCGGCACGCTCCGTGTCACGCTTGCGTGCCCCACCACCTTCATGAATGAGAGCGGTCGCAGCGTCGGCGTGCTGGTCAAGCGCCATGGCATCACCGATCCGTCACGACTTGTCGTGATCCACGACGAGCTCGACCTCGAGCCCGGCCAGGCGCGGCTCAAGGCTGGTGGGGGCACCGCCGGTCACAACGGCCTGGCGTCGATCGCCAACCAGCTCGGTACGCGGGACTTCACGCGGCTGCGTATCGGCATCGGCAAGCCCCCACGGCCCGAAGCCGGCAGGAAGTGGGTGCTGCAGCGACCCACGCGCCACGAGGAACCCATGATCGATGCAGCACTGGACCTCGCGGTGACGGGACTCGACGTGCTCGTGCGCGAGGGCATCGAAGCGGCCATGAACATCACGAATGCCCGTCGGCGCAGACCGGAATCCCCAGCGCAGTGACATCGACGCATGCGGCACCGCTGCGGGCACTGACCGAACGCCTCGGCAACGACCAGGGTTTCGTGTCGATGCTGGGGCGGTCGTCTGGCTCGATTGCCGTCGCCCCCGGAGCCCGCCCATTTGTCACTGCGGGCCTGGCGACCTTGGGATCGAGGACGCCCGTGGTCGTCGTGACGGCGACAGCTCACGAGGCCGAGCGCTACGCCGAGGATCTGGGCACGTGGCTGGGGGAGCAGCACGTAGCGCTGTTCGCGGCGTGGGAGACGCTGCCCTTCGAGCGCGTCAGCCCGGCGACCGAGACCATGGGTCGTCGGCTGGAGGTGCTGGAAGCGCTGAAGGCGGGAACCGGCACCGGCGGGGTTGCGCCCGAGGCGCCGATTCCCGAGGTGCCGGTTCCAGAAGTGATTGTGGCCCCGATTCGAGCGTTGCTGCAGCGGCTCAGCCCCGACGCGTGTGCTCCGGCGGCATCGGTGATGAGCGTGACACGAGGCGACCGGTGCGACCTCGGCAAGGTCGTGTCGCAGCTCGTGGCGTGGGGCTATCGGCGGGAGCATCAAGTCGAGCACCGCGGCGAGATTGCGGTGCGCGGCGGGATCGTGGACGTCTTCTGCCCGACGGCTGACGCACCGGTGCGCATCGATCTCTGGGGCGACGAGGTGGACCGTCTCACGCAGTTCTCGGTGGCCGATCAACGTTCGGTGGCGGAGCTGGATGGGGTTCGGCTGTATCCAGCACGCGAGATGCGTCCCAATGCCGTGATGCGAGAGCGGGCCGCGGCGCTGGCTGTCGACGAACCGTGGTGCTCCGAGCACATGGAGCGCCTGGCCAGGGGCGAGCTCTTCGACGGGATGGAGTCGTGGCTGCCGTGGCTCAGCCCGGATGAGATCGTGCTGCCGGATCTGCTTGGCCCCGACGCGCTGGTGTTGCTGTGTGAGCCGCGGCGGCTCGCTGACCGCGCTGCTGACATCACTGCGGAAACCGATGATCTCACCCGCTCGCTGGCAGTGACGTGGGGTCTGCGGAGCCCGGGTGGTGCAGACGCGGACGACGACAGTGCTGATGACTGGGCCCCGTTCCCGTCGCTGCATGTCGCATTCGACCGGGTGCTGGCCCGCTGCCGCGCAGCGGTCTGGTCGGTGGATACCACGGCGGCGCCCACTGCGGACGGTCACCCTGGACCGCAGGTCGCCACTGAGCCGTGGGTGCCCGCTGCGGGTGATCCCCTGCGCCTCGTGGCGCAGCTGCGGCGCTTGGTACTGGGAGCGGAGCGACCAGGTGTGGCAGCAGCGGAGCGACCAGGTGTGGCAGCAGCGGAGCGACCAGGTGTGGCAGCAGCGGAGCGGCCAGGTGTGGCAGCAGCGGAGCGGCCAGGTGTGGCAGCAGCGGAGCGACCGATTGTTGTCGTGGCCGCCGACGGGGACGGCTCGGCTGTCCGGCTCGCTGACACGCTCAGCGCGCACGAGGTCCCGCTGCGCCTGCATTCGGGGCCCGGCAGCTTCAGGCCGGCACCAGGCGGTCATGTCGTGACGGCACCGGTCGAGGGTGGCTTCATAGCGCCTGTTGCCGGTGTGGCGGTCTTGCCCGAGGCAGAGTTCACCGGGCGCCGCCGCGTGCACCGTGCAGCCCGGCGGCGGACGGGCGTGGTGCCGTCATTCGAAGATCTGAGCATCGGCGACTTCGTGGTCCACCACCATCACGGCATCGCCCGATATGCAGGGCTCGTCCGGCGGGCCTTCGGCGACGATGAACGTGACTACCTCGAGCTGGAGTTCCGGGGAACGGATCGGCTCTACCTGCCCACCGAGCAGATCGACTTCATCCGCCCGTACATCGGCGGGGAGACGCCCCGGCTCAGCCGCATGGGCGGCAGCGACTTCCAGCGCCAGAAGGCCAAGGTGCGCGCGGCCGTGGCCGAGATCGCCCAAGAGCTGGTGGTGCTGTACCAGCGGCGCATCACCACGCTGGGCAACACGTTCGACCCCGAGGGCCTCGGCATGGCCGAGCTGGCCGAGAGCTTCGCCTACATGCCCACTCCCGATCAGCGCCGCACGATCGACGAGGTGCTGGCGGACATGTCCGAGCCCACGCCTATGGATCGGCTCGTGTGCGGCGATGTCGGCTTCGGCAAGACGGAGGTGGCTGTACGGGCGGCGTTCTGCGCGGTGAGCGCCGGCAAGCAAGCAGCGGTGCTGGTGCCGACCACGCTGCTGGCCCAGCAGCACCACCAGACGTTCGCTGAGCGCTACGCCGATCACCCCGTCCGGGTCGAGGTGCTCAGCCGCTTTCTCACACCCGCCGAGCAGCGCGCGGTGGTGGCCGGGGTCGCCGACGGCACCGTCGATGTGGTGATCGGCACGCACCGGCTGCTGTCGGGCGACGTCAAGTTCAAGAACCTGGGTCTGCTGGTGGTCGACGAGGAACAGCGCTTCGGCGTGAGCCACAAGGAGGCGATCAAGCACCTGCGCGCCGAGGTCGATGTGCTGACGCTGACGGCCACCCCCATTCCCCGCACGCTCGAGATGGCCCTCACCGGTATCCGGGACCTGTCGCTGCTGCAGACGCCCCCAGCCGAGCGTCAGCCCATCCTCACCCACGTCGGCCCCTACGACGAGCGTGCCGTGAGCGAGGCCATCCGACGGGAGCTCCTGCGCGAGGGCCAGGTGTTCTTCGTGCACAACCGGGTCGCCGACATCGATGTGGTTGCTGCGGGCCTGGCAGAACTGGTGCCCGAGGCGCGCATCGCCGTGGCGCACGGCCAGATGGACGAGGGCACGCTCGAGCAGATCGTGATCGACTTCTGGGCGGGCGCCTACGACGTGCTGGTCTGCACGACCATCATCGAGTCGGGCATCGACATGCCGAGCGTGAACACGCTGGTCGTGGACCGGGCTGACCTGCTGGGGCTCGGACAGCTTCACCAGATCCGTGGACGCGTGGGTCGGTCGGGACAGCGCGCGTACGCGTACCTGTTCCACCCCGAGGGCCGTTCGCTGTCCGAGGAGGCGTACGAGCGGCTGCGCACGATCGGCGAGTCCACCGAGCTGGGCTCGGGTTATCGCATCGCCATGCGCGACCTCCAGCTGCGTGGCGCCGGCAACCTGCTCAGCGGCGTGCAGTCGGGGCACATTGCGGCAGTCGGCTACGACCTCTACTGCGAACTGGTCAGCGAGGCCGTCGCCTCCTTGAACGGCGAGACACCCCCCCAGCCAGCCGAGATCGTCATCGATCTGCCGCTCGTGGCGCACCTTCCCGAGGACTATGTGGCTGACGAGACGGGACGTCTGGAGGCGTATCGCCGTCTCGGAGCCGTGGCCGAGCTGGTCGAGGTGGCCGACATCGAAGCCGAGTGGATCGACCGCTACGGGCCCATCCCGGAGGCTGCGCAGACGCTGTTGCACATAGCGCTGCTGCGTGCCGAGTGCCACCGGCTCGACATGCGAACCGTGGCCTTCGCTCCCGGCCACGACGGCGGGCGGGTTCGCTTGGGGCCGCTGACGCTGACGGCGAGTGAGGAACTGCGCATGCAGCGCATCTGCGCGGGCACGCCGTTCAGTGCAGCGCGGTACAAGGCCGACGTGGGCGAAGTTCAGCTGTCGGTGCGGGCGCTGAAGCCGGCCGCGATCGGGCATCTGTTCGCGTTCTGCCAGCAGTTGCGGCCGCCGGCCGCCTCGGGGTGCGGCACCGCCGACGCGGCAAGCACCTAGCCTGCCTCCAGTGCGTGCCCAGAGGAGTCCCATGTCCCGACGAGCTGTGTTGTTGGCTCCACTGGTGCTCGTGGCGCTGCTGTCGCTCGCATGCGCCGATGACGGCAACGTCGTCACCATCCACACAGGGCTGGACCCCGAAGTCGTCGCCACGACCGGTCAAACCGGCTTGGACCCCGAAGTCGCCGAGGTACTCGACACCGACGACGACGGCGTGGTGTCACGGGAGCGGGCTGAACGCGACGCGGCACGAGTCGCGCAGGAACTCGCGTACCAAGCGGTGTTCGCCGACGATGCTGCTGTGGCGGCAAGCTTCCCGGGCGGGCAGCTGCTCATCGGCGATGTGCGCGCCAACATCTTGGATTCGCCCATCACGCTCATGGACGACCCGGAGAACCCGACACACGAGGAGTTCGTGTCCCGGCTCACGTCGATGATCCAGCTGCGTCTGGCCGGAGTGGCACTGGACGAATTGGGCTTCCCGGTCGACATCTCGGTCGCCGACGCCGAGATCAATGCACAGGTGCAGGCGCACCTCGAGGGTGCCTTCGAGGAGTACGCGCAGCAGCGCAGTATCGAAGAAGACCCGAGCATCGAACGGTTGGCGACGCCTCACTGCGTGGGCGCATTGGCCGTGACATCCGAAGTCGACGCCGCAGCTGCCTCCGAGCGCGTGCAGGCCGGGGATGCGTTCGGCGATGTTGCTGCGGCGGTCAACTTGCCCGGTCTCACCGAGACCGACGGCACCATCGGCTGCGGTCTGCCCTTCGACCTGCGACTGCCCAGCGAGCTGACGCTGGCGCTGCTCGAACTGGAGCTTGGCGAGCTGACCGAGCCGCTCCTGCTGCCGTCCACAGCGAGCCCGACCGGCGAGCTCTGGGTGGTGCTGCATTTGGACTCGCTGGACACCGATGCGATCGATCTCTCGTCGATCGGGCCGTTCGCGGGCCGTCTGCTGACGGAGATCATGCCGACCTACGAGGTGAGCGTCGCACCGGCGCTCGGCGCATGGAGCGCCGACAACCTGCGCGTGGCGCTGCCGCTCGTGCCGTGAGTCAGGGCTGGCGCGGGAGCCGTCGTGGCCGGTGAGCACACCACCGGTGAGCAACCAGACCTCGGGCATCGATTGGTGTCGCTTCACGAGGTGATCACCAGGTTGCGTCGCGAATGCCCGTGGGACCGGGTGCAGACGCACGCCACGCTCGCTCCATACGCACTCGATGAGGCCTCGGAGCTCGCCGAGGCGCTGCAGGCGGCGTCCGAAGCGCTGGCCGGTGACGCGCACCAGGCGGCTACGGCCATCGAAGATCTGGTCTCTGAGCTCGGCGATGTGCTGCTGCAGGTCCTGATGAATGCTGCGATCGGCGAGGAGGCGGGCACGTTCACCCTGGTTGAGGTGCTGGAGACCGTCGAGGCCAAGATGCTGCGCCGCCATCCCCATGTGTTCCAGCGCGATCCGAACGCTCCCGAACCCAGTGATGCCGAGCTCTCGGTGCAATGGGAGGCGATCAAGGCCGCCGAGCGTGAGGCTCGGGCCCGCCGCATCGCCGCGCGCGAAGCGCGCAAGGGCTAGCCGCGCACGGGCTAGCACAGCGCGAAGCGCGGAAGAACTGGCTGGCGCACCGGTACTCTCGCATTGCGTGACAGCGCACGCGTCCACGCAGATCGCCGGGGTGACCGGCCGCGAAGTCCTCGATTCCCGTGGCAATCCCACCACCGAGGCCGAGGTGCGGACCGCCGGCGGCGCTGTGGGCCGCGCCATCGTGCCTTCGGGTGCCTCCACCGGTCAGTTTGAGGCGGTCGAGCTACGCGACGGCGGCCCGCGCTATGGCGGCAAGGGAGTCGCCGTGGCCGTGGGGCACGTGAACGGCGAGATCGCCGAGGCGCTCACGGGTCTCGACGCCGTCGATCAGCGGCAGGTCGACGGCACGCTGATCGAGCTCGACGCGACCATGAACAAGGCCCGTTTGGGCGCGAACGCTGTGCTGGCTGCCTCTCTGGCAACGGCGCACGCGGCGGCAGCGGCGTTGGGCCTGCCGCTCTACCGCCACGTCGGCGGAGCCAACGCGCATGTGCTGCCGACGCCGATGATGAACGTCATCAACGGCGGCGAGCACGCCGACAACAACGTCGACCTGCAGGAGTTCATGATCGTCCCGGTTGGGGCGGCGTCGTACTCCGAGGCCCTGCGGTGGGGCACCGAGACGTACCACGTGCTGCGCGGCGTCCTGCGCTCCCGCGGCCTGTCGACGGCGGTGGGCGACGAGGGCGGGTTCGCACCCGATCTGGAATCCAACGAGGCGGCGCTCGCGTTGCTGATCGAGGCGATCAGCGAAGCCGGCTTCGAGCCGGGCGTCGACATGGCGCTTGCGCTCGATGTGGCGTCCACCGAGTTCTACGCCGACGGCGTGTACACCCTGGCCGGCGAAGGACGCCAGCTCGACGCCGCCGGCTTTGCGCAGTACCTGGCCGACTTGTGCGAGCGCTACCCGATCTGCTCAGTCGAGGACGGCATGGCCGAGGATGACTGGGACGGCTGGTCCAGGCTCGGCGATCTGGTCGGCGACAGGGTGCAGCTCGTCGGCGATGACCTCTTCGTCACGAACATCGAGCGGCTGGGGCGCGGCATCGCAGCCGGCGTCGCCAACAGCGTGCTGGTGAAGGTCAATCAGATCGGCACGCTCACCGAGACGCTCGACGCTGTCGAGCTGGCGGGACGGTCTGGCTATACCGCGGTCATGTCGCACCGCTCGGGCGAGACCGAGGACACCACCATCGCCGATCTGGCCGTTGCCACCAACTGCGGGCAGATCAAGACCGGGGCGCCGGCGCGCTCGGATCGGGTCGCGAAGTACAACCGGCTGCTGCGGATAGAGGAAGAGCTCTCCCAGCTCGCCGCCTACCGGGGCGGCACCTCGCTTGCACGTGACTCATGAGCCCGTTTCCATGAGCTCAGGGTCTGCGAACTCAGAGCCTGCGAACACGTCGACGCAGAACCGCCATCGGGAGGGCCGACCCCGACCCCTGGCGGTGCTCGTGGGCCTGGTGATCGTCGTGAGCGCTGTCGGTCTCCTGGCGGTGCTGCTGTTCCCCTGGCAATCGCTGACGTCTCAGCGGCGCAGCATCGATCATGCCGCTGACACGCTCGAGCGGCTGCAGGCGGAGACGTCCCATTTGGCTGCCCAGGTGGCCGACGCCAAGGATCCGGTGGTGGTGGAGCGAATTGCGCGGGAGCAGCTCTCGCTCGTTCGCGAGGGCGACACCCTGTATCGCCTGAACGTGGATCCCGCCGACGTCATCACACTGCCTGCGGCGTGGCCGCTGCCCGGCGTGGCCCACCTGCTCGGCGACGGCGACGGTTGACGGCAGGCTCAGCCTCGGTCAGTCGGTCATGATCTGCAGAGCGCGGCCGATGATCGCTTCACGATGGGCATCGGGATCCACGCCGCTCTGGTCGAGTGACAGACGGATCGTGCCGACTGCGGCTGCTGCCCGGATCCGATCGGTGACGTCCGATGAGGATCCGGTGAGCCAGGCGAAGAGGTCTCTGGCCTGGCCTCGCAGTCGCTGACCGACGGTGCTCTGCTGAACATCGACATCGTCGGCGACGAGTCGGAACACGACGATGTCGCGGGCCAGCAGGTCGAAGTAGCGATCGAGCACCTCCCGCAGGGCTTTGGGCGTTCGCTCGAGTTCGGCCATCCGGGCGATGATCGCCTCGCCGTCGCGCTCCATCGGAGCCAAGACGCCAGCGAGCACATCCTCCTTGCCGGTGAAGTGGTAGTAGAGCGCCGCCGGCGTCAGGCCGAGCCCCGAGGTGAGCTGCCGGATCGACGTGCCGCGGTAGCCCTGCCGGGCGAACAGGTCACGGGCGCGCCGCAGGATCAAGGCACGTGTGTCGGGCGGCACCGGTTCGCCTGCGCGTTCCGGCGTGCCGCCAGTACCCGCTGGGGCCCCGTCGCCGGCCACATCGTCAAACTACTGCTGTGCCTGCGGGCCGCCTGTCCTCGTGTCTGCGCGCGCCTGCCGCATGGTGCATGATGGTGCGCGCTCGGCCCTGCGGGCCGTGTAGACAGACACCCGGCTTGGACGAGCGATTGCTCGGCCACGCGGTCGACCAGAAGAGGGGTCATTGTGGAGATCAGCGTCACTGTGAACGGCGAGACTCGTACCGGCGACGTCGAACCGCGCACGCTGCTCGTGTATTGGCTGCGGGACGACCTGCGGCTGACCGGCACGAACATCGGCTGCGACACGTCCTCGTGTGGCGCCTGCACGGTGCACGTGAACGGCGAATCAGTGAAGTCGTGCACGATGCTGGCAGTGCAGGCCGACGGCGAGGACATCTTGACCATCGAAGGCCTGGCGCCGTCTGACGACGAGCTGCATCCGATGCAGGAGGCTTTCCGCCAGAACCACGGCCTGCAGTGCGGTTACTGCACGCCTGGCATGGTCATGGCGGCGGTATCGCTGCTCGAGGAGAACCCTGACCCGTCCGAGCGTGAGGTCCGCCTGGGGCTGGAAGGGAACCTGTGCCGCTGCACTGGGTACCACAACATCGTCAAGTCAGTGCTGGCCTGCGCGGCCGGCGAGACGTCGGCCTGAGGGGAGCACAGCAATGATTCCTGCAGCATTCGACTACGTACGGGCCGGCGCCGCGGAGGAGGCCATTGCGCTGCTCGGCGAACACGGCGACGAGGCCAAGCTGCTGGCGGGCGGCCACTCGCTGCTGCCGATGATGAAGCTGCGCTTGGCAGTGCCGAGCGTGCTCGTGGACATCGGCCGTGTCGACGATCTCAGCTACATCAACGACGGCGGCGACCACATCGCTGTCGGCGCGCTGACCCGTCACCGCGCCCTGGAGACCAGCGAGCTGCTGGCGGCAGAATGCCCGCTGCTCGGCCATGTGGCCGGCGAGGTCGGCGACCCGCAGGTCCGCCACCGCGGCACCATCGGCGGTTCGCTGGCCCACTCCGATCCCGCGTCCGACCTTCCGGCGGCTGTGCTCGCACTGGGCGGCAGCCTCGTCGCCCAAGGCCCCAACGGCAGCCGTGAGATCTCGGCCGGTGATTTCTTCACCGGCTACTTCGAATCGGCGCTCGCGGATGACGAGATGCTGACCGAGATCCGGGTCCCGAAGGCCCCCGGCAGCGGCTGGAACTACCAGAAGTTCAACCGGCGGGCCCAGGACTGGGCGATCGTCGGCGCCGCTGCGGTGACCGTCAATGGCGGCACCAACGTGGCGCTGGTGAACATGGGCTCGGTGCCGTTGCGTGCCAGCGCGGTGGAGGCGGCGCTGGCAGGCGGGGCGTCAGCGGCTGAGGCCGCTGAGCAGGCCGCCGAGGGCACGGACGCCCCGACGGACCTGAACGCCACGCCGGACTACCGCAACCACCTCGCTCGCGTGCTCACCCGCCGCGCACTCGAGGCCGCCGGCCTCTCCTAGGGCGGCAGCCATCGGGCGGCATGGGATCGCTCGCAGCGCAGCGGCAGTGCTACTGCTGGCCGCACCCGTAGCAGCCAGTTGCGCAGACTCACCGCAAGGGGCTCTTGAGGTTCGGCCATCTGTCGTCGGATCGAGTGAAACCATTCCCGAGTCCTCGATGTCCGCGTCAACGGCTCTTTCCGACGCCACGGACGGGTTTGACTTCCCAGCCGGGTCCTGGTGGGCTGGGAAGCCCAGACGGGTCTTCGGCCTGCGTCGCAGGCCCTCGGGGCATCGCCGCCCGACGATGTGTGGCAGTCCCGCATTCGAGCGGCCTGCGATGCACCGATCTGGGAGCAGGATGGGGCGCGGCGGCTGGCCGAACAGTACGTCGCTGAGGATGGCGGAGATACAGAGTCGGTCAGGCTCTTGGAGGACGCGGCCGAGTCCCTATGGCTCATAGCGGTTCAGGTATGCCGCGAGGATTTCCCCCAAGAGGCGATCGAGCGCGGCCCGCGCTTCGCTTTCTCTCCCTAGGGGAGGCGAGTAACTCGAGGTCAGTCCAAGAGGCCGGTGGCTTGGCCGCCGTCGATGAGCAGGCCTGTGCCGGTGATGAACTTGGCCTGCTCGCTGCACAGGAACGCGACAGCGGCGCCGAAGTCGTCAGATTCGCCGCAGATGCCCATCGGGTTGCTCTGGCCTGCCTGATCCCGGTCCATCATCTTGGCGACCCGATCGGTCCAATGGGAGCCGGGCTGAGCGGAGTTGACCGTCACGCCGTCGGCGGCGACCTCCCGCGCAGTGATCTTGAGGAAGCTGGTGAGGCCGGCTCGTGCGACCGAGCTGGCAAGCAGGAACGGGATCGGCTGCTTCACGCCGACACTGGTGATGGCGCACACGCGGCCCCAGCCGCGCTCACGCATCGGCGGGATGGCAACCCGGCACATCTCGATCATGGCCTTGCAGTTCATGTCGAAAGCCATCTGGTAGGCGTCCATCTCGGTGCTCTCGAACATGCCGGGCGGTGGGCCGCCAGCATTGGTGACCAGAATGTCCACTGATCCGAGCCCGGCAATGGCCTGCTCAACAAAGCTGCGACCCTCGTCCGGATTGCCCAGGTCGGCCGCGATGGTGAGCACCTCGCCGTCGATCTGCGCAGCAGCGGCGGCGAGACGTTCGGAATCCCGGCCGCAGATGGCCACGCGCACGCCGTCGGCCGCGAGCGCCTTGGCCGATCCCAGCCCCAGCCCCGCCGATCCTGCGGCTACCGCCGCGGTGCGTCCCGCAATTCCTAAGTCCATTGCCCGTCCCCTTGTCTCGCTGCGCTGGACAGGCCAGCCCATCCGTGTTCGCCCGGAACCGTAGCCAACCCCCGCACGGCAATGCGTGCCCGCGGCCGCCCCGCGGCGGCGCTACGAATTCAGTCGCGAGGTCTGCCAACCCGATGAGCCTGTCGTGCTCGGCAATGCGACCCAGGACTTGGGGGACTATTGGGCTGCTTCCCCACGCGACTGAACGACGTACAGCGTGTGAGGGTCAACGATTTCCAACGAGTCGTACTCCTGCTGGGTCAAGCTGAGTACGCGAGTGATCTCGCCAGCTTCGAAGGCGTCCAAGTCCGCTGCACTCAGAATGTGAGCCAACATCTAGTACTCGGCAGCGGCCGATCGTCTCACTTCTGCCTCATGCGCCGCCACCAACGCACTCACCCGGTTGTCGGCTGCGTCGGCTCGCGCCATGGCGTCATTAACCCGCTGTTCGCTATCGCGATTGAGTCGAGCACATTCCTCAGCCCACATCGCAGGGACATTATGTGTGCCTCGCTCATGCTGATTCACCCTCGGTTTTGCGCAGGCTGTGGAGATCTCTGTGCATTTAGGGCAGACGGCCGAACGACAACACCCACGGCCACCACGAGCTAGTCAGTCACCCGGTGAGACCTCATCAAGATCAACGTCATGCACTTGGATGGGTTTGGTCCTGCCACTCTGCTCAGCGGCACGGCGCAGTTCGTCTTCCGTCTCTGCTAGATCTGCCCGCTCGTCGAACAGGAACGCCTTTTCGACATCTCTCAGGTCCTCAAACCCCTGCAACGGATCAGTCACGTGGCCTTACCTCACTCTCTCAGCCATCTGGGGAAGCAACCCTATGGTCTCCCTCGGTTGATGCGATCAGAACTGGTCGTGAGTTCTCCCGCTGTTGCCGTGACCGCCGAAGGTGTTGCTGTCGTGGTCGCTAGCCCGGCCAGCACCTCGCATACCGCCGCGTCGATATCGACTTACTCCGCGCCGCTGCCGCAGGCAGCGACCAGTATCGCCACAGCGACGGCAACGGCGAATGCTCGTCCGAAGGCCATCAGCATCCGTGATCTCGCTCGTACTGTGCCTGTGTGCGCAACTCCCCTGTTTGGCTGTACCTCCAGGCCCAGTCTCTTGCCACCTGATCACACCTGAGCTCTTCCTTTATGCGATCTTGCTCGTCGTCGGTCACGACTCGGCCTTCGAGATCGGCCAGTCGGCGTTCCTCTGCTGTCCTGTACACGGGAAACGAGCTGTCGCGGCCTATTCGGACGCCCGCGAGCGTTCGAACTCCGAGCTTGATCTCTTCGATCTGCTCGTGCGTACATCCCCGACTATCGCCGCAGTAGATAACCCCTTCGGGCACAGGAATGGTCGTAGCCGTGGCGGTCGTCGTCGCTGCTGTCGTCGTTGCTGCCTGTTCGGCCAACGCCTTGGCTACGGCAGCGTCGATGTCGGCTTGCCCGAAGTCGCTGCCACAGCCGGAAGCCAGTAGCACCACGATGGATGCCGCCAGCGAGCCACGAACCCTCTCTGGTTTCTCCATGGATCGTGAACCGCTCGACGATGGTTCCTCGCCATGCCCGCAGCCTACGAACGCGACAAATGCCATGTCTGTCCGCAGAAGATGCTCTCGTCCCAATTCTCCTCGTCCGTGACGGCGCCTCAGCTGTCCGGCGATGCCGGGTATGAAAGGGAGCGGCCGGCTATGCCGCGGCTGCGTCGTCGGCCAAGGACGCGTGCAGGCGCAGGCCCGTGGCGCGCATCACCTTGAGCACGGTCGCGAGTTCCGGGTTCCCAGTTGGGGAGAGCGACTTGTACAGGCTCTCGCGTCCGAGTCCGGTCGCAGCGGCAATTTTGGTCATGCCGGCCGCCCTAGCGATGTCACCGAGTACGGCGGCAACCAACTGAGGATCGCCGTCCTCCAGAGCCGCGTCAAGGTACACGATTGCGTCCGCCGCGGACTCGACATGCTCGGCTGGGTCCCACCGACGGATCTTGATGTCGCTCATTCCGCTACCTCGATCCTCGCCGGGATGCGAGCCGCCAGTTCCTGCGCGGTGGCGATATCCCGCTGCTGACTGTCCTTGTCGCCGCCGACAAGCAGCACCACGAGCGTCTGGCCCCGCTGGGTGAAATACACCCGGTAGCCGGGTCCGTAGTCGATGCGGAGTTCGGACACTCCCTTGCCGACCGACCTGACGTCACCTGCGTGACCCAGTCCCAAGCGTCTGATGCGAGCGACGATGCGCAGGCGTGCTTGCCGGTCGCGGAGTTTGGCGAACCATCTCGCGTAGACATCGGTTTGGCCGACCTCGACATCCATCGGGCGAACGTATCCCGCAAGCGTATCTTGTGCGATACGGTTTTTCGAGACGAGACCGCCCGGTGTCGCTGGACTCTTCGGTGCGGTCTGTGCGTCGTAGCATTCGAAGTGTGAGCGTTGCCGCGGCACCGCCGACGCACGATGAGCTCGTGACGAAGATGACCGGTGGCATGACGCGCTCGGACCTGCCTCGGTTCGAGGGCTCGGAGCGCCTGCGCACCGACGGCCGGCCCAAGCCGGCCTTCCGGGCGGAGCTGCGTCGCATCCCCAACTTCATCAATGCGATCGAAGTCGTTGCGACGATGGCGGCACCCGTGACCGTCATTGCGGCGGTGATGGCCATCGGCTACCCGCTGGCAGTCGTCGCCGCAATACCGGTGATCGGCACCTTGCAGCTGCGGTGGTTCATCCTCCATCACGAGGCGGCCCACCGGCTGCTGTTCTCGAACCGCTGGCTGAACGACCGGATCGGCATCAATCTGCTGGGCTGGCTGCCGATGGGCACGGGCTCGCATTTCTACCGACGGGGCCACGCCATCCATCATCGTGACGAGTTCGGCCCCAAAGAGCCCGACTTCCTGCTGTATTCGTTCTACCCGATCTCGGGAAAGTCGCTGCGGCGAAAGCTGGTGCGCGACATCGTCGGAGTGTCGGCCTGGCGCATCACCAAACCGCGGTTCACCGGGCTCGTGAAGCTGAAATACGTGCCGCTCAGCCTGCGCTTCTTCGCCGGGCAGGCAATCGTGTTCGGGCTGTTCTGGCTGGCTGGCCATCCATGGCTGTACCTGCTGCTGTGGGCGCTGCCGTGGTTCACCTGGTACCAGTTCATCAACCGCCTGCGAGCCATCGCCGAGCACGGGGGCATGACACGCACGGCCGACCGTCGCAACACCACGCACCACATCCGCCAAAGCTGGCTGGCTCGGGTGCTTTTCGTGCCCTATCACGTGGGATATCACCTGGCACACCACGTCGATTCCGGCATTCCGGCCCGCAATCTGCCGCGCTTGCAGCGCGCGCTGAGCGAAGACGGCTACCTGCCCGCCGATGCATCTTGGCCGACCTACAGGGCGCTGTGGCGCGGCCTTTCGTCCGCTGAGCCAAGGGCCGCCTAGGGCCGGCTGGGCATTGCCTCCAGCTTCGGCCGACGGATGAGCGTCGCAGTCGAATACGTTTCGTGGCCATGTCGCGACTGAAATCCACCCAGCTCGGTTCGAACTGCGGACTCCAGGTGTCGGAGCTCTGCTTGGGAACCATGAACTTCGGCGTGCCCGGGCGCGGCCACCAGGGTGACTGGACGCTGGGCGTCGAGCAGGCCCGCCCGATCTTCGAGGCCGCCATCGAGCGCGGCCTGTACTACTTCGACTGCGCCGACGTCTACGGGGTGGGTGCGTCGGAAGAGGTGGTGGGGCAGATCCTGCGCGAGCTGCTGCCGCGCGAGCAGTTCGTGCTCACCACCAAGGTTTCGATACCCATGGGCCGCAACCCGAATGAGGGGGGTCTGAGCCGCAAGCACATCATGGAGGGGGTCGACAATTCGCTGCGTCGCCTCGGCGTCGACTATGTGGACCAGCTGATCATCCACCGCCACCCGCACGGCATTCCCGGCAGCGCCGACACGCCCATCGCTGAGTCTTTGGAGGCGTTGCACGATGTGGTCAAGGCGGGCAAGGCCCTGTACCTGGGCGGATCGTCGATGTTCGCGTGGCAGTTCGCCGAACTGCAGCTCACTGCCGAGATGCACGGCTGGACCAAGTTCGTGTCGATGCAGAACCACTACAACCTCATCTACCGCGAGGAAGAGCGCGAGATGAACCCGTACTGCGTCAGCACGGGCGTGGCGCTGACGCCGTGGTCGCCGCTGGCGCGGGGGATTCTCACGGGGTCCTACCAGGGCAGTCTGGACGCCGGCACAACAGATCGCTCGACGGGCCAGGACCGTGCCCGCACAGAAAGCCTCTACCTGGGCGAGCGCGACTTCGACATCGCTGCCCGGGTGTCTGAGCTGGCTGAGCGACTCGACGTGCGCCCCGCCCAGATCGCGCTGGCGTGGCTCGCAAACAAGCCCGAGATCACCGCCCCCGTGGTTGGCGTGTCCAAGATCAGCCAGCTCGACCAGCTCGTCGAGGCCACGACCATCGAGCTCAGCGCAGACGACACGGCCTACCTCGAAGAGCTCTACCAGCCCGTCGAGAACCTCCTCTCGCTTGGCACCAGCTGATGGGCGCGTCCCAGCGGTGATCTCGTGACAGTGCTCGTGACGGGTGGCGCGGGCTACATCGGCTCAGCGGTCGTCGACGCGCTCGCTGCACATGGCGAGGATGTCTTGGTGATCGACAACCTGTCGCGCTCGACGCGTCCCGATTTCCCCGGTGGTGTGGAATTCGAATCGGTGGACATCGGCGACACCGAAAGCCTCGAGCATCTCGTGCGCCGTCACGGCATCGAGTCGTGCATTCACTTGGCGGCATTGATCGCCGTGGGGGAGTCGGTGGCCGATCCCGGGCTGTACATCGAGAACAACGTGGTGCAGTCGGCCCGACTGCTCCGCGTGCTCGTGCGCAACGGCGTTTCCCGGTTGGTGTTCTCGTCATCGGCCGCGGTGTACGGGAATACCTCAACGACTCCAATCTCCGAGAGCGAATCCACTCAGCCGACGAGTCCCTACGGGTGGACCAAGCTGGTCGCCGAGCAGATGCTGGAGATGCACGACCACGCGGACGGTCTGCGGTCGGTGTCGCTGCGGTACTTCAATGCTGCTGGCGCAACCGCTCGTCGCACGTCACCCCACAGGCCGGCGACACACCTGATCCCGCTTGCGGTGCGTGCGGCAACAGAGCCTGACGGGCGGCTGACGGTCTTCGGCGACGACTACCCGACTCCCGATGGCACCGCCGTGCGCGACTACATCCACGTCGCTGACCTCACTGAGGCGCACCTGCTGGCGCTCGACTACCTGCGGGCGGGCGGGTCGACCACGGCGGTCAATCTCGGCGCCGGCGTCGGCCACTCGGTGTTCGAGGTCGTTGCCGCTGTCGAACGTGTGCTCGGACGCCCGGTGGCGTGCGAGATAGGGCCGCGCCGGATGGGCGACCCTGCTGAGCTGGTCGCCTCCACACAACGGGCGCGTCACTTGCTCGGCTGGGAGCCATCGCGTTCGACACTCGCAGAGATCGTGTCGTCCCTGGCCGCACACTCGTGACGACGTGCGTTCGTCACTCCGGATGCTGCCCGATGCTGTCGATGTGGGAGGCGCCCGCAGCGGGCTGGGAGAGCCAGACGCTTGCGTTGAGACCTGAGACGGCCCGGTAGCGCTCCTGCACCGCTGGGATGAAGTCATCTGCGGCGTCGGCGGCGACCAGCGCCACCGCGCAGCCGGCAAAGCCACCGCCGGTCATCCGTGCGCCGATGCACCCGGGGCTGGAATGCGCGATCTGCACCATGGCGTCGAGCGCCTGGCCTGATACCTCGTAGTCGTCTCGCAAGCTGGCGTGACTGGCGTTCATGAGTGCTCCGAAGGCCGCTGCGTCGCCCGCGTCCATGGCGGTGGCTGCCGCGAGCGTGCGCTCGTTCTCGGTGATGACGTGCCTCGCTCGCCGACGTTCAACCGCCAGTTCCGCCGGCATTCGCTCGAGTTCGTCCAGCTCGGCGTCGCGCAGTGCGGCCACCGAGAGCCATCTCGCTGCGCGTTCACAGGCGGCGCGGCGGTCGGCATATGCCGAGTCCACCAGTTCGCGCCGTGTCATGGTGTCGAGGATCGCGATCACCGTCCCGTCCGGAAGCCGGCGCGGCAGCATCTCCAACGACCGGCAGTCAATCAGCGATGCGTGCCCCCGGACCGCACCTGCAGAAATGAGGGGATCCATGATCCCGCACGGCATCCCGACGACTTCATGCTCCACGCGCTGACACAACTCGGCCGTTGCCGTCGCATCCCAGCTCTCGCCCGCAAGTTGCAACAGTGCTCTCGCCATGGCGACTTCCAATGCGGCTGATGACGACAGGCTCGCCCCGATTGGCACATCGGTGGCGATCGTGCATCGCCACGGACCGATCGATTTGCCGAGTCCGTTCAGCAAGTGGCTCACGCCGAAGACATACGCAGCCCAATGCGTTGCGGTGATCGGCTCCCGTTCGTCATCACGCCGTGCCTCGCCGAAGATCTCCGAGATCACTGTGCTGGGGGAACCGCTCTTGGCTCGGCTCAGTGCGACGACGGTGTCGAATTCGATCGCCATGGGGAACACGAATCCGTCGTTGTAGTCGGTGTGTTCGCCGATCAGATTGACTCGCCCGGGTGCCCTGCTGAGGACATCGGGGACGCCCCAGCGTTCGCGATGCAATGCCAATGCTCGATCGACCGGCGCGACTCCACCTGTCACGCCGACTCGCGGATGATCAACTCCACCCCCAGGACCACCGCCTCCCGCCGCTCGCCCGGCGAGTCGATCAGGTCTCCCAGTGCTGTCACCGCCTCTGCGCTGAGCCGCGAGCGGTCGAGTCGGATGGTCGTGAGTGCCGGTGATACGTAGGTGCTCATCTCGATGTCGTCGCAGCCCACGACGGCGATGTCCTCAGGCACTCGACGGCCGCTCGCGATCGCCGCACGTATCGCTCCAATGGCGACGAGGTCGTTGTACGCAAACACGCCGTCGAGGTCTGGCATCTGAGAGAGCAACTGTGTCAAACCCTCTTCGCCTCCCTTCACTGTCGGGTCTGTTTGCGACATGGCCGGCGGGCGGTGGCCGTCCTGAGATTCCGCCAGAGTCTGCAGAAAGCCTTGCTCGCGGTGTCGGCGCCGGGGCGGAGACACGGTTGCACTGATGACTCCCATGCGTCGACGACCGCGCTCGAGCAGGTGCTGTGCAGCAAGCCTGCCGCCGCTGTGGAGGTCGAATGACACGCATGCGACGTTGGGTGCGTCGAGGAAGTCGTCCACCACCACGATCGGCAGTCCGCGTTCGCCGTAGTCGGTGAGCTGTTCGATCGAATCGAGTGCAGGAAAGACGATCACACCGTCCACGGCCCTTGCCCAGAAGGACCGGAGCACTTCTGCCTGCCGTTCCGGATTGCTGCCCGTGCTTGCGAAGAACATGGTCTGGCCGGCTTCACGGGCGCGTTGCTGAATGCCCTCGGCGAGGGCGGGAAAGTACGGGTCGGTCATGTCGCCACCGACCAGACCGACGGTGCCGCTGCGCTTGGTGATCAACGCCCGCGCAACCATGTTGGGGCGGTAGTGCAACTCCTCGACGGCGGCCAATACTCTGCGGCGGGTTTCCTCGGAATAACCCCCCTCATCGTTCACGACCCGAGACACCGTGCGCGGCGAGACCCCGACCTTGTTGGCCACGTCGTGGAGTGTCGCTTCCCGATCCATGGCCCTCCGAACACGAGAGTCGGTCCTGCCGCGGCTAGGCGCTCTTCGCCAGACCCGTCTACGCGCGAACTTACCGGTTCCGGTCGGGCAGGCAAGGGTTTGCGCCATCGTTGACGTCAACGTTGACGCCAACGTTGACGTATGCTATTTTGGCGAGACAAGCCAGGGGGGTCAGATGGTTGCAGTCGCATTCATCGGGGCGGGGAGCACAGTGTTCTCCCGCAACCTGATGGGCGACCTGCTCGCGTACGACGATCTGCGGGACGACCTGGACATCCGCCTTCACGACATCGACCCCGAGCGACTCCGCACATCCGAGATCGTCGGGCACCGGCTGGTCGCAGATCGGGGCGCACGTGCCAAGGTCCTTGCCACGACGGACCTGCGCAGCGCCGTCGAGGGCGCCGACTTCGTCATCACGATGTTCCAGATCGGCGGCTTCGAGCCGGCCACAGTCCACGACTTCGAGATTCCGGAGCGGTTCGGTCTCACCCAGACCATCGCGGACACCATCGGCATCGGCGGGATCATGCGCGGTCTGCGGACGGTTCCCGCGCTGGTCGAAGTAGCCGAAGCCATCAGCGAGTTCAGCGATGGCGCACGGCTGCTCAACTACGCCAATCCGATGGCGATCAACATGTGGGCGCTCACGTTGATGGCCGACGTGGAGGCCTACGGGCTCTGCCACAGCGTGCCGACGACGGCGCATCACCTGGCCGGCGATCTTGGGGTGCCGGTCGACGAGATGGAGTATCTCGCCGCTGGCATCAATCACATGTGCTTCTTCTTGCGGCTGGAGCACCAGGGCACCGACCTGTATCCCGCATTGCGGCAGCTCTATACCGATCCGGCAGAATCGCCGACCCGCGGCGAGTGGGACCTGCCCGATGCCGTGAGGTACGAGATGCTGCGGCGGCTCGGATACTTCGTCACCGAGTCGAGCGAGCACTTCGCGGAGTACACGCCGTACTTCCTCAAGCGAGGCCGGCCTGAGCTCATCGAGCGGTTCAAGATTCCGGTGCGCGAGTACGTCAGGCGCTGCGAGGAACAGATTGCCGAGTGGGAGGAACTCCGCCGGCGCCTCGAAGACCCGGAGTATCCGCTGGAGGTGCCCGCGAGCGACGAGTACGCGCCGCAGATCATTCACAGCATTGCCACCGGCACCGAACGCATCGTCTATGTCAACGTGCCGAACCTCGGCCTGATCGACAATCTGCCTTCGGGTTGCGCTGTCGAGGTGCCGGCCACCGTTGGGGCGGGCGGAGTGACGCCCCACGTCATCGGGTCGTTGCCCCCTCAGCTCGCTGCGCTCATGCACACCAACATCGGCCCCCAGCAGCTCACGGTGGAGGCACTGCGGACCGGTCGCCGCGAGCACGTGTATCACGCCGCCATGCTCGACCCGCACACGGCAGCCGAACTCGATCTCGATCAGATCTCCGAACTCGTCGACGAGCTGATCGAGGCCCATAGCGAATACATCCCCGAGCCGCTTCGCGAGCGGGACACGGCCGCTGGAGAGATCCGGTGACGGTGACCACGGCACCGCCTGGAGCCTCGCCTCGACGGTCGCTGTTCGGCACAGCCAGCCTGCACGGCGGCTGGCGATCCGCCTTCTGGTTCCTGCTCCCTGCGCTGGTGGGATTCGTGGCGTTCTATCTCTATCCCGCGCTGCGAGGCGTGTACATCAGCTTCACCGACTGGAACCTGATCGCCAATCGGGGGAGCTGGGTCGGCACCGACAACTATGACCGACTCTTCAGCGACCGTCAGGTGTGGGAATCGCTCAAGATCACCTTCAAGTACACGGTGATCAACATCGTCTCGCAGACGATCCTCGCTGTCTTGATAGCGGTGCTCATGGATCGTCTCACCAAATCGGTCACCATTCGCGGGATCCTGCTGCTGCCCTGGCTGATTCCCAACGTCATCGTGGCGCTGCTGTGGGTGTGGATGCTCGATGGGAATCTGGGCATCGTCAACGACTTCCTTGGTCTCTTCGGCATGGACCCAGTGAGGTTCTTCACCGACACCGGCAAGGTCATACCCAGCCTCGCGGGCATCAACACGTGGCGTCATATGGGCTACACGGCGTTGCTGATCTTCGCCGGGCTGCAGACGATTCCCCGCAGTCTCTATGAGGCGGCAGCAGTCGACGGCGCTACCGAGCGCCAGATGTTCCGGGACATCACGATCCCGCTGCTGCGCCCGATCCTGGCGCTGGTCCTCGTGATCACCATCGTCGGTTCCTTGCAGGTGTTCGACACCGTGTTTGTCGCCACCGGCGGATTTGGCGGACAGCCCGGCGGACCGGCCAACGCCAGCCGGGTGATCTACCTGTACATCTACCAGAACGCATTCGACTTCAACCAGCTCGGCTACGCAGCCACGATCTCAGTGCTGCTCGTCGCGATTCTGCTGACGGTCACCTTCCTGCAGCTCAAGCTCCTGCGGGCCGGCGAGAGCGATCTGGCATGAGTGGCACGACGCTGGACGACAAGCTCACGCCCGCACCCGCGCCCACCGCCACGCCAACATCGGCGCGGCTGCGGAAGCGGGGGATCGGTCGTGGGGCGGCATGGGCGTTCATGATCGCAATCCTCATCGTCAGCGTCTTCCCGTTCTGGTGGGCGCTGCGCACTGGCCTGTCGACCAATGGCCAGCTCTTTGCGGGCGAGCAGAGCTTGCTTCCGGTCGGCTACACCGACAACAACTTCGAACGCGTGCTCGGCACCGCCAGCGAGGAGGAGATTCTCGAGAGCCTGGGGCGCCAGAACACCGGCTCCTTCGACTTTCTGCAGTCGCTCAAGGTCAGTGTGATCGTCTCGACGGCGATCACCGTCGGGCAGGTCGCGTTCTCGGCGATGGCCGCCTATGCGTTCGCCCGACTGCGCTTCCGGGGCCGCGACAAACTGTTCTTCCTGTTTCTCAGCGGGTTGATGATCCCGCCGATTTTCACGCTTATTCCCAACCTCATCCTGGTCAAGAACTTCGGCTGGCTGAACAGCTACCCCGGGATCATCGCGCCGTTCTTCTTCATGACGCCGTTCGCGGTGTTCTTCCTGCGCCAGTTCTTCCTGGGAATCAGCCGTGAAGTCGAGGAGGCTGCGCTGCTCGACGGAGCTGGGCACTTCAGGACCTTCTTCGGGATCATCGTGCCGATGAGCGCGGCACCGCTCGCAACGCTGTCGATCCTCACCTACATCACTGCGTGGAACGAATTTCTGTGGCCGCTCGTAGTGGCCCGAGATCCAGCGCGACAGCCGCTCACTGTCGCGCTGGGGCAGTTCACGGCTCAACAACCCGGGACCTCCCCGGACTGGTCGGGCCTGATGGCGGGCACCTTGCTCGCAGCCCTGCCGATCATCGTCATCTTCCTGGCATTCGGTCGGAAGGTCGTCGACTCGATCGGCTTCTCGGGGATCAAGTGATCCCCACCGACAAACGGCGGCCCGCTGTGGGTCGCCGCTGACTCCTGGGAGGGAGAACCTGATGAACAAAGCGCTATGGAGACTGCTCGCAGTCCTCTTCGCCTTCTCGATCGTCGCTGCGGCCTGCGGTGACGACGATGCCGACGACGCACCTGCGGCAACACAGGCACCGTCGTCCGATGACGGCGACGACATGTCCGAGGACGACATGGCGGAGGCAGTCAGCATCGAGTACTGGCTCTGGGACGGCAACCAGCAGCCCTATTACGAGCAGTGCGCTGCTGACTTCGAGGCCGCCAATCCTGGCATCGATGTCGAGATCACCCAGTTCGGCTGGGGCGACTACTGGACCAATGTGACCGCAGGCTTCGCCTCGGGCTCGGGCCCCGACGTGTTCACCGATCACCTCGCCCGCTATCCCGAGTTCGTGGCCAGTGATGTTCTGGTTCCGCTGAACGATTTCGTGGAGCGTGACAACGTCGATACCGGCGCCTACTTCCCGGGTCTTGCAGAGCTGTGGGTCGACAACCATGGCAACCGCTACGGCCTGCCCAAGGACTTCGACACCATCGCGCTCGTGATGAACTCGGACCACGTCGCTGGGGCGGGTGTGACGGCCGCAGACTTTGCCTCGGCTGAGTGGAACCCCGACGACGGCGGCTCGTTCGGCGAACTCATCCGCAGGCTGAGCGTTGACGCCAACGGCAACACCGGTGACTCGCCGGACTTCGATCCGGAAAATGTCGAGGTGTACGGACTGGGTCTCGAAGGCAACTTCGGCGCGTTCGGACAGACGACATTCTCGGCCTTCGCAGGATCCACCGGATTCGAGTTCCTGGACGTGAACCCGTTCGGTGACTCCGCGAACTATGACGACCCGCGTCTCGCAGCCACCATCGACTGGTTCGCGCGGATGATTCAGGCCGGCTATGTCGTGCCGATCGAGGACGTCGAATCACTCGGCGGGACCACCGTGTTCCAGAACGGCTCGGCTGCGGTCATGGCTGACGGCTCGTGGAAGATCGGCACCTACATCGGGGCCGATACACCCTTCGACGTCGAGTTCGCCCCGCTTCCGGTTGGACCGAGCGGTGCGCGTGCCTCGATGTTCAATGGCCTGGCCGACTCCATCAACACGCACTCGGAGCATCAAGAAGAGGCGTGGCAGTGGGTCAAGCACATGGCGTCAGCTGCATGTCAGGACGTCATCGGCGAGGGCGCCGTGGTGTTTCCGGCCATTCCCTCGGCTGCCGAGATCGCCATCGCTGCCCACGAGGGCAATGGCGTGGACGTGACGGCCTTCACGGTGCACGTCGACGAGGGCACGACGTTCCTCTTCCCGATCACTGACAGCGCCAGCCAGATCGAAGCCATCGTCGGTCCGGCCATGCAGGAGATCCTGCGTGGGCAGGTTGACGCTGGTGAGCGCCTCGCCCAAGTGGCAGGCGAGGTCAACGCGGTCCTCGGCTCCTAGCCAGGACTGCCCTCCCGGGCGAACCGGACCGGAGGCACTGATGATGTCGAGGGAACGTTCCTCCGACTCCTCGGCTTGCCGGCTGCCTCCGGTCCGGACGCTCGTGGGCGCTTGTCGAGACCTTCGAGCCGGGCGCGCCCGCCTTGTGCTCGGCGCGGTATGCGCGCTGTCGGTGCTGGCGCTCAGCGCTTGTGGCTCAACCGCGGATTCCGCTGAGGTGAGCGTCGAGGCTGTGCCGCACGCCGACCGAAGTGCCTGCGACGGTCGATTCGTGCCCGTTGACCTCGAGCATCACACCCGCGGACCAGGGGCGAGCCGCTCCATGTTCGACGGCATGGGTGCGGGCCTCGCTGTCGGTGACCTGGATCGAGACGGCGACGATGATCTCGTCCTGGCCAATCTGAGTGGAGACAGCTCGGTGCTGTGGAACGACGGTCCACTGCGATTCCGCCGCGAAGCGCTCGTCGAGGGCCGCTTCCGCCAGGTGATCATCGTCGACAGCGATGGTGACGGCAGCAACGATGTCGTGTTCACGACCGGCGTCGGCCGTCCACTGGTCATGCGCAACACGGGCCAGGGCTCGACGGCTGACGAGCGCTTCGAACGCGACGAGATCGTGGGCCTCGATGCGTACACATACTCCATGGCATGGGGGGATCTCGGCGGCGACGGCGACCTCGATGCAGTCACCGGTGCGTACAACGCCGAGCTCACGGCCGAGCGGCGCCTCAATCTCGGCAACAAGGGAGGCGTGGGCCTGTTCGAACGCGACGGCGAGACATTTGTTCATACGCAGCTCGCGTCCGAATCGCAGGCGCTCGCGACCCGCATTGGCGACATCGACGGCGACGGCCGCGCTGACATCTATGTCGGCAACGACCTCGCCACGCCCGACTACGTGTGGTTTGCCGGCGAGGACGATTTGTGGACCCCGGCGACTCCATTTGCCCAGACCGCGTTCAGCACGATGGGCATCGACTCGGGTGACATCGACAACGACGGCGACCTGGACCTGTTTGCGACCGACATGAAGCCCATGGACGACCGACCAGAGACCATCGACGCATACGCCAATGTGCAGTCAGACATCGACGCCTCGCCGTCAGACGACATCCAGCGGCCCGAGAACGTGCTGTTGCTGTCAACGGGCGATGGCTTCGCCAGCGACGCGCCGTCGTTCGGTGTGGAGGCGACGGGATGGAGCTGGTCCGGGCTGTTCGGCGATCTTGACAACGACGGTTTCGTGGACCTGTACGTCGTGAACGGCATGGTCGCCGACAACCTGTTCGGGCACCTGCCCGACGCCAGCCTGGTCGAGACCAACCAGGCATTTCGCAATATCGACGGTGAACGCTTCGCGCCGGCCGCCGGCTGGGACCTCGACGACACGACGGGCGGGCGGGGGATGGCTATGGCCGATCTCGACCTCGACGGGGATCTCGACATCGTCGTGAACAACCTCAACGCGCCGTCGCGGCTGTATGAGAATCGGCTGTGCGGCGGCGGTGCCGTGACCGTCGCGCTGCGTTGGCCCGGCACCGGCAATCCAGATGCCATCGGTGCACAGGTGCGATTGGTCGGTGAGCGCGACAGCACGCTGGTGCGCACGGTCGAGGCGGCACGCGGCTATCTCTCGGGTGCCTCGGCGATGCTGCACTTCGGTGTGGGCGACAGTTCCGGCTCAGTGGAGATCGAGGTGACGTGGCCCGATGGCACCGTCAGCACGATCAGTGACCTTGACGTCAATCGGCACGTCACGATCACCCGGACGGGCGAGGCAGCGCAGTCATGAGTGCCGAATACCTGGTTCAGCCGGGCACGCGGTTTGAGCGCATCCGAGACGCCTCAGTGCATCTGACGCCCTTGATACCGGCCGCGGCCGCAGTGGTGGTGATCGGCCGGCCTGCCGTGTGGGCTGCGCCAGTGATCATCCTGGGACCGCTCGCGCTGGGAGCAATCCTGAGCCGCGGCGGGGACGCCGGCAGACGCCATCGGCGCCGAGCCATTGACTTCAACGCGTCCGTCGCAGTCGCTGCCCTGTTGCTCTGGGGAGTCCTGGAGCTCGGTGCGCGTGTCGAGCTGGCGGGCGTACTCGTGCCCGTCGGCCTGCTGCTGCTCGCGCTGCTCTGGCTGAATTGGCTGCTGATGATGGCGATAGCCGCGAATCGGGCGAGATACGGAGAGCTGTTTGAGCCCCCGTGGGTCCTTCCGTTGTCGCGCTGGCTTCGAAGAGAGGACCCACGGAGGATCGCGAAGGAGAATTCACATGGCGACGGTTGAGCTTGCAGATCTGACGAAGGTATATCCGGGGGGTGTCACCGCAGTGAACGCCATGAGCCTGAGCATCGACGACGGCGAGTTCGTCGTGTTTGTCGGGCCATCAGGGTGCGGGAAGTCCACGGCGCTGCGAATGGTCGCCGGGCTCGAGGAGATTTCGAGCGGGACTCTGCGTATCGGGGATGCTGACATGACCAAGGTGCACCCGCGGGATCGCGACATCGCCATGGTCTTCCAGAACTATGCGTTGTATCCCCACCTCACGGTGCGCAAGAACATCGCCTACCCGCTGAAGCTTGCCAAGACCCCGAAGTCTGAGATCGATCAGCGGGTGCAGCGCACCGCCGACGTGCTGCATCTCTCCGAGTTCCTGGATCGCAAGCCGGCCGCGTTGTCGGGCGGGCAGCGTCAGCGTGTCGCGATGGGACGAGCCATTGTCCGTGAGCCCTCGGTGTTCCTCATGGACGAACCGCTGTCGAACCTCGACGCGAAGCTCCGCGTGTACATGCGCAGCGAGATCTTGCGAATCCAGCGAGACCTCGGCGTGACCACCATCTACGTCACTCATGACCAGGTGGAGGCGATGACCATGGGTGATCGAGTGGCAGTGCTGAACGGCGGTGTGCTCCAGCAAGTCGACAAGCCCTCGGTGCTGTACCGCCGGCCGGCGAATGTGTTCGTCGCTGGGTTCGTGGGGTCACCGGCGATGAATCTCTTCGAGTCGGCTGTCTCCGTCGGCGGCAGCGGTGTCAACGTCGAGATGGGCACACAGAGTGTCGAGTTGCCGCTCTCGATTCTCGATGAGTGCCCGGCGCTGCGTGCTTACGAGGGAAGGCGTCTGGTGTGCGGCATCCGTCCAGACGACGTATATGACTCGGCACTCGCTCCGGACTACAGCCAACGCATCGTCGCCGGCGTACAGCTCCTCGAAGAGCTCGGCTCAGAAATCGTCGCCCATCTCGACATCGGTGTACAACGCATAGAGACCGGCAGTCCGTCGGCTGACGCGGATGACTCTGAAGATCTCGGCAGCGCTTTCCTGGGCCGGTTTGCTCAGCAGAGCGAAGCGCGCGTCGGCCAGCGCATGGAAGTTGCCATCGACGTGTCGGCGATGCACTTCTTCGACAAAGTGACTGGCGACGTCGTTCGCGACTGAGTCGCTCATCGGGGCCGCCAGGCTGAGGGAGACGCGCAACTAGCGTGCGGATCGCATGCCGGTGCTGCTGGGTGCTGCGGCGTCGGTCCTGATCGGCGTATCCGACTACTTCGGTCGCTACTGCAGCCGGCGCGCCCGCGCCATGACCGCGGTCGGCACCGCGTTCATGGGCGGCTTGGTCGTGACGGTGGTTCTGCTGTTGCTGGTGCCGAGTTCTGCCATCGGCGCCTCGCTCGCGCTTGGTGCGGCCTCGGGCGTGCTGATGGCGCTTGCGCTCTCGGCGATGTGGCACAGCATGGCCGTGTCGTCGGCGGCGATTGCCTCGCCGGTGGTGGCAGCGTCCACTGCGCTGGGGCCGCTGGCATACGGGCTCGGCGTCGGCGAGCGGCCCTCGTCGGTTGCGGCCGCAGGCATCGCCGTGACCATCGCCGGGCTGCTGGCCGCGGTGATCGTGCCGGATCTGCGAGGCGACATCAGGCGGGGCATCGCCTTTGCTCTCCTGGCGGGAGTCTCGTTCGCGACGGCGACGGTGCTGTTGGGCGAGACCAGCCTGGACAGCGGCATGTGGCCTGCAGTCAGCCAGCGCATGGCGGCATTGGCGTGCATGCTGGCAGTGACCAGGGTCCGGCGGATACCGCAGATCCTGCCCCCGTCGCTCCGTCTTGCCGGCTTCGCCGGCGGCGTTGCTGGCGG
Source organism: Candidatus Poriferisodalis sp. (assembly GCF_965208555.1). Classification (GTDB taxonomy): domain Bacteria; phylum Actinomycetota; class Acidimicrobiia; order Acidimicrobiales; family Poriferisodalaceae; genus Poriferisodalis. The sequence continues at coordinate 1,007,192 of NZ_OZ242342.1, read as the reverse complement.
AGCGGGCATGGGCGCCTTCATTGCCGGGCTGCAACGAGGTCCGCTCAGCGAAGTAGCGGTAGCTGCGTCCCTCTATCCGGTGGTGACGATCGCCTTGGCGGTGCTGTTCGACGACGACACGCTGCGCTGGTGGCAAGTCATCGGCATTGCCGCGGCGCTGACCGGCACGTCGATGATCGCTCTCGGCTGAGCATCGTTCGTTGCGGGAGCCTGCACCTGCCTGCATCCCCAAAGTGAAATCTGTTCATGTGATTGTTCGATTTCATGAGAGATGTTGTGAAAAAATCGGAGACCGACAGGACACTGGCGAGCAGCGTCTCCTGACGGAAGGACTCGGGCAACGACGGTGGCCTACTTCGATCTGGGTTCGTACCGCTGGCCGGTGACGACGTCTGACGCCGAGGCCCAGCTGTGGTTCGACCGCGGCATGGCGTGGTGCTACGGGTTCCATCACGAAGAGGCGATCGCCTGCTTCGAGCGTGCACTCCTGCACGATCTCGGCTTCGCGATGGCGCACTGGGGCATCGCGTACGCCATCGGACCGAACTACAACAAGCCGTGGGAGGAGTTCGACGCCGAAGACCTGCGCTCGTCGTTGGCGCGTGCCCGTGCCGAGGCGGCCGCTGCCGAGGACGCTGCGGCCGGCGCCGGCGATCTCGAACGGGCCCTGATTGGCGCGCTGGCGCATCGCTACCCGGCCGATCCCGAGGTGCCTGGCGAGGACGACTTCGGGCGATGGAACGACGCCTACGCAGACGCCATGCGCGAGGTCTACCGGAGTCATCGTGACGACCTCGATGTCTGCGCCCTGTTCGCCGAGGCGATCATGAACCGGACGCCGTGGGAGTTGTGGAATCTGATCACGGGCGATCCGGCAGAGGGTGCGGGCACGCTCGAGGCAGTCGACGTGCTGGAGACTGCGTTCGACACTCTCGACGCCGATGGCGCCAACAGCCACCTGGGCCTGCTGCACATGTACATCCACCTCATGGAGATGTCGCCGCATCCCGAGCGGGCGCTGGCTGCCGGCGACCGCCTGGTCGATCTGGCGCCCGACGCCGGCCACCTCGTCCACATGCCGACCCACATCGATGTGCTGTGCGGCCACTACCACAACGTCGTGACGCGCAACTCGGCCGCGATCGTCGCCGATCGCAAGTACCTGGACTTCAAGGGTCCGATGAACTTCTACTCGGCCTACCGCTGCCACGACTACCACTTCAAGGTGTACGGGGCGATGCTGGCCGGCCAGTACGCCCCTGCCCTGGAAGCGGCCGAAGAGATGAACCGCACGCTGCCCGAGAACCTGCTGCGGACCGGTTCGCCGCCGATGGCCGACTGGCTGGAGGGGTTCGTGGCGATCAAGCAGCACGTGTACGTGCGCTTCGGCAGGTGGCATGAGATCCTCAGCCAGCACCTGCCCTTCGACCAGCAGTTCTATTGCGTCACCACTGCGATGATGCGTTATGCACGCACAGTGGCCTTCGCCTCGCTGAGCCAGGTCGACGACGCGCTGGCCGAACGCGAGGAGTTCCTGGCTGCCAAGGCTCAGGTGCTGCCCAGCCGCACGCTGTTCAACAACACGGGTCTGGACATCCTGACCGTGGCCGAGGCCATGCTGAACGGCGAGGTGGAGTACCGGTGTGGCAACTTCGATGTCGCCTTCGACCATCTTCGCCACGCGGTGGAACTCGACGACAACCTGCCCTACGACGAGCCCTGGGGCTGGATGCAGCCCACCCGCCACGCCTTGGCTGCGCTGCTGTCGGAGCAGGGCCAGTTCGACGAGGCCGAGGCGCTGTACCGCGCCGATCTGGGCCTGGACGACCAGCTGCGCCGGCCCTGCCAGCATCCCGACAACGTCTGGAGCCTGCACGGGCTGCACGAATGCCTCGCACGCCGGGGAGAGACGGTGGAGGAGCCGCTGATCCGCCAGCGCCTCGATCTCGCCATCGCACGGGCAGATGTGCCCATCACCGCCTCCTGCTTCTGCCGGTTGGAGACGACCTCATAGAGCGGCCGGAGGCTGAGCCGTAGGTGAAGCCGTAGCCTTGGCCGCTGTGTTCACGGCGCCCAGTACCACTGCTGATGTCTCGGCGGCGCTGACCGAGCACGGTTACCTGCCCGACGAGGGGCTGTCGACGGTGGTGTACCTGTCGGTCACGATGGGCCGGCCCCTCTTCTTGGAGGGCGATGCCGGCGTGGGCAAGACCGAGTTGGCCAAAGTGCTCGCGGCCTGGATCGGCGGGGAGTTCATCCGCCTGCAGTGCTACGAGGGCATCGATGCCGCTCAGGCGCTCTACGAATGGGACTACACGCGCCAGCTCCTCCACTTGCGCACTGCCGAGGCTGCAGGGCGCGCTGCGGCCGACGCCGAGGCCATCGAGGACGAGCTGTATTCGGAACGCTTCCTGATACGCCGGCCGCTGCTGCGGGCCATCGACCACGACGATGCCACGCCCGCCGTGCTGCTGATCGACGAGGTCGACCGCGCCGACGACGAGTTCGAGGCATTCCTGCTGGAGGTGCTGTCCGACTTCACGGTCACCGTGCCCGAGCTGGGCACGATCACGGCGGCCCGGCCGCCGCTCGTGGTGGTCACCTCCAACCGGACCCGCGATGTGCACGACGCCCTCAAGCGCCGCTGCCTGTACCACTGGGTCTCGCACCCGTCAGTGGACCGTGAGGTCGAGATCGTCAAGCTCAAGCTGCCCGATGTCGACGGCGCACTTGCACGGCAAGTGGCCTCTGCCGTGTCGGTGATGCGCGAGATGCGGCTGTACAAGCCTCCTGGCGTGGCCGAGACCATCGACTGGGCCACGGCGCTGGGGCGTCTCGGTGCAGCCGAGCTGGACACTCCCATGCTCGAGGCCACGCTGGGAACGGTGCTGAAGTACCGCGAGGACCAGCAGCGGGTCACGTCGGTCGGGATGGAGATGATCATGGCCGCCGTCGCCGAGGCCTGAGAGCCGTGGGCGCCGGTGGCACCGATCTCGGTGCACCGCCGTCGGCGCCTGACGAGCACGTCAACGAGCCTGAGCGCTTGGCCTCGGCGTTCTCGTCGATCCTGCGTGGAGCGGGGTTGGTCGTCACCATCCGCCGTGTCATGGCGTTCACTGAAGCGCTGCGGCTGTTGGGAGTTGCCAACCGCGAGGATGTGTACTGGGCAGGCCGCGCCACGCTGGTCGGCAGTCCGGCCGACATCGGCGTCTACGACCGGGCCTTCGCAGTTTTCTGGGAAGGCCGTGCTCCGAGTGGGATCGTGGTCGAGCTGCCGCCAATCTCGGTGACGCTGGCCACCGACACTGACGACGACAGCGGCGCAGCGCCGCCAGGCGACGGTGACGAGCCCGATGCCGGGCCGACTCTGCGGGTCCGCTACAGCGATGTCGAGACGCTGCGCCACAAGGACTTCGCCGATTGCAGCGATGGCGAGCTGTCTGAGCTGCACGCCCTGATGGGCGAGCTGCGCTTCCAGGCAGTCACCCGCCGCTCGCGGCGGGCCGTGCGGGCCAAACGTATGTCTCGGCGTCCGGACCTGCGTCGCACCATTCGGCGTGCCTTGCGCACCGGCGGCGAGGCCATCCGCCGCGAGTTCCTCATCGGCGATCGAAAGCCGCGCCGCCTAGTGCTGCTGCTCGACGTGTCGGGGTCCATGGAGCCCTACGCCCGAGCACTCGTGCGATTCGCTCACGCAGCCGTGATCGGCCGCACCCGGGTGGAGGCATTCACTATCGGCACGCGGCTCACCCGGGTCACCCGCGAGCTGTCCTCGCGTGATCCCGACGCCGGCTTGAAGGCCGCTGCCGACTCGGTACAGGACTGGTCGGGCGGCACCCGGCTCGGCGCGACGCTGCACGAGTTCAACGATCGTTGGGGCGTGCGGGGCCATGCGCGCGGGGCCATTGTGGTGATCTGCTCCGACGGTTGGGACCGCGGTGCACCCGACGAGCTGGCCGAGCAGATGGCCCGCCTGCACTTGGTCACTCACCGGCTGGTGTGGGTCAATCCGCTCAAGCACACTCCTGGCTACGCGCCGCTGGCCCGTGGCATGGCTGCGGCCCTGCCTCATGTCGACGAGTTCATCGAGGGTCATTCCTTTGACTCGCTCGAACAACTTGCCGCTGCCATCGCGGCGTGAGGCGGGCCGCACCGCACGATCACCCGACGCACAACCTTCCGACGCATCAACTATGGAATTGGGGAGACTGGGCACATGGACGAGATCTTGGACGACATCGACCGCTGGCGGACTGCGGGCCAGCGGGTAGCCATCGCCCGGGTGGTGGACATCGAGGGCTCGGGGCCACGCGACCCAGGGGCAGCGATGGCCGTGAACGAAGAGGGCGAGGTCGCTGGCTCGGTCTCGGGCGGCTGCGTCGAAGGCGCTGTGGTGGGCGAAGCCCTTGAGCTGCTGGGCGGCAGGCGAGGCCCGGGCATCACCACGTTCGGCTACAGCGACGACGAGGCGTTCGCGGTCGGGTTGACCTGCGGCGGCACCATCCACCTGTTCGTGGAGGAACTCGACTGGTGAGCACCATCTACGAGGAGTTCCGGGATGCCATCAGGGCCGAGGAGCCCGTCGCTCTGGCCACAATCATCGAAGGCCCTGACACGGGCGCTGTGTCCGATGTGCGCCCGCGGGCGGGCGCTGTGTCGAATGTGCGCCCGCAGGCGGGCGCCAAGCTCCTCGTGCGACCCGATGAGCCCACGCGCGGCACGCTCGGCGACGCCGACCTCGACCGGGTAGCCGAGCGCGACGCACTCGGCATGCTTGACGCTGGCATCAGCGAAGTGCGTCATTATGGCCAGCACGGCGAAGCGCGCCAGATGGACGTCAGCGTGTTCGTGGAGTGCCATGCGCGCCGCCCGCACATGGTCATCTTCGGTGCCGTCGACTTCACGAGGGCACTCGCCTCCCAGGCCAAGCTGCTCGGCTACCGCGTCACGGTGTGCGACGCACGGGAGGTGTTCGCGACCAAGCGCCGCTTCCCGATGGCCGACGAAGTGGTGGTGGACTGGCCGAACCGCCTGCTCGACCGTATCGGCGACGACCTCGGCCCACGAGACGCAGTCTGCGTGCTCACCCATGACCACAAGTTTGATGTCCCGGCCATCGTGGGTGCCCTGCCCACCCGGGTCGGCTACCTCGGCGCGATGGGTTCCCGCACCACCCACCAGAAACGAACTGAGCGCCTCCGGGAGGCCGGCGTCACCGATGAAGAGCTCGAGCGCGTCATGGCCCCCATCGGCCTCGACATCGGCGGCCGTACCCCCGAGGAAACCGCGGTCTCGATAGTGGCCGAGATCATCGCCTCCCACACCGGCCGCCAAGCCCCGAGGCTCAAAGACGGCCACGGCCGCATCCACTGAACCCGGCGGCAGCGGCCCGGTAGCGTCAGCGCGATGGACTTCACCCACAACGAGGACCACGAGGCGATCCGCGAGGGCGTGCGGCGCGTCTGTGCAGATTTCCCCGACGAGTACTGGCGCGAACGCGACGAGCAGCACGAGTTCCCCTGGGACTTCTACAACGCAATGGCCGAGGGAGGCTGGGTCGGCATCGCCATTCCGGAGGAGTACGGCGGTGGCGGCCAAGGCATCACCGAGGCATCGATCGTGCTGGAGGAGGTGGCGGCCAGCGGCGCCGCCATGAACGGCTGCTCGGCTCTGCACCTGTCGATCTTTGGCATGGAGCCGGTGCGCAAGTACGGCTCGGAAGCGCTGGCCAAAGAGATCCTGCCGGGCGTTGCCGACGGCTCCATCCATGCCGCCTTCGGCGTCACCGAGCCCGATGCCGGAACCGACACCACGTCGATCCGCACCCGGGCCGAGCGTGACGGTGATGAGTACGTGATCACCGGAGCCAAGGTATGGACCACCAAGGCCCCCTACTGCGATGTGTGCCTGCTGCTGGTGCGCACCACGCCCAAGGAGCTGTGCGACGGCCCGACCCAGGGCATGACCTTGCTGCTGGTGGATCTGCAGGACCCTGCGGTCGACATCACGCCGATCCCCAAGGTGGGCCGCAATGCGGTGGTCTCGTGCGAGGTCCGCTACGACGGGCTGCGGGTGCCGGTGGACCGCCGGGTCGGCGAGGAAGGCGAAGGTTTCCGCTACATCCTCGACGGTCTCAATCCGGAGCGGATCCTGATCTCCGGCGAGGCGCTGGGCATCGGCCGGGTCGCGCTGCGCCGCGCCGCGGAGTACGCCAAGAGTCGCGTGATCTTCGGTCGTCCGATCGGTCAGAACCAGGGCATCGCCTTCCCCTTGGCAGACAGCCACGCCCGACTGCATGCTGCCGAACTGGTCGTCCGTGACGCGTCGTGGCGCTATGACAACGGCCTCAGCTGCGGCGAGCAGGCCAATCTGGCCAAGTATCTGGCGTCGGAGGCGGCGTTCGAATGCGCCGACCGGGCCATGCAGACCCACGGGGGCTTCGGCTACGCCAAGGAGTACGACGTGGAGCGCTACTGGCGCGAGGCGAGGCTGATGAAGATCGCACCCGTCAGCCAGGAGATGGTGCTGAACTTCGTGTCGTCCAAGGTGCTCGGCCTGCCTCGCTCGTACTAGCCAGGCTCAGGGCCATCAGCCAGTGTCCACGGCGGGAGTGCTGCTGGCAGCGGGGGCCGGGACCCGGTTCACCGATCCGCAGCACAAGCTGCTGGCCGTCATCGAGGGTCAGAGCGTGGTCAGCCGGGCGCTGGGATCGCTCGTCGAGGCGTCGTTCGATGCTGTGGCGGTTGTTACCGGGGCGGCGGACATCTCCCAAGCACTGGCGAGTGCCGGCGGCGAGATCACCATCGTCGAGAACGAACGCTGGGCCTCGGGCATCGCATCGTCGGTGCGATGCGCGGCCTCGTGGGCTGAGCGGCAGGGCCATGATGCGATCGTCGTGGGTCTCGCCGACCAGCCGTTCGTGACAGCGGCGGCTTGGCGGGCTGTCGGCGCCGGCGAGGGACTCATTGCTGTTGCCGACTACGGCGGTCAGCGGAGGAATCCCGTGCGGCTGGCCCGCGAGGTCTGGCCGCTGTTGCCGCACGGCGGCGACGAGGGCGCCCGGACGCTCATGCGGCGATTTCCGGAAATCGTGGTGCCGGTAGCCTGCGAAGGACAACCCGACGACATCGACACCGTGGAGGATCTGCGCCGATGGAGCTGAAGAGCGAATTCCGTGTCGGCATACCCGTCGAGCAGGCGTGGAGCACCCTGACCGATGTGGAGTTCATCGCGCCGTGCATGCCCGGCGCGCAGCTCACCGAGATCGACGGCGACGAGTTCAAGGGCGGAGTGAAGGTCAAGGTGGGCCCCATCACGGCGCAGTACAAGGGCTCCGCGAAGTTCGTGGAGCTCGATGAGGCCAATCGAAGGATCGTGCTCGAAGCGTCCGGCCGCGACTCGCGCGGTGCCGGCAACGCAGCCGCCGAGGTGACCGCCGAGATGACCCCGGACGGCGACGGCACGGTCGTGTCGATCGCCACCGATCTGAAGGTCACCGGCAAGGTGGCCCAGTTCGGCCGCGGCGTGATGGCCGACGTCACCGAGAAGCTCATTGGTCAGTTCGTGGACTCGCTTGAGCAGAAGCTGTCCGAGATCGGCGATCAGGGTGGTTCCGGTGCTGAGGCGAGCGATGCCGCCGACGATGACGCCGATACCGCCGACGAGGCGGCCGAGGTGCCTGCGTCCGGGGGCCCGCGTCAGATCGAGATGGCCGAGCCCGAGCCGGTCGACCTGCTGGAGACGGCGGGCAGGCCGATGCTCAAGCGCATCCTGGCGCCGCTTGCCGTGGTGGTGTTCTTCCTGTTCAACCGTCGCCGCCGGCGCAAGCGTCGTCAAGGCTGAGGGCCAGTCGCTGCGACTCCTTGAGGGCGTTGCTAGTCCGTTGCGCCGCCGGCGCACCCCCAACGCCCGCTCAGTCCGAAGCGGTGGCCGCCTTGCTGGGCCGGCCGCCGCAGTGCGCTTTCGAGGTGGCTGTCGCGCACGGCGACGGGCGTCCGGTGGTGATCGCCAACGCCCCGCTGCTTGACGACGGGCGTCCCATGCCCACCCGGTACTGGCTGGTCGACCTCGACCTGCGTCGGCAGGTGTCCCAGCTTGAGGGCGACGGCGGGGTCCGGACTGCAGAGGCGGCAGTCGATGCGGAGGCGCTTGCAGCGGCGCATGCCCGCTACGCCGCCGAGCGAGACGCACTGGTGCCCCACGACCACCGTGGGCCGCGCCCGACGGGCGGTGTCGGGGGGACGGCGCGAGGGGTGAAATGCCTGCACGCGCACCTGGCGTACCGGCTGGCGGGCGGCGATGACCCGGTCGGCGACTGGGCGCTGGCACGGCTGGACGTCGGCGGGTGAGTCCCGTGACGGACAGCGCTGAACCTCAGCCGACTGGGCACGATCCGGTTGCGGTCGTGGACTGCGGCACGAACACCACGCGGCTGCTCATCGACGACGGCAAGGGGCTGGGCCTGAGGCTGCTGCGCATCACCGGGCTCGGGCGGGGCGTCGACGCCGGCGGCCGGCTTCGAGACGATGCCATCGGTCGCGTGGTCGACGTGCTGGAGGAATACCGCGAGATCATCGAAGACCGTCAGGCGACTGCCGTGCGGGCCGTGGCCACCAGCGCTGCGCGCGACGCGGCGAACGGCGCAGCATTCCTGCGAAGAGCAGGCGATGCTCTCGGGGTGGAGGTCGAGTTGCTGGACGGCGAGAGCGAAGCGGCTTACGGATTCGCTGGCGCTACTGCGGGCCTTGACGGCGCGCACGCCGGCCCGGTACTCGTGCTCGACATCGGCGGGGGTTCCACCGAGTTGGCGTACGGCACGCCGTCCGCGAGCACCCGGCCGGACAACGCAGCCTCCGTGGACATGGGCTCGGTGCGCTGGACCGAGAGGTTCTTGGCCTCGGATCCCCCCCGGCCGGAGGAGTTGAGCTCAGCGATCTCGGTTGCTCGCCTGCACCTCGATGACATCGACCGCGAGCACCCGGTCATCGGACGGACTGCCGCGGCGGCACGGCTCGTGGGTGTCGCTGGGACGGTCACGACGGTGGCTGCGGTCGAGATCGGCCTCGATCCCTACGATCCTGAGGTCATCGATGGGTTCGTGCTCACCAGGGCTGCTGCCGAAGACGTGTTCCGCACGCTGGCCACCGAGCGGCTGGTTGACCGCATCCACAATCCGGGTCTGCACGTCGATCGTGCACCGGTGATCGTGGGCGGCTGCTGCATCCTGGTCGCAGTCATGCGCCACTGGGACATCGACGAGTGCCTCGTGCGCGAGCGTGATCTGCTTGACGGCATAGCGGCTGAGCTCCGCGAGGCGCAGGCCAGCCCAGCGGCTGAGCTCCGCGAGGCGCAGGCCAGCCCAGCGGCTGAGCTCCGCGAGGCGCAGGCCAGCCCAGCGGCTGAGCTCCGCGAGGCGCAGGCCAGCCCAGCGGGGAGCGATCATGCCGCTCGGTGAGCGCCGGCGGCGCGCCAGTACTGTGCGCAGCGTGAGTCGCCTGCGCACCGAGCGGCTGGAGCTTCGCCCGCTCGTGCCGTCGGACTTCGCCCAATGGAACGAAGTCCGGGAGCGATGCCGCGACTGGCTGGCCAAATGGGAGCCCCGCCCGCCTGCGGGTGCGCCTGACCCATCGCGCGACTCCCAAGCGTTCGCCAATCGCTGCCGTGTTCGCGAGCGCGAGCGCTCGCTGGGCACGGCGTTCGACTTCGGCCTCTGGCATGAGGGCTGGTTCTGCGGCGAGATCAATGTCTCCCATGTGGCGCGCGGCGCATTCCAGAGCGCCCATGTGGGCTACTGGATCGACGAGCGCCTGGCCGGCATGGGACTCGTTGCCGAAGGACTGATGGCGGTCTTCGGATTCGCCTTCGATCAGGCCGGCCTGCACCGGGTGCAGGTGTCGATCATGCCTCGCAACGCCGCCAGCTTGCGGGTGGTGGAGAAGCTGGGGCTGCGCTCGGAGGGGACTGCGCAGGGATACATCCAGATCGCCGGTGTCTGGGAGGACCACGTTCGCTTCGGCTTGACGGTCGAGGAATGGCGGGCTGGTCGTGATGAGATGGCGGCGCGGCTCAGCTCTATCCGCAGCGACGGCATCGCTCAGTCGTCGGGGTCTGACAGCCACTCCTGACCTGGCCCACAGCCTGCGGAGATCGGGCACCAACGGCACGGGGGTCCGGGATGGCGGCGCGGCTCGTGCTCGGTCGAGCGAAGCCTGATGAGTCGGCCGATGCCGTCCACCGTGCGGCGCAGCGCGCTGGCGAGCACCTCGGCGGTGACGGCCTCGTGTTCGATGCGCCCTTCGGCGACGTAGAACGAGCCGATGCCGAGCGGTGGCACGCCCACTGACAGTGTCTCGACCAGCGCGTAGAAGCGCAGATCCTCCGGGTCGGTTGCCGATCGCGAACCGGTCTTGAGGTCGATGATGACCTTGCCGGCGCGCTGGAGGCCGTCAGATCCGCCCAGTGGAGCGGGCGACCCGAGCGTCAAGTCGTACTTTCCGGACAGCACGATGGAACCGGCACCGAGCCGTGCACGGGCCCGGACCTCGGCGGCAGGTCGCCACGCACGTTGCATCGGCGGGAAGGTCTCGCTGAATCGCGTGAGCAGTGCAACGCAGTTGGCGGTGAGATCGGCGAGTTCGCCCTCCGATGCTGCGGCCAGGAAGCTGCCGAGACTGTCGTCGTCGGCGATGAGACGCTCGAGTGCTGCGTCGACGGCATCTTCGGGTTCGAAGCGACGGTGGATGGACAGCTCGACCGCTTTGTGCAGCACCGTGCCGCGTGCGGTCGGCACTGTCCATTCGAACGGGGAGTCTTCATCGGCGAGGTAGCGAGCTTCGCAGCCGAACACGCCGGCGAGACTTCGCTTCGACACCCACAGCCCACGGCTGTCCATGTCGCGAGCCGCATCCATCAGCTCAGCCAACGCCGTTTCCGCTTCGTCGCGCAGCTCGGCGGCGAAGGTGTGCGCGTAAGCAGGGCGCCGCTCTGCGGGCGTGCGGATGGCGTTCAGGGTGGCCTGTTGTGCAGGAAGCAGTGCCGGAGCTGTGGTCGCCATGCGGGTCCATTGTGGCCGTCGCTGCAGCAGGCCCTGACATCACCCCGACGGCCCGCACGGCAAGGCCCGTTTTGATGTCACACCCCTCAGAGATGCTGGCCACATGCCAGCGACACCCCGAACCCATCCGCCCGCAGCACTCCGGCTGGTCGACGCAGCGCCGGTTCGCGACCGGCCGCACCGTGCCGGCGGCGCCTCGACGCGCCCTCAACGTGGCGCCGGCGACCGTGCTCCCGATCTCTCGGGTCGTTTCGTTCTGACGGTGCGAGCGCTCACCATGGCGGCTCGTTCGCTGGGTCTGAGCGCTCCGAGCTTTCAGAGCCCGCCCCGCTCCGACGCGCTCGACCGTTCCATCCAGCGCATGCCTGCTGGTGACTGTGTCGTGGGAGTGCGTGTAAAGGGGCGCCCGTTCGGCGCTGTGGTGGCCGATGCCATTGAGGGCATCGTGGTCTGCAACGAACTGGGTGCCGATGCCGCCGGGGCCGTGCGCGACGAACTGTGGCGGGAAGCCGCGTCCATCAGCAGCGGCGGAGGCATACAGGGCCATCCCGTGGCGTCGTTTCCGTTGAACGAGGCTGCCTGAACACCCGGAGTCGCCGTTCGTCGGCGGAGCGAGCATGATGGGCTCCGCGCGCTCGCTTGCCGTGCTGGCTGGCCCGGGTGGCGGAACTGGCAGACGCAGAGGGCTTAAACCCCTCGGCTCCTTCGGGAGTGTGCGGGTTCGAATCCCGCCCCGGGCACCCGTCTCAGAGGCCGGCGGCGGCGCGCAGCGATGCGGCCGTCTCAGTGCCGGGCCCCAAGCGGCGCGCGGCGGCATCGCAGCACCGCTCGGTCAGCACCCGGTTGAGCGGCGTCGGGATGCCGTAGCGCTCGCCGAGCTCGCAGATGCGGCCGTTGAAGTGCTCCACCTCGACGGTCGGGCGCCGGAAGTGCAGGTCCTGCCAGGTCGATGGGTAGCTGTAGAGCGAGGGGTCGGCGACCTCCCGCGGCTCGCGCTGACCCGGTCGGCGCATGCGGGCAATCCACGTATGAAGATCGCTGCCGTCGTCCATGACCGGTGTGATGCCTGCAGCCTCAAGCACGTCGGCCGCCTCTTGCTGGATGTCGGCCATGAGGAAGCGGTTCTCCTCGGCGCAGAACCACTCCTGGACCGGCAAGTCGACGAGGGCCGAAAACGCATTCGTGAGGTTCACCACAAGCTTGCCCCACTTGTGATCGATGACCCGTTCGACGAGCGACGCACGCATCTCGGCGGCGACCAGATCATCGACCACGCGTGTGCACAGGTCGTCGGTTCCAGCCGGCCAGCAGCCGATGTCAGCCCGGCGTGCGCCGGTATGGGTGACCACTCCCGGCTCGTCGATGCGGGCGCCGATGCGGACCATGACGCCGTAGGCACGGAACCCCTGGCCGATCAGCCATTCCTCATTGGAGACGCTGTTCTGGAAGCAGAACAGCGGCACGCCGTCGTAGAGCTCCCGATGCTGTTCGATCGCCTCGAAGGTGTGCTGGGTCTTCATGGTGAGCAGCACCACGGTGTTCGCATCGAGATCGAGTTCGTGCGCGGTGCGAACGGCCGGCAACGGGAAATTGCCCTCGGTGCGGCCCCCGATGCGCAGGCCGTGCTGTTGCAACGCCGCCAGATGGTCCCCACGGGCGACCAGCGCAACCCTGCGCCCCGCGTTGGTCAGCCGCGCCCCGAGAACACAGCCGATTGCGCCGGCACCGTGAATGACGTAGTTCAGCGGTGCGTCGTTCGGGGACGTCACGTCAGAAACGGGGGATGGGTTCTGAGCCACGGCGGTACATCGTGCCAGATGACCTCATGTGCGACCCGCGCAGCCGCCTGACGCCGCCGGACCGTATCGAGCGATCCGAGCGCGGCGCTACCGTGCTGCCATGCGCGAGTGGAACACGTCACTGCCCAACCTCATGGAACCATGGTTCTGGACGCAGCCGGCCGACGAGATCGACGCGGTGATCGCCCGCTATCACGCCGAGGCCCCGCTGGACTGGTTCGAGGAGCCGTACTTCTCCGAATGGGTCGCACCGAGTCCCGGCTACTGGTGCGTCACCCGCCACGAGGACATCGCCACCATCTCACGCAACACCGAGGTCTTCAGCTCCGCGAGAGGCATCACCCTGGGCGACAACCCGCCGGAGTTCACCGAGTTCTTCAGCTCGATGATCGCCATGGACGACCCTCGTCACGCACGGCTGCGGCGCATCGTGGCCAAGGGCTTCACGCCCAAGATGCTCGAACAGCTCGACGGCGGCATCCGTGAAGGCGCCCGCGAGATCGTGAACTCGATCTGCGAGCAGGGCACCTGCGAGTTCGTGTGGGACGTGGCGGCCGCACTGCCGCTGCGCATCGTGTGCGACCTCATGGGCATACCCGGTTCTGAGTACAAGTTCGTGTTCGATCGCACCAACATCATCCTGGGCATCTCCGACCCCGACTTCCAGCCGCCTGACGGCGACCTCGCCACGGCACTGCTGCAAGCTGGCGCCGACTTGGCCGAGCTCATGAAGGAGGTCGCCGCGGCCAAGCAGGGCGGCGACGGCACCGACCTGACCAGCATGATCGTGAACGCCGAGCTCGAAGACGACCGTCTCAGCGAGGCCGATCTCGCCAGCTTCTTCGTGCTGCTGGTGGTGGCCGGCAACGAGACCACCCGCAACTCCACGGCGTGGGGGCTCAAGTTCCTGACCGACAACCCCGACCAGCGTGCCACCTGGATGGCCGACTTCGAGGGCGTTGCGCCCACTGCGGTCGAGGAGATCGTCCGCGTCGCGAGCCCGGTGAGCTACATGCGTCGCTCGGTGACCCGTGACGTCGAGTGCGGCGGGCGTCAGATGCACGAGGGCGACAAGTTGGCGATGTTCTACATCGCTGCGAATCGCGACCCCGCCGTGTTCGACGATCCCTTCAAGTTCGACGTGTTGCGTGACCCGAATCCGCAGTACGGCTTCGGCGGTCCCGGACCGCACTTCTGCCTCGGCGCGCACCTGGCCAGGCGCCAGATCACCACGATGTACCGGGAGCTGTTCACGCGGCTGCCCGACATAGTCGCCGCAGGTGAACCGGACCTGCTGCAGGCGTCGTTCATTCACGGCGTCAAGCGCCTCGACGCCGAATTCACGCCGGCCGCCCCGATGGCAGCCTGAACTCCCTGAGCTTGGGGACTTGACCCCCTTGCACCAGCGCCCCGTAGCGTTCTTGCCATGAACCAACCGCAGATCGCGCCCGCGACCGGCAAGCTCGGCGTGCTCACGCCTGGCATGGGGGCGGTGGCCACCACGTTCATTGCCGGGGTGCTGGCGGCGCGTGCCGGGCTGGCGGAACCGATCGGCTCGGTCAGCCAGATGGCCCACATCCGCCTCGGCGGCCGGGCCGAAGGCCGCAACCCGCTCATCCGCGACTTTGTGCCCCTGGCCTCACTCGACGACCTGGTGTTCGGCGGCTGGGATCCCATCACCCCGAACGCGCTGGAAGGCGCCCGCACCGCCGGTGTGCTGGAAGACCGCGATCTCGGCGTGATCTCGCGCGAGCTGGAAGGCATCGTCGCGATGGATGCCGTGTTTGACACCCGCTGGGTGAGCCGGCTGGAGGGCACCCGCATCAAACCGCCGATGGGCAAGCTCGAAGCGGCCCAGGCGCTGATGGAAGACATCGAGCGCTTCCGCACCGAGAACGAATGCGATCGGCTCGTGATGGTGTGGTGCGGCTCTACCGAGGCATACCAGGAGCCGTCCGACGTGCATGCCGGCGTGGAGGCGTTCGAAGCCGGGCTCGCAGCCGATGACGACAACATCTCGCCCAGCCAGCTCTATGCCTACGCGGCGCTGATGAGCGACGTGCCCTTCGCCAACGGAGCGCCCAATTTGTCGGTCGACATCCCCGCCATGACCGAGCTGGCCCAGCGCCGCGGTGTGCCCATCGCCGGCAAGGACTTCAAGACCGGCCAGACGCTGATGAAAACCCTGGTAGCACCTGGCCTGAAGGCCCGCATGCTGGGCCTGCGCGGCTGGTACTCC
The DNA here is from genome assembly GCF_965208555.1 of Candidatus Poriferisodalis sp. GTDB lineage: Bacteria > Actinomycetota > Acidimicrobiia > Acidimicrobiales > Poriferisodalaceae > Poriferisodalis. Next base: position 992,101 of record NZ_OZ242342.1, on the reverse strand, counting down.
ACCAACATCCTGGGCAACCGCGACGGTGAGGTGCTGGACGATCCCGAGAATTTCAAGACCAAGGAGACGTCGAAGCTCGGCGTGCTGGGCACGATCCTGCAGCCCGAGACCTATCCCGAGCTCTACAGCGAGATCGACCACGTGGTGCGCATCAACTACTACCCGCCCCGTGGCGACAACAAGGAGGGCTGGGACAACATCGACATCTTCGGCTGGCTCGGCTACCCGATGCAGATCAAGATCGATTTCCTCTGCCGCGACTCGATCCTGGCGGCGCCGATCGTGCTGGACCTGGCGCTGTTCTTGGACCTCGCCCAGCGGGCCGGTCAAGGCGGCGTGCAGGAGTGGCTGTCGTTCTACCTGAAGGCGCCCCAGTCGGCCGATCCGGCCGGTCCCGAGCACGACCTGTTCATCCAGCAGACGAAGCTGAAGAACACGCTGCGGGAGTGGATGGGCGAGGAACCCGTCACGCACTCCGAAGCCGGCTGACGCGCCGCCCGACAGCTCGTTCATCGACTTCTCAGCTTCGCTTCAGGGTCCTCTCAGGTTCGGTCGCCACGCTCGGGGTTGTCGCACACCCCCGGCGAAAGGACTGGCGGCATGACCGATTCCGGCGAGATCGACGAACCCATCGAGGCTCGGCGAGACAGGGGCCCGCGCAAGCGATGGCTGGCGCTTCTGGTCGCCGCGCTGCTCGCAGCGACTGCGGTCGTTGCGTTCAGCGCGGGCAGCGCGAGCGCGCAGACCCAGAACGACGACAGCCACGCTGGCCAGCAGCAAGCCGACGACACTGCCGCTGACGATGCCGACGGCTCCGACGGCACGTGCGATCGTGACGGCACTCGCCGAGGCGGCAAGCTCGGAAGGCTCGGCATGAGCGACACGCTCACCGAGCTGCTGGGCATCGACGCCGAGACCCTGCGCGAGAAGCTGAAGGGCGGATCGACGCTGGCCGACATCGCCGCCGAGCACGGTGTCGAGGTCTCCGATGTGGTGGATGCGCTCGTGACCGCCATCAGCGAGAAAGCGGCCGAGCACGACCGTGAGGTCGACACCGACGAGCTGACCACCCGGATCACGGCGTTCGTCAATGGCGAGCGGCCCGAACGCCCTGAAGGCGAAGAGCGCGGGCATGGCCGCCGCGGCCTGCATCGCGGCGGCAAAGGGATCTTCGGCTCAGCCGACGTTGCATAGCCCCCCGCTGCGGTTGAGCAGCCTCCGAAGCGGGCCGGTTTCCTCTCCGCCGGCCCGCTTCGGCGCGTCGTGCCAGCGGTCAGTCGCTGCCGAAAGCGACCGCGCCCCTGCGGTCCAGCACCGTCGCATACAGCATGCCGAAGATCACCACGACGGCGCCTCCCAAGGTGACCAGCGCCGGGTACTCGTTGAGGAACAGCGCGGCCCACACGATGCCTGCGACGGTTTCGACCGGGGCGAAGAGGGCCACCTCGCTCGCCGGCGCGTACCTCGGGGCGTTGCTGTAGGACAAGCGCCCCAGCGGGTTGCAGACCAGACCCATAGCGATAACGGCCGCCCATGCTGTGGCGTCGAGCGTTCCCAGATCGGCCACGAACGCGGTGGGGATCACCACCAGCACCGCCGAGAGCGACAGGCCGACGATGCGGCTCATGTCCCGGTGGCGGCGCCAGATGACGGTGCTGGCGGCGAAGCAGATCACGGCGATGAGGGCCAGGAAATCGCCGAGAAGATCGGGCGAGCCGATCGACGTGGACACCACCATGCCGATGCCCACCACGGTCAGCGCGATGCCCACGGCCACCCGCGGTGACGTGCGCTCACGAAGGGCCACCCAGGCGAACGCCGCGGCCAGCACCGGCGCGGATGCCACGATGGCAACGACGTTGGGCACCGCGGTGTGAGTGATCGCCGAAATGAATGTGAGCTGGCTGATCGCGCCGAGCACCCCGATCGCCAGCAGCGGCCAGATGTCAGCCCGCAGCGAGGCCCATGATTCCGCCGCCCGGCGCAGTGCCATGGCGCCGTAGAGCACCAGCGACAGCACCCCGACGATGAAGGCGATGTCCAGCGCACCGGCATCGGAGACGCGGACCCACAGCGAGTCGGTGGACACCAGCAGCATGCCCAGCGCTGCCAGGCCCCAGCCGAGGCGACGGCTGCCCGTCCGGGGGCTCACGAGGACGAACTGTCCCCGTCGGGCGCCCCCAGCGTCCTGGTGCCGATGCGTCGATGGATCACGCGTGCTGCGGCCAAGTCGCTCAATGCGAAGCCGACCGACTTGAACAAGGTGATCTCGGCGTCCGAGGTCCGCCCGGGGTGGCTGCGGGTCACCAGCGACGCCAGGTCGGCAGCGATGTCGCCGGGGGCGATGATCCCTCCCTTGAGCGGCTGGGCCAGGTCGCCCGCCAGCACCGCCCCGTCGAGCGTGTCCACGAACAGTGTCGCCGCCTCCACGGCTGTGTCATCGGCTTCTCGCATGTCTGCACGGAAGGCCCCCACCAGGTCCACGTGCGTCCCGGGCCGCAGCAGATCGCCCTGCACCAGCGGGCTGACGGAACCGGTGGCGCAGCTCACGATGTCGGCACGCCCGACCGCGGCGTCAAGCGCTTCAACCGGCCTTGCCGGCAATCCGCGCTCGACGAGTCGGCGGGCCGTCGCGGCGGCGCGCTCGGGGCTGCGGCCCCATACCTCCACGGCGTCGAGCTGACGGACCGCAGCGTGGGCGAGCGCCAGGTTGGGCGCGAGGTTGCCGGTGCCCACCACGAGCAACCGGCGTGCATCGGCCCGGGCCAGCAGATCGGCGGCCAGTGCGGACACGGCGGCAGTGCGTCGCAGCGTGAGCTCGTCGCCGTCGATCACTGCGGCGAGCTGCCCGGTCTCGCCGTCGAACAGCAGGTAGCCGGCACTGATCGTGGGCAGGTCGGTGCCGGCGTTGGAGGGGTAGTAGGTGACGGCTTTCACGCCGAGCAGTTCGGTGTCCAGCCACGCGGGCATCACGAGCAGCGAACCGGTGCCGCCGCCGGGCAGTCCGACGTTGTGAATCTCTCGCTGGGGCACGTTGGCAGAGCCGTCGGCAAGCAGCTCCGCGATGGCTTCCATCAGATCGCTCCACGGCGTGGCCTCACGTACCGCGGCCGCGTCGAGCGCCAGCATCACCCAGAGCCTGCGCCCGCGCCGTTCCAGGCACTGCGCGGCAACCGCTTTTCCTTGTCGACAAACGGCAAGGTGTCGACCGTCGCCGTGTGCGGCGTGCCGTCACGGTCGTGCAGCTGGACTGTCGTGCCGAGCCAGCCGTCGCCGGGCGGCGGCTGATCGAAGCGCACGTAGCCGACGCCGGTATCGAGCGTGGGCGACCACGTCCCGATGGTCACGTGCCCGACGAGCCGGTCTTCGCAGCTCACGCCCATGCCTGGCTCCGGCATGGCCGTGGGGCAGACGAGTCCGAGCAGCAGCTGGCTGCGGTCGGCCTGCTCCAGCGCTGACTTGCCGACGAAGTCGTCCTTGTCGAGCCGGACGAACTGGCCGAGCCCGGCGCCATAGGGGGTCAGGTCGGGCTCGATGTCGCTGCCGTTGTCCAGGATGCCGGCTTCGATGCGGCGGATCCCCATGGACGCCCCGGTGCTGAATTCCATGCCCAGCGGCTCGCCGCAGGCGAACAAGCCGTCCCACAGTGCGTCGTGATCGGTGGGCTCAGGTCCGCTGTTGCAGTAGATCTCGATGCCGGCCTCGCCTGTCCAACCGGTGCGGGACACCCACAGGGTCTGACCGCAGACCTCGAAGAAGCCAGCGCGGAAGTAGCGGAAGTCGGCTGGCAGCCCCCCGCCGATCGCCGCATCGGCCACGTCGAGCGATTTGGGTCCCTGGATCTGCAGTACCCGGGAATGGGGGTCGAAGACCTCGACGTCGAAGTCGATGGCGTGTGCCCCGAGCCAGCTCAGGAACTCGCCGTTTGCCGTGACGTACCAGAAGCGGTCGTCTGCCAGGCGCATCAGCACACCGTCCATCAGGATCGAGCCGTCGTGGTTGCACGCGAGCCCGTAACGGCATCGGCCGACGCCGAGATCGCTGACCTTGCAGACGAGGACGCGCTCGAGCAGCCCGGCCGCCTCACGACCCTCGATCGCCAGCGGCCTCTCAGGGACGTCGTACAGCAGGACGCCCCGGCGCAGCTTCCAGTAGGAAGGAATGGGGTTCTCGTCGCGGCTGGCCTTCATGGGGTACAGCCGGTTGCAGTACACCGCATGGACGGTCTCAGCGGTCGTGTAGCGATGTGCGAACGGTGATCGGCTGATCCGGTACGGGGCCAACGAGATCGTGTCGAACGACTCGACGTAGTAGTGCTGGCGTTCGGTCACGCCAGATCCTCCGCGTGCGCGCCGAGACTTCGAGGCGACCGGTAGATGCCGTGGGTGATGGCGCCGTCGACGGCATGGAGCTCCCAGATGGACGCCTTCTTGCAGCGTGTCGGGTTCACGTCGACGCCTCGGTAGGCAAGGCGCCACAGCACCTCCGGAATGACATCCCCGTGGCTGCACAGCACGCTGTCCCCCGCTTCGCCGCTCAGGCGTTCTACCAGCGCCTCGGTCCGCCAGCCGTCAGCACCCTCGGCAAGCTCGGCGGAGATCTCGATGTCGAGTCCCAGCTTGGCGGCCAGCGGCTCGACCGTCTGGGTGCAGCGGATGCTGGGGCTCGAGAGAATGCGCTGGACTGGTGCGAACGCCAGCGTCGCTGCGATGGCTTCGGCTTGGGCATGACCCATCGGGTCCAGCGGCCGGGCGCTGTCATCGCCCCGCCAGGCGTGCCGGTCGCCGGCGGATGCATGTCGCACGAGATGCAGCACCTGCAGAACGCTAGAGCCGTGTCGGGCGCCCCTGTCGCGACTACAGGGCCGCGGGCTGCGTGTGCGACCATGAGCGCGAGCCGAACAGGGGTGGGCGATGAGCGATGCATCCCAACATCCGCAAGCGACTGAGGTCGGTGCCGGCGCTCCGAAGCCCAGCACCGCAGTGCCTGCCTTGCCGGCAGGCGAGTTTGCTTGGCACCGGCTCATCGGCGTCGACGAACTCGAGGTGGGACGGGTCACGACGGTCACGGTCGAGCGCGAGAACCTGTGCGTCACCCGCACGGAGGCCGGGTTCGGCTGCTTGGCCAACGCTTGCCCGCATCAGGGCGGACCGCTCGGCGAGGGCAGCATCGAAGGCGGCTGGCTGCGCTGCCCGTGGCATGGCTACGACTACTCGCCGCACGACGGCACGCCCCCGCCCCCGTTCGATGACGCACCCGCCGCGTACCGCACGGAGATCAGATCCGACGGTGTGTATGCGGCGCTGCCGGTTGCCCGTACCCGGCCGCGCACGGTGTCGGACCAGCTCGTCGAGACGATGACCTCATGGGGCGTCGAGTGGGTGTTCGGCATGGTGGGCCATTCGAACCTGGGCTTTGCCGATGCGCTGCGGCAGGCTGAGGCTGACGGTTCGCTGCAGTTCATCGGGGTGCGGCACGAGGGCGCCGCCTCATTCGCTGCCACCGCCTACGGCAAGCTCACCGGAGAGCTGGCGGCTTGTTTCGCCATTGCCGGGCCGGGCAGCACCAACCTGCTGACCGGCCTCTACGACGCCAAGATGGATCGAGCACCGGTACTGGCAGTCTCGGGCCAGGTGCCATCGAGCGTGCGCGGACGGGGCGCTTTTCAGGACACCGACCTGTCCGCGGTCTTCGCCGACGTGTCCCGCTACTCGGCGACGGTCCAAGCGGGCTCGAACGCAGCCGAGCTGATGAACCTGGCCTGCAAGACCGCCCTGGTGGAACGGGATGTAGCGCACCTGGTGCTGCCCGACGAGGTGCAGGTACTGGCGGCGACCCAGGAGGCATCGCCAGCAGGATCGCCGCTGGGACGCACCGGATCTCGGCGGATTGCTCCCCCCACGGACGCGCTGGAACAGGCGGTCGACGTGCTGTCGGCCGCTGCCCGGCCGATGATCATCGTGGGGCACGGTGCCCGCAGCGGCATCGATGACATCGTGACGTTGGCCGAGGCGCTGGACGCCCCGGTCGCCACCACCTTCAAGGGCAAGGGACTGGTTGCCGACCAGCACCCGCTGTCCTGCGGCGTGCTCGGCCGTTCAGGCACCCCGATCGCCAGCTGGTTCATGAATGAATCCGACGTCCTGGTGACCTTCGGGGTGTCGTTCGCCAACCACACCGGCATCGCTGCCTACAAGCCGATCGTGCAGGTCGACTTCGACCCGATGGCGCTGGGGCGCTTTCACGCGGTGACGGTGCCGCTGCTGGCCGACGTGGGCACCGGGGCGCGGGCGCTGGCCGAGGCGCTGGCTGGCCGGACGGCACCGGGAGGCGCTGAAGCGGAGGTGGCGCAACGCTGGGCAATCTGGCGGGCCGAGAAGCAGCGACGCCGCGCCGATGATCGGGGCAGCGGCCTCAACTCGGCGGCCGTGTTCGAGGCGTTGAGCCGCCTGGTACCCGCTGACGCCATCATGCCGGTGGACGTCGGCAATCACGCCTACTCATTCGGGCGTTACTTCGAGCCCTGCGGGCAGGCCGTGCTGATGTCGGGCTACCTGGGATCGATCGGGTTCGCGTTCCCTGCGGCCATGGGCTGCTGGGCAGCGACCCGGCGTGGGTCGGATGCTGGCGGGGGCCGGTGGGCGGGTCGCAAGGTGGTCTCAGTATCCGGCGACGGCGGCTTCGGCCAGTACGCCATGGAGCTCACGACCGCCGTCAAGTACAGGATGGACATCACCCACGTGCTGCTCAACAACGGCGAGCTGGGGAAGATTTCCAAGGAACAGCGAGCGGCCGAACTCGACGTATGGCAGACCTCGCTGCACAACCCCAGCTTCGCCGAGTTCGCCGAGCTCTGCGGGGCGATGGGCCGTCACGTGTGGGCGGCGAGCGAGCTGGATGCTGTGCTGAGCGAAGCTCTGGCGCACCCGGGCCCTGCGCTGGTGGAAGTGATGACCGACCCGCTGCTCGTCTGATGGGGCATGGGGCCGCACTCGTTAAGGTCGCACCTCGATGACCTCTGAATCCGAGGCCGCATCGGCCGCAGCAAACCTCGGCCTCGACGAGGCCTACGCCGTCGACGGTCCCGACGCCAACCGCGAGCTGTACGCCTCGTGGGCCGAGACGTACGAGTCGGTGTTCCTCGCCGAGAATGACTACGTGTACCACCGCCATGTGGCGGCTGCCTTCCGCGACGCCCAGGACAGCCTCGACACCCTGGACGGTCCGGTGCTCGATGCCGGCTGCGGCACCGGCGTTGTCGGTGCCGAGCTGGCGCGGCTCGGCGTTGCGGTGATCGACGGCATCGACATCTCGCCCGAGATGCTGGCGAAGGCCGCCTCCAAGACCCACGACGGCGACCCGACCTACCGGCATCTCTTCGAAGCCGACCTGACCGGCCCGATCAGCCTCGCCGACGATGCCTATGCCGGCATCGTGAGTGCAGGCGCCTTCACCCATGGTCATCTCGGCCCCGAGAACATCAGCGAGCTGCTGCGGGCGGCGCGACCCGGCGCCTGCTGCAGCCTGGGCATCAATTCGGCGCACTTCGACGAGTTCGGGTTCGGCGACTGGCTGGCGCAACGTGAGGCGGACGGGCTGATCAGCGGGCTGGGTTTCACATTGCGTCCCATCTACGGCGGCGCCGACCCCGACGACCCCGACCGGTGGACACGCATCGCCGTCTTCACCGTGACCTGAGCTGGGCTAGCTGCACGGGCCGGTCGGCAGCTGCCGGCGGCCGGCGAGAATCTCGTCGAAACGCGACGACAGGGTCCGGGTCTTCGCTCTGCGGATCGCTCGGATACTGTCCGAACCCATGGGGTCCCCCGACGACGCTGCTGCCGGACCTCCGAAACGCAAGAGCCGGGTGCCTCGCAAGAAGTACGAGCGCGAGCTGGAGCTGCTGCAACAGGAGCTGGCCCACCTGCAGCGCTGGATCCAGCACGGAGGGCTCAAAGTCGTCGTCATCTTCGAGGGCCGCGACGCCGCAGGCAAGGGCAGCACGATCAAGCGCATCATCCGGCGGCTGAACCCCCGGGTAGTGCGGGTGGTGGCACTGGGCACGCCCAGCGACCGGGAGAAGACCCAGTGGTGGTTCCAGCGCTACGTCGAGGAGCTGCCGGCGGCAGGCGAAATGGTGATCTTCGACCGCAGCTGGTACAACCGCGGCCTCGTCGAGCCGGTGATGGGTTTCTGCACCGACGACGAGTACGAGGAGTTCCTGCGTTCGTGCCCGGAGTTCGAGCGGATGCTGGTGCGCTCGGGCATCATCCTGGTCAAGTACTGGTTCTCGATCAGCGACGAGGAGCAGGAGCGCCGGTTCCAACGACGCATCGCCGATCCGGCTCGCCGCTGGAAGCTCTCGCCGATGGATCTCGAAGCCCGTACGCGCTGGGTGGACTTCTCGCGCGCCAAGGACACGCTGTTCGCGCACACCGACATCAAGCAAGCCCCGTGGTGGGTTGTCGAGGCCGACGACAAGCGCGCTGCGCACCTCAACTGCATTGCTCACCTGCTGTCGTTGATTCCCTATGAAGCGGTGCCCTGGGAGCACGTCGATCTGCCCGATCGGGGTTCAGCCGGCGGCTATGTGCGCCCGCCGATCAGCGACCAGACCTTCGTGCCCGAGCTGTACTGACCCAAGCTGTACTGCACTGCCGTCGCGGTCAGCCGGCGGTTGAACGGCTCAGGCTTCGACCCGGGATGCCTTGTTGATCTCGAGGTTGATCTCGAGCAGTCGGGCGGCGATGGTCCGGGCCTCGTCGAAGCTCCCCACGAAGTGGTCGCCAGGCACCCGGTGCAGCACATCGAGGGACTGCAGGCTGCCCGCCGGCAGGCTCTCGAGCCCGATCACAATGCACTCGGTGTCGTGCTCCATTGCTGCGTCGATGAGCTGCTCCACCACCAGCGCGGCGCTGTCGTCGACGTAGCTCGTCTCGCTGAAGTCCAGAATCACGACCTCGTGCTCGACGATGTCCTTGCCGATGGCAAAGCGCAGCCGGTTTGACGAGGCGGCGGTGAAACTGCCACGCATCTTGACCATGCCGACCCGTGCTGAGAACGCATCGAATTGGCTGACATCCACCCGATCGCTGTCGGCGAAGAACACCGCGTCGAGCATGGGCACCGACAGGACGCTGTCGAGCTCGAGGCGCTCGAAACGACGGCTCGAAGCAAGCGCTGCGGCCACCACGCCGGCGGCGATGGCCACCAGCAGGTCGACGAACACGGTGAGGCCGAGCGTGAGCAGCATCACCAGCACGTGCTCGCGCTGCACCCGGTACAAGTGCGTGATGAGCCGCCAGTCGATGAGGCTGAGCCCCAGCCACAGCAGGATTCCGGCGAGCACCGCGTACGGGATGGCGTCGATGAGGCCGCTGAGCACCACGATCAGCACCAGCGCCAGCACCGCCGAGACGGCACCGGCAACACGGGTCTGAGCCCCGGCCCGGATGTTGGCCTGGGTGGCACTGGGAGATCCGGCGCCCGGCAGGCCGCCGAACATGGCGGCGACGGCGTTGCCGAGCCCGACGCCGATCAACTCTCGATTCGGATCGTGCTGTTGACCCGTCATCGCATCGGTCTCGGTCGCGTTCGTCAGGCTGTTCAGCGCCCCGATGAGGGCAATGGCGACGGCTGCGCCGACAGCGCCCCAGAAGCCGCCCGCCGGCATCTCCATCGTCCAGAAGGAGGGGGCCTCGACGACGTCGGCGATGCGGGGCGCCCCGTCGAACATGACTGCGCCGATGATGATGCCGATGACGAGTGCGCCCGGGACACGCGGCACATAGCGCCGGAGCCGCTTCGGCCAGCCGGCGCAGATCACAAAGGTGGTCACCGCCAGACCGAATGCGTGGAAGTCCATGTCGTTGGCGGCGTCGTCCCAGTGACGGATGGAGTCGATGGGGTTGCCGATGATCGGATCCGCGCCGAAGAACGGCAGCACCTGCAACAGCACCACCATGACCCCGATGCCGCTGATGAAGCCCGAGGTGACCGAATACGGCGTGTACTGCACGAGGTTGCCGAGCTTCAGCAATCCCAGCAGCAGTTGGATGACCCCGGCAATGAAGATGATGACGAGGGCCTCCGCCGGGGTGTCGGCGTATCGCACCAGCACGAACGACACGGCGATGGCCACCGGTGCCGTTGCCGCGGAGATCTGCATTCGGGTGCCGCCGAGCACGGCGGCAATGAACCCGACGGCGACCGCGCCCCACAGCCCGGCAATGGGACCGAGTCCGGACACCACACCGAAGGCGAGCGCCAGTGGCAGCACGACGATCGCGGAGACGACGCCGGCCCCCAGATCGGCACGTAGGCGACCGCTGTCGTAGTTCATCTCAGACCTCGCCGCGTGGTATGGGCCCGCGGGTCACAGTAGTTCACTGCTGAGCGAGTTCAGCCGAACATGCCCCCATCAACCGTGAACTCTTGGCCGGTGCAGTAGCTGCTGGCATCGGAGGCGAGGAACAGGACCACCCGGCCGACTTCGGCGGGTTCGGCAATGCGCCCCAGCGGCACGCCGCGCAAGACCCGGCGTGTGCGATCGCTGTCCTCGGTGAACACGTTGGTTTGCGCCAGCATCTCAGTGTCGATGTAGCCCGGGTGCACGGAGTTGACCCGCACGTTGCGGCGGCCAAGTTCCTTGGCGGCTGATTTGGTCATGCCGCGGACCGCCCACTTGCTGGCGCTGTAGGCGAATGATCCAGCGGTGCCCATCAGTCCGGCCACCGAGCTGATGTTGACGATAGAACCGGACTCAGCCTCGGCCATCGCGGCGCCGACCTTCTGCATGCCCAGGAACACGCCGCGGGCATTGATCGCCAGCATGCGGTCGAAGTCGGCAGTGGAGGTCTTCATCAGACCCGCGCCCTGGAAGATGCCCGCGTTGTTCACCAGCACGTCGATTCGCCCGTGGCGACCGAGCACATCGGCCACCACCGAATCCCACGCCGCCTCATCGGCCACGTCGTGGTGCAGGTAGTCGCACCCCAGCTCGCCTGCAGTGCGCTCGCCCTCGTCGTCGAGCACGTCGGTGAGCACTACCGCCGCACCCTCGTCGGCAAAGAGCTGGCCCTCGATTGCACCTTGCCCTCGTGCACCGCCGGTGATGATTGCAACCCGTCCGTCCAAGACACCCATCTGCGGCCTCCCTGTGCCAAATGTGATCGGCGAGTGTGTTCGCCTCCTCGCCGCGCCCGCGCGCGAGCGACGGCGAGACCCTAGACCTCGACGCCCGCGGGTGCAGTTGCCCTGGGGATCTGGGATCGCTCAGGGGCGTTCGGCTCGGCCCAGCTCGCCGAGAATGGCCGAGAGCCGTTCACCGTCGTGAGGGTTGTTCACCGGGATCGAGAATTCGATGCGATCGATGTGAGGCCCGTACCGTTCGCCGAGCAGCCGTCCGATCTGGTCGTAGGTGCCGACCGTGGCGATGGTGTGCAGCATCTCGTCTGAGACGATCGCGGAGATCTCATCCCAGCGCTGCGCCTTGGACAGCGTTGCAGCCTGTTCGGCCTCGTCGGACCAGTCGTGCACATCGAAGGCCGCCTGGTACGCAGGGGTGGACAGGTAGAAGCCGACCCGCTCGCGCACAGTGTGGGTCACCACGGCCAGCGTTGCCTCATCGGGCGCGGTGGCAACCAGCGGTTTCATGCACCAGTCCACGGCCGTGGCATCGCGCCCGACTCGCTCGGCACCCCGCTCGAGCGCTGGTGCCATGACCTCGGTGATGTACCTCGGCGAGCACACCGGGTGCAACCGGATGCCGTCGGCTACTTCGCCGGCCACGCCGCACATGTTCGGATTGATGGCAGCGATGTGAACCGGGATGTCCGGATGGGCGATGGGACCGGGGTCGAACAGCGGAACCATGAGGTTCAGGTTGTAGTGCTCGCTCTGGAAATCGAGCGGCGTGCGTTCCTGCCAGCAGCGCCACACCGCACGCAGGGCGCCCACGTAGTCGCGCATCCACGGACCCGGTGCCGACCAGTCCATGCCGTAGCGGCGCCGGACATGTCCTCGCACCTGGCTGCCGAGACCCAGGATTGCACGACCGCTCGACGCCTTCTGCAGCGTCCACGCTGACATCGCCGTGATCGTGGGCGAGCGCGGGAATGCCATGGCCACCGAGGTGCCCAGGCCCAGCGTGGACGTTGCCACCGCCGCCATCGCAAGCAGCTGGTAGGGGTCGTCCTTGGTTTCCTCGACCACGAGGGCGTCGTAGCCCAGCGCCTCCACCTGCGCGGCGGCGTCGCCGATGGTGGTGACGTCCAGGGGCACGTCGGGTGCTCGCAATCCCGGGTCCAGCTTGCCCAGCGGCAGCAGCGTCTCAGATCTCATGACTCAGCCTTCATGACCCGACCTCCGTGGCTCAGATTGCTCGGATCAATCCTGCACCCCCAGCCGCGGCGTGCCGCCGGCGAGGAATGTTGCGAGCTGGTCGATGAACAGATCGTCATTGCGGGCGGCCATCCCGCTGCCGGCGCCTCCGATGTGGGTGGTCATCACCACCTTGGGGTGTTTCCACAGCGGGCTGTCGACGGGCAGCGGCTCCACATCGAACACATCAAGCACCGCAGTTGCTGCCCGGTCGCCGTCCAGCCAGGCGAGCAGATCGTCGGTGTTGATGACCGCCCCGCGCGACACGTTCACCAGCAGCACGTCTTCACGCAGTGCCGACAGGAATTCGGCGTCGACGAGCCCGCGGGTCTCATCGGTGAGCGGGCAGGCCAGCACCACGACATCAGCGTGCGGCAGCTCGTCGGCGATGCTCTCCATGGTCACCATTGCATCGGCGGCTTCGAGGTCCGTCGCGCTGGCGACGCTGCGGCGGGCGCCCACCACCACGGCGCCGAAGGGACGCGCCAGGGCAGCGACCTTGCGACCGATGGACCCGAAGCCGATCACCAGCCAGCGGCTGCCCCGCACCTCTCGCCACGGCACCTGCAGCCACTCGCCGGCCCGGCGACGGTCGATGCGCCCTGCCCATCCGTGAAACGTGTGCAGCACCAGCGACATGGTGTGCTCTGCGGTCGCGTCATTGGGAGCGTCGCTGCGGCTCAGCTGAACGCCCGCGCTCAGAAGCTGCTGGAACGGCGGCGCATCGGTGCCGGCAAGGCAGGCCTGAGTCCAGCGCAGCGTGCCGGGAGCAAGCGCCGCGTCGACGAAGGGAGCCAGGTTGCCGCCGAACAGCAAGCCGATCGAGACCCAGGCGGCAAGGGGCGCATAGTCGGCATCGCCGGCCGGCATGCCGTCCGCGCCAGCGATCGGCGAACCGTCGGGCAGGCAGACGCCGTCTCGGCTCCACAGCAGCGGTGTGAGGTTGTGATCGAGCGCCGCCAGCCGGTCAGCGAGACGGGCGTAGTCGTCGGCCGGCAGCAGCACCTGCGGGGAATTCACGCTGGAACGCTAGGCACTCCGAACGGCGAGCGCCGAGCGGCCATAGGGTTCGCAGCGATGCGAACGGCAGGAGATCCCGTCGTGGACGCTGGAGCAGCCGCCGGAGCCGCGTTGCCCTCGGGTGCCGACGACGGCCCGCTGCAGCGCTTGGGCCTGAACTTCGTGCTGGTAGCCACCATGATCCTCGGCCCGATTCCGATGATGCTGCCGGCCGTGATGGCGGTTGATCTCATTGCCGCCCTGCAGATCACCACCGGCGCCTTCAGTGTGGCCCTGACGGCCAACACGATCGTCGCGGCGCTGTTCGCACCGCTGTCGGGCCGTCTCACCGACCGCGTCGGACCGAAGCTCTCGACGGTGCTGACCATCGCCACGGCGGGGGTCGGCATGTTCGGCATGGCATTCGCCACCAACCTGTGGCTGCTCATGGCCTCGGCAGGGTTCGCCGGTCTCGGGCAAGGCTGGTGCAACCCGGCCACCAACAAGCTCATTGCCGAGCGGGTGCCCGCCGGCCGCCGCGGCACCATCACCGGGCTCAAGCAGTCGGGCGTCATGTTCGGCATCTTCCTGTCCGGCTCCACGCTGCCGACGCTGGCCGTCTGGTTCGGTTGGCGGACTGCGATGGGCATCTACGGCGCGGCGGCGCTGGTGTGTGCGCTGGGCATCCAGTTGTGGATGCGTCCCGATGCCGACCCGAACGCTGAGGCCCAAGCCGAGTACGACGCACCGCCGGGAGCGGTCTTCGCCCTGAAACCGCTGCATCCCCGGCCAGTGCGGATGGCGCTCGCCGAGCGCGTCTATATCACGAAGATCGCCTGGTTCTCGCTGCTCATGGGAGGCGTGGTCGGCGGCGTGGGCCGGTTTCAGGTGCTCTTCGCCGAGCAGTCGCTGGGCTGGACCAACTTCTGGGCCGGCATGGCCAGCGCGCTTGCGGGCATCACCGCAGCAGGGTCGCGCATCTGGTGGGCCCGTCTCACCGAGACTCGGGTCCGCCCGGCCAGTGCGCTCGCCATCCAGTCCGCCCTCACCGTGGTCGCCATGGCGCTGCTGCTGGCAACCACGTCGGTCCATGGATCGCTGATGTGGGTGATGTCGCTGCTGGCGGGCTTCACGATGATGTCGTGGAACGCCGTAGCGATGCTGGCCATCATCACCGGCGTTCCGGTTGCCTTGGCCGGACGGGCGTCAGGAATCGTGATGCTCGGCTTCATGTCAGGGCTGAGCGTCGGCGGCCTCGCCGCGGGATACGTCATCGAGTGGACAGGCGGATTCGACACGGTCTGGCTGGCCTTTGCCGTCTGTGCCGCAGGTGCTTCGGTGCTGGCGATGACCATGCGCCGCCGCGCCGTCACCTGAGCAAGCGCAGACATCGAGGGGCCGAAGGGGGATCCGCGGCCCCGATCTAGGCTGGCATCCATGGGGGATGACTTCGGCGTCGAGTATCAGAGCGGGTTCGGCAACGAGCACGCCACAGAGGCCGAGCCGGGCGTGCTGCCGCTGGGCCAGAACAGTCCGCAGCGTGTTACTCACGACCTGTACACCGAGCAGCTGACCGGCAGCGCGTTCACCGTGGCCCGGGCTGATGCGATGCGCACGTGGATGTACCGGATCCGTCCGTCAGTGCGCCATGTCAGCGGCCTGCGTGACATCGATTCGGGCAACATCCGCACGTCGCCGTGTCGTGAGGGCTCCCCTCCGGTGGCGCAGTTGCGCTGGAGCCCGGTGACGGTCCCCGCTGAACCCCTCACGTGGCTGGAAGGGCTCTGCACGCTGGCCGCCAACGGCGACGCTCATACCCAGCTCGGCGCAGCCACCCACCTGTATTTCGCCAACCGCTCCATGGAAGACGAGGTGTTCGCCAACGCCGACGGCGAGATGCTGATCGTTCCCCAGCAGGGAACGCTGCGGCTGGTCACCGAGCTGGGCACCTTGACGGCCGGGCCCGCCGAGATCGCCACCGTGCCCCGCGGCGTGAAGTTCCGGGTGGAGCTCATGGAGGAAACTGCTCGGGGCTACGTGTGCGAGAACTACGGGGCGCCGTTCCGGCTGCCCGATCCGGGCCTGATCGGCGTGGACGCGCTCGCCATGCCCCGGGACTTCCTGTACCCGGTGGCCGGCTACGAGGCCGACGACCGCCCGACCCGGCTGGTGTTCAAGCACGACGGCCGCCTGCTTGAGACGCACCTGCCTCACTCCCCGCTGGATGTCGTGGCCTGGCACGGCAACTTCGCTCCCTACAAGTACGACCTGCGCAACTACTGCCCGCTCGGGCCGCTGCTGTTCGACCATCCGGCGCCGTCCATCTGGACACTGCTGACCTCCCCGTCGGAGTCTCCGGGAACCGCCAATGTCGATTTCGTGCTGTTCCGTGAGCGCTGGGCGGTCCAGGAGCACACGTTCCGGCCGCCCTGGTACCACTCCAACGTGATGAGCGAGCTGATGGGCCTGGTCGAAGGCACCTACGACGCCAAGCCCGAAGGAGGATTCGAACCCGGCGGCGTCAGCATCCACAACGCCTTCCTGCCGCACGGGCCCGACATCGAGGCCTACGACGCCGGCACGACGGCCGAGCTCGAGCCCCGGCGGATGGCCGACATGCTGGCTTTCATGTTCGAGTCTCGCTACGCGTGGATCCCCACCGCGTGGGCTGCGGGCCTTCCCGAGCTGCAGGATGACTACGCCGCTGCCTGGTCGCCGCTGGACGACCGCAGCACGCTGCGCCGCAACGGCGACGGCTGAGCGCCTCGATTGCCGGAGGATTCCCCGATGGCGGCAACGCGGGCCAGCGCTGACCTGAGCGGACGGGTGGCGATCGTCACCGGTGCGGGAGCACGCGGCGACGGGATCGGCAACGGGCGGGCAGCAGCGATCCTGCTGGCCGAGGCCGGCGCGCAGGTGCTGGCGGTGGATCGCAAGCCCGAGCTTGCCCAGGCGACGGCCGAGATGATCAGCGACGAGGGCGGCAGCGCAGTTGCCTTGGCTGCCGATGTGACCGTCGAGGCTGACTGCGAGGCGATGGCCCAGGCGGCGCTGGAACGCTGGGGCCGGCTCGACATCTTGGTGAACAACGTGGGCATCGGCAGCGACGGCAGCGTGGTGACGGGCGCCGTCGAGGCGTGGCAGCGAGTGATGGACGTAAACCTCACCTCGATGGTGCGGGCGTCGCGCCACGCCATCCCGGCCATGATCGAGCACTCGGGCGGGGGAGCGATCGTCAACATCTCGTCCATCTCGGCGCTGCGGCCACGCGGCATGACGGCGTACTCGACTTCCAAGGGGGCGATCATGGCGCTCACCGCTGCCATGGCCGTCGACCACGGCGCCGACGGCGTGCGGGTGAACTGCGTGGCTCCCGGCCCCGTGCGCACGCCGATGGTAGGCGGCGACGAGATGCCCGATGAGCTTGCCGAGGCCCGTCGACGGGCCAGCGTGCTCAAGATCGAGGGAAACGGCTGGGACATCGGCGCGGCGGTGCGGTTCCTGTGCACCGACGAGGCCCGCTACATCACCGGCCACACGCTGGTCGTCGACGGCGGTGTGACCCTGCGCGGCCCGTCACGCGCCTCGCCGCGGGGCTGAGCGGGCCGCAGCCGTCATGCGCCTCGCTGGCTGAGCCGGCCACGCGCCGCGCCGATCAGCTACACCCGCTGCTGGCGGAAGCCGCTGGCGTAGTGCGTCTCACCCAGGCGCCTGCGGCCGAACAGCTTTTCGCGCAGCGTTCCCGGCTGATATTCCCGCTGCACCAGACCTCGCTCGCGCAGCACCGGCACGACGCCGTCGATGAAGTCCACGAACGTGCCGGGGGTGGTGGCGTACACCAGGTTGAAGCCGTCCACGCCCTGGTCCAGCCGACGCTCCATGCCATCCGCGATCTGCTCGGGCGATCCCACCAGGAACTGGCCGGCCATGTTCAGCTTGATGAGGTCCCCGAAGGTCCGGCTGCCCGGCCGCGCTGAATCCAGCAGCGATTTCACCGGGCCCCGCACGCCCTCGGTGCGCAGCGTCTCGAGCGGCTGATCGGGATCGATGTGGCTGAGATCCACGTTCAGGTTGCCGCTGAGATGCGCGAGGCCCGCCTCCAGTGAGAGCGTCTCGAGGTAGTCGGCGTGCTTGGCCTTCGCCTCGGCCTCCGTGCCGCCCACGATGGGGGACAGGCCGGCGATGATCTTCACGTCATCGGGATGGCGACCCACGGCACGCACCCGACGCCGGATGTCTTCGGCGATGCGTGTCAAGCCCCGCGAGGCCGCCACCACGAACACGCACTCGGCATGCTTTGCTGCGAAGTCGCGCCCTCGATCCGACGAGCCTGCCTGATAGATCACCGGCGTGCGTTGCGGCGACGGCTCGGCCAGGTGCGGGCCCGCCACCGAGTAGTACGGGCCCTCGTGGTCGATCGGCCGGACGCCGGCCGGATCGGCATACACCCCGCGCTCGGTGTCGGCCAGCACCGCGTGGTCAGACCAGCTGCCCTCCCACAGCTTGTAGCAGACGTCCAGGTAGTCCTCGGCCCGCTCGTAGCGAGTGTCGTGCTTCGGCAACGCCTCGTAGCCGAGGCTCTGCGCGCCGTTCTGCAGGTACGACGTGACCACGTTCCACGCCACACGCCCGCCGGTGAGGTGATCGAGCGTGGTGATCTGGCGGGAGAACGTGAACGGGTGCGCCTGCAGCACGTTGCTGGTGAAGGCAAACCCGAGGTGCTCAGTGACCGTCGCCATGGCGGGTATCAGCAGCATGGGGTCGTTGACGGGCACCTGCATGCCCTCGCGCAGCGATGTGTCGGCGTTGCCCCGGTAGGTGTCGTACAGCCCGATCACGTCGGCCAGGAAGACGGCGTCGAAGCATCCCGCCTCGCAGATGCGGGCCAGCTCCAGCCACGGCTCCAGCGAGGTGTACTCACGCTGGCGGGTGTCGTCGCGCACCCACAGTCCCTGCTGGATATGGCTGACGCAGTTCATGGTGAACGCGTTCAGGATGATGCGTCGCCCGCCCGCCCCGAATGTCCCCGCGTCCGCCGCCACGGCATCAGTCTCGCGCCACCGGCTGCCGGCCGGCCCGCTCCTCAGCGCGAGTTGGAACTCGGGGCCGCCAAGTAGTCGTCGACGATCTCGGCGGGATCGCCGACGGCCCGGATGCGGCCCCCATCCAGCCAGACCACCCGGTCGCAGAAGCGCCGGATCTCGTTCATATTGTGGGTGACCAGCACCACCGAGCCTGACGCTGAGCGCACGTCGTCGATCCGCTCTGCCGCGAGCCGACGGAACTCCTCATCGCCCACGGTCAGTGCCTCATCGATCAGCAGGATCTCGGGAATGCGGGCGGTGGCGATGGCAAAGCGCAGCCGGGCCCGCATGCCCGAGGAATAGGTCCGCATCGGACGGTCGATGTCGGCCCGCAGCCCGGCGAAGTCGATGATCTCGTCCATCCGGCGCTCGACCTCGGCACGGGTGAATCCCAGCGCCAGCCCGCCGATGAGGATGTTGCGCCGCCCCGACAGCGCCGGCCGCAGCACCGACGACACCCCCAGCAGCGACGGCCGCGACCGTCCCCGGATGCTGCCCGAGCGCAGCGGCAGCAGCCCGGTCATCGCCGCGAGCAGCGTCGACTTGCCCGCGCCATTCGGCCCGATCAGCCCCAGTGTCTCTCGCTCGAACAGGTCGAGCGTCACGCCCTGCACAGCGGGAATCATGCGGTACTGGCGGCGCACCCGGCCACGGGCGAAGCCCTGCTTGAGACCCATCGCCGGCTCCTCGAACACCCGGTAGCTGACGTGGGCGTCCCGCACCTCGACGGTGACGCCGGGATCGCCGAGGTCGCTCATGCGCCGAGCCTCTGCTCGGAGCGGTGGAACACGAAGAAGCCGAGCGCCGGCATCACGATGCACCACACGACCAGGCCGGCCACCACCCACAGGTCGACGGGCTCGCCCAGCAGGCACCAGCGGGCGCAGGTGATCACGTCGTAGATGGGATTGAGGGCGAAAGCCCGCCGCCACGCGGTGCTCTGCACGAACGCATCGACGCTGAAGATCACACCCGAGCCGTAGAACAGCAGCCGGAACAGGTGCGGCAGGATCTGGCGCAGATCGGGCATCGTCGTGCCGATGCGGGCCACCAGCAGCGCGACGCCGAAGTTGAAGGTGAACTGCGCCACCAGCACGGCCGGCAGCACCAGCCAGCGCAGCGTCGGCAGCTCGCCGGTGGCCAGCACTGCCAGCAGTGCCAGCACCAACGCGGGCACGAACGCGGCGGTCTGACCGTTTACCGACGCCGCGGGCAGGAGGATTCGCGGGAACTGGATCGATCTGATGAGACCCAGGTTCTGGGTGATCGAGCCCGACGCCTCCAGCGTGACGCGCTGAGTGAGATGGAACAGCACCACGCCGATGATGAGGAATCCCAGGAAGTTGTCGACTCCGCGCCGGGTGTCGATGATGACGCCGAAAACCAGGAAGTACACGCCCACCAACAGGGCCGGATTCACCAGGTGCCAGAGCTGGCCCAACGTGGTGTCCATGTTCTGTGCCCGCAAGTCCTGTGCAGGCACCACGATGGCGAACTCCCGCCGCCTCCACGCTTCCCGCAGGTACGCGAGCGTTGACGGCCGGGAGGTCAGGTCGATGAGCGGCCGTGCCGATGATTCGCCGGCTGTGCTTGCCGTGCCTCCTTCATCGGCTGTGCTCTGCGTGCCGCCCTCGGCCATGCGGGTCATCCTACGAAGGCTGTTCTGGGGCAACCGTGCGGGGCAGGCGCCGTCGTGGGGGCATACTCACGCGGCTGACCGATGTCCGGCGACGGATGTCTGACCGCAACGGACCGCCCGTGTTCACACTGCCGCCACACCGTCCCACGCCGCCGCCCGCCGACGTGCGGGGCAACGACTGGCGCTCGCTCGGGGTGGCGCCGCTGGACGTGTTCGAGCCGTTGCTGCCGATCACCGTGGTCGTTCCCTATTACGAGGCCCCCGAAGCGCTCACCTTGACGCTCGCCGGGCTCGAGCGTCAGACCTACCCACGGGACCTCTTCGAGGTGGTCGTGGTGGACGACGGATCAGACCCGCCGCTCGATCTGGCCGCGCTCGATCTGGGCGCGGCAAGCCCGCTGAGCCTGCGTGTCGTCCACCAGGAGGACCTCGGCTTCGGCTTGGCCCGGGCTCGCAACAACGGTGCACGCGCCGCCCAGGGCGACGTGCTGGTATTCCTGGACTGCGACATGGTGCCCGAGGCCGGCTGGCTGGCCGCCCATGCCCGCTGGCACCACGCCGCCAGCGACGTGCTCACGCTGGGTTTCAGACACCACGTCGAGGTGGACGGCATCGGCGTAGCCGATGTGCGTGAGCGGGACGGCACACTCGCCGATCTCTTCGAGGGACGGCCGATCCAGCGCCCGGAGTGGATCGAGCGCCGGATGGAGGCCACCGACGACCTGGCCTCGGACGCCGACGACGTCTTCCGGGCAGTCACCGGCGGCAACTTTGCCGTCTCGAAGGACTTCTTCACCGCAGCCGGCTGCTTCGACGAATCGTTCACGCAATGGGGCTCGGAGGACGTTGAGTTCGGCTGGCGTGCCTACGCGCTCGGGGCCGTGCTGGTGCCCGAGCGCTCGGCACTGTGCTGGCACCAGGGCGAAGGCGCAGTGCTGAGCGAGGACGAGTCGATCAGCCTCGGCCAGCAGCGCGACAAGCTCTCGCACCTCATTCCCGACCGGCGGCTGCGCACCTCGCCCCCCGGCCGCTCCTACACCGTCCCGCAGTTCGTAGTGACCGTGGAGCCCGGCCACGCCGACGAAACTGATGTGCTGGACACGGTCGAGCAGGTGCTGGCCGCCAACGCGCACGACCTGGTGGTGTGGGTCGACGAGCGACCCGGCGAGCAGCTCGAACGGCTCCGGCGCCTGCTCGACCCCGACCCGCGGGTGAGCGTGGGCTCGGCAGGAGGCGCAGCGCTCGCACATCCAGCAGCCGCATTTCACGTTCGGGTGCCCGCTGGCGCGCAGGTCCGCCCCCGGATGCTCGACCGCCTCCAGAACCAGCTCGGCACTGCCGCCGCGGGGAAGTCGGATCTGGCCTCGGGCCATCGCGTCGGCATCGCACGCGGCTGGGTCGTCCACCGTGCCCGGCGGTCGGGCAGCGCGGTTGCCGAATTCGGCACGGTCATCGAGCTGGACGTCGACAGCCTGCAGGTCACCCAGGAGGCCAAGCCCCAAGGCTGGCTCGCGGGCAAGCTGCACGGCCCGGCGAAGCGGTTCCTGCGGCTGTGGGCCCGGATGCGCCGGCACCTGGGGACGCTGTTTGTCGCCGTGCGACGCATCAGGCAGCCCGGAGACGTCGCCCGGCTGGTCGGGACGATCGCGCGGGCGGTGTGGTGGCGGGTCAAGAACCTTCGCTGGAAGTTCCGCAGCCTGATCTGGGCCCTGCGACGCGCCCGCCGGCGATGGCCGAGACGTCTCAAGATATGGCTGGGCCTGCTGCCCCGCACCGAGCGCTACCTGCAACGCTTGGCGCGCTATCCCTTGGGCGGGGAGCTGGCAGCCTCCGGCCGCATCGCGTCGTCGGTGTTTGCCGCGTCCATCCGGGTGGCATCCCGTCTCGGCGACGACGGTGATCACCACACTGATGTCCTCGTCGCGGACTCACCCAGGGTGGCCGAGGCTACCCTGAGGGGAATTGCGGAGGATCGCAAGCCTGCGGTGGCCGTGCTGTCGGAGCTGCCGTCGCAGCTGAGCGTGCAGGCCTTCAATCCCGAGGCCGTCAACCCAATCGGTTGGTCGGCGACGTGCGACGGAGGAACTGCGACCTTGGGTTCGCAGCTGTCGCTGGCGCGGGGCACAGTGTTCAGCCTGCAAATCGGCGGTGAGCTGTTAGCCGATTTGCGTTCTCGCCACCACCTCGAAGACCAGGCGGCCGACTACCGCAACACCGCGGAGCGGGCCGGAGTGCTGGCAGCCCTAGCGGCCGCCGGGGTGCTCGTGCATCTTGCGGAGCCAGACCCGGAGCTGGCCGAGTGCCTGGGCCCCACGCTGACCGACCTGATGGCCTCGGCAGAGGTGGTCGATGCCGATGCGCACCGTCGCGAACAAATCAGCATCGCCATGCGGCGCTGCGCGTTACGCGATCACTCGCTGCGAGCTCGCGCCCGCCAAGCACTCTCGGCCGTCGACTTGGGCGCAACGCTGCCGGAGGTTTCGATTCTGGCGCCGACGCGGCGACCGGATCGCGTCGCCGATGTCATCGCAACCATCGGCAGCCAGACGTACCCCCGCCTCGAGCTCGTGCTGGGGCTGCACGGCGACGGGTTCGACAGCGATGCCGAGATCGAGGCGCTCGCCAGCGACCTCGGCCACCCGCTTCGCATCGTCCGTGTCGACGACACGCAGACTCTGGGAGGGGTGCTGCGAGCTGCCGCTGAAGCGGCCGGCGGATCCTTGATCACCAAGATGGACGACGACGACCACTACGGCGCCGGGCACATCTGGGATCTGGTGCTGGCGCACGAGTACTCCGGAGCGGAGCTGATCGGCAAATCCGCCGAGTACGTGTACCTGGAGCGGCTCGACAAGACCGTGCGCGACCAGAACCGCCAGAAGTTCTCCGAGCGCTACATCCCCTTCGTGGGCGTCTCCGGAGGCGTGCTGATGATCTCCCGCCACGATCTCGACGCTGCCGGCGGATGGCGCCGGGTGCCGCGGCGGGTCGACATCGCGCTGGCCCACGACGTCACACTTGCGGGCGGACGCATCTACTGGACCCACGGCGCCGGCTACCTGCGGGTGCGCCATGGCGACGAGCACACCTGGAACGTCGAGGACAGCCACTTCCTGGGCCGGGCCAGCGAGGTGCGCGACGGCCGCGATCTGAGCTTCGCCGGCGTCGACGAGGCCTGAGCCGGCACATCCTGCGAGACTGGGGCCATGAGCGGCACTTTGGACCTCACGGCGAACGAAGCCGAACTCCAGCGCTATCTCGACGAGGTGGACGAGAACGGCTACTGCATCGTCGAAGGCGCCATCGAACCCGAGCTGGTCACCGAGATCTGTGACACCGTCGCCCGCGTCGAGGACGAGCTGAACGTGCAGCCCAAGGGCAACCGCATCGAGGGGTTCGCCACCAAGCGTATGTACAACTTGCTCAACAAGGACCGGTCGTTCTGGAAGCTGCCGATCCACCGCAACGTGCTGCCGTTCCCGCAGCGGCTCATGGAACCCGGGGCGATCCTGTCGGGCACCACCTGCATGCATATCGGCCCCGGCGAGGTGCACCAGGGCCTGCATTCCGACGACGGACTCGTCGACCAGATCGACGTGCCGCGCCCGCGCCCGCCGTTCATGGTCACGACCATCTGGGCGTTCACCGACTTCACCGACCGCAACGGCGCCACCCGTCTGGTGCCCGGCTCGCATCGCTACGACCATGAGCCCCAGCCGGGCGAGAAGCCGGACTACATCGCAGCCGAGATGCCAGCTGGCTCAGTGCTGGTCGTGAATGGCGGCACCTGGCACTGCGGCGGCGCCAACACGTCCGAAGACGACTGGCGGCTGGGCATCAGCGTGCAGTACTGCCGGGGCTGGATGCGCCAGCAGCAGAACCAGTACTACAGCCTGTCCCCGGAAGATGTCCGCGACATGCCCGACGAGCTGGCGGCGCTGTGCGGCTTCAGCCTGTACCGCGGGATCATGGGCCACATCGACGGGGCCAGTCCCGGCCGGTTCCTTGGTGCCGAGGGTCTGGCCGAGACGGCGTATGCGGCACGGCTCAAGGCGATCGACGAGGGCGAACAGGTCGGCGGCATCGGCACCGCCGAGCCGGAACGAGGAACGTGAGCGATGGAACTGCGCGATCGGGTTGCGATCATCACCGGCGGGGGAGGCGGCATCGGGGGCGCCACTGCCCGCCACTGGCTGGCTGAGGGCGCCCGTCACATCGTCGTGGCCGACTACAACGCCGATGCCGCGCATGCAGTCGCAGACGAGCTGGGCTGCGAGGGCGTCGGCCTGGATGTCACCGATGAGGCAGCCGTCACTGACCTTGTCGAACGCACGCTGGATGCGCACGGCCCGATCGACGTGTTCTTTTCCAACGCTGGAGCAGGTGCCGAGGGAGGCGTGGATGCCTCCAACGATGCGTGGCAGTCCCAATGGGAGCTTCATGTAATGAGCCACGTGTACGCGGCCCGGGCGGTGCTGCCCTCGATGCTTGCCCGGGGCGAGGGCTATCTCGTGCACACCGCCAGCGCCGCCGGATTGCTGGCGGCCATGGGCTCGGCGCCCTACTCGGTCACCAAGGCGGCCTGCATCAAGCTGGCCGAGATGGAGGCGATCCTGCACGGCGACGACGGCATCCGGGTGTCGGTGCTGTGCCCCCAAGGCGTCAACACCGCCATGGCACCGCAGCGGCTGGCCGACGGCGGCACCGACGGCATCGTCGAGCCCGAGTTCGTCGCAGAGGTCATCACCGAGGCGATGGCCGAAGAGCGCTTCCTGATCCTGTCCCACCCTGAAGCGCAGACCTACGTGGAGCGCAAAGCGTCAGATCCGGATCGCTGGCTGCGAGGCATGCGCCGGCTGCGCGAGCGCTCGCTCGACCTCGAAGAAGGCGCCTGAGCCCCGAGGGATCCCAAGCGGCGCGATGCGCCAAGCCGTAGCTTTGCCGCCATGGCTGATTCCGATGTCAAGGCACTGACGGGCGGCATGGACCTGCCCGACTTCGAGACCACGGCGTTCACGACACCGCCGCCGCTGGCCGAGGCCAAGGTTGCACTCGTCACCTCGGCGTCGCTGCACCACCCAGACCAGGACGACTTCGCGCCGATGGACACCGGCTACCGGGTGCTCGACGGCAGCCGGCGCGACTACATGTGCGGTCACTGGAGCCCGAACTTCGACGCCACCGGCATCGCACTCGACCTCAACACGGTCTTCCCGATCGACCGGCTGGACGAGCTTGCCGCCGACGGCACCATCGGCGAGGTCTCCGACATTCACCTGTCCTACGCCGGCAACCAGTTCGACCTGTCTGCGGTGCGCATGGACTCCGGGCCGGCGGGCGCGAAGTTCCTGCGTTCCCACGAGGTGGACGTGGTGCTGTTCACACCTGTCTGACCGCTGTGCACGCGTACCGTGAGTACGCTCGCCCACGTTTTCGAGGCCGAAGGAATCGCGACTGTTGCGCTGGGTTCCATCGGCGCTCACATCCAGGGCACCGCCCCGCCGCGAGGGCTGTGGTGCGAGTTCCCGCTGGGACGTCCGCTGGGCAAGCCCAACGACGCCGATTTCCAGCACCGGGTGCTGGCGCACGCCTTCGGCCTGCTCGACAGCGACCGTCCGGTGGTGGAGAAGTTCGCCGAAACGATCGACGACGACGGCGCTGCGATGTCGTGCGAGCTGCCGCCCCGCCACGATCCCAACCTGCATCCGGCGGTGGACGAGGCGAATGGTCTGCGGCAGGCCTATGACCGCGCCGTCGCCAAGCTGGGCAACCGCACCGGCGCCGGGCGCGTGGTTGCTCCCGAGGACATCGGCACCGCCGTGCAGTCGTTCGTCAACGTCGCCGAGGGCACGCCGTGGAAGGAGGCCGGCATCCCCGGCATCCCGGCGCGGGTGGCCCAGGACATTCGCGGCTACTACGAGACGGCGGCACTTGCGCTCGCCGAGCATGCTCCCGCGGCGTGGGCTGGAGCGCGATGGTTCTTTACCTCCACCGAGGCAGGCCGCACCATCATGGCGGCGCGCCAGGCCATGGCAGACGCCGGCGAGAAGCAGCCCATCTGGTTCTACATCGCGCCCGGCGACATGTAGCCGCGAATGTTGATCGGCCGGCCATTCCACGGCTGGCGCGTGGCGTGGGCCGGTTTCTGGGTGCTGTTCATCGTGTACGGCATCCAGTTCAGCTACGGCACGTTCGAAGGGGCCATCAGCGCCGACAAGGGCTGGTCGGCGACCTGGCTCCAGCTTGCATACGCCTCCTACATCCTCGCCTACAGCGTCGTGAGCGCATGGACGGGCCAGCTCACCGACCGATTCGGCCCGCGCAAGGTCATCGCCACGGGCGCCGCCCTGCTCGCGGCGGGCTACTTGGTGCTGTCAGCCGCCGGATCCCTGGCGATGGTGTTCATTGGCCTCGCCGTCATCGCGCCGCTGGGGATGTCGTCGTCGTGGGTGCCCGCGAATGCCACCGTGGTGCGCTGGTTCAGCGCGCGGCGAGGCCTGGCAACCGGCATCGTCGGCTCGGGCGGGAGCGCCGGCGGCATCGTCGCGCCCCCGATTGCCGCATGGCTCGTCGGGGAATTCGGATGGCGCACGGCGATTGCGGTGATGGCGGTGGTGGGCGGCGTGCTGATGGCCGTCACCGCGATGGTGTTCGTGCGCGATCCGGAGTCGATCGGTCAGTATCCCGACGGGCGCTCGCCAGATGTCGCTGATCGGCCGATGACCCGCTCGCGGTTCGTGTCCCGGCCGGCGGGTTTCGTCGTGGAAACCACCCGCAGCAGCGCACCCGACGCCGAGAATCCCCTCACGGCGTGGACTGCCCCCCAGGCCTGGCGCAGCTCGGTGTTCTGGCGCATCTTCGGCATGTTCGCACTGACGTTCGTGGTGGTGTTCGTGCCGTTCGCACACGGCGTGCAGTACGCCCGGAGCCTCGGATTCTCGCCGCTGTGGGCAGCAGGTGTCATCAGCTCGGTCGGCGTCGGCGGGCTCGTCGGCCGGATCGTGACCGGCCCGCTGTCAGACCGCATCGACCGTCGCCGCGCCGTCATGCTGGCGCTGGCGGTCGAGACGCTGTCGTTCGTCGGTATCGCTGTGTCGGAAGGACTGGTGCTGCTCTACGCCTCCGCGATCGCATTCGGCCTGTCCTACGGCGGCAGCGTGGCTGTCTTTCCGGCCTTGGTCGCGGACTATTTCGGCCGCACCCATGCCGGAGCGATCGTCGGCCGTTTCTTCGCGACGGCGGGATCGTTCGCGGCCGTAGGTCCCTACGTTGCCCAGCTGCTGCTGGGGGCCACCGGCGGCTACGGCTGGACGTTTTCTATGGCGGCCGCCTCGAACGCGTGCGCGCTGGCCCTGGCGTTCACACTCCCGCGGCCGGTCTTGCTGCCCAAGCGCTGATTGACAGCGCTGATTGATGCAGACGTGCATGCCGCCAACGGGCAGCGTTCTGGGCTGACGGGTAGCCTCCGAAGTGGCCGCGTATGGCGGTCCACCAGCGCGGATCAGGGGGATTCGATGGCACTCGCAGACTTCAAGCTCGAGGATCGCTTTGACCGCGTCGAGGGTGATGTCGCCATGTCGGGCGTGCAGGCCCTGCTGCGGGTGCTGCTCGATCAGCTCCGGGCAGACCGCCGCGACGGCCTCACCACAGCGGCGATGGTCTCGGGCTACCGCGGCTCGCCGCTGGGCGGCATCGACGTGCTCATGACCACCAACGCCGAGGAGCTGAAGCAGAACAACATCGTCTTCGAGCCCGGTCTCAACGAGGATCTCGGCGCCACGATCGTGTGGGGCAGCCAGCTGTCGAACCGCAACTTCGAGGGCCGCTACGACGGCGTGCTGGGCATGTGGTACGGCAAGGCGCCGGGCGTCGACCGGTCTGGAGACGCAATCAAGCATGCGAACGTCTGCGGCGTCGATCCCAAGGGCGGCGTGCTGCTCGTGGCGGGCGATGATCCTGCTTCGAAGTCGTCCACGCTGGCATCGGAGTCCGAGCCGGTCCTGATCCACTTCCAGACGCCGATCCTGTACCCGGGCTCGGTGCAGGAGGTCATCGACTACGGCCGCTGGGGCTACGAGCTGTCCCGCTACAGCGGCTTCTGGTCGGCGCTCAAGATCGTCACCAATGTGGCCGACGGGTATGCGACGGTGCAGGTCGGCCCCGGCCGTGTGTCGGTCACCCGTCCCGAGTTCGAATGGGAAGGCAAGCCCTGGGCGCACACCCAGCAGGACGCCCTGTTCGGCCCCAACGCAGTGCGCATGGAACTCGAGATCCACGAGGGCCGGATGGTGGCGGTGGACGAGTTCGTCGCAGCCAACAAGCTCAACCGCCAAACCTTGCCCACCCGCGACGCCCGCATCGGCCTGGTCGCCGCAGGCAAGACCTACTACGACCTGCGCGAGGCGCTAGACCGCATGGGCCTCGACGACATCGAGCTGGAGCGCCGTGGCGTTCGCATCTGGAAGCCGGCGGTCGTCTGGCCGCTCGAGCCCACGAGCCTGCGCGAATTCGCCGACGGGCTCGATGTGATCGTGGCCGTGGAGGAGAAGCGCTCGATCATCGAGGCGCTCATCAAGGAGAACCTCTACGGCGTGTCAGACGCGCCCGTCGTGCTCGGCAAGCGGGACGCGCAGGGCGGCTTCTGGTTCCCGGGTCACGGCGAGATGGACGCCGACCTGATCGCACGCAAGATCCGGCCGTTCCTGGTGGACCGGCTCGGCCCCGAGGGCATCGGCCCGGCCGTGCCCGAGCGCATCACGATCCCGCTGGCGGTCACCACCTCCAAGGGCGAGAAGGCCGCCGGGCGCACGCCGGGGTTCTGCTCAGGCTGCCCCCACAATCGCTCCACCTGGGTGCCGGAGGGCTCCGAGGCCGGCGGCGGCATCGGCTGTCACGGCATGGCGGCCATGACGCCCACTCGCAACGTCCGCGGCACCACCCAGATGGGCGGCGAGGGCTGCCAGTGGGTCGGCGCCGCGCCGTTCGTCACCATGGAGCACCGGTTCCAGAACATCGGCGACGGCACCTACCACCACTCCGGTTCGCTGGCGCTGCGCCAGGCAGTGGCCGCCGGCACCAACGTCACTTACAAGATCCTCTACAACGGCGCGGTCGCGATGACGGGCGGCCAGGACATCGACGGCGGCATGGCCGTTCCCGAGCTGACCCGCTCGGTGCACGCCGAGGGCGTCGCCAAGGTGATGGTCGTCACCGACGACCCCTCCAAGTACCCCGCCGATGCCGAGTTCGCTCCCGGCACCGATGTCTGGCACCGCGACCGCATGGACGAGGCCCAGCGCGTCCTGCGTGAGATCGAGGGCTGCACCGTCCTGATCTACGACCAGGCCTGTGCGGCCGAGCTCCGGCGCGACCGCAAGCGCGGCAAGGTGGCCGAGCCCACCACACGGGTCTTCATCAACGAAGCAGTCTGCGAAGGCTGCGGCGACTGCGGCGAGAAGTCGAGCTGCTTGAGCGTGCAGCCGATCGAGACCGAGTTCGGCCGCAAGACCCAGATCCACCAGTCCTCGTGCAACAAGGACTTCACGTGCCTCGACGGGGATTGCCCGGCGTTCATCGAGGTGGTCCCGGCGGGGAAGATCCCCACGAAGGCCACGGTGGCCATCTCCCACATCGGCGACGACCTGCCCGAGCCCGACCGGATCGACGAGGGCAACATCTTGATGATGGGCATCGGCGGCACGGGCGTGGTGACGGTGAACCAGATGCTGGCGACGGCGGCTCTGCTCGACGGCAAGACGGCCAATGGCCTCGACCAGACCGGTCTTGCCCAGAAGGGCGGCCCGGTGCTGTCGAACCTCAAGGTTCGGCGCATGGGCGCCGATGACGGCAGCCCGAACGGCGACGCCAGCAGCGATGGCGGCGATGAGGCCAACAAGGTCGGGCTCGGCGAGGCCGATGCCTACATCGTGTTCGACCTGCTGACCGGCACCAACCCGGCCAACCTCGACAAGGCACTGGCCGACAAGACGGTCGCTGTCGTGTCCTCGTCGAAGGTCCCTACCACCTCGATGGTGCGCGACACGTCCGCCGAGTTCCCCGAGTGGACGGCCTTCCAGCGAGTCATCGACGAGTCCACGAGTCCCGAGCGCAACGTCTACTTCGACGCCGGCACCCTGTCGGACAGCCTGTTCCGCTCGCACATGCCGGCCAACGTGCTGGTGGTGGGCGCCGCCTACCAGTCGGGCGTGGTCCCGATCAGCGCATCGGCGATCGAGCGGGCCATCGAGCTGAACGGCGTCGCGGTGGAGATGAACACCCAGGCGTTCCGCATCGGCCGCAAGATCGTGCTCGACCCCGACTTCCTGGGAACCCTCGAAGTCGAGAGGGTCGGCAAGGTCAAGCGCGACACCGGCCCCTCAGGCCGTGAGCAGGACCTCATCGACACCGTGCCCAGCCAATCCGAAGAGTTGGCTCGGCTGCTGCGTATCCGGGTGCCCGACCTGGTGGCCTACCAGAATCACGCGTACGCAGCGGCCTACGCCGCGTTCATTGCCAAGGTGCGTGAGGCGGAAGCTGCGTCAAGCAGCGAGACGGCGCTCAGCGAGGCCGTTGCGACCTACCTCTACAAGCTGATGGCCTACAAGGATGAGTACGAGGTGGCTCGCCTGCATCGCTCAAAGGCCTTCCAGCAAGCGGTGCGCGATCAGTTCGGCGACAAGACCGACGTCACCTACAAGCTGCACCCGCCGATCATGCGGCGCATGGGCGTGGAGAAGAAGATCGGCCTCGGCCGGTCAGGTGACATGGCATTCGCCCTGCTGGCTCGGATGAAGGGCCTGCGCGGCGGGGCGCTGGACATCTTCGGCAAGACCGCTCATCGGAAGATGGAGCGGGAGCTGATTGACGAGTACCGCGGGATGATCTCCCGGGCGCTCGACACCCTCAGCGCAGGCGACGAATCGGCGTACGCCCGGGCCGTCGAGATCGCTCAGCTTCCCGACATCATCCGCGGCTACGAGGACATCAAGGAAGCCAACGTCGAGCTGTTCCGGGCCCGCGCCGCCGATCTCGGCGCCTGAACGGAGGCGATTGACGCAGGCGAGGCTTGAGGCTCATTGCAGCCACCAGATCCATGAGTCGCCTTTGAATGGTGGCTCCGTCAGGAAGCGGCGCAGCGCTTCGATGACGTTGTTCGGGTAGGCAACCCCCTTGCGCAAGAACTTGGCTCTGTGGGTGATGACGATTCCACAGTGGTGGTCGCCTGCGGCTATCGCCTGCGCAGCGAGCCTCGCGAAGTCACTGCCGTCCTCGGTGACGATGACTCGACCGCTCTTGCCAGCGAATTCGAGCAGCGAAGCGACCGAGAGACTGCGAAGCGATCCATCGGCCGCAACAGCGATCGCATCCCAACCGTCGGAGCGCAGCGCTGCGGCCACTCGGGGCGAGTGCATCTCGTCGATGAGCAAGCGCACGTGCGCAGTGTCCGGCCGCGAACAGGTCCGGGCAGGTATCGATCAAGTTGCGAGCAATTCCCGCTGACGCCGCCATTCTCGTTCCAATTCGGCGGATTCCCGCTGCCTCCTGGCGATGTCCTCGTCGATCTCGTCCGTGTACTCGGCGTAGTACGCAAGCGCAGCATCGACTTGGGCCAAGCTCAGGTTCAACATCTCGGCCGCCCAGGCGCGGCCCTCGTCGAGAGGCGTGTCATCGCCGACGATCATGTCGATGACCCAGACCAAGAGGGGTCCGTCGACGAGTGCCGGATAGCGCCCCGTGAACTGCTCTCGGAAGTGGATGAGCGGGTGAGCGTTCATGCGGAGTCCTTCGTCGATCAAGCGTCGTGCGAGCGTAGAAACGGAGACGCCGTGGCGTCCAGCGGTTTTCTTCAGCCGCTCGCACAGCGGAGCATCCGAGAGCTTGATCGACACCTCCGCCACGCCAACAGCGTATTCACCCGACATCACATTGAGGATGCGCCGTCGGCGCTGAGGTGCTCGGCGCCCATGTACGAGGAGCCTTCCTTGGCCGCGACCACCGGCGCGACGGTGTAGCGACGCAGCACGATTTCAGACAATCTCGGACATACACCGGCGTATCCGGATTTGCTCACTTCGGGGCTCTCTAGCTTGTCGCCATGTCTGTCGGGACTCCGCTGAGTTGCCCTCAGAAACCGGTGTCCAGGGCCGTGGTTTGGATCGTCGCTGGCGTTGTGGTGGCCGCGTGGGGGGTCAACTTTGTCTTTGCCAAGGAGGCGCTGAACCAATTCGATGTGGGCCCTTTCAACTTCATCCGGTTCGCGTCGATGGCTGTGCTCGGGTGGGCGGTGCTGGGTCTCACGGGCGGTGTCACGCCGGTGCGTCGAGAGCATCGGGGGCGACTTGTCGCTGTCGCTGTCGTGGGCTTCTGCGGATACGTGTTCGGATTCAGCGTGGGGCTGTCGCTGACCAGCGCCTTCTCAGCGTCGTTGTTGCTGGCCCTCGTGCCGCTCTTTGTGATGTTGTTCACCTCTTTGGAGCGTCGGAACCTCCCTGCGCCTCTCTCCTTGATCGCTGTGGCCGCGGCCGCTGCAGGCTGCGTGCTGTTTGTCACGGCTCGTACTTCAGTCTCGATTGGCTGGGGCGACCTCGTGACACTGCTGGTAGCCGCGTCCTATGCGATCTACCTGATGGCTATCCGTCCGCTGGTCGCTCACTTCAAGCCGTTCACGCTGACGACCTACGCCACGACGATTGCCGCGATCCCGATCCTCGCGCTCACTGCACCCACACTGAGTTCGCAGGACTGGAGCGGTGTCGATGCGACCGGCTGGGCTGCGATGAGCTGGGTTGTGATCGGGCCGGTGTTCGTCGCCTGGTCTGTGTGGAATTGGGTGCTCCGGCACCTCGACGCCGAACGCGTGGCGCCGCTGCTGTTCACGGTGCCGATCACGAGCGGCATCGCTGCGAGCGTCTTGCTTGACGAGCAGGTCGCTGGCGGCCAGATTGCTGGTACAGCGCTCGTTGTGGCCGGACTCCTGCTGAACCGACACGCCTCGCGGCTTCAAGATCGTCTGGAAGGACTGAGCTAAGTCGCCGTACGCTTCGCCACGAGAGAGCGGTCGAATGGGATTGCGAGCGAACCACGGGAGGAATGCCCATGGCAGCGAACCGGCCGGAGGGGCATACGCCCAGTGCGCCCGCCTGGTGCGTGGTCGACTTCCCAGAGCTGACGGCCTATTCGATGATCTTCTCGAAGGGTCCCGGCAACGCTGACACGCTGGCCGAGCTGCAGGCAGCGCTGACTGACGGCGACGACGCCCCGGACCATCTTGAGCGGGCGCGGGTCGTCAACTTCACCGACGAGGGTGATGACGCTGACGAGGCTCGGGGCGACGTCGAGACCGTCTTCATGGCTTACTGGGTCGACCCGGCGGTCTACGAGCGCTGGCGCGAGGGCTGCGAGGTACTCGACAGTGCCGGGGTCTATTGCGAGACAGCCATCATTCCCGCAGAGCGCTGGGAGACCATCGCCGGCACCAAGCGCCCGCTGCCAGGCGTGCGCAACCTGACGTCAGTGGACCTCACCGAACTGCACGACTACTGGGGCGCCGCACGCGACCGCATGGCGGCCAGCGCAGATGACCCGTTCGAGGCCGCTGCGGGCTCGCCGCTGCCGGCCAACCTGTGCCTCATCCGTTCAGGCCAGAAGTGGGACGAGTGCCTCGACGACGAGCGGGACATGTACTTCACCGACATCGAGCCGAAGCTGCGGGCCGGCATCGAGTTCCTGGCCTCCAATCGCGACTCCGGCTGCATCTCCAGCCGGTTCCTGCGGGAGCAGACACTTGACGGCGACGATCTGCAGTCCACGAGCTTCGTGGGCTGGTTCGATGACTTGGCGTCGCTGGAGGCGTGGTCGAAGTCGCACTCCACGCACCTGGCCATCTTCCACTCGTTCCTCTCCACGGTGCACCTGCTGGGGCGCCCGCCCAAGCTGCGCCTGTGGCACGAGGTGTCGGTGCTGCCCGAAGGCGGGGTCCATCTGGTCAACTCGGAGCTGTCTCCGCTGGCCGACCTGCTCGGCTTTCCTAGGCTGGTGCGCCGTGAGTGACGTCGGCCCGATGCCCAAGGCCCTCGAGGGCCTGGACATCACTCCATCGGTGCTTGAGCTGGTGGGCCGCACGCCGATCGTGAGACTCGGCCGGGTGGCACCGCACATCGCCACGCCGGTGGTGGCGAAGCTCGAAACCACCAACCCTGGAGGCTCGGTGAAGGATCGAGCCGCCATCGCCATGATCGACGCCGCCGAGGCCGACGGGCGGCTGCAACCCGGCGACGTCATCGTCGAGCCCACTTCGGGCAACACCGGCGTCGGCTTGGCGCTTGTCGCAGCCCAGCGCGGCTACCGCTGCATTTTCGTCTGCACCGACAAGGTCGCTCCCGAGAAGGTGGCGCTCTTGCGGGCCTACGGCGCCGAGGTGATCGTCTGCCCTGCCAAGGTCGACCCTGAGGATCCTCGCTCGTACTACTCCACCGCCAGGCGCCTCAAAGCCGAGACGCCTCGAGCCTTCTCGCCCGACCAGTACTCGAACCAGAACAACCCGCGTGTGCACTACGAGACCACGGGACCCGAGATCTGGACTCAGACCGGCGGAAAGGTGACGCACTTCGTAGCCGGAGCCGGCACCGGCGGCACCGTCAGCGGCGTCGGGAGGTTCCTGAAGGAGCAGAACCCGGCCATCGAGGTCATCGTGGCCGATCCGCCGGAGTCGGTCTATGGCGGCGGCGACGGCAGCGCCTACCTGGTGGAGGGCATCGGCGAGGATTTCTGGCCGACCACGTACCACGCCAAGTATGTCGACCGGGTCATTCCGGTGACCGATGCCGATTCGTTCGCGATGGCACGCCGGGTGACCCGGCGAGAGGGCCTGCTGACCGGCGGATCGGGCGGCACTGCCGTGACCGGCGCGTTCCGCATCGCTGCCGAGCTCGACGCCGCCGGCCGGGCACAGGAGTCGCTCGTGGTCACGTTGATCCCCGACTCGGGTCGTCTCTACCTCAGCCGCGTGTTCGACGATGACTGGCTGGCATCGCGTGGCCTCCCGAATGACGACGAGGTGGACCTGAGCCCGCGCGACGCTGGGGGGAACGGCTGATGCTGGGCGGCGACCCGCAGGTGTCGGGCTTCGAAGATCCCGACGAGTATGGATTCGAGACACGCGCCATCCGAGCAGGCCAGCCTCATGACCCGTATACCGGTGCCGTCGTCACGCCGATCTCGCTCGCCACGACCTTCGCCCAGGAGGCGGTCGGCCAGCCCCGGCACGGCTACGAGTACGGCCGCACGGGCAATCCGACCCGTCACGCCTACCAGGTCTGCGTGGCATCGCTGGAGGGGGCCCGGCACGGGTTCGCCTTCGCGAGCGGGCTGGCGGCGTCGGATGCGCTGCTGCGGGTGCTGCGCCCGGGCGACAGCCTGCTGCTCGGCGACGACGCCTATGGCGGCACCTTCAGGCTCATCGACAAGATCTTCGGCAACGCCGGCGTCAGCATGGCCGCCGCCGATCTCACCACGCCCGACAAGATCCGCGACGCCTGGACGCCCAGCACCCGCATGGTGTGGCTGGAAACGCCCACCAACCCGCTGCTCACGGTGTTCGACATCGAGGCAATCTGCGCCGTCACCCACGAGCTGGG
Organism: Candidatus Poriferisodalis sp.; assembly: GCF_965208555.1. Classification (GTDB taxonomy): domain Bacteria; phylum Actinomycetota; class Acidimicrobiia; order Acidimicrobiales; family Poriferisodalaceae; genus Poriferisodalis. The sequence continues at coordinate 956,363 of NZ_OZ242342.1, read as the reverse complement.
CGGCATCGTGGTGGTGGACAACACGTTCGCCACGCCGTACCTGCAGCAGCCGCTGGCGCTCGGCGCCGATGCCGTGGTGCATTCGGCCACCAAGTACCTCGGCGGCCACAGCGATGTCGTCGGCGGCTTCGTAGCAACCAACGACCATGGGCTGGCAGACCACCTCGTGTATACGCAGAACGCCGTGGGCGCCGTTCCCAGCCCGTTCGACTGCTACCTGACGCTGCGGGGCGTCAAGACGCTCGGCGTGCGCATGGACCGCCACAGCGCCAGCGCGCAGGCCGTCGTCGATCTGCTCGACGACCACCCGGCGGTGCGCTCGGTGCTGTACCCCGGGCTGCCCGATCACCTCGGCCACGACATCGCCTGCCGCCAGATGAGCGGCTTCGGGGGAATGGTGTCGTTCCGGCTCCATGGCGGGCGTGCGGCTGCCGAGCGCGTGGTCGAATCCACAAGGGTCTTCACGCTGGCGGAGTCGCTGGGCGCAGTGGAATCGCTGATCGAGCATCCCGGCGCGATGACCCATGCATCTGCCGCCGGTTCGGCTCTGGAGGTGCCCGACGACCTAGTGCGCCTGTCCGTCGGGCTGGAAACCGTCGACGACGTGGTGAACGATCTCGGCGCGGCGCTCGACACTGTGCCGGTGAGTGCTGACTAGGGCGTTGCGGCCGGGAGGCGGGGGTCCTGCGAGGCTCGCGCAGAAGCCGAGGCCGACACCGTTGACCTGCAATGATGTGCGGATCAGCCCATCAATCACCCATGACAACGCCCTATGGCGACAGGGAGGGAAGTGATGGAAGGCAACATCGCGTGGATACTGACATCAGCTGCGCTGGTGCTGTTCATGGTGCCGGGCTTGGCCCTGTTCTACGGCGGCATGGTGCGTGCCAAGAACGCGCTGAACATGCTCAACATGAACATGTGGTGCCTCGGCATCGTGCCGGTGATCTGGGTGCTGGTCGGCTACAGCCTCGCAGCGGGCGAGAGCGGCCTGCCGATCATCGGCGATTTCTCGCTGATGGGCATGGCCGGCATTCACGATGCCGAAGGACTGGCGACGTTTGCGTTCCTGATGACGTTCGCGGCCATCACCCCGGCGCTCATCTCAGGTGCCGTCGCCGACCGCATGAAGTTCTCCGCCTGGATGGTGTTCGTCCCGTTGTGGTCGCTGCTGGTGTACGCACCGGTCGTGTACTGGGTGTACGGCGCTGACGGCTGGATCCTCAACCTGCCTGCCCATGACTTCGCAGGCGGCACGGCCATCCATGTGAACGCCGGCGCCGCCGCTATGGCGCTGGCCCTCGTGGTCGGGCGCCGGTCGGGCTGGCCCGACAACCGGCCGGTTCCGCACAACGTTCCGTTCGTGATGCTGGGTGCGGGCATCCTGTGGTTCGGCTGGTTCGGTTTCAACGCCGGTTCGGCCCTTGCAGCCGACGGCGCGGCAGCGCAGGCCTTCGTCAACACCTTCATTGCCGCTGCCGCCGGCATGGTGGGCTGGGCATTCGCCGAGTACGCACGGCACCAGCGGGTGTCCACCATCGGCATCGCTTCGGGCGTCGTTGCGGCGCTGGTGGCCATCACGCCGGCGGCGGGCTTCGTGGGCTCGATGCACTCGCTGGCGTTCGGCGCGATTGCCGGCGTGGTGTGCTTCTTCGCCATCGAGGCCAAGTTCCGGGTCGGTTTCGACGACAGCCTCGACGTCGTCGGCATCCACTGGGTCGGCGGTGCTGTCGGCGGCGTCCTGCTCGGCTTCTTCGCCGATGCGTCGGCGGTGCCCGGCGGCGACTTCATCGACGGGGTGTTCTTCGGCGGCGGCGTGCTGCTGTGGAACCAGGTGCTGTCGATTGCCGTGGTCACGGCCTACTCGTTCGCCGCCACGTGGATCATCGCCACGGTCATCAAGTCGACCATGGGAATCCGCGTCTCGGCCGAAGTCGAGATGGCTGGCATCGACGTGAGCGATCACGGCGAGGCCGCCTACCAGATCGAGTAACCGATCCAGGTCGGGCAGCCAGCCCAGATTGCATGGCCAACTCAGCCTGCCCGACCCAGCGGGGCAGGCGTTAGCTTGCCCGCCGTGACACAACCCCACGAGACGCCGGTGGCGGCCGCAGACGCGGAGCCTGTCTACGACGACTACGACTTGGCACCGTCCGACACCGAGGTGCGTCAGTTCGAACAGGAGCGGTGGATCCGGCCGCCGGGCGCAACCGAGGTGCTGCTGGTGCGCCACGGTGCGTCGCAGGCATTCATACCGGGCGAGCCCTTCCCGATGCTGGGCACCCAGGGCGATCCCGCATTGGCCCCTGCCGGGCACGCCCAGGCTGCGATGGCGGCTCGCCGGCTGGCCGGAGAGCCGATCGGTGCGCTCTACGTGTCATCACTGCAGCGCACGCAGCAGACGTTCGCGCCGCTGGCCGAGCTGCTGGGCATGACCCCCACGGTCGAACCCGACCTGCGCGAGGTGGCCTTAGGGGAGTGGGACGGCGGTCTCATCCGCCAGCACGCAGCCGACAACCACCCGCTCTATGAACGGCTGCACGTCGAGCGACGCTGGGATGTCATCCCCGGGGCCGAATCCAACGAGCAGCTCATCGGCCGCTGCATGGGCGCGCTGGAGCGCATCGCCGATGCGCACCCTGACGAGTTGGTAGCGGCATGCGTGCACGGCGGCGTGATCGGCGCCGTGCTGGCGCACATCACGGACTCCACCCCGTTCTCGTTCGGCGGCTCCGACAACTGCTCGATCACCCAGGTCGTTCGCTGTGACGGCGACTGGGTGCTGCGCCGGTTCAACGACTGCTCGCACCTCGACGACCACCTGCACCACGCCTGAGGCACCACCGAACTGCTCGAAATCACCCGATGGCCGCGTCTGCGTGCGTCCAGGGGGCATCAGCAGAAGTCATAGGGTTCGAAGATGAACCGTCTCTTCGTGCCGCTTGCAGCGCTGGCGTTGGTTGCTGTTGCCTGCAGCGACGCCGAACCGGATTCGCCCCCGGCCGCCACCGCCGCCGAAGCCGCCACCACGACGACCGCTCAAGCGGCCGCACCCGCCACTACGGCGGCTGTCGCCACCACCACAGAGGCGCCTGCAACCACCGAGGAGCCGCCTACGACAACGACCGAGGCGCCTCCTGCCGAACCGGCCGCGGGCGATTTGCTGAAGGCCGAGCCGGTCGACGCCGGCGATCTCGACGGCTGGCGCATCACCTATCTCTCGACCGGCGTGCGCGGCGACCTGGTGGAGGTGAGCGGACTGGTCTTCGCTCCGCCCGGCGTGCCGGCGGGCTCGCCGATCGTCTCGTGGGCCCACGGCACCACCGGTGTCGCCGACATCTGCGCGCCGTCTGCGACGCATCCGGTCGGCTCGGAGATCCCGATGGCGATTGCCGCCGCGGGTCACATCGTTGCGGCCACCGACTACGAGGGCTTGGGCACGCCCGGCGTCCACCCGTACCTGGTCGGCGAGAGCGAGGGTCGCAGCAGCCTCGACATCGTGCGAGCCGTGCGCCAGATGGAATTGGGTGCCAGCGAGCGCTACCTCGTGTGGGGCCTGTCCCAGGGCGGTCACGCCGCGCTGTGGGCCGGGCAGCTGGCAGCGTCGTACGCGCCCGAGCTGGATCTGGCCGGGATCGTCGCCGCCGCGCCTGCCACCGACATCAACCGCCTGATGGACACCGTCGGCACGACCGCGCAGGGCTTCGCCGTGATGGCGGCGTATGCCATGGCGGCCAACCATGACGAGCTCGATCTCGAGGACTACTTCTCGGCCGAGGCCATCGACCGGATGGGAGTCGTCGAGGAGGCCTGCCTGGGCGCGGTCTTCGAGGCGTTCTTCGATCTCGACGACGCCGCGATGCGCAACCCCAGCGGTTGGGACGGCATCACGCCGGTCGGCCCGCTGGCCGAGGTGCTCGCGGCCAATCAGGCCGGTGGGGCACCCATCGCCGATGCGCCGGTGCTGTTCGTGCAGGGCTGGGCCGATGCCGTCGTCCCGCCCGAGCTGGTCCGCGACCTGCACGGCGTGTACTGCGCGGGGGGCACCGAGGTGACGCTCGAGGTGTATCCCAACGGCGGGCACGTCGACACCACGTTCACGTCCATGGAAGCAACGCTCGGCTGGGTAGCCGACCGGCTCGACGGCGTTGCCGAGCCGCATGGCTGTGACTACCTCGATCCTGATCTCGCTGCGATCGAAGCCGCTGCGCAGACCCCTGCCGCCGTCGAAGGCACCCTGCTCGAAGGCTCCGTGCCTGAGGGCCTCGACAACCTGTTCAGCGAGACCACCACGCCCCTCGCGGAGACCTGCCCGGGCACCGTGGCCTTCGGCGGTGCCGAACCGGTTGCGTTCTCGGGAGCTGTCTGGGTGCAAGACCCCACAACGGGACCGTTCCTCGACGTCTGGGTTGCCCGCTTCGCATCGCCTGAGGCGGCATCGGGGGCCATCCAGAGCCTCAGTGCCGAATTGATCGCCTGCGGCGAGTTCGTGGATCCGGGCACTACGGCGCTGGGTTCGTTCAGCCCAGGAGCAGATCCGGAACTGGGCGACGAGTCATTCGGCGTCGACTACACGGGCGTCGTCGCCGGCTTCCCCGTCAACCGCTACGGCGCCGTGGTGCGGATCGGCGACACGCTCTACTCCTCGGCGCTCGCAGCCCTGTTCGCCGGGCCCGACATCGCCGCGGTGATGCACGCGCTCAACGCCATGCTCGGCCTCTGAGGGGCGCGCAGCGCTCAGCCGTCTGCGAGGAAGGCGCCGAGCGCGGCCGTGAGCATGGCGGGGTCGTCGCTGCCGCCGAGTTCGCGGGCCGAGTGCATCGACAGCATGGGCGAACCCACGTCGACCACGCTCATGCCCAGCCGGGAGGCTGTGATCGGCCCGATGGTCGAGCCGCACGGCAGGTTGCCCCGGTGGGAATAGATCTGGTGCGGCACGCCGGCCGTGTCGCATGCGGCCGCGAAGCGAGCGCTGGTGCGCGCATCGGTGGCATAGCGCACGTTGGCGTTCGTCTTGATGACCGGACCGCCGTTCAGCGCCGGCAGGTGCTGGGGCTCATGACGCTCGGGATAGTTCGGATGCACCGCGTGGGCCCCGTCGGCCGAGACGCACAGCGAGCGAGCCACCGCTCGCAGGTATTGGCTGCGATCTGCGCCGAGCGCCGCAGCAATGCGTTCGAGGGCATCAGCCAAGATCGGGCTGCTGGCGCCGGTGGCGGAATCGCTGCCGATCTCCTCGTGGTCGAACAGCACCACCACCGCAGCCGTGTTGTCAGGCACGGCCGAGAGCCCGGCCAGAGCCTCCACTGCGGCGTGGCACGACGCCAAGTTGTCGATGCGGCCGGCCGCGTACATCTCGCCATTGCGACCTAGCCGGGCAGGGGGGGTGAGGTCGTGTGCCATGACATCCCACGCCAGCACCGCGTCGGGCACGACTGCGAGCTCTTCGGCCAAGAACGAGCGGAATCCATCGGCGCTCGGCTCGCCGAGCCCCCACACCGGGGTCATGTGCTGCTGCCGGTCCAGCTTCAAGCCGTCGTTCACGTCCCGGTCGAGGTGGATCGCCAGTTGCGGAACCCGCAGCAGCGCCCGGTCGCAGCGCCACAGCACGGTCTCCGGCCCGGCGCCGGTCGCGCTGTCAGTCCCGTCCTGCACCACCAGCCGTCCCGACAGACCCAGATCCCGGTCGAGCCAGGAGTTGAGCAGCACACCGCCGTAGATCTCCACGCCGAGCTGGCGGTAGCCGAGCGCACCCGTGTCCGGCTGAGGGCGCAGACGCAGGTTGGGGCTGTCGGTATGGGCGCCGATCACGCTGAAGCGAAGCTGCTCCGGGTCGACATCGGGGCCCGCGCGCGCGGCGACGACCGTGCCGCCGTCCCGGACGGTGAGGCCGACCGCCAAGTCGAGTTCGCTCCAGTCCTCGCTGCGCCCGGCTTCGAGCAAGCCCGCAGCGCTGAGGCGGTCAGCGGCCGACGCGGCTGCGTGGTACGGCGACGGCGACGCCTCGATGAACTCGAACAGCGAGTCGAGCATGCGTGCCCTAGGCGTCGGCGTACGCGGTGATGACGTCCCGGCTGAAGTCGTCGAACTTGGAACGGGACATCGGGTTCACGACCAGCCGGCTGACGCCGATGGCGGCAATCTGCTCGATCCACTCTGGTGTCGCTGGCCCCATGGTGGTGAACTCGATCTTCTCCGGATCGCGGCCGGCGTTCTCGGCACAGCGCTGTGCGTGCTTGTAGAGCATCGACATTTCTTCGAGATCGCCGGATACGGGGAAGAAGCCGTCGCCGTGCTCGCCGGCGCGGCGAGCGGCGCGCTTGCTGTCACCGCCCACGATGATCGGCACCGGGCCGACCGGCTGCGGCCGGCAATACACCCGGTCGAACGAGACATGCTTGCCCTGGTAGGAGCACACGTCGTCGCGCCACAGCGACTGGTAGGCCTCGAGGTGCTCGTCGGTGATGTCGCCGCGGTCGGCGAACGACACGCCCAGCGCGTCGAACTCCTCTTCCATCCATCCGGCGCCGATGCCGAGCAGCACGCGGCCGCCCGAGAGGCGGTCGAGCGTGGCAACAGCTTTCGCCGTGACGGCGAAGTTGCGCTGCGGGACGATCAGGATGCCGGTGCCCAGCTTGATCTCCGAAGTCACGGATGCCACGAAGGCCATCCACATCAGCGGGTCGGGAATGTCGATGTCGTCCCGCTTGCCGGGCATCTTGCCGTCCTCGGCATACGGATAGGGCGTCTGGTAGCCCTCGGGCACCACCACGTGCTCGACGGTCCAGAGCGACTCGAAGCCTGCCGCCTCGGCCTCCTGCGCATACGCAATCGCGGTCCCCCCTTCCACCTGTGGACCGGTATTGGCCAATGTCATGCCGAACTTCATTGTGTATCCCTCTTCACATAGCCGTAGGCCGTAGTCTGCCTCTATGCGACGCATCTCTGCTTTGTTTGTTGTGCTTGCCCTCGTTGCTGCCGCGTGCGGCGGCGCAGACGATGATCCGCCTCCGGCCACCGAGGCGGCTGCGCCGACCACCGCAGCCCCGACCACCGTCGCCACAACGGAGGCCCCGCCGCCGCCCACGACTGCGGCGCCGCCGCCCACGACGACCGAAGCGCCGCCGCCCACCACCGCAGCTCCGCCGCCCACGACGACCGAAGCACCGCCGCCGCCCACCACGGAGGCGCCTGCCGGCGCAGCGCTGCCTGGTGCCGTGGAGGGCGCCCTGCTGGAAGGCGAGACACCCGCCGGTTTCGACACGCTGCAGACGGCCACGAACATCCCGCGGGCCGAGACCTGCCCCGGCACCCCGGCATACGGCGGCCTCCTGGCGGTGGCGTACTCCGAAGCCGTCTGGGCTGCCGATCCGCTGACGGGGCCGTTCCTCGATGTCTCCATCTCCCGGTTCGAATCGGCTGATGCGGCCTCGCAGGCGTTCAACAACTACAAGGAAGAGGTGGTTGCCTGCGGCGAATTCCCTGAGCCGTCGACCGGTGCCGTCGGCGCCTTCAGCTACGGAGAAGACCCCGGTCTGGGCGACGAATCGTTCGGCACTGACTACACGGCCACCTTCCAGGGGCTTCCCGTCAACCGCTACGGCGTCCTCGTACGCGTCGGCGACTCCATCTACAGCTCGGGCGCGACCCACGTCTTCGTCGATCCGGACAAGGCCACCGTGCTGGAGGCGTTGAACACGTTCCTCGGCCGCTAGTCGAGAGGTCGGCCTGACTCGGCGTTGACATGGCAGCGCTGAAGACGCCGACGCTGAACTACACCGCAGAGCAGCTGCGCGGCGACGTCTTCGGCGGTCTCACCGCGGCCGTGGTGATGCTGCCGCTCTCGCTGGCATTCGGCGTGGCCTCGGGTCTCGGCGCTATCGCCGGCCTCTATGGGGCCGTTGCCGTCGGCCTGCTGACAGCGCTTGGCGGCGGCTCAGCGACACAGATCTCGGGGCCGACGGCACCGCTGTCGGTGGCGATGTCGGTGGTGGTGGTCGACTACGCCCAGGGAGACGTCAAGAAAGCACTGTTCATCATGGTGTTGGCGGGGGCTCTCCAAATCCTGCTGGGCGCGCTGCGCCTAGGCAGCTTCGTGGCCTACACGCCCTACCCCGTCGTCTCGGGCTTCACCTCTGCAGTCGGCGTGATCATCATCGTCGTGCAGCTCATCCCGCTGCTGGGCCATGAGGTAGCGCTGGGCGGGGTGGCGGCCTCGATCAGCGCACTGCCGGATGCGATCAGCAGCGTCGACACCAGCGCCGCAGCACTCGGCATCCTGGCGATCGCCGTGTGCCTGTTCTGGCCGCGACGGCTGGGGCGGATCTTGCCCCCGTCCGTCGGTGCTCTGCTCGTCGCCACCGTGGTCAGCGTGCTGTGGATCGACGATGTGGCGGTCATCGGAGAGGTGCCGTCCGGCCTGCCGGACCTGGTGATGCCGAGCTTCGATTGGGCTGACATCGGCGGTGCCCTGCCGCCCGCTGTGACGCTTGCTCTGCTCGGCTCGATCAACAGCCTGCTGACCGCACGAGTCGCCGATTCGATGACACGCGATTCGCATCACCCCAATCGCGAGCTGATCGGCGTCGGCGCAGCCAACTGCCTGTCAGCGTTCATCGGCGCGGTGCCCGGTGCGGGGGCCACGTCGGCCACGGTCGCCAACGTGAAGGCAGGCGGCCGCTCACGAGTGTCCGGGGCGCTGTGCGCGCTGGTGCTCGGGGCGCTGGTGCTCGGGCTGGGACGCTTCGCAGAGGTCATCCCGCACCCGGTGCTGGCCGGCATCCTCATCAAGATCGGCTTCGACATCATCGACTGGCAATACCTGGTCCGGGTGCGGCGAACGCAATTCGATCAATACGCCGTCATGGGGCTCACGCTGGGCTTGTCGATCGTGTCCGACCTCCTGCTGGCCGTCGGCGCCGGCCTGCTGGCAGCAGCAATGACCGCTTCCCGGCAATTCGAGCGTCTCGAGCTCGACAATGCGGTCTCCACGCCGCTGCTGGACATGACGTTCCTGAACCAGCCAGATCCCGATGCCGGAGATGAGAGCGACGGTCCAGCGATTCCCAGTTTCGACCTCGACGGCCCCGATCCGTTCGCAGCCCGCACGGGCCTGCTGTCGCTGCGGGGCACCTACACGGCGGCCTCGTCCATCAAGCTGTTCAACGCCATCAACCACGACGTGGAAGAGCATGAGGTGGTGATCTTCGACTTCACCGACACGCGCTACATGGACGACAGCGCCGCCTACATGGTCGGCCAGCTCGTCGACGTCGCGGTGGAATCAGGGGCCAAGTGCATTGTGATGGGCCTCGAAGGCTCACAGGCGACGAGCGTCAGGGAGCTGAACGTGCTTCGCAGCATCCCCGATGATCAATTCGTCGAAGATCTCGACGGCGCCCGCATCGTCGCCCGGAGGCTCCTCGACGGACCTGACGGCGAGAGCTAAGCCCTGGCGTTGGCGGCCGCCTTGGCGGCTCGGCGCGCCGCCATCTTCTCGCGATGAGCGAGCGTGCGGTCGATGTAGGGCGCGATGGCAGGCGTCTTGCAGCCGGTCTCGCCGTGGTTGACCTGTACGGGACCGATGCGGGCGTCCAGCTCGAGCACCGAGCGTCGCAGGCTCTCGTCACGCAGACCGATTGCGATGAGCACGCCGTTCATCTCGTGACGCACCCGGTTCGGCCGTTCGGCAATCTCCGCGTCGATCTGGCCCACGAGGCTCCGCAATTCGCCGGCCGACCAGACGTCGGACTGCTCGGCGGTGCAGGCCACGATGAACCAGCCCACCGACGCGGGCCACTCACGGGGTGAATCCCGCCACTCGTCGCTGAGCGACCGCGCGTGCGGCGACTGTGAGAGCAGCCCGCCGAGAGCCTCGGCGAGGATGTAGTTGTCGACGTCGCGCAGCCAGCGTCGCGCCCGTGTCTTGGTCATCGCAGCCGCGTCGGCGAGACGCAGCGCCAGCACGCGGGCGTCATGATTGCCGGTGTCCCACAGGTCGCCTGCCAGAGCGTGATCGGTCCGCAGTGGCTTGGCGATGCGACCGAGGTCCTTGTAGCTGACGCCGAACATCGGCTCGGCCGCGCCATGACGGGCGTACACCTTGCGGTTCTGCGCTGTTCCGGCAAGCTCCAGCTGCGCCATCACATCCTGCAGCGTCGACATGGCACCAAACCTTCCCGGGCGTCCTTCATGGATATGTAGAAAGTCACACGGACGAGGAGACGCGACGCTACTGCGCGCTGCATCCGCCTGCACCCGCACAACTCGTAGGGTTCAGGCTCGTGCGTGGGCTCGGTGTTCGGCGAGGCGGGCAGCCGGCAGCGACGGTCGTGCTCGGCGGCATCTCGGTGCTGGTCTTCTTTCTGACTCACGATCTCGCACGCGTCCTGCCGCTCTCCCGCAGTTCGCTGCGATTCTCGGCGCTCGACGGCTTTGGCACCGCCGGCCCGTACATCGCCGAGCTGGGCGAATGGTGGCGGATCGTCACCGGCACGTTCCTGCACGCGGACCTGCGGCACCTCCTGTTCAACATGCTGGTCCTGTACCTGCTGGGTCGACGGCTCGAGCGTTTTGTCGGTCCAGCGCTGCTGGCCGCCACCTACGCGGTGTCGCTGCTCGGCGGCTCGGCCGGCGCCATGCTGCTGCGACCCGACGCGTTCGTGGTGGGGGCCTCGGGTGCCGTGTACGGCCTGATGGGCGCGGCCTACGTCGTGGAGTACTTGCGCGGCGGCAACCCGTGGCGAGACGGGCTCGGCAGCCTGATCATCATCAACGTGATCATCTCGTTCCTGATTCCCGGCATCTCGATCGGCGGTCACCTCGGCGGGCTCGTCGCAGGGGTGCTGGCTGGCTTGGCAATCGGCGACACCAGCCGACGCCGTCACCCTCCCACGCTGGCGGAGCGGCTCTCGAACGAGCCGATCGACACCAGGGTGCGACGCTCGCCGCTGGTGGTATGGGGCCTGCTGGCGCTTATCGCTGCGGCGGCGTTCGCGGGAGCGCTGGCAGCCGCAGCCACTTGGCGCGACCCGCTGTTCTGAACGGGGCGGCGCAACGAGAAGGCTCGCTAATCCGCGCTGCCTTTTAGGGGACGACGTCGCCAGGCGTCGGATCGGACTCCCGGTTGATCACGATGGCGGCGATCACGGCTGCGATGCCTGCCACCTCACGAAGGTTCGGCACCTGGGACAGCCACACCAGCCCGATCAGCGTCGCGGTGACCGGTAGCAGCGCCTGCAGCAACGCAAACCGCGCCCGCGCGAGCCGCTGCATCACGAGCTGGTCGATGCCGTAAGGGATGACGTTGGACAAGATGCCCGCCGCAACGCCTCCTGCCAGCAGCAGCGGTGCTGCCACGCCGGCATTCAGACCGCCCATGCCCGCGGGGCTGATGACGACGGCGCCGATGAGCATGCCGACGCCGAGTCCGTCCACCGCCATGCCCGAGCGGGCCACCCGGTGGCCCAGGATGATGTATCCCGCCCACAGCGCCCCGGCGATCAACGAGAACAACGCGCCGAGCTGTGCCTCCGGCGGCGCGAATCCGGCCAGGGCTACGACTCCGGCGACAGCGAGCGCCAACGCCCAACCCGATCGCACGGTGCGGGTGCCGAACGCCGCCACCGCGATCGGGCCGATGAACTCGATCGCGACCGAGTTGCCCAGCGGCACGCGTTCGATGGCGAGGTAGAAGAACAGGTTCATCGACGCGAGTGCCGCCCCGAAAGCGGCCGTCCATGCCAGCTCGATACGTGACCAGCGGCGCCGCCACGAGCGCCGGAGCAACACGATCACCGCGCCGGCACCCGCCACTCTCAGCAGCGCGACGGTGCCTGGCCCCAGGTCGTTGAACAGTTTGAACGCCGTAGCGGCGCCCAGGTATTGCGACACGGCACCGACGGCGAACAACGCCTCGGGTGAAGCGCGGAATCGGGGGGCACCAGATGGATTGGTATGCCATAGCGAGCGCATACGATCGTTGAATCAATCGGAATGGGAGGACGTTCGCATGAGGCGAAGGCCTATGACACTACTGGCGGCACTGTTCGCGCTCTCGCTTGTTACTGCGGCGTGCGGCGACGGCGATGCCGAGGAGGTGGATGAACCTGATCCGGTGGCCACCGCCGTCGGCGACGACATGAGCGACGCCGAGGGTGAGATGTCGATGGAGCATCTCGGCGACGGATCGCTCGGTGTCGTCCGGGTTGAATCAGGCGGTGCTATCCAGATCCGCTCGCTCGAAGCGATCACCGGTGACGTGGCCTTCCTCGGTTTGCCCAACCAGCGCGCGACGATGCTCGCTGTCGAGCACTTCGGCTCGATTCACGGATTCGACGTGGAGGTCGGCGTGGGGCTGGACGACCTGTGCTCTAGTGACGGCGGCCAGGCCGCGGCTCAGATCGTCGTTGCCGACGAAGACGTGCTCGGCGTCATCGGCACTTCTTGCTCAGGCGCAGCGGTAGCAGCAGCCCCACTCATTACCGACGCCGGCATGGTGTTGATCTCAGGCAGCAACACTTCACCCGCGCTCACCTCCGATCTCGACGGCAACGTCGGCGAGAACCGCAACATTGGCTACTACCGCACCGCCCACAACGACCGAGCCCAAGGAGAGGCGGTTTCCACTTTCGTTCTCGAGTATCTCGGACTCACCAAGGCGGCAACCATCCATGATGGCGACCCCTACACGCAGGGCTTGGCACAGGCGTTCCAGGACTTCTTCGAGCGCGACGGCGGCACGGTGACCGCTGCGTCAGCCTTGAACAAGGAAGACACCGACATGGTGCCAGTGCTGACCGAGATTGCGGCGAGTGCACCCCAGTTGTTGTTCTTCCCGATCTTCCAGCCTGCGGGCGATTTTGTGGCGGATCAAGCCCCGGGCATTCCGGGCTTGGAGAGCACCGTCCTGATGGGCGCTGACGGCCTCCTCAATCTCGACTATCTCGCGTTGCCGCAGACTGCAGGCATGTATCTGTCGGGTCCCGATACTCGCTTCGGTGAGAACGTGAACCAGAGCACCGGCAAGACCGCGGATGAGTTCTTGACGGCGTATGAGCAGCTGTATGGCGAGGTTCCTGCAGCGCCATTTTGGGCCCATGCCTACGATGCAACGACGTTGCTGTTGGAGGCGATTGCAGCTGCGTCCTACGTAGATGCCGATGGGAATCTCCATGTCGACCGCCAAGGCATCCGCAACTACCTCGACAGCGTCCAGGGCTACAGCGGTTTGATCGGCACGATCAACTGTGACGAATTCGGTGACTGCGGCGCATCTCGGATCACGGTTATTCAGAACCTCGGCGGTGAGGAGAACGCCGCGGCGAGTATGCAGAACGTGGTTTATGCGTATGCCCGCTGAGATTCTCAGCTCGACTCATGTGCACATAGTGGGCCCCCGCTAGCCGCGGGAGCGCGACCCGGTGATTCGTGCCGCAAAAGGCCCCAGGCATCGCGGCCATCGAAGTTCCAGGACCGGCATCGACCGGTTCCTCACGGTCATCCGGGTGGCGGTGCTGATCGTCCTGATCGTCGGATTCACGGCCTTTATCGCCCAAGAGATCAACCCTGACAATCCATTCGCCCGCTGGGCGAACCCCGATGCCACTGGCCTCACCGGAGCGCAGTTCCGGGGGCTGGTGGTCTCGGGGGTCGCGCAGGGTTCGATGTACGGGCTGATAGCGCTCGGCTATTCGATGGTCTACGGCGTGCTGGGGTTCATCAACTTCGCCCACGGCGAGGTGTTCATGGTGGGCGCCATGACCGGCATGATCACCTCGAACAAACTGGCCGACGCGGGCCTGTGGGAGTCGAACTTCATCGGCTCGCTGGTGTTCATCGTGGTGGTGTCGATCATCGTGTCGTCGCTGACCGCGGTGATCATGGAGCGGGTCGCCTACCGGCCACTGCGCGGCTCGCCGCGGCTGATTCCACTCATCACCTCGATCGGCGTGTCGTTCTTCCTGCAGAACGCGTCCGTCGTGCTGCTGGGCCCGGCCAGCAAGCCCTACCCCGACGTGCCCGACTGGGTGAAGGCTAAGCACACGTTCCTGCAGATCGAGGGCGCCAAGATCCTCGTCGTGGTGGTGGCCGCGCTGTCGATGGCCGCGCTGTGGTACTACGTCGATCGCACCAAAACCGGCAAGGCGATGCGCGCCGTGGCCGAGGATGCCGAGATAGCGGCGCTCATGGGCATCGACGTGAACCGCACCATCGTGAAGGTGTTCGCGGTGGGCGGTGCGATGGCCGGGATGGCCGGGATCCTGTGGGGGATCCTGTTCCGCAGCGTCACCCACACCATGGGATTCCTGCCGGGCATCAAGGCGTTCAGCGCGGCGGTCGTGGGCGGCATCGGGCATCTGGGCGGCGCGATGGTCGGTGGGTTGTCGATCGGCGTGGCCGAATCGGTCGGGCCGCTGCTGATCCTGGAACCGCTGGGTGTGAGCGGCGTCTCGCAGCTTCGTGACGCTATCGCATTCTCCATGCTCATCATCGTGCTGCTCGTGAAGCCGTCCGGCCTCTTCGGCGAGCGTCTGCCGGCGGAGGACCGGACGTGAGCCTCGCCGAACCGCCGCCCGCCACCGCGCCGGAACCCGGACCTCGGCCCGACGCTGAACCGGGCACCGCCGCCGAAAGCGCACCGCCGCGCCCGCCGTTCGCGCAGGACTGGCGTCGCATCGCACGCATGGGAGCCATTGGCGCCATCGGGCAGATCTTCATCTCCTTGTCCAACATGCCGGTCAAGCTCGACGGCCGGGCGATCATCGAGGGCCTCCTCAGCCTGGGGTACCTGTCGCTGGTCGTGCTGCCGTTCGCAGCGGGCAGCCGTGTGGGGCACCAGGTCCGGCGTGAGGGCGTGCCGTACTACGGCCCCGGCGCGCATGAGGTGGTCGGAGGGGCCGCCTGCGGTGCGATGGTCGGCGGCGGGCTGTCGCTGCTGGCGATCCTCATCGCGAACTTCGACCTGCGCGAACCGCTCGTCAACTGGAGCCCGATCCTGGCGGACCTGCTGGCGTTCGACCGCGGCGCGGCGTTCGCGGTAGTGATCTGGCTCGTCTTGGGCATGGTCATCGGCGCGGCCGGCGGGCTGCTACATGTCATTCCGGCGCTCGCGAAGCGAGTGCTCTGGACCGTCGTGCTCACCCTGTTCGGTGCTGCAGTTCTGGAATCGCTCACCACCGACCTGGCCGAGGGCATGGGCATCGACGGGGTGGTCGACTGGTTCTACGCCCCCCGGGGCGGGCTGACCGTCAGCGGTGCGATCGCGCTGGGGCTCGGGTCGGCGGTGCTGGCCGTGGCCGGGCGCGGCCGCGTCAAGCAGGCCCGGGCCCGCATCGACTCGCTGGAAGGCCCTGCCCGCAATCGGGCGCACCTCGGGCTGATCCTGGCGACGGGTGCTGTGCTGGTGATCCTGCCGATGTTCGCCGGCAAGCTGACCAACGAGCTGCTGGCCAACGTCGGGTTGTTCGTGCTGCTGGCGCTCGGCCTCAACGTGGTGGTCGGGCTGGCCGGCATTCTCGACTTGGGCTACGTGGCGTTCTTCGCCGTCGGCAGCTACAGCGCTGCAGTGCTCACCGCCGCCACCTCGCCGCGGATCAATCCCGAGCTGCCCTGGTTCGTGGCGCTCATCGGCGTGGTGATCCTGACCGGGCTAGTCGGGCTGTTCATCGGCGCCCCGGTCATCCGCATGCGCGGCGACTACCTGGCCATCGTCACGCTGGGCTTCGGCGAGATCATCCGGCTGCTGTTCCTGTCGGACTGGCTGTCGGGCTGGTTCGGCGGCTCGCAGGGCATCACCAACATCCCGGGTGCGGAGATCTTCGGCCTGGCCACCGTGGCCGGCACCGATCCGCGCAGCGTCTTCTACCTGGTGCTCGCCTTCTGTGCGATCGCGATCTATGTGTCGTGGCGGCTGGAGCGCTCGCGTATTGGGCGGGCCTGGATGGCGGTGCGTGAGGACGAGACCGTGGCCGAGGCCATGGGCATCAACACGGTCAACGTCAAGCTGCTGGCGTTCGTGGTGGGTGCGGTGCTGGGATCGTTCAGCGGGGCGATCTTTTCGGCGAAGGTGGGCTCGGTGTTCCCCGCCAGCTTCCTGATTCTGGTTTCGATCGTCATCTTGGTGGTGGTGATCTTCGGCGGGATGGGCAGCATCGTCGGCGTCATCGCCGGCTCGGCGGTGCTGATCGGCGTGCTGGGCGGTCCGAAGCAGCCGGGCCTGCTGGCTGAGTTCTCCGAGTTCAAGCTGCTGATCTACGGGGCCCTGCTGGTGTGGATGATGCTGGCCCGGCCCGAGGGTCTCATCCCCAGCGTGCGCCGCACCCGTGAGCTGCACCAGGAGGAGATGGCGCAAGACGCCTGGTTGCGGGGCGAGACTCATGACGATGAGACGGGCGGCGGCGAGACGGGCGGGCGCGAATCATGACCGCCGACGCCCCGATCCTGGAGACGCGTGGCCTCAGCGTGGACTTCGGCGGCCTGCATGCCCTCGACGGGCTGGACCTGGCCGTCTACCCAGGCGAGATCGTTTCGGTGATCGGGCCGAACGGCGCCGGCAAGACCACGCTGTTCAACGCCGTCACTGCCACGGTTGCTGCTAGCGAGGGCGACATCCTGTTCGAGGGCGAATCGCTCATCGGCCTCGACCCCAACCGGGTGACTGCACGCGGCATCGCCCGCACGTTCCAGAACGTCCGGCTGTTCGCCAACATGACGGTGCTGGAGAACGTCATGGTCTCCCAGCACTGCCGGACCCGCCAGAGCGTCGCTGGGGCGCTGCTGTTCACCAAGGCCTTTCGGCGCGAGGAGGAGGAGATCCGCGAGCGCGGCAAGCAGGTGCTGTCGTTCTTCGGCAGCCGGCTTACGGGCTACCGCTTCGATCAGCCGGCATTCACGCTGTCGTACGCCAACCGTCGCCGTCTCGAGATCGCGCGGGCCATGGCCACCCAGCCCAAGCTGATCCTGCTGGACGAGCCGGTGGCGGGCATGAACCCCACCGAGTCGGCCGAGCTGACCGGGCTGATCGGGCGGCTGCGCGACGAGTGGGGCTTTGCCATCGTGGTCATCGAGCACGACATGGAGGTGGTCCGCGAAGTCTCGGACCGGGTGGTGGTGCTGGACCACGGCATCAAGATCGCCGAAGGCGACTACGCGGATGTCTCGGTGAATCCCCAGGTCATCGAGGCATACCTGGGTCACGGGGCAGCCCGGTGACGGGCAGCACGGCGAGCAGCGCCGCGACCAGCTCGGCGGCCACGCCGCTGCTGGAGATGCGCGGGGTCAACGCGCACTACGGGGCGGTGCACGCGCTGCGCGATGTGGATCTGTCGATCTATGAGGGCGAGCTGGTGTGCCTGCTGGGCGGCAACGCCAGCGGGAAGTCCACCACGCTCAAGACGCTGCTGGGCATGCTCACGCCGACCTCGGGCGAGGTCGTGCTGGACGGCGAGGTGGTCAACGACCGGCCGACGAGCTACCGGGTGGCCCGCGGCATCACGATGGTTCCCGAGAATCGCCGCCTGTTCAAGCGCCTCACCGTGCGCGAGAACCTCCAGCTCGGCGCCTATCTCCGCAAGGACAGCGACGCCATCGCTGCCGACTTGGAGCGGGTCTTCGAGCTGTTCCCCCGCGTCAAAGAGCGGCTCGGCCAGAAGGCCGGCACGCTGTCGGGCGGCGAGCAGCAGATGGTGGCCATCGGCCGGGCGCTGATGTCGCAGCCCCGCGTCCTGCTGATGGACGAGCCGTCGATGGGCTTGGCGCCGGCACTGGTGCAGCAGAACTTCGAGCTGATCTCACAGATTCACGAGGCCGGCATGACCGTGTTCATGGTGGAGCAGAACGCCAACATGGCGCTCGGCATCGCCGACCGGGGCTGGGTGCTGCAGACGGGCCGGGTCGTGCTGGACGACACCGCCGAGGCCTTGCTGGCCAACCCGGCGCTGCGTACCTCCTACCTGGGCGGCGGCAAGGACGGCGGCGACGCAGCAGCAGGCTCGGGCGAGCCGGGCTAGTTCTGCAGCGGCAGGACGGCGCTGGCGACGCCTTCGAGCTCTGCGAACCAGTCCTCGGGCTCGCCGACCAGGACCGGCACGAACTTCGACGCGCCCACCTCGATGAAACGCTGTATCTGGTCGCGCAGGCCGTCCCAGCCGGTCGGGATGATGTCGCCGGGGTCCGCGTCGGGCGCCCGCCGTTCGAGGATGGCCTTGTAGCCGGGGCTGATGTCGCCGTGCGTATAGGGGATGAGCACGCCGAAGTGCTCGGGATCCATCCAGCGTTCGTGCTCGTCGGCGGCCTCGTTCACGATCTTCCAGCCGGCCGCGGCAATGTCAGGAGTGCAGAACGACGGCAGCCACCCGTCGCCGAAGCGACCGCAGCGGCGCAGCTCGACTTCGGCTGCACCGCCGAGCCAGATGTCCATGGGCTTCTGGGCCGGCTTGGGCAGCAGCGAGACCTCGTCGTAGTGGTACCAATCGCCGTGGTGGGTGACGGGCTCGTCCTCCCAGAAGCGCTTCAGCAGCGGCAGGGCCTCGTTGAACATCTTCGCCCGCTGGCGACGCTCGACGCCGAACGCCGCCTGCTCATGCACATCGGCAACGCCCAACCCGAACGCGGGCAGCAGCCGGCCGTCGGACAGGCGGTCGAGGCTGGCGAGCTCCTTGGCCAGCACGGCCAGGTTCCGGCCGGGCAGTACCAGCACCGACATGCCGAACTTCATGCGCTTGGTGCGGCCTGCTGCATAGGCGAGACCCACGATCGGGTCGGGGCATTCGCCGCCGAGCCGTTCGCTCAGCCACAGCGAGTCGAAGCCGTTGTCCTCCAGCGCGTCCACGAACGGGTCGAACGTGGCGTGGTCGTTGGTGAAGCTGCGCGTGCCCAGCCCGAAGCCGATCCGGATCTTCATGGCGTCCACGCTAGGGCCTGCTCGCCCAGGGTGTCGGGGCGGTGCGCGGCCGGGCCAGAGTGTCTCGGACAGTTCCGCTCGTGGGTCGTACGCTCATGCACTGAAGTGCCGCCCCGGCGCCAGAAGAGGACCGTCAATGAGCGAGATCGCAGCGAACGGCCAGATCGACCTGACCTCGCCGTTCCGGCTCGACGGGCAGGTGTGCCTGGTGACCGGTGCATCGAGCGGCTTCGGGGTCCGCTTCGCCCGGGTATTCGCTGCAGCCGGCGCCAAGGTGGCCGTGGCGGCCCGGCGGGCCGACCGGCTGGAGGCGCTGGCTGCCGAACTGCCCGACGCACTTGCGGTGCCGTGCGATGTGGGCGACGACGACGCTTGTCGAGACCTGGTGGCGCAGGTGGTGGAGCGCTACGGGAAGGTCGACGTGCTGGTCAACAACGCCGGCGTGAGCGATGCCATCAATCCCGGCGAGCGAGCCGACGTGGAGAGCTTCCGGCACGTAGTCGACATCAACCTCAATGCGTGCTTCCTGCTGGCGGGGCTGGTCGCCGCCGACATCATCGGCCGGGAGGCCAGCGGCAGCATCATCAACGTGGCCTCGGTGCACGGTCACGTGGCCTCGGCGCCCAACCTGCAGCCTGCGTATGCGGCGTCCAAGGCGGGCCTGGTGAACCTCACCCGTGATCTTGCCGTGCAGTGGGCGACCCGAGGCGTGCGGGTCAATGCCCTGTGCCCCGGCTACTTCGAGACCGAGCTGACGGCGCCGATGTTCGACGACGATCGCTCGATGGCGTGGATCAGCCGGAACGCCCCGATGCGTCGCCCCGGGCACGAGCACGAGCTCGATGGGGCGCTGCTGTTCCTGGCCAGCGATGCGAGCAGTTACGTGACCGGCAGCTCGTTGATGGTGGACGGGGGCTGGACCGCCCGATGAGTGCGGCCCGCAGTTCCGTTCCGCATCCGCACCGCAGCGGAGTTCGGTGAGCCGGCTGGTTGCTTCCAGGCTGCGCGTGGGCGCTGCTGCTCTGGCCGCAGCGCTCGGCGGCGGCTGGTGGCTGGCGTCGGGCCGCTGGCGTCGAAGCTGGCACGCCGACTCGCTGACCGGCGCCACCACCCGCGACGGGGCTTTGCGCCACCTGCACGCCGAACTGTCGCGCTCGGCGCGAACCGGTCGGGTGGTCGGTGTCGCGTTCTGCGACATAGACGCCTTCAAGCAGGTGAACGACCAGCACGGCCACCTCGCCGGCGACCTGGTGCTGGTCACGGTGGCGCAGTGCCTGCGCGATGCGGTCCGGCCGTCCGATGTGGTGGCCCGTGTCGGCGGCGACGAGTTCGTGGTGGTGTGCGGCGGGCTGCGCAGTGCAGGCGACATGGACATCGTCACCGAGCGCCTGCAGGCGGCGCTCGCCCAACCGCCTGCGAAGAACGAAGCCGGCGATCCGCTGGCTGAGATGGGTGTCACGGTGAGCATCGGCAGCGCTACCGGTCGCGGCGGCGAAGTCTCGTCCGGGGCGCTGCTGCACGCAGCCGACCGCTCGATGTACCGCCAGAAGGGCTGGCGGGCCTGAGCGTTCAGTTCCGCTGCAGCGCTAGCCCAGCGCCGGCGTGCCGTCGAAGTTGCCCGGGTCGTCGGCTGTGGGCAGCACCGGGCGTGCCCGCCAGTCCATGGCCTCTTCCACGCCGTCGATGACGTCGGACCACTCCGCGGCGTTCCAGCCCTGCGCCGAGCCGAGCACGCTGGCGTCCTGAGCCAGGTGCACCAAGGCGGGAAGCCGCTCCAGGCCCAGCGATCGAACGAACTCGCGCTCGGGGTCCAGCAGCACGAGATGCTCGTCGGCGAAGCGTCCCAGGAAGCTGCGGGCGCCCTCCGCATCGCTGCACACCACGAACGCGCAGCGTACGTCGGCTTCCTCATACACCAGGAACAGCCGCGATGCCGTGGGCAGGATCCAGCCGCTCTGGTGCGTGTAGGGGTCGATGATGACGCCCATCAGGTTGAACACCACGAGCCATTCGGCCAGCGTGTGGGTGTGGCCGGTCAGCGTCTCGAGCTTGATGTCGGTGGACGGCGCGTCAAGCACGGCAGGCAAACTAGCGCTCCGGATCGGCGCGGCCACGGTTCACCGGACGGTTCGACCGCTGACCGGCGGACGTGCTCCCGATCAGATCGGCGGGCGCAGCAGTTCCGCGGCGAGGGGGCAGTCTGCCCGCTGCCAGCCGGCGGCCGGCTCGATGCCTCCGGGCCCGACGACATGGCTGAACAAACCGATCGGCACGATCTCCTCGTCGCATTCCCACGGGTCGCCGGCCACGCTGCCGGCGGCGGCCTCGAAGAGTTGCTGTGGCAGCGCTCGCCCCTGCCCGACGACGCACCAGACCTCCACCCCTGACACGTAGCCGACCGCAGCCGCGGCATGGGAGCCGCCGGCGGCGATCACCGCATCGGGACCGGCGGCGGCGGCCTCCACCAGGATCACCTCGGCGGTCGAGCACGCTGCCGCCAAACCGGTGAGCGGCACGTCGGTCACCTCGCAGCCGTTGCCCGCAAGCCTGCGGGCCAGGCCCGCACCCTCGCCGTAGGCGTCGATGATGCGCACCTCGATGTCGGCGCGCCGGGCCAGTCCCTCAGCGGCAAGGTCCGGCCAGCCCAGCAGGCACACGACGGCGCCCTCAGGCAGGGCATCTGCGGCGCGGTCGGCAGTGGCATCGGTTCGCAGCTCGGACACGAATTCGCGTGCAGCCTGGTACGGCTGCGACGAGGCGCAGACCCGGGCTGCCATCGACCAGAGCGCTCCAGCGATCGGGTACTTGTCGAGGATGCGTCGGCACACCGCGACCAGCTCCAGCGGGTCCGACGCGAGCGCGCCCAGCGCCGATGCCGTCTCTCGCACCAGCACGTCCTGCGACAGGTCGCCCGCGCGTGCCACGTAGCGCAGGTGCTCCATGGGATGCACGCGCCGAAGCTATCCCGTGCCGGTGCTCGGCTTCGCTGCGGGCTCTGCCGGTGGCTGTGCAGCGGCGTTCAGGCGCTCTGGGTTTGCAGCCGGCGCGCGATCACTTTCAGGCACAGCGTCTCGTCCGCTCCCTCGAAGATCGACAGCACCCGGGCGTCCACGAACAGCCGGCTCACTGTGTACTCCTCGGCGAAGCCGAAGCCGCCGTGCAGCTGCTGTGCCTCGCGAGTCACCCACTCGGCGGCCTTGCAGACATATGCCTTGATCATCGACGCCTCGAGCGCGCCTTCGCCCCGCGCCATCATGCGGGCCACCTCGTAGCTGTATTGGCGGGCAGCGGCGATGATCGCTGCCATCCGGCCCAGCTTCGCCTGGGTCAGCTGGTACTCGGCGATGGGCTGGCCGAACACCTTGCGCTCGTCTGCATAGGCCCGGGCCTCGTCGTAGGCCGCTTGCATCACGCCCACCGCACGGGCCGCGGTCTGCAGCCGGCCGTTCTCGAAGCCGGCCATCTGCAGGTAGAAGCCCTGCCCGATGCCGTCGTCGCCGCCGATGAGGTTCTCTGCCGGCACGAACCAGTCGTCGAAGGCGATCTCGAAGCTGTGCATGCCGCGGTAGCCCAGCGTGGCGATGGCCCGACCCTCGATGGTGCCGCCTTGCTCGTCGGTGAACTGGAACGAGTGGCCTTCCGCCTGGGGCTTCGGCACGATGAACAGGCTGAGTCCCCGGTGCGCCTTGCGCCGGTCGGGATCGGTGCGGGCCAGCAGCATCAGCACGTCGGCCCGGCCGGCGAACGTGCACCAGGTCTTGGTGCCCGAGATCAGCCAGCCGCCCTCGGTGGGGGATGCCGACACGACCAGGTTGGCCACGTCGCTGCCGTAGTCGGGTTCGGTCACGGCGACGGCCACCATCGTCTCGCCGGTGGCGATCTGGGGGAACCAGTGCTTCTTCTGCTCCTCGGTGCCGCCTCGCTCCAGCGCCCGGGTCAGGATCTCAGGTCGGGTGATGAGCGAGCCGCCTGCGCCCAGCGATGCCCGTGACAGTTCCTCGGTCGCGATGACCATGCCCAGGTAGTCGCTCTCGGAGCCCGAGGCGAAGCCGCCGTACTCCTCGGGCACCGACAGGCCGAAGCAGCCCAGCTCCGCGAGGCCGCCGATGATGTCCTCGGGGATGTCGGTGTCGCCGCGGTGGATGTGCTCGGCAGCGGGGGCAATCTTGTCCTCGCCGAAGCGGCGGAATGTCTCGGCCACGAGCTCGAAGTCTTCGTCCAGATGGCTGGGCGCATCGAGGCCGGCCAGGGTGGCGACGTAGGCAGGGTCGCGGTAGGCGGCCACGAAGTCCCGGGCGGCGTCGAGGGCGCCGGGCTCGAGGCCCCACTGTGCCTCGCGGGCGAACAGCCGGGCGTGGAACTCGCCGAGAGCATCCGCGATGAAGCCGCAGGCCAAGCGAGCCTCGGCGTCGCCCAGCGCTCCCCAATCGAGCAGCGAGTCGCAGATGCGCAGCGCAGACGCCGTGTGCGCCAGGTCGTACAGGAAGCACTGGTGATCGTCGCCCATGCCCACTGCGTGAGCGCACGCACGGTCGACGGCGTCGGTGCCCGCTGCCAGGGCATCGGCCGCCGCCGTCAGATCGGGTTCGGCAGGCGCCGCAGTTGCTTCAGCAGTGGTCCCCGTGGTCGTCACAGCCGCACAGGCTAAAGCCCGTTCGGGAAGGTGCGCCCGCTGTGGAGGCGGCAGGACCCTCTGCGACCAGCGATCCGGCAGGTCGCAACGTCGCCGAGTTGCCTGCCGCCTCCACAGCTATGGCACATGCACCGTACGATGACTCGACCCACCCACTCGCTCCACCTCACGGAGGCTCCCGTGACCACGCATGACCGCCCGTTCGGGCGCTACTTCGAGGACTTCGAGATCGGCGACGTGTACCGGCACTGGCCGGGCAAGACCATTACCGAAGCCGACGACCACCTGTTCTGCATGATCACGATGAACCACCACCCGCTGCACACCAACGAGTGGTTCGCCCAGCACGAGACCGTGCACGGCAAGAACGTGGTGGTGGGCAACCTCGTTTACTCGCTGGTGCTGGGCATGAGCGTGCCCGACGTCAGCGGCGCGGCCATCGCCAACCTCGAGGTCGAGACGCTGACCCACTCGCGTCCGACCTTCCACGGCGACACCATCTACGCCGTCACGAAGGTGCTCGACAAGCGCGAGTCCGGCTCGCGGCCCGACCGGGGCGTGGTGACCGTGGAGACACGGGCGTTCAACCAGCGCTCGGAAGAAGTGTGCTACTTCCGCCGCAAGGTCATGATCTGGAAGCGGGAAGCTGCCCCCGAGCGCCGCTTCCCCTACAGCGACGAGGCGGCCGTCGGCGAGGGCTGATCGCTTGCGCCATGCGGAGTCGGATGCGCGTGGCTCACGCCACGCCGAACTGATCGGTTGGTGGGCGTCCGAGCGGCGGGATCTGCCGTGGCGGCGCACGCGAGACCCGTGGCTCGTGCTCGTCTCGGAGGTCATGCTGCAGCAGACCCAGGTGGACCGGGTGCTGTCGTACTTCAAGGCGTTCGCCGAGCGCTGGCCGACGCCGGAGCAGTGCGCGGCGGCGGAGCTTGCCGATGTGCTCGCCACTTGGCAAGGGCTGGGCTATCCCCGACGCGCTCGCAACCTCTGGCGGACGGCGGCGATCATCACCGAGCACCACGACGGCCGGGTGCCCGCCGATCTCGAACACCTGCTGGCGCTGCCTGGCGTGGGGCCGTACACCGCTCGGGCAGTTCAGGCCTTCGCCTTCGGTATCGACACCGGCGTGGTAGATACCAACGTGGGCCGCATCCTGGCCCGCTGGACAGGTCGTCGGCTGGCTCCTGCAGAAGCCCAGCGGATTGCGGACGAATTGGTGCCCGCGGGGGAGAGCTGGGCATGGAACCAGGCGATGATGGACCTTGGTGCCCAGGTTTGCACCAAGCGCGATCCGAGCTGCATTCGCTGCCCGGCGCAACCGTGGTGTGCGTGGGCGGGCGAGGTCTTGGGCTCGGAGCCTTCAGATCGACCAGATCCAGCCGACCGCAGCGCCGGGGTCAGTGCGCGGCAGGCGCCGTTCGAAGGCAGCGACCGCCAGGCCAGGGGCCGCCTGCTCGCAGCACTGTCAGATGGCCCGCTTCCCACGGAACGGGCCGCTGCGGCGATGGGGCTCGAAGGCGACGCAGGCCGCGTTCAGCGACTCGTCGACGAGTTGATTGCTGAGGGTTTGGTCAGCGCAGCCGGCGATCGCCTCCGGCTGGGCTAAGTACTAACGAGCTGTTCGATCAGCTCGTCGAAGGCCTTGTCGGCGATGGCGACCATCTCGTCGTCGGTGCGGTCCTGGATGGGGTGCTCCACCCACACGGCCGCTGGGTCGAAGCCCAGCGCCTTGCCCTGCACCTCGGCCCCGTCGACGAACTGGACGGTGGCGACGAACACCGACGGGATGCCGCGGCGTTCCAGATCAGCGATGTCGTGCACACTGCACGACGTGCAGCTGCCTCAATCGGCTAGCGCTTCGATCACCACGTCGCACTTGGTGGCGATCTCGTGGCGCAGGTCGACCGGGGCCGGCTTGGTGAACGTGGGCTTGGAGTAGCGCTCGACGCGCAGGCCCCGCTCAGTCAGCCGTTCCTCCAGCCGGTTCAGGAAGCGGTCGCCGCGGGGCTTGCTGATGTCCAGCAGTCCGACGGTGAGGCCGTCCAGCGATTCGGGCCGGGTCACCCGTTCACGATGGGCGGGCGCCGCCTCGTTCGTCGGGTCCAGTACGACGGTGCTCATGTGGTCCCCCCTGTGTTGGATCCGGTGGGCACGTCGGGATCGACTGTAGCCGCCTCCGGGCCCGAGCGGCCCGTGAGCGCAGCGAGCAAGAGCGGGAAGCAAGGCCGGGATGCCCCAGCGATGAGCCCCCGCGCTAGCGCCAGGGATCGATCTCGACGCAGACAGGCTGCGCACCGACATCGCCGTTCACCCAGCCTCCGATGACCGCCGAGAACAGCCCCGCACCGCCGCCGCAGTGCACCAGATGCAGGCCGCCGTCGCGGAACTTGGGCAGATCTGTTTCAGCCAAGAACTCGGGAACGCCTTCGGCGATGCCGCCGGCGCCGCGCACCAGCTCGGCGCCAGGACGGGTCGTCAGCTCGTTGATGCGCTCAGCCGTGTGCTGGCGCGTCCAGCCGCTGTCGATGAACACGCGGGAGTGATCCGGTGCCACGGCCAGGATCGCATCGAAGCCCAGCACCAGCTTGGGGTGATGGATGGCATTCAGCGCGGCCGCCATCGTGCGAGCCAGCGACTCGGGATCGCGAGAGAGCTGGTCGACCACCGAGCGGGGTGCCTCGCCAGGAAACGCGGTGACCGCGTTGGTGCCCGGTTCGAAGCCGAAGTCGGTGCACAGCGGGCCCCAGCCGCTCCCGCTGGCGCCTTCGGTGCCGTCGTCGCCGCCACCGGCGTCATCTTCGATCTCGGCGAAGCAAAAGCCCACCTTGCCGGGCTGGCCCAGTGCAGCCCGATCCACCTCGCCGGGCCGACCGCCGCCCACATTGCGCACAATGAGCTGCACGGCCCGGCCGATCGTGCTGTTGGCCCGGTTGCCTTGCCCGAACACGTTGATGCCGCTGTTCATGCCGATCTCGCGGGCGAACGGGCCGTTCACGATGAAGACCGGCCCCACCGGCATGGTCGTGGCCAGCATGCCGTGCATGTTGAACGTGTCGTTGCAGACGGCGGTGAGTGCTGCGAGCACCACCGGGAAGTACTCGGGCCGGCAGCCGGCCATGACGGCGTTGACGGCGGCCTTCTCCACCGTGCAGTCGGCCAGATCGGGTGCGACGTCGGCAACCACCTCGTCGGGACGGCGTGACGTTCCCGCCAGCATCGCCGAGACCCGCTCTGCGGTCGGTGCCACGAGCGGCAGACCGTCCGACCAGCCCCGGTCGTGCATGGCTTCCTGGGGGTCTTCCAGCGAGCCGAACTCCACTCTCCGTGCAGCCAAGCCGCCGCCGAATCGTGCGGCGAGCACGTCGACCATCGACGGGTCGACCGACAGCGATCCGCACCCGGGCCGGTGCTCGGGCAGGCTGTCGCCTAGGGCATCCAGTCCGCTGAACGCTTCCCACTCAGGTCGGGACCAGCCCACGATGCGTCCGGCCTCGTCGCCGCCGGCAAAGCGCATGAGCGTCGGCACCGTCTCGACGTCGTGGTGCCATGAGAACGACAGGTCGCTGTCGTGACGCCGGCTCGAAACCGATTCGGGAAAGCTCGGATCGTCCTGCGTGAACACCGTCAACGTACCCCGAGCTTCCAAATCCGCCAGCACCGGGGCGACCAGCTCGCACGTAGGGCAGTCCCGCTTCACCACGGCCACCAAGCCGTCTGGTGGCGCGCCCGCTGCCTCGCTGTCGGGGGTGTCTCGGTCGACGCTGGAAGTCATGGCCGGAGGCTACGCCCCGAGCCTGACGGCGTGTCTAGGGTTGGCGCCGTGACTGACGCGAGCGACCAGCCCACCATCGACAGCAGGCTCTTCCGGGACGTTCTGGGGCACTTCCCGACGGGCGTCACCGCCGTCACTGCCGTGAACGAGGGCCGGCCGGTCGGCATGGCCATCGGCTCGTTCACCTCTGTGTCGCTCGACCCGCCGCTCGTGGCGTTCCTGCCCACCAAGGACTCGTCGACGTGGAGTGACATCCGTGCTGCGGGCAGCTTCTGCGTGAACATCATGGCCCAGGACCAGATGGCTACGTGCGGCGTGATGGCCAGCAAGGCCGACGACAAGTTCGCCGACGTCGAGTGGCGGCCCGGGCCCACCGGCGCCCCGATCATCGACGGCTCCATCGCCTACATCGACTGCACGATCGAAGCCATCCACGACGGGGGAGACCATGACATCGTGGTCGGCCGTGTGGTGGAGCTCGAGATCCTCGATGCCAAGGATCCCCTGCTGTTCTGGAAGGGCGGCTACGGCACCTTTGCCTGAGGGCGGGCCGATGCGCCGGGCACGGTGATCGTGTGATCGGCACCGTCGCCCGCATCGTGCTGGGAGCGCTGTTCCTGGCGTCTGGGGCACTGAAGCTGCGCGACCCGTCCTGGCCGGGTGCGGCGAGGGCGATGGGTGCACCGCGGTGGTCGGTGCCGTTGATCGCCCCAGTCGAGATCGTGCTCGGCGCGGCGCTTGCGGCCGGCGCTGTCCGGCCGTGGCCGGCGTGGCTGTCGCTGGGGCTGCTGGCGGCATTCAGCGTCGCCCTGATCCGTGTCCTTCGCCGGCCAGTCGCTGAGCGTCCCGCCTGCGCCTGCTTCGGCCGCTGGTCTGCCCGACCCGTGGGCGTGGGCTCGCTGATGCGCAACGCCATGCTGGCTGGGCTCGCTGTGGTGGCGCTGCTCTAGGCCACTCGTGTCTGCTGCGTGTGGCTATGCCACCCGTGTCCTCTTCGCGTGGCTACGCCACGCCGAGCACATCGCAGATGTAGGCCAAAATGAAGGCTTCGTCACGCCAGGCGTTGTAGCGGCCGGAGGGGCC
The DNA here is from genome assembly GCF_965208555.1 of Candidatus Poriferisodalis sp. Classification (GTDB taxonomy): domain Bacteria; phylum Actinomycetota; class Acidimicrobiia; order Acidimicrobiales; family Poriferisodalaceae; genus Poriferisodalis. Next base: position 927,974 of record NZ_OZ242342.1, on the reverse strand, counting down.
GCCGTGGCCGGCACCCATCTCGGTGCGCAGCAGGATCGGCTCGGTCGATGTCGTGGTCGCTCGCAGCTTGGCAACCCATTTGGCGGGCTCCCAGTACTGCACTCGCGGGTCGGTCAGCCCGGCAGTGACCAGCAGTGCCGGGTGGCGGGCCGCCTCCACGTTCTCATAGGGCGCGTACGACCGGATCGTCTCGAACGCCACGGGGTCGGCTGGGTCGCCCCACTCGTCGTACTCGGTGACCGTCAGGGGGATGGCCGGGTCGAGCATGGTGTTCAGCACGTCCACGAAGGGAACCTCGGCCACGACGCCGCAGAACAGCTCCGGGTGGCGGTTCACCATCGCGCCCATCAGCAGGCCGCCGGCACTGCCGCCACGGGCGCAGATCCGGGCCGGGTCTGCCCAGCCTGCTGAGGCAAGGTGGGTGGCGGAGGCAGCGAAGTCGTCGAACGTGTTGTGCTTGTTAGTGAGCTTGCCGCCCTCGTACCACGCCCGCCCCAGCTCGCCGCCGCCGCGGATGTGCGCGATGGCGAACAGCACGCCCCGATCCAGCAGCGACAGCCGGGCCGTCGAGAACGACGCCGGCATCGGGATCTCGTAGGCCCCGTAGCCGTACAGCAGGCACGGTGCAGGCCAGCTGAGCGCGCTTGGCTTCCACACCAGGCTGATCGGCACCGACGTGCCGTCCGGGGCCGTGGCACTGATTCGCTCAGTCCGGTAGGCCGTCAGGTCGACATCGCCCAGCACCGGCAGTTGATCGAGCAGTTCCCGTCCGCCGCTGTCGAGGTCCAGCTCGAAGATCGACGGCGGCGTCACCATCGACGTGTAGCCGAAGCGGTAGCGCCGGGTGTCGAACTCGGCGTTTGCCCCGCCTCCGGCTTCGTAGACGGGCTCGGGCATCTCGATCTCGAACGATGGGCCGAGCTCGCCCGAATCTGCACTATTCGAATCCAGCCCGCTCGGCTGGGCGCTGCGAGTGTCATGAACCCGCAGCCGGACCAGACCGTCCTGGCGCTCGTGAACCACCACGAAGTCCTGGAAACAGTCGATGCCGTCGATACGGATTCCGTCGCGGGCGCCGATCAGCTCGCGCCATGTGCTGCCGTGCCCGAAAGGAGCGTCTTCTGGCGGTGCGTCGCCCGCGCCAGGTGATTCGCCCGTGGCCGGCGTGTCGCCTGCACTCGGCACGGGTGCCTCCACTAGCCGGAAATCCAGCGCGCCATCGTTCGTCACGATGAGCAGCCGCTCGCCTTGGTGATCGATGCCGTACTCGATATTCGCTCGCCGCTCGCGCACGAGCAATGGTTCTGAATCAGGCCGATCGGCGTCCACCAGCCGGTGCTCGGACGTGGTCTTCGACTGCGAGCCGATCACCACGAAGCGTTCGCTGCCCGTGCCGCCGACGCCCACCCAGAACCGCTCGTCGTCCTCCCGGTAGGCCTCGACGTCGCCGACGGGGTCGGCTCCCACGACATGGCGAATGACCCGGTTGGGTCGCTGGGCCTCGTCAGTGCGCACCGCGAACAGCGTCGAATTGTCGTTTGCCCACACCAGCCCGTAGCTGAGCTTGGCGAGCCCGCACCCTGGCGCAGGGGTGTCCGGGCCGTCCAGCACCTCGCCGCTGGCGATGTCGAAGACGGTCAGCGCGTACTGCTCGTCGCCGTCGGTGTCGACGGTGTAGGCGAGCAGGCGATGGTCGGGGCTGACTGCCAGGTCGCCGACAGCGAAGTACTCGTGACCCTCGGCCAGCTCGTTCTCGTCGAGCAGCACCACCTCGTCGTCGTCGGTGCCGCCGCGGGGGCGCCGCACATGGATGACGTACTGCAGGCCCTCCACCGTGCGAGCCCGGTACTCCCAGTCGTCCTTGGGCGTCGGGAGCGACTGGTGGGTCTCCTTGGTGCGGGCCTTGATCTCGCTGAATATCTGCTCGCGTAGGTCGGCGAGGTGAGCCGTGGCAGCCTCGGTGTAGGCATTCTCGGCTTCGAGGTACTCCCGCACCGCCGGGTCGTCGCGGTCGCGCAGCCAGTGCCACGGGTCGGCCGTCTCGGTGCCGTGAATGCGTCGGACATGGGCCCGCTGCGATGCCACCGGAGGTTGCGTCATGGAGAGCGCACCGTACCGCCCGGCCCCTCTCGGGCCATGTGTGGCGGCTGGCGACAACCGCGTAGCGTGGCGGCGTGCCCATCTATGCGCTTGGCGATTACGAGCCCGACATCCACCCCGACGCCTTCGTGATGCCCGAGGCGATCATCATCGGGAGGGTGACCATCGGCGCGGAGGCGTCGATCTGGTCGGGTGCGGTGCTGCGCGGCGACGACAACGACATCTTCGTGGGCGCCGGCTCATCGGTGCAGGACAACGCCGTGCTGCACGTCACCGAGGAGTGGTCGACCACCGTGGGGGAGCGCTGCACCATCGGCCACCTGGCCCACATCGAGGGCGGCGTGGTGCACGACGAGGCGCTGGTGGGCACCGGGGCCATCGTGCTGCACGACGCCGAGGTCGGCGAGCGGGCGCTCGTGGGCGCAGGGGCCGTGGTGCCGGGCGGCATGAAGGTGCCACCAGGCACGATCGCAGTCGGCACGCCGGCCAAGATCCGCGAAGGCGTCGACACGGTGCCGCTCATCCTGCCGGGCGTTCAGAACTACCTGGACCGCCGCATCCGCTACATGGGCGAGCTCCGCCGCCTCGACTGATCTCGCAAGAAAGATCATCGAGCGCACTCTGACGCGCCCTGCACGGCGGCGGTAGCGTCACGGCCCATGAGCATGGGAAGCATCGACTTGGGACGCATCGGCATCTGGACGGGGGTGCTCGACGCGCTGCCGTCTGCGCAGGGCGTGGAGTTCGGCGCCGAAGCCGAGGAGCTGGGCTACGGGGCGTTCTGGATCCCCGAGGCGGTCGGGCGTGACCCATTCGTGGCTGCCGCCCGGCTGCTGGAGGGCACCAGCACCATCAAGATCGCCACGGGCATCGCCAACATCTACGCCCGCGACCCCATGACGATGGCCAACACGCTGCGCACCATCGACGAGGCGTTCCCGGGCCGGTTCCTGCTGGGTCTCGGCGTCAGCCACCACCACCTGGTGGAGTACATCCGCAAGCACGACTACTCCAAGCCGCTCAGCTACATGCGTGAGTACCTCGAGCGCATGGGCAAGTCCCGCTTCATGGCCCACGGCCCCCAAGCGCTGCCCGAGATCGTGCTGGCAGCACTCGGCCCCAAGATGCTGGAGCTGTCGGCAACGGCGACCGCCGGCGCACACCCGTACTTCGTGCCGCCCGAGCACACGGCGGTGGCCCGCGAGACGATGGGTCCCGACGCGGCGCTGTACCCCGAGCAGATGGCCGTCCTGGACACCGACGCCGACTCAGCCCGGGCTCTGGCCCGCAAGAACATGGCCATCTACCTGGGCCTGCCGAACTACGCCAACAACCTGCTGCGGCTGGGCTTCGACCAGGCCGACATCGACGGCGGCCCCGACGGAGGCCCGTCCGACAAGCTGGTCGACGCCATCGTCGTCTGGGGCACCGAGGAAGAAGTCAAGGCCCGTGTGGACGCTCACTTCGACGCCGGCGCCGACCACGTCTGTGTGCAGGTCCTGGCAGACGACCCCCCGGCAGCATTCGACGGCTGGCGCCGCCTCGCCCCCGCCCTGCTGAGCTGATCGCCCCGCCCGCGCTCTGCACTATGACCCGAGCGGGGGCGGCGTTAGGCTGAGGTTGTGACCGACACCGCTGAAGCCGCCGTCGGCATCGACCTCGGCAAGTACAAGCTGGGGTGGAGCGACGAGGAAGACTACGTCTTCAAGCCACGCAAGGGCCTGGACGAAGAGATCATCCGCGAGATGTCCGCGCTCAAGAACGAGCCCCAGTGGATGCTCGACTTCCGCCTGCGGTCCTACAAGATCTTCCAGCGCAAGCCCATGCCCAACTGGGGCGGCGACATGTCGGAGATCTACTTCGACGACATCTACTACTACATCAAGCCCACCGAGGGTCAGGTCGACGCCTGGGAAGAGCTGCCCGACTCGGTCAAGGACACCTACGAGAAGCTGGGCATCCCCGAGGCCGAGCGCAAGTACCTCGCCGGCGTCACCGCCCAGTACGAGTCCGAGGTGGTGTACCACCGCAACCGGGAAGACCTCGAGGCTCAGGGCGTGCTGTTCAGCGACATGGACTCGGCCGTCAAGGAGTACCCCGACATCGTCCAGCGCTACTTCGGCACCATCATCCCGCCGGGCGACAACAAGTTCTCGGCGCTGAACTCGGCGGTGTGGTCGGGCGGGTCGTTCATCTACGTGCCGCCCGGCGTCGAGGTGGAGATGCCGCTGCAGGCCTACTTCCGCATCAACGCCGAGAACATGGGCCAGTTCGAGCGGACGCTGATCATCGCCGACGAGGGCGCCACGGTGCACTACATCGAGGGCTGCTCGGCGCCGGTATACACCACCGACTCGCTGCACTCGGCTGTGGTGGAGCTGGTGGCGCTGCCTGGCGGGCGCATCACCTACACCACCATCCAGAACTGGTCGAACAACGTGTTCAACCTGGTCACCAAGCGGGCCGCCGCCTACGACGAGGCCCACGTGGAGTGGATCGACGGCAACATCGGCAGCCGCCTCACCATGAAGTACCCGGCGGTGTACCTGATGGGGCCCAAGGCCTCGGGCGAGGTGCTGTCGGTGGCCTACGCCGGCAACGGCCAGCACCAGGACGCCGGCGCCAAGATGGTCCACGCCGCCCCCGAGACCACCTCCAAGATCGTCTCGAAGTCGATCTCCAAGGACGGCGGCCGCACCACCTACCGCGGCCTCGTACGGGTGGAAGAGGGCATGAGCGGCTGCCGCAGCCACGTCCAGTGCGACGCGCTGCTGCTCGACCAGGACAGCCGTTCGGACACCTACCCGTACCAGGAGATCGGCTCACGCGACGCCGAGATCGGCCACGAGGCCACGGTGTCGAAGGTGGCCGACGAGCAGCTCTTCTATCTCATGAGCCGCGGGCTGTCGGCCGAGCAGGCCATGGGCATGGTGGTGAACGGCTTCATCGAGCCCGTGACCCGCACGCTGCCGATGGAGTACGCCGTCGAATGGAGCCGGCTGATCGAGCTTCAGATGGAGGGATCGATCGGCTGATGCGCAGCCCAAAGGACTTCTTCGCCCCGCTCGCTCTCGGGGCGCCTGAACCGCTGCGCGAGGTGCCCTTCCGGCCCTCGCGCATGATCCACTTCTTCGACCCGTCGAACGAGCGGATGCGGGCCAAGGTGCCCGACATCGCCCCCACGGTCGACGTGCTGCTCGGCAACCTGGAAGACGCCGTGTCGGCCGACAGCAAGGACGCTGCCCGCGCAGGGCTGATCGAGGTGGGCAAGGCGTGGGAGCCGGGCCACACGCAGCTGTGGACCCGGGTGAACAGCCTCGACTCGCCGTGGTTCCTCGACGACGTGTGGGCGCTGTGCCACGAGATCGGCGACAAGCTCGACGTGATCATGGTGCCCAAGGTGGAAGGCCCCGAGGACATTCACTACGTGGACCGGCTGCTGGCCCAGCTCGAGGCCCGCGTGGGGCTGGAACGGCCGCTGCTGGTGCATGCCATCCTCGAGACCGCCCGCGGCGTGGCCAACGTGGAGTCGATCTGCCTGGCCAGCCCACGCATGCAGGGGCTGTCGCTGGGGCCTGCCGACCTGGCCGCTGACCGCCGCATGAAGACCACCCGCGTCGGTGGCGGGCATCCCGGCTACCTCGTGCGCACCGACCCCGTGCCAGACGGCGACGACGACGCACGCACATCGTTCCAGCAGGACCTGTGGCACTACACGCTGGCCCGCATGGTGGACGCCTGCGGCACCGCCGGCATCCTGCCCTACTACGGGCCGTTCGGTGACATCGCCGACCCCATCGGCTGCGAGGACCAGTTCCGCAACGCCTACTTGCTGGGCTGTGTGGGGGCGTGGAGCCTGCACCCCAGCCAGATCGCCATCGCCAAGCGGGTGTTCAGCCCCGAGCCTGCCGAAGTGGCGTGGGCGCAGCGGGTGGTGACCGAGATGGGCGACGGCACCGGCGCTGTGATGATCGACGGCAAGATGCAGGACGACGCCACTGTCAAGCAGTGCCGGGTGGTGCTGCAGCTCGCTCGGGACCTGTCTGCGGCCGACCCCGAGCTGGCCGCTGCCTACGGGCTCGACACCGCCTGAGGACGCTTGGACGCCCTATGAGCGCTGATGCCACCTACCCACGCCCGCGCCGGTCGGTGCTGTACATGCCGGCGGCGAATGCCCGGGCGCTGGAGAAGGCCAAGACCATCGATGCGGACGCGTTGATCTTCGACCTCGAAGACGCCGTAGCGCCCGATGCCAAGGAAGCCGCCCGTGAGGGTGCCTGCGCTGCGGTGGCCTCGGGCGAGTACGGGCACCGCGAGCTCACGATCCGCTGCAACGGGCTGGACACGCCATGGGGGCGCGACGACATTGCGGCCGCCGGCGCTGCCGGGCCGTCCGCGGTCGTCATTCCGAAAGTGGACAACGCAGCGGAACTGGCCGCTGTGTCGGCGCTGCTGGAGGCTGCCGGCGCGCCGGACACCACCCGCATCTGGGCGATGATCGAGACCCCGGGCGGCATCGCCAAGGCCCGTGCCATCGCCGATTTCGAACGACTCGATGCTCTGGTCATGGGCACCAACGACATGGCGAAGGAGTTGCGGGCGAAGATCACGCCTGATCGGGCTGCGCTGGTGCCGCACTTGGCGACCTGCCTGGTGGCTGCCCGCGAGGCGGGCGTGACCGCACTCGACGGCGTCTACAACGACATTGGCAATGCCGACGGCTTCGCCGCGGTGTGCGAGCAGGGTGCGACGCTCGGCTTCGACGGCAAGACGCTCATCCACCCCAGCCAGGTGGCCCCGTGCAACGACGCCTTCTCGCCCAGCATGGACGAGCTGGATTTCCATCGCCAGGTCATCGAGGCATTCGAGGCAGCGGCTGCAGATGGCCGTGGGGTGGTGACCGTAGACGGCAAGATGGTCGAGAATCTTCACGTGGACGAAGCCCGGCGGGCGATAGCGCTCGCCGACGCGATTGCGCAGCGCTGAGGGAGGCGGCTGCCATGCCGATGCGAACGAACTGCCGCCACTACGAGAGCCGGACCTACCCGAATGGCGACACGGTGCGCAAGTGCAATCTCGATCTCGCACCCGAGGCCCCGTGGCGCTGCCCGGAGGACTGCCCCTCCTATTCGCCCCGACGCCTCGATGCGGGCTGGCAGCACGGATCGCTGGGCGTGCAGAACTTCGCCAAGGAGCCCACCAGCATCGGCGAAGACGATTCGATTGCGGCCCTGCTGGACGCAGCCGAGGACATCGTGAACGAGGCGGGGCCGCGCATCCTGGAGGAGGTCGCGGCCGAGCGTGCGCGGCCGAAGGGCATCCGGGCGAAAGCGCGCAAGCGCAAGGCCACCAAGAAGGCCAGGCGCGCGCAGCGCCGTCGCGACCGCGACGACCGCAAAGACGGCGAGGTCTGATCACGGCTCGATGCGGGCCGTCACGGCCCACTAGGCCCTCACGGGCGCGCCGGTAGCCTCCGCAGCGTGTTCAGCCCCGACCTCGTCGACGCGCTCGACGGCTCCGACGCGTTGACCAAGCGGCGGCGCGCTGCGGCGGAACGAGCGGTCGCCAGCGGCATGCCGTCGTTCACCGAAGAGGTGTGGCGCTACACCCCGATCGACGATCTCGACCCTGCGCTCTATGCCTTCGCGGCGCCTGGCGGCGCTGCGGGGCCGGCGGGCCTGATGGACGGTGTCGACGACGGCGCTGCGGCAGTGGTTCGCATCACCAACGGTGCCGTCGTCGACGTCTCGGTTCGGGCAGAGGGCATCCGCGTGGGCACGCTCGGCGACGGCGCGGACGATCTGATCGGCACGGTCGCCCCCGAAGGGCCCGACGTCTTCGGCGACTGGAATCTGGCTCTGGCCACAGCGCCGGTGGCCGTCAGCATCGATCCGAACGCGGTGGTGGCTGCGCCGATCGTCGTGCACGTCCACACCGACGTCGAGGGGCTGGCATGGTTCCCCCGGCTCGTCGTGGTGGCCGGCCGCACCAGCCAGGCCACCGTGATCGAGCATCACACCGGCGGCGACACGCCCGCACTCGTCTGCCCCCTGACTGAGCTGAGCGTCGGAGACGGTGCACACCTCGGTCACCTCACCGTGCAGGAACTGGGCACGCGCGCATGGCAGATCGCCAACCTCTGCTCGGACGTGGGCCGAGACGCCAACCTGCGGACCGGCCAGGTGGCGATGGGCGGCGCATACGCACGGGCCCGCATCGGCATCGACATGACCGGGCGCGGCGGCCACAGCGAGATCGACGCCGTGTATTTCGGCCGGGGCAGCTCCACGCTCGACTTCCGCACCTTCCAGACCCACGTGGCACCGCACACCACCTCTGACCTGTTGTTCAAGGGCGCGGTCGACGATCACGCCCGGGCGGTCTACACGGGGCTGATCCGTATCGAGGCCGACGCTCCCCATGTCGTGGCCAACCAGACCAACCGGAATCTGAAGCTGTCCCCCAATGCGTGGGCCGAATCGGTGCCGAACCTCGAGATCGAGAACAGCGATGTGCAGTGCAGCCACGCCTCCTCGATCGGCCCCGTCGACGCCGATCAGCGCTTCTATCTCGAGAGCCGGGGCGTGCCCACCGACGTGGCCGAGGCGCTGGTGGTGCGTGGCTTCTTCGACGAAGTGCTCGATGCGCTGCCGTCTGAGGAGATCTCGGCATCGGTGCGCCGGCGCATCGACGAGCTGGTGTCCGATGCCGACTTCGCGGTGACCCAATGAGCACCCCCGACGAGGCCCGCACCGCCGTGCTGTGCCAGCGTGGCGACGTGCCAGACGGCGAGGCCCGACGCTTCGACGTCGACGGGCACCGCATTGCACTCGCACGCATCGGCGAGGACTACTACGCCATCGGCGACCGGTGCAGTCACCAGAACTACTCGCTGGCCGACGGCTGGGTCTGGCCCGACGAGTGCGCGCTCGAGTGCCCACAGCACTCGTCGAGCTTCGACCTGCGGACCGGCAAGCCGAATTGCTTCCCCGCCACCCAGCCCGTTCCGGTTTATGAGATCCGCCTCAGCGGCGACGACGTTGCGGTGGTGCTGCCATGAGCGACAACACCGCGCACACGCTGCGCGTCGAAGGCCTGCACGCATCGGCGGGCGACACCGAAATCCTGCAGGGCGTCGACCTGGAGGTCTCCTCGGGCCGTGTGCATGCGGTGATGGGGCCGAATGGCTCGGGCAAGAGCACGCTGGCCCACGTCGTCATGGGCAGGCCCGGTTACGAGGTCACCGCTGGCTCAGTGACCCTCGACGGCGTCGACGTGCTGAGCCTGGCGCCCTGGGAGCGGGCGCAGGCTGGGCTGTTCCTGGCCATGCAGCACCCGACCGAGGTGCCCGGCGTCTCGGCCGCCCAGGCATTGGCCGAGGCACTTGCGCTGCGGGCTGGCGATGACGGTCCGAGCGATGACCAGCTCGAGCGCACCCGCAGCCTTCTCGAAGCCGAGGCGGCCGCTGTCGGGCTGAAGGCCGAGCTGGTGGCACGGCCGCTGAATGTCGACATGTCGGGCGGCGAGAAGAAGCGCAACGAGACGGTCCAGCTCGCAGTGCTGCAGCCACGCATCGCCATCCTGGACGAGATCGACAGCGGCCTCGACATCGACGCGCTGCGGGCCTGCGCCAACCGCATCGAAGCGCTCACCGAGGCGGGCCTAGGCGTGGTGGCCATCACGCACTTCACCCGGGTGCTGGAGTACCTCCGGCCCGACGAGGTCCACGTGATCGTGGACGGCCGCATCGTGGACTCCGGCGGTCCCGAGCTCGCGGAGGCACTCGAAGCCGACGGCTACGCCCCGTACCTGCCCGAAGAGCCCGACGCCGGCGTGGCAGTGTCGATCGGCGGGCTCGGCAGCTCGCTCGGTACAGGAGCGGGGCCGTCTCCGGCCGATGATCCGTTCGCTGACCCCTGGGCAGATCCGCTCGACGAGTTGGGCTGAGCGCCGCTGAATCTCCCTTGACGCGGGCACCGTTGCGTGCCTTCGATGTGCCGAGGAGTTCGTGTTGACTGGTCAAGGGGAAACAAGGGGAGGGCGATCCGAATGGCACGAGAACTGTTGAGTGAGGACGAACTGGAAGCGCTGGCTGCCGAGCTCGGGGCATGGGATGTGTCGGGCAGCGAATTGCGCCGCACGTTCCGCTTCGGGAACTTCGTGGAGGCGTTCGGGTTCATGGCCGCCGCGGCCCTGGTGGCCGAGAAGATGGACCACCACCCCAACTGGTCCAACGTGTACAGCACGGTCGAGGTTGCGCTGAACACGCATGACCGCGGCGGGGTGACCGAGCTGGACGCCGCGCTGGCGCGTGCGATGGACGGCCTGGCAGGCGACGCAGGCTGATTGCCGCTCGATGCGACTGCCACGCCTGAGGCGGCGTCCGAAGCCCGACCAAACCGAACGACCCGCGCCTGCGCCGGTCGTTGAGGGAACGGTCGAATCGAAGCCGGGTTTGCGCCGGCTGCTGCATCAGCTCTTCGAGTTCTGGGTGCGCCTGCGGCCTGCCCGGGTGACGCTGGGCGTGCGCGGGCTGGTGGTCGACCACAAGGGCCGCGTCTGCCTGGTGCGGCACACCTATCGGGACGGGTGGTTCCTGCCGGGCGGCGGGGTCAAGACGCGCGAGGCGCTCGTGGACGCGGTGGCGAGGGAGCTGCGCGAGGAGACCGGCGTCGTCGTCGCCGAGACGCCCCAGAATGTGCTCGGCGTCTACTCGTCACGCCATGGCAACCGCAGCGATCACGTCGTGGTATTCGTGGTCACCGACTGGCGCGTCGAAGAATCGGTCTCCCCCGAGATCGCCGAAGTGGCGTTCTTTCCCCCCGGCGAACTGCCCCCCGGCACCACGCCGGGCACCTCACGCCGCATCTCCGAATGGATGACCGGCGTCCCCCCCGGCCACCGCTGGTAACTCGGTTGGAGAAGGCTTCTGGCCTGAAGTTATACTCAATGGTATGACTCACAAGGTGGGGCCGAAGGGCCAGGTGGTCATTCCGAAGGAGATGCGCGACGAACTGGGCATCCGGCCGGGCGACCGCGTGAGTTTCTGGTGCGATGGCGATTCGGTGAGCGTGCGACGCAGCGATGACGTCCGCTCGTTGTTCGGTTGCCTGCCGAGCGAGCCAGACCTGACCGATGAACTGATGGCGGAACGGCGATTCGACCGTGAACTGGAGGAAGCCCGATTCGCGCGGTTCGAGGCATCGCTGTCCGACGATGCGATCGCCGGACGACCCGACTGATGACGGTCGTGCTGGACGCCTGGCCGGTGATGCAGTTCATGCAGGGCCGGGAATCGCTTGGACGTCAGATGTCCGAGTTGCTCGAGGATGGCGAGGCCGTGATGTCGTGGATCAACGTCGGCGAGGTGTACCACTCGATTCGTCGCCGCTGGGGACCGCCGCTCGCTGACGAGTTGTTGCCCCGGCTCTTGGCGAATGTGGCTGCCGAGATGCCGAGTGCCCTCCGAGTCGTCGAAGCGGCGAAGCTCAAGTCGGAGCACCGAATGTCCTACGCCGATGCCTTTGCTGCTGCCACAGCCATCGCGCACGATGCCGAGTTGTGGACTGGCGATCCTGAGCTGCTCGCGCCCAACGCGCCCTGGCGTTGGCGCGACCTGCGCCAAGTGCAATAGCCCGCTCACCCTTGGAGCTCGTAGCCCAGGGGCATTTGGTAATACGATGCTCTCTACCAAGTAAGGTTTCACCATGAACGCCGTGCAGCAGTACAAGGTGTCGTCGTCGGGGCAGATGTCGCTGCCCGCTGAAGTGCGTCACCGCTGGGAGCTGGACGATGGCGGTCAAGTCGACGTCTTGGACCTGGGCTTTTGCGTGCTGACGGTGCCTGCAGGTCAGGCCCGGCGGCTCCTCGGTGATCTGCTGACTCATGAGCAGCACGCCGAGTTCGTCCGCTCTCTTGACGACGATCCTGATCTCGCCACCACATGAGCCGAGTCATTCTCGACGATCATCTCCTACGCGACCTGCTCGCAGACGAGGCAGGTCCGGCGCTCAGCCAGACGCTCGCCGACAACTCGCCGGCGACGACCAATCTCTATCTGGTGCGATTGTGTCGTTCGGTCGTCCGATCGAGCGGCGGGGCGCTCACGGGTGCGTGGTCGCGGGATACCCAGCGCGCTCTCGGCGATCGCCTCGTCATGCTTGATGAGGATGTCCAGATTGTGCCGATGCGGTCGATCGCTTTTCGCATGGCTGAGTTGGCCGCGACGTTCGGGCTTTCCAGCCTCGGTTCGGAAGCAGTGGCGGCGGCAGAATTTCTCGCTGCGCCGCTCTGCGTATGGTCCGGCGATCACGGGCCGCGTATCGGCGCCGCGATGACCGGCATCGGTGCCGACTATCGAATGCTCGACAAGCAGGCGCCTGAACGCGGATAATCCGCGCTAACCGGTGCCTCGACCGCCCGATTGCGCTTTGGGCTAGAGGCGGGGGGTGCGGGGTGGGTGGCCCATGAGGATGCGTCCGTAGGCCTCGAGGGCGGGGTCGAGGGCTGTGATGGCGTGCATGTTGATGGCCTGCAGATCGGCCTGCAAGCGGCCGATCCGGTTGGAATCGCGTACGCCCCGGCCCCCGGTTGCCAGGTAGATGCTCTGGGTCGCTTCGAGGCAGCGGCGGACGGCGTACGCGCAGTCCAGGCGCACCCGTGCCCGCAGCGGCAGCTCCAGCGACTCGTTGTTGAGGGCCGTCTCCATGAGCAGCTCCGCAGTGCGTCGCATCAGCAGCTCACCCTGGTCGACGAGCGCATGGGCTTCGGCGAATTGGCGGTGCGTCAGCGGCCAGTCGGTCTGCAGCACGTCGACGTGGCTGATGATCTTGCCGTCGACTTCCTCGGCGAATGCGGCCAGCGATGCCCGGGCGGCCCCCAGAGCCGGCGGCACGAGCGCATAGGCCAGCGTCGGCATCAGCGAACTGCGCTGTATCCAGCCGGTGTTGCGGGACATGCCCGGCGTGTCGCCTGAAGCCAGCACCTCGCCGGCGACGAAACGGTGTTCGGGCACGAACACGTCGTCGGCCACGATGCTGCTGCTGCCGGTGGCCCGCAGACCGTTGGCGTGCCAGTCGTCGAGCGCGGAGACGTCGTCGGCCGGCAGCACGAACATGCCCGAGATGTGGCCGTCGCCGTCTGGGGACGGGAAGTGTCCGCCCAGGATGACCCAGCCGGCGTGATCGATGCCTGACCCGAACGGCCAGAAGCCGCTGAGCTTCCAGCCGCCGTCCACCGGGGTGGCGTCGCCGCGGTCGACCAGCACGCCTGCCACATAGATGTCAGGTCCGCCGCTGTACATCTCCTCCTGGCAAGCGTCGGGCCAGTGGCCCACCAGCCACGCGTGTGCATTGCCAACGCACGAGTGCCACGCGGTTGACGGGCAGCCCTCAGCCAATGCCGCGTTCACTTCCAAGTACGTGATCCAGTCGAGCTCTTGGCCGCCGTTGGCGCTCGGCTGGCCGATCGTCATCAGCTCGGCCGAGCGCAACTCGTCGATGACGTCGGGCTCGACCCGCCTCGCCCACGGATCCGCCGCAGCGCGAGCGGCCAGCTTCGGCGCAAGCTGCCGCGCCCGCTCGACGAGTTCGATGCGGCGTTCGGCAGCGGCAGACATGGTGCCTATAGAAGCAGGCCCCGCCGACACGGTGCAGACCTAGCGGATGCGCGCAGGCGTGAGCCGAGGCATCCGGGGATTCAACTTGCTTCGGCTGACTCGTCGAGGCCGGTGGCGAGCGCGTTCCAGCCGAGAGTGGCGCACTTGATGCGCACAGGGAACTTCACCACGCCCCGCAACGCTTCCAGATCACCCAGACGCAGCGCCCCGTCGTCTGAGCCACCTGACCCACCGGCCCCAGCTCCGTCGAGCGCTTCGCTGCCGTCGCCGCCGATCGATTCCTCGTGAATCGACATCATGGCCTTGAACGACCGCGTCAGATCGCGGATCTCATCGATTGTCTTGCCGATCACCGCAGCCGACATCATCGACGCGGACGCCTGGCTGATCGAGCAGCCGTAGCCGCCGACACGAAGGTCGGTCACCACATCGCCGTCCATCTCGAAGGTCAGCACCACCTCGTCCCCGCACAGCGGGTTGAAGCCCTCGCTCCGGCGCGCAGGCGGGCACTCCAGCTCGCCGCGATTGCGCGGGTTCCGGTAGTGGTCGAGGATGATCTCCCGGTACAGGTCTTCGAGCCCAGCCATCGGATCTCGCTTCGTCCCGGTCCGTTGCCTCTAGTGGCCGAACAGCGCGCCGACCTCGTCGAGCGCTTCGGCCAGCGAATCTATGTCGGAAGTGTCGTTGTACACGTACAGCGAGGCCCGCGTCGTGGCGGTGACGCCGAGGCATCGCATGAGCGGCTTGGCGCAGTGGTGACCGGCACGCACGCACACGCCGCTCTGGTCGAGCACCTGGGAGATGTCGTGCGGATGCACGTCGCGATACACGAACGACAGCACACCGCCGCGCTGGGCCGGCTCGGACGGTCCGTGCACGGTGATGTCGTCGCCGTGGCGGTCGGTCAACGTTCGCAAGGCGTAGCCCGTGAGGCTGACTTCGTGGGCTCGCACGGCATCCATGCCCAGCCCCTCCAGGTATCTGACCGCTGCACCGAGGCCCACGATCTCGGCGATGGGCGGCGTGCCCGCCTCGAACTTGTGCGGCACCGTGTTGGGCCGGAAGCCTTCCTTGGTGACGTCGAGGATCATCTCGCCGCCGCCCAGGAATGGCGGCATGGCGTCGAGCAGCTCCATGCGGGCCCACAGCACGCCCACACCGGTCGGACCGCACATCTTGTGCCCGGTGAACACCATGAAGTCGGCGCCCAGTTCGCCCACGTCAGTGGGCAGGTGCGGCACGTACTGGCTGGCGTCCACGCTGAGCAGCGCGCCGGCGTCGTGAGCGGCGGCGGCAAGGCGGGGGATCGGGTTGAGCGTGCCGAGCACGTTGCTCATGGCGGTGACCGATAGCAGCTTCGCCCCGTCGAGCAGGCGGTCGAGATCGGTGAGGTCCAAGCAGCCGTCGTGGGTGATCGGAATCCAGCGGATCTCGAAGCCCCGCTCGGCGGCCAGGATGTGCCACGGCACGATGTTGGCGTGGTGCTCCATCTCGGTGAGCACGATCGCATCGGCCGGCCCGAGGTTCGAGCCGCCCCACGAGCGGGCCACCAGGTTCATGGCCTCGGTGGCGTTCTTGGTGAACACGATCTCGTCCGCGCTCGGAGCGGAGATGAACCGGGCAACGTCGGCCCGAGCCTGCTCCATCTGCTCGGTCGCGGCGGCAGCGATCTCGTACGCGCCACGATGCACGTTGGCGTTGACCGTGCGGTAGTAGTCGTCCATGGCGTCGAGCACCGCCACCGGCTTCTGCGACGACGCCGCAGAGTCGAGATAGACGATCGGCTGGCCGTGGACGCTGCGCTCGAGCAGCGGGAACTGCGCCTTCACGGCTCCGTCGATGTCGGGGCCGGCGCCGGCGCTCATGCCGCTGCCCTCTGCTCGAACGGCTCGTAGCCGTCGCGTTCCAGCTCGGCGGCGAGCTCGGGGCCGCCCGAGGCCACGATCTGCCCGTCGACCAGCACGTGGACGTAGTCGGGCTCGATCTCGCCCAGCAGGCGCTCGTAGTGGGTGATGAGCACGACGCCCATGTGCGGCCGCTCGGCACGGACCTGCTGCAGGCCGGTGGCCACCACCCGCAGCGCGTCGATGTCGAGGCCCGAATCGGTCTCGTCCAGCACTGCCACGTCGGGCTCGAGCAGGGCGAGCTGCAGGATCTCGTTGCGCTTGCGCTCGCCGCCGCTGAAGCCCTCGTTGAGGTAGCGGTCCATGAACGACTCGTCCATGCCCAGCCGCGACATCCACTCGCCCATGGCGACGTAGATCTCGATGGCCGACACATCCTCGCCGCGCCGTGCCGAGACTGCCTGGCGCAGGAAGTTGCGCACCGACACGCCCGGGATGTGCTGCGGGTACTGGAAGGCCAGGAACAGCCCAGCCTTCGAGCGGGCGTCGGGATCCCACTCGGAGACGTCGTCGCCCCGGTAGCGGATCTCCCCGCCGGTGACCTCGTACTCGGGCGATCCCAGGATCGTGGTGGCCAGCGTCGACTTGCCCGAGCCGTTGGGACCCATGATGGCGTGGCACTCGCCGGCGTTGACCACCAGATCCACGCCGCGCAGGATCTGCGGGCCCTCGACGGCCCGTACGCCCAAATCGTCGATCTCGAAGAGGGGTGCATCAGGCGCTGTGTTGGCCACTGCCATCAACCGCAGTGTATGGCTGGCCCTAAATGCCCCAACCGGCGCGGAGTCCCGGCCGGCCGGCCCGTGAGCGCGGCCCTCAGTCCCAGAGGCTGTCGACCACGTCGAGCCACAGCTGGGTGGTGAGCGCCAGCGACTCGATGTCGATGCGCTCGTCGTTCCCGTGGAACCGGGCGCCGAAGTCGGCGCCGTCGAGCTCGGGGCTGAACAGGCCGGCGCCGTACGCGACCGCGCCCATGTCGCGATACACCCGGGAGTCGGTGAAACCGATGATGAGCTGCGGCGTCAGCCGGGCCGTCGGGAAGCGCCGCCCCACCGCCACCTCCAGTGCGTCCCACAGCGGCGTCTCGACCCGGCTCAGCGATGCCGGGTCGTTCATGATGATCTCCACCTCGACCTGGTCGGCCAGATCACCGAGCGCCTCGTCGAGATGCGCCTGCACCTCAGCAGCGCCCTCGCCGGGCAGCGTCCGCACATCCACCTCGATGTCGACGTGATCGGGGATGACGTTCGTCTTCATGGCGGTGGGCGCCCCGAGGACGTTCGGCGAGAACGATGTGTGGGTGCACGAGTACAGGTGCGCTGCGGCCGACGCGCTCGGATGGGCATCCAGCCAGTCCTCGATGAGGGACTCGTCGAGCATGATGGCCTTGGTCTCGTCATCGACGCCGAGCGTGTCGACCTGCTCGCGCCACAGCTCGTGGAACTTCGGCGGGGGCCGGTACTGCGAGATCCGGTGCACCACCGCGGCGGCCTTCACCAAAGCGTTGTCCTGACGGAACGGGCGTGAGCCGTGGCCGGGCACGCCGCGCACCCGCAGCCGCCGCCACGCCACGCCCTTCTCGCCGATGTTCATGCCGATGAACGGGGCGTCGGGCGACCCCGAGTGCAGGCCGCCGTTCTCGGTCAGCACGTAGTCGGCGCCGATGACATCCCAGTGGTTCTCGGCCATCCAGCGAGCGCCGTAGTTCGAACCGGCTTCCTCGTCGGCGCAGGCGAAGTAGATGAGGTCGCCCTTGGGCCGGTAGCCGGTCAGGGCTAGGTGCCGCATTGCCACCGCCATCGAGGACGTGAGGTTGAGCATGTCGACGGCGCCGCGGCCCCAGACTTCGCCGTCGACCAGCTCCCCGCCGAACGGATCGCGGCTCCAGCCGTCACGATTCACCGGCACCACGTCGGTGTGGCCCATCAGGCACAGGGTGGGGGCGTTCGGGTCGCTGCCCTCGATGCGGGTCACCAGCGACCGCCGGCCAGGTGCCGCGTCGAAGACTTCGAGATCCAGTCCGGCGCCTTCGAGGTAGGCCTGAAGTGTGTCGGAGTTGCGGACCTCGCCGCCTGATTCGGGCGTGCCGTAGTTGACGCACTCGTTGCGGATCAGGGTCTGCAGCAGCTCGACGGTCTGACCGGTGCGACGGTTCTCGTCGCTGGTCCCGGCAGTGAATGACTGGCTCATGGGGAGCAACTTACGCGGCGGCGTGGGTGCGACTGTGGTCGAATGACCCGATGAACTCGGGCTCTGGGAATGATGTGGGCATCTGCGGGCTGCCTGCCACACAGATGGCGGCCATGCTGGCCGGCGGCGAGATCTCGGCGCGGGAGCTGCTGGCGGCGCACCTTGACCGCATCGAGCAGGTCAACCCCGCTCTCAATGCCATCGTCACGTTCACGCCGGAACTGGCGGCCGAGCGCGCCGCCGCTGCCGACGAGGCGCACGCACGAGGCGAGTCGCTGGGACTGCTGCACGGGCTGCCCGTGGCCCACAAGGACCTGGCGCTGACCGCCGGTGTGCGCACCACCATGGGCTCGCCGCTGTTCGCCGACTTCGTCCCCGACATCGACGCGCTGGTGGTGCAGCGTCAGCGGGAAGCCGGCGCGGTGATGGTGGGCAAGACCAACACGCCGGAGTTCGGCGCCGGTTCGCACACGTTCAACCCGGTGTTCGGCATCACCCGCAACCCGTACGACGTCGGCAAGACGTGCGGCGGCTCCAGTGGGGGCGCAGCGGTGGCGTTGGCCGCCCGAATGCTGCCGCTATGCGACGGTTCCGATCTGGGCGGCTCGCTGCGCAACCCGGCGGCCTTCTGCAACATCGTCGGTTTCCGTCCATCGCCGGGTCGGGTGCCGTCGACCACCGCAATGGACGCCTGGTTCCCGCTGGCGGTCGAAGGCCCCATGGCCCGCACCGTGGCCGACGTGGCGTTCTTCCTGCAAGCGCTGGCCGGACCGGATGACCGCTCGCCAGTCTCGAACCAGGAGTCGCCGGAGGTCTTCGCCGGCTCGCTTCAGCGGGATCTGCGTGGCGTCCGAGTGGCGTGGTCGCCAGATGCAGGCGGTCTGCCCGTCGACCCTGCAGTGCGAGCTGCTACGGCCAACGTGCCCGATGTGCTCGCCGACTTGGGCTGCGAGGTGGTTGAAGCCTGGCCTGACCTGTCCGATGCCCCATTGGTCTTCCAGGCCCGGCGCGCCTGGCTGTTCGCCCTCGGCTTCGGTCCCTTGCTGTCCCAGCACCCTGGCCAGTTCAAGGACACACTCACTTGGAACATCGAACAGGGGCTGTCGATGTCGATCAGCGAGTATGCCGATGCCTGCCGGCGCCATACCCAGCTCTTCGCCCGCATGGACGAGTTCATGTCGCCCGCCGCCGACGGCTTCGAATTCCTGGCGTGTCCCACGACCCAAGTGCCGCCGTTCGATGTCGAGGTCGAGTACCCGACCGAGATCGACGGCACACAGTTCGACACCTACATCGACTGGATGCGGTCGTGCAGCGACATCACCGTCACCACCCACCCGGCCATCTCGGTGCCGGCCGGCTTCACCGGCGACGGATTGCCGGTGGGTCTGCAGCTTGTCGGGCGCCACCGCGCCGATCGTTCAGTGCTGGAGCTGGCCCACGCCTGGGAGTCGGCCACCCGCCACATTGACCGCCTCCCGCCGCTGCCGGGCTGACGCTCCGCCGCCGACGTCGAGCGCCGGCCCGAAAATCGGGGGTCGGCACCGCAGGCCGCTCGCTAGCCTGCCGCCCGTGTCCGAGGCGGTGTCGAAAGGGTCCGTGACAGCCATCGAGGCCCACGGGCTGGTGCGCGACTTCGGGGCCAAGCGGGCAGTCGACGGAGTGGACCTGCTGGTGCGCGAAGGCGAGATCTTCGGGTTCCTCGGGCCGAACGGCGCCGGCAAGAGCACCACGGTGCGGATGCTGTGCACGCTGCTGAGCCCGACGGCCGGGACGGCCCGGGTCGCCGGCTACGACGTCGAGAAGAGCCCGGGTGAGGTACGCATCCGCATCGGCGTTGCCATGCAGGAAGCGGCGCTCGACGACAAGCAAACCGGCCGCGAGATCCTCGATCTGCAGGCCCGCTTGTACGGACTGCGGCCCGCAGACCGGGCTGCGTCCATCGCCCAAGCCATCGATCTGGCTGACATCGGTGATGCCATCGACGCCCGCATCTCCACCTACAGCGGCGGCATGAAGCGCCGGCTCGATCTCGCAGCATCGCTGATCCATGCCCCTGAGGTGATCTTCCTGGACGAGCCGACGACCGGTCTTGACCCCGTCAGCCGGGCGCAGGTCTGGGACGAGGTGCGCCGCCTGAACAGCGAGTTGGGCGTGACGGTCTTCCTCACCACGCAGTACATGGAGGAGGCCGATGCGCTGTCCGACCGGGTGGCGATCCTTGCCGACGGGCGCATCGTTCAGCAGGGCACGCCCGCCGAGCTGAAACGGGCGGTCGGTTCCGATGTGATCGTGGTTGATCTGGAACCGGGCGACATCGCACGGGCGGCAGAGGTGGCGGAAACCGTGCCTGGCGCAGACGGGGTGACTGCCGGCCGGCTCGGTGTCACGATCGCGACCGCCGACGGGGCAGGACTCGTCGGCGCCGTGGCTGTGGCCTTGGCGACTGCCGACGTGCACCCGACAGCGCTCACCGTCCGTACGCCGTCGCTCGACGACGTGTTCCTGCAAGCAACCGGGTATCGCATGGCCGCCGCCGAGGAGGCTGCGGCCGAAGGTGCAGTCGCCGCCGAGGAGGCTGCGGCCGGGAGCGCAGTCGCAGCCGAAGAATCGGGAGACGAGGTACGTGACGGTCAACTGGCCGCCCCCGGAGGTGCGTCATGACCGACGCAACCATCACCCCTGGCGGCGGCCTGACGAACCGGGTCAGCTTCCTCACCGACATTGCCACGATTGCCCGGCGAGCCGTGCGCAGCGTGGTGCGGGAGCCCGAATACGTCGTCCCGGCGCTGATCATTCCCTTCTTTTTCTTCGTGGTGAACACGGGTGCGTTGGAGTCCTTCGTGGAGCGACAGGCCCCCAGTGGCAGCACCGTCGGTCTCGACTACCGGGCGTTCCAGCTTCCCGTGGCGATCATCTTCGCTGTCACGGGAATCTCACGAGCCAGCGTGCTCGTGATCGACATCCAGTCCGGCTATCTCGACCGGATGCTCGTGACGCCGATACGGCGATCCACGCTGCTGTTCGGGCTGATGGTGGCCGACATCGTCATGGCGCTCGGATTGGCCCTGTTCGTGGTCGCTCTTGGACTCGTCTTCGGTGTCTGGTTCGAGACGGGCGTCTTGGGGCTCTTGGTCTTCCTGTTGCTCGCGATTGCCTGGAGCGTTGCCTACAGCGGCATCCCGTACACGGTGGCATTGCGTACCGGGAACCCTGCCGCAGTGAACTCGTCGTTCCTGATCTTCTTCCCGTTCGCGTTTCTCACGCCGTCATACCTGCCGCGCGATCTGATGGGCGGCTGGCTCGAGGCGGTGGCGGCGTGGAATCCCGTCACCTACCTGATGGAGGGCATGCGAGCACTGCTGTTCATGGGTTGGGATGGGCTCGCCATAGTGAAGGGCGCCGCGGCCATCGTCGGGCTCGCGATCGTGACCTTCTATATCGCGTTCAGGTCGCTCGGTCGTCGCGTAGCGACGGGGTAGACACAGTCGTCGCGTAGCGACCGGTCAGGGGCTACCAGCCGCGGTCGATCCACTCCTGCAGGTGCGGCAACTCGGTGCCGATCGTGGTGTCGAGGCCGTGGCCGGGCAGCACCATCGTGTCTGCGGGGAAGGCTGAGAACATCCGGTCCTCGATGCTGCGGATGATCAGGTCGAAGTCGCCGCCGTAGCTGGTGGCGCCGGGCCCGCCAGGGAACAGGGTGTCGCCGGTGAACAGCAGCGGCGTGCCCTCTACGTGGAAGCTCATGGAGCCGGCGGTGTGGCCCGGGTTGTGGATGGTGCGGATGCGCAGCCGCCCGACCTCCAGCACCGAGTCGTCCTCGAGAATGAGGTCATAGCTGGGCAGCATCGACGAGTCCTCGGCGGTGATGGCCACTTCGATGCCGGCGTCGCGCACGGCCGGCACGGCCTGGATGTGGTCCCAATGACCGTGGGTCTCCACCACCAGCGTCACGCCAAGCTTGCGGCACACCTCGAGCAGGCGTTCATGCTCGTTGGCCGCGTCGATGAGCATCGCCTCGCCGGTCTCGGTGCATCGGATGGTGAAGACGTTGTTGTCGAAGTCGTCGGGAAAGCCGTGAGGCAGGTCGCCGTCGACGGGACGAACCACGTGCTTGTGGACTTCGATGCCGGTGGCGGACCAGTGCAGTGCCATGGATGCATCCTAAGAGGCACTGCCAATCGGTGTTCCCGCTGCGGAGGCGGCAGGACCCCCCGCTTAGGCGGCGTCTACCCGGACGGCGACGCGGTGCCAGCCTTCGGCTCCGTCGGGCCGGACGTCCTTGGGGCCTTCGGGCTGCGTCATGCCGGTGCCGTCGATCGCCCGCACCTGCAGGGAGTGCGTGCCCGAGGTGGGCGTCCAGGGCAGGTGCCACTGCACCCAGCTCTCATCGCCCAGCGCTTCGCCCAGCTCGCAGCGCTGCCACGGCCCGTCATCGACGCGCACTTCGACAGCGCTGATGCCTCGTGTCGGCGCCCAGGCGATGCCTGCAATAGCGGTCGTCACACCCGCCACGGGCCGGTCGCCGCTGCCGGGAACATCGATGCGGCTCTGGGTCTTCATCGGCCCCCGCTTCGACCAGCCCCGGGGCACCCAGTAGCCGTCGAAGGCGTCCCAGGTGGTCAGGTGGATCTCCTCGATCCACTTCACGGCTGAGACATAGCCGTACAGCCCCGCCACGATCAGGCGGGCCGGGAAGCCGTGCCTGGTCGGCAGCGGCTCGCCGTTCATGCCGACGGCCAGGACAGCGTTGCGACCGTCGTACAGCAGCGGGGTGGGAAAACCGGCGGTCCAGTCGTCGACCGAGCGGCCCACCACCTGGTCGGCCCCGTCCTGCACGCCGGCCCGCTCCAGCAGGTCCACCAGCGGCACGCCGGTCCAGACGGCGTTGCCGACCAGGTTGCCGCCGACTCGATTCGACACGCACGAGAGCGTCACGACATGCTCTTGGAGGTCCATTGCCAGGATCTCGTCGAAGGTCAGCTCGTAGGGATTGTCGACCATGCCGGTGAACGACAGCTTCCAATCCGCTGGGTCGACCTGCGGCACGGTCAGCGCCGTGTCGATCCGGTAGAACTCATCGTTGGGCGTCACGTAGCTGGAGATGCCGGCGACGCTGTCGAGCGTGTCCAGCGCTGCGACCTGGGTAGCCACCGAAGGCCCGGCCGCAGTGGTCGCCGTCGGCTCGACTGCGGTTGCGGCACCGCCGGCTGCGGTCGTTGCGGGCGGCCGTGCGACGCTCAGGTCGATGCCGGCCCGGGCAGTCTCTGCCGCCGACGGGCCGCGTACAGCACGCCCCAGTGCCACGAAGCCGACGGCCGCCACACCGGCACCGCCCACGCCGAGCAGGAAGGCCCGGCGGCTGGCATCGGCCGCGCTGTCTGGCGGCGCCCCGGCCGCTGGCTCGGTGGGCTCGTGCTCGCTCACCGCCGTGCGGGCAGGCCGGTGCGCCGGTGCGCAACGCAAGAGCACGCGCAGCGTGAGGTAGCCGAGCGCAGCGGCAGCCAGGGCAACCACCCACGAGCCCACGAACGGACTCATCGGGTTGCGGGCCGCGGTCCAGCCGCCGATCAACCCGAATGCGGCGAATCCGGCGAACGGCACCCACCGGCGGCGCGGCGCCATGGCGCAGGCGCCCAGCAGGCCGCCGATGATCAGCGAGACACCGACAATGCCGATCGCCAGCACCGCCTTGTCCTTCTCGCCGAACAGCTCGATGCTCAGCCTCACGGCCCAGTCGGGCGAGTAGTCCACCAGCGCCTCGCCGACGGCCACCACCAGCGACGGGATGGTGTCGACGAGCCCGTCGATGAACTCGCCGAACGCCAACGCCACCGCAGCGCCGGCGATGCCGGCGAGCAGGCCGACGCCTGCACCCGGCCGGCTGATGAGCCGTCGAACCCCGCCCCGGCGTGAAGCAGCCGGCGTAGCTGTGTCGCTGTGAGTCATCCTGTCCACCCTTGCGATCCGTCTTGCATCCGTGCGTGGAACCCGCCACGAAAGCTAACGCCCGAGGTATGCCAGGGGTTCCACCGCCGCGGACATGGGCGATGAGCCGTTTCTGAGTCGATCTGGCCTCCGGGTGATAGAACTTCGCCTGACTATTACGCTGGCCCGGCCGGCGTCCAAACTGCACAGGCTGCACCGGCCCCGGAGGCGTGTACGTGAACTTCGCATTCACCGAGGAGCAGGAAGAGCTCCGCAACTTCGTCCGCTCGTTCCTCGAGGACAAGTCGTCGGAGGCCACCGTCCGGGAGCTGATGGAGACCGACGACGGCTACGACCCTGCTGTGTGGTCGCAGATGGCCGAGCAACTCGGCCTGCAGGCGCTGATCATCCCCGAGGAGTACGGCGGGCAGGGCGCCAGCTACGTCGAGCTCGGCATCGTGCTCGAGGAGATGGGTCGCAGCCTGCTGTGCTCGCCCTACTTCTCCACGGTCGTGCTGGCCGGCAACGCCATCTTGCACTCGGGCAACGAGAAGGCCAAGGAAGAGCTGCTCGAAGGCATCGCCTCCGGCGAGATCATCGCCACCTTGGCATTGGCGGAGGCCAGCGGCCGCTGGGATGCCGACGGCGTCGAAGTCGAGGCCACCGACACGGGCGACTCTGCCACCATCTCGGGCGAGAAGATGTTCGTTACCGACGGCGGCACGGCCAACCTGTTCGTCGTTGCGGCGCGCTGCGCCGGCGGGATCCACCTGTTCACCGTCGAGGGTGACGCAGCCGGGCTCAGCCGCGAGAACCTCGCCACGATGGACCAGACCCGCAAGCAGGCCCGCATCACCTTCGACAACACGCCGGCGAAGCACCTGTGCGACACCGACAACTTCGCCTACATCGACAAGGTGCTCGACCTTGCAGCGGTTGCGCTCGCCAACGAGCAGGTCGGCGGTGCGCAGTTCGTGCTGGACATGGCCGTGCAGTACGCCAAGGACCGGGTGCAGTTCGGACGCCCGATCGGCTCGTTCCAGGCCATCAAGCACAAGTGCGCCGACATGCTGCTCGAGGTCGAATCGGCCAAGTCGGCCGCCTACTACGCGGCCTGGTGCGCGTCGGAGATGAACGACGAGCTGCCGTCGGTGGCGTCGCTGGCCAAGGCCTACTGCTCGGAGGCGTACTTCCACTGCGCGGCCGAGAACATCCAGATCCACGGCGGCATCGGCTTCACGTGGGAGCACCCCGCGCACCTGTACTTCAAACGCGCGAAGAGCTCTGAGCTGATCTTCGGCGATCCCGCCTACCACCGCGAGCAGCTGGCCCAGCGCATCGGCCTGTAGATCTCAGCAACCCACATCGGCACAAGAGCAACGCGGCCGGCTTGATTCCTGAGCTGCCGGGGAGGCACTGGTGATCGTCGCGGTCATCGTCATTTCGTTGGTGATCGGCTTCGTCGTGGCCGCGGGTGTGGTGGGCTCGCAGGCGCAGCGGCTGGGCCGTCAGCGGCGCGAGCCCGTGTGGCGCCTTGCCGAGGCGGCGGAATTCGTCGCCGAACTGGTGCCCTTCGACATCGCCGCGAGTCTGAGTGCGAGCGAGCTCGAAGCACTGTTGCGAGCGCACCTCAACCAGTTGCAGTTCGGGCCGGCTGCGGCGCCGGACGAAGCGGACGGCGCGGACGCCGATGCCGAGGGCGCGATGGGCACGTCGGTGACCGAGGACCGCTCGTCTGCGGCTGAGCTGTATCGCAGCGTCCGCCGGGACGGATTCGAGGTGTCACTCGAGCAGGTTCACGCGGTGGCGAGTGCGCATCTCGAGTACCTGCGTCTGATCGGCGCACTGGCCGTCGTGGACCCTGGCGGCAGCTGAGCGTGCGCCGGACGGCAGAATGTTCCCATGGACATCCCCAGGGAGCTCGCCGGCTGCCGCTTCGTCGGTGACAAGCGCAACCAGACCGTGTACGACATGGAGCTGGAAACGGACGATCCGGCCGTCGCCGAACAGCTCGCGGCGGCGGTCGCTGACATCGTGGCAGCTCAGTCATACGCCACCTTCGGTCCCGACGAGCTGCCAGAAGCGCGCAACCGCGGCTACCGCCTGTCGCGGCTCGGTCGCTAGACGAGTGCAGTGAGCACCACGGTCACCGAGATCACCATCGGAGGCAGCCCCCATCTTGCGGCGCTGATGGTGCGCCCGTCGCGTTCGACGGGCAGCGGCCCGGCCGTGGTCCTCTGCCATGGGTTCCCTTCCAAGCAGCGGCCCGGCATTCCCAATCGCACGTACCAGATGTTTGCTGAGCGCATTGCCGAAGCGCAGGGCTGGACCGTGCTCGCCGTCAGCATGCGGGGCTGCGGGGAGTCCGACGGCGACTTCTCGCTGCTCGGCTGGATCGACGATGTGGGGCGTTCCATCGAGCACGTCTTGGAGGACGGCTGCCGCGGCGTGTGGCTGGTGGGCTCCACGACTGGGGGCTCGGTGGCCATCCTGGCTGCTGCTCGCGATGCGCGCGTGCGCGGCGTGGCGGCTATGGCGCCCCGAGCCGACTTCGACGACTGGGCGGGCGACCCCAAGGCGTTCCTGCAGCACTGCCGCAATGTCGGCGTCATCAGGTCCGACGGCTTCCCTCGCTCGGCCAGCGCGTGGAACCGTGAGCTGAAGCAGAACCGGGCAGTGGACGCCGTGCAGGGACTTGCCGACCGGCCGCTGCTGATTTTGCACGGCATCAACGACCGTCAGGTGCCCTACGAGGAGGCCCGGCACCTGGCGTCACGGCATCCGAGCGCCGAGCTCCGACTCATCACCGGCGCCGATCACCGCATTCGCCATGATCCCCGAGCCGTGGCCATCCTGCTGGGCTGGCTGGAGCACCAGGCAGCCGCCCAGTACGCCTAAGTCTCGGCGTGTTCCTCGGGGCGGCGGGCGATCATCATGTTCGCCACGGAGCGCACCACCGTGACGCCCTCTTGGTTGACGAGCTCGTGGACCATCTTGACGATGCCGCGGTCGGGCTTGGAGCGGCTGGGAATCGTCTCCAGCACTTCCACGACGAGGGTGAGGCGGTCGCCTGGATGCACTGGCGCCAGCCAGCGCAGCTCGTCGAGGCCCGGCGAGCCCATGCTCGACGGTCCCAGCAGGTGCTCGCCCAGCAGCCGCATCATGATCGAGCCCGTATGCCATCCCGAGGCGATCAGCCGGCCGTAGACCGTGCGACGAGCGGCCTCGGGATCGATGTGGAAGGGCTGCGGGTCGAACGCACGGCCGAATTCGATGATCTCCGCTTCGTCGATAGTCGTTGACCCGAACGTGAAGCGCTCGCCGGTTTCGTAGTCGTCGAACCAGCGCTGCGGGCAGGGGAGGTCACTCGGCATCGGGACAGTCTGGCCGCGCAAGCGGGACATCATCGGACATGTTGAGTAGGTCCGGTGCCCGTGCAGGGACGGCCGCGAGCCGGTTGGTCACAGGGTGTCGGGACCTGCCGGGCTGAGCTGCGCGGTGATGCCGCCGTCGACGCAGATGACCTGGCCGGTTACGTAGCTCGATTCGGCAGATGCCAGGAAGGCAACCATCGCCGCGATGTCGCCAACCTGACCCGCTCGCTGCAGCGGTACTTGGGCTGCGAGCGATGCGAGCCTGCGCGCGTTGCCCGAGGCGTGCCACCGGTACGTCTCGGTGAGTCCCGGGGCGATTGCGTTGACCCGGATGCCGTAGGGACCGAGTTCGATGGCCATGGCTCGGGTCATCGCGTCGATCGCTCCCTTGGTGGCGTCGTAGGGCAACCCGCGGTGGTGCGCTCGCTGTGCGCCCACGGACGAGATGAACACGATGCTGCCCCCGGTGCCGTCGCGCATGGTTGCTGCGGCCCGCTGAGCGCAGCGATAGGGGCTGCGGATGTTGGTGGCGAGCTGGCGGTCGAGCAGGTCGAGGTGCTCGTCGAGCGCGTGCTGACGGCGCAGGTCGGCAGCGTTGTTCACGAGCAGGTCGACGGTGCCGAATTCGGCGAGCGCGGTGTCGAAGACAGCGTCGATGTCGTCGTCGCGTGACAAGTCCCCGCAATGCGCTGCTGCATCCGCGCCAAGCCCGGCCAGCTCGCTGACGCACTCCCGCAGGGCGTCAGCGTTCATGTCGGCGACCACGAGCCGCATTCCCTCGACGGCAAGGCGCTGCGCGACGCCGCGGCCGATACCGCTGGCCGCGCCGGTGACGACCGCGCAGCGACCCCGCAGCTCGTCGTGGCGCGCGTGGGCGCCGGCCGGAGGCGGCACGTCGCTCACGGTCGAGCCGGGCTTCCGTCGACCAGCCGGGTCTGGGTCCACTCCTCGACGCCGTCGCGGGCCGGATGGGCCGCGGCGAGCTGCTCGTCGATGTCGATGCCGAGCCCGGGCGCCGAGTTCGGATAGAGGTAGCCGTCGGCGACTTCACCCAGCCCGGGGAACATTTCGTAGTCGAGATCGGTGGGGCGGTACCACTCGTGGATCCCGAAGTTCGGCGCCGAGATGTCCAGGTGCAGGTTGGCCGTGTGGCCCACCGGCGACGTGTCGGCGGGTCCATGCCAAGCGGTGCGGATGCCGAACATGTGCGCGAACGCGGCAATGTCACGCGCGGGTGTCAAGCCGCCGATCTGGCTGATGTGCATCCGGACGAAGTCGACGAGACGATCGGTGATGAGGCCCTGCCACTCGTGCGGGTTGTTGAACAGCTCGCCCATCGCCAGCGGAGTCGCGCACTGAGACCGCAACGTGGTGAACCAGCCGATGTCCTCCGGCGCAAAGGGATCCTCGAGGAAGAACAGCTTGTACGGCTCGACATCCTTGGCGAACTGGACCGCGTCGATGGGGTGCAATCGCTCATGGATGTCGTGAAGCAGTTCGACACGCTCGCCGACGGTCTCGCGGACGTGGTCAATCATCGCCAGGGTCGCGCGGCTGTAGGCACGAGGATCGAAGTAGCTCCCCGCCGGAGCGTTACGGGGCTGAGGCATCGGGGCCGTCGGGCCGCCGTATGGCCCGAGTTGCACCCGGATGTGCCGGTAGCCCTGCTCGCTCAGCTCCTCGACGCTGTCCGTCACTTCGTGGGGGTCATCGCCGCTTGCGTGGACGTAGACCGCGGCGGCTTCGCGGTTTTTCCCCCCGAACAGCTCGTACACCGGCATCCCGGCCCGCTTGCCCTTGATGTCCCACAGGGCCTGGTCGACACCGGACACTGCGTTGTTGAGCACCGGGCCGTTGCGCCAGTAGCCGTTGACCATCGACATCTGCCAGATCTCGCCGACACGGTCGACGTCGCGCCCGATGAGGAACGGGGCGAGATGACGGTCGATGGCGGACTTCACTGCGAATGCTCGCTGGGTGAAGGTTGCGCAACCCAGTCCGTGCAAGCCGGGTTCGGAGGTCTGGACCTTGACGATGACCAACCGCGCGGCGCCGGGCTGGGTGAGGATTGCTCTGACGTCGGTGATGGTGACCATCGTGGAGACGTTCTCGAAGACCGGCAGCGGCTCAGTGCGCCGCAGAGGACCAGGGGTCGACGCTGTCGACGGCCAGGCCGTAACGCTTGATCGCCTCGGCGGCAGCGGACGCGTCGATCTCGCCGAGCTCTGCGAGGCGCCACAGCACCGCGACCGTGATGTGCTCGGCGGTCACCTCGAAGTGCTCACGCAGGCGGCTGCGGGTATCGCTGCGACCGAAGCCGTCGGTGCCCAGCGAGGTGTAGTCGCGGCCGATCCAGCGAGACACCTGGTCGGGCACCGCCCGCATGAAGTCAGTCACGGCGATGACCGGTCCGGTGCCGTCGGCGAGCTGCCGGGTCACGAAGGGCACCTGCTGAGGATCGTCGGGGTGCAGGGTGTTCCACCGCTCGCACGACAGCGCTTCCTCGCGCAGCGCCTTGTACGAGGTGGCGCTCCAGAGGTCGACACCGACGTCGTGCTCTGCAGCAAGCAGATCCGCTGCCGCTCGCGCAGCGCCCTGCGCCGAGCCAGAGAACAGGATCGTTCCGGCGTGGGCCCGTCCGGGCGGCGAGGGGGCAAAGCGGTACAGCCCGGCCAGCAGGTCCTCCACAGCCAGATCGTCGGGCTCAGGCGGCTGGACGTAGTTCTCGTTGTAGATGGTCAGGTAGTAGAAGATGTCCTCGCCCACGCCGTACATGCGCCGGATGCCGTCCCGCACGATCGCGGCGAGCTCGTAAGCGAACGCCGGGTCGTAGGCCTGACACGGAGGAACGACCGAGGCCAGCAGCGGCGAGTGCCCGTCCTGATGCTGGAGCCCCTCGCCCATGAGCGTGGTGCGACCCGCCGTCGCTCCCATCAGGAAGCCGCGCCCCCGCATGTCGGCCAGCGCCCAGATCATGTCACCGACCCGCTGGAAGCCGAACATCGAATAGAAGGTGTAAAAGGGCACCATCGCCACGCCGCGGGTGGCGTACGACGTCGCCGCGGCGGTGAAGCTGGCCAGAGCGCCCGCCTCGGTGATGCCCTCCTCGAGAATCTGCCCGTCGATGTGCTCGGTGTAGGACAGCAGCAGGTCGTGGTCGACGGGCTCGTAGAGCTGTCCCTGGCTGGCGTAGATGCCCAGCTCCCGGAACAGCGAGTCCATGCCGAACGTGCGGGCCTCGTCGGGAATGATCGGCACGACGCGGTCGCCGAATCCCGGCTCGCGGGTCATCGCCCGCAGCATCCGCGTGAACGCCATGGTGGTCGACACCGCCATCTCGCCCGAACCCGCAGCGAACTCGGAGAACGGTTTCGAGCTGGGCATCGGCAGTGCTTTGCGGCACCAGTTGCGTAAGCGCTTGGGCAGTGGGCCGTTGAGGGCCTTGCGGCGCGCCATCAGGTACTCGTGCTCGGCGCTGCCGGGCTCCGGTCGGCAGTAGGGCGGATCGTCGGGATCGAACTCCGCATCGATCTCGGCATGCAGCCGCAGGCGTTCCCGGATCGTCATGAGCTGGGTCCGGTTCAGCTTCTTGATCTGGTGCGTGGCGTTGCGGGCCTCGAGGTCGGGTCCGAGCGACCAGCCCTTGACCGTCTTGGTCAAGATGACGGTGGGGCTGCCCTCGTGCTCCACGGCTGCCTGGTAGGCCGCGTAGAGCTTCTTGTAGTCGTGGCCGCCGCGGGGCAGCGTTTGCAGCTCTTCGTCGGAGAGGTGCTGCACCATCTCGCGCAGCCGCGGATCAGGGCCGAAGAACCGCTCGCGGATGTACTGCCCGCTCTCCACCGAGTAGCGCTGGTACTCGCCGTCGATGGTCGCGTTCATCTTGTTGAGCAGCACACCGTCGCGGTCGCGGGCCAGCAGCTCGTCCCAGCGGCCGCCCCAGATCACCTTGATGACATTCCAGCCCGAGCCGCGGAAGTTGGCTTCGAGCTCCTGGATGATCTTCCCATTGCCCCGCACCGGCCCGTCGAGGCGCTGCAGGTTGCAGTTCACCACGAAGATCAGGTTGTCCAGCCGCTCCCGCGCAGCCAGATGGAGGGCGCCGAGCGTCTCGGGCTCATCGGTCTCGCCGTCGCCCACGAAACACCACACCTTCGACTCAGACGTGTTGTCGATGCGGCGGTTGTGCAGGTAGCGGTTGAAGCGGGCGTGGTAGATGGCCGTGATCGGGCCGAGGCCCATCGACACCGTCGGGTACTCCCAGAAATCGGGCATGAGGCGGGGATGGGGGTACGACGACAGGCCGGTGCGGCCGATCTCGCGCCGGAAGTGCTCGAGATCGGTGTCGTCGAGGCGGCCTTCCAGGTAGGCCCGCGCGTAGATGCCGGGCGCAGCATGGCCCTGGATGTAAATGTGATCGCCCGGCTCGCCGTCGTCTTTGCCGTGCCAGAAGTGGTTGAAGCCGACGTCGTACAGCGCCGCGGAGCTGGCGAACGTGGACAGGTGGCCGCCGATGCCGTCGGCCCACGAGTTGGCGTGGGTCACCATCGCGACGGCGTTCCAGCGGATGAAGGCCCGCAGGCGCTTCTCGATCTCCTCGTCGCCGGGGAACCAGGGTTCTTGCTCGGGCGGGATCGTATTGATGTACGGGGTGGAGACGGTGGCGGGGAAATCGACCTGCATCTCGCGGGCCTTGGACATGAGCCGCCGGATCAGGAACCGTGCACGGTTCTTGCCCCGCTCCTCGACCACCGCTGCGAAGGACTGCAGCCAGTCGTCGGTCTCGTCAGGATCGATATCGGGGATCTGCTCATGCAACCCGTCGAAGAGCATGGGTTCTAGTGTCGCACCTGAATGAGCCGGCAATCGAACGCGCCAGCAACTGAGGTCTTCACCGACGGATCGTGCCTGGGCAATCCCGGTCCCGGCGGCTGGGCCTACGTGGTCGACGGCGGGCGCTGGGCATGCGGCTACGAGCCCTCGACCACGAACCAGCGCATGGAGGTCGCGGCTGCGGCGCACGCTGTCGAGGACCTGGACGGGCCGCTCCGGATCGTCAGCGACTCCACCTACGTGGTGAAGTGCTTCACCGACGAGTGGTGGAAGGGCTGGCACCGGCGCAACTGGCTGAACACCGCAAAGAAGCCGGTGGCCAACCGCGACCTGTGGGAGCCGTTCATTGACGCGGTGCTTGCGCGGGGGGACGTGACGTTCGAGTGGGTGAAGGGTCATGCAGGCCAGCGGCTGAACTCCGCTGCCGACGCACTGGCCGTGCATGCGGCCGGGGCAGGTGCCGGCCAGAGCGGCAACCGGTTCGACGATGACGTGCTCGATCGGCTGAGCGACCCGAGAACGGCACCGCATCGCCCGGCCAAGGGAGCCGTCAGCACCGATGAGCCGACGTCTGGGAACCGGGAGATCACCGGTCACGCCGTGGCAGTGCTCGGCCACCGGCCGCCAGAGCTCGGTGGGTACGAAGAGAACCCAGTCGCCCGCAGGGTGCTGCGGCAGCTGAGCGATGTTCTTGCCGCCAAGCGCGAGATGCATCCCGATCTCGTTGTGGCGACGGGTCTTGGGCTCGGTGCTGAGACCCTGGGCGCCGAGGCGGCACGTGCGGCTGGTGTGCCCTACGTCGTGGTGCTCGCATTCGAAGGCGTTGAGCGCCGATGGCCGGGTCCCTCACGCCAGAGGTTCGCCGAGCTGCGCCAGAGCGCGCTTCGAGAATTCGTGCTCGGCAACAGGGTGCCGGTCGACACCGAGGCGTTCGGCAAGGCGATGCGTCGGCGGGATACGTGGTTCATGCACAACTGCGACGAGGCCGTCCTGGTGCGCCGCGCCGGCGACCGCACCCTGGGCGATCTGTACCGGCGCCTGGAGGATGCGTTGGACGACGTCTGGGTGATTGAGCCGGAGGGCTAGTCGTCGTCGGCAGGGGATTCGACGAGTGCGGCCAGCCGCTCCAGCGTTTTCTCCATGTTCGGCACGTTCTTGCGGTGTGCCCCGATGAGCTCAACGCTGCGCGGCAGCTTTGCAGTGGACCAGTCGAAGGTCTCGCGCACCAGCGTGTCGCCGTCGGGCTGGGGCTCGAGCTGGTAGCTCCAGCGCTGGCCCTGCCAGTGCGCCCACGTGATCAGGCGGTTCTCCTCGAACTCCAGCACTCGATTCTTCACGGTGTAGGAGACGCCTACCTTGATGCGCATGGAAAAGGTGCTGCCCAGTGTCAGCGGGGCATTGCTGGTGGTCAGGCGGGCCAGCGTTCCCGAGCCGTCGATCTCGCAGTGACGGCTGGGATCGATCAGAACGGCGAAGATCCTCTCGGCGGGCGCGGCAATGACCCGTTCGACGCTGACGCTGCGATGTTTCGGCTTCGCCATGATCGTTTTCAGGCAGGAGTAAGGGCGTCCTGAACGATGTCCGGCGGTGGTGTGCCGCCGCCACGTTCAATGCTGCCGTCGACACGCACGAGGACCCACCTGGGCTGGGAGCTGACGCCGAACTGCGCCCATAGATCGCCGTCTTCATTGGCCATCTGTGGGATGTCGCCCAGTTGATGCTTGGCGACGAAGCGCAGGTAGGAGTCCTGGGAGTCGCCACCGGGGACACCGATGAGCACCAGCTTGTCGCCGTGTTCTGCCTTCAACGCTGCGACCGCAGGCGCCTCACGATTGCACGCCGGTCACCATGGCGCCCAGAACCACAGCAGGACATCGTTGCCGACGGTCGCCGCAAGGTCGAACTGCTGCCCGTCGAGCAGAGCGCCCTCCAGTTGCACGATCTCGGCGCGGGTCTCGACCGGCGCGGATGCGGCCGTCGTCGCCGGACCGGAGGCAGCCGCAGATGCCGTGTCGCCGCCGGAGGTTGTCCCGGGCACTGACGCAGCCTGCGTGGTGGACGATGCCTCGACAGCAGATGTCGTCGCCGTGGGTTCCCGGTACACGTCGACGTCAACGCTCCCGCAGGCGGCCAAAGCGCCGAGGCCCGCCAGCCCGGCCATCAGCACGATGGCTGCTCGGGGCCGCGGACCCGTCATCTCGCCGAGCCTACTTGGGGGTCCGCGAAGCGGTAGCGCGGGTTACATTCGGCCCGGTGAGCACCCGGGCGCTTATTGCTTTGGCTCTCGCCACCGGGGTGATCATCCTGATGGCGTTCGCGGTCCAGGTGCTGATTGCGCTGTAGCGCTGGCTTGATGGTGCGGCTGCAGGGTGGCTGCGGTGCAAACGGACGAGTGCGGCGGCGTACCCTCGTCGCGCGATGGCAGATGACACCAGCACCGGCGAGACAGGCAGTCCGGTCCACTACGACCTCGTCGTGATCGGCGGAGGACCCGCCGGTTACGGGGCGGCCCTGTATGCCGGCGCTGCGGGCATGAGCGTTGCCTTGGTGGAGCGGGACCGGCTGGGCGGGACCTGCCTGCACCGGGGCTGCATTCCGGCCAAGGAGCTGCTCGAGACCGCTGCGGTCTGGCGCACGGTCGGCGAGGCCGCCGAATTCGGCGTCAACGTCGAGCCGCCCGAGCTGGATTTCGGAGTCTCGCAAGACCGCAAGCAGCGCATCGTGGATGGCCTCGAGACCGGCGTCAAGGGCTTGCTCAAGCGTCGCAAGGTCAAGGTGTTCGAGGGCACAGGCAGGCTCAATGCGGACCGGTCGGTGAGCGTTGCCGCAGACGAGTCCGAGGCCCAGACGCTGCAGGCAGATCATGTGCTGCTCGCTGCAGGTTCGGTGCCGATGACGCTGCCGGGGTTCGAGCGCGAGGGCACGCTGGTCATGACTTCCGACGAGGTCTTGGCGCTGGAGGAGGTGCCGGCCCGCGTGGCCGTGATCGGCGGAGGAGCCATCGGCTGCGAGTTCGCTTCGATGCTGGCCGATCTGGGCGCCGAGGTCACCGTGCTCGAATACGCGCCGCAGATCATCCCCGGCGTCGACGCGGATATCGCCAAGGCACTCGCCCGGGCATTCTCCAAGCGAGGGATCACCGTGCTCACCGGCTGCCAGGTCACCGGGCACACGCCGGGTGACGGCGGCACGACGGTGCAGTACACGATCGCCCCCCGGTCAGGCGACGGCGACAGCGAAGAAGCCTCGCTGGAGGTGGATGCGGTGGTCGTGTCGGTGGGACGCCGGCCATACCCGGACCATCTCGGCCTCGACGGCACCGAGGTCAAGCTCGATGAGCGGGGCTTCGTCGCGGTCGACGAGGTGTGCCGGACCACCATGGCCGGCGTCTATGCCATCGGCGATCTCGTCAACACGCCGCAGCTTGCCCATGTCGGGTTTGCCGAGGCCATCGTGGCTGCCAAGGACATGCTCGGCGAGGAACCGGCGCCGATCGACTATGCGAACGTGCCGTGGGCGATCTACTGCCACCCCGAAGTGGCCTTTGCCGGGCTCACCGAGACGGCGGCCCGCGAAGCCGGCTACGACGTTGTGACCTCCAAGCACCGCTTCACCGGCAACTCGCGGGCCATGATCGTCAACGACACCGAGGGGCTCGTGAAGGTTGTTGCCGAGCGCGAGGCCGACGGCACTGCCGGGCGCGTGCTCGGGGTGCACATGATGGGCCCCTGGGTCACCGAGCAGCTCGGTCAGGGCTACCTGGCGGTCAACTGGGAGGCCACGGTTGCCGAGGTTGCCGCCTTGGTGCAGCCGCATCCCACGCTGTCGGAGCTCTTCGGCGAGACGATGCTGTCGCTCACCGGACGAGGACTGCACGGATGAACCCGGACCCAGCCGCGGTAGGCCGAATGAGGCGACGACATGGCTGACTTGGTGCTGCCCCAACTCGGCGAGACCGTCACCGAGGGCACCATCACCCGCTGGTTCAAGAACCCGGGCGATTCCATCTCGGTGGGCGAGATGCTCTACGAGGTGTCCACCGACAAGGTGGACAGCGAAGTGCCCTCGCCGATGGAGGGCGTCCTGACGGAGATACGCGTCCCCGAGGGCGAGACCGTGGACGTCGGGACCGTGCTGGCGATCGTGGAGCTGGCCGAAGGCGCCGTAGCGCCGTCACCTGATGCAGCCATACCGGTAGCCAGTCCTGCGCCCGCGGAGCCTGCCGCTGCTCCTGCTGCGGCGCCCGCGCCGGCCGATCCGCCTGAGGCGCCCGGCGTTGCGGCAGTCGCTGCCTTGCCGTCCAACGGCGCGGCAAACGGCCCGGCGACCGATCACGGCAGTCACTTGCTCTCGCCCGTCGTGCGGCGCTTGGTGCGAGAGCACGACCTCGACCCCGCAGCACTCGTGGGAACCGGGGTCGGCGGCCGCATCACGCGCTCCGATGTGCTCAACGCCATCGACGAGCGGCAACGCGCCGCAGCCGCGAGCGGAGCTCCGGCGGCGGCGAGAGCGGCGGCCGGCGAACGCCCGTCCGCGCCGACCGCGCCGGCGGTGCCGGCACCGGTAGCCGCTGCGGCCGCGGCCGAATGGACCGACGGAGACTCGCGCTTCGAGTCGTTCAACAACATCCGCCGCCGCACGGGCGAGCACATGGTGAACTCCATGGCCACCTCGCCGCACGCCCTCACCGTCGTCGAGGTCGACTACGAGAATGTGGAGCAGGTCCGCCGGGCCCACCGCGAGGCGTGGCGGGCATCGGAGGGCTTCAGCCTCACCTACCTGCCGTTCATCGTGGTCGCCGTCGCCGACGCCTTGGCCCACTGGCCACGCCTGAATGCGTCCGTCGAGAACGGCGGCCTGCGCATCTGGAGACGCCGCAACGTCGGCGTGGCCGTCGACCTCGACTATGACGGGCTGATCGTGCCGGTGCTGCGCGATGCCGACTCGTTCAGCTTGCGAGGCATCGCCCGCACCATGAACGAGCTTGCTGCGCGTGCACGGGAGCGACGCCTGACACCCGACGACATCAGCGGCGGCACCTTCACCATCTCCAACAACGGGTCGTTCGGCACCTACACCACAGCAGCGATCATCAATCAGCCTCAGGTCGCGGTGCTCTCGACGGACGGCGTCGCCCGTCGACCGGTTGTCGTCACGGACAGGTTCGGGAACGAGAGCATCGTCGTGCACTCGGTGGGACACCTGGCGATGGGCTGGGATCATCGTGCGTTCGACGGCAGCTATGCGGCCGGCTTCCTGGGGCACATCCGCCAGATGCTTGAACAGCATGACTGGGGAGCGGAGTTCTAGCCAGATGTCCGGAAAGCTGCAGGTGCGCTGGCTGGGGCGGGTCGGCTATCGCGAAGCCCTCGACGTGCAGCGGCGCCTCTGGTCCCACAGCGCCGACGACTACCTGCTGCTGCTCGAGCACAACCACGTCTTCACGGCGGGCCCCAGCGCGGACGAGGCCAACCTGCTCGTCGATCCCGGCGAATTCGGCGCCGACTGCGTCCGCATCGACCGCGGCGGCGACTTCACCTACCACGGTCCCGGCCAGCTTGTCGGCTACCCGATCCTGACGCTGCCCGGCCGGCGGGGCGGGGGTCTGGCCGAGACCTCGGCCTACGTGTGCGACGTGGAACAGGTGCTCATCGACGCGCTGGCTGACCTGGGGCTGCGGGGCTGCGGCCGCTTGCGGGGCTATCCGGGCGTGTGGCTGGATCTGGACGGCACGCCTCGCAAGATTGCCGCCATCGGCGTGCGTCTCAGCCGCGGCCGCACGATGCACGGGTTCGCGCTCAACGTCGAAACCGATCTGTCGTGGTTCGACCGGATCATCCCGTGCGGCATCCGCGACTTCCGGCCGACGTCGCTGCGCGCTGAGGGCAGCACGGCGACCCTGCGCGAGGTGGCCGATGCCGTGGTCCTGCGTGCAACGCAGCGATGGAGCCAAGCCGGCTGTGAGCGTGCAGATGTGGCGTGGCGGCACCGCCCGTCCGATCTCAGCGCATTCAGCCGGCAACTCGGCCCGAGTCGGGTTGAGGTCGCCCCCCCGCGCAGCCGCGCCCGGCTCGCCGAAGCCGGTGTAGAGGACGGCCTGCGTCTCGCTGAGCGGAAGCCCCCGTGGCTGCGTGCCCGCATGGACCTGAACGAGGGGTACCTCCGGCTGCGTCGCGTGATGCGCCAGCACGACCTGGTGACCGTGTGTGAGGAGGCGGGCTGCCCCAACATCTTCGAGTGCTGGGGAGCGGGAACCGCCACGTTCATGCTCAACGGCGAAAGATGCACCCGCGCGTGCGGTTTCTGCCTTGTCGACACTCGCCAGCCGATGCCGATCGACCCCGGTGAGCCGGCCCGAGTCGCCGACGCCGTGGCCGAGATGGACTTGGATCATGCGGTCGTCACCGCGGTGGCTCGTGACGATCTGTCCGACGGCGGGGCCGCTGCGTTCGCCGAGACCATCGCTGCCATCCGGTCTCGGTCGCCGGGCACGACCGTCGAGGTGCTGGTGCCGGATTTCGGCGGCGATGCCGCCTCACTGCACACTGTCCTCGAGGCGGGTCCGGACGTCCTGAACCACAACATCGAGACCATTGCCCGGCTGCAGCGGGCGGTGCGCCCCTCCGCGGGCTACGCCCGCAGCCTCGCCCTGCTGGCACGCAGCGCTTCGGCGGGGCACGTCACCAAGTCAGGCATCATCGTCGGGATGGGCGAGGACGATGCAGAAGTCGACGTCGTCTTGGCTGACCTGGCGGCCGTCGGCGCGAGCATCGTAACCATCGGCCAGTACCTGAGGCCGACGAGCCATCACATACCCGTCGCCCGCTGGGTGTCGCCCGAATCGTTTGAACGCTGGCGAGACGTGGGCGCGACGCTCGGCATCGATCATGTCGAGTCCAGTCCGCTGACTCGCTCCAGCTACCACGCCGCCGAATCCGCTGCAGCCGTGGAGCTCGGCGCCCGGACCCGGCCCGTCCCGGCGTAGCCCGCCCCCGGGTCAGCGAGAGGCAGCGCGGCGATGGCTGAGGGCGCACCCGTGGACGTGGCCACGGTGATGTGTCAGTGGGCCGCAGGGGGGCTCGTATACCTGTGGGTCACCACGCGCCGGCAAGAGGTGGGGCTCGGCTACGGCTGGCTGCTGCGCTCGCTCTACGCGATGATCGCCGTCATCGGGGCCGTCACCGGCTTGGTGTTCCAGCCGAATGCTGTGCGTGACGCAGCCTGCATCGTGATGGCACTGTGCGCCGGCGCAACGCTCGTGCGGTCTGCACTGCCCACCAAGACAGGCGATGCAGCCGCAAGCGAAGCAGGCGGCCCGAC
Source organism: Candidatus Poriferisodalis sp. (assembly GCF_965208555.1). Classification (GTDB taxonomy): domain Bacteria; phylum Actinomycetota; class Acidimicrobiia; order Acidimicrobiales; family Poriferisodalaceae; genus Poriferisodalis. The sequence goes on along the minus strand of NZ_OZ242342.1, from coordinate 888,711 downwards.
CCGCACGATCGAGGGCTTCGACCCGCGCTGGGATTTTGCGGCGCCGCTTGCCGGACTGGTCGGGGTCGTGGCTGCTGGGCTCGGCGCCAGCGGAGATGTCGCACCCGCGCTGCACCTCGCTCGTGTCGTCGTCGGAGCGGCATTCCTGGGCGCGGTGAGCAATTCGATGCTGCTGGGCCACTGGTACCTCGTGCAGCCCGGACTGCGGCGGGAACCGCTTCGAGAACTGGTGCGTCACCTCGGCGGGATCTGGCCCATCGAGGTGGGATTGCTCCTGCTGCCCACCGGCATGATCGCCGTGCTGACCGGCAGCATCAATGACGGCTACGGCGGGCTGCTCGGCTGGTTCTGGGTTGCGTGTGCGGTGACCACGGTGGCGCTCGCCGCCGTGGCGATGGCCGCGCTGCGCGAGCGCCAGTACGCGGCCGTGATGGCGGCCACCGGGCTGCTCTACCTGGCGATCCTGACTGGCTTCGGCACCGACCTCGTCGCCCGCCTCACCCTGGCCGGTTAGCGCTCCTCAGCGTTTGAGCGGTCATGTGCCGGTCCACTCGGGCGGCCGTTTCTCGGCGAATGCCCGCCCGCCCTCTTTGGCATCATCGCTGTCGCCCACGATCCTGCGGATCGATTCGCCCATGCGCAGGGCCTCGGTCCAGCCCATGCGCTGGCTGCGCCAAGCGACCTCCTTGACGGCCCGCACGGCAAGGGGCGCTCCCTTGCACAGCCGCTCGGCCAGTGTGCGGGCCTCGTCCATGAGCGTGTCGTGGGGCACAACCTTCCACGCCAGTCCCATCTCGCGAGCTTGTTCGGCGTCGAAGTTCTCGCCGGTCAGCAGGATTTCCATGGCGTTCGCCCAGCCGATCTTGTGCGGCATCCGCATCGAGCCCACGATGGTCGGCACGCCGATCCTCACCTCGGGCATGCCGAAGATGGCTCGGTCCGACGCGATGAGGAAATCCGCCACGAGGGCCCCGGTCAGCCCGTAGCCGATGCATGCGCCGTTGATGGCTGCGATGATCGGCTTGTACAGCTCGAGGCCGCTTTCGAGGCTGTTGATGGTGGGGATCTCGAAGTACGACCCCGACCACGTTCCCGCCGAGCCTCGCGTGGGGTCACGCAGGTCGGCGCCGGCGCAGAACGCCCGGCCCTCCCCGGTCATGATCGCCACCCACGCGTCAGGGTTGTTGTAAAACTCCATCCACGCAGCGTTCAGGCACTGCCGCATGTCGCCGTTGATGGCGTTCATGGCTTCGGGCCGGTTGTAGGTGATGGTGGCGATGTGCCCGTCGAGCCGGTACGTGGCAGCGGCGTCTGGGTCTGAGATGTCGGGCACAGGGCCCTTGTAAGAGGGATCTGTCATGGGTGCCGTTCTAGCGCACCGGCCCCAGCGGCTACCCCAGTGGCGTCCGATGGCTCCGGCTGGCTCAGCGGTGCGCCGCTAGCGTGATTGCCGCTCACACGGCACTCGCGGCGGATGGGGGAACTCACGATGCGCACTGGCCAGCAGTACAAGGAATCGCTCGCAGACGGACGCCTGACGTACTTCGAGGGCAAGCAGATCGACGACCTGGAGACCCACCCGATCCTCGGCCAGACCGTGGAAGTCACAGCCACCGGCTACGACCGCTTCTACGACCCCGCGCCCGGCGCCATGTCGCCGCTGATGACCGTGCCGCGCAGCGCAGACGATCTGCGCGAGATGATCCCCCTGCTGCATTCGGCCGGGATGATGGCCCATGTCACCTACACGTCCATCCAGACGCTGAAAACCGCCGCGGGCCGCATGGTGGACTCCAAGCCCGACTACATCGAGCGGATGGACGCGTTCATCGACGAGGCGCAGCGTGACGACGTGCGGATCACCCAGTGCATCACCGACGCCAAGGGCGACCGCAGCCGGCCGCCCGCCCGCCAGGACGACTTGGACTCATACGTGCGTGTCGTGGATCGCCAGCGGGACGGCGTGGTGATCCGCGGGGCGAAGCTGCACATCACCGGCGCCTCATTCGGCCATGAACTGCTCACCATCCCCACCAAGGCCATGAAGCCCGGCGAGGAGGACTGGTCGATCGGCTGCTCGGTACCGGTGAGCGCCCCCGGGGTCAAGATCATCAACACCACCTACGCGCCGCGCCATGAGGACCCTCGGGCGTTCCCCGTGTCGGGCGAGCACCACTATCCCGAGGGCTTCGTGATCTTCGACGACGTGTTCGTGCCCCACGAGCGCGTCTTCCTCGACGGCGAGACCCACTACGCGGCGGTCTTTGCCCATGCGCTGGGCCTGTGGGAGCGGCTCGGCGGTCTGTCGGCCTTCGTGGAGGAAGCAGATCAGCTGGTCGGGCTGGCCCAGCTCGTGGCCGAGGCCAATGGCACGGCCGGCATCGGCCACGTCAAGGAGAAGATCTCCGAGATGATCATCCACGCCACGCTCATACGGGCGACGCTCGAGGCCGCCATCGGGCACTGCTCGATCGGGCCCGAAGGGGCGGCGTTCCCCAACGAGCTGTACACCAACGCTGGCAAGTTCCACGCCGCCGCGAACTACAGCGCCATGGTGCGGCACCTCCACGACATCGCCGGGGGCGCCGTGCTCACCTCGCCGGTGCCGGCCGATTTCGAGAATCCCGATGTCGGCCCGCTGGCGCGCAAATACATGTCCACCCGCGAAGACGTGGACGGCGAGTACCGGGCACGTTTGATGCACACCATCCGGGATCTCACCGCTGACTCCTACGGCGGCTGGAAGTTCGTGACCAACCTGCAGGCCGGAGGCGGCCTGTACGCCCAGCGCATCGTGACGCGCAAGCACTACGACCTCGACGCCGCCAAGCAGAAGGCCCTGGCTGTCGCGGGTCTCGCCGAAGCTGAGCACTAGCGATCTGACAGTGGTCGCCCCAGCGGCTCGCCTAGCTTGACGATGTGAGCGAATCCTCATCGGGGCCGTCAATGATCGCCTCGACAACATCGCTGACACAGCGGTTCGGATCGATCGTGGCGCTGGACGCGATCGACATTCAGATGCGGCCCGGCGTGACCGGACTCGTCGGGGCGAATGGTGCCGGCAAGACCACGTTGCTCAACGCGTTGCTCGGCTTGCGTCCACCGACCTCGGGTTCGGCCACGGTGCTGGGACTCGATCCACGCAGTCAGGGCGCCGCACTGCGCGCGCAAGTCGGATTCGCGCCCGAGCGCGACGTGCTTCCCGACGAGATGCGGGCCGTCGATTTCGTGCGTCATCTGGCACAGGTACGCGGCCTGCCCCGCAGCGAAGCCCGTACCCGAGCATCGGACAGCCTGTGGCTGGTCGGGCTCGGCGAGGAGCGCACACGCACGCTCGGCACCATGTCCACTGGTCAGCGCCAGCGCGTCAAGCTGGCGCAGGCCGTCGCGTCCGACCCACAACTGGTGCTGCTGGACGAACCCACCTCGGGGCTCGACCCGACGCAGCGCACCGAGATGCTCACGCTCATCGGCGAGATCAGCAACGAGCACTCGGTCAACGTGGTCTTGTCGTCGCACCTGCTCGAGGAAGTCGAACGGGTGTGCGACCACATCGTCGCCCTCGATGCAGGGCGCCTGGTTGCCGACGGGCCCATCGACGAGTTGGTCGGCGACGGCGACGGCATCACCTTGGAACTGGTCGACATCGCCGAGCCTGCAGGCTCGGTGAATGAGGTCTCGCGCTTGCTTGCTCAGGCTGGTGTCGAGGTGGAGCGAACCGGCACGACGCTGCGACTGGGCGGCCGGGACCGGGAGGAGCTCAGTGATCGGGCGCGCGATGCAGTCGCTGAAGCAGGCGCGCGCATCCGGCGCCTCGAAGCCCGCCAGCGCACGCTCGCCGACCTGTTCGAATCGTCTGCGATATGAACGACGCAACCGGAATTGGCCTCCCCGCGGGACAAGCGACAGAGGCTGACGACGGCGCGGCACAGATTCTCGACCAGCGGTACCGGCCCTACAGCGGCGCCCGCCACGGGCTTGCCGGTGCCGTGCGGGCCGTGGTGGGGTCGTCATGGAGATTCACGCTCGGCTTCGGTCGTCCGGCGCGCCACAAGTTCCTGCCATGGCTGGCTGTGGTGATCGCCCTCGTGCCCGCGGTTGTCTATGTCGGTATAGCGACGGTGCTCGACATCGATCTGATCTCCGAGCAGATCCTGCCCGACTACCACGAGTACTACGGCCTGATCCAGGCTGCGCTGTTCTTCTTCTGCGGGATCGTCGTTCCGGAGATTCTGGTGGCCGACCGACGCAACGGAATGCTGTCGTTGTACCTGGCCACGCCGCTGCGGCTGTGGAGCTATCTCGCTTCGAAGGCCGCTGCGGTGGCGGCCACCCTGGCGGTCATCACCGTGGGACCCCTGCTGTTTCTGCTGGTCGCCTACACCATCGAAGGCTCCGGTCCGGATGGGCCGGGGGATTGGCTGATCGTGTTCGTGCGCATACTGGGCTCCGGCATCGCCATCGCTGCCACGATCACCGCCGCCAGCCTGGCCATCTCGAGCTTGACCGATCGGCGCGCATTCGCCGTGATCGGCGTCATCCTGCTGCTGCTGGGCTCCAATCTCGTCACCAGCGTCCTGGTCGAAGTCGCCGAAATGGACGCTCGCATCTATGCGTTCAACCTTGGCGAGATCGGTGCTGCGCTGAAGGACCGGATCTATGGCGTCGGACCGCCTCCGCCGCTTGGCGACAACGAAGGCTCGCCTGGCCAGCGCATCAGCGAGCTGTCCACGCTGTTCGTCATTGCGGTGAACGCGGCGTGGGTGATGGCGGGGGCAGCAGTGCTGGGGTGGCGTTATCGCCGCATCGAGGGGGTGCGATGAGCTCCCGGCCTCGCCCCGCTCCCGCACCGGCCCTCAAGCCCGGAGTCGATGGTGACGAGCGCGCCCCCCGGCCGGACTCACAGGCCACTGCGGCCCCGGCGGCGCCTGCAGGCATGGTCGAGGTGCACGGCGTGTCCAAGTTCTTCGGCGACGTGGTGGCCGTATCCGATGTGACGTTCGCTGTCCGCGCGGGTGTCACGGCGCTGCTGGGACCCAATGGAGCAGGCAAGTCGACGCTGTTCCGCATGATGTGCGGGCTTACCCCGCCGTCGCGGGGAACGGTGCGCGTGCTGGGAGCCGATGCCCGCAGCGATCGCGATGTGCGAGGCCGGATCGGGCTGTCGCCGCAGCAGGACGCACTGTTCGACCGGCTCGATGCGCTCGAGTTCGTGACGATTGCAGCCGCCACGCAGGGTGTGGCGGATCCCGAGGCGGCTGGGCGACACGCTCTGGGCATTGTCGAACTCGACCCGGATGATCATCGGCCGGTGTCGGGCTATTCCAAGGGCATGCGACAGCGCACCAAGCTGGCCGCCGCCCTCGTCCACGATCCGGAGGTGCTGATCCTGGACGAACCGCTCAACGGCCTCGATCCCGTTCAGCGACGCCGCATGATCGAGCTGCTCGAAGACCTCGGCGCGCAAGGACGTTGCGTGCTCGTGTCGTCTCACGTGCTGGAGGAGGTCGCCCGGCTCGGGTCCCGAATCCTGGTGATTGCCCAAGGCCGCCTCGTCGCCAGCGGCGACTACCGCGAGCTGCGCGAGCTGATGGACGACCGCCCGCACCGCATCAGCATCGAGGCCGACAAGCCCCGCGATCTCGCCGCAGCACTCGTCTCGTCGGGCACCGCGGTCGGCGTGCGTCTCGACGGCGATGTGGTGGTGGCCGACACGCTGGAGGTCGATCGGCTCGGACGCGAGATTGCGCCGCTGGCCAAAGATCTTGGCGCCCGACTTCGCCAGGTCATCCCGCTGGACGAAGACCTCGAGTCGGTCTTCCGCTACCTGGTGGAACGACGTTGAGCGTGGCGCACGACACCCAGCCGCTCACCGAACAGCGGCGTCGTGTCGGCGCCGTGCGCGCGACGGCGTTGTGCTACCGGGTCCTCATCCGCCAGATCGTCTCGGCTGGCCGACTGGCGGCGCTCGGCGCGCTCGGAGCCGTCATGGTCATCGTCGGCTGGGTTGTGGGCAACTCGTCGAACGGCGGGGGCCCCGCCAATGCCGGCGCACTGTTCAACGGCGCCAACTATGCCGACGGCTTCGGCTTGATAGTCATCGTGCCGATCGTCTCCCTGGTGTTCGCCGCAGCCTCGCTGGGCGATGTCCGCGATGACGGCACACTCGTGTACCTGTGGCTGCGCCCCATCGGCCGGGCCCCGCTGGTGGTGGCTGCAGCTGTGGCGGCTGTCACGGTGTCGCTGCCGCTGTGCGTCATCCCGACCACGCTGGGCGGCTGGTTCGCGGCTGACTTCGTTGTCGATTCAGGAGGCGTCGCGCTGGGAGCGCTGGCCGCGGCAGCGCTGGGCACCGTGGCGTACTCGTGCCTGTTCGTGCTGTTGGGCCTGCTGTTCCGCAAAGCCGTGCTGTGGGGGATCGCCTACATCCTGCTGTGGGAGGGCTTGGCGGTCGGCTTGGGCGATTTCGCCGAGCGGCTGTCGTTGCGCGGCTACGCCCGCTCGCTGCTCTCGCAGATCGCCGACGTCGATCTCGGCTTCACTACCTACGGGCTCGTGACGTCCGTCATCGTGCTCGCAAGCGTGTCGCTTGTCAGCCTCGCCCTCGCCACTGTGCGACTCAGCCGCCTCAACGTCGACTGACCGCACCAAGGCGGGCAACCGGGACTCCCTGCCGCCTCCGCAGCGGGCGGGCGCGCGACACAATGGGCGGGTGCGCTTGGTGATTCAGATCCCCTGTCTCAATGAGGCAGAGACGCTGGGTCAGACTTTGAGCGAGCTGCCGCGCCAGGTGGACGGCTTCAGCGAGGTGCTGTGGCTGGTGATCGACGACGGCTCTACCGATGGCACGGTCGACGTGGCATGGACGCACGGCGCGGACGCTGTGGTGAGCCTCACGCAGAACAAGGGGCTTGCGGTGGCATTCGCGAGCGGTCTCGATGCAGCGCTGCGCATGGGTGCTGATGTCGTCGTCAACACTGACGGCGACAACCAGTACAACGCAGGCGACATCAGCCGCCTCGTCGAGCCGATCGTGGCGGGCCGAGCCGACCTGGTGATCGGTTCGCGTGACATCCGCAATCATCCGGAGTTCTCGCCCCTGAAGAAGCGGCTTCAGCGACTCGGCTCGTGGACCGTGCGCCAGGCTTCGGGGACCGACGTCGCGGATGTCACCTCGGGCTTCCGTGCCTACAGCCGGGAAGCCGCATTGGCCGCCAACGTTGTCTCGCGGTTTACCTACACGCTCGAGACAGTGATCCAGGCTGGCAAGTCCGACCTCGCCATCACCGATGTCGATGTGCGCGTCAATCCCACCTCCCGCCCATCACGGCTCTTCAAGTCCAAGCGGCAGTACGTGCGCAGGGCGGCAGGAACGATCGCCCGCGTCTACGCGATGCACGAGCCTTTGCGGGTTTTCGCCGTGCCGGCTGCGCTGTTTGCAGCAGTCGGTGTGTTTCTCTTCGGCCGCTTCGGCTGGTTCTGGGTGACCTCGGGCGGCTCGGGTCACGTTCAGTCGCTCATCATCGGGGCCGTTGCGTTGCTCGTGGCGATGCAGTTGGTGATGCTGGGCGTGCTCGCGGACCTGCTGCGCGCCAACCGGGTCATTGCCGAGCGAACGCTGCGGCGGGTGCGGGCCATAGAACTCGACGTCGGTACGCTGAGGGAGCGAGCGGCCGAGGCGCAGCGAGCCGCCGCGGAACAACCGCAGTCGCTCGAAGCAGACGTCTAGGAGATAACGACCACTACGTCGCCGGCGCCCACCGTGTCGCCCGGCTCGACCTTGATCTCGGTGACCGTGCCCGAGCGGTCAGCGTTGATGCTGTTCTCCATCTTCATGGCTTCGAGCACCACCACGCCTTCGCCGGCTGCGACCTCTTGGCCCATCTCGACCAGGATCTTGACGATGGTGCCCTGCATCGGGACGGTCACCTGACCGTTGCCGGCGCCCGCCGATGCACCGCCGCTCGCTCGACGGGGGCGGGCAGCCGTGTTGCCGGTGTTGGCTGGCGCTGCTGTCTCGGGCACCCATGCACTCACCGAGAAGCGCTTGCCGTCGACTTCCACCACGACGTCGCGCCGTACGCGCGGTGCGTCGTCACCGTCGGGCGCGGCTGGGGGCTCTGCCTCGATCTTGCCGGTCACCCCGTTCAGGTCGAGGCGTTCTTCCACCCATTTGGTGCTGTGGGTGCCGGCCTGGAAATCCTCCGAGGCCATGATGTGCGTGTGCGCTGCTGCGGTGGTCGCGACGCCGCCGACGCTCAGCTCGCTGAGGGCTCGCTGCATGCGGGCGATGGCAGTCTGGCGATCGGAGCCCCACACGACGAGCTTGCCGATGAGGTTGTCGTAGTACTGGCTGACGGTGTCGCCTGCCTCGTACCCGCCGTCCCAGCGAATGCCGAAGCCGTCGGGCACGCGCAGTGACGTCAGCGCGCCGGGAGACGGCAGGAAGCGGCCTCCTGCGGGGTCCTCGGCGTTGATGCGCGCTTCGATTGCGTGACCGACCGAGGTCACCTCCGATTGCGTGAACGACAGCGGCTCCCCGGCGGCCACCCGGATCTGCTCGCGGACCAGGTCGATGCCGGTCACCATCTCGGTGACCGGGTGCTCCACCTGCAGCCGGGTGTTCATCTCGAGGTAGAAGAACTCGCCGTCCTGGTACAGGAACTCCACGGTGCCGGCGTTCGTGTAGTTGCAGCCGCGGGCGACGGCCACCGCCGCATCGCCCATCGCTTTGCGGACGGCGTCGTCGAGCAGCGGCGCAGGACTCTCCTCCACCAGCTTCTGGTGCCGGCGCTGGGCGGAGCAATCACGCTCGCCCAGCCACACAGCGTTGCCGTGGTGATCGGCGATGATCTGCATCTCGATGTGGCGTGGCCAGGTGAGGTACCGCTCCATGTAGCACTCGCCCCGGCCGAAGAACGCTTCGGCCTCCCGCTGCGCCGACGCCAGGGCGGCTTCGATCTCGTCAGGCCCGACGACCACCTTCATGCCGCGCCCGCCGCCCCCGTACGCCGCCTTGATGGCGATGGGGTAACCGTGTTCGTCGCCGAATGCTGCGACCTCGCCGGTGTCGGTGATCACTTTGGTGGTGCCCGGAACGCCCGCAACGCCGGAGCGTTCGGCGGCCAGGCGCGCCGAGATCTTGTCGCCCATCACCTCGATGGCCTCGGGCGGCGGCCCGATGAACGTCACGCCGCGCTCGGTGATGGCCCGGGCGAAGTCAGCGTTCTCGGAATAGAAGCCGTAACCGGGATGGACCGCATCGGCACCGCAGCGGGAGATGACGTCGAGGATTGCCTCGGTGTTGAGGTAGCTCTCCGCCGCGGTCTGGCCGCCGAGGGCGAAGGCCTCGTCCGCGAGCCGCACGTGCATGGCATCGCGGTCCAGATCGCTGTACACGGCGACGGAGGGAATGCCCAGCTCGCGGCACGCTCGGATGACACGCACGGCGATCTCACCCCGGTTGGCGATGAGGAGCTTGCTGAACACGGATCAGGCCCCCGAACGGCAGGACATAGATGGGCGACGCTATTGCTCCCCGCTCTTGTTCGCTACCGGTACTGTCGCTGCGTGCCTGCCGAGCGCAGCCCGGGACAATTCGACTCACCGCACTTCCGCTCAGTCGCAGGCACCCGCTTCACCGACGTCGAGTGGCACGACGAGATCGGCTCGACCAACACCGAGCTGCTGGATCGAGCCCGCCAGGGAGCACCCGAAGGGACAGTGCTCATCGCAGATCTGCAGACTGCCGGCCGCGGCCGCCGCGGCCGCCGCTGGACGGCACCGCCGGGAACCTCTCTCATGATGTCCGTGCTGTTGCGACCACCGCCGGAACGGCTGCCTCCGGCCCGAGCGGCCTTGGTGACGCTGGCAGTCGGGCTGGCCGCCGTCGACGCCTGCGAGCAGGTGAGCGGCGTCCGGCCGCGGTTGAAGTGGCCCAACGACCTCGTGATCGCCGGCGGTGCCGACCACGACGCCGCGAGCCACGACTCCCCCCGGTACAACCGCAAGCTGGCGGGCATCCTGGCAGAGTCCATCAGCACGCAGGGACTGCTGTCGGCGCTGGTCGTGGGCATGGGCCTCAACACCGGCTGGCCGGAGGTGCCTGCAGAGCTGGAGGGCGCAGCGACCAGCTTGAACCTGGAATCGGGCGCCCCCGTGGACCGGCCGCTGCTAGCACGCCTGGTACTCGAGGGCTTGGATGCTCGTTACGAGTTCCTGTTGCAGAGCGGCGATGGTGCAGTCGCCGTGCTGGACGAGGCGCGCCGAAACTCCGCCACGCTGGGCCGACGGGTGCGTGTCTCGCTGGATCGGACGACCGGTGCGCCCGCTGCGGATGGGCACAGCCTTGAAGGGGTGGCGAGTGATCTCGATGCTGAAGGACGGCTGTTGGTCTGCGACGATGCCGGCATCACCCATACGGTGTCGGTCGGGGACGTCGTCCACGTGCGCCCCGCCCTCGACACAACCCGGAGAGAGTGAGGATGCTGTGCCGCTGACTGTTTCGCCTGACGCTTTTGAGGTGGTGACCGATCCGGCCGCCGCGCCGCCCACGGCGGCCGCCGACCGACCGGTGCGCAGCGATGCGCTGGACACGCTGGGCGCCACGCCGAACTACTTGGCAGCCAGCGGATTTGACGGATCAGCCGGCGGCACGGCGCTCATGGCCGGCATTGCCGGCACTGCTGACGACACGATGCCAATCGCAGTCGGACTCGGCTCCGACGAGCTCACTGCTGCCGATGTTCGCAAGGCGGCGGCAAACCTCTGGCGGGCCGCGTCGAAGGTCGACTCGCTGACGTCAGCGTTGGCGGCGGCGGCGGCCGACGATCTCGGAGCCGATGTCGCCCTCAGCGCAGTGGTCGAGGGCATGCTCCTGGCTTCCTACGGGTTCAACGAGCACAAGGGCGACCCGCCCGAGGCCGACGCGCTCGGCCGTGTTGTGCTCGCTGCACCTGACGGCACCGACACCGAGGCCGCGGTGGCTCGCGCCGCTGCAGTGGCCGGCGGCATCGCCCTGGCCCGCGACCTCGTCAACCAGCCGGCCGGTGCGCTCACGGCGAACGGGCTGGCTGATGCCGCCATCGAGGCAATGGAGGCGGCCTCTGCGGGTGCCGACGCCTCAGCCGGCACGGCGTCGGTCGAGGTATGGGATCGCGAACGCCTCGCGGCCGAGCGATGCGGCGGGCTGCTGGGCGTCAACGCAGGCTCGACGGAGCCGCCGGCCCTGATCCGGATGCGCTGGCAGCCGACCGCCACGCCGCGCGCCACGGTCCACTTGGTCGGCAAAGGCATCACCTTCGACACCGGCGGACTCAACCTCAAGACGTTCGAAGGCATGGAGTGGATGAAGATCGACATGGGCGGCGCCGCTGCGGTCATCGGGGCGATGAGTGCCATCGTCCGGCTGGCGCCCGACGTCGCCGTCACCGGCATCTGCTGCTGCACCGACAACCAGCCCGGACCCACGGCCACCAAGCCCGGAGACGTGCTGCGGATCCGCAATGGCAAGACCGTGGAGGTGCTCAACACCGACGCCGAGGGCCGGCTCGTTCTGGCTGACGGCCTGTCGCTCGCCGTCGAGGAAGAGCCTGACCTGGTCGTTGACCTCGCCACGCTGACGGGTGCCTGCATGGTGGCGCTGGGCGACAAGTACGCGGGGCTCATGGGCAATGACGCGGCGGCGATCGAACGTGCTCAGGCCGCAGCACGTGCTGCCGGAGAGCTGCTGTGGCACCTGCCGCTGCCGCCCGAGTACCGCGAGCAGCTCGACTCGCCGATCGCCGACCTGCGCAACATCGGCAAGAACCGCTACGGGGGAACGCTTCACGCAGGCTTGTTCCTGTCGGAATTCGTCGGCGACACACCGTGGGTGCACCTCGACATTGCCGGACCTGTGCGCACCGACGCCGACGGCGGAGAACTGTCCAAGGGAGCGTCCGGCTTCGGCGTGCGCACGCTGGTGGAGTTGATCTGTGGTTGGTGACACGCCGCCGGGCGGCTAGTTGCGCCCACGCGGACGTGGTCGGGTGCAGTGCTGCGCCCAGGCCCACGCAGTTGCCTCATTGGCGGCATTGGGCGCGAATCCGAGCGTCACGAGGCGCTCGGCCGATTCGTGCAGGCCGTGGCCGAGCATCAGCATGCATGAGGCGAGCAGGCGGGTTTCGCCGACCGAGAAGTCGGCCTGCCCGTCGGTGCGCGACCAGTGCCCCACCTCGTCACGCAGTTCTTGGGGCATGCGATCATGCAGCCGGCGCGGCACCGATGGCAGGTGCCTGCGCACCATGAGCACTGCGTCGTCGGTGAAGTACGCCAGACCGAACATGGCGCAGCGGTCGACGGTTCTCATGAAGGTGCTCGTGCGGCCGCCGCGATGCTGGAGCCCGAGCCGCCGGGCGGTGGTGTCGAGATCCAGCCGCAGCTCTTCGTCCGGCGCCAGTTCGTCGAACTCGCGTGCGAGCAGCCGCAGAAACCACACGGCACTCGGACCCAGGACAGCAACCCAGAAGCGTTCCACGTAGGCAGAGCGCGGATCGTGGCCGCGGCGAGCCAGCTTGGGGTCATCCCACGACCGCGCCCGCAGGACCCGCAGCGGCTCGGCTGCAGGGGCTCGCGGCTTGTCATGCACCGTTGATGTGCCGCCCACCAGCTGCAGCGTTGCCGGTGCGGTGCGGTCAGCGTCCGTGGGTCTGGGCGGTGGGGGAAGTGTGGGCATCTGTTCGGCTGGCAACTGGATCTCCTCCACAGTGTCGTGCGGTGTCCGGCCGCAATCGGTACTCATCCGCGGCCCAGTTCTTGTATATCAGAAAATATTGATACATAATGAAATATATTGTAAAGTACATAACGCCCGTCAAACCCGGTGCCGCACCATCAGTCAGACTGTGAGACATGAGCACGGGGACCAACTCCGGATCCGGCTTCGAGGACGATGTGCGGACGGTGGCCGGTTGGATCGACGAGGCGAGCGCCGTCACGGTGCTGACCGGCGCCGGGATCTCCACGGACTCGGGAATCCCGGATTTCCGCGGCCCCAACGGCGTGTGGACCAAGAACCCCGCCGCGGAGAAGCAGGCGACCCTGCAGAACTACCTGGCCGATCCTGAGGTGCGCGTGCTGGCCTGGCGGGCGCGCATGGACCACCGCGCGTGGGGCGCTGAGCCCAACGAGGGGCACCGGGCCCTGGTGCAGCTGGAGCGCCGGCGCAAGCTGGTGTCGCTGCTGACGCAGAACGTGGACGGGCTGCACCACGACGCCGGATCCGACCCCGACAAGATCGTGGAGGTGCATGGCACCATCCGCGAGGTTGCCTGCCTGGAGTGCGACTACCGAGCCGAGATGGGTGTGGTGCTCGATCGCGTACGGCTCGGCGAGGACGACCCGCCGTGTCCCGTCTGCGGCGGGATTCTCAAGAGCGCAACCATCAGCTTCGGCCAGCAGCTCGTTGCACGGGACCTGCTGCGAGCGCAGATCGCGGCCGAGAACTGCGATCTGATGCTGGCGGTGGGCACCACGCTGGCCGTGTACCCCATCGCTGCGGTGGTGCCGGCGGCCAAATCCGCCGGGGCGCGCATCGTGATCGTCAACGCCGAGCCCACCGAGATGGACCACCTCGCCGACATGGTGCTCCGCCGGTCGATCTCCGAAGTGCTCCCCCAGATCTGCGGCGGCGCGCCCCGCCTCGCGTGACCGGCGACCAATTCCCGACCGGATAGGTAGGATTTAGGGCCCGAGCCTGGTCGGAGGACTGGGCGCTACCGAACGCGACTCCAAGCGACGAACAGGGAGGCCCCGATGCCCTCGTTCCGCGAACTGCTGACAGCCACCAAGCGCGAGATCACCGAGATTGATACGGCGACCGCAGCCGGATGGATCGACGAGCGCTCGCCTGTTGTGCTCGACGTGCGCGAGCCCGACGAGTACGAGCAAGGCGCGCTCGCAGACGCGATCCACATTCCGCGCGGGCACTTGGAGGCCCAGATCGAGAACCGCGTGCCCGACCACGATGCGGAGATCATCATCTACTGCGCCGGCGGTGTCCGGTCGGCCTTCGCCGCCAAGACGCTCGCCGAGCTGGGCTATCCCAATTCGGTCTCGATGGACGGTGGCTTCGGTCGCTGGAAGGACGAGGGCCGCCCGTGGTCGACCCCGGCTTCGCTCGGCCCCGAGCAGCGGAACCGGTACCAGCGTCATCTGTTGCTGCCCGAGGTGGGCGAAGCCGGGCAGCTCAAGCTGCTCGAGGCCAGAGTGCTCATGCTCGGCGCAGGCGGCCTCGGCTCGCCGGCTGCGCTCTATCTGGCTGCTGCCGGTGTCGGCACACTCGGCGTGATCGACATGGACGTGGTCGACGAGTCCAACCTGCAGCGCCAGATTCTCCACAACGTGGATCGTGTCGGCGACCGCAAGGTGGACTCGGCCAAGAAAACCCTGACGGCGCTCAACCCCGACGTCAACGTGGTCACCTACGACACGCGGCTGGGTGCTGACAATGTGATGGAGATTCTGTCGGGCTGGGACGTGATCGTGGACGGCGCGGACAACTTCCCGAGCCGGTACCTGCTCAACGACGCTTCGGTGAAGCTGGGCATTCCCGTGGTGCACGGCTCGATCTTCCGCTTCGAAGGCCAGGTCACCGTGTTCGATCCGCAGAACGGCCCGACCTATCGCGACTACCTGCCCGAGCCCCCGCCCGCAGAGCTTGCCCCGTCGTGCGCGGAGGCCGGGGTGCTCGGCGTGCTGCCGGGAATCGTGGGCTCGATCCAGGCGCTCGAGACCATCAAGCTGATACTCGGCGTCGGCGATTCGCTGTCCGGCCGTATTGTCGCCTTCGACTCCCTGGAGATGACCTTCCGCGAGTTCCGGCTGCGTGCCGACCCCGCCAACGAGGTCACCTACGCCAATCGCGAGCGCATCACCGTCAGCGAGCTCGACGGTCTCTGCAGCCCCACGCTGAGCTGAGCCAGCCCGGCGGGGCCGCGACGACAGTGAGGCCGGGGGGCACCGGTACGCTGCGGGTCCATGGCCCAGAAGCGCTTCGTCGTGATCGGCGGCGGCCCGGCGGGCCACTCGGCCGCCACCTACGCGGCGCGCTACGGCGCGGACGTGACGCTCATCGAGCGCGACATCGTGGGCGGTTCCGCCCACCTGCGGGACTGCGTGCCGTCGAAGACCATGATCGCCACCGGCTCGGCGCTGAGCTTCGCCGGCCATCTTGACGAGCTGGGCCTGGCCAATGTGTCCACGTCGGTGGACACTCCGCACCTTCGCCAGCGCATCGGCGATATCGAAGACCGCCTCGCGGAGGTCGCCCGCCAGATGCTGGTCAGCCAGGGCGTGCGGATCCTGTCGGGCTCGGGCCGCCTGCTCGGGCCCAACGAAATCTGCGCAGACACCGCCGACGGCGCGGTGGAGCTGTCGGCCGATGTCGTCGTGCTGTCGACCGGCAGCCGTCCTCGCATCCCCGAGTGGGCGCCCATCGACGGCGAGCGGATCCTGACCACGCGTGACGCGTACCCGCCCGCAGAGCTTCCCGAGCATCTCGTCGTGGTGGGCTCAGGGGTGACCGGCGTGGAGTTCGTGCACATGTTCACCTCGCTGGGCTCCCGGGTCACGCTGATCGTGAGCCGGCAGCAGGTCCTGCCGCACAAGGACCCCGAAGCCGCCGCCGTGCTGGAGCAGACGTTCAGCGATCTGGGCGTGGCCATGCTCAAGGGCGCGCGCGCCACGAGCATCGTGCGCGACGGTGACATCGTCGATGTCATCTGCAGCGACGGGCGCACGGTGCGGGCAACGCACGCCCTGCTCGCCATCGGCTCCATCCCCAACAGCGACGGTCTGGGACTGGAGAACACCGAGGTTCGAGTCGACGGCGAGGGGTACGTGGAGGTGGACCACAACCTGTGCTCGTCAGTGCCGAGCATCTACGCCGCCGGTGACCTGTCGGGCAAACTGCCGCTCTCGTCGGTGGCGGCCATGCAGGGGCGCAAGATCGTCGAGCACGCGATGGGCCTGCACGAAACCCGCCCGCACCGCCATCTCGACTACGACAAGGCGGCATCTGCCATCTTCACCGAGCCTGAGATTGCCGATGTCGGGCTCGCCGAGGCGGAGGCGTTCGCCACGGGTCGCAAGATCCGTGTCACGAAGGTGCCGTTCGGCGCGAACGCCAAGGCACTCATCGAGGAGAACCCCCGCGGTTTCGTCAAGATCGTGTCCGATCCGCTGACGGGTCAGGTGCTGGGCGGTTCAATCGTGGGCCGCCACGCGGCCGAGCTGATCTCGGTGGTGGCGCTGGCCGTCAGCGCGAACCTGCGCGTCCAGGACATCGCCGAGAGCTTGTTCGTGTATCCGTCCCTGAGCGAGGCGCTCTCCGAGGCAGCTGAGTGAAGCACCGCAGCTGGCGGTCTCGCCTCATTCTGATCTCACTGGCAGTGCTGACGCTCATGGGTGCGGCGGCAACCGGCGTGTCTGCCTACGTGCTGCTGCAGCTCGGCCGGATTGAGCGCCACGAGTTGGCTGACGTGCTGACGTCTGCTCCTCAGCGGCCGGTGACTGCCGCCGATGTGCTGATGGATCTGCCGGGCACCATGGAGGCGAATCCCGACAGCTCGACAAGCGGAGGCGATGCGAGCAGCGACCAGGGAGGCATCGCGGGCGACGGCGTCGGATCCGGCGACGGGCCAGGCGACCAGTCGGACTCGTCAGCCGCCGCCGACGTGCAAGCGGGCGAGCCAGTGCTGCCGGGCGGTCCGGCCGGCGAGAACTACCTGATCGTCGGCACGGACAGCCCCGTGGGGCTCGCTGCTGACGATCCGCTGCGCGCTGGCCACTCCGACTTCAATCGGCTCGCGGACGTGATCATGGTGATCCGCCTGCGCGACGACGGCACTGCGGCGATGATGTCCATCCCGCGGGACCTGGCGGCCGAGATCGCCGGCACCAGCGACATCGCCGGCACCGGCGTCGTCGCCAAGATCAACAGCGCCTACAACCGCGACCGTACGACGGCGGGGCGCGCCGCACGCCTGATCGACACCGTCGAGGAGAACCTCGACATCACCCTGCAGCACTTCGTCGAGGTGGACTTCCAGGCGTTCTTGCGGCTGGTGGACGCTGTCGGCGGCGTTGAGATGACCTTCGGCCGGCCACTGCGTGACCAGCCCAAGGAGAACGCGACCGATCCGACCGAGAGCCGCAGCGGGTTCGTCACCGGGGCGGGCACCTACCTCCTCGACGGCAGGCAGGCGCTCGCATACGTCCGCAGCCGTCATCTCGAAGAGCAGCTGCCTGATGGCACCTGGCAGCGCCACGGCGCCTGGAACGATCTCGCCCGCACTGACCGCCAGCGTGAGTTCATGCGCACCGCTGCTGCCCAAGTCGCACCGGTGTTGCTCGCCAACCCGATCAACCTGCTCGCGGTGCTGGACATCGCAGCCGACCACGTATCCACATCCGACACGCTGAGCATTGCGAGCGACGGCCGGAGGCTCGCCGACGAGTTCGTCGGCATCGATGTCGATGCCGACGTCGAGGACTACAAGCTGCGGGTGGTGGACGTACACGAGCCCGTGAGATGGTCGCTCGGGCTCGACCCGCAGCGCGCTGAGCACAATCAACGCGTCCTGGATGTGTTCCGGGGCATCGGATGGGACGACGTCGTCGAGTCGCGCGTGCGGGTGCAGGTCACCGGCGCCGCGCGGCACCGGGTTGCGGCGGCGCTCTCTGAGCTCGGGTTCGACGCCGTGGCGGCGGGGGCCGTGCCCGAGGGCATCGGCGACCCACCGCAGGGCACCGTCGTCTATCTGGCTCCGCAGGGGCGTCTGGCGGCTGGCTTGCTGGCCAGTCATCTGGTACCTGTGCCAGACTTCGCCGGCCATGCTCAGCTCGACGCAACCACGGTGATCCTGCACGTCGGCGACGAGCCGCCTCGCGTCGATCCGGGCTACCGGAGGGTCGACGTGCCGTCTGCCGATCGGCTTGTGCCATGAGCGACCCATCGTCCGAACACCGCATTCTCGTGGTCGGCGCCGGCTACGTCGGCCTCACCACGGCTGCCTGCTTCGCCCATCTCGGCCATGACGTCATCTGTGCCGACATCGACCGGGCCAAGGTGGCGTCGCTGTCGGCCGGCATCGTGCCGATTCGCGAGAACGGTCTCGATCGGCTGGTGAGGGACGGCATCGCCCAGCGCCGCCTACGGTTCGTGATCTCGGCCGAGGCTGTCGCGGCTGCATGCGACTTCGTCTTCGTCTGCGTGCCGACGCCGCTGCGTGCGGACGGCGAGACCGAGCTGAGCTACTTGATGGCAGCACTCGATTCGGTGGCATCACGGCTGCAGCCTGGCTCGGTCGTCGTGACGAAGTCGACGGTTCCGGTGGGCACCGCCCCCAAGATCGCGGCAGCGCTCGGGCGGACCGATGTGGCGCTGGCCTCCAACCCCGAGTTCTTGCGGGAAGGCTCGGCGGTGGCCGATTTCCTGGCACCCGATCGGATCGTCATCGGGGCCGACGATCCCTCAGTGGCACGTCGGGTCGCAGAGCTGTACGGAGATGTGGAAGCGCCGGTGATCCTCGGTGATCCCACGTCGGCCGAAACCGTCAAGTACGCAGCGAACGCCTTCCTGGCCGCCAAGGTCTCCTTCGTGAATGCGCTCGCCGCCGTATGCGAAGCGGTCGGCGCCGACGTCGACACGGTGCTGGCCGGGGTGGGTACCGATCACCGCATCGGCTCCGCGTACCTGCAACCCGGTCCAGGCTGGGGCGGTTCGTGCCTGCCGAAGGACACGCGTGCCCTGGTGTCGGTCGCCAACGACGCGGGTTACGTCTTCGACCTGCTCGAAGGGGTCATCGCAGTCAACGAGCAGCAGCTCGATCGGGTGGTGGCCAAAGTTGCCCGCATGGTGGCCGACGGACCGAACGAGCGGGTTGATCCTGATTCCGGTGACGGGGCCGTGCGGCCCCCCGACCTTCACGGCATCACCGTGGCCGTGATGGGGCTGACCTTCAAAGCCGGGACCGACGACCTGCGCGGTTCTCCTGCGCTGAGGGTTGTCGATCGGCTCAGTGCGACGGGGGCGCGCCTCGTGGCATACGACCCGGCTGTGGGCGACCTCGATGATCATCCGGACATGGCCTCGCAGCTGCCGGCGGCACTAGGCGTCCGCGGCTCGGTGTACGAAGCTCTGAACGGTGCCGATGTCGCGGTCGTGCTGACCGAGTGGCCCGAATTCGCGGCCCTCGACTGGCCGCGAGCAGCATCGCTGATGACCGCGGCTCGCATCGTGGACGCACGCAACCTGCTCGATCCCATCGAGCTGCGCGCCGCAGGCTTCGCCTACGAGGGACTCGGCCGGCGGTAACGCCGGCGCGTGAACGAACTGATGCCATAGCGGCGGAGGCGGCACGAGATTCTGCGACGTTGCGACCTGCTGGATCGCTGGTCGCAGAATCTCGTGCCGCCTCCGCCGCGGGCGCACCCATTGGCTCCGAGCGCCGGTAGCTTGTCGCCCCGTATGGCGAGATCAGCCGCTGCCAAGAAGGTTGCCAAAGCAGCGAGCGCCGGCGGAGGCGGCAGGAGCTTTCGCCCCCGGCGCGACTTCCTGTTCCCGGCAGCAATGCTCCTCGTCGTCCTCTTGGGTGTCGTGCTGATCCTGGTGGCCCGCAATGAGCGATCTGCGAATGCTCCGGCGGGCCCGCCACGCCTGGGCGATCACTGGCATTCGCTCTACGCGATCTACGACTGCGACGACTTCATCCTCGACCTCTACCCCAACGATGTCGACGACCAGTCGGGCATTCACACCCATGGTGACGGGCTCATCCACATCCACCCCTTCCACACCGGCGTCACAGGCCAGTTCGCCACCGTGGGCGCGTTCATGCGGGAGATCGAGTTCGAGCTGACCGACTCCAGGATCGAGCTGCCGGACGGAACCGTTCTCGATGAGTCCGGAGAGGGTTGTGCGTCTCCCGACCCCGGCAGCGACGACCCCGATGTCGCCGAGCCGGGCGCCGAGTTGCGCATCATGCGCTGGGAGACCCTGCAGGCGGAGAAAGCGCTGGCGTTCACCGAAGACCTGCGCGACGTGCGCTTCCTCGACGACGGCCAGATCTTCGTGTTCGCGTTCGTCCACCCGAGCGTGGACAACGCCGACGTTCCGCGGCCCGACGACGCATTCCTGCGGGCCTACCTCAATCTGCCGCCGGAGGATCAGCCGCTGATCGATGGCTCGACCGAAGAGGGGCCGGTGCTCGATGACGGCGGCGGCAGCGAGCCGCTTGAGGGCGACCTTCCCGTCACCTCCGAGCCGTCGGAGACTTCAGAGCCTGCTGAGTGAAGGCGATCCTGCTGCTGGGCGGCTTCGGCACCCGGCTGCGCCCGCTGACCAACGACACGCCCAAGCAGATGCTGCCAGTGTGCGGGCGGCCGATGATCGAGTGGGTCTGCGAGCATCTGTTGCGGCACGGGGTCGACGAGGTGGTGCTCTCGCTGGGCTACCGGGCTGAGGCATTCACCGCGGCGTACCCGCTGGGCCGCATCGCGCAGCTCCCCTATGAGATCGCAGTCGAGCCGGAGCCTCGCGGCACCGCAGGTGCCGTGCGATTTGCTGCGGAGGCCAGCGGCATTACGGGAACCTTTCTGGTGCTCAATGGCGACGTGCTGACCGATCTCGATGTGGCCGCGCTGGCGCACATGCACGAGAACTCCGGCGCCGAAGCCACGATCGCCTTGCAGCCGGTCGCCGATCCGTCGCCGTATGGCCTCGTGGTGACCGATCCGATTGGCCGGGTGCTGTCGTTCTCGGAGAAGCCGGAGCCGGGCTCGGCATCCGCAGCGCTGCCGCACCGCAGGCAGCCGACCATCAGCGCTGGCACCTACGTGCTGACCTCACGGGTGCTCGATCGCATCGCGCCTGACCGGCCTGTGTCGATCGAGCGAGAGATCTTCCCTCAGATCGTCGTTGACGGGACACTGGTCGCGTCGGTCTCGGACACGTACTGGCTCGACACGGGCACACCGCAGCAGTACTTGGCCGCGAACCTGGACATTCTCGAGGGCCGGCGCGCTGGCGCCAAGGTGGCGGACGGCATCGCTGCGGTGGCGGACGGCATCGATGCCGAGGCGCAGATCCGCACATCGGTCATCGGTCGTGGGTGCGAGATCGGCCCCGGTGCTGTCGTGCAGCGATCGGTTGTGGGGGAGGGCTGCCGTCTCGCCGAGGGTGCCGTCGTGATCGACTCGGTGCTCGGACGGGATGTCGTGATCGGAGCGGGAGCAGTGCTCAGCGATTTCTCGGTGGTCGGCACGGGCGAGCAGATCGCTCCGGGCGCTGTGCTGCGCTCGCAGCGCCAGCCAGCCGCCGCTTCCGACAGCTAGCGGAACAAGTCCTCGGCGGGGTCCCTGATGATCTCCGAGCGCACGGACGCGCGCCGCAGCCAGCTCGGGTCCACCCCGCGCACGACCGCGACCGGCACGCCCCGTGCCTTGCCGCACACCAGGTCGGCAGCCGACGCGATCTCATCGGCCACGCACACCTCGGTGACCATCAGCTCGCGTCCGAGCGCATCAGCAGTGCCCTTCAAGTCGACGACGGCAGCAATGCCTGCACAGCCGATGGCCACGTCGGTGACACCGCGCCGCCATGGGCGTCCGAACGTGTCGGAGATGATCACGCCGACGGTGCGGCCCGACAGCGCCCGGATGCGGTCACGGATCTTGTTGGCGGAGCGATCGCTGTCGTCGGGGAGCAGCGCTGCGTAGCCCCGCTCGACGTTGGACAGGTCAATTCCCGCGTTGGCGCAGATGAACCCGTGCTTGGTCTCGCTGATGATGAGATCGCCCCGGCGGCGCAGGATGCGGACCGACTCGCGCTCGACGAGGGGTTTGTGCGACAGCGGGTCGTCGGGGTCGATCTGCTCCATGGCGCCCTCAGCCTTGGAGACAATCTTCTGCGTCACGACGAGCACATCGCCGTCCTGCAGACCGCCGGGCGACGTCTCGCAGGCGTCCCAGATGACGGCGCCGAGATCGTCGCCGTGGGAGATCTCGCCGATGCCTTCGACGGGCAGCAATTCGATGGTCACGCGGTTCTCGTTTCTCTCATGACCCGCTCACAGCCTCGAGCGTTGTGCGCGCCAATGCGGCGGCCCGCTCCGGACTGCTCATGATGGTGTCGGCGACCACCGGTGACATGCCGGCGTCCGACACTGCCGGCGCCAAGTCACGATCAGCGTCATCGATCACCAAGGTGCCGGCGAATTCTGCATAGAGCCGCGCGACACCCACGGCGCTCGCCTCGTGACCCAACTCGGTCATCATCGCGCCGGCAGGTCCCTTGATCGATGCGCCGCCGACGATGGGCGAGACAGCGACGACGCTGTGACGACGCTGCGCCAGGACCTCGCGGACGCCGGGCACATCCACGACGGGGCCGATGGACACGAACGGGTTCGACGGCGCCACCACCACGACCGCGGAACCCCACAGCGCCTCTATCACGCCGGGTGCCGGTCGGGCGGTGTCGATGCCGGCGAATCGGACGGCGCGTATCGAAATGCCGTGCCGTTGGGCGACGAAGTAGTCCTGGAAGTCGATCTCGGCGGCACCGGTGGGCTCGGCGGGCGTGATGCGGGTCTGGATCTGGTCGTCGCTGACGGGCAGCAGCGTCAGCTCGAGACCGAAGCTGGCAGCGATCTCGCCAGTCACCTGCGACAGCGATGCGCCTTCGCTCCGCCGCTGGGTGCGGTAGAGGTGCAGCGCCAGGTCCAGATCGCCGAGCTGGAACCAGTCCTGGCCCCCGAGCCGGCCGAGTTCTGTCAGCACGCGCCATGACTCGCCGGCGCGGCCCCAGCCGGTTTCGGGATTGATTACCGAGGCCAGCGTGTAGGTCACCGTGTCGAGGTCAGGGCTGATGTTCAATCCGTGCAGCGTGAAGTCGTCGCCTACATTGACGATGGCGGTCACGTCGGTCGGCCGGCGCACACGCAGGAGCCCGCGCAGGAACCGGGCCGCTCCGACGCCTCCGGCCAGCACGGCAACGGTCTCAGTCTGACCGGGAGTCATGCGGTGGCGGGCCGGGGTGGGCAGTCCGGTCCTGAGGTGTTCGCCGGTTGCGCTGCGGCGAGTGACACTGTGCTGGCAGTGCGGCTGCGATTGCCTGACGTCGATGGCGCAGCGGCTCCGATCGCATCTGACGGCGTCGCGTAGCTGCTCGGGCTCCACACCTCGTAGCGGCTGCCGTCGGCTCGCACCTGCACCTCGTACAGGGCCGTGTTCTGCAGTCCCGAGACGGTCGCAGGCGAACTGACGTTGCGCATCGTGACCCAGTGCCCGCCGACGGGCCGGTACCTGATCCGGTAGCCGGAAGGATCGTTGTTGCCGACCCTGTCCGGCGCCTTCCAGCGGACCTCGAGAGCGCCGTTGAGCGGCTGCACCGTCACGTCACGCGGAACCCCGGGGGTGTCTTCGCGCGGATCGCACTCCCGGTCGAGGCCCCTCAGCGCATCCGTTGCCGCCGCCGCGGCGGAATCCGATACCGCCGCGGGCCCGCCGAAGATCGTGAGCTGCACGGTGCCCGCATCGGGAACGGGGCCGGCCAGGAACCTGCGAGTCGCATCGGGCAAGGCAGGTTCCGACAGCAGCAGCGGCGCCCGACGCAGGCCCAGCAATGCGCCGCCGACCAGTGCGTCGGGGAAATTCCGGCCGTCGGCGAGACCGAATTCGTCGGATCCGAAGCAGCGATCGGCGAGTTCCCCGGCTATCTCAGCAGCGGTCTCGAAGCGGTCCTGCCCCCACAGCCGCTGGACTCTGATGCCGAGCGCGGCGAGCTCAGCTCTGACCGAGTCCGTGACTGCTGCAGGTCCGCCTGCGATCAGCACCTGCTCGATGGTGTAGTCCGTGAGATAGTCCTCGACTGCTGTGGGCAGCCGGTCGGGTGTGGTGAGCAGCACCGGATGCGGGCCCGCGAAGGCGAGCGGTGACAGCGCCAGCGCGTCGGCGAACTTCTCTCCGGTCGCCAGCAGCGCGGTACGTCGGCCATCGCCGCAGAAGCTGCCGATCTGGCTGGCGTCGATTTCGCGGGCGATGCTGACCACAGTCCGGTAGCGGTCGGACCCCTCCAGCCGCTCCGGCCTGCTGCCAGTCAAGCCGGCCAGCGCATCTTCGACCTCGAGAGAGACAGCGTCGGCGCCGCCGGCGATGATGATGTCGCCGATCCGGTGACGCTCAATGAATCTGCGGGTCGCAGGATGCAGCGCATCGGGGGGAGACAGCAGGATCGGCGCGTTGCGCACGCGAGCCAGCGGGGTGGCCGCCAGTGCGTCGGCGAATGACTCTCCTGAAGCCACGATGGCTGTGTTGATCGGGCCGGCGGCAGATGCGTACTCCTCCGCAATCTCCGCTGCGGTCTCGTAGCGGTCGTCACCCCACAGCCGATCCGAATCGACACGCGACGCGGCACCCGCCAGGTCTCCGATTCCGACCACAGCAGTACCGACCAGCAGCGCCGCCGCCAGCGCCCGCAGCGGGCGTACCCAGCCAGTATGCGGGCGACGTGCCATTCGCGGCACCGTACCGGAACCCGTCGGCAACGCGGGTGAGGGCTGCCGGAGGCTGAGAGCGGCGCTGACTTCACAGCATCGGCGGTGACCCGTACCCTGATCTCCGGTCCACACGCCCGCCCTGCACTCGGAGAACCGGAGCTGACCCGTGCCGACGGCCCTCATCACCGGAATCACCGGCCAGGACGGCCAGTATCTGGCCGAGCACCTGCACGGCGAGGGATACCGGGTCGTCGGGCTGATGACCGGCCAGCACAATCCGCGCTCGGAGACAGTGGCTGCCGATCTGCCCTATGTCGAGCTGGTGCCGGGCGATCTCGCCGACCTCGCGTCGCTCATCGCCGCCCTCGAGTACACGCAGCCCGACGAGGTGTACAACCTCGGCGCCATCAGCTTCGTGGCGCTGTCGTTCAAGCAGCCCGAGCTGACCGCCAACATCACCGGTCTGGGAGTGCTGCGTCTGCTCGAGGCCATCCGGCTGGTGGGTGGCGTGGACAACCCGATCCGCTTCTACCAGGCCTCCTCCAGCGAGATGTTCGGCAAAGTGCGCGAGACGCCTCAGAACGAGCTGACGCCGCTGCACCCTCGCAGCCCGTACGGCTCGGCCAAGGTGTTCGGCCACCACACCACGGTGAACTACCGCGAGAGCTACGGGCTGTTCGCCTGCAGCGGCATCCTGTTCAATCACGAGTCGCCGCGGCGCGGTCTCGAATTCGTGACTCGCAAGGTCACCAACGCCGTGGCGCGCATCAAGCTCGGCCTCCAGGACGAGGTGGCGCTCGGGAACCTCGACGCCAAGCGCGACTGGGGCTTCGCCGGCGACTACGTGCGCGCTATGCACCTGATGCTCCGCCAGCCCGAGCCCGACGACTACGTCATCGCGACCGGCACGACCCACGCAGTGCGCGATTTCGTACAGCTTGCCTTCGCCGCTGCGGGCATCGACGACTGGGAGCGGCACGTCCGGATAGATCCCCGATTCTTCCGGCCCGCCGAGGTCGATCTGCTCGTCGGTGATGCATCCAAAGCCGAGCGGGTGCTCGGGTGGACGCCCCAGATGTCATTCGAAGAGCTGGTCACCACGATGGTCACGAGCGACATCGAGATCGAGCGGCGCAAGCTCACGTGACGACTCCGATGCAGGCATCTCGCCCTGCGGGCAGCGGATGGCGCTGGCGCGGGCGAGCCCGGAACGGCGCGATATCCGACGGGCGCCGCCCGCAGGCCGGTACCACTACAGGAGTGCGGGAACTCCCGATGCCGCGGCGCGCGGCAGCACATCTGCGCAAGCTTGCCTGCGCGGCCGTGGCGTGTTCGGTGGCGGCCGGTTCCTTGGCGTTCGCCGCGACGCCGGCCGGCGCTCAGCAGGCCGAGCTGGCCCCGAGCGTCATCGTCGTGGAGGGCCGAGGCTTCGGGCACGGCAACGGGCTCAGCCAGTGGGGTGCGCTGGGCTACGCGGTGGACCATCGCTGGACCAGCGATCAGATCGTCCAGCACTACTACAGCAACACGGTCCGCTCCAGCGTGAGCAATCCCGACATCTGGGTGCATCTCACCGGCAACGACCGCAATGACCTGCTCGTCACGTCCGCGTCCGCGTTCACCGTGGCTGGACACCGCTTCGACAGCGGCGATGTCGTGCGGATCGGCGTCAGCGCCGGCGACTTCTGGGTGCGCTCGAACAGCGGATGCGGGCGCCGCGGCGACCTGGTGGCCAGCGGGCTCTCGGCGTCGAGCCGCCGCGGCGACCGGTATGTCGAAGCGGTGCCTGCGAACAGCGACTACGCCGTCGACGACCAATCGCAGCTCTTGGTCATGATCTACTGCGACGGTCGGGATGCAGCGGTGGAGTCACGCAGGACCGCCTACCGGGGCGTCCTCGGCATCGTGGATCAGAACGGCCCGTTCTCGTTCAACCGGGTACCGCTCGAGCAGTACCTGCGTGGCGTCGTGCCCCGCGAGAGCATCCCCGAGTGGGGCGCGGCGGGCGGCGGGCGTGGCATCGCCGCGCTCGAAGCGCAGGCCATCGCGGCACGTTCGTACGTGCTTTCGCTGGCAGCCTCGCGCGCGCGCAGCGGAAGCCAAGGGAGGTTCACCGACACCTGCGACTGGTGGAATTGTCAGGTGTACGCAGGCGCCGCGCGCGACGGGCAGGCGCTCGATCACGGCACCCGCTATATCCACACCAACACCGCGATCCGCAGCACGGCGGGCCATGTCCGTGTCCACGACGACGGATCGATTGCGTTTGCAGAGTTCCACGCCTCCAGCGGCGGCTGGACGGCCGGGCTCGACGAAGGGTCCCGGTTCCCCGGAGTCCAGGATCTCGGCGACTCGACGGCCGGCAATTCCAACCATGCGTGGGAGTACCGGATCAGCAGATCGGACATCGAGGCCGCCTACCCGAGCATCGGCAGCCTGGTCTGCATCGAGGTCACGCACCGCAACGGCAACGGCGCGTGGGGCGGGCGGACCCGCGGCATGCGCATCGTGGGCACCGATGGCGTTGAGGACTTCGACGGCTACTCGGGTGTCAGCGACGGGCAGTGGAACCGGTGGGCACGCGATCCCTTCCGCAAGAAGTTCTCGCTCAGGTCTGATTGGTACCGCTTCCCCCAGTTCCCCGACGGCCAGTCCTGCGAGCGTCCCACCTCCGTCGAGCCGGATCCGTCGACGGGGACGGCCCGCCCCGGCCTGTGGGTGCTGAAGTCCGACGGCACGGTGTTTGCTGATGGGTCCGCCGAGCATCTCGGCAACGGAACGCCGCCATCGTCATCCGACCGGTTCGCGGCGATGGCTGCGCATCCCGATGGGGACGGCTACTGGCTCGCTACGTCCGGCGGTGATGTCCAGTCCTTCGGCGACGCCGGCTATCACGGAAACGCTGTGGGTGCCGGAAGCGATGATCCCGTCGTGGCGATGGCTGCGCAACCCGATGGGGACGGCTACTGGCTCGCGACGAGCCGGGGCAACGTCTTCGCATTCGGCGCCGCGGCACACTGGGGCGCAATCGCGCACCTCTGGCTGGCTGCGGAAGTCGTCGACATCGAGTCCTCGCCGACCGGTGACGGCTACTGGCTGGCGCTGGACGACGGCCGCGTCCTGGCTTTCGGCGACGCGCGCGACCTCGGCTGCGGTCCGCTCCTGCGCAGTGGCGCGGCCGGGATCGGCCTCGCCGTCGAGCCTGACGGCGGCGGCTACTGGATCGCCGGCGCCGACACGGCGGTGCATGCCATCGGCGCCGCAGACCATCACGGCGACCGCGCGGATCGCCAGAACCGGCTGCGAGCCGTCGGGTTCGCCGCTACCGCCAGCGGTGACGGCTACTGGCTGGTGTGGAGCGACGGCACCAGCTTCAACTACGGGGACGCGCCGGACTACCGCACTTCCCGGGCGGGACTCGGCGTCGTCGCGGCCGAAGCGGTGCGGTAACCAATCGTGAGAGAAGTGAGCCGGCCGTGAGCTCGCCGACATCGGGGGAGCAGCCGCCGCCCGCTGCGTCGGAACCGGCGGTTCTGGCGCCCCCGCCTGCGGTTGCGGCCATCGTCACGACGGGCTCGCGGTGGTCCGATACCGAGATCACCCTGCGGGCGCTCGAAGCGCAGGACTACCCGCGGCTTGCCGTGCTGGTGCTGTGCGATGCACACGGTGAGCAGGGCCGCCGGGTCCGTGAGCTGTTTCCCACCGCAGCCGTTGCCGATCCCGTGCCGTCCCGGCGGGGTCGAGGTCGCACGGGCCACCGCCAGCGGATGGGTGTAGTCAACAATCGCGGAGCGTCGCTGGTGCGGGGAGCGGACTATCTGCTGTTCCTGTCCGATCGTGTCGCTCTTGCGCCCGACGCCATCAGTGTCCTCATCGAAGATGCCGAGAACGTCCCGGGACGGATCGTCGGTGTCGCCGGTCCCAAGCTGCTCGATGCCGAGGACGGCCTGACGCTGCGCGATCTCGGCGGCACAGCGGACCGTCTGGGCGTCCGGATTCCCGTCGCCGGGCAGGACGAGCTGGACCAGGAACAGCACGATGAGGCCCGAGACCTGTTCGTGGCCCCCACTGAGGCGATGCTCGTGCGGGAGGACATCTTCCGCATCGTCGGCGGCTTCGACCCAGCGCTCGAGGGCGACGGCGCCGTCGTCGACTTGTGCTGGCGGATACAGCTCTCGGGTGCACGGGTCCGTGTGGTGCCATCTGCAACCGGGGTGCTGCGGCTTGACCCGGCAGCTCCCGCCCACGGGCCCTCGGCGCGCCAGCACGAGCACCGGTCCCGGCTGCGCACGATGGCGAAGTGCTACGGGTGGGTGTACCTGCTGCCGGCCGTGGCGCTTGCGGCAGTGCTCGCCGTCGGCGAGGTGCTGCTTGCCCTGCTGCGCGGGCGCTTCGCTCAGGCCTCGGATGTAGCGCTGGCCTGGGCGTGGAACGCACGCCACATCGGCGGCACCTTCGCTCTGCGAGGTGCTGCCAAGCGCTACCGGCGCGTCCGGGACGCCGATCTGCGCCGATTGCAGCAGGGCGGCTCCGTGCGGGTCGCCGACTGGTTCCGCTACCGCCTGAGCCCCGAAGGCGGGCTGGCGGCACGGACCACGATCGACGAGAGCATCCTGGGCACGTGGCGGCGCAATGCGCACCGGACGGTGTGGGTGGTCTGGCTCGGGGTGCTGGGGCTGATCGCCTTCGGCTCACGCCACCTGCTGACAGGCGGCATCGGGGCACACGGCCAGTTCGCGCACTTTCCCGATGCGGGCACCATGCTCGGGGCGTACCTGGACGGCTGGCGTGAGAGCGGGGTCGGCGCTGCCGGGATCGGCCCTGCCGCCATGGGCCTGCTGGGGCTGGGCGGCACCGTGCTGCTCGGCGCGACCGGACTCCTGAGAAACATCGCCATCTGGAGTCTGCTGCTTGCGGGCCCCCTCGGCATGTGGCGGCTGTGCGCCGCTGGCCAGCATCAGGACAGCACGGATCGAAGCGGGCCGAGCCGCAACGGCCGGCTGGTTGCCCTGGTGCTGTATGCCGCTTGCCCGTTGCCGTACAACGCGTTGGCGACCGGCCGCTGGGACGTGCTGCTGGCGTACGGGTCTGCGCCTGCGATAGTGCTGCTCGTCCATCGCCTGGTGAACCCGTCGGTGTCTCGGCCTCGGAGCGATGCAAGCCGGCGTGGCGTCGCCGCCAGGGTGGCATCGCTTTCCCTGCTCCTTGCCGTGGCGGCGGCCTTCGAGCCGTTCATCGTGGTGCTGGCCGCCGCGTCGGGACTGACCCTTGCCATGGCGGAGTTCGTCAGGCGCATGGCGCAGGGCCAACCGCTCGGCGCGCCGATCCTCGGACTGCTGCGGGTTGCCGTCGCCGTGGCACTCGCAGGGCTTGCGCATCTGTCTTGGCTGCTCGAATTCGACTCATTGCGGGCCTACCTCGATGTCTCGCTCGGCAGCCGCACCTCGTCAACGCCCTCGTCGCTGGCAGAGCTGCTGCGGTTCCAGACCGGTCCGCTCGGCGAGCTGCCGCTCAGCTGGGGTCTGCTGGTTGCTGCGGCAGTGCCGCTGCTGATTGGACGGGGAGGCCGGTTGTGGCTGTCAGTGCGCGGCTGGCTGGTCGGGCTGGCCGGCTTCGCCCTCGCGTGGGTCATCGTCGCCGGCTGGGCTGAGGAGCTGATCGATGGCCCAGCGTTGGGACACTCGCTCGCGGAGGTGTCCTTGACGCTTGGGGCCGTCGGCCTGTGCTGGGCAGCAGCAGCAGGACCGGCAGCTCTTGCAGCTGCGGACGGCGACGCGCCGACGCAGATGCGCGGCGCGATGGTCTTGCTGAGCGGCATCGCGGTGGGCGCAATGGTGCTGCCGACCGCATGGGCCTCGATCGACGGTGATTGGTCGGCGCCGAGCTTCGACCACCGGGTACCGCTGGCTCTGGTCGATGATCGCGATGTCGGACCTGACTACCGGGTGCTGTGGCTCGGCGCTTCCGAAGTCCTGCCGTTGCGCGGCACCGATCTCGGCGTGGAGGGACTTGCCGCTGGGACGTCAGTGCGGGGATTTCCCGACATCCGGCACTCGTGGGCCCTACCGCCCACACCTGGCGATGAACGTCTGGCAGAGGCCATCCGGGTCGGGCTGGCGGGCGACACATTGCGACTGGGACGGCTGCTGGGCTCGTTCGGCATCAGGTATGTCGTGGTAGTGGAGCGCTCGGGACCCTCGTACACCGAAGGCTGGGACCGACCGGTGTCGCCGGCTGTGGCGGAGGCGCTCGCTTCGCAGATCGACCTGCGCCCGCTCGCGGCGGATCCGTCGGTGCAGGTGTTCCGCAACGAGGCGTGGTGGTCCTCGCGGGCGCAGTTCTCCCGGCCGATCCCGGCTGGCTTTGCCACTGACCCGGTAGACCTCGTGGTGAGCGACTTGACCGACGGCATCGGCGTGCTCACCGATCACCGGTCAGCCACGAGCCAATTGGGACCGGTGGGGACCGGCACGGTGCTGGTTGCCGAGTCCTACGATCCCCGATGGCGCCTGCAGGTTGGCGATGCCGGAGATGCAGCAGTCGAGCCGGCACCCGCCTTGGGCTGGGCGATGCGCTTCGATCCGCCCCAGAGCGGTCAGGCCGAGCTGAGCTTCGAGCGTTCGGTCGCCGTGACTAACCGGATCACCGCCCAGGTGCTTATCTGGCTGGCGTTGCTCTGGGTGGCGATCGGCCAGCCCACCCCGCTCGTCAACCGCCTTTCGGCGCTCGTGAGGCGGGCGACGCGATGAGAAGGGTTGTGCGGTGGTTGCCTCGGCTGCTGATCCCGCTGGCCGTAGCGGCGGCGTTGCTCGTCGACGTGAGTGACGACCGGACGCTGCCGTCGGATACGCCAGAGGGTCCCCAGGCACGGACCCAGATCGTGGTGCCGCCTCCCGACGCGTTGACGTCCAGCTGGTTCTGTCCCGCCGTCGGCATGAGGGCGCCGGTTCAGGGATTCGGCGAGGTCACGACGGAAGTGCTGCTGACGAACATGACCGCCGAGGTCGCCTCGGTGTCCGTCGAGTTCCGGGGACGCACGACGGGCCGCCAGTTCGTGACGGCCGACGTCGCGCCGCGCAGCACCGGGGTCGTGACGACCTCGGACTATGTGCGCGACGAAGTCATCGGAGCCCTGGTGGAGGCCTCATCGGGCGGGTTGGCGGTGACGCGCCGCTTTGTCTCCCCGCTCGGCATCGACGAGGCCCGCTGTTCGAGCGTGCTGGCCCCGAATTGGTACGTACCGGTGGGCGACACCCAGGCCGATGCGCTGGCTGTTGTGGCCATCATGAACCCGCTGCCACGGGATGCGATCGTGGATGTGACGTTTGCCTCCGAAGCCGAGTTCGGTCCCTTCGTGGCGCCGGCGCTCAGTGGCGTGGTCGTGCCCGCATGGAGCACCATCGCCGTCGACATCGGCGAGCATGCGCGTCGCCGGGATGTCGTCGCCGCATCAGTCAAGGCCCGCACGGGCCGCATCGCGGTGGACTCGCTCGTGGCCTACGACGGGAGCATCGGCCGGCGCGGCCTGGCTGCGGAACTGGCGTCTGTGGCCGTCGGCGAGCGCTGGCTCGTGCCGGTAGCCGGTGCCGACGATGAGACACAGCTGTGGGTGCGGATCTTCAATCCATCCGATCAGGTAGCTGAGGTTGCCGCTTCCGTGGTGTTCGATGACCCGTTCGGCGACCGCCTGTCCTTCGCTGTGGCAGCACACGATGTCGTGGAGCTGAAGGTCGAGCCCCCCGGTGAGCTGTCTCCCGGGTTGGAGACGCTCCTTGCGGCGCCCGGTCTTCCGTTCGGGGTCTCGGTTGCGTCGCAGAATGGCGTTCCCATCGTTGTGTGGGCTGAAGCGCTGGTCGGCAGTGCGGCGAGTCCGCTCACCGACACCGGGGCCGGTGGCTCGTCCGGCGCTGCCGTGGCTGATGGCGCATCCGAGGGATCCGAGGTCGCCGGCGAGCCCGCCGCAGTCGAGGTCCGACCGCCGGTGCTCGAGGCGCAGTCGGGCTTGGCCTTCGTGCCGGGTGCCGTCCGCACGAGCAATCGGTGGCTTGTCGTCATCGCGCCCGAGTCCGGGGGCGAGGCATTCCTGACGATCATGACGGATCCGTCTGCGGTTGCCGGAGGCGGTGCCGGAGAGGACGTCGATGGAACAGCCGCCGGAGACACGGATCGTCGCGTGCTGGTGGGAACGCTCAACGGCGACACGGTTGCCGCCATCGACGTGCCGGCATCAGGCGTGGTCACCCACCGGTTGGCGAGCGGCACGACCCGTCTCCTCGTGTCCGACACGCCGTTCGCAGTGTTGCTGTGGCAGGCACGAGTAGGGGGTGCAGGCCTGAGCGTGGCGCACCCGGTGGCTTGGTGAGTCGCGATGGAGCGTCTCGCGATCGCCGCGATTCTGATCGTCGCCGCGATCGTGGTCGCGTCCCTCGCCCAGCGCCGCCGTGCTGCGTCGCCCTCGGCGGTGGCGAGGTCGGAACTGCCCCCAGCGGTCGATCTCGCAGCGGTTGGCATGCCGCAGGGCCCGGCACTTGTGGTCTTTACCGAGGAAACGTGCCGCACCTGTTCCGCAGCTCTCGCCGTCGTGCGCGGGCCCGCCGGCGCTGGGCTGCCAGTGGCCGAAGTGCCGTTCGGTGCCGAACGGGAACTGCATCGCCAGCACGGCATCGATACCGTGCCGACGACCGTCGTGACTGACATCGACGGCCGGGTGGTGGACGGCTGGGTCGGCAGCGTTGACCTGTCCGGGCTGGCTGCAGCACTCGCGCAGGTCGTGCGCCGCCCCGGACCCCCGGAGGGCTAGCTCGAGGGCGGCTCACCCACGAGTGCCGTGATCTGCTCACCCGTGATGGTCTCGTGCTCGAGCAGGGCTGCGGCGATCCGGTCCAAGGCCGCGCGGTGCTCGACGAGCGCGCTGCGTGCCCGATCCTGCTGCGTACGCAGTATCCGCTCGACCTCCTCGTCGATGACCCGAGCGGTCTCGTCGGAGTAATCGCGTCCTGACACCAGATCCTCGCCGAGGAAGACCTGCGCGTGCGACCCCCAGGCCATCGGTCCCACCCGGTCGCTCATGCCCCACTCGGAGACCATCTTGCGCGCCAATTCCGTGCCCTGAACGAGGTCGTTGGCTGCACCTGTGGAGGTCACGCCAAAGACCGTCTCCTCCGCCATCCGGCCGCCGAACAGCACCGCCAGCCGGTCCTCGATGTACTCCTGGCTGTAGGCGTGGCGTTCCTCGGGCAGTTGCATGGTGACGCCGAGTGCTTGACCGGTCGGCAGGATCGTCACCTTGTGCACGGGGTCGGCATGCGGGAACAGCGTGGCGATCAGCGCATGCCCGCCTTCGTGGTAGGCGGTCACCTCCCGCTCTCGCTCGGTCAGCGCCACCGATTCCCGACGCTGGCCCATCAGCACCCGGTCGCGCGCAGCTTCGAAGTCTGCCTGGGCGATGCACTCCGAGTCGCGACGCACGGCGTGCAGGGCCGCCTCGTTGACCAGGTTCGCCAGGTCGGCGCCGCTCATGCCGGGCGTGCCCTTCGCCAGGGTCTCGAACTGCACGTCGGGGTCGGTTTTCTTGTCCTTGGAGTGCACCTCCAGGATGGCGAGCCGCTCGGAGAACTCCGGCAGCGGCACCACCACTTGGCGGTCGAACCGGCCTGGCCGCAGCAGGGCGGGATCCAAGATGTCGGGCCGGTTGGTCGCCGCCATCATCACGATGCCGCCGCTCTCCTCGAAGCCGTCCATCTCGGCCAGCATCTGGTTGAGCGTCTGCTCGCGCTCGTCATGGCCGCCGCCGAGACCCGCGCCTCGCTTGCGGCCGATCGAATCGATCTCGTCGATGAAGATGATCGCCCGCCCCAGCTTGCGAGCGCTCTGGAAGAGGTCTCGCACGCGGCTGGCGCCGACGCCCACGAACATCTCCATGAAGTCCGAACCGGTCACCGACAGGAAGGGCACACCCGCCTCTCCGGCCACCGCTCTGGCAATGAGCGTCTTGCCGGTGCCCGGTGGGCCTACCAGCAGCACCCCCTTGGGGACCTTGGCACCGATCGCGGCGAAGCGCTCGGGCGTCTTCAGGAAGTCGACCACTTCGGTGATCTCCTGCTTGACGCCGTCGTAGCCGGCGATGTCGTCGAACTTTGTCGACGGGCGCTCGGTGGTGTAGGTCTTGGCCTTGCTCCGGCCGATCGACATGATCCCCGACATCTGGCCCTGCGCCCGCCGCTGCATCCACCAGAACAACAGGAAGATGAGGCCGAACGGCAGCAGGAACGGCAGCAGGCTGACGAGCAAGTTGGGCCGGTCGGTGTGGAACTCGATGGACACCTCGCGCTCTCGAAGCCTCTCCAGGTCGGTCTCAGGAAGCTCGACGGGCCCTTCAGAGGAGAACCTGGTGCCGTCGGTGTACTCGCCGGTGATTGCGCCGGTGCCGTTGGTGACCTTGATGCTGCTGACGGTTCCCGACTGCACCTCGGCGATGAGTGCGCTGTAGTCGATGGGCTCGCCGCCGTCGCTGCGCAGGATCCCGGGCAGAAACATCACGGACAGCAACACCATGGCGAGCAGCCAGATCGACCAGCGGGGCCAGCGCTCGCTGCGGCGGCGAACGCCGGGCCCGGAGGGGGACGAGCCGCTGTGTCGTTGGGCATCGTTGGCGTTGTCGTCCGCTGGCGCGTCGGGAGGCTCGCTTGCGCGCGGCTTGCGCGCGCGAGAGTGCCGCTCGCCCGGGGGCACCTCAGATGCCATGGGTTCATGCTATGGCGACGCTCCCTCGGCCAGCAGCCGCGCGCCGTGGCAGACCCCCCAGTCGTTAGCTCCCCGCTCGGCCTCTAGCCTGCGCGGGTGGCCGCACTGACCACGCGCCCCCCGCGCATGGGGTCGGTGCTGCGAGCGTGGGTTGAAGCCGCCGTCGTCATAGCGAGTTGCGTGGCCGTGGTGGTGTGGCTTGACCCCGGCGGCGTCGTATCGACGTCGACGCCGACCGGCGGCGACATGGGCGCCCATGTCTGGGGACCGGCGTACTTGCGGGACGAGCTGCTGCCGGCGTGGTCGCTGCGCGGCTGGACGCCGGACTGGTACGCGGGCATGCCGGCGATGCAGTTCTACATGGTGCTTCCGTACCTGATGATCGTGGCGGCGGACCTGGTGCTGCCCTTCGGCGTGGCGTTCAAGCTGGTGGCTGTCAGCGGCGTTGTTTCGATGCCGGCCGCCGCGTGGCTGATGGGTCGGTTGGCGAGCTGGCCTCGCTCGCTGCGGATGCTGCTGCCCGTCGCGGCGCTGCTGTTCGTTTTCGATGTCAACTTCACCATCTACGGCGGCAATGCCGCATCGACCTTGGCGGGGGAGTTCGCGTTCTCGATCGCGCTGTCGGCAACGCTCGTGTATCTGGGCTTGCTCTGGCGCTCGCTGGAACGCGGCACCGGGCGCGCACGAACCAGCTTGGCGCTGGCATTCGTCGCCCTGTGCCATCCCATTCCGCTGATATTCGCGGTTGCGGCCAGCATCTTGATGGTGGCGACGCGGGGTCTCCATGCGTTGCCCAGTCGCATCGGCCGCATAGCGACGCTGGGTGCGTCCATCGCGGCGATCGTGCTGTGGGCTGCAGTCTGGAACATCACCGAATCCCCGCTGGCCCGCCTAGCCGTGCCGGCTGCTGTCGTTGCGGCGTTGCTGGCGACCGAGTGGCGCCGGTCGTGGCATGCCCTCGCTATCGGCGTCATCGGCGGACTGCTCTCGGCCTTCTGGACGGTGCCATTCGTTGCCCGGCGAGCGTTTCTGAATGACATGGGCTGGGAGCGACTCACCTCCGTGCGCGAGCACTTGTTCTTTACTGACGAGATCAGCGGTGATGGCACACATCACAGCATCACGTGGCTGCTGGTGCTCGCCGGCGCCGGCGCCGTCATCGGCCTTGCGCGCTGGTACCGGCCGGTGCTGGTGTGGCTGGTCATCGCCTTCACCATGGCCATGGGCTTTGTCCACTGGCCGCAACACCGGCTGTGGAACGCGCGCATCCTGCCCTTCTGGTACCTGGCTGTGTATGTGCTGGCGGCGGCGGGCCTGTGGTTCGTCATCGACGGGCTGATCCGCAGAAAGCCGGGCTCTCCAGGCACCAGTGGTGCACAGTTCTTCCCAGCGGCGCGCTGGCTGCGCGAACTGGCCCCGGTTGTTGCCCTGGTGGTGGGAGCAGGCCTGCTCGCTCTTCGATTCGGCGACGCTCCAGGCACCAGGCTCGACGTCGATGGCGCGTATAGATGGGGTCCCCTCACGGTGTCGGCGCAGGACCGCAATTTCGTGGACGACTGGGCGCGCTGGAATTTCCGCGGCTACGAGGGACGCCCGTCGTATCCGGAGTACCGCGCCTTCCTCGACACCATGGCCGATGTCGGCGACAACTACGGCTGCGGGCGGATGCTGTGGGAGTACGACCGGGATGTCGTGGGCGCGTACGGCACGCCGATGGCCCCGATGCTGCTGCCGCACTGGACGGACCGCTGCATCTCCTCGATGGAGGGCCTCTACTTCGAGTCGTCACCGACTGTGCCGTTCCACTTCCTCATGCAGTCCGAGTTGTCGGCGGCACCGTCGCGCCCGATGCGCGGTCTTCCCTACAGCAGTTTGAACTTCGACCTGGGCGTTGACCACCTGCAGATGTCGGGGGTGCGCTACTACGCCGCGTTCAGCACCGAGGCCACCGCGGCGGCACGCGGCTCTGCCGATTTGCAGCACATTGCCTCGACGGGACCATGGGCGATCTATCTCGTCGCCGACAGTGACATTGTGTCGCCGCTGCCGTTCGAGCCGGCCGTGGCCCGAGACGCGTCTCATGCCGGCCGGGCGTGGACTGATCCGGCCGCCATCTGGTGGAACGACCCGGCGGCCTGGGCGGTGCCGGTCGCAGCGGACGGGCCGGACCACTGGTCCCGGGTGTCGCTGCTGCCGCCTCCCAGCCCAGACGGAGCGCCGCCCGGTTCGCTGGAGCGCTTCAGCGCCGCACCACGGCGGGCATTGCCGCCGGTTCGGATCGACCCAGACGACATCGAGGTGGGGCGGGACTGGCTGGCATTCTCTGTGGATCGGACTGGAATCCCGGTGTTGGTGAAGGTGTCGTACTTCCCGAACTGGTCGGTGCGCGGCGCCGAGGGGCCCTACCGGGTGACGCCCAACTGGATGGTCGTGATTCCCACCGACGAGCGCGTCGAACTCACCTACGGCGCCACGGCGGCCGAGTATCTCGCCTGGCTGGCAACGCTCCTCGGAGCGATGGCGCTCGCATTCGTCGCCGTGCGGCCCCCGGCTCGTTTTGATCGCCGACGCCCGGCCCCCGAAACTCCTCGCGCAGTTGACAGAGAGGAGCCGGCAATCCCGCCGGGCGAGACGCTCTCACGGCCTGAGGTGTCGGTGGTCCTGCCGGCCTACCAAGCAGCACATCTCGTCGGCTCAGCCGTCACAGAGATAGGCGCTGCCCTGCGGCGCAACGAGACCCTGCGTGGCGCACTCGAGATCGTGGTGGTTGACGACGGCTCCGAAGACGGCACAGCAGACGCCGCGCGACGGGCCGGGGCCGATGTGGTGGTGTCGTTGGACGCGAATCGGGGCAAGGGAGCGGCGGTGCGCACCGGCATGCTGGCAGCGAGCGGCCGTTTACGCCTGTTCACTGACGTGGACTTGGCCTATCCGCCTGGTCAGCTCACGTCCCTCATCGATGTGCTCGACGACGGGGCAGACGTCGCGCTGGGCAATCGACGCCACGCCCAAGCGCGCACGATCAACCCGCCGCCACCCGCTAGGGCATTTGCCAGCCGGATGTTCAACGCCTTCACGCGGCTCGTGCTTCTGCGCCGCTACCACGACACGCAGTGCGGTTTCAAAGGCTTCACCGCCGAGGCAGCGGAGGAGATCTTCAGTCGCTCCGTCATCGATGGATTCGCCTTCGATGTCGAGGTGCTCTACCTGGTCGAGCACCTCGACCTGACGGCTGCTGAGGTGCCCGTCACCGTGGATCACTCAGCGGACACCACGGTGCGGCTGGCGGCTCAATCGCTCAGAGTGCTGGCCGACATCTGGCGCATCCGCCACCGCGCCGCCGCCGGCGCGTATGGCACAGCCACACATGCTCAGGCTTGGGCGTCCTGAACTGCGGCTGCGGGAGCGCTGGCCGGGCTCGTGGAATGCGACCTGCGCTCGTTGCTGGCGACAACTGCCATGAGCGGTGCAGGCCGTGCCTGACCTGGAGTCCGGCCCTTTGGCGCCGGGTGATGCCGTGAGCGCGATCGCGGAAGCGTCACTCCGCTGGGTCGCTGCTGGGAAAACAGGCCCGCTTCGTCGAGCAGCACCCGGTCCTCGTACTCGTCAAACCACAGCGCCTCGGGGTTCCGGCCGACGATGGTCACTTTGCCCCGGTCAGGGGCATGAGCCGGATTGCGCAGAACCTTGAAGATCACGACACCGTTCTCGGCACCGGGCAGTCCGGCGATCGGGCCGTCAGTGACCGCAGAGACTTCCGTTTTGCCCTTGTAGTGCACGATCGTGAGGCGGGCGTGCGACTCCACCCCGGACAACCCGCGCTGCGAATCGTTGAGCAGTTGCCACGCAGTCTCGATCGGCACGTTGAACGCCTTGTACGCGACGATGTTTCGCCCGCAGAAGAAGTAATGGTTCTCGACCCCGACACCCTTGAGCGTCCGCTGCAGGATCCGCAGTGCATCGGCATCGTCGTTCACGCCAGCGATGATGGGCGTCTGGTTCTCGACGCTGATCCAACCCCGTTCAACCAGCGCGTCCACGGCTTGCCGGGTGTTCGGACGCCACTGAAGAAATCCGTCTTTGCCGGCCATGTAGTTGCCGTCGGAGTCCTTCAGAAGAAACTCGTCTGGGTGGTTGAAATGGATCATGAACCGCACCGAGACATCTGGGTACACCTCATGAAAGCGGTCGATCATCGCGAAGAAAGCGTCGTCGAAGCGATCCGGGTAAAACGCCAGTTCCTTGGTGCCCACGCGGATGGCTTCAGCACCTGCCTCGGCCAAGGCAGTGAACCAAGCTGCCAGTTTGGAGTTCGGCAGCACCATGGGATCGCCGCCTGACAGGAGGATCTCGCGCAGCTTCGGCCTGCCGGTCTCCGGATGAGTTCCGCCATTCGAGGCGACGGCCTCGTTGTGGGTCCGGATGTACTCCGTGACTTCACCGACCTGCGCCAGACCCTTTTTCTTGACAGTGCCGTCCGAGCGTTCAATTTCTTTGCGCCCGATCAGCTCCTCTCGGTAGCAGAATCGGCAATGTGCTGAGCACGTTGAAATAACGTAAAGCAGTGCCATTTCATACTTGTGCAGCAGTCCCTCGATCGGACTGTAGTCAAGTTGATTCGCCGGGTCCGGATCACCCTCGAGATCGACTGTTTCGTCTGTTGATGCCTTCACCAGCTTCTTGATCGCCGAACTCGACTTGGCCATTTCAAAATAGTGCCGCGTCAGTTTGACGGGCATTCTTGCCTCAACGTCGCGCTCAGTTCCGCGCAATTGACTTAAATCACTCAGCTCTTGTGCGGTATAGAAGTTTCTGAATTCTTCGGGCGCAGAGCCACTCATGAAGGGTTCGAGACCATTGACGATCTGACGGTCGTATCTCGGGTTTTCGACCTCGTCAAGTACCAATTGTTCCCGTTCTGTTGGCTGGTATTTGCTCTTCATCACCATCTCGCTCGCTTGCTTCAGGCAGGTTCGCATGCCACTCTTGGCTCCCACCCTAGAGAAACGTGGGTGCAGTTTGCAAGCGTGTTGCCCGCGGTGGCCGCGCACCGCTGCGCGGTCTTTTAGGCTTTGCGAGCGTTATGGCAGGACGTATTGACCCTGTACCGGCCGATGTCTTGGCCGCCATCTTCAAGGCATATGACATACGTGGCATTTACCCCGAGGAGCTGGATGCGCCAGTCACGCGCGCTGTCGGCTACGCCTTCGCAGCATGGTCGGCGACAGCGCAGGTCGTGCTGGCTCGGGACATGCGTGAGAGCGGCGTTGCGTTGGCCGAAGCATTCGCCGACGGCGTCCAGGCTGCCGGCGCGGATGTCATCGACATCGGGCTGGCGTCTACCGATCTGCTCTATTTCGCCGCCGGCCACCTCGACGTGCCG
Source organism: Candidatus Poriferisodalis sp. (assembly GCF_965208555.1). Classification (GTDB taxonomy): domain Bacteria; phylum Actinomycetota; class Acidimicrobiia; order Acidimicrobiales; family Poriferisodalaceae; genus Poriferisodalis. The sequence goes on along the minus strand of NZ_OZ242342.1, from coordinate 848,046 downwards.
GGCGCGATGCTGACGGCGTCCCACAATCCGGCGTCCTACAACGGCATCAAGCTGTGCGGACCGGGCGCTGTGCCGGTGGGTGTCGGCACTGGACTTGACGAGATCGCTGGGCGGGCTGCACGCGGCGCGCTCTCCCCGCCTGGCGGCGGCGGGCGCCGCAATCGCGATCTGCTCGACACGTTCGCAGCCCATGTCCGCTCGTTCGTGGATGTCGCCGCGCTGGAGCCGCTGCGTGTCGTGGCGGACACAGCAAACGGCATGGGGGGGCTTGTGGTGCCGGCGGTATTCGGCCCGCTGCCGTTCGAGTGGGAGCTGATGTACGGCGAACTCGACGGCACGTTTCCCAACCATCCAGCCGACCCGATCCAGCCCGAGAACCTGGTTGACCTAAGCGAGCGCGTGCGCAGCACCGGGGCCGATGTGGGTCTCGCGTTCGACGGGGATGCCGACCGGGTATTCCTCGTCGACGAGCGGGGCACGCCGGTCAGCGGCTCGTTGCTCACGGCGCTGGTGGCCCAGGCCATGCTCGCACGACACGGCCCGGGCCCCATCCTGCACAACCTGATCTGCTCGCGTGCGGTGCCCGAAGTGATCGCCGAGGCCGGCGGCCGGCCGATGCGCACCCGGGTAGGTCACAGCTTCATCAAGGCCGAAATGGCCCGCACCGGCGCAGTCTTCGGCGGCGAGCACAGCGGCCACTACTACTTCGCGGGCAATTACCGGGCCGATTCCGGCCTCATCGCCGCACTGGTTGCACTCGAGCGATTGAGTGCCGCGCAGGTGCCACTGTCGGAGCTGCTGGCCCCGCTCGATCGGTACGCGTCCTCAGGTGAGATCAACACCCGCGTCGCTGACGTGGACGAGGTGCTGCGGCGTGTTGCCGCACACTTCGCGGAGTTTCCTCACGACCCGCTTGATGGGCTCACTGTCGATGGAGGCGACTGGTGGTTCAACCTGCGCCCGTCCAATACCGAGCCGTTGCTGCGGCTGAATCTCGAGGCACCTGACGCCGACGCGGTAGCGGCGCGTGTCAGCAAGATCGTGAGCTTGCTGGCATGATCGCCGCATGGATCCGTACACGCCGCCCCGCGACGGCTTCACCCCGACCGCGGGAGACGCACGTGGGTCTTGATCCGGCGTTGGCGGAAGTCTTGGCATGCCCGCAGGACAAGGGACCGCTGTACCTCGTGCCCGAGGATGACCTCCTGTACAACCCCCGCACGAACAGGACGTACGCCATCGACGGAGGCATCCCGGTGCTGCTGATCGACGAGGCGACCGAAGTCGACCCGGCTGCGGCTGCAGCCCTCGACGCCCGCATAACGAGCGGTGAGCTGAGGCCGACGTTCGATCCGGACGAGTGGGCGAGTGACACAGCGTGACGACTGACTCGATCGGCATGGCAGCCGCGGTGGAAGCGCTGCCGGCCCAACTCAAGGCTGCGCTCGATGCAGCCGCGGGCCTAGACGCCTCTGAAGGGACGAGCGAGGCCTCGAATTCCCATGCGCCGATTTCCAGTGTGATCGTGATGGGCATGGGCGGATCGGGCATTGCTGGCGACATCGTCGCGGCGCTTGCAGCCCCGCTGATGTCAGCGCCGGTGACGGTCGCCAAGGGCTACGAGTGCCCAGCGTTCGTCGGCCCATCGACGCTCGCCATCGCCGTTTCCTTCAGCGGCAACACTGAAGAGACGCTCGAAGCGGCGTCAGCCGCCCACGACGCCGGTGCGTCTGTGGTTGCCGTCACCTCCGGCGGGCGCTTGGCCGACCTGGCACGCGAGTGGAACGCACCGCTCTACGAGGTCGACGCCAGCATCCCGATGCCGCGAGCCGCTGTCGGCGCCATCTCGGTGGCTCCTCTCGTCGCCCTCGAACGCGCCGGCCTGCTGTCGGGAGTCGCCGGCTGGGTTCGTGAAGCCGTTGCACAACTTCAGGCCCGCCAGAGCGCTTTCGCAACCGATCCCGCCTTCGGCGAACGCCTCGATGGCCTCATTGCCGAAGTCGGCATGGGTGAGCTGCTGCCGATCTTCTATGGCGGGGGAGCGCTCGGCATCGTCGCCGCGGGTCGGGCCAAAGCCCAAGTCAACGAGAACGCCAAGCTCCCCGCCTACGCGAGCGCCATGCCGGAGCTGTGTCACAACGAACTCGCTGGCTGGGATCTCGCAGGCCGGTCGGCGCACGGCTCGCCGCTGGCGGTGATCGCGCTGCGCCACCGCTTCGAACATCCGCAGATCCGCCGCCGTTACTCCTACACGCAGCGGGTGCTCGGCGGCGCTCGCATCGCGGTGCCGTACAGCGAGTTGCACGCTGCTGGCGCAGGACCCATGGCGCAACTGTTCGACCTCATCTATCAAGTCGATGTCCTCAGCCTGCGCATAGCGACGGCCGCTCGCCGCGACCCTGGTCCCGTCACGCTGCTCACCGGCCTCAAAGACTTCCTCGCCGACGATGTATCGGCCTAGCGTCCCCAGAGGCTGAGCCGAATCTGAGCCGACTGGCGAAACGGAGACACGTGTGATCGAATTCGAGGTAGCCGATCTGAGCCTGGCAGGCGCAGGACGGCTCCAGATCGAGCTGGCCGAGACCGAGATGCCCGGGCTCATGGCTCTTCGTGCGCAGCACATGGACTCCCGACCGCTCACCGGCGCACGCATCACAGGCTCCCTGCACATGACCGTGCAGACCGCCGTGTTGATCGAGACCCTGGCAGATCTCGGCGCGCAGGTGCGCTGGGCATCGTGCAACATCTTCTCCACCCAGGACGAGGCCGCGGCAGCCGTCGTGGTAGGGCGTGACGGCACGCCGGACAGCCCGCGAGGCGTGCCCGTGTTTGCATGGAAGGGCGAGACGCTCGCCGACTACTGGCGCTGCAACTACCGGGCGCTTCGCTGGCCCGACGGCCCCGGTCCCACGCTGATCGTCGACGATGGCGGGGATGCCACGCTCATGGTCCACCTCGGGGCCCGCTACGAATCCGAAGGCGGCGTGCCCGTGCTGCCTGCAGACGGCCCGGATGCGGCGTCGCCCGACGAGATGGCGCTGCATGAGCTGCTCGACGAGCTTCAGCGCAGCGAGCCCGGTCTGTGGGCTGAGATCTCGGGCGGGCTGCGAGGTGTCTCCGAGGAGACCACCACCGGTGTGAACCGGCTCTACGAGATGGCAGCCCGCGGGGAGCTGACCTTCCCGGCCTACAGCGTCAACGACTCGGTGACGAAGTCCAAGTTCGACAATCTCTACGGCTGCCGGCACTCGCTGATCGACGGCATCAACCGCGCCACCGACGTGATGCTGGGCGGCAAGGTGGCGTTCGTGGCGGGTTACGGCGACGTCGGCAAGGGGTGCGCCCAGGCGCTGCGCGGCCAAGGCTGCCGCGTCATCGTCTCCGAGATCGACCCCATCAACGCGCTGCAGGCTGCCATGGAGGGCTTTGAGGTGGATCGGCTCGAGAACGTGCTCGACATCGCCGACATCTACGTCACCGCCACGGGCAACCGCGACATCATCTCGGCCGAGCACATGTCGGCCATGAAGCACCAGGCGGTCGTGGCCAACATCGGGCATTTCGACAACGAGATCGACATGGCGGGGCTGGCGGCGATGTCCGATGTCCAGCGAAGGCCGATCAAGCCGCAGGTCGACGAGTTCGTGTTCCCGAGCGGGAACTCGGTGATCGTGCTGGCCGAAGGCCGCTTGGTGAACTTGGGCTGCGCGACGGGGCATCCGAGCTTCGTGATGTCGATGAGCTTTACGAACCAGGTGCTCGCCCAGCTCGAGTTGCACGCTCATGCTGAGGAGCTGGACGCTGATGTCCACGTGCTGCCGAAACGGCTGGACGAGGAAGTGGCTCGTCTGCACCTTGACCGGCTCGGGGCGAAGCTCACCCGGTTGACGTCTGGACAGGCTTCGTATCTCGGTCTGGATGTGGACGGTCCGTACAAGGCCGACCGCTACCGCTACTGAGCGTGCCGTTGGGCCCGCGGCGAGGGCGGCAGTGAACTCTGCGACCAGCGATCCAGCAGGTCGCAACGTCGCAGAGTTCACTGCCGCCCTCGCCGCTCGGCTATCTGCGCGCTCGCCCTGCTGCGGCCTAATCGTCTTGGTGGTCGATGTCCGCATGCGTACGGTACGGAGGGTGCTGTTTGAGGTTCGGTGCCCGGGGTGTGGGGTGTTGGGGTGGTGTCCATGTGCGGGGTGCATCGAGACGCTTGTTGATCCTGAGCCTGCGTCGGTTCCGGGCGCAGACTCGGTCGCGCTGTTGTTCTCTCACGATGAGGTCGGGCGTGAGTTCATTCATGCGCTGAAGTACCGCGGTGAGCGGGCCATTGCCCGCTGGCTGGGCGAATCGCTGGCGCTTGCTCACGCCGCTGAGCTGCGGTCACACCTGCCTGTCGACACCGTGACCTGGGCGCCGACCACCGCGGCGCACCGGCGGGCTCGGGGTTTCGACCAAGCCGAGACGCTGGCGCGGGCCACTGCCAAGGCCTTGCGCGTACGCCCAGTGCGGTTGCTCCGGCGGCTCGGCTCGACTGCACAGTCGGGTGCCGGCCGGGCAGACCGGCTGGCGGGACCTGGCTTCGACTGCCGCGCCCGTGCGGCGGGACGTCGGATATTGCTGGTGGACGACGTGGTCACCACCGGTGCCACGCTGCGAGCCGCGACAGCTGCGCTGGTGGGTGCCGGTGCAGCAGCCGTCCATGTGGCAGCGTGTGCTCGACGGGGTCGCGACCGCGTCTCCGCCGGTGCCTAACATGGCACTCCCTTCAGTTCGGGCAGAACCGCAAACGCTGTGCAACTGCTCAGAAAGCCGAGGCAATGCAGATCATCATCACGGGTCGCAAAGTTCAGGTTCCCGACGATGTTCGGGCTGCGGTGGAGCGGAAGATCGGGGCGCTGGATCGATTCGTCGGTGGGCTGGATCGTGCCGAGGTGGTGTTCCGGGAGGAGAAGAATCCGCGCATCACCGAGCGGGAGCAGGTGGAGGTCACGCTGCTCGGTCATGGTCACCACGTGCGCGCCTCGGTCGCCGGTGTCGATCAGCACCAAGCGGTCGACCTTGCGGTGGGCAAGCTGGGCAAACAGCTGCGCAAGCTCAAGACCCGTGTCGTGCGCCGGCACCGTCCCAATCTGCACCGCGACGAGGCGCATCATCCGCTCGCACGTCTCGAGAACGATCTGGTCAACGGCGCTGCGGCCGCCGAGCCGGCGGCGGGTGCTGAAGATCCTGAATGGATGCCGCGCATCGTGCGTCGCAAGACGTTCGACCTGGAGCTGATGGATCCTGCCGAAGCGGTCACCCGCATGCAGCTCCTGGACCACGATTTCTTCCTGTTCGTGAACGCTGACACCAGCAAGCCCAGCGTGGTGTACCTGCGCTCGGACGGCGACGCCGGCCTCATCGAGATCGACGCCTGAGCGCCGGACCTCACGTCCTTAATCCCCGGCTCTGGACTCGGGGGGCAGCGGTAGCCTGCGATGGTGGCTCTGTTTCAGCGCGTGCTCCGTGCCGGGGAAGGCAAGAAGCTGCGCCTGCTGACCGAGCTGGTGCCCGAGATCAACACCGTCGAGCCGGAAGTCGAGCGCCTGTCCGACGACGGGCTGCGGGCTCGCACGGGTGAGTTCCGCGCCGAGCTGGAGCGCGGCGCCGACCTCAACGACATCCTCGTCGATGCCTTCGCGGTCACCCGCGAGGCGGCACGCCGCGTCATCGGCCAGCGCCACTACGACGTGCAGCTCATCGGCGGGGCCGCGCTCCATTTCGGCTGGGTGGCCGAGATGCGCACCGGCGAGGGAAAGACGCTGGTGTCAACCCTGCCGGTGTACCTCAATGCGCTGAGCGGCAAGGGCGTTCACGTGGTCACCGTCAACGACTACCTGGCCGCCCGCGACGCCGAGTGGATGGGGCGCATCCACCGGTTCCTGGGCCTGGAAGTCGGGCTGGTAGTGCCAGGCCCCTACGACGCAGCCCACAAGCGCCGCCAGTACGAGGCCGACATCACCTACGGCACGAACAACGAGTTCGGCTTCGACTACCTGCGAGACAACATGGCGCCGTCGCGCAGCGCCCAAGTACAGCGCGGCCACAACTACTGCATCGTGGACGAGGTCGACTCGATCCTCATCGACGAGGCCCGCACGCCGCTCATCATCAGCGGCCGGGTCGCCGATGCCGCCAAGCTCTACCAGCAGTTCGCCCGCATCGCCGCGACGATGACCCGCGACGTCGACTACGAGGTCGAGGAAGACAAGCGCAACGTGGCCGTGCTCGAGCCAGGCATCTCCAAGGTCGAGCGAGCGCTCAACATCGACAACCTGTACGACCAGGTCTCGGCCAATCTCGTCCACCAGATGAACGCGGCCCTGCGGGCCAAGGAGCTGTACCGGCGCGACAAGGACTACGTCGTCTCGCACGGCGAGGTGAAGATCGTCGACGAGTTCACCGGCCGCATTCTGGAAGGAAGGCGCTGGAGCGAGGGCCTCCACCAGGCGGTCGAGGCCAAGGAGAGGGTGGCGATCAAGGAGGAGAACCAGACGCTCGCCACCATCACGCTGCAGAACTACTTCCGCCTCTACGACAAGCTCGCCGGCATGACCGGCACGGCCACCACGGAGGCTGCCGAGTTCAGCGGCACCTACGGACTCGACGTGGTGCCGGTGCCGACTCACCTGCCCGTGGCGCGCGACGACCAGGGCGACCTGATCTACAAGACCGAGGGAGCCAAGCTGGACGCGGTCGTCGACGACATCTCCGAGCGGATCCGCTCCGGACAGCCCACGCTGGTCGGCACGGTCAGCGTGGAGAATTCCGAGAAGCTGTCTGCGGCGCTCGAACGCCGGGGAATCGATCACAACGTGCTCAACGCCAAGGAGCACACGCGCGAGGCCGAGATCATCGCGCAGGCAGGTCGGCTGGGATCGGTCACGGTGGCCACGAACATGGCCGGACGTGGCGTCGACATCCTGCTCGGCGGCAACCCCGAGGGTCTGGCGCGTCGCGACATGCTGCGCGAGAAGCTCGACCCGGACGATCCGGACAACACCGCGGATTTGGTGGCCCGGGCCGAGCGCTACGAACCTGAGTGCCGAGCCGAAGGCGACGAGGTGCGCAAGCTGGGCGGACTGTACGTGCTGGGTACCGAACGGCACGAGTCACGGCGCATTGACAACCAGCTGCGCGGCCGTGCGGGCCGTCAGGGCGACCCCGGCGAGAGCCGCTTCTACCTCTCGCTAGAAGACGACCTGATGCGCTTGTTCGCCACGGGCGCCGTGAACTGGGTGATGGACCGCACCTTGCCCGATGACGTGCCGCTCGAGGCGAAGATGGTCACCAAGGCCATCGAACGGGCGCAGAACACCGTCGAGCAGAAGAACGCCGAGGTCCGCAAGAACGTCCTCAAGTACGACGAGGTGATGAACGAGCAGCGCAAGGTGATCTACGCGCGCCGCGAACAGATCCTCGGCGGCGACGATCTGCGCACCGAGTCGTTGGGATATCTCCGCGACGCCGCTGAAGCTGCAGTGTTGGACCACTGCGCGGGAGAGGTCCCGACCGAATGGGACCTCGACGGGCTGCTGGCCGCGATCGGCACCTATTGGCCCACCGAGCTCGCCGCCGCGGAACTGTCGGGTGATGGCGATCGGGACTGGGGCGTCGACGACGCCGTGGAGTTGGTGTGCGCCGACGGCGAGCATCACTACGGGGCCCGCGAGGCCGAGATCGGTCCCGAGGCGATGCGCGAGGTGGAGCGCCAGGTGATGCTCCGGCTCATCGACCAGCGCTGGCGTGAGCATCTCGCCGATATGGACCACCTGCGCGAAGGCATTCACCTGCGCGGCATCGGCCAGAAGGACCCCGTGGCGGAGTGGCAGCGCGAGGGCTTCGACATGTTCGGCGCCATGCTCGAGCGCGTCTACCGCGACTTCGTGACCTACGTGATGCACGTGCAGGTCACGGCGGCGCCGCCTGACGGCCAGACAGCCACCGATGGCACGGCCACTCTGTCCGGACCGTCACGCTCGACTTCGGCAGACGGCGCAGCCGGGGCAACCGACGTGCGGTACTCGGCGCCGGATCTCACACCCTCCACCGTTGGTGCCGGCGACGGCGCGCCGGCCACTCGTGTCGGCAACGGCGCCTCGGCTGCTGGCCCCGCGCCGTCGGCGCAGCGGGCTCCCAGCGGGCCATCGCAGTCGCGGCGGATTGCCGCTGCGTCGACCGGCACCGTGGTCAAGTCAGCACAGGAAAAGCTGGGCCGCAACGATCCCTGCCACTGCGGATCGGGCCGCAAGTTCAAGCACTGTTGCGGTCGCTGAGGTGGCCCGATCGTTAAGTGATCTTGCCGACGCGCTGGCCGACTTGGATCGGCGCGTGAGCGAGGCGCATCAGTACCTCGGGATCGACGAGGCCCGTGCGGTGGCGAATGGACTGGAAACAGAGGCATCGGAGCCGTCGTTGTGGGATGAGCCCGATCGTGCTCGAGCGGTCACCACACGTCTGTCGCGCGTGCGCGACGACATCGAGCGCTGGGAACGGGCACGAGCCGAAGTCGACGACGCTGCGGCGCTGGTCGAGCTGGCTGTCGAGGAAGGCGATGCGGAGCTGCTGCCCGAGATCGATGAGGTTGTCACCGCAGCCGAGAGCCTGCTCGCGGATATCGAGCTGATGGCGCTGTTCGGCGGCGAGCACGACGAGAACGACGCCGTATGCGAGATCAATTCGGGCGCAGGGGGAACCGACGCCTGCGACTGGGCAGAGATGCTGCTGCGCATGTACCAGCGATGGGCCGAGCGCAATGACTTCACCGTCGAGCTGACCGAGGCGACCGACGGCGGGGAAGCAGGGATCAGCTCGGCGACGTTTCTCGTCAAGGGCCGGCACGCGTTCGGATTCCTCGCCGCAGAGCGGGGCGTTCACCGGCTGGTGCGCATCTCGCCGTTCGACTCGCAGTCGCGCCGGCATACGGCCTTCGCGTCGCTGTCAGTCGTGCCGTTCTTCGACGAGGTCTCAGATGAAGTCCCGATTGACGAGGGCGATCTGCGCATCGACACTTACCGCTCGTCAGGGGCAGGCGGCCAGCACGTGAACGTCACCGATTCGGCAGTGCGCATCACCCACCTGCCGACCGGCATCGTGGTCGCCTGCCAGAACGAGCGCAGCCAGCACCAGAACAAGGATCGTGCCATGCAGATGCTGGCGGCCAAGCTGGCCGACCTGCAGCGGCAGGAGCGAGAGGCTGAGGTGGCAGCGCTTGCAGGCGAGCAGCGCGACGTCTCGTGGGGCAGCCAGATCCGCTCGTACGTGCTGCACCCGTACCAGCAGGTCAAGGATCTGCGCACCGGAATGGAGATCGGCAACGTCGATGCGGTGCTCGACGGTGACTTGGACGGTCTCATGGAGGCCTACCTGCGCTGGCAGCGCTCGCGGCAGGGAGCGGACCCAGCTGGGTGACCGGGCAGCGGCGGGTCGCTGGCGTACCGTGGGAAGCGGCCCGGCCCTGGCACCGCAACGCGACCTGACGCGACCTGAAGGCACCCATGATCCGCTTCGACAACGTCACGAAGATCTACAAGGGCGAGACGAGGGCGGTCAATGGCGTCACGCTCAATATCGAAAAGGGCGAGTTCGTCTTCTTGGTGGGGCCGTCGGGTTCTGGCAAGTCCACGATGCTGCGCCTCATGACCTGTGAGGAGAAGGTCACCGCAGGCAACATCCATGTGGCCGGCAAAGACCTGTCCAAGCTGAACAGCTGGCGCGTGCCCTACCTGCGACGGAACATCGGCTCGGTTTTCCAGGATTTCAAGCTGCTGCCGAACAAGACCGTCTACCAGAACGTGGCATTCGCGCTCGAGGTCATCGGTCGCCCCGAGAACGTCATCCGCACGCAGGTGCCGGCCATCTTGGAGCTGGTCGGCTTGGAGGACAAGCATCGCCGGTTTCCCGATGAGCTCTCCGGCGGCGAGCAGCAACGTGTGAGCATCGCCCGGGCATTCGTGAACCGGCCCCTCATCCTGCTGGCCGACGAGCCCACCGGGAACCTCGACCCCGACACCTCCGAAGAGCTCACGTCGCTGCTGGATCGGATCAACCGCACGGGCACCACCGTGGTCATGGCCACTCACGACCGCACCATCGTGGATCGCATGCGGCGCCGGGTGATCGCGCTGCGGCACGGCGAGCTCGTGCGCGACGAGCAGCGCGGCGCCTACGGCAGCGAGATTGATGTGCCGGCGGCTGTCGCTGCGCAGCCCGCCGATGGGGCGATTCCGTGAGCCGGATCCGCTACTTCGCGCGGGAGACCTGGACGAACATCCGGCGCAATCTCACCCTGACGTTCGCCGCGATCCTCACCGTGGCCGTGGGCGTGATGCTGGTCGGCATGGGGCTGATGGCGGGCTACGCCAGCGGGAACGCGCTCGATCGCTGGGAGGGCGGCGTCCAGTTCGAGGTGTTCCTGAACCCCCAGATCGATCCCAGCCAGCTCGACGCTCTCGGCATCGAGCTGCAGAACCATCCTGAGATCGACCGCATCGAGTTCTTCAGCGCCGAAGAGGCCTACGCGCTCGTGTCCCAGCAGATGGCCGACCAGCCCGAGCTGCTCGCTCAGGTCTCGCCCGAGGCGCTGCCCGCGTCCTACCGCGTAGTGCCCCGGTCGGTCGAGTCAGAGCTGATCGAGTCGCTGGCCGCGCAATTCCGCCAGCGGCCCGGGGTGATGTCGGTCCAGACGGGCCGGGAAGAGGTGGACGCCATACGGACGTGGTTCACGTCGTTCCAGGGCATCGTGCTGCTGCTGTCGATCGTGCTGTCGGGCGCCAGCGTCATGCTCATCTTCAACTCGATCCGCGTGGCGATGTTCGCCCGGCGGCGTGAGATCGAGGTCATGAAGCTGGTCGGCGCCACGAACAGTTTCATCCGGTTCCCGTTCATGCTCGAAGGCATGCTGCACGGCCTCGCCGGCGGCATCATCGGGGCGATTGCGGCCGGGGCGCTGCGCGGCCACGTCGAGGGGCTGTTCTCTCGCTCGGAAATTCTGGCGTTCTTCCGGTCGTTCGTGGTCACGTCCAGTCAGTTCACGACCGTGGTCTTCGTCACCGTGATCGCCGGAGTACTCGTGGGGATGATCGGCTCGGCGTTCGCAGCGAGCCGCTTCCTCGACGTGTAGAAACACCGGAGCCGCAGCACCAGGCGGCGGACATGAAGCGCCACGTGTGTGACCCCGGGAGGTTCCATGCCGGAGTTCGAGACCATCTTGTACGAGGTCGACGACCGCGTCGCCACCATCACGCTGAATCGCCCCGAACGCCTCAATGCGTTCAACAGCCAGATGCTGCGTGATGTGATGGACGCCGTCGATCTTGTCGATGCCGACGACGACGTGCGGGCGGTGATCTTTACCGGCGCCGGCCGCGGCTACTGCGCCGGGGCCGATCTGAGCGGGGGCGCCGACACGTTCGACTTCGACAGCCAGTCAGACGAGCGGAAGGCCGAGCGAGCTTCCGAGCGGGGCGAGGACGGCGATCTGGCGTGGATGCGTGACGGCGGCGGTCTGCTCACGCTGCGCCTGTACGAGTGCAACAAGCCGCTGATCGCCGCGATCAACGGCCCCGCCGTCGGCGTGGGCGTCACGATGACGCTGCCGATGGACATCCGGCTGGCATCCACCAAGGCCCGTATCGGGTTCGTGTTCGCCCGCCGCGGCGTGGTGCCAGAGGCCTGCTCGTCGTACTTCCTGCCGCGCGTGGTCGGGCTGTCGAAGGCGCTGGAATGGTGCTTCAGCGGCCGGGTGTTCGATGCTGCCGAAGCTCACGATGCCGGGCTGGTGCGCAGCCTGCACGAGCCCGACGAGCTGCTGCCAGCGGCCCGGGCCATTGCAGCGGAGATCGCCGAGAACACCTCGGCCATCTCGGTGACGGTGATCCGGCACATGCTGTGGCGCATGCTGGCCGCCGATCACCCGATGGAGGCTCACAAGATCGACTCCCGGGGCATCTTCCACCTGGGCCGCGGCGCCGATGCCCACGAAGGCGTGGCGTCGTTCCTCGAGAAGCGACCGCCGGAGTTCACGCTGCGTCCGACCCAAGACCTGCCCGAGTACTTCCCCTGGTGGGACGAACCCGAATTCAGCTAAGAGGCTGAGCCGCGCAGCGGCGAAACCGGGGCCGGGTCGTCGCCCCAGCCGATGAGCGCGACGCTGATGGCGCACGCGGCGACCGCGAGCCCGAAGGCGGGACCGAAGGAGTCGAACCAGTCAGCCAAGGCGCCTCCGACCGGCGGTCCTGCCGCGAGGCCGAGGCCGAACAGGATGGTTGCAAGCCCGTAGGCGGCGCCGAACTCGTCGCCGGCGAGGCTGTCGCTGACACGCGCAGCAATCGAGGCGATGATTCCGCTGAACGCCATGCCGAACGCGATCGCCGACACCCAAGCAAGCAGCGGTCCGACGAAGGCAAGCAGCGGGTACACGGTCGACGTGATGATCGAGATGAACGACACTCCGAAGCCGATGGTGACGCTGCGCCGCCTGCCTATGCGGTCCGCCACGCGTCCGAAGACCGGGCCGCCCGCGATGCAGCCGACGCCGATGGACGAGAACGCCAGCTCAGCGCCCCACGCAGTGAAGATGTCTGGGTAGCCCTCTAGGTGACCCACGATGAAGGTGAGCATCGTGGCAACGATGAAAGCGTGCAGTGCGTAGGCGGTGACCAGCCGACCGGCCTGCGGCACTTTGGCGAGCGCATCCCGGGCGCCTCTGAAACCCGTGCGACCCGGCGTGCGCGCCCAGCGGCGAACTGCGACGGCCAGCACGACCAGCACCACTGCGCCCAAGAGGAACTCGATCAGGTACACGTCGCGCAGATGGCTGCGGCTCGCATCGGCCAGCGTTGCTTCGCTCGAATCAAGGCCGCTCGGGACTGCGCCGCTTGAGACTGCGTCGCTGGGGCCCTGCAACAACCCGTCGAGGGCAGCCGCCGCGACCATGCCGCAACCGACACCGCCGGTCAGCCAGCCGGCCGCGGCGCCTCGCTTTCGCGGACCCAGCAGCTCGGCAGCGAGTCCGGGTGTGCCCACCCAGACACCGGCGGCGCTGAAGCCGGTCAGGGCGAGCGCGAGGGCGGCGATGCCCACGTTGGGGCTCCAGGCCAGCAGAGCCAAGCCGACCACGTTGCCGGCGACGCCGATGCGCACGGCACCGCTCAGCCCGGTGCGACCGACCGTCAGGGCGACCGCCAGCGACCCGGCGAGGTACATCAGGAGATTCAGTGACCCGAGCGCGCCGGCGACGGTGTTGGACAGTCCGAATCCGTCCCGCAGGTCGGTGAACAGCAGCGAGTAGGTGAACCGGCCGAACGACTGCGACACGGCGGCTGCCGCGGCCAGCGTCAAGAGCGTGCCGATGCGGCGTGCGCGGCTGAACCCGGCGGCGTGGGTCGCTGAGGTCATAGCCGGCCGGCCGTCTGGCTCATAGCGCGAGACAGGCGAGACCCGGCGTGCACGCTGGTGTGTTGGCTAGTCGTGCGGCCAGGTCACGGCCGGCAGCGGGGGACGCTGGCGGTAGATCGTCTCCGTCGTGATGACCCGTCGAGGCGAGCGCTCGGTGTCGGCGAACTTCGCCACATCGGCACGGATGACCTCCCGATCGTGGTCGTCTCCGAAGAAGCGTTCACGCATATCGTCGAGCGAGGCGAACGCGACCAGGGCGAAGCCGTCATAGGACGGTCCGTTGAGCGTGGCGACAACACTGAGCTGGGTGTAGTCCCACATGCCGGGGTGATGCCGCAAGGCGAGCGGGGCGTGGGTGTCGCGCCAGTGGCTGTCGCCCTGCGCGTGGGTGAGGTTGGGGTGGTGGACCATACCGAAGATGGCGGTCAGGCCGGGTGAGGGGGTGCCGAGATCGGCCCCCAGGGGGCGCTCACGGATGACCCGCGAGAACGCCAAGTAGCTGCCGACGGATGCGGCGGGTGTCAGCAGGTCGGGATCATCGGTCATCGCCCGCACGAGCGTGCGGAACGGGAACTCACGACGGTCATCCGGGTCGGCCGTGTAGCACACGCCGCCGACGCTGGCCGCTGCGGTTGCTGCGGCATCCGGATCGTTTCCCGTGACGACGAGCTCGTGCATGCCCTGAAACCTAGAGGACGCGCGGACGGCGGGGCTGCGGCCCAGGCAGGATGGGGCCGTGCTCGACATCGACGAGACCGCGTTCGCCGACTTAGTAGAGCAGGCGCTCGAAGACATTCCGGACGCGCTGCGCTCGCTGATGGACAACGTTGCGATCTTCGTGGAGGACCGCGGTGAGGATCCGGACTTGCTCGGTGTCTATGAGGGGATCCCGCTGACCGAGCGCCACGATTACGGCGGGCTGGTGATGCCCGACAGCATCGTCATCTACCGGCTGCCGATCCTGGAAATGTGCGAGACGGCCGAGGATGTCGTCGAAGAAGTGCTGGTGACGGTCGTGCACGAGATAGCGCATCATTTCGGCATCGACGACGACCGGCTGCACGAACTCGGCTGGGACTGAACACGGCTAGGCGCGCCCGCTGCGCCTCACACGCGGCCGAGGCCGAGATCAAGCCGACCGCGGGCGACGTTCGCGGCGAGCACCTCCGTCGGCCCCTCCGCGAGCCGCAGGGCGCGCACGCGCCGCAAGATGTCGGCTAGCGGGTGGCCGTCCACGAGCGCGGTTCCGCCCACGAACTGCACGGCGCTGTCGCAGATCCGACTGAGCGTCTCGGTGGCCAGCGATTTGGCTGCCATCACCTCGTTGACGGCGTTCTCGCCGGCATCGAGCAGCCGAGCCGTGCGATAGAGCGCGCTGCGGGCCGCGTAGGCGGCGATCCGCATGTCTCCCAGCGTCACTCGCTCCAGGTCAGTGCCGACCCGCGCCGGCTCGTCTGTCGATCCGCGCCGTGCGGCCCGCTCGGTCAGCGTCTGTTCGACCAGGTCGATGGCGAAGCGGCATTGGCCGACGCAGTCGGCCGCAATTGCCAAGCGCGTGGCGTTGATCTGGCCCATCGCCCGTCCGAGCCCGCGTCCGGCTTCGCCGATCAGGTGCGTGTCCGGCACTCGCACGTCGGCAAAGGCGAACGCGGCATGGTGGCTCCCGTCGAGCGTGCCGAACCGTTGCTCGAGCGTCACGCCTGCCCGGTCGGTCTCGATGAGCACCATGGCAGTGCCGGCCCCCTCGATCTCGACGAGCGCATTGATGAAATCGGCATCGGCGCCGCCGGTGACGTACGACTTCGCGCCGTTGATCACCAGCTCGTCTCCGTCGCACATCGCCCAGGTGTGGCGGGGTGCATCGGCTGGCTCGGTGAATCCGAAGCCGCTGCGCAGTTCGCCTGCCAGATATGGCAGCAGGAATTGCGAGCGCAGCGGTTCGCCGACGTTGGCCAGCACGCCGGGCGACGGCCCGAAGATGCCCGGCAGGTGACCCACGTTGCGACTGCCGAGGGTGTCCCGCACGACGGTGAGCGCGAGCGCACCCGCCTCAGTGCCGCCGAACGAGGCCGGCTGGGTCATGCCGAACACCCCGGCCGCCTTGGATGCCTCCCGGACTGCCGCCCCGATGTCACTCTCGGCGACCTTGCCGAACAACGTCGTCAACTCATCGGCCAGGCGTTCGGCGGCGCGCAGCACCTCGGTGTGCTCGCTGTCGAGGAAGTCGGGCATGGATGCTTCGCTACCTGGCGTGAGTGCCGACCCAGTCGGTGATGATGTCGGCCGCTTCGGCCCGGGCGCCGGCCGGCTCGGTCAGGTAGTGGTCGCCCGAGATGGAGTGCATCGGGACGTCGGGTGCACCGGGCCGGCCGCGCAGCGAGTCGACGATCTTGGCGGTGTCGGAGGAGAAGATGCCCGTATCGGCATCCGCGTCGATGACGATCGCCGGCAGATCGATGTGCTTCGCCTGATCGGTGCTGCACGGCGAGTCGTCGAGGCTCCACATCGACAGCCAAGTCCGCAGCGAGCTGACGGTGCCGACGCCGAAGATTCCGTAGTTGGCCCGGCGCGGATCGCCGAGGTAGCAGCTGGGCACCGTTCGCCGGCTGGGGTCGATCGAACCGTCGAGCATGCGCAGGTCTGCCCACAGCCGCGGCACCACGAACAGGCGCTCGCGGTGTCCAGCTGCCGCCAGCCGGTCCAGTTCCTCCTTGCACCAGATGGTGATGCGGTCGTTGCGCGCCCGCTGCGCGCTCCGGTACGCAGCGATGAACTCGTCGTCGAATGGCGGCTGCCGATCCGGAGCGAACGGGTCCAGGGCGGGGTCGACGCTGAGCGGATCGTTCTCGTCGGTCACCGACGGATCCATCCAGTTCGTCAGCACTTCGGCGCGCCCGGTGTGGGCCACGATTGACACGTACAGGTCGCCCCCTGCTAGATCCTCGACCGCCGGATGCAGGCCTCGACGGCTGTACTCCGGCACAAGGCTGGGAGCTGTGGCCTGCGCCTGGTAGGTGGCCATGAGCGAACCCCCGCCGCTGTTGCCCAGTAGCACGATGCAGTCGACGCCCTGGCTGCGCAGCCAGCGGACCCCGACGTCGATGTCGGCCAGTGCCAAGTCGGCCAGGAAGTAGGGCTCAGCGCCTCTGAAGCGGGTGTTCCAGCCGAGGAATCCCAGGCCACGTTCGGCGATGTACGAGGCCAGGTAGTGCTCGCTGAAGTCGATGTTGTAGTGGGTCGCGATCAGCGCTGTGCGCGGTTCCCGGCCTTCGGGCCGGTGGTACACGCCTTGGCAGGGATGCCCGCCGACACCCGCTCGAGGGGCGCTGGCGCTCGGCAGCGCGACGAATTCTCGGGTGATGCCCATCGGTGGGGGAGTCCTCGACTCAGGCGGTCGTGCCGCTCGGCAGCGGGGCGCGCATGACTTCCAGCGCGCCCGATGGGTCGGGCTCGATGCCGGTGGTGTCCCTGCAGAGCTCGACCATGATGCCGTTCGGGTCCACGAAGTAGAGCGAATGGCACCAGCCGTGGTCCACTTCCATCAATGGCTCGATGTCGGCGGCCGCCATCCGCCCGCGCACGGATTCCTGCTTGTCCGGAGTCGCTCGCACGGCGACGTGGTTGACCCACACCGGCAGCCCCACCGTCGCGCTGAGGTCGGTGCTGTAGTCGGCCTTCTCGCCCATGTTCTGGATATAGAAGAACGCGATGCACTCGCCGTCGCCGATGTCGTAGAAGACGTGCTTGATGTGGCCTGCCGGACCGCCGTCGGGCTGTGGCCGCTCGGCCTGCTCGGCGTGGACCAGCGGGAACCCCATGAGGTCCTCGTAGAAGCGATGCGTCGCCTCGAGATCCCGAGTTGCGTATGCGACGTGGTGAAGACCCATGGCTCCCCCTGCTGCGGTGTGCATCGCAAGGTTCTCACATTCCGGCGGGCCGATTCGCCCGGACGGTTGGACGAGCTGCGCTAGTTGAGCCGGAAGCTCGCCACATCCAGGTACTCGCCCCACGGTGTTGACTCGACCAGGCTGATCTCGGTGACGTCGAATGTCTCGCCTAGGCGTGGCCAGTCGACCGACGGCTGTCGTTTGCGGAAGCGGGCGATGGTCAGGTGCCCCACGAAGGGGTGATCCGGCGGCGGGTCGCCGATGTAGCGGGTGCAGTCGGTGACGGACGCGGCGAGTTCGTCGACGCCGACGGCCGGAAGCATGAGCACGCCACGTCCGAGGCGCTCCGGCGCCGGTCCGAGCGTCACCGATGTCTGGCCGAATGATTGTGCGCCGAGGGTGCTGAGCGCTTCGCCGGTGTCGCATTCGCCGAGGAACCGGAGCGTGATGTGCAGGCGGTGCGGCTTGGTCCAGCTGACACCTGGCCCGGGCGGTCTCGGCAGCCCAGCCAGTTCGTCGACGACGGAGGGGGGCGGCCACACGGCGACGAACAGGCGCGGCACGGCGCGAACCTAGCGGTGCGTCTCGGCCGTGCTGGAGACACGGGGACCCAGGCTCGATGCGGCTCCAGAGCGGGCGCAGAGGCGGGTTACGCTCGCAAGGGTGATGCTGGTACTGCGCCGAGCGGCTCTGATCGCTGCGTCGTGCGTCGTGGGTGCGGGCCTGCTCGCCGGCTGCAGCAGCGACAGCGACGAGACACCTCAGACCGTGGCGCAGGAGGCAGCGGCAACGACAGCTGCACCGGTAGTCGGATCGACGGCAGTGGCGACGACGGAATCGCCAACGGAGGTGACGACGACGGAAGCGCCGGTCACTGACGAGAACACCATCCCCGAAACCACTGTTGCCGTGGTTGCCGACGCCGCCGGCGACGAGATCGACGCAGTCGAAGAGGTCGAGGAGATCCAAGAAATCGACGGGGTGGAAGAAGCCGAAGAGGTCGACGAGGTCGAGGAGATCGAAGAGGTCGAGGAGATCGAAGAGGTCGAAGAGGTCGAGGAGATCGAGGAAGTCGACGGGGTGGAAGAAGTCGAAGAGGTCGAGGAGGTCGAGGAGGTCGAAGAGGTCGAGGAAGTTGAAGAAGCGGTCATCGAACCCGAGCCGACGGAAGATCGATCCAAGGTGCTCGCACTGGCGGTGCCGCAGCTCGACGGCACCACCTTCAAAGTCGAGGCACTCGCCGGCCGCGACGTGCTGGTGTGGTTCTGGGCACCGTGGTGATCGAACTGCCGGCGGGAAGCGCCTGCGGTCGCAGCGCTGAAGACACAACACGGCGACAACCTGGCCCTCGTCAGCGTTGGCGGGCATGACACCAAGTCGGCCATGTCGTCATTCGTGAGTACGTACGGCCTCGGCCACCTGCCGAACTTGCCCGACGAGGATGGTCAGCTCGCAAGAGCGCTGGGCATCAGCTATCACCCCCGCTGGCTGCTCATCCGGGCCGACGAGACCGAACAGCGAGGCAGCGGAGCGATCCCGGATTCCGTCGTGACCGACGCCCTCACCCCGGGCTGATTCGAGCGAGCGGCTACTCGGCCGCGTCAGCCAGCAGGTCTCGGAGCAACTCCGGGGGATCGTCGGCCACTACGAGGGCCTCGCCGATCAGGGCGGCGTCGTAGCCGGCTTCTGCAATCGCCCGCATGGACGTGCCGCCGGGCACGCCGATGCCCGAGGCCGCTATGAGCAGAATCCGGTCGTCGATCCCTTCGAAGCGCCGGCTGACCCGTACCGCCTTGTCGTAGTCCACGGTGAACTTGGTCGACTCGGGGTTGTCGCGCTGGTTGATGGCGATCATGTATGCGCCGAGCAGCACAGCCGCTTCGAGCTCTGCCTCGTCGCGCACCTCGGTCAGCACGTCGATGCCCAACTCCAATGCCAGCTCTTGCATCGGCGGCAGCTGTGCATGGTCGATGTCGGCCAGGATCACCAACATCGCGTCAGCGCCCATCTCGTGGCTGTCGCGCACGTCATCGAGCGTGCGCAGGAAATCCTTGCGCAGCACCGGCAGACCAGTCACAGCCTTCGCGGTCTGCAAATCCTCGGGGGAGCCGCTGAACCGCTCGCGCTCGGTCAGCACCGAGAGGCAGGCAGCCCCGCCGGCCTTGTATTCCGACGCCAAATCGGCCGCATTGGCGTCGGCCTTCAGCGCTCCACGTGACGGCGAACGGCGCTTGATCTCGGCGATCACCGCGAGGCCTTCCCCTCGTAGCGCGGCGGCGAAGCGGTGGCCACCAGGTACACCGTCCGGCTCGTCCTTGTCGACATCAGCAGTGCCTGCAGCCATGGGGACGGTCTCACTCCGCGACACGAGACTCGGGCCTCGTTGGCCAGTGACTCTACGGGTCTTGTGCAGCGGTCGAGCTCTCAGTGAGCCGCGCCTGGCGCTAGGGCGCAGCCGCGTTCGCGGACCAGGGATAGGCGTGAAAGAAATGATTTGGATATTTGAAGAATACTGAAATATATTGAATAATCATGAATGGTGATCTCATGAATGATGACGGCGGCGACGTCCAGCGCCGTCAGCTCCGCGCGGCCGGTGTGCTCGTCGCGTCCGATGCCCGACTGCGGCCAACCACCACGATGGTCGCCGACGACGAGGTCGGAGACACGGTCGCAGTTGCCACGCTGCTGCTCGACGTGGCCCGCCCAGACTGCATCGATCGGGTAGTGAGCTGGCTGCGCGACACCGCAACCCTGCTCGAAACACTCCGCGAACTCGAGCGCTGATTTTTCGCCGATTCATCGATTCAGACGAGTTTCCCGGCGCTTGCAGCCGGTTAGCGTTAGTCGGATGCAGAATCGGGAGGAAACACCAGATCAAGACGCCATCACACGCCGGCTGAATGCGATCTACGAACGAGAGTCGTCAAACCTGGATCCGGTATTGCGTGAGCTTCAAGCGAGGGCGCTGTCGGAAAAATGGCCGTCTCCCGAGCCGGTCACTCCTTGAGGTCCGGGAGGCGTTGGAGGTAGCTGTCGATGGCGGACTGTGACACGGCAGCTTCGCCGCCGATCACGATCAGCTTCACTGGGGCGTCGTCGCACTTGGCCTGAGCGGCGCGAACCTCGTCCAGATAGTCCATCGTCGCCGCCGGCAGTTCGTCGGGATGCGTGAGCAACAACGGAGCGCCGTAGCGGGCCAGCATCGGTGCCGCACTGAACGCGTCATACGGCACCCAGGCCCGAGTGAGGCCTACAGCGATGCCCTCGCCGTCGCGCCAGCACTGAATGGGCCTCGTGGCGTGGGCCGTGTGAACTGCAGTCTCAAACCGCGTCTCGCCGGCGAATCGCAACACATCGATGCCGAGCTGCTCAATCGACTCCTCAACACGTTCAGAGACTGCGGAGGTTCCGCCCATGATGATCACCCGCCGCACGTTTTCGGAGATCAGGTGCTCGCGAACGGACGAATGCAGCGACGTCGGAGGGGTGAGCAGAATTGGCAAGTTCAGGCGAGCAGAGAGTTGTCCGGCGATGAGCGCGTCGGCGAACACTTGACCGCTCGCCAAGATCACGGCCCGCCGGCCCCGGTACTGGCCGCCGAATCCGTAGTGATTCGCCACCGCCACGCTGGTACGGAATTGGTCGGATCCCTCCACGCGGAACACGTCCAAGCCGGCGTCCTTGAGTTGTTGGTCGACGGCGGGCGAGATCGCGTTCGTGCTGATAATCGTGGGCCATGGGGCCTCGAAGCGCCTCAAGAAATCCATGGTCGCCGCAGGCACTGCGTGTCGTCGCGTCAGCAGCACCGGTGAGTCGAACGGTGCCGCAATGACGGCGTCCTGCCACTTGTAGCCCGACACGATCATTACCTGCTCGAGGTGATCCCCCTTGAAGTCCGTGAATGCCTTGGTGGTCAGCACGGACGTCTCGAACCGGTCGGCGCCGCCGTACCGCACAACCGTCACCTCCGCCAGACGGGGCTCCTCCGGAGGATCTTGGGCCGCTGCGGGCGGAGTCGCAGCAAATCCCAAGGCCATGGCTCCCACGAGTACGGCGGCCGCCACACACCGAGTCATTTTCTGACCGCGTCTGCGCATTGGGTCTTCTCAATCAGCGTTGGGGGTCCGGAGTCTGCAATGTTCGGTGAGGCTTCTGTGCTGGGTGGTGGGCCCGGGGGTCGCGAAGAGCAACTGCCCGGGTTCGTTCACGACGAGCCGGTGCCACACGCCGCACGGCACGATGCACATCTGACCCGCTTCGAGCGTCGCAGGCTCGGCTTCGTCGCCGAGGTCCAGGACGATCTGGATTGAGCCCGACAAGCCGACCAGTACCTCGTCGCCGCCCGGGTGCATCTCCCAGTGGCTGTCTTGGTCCATGCCGACGACGCCGAAGAGGCGCCCGTCGAGATCGTGCTCAGCGAGCGACTGCCAGAACCCGGGTGCGGTGGCATCGAGCCGCTCAACGTCACCCCCGGGGGCGAGGTGCAAGAAGGTCCGCTGGGGATCCAACGACGAGTGCTGGGCCATGGTGGCGATCCTCTTCTCTGTTCCCGAGTTGCCAACGAGTGTGGCGCGGCTTGGACGGGTGCGCGGCGCGGTAGCGTCGCTGCGGTGCTGAGGGAACTGCGGGAGCTGCCTCGGGCGGTCTGGCCGAGAGCCGTGGCGTACGGCGCTATTGCGGCCGTGCTCATCGGCATTCCGTCGGACCTGATCGACACGCCCATCTTCGGCCGGCCGATCGAAGCCCGGTGGCTCGACTGGGTGATCTTGGTGATCACCTCGGCATTGATCGGTCTGATCTTCGCCATCCGGCCGCCGTCGAGCGCTGAATCTGGCACCGACGATGCCGTCGAGCGTCAGGGCACCACCACGCTGTGGGGCGGGCTGGTCTCGTTCCTCGCTGTGGGCTGTCCCGTGTGCAACCAAGCCGTGGTCGCGCTGGTGGGCATCTCGGGGGCGCTGTCGTGGTGGGCCCCGGTGCAGCCCATCGTCGGGCTGGCCGCAGTGGCCCTGCTGGTGTGGACGCTGCGCAAGCGGCTCCGCACCTATCGAGCCGTGGCCTGCCCGCTGCCCGCTTGAGAAACTGTCAGGGCGTGCCCGAGAGGTCGGGCGGTGCAAGCTCGCTCGCGATGCGGTGACGGGCGATCCACAGTCGCAGGAGTATGAGCGCTGCGAGCAGGAACGCCGTGCTGCCGTACACCATGATCGGGACCGCCTCTACGAGCACCCCGTAGTAACCCCACAAGATGCCCTCGCCGGCGGTGAGCACCCACGTCAGCGGTGCGACGCCGACTGGGGCGTACGACCGCCACGCGGCCCACACCGACGGTCCCAGGTACAGCCCATTCGACAATCCGAGCACCGTGCCCAGGACGGTCCAGCCGGCCACAAGCTGCAAGCCCACCGATGCCACCCCCACGGCGACGCCGGCGATGACGGCGACACGCACATCGGCGCCATTGCGCCAAAGCAGGAACAGCACGAGACCGAAGCTGATGATCGCGGCCAGAATGGCGGGGATCGTGACCCAGAACTCCTCGGCGATCACGTACGCGATCCAGCCGATGTTGATCACCATGCCGATCGCCGCCCACGCGGGGGAGGCGCCCTCAGTTCGCTTCAGGCGCAGCAGCCGCACCACCTGGGGCACGACCTGCACGAACGTCACTGCGGTCGCGACGACGGCGACCAGGTTGGCGAACTGTTCCTGACTCACGGGATTCCCGTGCCGCAGTGGTCTGGACTGGACGGCAGCGGCACGCAGCACCAGACGTCGCGCACCCTTGCCATCGCAAGAGTGTCGCACCCTGAGTCGACCCCCGATCACGAAATGCGCGTGCGCCCGACGCCGTTTCGGGGTTGCATGGACCCCTGTGACCGACTTCGGCAGTGAAGCACGGACCCGTCAGCGCAGGCTGACCGGGGCCGCCGCGGTGGTACTGATGGCGCTGGTTGCCGCCCTCGCCCAGTCGTTCGGGCGGTTCACCTACGGGGTGCTGCTGCCCGCAGTCCGTGACGATCTCGGCCTGTCGAACACGGTCGCGGGCTCGCTCGCGACCGTCAACATGGCGGCCTACCTGGTGGGCAGCCTGATCGTCGCCACGGCGTCCAGCCGATTCCGGCTGATCTCGGTGATGCGGGTCGGCATGGTGGTCGCGATTATTGGCCAGGCGCTCGCGACGGTCTCGCCGGGCCCGGTCGTGCTGGGCATCGGATTGTTCGCACAGGGGCTCGGCGGCGCCTTGACATGGATTCCTGCCCCGGTCATCACCGCCGACGCGATCGCTCCCGAACGGCGCGGCCTCGCCGTCGGGTTCCTCGGCGCGGGTATGGGGCTCGGCGTCGTGTTCGCCGGCCAGCTGTCGAGCATCGTCCGTTCGACGATGGGGGATGCGTCGTGGCGAACCGTCTACTTCGTGCAGCTCATCATCGGTGCGGCCGTCGTAGCCGTGGTGCTGCTCGCCATCGGGCACCGCCAAGAGCGCCTGGCATCCCGTACCGGTCTCGGCGGGTTCAGCGCCCTGCGGCGCGTGCCCGGCTGGGCGCCGCTGGTGTCTGCGTTCTTCGTCTTCGGCCTGCTCTACCTGCTGATCATCTCGTTCCTCACCACCCGGCTGGAAGACGACAGCGGCTGGACGAGTACCCAAGCGTCGCTGGCGTTCACGCTCGTCGGCGTGGCCATGATCTTCGGAGGGCCGCTGTTCATCGCACTCTCCGAGCGCATCGGAGCCCGATCGACGCTCGCCATCTCATTCGGCGGCTGGGCCGTGGTCACCACGCTGATCCTGCCGGGCTGGTTCGCGCCGACGCTGGCGCTGTCGGTCGCGGTGGGCCTGCTGTTCGCATCCATGCCGTCGGTGCTGACCGTCTATGTCGTCAACAACACCACCACCGATGACTACGGGCCGGCGTTTGCTGCGGTCACCTTCTCGTTCGGGATCGCCCAGATGATCTCGCCGCAGATGGGCGGGTTCATTGCCGACGCGGCGGGCTCCTTCACCCCGGTGTTCCTGCTCTCGGCGGCGCTGGCGGTGGTCGGCATGTTCACCTCGTTCGGCCTGCCGCGTCGCAGCCGGCCGGGCTTCCCGGCCGTGCCGGCCGCCCACGTGGTTGCCGAGGCGGCCGCTGAGGCAGATCTGGAGCCTGCCGCGTCGCCGCAGCCCGATTGGCGTCTCGTCAACATGACCTTCGAAGTCATCCGCGCCGGCGACACTGCGAGCGGTTGACCTTCCGCCGATTTCGGCACCAGTCGGCTTCAGTCGCCCCCGGCTCCGACGTCGTCTGCGGGCTCGAGCATGACGATGGGGAACTGCCGGTCGGTCCTGGCCTGGAATCGGAGGTAGTGGTCGTCCTTGGCGGTCGCGTGCGCCCACAGCTCGGCGCGCTCGTCGCCCTCGGTCAGGCGAGCCGTCATCTGGCGGGTGCCGTCACGGTTGCGCACCGTGACCGCCGGGTTGTCGCGCATGTTCAGGAACCATGCGGGGTGCTTCGAGTCGCCGCCGCGTGACCCGATGACCACGAATGCGCCGTCCCGTTCGGCCACTGCGGACAGCAGCGTGGTGCGGGGCTCGCCGCTGCGCCGACCCATCATGGTCACCTCGATGATCGGCGTGCCCTTGTGGATCCAGCCGATGCGCCCGCCGCTGCAGCGGATCGCCGTGCGGTTCGCCCAGTTCGCCAGCTTGAAGGTGAAATCGGACCACACGTTCACTGCCACACCGCCATTCTCGCCGAGTCGGCGGATAGCGGTGAAACAGTTCCAAAACCGAGCGCAGTACTGTTGGCCGCGTGACGTCACAGCCCGAAACGGCCACTGTGGCCGAACTCAAAGAACTTCTTGCCGATCCGGTAGGCCGCATCGAGCTCCACGACTTCATCGGCGATGAGACGCTGCGAACCGTCGACGCTCTTCGAAGCGCTGACTGCGAGGGTTACGACGAGTGCCTGCGGGCGTATGAGCATGCGTCCGCCGAGCTGATCGGGCTGCTCGTCACCGGCGCGTACTTCTCCAACTGCGCCGACCACGACAAGGCCTGGGCACACGCCGTGCGCCTGCTGGCCAACCGGATCCCCTACACGAGTACTGATGGCGGGCCCGCCATCAATCTGCAGCACCATGTCACGCTGCTGGCGATCTACGCCGTTGCCTTCGGTGCCGCTGCGGCAGACCGGATCGATCCGCTCGCGAGGATCATCGGCACGGTGCGAGCCGAGGAGGACGGCAGGATTGGGCGGGTCACCTACCTGGTCAACTGCGATCGCCTGAAGAAGCCCGATGAAGCGCCGATCCAGGCATCGCTTCGGCTGTGGATGACGCTGCGCTCGATGACCGACGAGTTCATCCCCAGGACCACCGAGGACACGCTGTTCGATGCGATGCTCGACGAGATCGAGTACTTGCTCGGCGTGACGCACGGGCGGGACACCGCAGAGGGGAGCGGGCCCGTCGGCTACGGGGCGATCCAGGTGCTGGCGACCCGAGTGGCGCCCGATCGTCTCGTGCGGCGCAATCTGGACCTGCTGATCGCCCACGAGGCCTTCCAGAGCGCCGACGAGTTCTACATCTGCCGGGAGCGGTACAACAAGGCCTACGCCGCCGAAGCCCGCGTCTGAGCCGCTCGACGTCATGCCGATGATCCAGGGAGACGGGGTCGAGCTGTACGCGGAGGAAGCCGGCACTGGGCATCCCATCGTGTGGCTGCACGAATTCGCCGCCGACTGCCGCACGTGGGAGGGCCAAGTCCGGCGGTTCAGCCGCAGCCATCGCTGCATCGCGTACAACGCACGGGGTTACCCGCCGTCGGATGTTCCGGAGGACGACGCGGCATACACCTTCGAGCGCGAGCGGGAGGACCTGCGGGCAGTCCTCGACAGCCTCAACATCGAGCGCGCCCACATCGTCGGTCTCAGCATGGGCGCCTACACGGGCCTGATGTTCGCGCTGCGATATCGGGAGCGGGTCACGTCGCTGCTGTTCGCCAGCGGCGGGTCGGGCGCGTTCGGCGACACCCGTCAGGCGTTCCTGGCCGAGGTGCGCGCTGCGGCCGAGGCGATGATGAACGAGGGGATGGAGGTGGCCGCCGAGCGGCTCGCGGTGGGTGCCACCCGGGTCCAGCTCCAGAACAAGGACCCGAGGGGCTGGGAGGAGTTCAAGCAGTACCTGTCGGAGCATTCGGCCGTCGGCTCGGGGCTGACCATGCGCAACTTCCAGGCGGGGCGCCCATCGCTGTACGACTTTGAGGCCGAGCTGCGCGAGCTGGACGTTCCGGTGCTGCTGGCCGTCGGCGACGAGGACGACCCGGTCATCGAGACGAATGTCTTTCTCAAGCGGGTGCTGCCGAGGGCCGGCCTGTGGATTGCGCCGCGCACCGGCCACGGGATCAACCTGGAGGAGCCTGCCGCCTTCAACCAGATGGCGGCGGACTTCTTCAGCGCAGTCGAGGCCGGCCAGTGGACTCGCCGCGACCCCCGTGCCGACCCTGTCCATTCCTCGCTCGGCGGTGCCCGCCCCGAGGCCTGATCCGTCACTGCCGTCGACGAGGCGCGAGCACTCGCCCGGGCGCGCTCGATTCCAGCTAGGAATACCCGGATGGGAACGATTGTGGTCACCGGGTCCGCCGGCGGGATCGGCCAAGCGACCAGGGACCGGCTGGCCGGCGACGGCCACGAGGTGATCGGGGTGGATCTGCGCGACGCCGAGGTCATCGCCGATCTGTCCACCGCCGCGGGTCGCAGTGCGATGATCGGTGCGGTTGCCGCCGCCAGCGGCGGGCGGATCGACGGCCTGGTGGCGGGCGCGGGAATCTCCGGGCCCGACCCGGCCGAGGTCGTGTCCATCAACTACTTCGGGGCGGTGGCCACCATCGCAGGGCTGAGACCGCTGCTTGTCGACGGGGCAGACCCGTCAGCAGTCGCCGTCAGCTCCAACTCCAGCACCGCCATGGCCGACCTGCCGGAGGCTCTGGTGGAAGCCTGCTTGAACGACGACGAAACCGCCGCTCGCGCGCTGGCAGGTGATGACGCCATCGTGGCCTATGCCGCCAGCAAGCTGGCATTGGCCCGGTGGGTCCGGCGCGCCGCTGCCGGTCCGGACTGGGCCGGTTCCGGAATCCGCCTGAATGCGGTGGCTCCCGGGCTCATCGACACACCGATGACGGCAGACATGCTCGAGTTCGTGCTGTCGCTCGGCGACGTGTACCCGATTCCGCTGGCTCGGGCGGGACGCCCCGAGGAGGTGGCGAGCCTGCTGGCGTTCTTGCTGTCGCCCGACGCGGGCTTTTTCTGCGGATCGGTGGTGTTCATGGACGGCGGCAGCGACGCCGCCCTGAACGCCGATGCCTGGCCGACTATCCGCTAGGACTTGCGGCCCGTGCCCGCTTCTTCCTGATGCGGATCGTGTCGATGCCGTGATCACAACCGTCGACGATCCACAGAACGCTTGCACCAATGAACGTTCCCATCGCGAGCGAGCTGTCCGGGTTCGCGGCCCAGACGGCGCCCAAAACAGCGATGGTGATGAGCTTCAAGATTGCCCGCCACAGCGTGACGACGAAATAGCCCTTGATCGCGTTCATGCTCAGCCTCTCCGCTCAGGCGGCATGCATAGCATATTCGCGTCATATATATAGCACATTCGTGGCATTCCCGATCCTGTCGCAGGATGGGCGAGGGTTCTGCTGGCGTACTGCTGTCATACTCATGGGCGCAGCGACACTCATATGACACCCATGACCGGTGTCTTCAGGCCAGCCGCTGAGCGGTCCGTCGCAGCGCTCAGCACCGAACAGGAGTACGGGGGACCAGTGGCGACCGTTCCGGTGACACGGGATGACATCTTCGCCCTGCTCGCCGTCTCGCGCTTCGGTGCCTGTGCAACGACAGCTGACGGCACCGTGGTGTTCTGGAACCGCCGAGCCGAACAAATCCTCGGGAGCACCGCGGGACAGATGCTCGGCCGGCGACTCACCCAAGCTCCGGGGGGGGGGGGGTCGGACAATCCACCGGCACCGAGCGAACCTGGAGACGGTGCATCTCTGGAACCGGACACTGTGTCGATCCGGTGTGCGTCGGGTGAGCACCGGCAGCTCTCTGTCACCACGCTCACGGTCACCGGTCATGCCGAGCACTCAGAGCTGCGGCTGCATCTCTTCGACGAACCGGTCGGACACGTGCAGCCGCAACAACCCGCGGCGCAAGGCGACGCCCAAGGCACCTCGTCGAAGCTGACCGCGAATTCAGCGGCACTCGGCGAGTCTGGGACGACTGCTGCGGTGCCGAAGCTCTCGGCTCGCGAGACTGAGGTACTGCGGCTGGTTGCGGAGGGCCACAGCTCGGACCGCATCGCCCGAGACCTGGACATCAGCATCCACACTGTCCGCAATCACGTCCGCAGCTTCCGAAGAAAGCTCAAGGCCAAGACCAAGCTCGAAGCAGTCGTGACTGCCATGCAGCACGGCATTCTCTAGCCGACTACTCCATGACCCGCAGCGTGCCCGGTATGGACATCTTGTTCATCTTGCGGGCCGAGAAGACGGGCGCCAAGGCGACTGCGATGAGCGCGATGGCGAAGTACAGCCCCATCTCGATCGGGTTGACCGACACGAGCGGCCCGATCTCGGGAATGGCTGTCGGCATCAGATACAGCACCATCCACAGCAGCAGCGCATAGCCGAACAGAACGCCGAGCACGGCCGCTGCGGCGCACAGCAGCAGTCCCTCCATCGAGAGGTTTGCGATGACCCGTCGCACGGGAACGCCGTAGGCGAACATCGTCGCGTGGTCACGAGCTCGTTCGTCCGCGTTGATGCCGGCGGTGTTGAACGCGATGAGCAGCAACAGCAGCACCACAAAACCCCGGAAGACGATGAAGAAGCCCGAGACCTGGTCGAGGGAGTCCTCGACTGACTGGAACGACTCGTCGAGGCCCTGTACGCGCGCTACGCCGTTGCCGCTGCCGAACAGCGACCGCTTCACCTCATTCAGCCTGCTGCCGTCTGCCGGCACGCCGGTCACGATGTTGGCGAGGCCTCCGAAGCCCCACGTCGACGCCTGCGAGAGGTCCATATAGGCGTTGAGCCGGAGCGGGTGAGGGTGTATCGCGGTGACGGGCACGGTGCGTGTGCCGTAGGCGAAGACTCCGTCGACCAGCGCGGGATGCGTCAGCGTCACCTCGTCACCGACTTCCACGCCGAGATCTCGAGCAGCCTTGTCGGCGAGCACGACGCCTGGCGTTCCCGCGGAGAGCGATCCTTGCGAAGCCGTCGGCGTCCACACAGCGCTGCCGAAGTCCACGAAGCGGACCACGAGGTCCAGCTGTGTCGGCTCGCCGTCATCGGTGTCGGGCTCGTCGGCGACGACGCTCGCCCCAAGGACCAGTGCTGACTCGCCGAGATGCACCGTGGGATCGGTGAGTGCGCCCTGCACCTGTGGCGAATCGACGGGGTAGACGGAATCGAGCCGGATCATGAAGCGCTCGGGATCGTTCCCGAGCAGTTCTTGATTCCCCCGGTCGAAGGTCGCGGCGAAGGAGTTGCTGAATCCCACGATCGTGAACAACGTCGCCAGGCCAATGGAGAACGTCAGCAGCGTCATGAACGTTCGGCGCGGCGTACGCAGCAGGTTGCGGAACGGCATCCGCGCCAGGCTGCGGCCGGGCAGCGGCACGCGGCTGATGACGGGCCCCAGGCTGCCGCCCCGGGACGCCAGATGGCCCGACCGGATCGCCTCCACCGGTCGGACCCGCACAGCACGCAGCACCGGCCACAGCACCGCAAGAAGCGGCACTGCGAAGCCGATTGCGGCGGCGCGCGCATAGATGCCCAGCTTGAACGGCTGCTCGAAGACCGGGTAGGTGAACGCCGCTTCGGCGACGGCCACAGCCTGGCTGGAGAGCAGGAAGCCCAATGCGACGCCGAGGATGACACCGAGGATGCCGATCTGGACACCGATGAGCACAGGCCGCATGGCGATCGACCTCGGAGGCTCGCCGAGCGCCATGGACACGCCGATCTCTCGCCGCTGAGCCTCCACCATGCGCGAGGAGAAGTTCAGCGCAGCGAATCCGGCGCCGACGAACAGCAAGAACGCCATGGCCCCGGCGAAGTCCTGGTCGGCCGCAGGGGCGTTGACCAATCCGATGTACGACGGCGTCTCATCACGGGTGATCACATCCAGCGGTGTCCCGGCCGCGGACGCTGCAGCGTTGATCAGCTCCTGCCGTACTGCGTCGGCATCTGCGCCGGGTTCCAGCGTCACCACCAGGTCGTTCACTGCGCCGGAGCGGCCCGCGAGGTCCTGCGCCGTTGCCAGCGGGGCGAAGAGCGCAGCAAAGTTCGACTGACCGAGCGAACCGTCTCCTTCGACGATCAAGAAGAACTCCGGCGATGTGGCATGGCCGACGAATTCGACGCTCGTGTCGCCCCCGACGGTCAATGTGCCGCTGTCTGGCAAGCCGTGAAAGCGGGCGAATTTCGATTCGATCAAGACGCGGGGTTCGCCAGTCGCCGGCTCGGGCAAGCCGTCGCCCCGCAGCACCTCAACGCGGTTGACACCCCGGCCACCGCCGATCTGCTCGACGCCGATGATGCGCCCGTGGGCCAGCAGCTCCTCGCCCTCGGCGATCGTCTCGACCTGCCTGTCGACGACCAGGCGTTCGCTGTACTCCTCGATGCCGTCGGTGCCTTCGGCAATCCGCGCGAGGGTGCCCGCAGGTACGTCGCCGCCGCCGCTGACCGTCGCCCGCAGGTCGTACATGTTGGTGAAGTCGAGGCTCTTGTCGGTCGCGTCGAGCCGCCAGTCGATGGCACTGGCGGGTCCGGCGTAGCTGCCGATGCCGATGGCGAGCGTGAAGGCGACGCCGACGATCTGGATCCAGCGCCTGCGTCCTTCCCGCAGAGACCAGCGCAAACGAAGAAGCGGCACGCTCGCGGCCTACTGGTGCCGTTGATTCGGCATATGAGAGTCACAGATATGCCCCAATTGCGGCATGTGCGGGACTCTAGTGGCATGCCACACTCGTGGCAGTTATCTCGCTGGGCGAACAGCGACGCCGCCGGTTGTCAGTCCCAGTCAGCCACTCCGTCGACGCCGGTGATGCTGGTGGGGCGCAGTCGTATCAGGCACTCGCCTGGGCCGGAGTTGCGCTCGCCGAACGACTCGGCCTGGTCGGCGCCCATGTAGCGGCCGCCGGCCAGCGTTGACACACGCCGGATCTCGTCGACGTCTGCGGAGATCTCGACCACCCCGTCCACTTTCACGAATGCGTACGGCGGTGCTTCGGTGTCCACGACCAGCGAAACACGAGGCTCGCGAGCCATGGCAAGCGCCTTGCCGCTGCGCGTGCCGGTAGCGAACAGCAGGTCGCCGTCTTCGACGATGAACCAGATCGGAGCAACGTGAGGCCGCCCATCGGATGCCACCCATGCCAGCTTGCCCGTCCGCGAGCCCTCGGCCAAGAACTCCAACGCCTCAGAGTTGCTCATGGGTCGCATGTGGGGTCCTTTCGTGCAGCCGAGCGGGTTCGAGATTGGGCACCAACATATGCCCGCTGCATGAATCCAGCATCCTGGCTGCGCCTAGCCCAGGGATCTGCGAGAAATCCATGCTGGCGGCGCGGGTTCCTCATGACAGACTGACGGGGTGGAGCGCAGTGACGTCGTGAAGTGGGCCGAGGCAGCAGCCAAGCACGCCAAGTTGCGGGAGATCGATGAACCGGCTGGGGTGGTCGCGACCGTCGCCGGGATCGACGGAGTCTGGGCTCAGGGCACAGATGTGCGAGCAGCGAAGACCGAGTTGGTGGAAGTGCTCATCGACTGGGCTGCTCTCAAGATCGAACACGGTGACGACGACATTCCCAGCATTGACGGGGTAAGCCTCTACGCCACCCGATGAGCCGACGGCTCGGGCCGGTGGCCCGCCGGGATCTCATCAAGGCGCTGCGGCGCCTGGGTTGGAGCGGTCCATGGCGTGGCAGCAAGCACCAGATGATGCACAGGGGCAAGCGCAAGCTGCGGCTGCCGAACCCGCACGGCCCAGATGTCGGCCCGCAGCTGCTAGCGATCATCCTTGAGCAGGCAGGGATCTCTCGCGAGGAATGGGAGCGGGCGACTCGCTAGTACCGGTTCCGGGTCAGTCTTCGCTCACAATGGTGCCTATGTCCGAGGGCTTGCGGCTTGTCAAGCCGACGAACTCAACCACCAGCGTCCCGTAGCGCTGAGTCTCGCTGTCGCAGAACTCATCGCCTGTCCGCTTCGGGGGGCCCAAGACGTGACGATCCTGAGCAGCTAGCTGTCACTTCGCGTGAGGTTGTGTGCGCGTGATGCGGGCGGGCCGCCGACGACGGTGTGGTCTCGGTGGCAGTTGTAGTCGTGCAACATGTCGACAGCCACTAGAAGTGTATGTGCTCGATCTTTGCGCGTTGAGCGTGGCTTGCGGCTCTGTACACGTTCAATACACGGACTGATTTTTTGGCTCGTGTAAGGCCTACATAGACACTTCGGTGAGAGTGTTCATTAACATCCAGTACGTTTGCATAGCCCGTGGCGGTCGTCAGTTCTCCATCAAGGAAAAGGACCCTAGCCCACTCCAATCCTTTAGCTTGGTGAATGGAGAGACCTAGGATTGGGTCACCGCCCTGTCTCACTATTCGCATAAGGCTACGAAGACAGTCTTTAGCGATCTTCCGAGGCTCCGACCACTTGCGCGAGCTCTTGGGCTGGAAGGAGTGTCTTAGAGCGTTCCAAATTTGCTCTTCACTGGCGTCGCTGTCACGCATGAGTTTCAGAGGTTCACCCAATTGCGAATCGAGCTTGGATGGCGATATAGCTCGCATGGAGACTGATGCTCTAGAAACTTCGATGCCGAAGCGCGCTTCAACTATCTTGTTCAAGAGAATTGTAAAGGCATGGGCCATTGAACCGCCATCGATATTGGATGGAACTCCAGCAGGTAGAATCAAGTGGCGTTGCTCAGACCAAAGCGTCATCCAATCGTGAGCCAAGGCTACGTCGAACTCCTCACCTTCTCTAGCACCGTGCAGAACAAAGGGATCGCCGTGAAACAGGCTGTTAGACAGTTGCCTCATTTCATCCGATTCATAACGATGGGACCCTGCGATCTCGAATTCTGTGAACTGATAGTCCTCAATCAAAGTACGTACATTCGCAGGAGATGAACCTCTGAACTCGTAAAGGCTCTGCCAGGGATCGCCAACTATCATCACAGGTACATCAGCCTCAATGGCGAGCCGGAGCATGGCCAAGTCAAGTAGGTTCATGTCAAAGGCTTCGTCCACCACCAGATGGCAGATCGTTTGATACATATATTCAAGTATCGCGTCGACCAGTCTTGGATGTCGACTTCTATCGCAAGCTTGCCTGAGAATATTGCGCACATCTGCGTGTGTACAAACGCCCTTAGCTAGCGCCTCACGAAAGGCAGTTGCGTCCACGAAAGCGGGACTAGGAGCGAGGGTCTTGTCAGTGGTACGGGAGATCGCTACTATTCCATCGTCGTCGAGCGTAAGCATGCACCGGGACTTACGGCCCGGTCGTGGCGTCGCTCCATATTCCGATGGCCAGGCATCCAAGAAGTGCATGGGCGGTGATGGACCAGGCCACTTGACAAGACCTTTAGTGATCAGGGATTGTACAATGCGGCGATGAAACTGGTCAAAGGTGCAGATTGCGTTTGGTGATTCTATCGCGCGATCTCCCCAACGTAGTCGAATCCGGTGTTCGAGCTCCCGTCGCGCCGATCGCGCAAATGTAATCCCTAATACTCCTCGCCTTGAGAGCTGATGGTGTCTGTATCGTAAGCGTCCGTAAGCTTCCGAGGCCAAGAGAGTCTTGCCTGAGCCGGGACCTGCTTTGACATAGCACAGTCTGGAATTACTCGTCGCAGCCCGCAGTTGCTCGCTTGTCATTGCTGGAATCAACATGTTGTCGCGGCATTCATCACATGGGGCGGTAGTTGATATGAGTAAAACGCTCGTTGGAGATTATGGGGTAATGCACCCCGGTGCGCGCCGGTTAACAGTTTGCTTCGATAGCTTGATGCTCCTGCCTAAACCCCTCCCAAAGAAAGTCTAGAAGCTTCGACATGTGTTGAGGAATCGATACGCTTTCTGGACGATTGGAGGCAAGTGCACTAAATCTGTCCGCCAGAATCGCCTTCCGTTGCCTACCGGCTCCCGTAAGCCATTTAACGATGCTCTCAGGTGTAGGGCCCTCTTTTGCCGTCCAAGGCTTCTCGATCTTGAGCGACTCAAACAGTTTCTCGAACAGTGCCTCGTTGCCGTCTACGAGGCTCGGTTCCAAGGTCGGCTCGCTAAGGAATACCCCAAAGCGTTCACCTTCTCGCTTGGTAATCCAATTTGGTACAGGTCGGCCATCACTGTCTTGCAGCAAGGCTAGACGTGCGCAAATCTCCTTTCCCGGATGTGCCAAGAGGTCGGGTAGCCAAGGCCCGATGCGACTGCCTACAACGGTAATCGTTAGCGCTTCAACGAATCGGGCTCGTACTGGATCCGATCCAGCCCAAATCCGAGCGATGGCACGCAAGACGATGGCATCGGTAGTGCCCTCGACAAGTACTGCGCGCTCAGCGAATAGAGCTGCCGATCGCGTTACATCCAAGTGTCGTCTCGCCATAGCAAGTCTCGGCGCTTTGAGTCCGAATGACTTTATGGTGCGAGAAATCGGTTGTCCGTTCGGAGTCCGTCGGAAAACTACGAGATCTTCGGGATCACAGGCAGACACGATTTCGTCGGAATGAGTCGTTACTATAACTTGTACCTCAGGACGATCCTGAACTACTGTCTTCAAGTGACTGACGAGGCCATGCTGGAGCTGCGGATGCAAGTGAGCCTCTGGTTCCTCTAGTAGCACAATCGCGTGGAAGTTGTTGGCAAAAAACGTGTCATCTTCGATTATACGCTGCTCCGCCGCCTCTTCCATTTCTGCTCTCCGATCGGCGTCTGACCGCTCATCCTCAAGCGACTCCCCTTCAGTAGTCACGTTGGAGTTCGTGCCGTTGGCGGATTGCTCGTCAAACTCGCGATCCGGGCTCTGCGTACCGCTGCCTGCCCCTTCGTAAGTCAAATCGGGTATGGTGGCCAAGATCACTGCAAGCTGTAGTAGGTTTGCGTAACCGAGTCCTTCAACCTCGAGTCTGTTTGCATCGAATCGGTCAACCCCGGTCGGCGCCAAGAGGAACTCGAATACTCGTGCCAAGAAGGTATCATCGATCGCTGTTGTTGCCAAGAATGGTGCATAGCCGGAAACACCGTCGGTCAATTCTGCGAGTGCTACGGCAACTCTTGCTTCCGCATCCTCAATCGGCCAATTGGCAACAACTGAGCCGACAGCATTGCGTAGGCGCCTCCGCAGTTGGCTCAGAGATTTGTCTCCGCGATCACGATATGCCTGTGCCCGAAGCAGTTCGACCAGCAAGCGCGCATCTCTTCCCGCGAGATCCCCAGCGGGGTTGCGAGTCGGTGAGAGATATAGAATTGGGTAGCTGCCATCCGATGGATAGTCAACTTGAGACGCGGAAACGCGGCCCATTGAAGAGGAGAGCACAGTGGACCACTGTGGTGCCCCAATTGTTCCCTGGCAGTAGATGCCGAGCGGCGAAGTGTCGGGATCATCGAACGCATACTCGACTTGGATCGATCGGGAGTCTACGGAAGCAGATAGGGCGGCCGAGGTAGTTCGTGGCACATAAGGAAATACCTCTCGATGTGCTAGAAGAATTGATTCCACAACTGTTGACTTACCTGAACCATTCGGACCTGCTAAGACTGCAAAGCGTCCTGGCAAGATGCATTCCAATGGGTCTTGCCACGCTGCCTTGTAACCGTGAACCGTTACTTTCTCCAAGTACATGCCTGCTCCATGTAGGTAGTGTCTCACTAGACGCCCGAGAGTTAACTCTACGTTCGCCGACAGTGGATATGGCGCGAATCGAGCCCGTGTTCTTTAGCGTTGCGGTGAGTCTCCTCCGAGCGCAGTTGCTGCACGATTGGCAGGCGACGACGGGCAGTGACACGCTTCCAGTCGCCGTAACCGTCCATTTGGATGAGTCCTGAGCCTGTCGCTGCGCACTCTCCGAAGCACTCGTGGACAGCCGGTCAGTACGAGTGGTTGCCGCTGTGGCCGGCGCGCCGGATGCACTTCTTGCGGCGGCGGGTTCCGACGTGGCCGCATCGCGGTTGCGCACGAGGTTCCTCGGGAGCGTGCTGCTGTGCGTCGATTGCCGCAGTGACCTGCTCTTGGAGCAGATCAATCACGTTCGCGGATTCTCGGGCGTGAAGCAGCCAGCACTGGTCGAGCAGATCTCGTCTGTTGTCAACCACGTACAGGATCGCGGGCACTTGGAAGACCCTCTCTCCGCTCTCGCTGTCAGGCACCTCGGCGATCAGCTCCGCATCCACCAGCTGGCGCAGCGCACGCGTGACTGACCGCAGCGGCCGACCCACTTCCTCGGCGATGCGCGATTGAGTGAGTGCCGGCATTGTCTGCATGATCTGCAGGATCTCCGAGGCAGCAGAGTCGGCACGGAATCGTCGATCGTCGCATTGCCGACGCCAGTTGCTCAGAGCGTCGGCGATGAGCGTGGTGTAGGTGCACGCCACTGACATCGCATCGGCCACGAATTCGGCAGAGGCGTACATGGCTGCGGCGCGCTCGGCGTCGTCGGAGTCGCCGGTGAAGGTCTGATACGGACGCAGGCTGTCGTAGTAGCTCATCTTGCGGGCATCGATGGCGGCCGAGAGCGGCGCGGCGACCGGCAATCGGCCGTCTCGCCGCATCACGAGATGCATCAGCGCTCTGCCGACTCGCCCGTTTCCGTCTGGGAACGGATGGATTGTCTCGAACTGGGTGTGGACGAACGCCGCCTTCGCCACCGGCGAACCCCACATCGGGCGCGATGCGTACTCGACGAGGTCGCCCATCAGTGACGGCACGAGCTCGTGCGGCGGTGCGACATAGGCGGCCCCGTGCGGCGTCCGCAGGTCATCTCCGACCCAGGCGGGTTCGGTTCGCAGGCGGCCCGGCTCGAAGTCGGTTGCCGTTCCCTTGAACAGCCTGCGATGCAGGTCCTCGATGTCGGCGACGCTGAGCGGGCGGCTGCTGTCGTCTCCGAGCTCGAGCGCGTACGAGTGCATGAGTGCATTGCCCAGTGCCTGTTCATCGTTGAGGTCGGTGGTGTGCCTTCGTTGCCCTCGCAGGGAGTCCAGAAGGCTGATGGATCGCAGCGTCGTCTCGATTCCCTCCACGCTGCTCGACGCGATCGCTTCGGTGCGATTCAGGCACCACCTGAGCGCCGGCGTGTTCTCGATGCTGTCCGTCAAGTCGGAAAGCCTGTGCTGCGCCTCTGCGAAGCGCTCCATCGTGTCGGCGTTCGGCGTCGGCAGCCAGTCACCGAGCGGGTGGGGGACGTACGCCTGGTAAGTGTCTTTGAGGAGCGAAGTGCCGTGCCAGTGGGCGAAATCGAACTCGACGAATCTGCCCATGCTGTGAGCCTAGCGACAGATTGACACGTCGGTCATTTAAATCTATAAGTGACTGAGATTGAATGAGGCGAGTCACTTCTGGTGGGATCTCGGCCAGATAGTTCCCGCAGGTCAGACCCGACGAATCTGGCCGGAAGACTGAGCTCCACAAACTTGACCTCGCTAATGTGCCCGTTGCTCAACGGCGCGAGGGCGCTGACTCTTCTGGAAAGGGGCATCGTCGTGGCTCGACGTGGGGGATTGCTGGCTGAGATCAATCGCCAGATACAACAGGACGCGAGGCGCAGGGAGCAGGCTCAGCGTCAGGCGGCGCGTGAGCAGGCTGCTGCGCAGCGAGCGGCTGAGCAAGCGGCGCGCCAAGCGGAGCGGGCGAGGGTCCAGGCGGAGCGGGCTCGCGCTGCCGATCAAAAGAGAGCTGAACAGGAGGCCAAACGCCTCCATGTTGAGGCGATGGAGGCTGAGGTATCCGCGCGGAACGCGGCTCTTGTGGCCACCTACGGCGAGATCGACAGCATCCTTGCTGACACTCTGGAAGTCGACGACTACGTCGATCTTGAGACGTTGCGGCGAGTCGCCGAGCATCCACCGTTCGAGGCGGGGCAGCTAGCTATTGCCATTCCGCGTCCTGATCCCATAGAGGCGCCGCTTCGCCCGGAGTTCGTCGCACCGCCCGGCGAGCCGAAGAGGTTCTCTCTGACGCCCGGTGCCAAGAAGCGGTATGCAGCGCTGTTGGCTCAGGCCCAGGCTGACCACGCCGAAGCGAGCCGTGCGTGGGAGGCAGAGGTAGCGGGCATCCCTTCTCGGCAAGAAGAGCAGGACCGCGCGTATGAGGCCGAAGAGAGCCTCCGCATGCAGAAGCTTGATGCGGCGAGGGCGGCGTACGACGAGGAATGCAGCGAGCGCGAGGCCGAGGTCGCTGAGTCGAATCGTGCTCTTGATGAACTCATCGCGAATCTTGGGTATGGCGTCGAAGACGCGGTGCAGGAGTATGTGGCGATCGTCTTGGGGAATTCCGTGTATCCCGAGTCGTTCCCTGTGTTGCACGAGTTTTCCTTCGACGCGACGCAGGGCGAGTTGACGCTCGAGGTCGATGTGCCCGCTCCGTCCTCGCTGCCGGGCATCCGCCAATACAAGTACATCAAGGCCCGTGACGAGATCACCGAGACCGCTCAATCACAGAAGGAGCAGAAGGATCGCTACGCCAATGCGGTGGCCCAGGTCGCCGTAAGGACGCTGCACGAGATATTCGAGGCTGACCGGGCGGGCCGCATTCAGACGATCTCACTCACCCTCGGAACCGAGACGATCGATCCCGGGACTGGGCAAATGACCGACATTCCCTTCGTTGCGGTCGCGTCGGATCGTGCGACATTCGAGGCCATCGATCTCTCAAATGTCGTGCCCTCCGCCACTCTTGCGCACCTCAATGCCGCCGTGTCGAAGAATCCGTTCGGTTTGGTTGCGATCGATCTGTCCAAGGGTGTGCGGGGCTGATCCGGACATGAGCGGCCCGGTCTTCAATCCTCCCCCGAACTGGCCGAAGCCGCCAGACGGTTGGAGCCCTCCAAGCGGTTGGAAGCCTGATCCGTCGTGGCCTCCACCGCCAGACGGCTGGGAACTCTGGATCGCATCTGACTCCGACGCCCCTGCCGAGTCCGCAGAACCGCCCGACACCCTCGGTTCGCCGCCTTCCCCTGCGTCTCCGGACGTGCTGCCGGAGGCCCCAGGCGCACCGCATTCGGACGGTGCTCGACCGGATGCCGATGCGCTCACCGAGGAAGTACGCCTGCTGCGAGCTGAGGTGGAGCTGCTCCGAGATCGTGCGTCCCAAGGTGACGACGGCCTCGTCGATCTAGACGACGAACGCGTGCTCCAAGAAGTTGGCATCTACAACTACCACCACCCCCTGGAGGACGCGGCACAGTACCGATCTCGGCTTGCGGCCATCAATCAGAGCATCAAGGACGCGGTGAAGGCCGGTGAGGCGATCCTCGCCTCTGACATGTTCACCTACAACAACTCTTTGGCCAAGGGTCGCAAGATGACCGCCGATCTCTCGAAGCTCATGCTGCGCGCCTACAACGCGGAAGCCGACAATTGCATTCGTGCGCTGCGGGCCGGCAATGTCGTCACGGCCAAGAAGCGCCTCGACAGGGCTGTGGAAGCCATCGCCAAGCTCGGGGCGATGATGGAGATGCGCGTGAATCCCCGCTATCACGAACTTCGATTCGAGGAGTTGGAGCTGACCTCGGACTACCTCATGAAGAAACAGGAGGAGAAGGAGGCAGCGCGAGAAGAACGAGCTCGGCTTCGAGAAGAGCGGCAAGCAGAGCAGGAACTCGCCGCTGAGCGAGAACGACTCGACAAGGAGCGCTCCCACTACCTGTCGGCGCTGGAGACGCTGCGTCTCAATGCCGACACGGACGCCATCGCCGAGATGGAGCGCCGAATCCAAGACGTTGACACCGCAATAGCGCAGAACGACTACCGCGTCGCGAACATCCGTGCGGGCTACGTCTACGTGATCAGCAACCCCGGATCGTTCGGCAAGCGAATGGTGAAGATCGGCATGACTCGCCGACTCGAACCCATGGACCGAGTGCGAGAACTCGGTGACGCGTCAGTGCCCTTCCCATTCGACGTGCACGCACTGTTCTTCGCGGACGACGCCGTCGCTGTGGAACAGGAGCTGCACGAAGCATTCGCAGAGACGCGCGTGAACCGCGTCAACACGCGTCGCGAGTTCTTCTTCGCCACGCCCACCGAAGTTCGAGAGGTGCTCGCGCAGAAACTCGGCGCCCTCCTTGAATTCACCGAACAGCCGGAGGCGACGCAGTATCTCCAGAGTCGCAAGTACTGGCCAGCGGAGGAACACGCCGCAGGTTCCGTTCGCTGAGTGGAGGTGGCGGGAATCGAACCCGCGTCCTTCAACGTTTCGGTGAGTCTTCTCCGAGCGCAGTCGCTGGGGGATTGTCGGGCGATGGCGGGCAGCGACACCCTTCCAGTTGCCTTAGCCGTCTGTGAGCGTCCCCGCTGCCCCGTCGGCACGGGCGGCGGGCGAGTCCTGCAGATGATGGCACCGACGCCCGCAGGACCGGGGCTATCGGGCCGAACTCACAACCTGAGATCAGGCTGCGAGCACCAGATCGCCACGCTGAGCGTGTTCGACGTTGGCGTTTGTGTTTGTTTCCGGCTCTTTTTCGTGGATCCGGAGACCACGGCTCGCTTCTCTCACGTCAACCGTCAAAGTCGAAACCGATCACCCCCAAGGTGGTTGCGGACCCCACGCTGTGCAGGCTCCTTCGGCGGCGTACCACCCTAGCGATGGGTTGTGACGGGTCAGTTGCAGAGACCGCCGTCGCCGGTGCCTCGGTGGCTGTAGCACAGCGGTGTCGCCATCACGTTGCGCAAGGTGAACGGGCCCCCGGCAGTGTCGAGGTTTTCGGCCCTCCAGTCGCCCGCCGGGTCGGCGGAGATCAGCAGGCGGTAGCCGCGCACGGAGTCATTGGGAAGCCCGATCACGTCGACGGTGATCTCGGCCAAGCCGTCGATCGCTCTCGGCGGGGCCGTCACCCGGATGCGCGAGGCAGGTTCGTCGGATGCGAACTCGGCAGTGACCACGTTGGCGAGCTCGGTCAGCGTGGCCGCCGTCGGGGCGCTGCCCACGGCACTCAGGATCTGGTCGGTCACGTCGAGCCGCACGTTGGGCGACAACGGTGCGAGGTAGTTGCTGCTGGCCCAGCCGATCACCGGACCGGCTTGGATCTCGTGCCACGTGCTGGTGGCCAGATCTCGGGTGCGACCGGTGGCCGTGATGCCGTCGAGGCTCAGCGTCGCGACGGTGGCCTCGGCAGCGGCATCGCCCACCTGCAGCTTGCTGTTGGCGGGGTCGCCGTGCGCGATGCGCAGCGAGAGCGTGGCCACGACGCTGCCGTTGGGCACGTCACGGACATTGAGGAAGTCGTCGTGGCTGACGCCGATCACGCCGAGCGGGGCTCCGGCAGCCGGCCCGAACTCGGCAGGCGTGCCCGGCAGCGGCGCCGAGGTGGGCGGCACCGAGATGGTGGGAGGGGGAGCGGTCGTCGCTGTGGTCAGAATCGTGGGCTGCGCCACAACCGGCGGCGAGCTCGTCGTGGTGGTGGTGGTTGCGGCGGCAGCGGCGGCTGCAGTCTCGTCGCTGGGCGGGGTCGTGGTCGGAGGCGACGGATCGCCGGTCGGCGGCGTCAGTTCGTCGGTGGTGGCGCTCAGGGCAACGAACAGCGACAGCACCGAGATCACCAGTGCAGCGAACGCCATGGCCGCCACGAATCTGTTCGTCATGGTTACTCACGTGTATCGCAGTTCAGCGTCACATTGGTGGCACTGGCCGCCAAGCCGAGCGGCCGGCTGTTGCGTGAGGCATGGATCCCCGGCGGCGAGACTGCCGGAGTGAGCGAGCAGCGCTCGTGGGCGAATCCGTGGGGAGATCAGCAGTTCGGCGGCGCCTGCGTCGTTGTTGCCGACGATGCCCCGCTGGGCGAGACCGGTGGCGGCGAGGCACCAAGCAGCCGCGTCGGCGGTCCGTCGCTGCCGGCGTGGCTGGCCGTGATGGCGCTCGCGGCGACGCAGGAGTTGCTGAGTCGGGGGCGCTGGGTGAGTCGCGTTCGCGTGGCCGACGATCGCACCGCCCGCGAAGCAGTGGCACGGCTGCGTGCCGAGGGCTACGCCGCAGTGCTGGGGCCGCCGGATGAAGCGCATGCGCTTGGCTGGCTGAACCGCAACCGTGCGGTGCTCGTCGGGGACCGGCTGGCAGTCTGCTTCCCCTGGGTGCACGTCGAAGCTCCGGTGACCGTCGAAATCGATCCGGGCGGGGCGTTCGGCGCAGGAACCCACCCATCCACCCGGCTGCTGGCCGAATGGTTCGCGGGGGAAATGGCTGGCGGCGAGCGAGTGCTCGACGTGGGGTGCGGCAGCGGGGTGCTGGCACTTGTGGCGGCCCGGCTAGGTGCGACCAAGGCGGTGGGCATCGACATCGAGCCGGCTGCCGTGTCAGCGGCCGAGGCCAACGCTCGGCGCAACGGCCTCGACAACGTGGCCCGCTTCAGCACGGCTCCAGTCGATGCCGCGGAGCTCGGCACCTTCGACGTGGTGGCCGCCAACATCACTGCCGATGTGCTGATTGCGCTGGCCGGCGACGTCTCGGCTCGGGTCGCACCCGGCGGCCGGCTCGCGGTCAGCGGCATCTCGGCCGGACAGACCTCGGCAGTCGCCGCCGCCTACCGCCGCCACGGCATCGAGCTGGCCGACCCCGCCCGACTTGACGACTGGGTCTCGCTCGCTGGCCGGAAGGCCTGACGCGGAGACGTCCGAGGCTTCTAGGAGCCGGGGGCGGGGTAGTTGGCCCAGGCCGTGACGCCTTGGTAGCCGCCGTCCACCGTGATGGTCTGACCGGTGACGTAACGGGCTTCATCGCTGGCGAGGAACGCCACCACGTCGGCGATCTCTTCGGGCACGCCCCAGCGGCCGAGAGCGATGTGCCGTTCGAGTCCGTCGGCGAGACCCGGAATTTCGCGGCCCGCGGCCCACATCTCGGTGATGATCAGCCCCGGTGCCACGGCGTTCACCCGGATGCCGAAGCGGCCGTAGGTGGCCGCCTGCGAGCGGGTCAGCGAATCCAGAGCGGCCTTCGTCGCTCCATAGGTGGGCAGCTCGCTCACGCCGACCGCACCGGCGATCGAGGACATGTGGATCACCGAGCCGTGCCCGCGCTCGCCCATCTGGCGCGCCAGCGCCCGGGTGGTTTCCAGCGGGGCCAGGTAGTTCAACTGCAGCACTGCCTGATCGCCGCCCGGTTCGCGCAGCTCACCCCGGCCTGCATTGTTCACCAGGATGTCGACCCCGCCGAGCGCCTCAACCGCAGCGGTGGCCAGTTCGGCCCCGGCGCCCTCCGCGCTCAGGTCACTCTGGAGCACCACCGGGTCGTGCGGTAGCTCGGCCGCGATCCGGTCCAGATCATCGGTCGTGCGCGCCGCCAGCGCCACCCGTGCACCGTCCCGGGCCAACGCGCGGGCGCAGTGCTCGCCGATGCCACGGCTCGCCCCCGTCACCAACGCCGTCCGTCCGCTCAGCCGTTCCGTCATTCCCCAGCCCTTCCCGCCGCGAGGCCTCAGTTTGCGTCAAGAAACCTGTTCAGGCTGGCGTCACCGAATGCGTAGCGTCATGCGCATGGCAGACGGGCGAGGCGGCGGGACGCTGCGGATCACGGGTGCTCGCGTTGACTTCGACGGATTCAGAGCGCTGGACGGGGTGGACCTCGCCGTCGGCGACGGCGAGATGGTGGTGCTGCTCGGGCCCTCGGGCTGCGGCAAGACCACGCTGCTGCGCGCAGCCTCGGGCCTGCAGCCGCTGGATTCGGGCAGCATCGAGCTTGACGGCAAGGACCTGACCGGCCAGCGCCCCGACCAGCGCGGCATCGGCCTGATGTTCCAGGACGAGGTGCTGTTCCCGCACTTCGACGTGGAGGGCAACGTGGCGTTCGGGCTGCGCATGGCCAGAGTGCCCTTCGCCGAGCGGCGCCGGCGAGTGGCCGAAGTGCTCGAACTGGTCGGCTTGGCCGGCTTCGAGGAGCGCGATGTGGCCACGCTGTCGGGCGGCGAAGCGCAGCGGGTCTCGCTGGCTCGGGCGCTCGCCCCTGAACCGAGAGTGCTGCTGCTCGACGAGCCGTTCGGCTCGCTGGACCGGCTGCTGCGGGAACGGCTCATCGACGAGCTGCGGCCGGTGCTGGACCAGGTCGGCGTCACCGCCGTGCATGTCACCCACGACCACCACGAGGCGTTTGCCCTGGCGGACCGCATTGCGGTGATGGCCTCGGGCCGCCTGCTGCGGATCGGCACGCCCGAAGACGTCTGGACCGATCCTCGAACCGCCCAGGTGGCCCGGTTCCTGGGTCACACCAACGTGTTCGACTCTGAGGTACCGCCGGCCCTGGCCCGGGCCGCCGAGCACCGCAGCAGCTTTGTTCT
Source organism: Candidatus Poriferisodalis sp. (assembly GCF_965208555.1). GTDB lineage: Bacteria > Actinomycetota > Acidimicrobiia > Acidimicrobiales > Poriferisodalaceae > Poriferisodalis. The sequence goes on along the minus strand of NZ_OZ242342.1, from coordinate 803,210 downwards.
GCGCGCGGACCGCATCGAGGTGGTGGATGCTGCGCACAGCACAGACCCGACGGACGACAACCGGGCGGTGCAGCTTCCGGCCACGGTCGTCCGGCGCCGCTTCCGCGGCGATCGCTACGAGCTGCGGTTGACTGCAGACATCGGCGGCGTCGCCACGACGCTGGACGCCGTCACCCCCCATGGCCCCGCAGTCGGCGACAACGTGAGGCTGCACATCGGCCCAAGCGCCGTGCTCGCGCTCGAGTCCTAGATGCCGAGGTCCTTGAGGTTGTAATCCTTGATGGCCTCACGGGCCGAGTCGTCCCAGACGAACTCGTGCTCCCGCCCTGCGTTCGGCTGGTACGCGAACGGCGTCTCGTCACCGAAACGCTTGCTGCGGGCGTCGATCGCCCAGCCGATCACCCGAGAGCGCTCGGCGATGTAGGCCGCGTCGTACAGCGAGATCGGATTGTGGACGCCGCCGCTGCGCACGCCCAGCACCGAGCGACGCCGGTGGAAGCCGAAATTGACGGTGACCCGCGGGCGCTCGGACGTGTTCGCGAACGAGCCGTGAATGGCCTGGCGGCTGGTGATCGCCACATCGCCGGGATCGCAGACGAGCGGTACGGCATCGGGGAGCCGATCCGAGCCGGCCGCCTGGCACATCGCCTTGATGTCCAGCTTGCCCCTGCGATGCGAGCCGGGCACCACCCACAGGCCGTTGGCGGCATCGCAGCCGTAGAGCTGAGCCATGAAATTGAAGCCGTGGGTGCCCTCGTCGAGCTCGGGATGGTCCCAGTGCGTCCAGCCGTCCTGGTGCCATGCCACCGAGCCGCCGAGGCCTGGATGCTTGATCCACACCACCTCGTTGAACGGCGTGAAATCGGGGCCGTTCAGCGCTTGGGCGACGCCCAGCAGGCCCGGGTGCGCGTACACGCGCAGGCAGGCCTCGGAGTACTGCAGCGAGCCGCTGATGACCTGCACCACCCAGTCGGGCGCCTCGTCGGGGGCTACGGGCTCGAACATCTTGAACGGATGGCGCCCGTGGGCCACGTCGGTGCCGCCGTAGGGATCCGACAGCGGGCGGACGAAGGAGATGGCCTTGCCCGCACGGCCGGCGTCGAGCGCCGGTCGGCCGTGCCGGTCGACGTCGGAATCCGGGCCGGTAGGGCAACTGTCGAGCAGGTCGATGACGTCGGCCTCGATGTCGGCCAGTTCGTCAGCGCTGAGCACGCCGGTGAACACGTAGAAGCCGCAGCGAGAGTACGCCTCGACAATCTCGGGATGCAGCTCGCCGCTGCCGGTGAAGCGGATCGGGCCACGATTGCCGAGTTGCATCGCACGCTCGGTGCCCGCAGCCCTGTAGGCGACCATCTCGTCCTCGACATCGCCGTATTCGACGATGGGCACCTCGGTGAGCCCCAGGGTTGCTGCGTTCGCGCTCATAGTGCTCCCATTGTGGTCAGTCGGCGGCCGGTTCGCTGGGCTGGTCGGGGTTCGCTGCCGGGTGCAGGTCTCGCTCGCGGCCGTGCTCGGAGGGCTCCCAGTAGATGTTCTCGGCCACCTCGTCGGGCCGGTACTGCTGGGGAACCCAGCCGCTCGGGTCGTCGTGGGGGTACAGGTAGCCCTTCCCGTGGCCCAGCGACGCAGCACCCTGGTAGTGGGCGTCTCGCAGGTGGATCGGCACCTCGCCTGCGCCGGCGGCGCGGGCATCGGCGTTGGCCCGGCTGAGTGCGACGGTCACCCGGTTGGACTTGGGAGCGGTGGCCAGCCGTACCACGGCATGCGCCAGGTTGAGCCCGGCTTCGGGCAGGCCCACATACTCGACGGCCCGTGCCGCAGCCTCGGCCACCAGCAGCGCCGAGCTGTCGGCCATGCCGATGTCCTCCGAGGCCAGGATCACCATGCGGCGGGCGATGAAGCGAGGGTCCTCGCCGGCGTCGAGCATGCGGGCCAACCAGTACAGCCCGGCGTCAGGATCCGAGCCCCGCAGCGACTTGATGAACGCGCTGATCGTGTCGTAGTGGCCGTCGGCGCCGTAGCGCACCGCCTTGGCGTCCACCGCATGCTCGGCGTCGACCAGCGTGACGTGCGTGGCCGCCGCAGCCGTGTCGGGCGCTGCATGGGCCGCGCCGCTGATCTCGATGGCTTCGAGCGCCTCAGCCTCTTGGCGGCGTGCGGCGAGCGCCACGGCCACCTCAGTGCTGGTGAGCGCGTGCCGGCCGTCGCCCCCGCTGCGGGCCGCGATGTGGTCGACGGCATCGCCGTCGGCGGATGCGTTCTCGGCGGCGAGCGCCCGGTCGATGAGCGTTCGCAGTGCAGCGTCGTCGAGCGGCATCAGGCGGAACAGCGTCGAGCGAGACAGCAGCGGCGGGTTCACCTCGAAGTGCGGGTTCTCGGTGGTGGCACCGATCAGCACGATCAAGCCGTCCTCGACTGCCGGCAGCAGCGCATCCTGCTGTGCCTTGTTGAAGCGATGCACCTCGTCGAGAAACAGGATGGTGCCCCGGCCGTGCTCGCCGAGCCGCAGCCGGGCGTCGGCGATGACCTCACGTACGTCCTTGACGGTGGCGCTCACCGCCGACAGCTCGCAGAACTCCTTCGCGGTCGACACCGCCACCACCCGAGCCAGCGTCGTCTTGCCGGTGCCCGGTGGTCCCCACAGGATCACCGACGCCAGGCGATCGGCCTCGATCAGCTCACGCAGCGGTTGGCCCGGGGCGAGCAGATGATCCTGGCCGACGATCTCGTCGAGCGTGCGAGGGCGAAGCCGGGCCGCCAGCGGCGCTTGGCGCGCCAGGCGCTCAGCGCCCGCAGCCTCGAACAGCCCCTCGCTCACGCCCCGACGGTACGCGCTTGCCGGGTGCGGGGGCTCACAGCTCGGGGTGGTCCACCTCGTAGGCGCGGATGCGCTTGGCGAAACTGAGGTCGTGGCCGGCGGGATCGAAGATGGGGAACATGCGCTCGCCCCAGGGCGCATCCCGCGGCTCGGCCTGCGGCTCCAGGCCCGCATCGAGCGCCTGCTGATACAGGGCGTCCACGTCGTCCACGTGGAAGATCACGCGGCCCCAGCCGGTCTCAGCCTCGGCCGGGCTGTCGACCGCGATCAGATTGACGAAACACCCACCGCTGCGCAGGGTGCTGAACGGTGCGTCGTCGCCGCCATAGCTGAGCCGGAACCCAAAAGCCTCGTAGAACCGCACCGACGCCGCCATGTCGGCGGTCCGCAACGTGATCGCATTGATCGACTCGACACCAGCCACGCCGCCATTCTCGCCTGCCGGGGCCGCTCGGGCCACGGCTTCGCCTCTTAGCATGAAGCAATGAGCAAGTACGCCCATGTGGAGCTGTTGCCCACGGGTCCCGCAGACGTGACGTACCGGCACCTCACGTCCGAGGGCGTCTCGACGATCGACGTCGCGGGCCGGCGTTTCCTGCAGGTCGAGCCCGAGGCGCTGCGGCTGCTCACCGCAGAGGCGATGCGCGACATCTCCCACCTGTTCCGCACCGATCACCTGGCGGCGCTCGCTGCGATCCTCGACGACCCCGAGGCGTCTCCCAACGACCGGTTCGTCGCACTCGAGCTGCTCAAGAACGCCAACATCGCCGCCGGGGGAGTGCTGCCGAGCTGCCAGGACACCGGCACCGCAATCGTCTGGGGGCACAAGGGCGAACGGGTGCTCACCGGCACCGCGGACGATCCCGACTTCGACGATGCCGAGGCAATCTCTCAAGGCGTCGCCGACACGTTTCTCACCTCGAACCTGCGGTACTCGCAGATGGCCCCGCTCGACATGTTCACCGAGCGCAACACCGGCAACAACCTGCCCGCGCAGATCGAGATCTACGCCTCACCGGGCGACGAGTACGAGCTGGTCTTCATGACCAAGGGCGGCGGTTCGGCCAACAAGAGCTTCCTGTTCCAGGAGACCAAGGCCCTGCTCACCCCCGACAGCCTCACGCGCTTCCTCGACGAGAAGCTGCGCACGCTGGGCACCTCCGCCTGCCCGCCGTACCACCTGGCGGTGGTGATCGGCGGCACCTCGGCGGAGTTCGCCGTGAAGGTCGCCAAGTACGCGTCTGCCAAGTACCTCGACACGCTCCCGACAGCGGGCGGCGAGGCCGGACACGGCTTCCGTGACCTCGAATGGGAGCAGCGCATCCTCGAGCTCACCCGCCAGTTCGGCATCGGGGCACAGTTCGGCGGCAAATACTTCTGCCACGACGTGCGGGTGGTGCGGCTGCCCCGCCACGGCGCCAGCTGCCCCGTGGCTGTCGCTGTGTCGTGCTCGGCCGACCGCCAGGCGCTCGGCCGCATCACCGCCGACGGTGTATTCCTCGAACAGCTCGAGACCGACCCGGCGCGGTTCCTGCCCGAAACCGAGGAGCGAGAGTTGTCGACCGGCGTGGTGCCCATCGATCTGAACCAGCCGATGGATGCCATCCGCAACCAGCTCACCCAGCACCCCGTCAAGACCAGGCTGTCGCTGACCGGCACGCTGGTGGTCGCCCGCGACATCGCGCACGCCAAGCTGAAGGAGCGCCTCGACGCAGGCGACGGGCTGCCCGACTACCTGCGTGAGCGGCCCGTGTACTACGCAGGGCCCGCCAAGACACCCGAGGGCTACGCCTCAGGCTCCTTCGGGCCTACCACCGCCGGACGCATGGACTCCTACGTCGAGCAGTTCCAGGCCGCCGGCGGCAGCCTCGTGATGCTCGCCAAGGGCAACCGGTCACGCCAAGTCATCGAGGCGTGCGCCCGCTACGGCGGCTTCTACTTGGGTTCCATCGGAGGCCCCGCCGCCCGGCTGGCCAAGGACTCGATCCGCAAGGTCGAAGTGCTCGAGTACCCCGAGTTGGGCATGGAGGCCGTCTGGCAGATCGAGGTGGAGGACTTCCCCGCGTTCATCGTCGTCGACGACAAGGGCAACGATTTCTACAGCGAAGTCTCCACCCCCGTAAAGATCAACTGATCAGTCGCGCCAGAACAGGATCACGTCGAACGGGTTGATGTCGCCCACCGTGAACCAGATGGAGGCGGCGATGCCCGCCGCGGCGAGCAGAACCATCGTTGCGATGGTCGAGCGGGGCAGCTTGCCGTCGGCGTCGGACGGCAGGCGTTCTCGCACCTTGCCAAGCAACCGGTCGGCCCATGCTGCGTCACGGGCCAGGATCGCCAGGCCCACGGCGACTACCAGCATCCCCGGGCCGGGCAGCGGCATCATGATGATGCCGAGCACCACCACGCTGAACCCGAACCCCATCCGGACCAGCCGGAGCATCGAACTGCGCCACGCCTTCTGACGGGTCGGCTCGCGTTCACCGGTTTCCAGCTCGGCCGCGATGGCGGCTTCGCGGAAGCGCTCGCCGCGGGTCGGATCGCTCGGATCAGGCGAGTTGTCAGCAGGTTCGTTCATGGTTCGGCACGGCAGGGGTCTGCAAGGCGGCAATAGTGTGGCGCGTCGCAGGCGCTGCGCAACATCACCCCGCCGCACCAGCGGGGACCAGCGCTGCGCTCCCGCCGCCGCAACGAGGAGTTCCAACGATGCCGACCGTCGAGAAGTCCGCGCCGATCACCTGGACGGTGGGTGATGTCCGCATCACCCGCATCTCCGAGCTGGAGGTGCATTGGCCCTTCGCAGTCCTGCTGCCGGGGGCGGAAGACCTCATTGACGACTATGACTGGCTGCGGCCCGACTTCGTCACCGACGACGGGCGCATGCGCCTGTCGATGCACTCTCTGGTGGTCGAATCGGCGGGCATGCGCATCGTCGTCGATACCTGCGTGGGCAACGACAAGTCTCGCCCGGGTGCGCCGCCGTTCGAGCAGCTCTCCACGCCCTTCCTCGAAGACCTCACTGCTGCCGGATTCGCCCCTGAAACCATCGACGCCGTGGCCTGCACCCACCTGCACGTGGATCACGTCGGCTGGAACACGCGCCTCGTCGGCGGCGAGTGGGTGCCCACGTTCGGCAACGCCCGCTACCTGTTCGTGAAGAACGAGTTCGATTACTGGCGCGCCGAGCCGCAGGACTATGGCCCCGTGTTCGAAGACTCGGTCGAGCCGGTCATGGACGCCGGCCTCGGCGACCTCGTGGCCCCCGACCACCGCATCAATGAGGAGGTCTGGTTCGAATCGACTCCTGGCCATACGCCTGGACATGTCAGCGTCATCATCGAATCGGCGGGCGAGCGCGCCGTCATTACCGGCGACATGACCCACCACCCCCTCCAGTTCGCGCATCCCGACCTGGCATCCTCCGCCGACTACAGCCGCGACGGCAGCTCCACCGCAACCCGCCTCGACGCCTACCCGCGATGGGCCGACGGCCGTCTCATCATCGGCACTCACTTCGCTGGCCGCACCGCAGGCCGCATCAAGACCGGCGACCAGCCGAACAGCTGGATTTTCGCTCCCTAGCCCCAGCGCGCGCCCGGCGAGCCTCGGGCGCTAGCCGCGGGGCTCGCGGGGCAGCCGCAGGATTCGCTCGCCGATGATGTTGCGCAGTATCTGCGTGGTCCCGCCCATGATCGTGTAGGCGGGCGCATACACCACGTTGCGCGACACCCGGTTCGCCAGCATGGTCTCGGCGCCCGCCACGTCGCCCACGAAGCGAGAGACCTCCTGCTCGAACTCGGTGCACCACGTCTTGGTCACCGCCGAGTACTGCGGGAACGGCGTCTGGCGCAGCACGTTGCGCAGCACCATGTCGCGGCCGATGCGGTAGCCGGTCTCGATACGGGCCATCCGCTGCCGGACGAGCGGGTCGGAGGTGTCGGCCCGGTCCTTCATGTCCAGGTACAGCCGCTGGTTCGATGCCAGGCGGTCGATGCCGCCCCGCTCGTGCTCGAGCTGGCGCATCGTCTGGGAGAAGCTGTTGTTGAGCTCGCCCACGAGGTGGGAGACGGGCACTTCCACGTCGTCGAAGTACACCTCGTTGAAGTGAGCGTCGCCCGAGGCATCTTGGATCGGCCGCACCTCGATGCCGGGCGTGTCCATCGACACGATCAGCTCGCTCATGCCCTTGTGCGGCGGAGCGGCAGGGTCGGTGCGGCAGATCAGGTAGCACCAGTTCGCCGTGGCGGCGCCGCTCGTCCAGATCTTCTGTCCGTTCACGATGAAGCGATCGCCGTCCCGCACCGCCGTCGTGCCGATGGCCGCGACGTCGGAGCCCGCATCCGGCTCGGACATCCCGATGCACCAGCGCGACCGCCCCGCACGCATCTCCGGCAGGAACCTCGCCTGCTGTTCCGGGCTGCCGTAGGTCAGCAACACCGGGCCGATCTGGCGGTCGGGGAAGAACGAGCTGGCCATCGGCGCACCGCCGAGCAGCAGCTGCTCGGTGACCACGAACCGCTCGACCTCGGGCCGCCCGTCGCCGCCGGCTTCGATCGGCCAGCACATGCCGATCCAGCCGCGCTCGCCCAGCCGCAGCGTGAACTCCTCCGAGTAGCCCACTAGCCAGCAGTCGTCGATGGTGAACAGATCGGCAGTGGCCTCGCGCACCCATGTGGCCGCCTCGTCGGCCAGGTCGGTCAGCTCTTGGGGCCAGCGGTAGTCCATCGCCGAGACCTTATTTGGAAACACGTTTGCGGCCCCGGTCTACGCCGGATCCAAGTGCCGCGTCCGGCGCGAGGCCCGCCTGTACTGTCCACGAACGCGGCACCGCTCCCGCTGTTTCGAGCCCGGTGCCCCCGAACGAGGACATACCGATGACCCGAGCCCGTCGCGGCATGGCGGCCAAGGCCGCAGCCATCTCACTCGTCGCTGTGCTGACGTTGCAGCTGGCAATTCCAGCCGCGGCCAGCGAGCACGGCGACGTACGGTCGGACCGCGAGGCGCTTGAGGAGCTCTTTGCGGCAACCGGCGGGGATGGCTGGAGCCGCAACGACCTCTGGGGCTCCGGGGCGCCGCTCGGACAGTGGCACGGAGTGACCACCGACAGCGACGGACGGGTGGTGCGGCTCGAGCTGGCGTCCAACGGGCTGTCGGGCGAGCTTCCGGAGACGATCGGCCAGCTCACGCGCCTGCAACGCCTTGACTTGGGCGACAACGGCATCCACGGCGAGATTCCCCGGGCCATCGGTGATCTCACGAGCCTCCGGGTGCTCGATCTGCAGAACAACCGGCTGTATCGCCAGATTCCCGCCGAAATCGGCGATCTCAGCAACCTGTGGCTGCTCGACGTCAAGCACAACGCCTTGTGGGGAAGAAACCCCGCCGAGCTGTGGCAACTCGAGAATCTGCGTGTCCTTGACGTGCGAGGAAATCGCATGTCAGGCCCGCTGCCTCCCGAGCTGGGAAACATGACCCAGCTATCGCGCCTGGTGCTCAGCGACAACCTGTTCTGGGGCGAGATTCCTGCCGAGATCGGCCGACTCGGCAGTCTGGAGTGGCTCGATATCAGCAACAACAGCTTCTCCGGCGCCATTCCTGCCGACATCGGCGACGCCGCCAGCCTGACGTGGTTCGATGCGTCCAACAACTCCCTCTCGGGCCAGATGCCCGCCGAGATGGGCGAGCTGTCGCGGCTCACCACACTCAACCTGCTCGGCAACGAGCTCTCCGGGCCGATCCCCGCAGAGCTGGGCGACCTTGACGAGCTGGAGTATCTCGTCATCAGCGAGAACCGGCTGTCCGGGGAGATTCCCGCCGACGTGGGCCGGCTCGCCGAACTCAGGGATCTGCGGCTCGAGCACAACCAACTCGCCGGCGCCATCCCCCCGAAGTTGGGCGATCTGGACGAACTGCGCTACCTGCGGCTGGAGGGCAACCAGTTGGCGGGTCAGATCCCGCCCGAAATCGGTCAGCTCGCGCGGCTCAAGGAACTCCGGCTGGAGCGCAACCAGCTCACCGGTGCCATCCCGAGCCAGATCGGCGAGCTCGGCAAGCTCCAGATCCTGAACCTGGGCGACAACCAGCTTTCGGGTGCCATTCCCGCTGCGCTCGCGGACGCAGAACGCCTCGCCGAACTGCGCCTCGACCGCAACCTGCTGACCGGCCGCATCCCGAGCGCCATGGGAGCACTGACGAAGCTGAAGTACCTCGACCTCAGCGACAACGTGCTCTACGGGGAGATCCCCTACGCACTGTGGGATCTGACCGAGCTGCGCGAGCTGCGGCTGAATGACAACGAGCTGTCCGGCCCGCTGAAGACGGCGGTCGCGAATCTCACCAAGCTGACCGAGATCGATCTCTCCAACAACCGCCTGTCCGGCGAGATCCCCGTCACCATCACCCGCCTTGCGACACTTCGCAGCCTGCAAATGGCGAACAACCTGCTGACCGGATCCATTCCAGCCAGCATCGGCAAGCTCGGCCGGCTCGAGAGCCTCGATCTCAGCCGCAACTCGCTGACGGGGACGCTGCCCGCAGGCTTGGCCCGGCTGAGCAACCTCCGACACCTCGTCCTGCACGACAACCAGTTGTCCGGGGAGATCCCCGCGGCGCTGGCGGAACTGGACTCGCTGGCAAACCTGGACCTGTCCAGGAATGGGTTGACTGGCCACATCCCGCCCGAGCTCGGCGGCATGGGCAGTCTCGAACGCATCTCGCTCAGCTTCAACGACCTCGACGGCCCCATCCCCACTGAATTCGGCGACTTGGCGAACCTGCGGATCCTCTTCCTGCGATACAACCGGCTGAGCGGCGAGATCCCGACCGAGCTCGGCAAGCTCAGCTCGCTCACACGGCTCAACCTGTGGCACAACGAGCTCACTGGCCCCATCCCCGCCGAGCTCGGCAACTTGGTCAAGCTCGCACGGCTCGACCTCGACGACAATCAGTTGACGGGCGAGATTCCGGCCGAGATCGGCAATCTCGTCGAGCTGACCGAGATGTGGCTCCGCGGCAACGAGCTCACCGGCTCCATTCCCGCCGAGCTCGGCAACCTCACCAAGCTGCGGCGCCTCTATCTCGACGGCAACCAGCTCACCGGCCCGATCCCGACTGAGTTCAGCGGGCTTGCCAGCCTCAGGCGGCTCTGGCTACAAGGCAACCGGCTCACCGGCGACATCCCGACCGGGCTCGGCACGCTCGCCGACCTCGAACAAGTCATGCTCGGCGGCACCAACACGCTCAGCGGTTGCATCCCTGCCGAGTGGCGCTACGCCGAGTTCCTGGCCGACGATCTGGGCAGCCTCGGGCTGGACTTCTGCCTCGATGCCGCGACGGCGATGACTCGTGCGATCGTGGATGATCTGCGCCGAAATGCTGATGAGTTTTCCTACGAGCTCGGCACCCGCGGAGGCGCACTCACGCTGGCCACGATCTCCGAGCCGTTGACCCTCAACCTGGCGCTGTCAAACGACGCTGGCTCGTCCAACGTGCTGGGCTACCTGTTCGAAGGCCTCACCGAGACATCGTGGTTGGACGACGAGGTCGAGCCGCTGCTGGCCGAGTCGTGGGAACGCTCTGACGACGGCCAGCGCTGGGTGTTCCACCTGCGGCAGGACGTGATGTGGCATGACGGGACGCCGTTCACCGCGCACGACGTGGACTTCACGTTCAACCGGATCACCTACAACGACGACTTCAACGCGTCCAGCCGTGCGACCTTCGAGTTCCGCCACCTCAACGATGACGGGGCGTGGGAAACATCGCAGATGAAGGTGAAAGCGCTCGACGACCACACGGTCGAGTTCGTGCTGCCCCAGCCGTTCGCACCGTTCCTGCGTTCGATGGGCACGGCCATCTACCCCAAGCACATCTTGGAAGGACCCATAGAGGCCGGCACGTTCACCGAGTTCTGGGACATCGACACCGACCCGTCCGAGATCATCGGCACCGGACCGTTCACCATCGGCGAGTACACCCCCGGCGAGCGGATCGTCTTCGAGCGCAACGCGGACTACTGGCAGACCGACGCCGACGGCCAGCAGCTCCCGTACCTGGACAAGGTGGTCCACATCGTGGTGCCGGACCTGGCCTCCGAGCTGGCGCTGTTCCGCGACGGCACCGCCGACTTCCACGGTGTTCTGGGCGAGGAGTACGCGCTGCTCGAGCCGCTGGCTGAGGCGGAGAACTTCACCCTGCACCGCCGTGGCCCCGGCTTCGGCACCACGTTCCTGACCTTCAACCAGAATCCGGGCACGAACGACGCAGGCGAGCCGTTCGTGGACCCAACCAAGCTGTACTGGTTCACCAATGTGAAGTTCCGTCAAGCGGTGGCCCACACGCTCGACAAGGCGACCATGATCGACAGCATCCAGCATGGGCTGGGCTACCAGCAGTGGTCATCGGTGAGCCCGGCGGCCGGTGACTTCCACCATCCCGACGTGCGTCGCTACCCGCACGACATCGACAAGGCGAACGATCTCCTCGACGACCTGGGGTGGATCGACACCGACGGAGACGGCATCCGCGAGGACGACCTGGGCAACCCGATCTCGTTCACGCTGGTGACCAACGACGGCAATGCCGTGCGCCAGGCAGTCACCGAAATCATCCGCGACGGAATGGCCGAGGTGGGTCTCGACGTCACCTACAAGGCGATCGAGTTCAGAGACTTGGTGAGACAACTCACCACCACCTATGGCTGGGAGGCGATGGTCATCGGCTTCACCGGCGGTCCCGATCCCTACAGCGGCATCGGCCTGTGGCACAGCTCCCAGGCGCTGCACCTGTGGCATCCGTTCCAGGACGAGCCCGCCACCGGCTGGGAAGCCGAGATCGACCGGCTCTATATCGAGGCCAGCCGCGAGCTCGATCACGACCAGCGCGTCCAGCTCTACCGCGAGGCGCAGGCCATCGCAGCGACCCACGTGCCGTTGATCTTCACGACGCTCAGCGAGCGGCTGGGCGCCGTGCGCAACGTGTTCGGCAACACCACGCCGACGCTGTACGGCTACTGGGACATCCGCTACCTGTACCGCACTGACCTGTAGCCGACGCTGTAGGCGGGGCCGAAACCGGCGCTTCCGGCGGACGCTCGCCGCCATCACGTTCAGATCAGCAGATTCGCTCGCAGCATCTCCAAGGACGCAGGGTCGAGGCCATGCGCGAGCAGGTAACCCTCGACACCCGTCGCCGCGCTGCCGTTGGACAGTCGCCCGTAGCGGTCATCGAGCTCCGCCAGCACCGTTGCCATCACGCCGCGCGGCGCGCTGAGGATGGCCCGCACGTCGTCGATGTCGATGCCGATCTTGGCGAACTCCGGCGTCAGCTCGATGATGCGCTGGTGCGAGCGCAGTTCGTTCGAGAGGCAGTAGTCATCCAGCACCGCCTCACGGTCGACGCCGAGTGCCTCCAGCAGGAGCGCTGAAGCGATCCCGCTGCGGTCCTTGCCGGCGGTGCAGTGGAACAGCATCGGCAGGTGATCGACATCGGCGGCGATGGACACGAGCTGAGCGAACCGCTCGCCGTAGGTGCCGATCATCTGCAGGTACAGCCCGGCCATGTCGTCTTCGCTGACCGACCGCAGCCGTCCCTCGAAGATCTGTTCCACCATGCTGATGTCGCCGTCCACGGTGTCGCCCACCGGCAGCGAGATGTGCGCACTCACGCCGGGCCACAGCCGCGAACGATCCCGTTCGATCTCGGGCCCGGCACGAAAGTCGATCACCGTGCGGATGCCCCGGCTGCCGAGTTCTTCGAGATCGTCGATGGTCAGCGTGCTCAGGCGATCAGAACGGAACAGCGCGCCCATCCGCACATGGCGGCCTCCCTCGGCCGGGTAGCCGCCGAGGTCACGGCAGTTCCTCGCGCCCTCCAAGGTGACGACCGCATCTTGACGAGCATCCCGACGCACGGGCTCGCAGGGTAATCACTTCCGAAGTACCGTCGCCGCTCATGCGTGCAGTGGTGATACCCGAATACGGCGGCGTCGATGTCCTGCGGGTGCAGGACGTGCCGGATCCTGTGCCCGGGCCAGATGAAGTGCAGGTCAACGTGGCCTGTTCGGCGATGAACCGCGCCGACCTGCTCCAGCGGATGGGCCTGTACCCGGCACCCGGCCCCAAGCCTGAGTTCGAGATCCCGGGACTCGAGTTCGCAGGCACCATCGCCGCGCTGGGCGAGCGCGTCATGGGCTGGTCGGTGGGTGACGAGGTCATGGGCATCGTGTCGGGTGGGGCGAAAGCCGAGCAGGTCGTGACCCACGAGCGGATGCTGCAGCGCATCCCGTCGGGGGTGGATCTGCGCGAGGCCGCAGCCATTCCCGAGGTGTTCATGACGGCCCACGATGCGCTGGTGACCCAGGGCGGGCTGACCTCGGGCGGCACTGCGCTGGTGCACGCCGGCGCATCGGGCGTCGGCACCGCCGCCATCCAGATCGCCAATGCCATCGGCGCCCGCATCGCGGTCACCTGCTCGACGTCCAAGGTCGCAGCCTGCACCGATCTCGGCGCCGACCTCGTCATCGACTACACGCAGACTGACTTTGCCGACGAGGTCGCGGCATGGACGGCCCGCCAAGGCGTGGACGTGGTGCTGGATGTGATCGGCGGCGATTACCTGGCCCGCAACATCGCCTCGGTGCGCGTCCAGGGACGCATCATCCAAGTCGGCGTCATGGGCGAGCCGAAAGCAACCTTCGCGCTCGGCGCCCTGCTGCCCAAGCGGGCGGCGCTCATCGGCACCGTGCTGCGATCACGACCCATCGAGCAGAAGATCGACGCCAACCAGCGATTCTGTGCCGAGCTGCTGCCGCGTTTCGACGACGGGTCGCTGCGGCCGATCATCGACTCGCGCTTCGCGCTCGACGACATCGCCGAAGCACACAACTACATGGCCGCCAACGCGAACGTCGGCAAGATCCTGCTGGACGTGAGCTGACTGCCGGAGCTGGCGCAGGTCATGACGCTGATTTCGCGCACCGTTTGATGCCGGTTTGGCGCACGCAGGCGTGACGGCTAGCGGTTCTCGATCGGGGTGTAGTCGCGCTGGCCGGGCCCGGTGTACTTCTGGCGGGGCCGGTAGATCTTCTGCTCGGGGTCGCCGAGCATCTCCACCCAGTGCGCCAGCCAGCCCGGCGTCCGCCCGATGGCAAAGAGAACAGTGAACATGTCCAGCGGGAAGCCCATCGCCTCGTAGATGAGCCCCGAGTAGAAGTCCACGTTCGGGTACAGGCGCCGGTCCTTGAAGTACGAATCGCTGAGCGCCACCTCTTCGAGCTTCATGGCGATGTCGAGCAGCGGGTTCAGGCCGGTCACCTTGAACACCGCGTCCGCGGTCTCCTTGATGATCTTGGCCCGCGGGTCGTAGTTCTTGTACACCCGGTGCCCGAAGCCCTGCAGCAGCACGTCACCGGACTTCGCCCGCTCGACGTAGGCAGCCACGTTGTCGAAGGTGCCGATCTCGTGCAGCATCCGGATGACCTGCTCGTTCGCACCACCGTGCAGCGGCCCGTACAGCCCGCAGGTGGCCGCGGCCACCGCCGAGTACGGGTCGGCACGGCTGGATCCGACCGTGCGCATCGTGGTGGTGGAGCAGTTCTGCTCGTGGTCGGCGTGCAGGATGAACAGCACGTCGAGCGCTCGGGTCAGCGTCGGGTCGGGCTCGTAGTCGGGGTCGGCCACGTTCCACATCATCCGCAGGAAGTTGCCGGTATAGGTCAGATGGTTGACCGGGTACTCGTACGGCAGCCCCATCCGGTTGCGGTAGGTGAACGCCGCCATCGTGGGCATCTTGGCCATCAGCCGGATGATCTGGACCAGCCGCGTGTACGGGTCGTCGATGTCCTTGGCCTCGGGGTAGAAGGTGGACAGCGCCGCGATGGTGGAGACCAGCGTGCCCATCGGGTGGGCGTCGTAGCGGAAGCCCTTGATGAAGCGCGTGATGTCCTCGTGCACATAGGTGTGGAACGTGATGTGGTGGATCCACTCTGCGGCTTCGGCCTCGGTCGGCAGCTCGCCGTGAATGAGCAGGTAGGCCACTTCGAGGAAGCTGGACTGCTCGGCGAGCTGCTCGATGGGGTAGCCGCGGTACCGCAGGATTCCCGCGTCGCCGTCGATCTCGGTGATCTTCGAATCGCAGTTGGCTGTGGAGAGATAGGCAGGGTCGTAGAACCACAGGCCACGGTCCAGCTCGCGCAGTGCGGTCGCGGAGATCGTGCCGTCGACCACGGGAACGGTCACCGACTCTCCTGTGCGGTTGTCGGTGATCGTGAAGCTGTCCTGCGCCATCAGTCCCCCTCGTTCGCGCCGCCGAATGTACCCAAAATGTCGCTTCGCCGCGAATTGGGCCCGCTGTTCGCGGGTGCGTCGGTCAGAGGGGAGCGTTGTCGTGGCGTCGCTGGCGCAGCCGCTCGCGCTTGGTCGCCAGCATGTCGAGCGTGTCGATGAGCTCACGACGCGTGTCGGCAGGATCGATGACGCTGTCGACGTATCCGCGCTCGGCCGCGACGTACGGATTCAGGTACGTGTCCTCGTACTCGGTCACATAGTCGGCAAGTTCGTCCTCGTCGGCGCCGCGGCGAAGGATCTGGGCCGCTTGGGATGCGCCCATGACGGCCAGCTCGGCGCTGGGCCACGCCAGGTACACGTCGTTGCCCATCGTCTTGGAGTCCATGACGATGTAGGCGCCGCCGTAGGACTTGCGCAGCACCACGGCGACCCGCGGCACCGTGGCGCGGGCATAGGCGAAGGCAAGCTGGGCGCCGTGGCGGATCATCCCGCGCCATTCCAGGTCCTTGCCGGGGTAGAAGCCGGGCGTGTCCACCAGCGTGACGAGCGGCAGGCCGAAGGCGTCGCAGAAGTTGACGAAGCGAGCACCCTTCTGGCTGGCGGCGATGTCGAGCGTGCCGGCGATGCTCATCGGCTGGTTCGCGAGCACGCCCACCGAGTAGCCGCCGAGCGTGGCGAAGCCCGTGACGAGGTTCGGTGCCCACCCCGCCCGCAGCTCGGTGAGGCAGCCCTCGTCGACGAGTTCGGTGATGACGTCGCGCACGTCGTAGGCACCCGTCGGCTGGGACGGCAGCATCTCGCCCGCGCCAACAGTCAGGCGATCTCGCGGATCGCCGGTCTCGATGCGCGGCGGCAGCTCGTCGCAGTGCGATGGCAGGTAGCTCAAGATCTCGGTCAGCACATCGAGCACCCCGTCGACGGACGTCACGGCGGACGCCGTTCCCGAGGCGCTGGCATGAATCGGGGCGCCGCCGAGCTCGTCCGGCCCGATGGCCACGCCGGTCATCTCGCGCACCGGAACCGGGCCGCTCACGAAGGCGTAGGCGTCGTCGGACATCACGACGACATCGGACAGCCCGATCAGCAGGGCAATGCCCGAGATGGCTTGTCCGGTCACCCCGGCCAGTACCGGAACCACTCCCGAGCACCGCACGAGCACCCGCGCCGCTTCGCCCCAGCCGTGCAGCGCAGCGACGCCGTGGTGGGCGTCGGCGCCGCTGGACGACAGCATGAGCACCACCGGCAGGCGCTTGGCGAGCGCCGTCTGCAGGCCGGCGACGATGGTCTCGCTGTCGGCGGGCGACAGCGCGCCGCGCCGGTGGGGACTGTCGGCGGAGATGAGCATGGCCGTCCGCTCGCCGAGGGTGGCGATGCCGGCCGTGACATGTCCGCTAGCACCAGCGCGCAGCTGCAGATCCACTGTGGTGAGGTTACGAGGCGGTGACACCGGGGATACGACGCGACACGCTGCGCATTACCGAGCGCAGCACGTCGCGCGCGGCTGCCGCAGGTGCCGAGAGCATCCCCCGGCGACGGATGGCCAGCGCGACCTGACGGGGGGGCAGATCTGCCACGGTCAGCACGCTCCAGTCGCCGCGATCGGTCCAGACCGGGATGGAGGTGATGGGCACGATGGCCGGGCCGTAGCCCTGGAAGGCGAGCGTGGCGGTCAGCCGGATGCCATCGAGCTGCGCCATCGTCCGCAGCGCCACTCCGTGCCGGGCCGCAGCAGAGTCGATGAGCATGCGCATGACCGACCCCGGAGGCCCGAGCAGCAGCTCGTGCTGTTCAAGCTCGGCGAAGCTCACCTCGCGATCACCGAGGGCTGCCAGCGCATGCCCGGTGGGGGCGATGACCACGAAGTCCTCGGCAAACAGCGGCGTGGCCATCAACTCCTCGTGATCCAGCGGTGCGTTCACCACCGCAAGGTCGAGTTCGCCGCCCTCGAGCAGGCGGGTGAGTGCCAGTGTCGTGGCGTCGACGACGGTGGCGTCGACATCTGGGTGGTGCCGGCGCAGTTCGTCCAAGAACGGCGGCAGCAGCCACCGTCCGGGTGTGCCGATGATGCCCAGGTGAACGTCGCCGGTCACATGCGACGTCATCGAGGCCACATCAGCCCGCATGGCCGCAATCTCGCCGTTGATCCGTTTGGTGCGGGCCAGCACAACCTCGCCCTCGGGCGTCAGTGATCCCGCGGCGCGATCCACCAGCACCGCGCCCAGCTCATCTTCCAGCTTTGCGACGTGGCTGGACACATTCGACTGCACGGTGTGCAGCGCTCGTGCCGCTGCCGAGAACCGGCCGTGTGCAGCAACCGCGGCCAGCGCGTCCAAGTATTTCAGGTCCATGCAGGCACGCTAGCGCCCGGCTGCTTGTCATCTCCAAAAGAGATTGAAACTATCTGCGCTAACTGCTGGCCCGATAGCGAAACCCACGGTAATTTGCTCGTGAGCGGTTACCCCAAACCGCTTCACATATCGCACCGCCGCACGGTGTCCCCCCACCCAGGCGGGCGAGTGCCGGATCGGAAGCCCCCGCTCCGACCGGCAACAGGTCGAAGCGTCCCCCACGCCCAGCGACCTCAGCGAAGGAGCCGGCCCACCCCCCGGGCCGGCTTCCTCGCGCTGTGCTGCCCGCTCTTGTTCGCTGGCGCTCGCGGGCCGCTCGGGCCCCGGGGCTCGCTCAGAGCGAGGCCCGGATGATGTTGAGCGCTGAGCCCGCCTTGAACCACTGCACCTGATCGGCGCTGAAGGTGTGGTTGGCCTCGAACGAGAAGGTGTCGCCCGACGGCGTGCGCACCTCGACGGTGACGGGGCGGCCGGGCGCCAGATCGGCGAGCCCCAGCACCGAGATCCGGTCGTCCTCGCCGATGCGGTCGTAGTCAGCCGGGTCGGCAAAGGTGAGCGGGAGCATGCCCTGCTTTTTCAGGTTGGTCTCGTGGATGCGGGCGAAGCTGCGGCACAGCGCGACGAGGCCGCCCCGGAAGCGTGGCTCCATGGCGGCATGCTCGCGGCTCGAGCCCTCGCCCATGTTCTGGTCGCCGATCACCACCCAGTTCACGCCGGCTTCGTGATATGCCTTCGCGATCTCCGGGTAGGGCTGCGTCTCGCCGGTCAACTGGTTCTTGCCATGCCCGACGTCGTAGCCGTCGAAGGCATTGACTGCACCGAGGTAGAGGTTCCCGGAGATGTTCTCGAGGTGACCCCGGTAGCGAAGCCAGGGGCCGGCCATCGAGATGTGGTCGGTGGTGAACTTGCCCTTGGCCTTCACCAGCACCGGGAGGTCGGCATAGTCGTCGCCGTCCCACGCCTCGAACGGCGCGAGCACCTGCAGACGGTCCGATGTCGGCGAGACTCGCACCTCGACGCCGCCTCGGTCTGTCGGCGGGGCCACGAATCCGCTCTCGCCGGGATCGAAGCCGGCCGGGGGCAGTTCGACGCCCACCGGGGTCGGCAGCGTGACCGGTTCCCCGGCATCGTTGTGCAGCACGCCGTCGACCGGATCGAAATCGAGTGTTCCCGCCAGCGCCAGCGCCATGACGGTCTCGGGTGAGGTGACGAACGCCAGCGTTGCGGCATCGCCGTCGTTGCGCTTGGGGAAATTGCGGTTGTATGACGTGACGATCACGTTGGCCTGGCCGGGGACGTAGTTCTCGTCGCCGGAACGGTCCCACTGGCCGATGCAGGGACCGCAGGCGTTGGCGAGCACCGTGGCGCCCAGCGCTTCGAAGTCGGCCAGCAGCCCGTCGCGCTCGATGGTGGCGCGGACCTGCTCCGAGCCCGGCGTGACGAGCAGCTGCGTCCGTGCCCGCAGCCCCTTGGCAGCCGCATCACGCGCGATCGAGGCGGCGCGGGTGATGTCCTCGTAGCTGGAGTTGGTGCAGCTGCCGATGAGCGCTGCGCTGATGTGCAGCGGCCAGCCCTCGGCTTGGGCCTCTGCCCCCAGGGCCGACACCTCCCGGGCGAGGTCGGGCGTATGGGGCCCGTTGATGTGCGGGCGCAGCTGCGACAGGTCGATCTCGATCACCTGGTCGTAGTGGGCGACCGGGTCGGCCATCGCGTCGTCGTCCGGGCGCAGATGCTCGGCGACCGCGTCGGCAGCGGCGGCGACGTCGGCTCGGCCCGTCGCGGTCAGGTAGCGGGCCATGGCGGCGTCGTAGCCGAACAGCGACGTGGTGGCACCGATCTCGGCACCCATGTTGCAGATCGTTCCCTTGCCGGTGGCGCTCAGCGACTCGGCGCCGGGGCCGAAGTACTCCACGATTGCCCCGGTGCCGCCCGAAACGGTCAGGATCTCGGCGACTTTCAGGATCACGTCCTTGGGCGCGCTCCAGCCCGACAGCTCGCCGGTGAGATGCACGCCGATGACTTTGGGCCAGCGCACGTTCCAGGCGAATCCGGTCATCACGTCGACGGCGTCAGCGCCGCCCACACCGACCGCCACCATGCCCAGACCGCCGGCATTGGGCGTGTGGCTGTCGGTGCCGATCATCATCCCGCCGGGAAAGGCGTACTGCTCGAGCACGACCTGGTGGATGATGCCGCTGCCCGGCTTCCAGAAGCCGGCGCCGTAGCGGGCGCACACGCTCTCGAGGAAGTCGTAGACCTCTTCGTTGTTCTCAGACGCTGCGAGCAGGTCGCGCTTGCCGTCCTCGCGAGCCTGGATGAGATGGTCGCAGTGAGTCGTGGTGGGCACCGCCACTTCGTCCAGCCCGGCAGTCATGAACTGCAGCCAGGCCATCTGCGCGGTGGCGTCCTGCATGGCGACGCGATCGGGTGCCAAGTCCACGTAGGAGGCGCCTCGCTCCAGCTCCTGCTCACGGTGGGACAGGTGCGCGATCAGGATCTTCTCCGACAGCGTGAGCGCGCGGCCCAGCCGCTCACGCCCGAACGCCACGGCATCGGCCAGCCCGGCGTACACACCTTCGATCAACTCGATCGGCGTACTCGCGTAAACGGCCATGGACAACTCCCGGATTGCTGGCGGCGCCGTCGGCAGGTGGTCGCCACTGCGCGGGCAGTGCGGCGCCGAACGGCGGGGTTCTCAATCTAGAGGCTTGACTCGCCGTGCCTCAGGGAGCCGGCACGCGTCGCTGAGCAATGCAGCTTCGACAGTGAATTTGCTTGAATACTAAGGTCTTTGCGTGACTGCGGGTGGTGCCCCGCTGGCACCGACGTACGAGCCGGATGAGTTCCCGACCGGACGGATAGCCGCGGGCATCGCCGGACAGCTGTCGCTGCTGATGGTGGTGCCGCTGGCGATCCTGCCAGCGCTCGTCGCCCAGCTCGCCGGCGAGACCGATGCGGTGGCAGCGCGCGCGGTCGTGGCCTCCATGGTCGTGTGCGGTGTCACCACCCTGCTGCTGACCATGCGCCTCGGGCGGCTCCGCAGCGAGAGCCTCTACGTGGCGACGGTGGATCTCGTCAGCCTGCCGTTCTGCATCCTGGCGCTGGCCAGTGGCGGCCCTGCGACGCTGGCGGCGCTCGTCGTGGTCTCCGGCGTGTTCCAGATCGCCATCGGCCTGCGGCTCTCGTACCTGCGCCGCGTGGTGACGCCGCAGGTGCGCGGCACCGTGCTGATCCTGGCGTTCGCATCGCTGGTGCCGGTGCTCGCCGACGTCGGCACCTCGCTGGAAGCCCGCCTCGACTGGTTTGTACCCATCAGCGTGCTGGTGACCGTGGCAATCATCGTGGTCATCGCCCTGTGGGCGCCGAAGTCGTGGCGCATCTGGGCCCCGGCCGCGGGGTTGGGGGCCGGACTGGTCGGGGCCATCGCCGTGGGCGCCTACGACTTCGACCTCGTGGCCGACGCTGCGTGGGTGGGCCTGGCCGATATCGGCAGCAGCCCGGGCGCCGATATCGAGCTCCAGACCTTCGTGACGATGCTGCCCTCGTTCCTGATCGTCTCGTTCGCGATCCTCGTTCGCTCTCAGGGCGTCTCCTCCAACACCCGGCTGGTGTCGTGGCGGACGCCGCGCGCGCTGGACTTCCGGGAGCTGCAGCGTGCCAACTGGCGCACCGGTGCCGGCACCATCCTGTCGGGCGCCGCAGGCTCGCTGCCGGTGACCATCGCCGGGGTGGGGCCCGCGTTCATCAACCAGACCCGCTGCGCGTCGCGCCGCGTGGGCATCGTCGCCGGCTGCTTCTTTCTGGTGGCGGCGTTCGTGCCCAAGCTGTGGGCCATTGCGGTTGCGATCCCGCGGCCGATCTTGGCCGCTTACGTCATCGTGGCCCTCGTGCCCCTGGTGGTGCGTGTCGTCATCAGCTCAGTGCAGCGCCTGCGCAGCGTGCGTGACGCTGTGGTCATCGTGGCTCCGCTCGCAGTGGGACTGAGCGTGGAGTTCGGCGTGCTCTCGTTCCCGCAGGGTGCGGTGTGGGAGGCCATCTCGCAGAACGGGTTGACAGCGGGAAGCCTGGTGCTCGTCATCGCTGCGGTGGCGAACAGCTTGGTGGACCGGCGGGCAAGCCTCGAAATCGAGCTCACCGCTGCGAGCACCACAGAGCTGCGGCAATTCGTGACGGCATTCGCACAGCGACGCGGGTGCGACACCCGCAGCGTGCAGAGGCTGGAGGCGGCCGCGGAGGAGGCGCTCGCCGTGATCAGCGAGCAGTCCCGGTCGGCGCTCGCCGGCCTGCGGCGCTGGGCCCAGGTGACGCTCGGCTTCAACGGCTCGCGGGCCACGCTGGAGTTCGTGTGCGCGCCCAGCGGCGGCCAGAACCTGGAAGAGCGCATCGCACTGCTGGCCGAACCGGAGGCCGAAACGGTCGAGACAGCGATCGAGCGGGACGCCGCGGTGCGCCTGCTCCGGCACTACGCCAGCGAGGTCGGCCACCGCCAGTATCTCGAGGCTGAGATTCTCACGGCCGTCGTGATGGTTCGCGGGTCACGCCACCCGCACCGGTTCTTCGAGCGGGAGCGTCAGGGGCGGACTTCGTAATAGAGATTTGCGGCGTCGCTGAAGTCGTGCTCGGTGAAGCGTGTGAATCCCGCCGCCGCCGTCATCTCCCGGGCCTTGTCCGGATAGAGGCCGAGGGTGCCCAGTCCCATGCCGCCCGGCTCGCTCAGCGCCGACTGCAGGCAGCTTGTGATGGAGAAGCCGTAGAACATGGCCAGCATCGGGTTGCGCTGGTCCTGGTTGAAGTCGCCCTTGGAGCGGATGTCCTTGATGAGCAGCGTGCCGTCGGCATCCAGCGCGGCCCGGATGGCGTCCAGCGCGAGATCGGGACGGGGCATGTCGTGGAGGCAGTCGAACGTGAGCGCCAGATCGAAGTCGCCCGTGGCCGGTACATCGGCGGCACCGGCCTCGACAAAGGTGGTGTTCTCCAGGCCCGCATCCTCGGCACGCTCTTGTGCCTGGTGTACGGCGATGGCCGATGGATCGAAGCCGACCACCTCGGTGTTCGGCCACTTCTCTGCGATCAGGCAGGCTGACACGCCCGCGCCGCAGCCCACGTCCAGCACTTTGGCGCCGCGTTCCAGCTTGGCCACCACGCCGTCGAGGCCGCCCAAGATGACCGACGTGAGGTTCTGGCGGCTGAACGGCCCGGTGGTGCGGGCCAAGCCGGCAGCGGCCCGAGGACCCTGCTGCTCGTAGGTCATGCCGATGCCGGTGCGGAACGAGTCGAGGATCAGGTCCAAGACGTCGTCGCCGAGCCCGCCGCGAAAGGCGCCCATGGCGAAGTGCAGCGAGCCCTCCTCATCGACGAGCAGCGCCTCGGCCTCCGGCGACAACGAGAACGCGCCGTCGTCGTGATTGACGAGACCTGCCGCGGCGACGCCGTAGAGCCACTCCCGCACCAGTCGCTCGTGGAGGCCGCTGGCCTCGGCGACGTCATGGCTGGTGGCAGGTTGCGTCTCGGAGAGGGCTGCGAACAGTCCGAGCTGGTCGCCGATGTGCAGCATCGCCGACACCATCTCGCCCTTCTTGTAGGTCCACACTTGGAAGGCGAGCTTCTTCAGGAGGTCCGTATCGACCTCACGCCGCTCGGTTGCAGTCTCAGCCATCCGCAAGACGCTACTCGCCCATGTGCCGCCGCTCCCGGGCCGGCCGTTCAGTTGCTGCAGAGGGGATCGTCGCCGGCGGGGGGCTGGTGGAAGCACAAAATTGCCTCCACGCCGACATAGGTGAACTCCCACGGTTCGGGCACCGGGCCCTGGCGGCCGCCGTCGGGCGGGTAGCTGGGGATCCAGCCGTGCTTCTTCGCATTGGCGAAGTTGTCGGCCGATATCCATTCATATGCGGGTGAGGAGCCGAAGTGATAGTGCCCTTCTTGGGAAATGTCGATGGCGTACCCCGTGTGGTGCTTCGAGTAGCCCGGAGGCGCCGACATCTCCAAGCGTGCTGCCAGGTCGTCGAGCTCGTACGGGGCTTCGAGCGGGCGCAGGAACACTTCTCGCTGGTACCGGTGCCCCCGGTAGGCGGAGTTCAACTCCAGCTCGAAGCCGTGGTCGGCAGCGTCCTGCTGCAGGGCCAGCCATGCAGCAGCGGCGGGACGCTGCAGCGCGAGGCCGTCATCGATGAGGCGCATCAGCGCGTAGTTCGCCGGCAGCGACCGGCGCTGGTAGCCGCGCTCGATGGCTTCTGCACGGACCTGCTCGTCCATCTCCGCCGATTCGGTGATCGGTGGCGTGGCCGAGATTGGCGACAGATTCGGCAGTTCTGCCGTGGTGAACAGCTCGTTGAACTCCGATCCGGTGAAATGCGGGAAGGCCAGCGAATCGACGCCGGCGGGCAGGGGCTCGCGCCAGCGGGACTTGGGCTCGTCGATGAGCGTCGAAGGTGCCCATGGTCCGGCGATCGGCTCTTCGACCCACGCGTGCGACTCGGCCACGGCGGCCCCGAGAGCCGCCGGTGCCATGAGAGATGCCAGACCGAAGGTGAGCGCCGCGACGGCCCACCGGCAGCGTCGCCAGCGCGGGGACGGGACGTCAGACAACACCAGCGGGCTCGCCCGTGCCCACGAGCGTGCGATACAGGTCGGCGTAGAGGCCACGCGCAGCGAGCAGATCGTGATGGCGTCCCTGCTCGACGAGACGGCCGCGATCGAGCACCAGGATCTGATCGGCGTCGGTGATCGTCGACAGCCGGTGCGCGATGACCACCGCTGTGCGGCCGGCGAGCGCGGTTGCGAGTGCGCTCTGCACCAGCGCCTCGTTCTCGCTGTCCAGGTGACTGGTGGCCTCGTCGAGCACCACGATCGCCGGACGCTTCAACAGCACCCGTGCAATGGCGAGGCGCTGCTTCTCGCCGCCTGAAAGCCGGTAGCCGCGCTCGCCTACCACGGTGTCCCAGCCGTCGGGCAGGCTCTCGATCAGCTCGTCGATGTGCGCCGCCCGGCAGACCTCGGAGAGCTCCTCGTCGGTGGCACCCGGGCGGGCATAACGCAGGTTCGCCGCGATGGAGTCGTGGAACAGGTGCGGGTCCTGGGACACGACCCCGATATGGGATCGCAACGATTCCTGCGTGACGTCGCGCACGTCGTGACCGTCGACGGACACCGAACCCGCGTCGACGTCGTAGAGCCGGGCAACGAGCGCAGCGAGCGTCGTCTTGCCGGCGCCCGACGGCCCGACGAGCGCAACCGTCTGGCCGGGCTCGATGACTGCGGACACCCTGTCCAGCACCGGCCCCGGCGCTGCGTCGCTGTGCTGTCCGGGCGTCGCTGTCGCGCCACTGTGCTGTCCGGGCGTCGCTGTCGCGCCGCCCAGCTCGAGCAGCATCCCGTCGTCGGCTGGGGGGTAGCTGAAGGTCACGTCCTGCAGCTCGATCCGCCCGTCCACAGCGTCGAGCGCCGTGGCATCGGGACGGTCGGCGATCGGGTTCGGCAGATCGAGCACCGCGAACACGCGCTCGAACGAGACCAGCGCCGTCATCACGTCAACCCGGGCGTTCGTCAGGCTGGTCAGCGGCATGTAGATGCGCACCACCATCAGCCCCATGGCCACCAGCGTCCCGACGGTGAGCGCGCCGGAGATCACCAGGTGCGCGCCGACCCAGTACAGCATCGCGGCGCCCACCGCCCCCACGAGGCTGAGACCGATAAAGAACGCCCGCCCGTACAGCGCGCTGCGCACGCCGATGTCGCGCACCGTCCGGGCCGTGCGGCTGAACCCGGCCCGCTCGACGTCATGGCGCCCGAACAGCTTGACCAGCAGCGCCCCCGCCACGTTGAGGCGCTCGGTCATCACCGTGTTCATCGTGGCGTTGTGCTCCATGCCCTGGCGGGTCAGCGCCTGGAGACGTCGGCCCACCCGCTTGGTCGGCGCAATGAACACCGGCAGCAGCGCCAGTGCGAGCAGCGTCAGGCGCCACTCCAGCGCCAGCATGGCCACGAGCGTGGTGGCGAGCACGATCGTGTTGGACACCACCGAGCTGAGCGTGCCCGTGAAGGCCCGCTGGGCGCCGATGACGTCGTTGTTCATGCGGCTGATCAGCGACCCGGTCTGGACGTGGGTGAAGAACGCGACCGGCATGCGCTGCACGTGGTCGTACAGGCTGACTCGCAGGTCGAAGATCAAGCCCTCGCCGATACGCGCCGACCACCAGCGCTCGATGAACGACAGCCCTGCCTCGCAGAACGCCGCCGCCACGATGATCGCAGCCAGCACGTTCAGCTGGGATCGGTCACCCGCCGGGATGGCCTCGTCGATGATGCGCCCGAACAGGATCGGCGGCACCAGGAACGCCAGCGCGCCGAGCAGTTGCGCCGTGAGGAATCCCGACAGCATCGCCCGGTACGGCCGCGCCAAGGCCGCTGCCCGGCGGACCGTGCCCGGCGCTATGTGGCGTCCCTCGACGCCGGCCGGGTCGTGCCCCATCGCGCCGTGGGCAGATGCCATCGATCGCATGCATCGAACGATACGAGCCGCTCCGCGAACCGCAGCGGCAGCGCGGCCCAGGCAGGTCTAGACGTAGGGCCAGCGACGCTTTGAGGTTGTCTCGGCCGAGGCGCCGTCGGGCGGTGTCGGCTCAGTGAGCGCCCAGCGGCGGCGCCACGCCGATGCCGTGGGCCCCTCGAGGCCGGGGCTGTCTGCGCTGTGCAGGCGCCGGCGGGCTGCGAACCAGTTGCCCGTGGCGGTCTCGTCGGCGAGCCCCTCCACTGCGGCCTGCAGTCGCCGCGTGAAGCGGCGGTTGTTCTCGCCCTCCCCGAAGCTCAGCGGGCGGCCGAAATTGATCACCGATCGGGCACGCCTGGGCCACGCACGGCCCTTGCGCAGGATGTCGAAGGTGCCCCGGATGTGCACGGGCACCACCGGCACCCCGGCCTGCTTGGCCAGGAACGCCGCGCCGGGACGGAACTGCTGACCCCAGCCGTCACGGGAACGGCCTCCTTCGGGATAGATCACCAGGCTCCAGCCGTTGCGCAGCAGCGTGACCGCTTTGTCGATCGTGCGGCGGTTGAGCGCGGTCCGTTCGATGGGAATGGCACCGACGAACAGCGCAGAGATCGCCGACGACGCCCGGTTGCCGAAGAAGTAGTCGGCCGCAGCCCCGACCACCAGCCGGTTGCACCACGGCTCGGGCACAGAGGTGGCGATGACCGCCGTATCGACATGGCTCTGGTGATTGGCAGCGAACACTGCCGGCCCGTCGAGCTCGCTGAGCCGGTCCACTCCCTTGATCGTCGGCTGGGCGTAGTAGCGCACCAGCCCGCGCACGATGGTGTCACGCGCCACCCGTCTGGCGACCCGAGCCGGGAAGCGCCGAGCCCAGTCGGTGTCGTAGTTCGCCCCCACGTTGACCGGCAGCGGCGTCTGACCTCGAGGGGTCGCGGCCGCCCGCAGCGGGAACTCGGCCCCGCGCATGATGCGCGTCACCGACGCTTTGGTGCGCTGGGCTCGCTTGGCCCCAAGGTGGGAAACTCCCGGCTTCTCAGACGACATCGGCCATCAGCATGGGTGGATTGTGGAAGTGCGTGATCGACGGGTCGCGTCCGACCACGTCGGTGGCCATCTCGAGCGCATCATTCAGCGTCGAAGCAGATCGGAAGCCCATGCGCTGGACGGCGGCCTTGTCGCCGCCGACGATGATCACCCCGCCGAGGTGCTCGAGCGCATGCGCGCACCAGTACCACATGTAGAACGGATGCACGCCGTGGTAGGCGTACGACGTCCGGTACAGGTGCCGGTACCACTCGTCTTCGGCATACCGCTTCTCGTACCGATGCTCGATGATCGCCGGATCGGTGGTGTCGGCCAGCACCTCTTCGAAGAAATCGATGTAGCTGGGATGGTGCACCGGGTGAAACTCCCACGGCGTGGGGTGCGTCATGATCACCACGCCGCCGTGGCGGACGAGCGGCTTGCCCCGGTACAGGTTGAAGAAGTAGCCGAGTCCCAGGCACGCCACCAGGATCGGGTTCATGATCGAGTTGACGTTGTAGGGGCAGATGTAGGGCAGCCCCATCGTCATCACGTCGGTCTGGCCCTCCACCCGCACCAGGTGCTGGCGGTAGACGTTCTCCAGCGTCTGGCGGTGTACTGCCTCGACCTCGCCGGCCTGCACCGACGTGAGACCGTATGGCGCCCGGATGCCTTGGAAGATGCGCCGGGCCTGGCGGCGGGACATCAGGTCCAGCGCCGTCTTGGTGCCCATCAGCATCATGCGGTCTCGCGGCGTCATCTCCCACTCGCGGCGCTTCAGGAAGTCGTACGGCGACGGGAACTCGTTGTTGTTGAGCGTCGTCTCGATCTGGAACACCTTCACGCCGGCTTCGGCCAGCAGGCGCCCCTGGCGCCAGTTGCGGGTGTGCAGCTCGGAGTTCTCGGGGTCCATGAACGATGTCGAGTGCAGCATCGTGTCCACGTTGTGGTGGTGGCGCAGCGCCGTGTAGGGCGACAGTCCTGTGGCCACGCTCTTGTGGCCGCCGTCCATCGACACCAGGTTGATGTTGACGTACACCAGCAGGTCCGATTCGGCTGCCCGCTTGGAGATCACCACCTCCTCGCCGGCCTCGGTGGTGCCCAGGTGGGTGAGCGCGTCGGGGTCCTCGGCATCGAAGTTGTAGAGCTTGCCCCCGGGGGCGAAGGCGTCGTACACGCGGTCGCCGACGGCATGGCGTAGCTCCGCCTCGGTCATGCGGCGGTGCAGGGCGAGCGCCGCAATCAGCTCGACGTCGTCGACGCCCGCAGCGGCTGCCATGTCCAGGACCTGTTCGATGATCCGGCCGCGGATGTCGGGGGCGGCCATCGGGGGCAGCGGCAGCGAGAGGTCGTCGAAGGCGATGGTCAGCTTCATGCCCGGCTGCATGTAGGCGGCGAGCGGCGCGCGGTCGCCCAGCGGATTCGCCAGCGCTTCGGCGATGGCGCGTTCGGGATCGCGCACGGGGTCCAGCGGCTCGTTGGGGTACACGACCCGGCTGCCGACCGGCAGCTTCTCCAGACGGAGCCCTTCGCCGTGGTGGAACAGGATCGGCGGCGTGGTGCGGTCCACTTCCAGGACGAGACCCTTGCGCGCCGTCACCGTCGGGACCCTTCGTAGTGGTCCGCACCCAACCGGTCTGCGGTAGTGGCGCGAGCTCGGCGTGAGCGGTGCGTGCGGTCCAGGCGGTCCGTGTTGGCGCGTACCCGGAACGGCGGCGCGATGGGCAGCAAAGGCCGGGGGCCGCCGGGGGAGCGTTCCCAGTTCTCGCACAGCCATCCCCGTTTGTCGGCAATGGTCACCAGCCGGGTCTCGGGATTGACGGCTACCGGATAGCCCACGGCCTCCAGCATGGGCATGTCCGAGGCCGCGTCGGCGTAGGCCACGCCCTGCGCCAGGTCGAGCCCCTCTTCGGCCGCCCAGTCGACCATCATCTGGGCGCGCACCTCGCCGGTGGGCGGCACATCGATCATCTCGCCGGTATAGCGCCCGTCGCGGCTGTCGATGCGCGCTGCGATGATGTGATCGAACAGCGGGGCCAGCGGCTGGACCGCCAATTCGAGGGCACCGGTGATGAGCACCGTGCGATGTCCGGCGGCCCGGTGCTCACGCACCCGTCGCAGGCCCGCCGGGAACGCCTTGGTCAGGAACAGGTGGCTGAGCATCTCTGCCGCATCGGCGTCGAGCTGGCCCACGGATGCACCCCGGTAGCGCCGGTAGAAGTAGCGCAGGAAATCGGTGCGGTCGCGGCGATCGCGTCGCCACAGGCCCGGTGTCTCCGCGAGGGTGCGCAGGGCGAAGCGCACTCGCTGGGGGGTGTCGAGCCGCCGGGTGGCAAGCCACGCGTAGGTCTCGACCACGTTGCTGGCGATCAGGGTGTTCTCGAGGTCGAATGCGGCGAAGTGGCGGGCAGGGTCCAGCACTGCGGTTCGCAGGCGTTCGTTGCGGCTCGGCCCGGTGCGGGGTTGGGGGGTGGTCTTGACGCGTGCCTGGGCAATGACCGTGGGCAGGTGCACGTCGGCGATGTAGGCGGCCCAGTCGATGACCCGGGGGTCGAAGCCGAACCTGTCGCGGTCGGCTGGGGACAGCGACTCCCACAGCTCGGTGGTGCGGTCGATCTCATACAGCGCCTCGCACTTGCCGTAGGCGCCGTACAGCAGGACGTAGTCACGGATCTGTTCGAGCCCGGCCCGCCTCTGAGCCAACCGGATGGTGAAATCGTTGCGGCCGCGCATCGGGAGGTGGTTGACGATCTTCTCCGCGGTGTTGAAGACCGTCATGGCCCGGTCGAGCTGCTCTTCGAGGCCGCTCGCTCCCGCGTATCGCCACTGGGTGCTGGCCGTGGGATGACCCTTGGAGTCATAGACAGGATGGTCCTGGAACCACTGCATGGTGGTTTCGGTCAGCACCTTGAAGCGCAGCGGGTTGACGGCGCCCGAGGCCACCTGGAAGATCTCCGGCTCGGGAACTGGCCCCCGCGCGGCCACGGCGATGATCGCCGCAGCGACCATGTCGACCGGGATGACGTCGATGATGCCCTCGGGATAGCCCGGGAACGTGTCCAGCTCGCCCTTCGCGAACGACACGAACAGCGGCTCCGCCATGCGGAAGCCACGGATCCAGCCCGGCGAGGGCTCTGCGAAGGCTGATTCGATGATGGACGGGCGAACGATCGAGATGGGCACGTCGCCTTGCAGCTCCATCAACGCCTGCTCACCCAGTGCCTTGGAATACGTGTAGACGTCGGGCCAACCCAGCGAGGTCGCACGGCTGCGGCCGGCGAGGACCATCTCGTCGTCCACCCATTCCCGCCTCAGCTGCTCGGTCTTGGCGGCCAGCATCGGCAGGCCGGCGGGGCCGAGCTCCTCGCGCGCGTCGCGATGGAAGCGGCGCAGGCGCTCGGGGGAGCGGCTGGCTGCGTCGAGATCGGCGCGGGTGCGCCGTGCGGCGGACACCTCGGCCCGCCAGTCGACGTCCATCGAGAACGGTGTGTCGGCCAGGAAGACCTCGGCCGCCGAGCCGCGCCGGTTCCCGGCGACATAGCACGTCGACACCGCAATGAAGTGGGGCGTGGTGCCCTGGGACTGGCACGCCTCGAGCAGGCGGTTCGGGCCCAGCAGGTTCGTCTCGATCGATGCGTCGAGCGGGCTGTCGAAGCTGACGGTGGCGGCGGAATGGATGATGACGTCGCAGCTGCAGAACAGCTCGAGGTCCTCTGGGGACAGCCCGAGCCCGTCGACGCTCACATCGCCGGACACCACTGTGATGCGCCGGCTGCAGATGTCGTCGAAATCGCTGCCCCATGCGGTGCGCAGGCGCTCGAAGGCGTCGTTGCGCAGAATCTCGCGCTGCACGCGCCGGTTGACGTCGGTGCGGCGTCCCGGCCGCACGAGCAGCACCAGATCGCAGTCGGGCACCGAGCGCAGCAGCCGTTCGACGAGCGCCGTGCCCAAGAAGCCGGTTGCACCGGTGATGGCGATGCGCTTTGCGGCCAACGCGTCGGCGATCACGACGTGTTGTTTAGCCCCATCGGGAGCCAGATACGCGCACGACTGCTCGATTCGTTCATGCGGATGGTTCAGCGGCAATCTCGGCGAACAGTCGGGCGCAGGCCCTGACGGCGCGCCAACCGCACGACAGTGCGTACCGCTCGTAGTCGCTCCCGGGGGGCCCGAACGTGGCCAGGTCGCGGCAGGCCGGCGCGTCGGCGGCGCCGCACAGCCGCCAGAGCTGGTCGAGGTACTCGTCGTTGCCGGGCGGTGGATCCTCGGGGGACCGTCCTGCGAGCGCGGGCGGCGCACCGTCGTCGCCCACCAGCAGAGCGCAGTCGCGGGTGGTGCGGCCGCCGCAGGTCCAGCCGAAGCTGGCATATGCCGATCCGCCCGGTGCAGACAGCACCAGCTGCGCGCACGCACGGCTGCTGCCCTCGGCGCACGCCGACCACCAGCCGTCCAGTTCGGCAATGTTGCCCGGCGCCGTCGATTCAGGATCGAACTCGATGCCGAGCAGTCCGGCGTCGGCGCCCGGATCGCCGAGCAGCACGCTGCAGTGCAGGTTCTCGCGCCCGCCGCAGCTGAATGCGAAGGCCTCGTAGTCGCTGCCAGCGGGCGACTCGAACAGCAACGCGTTGCAGGCGCTGGCCGAACCCTGCCCGCACACGACCCACAACTCGTCGAGCGCGGGATCGTCTCCGGGCGGGGCGTCGCCGGGCTCGAACACCGCAGGAGCACGGACGAGCGCTGCGGGCAGGGCAGCATCTCGCTGCTGTGCCGGGGAGCGAACCCCGGTGTCAGGAGGCGCTGCGGACCCGGGTGCGCTGCTGTCGAGCGCGCAGATGTCCCGCGCGATGTCTGCGAGCGGCTCATCTGCAGGGTCGAGCGGCAGCGACAGCTCCGCCGCGTCGTACAGGCCGAGGGCGGCGGCCAGGCGCTCACGCTCGCATGCGGTGAGGTCACCGCCGCCGCTCGACTCGCTGCCGCTCGATGCCGGTCCGGTACCGCTGCACGCCGCCGACAGCACCACCGCTGCAGCACACGCGGCGAGCACCCGGCGCAGTGTCACGCCAGCTTCGCGACTGTGCTTTCTGGCCGCTGCGCTGGCGGTGCGGCAGATCATCGGCGCAGCGTCACGCCAGCTTCGCGGCAATGGACCCCACGGAGCGCAGGGCTGTGCCGTCGGCACCTTGCGTCATGAAGAGGCGCGTGGGTCCGTCCAGGGCTTCGGCGATGAGATCGTCGAGCAGCGCGATGAGGCTGTCGCCCTCGTGAGACCAGAAGTACCAGCTCAGCGAGCCGGGGATCGGGTTGATCTCGTTCACCCATAGGCCGGCCGGGTCATCGTCGCCGTCCCACAGGAAATCGATGCGCATGACCGATCGAGCCATGACGAGATGGCTCACGTCAGCCGCCGCGGCACGCAGCGCTGTCTCGATCGGTTCTGGAAGCGCGGCCGGCAGCTCGCGTGGCGCCGTCGCCATTCCGCCTCCGCCGGTGAGGTACTTCTCGGCGTAGGTGTAGATCGTGCTGTCGCTGCGCAGCGGCCGCTCCACGGCGCTCAGCCGCAGCGCGGGCCAGGTCCGCACCGAGATGTTCAGATCGATGATGTCGTGCAGGTAACGCTGCACGACGGCGCCGTCCCGCAGCAGCGGCGACGACCGTGCCAGCGCCCGGGCTGTGGCGAGGTCGGCGACGATCTCGATGCCGATCGACGATCCCCCGAAGCGCGGCTTCACAATGAGCGGCCCGTCAGCCAGCTCCGCGGCTGCATCGTCACTGGGCAACTCGTCGGTAAGCAGCCAGAGGGGCAGCGTGGGCAGGCCAGCGGCCTCGGTGGCACCGCTGAAGGCCAGCTTGTCCATGCAGATGGCGGCACTGCGCTGCCCGG
Organism: Candidatus Poriferisodalis sp.; assembly: GCF_965208555.1. Lineage (GTDB taxonomy): Bacteria > Actinomycetota > Acidimicrobiia > Acidimicrobiales > Poriferisodalaceae > Poriferisodalis. Next base: position 770,365 of record NZ_OZ242342.1, on the reverse strand, counting down.
GACCGGTGTAGGCCAGTCCCGTGAGGTCCAGCAGGGCCGGCAAACCGCCGTCCTCGCCGGGGCCGCCGTGACAGCAGTTGACCACGACGTCAACCGGCACTGGCCGGCGACGCCGGTCAGCCCGCACGAACCCTCCGCTGGGGTGGGCTGCCAGCTCGACTCCGGATGCCGAGCGCGGCAGACCGTCGGCGAATGCCGACGCCTCGATATCGGCCGGCACCTCGTGCCACGTGCCGACGGGCGACCAGTACAGCGCCACCGGGTCGCGTCCGGCGTCGGCGAGCGCGTGCACCGCTTGCAGCCCCGTCAGGATCGAGATGTCGTGTTCGGGCGACGGCCCGCCGAAGCAGACACCAACACGGGTCATGTGGGCCATGTTCTCATGGCGGGGAAGCGATCAGGGGTAGTGATCGGGGAGATCGTTCTCGTAGAGGACGGCGTCTCCGTCCTTCAGGTTCGACCGCACCCACTGCACTGCGTCGTCGCGTGTCGGCATGAGGCGGACGGTGGCACGGTCGCCGGTGCGGTCGTGGATGAGGTTGCGCGCGTTGCGGCCCCGGGTCGCGCGACGTGCCGTGGCATCGTCCCAGCCGGCGGCGCCGCCCAGCAGGGCTCTGCGATTGGTGCGACCCACGATGATCACGTCGTCGGCAATCTGCGCGGCGTGCTCGCCGAGCTGGCGGTTCTCGTGCGCCTGGCTGCGGCCCAGTTCGACCATGCCCGGCGTGGCCACCACGCGCCGGCCGGCCTCGGTGTTCGCCAGCATCGACAGCGCAGCGCGCGCGCCTGCCGGGTTGGAGTTGTAGGTGTCGTCGATGACCATGACGCCCCCGGGGCTGCGCCCGGCGGTGCGGCGGTGTTCGGGCGTCGGCAGGTCGCCGAGGCGGCTGGCGATGTCGGCATCGGAGACTCCCAGCACCGACGCCGCAGCCACGGCGCACGCCACATTCGCCGGCGCAGCGCCGCCGAGCGGTCCGACGGCGATCTCCCGGCCGAACAGCGTGATGCGACGCGTCACGGCGGCCTCGTTCACGAATGCGCTGGCTGGCGCATCCACAGACGCATTGACTGGCAGCACGGTCACATCGGCACCGGGATCTTGCGTCGAGCACCTGATGACCCGCAATCCAGAAGCAGTCAACCGGTCGGCTTCGGCCCTCAGTCCGTACGCGTCGACGTTGAGAATCGCCGTGCGACTCGTTGCGAAGATCTCGGCCTTTGCAGCCACGATGCGGTCGAGGCTGCCGAATCGCTCGAGATGGACCGGGCCGATGGAGGCCAGTATCGACACCGAGGGGCGCACCCAGCGGGTCATGGCGGCAATCTCCCCGACAGCGAAGGTGCCCATCTCGGCGACGAACACCTCGGTGCCGGGCACCAAGTGCTCGTTGACGCTGCGGCACACGCCCGCGGTGTTGTTGAAGCTGGCCGGCGTCGCCACCACCGCTCGGGACCCCTCGACCAACTGGCGGAGGTAGCCCTTGATGGTGGTCTTGCCGTAGGAGCCGGTCACCGCCACCCGCACCGGATCGACGTCGTCGAGGCGCTGCTGGGCGCGATGCACCCAGCGGCGAGACAGCACGGCTTCCAGCGGTGTCAGGATTGCCATCGAGACGTCAACCCACAGCGGCATGCCGAACAGCAGCACCGCCACCACCGGTTCGGCCAGCCCCACCAGCAGACCGATGCCCACCAGCACCGCCCACAGCAACGTCAGCGTTGTGGCGACCGTGAAGAGCCGGCGTGTCCATGCCAGCGGGCTGGACCGCCCGCGAATGTCGAGGCCCTGGGGTCCGACGGCGACGGCGGCCGCGGTGATCGCCGGTGCCCACCAGAACGTGCCACTCAGCACCACGCCCACGGCCGCGGCGAGCGCCAGCACACGGTTGTTCCTGTCGAGCAGCCACCAGCGCCGGGCGAAACGCGACGTTCGCCCCACGCCGTAGTGCTCACGCTGGGCGACTCGCAGCCAGCGGCTGGCCGAGATCATGCCGGCGACCACCGACGTCCAGAGCAGTATCTGGTTCATGCGAGCGACTCACACCGACGATTGATTGCCGCAGACAGGGCCGCTGGTGCCTCGGTCGGCACGAAGTGATCGGCACCATCGAGCACCGTCAGACGTGCGACTGCCAGCATCCTCGCTGCTCGTTCGGCGACCTCGGGTGGCACTTCATCATCATTGCGGCCCCACAGCAACTCCACTGGCTGGGAGATGGCGTCGAGCTGCGTTTCGTAGGTCTCGTTCACGGCGGCAACGAGCACGTCGCGCATCACGCCGGAGGCGTTCCGGTAGTCGGCGCTGCCGAATCGCTGCCGCATGCCCTCCATAGCGGCCTCGCCGAGCAGGCCGCGGCGGTGCAGCCCGCGGGCGAATCGATACCGCAGCGCCGGCTTCGTTGCCGGGCGGTCTGCGCGGCGCAGCAGCGGCACGCCGCACAGCACCAGCGACGCGACGCGTTCGGGCCGGCGAACTGCGAGCTCGACAGCAATCCGTCCGCCGAAGCTGTGGCCCACCACGACCACGCGGGCCGCGCAGTCGTCGAGCACCGGTTCGATCAGATCGGCATACGCAGCAGCGCCGCCCGCGGCCGGCGGCGCAGGGCTGGCACCGAAACCCGGCAGGTCGAGGGCGACAGCACCGATGTCCGCACGTGATTGGACGAGATCGGCCAGGGCCGTGTCGAAGTCGGCGTGGCTGCGGCCCCAGCCGTGCAGGGCCAGCACATCGGCCGGTTGATCACCGAGGCGACTGCCGAACAGGGCGCCGCCGGCAAAGCTGGCGAGTGGGCTCAGCGCGCGAGCACCCCGGAATCGGGCTCAGGGTGCGAGCGGTTGATGGCTGACAGCAGCGCTCGGAAGCTGGCCGTGACGATGTTCGGGTGCAGCGCGGCGCCCCAGTACACGTCTCGCGACGGGGTCTCGATCTCCACGTACGCCGCGGCGGTGGCGTCTGCGCCTGCCCCCACGGCGTGCTCGTGGTAGTCGACCAGGCTGACCTCGATGCCGAGCGCGTCGGCCAGTGCGGTCTTGAACGCAGAGAGCGGGCCGTTGCCGCGCCCCTTCGCCCGCACCTCTCCGTCGGGCCCCTTGATGGTCGCTTCCACCTCGGACTCGTCGGACGACTCGGAGTCGAAGTAGCTGCGGTGGCCGAGGTAGGTGTACGGCGATTCGGCATGCAGGTAGGTCTCGTCGAAGGTCTTCTTGATGGCCTCCGGCAAAATCTCGCCGCCCTCGTCGGTGATCGCCTGGATGACGCTGCTGAACTCGATCTGCAGCCGCCGCGGCAGGTCGAGGCCGAAGCTGTTCTTCATCACGTAGGCCACGCCACCCTTGCCCGACTGGCTGTTCACGCGGATCACGTCCTGATAGGTGCGTCCCACATGCGCTGGATCGATCGGCAGGTAGGGCACCTCCCAGAAGTCGTAGTCGTCCGCCAGCGCTTCGAAGCCCTTCTTGATGGCGTCCTGGTGGCTGCCGCTGAATGCCGTGTACACCAGGTCGCCGCCGTAGGGGTGGCGCGGATGCACCGGGAGCTGGTTGCAGTACTCGGCGATGCGGCGCAGGTGGTCGATGTGGCTGATGTCCAGCTCGGGGTCGACGCCCTGGCTGAACAGGTTCATCGCCAGCGTGATGATGTCGACATTGCCGGTGCGCTCGCCGTTGCCGAACAGCGTGCCCTCGACCCGGTCTGCTCCTGCCATCACGCCGAACTCTGCGGCCGCCACGCCGCAGCCGCGGTCGTTGTGGGGGTGCAGCGACAGCACGACAGCATCGCGGTTGTCTACGTTTCGGTGGAAGTACTCGATGAGGTCGCCGTAGGTGTTCGGGGTCGCCATCTCGACGGTGGCCGGCAGGTTCAAGATGATCGGGTCCTCGGCGGTGGCGCCCCACTCGGCGCTGACCGCATTGCACACCTCGAGCGCGTAGTCGATCTCGGTGCCCGTGAACGACTCAGGCGAGTACTCGAAGCGAATCTCGCCGCCCTCGTGCTGTTGCGCCAGCTCCTTGCACAGCCGTGTGCCCGAGATGGCGATGTCGGAGATGCCCTCAGTGTCCAGCCGGTACACCACCCTGCGCTGCAGCTCCGAGGTCGGGTTGTACAGGTGCACGATTGCCTTCTTGGCTCCGGCGATCGATTCATAGGTGCGCTCGATCAGCTCGGGCCGGCTCTGGGTGAGCACCTGGATCCAGACGTCGTCGGGCACCAGGTTTTCCTCGACGAGCATGCGGCAGAACTCGAAGTCGGGTGCGGAGGCTGACGGGAACCCCACCTCGATCTCCTTGAACCCCATCTCGACGAGCACCTCGAACATCTGGCGCTTGCGGGGGACATCCATCGGGTCGATCAGGGCCTGGTTGCCGTCGCGCAGGTCCACCGAGCACCACAGCGGTGCCTCGGCGATGATCTTGTCGGGCCAGGTGCGGTCCGGCAGATGCGCGGGATATGCATAGGTGCCATAGAGGTGGAACGGCATCGAGCTCGGCTGCTGGGCGCTGATGCGCTTGACGTCTGCCATGGGAATCTCCTGCGGTTGGGGCGGTCGTTCGGGTTCTGGTGAATCAGATCGGTCGGGTTCGGGTCACGAAAAAACCCCCTGGCCCGGAGGCGCAGGAGGTTGGGCGAGGACCTGTGCGGTCCTCGCCTAGGTAAGAAGGAGCAGTCCGGTAGCGGAATGCGGTGCGGTGTGAGTCGAGACGCGAATCACGCAGAACATGCTACCAGTGACGGCTAGCGGCGGCGGTCGGCGTGGAGGGCCAGCATCAGCTGGTGGAGATCGGCACCGCAGTGCTTGGTCCATTCGCCGTCGCTGCCGAGCTCCCAGCGTGCGATGCCGTCGTCGAGGTACATGTCGGTGAGCTCGCTGAGCTCGGTCACGAGCGCAGGTGCCTCCACGGGCGCCAGCGCCTCGACGCGGTAGCGCAGGTTCCGCGGCATGGCGTCCGCCGAGCCCAGCAAAATCGTGTAGCCCCGGTCCGGGTTCCCGAACCTGTACACCCGGCTGTGCTCCAAGAAGCGGCCCACGATGCTGCGCACCGAGATGCTCTCGCTCATGCCCTCGACGCCCGGCACCAGGCAGCAGATGCCGCGCACCACCAGGTCGATGCGGCAGCCCTGTTGCGATGCCTCGTAGAGCGCGTCGATCACCTCGTTGTCGACGATGGCGTTCATCTTCATGAAGATGTGGCCGTCGGGTTCGGCGGCTTCGGCTGCGATGTGCTTGACCAGGGATTGGCCGAGAGAGTGCGGTGCGACGGCCAGCTTGCGGTAGTCGGTCTTGCGGCTGTAGCCGGTGAGCGAGTTGAACAGTGCAGCCACGTCGGCTGCGAAATCCCTGTCCGCGGTGAGCAGTCCGAAGTCCTCGTAGATGCGGGCGGTGTCGGCGTTGAAGTTGCCGGTGCCGACGAAGCAGTAATGCGCGATGCCCCGGGACTCACGCCGCACCACCATGGCCAGCTTGCAGTGGGTCTTCAGACCCACGACGCCGTAGGCGACATGCACGCCGGCGCGCTCAAGCAGCCGCGCCCATTCGATGTTGGCGTGCTCATCGAAGCGTGCTTTCAGCTCGACCACGACGACCACCTGCTTGCCGCGCTCCGCAGCCCGTATGAGCGAGTTGACGAGGCGAGTCCGCTCTGAGGTCCGGTACATCGTCAGCTTGATGGCGAGCACATCGGGGTCGTCGGCGGCCTGGCGGATGAACGCGTCGAGACTGGTCGTGAACGACTCGTAGGGCAGATGCACCAGGATGTCCTGCCGCCTGAGGACATCGAAGACGTCGACGCCCGTCTCGGATTCCTCCGCGGTTGTGCGCTGGCCTCCGGTGCCGCCGGCCAGCAGCGCACTGGCTTCGGTAGTCGCGCGCAGCGGCAGCGGCGTCCTCGGGTTGTGGGGCGGCGTCTTGAGATCGTCGCGGTCGATGTCGTACAGCTCGAACAGGTCCGACAGGCCGAGCAGTCCCTTCGAGGTGTAGACGTCGTCGTGGGTCAGCTTCAGCTCGCGGGTCAGCATGTCCAGCGCATCGCTGCCCAGGTCGGGCGCAGCCTCCAGGCGTACGGCGCCGCCGAAGCGCCGCTGGCGCAGCTCGAGCTCCATGTGCTTGAGCAGGTCGTCGGTCTCGGTGTCGTCGATGTCGAGATCCGCATCGCGGGTGACCCGGAACGTGCTGTGGCTGAGCAGTTTCACGCCCGGGAACAAATCGCCCAAGTGTCCGGCAATGACCGATTCAAGTGTGATGAAGCGGTTCTCGTCAGGCAGGGCCAAAAAGCGCGGCAGGATCGGCGGCACTTTCACACGTGCGAACGACGGCCCGCTGCGGGAATGCTCGACGAACACGGCGAGGTTCAGCGACAGGTCCGAGATGTACGGAAAGGGATGAGCCGGATCAACGGCAAGCGGGGTCAGCACCGGAAAGACCTGCTCGCTGAAGAGCTCAGCTACCCAGGCGCGGCCGGTGGCATCGAGATCGTCAGGCTCCACGAAGCAGATTCCCTCGGCGGCCAGCGCCGGCCGCAGTTCCTCTTCGAACAGCGATGAAGCGTCGTGGAGCTGCTGGGCCGCTGCCGCCCGGATCGCCTCGAGCTGCGCCCGTGGGGTCAGGCCGTCAGCGCCGGCTTGGCGCACCCCGGCCTCGATGGAATCGAGCACCGTGGGCACCCGCACCTGGAAGAACTCGTCGAGGTTCGACGCGTGGATGGCGACGAACTTGATGCGCTCGAGGAGCGGCAGTTCCCGATCATGTGCAAGCGCCAGGACACGATGATTGAAGTCCAGCCAAGACAGTTCTCGGTTGAGGTAGCGCTTGGGTGATCGGGCCCCGTTGGCGGCGGACATGACGGCTCAAGCCCCTGTGCGGTTGGCGCAAGGCGCCGTGGGGCGAAGCACCCTGCGCTCGTGAGAGTACGCAATCGGCATCGCTGTCCACAAGTGGCGGAGAGTCCCTGTGGACAACCGCCGGAACAGCCGCAGGTCACACCGGCGCGAACTCGAAGGCGTCGCGGACCACGACGTCGGTGCCGATGAACTCGGTTTGCGTCATCTCGACCATGAGTTCGGGGTCAGTGCTGCGGGCCCACTGCCGCCCGTTCGGCGTTCGCACCGCTGCCAGGGCCACTTCGGGAGCCTCCCGGCCGTGCATGACGGTGTATGCCTCGATGGCGGCATCGCCGGTGTAGTCGGCATCGAGATCGACGGACGGGAACTGGTCGATCTCGTCCTGGCAGTTCTGATGGCGGAACCCGCCCTCTGGCGGGGTCGTGGAGTAGATGCCGAAAGCGTGCTTGGTGAGATAGCCGCCGTTCGCCGAGCACAGCCCGACGCTGCCGGGTTCTTCCCGGAGCTGGCCCGCCATCGTGGCGATCGAATGGCCGACGTAGTTGTTGAGCGGACCACCGGCGAAGGTGAGGCCCCCGGTCAGTGTCAGGTCGCGGTCGAGATCGAGGCCCAGCTCGGTGGCCGAAATCTGTACCGCCGAGGGGAAGCACGAGTACAGGTCGACGTAGTCGATGTCGTCGACGCCGACACCGGCTAGCTCCATGACGCGGCGACCGGCCACACGGATGGCAGGCGAGCTGTGCAGGTCGCCTCGATTGGACACGAAATCGGTGTCGCGCCCGTCGGTGCCCGCGTGCGGGAACAGCCAACGATCACGTGGGACACCTGCCGAGGCGGCCGCCTCGGCGGAGCACACGATGAGCGCTGCAGCGAGGTCGAGGTCCCAGTTGGAGTTCATGCACTTCGTGTAGGGAAAGCCGATGAACCGGTTCGACGGGCTCGGTTCGCGGATCTCCTCTGCCGTCATCGGCGTGCGGACCCAGGCGTACGGGTTGGCGACGGCGGCCCGGTTGAACTTCTCCCACATCGCCGCAACGCGGTCGCGATGCTGGTCGTGGGTCTCGCCGCGTGAGGCTCTGAAGGCCGACTCGAACATCGGGTACAGGTTGATGGGGTCCCGCAGGCCCCGCTCGACCTCGACCTTGTTGTTCATCACGACGTCGACGCCCAGCACTTCATCGGGCACCTTGTCGGTCTGAGACGTGTAGGGGATGCGTTGGTCTGCCCGGCGCGCGCGCCGGCGGCTCCAGATCCCTTCGGCCCCCGCGATCAGCACGACATCGGCCTCGCCGGCGGCAATGCGGCTGCACGCCATGTTCACCAGGGACTGCGGGACGTTGCCGCCGTCGGTGGAGAGGCCGGTCTTGCCGGAGGCCCCGAAGCGTTCGTTGAGCAGCGCGGCTGGGTCCGAGTACGGCCAGGCGCCCTTCACGACCCATGTGTGCGTGGCCCGGCTGGTCAAGCCCGGGGCGCCTGCGTCGTGCGCGGCCGCGGCCAGCGCCTCGGCCATCATCGCGACCGGTTCGAGCGCCTCGACAGGAACCTCAGGGCGCTGCTTGAACTGTCCTGCACCGACGAGGACCGGGGTGCGAGGATCGATCTGGCTGTCTGTCATGGCGATGCGGCCTCGTGGTCGGGAACTGCGGGGTGAACGGGACGCGACGTTAGCGAACGGCGTTCTGGCGGGGCCGGGCTGGGTGTCCCGGTCACCGGTGCGGCGCAGCGGCATTGCACTTGACGGGCAGCAGTAGCGTCGCGGGCGGGAGGCCGCCGGTGGCCAAGTTGCCCGATCACTACGCAGCGCTTGGTGTACGCCCCGACGCGGATGCGGCAGAGATACGTCGCGCATGGATCCGGGCGGCCCGTGCCAATCATCCCGATCAGCGCGGCGATGTCAACCAGGAGCAGACGGAGCGCTCGGATCGGCGCATGCGGGCGGTCAACGAGGCGTGGCGGGTGCTGGGGCGAGCGGAGTCGCGCCGCTCCTACGACGAGGAACGCGCAGCTGCAGCGCCGCGACCGCCTCAGCCGTCATCGCCTGCGGGACCGAGCCCGCCTACGGGCAGCGCTGGCACCGGTCAGAGTGCGGCCGATGACCCGTGGTTCGACGACGCCCCGACTGTGGAGCCTGGCGGGCCGGGCGGCTTCGTGGTGCGTCATCGCAGCGCGGCGCTGGTGGTGCGGGTGCTGCCCTGGCTGGCGATCGCCGTCGTCGGCGTGGTGATCTTCGTGGCCAGCGCGTACATGACCGCCGACACCATCCAGGATCCGTCCAGGGTCGCGGCGCTGGAGGTCGGGGAGTGCTTCTGGCAGGCACCCAACGGCGCGCTGCGCACGGTCGACTGCGAGCGGGCGCAGTCCGACGGCGTGCTGGATCAGATCATCACGATGTCGCCTGGGGACCGGTGTCGCCATCCCGATGCCGTGATTCACCCGGCACCGATCGCGGGCCGCCGGCTCTGCCTGGTGCCGGTCGATCGCTGGGAGCCGCGCGTCGCGGAGTAACCGCCGTCAGCCGTGTTCGGTGAGCAGGAGGCGCACGCCCAGATTGTGCTCGGGCGGCACGATGAACATCGCGTCCTGCGGCTCGCCGCCCCCGCACACGCCCACCCGCTGTGCGCCGGGCACGAGGCCGGGATCGTCGATCTGGAAGTGCAGCAGTTGCAGGCGGCCGGAGCGGTTGCCCATCCAGTGGGCCAAGTTGGCCTCGGTCGGCTGGATGAGCTTCAGGTTCCACGGGCCTGACTGCAGATCCACGCCGGCGCCGACGTTGGGGTCCTTCCACTCGTCGGTCCGCTCCATGCCGAGCGGTCCTTCGAACATGGCGGCGGTGGCCTGCACGTCAGCCGTCAGGTGAACGACGGTTGCGATCCTCGTGGTGCTCGCGTGACGGGTGGGCGGCAGCGGCGGGGCGTCGTCCCAGCCCCCGCCTCCGTCCCACGCGACCTGGATCACGATGCCCCAGCTCTGCTTGGGATGCAGGAATGCCTCTTTCCAATCTGGATTCGACTCGTTGACGCCGATCACCTCGTAGCCGGCGGCGCGCAGCGCACCGACGGTGTCGTCGAAGTCCGGCGTCTTGAAGGTGAAGTGGTGCGGCCCCGGACCGTTGCGTGCCAGGAAGCGGCGCAGGAAGTCGCTGCCGGGGTGCTCGATCGGCTCGAGTATCTCGATCCTGGCCCCGCCGTCGAAGCTCACTTGGCAGAAGTAGAAGTCATCGCCGGCTTGCGATGCCGGGTCGTTGTCCGGGCCGCCGATCCAACGACCGCCCAGGTCGCGGCTGTAGCGGATCACGTTGTCCCAGGCGCGTTCGCTGACCACGGCCACGTGGTCCATGGCGAGCTTGTCGGTCGGCATGGCGGGTGAGGCTACGCAGACCGCTCAGGCGGTGCTCACGGGCATGCCGCGTGCGATGTCGTCGGCTTCCATCATGGCGGCGGCCAGTCGCTCGTACATCTCGGCTCGCCGGGCCGGGTCGCTGCGGCCGAGGGGAGCGATCTCGCTCGGGTCGCCCGCAGTGTCGAACAGCTGCTCGGCGCCGTCGCTGTGCCGGGTCAGCCGCAGGTCTGAGGTGACCAGCGTGCGGGTCTTGACCGGCGTCAGCACCTTCATGGACAGCGCTCCCGGGAAGTCGTCCTCGATGAGCACCTCGTCGCGCACGGTTGCCGACGGGTCGTCCAGCACCGGCACGAGGCTTCTGCCCCCGATGCCCTCGTAGGAGGGCACCGCGGCCAGGTCCATCAGCGTGGGGCCGAGGTCGATGCTGCCGGCCAGCGATTCGGTGCGACCCGGCGAACGGCGGGGGTCGACGATCACGTATGGCACCGCGAGCGTGCCGCGGTAGTGCAGGAAGCCCTTCAGCATCAGCCCGTGGTCGCCCATCATGTCGCCGTGGTCGCTGGTGAACACGATGATCGTGTTGTCTGCCTGGCCGAGCCGGTCGAGGGCAGCCAGGATCTGGCCAATGCCGTCGTCGATCATCTCGATCATGCCGTAGGTGGCGGCTGTCGCTTCTCGCAGCATCTGCCGGTCGCCGGCCACCCCGCAGGGCGTCACCCAGTGACGCTGGCTGGCCGGGTGGAGCCGGCTGATGGCCTGCACGTAGCGGGGGGCTCCGTCCAGCGGGTCGTCGACGCTGGACGGCAGGTCCATGTCATCGGGGCTGTGGCGATCGAACCACTCGCCCGGAGGAGACATGGGGTGGTGCGGGTCTGGGTATGAGGCCCACGCCAGCCACGGCTGGGCCCGGCTGGCGGAGTCTTCGATGAAGGCGACGGTCCGCTCGGTCACAAATGTCGTGGAATGGAACTCGGGGCCGTAGGGCGGTTGGTAGATCTGCCACCAGCGATCCGATCGCCGCCGGGCGGGCGACTCCGCGGTCATGGGCACCATGAGATCTTCGAGCCGTCCGCCCCGGTCCAGCGCCCACAGCAGGTGGTGGCCGCTGACACGTGCGCCGTGGTCGATGGACAGCTCGACCTGGGAGAACCCGTAGAAGCTGTCGGGAAACTCCGGCGCACTGTCGAGGTAGCGCTCGGCGTGCTCCAGCGTGTCCCAGCCTGAAGGCCAATAGTCATCGATGGCGGGTTCGGACAGGCCGGACGGGAACACTGCATTGCGGGACATGCCGTGCTGCAGGTGGGACTTGCCGATGAGCGCTGTGCGGTAGCCCGCCTGGCGGAACTGGCGGACGTGGGTGTTGGCGCCGGGCTCCAGCGACCGGTCGTTGAAGACCACGCCGTGAGCGCTGGGCATGCGCCCCGTCATGATCGTGGAGCGGTTGGGCATGCAGACCGGGTTCGCCACCCAGGCGTTGTCGAACACCATCCCCCGCGCTGCGAGCGCGTCGAGGTTGGGCGTGCGGACGACTTCGTTGCCGCCGAAGCCGGTGTGATCGGCCCGCTGCTGGTCGGTGATGATGAACAGCACATTGGGCTGCGATGCAGCGCCGTTTGCGCGAGCGGTCATGGCGAATTCCCGTCGATGGTGTGGCGAAGAGGTGTGGCTGGGGATGTTCGGATCGGCTCAGCCGAAGTTCATGGCTGCCGGGTTGCCGCCGTCCACCACCACGGTCTGGCCGGTGATGGACTCGGCCTCGCACAGCATCACGGTGGCGTTGGCGATGTCGATCGGGCTGCCCACCTGGCCGAGCAACGCGCCTCGGCGAGCTCCTTCGGAGATCTCGTCGGGCAGGCGCGCCGCCATGCGGGTGCCTTCCACCAGTCCCGGTGCCACGCAGTTGACGGTGACCCCCGGGGACATTGCCACGGCCAGGCAGTGGGTGAGGTGGATGAGTGCCGCTTTCGAGCAGCTGTAGGCGATGCTGCTAGAGCCGGGGAACAACCCGCCGACCGAGGCGATGTTCACGACCCGGCCGCCGCCGTCGGCCTGCAGCAGCTCCGCCAGTGCCCGGGTCAGCAGGTACGGCCCCCGCAGGTTGGTCTCCTGCACACGATCCCACGTGGCCGAGTCCAGCGTTTCGAGGTTGCGAAACGGGATGCCGATGTTCCACGCGGCGTTGTTGACCAGCACGTCGCAGCGGCCCCCTTCAGCCACGACCGCCGCGGCGTCGTCGATGGAGGCCTCGTCGCGTTGATCGAGCTGCAGCACATCGGCAGCACGGCCGGCCGCGCGCACCAGATCAGCACTCGTATTCGCGCGCTCGAGGTCACCCACGTAGGTCACGATCACGTCGGCGCCGGCCGCGGCCAGCGCTTCGCATATGGCGCGCCCGATGTCGCCGGAACCACCGGTGACAACGGCCAGCTTTCCTGTCAGGTCCATGTTCGACTGCCTTTCGATCAGCGCCGCGTGCTGTTCAGTGCCCTGGACTGTTGCACCCGCTCAGTTGGCGACCAGTTCGGCCATGGCCGCGAGCAGCGTCGGCGGGCCTGAGAGCTGCAGCACCGTCACCACCGTGTCGTCCCAGCGCCGCAGGTCTGCCGCGATCTTGTCCATCGGGCCGATGAGCGCGACTTCCTCGACCAGCTCGATGGGGATGGTCCCGGCAGCTTCCTGCTTGTGGCCGGTGAGGTACATGTCCTGCACCTCGTCTGCGATGTGCTGGTAGCCCATCCGGCAGAAGACGTCGTAGTGGAAGTTGGCGTCGCGGGCGCCCATCCCGCCCATGTACAGCGCCAGCATCGGGCGGATCCGGTTTGCGGCGCGCTCGATGTCGTCGTCGGGCACGACGCTCATCGGGCACACCACCTCGAAGTCGGCATCTGCGGGGATGCGGCCGTCGTCGCCGATCAGCGGCTTGCCTGCGGCCGCGAAGCCGGCGTTCAGCGCATCCACGTAGAACTGGTTGTCCTTGGGGGCGAAGAACAGCGGCAGCCAGCCTTCGCACAGCTCGGCTGCGAGGGCCACGTTGCGGGGTCCCTCGGCGCCTAGGTAGATGGGCACATCGGCTCGCAGCGGGTGCACGGTGGACTTGAGCGGCTTGCCGAGGCCCATGCCGCCCGGGTAGGGCATCTGGTAGTGGTCGCCGCTGAAGCTGACGGGCTTGTCGCGCTCGAGGATGGCTCGGACGATCTCGATGTACTCCCGGGTGCGGGCCAGCGGGCGGGGATAGGGCTGGCCGTACCAGCCTTCGACCACCTGGGGGCCGCTGACGCCGAGGCCCAGGATGAAGCGGCCGCCGCTGAGGTGGTCCATCGTGATCGCCGCCATGCCGACTGCGGCTGGCGTGCGTGCGGAGATCTGGATGATCCCGGTGCCGAGGCCGATGCGTTCGGTGTGGCTGCCCCACCACGCCAGCGGCGTCAGGGCGTCCGAGCCGTAGGCCTCAGCGGTCCAGAACGAGTGAAAGCCGAGCTGCTCGGCGAGCTGCAGCGTCTCCAACGCATCCGGCGGCGGACCAGCCGCCCAGTAGCCGACTCCGGTTGCAAGCTTCATGTCACGCCGCCTTGTTGTTCGCGGAAATGCGGGAGTGCCCAGTATGGGCGCTGGGGGCCAGACGATTCTCAGCTTGCGGGTACAGTCCGCGCGCACGCGGTCGCAGGCCGCACGATTGGCAGGCGGACGGGAAGGAACACGCCATGAGCACTGACCGCAGCGACGGCCCGACCAAGGTCGTTCTGGACGAATCCGAGATGCCCACCCAGTGGTACAACGTCGTGCCGGATCTTCCGGCACCGCCTCCGCCGCCCTTGCATCCGGGCACGCTCGAGCCGATCGGGCCCGATGACCTCGCCCCGCTGTTCCCGATGGGGCTGATCCTGCAGGAGGTCAGCGGCGAGTCCTACATCGACATCCCTGGCGGCGTGCTGGACGTGTACCGGCTGTGGCGGCCGAGCCCGCTGTACCGGGCCCGCCGGCTCGAAGCTGCGCTCGACACGCCCGCCAAGATCTACTTCAAGTACGAGGGCGTCAGCCCGGCAGGCTCGCACAAGCCGAATACCGCCGTGCCGCAGGCCTTCTACAACCACACCGAGGGCGTCACCAAGCTCACCACCGAGACAGGTGCGGGGCAGTGGGGCTCGGCGCTGGCGTTCGCGACGGCGCAGTACGGCATCGAGTGCGAGGTGTGGCAGGTGGCGGCCTCGTACCGCCAGAAGCCCTACCGCAAGACGATGATGGAGATCTGGGGCGCCCGGGTGCACTCCAGCCCGTCGGAGGCAACCGAGTACGGACGCTCGCTGCTGGCAGAGGATCCAGATCATCCCGGCTCGTTGGGCGTGGCGATCTCGGAGGCGGTTGCCACAGCGGCCGCTGACCCGAACGCCCGCTATTCGCTCGGCAGTGTGCTGAACCACGTGCTCATGCACCAGACGGTCATCGGCGAGGAAGCGCTGCTGCAGCTCGCGAAGGTGGGCGAGACGCCCGATGTGATCGTGGGCTGCACCGGCGGCGGCTCGAACTTCGCCGGGCTGGCGCTGCCGTTCCTGCGCGAGAAGCTGGCTGGCCGGATGGACCCGACCATTCGCTGCATCGAGCCGGCTGCCTGCCCCACGTTCACCCGGGGCGAGTACCGCTACGACTTCGGCGATCACGGCATGATGACGCCGCTGCTGAAGATGCACACGTTGGGGCACAGCTTCATCCCGCAGCCGATCCACGCCGGAGGGTTGCGTTATCACGGCATGTCGCCGCTGCTGTCGCACATCTACGAGCTCGGTCTCGTGGAGGCGCTGGCCATCCCGCAGGAGGAGTGCTTCGCGGCGGCGATCCAGTTCGCACGCAACGAGGGCATCGTGCCGGCGCCCGAGCCCACGCATGCCCTGGCCGCCGCGCTGCGCGAGGCCGAAGCGGCGAAGCAGGCCGGCACCGAGCGCACGATTTTGACCGCCATGTGCGGCCACGGCCACCTGGACCTGCCGGCCTATGAGGCGTACCTCTCGGGTGCCCTCTCCGATGTGGACCTGAGCGATGAAGCCATCGCCGAGGCGATGGCCGGCATCCCCGCCGTCGGCTGAGCGACGTTCACGAACAATCGAGCACACCGGCTGTTGCCGGTCGACTGCTGCCCTAGGGGTGGCAGGCTGAGACGGTGACCACTGGGCAGCGAGCGATTCCGTGCGTGCTGATGCGGGGCGGCACGTCACGGGGGCCGTTCTTCGCCGCTCAGGACCTGCCCGGCGATCCGGCGCAGCGCGATGCCGTGCTGGCCGCGGTCATGGGCAGCCCGACGGGTCGCCAGATCGACGGGCTGGGCGGCGGCACGACAGTGACTAGCAAGGTGGCCGTGGTGGGACCGTCGTCGCATCCCGATGCCGACGTGGACTACCTGTTCGCCCAGGTCGACCCGGTCTGGGGCACGGTGGACACCAAGCCCACCTGCGGGAACATGCTGGTCGGCGTCGGCCCGTTCGCCATCGAGCATGGGCTGGTCCGCGCAGGGGATCCGACCACCTCGCTGGTGGTGCGCAACGTCAACACTGACAGTTTCATCGACGTGGTCTGCTGCACCCCCGGCGGCGAGCTGACCTATGACGGCGACTGCGAGATCGACGGCGTCGACGGCACGGCGGCACCCGTGGAATTGCGGTTCCGCGGCATCGAGGGTGCAGTGACCGGCTCGATGCTGCCGACCGGTTGCGCAAGCGAGGCAATCAGCGCCGGCGGCGTCGACGTCGAGGCCACGCTCATCGACGTGGCCATGCCGATGGTGATGGTGCGAGCTGCCGATCTGGGCAAGTCGGGTCACGAGACCCCCGCCGAGCTCGAAGCCGACGCCGGATTCATGGCCGCGATGGAAGCCATCCGCCGCGAAGCCGGCCAGCGCATGGGCCTCGGCGACGTGTCCCGCAGCGTGGTGCCCAAGTTCGGCTTGCTGTCGGCCGCCCGAGACGGCGGCACGATCACCTCTCGCTACTTCACGCCCACCCAATGCCACCCTGCCCACGCGGTATCGGGCGGCATCTGCGTGGCATCGGCGTGCGTGGTTCCCGGTGCCGTGGCGGCATCGCTGGCCACTCCGCCGGCCGGGCGCGCCCACGGAGGCGATGACGGCGAGGTTGCCGATGGTGCCGAGCTGATCGACGTGCAGATCGAGCACCGGAGCGGCTCGCTCGCGGTCGCGCTGGCCATCGAGCACGCAGGCGATGGCGTGCGGATCGTCTCAGGCGGGGTCACCCGCACTGCCCGCAAGATCATGTCCGGCACGGTCCACGTGCCTGCGCAGGTGTGGTCGGGCTGACGGGTTGATCGGCGGGACGGCCGCCGGGCTGCTCAGTCCCAATCCAGCCAGAGCTCCTCGGGGCCCCGGAAGGTGATGTTGGGGAACGTCTGGTAGTCCTGCGGCGGCAGCCGCAGCGACGGCACCACCTGAGTCAGGATCTCGAGGGCGATCCGGGCCTCCATACGCGCCAGGTTGGCCCCCAGGCAGAAGTGGATGCCCTTGCCGAAACTGATGTGGCGATGCGGGTCGGGCCGGGTGAAGTCGTAGTCGTCGACGTCGTACTGCTCGGTGTCGGCGAACGCGCAGGGCTCCCGGTTTGCCGCTGCGAAGTTCAGGAACACCCGCGTTCCCTTCGGCAGGTGCATCCCGGCGAGTTCGGTGTCTCGGGTGGTGACGCGGCGCCAGGCCACCTGGCTGGAGTCGAACCGCAGGGTCTCCTCCACCGCTGTGGGGATGAGCGAGGGGTCGGCGCACAGGGCGTCCCACTGGTCGCGCCGCGGCAGCAGGCACCGCAGCGTGTTGCACAGCAGGTTCGTGACCGGGTCGTGACCGGCGAACGAGATCCCGTAGATGATCGACTCCACCTCGCGGTAGCTGAGACCACTGCCGCCTTCGGGATCCGGGTCGGCATCGTGCGCGTCGAGCAGTTCCGAGCAGAAGTCGTCGGTGCGGTTGCGGTGGCGTTCGGCCACGAACTCCCGGCAGTAGCGCCAGTAGGCCAGCATTCCCTCGGCCATGTGGGCTTGCTCGGCGGCCGTGGGCTTGCCCCAGGCGAACGCCTTGCGGTTCACGCACCACGACTTGAGCATGAGGTCGTCGTCGGCCGGGAACCCGATGAAGCGGAACACGATCTCCGCTGGAAGCGGGAACGCCACCGCCTTCACGTACTCGGCCGGGGCCGGTCCGGCCAGCATCTCGTCGATCAACTCGGTGGCCCGCGAGCGCATGTAGTCCTCGAGCGTCCGCAAGCGCCGCACCGAGAAACCGGCCCGGGTGTGGACCCGGATGCGCCCGTGATCGGGCTCGGCACGGTTCGACATGACAGCCTGGGGGTCGTAGTCGGCTGCCGACAGCACGTCTGCTGCCTCGGGCGCCAGGGGGAAGATCGGGTCCTGCACGTTGGACGAGGCATACGTGTCGGGATCCATGAACACCGCCTCGATGTCGGCCATGCGCGTCACCACGACGTGGCCCATCTCGGCGGCGTAGAAGACCGGGTGGTCCTCGCGCAGCCGTGCAGCGATGGGGTACGGATCGGCCAGGTACTCCTCGCTGAGCGGCGACCAGCTCTCGTGCACCGGGCACCCAGGAGGCGGCGGAGCCAGCCGATCCGGTGCGGTGTGGTACGAGTCTGTGCTCACTGGGCTTTCCCCCTGCGAAGGCCGAGCGCCCGCCGGCTCCGGCAACGCCTATCATCGTCGGCCCGCGGGCGATTGGCTCAGATGGTTAGAGCGCTGCCTTCACACGGCAGAGGTCACTGGTTCGAGTCCAGTATCGCCCACGTCGCCGGTGCCGGCGGAAACGCGCAGGATCAGCCGTGCTGCGCGAGGTGGGCGAGCAACAGCTCGGTGAATACGCCCGGCGCCTCGTCGGTGACGAAGTGGTTCACGCCCGGCAGTTCGGCGAACTGGTACGGGCCGGTCACGTAGTCCGCGGTGTTCTCGGCTGCCATGCGGCCGACGGTGGCGTCCTCGTTGCCCCACACGAACATCGTCGGCACGCTGATCGCCGGCGTGCTGCTGGACTGGATGCTCGACTGACCCATTGCCCGGTACCAGTTGACGGCAGCATCGAGTGCCTCGTGGCTGCTGAGCGCTGCCAGGTAGGCGTCGATGTCGGCGTCCGGAACCGCGTTGCGAGCCATCGCACGCCGCAGTGCGCCGGCATTGTCGACCAGCAGCGCGTCGGTTGCCTCGGGACGCTGGAATGCCGGGTGATGGCGGGAGCGGTGCGGCTGATCAGGGTCGTCCCGCATGGCGGCCATGAACGCGGCCGGATGGGGCCGCGAGATGACGCTCAGCGACCTGACCCGCTCGGCGTGATGCGCTGCGATGAACCACGCCAGCGCGCCGCCCCAATCGTGCCCGACGATGTGAAATCGATCTGCGCCCAAGCTGTCGACAATGCCCAGTGCGTCGGCCATCAGCAGCTCGACCCGGTAGTCGGCGATGCCGTCCGGGCGTGCACCCTCGGAGTAACCGCGCTGATCAGGGGCGCAAGCTCGGTACCCGGCGTCGGCGAGTGCCGCCAGTTCGGCACGCCAGGTGTGGCGGGTCTGCGGGAAACCGTGCAGCAGCAGGACGGCCGCACCGTCGTCGGGACCTGCCACGTCCGCGGTGAAGCGCAGCCCGTTTGCCTCGATCACGGCGGTGGCAACGCCGTTCGCACTCGTCATCGTCACAGCCCTTCAGCGGAATGAGATCGCGCACAGCATGCCGCATCCGTTGGACGTGTTGCCGGGAGTCGGCGAATATGGTCGCCTCCGACGGCCAGCGGCAGTGAGGGTCGCTGGCATCAGTCCGGGGAGGCCGCAGTGATCATCGACTGCCACGGCCACTACACCACGGCCCCGCCGCAGCTCGGCGAGTACCGCGACGCGCAGCGGTCTGCGCTTCAGGCAGATCCGGAACATGTCGGCGCCAAGGGCGTGCTCGACATCAGCGACGACGAGATCCGCGACAGCATCGAGCAGCACCAGCTTCGCCTACAGCGCGAGCGCGGCTCAGACCTGACGATCTTCTCGCCGCGGGCGTCGTGGATGGGCCACCACGAGGGCAACGAGCACACGTCGCGGTTCTGGTCAGAGCACTGCAACGACCTCATCCGCCGGGTCTGCGACCTGTTCCCGGCCAACTTCGTGCCGGTCTGCCAGCTCCCGCAATCGCCCGGCGCGCCGATCGACAGCTCGGTACGGGAACTGCGTCGGTGCGTCACCGAGATGGGTTTCATCGGCTGCAACGTCAGCCCCGACCCATCCGGCGGGTACTGGACTGGCCCGCCGTTGAACGATCAGTACTGGTGGCCGCTGTGGGACGCTATGTCTGAGCTGGACGTACCCGGGATGATCCACGTCAGCGGCACCTGCAACCCGAACTTCCACGCCACCAGCTCGCACTACCTGGGCGCCGACACCACGGCGTTCGTGCAGATGATGATGAGCGACCTGTTCGCCGATCATCCCGGGCTGAGGTTCGTGATCCCCCATGGCGGGGGAGCGGTGCCCTACCACTGGGGTCGGTTCCGGGGCATGGCCCAGGACATGGGCCTGCGGCCCCTCGACGAGTCGCTGCTGGGAAACGTGTACTTCGACACCTGCGTGTACCACCAGCCCGGCATTGACACGCTGGTCGAGGTGATCCCGCCGCAGAACATCCTGTTCGCCTCGGAGATGGTGGGTGCGGTGCAGGGCATCGACCCGACGACCGGCTTCAACTACGACGACACCAAGCGCTACATCGACGCCGCAGACATCAGCGAAGATGCCCGCCGCATGATCTTCAGCGAGAATGCCCTGCGGGTGTACCCGCGCCTGGCTGGGGCCCTGGAAGCCCAGAAGAGCGCCGCAGCGGCGGCAGACCGGGAGGGATGATGGCGGCCCGACACATCGTGAAGCGCACTATCGAGCGGGCCGACAGCGAGGTCATCGCAGGCCTGGGCGACGCCGGCACCGCCACCGTTCACGAAGCCATCGGGCGCCGCGGCTATCTCGGCCCCGATCTGCGACCCATCCAGCAGGGCACCAAGGTCGGCGGGTCCGCGGTCACCGTGCTCTCGCATCCCGGCGACAACATCATGATCCACGCCGCTGTGGAGGTCTGCCAGCCCGGCGACCTGCTGGTTGTCACCAACACGGCGCCGTCCACGCACGGCATGTTCGGCGACCTGCTGGCATCGTCGCTCATGGCACGCGGCGTCGTGGGCTTGGTGATGGACGCAGGGGTCCGCGACACCCTGGACCTTCGAGCGATGGGCTTCGCGGCCTGGTCCCGTCACGTGTCCTGCGAGGGCACGGTCAAGAACACCCCCGGCTCGGTGAACGTGCCCATCAGCATCAACGGCGTCATCATCGAGCCGGGCGATGTCATCTGCGCCGACGATGACGGCGTGGTGGCGGTGCCCCGCAGCGAAGCCGCCTGGGCGCTCGAGCAGTCCAACGCCCGGCTCGCCAATGAGCAGGACAGTCGGGCCCGGCTGCAGGCCGGTGAGCTGGGGCTGGACATGTACGGGCTGCGCCAGAAGCTGGCCGATCTCGGCGTGAAGTGGGTCGACTAGGCATGCGGCGTCGAGGCGGGGCGCGTCCATGACTACCGAGGTCATCATCACCGGCACGGGTTCGCCGGTCCCTGACGCCGACCGTGCTGGGCCTGGGGTGCTGGTGCGCTCTGGCGACCTGGCGCTGCAGTTCGATGCCGGTCGCTCCACCGTGCAGCGGTTGGCTGCGGTGGGCATGTGGAATCTGCAGCTCACCGCCGTCTTCGCCACGCATCATCACAGCGACCACCTGACTGGTCTGGCCGATCTCGTGCTGAGCCACTGGGTGATGGCGCGCGGCGACGACTTCACCCCCATCCAGATCGTGGTGCCGGCCGGACCGGCAGAGGACTACGTGAGCGAGATGCTGCACCCATGGCGGCACGACCTCGCCGTGCGTGCCGAGCACTCCCGCCGTTCCAGGACGGTCGAGATGGAGCTGACGGCGTTCGAGGTGCCCGAATCGCCCACCGAGGTGTGGCGCTCGGGTGACGTGGCAGTGAGCGCCGGGCAGGTGCGCCACGAGCCGGTCTTCCCCGCAGTCGGCTATCGCGTCTCGACCCCCGACGGCGATGTGGTCATCACCGGCGACACGCTGGTCTGCGACGAAGTGGCAGAGCTGGCGGCAGGCGCCGACGTGCTCGTCTACGAGGCGATGCTGTTCCCGCAGGTGGAGCAAGGGCCACCGATTCGCCACTTCATCCTCGACTACCACGCCGACACGCGCCTGATCGGGCCCCAAGCGGCCGAGCTGGGCATGCCGACCCTCGTGCTCACCCACCTCATACCGGCCCCGGCGGCAGCCTCGGGACCATTGCAGCGGCCCGGCGCTGCCGTCTCCGAACACGATTTCGAGAGCCCGATCCGGGAGGGCGGCTACACAGGCGATCTGCTGGTGGCCCGAGACCTCGACAAGGTGGTGCTCGAAGCCGGCGTTCCTCCGCGCATCGAGCGCCGAGACTGAAGCCGCCAGATGACCCCGGGCATCCGCTGCATGGTGATGCGGGGCGGCACCTCCAAAGGCGCGTACTTCGTAGCCGATGAGCTGCCCGATGATGCTGACGAACGGGACGCGCTGCTCGCACGGGTCATGGGCTCGCCCGATCCGCGCCAGATCGACGGGATCGGCGGCGCGCATCCGCTGACATCCAAGGTGGCGGTGGTCTCGCCGTCGGCCGATTCCGATGTTGACGTGGAGTACCTGTTCCTGCAGGTCGGCGTGGACGAGGCCTCGGTCAGCGATCGGCAGAACTGCGGAAACCTGCTGGCCGCTGTGGGCCAGTTCGCCGTCGAGCGCGGGCTGGTCACGGCCGGTGGGGAACATGCACGGGTGCGCATCCGCATGGTGAACAGCGGCTCAGTCGCGACGGCCACCTTCCCGCTCGACGCAGGCTGGCCGACCTACGACGGGACGACGGCCATATCCGGCGTGCCGGGCACTGCCGCCGAAGTCCGGCTCGACTTCGAGCACACTGCGGGCTCGTCCTGCGGGACGCTGCTGCCGACTGGTTCGGTGAGCGACGTGATCGAGGGCGTCGAAGCGACCTGCATCGACAACGGCATGCCCACAGTGGTGCTGCGGACCGCTGATCTGGGCATCGTCGGTGATGAGACGCCGGCGGAGCTGGAAGCGAATCAGCCCTTCACCGAGCGGCTGGAGACCATCCGCCTGCACGCCGGCAAGCTGATGAGGCTCGGTGACGTCAGCACCACGACGGTGCCCAAGATGACGCTGGTGTCCGCGCCTCGAGCCGGCGGCAGCATCTGCACTCGCACGTTCATCCCGCACCGTTGCCACGACGCAATCGGCGTGCTGGGCGCTGTCACCGTCGCCACCGCCGTGCGGCTGCCGGGGGGCGTCGGCGCAGAGCTTCTGCAGCCCGGAAACGATCCCGACCTTGTCGACATCGAGCACCCCACGGGCACCTTCGCCGCTCGAGTGGAGATCGAAGACGGCCCCCAAGGTCCGACGGTCGGCCGCTCGGGCATTGTCCGCACCGCTCGCAAGCTCTTCGACGGCGTCGTCTATCCCAGGAGCGCCCCATCGGGCGACGGCGCATGACAGCACGCACGATCCTGCCGCCGCACCCCTCGCCTCACGCGCCGACTGCGTTCACCCCACCCGCCAACGCAACCGACGCCCACTGCCACATCTTCGGCCCTGCACACAGGTTCCCGTTTGCTCCCGAGGCCACCTACACGCCGCCCGACTCGGGCATCGACGAATTCGAGGTGCTGCAGCAGCGCCTCGGATTGTCCCGCGCCGTGTTCGTGCAGGCCAGCTGCCATGGCACCGACAACGCCGCCATGGTGGACGCGCTCGTGCGGGGCAACGGCCGCTATGCCGGTGTCGCCATGATCGACGAGTCGTTCAGCGAGGCCGACATCGGCGACCTGCACGACGCCGGGGTGCGCGGCACCCGCTTCAACTTCGTGGCGCACCTCGGCGGCGCGCCTGACCTCGACGTGTTCTGGCGATTGGTGGACCGTGTCCAGCCGTTCGGCTGGCACATCGTGCTGCACTTCGATGCGAAGGATCTCCCGACCTACGCAGGGATGCTCGACCGTATGCCGTGCCCGTACGTGATCGATCACATGGCCCGCGTGGACGCCGCTGCCGGACTCGATCAGGAGCCATTCGGAGCGCTGCTCGATCTGATGGGCGACGCACGAGCGTGGGTGAAGGTGTCAGGCGCCGAGCGGCTCACCGCCGACGGATCGCTGCCGTATGACGACGTGGTGCCCTACGCGCAGGCGCTCATCGCCGCGGCACCCGACCGGATTCTCTGGGGTTCTGACTGGCCCCATCCCAACGTCCGCCACATGCCCGACGACGGTGACCTTCTCGATGCGCTGGCGGCGTTCGCGCCCGACGAAGCAACCCGCAACCAGATCCTGGTCGCCAATCCCGCGACGCTCTACGACTTCAGTTGACTCGTGGGCGCGCCAGTGTGCCGGTCACCAAGAAGAATGCTGCTTCGTATCGGTTGAGTCCGTGTGCGGCACTAACTTCCGCCGAACGGACCAGGTCGGCCGATTGCGAGGAACATCATGCAGATCGAGGGCAGCAAGATCGTCGTCACCGGCGGTGCGTCGGGCATCGGCAAGGGAATGTGCGAGCGCTTCGCGGCGCTCGGCGCCGGCGTCGTGGTGGCCGATCTGGATGGCGACGGGGCGCAGGCTGTCGCTGAGGCCATCGGAGGCACGGCCGTGGGGTGTGACGTTGCCGATCAGGAGTCGGTCACTGCGCTCGTGGAGTCGGCGATCGCGGCGATGGGCCACATCGATCTGTTCTGCGCCAATGCCGGCGTCGGCGTGGGCGGCGGGCTCGGCACGCCGCTCGAGCACTGGGACCTCAACTTGGCCGTCAACGTCATGGGTCCTGTGCATGCGGCGCGCGCGGTCATACCGCACATGACTCAGCGGGGCGGCGGGTCGTTCATGGTCACGGCCTCGGGGGCAGGGCTCATCACCGGGCCGGTGTCGTTCAACTACGCGGTGTCCAAACACGCTGCGGTGGGCGTGGCGGAGTGGCTGGCTATCAACCACGGCCCGCAGATCAAGGTGAGCTGCCTGTGCCCGACCATCGTCGATACGCCCATGATCGATCACTTCGGCGCGGGCATGGTGGAGCCGCTGACGGTCGATGAGGTGGTCGACTCGGTGGTGGACGGACTCGCGGATGAGCGATTCCTGATCCTGCCGTCCCCCCAGCCACTGGGCATGTTCCAGATGAAGGCGCAGGACTACGACGGGTTCATCGCCGGGGTGCAGCAGCGGCTGGCGGCGATGCGGGGCTGAGCGTCCGCGCCGGCGGCAGCCAGTGGAGAATTCGGCAATGGTCGTCGTACGGCGGGCGCAGTGGTGAAGATGCAGGGATGAAGACACAGGTCGTGATCGTGGGCGCCGGCCCGGCGGGGACGCTGCTGTCGCACCTGCTCGGCCGAGCAGGCGTCTCCCATGTCGTGCTGGAGCAGCAGTCACGGGACTATGTCCTGGCTCGCATCCGCGCCGGCGTCCTGGAATGGGGTTCGGTGGAGATCCTGCGGGAAGCCGGGCTGGCCGAGCGCATGGACCGCGAGGGTCAGGTCCACGACACCATCAACATCGCGTGGCGCGGTTCGGAGATGCTGTCGATCGACTCGAACGAGCTGCTCGGGCGCCGGATGATGGCGTACGGCCAGACCAACATCCAAGAGGATCTCTACGAGGCAGCAGAAGCTGCAGGCAGCACGATCATCTTCGAGGCAGCCGACGTGGCCATCGGCAACCCCACCGGTCGGCCGTACGTGACCTTCAGCGCCAACGGCGTGCGCGAGCGCATCGACTGCGAGTTCGTCGCCGGCTGCGACGGCTTCCACGGCGTTAGCCGCACGGCCATTCCGGCCTCGGTGCGCACCGAGTTCGAGAAGATCTATCCCTTCGGCTGGCTCGGCATCCTGTCGGAGACGCCGCCGCTCCCGCACCTGATGTACGCGAACCACGAACGGGGTTTCGCGCTATGCAGCATGCGCAACCCGATGCTGAGCCGGTACTACGTGCAGTGCCCGCTCACCGACACCATCGACGAATGGCCCGACGACCGCTTCTGGACCGAGCTGCTCGCACGCATCCCCGCGGATAAGGCGGCGCTCATCGAGACCGGTCCGTCGATCGAGAAGTCGATCGCTCCGCTGCGCAGCTTCGCCGCCGAGCCGATGCGCTACGGCAGCCTTTTCCTGGCCGGTGATGCAGCGCACATCGTGCCGCCGACCGGCGCCAAGGGCCTGAATCTGGCGATCTCCGATGTGCACTACCTGGCACGGGCCTTCGTCGAGCACTACCAGCGGGGCGACGACGGCTATCTCGACAGCTATTCAGACATGGCGCTGCGCCGGGTGTGGGGCGCCATGCGATTCAGCTGGTCGCTCACCATGCTGCTGCATCGCTTTCCCGACATGAGCGACTTCGACCAGCGAGCGCAGGAGCAGGAGCTGTACCACCTGTCCACATCGCAGCCGGCGCAGATCGCCTTCGCCGAGCAGTACGTGGGATTGCCGCTCGAGCACTAGGGCTGCGAGCGGCTCAGCCTCTGGCGTTCTCCAGGATCAGCAGCCCGTTGCTGGTGTTGGAGGTGGGCACGTGATGCATGCGGAACACCTCGTC
This sequence comes from Candidatus Poriferisodalis sp., assembly GCF_965208555.1. GTDB lineage: Bacteria > Actinomycetota > Acidimicrobiia > Acidimicrobiales > Poriferisodalaceae > Poriferisodalis. Next base: position 744,512 of record NZ_OZ242342.1, on the reverse strand, counting down.
GACCTCGTCGTCGAGTACGCCGCGCATCACGAACCACATCACCAGCTCGATGCCCTCGGACCCGGCCTCGCGGATGTACTCGGTGTGGGAGCGCAGGCAACCGGCATCGGGGTCGGCGACCAGCTCGTCCATGAAGGCCAGATCGAAGTCCACGTTGACAAGTCCGGCCCGCTCGCCCTGGAGCTGGTGCGACATGCCGCCGGTGCCAAAGACGGCAACCTTGAGCGTGCCGGCATCGGAACCGGCATAGCTGTCGAGCGCTCGCCGGATGGCCCGCCCGAGGCTGAGGCATCGCTTGCCCGAGGGCGGCGGGTACTGGATGACGTTGACGCACATCGGGATGACCCGGCACGGCCATGCGTCCGGCTGGCCAAACATGACAGACAGCGGCACCGTGAGGCCGTGGTCGACGTCCATCTCGTTGGCGATGGTGATGTCGAACTCGTCGCCGATGAGCGACTCTGCGAGGTGCCACGCCAGCTCGGGATGTCCCTGCACGGAAGGCACCTGGCGGGGGCCGTAGCCCTCGTCGGCGGGTTGGAACTCGGCCGCGACGCCGAGGGCGAAGGTCGGGATGAGCTGCAGCGAGAAGGCCGAGGCGTGATCGTTGTACACGACGATGCAGACATCGGGCTGTTGCGCAGCCATCCACTCGCGGGCGGGCTGGATTTTGTCGAAGTACGGGCGCCAGTAGGGCTCGTCCTGCTTGCCGTGATCAATGGCCGCGCCGACGGCAGGGACGTGCGAGGTTCCGATGCCGCCGATGACCGTGGTCATGCTGAGCTTCCTGTGCCGGCTGATTCGGGACAGGCTGCTGCTGCGGGCTCTCCGGCGCGCCGGTTGCCCTCGATCGGACGGCCGCCGTCGATCATCATCTGTGAGAATTCCTGGCCGCTGACGCCCGACATGGCACCGCCCACCTCTTGCATGGTCAGCCCGTCGAAGATCGCCAGCTTGAACGTGTAGTAGATGTTCCCGCCAAGACGGAGCATGCCGAGCCAATCTCGCTCGAGGACCGCTTGGCGCTGCTCGGGCGAGAGCTCGAAGCCGTCGAGGTAGGCGGCCTCGCCCGCCCGGAAACGCTCCCTGTTGGACTCGGCGTTCAGGCTCATGCAGAACATGTTCAGGTGGTAGCCCTGCTGCGATCGCCGGCCGTCGAAGACGTAGGTCCCGGGGATGTCGTCGTAGTCGCGTGTCGTCGGCATGCAGTCCCCTCGGCCGCCCGAGGCTATTGACTCCGGATTCTGCCCGATGACTCTGATGATGCTCGGTGCCACCGTCCGGGGTGCCTCAGTGTCCCTCTAAGGTCTGCCTCGCCGCAGTGAGCACGGGAGCCGAACAGGGGAGCGCGGTGAAGATCATCCTTGCTGGCGAGGGCGCCATTGGGCGCAAGCACATCGCTGCGCTGCAGCGGATCGACGATGTCGAGGTTGTGGCCCTGGTGGGCGGCCTCGCCGACGACACTGAGGCGTTCGCAGACGAGTTCGGCATCGAGCGGTGGACGACCGACCTAGGCGAGGCGCTTGCGCTCGACGCCGCCGCAGCGATTCTCGCCACCCCGACGCAGCTGCACGCTGCCCAAGCCGTCCAGACCATGCGGGCGGGCAAGCACGTGCTGGTCGAGATACCGATGGCCGACAATCTCGCCGACAGCGAAGAGCTGGTGCGGACCCAGCAGGAGACCGGCGTCACCGCAATGGTCTGTCACACCCGCCGCTTCAACCCGAGCCACCAGTGGGTGCACGACCGCATCAGCCGCGGCGGCCTGACGCTGCAGCATCTCGTCGTCGAGACCTACTTCTTCCGGCGCGAGAACCGCAATGCCATGGGCAAGCCCCGCACGTGGACCGACCACCTGCTGTGGCACCACTCGTGCCACACCGTCGATCTCTTCGGCTACCAGACGGGCGAACCGATCACCGCCGGCTGGGCGCAGCAGGGGCCGACGCACCCCGAGCTGGGCATCGCCATGGACATGACCATCGGCATGAGCGTGCCGTCGGGGGCGCTGTGCACCCTGTCGCTGTCGTTCAACAACAACGGCCCGCTCGGCACGTTCTTCCGCTACATCTGCGACAACGGCACCTACATCGCCCGCTACGACGACCTGGTGGACGGGTACGACAACCCGATCGACCTGTCGGGTGTGGCCGTCTCGAATGACGGCATCGAGCTGCAGGACCGGGAGTTCATCTCGGCGATCGCCGAGGGACGTGAGCCCAACGCGTCAGTCGCTCAGTGCCTCGGCGCGATGGAGACCATCGACATGCTGGAGAAGACGCTGGTCGAACGCTGAGGCGTCAGCGGAGGTGGTCGGGCACCTCGACGCCGAGTTCAGCGCCGATGTCGTAGAAGCGCTTGTTGACGGGCACGCCGACGGCGTCGACGACGCGATTGGTGGCTTCGAAGTTGGCGCAGACGGCCGCGGCCCGGACGGTCGCGCCGCCGCCCCCTGCGGCGATGAGGTCGGCTCGGGCTATCGGCAGCTCGTCGAAGTCTCCCAGGGTGATGGCATCGGCGAAGGCGAGCAGTTCGTCGCCGAGGGGGAGCTGTGCGCCGAGCAGCGGCCGGGTGACTGCTGGCACGTTGATCGGCTGGCCTTGGGCATCGGCGCTCTCACGGAGCATCCAGGTGTGGCCGAACAGTCAGAAGAAGCACTCGTTGAGCCACGACGTCCGGGCGGCCACGAGTTCCATCTGCGGTCGGGTGAGTTCGCGGCCCGGTTCGACGTCGTACTGGTGGATGACCTTGTCGGTGATGTACCAAGCCGCCCCCAGTGCCGCCTTGGCGGCGTTCTCGCGGGGCAGTGCCGACAGTGCCGTTGGGGCGAGGGCGATGCCCACGGTGGGAACCCAGGCGTTCATCTTGGCCGCCCCTTCGGCCACCTCGGGTACAGGTTCGCCGGGGACAGGATCGGGCAGCGGGTCGAGGTCGGTGCCCAGGCCCACGCGGTAGGAGTCGATGCCGCAGACTTGGGAGACGACCGACACCAGCTCGACGTAGGCCACGACATCCCGACCGTCGTCGCACCACGCCTCGATGTGCGACGGCCGGGTCGCGATGGCATCGGCTGCCACCCGGGCCGCCGTGTCGGCGACGACGGGCGGCAGGTCGGCGTCCGCCTCGGCCAGGCCCCGAACGGTTCGAGCGTGGGCCGCCATGGCCAGCCGCTCGGCACCGGTGAAGAACGAGCCGGGCGCCGCGATGGCAGCGAGAGCGGCCTCGATGGCCTCCTCAGCGTCTGGATCGCCGAGAAGTCCTGTGGTTTCTGTGACTGCGGCCATCCGCCGAGAGTATCCATGAATGCCCATAATGACGGGCGATGAGTCTGTTCATGATCGGGGCCGAGCGAGCGCTTGCAGGCCGCGATGACGCGGCCACCTGGGCTGACGCGCTATCAAATGGGCCATGGCGGAACTGCGGAAGCCCGACGCCGAGTTCCCTGCCTATGACGAAGCGTTCGACCGCGACGGCTCGGTCCGGCCGGTGTACGCGGCCATCGTCAAGCGCTTCTCCAACTTCGACGCGGCCGAGCTGCGGCGTCGCGAGGGCATCATCGAAGAGGAGTTCCGCCGCCAGGGCATCACCTTCACCGTCTACGGCGACTCGCAGGGCACCGAGCGGACCTGGCCGATGGACCTGTTCCCCCGGCTCATCGCTGCAGCAGAGTGGCGTGACATCGAGCGAGGCCTCGCACAGCGCGTCACGGCGCTCAACAGGTTCCTGGCCGACATCTACACCGGCGAGGGCGCAGCGATGGCCGACGGGGTCGTGCCCGAGTGGCTCGTGCGGTCGTCGGCGGGCTTCGAGCGCAACGCGTTCGGGGTCAGCGTGCCGCACGACGCGCATTGCGTGATTGCCGGCATCGACCTAGTGCGCGATGCCGAAGGCCAGTACCGGGTGCTCGAGGACAACCTGCGCAACCCCAGCGGGATCAGCTACGTCATCGAGAACCGGGCGGCGATGACCAAGGCGTTTCCGCTCGTCTGGGAAGACCACACCGTCGAGCCGGTGAGCCAGTACGGCAGGATGCTGCGAACCGCACTCGAGTCGGTGGCGCCGACGGGGTCGGGCGACAAGCCGCTCATCGTGATCCTCACGCCGGGCATCTACAACTCGGCGTACTTCGAGCATGCGTTCCTCGCCCGCGAGATGGGCGTGGAGCTGGTCGAGGGCCCCGACCTCGTGGTGGATGAGCATGTGGTGTACCTGCGCACCATCGAGGGACTGGTGCCGGTGGACGTGATCTACCGGCGCATCGACGACTCCTTCCTGGATCCCGTCTCGTTCCGGCCCGACTCGACGCTGGGCGTGCCGGGGCTGCTCGGCGCCATGCGAGCCGGCACCGTGACCGTCTGCAACTCGGTCGGCAACGGCGTCGCCGACGACAAGGCCGTCCATCCCTACGTGACCGACCTGATCCGCTACTACCTCGGCGAGGAGCCGATCATTCCCAACGTCGAGACCTACGTGATGTGGGAGCCCGACCAGCGAGATGCAGCGTTCGAGCGGCTCGACGAGCTGGTCATCAAGCCGGTCGGCGAGTCGGGCGGCTACGGCATCGTCATCGGCCGCGACGCCACCGATGAGGAGCTGGCCGACGCACGGGCCGAGATCGAGCGGGATCCGCGCAACTGGGTGGTGCAGGAAGTGGTGGAGCTGTCGACGCTCGCCTCCCTGTCCGACGACGTGCTCGAGCCGCGCCACATCGACCTGCGGCCGTTCGTCATCACCGGCGAGCGCACGCAGGTGTTCCCGGGCGGTTTGACGAGAGTGGCGATGCGCAAGGGATCGCTGATCGTGAACTCGTCCCAAGGCGGCGGCTCGAAGGACACCTGGGTGCTGGCTGACGGCGCCGGCACCGGGCAGTCGAACGGTCCCGCAGCGCAGGGCCCGCCCCGATGATCCTGGCCCGCCACGCCGACTCGCTGCTGTGGGCAGGCCGCTACCTCGAGCGGGCCGACACCATCGCCCGCTGCGTCTCCGTGGAAACCAACGCAGTCATGCACCGCCAGGCCACCGAGGCCCGGCTGGCCTCGCGCCGGCTGGTGCAGGCGCTGGGCTTGCAGGACGAGTTTGTGGCGGCCCAGGTCGGCACCGGACCGTATGCCGTCATGGACTTCCTGGTCTCGGACGACTCGCATCCCGGATCGGTGGTGTCGGCAGTCCAGGCAGTGAGGGAGAACCTGCGCATCGTGCGCGACCGCATCCCGGTGGAGCTGTGGGAGGAAGCCAACAGCCTGCACATCCTCATGCAGAGCGCCAAGTCCGTCGGTGCTGCAGCGCGGGAGCAGACCGGCGGCGAAGTGTCGCGCATGTCGGTCATCACCGCCCGGCGAGGCTGCCGCTCGCTCAGCGGCGTGATGACCGAGTCGATGAGCCGCGACGAGGGCTACGCGTTCATGGAGACGGGCCGGCTGCTCGAGCGGTCAATCCTGACCGTCGAGTTGCTGAAATCGGGCCTGGGGACCGGCAGCGACGTGTTCGACGGCAACCGGCTGCTGGCATTCACGCACTCGCTGCAGGCGGCTCGGCGCGAGCTGGGCCACTCACCGGCGTGGCATGCAGTCGCGAAGTTCCTCCTGCAGCACGAGCACCTGCCCCGCTCGGTGCTGTGGTGCCTCGGCCGGGTGGAGGAGCGCCTGGACGACCTCGCCGCGGCCGCGGGGGCGGTGGCCACCGCCCGGCGGCGCGCGGGTGCATTGCGGGCGCACCTCGAGTACGGCGAGCTCGACCAGCTGCTGGCCTCACCCGAAGCCGAGCTCGGGTACTTGGGCTCGGCGCTTGCGGAGCTGGCCAGCGATGTGCATGCCAGCACCGTGGCCAGCTCAGGACTGGCAGAGGTGCACACGCACTTCGTTCGCCCGGGTGCTGGCATCGGCGGGTCGCCGTGAGGCTCGACATCGCCTACCGGCTGCACTTCACCTACGCGGAGACCGTGTCGGAATCGCAGAATGAGATCCGGGTGCGGCCCCGCGACGACCTGCGCCAGCGAGTGCTGTCGTACCGGCTGACGACGACGCCCGCGACCCGGGTGCTGCAGACCCGCGACTACTTCGGCACCACCGTCGACCACCTCGGCGTGCGGGGGCCCCACGACGATCTGCTGGTGGTGGCCGAGGCATCGGTGGAGACCATGCCGGCGCCCAGCGCACCGGCGCCGGTGAGCTGTGAGCGGCTCGGTGATCAGCAGTTCGCCAACGAGCACATCGAGTACCTGGCCCCGTCGCTGCATGTGCAGTGGGGCGATCTCATCGGCGAGATCACCGATTGGGCGGTCAACTCGGTCGACGACGACGTGAGCGAACGCGTGCTGGCGATCGTGCGGGCAGTCCCCACCGTGCTCACCTACGAACGGGGCTCGACGTCCATCGGGGTGACGCTGGAAGAACTGGTCGACGGCGGTCGGGGGGTGTGCCAGGACTTCGCCCACCTCGCCGTCGGGATGCTGCGGTGCTCGGGCATCCCGGCGCGATATGTCTCGGGCTACCTGTTCGCGGTGGACGAGACAGCTCCGGACGGCGGCGAGGATTCTGATGCCCCGGCAGTTGCGGGCGACACCCAAGCGGCGGATCGCCCCGGTGTCGCCGGCAATGAGTTCGTCGGCGAGGACACGTTCGTCCCCTCCCATGCGGCCCCAGAGCCAGCGGCCGTCTCGGTGCAGACGCACGCGTGGATCGAGGCTGCCGTGCCGGGATTCGGCTGGTATGCGCTCGACCCCACCAATGGCGGGCCGGTCGGCGAACGCCATGTGGTGATCGGCCACGGGCGCGATTACGACGACGTCGCTCCGGTGCGGGGAGTCTTCAACGGATCTGCTGACGCCGAGGTCGATGCCGAGGTGATCATCGCCCAGCCCACTGCGCCGGTCTCGATGGTCACCGAGCCGATCCGGCGCCAGGCCCGAATGGCGGTAAGCCCGCCGGCCGATGTCTCGGCTCCGCAGCAGGCCGCACAGCAGCAGCAACAGCAGTAGCTGCCGGGGCGGCTACCAGGGGTCGATGGGGTGCTTGCGCCCCTCGCGCGGTGCAGGCGCCGGGAACGTCGCCAGCAGGCGGGCGATCAGGTCGCGCGTCTCGGCCGGATCGATGATGTCGTCCAGCAGGAACGAACGGGCGAACTCCAGGCCGGTGTTGCGCTCCTTCCACTCGGCGACGCGCCGATCGCGGATCTCGCGCTGGGTCGCGTCGTCGGGCGCAGCCTCGAGCTCGTCGCGGTACACGATGTTCACCGCGCCCTCGAGGCCCATGCCGCCGAATTCGGCCGTCGGCCAGCCGACGTACAAGTCGGGGTCGAGAGCGTCGGAGCCCATGGCGTAGTAGCCGAGGCCGTACGCCTTGCGCAGGATCACGCCCAAGATCGGCACGTCGGCAGCACTGACCGCCACCAGCGTGCGGGCGCTGTGACGCACGATCGCGGACTTCTCCGCAGCCGTACCGATCATGAAGCCGGGCGTGTCGCACAGGAACAGCAGAGGCAGGTCATACGCGTTGCACAGCTCGACGAAGCGTGAGAACTTGGCCGAGCCTTCCGAGTCGATGGCACCGGCACCGAACATGGGGTTGTTCGCCAGCACGCCGATGCGGTGCCCCTCGATACGGCACAGCGATGTCGACAGGCATCGCCCGAAGAGCGGGCGAAGCTCCATCACCGAGTTTTCGTCGGCCAGGATCTCCACGATCTTGCGCACGTCATAGGCGCGCCGGGGGTTCTCGGGCACCATCGTGCGCAACGGGGTCTGGTCGTGGGCGACCGGCGGCGGGGGAGCCGCCACGTCGGTGAAGTACGACAGGTATCTGCGAGCTGTCTGCAGGGCCGCTGTCTCGTCGTCGACCACCAGATCGACAGCACCGGTTCGTTCATGCAGCGACATGGGGCCGAGTTCCTCGGGGGTCAAGTCCTCGCCAGTCGCCGACCTCACCAGCGGCGGCCCCGACAGTCCCATGGTCGAGTCCCTGGTTGCAATCACCACGTCGGAGGTGCCGGCGATGTTGGCTTGGCCGGCAAAGCTCGGCCCCGACAGGATCGTGACGATCGGCACCCAGCCCGAGAGCCGTGCGAGCTGGATGAAGGTAGTCGCCGTGCCGCTTTCGTAGAACAGCTCGGTGGCACGTGCCCCGGCGCCCTCTGACCAGAAGACGACCGGCCAGCGGTTGCGCTCGGCCACCTCCATCATCCGGTCCGCCTTGCGATGGTTGGTCGGGCTCTGGCTGCCGCCCATCACGGTGTAGTCGTAGGTGAAGGCGCACACCGAGACGCCGTCGACCTGCCCGACGCCCATGACGAGGCCGTCGGCCGGCCCATCGCCCAGCGAGCGGATCTGGGGCTGCGCGAGCTGGCCGTACTCGACGAAGGTGTCCGGGTCGAACAGCGCGGCGATCCGCTCGCGGGCGGTCCAGCGGCCTCGTGCGTGCTGGCGGGCCACTGCTTCTGGCCGCGCCTCATCCCGCGTCGACTCCCTCGCCGCCATGGCCTTGGCCAGCAGCGGTGGCATCTCCCTGTCCGATCGACCCGTGTCCGGTTCGTTGCGATCTTCTCCAGCCGTCACGCGGCCAGAACCTAGGCCCTGCCGGCTGAGTTCGCAGCGGGCTGTGATCACCCAACCCGGAGAAAACCGTTGGATCCCTCGCAGCGTGAGTGCCTACGTTGCAGGCGTGGAGCGTGCCGGGGCCAGTCAAGCCGCCGGAGGCCATATGGTGTATCAGATGGCACGGCGCCAAGTACTCGTCCAGCTAGACGACGATCTGATCGAACGTCTCGCGCAGATCGCCGCCGCTGAGGGAACGAGCAGGTCTGCGCTGCTGAGACGGGGGGCGCGCGCCGTCATCGCAGCCGCCGAGCTGGCGGCCGCCGATGCGGAGCTGATTGAGGCGTACCGCCGAGTGCCCCAGGAGGAGGCGCTCGTCCGGTCGGCAGCCCGGCTCGCCGCCCGGTCGACACCGCCGTGGTAGCGCGCAACGAGATCTATTGGGGCGACCTCGGTGCACCTGCAGGCCGGCGTCCCGTGTGCGTCCTCACGAGGGATGCTGCGGCAACGGTGCTGACCTCAGTCACCTGTGCCGCCGTCACCCGCACGGTTCGGGGCATTCGATCCGAGGTCGAGATCGGCGTCCCCGAGGGACTCCCCGAAGCGTGTGTCATCAATTGCGACAACCTCATGAGCGTGCCGATTGCCGACCTAGATCCGGCGCCGGTCGGCACTCTCGGCGAACTGGCACGCGCACAACTCGATCAGGCTCTTCGCTTCGCGCTGGACATCGTCTACTAGCGCCTCTGCGAGCGCCTCGACCCACGTCGTCTGGCAAGGCCGAGGGTGGGAGCTCGCTGAGTTGGACGAGCGGAAGTTAGGGTGCGCGGCGTGAAGCCGACTGACGAGGCGTTGGCCGAACGGCGGGCGCGGGTCGCGAAGCGCTGGGAGCTGACCGACGAGGTGGTGCTGCTGCGGGCGGGCGAGCCGTCGAGCTGGTCGGGCACCGATCAGCATTTCGCCTTCCTGCCGCATCCTGATGTGGCCTATCTCACCGCGGTGGGCTCGCCGGGCACGACGCTGGCGTTCGATGCCGCGGCGGACGAGTGGGAGCTGTTCGGGCCGCGCTTCACCCCCGAACGGCTCGTGTGGGAACAGCCGCCCACGCCCGTCGGCCGGCCGCTCGACGAGCTGGACGAGTGGCTGGCGCAGCGCAGCGACCGCACGCTGATCGAGCTGGGCGCCGGCGCCACTATGCCCGAAGTGCCGCCAGCCACGGACAGCAACGAGGAGAAGGCTTCTGCGGACCCAGTCCTGCGGCTGAGTGCTGCCGTCGCACTCGAGCGCATGACCAAGGACGACGCCGAGCTGGACGACATCCGGCGCGCTGCGGCGGCCAGCACGGCCGGATTCGAGTGGGTGTATGCCAACGCAGCGCCGGGCATGACCGAACGCGAGATCCAGGTCGGCATGGAGGCGCAGTTCTACGCCGCGGGCGCCCCTCGGGTGGCCTACGACAGCATCGTGGCCTCGGGCTCCCACGGGGCGTACCTGCACTACGTGTATGCGGGCGACGATCCGCTGCGGCCCGCGACCCGGGCTGTCGAGGCAGGCGATCTGCTGCTCATCGACGCCGGCGCGCAGTTCGGCGGCTACGCCAGCGATGTCACCCGCACGATGGTCGTCGGCGCCGACCCCACCGACGAGCAGCGGTTCCTCTGGGACCTGGTGCTGAGTGCCCAGCAGCAGACCATCGACATGTGCCGACCGGGCAACGTATGGCGCGACGTTCACCTGGCTGCGGCTCGCATCCTGGGCGCTGGCCTGGTCGAGATGGGGCTGCTGCGCGGCGATCCGGCTGAGCTCGTCACCGAAGGTGTCGTGGCGCTGTTCTTCCCCCACGGATTGGGCCACCTGCTGGGACTGTCGGTTCACGACATCACCAGCGTCCCCTACAGCCGCGAGCCCAGCGACGATCCGCTGCTGGCGAAGCTGGGGCCGAACCGAGTTCTCGAGCCCGGCATGGTCACCACCGTCGAGCCCGGCATCTACTTCATCGACGCATTGCTGGGCGACCCGGCGAGGCGGGAGAAGTTCGCGGAGAACGTTGTGTGGGAGCGGGTGGATGAGCTGCGCGGGTTCGGCGGCATCCGCATCGAAGACGACGTGCTGGTGACCGACGGCGACCCCGAGGTGCTCACCGCCGCCATCGCCAAGCCGCTTCGTATTGGTTGAAGCTGGAAGCGCCCACAACGTGCTTGCAGGAATGTGCGACGGCAAGAAGAACAGGTTGGATAGAGCGTGAGCTACGACGCCGTCGTCATCGGCGCGGGTGTCATCGGCACGGCGGTCACCTACGAGCTGGCCCAGCGCGGCTGGCGCGTGGTGGGCGTCGATCGCAACCCGGGTGCCGGGCAGGGCTCCACCAGCTCGTCGTCGGCGATCGTGCGCTTCACCTATTCCACCTGTGCGGGCGTTGCGATGTCGTATGAGGGCTTGCAGTACTGGCTGAACTGGCCGCAGCACATCGGCGACTGCGACGAGGCCGGCTACGCCACGTTCACGAAGTGCGGGATGCTGACGCTGATCAGCGGCGACGGCCCTCATCTGCTGCCCGTGCCGCACTTCGAGACGCTCGGCGTGCCCTATGAGATCTGGGATCGTGACGAGGCGGTCGCCCGGCTCGGCCACTTCGACCTGTCGCGCTTCGGTCCGCCCAGGCAGATTGGCGACCCGGAGTTCTGGGCCGAGCCCACCTCGCAGCTCGACGGCGCGCTGTGGACGCCTGAAGCCGGCTACATCGGTGACCCGCAGCTGGCTGCCCACAATCTGCGGCTGGCGGCGGAAGCCGTCGGGGCGGAATTCCGTTTCGGCGAGACCGTCGTGGGGATCGCCGGTTCCGGCCGAGCCGAGGGCGTTGTGCTGGCCGACGGCACGGTGCTGGAGGCGCCCGTCGTCGTGAACGTCGCCGGCCCGCACAGCAGTGCCGTCAACGAGCTGGCAGGGGTGCTCGACGACATGACGGTCAGCACCCGGCCGCAGCGCAAGGAGGTGTACCACGTGCCCTCGCCGGCGGGAATCGACTTCTCCCACGTCGGCGCGGCGATGGCCGACGACGACTGCGGTTGCTACGTGCGACCCGAAGTGGGCAACAACATCCTCATCGGCTCGCTTGAGCTCGACATGGACGACTTGGAATGGCTCAGCACCGATGAGATCGACGACTGTTCGCAGGACCTCACCCGCGATCAGTGGGAGACCCACGTGCTGCGGTTCGCCCGCCGCATGCCCGAGCTGGGTCTGCCGCACCAGCCGAGGGGCGTCGTGGGCGTGTACGACGTCACCGACGACTGGATCCCGATCTACGACCGCACGTCGCTCGACGGCTTCTACGTCGCCATCGGCACCAGCGGCAACCAGTTCAAGAACGCAGCGGTCGCCGGCCACTGCATGGCCGAGCTGATCGGTGCTGTCGAAGCCGGCCACGACCACGACGCCGACCCGCTCGTGGTCACGGGCAAGCACACCGGTTTCGACATCGACATGGGCACGTTCTCTCGCAGGCGCGACCTGCACGGCTCGTCGATGTCCGTGCTCGGCTAGCGCCAGGCGCTGTGTTTGATGGTTCGTTTGGCTAACGCCAGGCGCTGTGTTTGATGGTTCGCTTGGCTAACGCCAAGCGAACACGGGCTGTTCCAGCTCGTCGACGCGGGTGTCGAGGCCGTCGTAGGCGACGGCTCTGAACTGGTAGAGGACGGCGCCGGTGGGTGCGTGGATGAGATCGCCGCCGATGGGGACCTGCACGACCGGGCGGTCGCTCTCGGGGATGCTCACGAATCGTGGCGAGTCGGGCCGGACCAGCTCGCGCAGCGAGACGCGGTGCACCGACGCGACCTCGGCGGGATTGGCGACCGGCTCCCGGTCGCCGGAGAGCCAGAACACGAACGGGCTGATGACATAACCAGAACGGGTCGGGTAGTCGTCGAGCTGCCCGAGCAGGTCGTCGCCGGTCAGCTCCAGCCCGACCTCCTCCGAACACTCCCGGATAGCTGCCTGCAGCGTCGTCTCGCCTTCGTCGAGCCTCCCGCCAGGCAGCGCCCACTGGCGCGGGTGGCCTCGCAGGTTCGAGCCTCGCCTCGTCAGCAATACGGCAGCACCGCCGGCGGTTCCCTCGACATGGCCGGTGAGCGTCGGGTCATTGGCCGCGCCGGGAACCTCGGCCAGCATGTCGCGTCGCTGGATGGCATCCAGGCCGGTGAACTCGGGGTCCGCTCCGTGCAGGTCCGCGTGGCTGTCCAGCACGATGACGGCGACCGAGGCGCGCTTGAGGCCCAGTTCCGGATGCCGGCGCACATCGTGGCGGGCCAGATTCGCTCCAAGCCGTTCCCGCAGCGCCTCGTCGTGGGCGATGTCGGCGGTCTGCGGGCCAGGGGGCATAGCCGTCGAGTCTGGCACTTTGCTGTCCCGGCCTGCCGGTGAGCCGTCTTACGGTGCGATTGCTCTCTACCATCGCTGGGCGTGAACACTCAGCGCCAGATCGTGCTGGTGGGCTTCCTGCAGGCACAGAACTGCACCACCATTCCCGCTGCGTGGCGGCATCCCGATGCTCGGCACGATGTCACCACCTTCGACTACTACCGCCACATCGGCCAAGTGCTCGAAGCCGGCTGCTTCGACCTGGGCTTCTTCGACGACCGCCTGGCGATGCCCGACATGTACGGCGGCGACCACCGGCACACGGTCGAGGCGGGCATCCGCTGCGTCAAGCTCGACCCGGTCACGGTGCTCACCGCAATGGGGACAGTGACCAGCCGGCTCGGTCTGGGCGCCACGTACTCGACGACCTACTACGAGCCGTTCCACGTCGCTCGGGTGTTCGCCACGCTCGACCACCTCACCGGTGGGCGGGCGGCGTGGAACGTCGTGACCTCGGTGAACGACAACGAGGCCCGCAACATGGGCTTGGCCCAGGCACCCGCGCACGACGTTCGCTACGACCGGGCGGACGAGTTCATGGAGGTGGTGCACGGCCACTGGGACACGTGGGAGGCCGATGCGATTGCCGCCGACCGGCGGACGGGGCTGTATGCGCACGGCGACCGTGTGCATCGGCTCGACCACCAGGGGCAGTGGTTCTCGTCACGAGGGCCGTTTACCGTGCCGCGCACGCCCCAGGGCCATCCGGTGGTGATCCAGGCCGGCCAGAGCGGGCGCGGTACCACCTTCGCTGCCCGTTGGGGCGAGCTGCTGTTCGTGAGCCAGGTGCGCCTCGACAGCGCTGTCGAGCACTACGCCGCCGTGAAGTCCCAGATCGAGGCGCAGGGCCGCGACCCCAACCAGGTGAAGATCACCAACCTGACGTTCCCGGTGGTGGGCCGCACCATGGCCGAAGCCGAGGACCGCCGGGCCGCCTACGACGAGTTGCCGACGCTGGTCGACGACCTGTCGCTGCTGTCAGAGGGGCTGAACTTTGACTTCGCCAGCCGTGACCTCGACGAGCCGCTGTCCGATGATGATCTCGATGCGATGACCGGCATCCAGGGCATCCGCAACCAGGTGCTGCAGATCACCGGCCGGGCCAATCCGACCGTTCGCGACTTCGTGCAGGTGTCGGGCCGTGGCCGGCTGGCACACCCGACCGTCGGCGGTCCCGTCGAGCTGGCCGACTACTTCGAGGAGTGGTTCACCGAGCGAGCCGTCGACGGTTTCGTGATCGCGGGCACGCACATGCCTGGGGCGTTCGACGACTTCGTAGAGCTGGTTGTCCCCGAACTGCAACGTCGAGGCCTGTTCCGCACCGAGTACTCCGGCACAACGCTCCGAGATCATCTCGGCCTGTCCGTCCCCGATCCGGGAGCCTGGCGCCTGGTCTAGCTGGCCGTCTGCACTGCAGCGTCAGGACTTCCAGGGGCAGCGTCAGGCGAGTCGCGGTGACCGACTGGCTCAGCGCAGCGTCGAACGCGCGTGGGCAGCCAATTCGCTTGCGGTGGCGGTGTGGATGTTGCCGAGCGCCATCACCTGGGTGAGTGCTGTGTCAAGCGTCGGCACGCGGAACGGCTGGCCCGCAAGCCAGGGTCGCAGCGTCAGCATGAGCAGGCGGCTTCCGGCGGGATGCTCGGCGCCGTCGTGGTGCATGCGAGCGGCGGCGCCGGTGACGATCTCGCGCCAGCCATCCAGCGGCACCCGCCGGTGCCACAGCGCGAACTCGTCGTCGGCTTCGAGGAACAGCGGCAGCGACACCATCGGCGGTGTGTCGGGGGGGTTGCCGACGCCAGCGAGCACTCCCTCGGTTGTCATGAGAACTGGCTGCTCGTCGTTGGGCCAATCCAGCACGGTGTCGATTCCGGCCTCTGCGAGCAGTGCCGGGGTACGGAACGACTCGACCCCCTCGGCGGAGAACCAGGTGGTCGGGCGGATGCCGATGGCGGACTCGATGGCGTCAATGCTCCGAGCGATGGCGTCCCGCTCGTCGGCTTCAGACGTCTTGGAGGTGATCAGTTGGGTCGCAGCGATGCCTCGCCCGGCGATCTCGCATCCGCGCTCAACCAGGTGTGAGGCCAGCCACCCGTAGTGCTCGGCAGTCAGCGCATCGACCGCGACGGTGGCGGCGATGCCGTGGCGATCCAGCAGGTCGAGCAGGCGGAAGATGCCGACCCGGTGGCCGTATTCGCGGATTGTGAGCTGGGGGTAGTCAGGCGCGGGCAGACGTGCGAGACCGCCGCTTCGACGGCGCAGTGAGTAGGCGTCGGCCGGCGGCTCCCACTCGACGTGCTCGAGGATGATCACGGCGCTGACGGCAAGCGGGCTGCGCCCTGGCCACTTGAAACGGCCGCGGTGAGGCAGCGGCGACCAGTCGTAGTAGGGGTGGTCCATGCCGTGCTGGTGGACGGCTGGCCCAAACTCGTAACCCTGACTTCGACCCGCCGCGGTGCCGGCCCCCGCACGGACAGCCGAGCCGTTCCCGTCAGCAGTGCCCAGCCTCGGCGGCATTGAGGGCGGCTCGGGTTCGTGGGCGACGAAGTTGTCGTAGTGATGGTCGAGATAGTGCTCGGCGATCCGGCTCGCTGTCGTCTGCCACACGTCGTCGTGGCTCATCAGATAGTCGAGCATCGCCGCGAGCCCGTCTACCCGGTGCGGCATGCCCATCAGGTAGGGGTGCAGCGCCACGCACATCACGCGGCCGCCGGCGCCGTCGTCGGCTTCGCGTCGTAACACGTCGAGCTGGGCCTTCGCCATCGCCACGAATTCGCTGGTGTCGAAGTGCTGGGTGAACACCGGCACATCGTTGAGTTCCATCGAGTACGGCACCGACACCAGCCGCTGCCCGCTGCGGGTTGCCAGCGGCACGGGCTGGTCGTCGTGGAACCAGTCGGCGTGGTAGATCAGCCCCGCCTCGGCCATGAGATCCGGCGTCAGAGTCGTGTTGGAGACCGCCGGGCCGAGCATGCCGCGCAGCTGCTGGCCGGTGTGGCTGCGCAGCGCTTCGATGCACTCGATGTAGAACGCCCGCTCGGCGGTCTCGTCGATCGACGAGATGTAGCGGGTGTTGTAGATGCCGTGGGACATGATCTCCCAGCCGCGTTCGACCATGGCGGCGCCCACTTCGGGGTAGTGGTCGAACACGGCGAGATTGGTGGAGGCCGTGGCGACAACGCCGAACTGGTCCAGCACGTCGGTCATGCGCCAGAAACCCACCCGGTTGCCGTAGTCGCGGTAGCCGTAACCCTGCACATCGGGATGCGGCGAGCGAGTCCAGGTGTTGCGTTGCGGGTCCCGGGGCGGCAGGTACTCGTAATGCTCCACATTCGGGGCGATCCACAGCGCCACCCGGGCGTCGTTGGGCCAGCGGATCCGCGGCCGATCGGTGATCGGCAAGTACCGCACCCGGTGCGGGGGCAGGCTGCCCGGCAGCGGTGCGATCAGGCTCGGAGCTGTCGTGTCCATGCGCCGACGCTACGCCGACATGCAACTTGGAGTCGCTTGACACCGCACAAGTAGCATCGAACCGTGACCGACGATCAGGACGCGTCCGGAATCAGACCGGTACCGGGCGACAAGCGGCCCCGACCGGCGCTTCCGCCACCCGGGTCAAGCCCCGCACGGCCACGGCGGTACGTCCCCCGGCAGCGGCCCGGCGACCTGCGCCGGATCCCGCAGCTCTTCGGCGACACCTTCTCGCTCATCGCGAGACGGTGGCGTCCGCTCGGCGAGTACGCGGTCGTCGGCGCGGCCGGCTACCTCGTGGCGTTCGTGATGTTGTTCCTCGGCCTGAACGCCATGTTCGACGGCCAGTTCTTCGCCAAGCTGGACGAATTGGGCGATCCCACCAGCGACGCATCGCTGGACTTCGGCGCCTGGCTGGAGTCGTTCGACGTCACGCCCACTGCGACGGCCATCACGCTGCTCGTTTTCTTCATGGTCGCGAGCATGCTCGGCTATTACGTGCAGGACATCGCCACCACCTGGGCAGCGTTCGACGACGTCAACGGGCGGCCGATCAACGACGGCTCGAACCTGGCCACGGCGTTTCGGCGCATGCCGAAGATCGTGCTCCTCGCTGGCGTCATGTGCGTGGCTGCGTGCGGGCCATGCCTGCTCCTGACCTTCTTCACGCCGCCAGGGATCTTCGTTCCCTTCCTGATGCTGTGGGCGCTGGCGGCGATCGTGTTCGGCCCCTTGTTCGCCGTCTACTTCGTGATGGCATACCTCGAGCCGGGACTTCCTTCGCTCCGACGCTGGTGGCGCCTGATGCAGGGTCGCAAGGCCGCCATTTGGGGTCGCATGGTTCTGCTCACGTTGGCATTCGGCGTCGTCGGGTTCGTGGCCTCGTCGCCAACGTCATCATCTCGCCGCTGATCGTCGCTGTGCTCGCCGTGGCGAACTTGCTGGTCTACGCCGACCTGCTTCCTGGCGACGAGTCGCCGACGGCGACGCCGGAACCGCTGAACTGATACCGGCCAGCGACGGCTCGGGCGCGTGCTGAAATGTGGCCATGAGTGGGGAAACGAACACCGACGCATCCGGAGTGCTGGCCGACTACCGCGTGATTGATCTGACCGATGAGCGCGGCCACTTGGCGGGCGCCATCTGGGCCCAGATGGGCGCCGATGTGATCGCGGTCGAGCCGCCTGAGGGCTCGTCGGCACGACGGCTGGCCCCTTTTGCGGGTGACATCGAGGGATCCGAGCGCTCGCTGCACCATTGGGCCTACAACCGGGGCAAGCGCAGCGCGGTGCTGGATCTCGGCACTCCCGAGGGCGTCGAGCACGCCAAAGCACTCATCGCCGGGGCGGACGTCGTATTCGAATCGTTCGATCCCGGCGAAGCGGAGGCGCTGGGCCTCGGCCGCGAGGTGCTGGCTGAGCTCAACCCTGCGCTCATCCATGTCTCGATCACGCCGTTCGGCAGCGACGGACCGAAGGCCAACTGGGCTGTTTCGGACTTGGCGCTGCAGGCCTCGGCGGTCAACATGGCCGTCACCGGCGACAAGGACCGGGCGCCGCTGCGTGCCGGCGGCACCCTGCCGCAGGCCATGCACAACGCGGCTTCCGAGGCTGCGGGCGCTGCACTCATCGCACTGTGGGAACGCCAGACCCGCTCGGGGCTCGGCCAGCACATCGACATGTCCGCCCAGCAGTCGATGAGCCAGGCCTCCATGTCCTCGACGCTCAACACGTCGCTGAATGCGACCGTCACGCAGCGGATCGCCGGCGGCGCCAGCCTGCAGGGCATCGACATCCAGCTCATGTGGGCCTGCGCCGACGGGCACGCCTCGGTGACGTTCCTGTTCGGCCCCGGCTTCCGTGCATTCACCCAGAACCTCATGGACTGGGTGCACGAAGAGGGCTTCTGCGACGAGGCCACCCGGGACAAGGACTGGGTGGAGTACGCCATGATGCTGCTCGACGGCCGCGAACCGGTCTCCGAATACGAGCGGCTGAAGCAGATCCTCACGGAGTTCTTCGCCACCAAAAC
Organism: Candidatus Poriferisodalis sp.; assembly: GCF_965208555.1. GTDB lineage: Bacteria > Actinomycetota > Acidimicrobiia > Acidimicrobiales > Poriferisodalaceae > Poriferisodalis. Next base: position 726,070 of record NZ_OZ242342.1, on the reverse strand, counting down.
CAAGGCCGAGCTGCTCGACGCGGCGATGAGCCGCCGGCTGCTGATCACGCCGGTGTCGACAACGGGCGAAGTCGTCGACTCCGAACAGCTCGCGACCCGTGGGTATTGGGAGGACGTCGACCACAGCGATGTGGTGTCAGACGCGGGCGCTGGCTCATTCGATCCCGCCGCGGTCCGCTATCCCGGTGCGTTCGCGAAGTTCACCGAGTCGCCATTGGTGAACTTGGGCCGCGCTCCGACGCTGGGCGAGCACACAGCGGATGTGCTGGCTGAACTGGACGCGGGGGAGCGCTTGCCCGCAGTACCGGCGTCGATCGCTCCGATGGCGCACACATCACCGCCGCTCGAAGGCGTCAAGGTGCTCGATTTCATGTGGGCGATGGCCGGGCCGGCCGCGTCGAGGGTTCTCGCTGACTACGGCGCCGAGATCATCCGCGTCGAGTCGGCCAACAAGCTCGACGCGGTCCGTTCCATCCAGCCGTTCCACGACGACGTCGGAGATCCGGACGGCTCGGGTCTGTTCAGCAACCTGAACGCCGGAAAACGCGGCTTGGCACTCGACATGTCCAAGCCCGAAGCGTTGGAGGTCATCTGGGATCTCATCGACTGGGCGGACGTGATCCTGGAGTCGTTCTCGCCCAAGGCCATGACCGGTTGGGGCATGGGCTGGGAGCAGGTGCGCGAACGCCGACCGGATGTGGTGATGGCGTCGAGCTGCCTGATGGGTCAGACCGGCCCCTTGGCGATGTTGGCGGGCTTCGGCACGATGGCAGCGGCGATCTCGGGATTCTTCTACCCGGTGGGATGGCCCGACCGGGCGCCGTCGGGGCCATTCACCGCCTACACCGACTACACCTCGCCCCGCTGGCTGGTGGCCGCCGTGATGGGGGCGCTGGAGCACAAGCGCCAGACCGGCCGCGGTCAGTACGTGGACCTGTCCCAGTCCGAGGCGGCGCTGCACCTCATGGCGCCTGCCCTGCTCGAGCGAACCACGAACGGGCGCGTCTGGGAATCCGCGGGCAATCGGGATCTCGTGCTTGCGCCCCAGGGGGCGTACCAGACCGCGGCAGGCAGTTCGCCCGGCGAGGACCACGACGACAACTGGATCGCGATCTCCTGCGTCGACGACGGCCAGTGGGCCGCGCTGGCAGGCGCGCTCGGCCGCGACGACTTGGTCTCGCTGAGCTCCGCCGAGCGCCACTCACGCCATGACGAGCTCGACGAGATCATCTCGGCATGGACACGTGGTCGCGACGGCTACGAGCTGATGGCCGAGCTGCAGGAAGCGGGCGTGGCCGCCCACATCGTGCAGAACTCGCCCGAGTTCACCGTGGACCCGCAGATCATCCACCGCCAGCACCTCATCGAGGTGCCCCACGCCAAGCAGGGCACCACGACGGTGGAGAACACTCGCTTCGTGCTGTCGCGCACGCCGGCGTCGGTCACCTACGGCGGTCCGACGCTCGGCGAGCACACCTTCGAGGTGCTCACTGAGACCCTTGCCTACGACGGCGACCGCATCGCCGAGCTAGCCGTCGCCGAACTGCTGGAGTAGTCGTAGGCCACGCCGACGCAAGTCGCACCGGGCCGAGCGCTGCAGTTCGCCCACGTCGTGAACAACCCGGCGCGGCCGTGCTGAAATGTGCGGATGCCTGACGCCCAGATCGATTCTGAGTCTCCGTCCACGTCGATGCTGAGCCCGTTCCGGGTGCTGGACCTCACCGACGAGCGAGGCCACCTGTGCGGGGCGATCCTCGCCCAGATGGGCGCAGACGTCATAGCAGTGGAACCGCCGGAAGGATCGTCGGCGCGGCGCCTGGGGCCCTTCGCTGGCGACGTGGATGATCCCGAGCGGTCGTTGCACCACTGGGCGTACAACCGCGGCAAGCGCAGCGTGGTGCTGGACCTGGCAAGCGGCGAGGGCGCAGCGAGGCTGCGGGACTTGGCCGCGGCGGCCGACATCCTGATCGAATCGGCCGGCTCGGGCCAGATGAACGCTCTCGGCCTCGGCTACGGCGCCCTGTCGGAGATCAATCCAGAGCTGGTGTACGTGTCGATCTCGCCGTTCGGCTCCGACGGACCCAAGGCCGAGTGGTCAGTTTCGGACCTGACGCTGCAGGCCGCCGCGGTGAACATGGCGATGACTGGCGATTCTGACCGGGCGCCGCTGCGCACCGGGGGCCTGTTCCCGCAGGCCTTCCACAACGCCGCCTCCGAAGCTGCGGGCGCCGCGCTGATCGCCTTGTGGGAGCGGCAGACGGTCTCGGGTCTCGGCCAGCACGTCGACATGTCAGCGCAGCAGAGCATGAACCAGGCCTGCCAGTCGTATGCGCTGTCGACGCCGCTGGGTGCGACGCCGCCCACCCGCCACGCCGGCGGAGTGCTGGTGGAGGGCTTGCATGTCCAGCTGATGTGGCCGTGCAAGGACGGGCACGCGTCGGTGACGTTCCTGTTCGGGCCGGGTTTCCGGGCATTCACGCAGAGCCTCATGGACTGGGTCTGCGAGGAGGGCTTCTGCGACGAGGCCACCCGGGACAAGAACTGGACCGAGTACGCCATGATGCTGCTCGACGGCCGCGAGCCGATCTCGGAGTACGAGCGGCTGAAGCAGATTCTCACGGAGTTCTTCGCCACCAAGACCAAGGCCGAGCTGCTGGATGCGGCCATGAGCCGCCGGGTGCTGATCACCCCGGTATGGACGGCCGACGAAGTCGTCGACTCGCACCAGCTCGCCGCCCGCGAGTACTGGGAGACGGTGCCCCAGGATCTGGGCGACACCGACGGCGACAACGCCGGCGGTCCTGTCCAGGTGCGCTACCCGGGTCGCTATGCCCGCTTCAGTGCCACGCCGATGCGCCCGCTCGGCCCGCCGCCACGCCTCGGCGAACACACCGATGAGGTGCTGGCTGAGCTGGACGCAGCACCGGCGCGGACGAGACCCCGCCTCGAGGCCACCGGCGCCGACGTGAGCGCCCAAACAGCCTCCACCGCGCGTCCGCTCGAGAACGTCAAGGTGCTCGACTTCATGTGGGCGATGGCGGGGCCCGCGGCGGCGCGGGTGCTGGCCGACTACGGGGCGGACATCATCCGGGTGGAGTCCGAGACCCGGCTCGAGGTGGCCCGCTCGCTACAGCCATTCCGTGACGACATCGGCGACCCCGAGTACTCAGCGCTCTACAACAACATGAACGCCGGCAAGCGGGGCATCTGCCTGGATATGTCCAAGCCGGCTGCATTGGACGTCATCTGGGATCTCATCGACTGGGCCGACGTCATCGTGGAGTCGTTCTCGCCCAAGGGCATGGCCGGCTTCGGGATGGGCTGGGAGCAGGTGCGCGAGCGCCGGCCCGACGTGATCATGGCGTCGAGCTGCCTGATGGGTCAGACCGGTCCGCTGGCGATGCTGGCCGGTTTTGGCACCATGGCCGCTGCCATCTCGGGATTCTTCTACCCGGTGGGATGGCCCGACAGGGCGCCGTGCGGGCCGTTCGGCGCCTACACCGACTACACCTCGCCCCGCTGGCTGGTGGCGGCAGTGATGGGGGCGCTGGAGCACCGGCGCCGCACCGGCGAGGGTCAGTACATCGACATGTCCCAGGCCGAGTCGGCGCTGCACCTGATGGCACCTGCCGTGCTGGACCGCACGGTGAACGGCCGTGTGGCGCACCGGGTGGGCAACCGTGACCGCCAACTCGCTCCCCAGGGCGTCTACCAGACCGCGGCCAGCGAGCAGTTCCCTGCCGTCGTGCCCGACGACGACTGGATCGCGATCTCTTGCGTCGACGATTCCCAGTGGCAGTCGCTGGCGGCCCTGATGGGGCGTGGCGACCTGGGTGATCTGACGCTGGCCGAGCGCCACGAACGCCATGACGAGCTCGACGGGATCATCTCGGCGTGGACTCGACGCCAGGACGGCGTGGCGCTGATGCACCGCCTGCAGGACGTGGGCGTGGCGGCGCACATCGTGCAGAACTCACCCGAGTACACGGCCGATCCGCAGATCATCCACCGGGGCCAGCAGGTCGAAGTGCCCCACGCCAAGCAGGGCACCACCATCGTGGACGCCTCCCGCTTCCAACTCTCGCGCACGCCCGCAGACGTCACCTACGGCGGCCCGACGCTTGGCGAGCACACCTTCGAGATTCTGACGGACGTGCTTGGCTATGACAGCGACCGCATAGCCGAACTCGCCGTCGCCGAACTCCTGGCCTGACTCACGCCGGCTCGACTCATCGAGGCCGGCTGGCGACTGCTACCAGGTGTCGACCATGGGGCGCTTCTTGCCGGTGCGTGGCGGTGGTTTGGGAGCTGCGAGCAGCGCCATGCGGATCCAGTCGCGGCTCTCCGCAGGGTCGATCACGTCGTCGATCTCGAAGAACGTGGCGGTGTTGACGGCTTTGCCCTGCTCGTACAGCCGGGCCACCCGCTTCTCGTACTCCGCGATGCGCTCTTCGGGGTCCTCGATGGCCTCGAGTTCTCGCCGGTAGCCCAGCTTGACGAAGCCTTCGAGGCCCATGCCGCCGAACTCGCCGGTGGGCCACGACACGGTGAAGATGGGCGCCTTGAAGCTGCCGCCGGCCATGGCCTGTGCGCCCAGCCCGTAGCCCTTGCGCAGCACGATGGTCATGAAGGGCACCGTCACGTTGGCCGCCGTCACGAACATGCGGGCTGCGTGACGCACCGTGGCCTCGTACTCGGCTTGGGGGCCCACCATGATCCCGGGCGTGTCGCACAGGAACAGCAGCGGGATGTCGTGAGCGTCGCAGAGCTGGATGAAGCGGGCGGCCTTGTCGCCGGTGTCAGCGTCGACGGCGCCGCCGAGATGGTGATTGTTGTTGGCCACCACACCGATGGGACGCCCTTCGATGCGCGCCAACGCCGTCACGCAGCCTGGCCCCCAGCCCCTGCGGAGCTCCATCACCGAGTCGACGTCGCAGAGCTTGTCGATGATCTCGCGCACGTCATAAGCCCGCAGCCGGTTCTCGGGCACGAGGTGGCGCAGCTCGCGCTGATCGTGGCATTCCCACTCGTCGATGGCGCCCTGGAAGTACGACAGGTACCGCTTGGCAGCCTCGATCGCCTCGGCCTCGTCGGCCACCAGCACGTCGATGACGCCGTTGGGCCACTGCACGTCGACCGGGCCGACTTCTTCGGGACGGAACACGCCCAAGCCGCCGCCTTCGATCATGGCCGGGCCGCCGACACCGATGTTCGAGCCTTCGGTCGCGATGATCACGTCGCAGCAGCCCAGCAGCACGGCGTTGCCCGCGAAGCAGCGGCCGTTGGTGACGCCCACTATCGGCACCAGGCCGCTGAGCTGTGCGAAGAACGTGAACGCCCAGCAGTCCAGACCGGAGCCGCCGATGCCGTCGGTGTCACCCGGTCGGCCGCCGCCGCCCTCGGCCAGCAGCACCACCGGCAGGCGGTTGTGCTCGGCGATCTCGAACATGCGGTCCTTCTTGCGGTGGTTGTTCCCGCCTTGGGTGCCCGCGAGCACCATGTAGTCGTAGGACATCACCATGGCCTGCGACTTCTCCGGACCGAAGAGGTCGCCGTTGACACTGGCTACGCCGGCCACCATGCCGTCGCCCTGTGTGTTGGCGATCAGGTCCTCCATGGAACGGCGACGGCGCTGCGCGGCGACCATCAGCGGGCTGTACTCGACGAAGGTGCCGGGGTCGACCAGATCGGCCATGTTCTCCCGCGCTGTGCGATGCCCCCGGCCGTGACGCTTCGCCACTGCGTCGGGACGGTTCTCGTCGAGGCCGAAGCCGCGGCGCTCGAACACTTCGGCCAGATCAGGCCGGATGTAGTCGAGATCGACAGCCGCAGCCGCCTCGACGAGTTCCACGGAGACTTCCGCTTCCTCGACAAACAGCAGCGAATGCCCCTCGTATACCGTGTCGCCCGGCGATACGCCGAGCATGCGCACGATGCCGGTGACCGTCGAATTCACGACGTGCTCCATCTTCATTGCTTCCATCACGGCGACCTGCTGGCCTTCGGCCACCGGGTCGCCTTCTGCGACAGCGAGCGAGACGATGGTGCCTTGCAGCGGCGCCGCCACGGCGATGCTCCCGTCGGGACCGGTCACCGTGGCCACGGGTACGCCGTGCAGTGACGCCGTGCCCGCTGACATCGCCTGTGCCCGCACGGCATCGGAGGCGGCCCGGTCGGCAGGAGCGTCGTCGATGTCGCCGTGGTGCAGGACAGCCAGCGGATCGCTGCCGACCACGGCGCCGGCCCGGCCGCCGTCGGGAACGTCAGCCGACGGCGCGGCGGGCGCCCAGACGGACGCCGCCTGTGCTGCGGCCGTGCACAGCTCCTCGGCGTGGTTTGCCACGAAGCTGGTCGTGAGCTCGTTGCTGACAACTTCAGGGCGGTCGAGCAGCGCAGCGAGAAAGCCCAGGTTCGTGGCAACGCCGTCGATGCGGAACTCGCCCAGAGCCCGACGAGCCCGGCGCACCGCGTCGGCGTAGTCACGGCTGGGGCTGTAGGCGATGACCTTGGCGAGCAACGAGTCGAAGCTGGGATTGGTGCCGTAGCCCACGTAGCCGTAGGTGTCGGTGCGAATACCCGGACCGGTGGGGGGCTCGAAGGCGCCGAGCACGCCGCCGCTGGGACGCGAGGTGCCGTCGGGCTGCATGGTCTCGGTGTTGACGCGGCACTGGATGGCATAGCCGCGCGGCGACGGCACGTCCCGTTGCGCCAGCCCCACGTCAGCGAGCCGGGCGCCGCCGGCGATCCGCAGCTGGGCGGCCACGAGATCTACACCGGTGACTTCCTCGGTGACAGTGTGCTCGACCTGGATGCGGGCGTTGACTTCGCAGAAGGCGACGTTTGAAGGGTCGTCGGCGTCGATGAGAAACTCCCACGTGCCCAGGCTGCAGTAGCCCACGGCCTTGGCCATCTCCACGGCGGCGTCGCAGACGGCTTCGCGGGTCTCGGGCCGCAGCGTGGGCGAGGGCGCGATCTCGACGATCTTCTGGTTCTGGCGCTGCAGCGTGCATTCCCGCTCGCCGAGATGGGCGACCGACTCGCCGTCGCCGACGATCTGCACCTCGACGTGGCGAGCACGCTCGATCAGCTGCTCCACGTAGAGATCGCCATTGCCGAACGCGGCGGCGGCCTCGCTCGCGCAGCGCTCGAAGGCAGCCTCGAGCTGGTCGATCGCACGCACCACACGCATGCCGCGCCCGCCGCCCCCGGCGAGAGCCTTGATCATCATCGGCCCGTGCTCGGCGAAGAAGGCCCCCGCGGCCTCCACCGATGTCGGTTCGGAGGTGGCGGGCAGCAGCGGCACACGATGCTGTTGCGCGAGAGCCCGCGCAGCCAGCTTGTCGCCGAAGAGTTCAAGTTGCAGTGCGCTGGGGCCTATGAAGGTGATGTCAGCGGCCTTGCAGGCGAGCGCCAGCGCAGGGTTCTCGGCCAGGAACCCGTAGCCGGGATGGATCGCATCGCAACCCGCTCCTGCCGCAGCATTGACCACCTGTTCGACGTCGAGGTAGGGAGCGACGCCGCGCCCGTCCAAGGGCACCGCCTCATCGGCGACTCGGGTGTGCAACGAGGTGGCGTCATCGTCCCCCGCGATAGCGACGGTGCCGATGCCGAGCTCGCCGGCCGCCCGCGCCACCCGCACGGCAATCTCGCCACGGTTGGCAATCAGCAGCTTCTTCAGGCCCATCGATGCAGTCTCCCTGTTCGCAACCCTGTTGTGTGCTGGCGCACGCGACCGCGAGCGGATAGCGGCAGCCATGGCACGCAGTTTCCGCCTCGCGTGTTTACCGCAGAGCACCCGGTTCGCGTCGATTGAGCGCACAAGCTGGCTCGAGTCCATGCGAATTCCGGCCCGCGATCGCCAAAAACATGAGCGCTCGTCCATGATCAGCTTGCACTGGCTTCATAATGCCGGACTACCCTGCCGCACGCTCTATGGCCACATGCATGACCAGCAACACCTCGTCAGGATTGCTCGGGAGCTACCGCTCGGTGCGGGCACACACTGATGCGCTTACCGCACCGCTCAGCGATGAAGACCAGTGCATCCAGACGATGCCCGATGTCAGCCCCACCAAATGGCACCGGGCCCACGTCACCTGGTTCTTCGAGACCTTCTTGTGCAAGCCGCATCTCGCCGGCTACATCGAGCACGATCCTGCCTTCGGATTCCTGTTCAACTCGTACTACGAGACCATCGGGAAGCGACACCCGCGGCCAGAGCGCGGATACCTGTCGCGACCGTCGTGTGCCGAGGTCACGGCGTACCGCCGTCACGTCGACGCGGCGATGGAGCGACTGCTGTGCGGAGCCGTCGCCCCCGAAGTCGCAGACTTGGTGTCGCTGGGCTTGCACCACGAGCAGCAGCATCAAGAGCTGATCCTCATGGACATCAAGCACGTGCTGTCGTGCAACCCGGCGCTGTGGCCGGCGTATCGGTCGCCAGGCGGTGCGCCGACGGCCGGCACCGGCTCGAGCGGTGCGGGTGATGTTCGCTGGGTCGGCTTCGAGGGTGGCGAGATCACCGTCGGTCATGACGGACGCAGCTTCGCCTTCGACAACGAGGGGCCTCGCCACCAAGTGCTGACGGCGCCGTTCCGGCTCGCCGACCGCCCGGTGACCTGCGCCCAGTGGTTGGAGTTCATGGCCGACGACGGCTACGACACGCCGACGCTGTGGTTGTCCGATGGCTGGGGCCAGCGCATTGCCCACGGTTGGAATGCGCCCGCGTACTGGCACCTCGCCGACGACGGCTGGCAGGTGTTCACCCTGGAGGGCCTCAAGAAGGTGGCGCCCGGCGATCCCGTGTGCCACCTGTCGTACTACGAGGCTGAGGCATTCGCTCGTTGGGCAGGCGCGCGACTCCCGACGGAATTCGAGTGGGAGCACGCCGCGGCTGGCCTGCCCATGGTTGGCAACATCGGACGCGATGCCGGCCTGCACCCCGCCCCGGCTCCGACGGCGCCCGATGCAGGCGTTGGAGCCTCAGTGCCGCTGCAGCAGCTGTACGGCGACGTGTGGGAATGGACGTCCAGCCCCTACAGCCCGTACCCGGGCTTTCGCGTGGCACCCGGTGCGGTGGGCGAGTACAACGGCAAGTTCATGATCAACCAGATGGTGCTGCGGGGCGGCTGCTGCGCGACACCTGAAGGTCACATCCGATCCACGTACCGCAATTTCTTTCACCCCCACACCCGCTGGCATTTCTCCGGCCTGCGCTTGGCAGCGGACGCTTGATGACAGTCTCCGACGAGGCGGTTCAGGCCGCCGTCGATCCCGCGGTCGACAACTGGCTCGACGCCGGCTGGTCAGATCGGGAACTGCGCGCCGATGTCTCCGTGGGCCTCTCGTCGACGCCCAAAGAGCTGCCGCCGAAGTGGTTCTACGACGACCTCGGCAGCGAGCTGTTCGACGAGATCACCCGTCTCGACGAGTACTACCCAACTCGACGTGAGCGGGAGATCCTCGAACGGGAAGCAGATGCCATCGCAGCCGCCTCGGAGGCTGACTGCATTGCCGAGCTGGGATCGGGAACCTCGACCAAGACCCGCATCCTGCTCGATGCGTTCGCGGCCGCCGGCCAACTCCGCCGGTACGTGCCGTTCGACAACAGCGCGGCCACGTTGCGCGCGGCTGCGCGGGAGGTGGCCGACGCATACCCCGGTCTGGCAGTGCGTGGTGTCGTCGGCGATTTCGAGCACCACCTCGGGCATCTGCCGCTCGACGACGTCGACGCCCCGACCGGCGCGCTGCCCCGTGCGCCAGCGATGGTGATGCTGCTTGGCGGCACTGTCGGCAACTTCTCACCGGCGCGTCGGCCGGCGTTCCTCGATGCTGTCGCCGGCGCGATGCAAACGGGTGACACGTTCTTGCTGGGCACCGATCTCGTCAAAGATGCCGGTCGCCTGGTGGCCGCCTATGACGACGCTGCCGGCGTCACGGCCCGGTTCAACCTCAACGTGCTGTCGGTGCTCAACCGCAGGCTTGGCGCGGACTTCGACCTCGACGCCTTCGCCCATGAGGCGGTGTTCGACGCGGGCAACGAGTGGATCGAGATGCGCCTGCGCTCTCTGCGGACCCAAACCGTGCACATCCCAGCCTTGGAGATGACAGTCGACTTCGTGGCTGGCGAACGGATGCGCACCGAGATCAGCGCCAAGTTCCGTCCCGAGCGCGTGCGAGCAGAACTCGGCGCCGCGGGCCTTGTGGTGCAGCGTATGTGGACCGACGCCGAGGGCGACTATGCCCTCACCCTGGCCCGGCGCGTCCGCAGAACCTGACGCACACGCCCGCCTCCCCGCGAAGACGCCGTCCGTCGGCGTCCGCTAGACAGCGGGGCAGCGCAAGGGAGGGGAGTGCGATGCCAGTGGACGCCAGAGTTGTTGTCATCCCGCAGGAGGCCGGTGCCGGGCTTGAAGTGCTGAATGTGGCACTGCCGGATCCACGCGGGCATGAGGTGGTGGTGAAGCAGTACGCATCGGGGATCTGTCACAGCCAGCTCCACACCATTCACAACCCGCGGACGGCGCCGCAGGTGTTGGGCCACGAGTCCACTGGCGAGGTGATCGCGGTAGGGCCTGATGTGACCGGCCTGGCACCTGGCGACACGGTGATGGTCACGTGGGTGCCCAAAGACCAAGCGAGCGCACGCCGCCGGGGTGGGCCGTTGCGGCTCGATCTGGGCGACGGCCGGACTGCGACCTCGATCAACGTGTTCACGTGGGCCACCCACACCATCGCGGATGAGATGTTCGTGGTGAAGGTGCCCGAGGGCATCGATGTCGAGGCCACCTGCATCATCGGCTGCGCGGTCATCACCGGCGCCGGTGCCGTGCTCCACACCGCAGGGGTGAAGGCCGCAGACAGCGTGGCCATCTTCGGCGTCGGAGGCGTCGGCTTGTCCGCGGTGGCGGCCGCCAAATTCGTCGGCGCCGATCCGATTATCGCCGTGGACCTCGCTGAGGAGAAGCTGGCGTTCGCGAAGCGCTTCGGGGCCACCCACGGCGTCAACGCCTCCGACGGCGATCCGGTGGAACAGATCAGGGCGCTCACGACCGATGAGCACCGCTTCGACATCCTGCGGCAGCCGCTGCGGGGTGTGGACTTCGCCTTCGACTGCATCGGGCATCAGGGCACGATGGCGCAGATCCACGAGGCCACCCGTGCCGGCGAGTTCGGCCAGAGCCGCGGCGGCACGGCCGTGCTCGTCGGCGTGCCTCAGCGCAACCTCGAACTCGACACGCTGCACCTGTTCATCGGGGAGCGGTCGTTCATCTCCAGTCTGGGCGGCAGCTGCGAGCCGGCCGTCGATTTCCCCCGTTTCCTGCAGTGGCACGCGGACGGCGACCTTGACCTGAGCGCACTGGTGACACAGCAGTACGCAATCGACGACATCGGCCAAGCGGTCGACGACCTCGAGAACGGGCGAATCGCTGGCCGCTCGATCCTGGTGTTCGACTGACCGGCGGCTACCAGCCGTTCATGTGGACGAAGTCGTCGAACGGCTTGCGACGGCCCGGCTTGAAATCGGTGCCGATGGTGTGGGCAACCGGCAGCAGTGCGACCTGTTGCACGTCGTCGTAGGGGATGCCCAGGATCTCGGCAACTTCCTGCTCGCGCGCTAGGTGCACGGTGGTCCAGCAGGTGCCGAGGCCCCGGTTGCGAGCGGCCAGGCAGAAGCTCCACGCCGCCTGTATGACGGAGCCCCAGCGCAGCGCCTGCAGGCCCGCGGGCGCACCGTCGAGCCGGCCTTCGATGCATGGCACGAAGATCGCCGGTGTGCGGGGGAAGTTCTCGGCCAGGTAGCGGGCCGAGTCCATCATGCGCAGCCAGTCGGCACGGGCCGTGGCGTCGTTCTCGGCTGCTGCGGCCTTGGCCAGGTAGTTGTCGTCGATGCGGCCCAGCCAGACCTCTTGGTAGATCGCCCCGACGGCCTGGCACTGCTCTGGGTCCGTCGACACTACGAAATGCCAGTCCTGGCGCAGCGATCCGGTGGGAGCCTGCAGCGCAAGCTCCAGGCATTCCTGCAGCAGCGTCTCGTTCACCGGCCGGTCGAAGTCGAGCCGGCGCCTGACAGCTCGCGTGGTGGCGAGCGCCTCGTCGACGCCCAGCGACAGTGTCACCCCGCAGCCCTAGCCGGTCAGCGCGGCTTCGATGGCTGCGACACCGTCGGCCAGCGCCTGGGCCTCAGCGTCGTCGAGCACGCCGTAGATCGGGGCAACGAGATCGTCGGTGAGGGCCTCGGCGGCTTCCCACTTCGCACGATGCTCGTCGGTGACCTCGGCGTCGTTGGTCCAGCCGAACATCTCGACGTCGTCGGGGCGGCGCACCCGGTGCGCCATCTCGGTGGACAGGCCCGACGCCACGATGGCGACCAGGTGCAGGCTGCCGCGCAGCTCGCGCAGCACGGCCACGTTCTGGAACGCCCGTGCGGCGGCCTCGCCACTGCGAGGCTCGGATGCGATCGCTGCGAAGAGCGCTTGCGCGGAACTGTCGACGAGCCCGGCGTCGATCACCTTGTCGGCCGCGGCATTGAAGGCGTCGAGGCCTGCGACATCGCTGAGCTTGGCGGCGCCGAAAGCGGCTGCGCACTCCATGTAGAGCCGGCCTCCGTCACGCGGTGCCATGACCTCCTTGGCCGAGTTCCAGATCTTCGCGATCAGATCGGGATTGAAGTAGCCGAAGGCGCTGTGCACGACCGTGGCCTCGACATCTCCCAGCACGCCGCCGCGGCCCAGCGCGTAGAGGCGGAAGCCGTCGAGGCCGGCTTCCTTCCCGCGCGCCAGCGTTGCGGGGTCGAAGTAGAACATCGAGCCCATCACCGCGATGGGCGGGCATACCTTTTGGACAAGTTCACGTGTCTCCATGGGGCGACAGTGTGGCATCGCGCGCGAGCGCTCGCCCGCTTGGCCCGACGGCGAGCCCGCCTAGTGCAGGCGGCGGGCGAACATGTCGAGCAGCAGTTCCCAGTGACGCTCAGCCGCCGGCTTGTCGTACACCTCCCGCTGCGGGAAGACGAAGCCGTGGTGGGTGCCGTCCACCCAATAGGTCTGCGCGTCGGTGCCGGCATCGGCGAACGACTTGCACAGGCGGTCGTAGTGCGCCCGGTCCACGTAGTCGTCGTGCTCGGCGGACATCACCAGCACCTCGCCGCCGATGTCGGGCGCTCGCAGATGCGGCGAGTCGTCGGCGTCCACCGCGAGCCGCACCCCGTGGATCGACGCAGCGGCGGTGATCTGGTCGGGGTAGTCGGCGGCCAGCCAGATCGCCATCGGGCCGGTCATGCAGTAGCCGGTGGTGCCGACCCGCTCGGTGCTGGCAGCCGGATCGGCGTCGGCATAGCGCAGCAGTGCCGCGGCGTCCCTCGACACCATGGCGTTGGACAGGTTCGCCATCAGCTCGCCCATGAACCGCCGGCTGGCCGGGTCGTCACGCTGCACGATGAAGCCGGGGATGTCGCGGTAGTACAGGTTCGGCAGCAGCACGTAGTACCCGACGGTGGCGATTCGCCGGGCCATGTCGTGCAGCTCTTCGCGCTTGCCGGGCGCGTCCATCAGGAACAGCACGGTCGGGAACGGTCCCGGCCGGCGCTCGCTGGGCTCGGGATGGGTCACGAAGGTGCTCATCTCGCCCTCGCCGGTGTCGATCGAAACGTGGTCTTCGAACATCGCTGCCTCCTTGGGTGCGGCCGTGCGGTTCCACGGCCCGCCGCCAGCCCTCTGGCATACCATCCCGGCCATGCAGGCACTCGACTTCGAACCGCACTACTTCGTCTACGAGGAGATCCGGCCCCGCGTCGCCCGCATCACCATCAACCGGCCCGAGGTGCGCAACGCCATCAACACGCCCGCCCACAAGGAGTGGTCGGACATCCTGGATCACGCGGCTGCCGACGACGACATCTGGCTGATGGTCATCACCGGCGTGGGCCGGCAAGCGTTCTGCGCCGGGCGTGACCTCAAGCACCTGTCGATGGTGCGGCATGCCGACGAGGCCACCCAAGCTGCCGACCGGGAGCTGATGAGCCAGGTCACCCGGCTGATCGAGCGCTTCGACTATCCCAAGCCGCTGATTGCCCAGGTGAACGGCGTGGCGCTCGGCGGCGGTTTCGAGGTGGCGATGGCCTGCGACCTAGTGGTGGCCGCCGACCACGCACAGTTCGGGCTGACCGAGCCGCTGCGGGGTCTGTACGCCGGCGGCGGGGGAGTCCACCGCCTGCCCCGGCAGATCCCGCTGAAGCTGGCGATGGAGTACCTGCTGACGGCGCGCACCATGAGCGCGCAGCGGGCGCTGGAGCTGGGCATCGTCAACGACGTGGTGCCCTACGACGAGCTCGAAGCGGCCACCGACCGGCTGATCGACGACATCATGCGATGTGCACCGCTGTCCATCCAGGCCACCAAGCAGGCCGCGATGCGCGGTCTCGACATGCCGCTCGGCGAGGCCTTCCACCACCCCTACCCCGCCGTGGCCCGCCTGATGGCCAGCGAAGACGTCAAGGAAGGCCCCCGAGCTTTCGCCGAGAAGCGCGAACCCAACTGGCAAGGCCGCTAGAAGGCGGCTGCGCGAGACTGCGCCGTTGATGACAGGTCTGCGGACCGGCACAGCGAGCGGCAGACCCACAGCGACAGGGGCAAAGATGACCGATGCAACAGCGCTGGCAGCACGTGTGCGAGCCGGGGAGACCGACACCGTTGCGACAGTCGAGGAGGCCATCAGCCGCTGCGAGCAGCTGAACCCGACGATCAACGCCATCGTCGTCGACACGTTCGACTCTGCTCGGCGGCAGGCTGCCGAGCAATCGAGCGGCGGCAGGCGGGACGGGTTGCTGGCCGGGGTGCCGATCGCGTTGAAGGACCTGTTCTGCCCAGTGGAGGGCGAGCCCGCGTACCAGGGCAACCGCCGATTGGCCGAGCTCGACCACCGCTACAGCGAAACCGGTGCGGTGGCGCGCCGGTGGTCCGAAGCCGGTGCAGTCAGCATCGGCCACACGCACAGCCCCGAGCTCGGCGGCGGGCAGTGCCCGGGAGCGGCCGAGACGATGTTGTACGGCCCCACGCGCAACCCCTGGAACACCGACCACACGGTGCTCGGCTCCAGCGGGGGAGCTGCAGCCGCGGTGGCGGCAGGCATCGTACGTATCGCGCACGCGAGCGACGGCGGCGGCTCCATCCGCATTCCTGCCAGTGCGAACGGGCTCGTGGGCCTCAAGCCGTCACGCGGCCGGATCTCGAGCGCTCCGGCCGGCGAGGGCTGGGGTGGCGGCACGACCGACGGGGCTGTAGCTCTGACCGTGCGCGACGCGGCGCTGGCGCTCGATGTGCTGGCCGGGCCCGAACCCGGCGATCCGTACGTGCCGGCCCACCCCGCGCCGGCCGACGGCTATGTCGCCGAGGTCGGCCAAAGTCCCGGGCAACTGCGCATCGGCGTCAGCTCCACGATCCCGTTCGAGGACACCGATCCGTTCTGCACCCAGGCCGCCGAGGCGGCCGCCAGCCTGCTTGACGGCCTCGGCCATCGGGTCGAGCCAGCACTCCCCGAAGCGATGGCGACCAACGACTACATGTACGACTACGTCCGCATCATGCGCGCCAGCGCCACGGCGACGATGCGTTCCTTCGAGAGCGTGCTGGGGCGTCCGTGGGGCGAGGACGACATGGAGCCGGTCGCGTGGATCAACTACCAGCGCGGCACCAAGATCAGCGGGGCCGACATCCTGGCGAGCCGGGAGCGGTTGCACCAGTTCACTCGCCGTCTCGTGCAGTGGTGGAACCCCCAGCCCGGCCACGGCGACGGCTTCGACCTGCTGCTGACCCCCACGCTCGGCATGGTGCCGCCGCCGGTTGGCTACCTGGTCGAGGGCGACGAGCGCACGCTGGTGCGACGCTTGGCAAAGGTGACGCCGTACCTGCCTCAGTTCAACGTCAGCGGCCAGCCCGCCATCTCGGTGCCGCTGGGCACGCCCGAGGGCATGTCGCCGGAGGGGCTCCCCATCGGCATCCAGCTCGTGGCAGCGCCTGGCCGCGAGGACGTGCTGCTGCGTGTCGCCGCCCAGATGGAACAGGCGGCACCGTGGTCGAGCCGCCGCCCGGCGGTCCACGCGGCCAACTGAACTAGCGCTCGGCTGCGACCGGCGACGTTTGCTCGCCGTCAGCCCTAGGTCAGCTTCGTGCGGGATTGATCGAGCACGACTGCTGCGAGGGCGAACATCACCACGGTCATCCCGACGAACTGCCACAGTGACACCTGATCGCCCAGGAACGCCCAGGCCATCAGCGTGCTGGTGACGGGGATGGCCAGCGTCATCACCGAGCCCAGCCACGACGGGATCCGCACCAGCGACCAGTTCATCAGCATGTGGCTGGCGACCCCGGGCCCGACGGCCATGATCCCCAGCCACAGCCACGCACCCGCTGACGGCCAGTCGAAGACCTGCCCCGATGCGAGCGCGAACGGCGTGGCCACCAGCGAGCACACCAGCGCGCTGCCGGCCGTGTACTGCGCTGCGGCGATCTTCTGGGTGCTGAGCTTGGAGAACACGAAGTAGCCCGTCCAGGCGAACAGTGCCCCGAACGCCAGCAGGTCGCCGAGCACGCTCCACTCGGGGATGCCGGCCGAGCCGAACACGACGATGGCGATCCCGCCGATGGCCACCAGCGCCATGCCCCAGTGACGCCGGCCCGGCTGCTCGCCGAAGATGCGTGGCGCCAGGAAGAGCATCAGCAGCGGCTGCAATGACGCCACCACGGTGGCGTTGGCCACTGTGGTCATCCGCAGTGCGACGAAGAACAGCATGATGTCGAACGCCAGCGAGAAGCCGCCCCAGAACGAAACCTTGATTGATGACAGCCGCAGCGGCGTCCGGTTCGCCCACAGGAACAGCGCGACCAGCCCGGTGTAGAGCCACATCCGCCAGAACACGACGGCCAGCGGCCCGAGTTCGGAGATGCCCTTGGCGATCACGCCCGACGCAGCCCAACCCACCATCGCCACGGCTGCGGCCGGCACGCCGAGTGCGCGCTCTGACATCGCGGGTGCGCCGCGCCCCCCGTACGGCGCTCCTGGCGCCGTGCCCGGTCCGCTGTCGGCCATGTGCCTGCTCCGCCCCGCTGTTCCAGCCTGCAAGTCGCGGCCGCGGGCAAGCCGAGCCGGTACCCGAAGACTATGCCTCAGCGATGTCTCGGGACTCGGCTGCGGCAGCGCTGAAGATGCCGATCGACATCAGCGACTGCTCAGCCGCCCGCCGGGCCTCGTAGATCTCGGCGCGCGCGCCGTGCATGCTCGCCGAGTCCGGATCTGCCGCCACGGCCAGTTCGATCAGGTGACATGCCAGCTTGAGATCGCCGGCCTCCACCAGCTCCTGCGCCCGCCGCGCGAACGCCTCGGCGCCGCCGCCCAGGCGCACCAGCTCGCCGGCGAGCTCTGCCTTTGGTGAGGGCTTGAGGTACGCCGGATCGAGGTCCCACCATCCCCCGTACAGCCGCCAGATGTTGCGGATCACAAATTCCGGCTCGTCGTACACCGGCCGCATCCACGGGCGCTCCAGCCACTCGGCCGGCAGCGACACGCTCTGGAGGATTTCATCCAGCGATGCTCCCTCGTTCATCAGGTCGAGCGTCTGGCTGACGAGGGTCTCCAGTGACTCGGCGAGCGTCAGCAGCACCGTGGCGATCCGCTCGCGGCCGCGCACCGGCGGGCCGTGCGCCGGGACCAGCAGCTCGGGCTCCAACGCGTCCATGCGGCGCAGCGCCCGGGCCCATTCGAGCGGGTAGCGCTGCACCTTTTGCGGATTCCCGGCGTTGGGGAAGACCCACACGACCAGATCGCCGGGGCAGATCGCCCGGTGCGAGGGCACCCACGCCCACGTGTGATCGTCGGTCTCGCCCTTGTCGTGATGCAGCTCGAAATCGAGCCCGCCCACCGACAGCGAATCATTCTCGCTGTAGGTGCGCGTCGGCCAGAGCGTGTCGCCGGGGAGGAAACTCGGCTCGTCGCCGGTGATGCCGACACCACGCCGTCGCAACGAAGCACCGAACTGCCGACGGTTGATGATGAGGTTGTAGCCGCTGGTGGCGTTGTAGCGCTCGAAGCGCGGGATCACGTTGTCGTGGCCCACCACGAGCGGCGCCGGCTGGCCACGTTCGGCCGCATCGGCAGCCAGCGCCCCGCTGCCACCCACATGGTCAATGTGGCCGTGGGTGTACAGCAGTGTGTTGATGCGATCGCCGGACCAGCCTCGCAGCGAGTCCACCACCGCCGTGCCGTTGAGCGGTCCGCTGGCGTCGAAGCACACCAATCCGTCGTCGGTGCCGAACGCGACCATGTTGCTGAACGCCTCGATCACCGCCACGTTGTCGTCGATCTCGCTCAGCGTGTTGTCCACCCGCACGATGCGTTCGTCGGCGATGCCCGTATCGATCAGCCGGCTGGACAGCTCGATGGGATCGATGGTCTTTGATGGTGGCACGACGTCTCCCTCCGGTACGAGTAACAGTCTGCGCCGCTTGAAGGCTGCACTGCGGATCCGGCTGACGATGTGCCAGTCTTCTCGGCGAGGAGGAAGCCATGGCAACAGCAGAACACCGACCGACCGAGCTCACCGACGACATGCGCATGAAGCTGAACGCGGTGTCCACGGCGACGCTGGCGGGCCAGATGCAGCGGCGCGGGATGCGAAACAGCTTTCTGAACGGGCTGAGGCCGCTGAACGA
This sequence comes from Candidatus Poriferisodalis sp., assembly GCF_965208555.1. Taxonomy (GTDB): domain Bacteria; phylum Actinomycetota; class Acidimicrobiia; order Acidimicrobiales; family Poriferisodalaceae; genus Poriferisodalis. The sequence goes on along the minus strand of NZ_OZ242342.1, from coordinate 707,363 downwards.
GGGCCAGCGAATGCTCGGCTACGCCCACACGCTGCGCTTCGTGCCCAAGCGTGAGGACTTCGAGCGCCGGCTGCAGGGCCCGAATGCCCAGCGCCAGGCGGTCGAGTCGATCGAACCGGATGAAGTGCTCATCGTGGAAGCCCGTGGCGAGCCGGATGCGGGCACTATCGGCGACATCTTCTCCATGCGTGTCAAGCAGCTCGGCGGCACCGGCTTTGTCACCGACGGAGCACTGCGCGACACGCCTGCAGTGGCCGATGTCGGCCTGCCCACCTATCACCGGTCATCGCATGCTGCGACCCTCGGCCGTCTGCACACGCCGCTTGCGCACCAGGTGCCCATCGCCTGCGCTGGCGTCACCGTCTTCCCGGGCGACATCATCGTGGGCGACGGCGAAGGCGCTGTGGTCATCCCGGCACTGCTCGCCGAAGAGGTCGCCAACGACTCCTACACCCAGGAGATCGAAGAGGAGTGGGCCATCGAGCGCGTCGCAGCCGGCGAGAGCTCGATCGGCGTGTTCCCGATCTCAGCCGAGCGCCGCCCGGAATTCGAGGAGTGGCAGGCAAAGCGCCAAGGCTGAGCCGAGTCGGATTTTCTCTCTTGCAGGGGCGTGTGGCTAGGCTCGGCGCAGGCTTCGGCGGGCCGCCGGTGCGGACCGCAAGTCCGGCAGAGCGGGGTAGTCCATGAGCGAGACCATCAAGAAGCGCACGACAGCGGTGACGCCCCGGGGCGTGAACCATCTTGTGCTCAACGTCCGCAACATGGAGGAATCCCACCGCTTCTGGTGCGATCTGCTGGGCTTCAAGCAGGTCGGCGAACTCGAGCCGAGAGGCGGTCGAGGGACGAACATGAACATGCGCTTCTACAGCGGTGTCGTCGACGACGTGAATCACCACGACATCGCCCTTGTCGAGCGGCCCAGCCTGCCGGCGCCGCCCGAGCAGTGGAGCATGACCGACGGCGAGTGCGCGATCAACCACATCGCCATCACCTACCCCGACCGGGAGTCGTGGCTGGAGCAGGTGCAGTTCCTCGAAGAGCGCGATGTGCCGATGAACGTCCGAGTCGACCACGGCATGACGCACAGCGTGTACGTGAATGATCCCAACGGATACGGCGTGGAAGTGCTCTACGAACTGCCCAACGAGGTCTGGGAGCACGACATCAACGGCGCGCTCAACTACGCCAAGGTGCTGCCGAAGGACGATCTGCTCGTCGACGACACCGATTACGTCACAGACTTCAACAACTCCTGAGCGATGAGCGCTCCTGTCCCGACGGGCGCGGCCCAGCGCCGGTCGCCGATGACGGGCGACGAATACGTCGAGAGCCTGCGCGACGGGCGCACGGTGTACTTCCACGGCGAGAAGGTGCGTGACGTCACCACGCACCCGGCGTTCCGCAACAGCGTGCGCTCTATTGCCCGCCTCTACGACGCGCTGGGCGATCCTGCCCAGCAAGACGTGCTGGTGTGCGAGACCGACACCGGTTCAGGCGGCAAGACGCACAAGTTCTTTCGGGTGCCTCACAGCGCGGACGACCTCGTCGGCGCCCGTGACGCCATTGCCGGCTGGCAGCGCCTGACCTATGGCTGGATGGGTCGCAGCCCCGATTACAAGGCGTCGTTCCTGGCCACCCTGGGAGCGATGCCGGAGTTCTACGGCGACTACTCCGACAACGCCATCCACTGGTATCAGCGCAGCCAGGAAGAGGTGTTGTACTGGAACCACGCCATCGTGCATCCGCCGGTCGACCGTCACCTGGGACCCGATGCGATCCGTGACGTCTGCATGCACGTCGAGCGCGAGACCGACAACGGCCTGGTCGTGTCGGGCGCCAAGGTCGTGGCCACCGGCTCGGCGCTGACGCACTACAACTTCATCGCCCACTACGGCCAGATACCCATTCAGGACCGTGACTTCGCCATCGTGTGCACCGCGCCGATGGATGCCGACGGGGTGAAGCTGATCTGCCGCAACTCCTATGAGCTGCAGGCGGCTGCCACCGGAAGCGTGTTCGACTACCCGCTGTCCAGCCGCCTGGACGAGAACGACTCGATCTTGGTGTTCGATCAGGTGCTGATCCCCTGGGAGAACGTGTTCCTGTACGGCGACGTGCCCAAGGCCAACAGCTTCTTCCCCTCCATCGGCTTCCTGCCTCGGTTCACCTTCCATGGGCTGGCCCGCCTGTGCGTGAAGCTGGACTTCATCGCCGGGCTGCTGTCGAAGGCGCTGCGCGCCACCGGCACCCGTGACTTCCGGGGCGTGCAGGCCAACCTGGGCGAGGTGATCGCCATCCGCAACCTGATGTGGGGTCTGAGCGACGCAATGTGCCGCAACCCCGATCCGTGGGCGAACGGCGCCGTGCAGCCGTCCGTGCTCTACGGCTTGGCGTACCGCACCTTCACGCCGTACTTCTACCCCCGGATCAAGGACATCGTCGAGCAGGTGGTGGCGTCAGGCTTGATCTATGTCAACTCGAACGCCGCCGACTTCAAATCGGACGAGATCCGGCCATACCTGGAGCGCTTCGTGCGAGGTTCGGACGGCATCCCGGCGCTCGAGCGGATGAAGGTCATGAAGCTGCTGTGGGATGCCATGGGCAGCGAGTTCGGAGGCCGTCACGAGCTGTACGAGCGCAACTACGCGGGCAACAACGAACAGATCCGCTACGAGAACGTGCATGCGGCCGATGGGGCGGCGCCCGGTCAGGAATCCTTGACAGCGATGCTCGAAGGCTTCGCCGAGCAGTGCATGGCAGAGTACGACCTCGACGGCTGGACGATTCCCGGTTTCTTCAACCCCGACGACGTCTCGATCGTGGGCAACGACTGGGACTGAGCCCGCCGCCGCTTCTTCCTCGATTGGCCGCACAGCCGATCCCGACTCGAAGTCGAATGCGGAGTAGATTTTCCGGCGAGCCGCAAGGAGCACGCCGTGAAGTCGATCTTCTTCCATTTGATGCCCTACCCGGAGCTCCCGCCGGACTTCCCTGAGCAGCACCGCTCGGTGTGGGTGGACATCGACCCGAAGCTGTACGACCCCACGGTCGGCCACGAGACCTACAACACCTACCTCGACCAGCTCGAGTTCGCCGCCCAGTGCGGGTTCGACGCCGTGGGCATCAACGAGCACCACTCCAACGGCTACGGGCTGATGCCCAGCCCCAACATCATCGCGGCGGCGCTGTCCCGCAATTGCCCTGACACCAACATCGTGGTGCTGGGCGACTCGGTGGCGCTGTACAACCCGCCGCTGCGGGTGGCCGAGGAGATCGCCATGCTCGACGGCATCACCGGCGGGCGCATGATCGCCGGCTTCCCGGTGGGCTCGCCGATGGACACCATCTACGCCTACGGCCAGAACCCGGCCACGCTGCGCGAGCGCTACCACGAGGGCGTGGACCTGATCCGCCAGGCGTGGACGTCCGACGAGGTGTTCAGCTTCAACGGCAACTACAACAAGCTGCGCTACGTCAACGTGTGGCCCCGGCCGGTGCAGCAGCCCCACCCGCCCATCTGGATTCCCGGCGGCGGCTCGGTGGATACCTGGGACTGGTGCGCCGCCGAAGACCTCGTGTACTGCTACCTGAGCTACTTCGGCTACAAGGCGGGGCTGCGCACGATGCAGGGCTTCTGGAAGAAGGTCCAGGAGCTCGGCAAGGAAACCAACCCGTTCCAGGGCGGCTTCGCCCAGTTCATTGCGGTGGCCGACACCGAGGCCGAGGCGTGGGACCTGTACCGCGAGCCCGCCGAGTACTTCTTCAACACCTGCCTGCACGTGTATGCCGGCTACGCCGACCCGCCCGGCTACAAGACGCCGAACACGGTTCGGGCCGGCGTGGAGGGCATGGTCGAGCGCGCAGCGCGGGAGGCCACCGCTCGGCGCGAAGCCAGCGCGGCCGACGCCGCCAAAGCGGGCGCTGCCAAGTCGTCATACGGCTCGAAGAAGCTGACGTTCGAAGCGATGGTGGAGAAGGGTTACATCATCCTGGGCGATCCCACGCAGGTCACCGAGCAGGTGCACGAGCTGGCCACCACCATGAACGTCGGCCACCTGATGGTGTTCAGCCACTTCGGCAACATGGATCCCGAGTTGGTGAAGATGAACACCGAGATGTACGCCACCAAGGTGATGCCTGAGGTTGCAGGCCTGTTCGAGGACGACTACGAGGATCACTGGTGGCCCAAGCCCGACCACCAGCTCGAGCCCGTGGGAAGCCGCGCCCGATGAGCGCAGGCACGCCGCTGGCAGGTCACTTCGCACCCGGCACGCTGCCATTCCGAGACGGGCACATCGGCCTCGTCGAGCTGGGCGAGGGTCCCACTGTGGGCTACCTGCACGGGATGCTCGGCAACCCTGGCACGCACGCCGTGCTGGAGGAACTGGCCGCGGCAGGCCACCGCGTCGTGGCGCCGAGCCTGCCGGGATTCACCGGCTCCAGCGAGCCTGACGGTCTGCGCAACTTGCACGACTGGGTCGTTGCCGCCAGCGAGGTTGTCGACGTGGCCGGCCTGGCCGGGGCGCCGCTGGTGGCTTCCAGCGTGGGCGCGATGCTGGCGCTCGAGCTCGCCGCGATCCGGCCCGAGGCGTTCGGCCCGATGGTGCTCGTGGCGCCGTTCGGCCTGTGGGATGACAGCGATCCGGTGGCCGACCCGTTCGGCACCACGCTGAGCGTGCAGCGAGCGATGCTGACTGAGGACACCGAGGCGTCAGCGGCCTTCTTCGACGACCCGACCGACCTGCCGGCCGACATGGTGGTGGAGCACGGCGTGCACCGCTATCTCACGCGGACGGCTGCCGCGCAGCTGATCTGGCCACTGCCCGAATGGGGTCTGGCAGAGCGACTGCACCGCGTGACCAACGCCGTGACGCTGGTGCACGGCGCCAAGGACCGGATTATCCCGGCGTCGTACCTGGAACGCTGGGCCGAGGCGCTGCCCAACGTGGTGGGCACGCACCTGCTCGACGACGCCGGCCACCAAGCCGACTTCGACCAGCCGGCCGCAGTAGCCCGCATAGCCACAGCGGCCTTCGGCTAGACGGAGCGGTCCCTCAGCGCCCGGCGGGCCTCGCGGTCGGTTTCTCGCTTGCGAATGGCCTGCCGCTTGTCGTACAGCCGTCGGCCCCGGGCGAGCGCAAGCTCCAGCTTGGCCCGCCCGTCGCGGAAGTAGATCTCCAGCGGGATGAGCTGCAGGCGGTCCTGCTCGGTCCGGGCCCGAAGCCGGTTGATCTCCGCACGGTGCATGAGCAGCTTGCGAGGGCGTTCCACCTCATGCCCCAGGCTCGGCGATGCATGGATCCACGGAGCGATGTGCAGGCCCATCAGCCACATCTCGTCGTCGCGCACCCGGGCGTATGCATCGCCCATCTGCGCCCCGCCGGCGCGCAGCGATTTCACCTCTGTGCCGCGCAAGACCATGCCGCACTCGAAGGTGTCGAGCACCTCGTAGTTGCGGCGCGCACGGCGGTTCGACGCCACGACGTTCCGGTCCTCTGCCACCAGCCCGAGGGTACGGCGGGCGCGACCCCTAGAATCCTGAGTGAACAGGTCGGGAATTGTCGAGGCGCCTCGACGAGTTCCGGCCGGGAACCGCGCACCCCGCTGCCGCCGAACCGGGAGCTCCGATGGCTGTCACCGTCCGCCTGCCGACCGTTTTGCGCCCCCACGCCAACGGGCAGTCGCGAGTTGCCGCCGAGGGCAGCACCGTGGCCGAGGCCGTGTCGTGGCTGGTCGGCGAGTTTCCCGGCATCGCCCCCAACCTGCTCGCCGACGACGGCAGCCTGCACCGCTTCGTCAACGTCTATGTCAACGACGAGGACGTGCGCTACCTCTCCCAGATGGACACTGCGCTGTCCGACGGCGACGAGCTGTCGATTCTGCCTGCCGTTGCCGGTGGTTGAGCCCGCTCGGTCCCGCACCGGCTTCCAGAGCTGAGCGGGCAAGTGGCCGTTTATCGCTCCGTCGACGAGCTGATCGGCGGCACCCCCACGCTTGACGTCAGTCGGCTCAGCCCCAACCCGTCAGTGGAGCTGTACGCCAAGCTGGAGGGCCAGAACCCGACCGGTTCGGTCAAGGACCGGGTTGCTCTGGCCATGCTCGACCGCGCCGAGGCCGAGGGCCGGCTTGAACCCGGCTCGGTGGTCATTGAGCCCTCCTCGGGCAATACCGGCATCGCCTTGGCCATGCTCGGGCAGCGCCGCGGCTACCGGGTGAAGATCGTGCTGCCCGGCAATGTCACCGCCGAGCGGCGCCAGATGCTCGAGATCTTCGGCGCCGAGATCATCGCCAGTCCGGCCGAGCAGGGCTCCAACGGGGCCGTGCGGCTCGCGTTGGAGCTGGCCGCTGCCAACCCCGACTGGACAATGCTGTACCAGTACGGCAACGAGGCCAATCCCGAGGTGCACTACCGCACTACGGGTCCTGAGATCGTCGCCGACGTCCCGGGCATCACGCACTTCGTCGCCGGGCTGGGCACGAGCGGCACGCTGCTGGGCGCCGGTCGGTACCTGAAGGAGCACGAGCCGGGCGTGCAGGTGTGGGCGGTGGAACCGCCGGCGGGCGAGCAGGTTGAGGGTCTGCGCAGCCTCGACGACGGCTACGTGCCGCCCATCTTCGAGCAGTGGGGCGGTGTCGATCTGCTCGACCGCAAGATGATCGTCCGTCCGCGTGAATCCATCGAGGCGACGCGGATGCTGGCGGCCGAAGGCGTGTTCTCGGGCATCTCAGGCGGCGCGGCGCTGGCCGGGGCCCGCAAGGCGGCTGCACGCATCGACGAGGGCGTCATCGTGTTCGTGGTGAGCGACCACGGCTGGAAGTACCTGTCGGTCGGTGCCTGGACGGACGATCTGGATGCTGCGGCTGCCCAGGCCGAGAACGTCATCTACTTCTAGCTCCATTTCGCGGCGATCTCCGCTGCTGAATGTCTGTATCGGCGTCGTACCGTTGCCGCCATGGGCCAGAGGAGATTCCCTCGCCGAGCAGCGGCGATCGCTGTGGCGCTGGCGGCGATGGCGGCTGCCTGCACGGGTCCGCCACTGAGGGTCAATTCGACCCCGCCGTCCTCCATTGCCCTGTCTCGTGACGTCACCGCGACAACACTGCTGCCCTCCCAGGCGTCGTCGGAGCGTCCCACAGCGGTGCTGGTCACGGCTCCAGCCGACGGTGGCGCGGCAACCCCCGACGGGGCCGCGACTGCGACGACGGCACCGCTGCGACTGGGAGGTGCAGCGGTCCCCCGTCCCGAAGGCGTGGTGCTTGCCGGCGACGGCCTCGGTCTCGTGCCCTTCGGCACCAGCGCGCAGGCCGCCGTGGAAGTCCTGACCGTCGCGCTCGGCCAGCCGGTTGCCGACAGCGGCTGGATCGACACGTTCTCGATCTATGGGAACTGTCCCGGCAGCCGGCTGCGAGCGGTGGAATGGCCGGGCGTCTTGGCCCTATTTGGCGATGCCCAGGACGGAAACCAGCACCGCGATGCCGCCGATGAGCACTTCATGACCTGGCGGCTGGGATCGTTCGGGCCCGACCCGTACATGCTGCGGACTGCCGAGGGGATCGGTGTGGGCGCCACGCGCGCAGAGGTCGCTGAGACCTACCCGGCCGCCACCTTCCACCCGGCCACCGCCGGCGAACCGGCCTCGGTCGTGCTCACGACCAGCGGCGGCGAGCTCGTCGGCATCTTCGACGAAGCCGGTGCCATCGGGTCGCTCGAAGCGGGAACGCGCTGCCCGATGGGCTGATGCTCTGCAGGCCCCGGCCCGATGTGAGAAGCCGTGGTGAGATGCGTAGTATCGGCCTCCGTGAGCAAGCTCTCGGTGACGGTCTTGGGTTGTTCGGGCAGCTATGCCGCCGCCGGCGAGTCGTGCAGCGGGTACCTCGTTCGCAGCGACGCGACGACCCTGTGGGTGGACTGCGGGCCGGGCACATTCGCCAACCTGCAGTCGCACGTGCCGCTGGATTCGGTGGACGCGCTGCTGGTGAGCCATCACCACCCGGACCACTGCGCCGAGCTGCCGGTGATCTACAACGCGGCGAAGTACTACATGGGCATCGAGCACATCCGGGTGCTCGCCACCGAAGGCGTGCGCGAGGTCACCGACGTGCACGGCGACAGTTCGGATCTGTTCGGCTGGGAGATGATCAAGGACTCATCGGAGGCATGCGTCGGCGACATCGACGTGCTGTTCTCCCGCACCGATCACCCGGTCGAGACGCTGGCGATGCGCTTCGAATGCGATGGCAAGTCCATCGTCTATACGTCGGACACCGGCCGGGGCTGGGCACTGTCGGCACTCAGCCGTGACGTCGGCCGATCGTCGCCGGACCTTGTGGTGGGCGAGGGCACGCTGCTGCACGCAACCGACAATCCCGAGATCCCCCACGTCAGCGCAGCATGGCTGGCGGCCGACGCCAACGATGTGGGTGCGCGGCAGCTCGTGGTGACCCATGTGCCGCCTGGATCGGATCCGCAGGACCACCTCACCGAGGCCGGCGAGGTATTCAGCGGCGACGTGGCCGTCGCACGCACCGGCGCAACGTTCTGGGCGTGAACACCGTGCTTGCCGAGAATGCTGGGGCTCGGCCGTGACGCGCGCCGACGGCCGGGCCTCGGGCGAGCTGCGACCGGTCACCTTCGAGCGCGACTTCACCGACCAGACGCCGGGCTCGGTGCTCGTGTCCTTCGGCCGGACCAGGGTGCTGTGCACCGTGTCGATCGACGACGATGTGCCGCGCTGGATGCGCGGCCGGGGGACCGGCTGGGTGACCGCCGAGTATGCGATGCTGCCCGGTTCCAGCGGCGAACGCGTCGGTCGCGAATCCAAGCGAGGCAAGCAGAAGGGGCGCACGCTCGAGATCGAGCGCCTGATCGGTCGGGCCTTGCGGGCGGTGTGCGACATGGCGGCGCTCGGCGAGCGCGAGGTCACCGTCGACTGCGATGTGCTGCAGGCCGACGGGGGAACGCGCACGGCTTCCATCTGCGGCGGCTATGTGGCACTGCACGATGCGTGCACCCGCCTGGTCAGCAGCGGGGCGATCAGCCGGCATCCGCTGGTCGACGAGTGCGCGGCCATCTCGGTGGGGATCGTGGACGGCGAGGCCCGGCTCGATCTGCCCTACGAGGAGGACTCACGCGCCGAGGTGGACATGAACGTCGTGATGACGGGCCAGGGGCGCTTCGTGGAGGTGCAGGGCACCGCCGAGGGCGATCCGTTCGACGACGCTCAGCTCGGCGCCATGCTGGCGCTGGCCCGCTCGGGCATCGGCGAGATCGTCGATTTGCAGCGGGCCACACTCGCCACACCGCCATCCTGATCCTGATCCTGATGCTGTTCTGGCCGGCGACAGGGCAAACCGGCAGGGCAAACAGCAGGGCATTCACGGCAGTACGGGCGAGAGGTTGAGCGAATGCGACTCGTGATGGCCTCCGCGAACCCGCACAAGGCGATCGAGATCGCCGCGGTGTTGCGGGAGGCCATGCCAGATGTCCAGATTGTGCCGCGGCCGCCTTCCTTGGGCGATGTGACCGAGGACGGCGAGACGCTTGAAGTCAACGCGCTGATCAAGGCACGGTTCGTGTGCGCAGCTGTAGGCGAACCTGCCATCGCGGATGACACAGGGCTGGAAGTCGATGCGCTGGGCGGTGCCCCTGGGGTGCACAGTGCTCGCTACGCCGGTCCCCAACAGGACGCTGCTGCGAACCTGGCCAAGCTCCTGGCGGAGCTGCGGGACGTGCCTTCCCACCAACGCACAGCGCGTTTCCGCACGGTCGTGGCCGTCGTGTTCGCCGATGGCCGCGAAGTTCTGGCGGACGGTGTCGTCGAGGGCACGATCGCGACGGCGCCGCGCGGCGAGGGCGGTTTCGGCTATGACCCGGTGTTCGTGCCCGACGAAGCAACACCGTCGACCTTCGCCGAGATGGCTCCCGAGGACAAGAACAGCATCAGTCACCGGGGCCGCGCCCTGCGTGCGCTCGCGGAACGGCTCTGAGCGATGCGTCCGATATGGGCTTCGCGGTCCGGCTGGGCGCGCAGGTGCCGTCGGTAACCTGCGCCCCATGACCGACCTTCCATCGATCTCTGTCCCGGCGCCGGGTGTGCAGCGGGCATTCGACGCCAGCGGCGTCTCCGGCTGGACCCAGATCTCGAACCGGCTGCTAGACGACCGCATCGTGTTCTTGGGCGACGAGGTCGACGATCAGCTCGCCAACGTCGTCTGCGCGCAGATGCTGTACCTGGAGGGTCAGGATCGGGGCCGTGACATCTCCCTGTACATCAACAGCCCCGGCGGCTCTGTCACCGCTGGCATGGCCATCTACGACACGATGCAGTTCGTGGCCTGCGACGTGGCCACCGTCTGCTTGGGGCTGGGCGCCTCGATGGGGCAGTTCCTGCTGACCGCGGGGGCGCCGGGCAAGCGCTATTGCCTGCCCCACGCCCGGGTGATGATGCACCAGCCGTCGGGCGGCGTCCGGGGCCAGGCATCGGACATTGCCATCCAGGCCGAGCAGATGGCCTACGTCAAGCGCCTGATGGCCGAGCGCACTGCCCTGCACAGCGGTCAGGACGTGGAGCAGATCTTGCTCGACTCCGAGCGGGATCGCTGGTTCACCGCGGAGGAAGCGAAGGCCTACGGCTTGTGCGATCACGTGATCGTCAAGCGCGGCGAGATGATCTAGCTGGTTCACCCAGGCGCAGCAGTGCTCGTGCGCCTGGTTCAGCCGGGCGCAGCAGTGCTCGTGCGCCTGGTTCAGCCGGGCGCAGCAGTGCAATTGCGGGTGACGTAGTTCACGACCCGCTGCGTCGCGGCGTCCTGCGTTTCCAGGAACGGATCCTGTGCCGCGATCACGGCTGCGGCGCGGTCGAACGTCTCGCGTGAAGCGGTCTCGGCGACAGCCTCGGAAAGTGCAGCAGTCAAGTCAGCCAGCAGCCGCATGTCAGGGCGGATCTCCGCCGGCGCTGCCGCGGCTGCGTCCGCGAACTGGCGCGCTGTGCGGTCCATTGCCTCGCGGGTGCTCGTGTCGTCATTCGGGTTGACGGTCAGGCTGAGCTGATCGACGACCAGCAGGTGGGCGAACTCAGCGCAGAACTCCTCGACAGAAGGTTCGCCGCTGTCGCGCCACAGCGTCAGTCGCAACGCAAGAGCGATCGCTACAACGGCGGCGGCGATGAGGAGCCAGCGCCGGCGAGCTGTCACGGTCATCACGCCCCGAATGCGGCCTCCGCACGGCAGCGCAGGTCCGCGACGCCGTGCGCGAGCCCCTCGTCGTAGCGGTACAGAGCGCTGCCCGACACCAGGATGTTGGCGCCGGCTGCGGCAGCGCCGCCGATGGTCTCGGCCGAGATCCCGCCGTCCACCTCGATGTCGATGCCGGTGCCCGACGCCCCCGCCGAACCGCTCACCGAGATGAGCTGGCGCAGGGCAGCAATCTTGGGCTCCATCGTGGCGATGTAGGCCTGGCCGCCGAATCCCGGGTTGACGGTCATCACCAGCACCATGTCGACCAGGTCGAGCACGTGCGCCACGGCGTCAATCGGCGTCGAGGGGTTGATGGCCACCGCCGGCTGAGCACCCAGCTCGGCAACCCGGCCGAGTGTCCGGTGCAGGTGCGTCACCGATTCGGCGTGGACGATCAGCATCTCGCATCCGGCATCGACGTAGGTGCCCAGCATCGGGTCGGGGTCGGCCACCATGAGGTGCGCCTCGAACATCACGCTGGCGTGGGGGCGGCAGGCGGCGATCACATCGGGGCCGAACGTCAGGTTCGGCACGAAGACGCCGTCCATGACATCCCACTGGATCCTGTCGACGCCTGCCGCCTCCAATGCAGCGCATTCGTCGCCGAGGCGCGCGAAGTCGGCAGGCAGGACGGAAGGGACGATCTGGATCGACCGGGGTGCCGTCGGCGAGGACGTGTTCACCCGGCCAGTGTTGCCGACGCGCCGCCCCGAAGCGCGGCAGTTATCCGGGGGGACGTTCCCCGCGGGTGGCGATCTAGTTGAGGCGCTCCACGATCATGGCCATGCCCTGACCGCCGCCGACGCACATCGACTCGAGCCCGAAGGTCTTGTCGCGGTCGGAGAGGCCGTTGAGCAGGGTGGTCATGATGCGGGCGCCGGTCATGCCGAACGGGTGGCCCAGTGCGATGGCGCCGCCGTTGAGGTTCAGCTGGTCGACGATGTCGATGCCCAGCTCATCGGCAGACGGGATCACCTGGGCAGCGAAGGCCTCGTTGATCTCGACCATGTCGATGTCGCTCATCGTCATGCCCGCTCGCTCCAGCGCCTTCTTGCAGGCCTCGATCGGGCCGAGGCCCATGATCTCGGGGTTCAGCGCCGACACTGCCGACGAGATGATGCGCGCCAGCGGCGTGATGCCCAGCTCCTCGGCGCGCTTGCGGCTCATCACCATCACGGCGGCAGCGCCGTCGTTCAGCGGGCAGGCGTTGCCGGCAGTCACCCGGCCGTCCGGGCGGAATGCCGGCTTCAGCTGCGAAACGGCTTCGTAGGTGACGCCCGCACGGGGACCGTCGTCGGTGCTGACCACACTGCCGTCAGGCAGCTCCAGCGGGGTGATGTCCATCTCAAAGAAGCCGCGCCCGATGGCGTCCTCGGCCTTGTTCTGGCTCATCACGCCGTACTCGTCCATGGCCTGGCGGCTCACGCCCTTGTGCTCGGCCACGTTCTCGGCGGTGAAGCCCATGGCGATGTACAGGTCAGGCAGGCCGACCGGCGGTGTCCAGTCGCCGTGACCGCCTTCGCCGCGCACCTTGGTGCGCTCGCCTGCGGCTTTGAACTTGGGGTTTGTTGTGCCGGGCAGGCTGTCGGAGTTGCCCTTGTCGTAGCGGCTCACGCACTCGACGCCGGCGGCGATGAAGGCATCGCCCTCGCCGGCACGGATGGCGTGCGCCGCCATGCGGATGGTCTGCAGCGAGGACGAGCAGTAGCGATTGACGGTGGTGCCGGGCACGTCGTCGAGGCCGGCCAGGATGGCCGCGGCACGCGCGATGTTGAAGCCGGCCTCGCCGCCGGGCTGGCCGCAGCCCAGCATGAGATCCTCGATCTCGCCGTGGGGCAGCTCGGGCACCTTGTCGAGCAGCTTGGTGACGATCTGCGCCGTCATGTCGTCGGGCCGCATCTCGGTCAGCGAACCCTTGAAGGCTCGCCCGATCGGGCTGCGGGTGGTTGCAACGATGACCGGGTCGGTCGCCGCATCAGTACTCATGTGGTGTCCCCTCGCAGGGCGCGCCGAACCCGTCTGCAGAGCCGGTCACGCTGGGTGTGCGAGCACAGAGGCTAGGTCATTGCCCGGCGCTTCGTCCGGGAAGGCGCGCCACTCCGTGTGGGCGGGAAATCGGGTGCCGCGCGGGCTCAGGCGTTCTGCAGTGCCCGCCAGACATTCTGCGGGCTGCAGGGCATGTCGATGTGGCCGATGCCCAGATGGGCTACCGCATCGCACACCGCGTTGTGCACCGCCGGCGTGGAGCCGATGGTGCCCGACTCGCCGATGCCCTTGGCGCCCAGCGGGTTGCGCGGGCTGGCGGTCTCGGTGTTGGACACCTCAAAGCTCGGCAGTTCCGCCGCCGAGGGCACCAAGTAGTCGCCGAGGCTCGGGTTGCGGGGCTGGCCGTCGCCGTCGTACTCGACGTGCTCGTACAGCGCTTGGGCGATGCCTTGGGCGATGCCGCCGTGCTGCTGGCCATTCACGATCAGCGGGTTCATGATGGTGCCGCAGTCGTCGACGGCGACGTGGCGCACCAGCTCGACTTCGCCCGTGTCGCGGTCGACTTCGACGACGGCCACATGGGAGCCGAACGGGAACGTGGAGTCGGTGCCGTCGAAGTTCTCCTCGGCCATCAGGCCTGCCTCGAGACCGGACGGGCGGGCGCTGTCGTCGTTGGCCAGCTGCGCGATGTCGGCCCAGCTCACCGAGCTGGTCGGCACGCCGGCAACGGCGAGCCCGCCTTCGGCCACCACGATGTCGTCAGCAGATGCCTCGAGCAGGTGTGCGGCGAGCTGCTTGCCCTTCTCCAGCACTGCCTGGCTCGACAGGTACACCGCCGAGCCGGCCGTCTGCAGCGAGCGCGAGCCCAGCGTGCCCGCACCCGAGGGAACTTCGGCCGTGTCGGCGTCGAGGTGGGTGACCTGCTCCATGGGAATGCCCAGCACTCCCTCGACGATCTGGCTGAACGCTGTGTCGTGGCCCTGGCCGTGGCTGGACGTACCCACCCGGATGGTGGCCGTGCCGTCTTCGTGCACCTCAGTGCTGCCGTACTCCACGTGCAGCCCCACCGGAGCGGTGATCTCCACGTAGGACGACACGCCGATGCCCAGCAGCTTTGAATCGCCGGAGTCGCGCCGGGCCTGCTGCTCGGCTCGCAGATCGGCATAGCCGGAGGCTTCGAGCACGGCGTCGAGGGCCCGCTCGTACTCGCCCGAGTCGTAGCTGACACCCGTCTGCAGGGCGGTTGGGAAGGCATCGGGCTGCAGGTAGTTCTTGCGCCGGATCTCGGCAGGGTCCATGCCGATCGCGGCGGCCGCCTTGTCCAGGATGCGCTCCACCATCTGGGTTGCCTCGGGACGCCCGGCGCCTCGGTACGCGCCGATCGGCGTGGTGTTGGTGATGACCGTCTGCGAGACGAAGTCGATGACGGGGATGTCGTACACGGCCTGGCTGAGCATGCCGGTCAGCATCGGCAGGATCGCACCGATGATCGGGTAGGCGCCGGCATCGGCGATTACGTGCGCCTTCAGGCCCACGATGCTGCCGTCGTTGCGCACGCCCATCTCGACGTTCATCACCATGGCGCGGCCTTGCACCATCGACAGCATGTTCTCGGTGCGATTCTCGGTCCAGCGGGTGGGGCGACCGAGCGCCTGGGCCGCCTTGCCGACCACGATGTACTCGGGGTACACCGCTGCCTTCGGGCCGAAGCCGCCGCCTACCCATGGTGCGGTCACCCGCAGCTGGTCGGGCTCCAGGCCGAGTGCCGGAGCGAGCGCCTCATGCTGGGAATGGGCATTCTGCACCGACAGGTGCATGGTCATGCTGCCGTCATCGCCGGGGACGGCTACGCACCCGTTGGCCTCCATCGGGGCACCGGCCAAGCGCTGGGTGACGATGCGCTCCGAGACGACCTGGTCGGCGCCTGCGAGAGCATCAACTCCCGGCCGCTCGCCGGTCTCCTCATCTGGGCCCGGGATGGCGAACGGGAAGCACACGTTGGACGGCTGCCCGTCCCACACGACGGGCGAGTCGGGATCTGCAGCTCGCTCGAAGTCCGAGACAACCGGCAGCGGGCTGTACTCGACGTACACGGCCTCGGCGGCGTCATTCGCCTGCGCCTGGGTCTCGGCCACCACGGCGGCCACCATGTCGCCGACGAAGCGCACCCGGCCTGCTGCCAATGGCGGCCGGTTGAAGTCCGGCGGCATCATCGGGAAGCCCTGGAAGGCATCCATCGGCAGGTTCTCCGCGGTGTAGACCGCCACGACGCCCGGCATGGACGAGGCGTCGGAGGTGTCGATGGAGGCGATCTCGGCGTGGGCCTCCGGCGATCGCACGAACGCGACTCGCGCTGCGTCGACGTCGAGGTCGTCCACGTAGTGATTCGCTCCGGTCAGCAGCCCAGGATCTTCCTTGCGCTGAACAGGATTTCCCAGGATCGAACCCGATGCGGCCATCGCTTGCCCCCTTGTGGCGGGCACCCGCGCAGGGTGCCGGATTGCGTTCAGAACGGCGTGCCTGGCCGCGGACGGCCCGGCATCAGCCGCGACAGTAGCCCAATGCTCAGCAGGCGCTGTGCGCCGCCAGACGTGCTGCAGAGCAGTCCGCTCAGGTCCCGGTCGACGCCGCCGCAGCTCTGTCGAGCGATGCCAGCCAGCTGGCGACGGTGTGCGCTGCGAGGCCCGGGTTCTCGCACATCCACCAGTGGCCGACGTCCAGCAACTCGGTGACCCTGGCGCCCGCGCGTGTGGCGATGCGGCGGTGCATGACGCCGCCGCCGGTGAAGTGGTCGCCGGCCGCCAAAATGCACAGGCCGGGCCGCTGGCTGGCTGCGGCGATGTTGAAGCCGAGGTCGGCCATGGCGGGCTGGGCAGCGTCGCGGTAGAGCGCCAGGATGCATCGGCCCATGTCGGCGTTGATGTGCGGCACGACGGCTTCGGCAACCTCGGGTCCCATGCCGAGACCGGCGTAGAACGCGATTCGCTCCGGGTCGGGACGGCTGATCATGCGCTCGATGGACGCGTCACCCTCCGGCGTCTGCCAGAGCTGCGCCGCGTCATGCCAGACGTAGTCGGGGTCGAACAGGCCGATGACGTCGGTGCACCACGACCGGATCAGGTCCGGGCGCTCCATGGCGATGCGCATGACATGTCCGCCGCCCCAGTCGTGCCCCAGCAGGTCCACGTGCTCGGCGCCTGCGGTGAGCAGTTGCTCCAGCTCGGCTGCCAGCCAGTCGCGGTACTCGTTCATGGTGGCGCCGAAGCCGTCAGGCGCGGGTACGCCGAACCCCGGAGGCGACAGTGCCACGACATCGGAAGCGCCGATGCCGTGGCGCTCGAGGGCGGCGCGCATCGGGTCCCAGATGGCGGTGGTCTCGGGGTTGCCGTGAACGAGCACGAGCGTCATGGAGGGCGTCTCCCAGTTCGGGTCTCGGGCTGGAGTTCAGCCGATCGGTGCAGCCGTTCGGTCGGCTGCACGCAGCCGGGCGGTTGCGTCGAAGTCAACGGATCGGCCATCGTCGCTGATCGCGACGCCGTAGTCACGGCGGGCGCCCTCGACGCTGACGACGTCATCCATCACGTCCCGCAGCACCGCATGGGGATCCCGCTCGAACGCGTCGCCCCAGCCGCCCCCGCCGGGCGTGTCGGCGATCATGCGTGCCGGCCCCATCCGCTTCACGCCGTACTTGGGCGGCACGAACGTCGGGCCGTCGTGCTCAACGTCGACGGGAACGATCCATTCCAAGCCGACCCCGCCAGTGCCGCCGCCGCGCACTCCGTGCCCGGACGGCGTGTCCAGCCCCTCCGCCCGGAACGACCAGATGGCGGGTTCGAGAATGTCGGCCTCGTACCGCACCCCGGTGCCGCCGCGTCGCTGTCCCGGGCCGGCGTTGTCGCAGCGCTGCTCGTGTCGCACATAGCGAACGGGGTACATCTGCTCGTGGAACTCCAGGTTCGGCAGGTCGAGGCCGCCGAGCGTGATGAGGTGGCCCATCTGCGGGAAGCCATCACGTTCGGCAGTCGCGCCGGGGGTGGCCATCGCATGCCACTGGTACATCACCCAGGTAGTGCCGTCGTCACGGCGACCGGCGACGTGGCCGTGCATCGTCTTGGACCATGCGGCGCAGGCCCGGTCGGGGTCGGCTTGCGCGAGCGCTTGCCACACCGCAATCACGATCTCGTGCGCCACGAAGACCGTGTTCATCGTCATCGGCGCCGGCGGCAGGGCGTTCACGATGCTGCCTTCGGGGGCGATGATCGTCAGCGGCCGGTAGGTGCCCTCGTTGCGCGGGATCGACGTGTCGAAAAACGACGACACTGCCAGGAACACCGACGAGTAGGTGTTGGCCAGCGAGCTGTTCTTGAAGCCTTCGATCTGCGGGTCGGTGCCGGTGAAGTCGAGCGTCATCTCGTCGCCCTCGACGCTCAGGTGCACGCGCACGGCGATGTCGGCCGGGCCGAAGCAGTCGTTGTCGGTGCGATCCTCGCCGTAGTAGGTGCCGTCGGGCAGTTCCGTGATGGCAGTGCGCATGCGCCGCTCGCCATGGGTGAGCACGCCGTCGAGGTAGGCCAGGTACGGCTCGACGCCCAGTTCGGCCACCAGGCCGAGGACCCGCTCTGCGCCGATGCGTGTCGAGCCCAGCATTGCCAGCAGATCACCGTCGAGTAGCTCGGGCGTCCGGCAGTTGATGAGCAGCAGCTCCCACAGGTCGTCGCGAACGTCGCCGGCCTCGATCAGCTTCATGACCGGCAGCCGGATGCCCTCTTGCCAGATCTCGGTGGCCTCGGGGTTGTAGGTGCCGGCGAGCCCGCCGCCGATGTCGGACTGGTGCGCGCGGTTGCAGCAGAAGCCGACAAGCGTGGGCTCGCCGCTCTCCTCGTCCCCGTCAGTGAAGACGGGCCTGGCGATGACCCAGTCGGGCAGGTGGTTGCCGCCCGCCACGTAGGGGTCCGACAGCAGGAAGACATCTTCGGGGTTGATGCGTCCCTCGTAGCGCTTCAGCAACGCACGCACGGCGAACCCGCCGCCGCCGGTGTGGATGGGGATGCCGTCGGCATTGGCCACGAGCGTCCCGTCGGGTGTTGTCACGTAGCAGGAGAAGTCGTGGCTCTGGCTGAAGATCGTGCTACGCGCCGTGCGCGTCATCACCCAGCCCATGTGCTTGCTGATCTGGTCGAGCCGGTTCTGCATGACCGCGAGCACGATCGGGTCCAGCTCGACCCCGTCCGGTGCCGCCGCAACGCCGTTCGTCTCGCTGCGCGTGCGGCTCGATTGGACGCTGCGGGACACGGCCGCATCCCCCGTCCCCGCCGCACGCTCGGCTTCGTCGGCTGGTGTCAAGTCGATGAACAGGTCGCCGTTCGCGTCCACCCACAGCCGGTCGCCCGGTCGTGCCACAACCGTCGTAGTCAGTTCCTCGACGAGCGCCGGCCCCGTGATCGTGTGGCCGCGCCGCAGCACCTCGCCGTCGAATATTGGTGTGTCGCACCAGCCGAACGGGCCGTGCCAGACCGAGCGCGTCTCGATGGGTTCGGGGTCGCCTTCAGCGGGCGCCGTTTCGGAGGTGGCCACGTTGCCCGTGCTCGCCCGTGCGACGAGGCGAAGCGAGGCCACCATGATCGTGCCGTCCTGCTGGACGTGGCCGTACAGCCGCTGATACTCAGCTTCGAAGGCGCCGCGCACTGCTGCCGCGTCGATCGTGGACAGGTCGTCGCCGTAGGCGGGTACGCGGATCGTCCAGAGCTGGCCCGGGTGGTGCAGCTCCAGTTCGCAGTCGAGCGTCACCTGGTCGGCTGCGAAGCCCTCCCCGTCCATCACGTCGAGGGCTTGTGCACGCAGGGCCTCGAATCCGGCGTCGATCTCGGCGGCATCCAGCTCGTCGAGCGAGCCCATCAGGAAGCGAGTGAAGTCCTGGCGGACATCGGAGTGCAGCATCCCGATGGCGCACAGCGCGCCGGCGTCGCGGGGCACATACACGCGCTCGCAACCGAGTCCGGCAGCCACTGATGCGCCGTGCATCGGACCGGCGCCGCCAGCGGCGACCATGGTGAAGCGCCGGGGCGAGTGGCCCCGTTCGATCGAGATGTGCTCGGTGGCGCTGAGCAGGTGCTGCTCGACGACCTCGACAATGCCGGCCGCTGCCTCTTCGACCGTCATGCCGAGCGGTTCGGCGACATGGGTGCGGATCGCTTCACGGGCAGCGTCGATGTCGAGGTCCAGAGTGCCGCCGGCCGACTTGCCCGGCCTCAGACGGCCGAGCACCAGCTGCGCGTCGGTGACTGTCGGCAGGGTGCCCCCGTGGCCGTAACAGGCGGGGCCGGGGTCGGCCCCCGCGCCCTGCGGTCCGACATACAGCAAGCCGGCCTCGTCGACTCCCGCGATGGTGCCGCCCCCGGCGCCGATCGTGTGAATGTCGATGGCCGGTGTGGAGACGTGATAGCCGGCGATCATGATGTCGTCGCGGGTGTCCACCTCGCCGCCCGACATGAGCAGCACGTCGCAGGACGTGCCGCCGATCTCCATGGAGATCAGGTTCCCGGCGACCGCCGAGGTGTTCTCGTCGGTGACGAGAGCGGCGTCGGTGGCATCGCGGTACAGGTTCAGCGCGCCGATCGCGGCGGCGGGACCGCTGAGCAGCAGGTTGACGGGGCGCTCGGACACCTGGTCGACCGACGCGGCGCCGCCGTTGGACTGCACGAGCAGGATGGCGTGACGCAACCCGGCAGCGGCCAATTCGTCGTTGAGCGTGCGCAGGTACGACACGATCTTGGGTGACAGCGATGCGTTGACGACGGCAGTGGAGGTGCGCTCGTACTCGCCCATGAGCGGTGAGACAGAGGCTGATGTGGTGACCCACGTTCCATTCCACTGCTCGCGCACCGCTTCGGCGGCCGCACGCTCGTGGGTGTCGTTCACGAACGAGTTCATGAATGCGATGGCGACGGCCTCGACGTCGTGGCTCTCGAAGTTCTCCAGCACGGTGCCGAGGCCGGCGAGGTCGAGCGGCGCGTGCTCGGTGCCGTCGGCATCCATGCGCCCGCCCAGCGTGGCCCTCAGGTAGCGAGGCACCAGCACCGGCGCAAATGGCGCCCGGTGGTTCCACTGGTCCTCCCGCAAGCCGCGGCGGATCTCCAAGGTGTCGCGGAAGCCCTCAGTGGCGATCAGCCCGACGGTCGCTCCCGTGCCCTCCAGCATCGTGTTGGTGGCCACGGTGGAGCCATGCACGAAGAGCGAGCAGCCGGCGAGCACATCGCCCAGCGGCATGCCGAGATCCACGGCCACGCGGGCGAGCGCCGCATGCACGCCGCGGCTTGGATCCGCGGGCACGGAGGGCACCTTGGCCACCCAGGTCGCTCCCTGCGCATCGGCGAGCACCAAGTCCGTGAACGTGCCCCCGACGTCCACGCCGATGCGCCACGGCGCGGAGGGCCGCGCCGGCACGCCGCCCCCGCCGGCTGTGCCGTTGGGAGCAGGCGTCGTTGTGGACTTGCTCATGGCCTCAGTCTCGCATCCAAGGCTTCGCGATGACGCCTGACACCCGGCCGACAACAGAACAGACCGACCTGAAATGGGGACCGGTGCCAGACTTGGCCGATGCTCGAACAGACGCAGTGCTGACGATGACGTCGACAACGGGGCCGGGGGCATGGTCCACGGATCACTCCGCAGCGCTGTATGAGCGTGCCCGGCAGTCGATCACCGACGGCACGTCGCGGGACACGCTGCTGCGCACGGGAGGGCACCCCATCTATGTCGACCACGGCGACGGTGCGTGGGTGACCGACGTGGACGGCAACCGCTACCTGGACTGCAACAACAACTTCGCGTCCATCATCATCGGCCACGCCGACCCGACAATTGCCGCTGCGGTGCAGGAGCGCATGGCCCGGGGCACGGCTTTCTCGTTTCCCAATGACGCCGAGGTGGAGCTGGCCGAGCTGCTGTGCGGGCGTGTCGAGAGCTTCGAGCTCATCCGCTTCTGCAACTCGGGCACCGAGGCCGTCATGGCTGCGCTCAAAGCTGCTCGCGCCTACACCGGGCGGCCCAATGTCATCAAGGTGGAAGGCGCCTATCACGGCACGTACGACCACGCCGAGGCCAGCCAGTCGCCCGATCCCACGAACTGGGGCGATCCGGCGGCGCCGTCGACGGTGCGGTACGCCGCCGGCACGCCGGCATCAATCGAGGACGAGGTGGGCATCATCTCGTTCAACGATGCCCAGGGCGCCAGCGCTGCGATTCAGCGCGGCGGTGACCGGCTGGCTGCGGTGCTGCTCGATGTGATGCCGAACAGGGTCGGCATGCCGACCATCGAGCCTGAGTTCGTTCAGGCGATCCGCGAGACCACGCGGGAGGTGGGTGCGCTGCTAGTGCTCGACGAGGTGATCTCCTTCCGGCTGGGCTACGGGGGAGCGCAGACGAAGCTGGGCATCGACCCCGACATCACCACACTGGCCAAGATCATCGGCGGAGGCTTCCCGGTGGGCGCCATCGCCGGTCGCCGAGGTCCCATGGAGGCCTTCGTCCGTGTGGCGGGCAACCGGGCCAAGGTGCCGTCGGGCGGCACGTTCGCTGCGAACCCCATCACCATGACGGCTGGCCATGCAGCGATGACGCTGCTCGACCGCGACGCCTTCACCCGGCTCGACACGATCGGCGAGAACCTGCGGTCAGGCCTGCGAGCTGTCTTTGACCGGCTGGGCATCGACTGGCAGGTCACCGGCGCCGGCAGCCTGTTCCGGGTGCATCCGCACCGTCGCACCATCCGCAGCTACCGCGACTCGCACCTCTCCAGCGATGAGACCGTTGAGATCACCGAGTTCGGCCGTCGCATGCAAGCCCGAGGTGTCTATTTCATCGCTGAGGGGCTGGGCTGTCTGAGCCTTGCGACCAGCGACGACGACATCGAGTACTTCCTCGGGGCCACCGAGGCATCGCTGCCGCGCCCATAATTCAGACAATGACCGAATTGCAAGCCGTCCCGGACATTGCCACGGCGATCGATGTGGGATACGACCCCGATCCAGCGAACTCGTTGTCGCTGCACGCCGACGCATACATCGATCCGCGCTGGCACGACATCGAGCAGCGTGAGGTTTTTGCCCGCAGCTGGCAGTGGGTGTGCCATGTCGAATCGGTGCGCACGCCTGGCGACTACGTGGCGCTGGAGGTCGCCGGCATGCCCATCGCGCTGGTGCGGGGCAACGACGGCGAGCTGCAGGCCTTCTTCAATGTGTGCCAGCACCGGGCACACCACCTGCTGGCCGGCGCTGGCAACATCGGCAGCATCGTGTGCCCGTATCACGGCTGGACCTATGACCTGGGGGGCCAGCTGCATCGGGCCCGCGAGACCGATCACGTGCTCGGCTTCGATCCGTCCCAGATCTGCCTGCAGTCCGTGCAAGCCGAAGAGTTCGGCGGTTTTGTCTACGTCAATCTGGATCCGTCGGCCGAACCGCTGGCCACCCAATCCGGAGACCTCGGTGCTGAGATCGCTCGCTGGGCACCGGATGTGTGCGAGCTCACCCACGTTCGCCGTTTCAGCTACGAGATCGCCTCGAATTGGAAGAACGTGGTGGACAACTTCCTGGAGTGCTACCACTGCCACATCGCCCACCCGGATTTCGTGACGCTGGTGGAGATGGACACCTACCAGGTCACCACGCACGGCATCTACTCCAGCCATATGGCCCGCGCAGGCCACTCGGACAATTCGGCATACAGCGTCGAGGGCTCCAGCGTGAAGGACCTTGCGGTGTGGTGGCTGTGGCCTAACACCTGCCTGATGCGCTACCCGGGCCGCGGCAACTTCAGCATCATGCAGATGGTGCCCACCGGACCCGAGACCACGCATGAGACCATCGACTACTACTTCGAGTCTCCGGAGTTGAACCCTGCGGACATCGAATCGATGCGCTACATCGACGAGATCCTGCAGCCCGAGGACATCGGCATCGTCGAGAGCGTGCAGCGCGGCATGCGCACGCCGGCGTTCACCCAGGGTCGCATCGTGTGCGATCCCGACGGCTCGGGCCTGTCCGAGCACGGCGTGCACCACTTCCACGGGCTCGTGCTGGATGCCTACCGCCGCGCCGGCGCCGTCTAGCTCCTGCGAGAACAAGCCTGCCGGATGGGACGGCAGTCACCCCTTGTTCACGTCGCTCACGGGCCATCTGGGCCACGGCTACGCCTCTCGGCGCTGGCGGTGACTGGTCAAGCGGCCGCAACGGCGGCTCTGCGACACTGAGCCGATGGCGGAACGGATCGGGTCATCGGCGAGCAGCGGGCGCACAGAGTCGCAGTCGGCTGCGCTGTACGCCACGGCGCAGCAGTGGATTCCCGACGGCGTGTCGCGGGCGACGCTGCTGCGGCGGCCGAACCCGATCTACGTGGATCACGGCAAGGGTGCGTGGGTCACCGACGTGGACGGCAACCGCTACCTGGACTGCAACAACAACTTCACCTCGATCATCGTCGGGCACGCCAATCCCGCCATTGCCGAAGCGGTCGGCGCGCAGCTGGCGCGCGGCACCGCGTTCGCGCTGGCCAGCAACGTCGAGATCGAGCTGGCGTCGCTGCTGTGCGACCGGGTGGAGAGCTTCGAGCTGATCCGGTTCTGCAACTCCGGCACCGAGGCGGTGATGGGTGCGCTCAAGGCAGCCCGGGCGTTCACCGGCCGGCCGAACGTGATCAAGGTGGAGGGCGCGTATCACGGCACCTACGACCATGCCGAAGCCAGCTTGGCGTCCGATCCCACCAACTGGGGCGACGCCGCGGCCCCGGCCACGGTGCCCTACGCCTCCGGCACGCCCGATTCGGTGATCGAAGAGGTCGGCATCATCCACTTCAACGACGCCGACGGGGCCCGTGCGGCCATCGAGCGCCAGGGCGATCGGCTGGCCGCCGTGCTGCTCGACGTGATGCCGAGCCAGGTCGGGCTGCCGACGATCGAACCCGAGTTCGTCGCAGCGGTCCGCGAGGCAACCCGCGAGGTGGGAGCGTTGCTGGTGCTCGACGAGGTGATCTCGTTCCGGCTTGGCTACAGCGGAGCGCAGACGCTGCTCGGCATCGAGCCCGACATCACCGCCGTGGCCAAGATCATCGGCGGCGGCTTCCCCGTCGGCGGCGTTGCCGGCCGCGAGGGACCGATGTCGACGTTCGCGCGCACAGGCGGCTCCCGTGCCAAGGTGCCGTCGGGCGGGACGTTCACGGCGAACCCGATCACCATGGCCGCCGGCCTTGCGACGATGAACCAGCTCGATCGCGCCGCCTTCGCCCGCTTGGACGAGATGGGCGAGGCCGTGCGCAGCGGCCTGCGCTCGGCCATCGAGCGGGCCGGCGTGGACTGGCAGGTGACCGGCCGCGGCAGCCTGTTCAAGGTTCATCCGCACACGAGGCACATTCGCAACTACCGCAACGCCCACCTCAGCAGCGATGAAGCCGCCGAGGTCGAACGATTCGAGCACGCCATCCAGGCGGGCGGTGTGTACCTGTCGGGCGGAGGCTTCGGCAGTCTCAGCCTGGCCATGACCGACGACGACATCGCACATCTGCTGGCGGCAGCCGCAGCCGCCCTGGCCGACTCGGCCTCCTAGCCTCGGCGCGATGACAGGCGCGAACAGCACAGATCCGAACCTTCTGCCGGCGGTCGAGCTGGCTTCGTTGATCCGGCAGGGAAGGGTGTCGGCCGTCGAGGCGCTCGAAGGTGCGATCAGCCGCTACGAGCGATTCAACCCTGCCGTGAACGCGGTGATCGTGACCAAGGTCGACGAGGCGCGCCAGCGAGCGGCCGAGGCCGACGCGGCGCTCGCAGCGGGGCAGTGCTGGGGACTGCTGCACGGCGTGCCGATGACCATCAAGGAGGCTTTCGACTGGGTCGGCACACCGTCCACGTGGGGCAATCCGGCATGGGCCGACAACGTGGCAGACACCGACGCCGTCACGGTCACCCGCTATCTGGATGCCGGGGCGGTCATCTGGGGCAAGACCAACGTGCCGCTCATGCTGGGCGACTGGCAGAGCTTCAACGACATCTACGGCTGCACCAACAACCCGTGGGACTTGACTCGCGTGCCCGGTGGCTCATCGGGCGGCTCGGCCGTATCGCTCGCGACGGGCATGGCATCGATGGAGCTGGGCTCGGACATCGGTGCATCGATCCGGAATCCCGCGCATTACTGCGGGGTGTTCGGCCACAAACCGACGTACGGGTTGGTGCCCGACGTGGGCCACGCCGTGCCTGGGGCCCTGGTCGGCAGCGACATTGCGGTGTGCGGCCCGCTGGCACGCAGCGCCGCCGATCTGGATGTCGCACTCGATGTGCTCGCCGGCCCGCATGGGTTCGACGCCGCTGGCTACGCCGTGGCGCTGCAGCCCGAGCATCGCGACACGCTGGGGGCGTTCCGGGTGGGCGTGATGCTCGACACCCCAGTCATCCGCAACTCCACCGCCATGATCGACACGCTGCAGCGGGCGGTGGACGCGCTGGCAGCCGCAGGCGCCGATGTCAGCGAGGCAACACCAGACATCGACCAGCACGAGTTCAACGAGAACTATCTGATGCTGCTGCGAGCCGCCACCGGCGCCTTGGCCGACGACGCGTTGTGGAACGAGGCGCAGTCCCGGGCACACCGGTACAACGACGGCGAGGGCGACTACCAGTCGCTGGTCGACTACGCGATGACGATGAGCCACCGCGAGTGGTACGCCCACCACAACAAGCGCGAGGGCTACCGGCAGGCCTGGGCGAGGTTCTTCGACGACTACGACCTGCTGCTGTGCCCGATCGCTGCGTCAGCCGCGTTCGTTCACGACCACACCGGCACCCGGCCGACCCGCACCATCGACATCGACGGCCACCAGGAACTGGGCGTGGACCAGCTGTTCTGGGCCGGCTGGAGCTGCAGCGTGTACCTGCCCGGCACGGTTGCCCCTGCCGGATTGACCGCCGACGGGCTGGACCTCCCGGTCGGCATCCAGATCGTGGCGCCGCACCTGGGCGACCGGCGCGGCATCCGCTATGCGTCGCTCATCGAGCGGACCCTTGGCGGGTTCGTCTCACCACCCGGTTACGAGTAGCCGTTCTTACCGGTGCCGGCGACCGCCAGAAGCCCTGTCCTGACGGCCGAACGCTCAGTTGATCGGGTCTGCGTGGCCCGCCGTCTGCTAATCAACTAGGCCGTGACAGACACACCCGGGACCGACACCGACGCCGCCGTTGATGCGGCCTTGGACGAACTGCTGGACCAGCTCGACCTGCAGCAGAGCGACGACGGATCGGACACGTTCCGGGGCAAGGGCTCTGGCTTCGACGAGTTCGGCCTGTACGGCGGGCACGTACTGGCCCAGGCCGTCGTAGCGGCGCAGCGGACCGTCGACGACGACCGGCCGATGAGCTCGGTGCACGCCGTGTTCCTGCGTGGCGGGGACGGCATGGCCGAGGTCGACTACCAGGTGGAGCGCGTGCGCGACGGGCGGGCGTTCTGCACCCGCCGGTCGCAGGCCTTCCAATCCGACCGCCTGATCTTCGAGCTCACGGCCACGTTTCACGTACCCGAGTCGGGCAAGGTCGACATCCAGAGCGAGATGTCACCCGACGTGCCGCCGCCCACTTCTGTTCCCACGTATCAGGAGTGCATTGCACAGGTGGGCCCCATCTTCGGCGAGCAGTGGTCGTACATGACTCGACCGGTCGAATACCGGCTCGTGCATGCTCCGTGGGCACCGACGGGGCCGTCGCCGCGAGGTGGTATCGACTACTGGTTCCGCGCCCCGCGCCGCCTTCCGGACGATCCGGCGATTCACGAAGCGATCATCGCCTACATGAGCGATGACTGTCTCGCCGACAACGTGATCGTGCCGTACGGGGTTACCTGGCTGGACAGCGAAGTGCAGGTGGTCAGCCTGGATCACGCCATGTGGTTCCACGAGCCCGCCCGCGCCGACGAGTGGATCTACTGCGAGCAGCGACCGCTGATGGCCGGTGGCAACCGCGGTACCTCCGAAGCCCGTTTCTGGCAGCACGGCCGGCTGGTGGCCACCGCCATCCAGGAAGCGCTCGCCCGCCTCTGACGTACCCCTCCGGACCATCAGTCCCGCCGGCTCGCACGGCGCGACCAGCAGCGGGAACCGCTCAGCCGACGATGCCCTCGTTGCGAAGCTCGGCGATCTCGGCGGGGGAGCGACCCAGCTCGGCCAGCACCTCGTCGGTGTGCTGGCCCTTGCTCGGCGCCAGGCGCTCGAGCTCGGTGGGTGTCTTGCTGAACCGGGCCGGGAAGCGGGTGGTGCGGATCTGGCCCACGTCGGGATGATGGTGAGTGAGCACCGTGCGGTTGTGCATCACCTGGGGGTCGTCGAACACTTCGGTGATGTCCAGCACGGGCGCACAGGGAACGTCAGCGGCTTCCAGCGCGTCGAGCGCCTCGCCCGTCGTGAACTCGCCGAGCAGTTTGGCGAAGACCTCCTGGTGCTCATTCGAGTTCCGTATCCGGGCCTCGCGGGTGGCGAAGCGAGGATCGTCGGTCAGATGCGGGACGCCCAGCTTCTCGCACACGCGGGCGTACTGATCGTCCGCCGGCCAGATGGCGCCCACCCAGCCGTCGGTCGTCTGCCAGGGGCTGTACCACTCGCTGTACGACGGCGTCGGTATGGCGTCGGGCACCGATTCGTTCCAGAAGTAGTCGAGCCACATCCACGACAGCGTCGAGTCGAGCAGGTTGACCTCGACGTGCTGGCCGCCGCCGCCGTTCGATCTGGCCAGCAGCGCCCCGAGCACGGCGGTGGCTCCGGTCATGGCCGTGGTCTTGTCTGCGGTTGCCGACTTGACGAAGTCGCCGCCCTGCGCCTCGGTCATGCCGGACAGCGATTGGATGATCGGGTCGTACACGGGCTGGTGGGCATAGGGACCGTCGGGGCCGAAGCCTGACACCGACAGGTACACGAGATCGGGGTTGACAGCGCTCAGGTCGTCGTAGCCGATGCGCAGGCGCTCGGCCACCCCGGGCCGGAAGTTCTGGATGAACACATCGGCGTCCTCCACGAGCTGCAGCAGGATCTCCCGGCCGGCGGGTTCGCGGATGTTGAGATCCATGCCGCGTTTGTTGCGATGCATCTGGACCCAGCAGCCCGACTGGTCGCCGACGATGGCACCGGTGAGGCGCATGACATCCGATGCGCCCACCTTCTCGATCAGGAGCACCTCGGCACCCATCTCCGCGAGATGCGAGGACACCCATGCGCCTGCGACCGCGCTGGAGACGTCCACCACCGTGATGCCTTCGAGCGGTCCTGTCCCCATGGGTGCCTCCTCTAGTGGACGTGTTGTGTGCCGGCGTGTTGCCGGATGAATCTGATCGCAGCGGCATTCCATCCTGCGGGATCCTGCGCGTTCACGGCGTGCGAGGCCGGCAGGTCAGCGATCTCCAGCTCGGGGATCTGCCTCGCCCTCGCAAGGAGATGCTGGAAGCGACCCTCCTCGGTGCCGTTGGTGAGCAGCACAGGCACGGCGACGTTCCTCAGACGATCCCCGAGCGGGACCCCAGCATTCGTGAAGCGAAAGGTGTTGACCAGCCCCGTCGCATCGTGCTCGGAGAACTCGCCGGCCAGCTTGGCGCGCACCGCAGGCGAGATGCGCTTCGATCGACCCGGGTTGATCCAGCTGTCGCGCAGCACCTCGATGCCGTGCGCCTCGACTTCGAGCGCCCGTTCTTCCACCAGTGTCTCGGTTCGCTCGGCCCACACGACGGGTTCGCTGAAGGCCGATGACGAGTTGGTGAGCACGGCGCCGATGACGTGAGCGGGCTGCGCGAGCACGTAGTGCAAAGCGAGTGCCGCTCCCAGCGACTGCCCGATCATCCAGGCCCGATCAGCATCGAGCTCGACGCGCAGCCGCTCGAACTCGGCCACATAGCTGTGCGGCCGGTAGCGCTCGGGATCGGCCGGGCTGGGCGATCTGCCGTGTCCCCACAGCTCGATCACCACGGGGCGGCAGACCGTCTGCAGCGCACCGAGGTTGTCGTGCCAATACGAACGACTGCCGAGCGCGCCATGCACAAGGAACGCCAGCGGACCGTCGCCGTCGTGGACGACGGCGTGAAGCCGTTCGTTCCCCGCAGTCATGGCGCGTTGCAACGGTATGACGGGGATGCTGACGTACTGGCGCAGCCTGCTAGAAGCCGGCGGGCCGCTGGAACCCGCCGAGTGCCTCATGCAGGAAGCGGCCCACGGCCAGTGTCGTTCGGTCCTCCAGGAACGGCCCGGCGATCTGCACCCCGACCGGCAGGTCACCGCCGGCCGCGGGCAGCATGCCGATGGGCACCACGGTCGCCGGCAGCCACGACACGCCCGTCAATCCCATCCACTTGATGATGTCGAAGTAGGGGCGGCTCTCGCCGTT
This sequence comes from Candidatus Poriferisodalis sp., assembly GCF_965208555.1. Taxonomy (GTDB): domain Bacteria; phylum Actinomycetota; class Acidimicrobiia; order Acidimicrobiales; family Poriferisodalaceae; genus Poriferisodalis. The sequence goes on along the minus strand of NZ_OZ242342.1, from coordinate 677,746 downwards.
CACGGTGATCCGGCGGCTGGTGGCCGGACGGCTGTGGTCGTGACGGACCGCAGCGGTCGGTGTCACCGGCAGCAGCACGACATCCCAATCGGCGAAGAATTCTTCCCAGCGCCTGCGCTGCTGCAGCCGGCGCTCGTGCCAGCTCAGCCACTCCCGATGGCGCATCGCCGCGTACCAGATGCCCAGATCCCCCTGGGGCTCCTCGTTCCCCGAGGCGATCTCTTCGAGCTGGGCGAGCGTCCAGGTTCCGGCCTCGGCCGCTGAGAGCAGATGCAGGAAGGTGTCCACGGCCTTCTCGAACGTGAATGCCGGGCGCGCGTCGGTGTCCACCCGGGCGCCGGCTTGCTCGAGTGCGCCTGCCGCGCCCATCAGCAGTTCCCGGTACTGGCTGTCGATCGGGCACAGCTCCTCGTCCAGCCAGACGGCTACCCGGAAATCTGCGATGTCGCTGTGACGCGCCGGCGGGAGGTCAAGCGAATACGCCTTGGAGTTCCAGGCATCGGGCCCGGCAAGAATGTCGAGAGCCATCTCGAGGTCGTCGACGTCACGGGCCATCGGACCCGCCACGGCGATGTCGGCCTGGCTGAGCGTTCCGGGCATGCCGGGGATCTGGCCCAGCGCCGAGACGACGCCGTAGCTGGGCTTGTGCCCGGTGACACCCGACCAGTGCGACGGGATCCGGATGGAGCCGCCGATGTCCGAGCCGAGCTCAAGGGGCGTATAGCCGGCAGCCAGTGCGGCGCCCGAGCCGCCCGATGAACCGCCGGGGGTGTGCTCGACGTTGTAGGTGTTGGCCGTGGTGCCGTACACCTCGTTGTACGACTGCGCGTCGCCCGCGAACAGCGGCAGGTTGGTCTTGGCGAACACGATCGCTCCTGCCGCCTTGTAGCGAGCGACCGGGTCGGCGTCGCGCTCAGGCACGAAATCGGCGAGCGCTGGAGCCCCCGAGGTGGTGACCAGTCCCTCGGTCTGGAACGAGTCCTTGATGGTGACGGGAACGCCGTGCAGCGGCCCCAGCTCGTCGCCGCGGGCCACTGCGGCGTCGGCAGCATCGGCAGCAGCCCGCGCCCGATCGGCATCGAGCGCGACCACGGCGTTGATCGGACCGTCGAGGCGATCCACCCTTGCGAGCGCCGCTTCCAGCAGTTCCCGGGAGGAGACATCACCAGCGGCGATGGCGGCCGCCGTCTCCATCGTCGAGGCGTAGGCGAAATCATCCGCGGCCATGTGCCAAACCTCCTGCACTGACAGATGGGTGGTGGCCGGGTTCGTCCTGGCCACGTTCGTACTGAACGGTGCAGGCAACCTAGTTCGCCGCATCCGTCTGCTGCCTGCCTGCGCCAGCGTCTTGAAAACCGCTTGCTTGCGGCGTGCAGCAGCACGACCGTAGGTGTATGCGAAATATCATGAAATTCATCGTCTTGGGTGCAAGCCTGAGCTTGTTGAGCATGCCGCTGGCATCAGCGGCATCGGCCGGGCCCGCCATGCCGCTTGGAGGCGGCAATCCAGGCCTGTCTGACGGGAAGCTGGCCCAGCGGCCGCCGTCACGCGATCCTGTGCTGGGGGACCTTCGCATCGAGGTGAGCAGCCGGGATCCTGCCCACAAGGCCGAGCGCGTCGGCAGGGCCGCGAATCTGGGCTTGTCGTCGCTGACGTTTCCGCGCCCGGTGCCGTTGTTCGCCCCGCCGGCGCAGCGGGTCCTCACGCTGGTCGGCATCGACACGTGGTTCTGGGTGCCCGCAGCGAGCTGGCGGCCCGTCGTGCGCGTCGTCGCCGCTGGGAGTGTCGTGGTGACGCTCGTGGCGACGCCGGTGGCGCTGCAGTTGATACCCGGCGATGGGTCGCTGCTGGTTTCGTGCCCGGGTCCAGGCCTGCCCTGGCTCGTGCCGGGCACCCGATCGCCGTGCAGTCACACGTTCCAGCGCGCGTCCACCGCCGGACGGACTGGTCGCTTCCGTGGCACGGTGCAGTCGGTCTGGACGATCCGGTGGATATCGAGCACCGGCCTGTCGGGCGTCGCCGGCCCGGTGGTGGTCCCCGCGCCGGTCTCGCTGCGGGTCGTCGAGGCCCACGCCGTGCTGGGCCGTTGATCAGGGGCCACACGCTGGCGCAGTAGTTTCTGCGCGCAACACCGATGCCACTGCGTTCCCGCACGGGACGCTGACCGCGCTGACCACGCTGACCATAAGGAGACTGCCGTGCATGACCTTCGCGTCTTGGATCTGTCGGACCATCGGGGCCAGTTGGCCGGAGCGATGCTGGCCGACTTGGGCGCCGATGTGATCTTGGTGGAACCGCCGGGCGGGTCGGCCGCGCGCGCCGCGGGGCCGTTCGTGGCAGGCCGCGACGGCGACCCCGAGGCGTCTCTGTGGTTCTGGTCGTACAACCGGGGCAAGCGCAGCATCGTGCTGGACCTCGACAGCGATGACGGCCGTGACCGGTTGCTCGAGCTCGTGGCCGGCGCCGATGTGGTCATCGAATCCGACAAGCCCGGCGCCATGTCCGCCAAGGGTCTGGGCGCCGACGATCTGACCGCCGTCAACTCGGCGCTCGTCTACACGTCGATCACGCCGTTCGGCCAGAGCGGTCCCAAAGCGCACTGGGCCGCGACGGACATCGTGGTGTCGGCGGCCTCGATGCTGTCCAACATCATCGGCGACGACGACCGGCCGCCGCTGCGCATCCCGCTTGACCAGTGCTTCCTGCACGCATCTGCCGAAGCGGCTGCCGCCACCATGATCGCCTTGCGCGAGCGCAGCCGCTCGGGCCGGGGCCAGCACGTGGACGTCAGCGCCCAGCAGGCCGCCGGCCAGGCGCTGCAGTCGATGTCGCTGTGCCACCTGTACAACTCGCCCGAGGCCTCACGATTCAGCGGCGGCGCCAAGCTGGGCCCGTTCACCGTGCGTCTGCGCTCCCCGGCGGCAGACGGGTATGTGTCCGCCACGATCCTGTTCGGTGAGTCCATCGGCCCGTTCGGCCAGCGGCTGTTCGAATGGATGCACGCCCAAGGCGGCTGCTCCGACGCCGACCTCGAGATCGACTGGATCAACTTCGTCGAAGGCGTGATGACGGGTCGCATCGGCTTCGGCGAGTACGACCGCATCCAGCAGGTCGCTGCCGATTTCACGGCCACCCGCACCAAGGCCGAGCTGCTGGAGGCTGCACTCGAGCATCGGCTGCTGTTGGTGCCCATCACCACGGTGCAAGACGTCGTGGAGGCGCCGCATTACACAGAGCGCGGCTTCTGGCGCGACCTCGACGTCGGCGACCAGCAAGCGGTGCGGTTCCCCGGGCCGTTCGCGAACATGAGCCGCACGCCGGTGGAACTCGCGGGGCCGCCGCCGACGTTGGGCGAGCACACCGATGCGGTGCTGGCCGACGCAACCGCAACGCCGCGCACCCCGGCGGTCGTCCCCGAGGACGTGTCGGCCCGCCTGAACGCAGCAGTGCCCGCCGGCCATCGCGACCCCGCCCAGCCGCTGGCCGACGTCAAGATCCTGGACTTCATGTGGGTGATGGCCGGACCGGCGGCCACGAGAGTGCTGGCCGACTGGGGCGCCACGGTCGTGCGGGTCGAGTCGTCGCACAAGGTCGAGGCGGCTCGCACCATCCAGCCCTTCCTCAACGACGAGGGCGGCGCCGACAACGGCGGTCTGTACCAGAACATGAACGCAGGAAAGCTCGGCATCACCATCGACATGGCGAAGATGGACCAGCCGGCCTGCCGGGATCTGGTGCTCGACCTGGTGCGCTGGGCAGATGTGGTCTGCGAGTCGTTCTCGCCGAGGGCGATGCGCGACTGGGGCCTGTCATACGAGGACCTGTGCGAGGTGAACCCCGACATCATCATGGCGTCGAGCTGCCTCTTCGGGCAGTCTGGGCCGCTGTCGTCGCTCGCCGGCTTCGGCACGATGGGCGCGTCCATGTCGGGCTTCTATGAGATGACCGGCTGGCCCGACCGTGACCCCGCGGGCGTGTTCGGCGCGTACACCGACTATGTGTCGCCGCGATTCTTGAGCACGGCGATTCTGGCTGCGCTGGACCATCGGGACCGGACCGGAGAAGGCCAGTACATCGACCTCTCCCAGGCCGAGGCATCCATGTCGTTCCTGGCGCCGGCGGTGCTCGACTACACGATCAACGGCCAGATGCCGCCCAAGCTGGGCAACGCGCACCCGCAGATGTCGCCCCACAGCGTCTACCCGAGTGCGGGCGAGAACCGCTGGATCGCCATCGCCTGCGAGAACGACGACCAATGGAAGGCGCTGTGCTGGATCGTCGGCGAGTCGCTGGGCGGGTTCGGCGAACTGGGACTGGCTGAGCGGCGGGAGCGAGCCGACGAGATCGACGAAGCGATCTCGGCATGGACCTCGAGCCGGGAGGGCAGCGAAGCCGACGCCCTCTTGCAGCGCGGGGGCATTCCCGCTCACGCGATCCCGACCTCGGTGACGATGCCGACCGACGGCCAGCTCGTGCATCGCAACCATTTCCGCGATGTCACCCATGCCACGAACGGCACGATGTGGGTGGAAGGCGCTCGGTTTGCCATGTCACGCAGCTCCGATGGCATTCACCACGGCGGGCCGACCTACGGCGAGCACACCTTCGAGGTGCTGGAACGGCTGCTCGGCTACGACGCAGATCAGATCGCTGAGCTGGCCGTGGCAGGAGTTCTCGAGTAGCCGATTGCGGGGCGCCGGGGGCTCAGCTCTCGAACTTGCCCACCTTTTCGCCGGTGACATTCTCGTAGTTCCGGTTCAGGAACCAGCGCTGGTAGTCGCCGTAGGTGATCGGCTCGTGACGGGCCGGGCGTTCGGCGCTGACCGTGGTGGGCACCGGGTCCACGACGGCGTCGTCGCGGGCCCCGTAGAAGAACGGCACGGCGTACCGGTCGCCGGCTGACAGGTTGCGCGCCCGGTGCGCCGTGGACAGGTACACGTTGTTCGTCCAGCGCTTCAGCATGTCGCCGCTGTTCACGAGGTACGAGCCGGCCATCTGGGGCGGCGAGATCCAGTCGTAGCCGGCGGGCCGTATCTCCAGGCCCGGCACGTCGTTGGCCGGCAGGAACGTGAACACCGAGCTGTCCGTGTGGGGCGCCAGGCCCCACTCGTTGTCGTCGTAGTCCATCGGCGGGTAATGCGACATGCGCAGCGACACGCTGGGCTCGTTGAAGTGAGGGACGAAGTAGTCCGGGGGCAGGTCCAGCGACAGCGCCAGGATCGGCAGCATCCGTGAGCCGAGCGCGATGAGCTGATCGATGTACTGCTCGCAGCTCTCGGCGAACCCGTCAAGCGGCGGGAACTGGTTCTGGGTGTGGTAGCCGTGCCGGTGACAGAAGAAGGCCTCGTTCTGGTTGGGCTTGCGAACCGGTCCCGCGATGTCGGACGCATACGACGTGCCGCCGCCCATCCCGAGGTAGCCGCCGACCACCTTGCCCATCGGGATCGAGTCCTTGACCTCCTGGGGCATCGCGTGGATGCGACGGGCCTCATCGAACATGTGCTCGATCGTGCTGGCGGCCACGCCGTGGTTGACGATGAAGAAGAAGCCCACCTCGGTGAGCGCATCCCGCAGTTCTGCCGCGAGGGCAGCCTGGGCTGCGGCATCGGGCACCGGCTCGTTCAGCGCGGCCAGATCGAGGACCGGGATGATGTCGGCGGAGTCCTCCGGATGTGACCCGGTGCTGCGGTCCTGTGTTGTGAGCGCCACGTTGCCCCCTTGTCTCGCTACGAGCGTACGCGTCCAGCCGGAGTGGGTTCCCGGAACCATGTGCTTGGCCATTGCTACGGTGCTGCCGTCTCGGCCGGGTTCAGCGAACCGGGCCGAGTGCGCAAGCGATCGAATCAGGGAGCACCGATGAAAGCGTGGCGACTGAACGAGTTGGGCTACCCGTGGGACGTGCTGGAACTGGGCGAGTACGACTCTCCCGAGCCCGGTCCCGGTCAGGCACGGATCACCGTGGAGGCCACCGACCTCAACTTCGCAGACATCTTGCACTGCCAGGGCACCTACCAGGAGCGCTGGGATCCTCCGTTCACACCGGGAATGGGAGCGTCGGGCACCGTGGTGGCCGTGGGCCCCGATTGCGATCTGAAGGTGGGCGATCGGGTCATCGGCTCAGGCGCCGGCGGCTGGGGTGGATACGCCAGCGAGGCGCTCATCCGGGGCCGCACGGCACGGCACGTGCCGGACGACGTGTCGATCCCCGCGGCGTGTGCCGCCAATGTGATCTACGGCACGGCGTGGTTCTCGCTGTACCGGCGCGGACAGATGCAGGCCGGCGAGACGGTGCTGGTGCTCGCGGCCGCTGGCGGCGTCGGTTCTGCGGCGGTGCAGATGGCCAAGGCAGAAGGCTGCACGGTGCTTGCCGCAGCCGGCGGGCCCGCCAAGGTGGAGACCTGCCGTCAGCTCGGCGCCGACATCGTCATCGACTACGACAACGACGATCTCTACCAGTCGGTGATGGATGCCACCGGGGGCCGGGGCTGCGACATCATCTACGACCCAGTCGGCGGCAAGTACTTCGACGTGGCCCGGCGGCTGGTGGCCTGGGAAGGCCGGCTTCTGGTGGTCGGATTTGCCAGCGGCACCATCCCGCAGGCACCGGCGAACCACCTGCTGGTGAAGAACTACTCGGTGGTCGGCGTGCACATGGGCGGCTACCGCGGCCGCAAGGACGAGGTGCTCGACGAGTGCTACGCCGAGATCTGGCCGCAGGTGGCCAACGGCACGCTCGACCCGCTCGTCAGCCAGGAGCTACCGCTCGACGGCCTCATCGACGGCCTGCGAGACCTGCACGAACGTCGCACGACTGGCCGCGTCCTGCTCCGCCCCGACCTGTAGGCGCTCAGTCGCGGGCCGCTGTGCTGGCTGTGCCTGCTCAGTCGCGGGCCGCTGTGCTGGCTGTGCCTGCTCAGTCGCGGGCCGCTGTGCTGGCTGTGCCCGCTCAGTCGCGGGCCACGATGTAACCGACTGACTCCCGGTCCCAGAGTTGCGGCGTGACGCCGGCGTCGCGGATGGCCTGCTTGCGGATCTTGCCTGATGCGGTCTTGTCAAGCTCGGTGACGAAGTGCAGGAAGCGCGGGACGCTGTGGCGGGGCATGCGCGGCACGCACCAGTCCAGGAAGTGGACCGGGTCGGGCGCCGGCCCGCTGACGGCGACCACGGCCAGCACCTCGTCCTCGCCGCCGGCGCCTTCGACGCGCAAGCCGACAACGGCGCTTTCGATCACGCGGTCGTAGCCGTTGATGACCGTCTCCACCTCGTAGCTGGAGATGTTCTCGCCACGCCGGCGGATGCGGTCGTTCAGCCGATCCACGAAGTGCAGGCGCCCGGCATCGTCGAGCTTGCCTGCATCGCCGGTGTGGAACCACAGGTTCCGCCACGCGGCCACGGTGCGCTCGGGCATGCGGTGATAGCCCACGTTGAAGCAGTACGGCACCTTGGGGCGCACCAGGATCTCGCCGGTTTCGTTCGGCGCGATCGGCTGGTCGGTTTCGGGGTCGGCCACGATCACGTCGAAATAGTCGGCCAGCGGCCGCCCAGCGCAGCCCGCCATCACCGGGTCGTCGAACTCGGTGAACGCAACCATGTTGACCTCGGTCATGCCGTAGCCCTGCATGATCCGCACGCCGAACCGCTCTTCGAACGCCGCGGCCCATTCCGCCGCCACGGGCAGGGCGATGACGGCCCGCAGCTGATGGTCTCGATCGCGGTCAGTCGGGGCGCTGCGCCAGATGAACTCGGGCATGACGCCGAGGGCATTGGTCAGGGTGATCTGGTGTCGCCTCACCGCGTCGAGCCACTTGCCGGCGCTGAACCGCTTCTCCACGTAGACCGAGGCGCCGGCGTGCAGCGACGCAAAGACCTGCATGAACAGGCCGTTCGCATGGAACAGCGGCATGCAGCAGTAGAAGCGATCGTCCGAGGTGATCTGGAGGCTGCGCGCAGTGCCGAGACCGAACAGGTAGCAGTGCGCCTGTGGCATCAGCACGCCCTTGGCCGGGCCGGTCGTGCCCGAGGTGTACATGATCGTGCAGACGTCGCTGGGTTCGGCCTGCAGCACCGCTTCGGGACGCACGTCGGTGTCCAGCAGCTCTTCGATCGAGACTTCCTCGGTGCCCATGAGCACGCCGCCGGCGCCGACGCCGTAATCGCCGTCGTCGATCAGGATCGTGGCCTGAATGTCCGACTCTGACGCGGCCGACTTGGACGCATCCAGCGAGCCCGGCTCGATGTCATCGAAGCGTTCCAGCAGCCCGTGGTCGACCGCCACGATGCGCGGCTCTGAGTTGTTGACCTGGTGCTCCAGGAAGGTGCCGCGCAAGTCGGTATTGACGGGCACGAAGATCGCCCGCCGTTTGTGGGTGGCGATCATCAGCAGCATGAACTCGAGGCTGTTGGTGAGCAAACCCAGCAGACGGTCACCCGGCCGCAGCCCGAGATCAGCAAGCGCCGTGGCGAGCCGGTCGGTCTGACGGTCGAGCTCGGCGAAGCTGAGCGTGCGGCCGTCTTCGAATGACAGAAACTCGCGGTCGCCGTGAGCAGCCGCCGCCTGGTGAACGAGCGCTGGCAGGGTCCAGCCGTCGGTGGTGACACCGCCGCCGTCCGCGGTGCGGGTGTCGGTCCCCTGGTCACGGGTGCCCATCGGCGGAATCGTAGACTTCGCCCGGGCTTGTTGGCCCGCACGGGGTGCGCCCCCTCAGCGGGCGCTGGGGGAGTTGGGCGCCTGCTTGGGAGGTGACCGCATGCTGATCGGATTGCCTCGTGAGCTCAAGGCGGGCGAGCAACGCGTCGGGTTGACGCCGCACGCCGTGCGCGAGCTAGTGCTGCACGACCATCAGGTGCTCGTGGAGAGCGGCGCCGGCGCAGGCATCCGTGTGTCCGATGCCGAGTACGAGGCTGCCGGTGCGCTCATCGGCGGCTGTAGCGAGGTGTGGGCCAAGGCTGAGCTCATCGTGAAGGTCAAAGAACCGCAGGCGTCCGAGCGCAAGATGCTCGGCGAGGGCCAGATCCTCTTCGCCTACCTGCACCTTGCGCCCGACCCCGATCAGACGTCGGATCTCGTGGACTCGGGCGCGGCGTGCGTCGCCTACGAAACCGTGACCGACTCGCGTGGCGGCCTGCCGCTGCTAGCCCCGATGTCGCGGGTGGCTGGCCGACTCGCCGTGCAGGCCGGCGCCTGGGCCTTGGAGACCGCCCACGGGGGCATCGGCCTGCTGATCGGCGGTGTGCCAGGCGTGCCGCCGGCCCGGGTCGTGATCATCGGCGGGGGCGTGGTCGGCGAGAACGCCGCCGAGATCGCCATCGGCATGGGTGCCGATGTGCGAGTGCTCGACATCGACCCCGCTGCCCTGGACCATCTCGAGCAGCGCTTCGGCGCGTCAGTGGTCACCGTGACGTCCACCCGGGCAACCGTAGAGACCGAGGTGCTGGGTGCCGACCTGGTGATCGGCGCTGTGCTGGTGACCGGCGCCCGGGCACCCAAGCTGGTGACTGCCGAGATGATCAGCCAGATGCGACCCGGCTCGGTGGTGGTGGACGTGGCCATCGACCAAGGTGGCTGCTTCGAGACGTCGCAACCCACCACGCACGCCGACCCGACCTTCGTGGTCGACGGCATCGTCCACTACTGCGTGGCGAACATGCCAGGCGCGGTCCCCGTCACCTCCACTCGGGCGCTCAGCGATGCCACCCTGCCGAGGGTGCTGGCCATCGCCGAAAACGGCCTCGACGCCCTGCGCACCGACCCCCACCTGCGAGCCGGCCTCAACGTTTACAAGGGCCACGTCACCGAGCCCCACGTAGCCGCCGCCCTCGACCTCCCCTACACCGACCCCCTCACCGCCCTCGGCTTCTGACGACCGCCAGCGCACCGGCCGACGCGCCGGATCCTCACCTGCTGCTGAGCCCGGTGAATTGCCGGCCTCCGCTGGCCTCAGGCCGGCATGGTTGCCGCATGGAGTCAGCCAAGGAGGAAAGATGGCTCTCAGCACGTCGCTCGAGGAAGTACCGCAGGCTGGAGGCAAGATTCGACTCGTCGTGTCAGTCGATTTCGGCTACCGCGAATGTGGAGTCTGTCCGCCGCCGCCTGGCGGCAGCGGCGCGTGGTATTGCGTGTCGTGGAAGCTTGATGCCGGAAGAGTGAAGTCCACTGTCTTCGCCTGTCGACAACACTTCGACGAGATACTCGAAGTCGCAATCCTGAACGCGCTGCCGCAGTTTCGCGACGGAAGACTGCTGCGGGGCTGCGGCGAGCCGTGCGCATGTCGTCCGCTGGAACTAAGAGAATGCGAACATGACTGAATGACAGCGCTGAGCGACTACTTGGACCTCAGCGAGCCCGAGGCCGTTGCTCAGTGGAGGAGCATCCTGCAGCGTCGTATGCCACCGCCGGGCAAGCGACAGGTCAACTTCACGCCGGTAGAGACGTTGCTTTGCTATGGGCTCTTCCTTTCCGACGACCCAGTGGTGGACCCCCGCCGCTATGGCGGGCAGACGATTCACAAAGCCCCAGAGCTCGTCCACCATCTCGCTGTCCTCTTTAAGCGCCGCCCAAGCTCGATCACCAACAAGATGATGAATCTGAACGGCGATCGCATGAACGGAGCAAAGTATGAGGTTCAGATCTTCGAGAGAATGGGAGCCGACGTCGTCCGCTACTACGAGCTGTATGGGACGGCGTTGCGCGCAGCTCGGCGACTTGGCGTCGGCGCTCGGCGACTGCCCGATTTCCTCCGGTTGGAGCAGGTGACCGACTACGCGCATCTCGGTCTTGAGGACGTGGAGAACTCACGTTATGAGGAGATCATCGAGCGGGAGGCCGCGAGATTCCGTGCTGCCAAGCTGCAAAAGGGTCAAGAACTATCTGCCGCTGAGACAACACGGATCGTCCGGCACCGCGCCCGAGTCGGTCAGAAGGCATTCGCGACGGAAGTGTTGCGACGATTCGACTTCACATGTGGGTTCTGTGGCATGGCCCCTCGATCCCTGAAGGGGAACCGGCTCATCGTCGCGTCACACATCAAGCCTTGGGCTGACTCGACCAACAGTGAACGGCGCGATCCGCGAAACGGGGTCGCTGCGTGCCCGACTCACGATGCCGCGTTCGACAAGGGCCTGATCACCGTAAACGGCGGGCTACGCGTGCATCGATCTCGACGACTACGGGCCAGCCTTCAGCAAGACGAAGGGGTCGAGCACAACTTTGGCGAGTCGCTGCGAGAAGCCTTGGTCCTGCCGCTGGGGATTGAGCAGCCCCGCCCTGCGTACCTGCGCTGGCACCACGAGCACGTCTACCAAGACTCGCTGCGCTGAACGCCGCTCTGTGAGCCACTGCGCCAACGTCGCGGTGAGGAGACATGTTGTGGCCTCGTACGACCTTCACGCCACCGAGCTCAGGGCAGGAGGCGAAACGCTCCAACGTGGCTGGGTCGCACCACACCGAAGTGTCGATGATCGAGTGTCGCAATCGAGGTTTCTCCGAGTCGCTCTGCTATCGCAACGACGCTCGCATCGGTGCCACCCAGCGGCATGTCTGCGTATGCGCCCACCAGTTCGGCGGTGCGGCGCCAGTCGTCGGCTGTCAACGTTTCGACGTGGATTTCGCCGTCGGCGACGGCGTCGAAGAACTGTGCCTCCGAGCGCGAACCCAGTTGACGTCCGATCAGATATCCAGTTTCAGCGATAACGAGCGGTGAGGCCCTGAGCCCATCCAAGTTCTCATCGAGCAAATCGGCACAGGCGCGATGGTCCGGATCCGCCAAGTCGGCAGCCGCCACAAGTACGCCGGTGTCGACGATCAACTCGACAGATCGCTGCCGAAGCCTTCGGCGAGCATGTCGTCGGCATCAGATGCCCGCCGGCCCGAACTGGACGACCCCATGGCCACGAAACTGGGCCGCTTGCGCTTGGCAGTGCCGTCCTTGGCGGGCAGTGATGCGGCCCATTCCTCGATCACGGCGTCAACACTGATGTGCCGACGCTCGGCCTCGGCATGCAATCGGGCCATGCCTTCCTTGGAGAGATCCAGTGTCACCACCACGTCATCGAGACTACGCCGTCGCATTCGGAGGCTTCCACCGATTTCCGGCCCAATTGCCCGGGCGCTAGGGCTTTGAGAGGCGGTGAGCGCGGGCGCGGATGAGCTGCTCGATCTGAGCGGCGGCTTCGTCAGGTTCTTCGTGTTCCCAGATGCGGACTGGGGTCCAGCCGGCGGCCTCCAGGCGAGCGTCGGTGTCGGCGTCGCGGGCGCGGTTGCGGGCGATCTTGGTTTCCCAGTACTCGGCGTTGCGGCGGGGCTTGGTGCCGTGTTCGGGGCATCCGTGCCAGAAGCAGCCGTCCACGAAGATCGCTACCCGCAAGCGGGGGAACACCACGTCGGCTTCCCGGCGCACCTCGGGCAGCGGCCGGCGATGCACGAAGTAGCGCAGGCCGCGCCGGTGCAGCGCTAAGCGGATCAGCCGCTCCGGTCCCGTATCGCGGGAGCGCTGCTTGGACATGCGCTCCGACGCGGGACCCGGCAGTGCCTTCGGCTCCACCCGGTCGGTTCTAGCAGTCAGCGACGGGTGATTGGGAGTGCGCAGACGACGAGAAAACACGACCAGTATGAAGAGCGCAGCGTGTTGTATCGCATTCCTGCACATACGCTGCCGGCCGGTTGCGGACAGGAACCCTGAACAGACCGGAGACTTGAACATGACTCGAGCTCAATTCGGTACTCCGTGGCGCCGTCGAGCGCAAACTGCGGCAGCGTTGGCAGCGGCTGTTCTGCTGGCGGCGGCGTGCACCGGGGCCGACGCCGGCGACGGCGCCGATGACGGTTTCGACGGCACGGTCCGCATCGGCGCAGCGCTGAGCGAAACGGGCCGATTCGCTGCCGAAGGCAAGGCTGTGCGTCAGGGCTACGACACCTGGCTGCGCTGGGTGAATGAGGAACACGGCGGCATCCGCGTCGGCGACGGCCGCTACCGGGCCGAGATCGTCTATCGCGACGATGAGTCTGACCCCGACCGGATCGGCGCTCTCATCGAGCAGCTCATCGACGAAGACGAAGTCGACTTCCTGCTCGGCCCGTACTCCAGCACGCTGACCGGACCTGCCAGCGCCGCCGCCGAGGCGCGAGACGTGATCATGGTGGAAGGCAACGGCGCCTCCGACGGTCTCTTCGACCGGGGCTACCGCAACCTGTTCTACATCGGCGTTGTCGCCTCCGACTACACGCGGTCGAGCATCGAGTTGCTCGCAGAGCGCGGTGCGCGCACCGCAGTGGTGGCGCATGAAGACACGCCGTTCGCCGCGTCGGTTGCGGAGGGAGCGCAGCGCCACCTCGAGGCCAACGGCATTGAGGTGCTGGCGATGAGGCAGTACCCGGTCGGCGTCGACAACGTCGACGATCTCATGACCGAGCTTGCGGCACTCGAACCGGACATCTTCGTGGGCGGCGGCCACTACGACGACGCCGTGCTGTTCCTGCGCGCGGCACAGGCACAGGGCTTCGGTCCCGACGCCATGCTCATCACTGTCGGCCCCGCCAACCCGCAGCTGCTTGCTGATGTCGGCAGTGGCGCCGACGGCGTGCTCGGGCCCACGCCGTGGGAGCCCGTGATGGCCTACGAGGACGAGAGCTTCGGCTCAGCGAGTGCCTATGCAGACACCTACGAGGACCTCTGGGGCGAAGCGCCCATCTACCAGGCGGCCGGATCGACCACCGCCGCGCTTGCGCTGCACCTAGCCATCGAGGCTGCCGGCAGCCTCGACACCGATGCCGTGCGTGATGCGTTGCGAGATCTCGATATCGACACCTTCTACGGCCCGATCCGCTTCGACGAGCGCGGCGTCAATGTGGCCAAGCCGATGGGCACCGTCCAGGTGCAGGACGGCACCATCGTGGTGGTGGCACCTGCGGCTGCGGCCGAGGGCGCGCTGGTGTACCCGACGCGCTAGCGGCCCATCGTGAAGAACTCGTCGTTGGGCCTCATCGACGTCAGGTGGGCCATCCGGTTCGACAGGGCGAACAGGCCGGTGATGGCACCGATGTCCCAGATGTCGTCGTTGCTGAACCCATGAGCCCGCAGCTCGTCGTGATCGTCGGCTGAGGCCGACCACGGCTCGCTGCACATCTTCAGGGCGAAGTCGATCATCGCCCGTTGCCGATCGGTGAGATCAGCCTTGGAGGGGTCGACGGCCAGCTGGTCAGCCAGCAGTGGATCTTTGGCGCGGATGCGCAGGATCGCCCCGTGCGCCACCACGCAATACAGGCAGTTGTTGGCCCCGCTGGTGGCCACCACGATCATCTCCCGCTCAGCCTTCGTCAGCCCGCTGGGGCCCTCCATGAGCGCGTCGTGGTAGGCCATGAAGGCGCGCATCTCCTCGGGCCGATGGGCCAGTGCGAGGAACACGTTGGGCACGAATCCGGTCTTGGACTGGATGAGCTCGATCCGCTCGCGCAGGTCGTCGGGCATGTCCGCTATGTCGGGCACGGGAAAGGTCGAGATGGCTGGCTCGGTCATGCCCGCAGCCTAGGGAGCACTCTCACGGGCCATCCGATGATCGGTGTTGTCGTGCTGTGACACGCCCTAACCGGTCAGTGCTCCCTCAGGTAGTCCCTGCTGTAGTAGTAGTCCACCCCCTGCGGCAGCTGCGGCCAGCACTCCGCCGTGCCGTCCTCACGCAGGCCACATGAGTGGTGCTTGCCAGCAGTGACGGAGGCGAACGTGCCAGCAGGAGGGTCGGATTGCCCGTAGCTGTTGTCGCCCCAACAGGCGACGGTGCCGTCGATGCGCAGGCCGCATGTGCTGTCCCAGCCGGAGGAAATCGCGGAGAACTTGTCGGGCGGTGGATACGTCTGCCCATGGAAGTCTCTGCCCCAGCACGCCGCGGTGCCGTCCTCCCGCAATCCGCATGAATGATCGTGGCCTAGGGAGAGGGCGACGAACGTGCCGGAGGGAGCGTCTGTTTGACCGTGCTCGTTCGCCCCCCAACAGGTGATGCTGCCGTCATATACCAGACCGCAGCTATGTCTCGGGCCGGACGCGACCGCCTGATAGGTGGCTGATGGCACCTCCAACTGCCCCACATCGTTGCCGAAGACATCGCTGTGGCTCCAGCACTCGATACTGCCGTCGCTGCGCAGGCCGCAGGTGTGTGCGAAGCCGGCGGCGATGTCAACGAACGCACCGGGCGGCGCATCCTCGTGCTCGTCGTTGCCGTCGCCCCAGCAGGCGACCGTTCCGTCGGCCTGGAGCCCACATGGCTGCGACCACCGTATGGCGAGAGTGCTGAACTGACCGGCAGGGGTTCTGGCTTGCCCGAGGTCGTTGTTGCCCCAGCAGGTGACGGTGCCGTTGTTCCGCAGTCCGCAGGTGTTCAGCCAGCCGGCGAAGATTGCGCTGAACGTGCCTGAGGGCGGCCGTGCGTAGCCGCTGAAGGACTCCCCCCAACAGGTGACGGTTCCGTTGTCGCGCAATCCGCAGGCTGAGGTTCCGCGCGCCGTGACGGAGACAAATGTGCCCGAAGGCGCGTCGGATTCCCCTGACCCATTCTGGCCCCAGCAGGTGACGGTGCTGTCTGCTCGCAGCCCGCAGGTGTGAAACTCCCCGGCGGCGACTTCCAGGAAGGAACCGGATGGAGCGTCGGCTTGTCCTCCGAGGTTGGCGCCCCAGCAGGTGATGGTGCCGTCTGCTCGCAGTCCGCACGAATGCTGGGCGCCGACGGTCACGGCGCTGAAGGTGTCGATAGGTGCTTCGAGTTGCCCGGCTTCGTTGCTGCCCCAGCAGGTGACGGTGTAGTCGTCGCGTAATGCACACGAGTGGCGCGAGCCCGCCGCGACGGCTCTGAAGGCGCCGGCTGGTGCGGAGATCTGCTCTAGGCGATCATCGCCCCAGCAGGTGAGCGCGCCGTCGTCTCGCACGCCGCACGTATGCAGCCATCCGGCGCTCACGTCGCTGAAGGTGCCTGCGGGCGCGTCGAGCTGGCCGTAGAAGTTGTAGCCCCAGCAGGCGAGCCAGCGGTCTTCCCGGACGCCGCAGGTATGGGAATCGCCTGCCGCGAGGTCGACGAAGGTGCCTGTCGGCGGGTCCGCCCGCCCGTAGAAGTTGGCACCCCAGCACGTGACGGTGTAGTCGCCTCGCAAGCCGCACCAATGGAGGCGGCCCGCGCTGATGGCACGAAAGGCATCCGGCGGTACGTCTGTCTCGATCTCGGCGGGGGTCACTGCTTGAGTCGTTGCAACAGATACATCGACCGCACCCGATTCCGCTGTGTTGGCCAGCGTCGTACTCGTCGCAGTCTCTGTTGGTTCATCGCTACCGGGCTGCGGCACGGGGACCGACGCCGATGTCGCTGTGCTCGCGGCGAAGGCGCTGGTGCTCGGTGCCGACCGCTGTTCTGTCGCCGTCGGTGGGCTTGTGCAGCTCAAGGCCACCACGGTGATCAATGCGATGGCCGAACGCAGCGCGTGGCGAGTAAGCACGAGGTGCTCCCGGTGAGTGATGGAGGAGTATGTCATGGCCGCGGCGCTGGCCTTGTGGTCGTGCCCGACGCATCGCCCGCTCCGTGCAGCTTCTCCTACATTTGCGGGACCGACGAGAAGGACTGCCTGCTGATGCACTTGCCACGACCGACCACGCCACGACTCGAGCCGATCCCGAAGGTGGCCGAGCGGGCCCGCGAGGCCATGGAGAGCTCGTTCGCCAACGCCGTCAACGTCATTGCGACCCTCGCGCACAGCCGCCCGATCTCCAAGGCATTCGGAGAATTCGCGATGGCGATCCTGTACCGGGGCGACCTGTCACGTCGCGATGTCGAGATAGCCGTGCTGCGCACGGGCTGGAACTGCCAGTCGGTGTACGAATTCGGTCAGCACACGCTGATCGCCCTGGCCGAGGTAATGACCGACGAGGAGATCTATCTCGTCACCCGGCCCATCGCCGAGGGCAACTGGACAGCCGCCGAGGCGGCGCTGCTGCAGGTTGTCGACGACCTGTACTCCGACGACTGCGTCTCCGACGCCACCTGGGCCGAGGCGGTTTCGCACTTCAGCGAAGCCGAGATGGTGCACCTCATCGCAGCCTCGGGCTGCTACCGGATGGTCAGCGGGCTGCTTAACAGCACCGGCGTGCAGCGAGACGATGGCGTCCCTGGCTGGCCCACCGCGTCGACCGCCGTCAGCTGAGTGCCGGCACCTCGTTGAGCAGGCCGGTGTCGACGTCGTAGATGAAGCCGCGAACCGCTGTGTCGTGCTCGATGAAGGGGGAGGCTCGCAGCGTTGCGATGGCGGCACGCACGTCGTCGGCGGGGTCCGCGAACGAACAGATGGGCCAGCTAGGCCGGGCGCCGAGGCGCTGGCCGAGGTCGTTGCTGAACGCTGCTTCGTCGAGCCCGCACATACCGCACTTCGTGTGGTGTATGACCAATATCTCCCGCGTGCCGAGCAGCTGCTGCGAAATGCACAGCGACCGGATGACGTCGTCGGTCACCACCCCCCCTGCGTTGCGCATGACGTGCGCTTCGCCCACCGTCAAGCCCATCTCCGCCAGCGGATCGATCCGGGCGTCCATGCAGGTGACGATGGCCACGTGACGGCTGGGCGGCGCCGCCATACCGGGCGTCTTGACGGCGTCCGCCGCCTGCCGGTTGTGCTCAACCAATTCGTCGGCTGACGGCCGGAACTCAGATGCCGTCGGTTCGCTGGCTTCGCTGTCGTGGCCCATCGAACGACCTCATCAGTGCGCATGCCGGAGCCCTCCGGCGAGCCTGTGGTACGCCCCCTGGGACTTGAACCCAGAACCTGCGGATTAAGAGTCCGTTGCTCTGCCAAATTGAGCTAGAGGCGCATGGTGTCCGGCAAGGCTAACGACGCCCTCCCGGCACATGCGGCGGGCAGGGGTGTCGGGCGGATCGAGGGGATTCGAACCCCCGGCCTCCAGTGCCACAAACTGGCGCTCTAACCAACTGAGCTACGACCCGCATGGGGTGGTCAAGGATGCCACGGGCACCACGGGCTCGCTACCAGATTTGGCGCGGAGCTGACGCCTGCGGGGCTCGGAGTCGAACCGGCAACACCGCCGTCCCAGTGGCTGTCTTCAGCCGCGCGCAGCCCGGACGGCGTACCGTATGAACGTGAGCGCGCAGACAACGCAGTCCAGCGGGGCCCGGCAGCCGCCTGTCACCTACATCCCAAGGATCACGGCCCAGTACATCGGGCTGGGGTATGGCGAATACCGCTGGGTTCACAGCGAGACGCCGCCGCCATGGACGCCGCTGACCAAGCCGATCTCGAAGTGCCGTGTCGGGCTCGTCGCCACCGGCGGCATCTATGTCACCGGCCAGACGGCGTTCCACTATCGCGACGACACGACATACCGGGCGATCCCCACCGACGTCGACACCGCCGATCTGCGGGCCACGCACTTCGCCTACGACCTGACCGATGCGCGTTCTGACATCAACTGCGTGTTCCCCATCGAGGCACTGCGCACGCTGCGCGACAACGGCGAGATCGGTGAGCTGGGGCCGAACGCGTACACCCTGATGGGTGGCATCTACAGCACCCGCCGGGTGCATGAGGAGCTGATCCCGGCGCTCGCCAAGCGCTGTGTGGCCGACGAGCTCGATGTGGTTCTGCTGGTGCCGGTGTGACCGGTCTGCCATCAGACCGGGGGTCTGATCGCGAGGGCCATCGAGGCCGAGGGCATCCCGACGCTGTCGATGACGAGTGCCCGTGACATCACCCGTGCGGCTTGGCCGCCCCGTTCCGTCTATCTGGACTACCCGCTGGGGCACACGTCGGGCAAGCCGCACGAACCTGAGCTGAATCTGCGCATCTTGCGGGACACGTTCGCTGCGTTCGAGAACTTGGGTGTACCGGGTTCAATGGCGCACCTGCCCTACCGCTGGTCTGACACGGACCGCTGGAAGGACAGGGTGTTTGCGCCGTCCACGACGGCGGCGGATCTGCCCGAGTGCGCAACGCCCAACGGCGAAGACGCCACGCAGGACGCATCTGGGGGCGGCTACGAGGACGATCGCGTCGAGCGGCTCCCGACGCCCCAATACCAGACCGACGAGGACGCAGCAGCGGCCCGTGCCAGCCACGACGGGGAAGAGTGCCTCGTCTGCGCAGGCATCGACTACTGAGTCGCTCGACCGGCCACTCGATCGCGTGTTGACGGAATTGTCGGGCCGCCGGTGACTGAAACGGCCGACGGAGCCCCCGAGCGCCGCGCCTCGGTCGGCGCGTTGTCGCCGGGCGCTGGCGGCGACTACGACCCCGCCTCCATCCCGGTACGTGATGCCGCGACGGTGATGATCCTGTCCAACGAGAACGATCCCCATGTGCTCATGCTCAAGCGCAACTCCCGCTCGATCTTCGTGGGTGACATGTGGGTGTATCCCGGCGGCGCCGTCGATCCCGAAGATGCCACCCAGGTAGCAGACGAGACGGTGTCGGGCCTGACCGACGGCGAAGCCTCGTTTCAGATCGGCATCGAGCGGGGCGGCATCGCCTTCTGGGTTGCAGCACTGCGGGAGACGTTTGAGGAAGCCGGTATCTTGCTCGCCCATCACGACCATCCGGTCGGCGTGGACGATCCCCGGGACTTGCCGTCGGGAATCATCGATCTCTCGCCGCCCGACGTGGCCGAGCGGTTCTCGCAGTACCGCGACGAGGTCAATGCCGGCGACCGGGACTTCGTCGAGACGGTGCGCAATGAGGACCTGTTGCTCGACGGCGACAACGTCTATTTCATCGGCCGTTGGGTGACGCCGCTGGGCTCTCCTCGCCGCTATGACACACGGTTCTTCCTGACGGCGATGCCAGATGGCCAGGTGCCGTTGCCCGACCACGACGAGGCCGTCGAGCACCAATGGGTGCGGCCGGCTGACGCCATCCGGCGAAACGAGACCGGTGACATGGTGATGATGACGCCGACCATCGGGATGCTGCAGCGTCTTGCCAGCTTCGCGACGGTCTCCGAGGCCGTTGCGGCCGCGGAACGTGGCGCCCCGGCAGACGACGAGCACGTGCGGATCCGTTACGACAACGAGGGCCCGCATCGGATTGCGTTCCCTGCTGATCCTGACTATCTGGAGTCGGACGGCAGCACCGAGGTGGGCATCCTGCGCTGGCCATCTCGCTAACCCGCCGCTCGAGCTCCGGGGCTCCTCGGGCTGCGATGTCGCTGGGCGTCAACGTGCGAGTTCGCGGTCCTGCTCGATGAAGGATTCGATGGTGTTCTCCGCGAGGATGTTGCAGTCGGCGTCGAGCACCTCGAACATGCGCCCGGTGGGCTCGTGCATGGAGAACAGCACCAGCGAGCCTTCGGGGCCGCCGCGCTCCATGTGTACGTCACCGCCGGGACCGCTGCAGTAGGTGCCCGCAGGCCGTATGTCGTGATGCGCCTCGTTGCCGTCGTCATCGATGTCGATGACGTGGTGCTCGCCTTCGAGCACCAGCGAGGTCGTCGTCGCCACGTGGCGATGGAAGTGGCAGTAGGCATCGGGCGCCCAGCGGATCAGCAGATCCAGCCGTCCGAGATCCTCGTCGTGGCCGAGCACGGCGATGTCGTAGTCGATCGGAAAGTCGAACCGCGGACTGCCCTCGTAGTGAATCCACCGGAGATCGCTGGTGTCGAAGCGGAAGCCGGAGTTCTTCTCGGTCACGATCGGTCTCCCTCAGGGGTCGGGGCACGGGCAGGGTTGACGTCCGAATGTACTGAGCAGGCCGCCGCTGCGCGGTAGAACCCTTGGACCGGCACCGCTTCGGTGGCAGGATTGCCATTGGGCCCTCGTGGCCAGAGCCCCCGTGGCGCAACTGGACAGCGCAGCGGGCTTCTATCCCGCCGGTTGCAGGTTCGAGTCCTGCCGGGGGCGCAACCGGGAGTCTCCTCGTGCCGTCAGATCGGTGCCGGCCAATGCCGGCGTTCGAGGTAACTCCGCTCAGCGAGCCCTTCTGGCTCGACGATCCTTCAGCGGTTTGCGAGCTTCTCGTTCGGCCTTGAGCGCTGCCTTGCTGGTGAACGCCTTCTCGAGACCGATGCCCCCGAACTCGCCCGGCACCTCGCCCGTCGTGACGTAGAGATACAGCGCCATCTTGAAGATGCCGACGATCGCCGACATGGCCACGATCACCGCGAGCAGCCAAGCCACGCCGATGCCGATGCCGACGATGAGCGCCACCGGGTTGCCCAACCCGACGGCCACGACGAGGGCCGCGACCACCACACCTGGCAGGAAGAGGAGAAATCCGATGAGCTCGAAGCCCACTTGTGCGATCAGGCTCTTGCCCCATGTCTTGCGGAACAGCCCGAAGGAGCGCTTGCACGAGGCAATCGGGCCGGTCTCTTCCACTACCAGCACCGGCACGACGAGATAGGTGACGAAGTACCAGACGTACTCGAGTGCAATCGCCACAATCATCGCCCCGATGGCGGCGAATTGGCCGACTACGGGGATGTGGCGACCGGCCTGCTCCATGTGGCGGAAGAACCGGGGGAGCCGGTACAACACCTCGAGGACGAAACCCACGAGGCCGGCGAGGATGGCCCACGGCACGATGACGTGGAGGCGGGCTCGAGCAGCAGACATGCAGCTTGCGAAGGTCGGAGTGCCGCCCCGGAATCGCTCCCAGGCCCCGTAGCTGAGTGCGGCGGTGAAGAAGACCGACGCGAAGGTGCTCAGCAGGATCGCGACCATCAGCACGATCCACAGAAGGGGCTCGGTGACCCATTTCCCCGGATCGTCGACGGTGTTCAGACTGAGCCCGTCGGTAGCGATCCACACCACTGCCCACGCGACGGCGCAGGTGGCCGTTACCGCAGCCAGCGACAACGCCGGGAAGGCCATGAGGTACCGGTCGCGCTTCAGCACTCCGTAGGAGGCCGAA
The DNA here is from genome assembly GCF_965208555.1 of Candidatus Poriferisodalis sp. Taxonomy (GTDB): domain Bacteria; phylum Actinomycetota; class Acidimicrobiia; order Acidimicrobiales; family Poriferisodalaceae; genus Poriferisodalis. Next base: position 655,863 of record NZ_OZ242342.1, on the reverse strand, counting down.
GCGAGCTCTTTGGTCCGGCTCCAAGTGCTCTTCAGCTCGCTGAAAATGGCCATTTCCGAGATCCTAACGCTGGCACCTCGTTGCGGCCGTTGACCATTGCCGGGCCCTGCAGGCGTCCCGCCATCGCGGCCTACGCCTGCTGTCACCAGCGCCGCCGCACAAGAAATCGCGATGGTGTCACCGGCCGACGCGGGTAGGTTCAGCGGATGCCGCACGGCTCAGTTCCTGACGCTGGCGATGCTCTGACCGGCCCTGACGCTGCGGAGCCGCCATCGATCGCCGCCACCAATGGCGCCGTGACCGACCAGCAGGTAGACACCGACCGCATCGAGAAGGCGGTGAGGGAGATCCTGCTGGCCATCGGGGAGGACCCCGACCGTGATGGCCTGCAGAAGACGCCCAAGCGTGTGGCCCGCATGTACGCCGAAGTGTTCGCCGGCCTGCAGGAAGATCCCGAACATCACCTGAAGGTGCAGTTCGAGACCGGACATGACGAGATGGTCATGGTGCGAGACATCCCCTTCTATTCGATGTGCGAGCACCACCTGATGCCGTTCGTGGGGCGGGCGCACGTCGCCTACATCCCCGGTGAGCGGGGCATGATCACCGGTCTGTCGAAACTGGCGAGACTGGTGGAGGCCTACGCCCGCCGCCCCCAGGTGCAGGAACGCCTCACCACCCAGGTGGCCGACAAGCTGATGGAAGTGCTCGAGCCACGGGGGACCCTCGTGGTGGTCGAGGCCGAGCACCAGTGCATGTCGATGCGGGGGGTGCAGAAGCCTGGCTCGCTCACCATCACCTCGGCGGTGCGCGGCCAGTTCCGCAACACGGCCACCCGTGCGGAGGCGATGCACCTCATCGGCGTCGGCCGCTAGCGACTTGTTCGGCTGGCTGCGCCGGAATGGACCCCAGCTCGCTCGCGGGCCCACCCGAGCTGGGGCGCAGCGTGCTGGTGCGCCGGGGCGATCCGGTGCCAGCCGCATGGGCCGATGGTGAATCTCTTCGTGTCAGCACCGGTGAATTCAGTGCAGAGGTCGGACATCGACTGCGTGATGCATGGCTGACACGCACCCGGCTGGTCATCGAACTCGACGGCGACTTGCCCGACGCGTTGCCCGTGTGGCAGGCACCGTGGTGGGAACTGACGCCCGGCCTGACGCTGCGACCTGAGGTGCTGCTGCACCTGCTCACCGCGAATGCCGTCGATGCGCGGCATTCCCAACGGGTGCGGTTCGCGCCGGTCGAGGTGGCGCTGCGACTCGGGGCGGCACGAGCGGGCAGGCCGGCTGGGAACGACATGCGCGATGGCGAGCCCGCTGCGAGCGATGCGGTATCGAATTCTCCGGCTGAGGATCCACTGGGTGCGGGCGACGTGGTCACCGATGCCGGACCGGTGTGGTGTGACGGCGGGCCGCTGGATGCGTTCGACCTGCCGTTGGCTGTCATTCCTGCGGCGAATCTCGCTGCCGGGAGCCTGCAGGGCATCAAGACGGTGGCGCCCGATGCCGACTTGGCGACCGACCAACGCGACGCCGTCGGTCACCTGGGCGGGGCTGCGTGCATCGTGGCGCCCGCAGGATCGGGCAAGACCCGAGTGCTCACCGAGCGAGCGCGCTATCTCGTGCGTGACGTGGGCATCGCCGCCGGCGCCGTATGTCTGGTGGCGTTCAATGTGCGGGCTCGCCGCGAGATGGAGGAGCGCACTCGTGACCTGACGGGCCTGCAGGTGCGCACGCTGAACAGCCTTGCTCTGGCGATCTGCAACGGCACGGGGCCGTTCGCCCGGCCAGCGCACCACGGCCGTGTCGAGGTGATCGGCGAGGTCGACGTCCGCGAGCGTCTCGATGGCTACGTCAAGCGCCGCCGCCGGGCCATGACCGATCAGCTCGCGCCGTGGCTGGAGGCACTGAGCGCCACCCGTCTCGGCTTGCGCGACCTCGCCGAGGTTGAGCGTGACTTCCAGCCCGATGTGCCTGAGTTCGCCGAAGTTGCACCGCGCTATGTCGCTGATCTTGAGGCTGATGGTCTGGTCGACTTCGATCAGCAGATCATCCAGGCCATCGACATCTTGTTGCGCGACCCTGCGGCCCGAGCCGCGGCCCGTCGCATCTGCGGGGTATTGCTCATCGACGAGTTCCAAGATCTGACACCCGCCCATCTGCTGATGATCCGGCTGCTGGCCGGACCGCGAGCCGACGTGTTCGGCGTCGGCGACGACGACCAGACCATCTACGGCTATGCGGGCGCATCGCCGCAGTGGCTCATTGACTTCGACCGGTACTTCCCCGGTGCGAAACGACATCACCTGCACGTCAACTATCGCTGCCCGCCGCCGGTGGTCGGCGCAGCCGTCAACCTGCTGTCTCACAATCACCTGCGTATCGACAAGCAGATCACGGCAGCCGGAGACCGCAAGGATGCGGATGCCGCAGCAGCCAACGCTTCTGTGGGAGCGGTCACGGTGGCTGACAGTTCGGATGCGGCCACCGCTCTGCGACAGACGGTCTCACGCTTGATCGAGGGAGGTGTCCGGCCGTCGAACATCGCCGTGCTCACCAGGGTCAACAGCACGCTGCTAGTGCCGCAGGTCGTGCTGGGGGACATGGGTGTCGCAGCGGATGCTCCCCTTGGACGGCGCTTCCTCGAGCGCACCGGCGTGGCCGCCGCGCTGGCGTGGCTGAAGCTGGCGACCGCTCCGCGTCATGCATTGCCCAGCGGCGCACTGTCGGACGCGGCAAGACGCCCGCCTCGGGGAATCTCGCCCCGTGTGATCGAGTGGATCGGTGAGCAGCGCACTCTCGGCGAGCTGCGGGCGCTGGCAGATCGCCTCAGCGACGAACGCACCTCGATCAAGATCAACGAGTTCGCAGATGATCTGGAACTCCTTCGCCAGCGCACAGCGAACGAGCAGCTCACGACGAGACAGATCTTGGAAGCCGTGCGTGACGAGCTCGGGCTGGGCAGCAGTCTCGATTCTCGGCTGGATGCGTCGCGCCGCTCGGTGGACCGGTCGGCCCACGGCGACGATCTGCGCGCGCTCATTTCGGTGGCGCATCTACACCCGGACCCGTCCGGCTTCGCCGGGTGGCTGGCAGCTCAGCTCGACGGCGGCGGGCATGGCCGGGGTCGAGACAACGGTGACGCAATGGGCTTCGGCACCGACGAGGGCGCAGGTGCCGCGCATCAAACGGGTGGCGGCGAGGCGAGCCGTAACGCTGCAGGCCGCGCGGGGTCCGGCAGCGGCTGGGGCGGTGGCGGCGATCGTGGCGGTGACAGCGGCAGCGATCGCGTGCGGCTGGCGACGGTCCATCGGGTGAAGGGTCTCGAATGGCCCCACGTCATCGTGTACGAGGCATCGGCGGGCTTGATGCCGCACCGCCTGTCGCACGATGTCGAGGAAGAGCGCCGCGTGTTCCACGTCGCCCTGACCCGGTGTTCGGAATCGGTGACGCTGATCTGCGGCGACGAACCGTCGCCGTTCCTGTCCGAATTGCACAAGTTGGCTCCCCCAGCTCCTCGAGAGGGGGCACAACGAGAGCAACGACAATCGGCGGTTGGGGCGGGTGCTCAAGGAAGATCGGGCGTGTCCGCCCCGAAGGACCGCAAGCGCGACAAAGACCCTGACTCGCCGTCTGCGCGACCCGATCCGCCGACGGATCCCCAAGGCGCGGCGGTGTTTGAGGCGCTACGTGAGTGGAGGCGGGAACGCAGCCAGTTCGACGGCGTGCCTGCCTTCGTCGTGTTTCACGACACGACGTTGATCGAGATTGCTCATCGCCGTCCGGCAGCGCGAGCAGAGCTGCTGCTTGTGCCGGGCATCGGGCCGACAAAGCTGGAGCGCTACGGCGACGATGTCATCGCGCTGCTGGCGCGCTTCTAGACCGCGAGCGGGCGTTGGCCGGCGAGGAATCGCTGGGCCATCACCATCAACACCACCCAGTACTCGGAGCTGGGCACGAAGTCGTCAAGTGTGACGTCGAGTGCAATCTCGCGAGCGTCGGGATGACCGGCTGACGAGACACCCTGCACCGTGATGGACGGTGCGCCGCCCAACAGCGCGAGCAGGTCAGTGATGGGCACGTCGAGCACTGCGTCGACTTCGTCGCGCGCCAGCACGTAGCCGGCGAGCGGACGGTCGTCGCGCAACAGGAACACGCTGGTCAGCTCGCAGTTCAGCCTGCCTTCGCCGCTGTCATCGGCCAGCCGCCGGACACCGAGCGGCACCAGGTCAGCACGAGCCGGAGCGATGCCCAGTTCTTCCTCCAGCTCGCGCACACCGTCGAGCGGGGTCTCACCTGCGGCGAGATGCCCGGCAGCGCTGATGTCGATCAGTCCCGCAAAGGCGGCCTTGGAGCGCGAGCGTCGCTGGAGCACCGCGGTCGGCACACCGTCACGAAGTGTGACGATCTGGCAGTGAAAGACGCGGTGCCACTCGCCTCGCTCGTGCACCTCGTCCCGGGGGGCTGTGCGCACGTAGCGCCCCACTTCGTCGACGACGTCAAGATGTTCGACACCGGGCGCGCTGTCAGTCACGGCGCCCATTGTTGCCGTTGCCCCAGCACATGCGGGGCTGCGTTGCCGGCTGTCGGCCAGCTATGTACCCGTGGCCTCGCCGCTACAGCAGCTCGGCGTACTTGTCGAGGATCGGCAGCACCGTGTCGGCGTCGGCAGGTGGCAGTCCGAGCACCACCCGGGTGCAGCCGATCTCGGCGAGGCTCTCGATGATCTCTGGCTTGGGGGGCGTGCCGAACTGGCCGATCTCGATCTCGTCGGGGTCGCGGCCGGCTTCGATCGCCGATTCACGGATCTGCTTGACCGGCACGTCGAGGTCGTAGCGACCCGAGATGGGCATCCAGCCGTCGCAGAACTCGACGATGTCGGCGATGGTCTTCGGCCCTGCGGCACCGCCCAGGATCACCTTCGGCCCGCCTTCCTGCACAGGCTTGGGCCATGCCCACGATGAGTCGAAGTTCACCCAGTCGCCATGGAATTCGGCCTCGTCGGAGGTCCACAGCTCGCGCACGGCCAGCATCATCTCGCGGGTGATCGCACGCCGGTCGGTGTACTTCACGCCGTGGTTGGCAAGCTCTTCCTTGTTCCAGCCGTACCCGATGCCCAAGATGAACCGACCGTTCGAGATCCGGTCCACCGTCGCGGCTTCCTTGGCCAGCCAAATCGGATCGCGCTGGGCGACGAGCGTGATGCCGGTGCCCAGCATGATGTTCTCCGTCACCGCTGCAGCGGCGCCCAGCGACACGAACTGGTCATGGGTGCGCCAGTACTCCTCGGGCAGCGGGGGAGCACCCTCACGACCACCCCATGGTGTCTCGCGGCTGGTGGGGATGTGGCTGTGCTCAGGGAACCAGAGCGACTCGAAGCCCCGCTCCTCGGTGGCTTTCGCCAGCTCGACAGGCCCGATGGCCTTGTCGGTGGGAAACATCATCACGCCGATCTTCACAGTGGTCCTCCTCGTGGGCACGAATGCGTGGCGGGCACGGCCGGGGTCGGCCGCCGCAGAGAGTAACGGCCACTGGTCGCTGCTGCCCGTGTGCGTTGCTGGAGATCTGATGGCGTAGATGTCGGCGGCGCGACGCGTAGCGTGGTGCCGGCACACAGGGCAAGGGCCCCCGGGCCGCAGGCATGCTGCGGCCCGACGACTTGGAGGCAGTGTGAAGATCACCATCGACGTCGAGAAGTGCATCGGCAGCGGTTCGTGCGAGATGATCGCCCCGGGCATTTTCGAGGTGGGCAACGACGGACTCGTCCGGCTGCTCGAGGACAGTCCGAGCGCCGAGCACCACAGCGCTGTGCGGACGGCAGCGGCGAGCTGCCCCACTCAGGTCATCGCCGTCGACGACTGAGCCAAATCAATTCAGACTCGGGAAGTGGCGCAGCCTGGTAGCGCACCTGCTTTGGGAGCAGGGGGTCGTGGGTTCAAATCCCGCCTTCCCGACGAGGATCAGCGGGCGGTGGGGAAGCCCAGGTCGACGCCGCGGTCGGCGGGGTCCGGCCAGTGCTCGGTGACCGCCTTCAGCCGTGTGTAGAAGCGAATGCCCTCGGGGCCGTGCATGTGGTGATCGCCGAACAGCGAGTCCTTCCAGCCGCCGAATGAGTGGTACGCCATCGGCACCGGGATCGCCACGTTGACGCCCACCATGCCAACCGGGGCCTCACGCCGGAAGCGCCGCGCCGCGCCGCCGTCCCGGGTGAACAGCGCCACGCCGTTGCCGAACTGGTTGTTCTCGATGAGCTCCATCGCCTCTTCGAACGACTCCACCCGCACCAGGCACAGCACCGGGCCGAAGATCTCGTCCTCGTACACCTTCATCTCGGTGCTGACCTCGTCGAGCAGCGTCGGGCCCACCCAGTAGCCGTCCGGATGGCCGTCCACCACCAGCTCACGGCCGTCACGCAGCACCACGGCACCTTCGGATTCGCCCAAGTCGATGTAGCTGAGCACCCGGTCGCGGTGCTCGGCGGTCACGAGCGGACCCATGTCCACCGGTTCCGCACCGAGGCCCGGTCCGATCCGCAGCGCATCGATCCGATCGCATATCGCACCCGACAGGTCGTCGGCGATGGCGCCCACCGCCACCACCACTGAGATCGCCATGCAGCGCTCGCCGGCCGACCCGTACCCAGCTGACACGGCGGCATCCGCGGCCTGGCCGATATCGGCATCGGGTAGCACGATCATGTGATTCTTGGCGCCGCCGAGCGCCTGCACCCGCTTTCCGGCCATCGATGCGGTCCGATGCACGTGGCGAGCGATGGGTGTGGAGCCCACGAAGCTCACCGCGTCAATCCCCGGATGCTCGCACAACGCATTCACCGCATCGGCATCGCCGTGCAGCACGTTGAACACCCCGTCCGGCAGCCCCGCATCGGCGAACAGCTCGCCGATGCGCACCGCCACCGACGGGTCCTTCTCGGACGGCTTCAGCACGAAGCAGTTGCCGCACGCGATGGCGACCGGATACATCCACATCGGCACCATCGCGGGGAAGTTGAACGGGGTGATGCCCGCTACGACCCCAACCGGCTGGCGCACCGTGTAGGCGTCATGCTCGGTGCTGATGTCGTCGGTGCGCTCGCCCTTCAGCAGCTGGCCGACACCGCAGGCGAACTCCACCACTTCGATGCCGCGCCGCATCTCGCCCAGTGCGTCTTCCCGCACCTTGCCGTGCTCGGCCGAGACCATCTCGGCCAGCTCCAAACGGTGCTCCTCGAGCAGCTCGCGCAACGCGAACATCACCGCCGCTCGGGACGAGATGGAGGCTTCCCGCCACCCCTCCCAGGCCGAGCGGGCGGCGCCGACCGCAGCGTCCACGTCGCTCCCAGACGCCATCGGCACCTGGGCGATCACGCTGCCGGCGACCGGGTCGGTCACCTCGAACATCGTCTTCGGCGAGCCCTGCGTTCGCTGACCGCCGATCCAGTGGTCGACTTGCCTCATGGGAGTCCTCCTCGCCGGCAGCGCTCGGCGGGGAGCGAGCGCGCCGAACCTCTGTCTTGTCTCGGCCTTGATTCTCGCAGCCTCGCGAGGGTGAACGGGAACGCTTGGGCGACTGCATTGCGGCCCGAAGCGCATGGCTAGAGTCCGCGCCTATGAGTGACGTCAATCCCATTCCCCCAGACCGGCCATTCGTCGTGCCATACATGACGATCGGCGCACGCACCGACGGCTCTCCCGGCGGAGCGGCCGATGCCATCGAGTGGTACACGGAGGCCTTCGGCGCCCAGGAGACCAACCGTCAGATGGCACCGGGCGGCGACAAGGTGATGCACGCCGAACTGGTGCTCGGCGATGGATTGATCTTCCTCGCCGACGACTTCCCGGAATGGGGAGGCGAACCCTCCGCGCCAGCGGCGCTGGCTGGTTCGACCGTCACGATGCACCGCTACGTCGCCGACTGCGACGCGACCATCGACAAGGCGGTGGCCATGGGCGCGGAGGTGCTCATGCCACCGGCAGACATGTTCTGGGGCGACCGCTTCGGCAGCATCCGAGACCCGTTCGGGCACAAGTGGTCGATCGCGACCCACGTGCGGGACGTGACGCCCGAAGAGATGGAATCCGCAGCGGCGGCGATGTTCGCCGATGGACCGGACCAAGAACAATCAGGGGGTTGAGCCATGGCAGTCACTGATCTTGCGGGACGCATCGCCTTGGTGACCGGCGGGGGGACCGGCATGGGGCGTGAGCTGGTGCGTCAGCTCGCCGCAGCCGGATGCCATGTCGCTGCATGCGACCTGAATGCAGAGGAACTGGCGCGAACCGCAGAGCTGGCGACCAGCGGCTCAAGCGGTGTGCGCATCACGACACACGATTGCGATGTCACCGACGCCGACGCTGTTGCTGCCTTCGCCGCCGAGGTGGCGGCCTCGCACGACACCGACCACATCAACCTGCTGTTCAACAACGCGGGTGTCGGAGGCGGCGGCAGCTTCGTGATTGACGACCAGCGCGCCGCATGGGACAAGACCTTCGCTGTGTGCTGGGACGGTGTGCTGAATTGTGCCCGCGCCTTCATGGACATGCTGGTGCGCTCCGATGCCGGGGCGATGGTGAACACCAGCAGCATCAACGGCTTCTGGGCGACGGTCGGCCCCGGCGCTCCGCACACGTCCTACTGCGCAGCCAAGTTCGCCGTGAAGGGCTTCACCGAGGCGCTGATACAGGATTTGGAGATTCACGCTCCTCACGTCAGCGCTCACGTGGTGATGCCCGGACACATCGGCACTTCGATTGCACTCAACAGCTTCTCCATCCACGGCGTTGACGTGCCGCTCATCCGCAAGAACATGGCGGCTCGCGGCGTCGACCTCGACGCGTTCAGCGACGAGGACGTCGAAGCGCTGATCACCGACCGCAACACCCGGTTCCGCGACGACGCTCCCACCTCAGCGGCGCAGGCGGCCGAGATCATCCTGTCGGACGTGCTGGCGGGCCGGTGGCGAATCCTGGTGGGCGACGACGCCTACCGCATCGACGAGCGGGTGCGCGCCGATCCCGAATCGGCATACACGCTGGAGTTCTTCGAAGCATTTCGCGACGAAGGCCACCTGCAGGCCTTTCCGCCCCGCTAGCCGACCTCGCCTGTCCTGGCCGTGCAGCTGCAACTCTCCGATGGAGCCGATCTGATGGACCTGATCAGGTGGAGCTGATCGTCGGTCCCAGGACCAAGATCACACCGTTCACCGACCGTGCAGTGGCGGCGGGCATGACAAAGGCGATGGTGTACAACCACACCGTCCTGCCGATCAGCACCGGCGATCCGGCGGCGGAGTACCGGGCCCTGACCGAGGCGGCGGTGATCTGGGACGTCGGTTGCGAGCGTCAAGTGCAGATCGCCGGACCAGATGCCCACCGCTTGATGACCTATCTCTGCGCCCGTGACCTGCGTGACCTGCGCGTGGGCATGGCTCGCTACGCGCCGATGTGCGACCACCAAGGCCGACTCGTCAACGACCCGATGGCGCTGCGTATCGACGAGACGACGTTCTGGCTCTCGATTGCCGACAGCGATGTGCTGCTGTGGGCACGAGCCGTCGCCGGCGAGGGCGGGTACGACGTCGAGGTGACCGAGCCCGACGTCTGGCCGCTCGCCGTCCAGGGGCCTCGCGCCGAAGATGTCGTGGCTGCAGCGCTGGGCGACTGGGTTCGCGAACTGCGCTTCTTCCGGTTTGTCCAATGTGTTCACCCCGCACTCGGCGAACCCGAGGGACAGCAGGCGGCGGGTATCCCGATGGTGGTGTGCCGTTCGGGCTGGTCGGGTCAGGACGGCTTTGAGCTCTTCTTGATGGACGGCGCCAAGGGCGAACAGCTCTGGGACCTGCTGTGGGAAGCAGGCCAGCCCTTCGGGCTTGGCGTCGGCGCGCCGAACAACCCCGAGCGCATCGAGAGCTTCCTGCTGTCGTTCGGCGGCGACACCGATGCCGATACCGATCCCGACGAGGCGGGCATCGGCCGCTTCGTCAGCCTGAGGGATGACGATGGCGGTCCGGAGGCCTCGACGAGGCATGACTTCATCGGCAAGGCGGCGCTGCGCGCCCGGCGGGCGTCTGGCGGCCAGCGACGCCTCGTCGGACTGGTGATCGGCGGCGATCCGCCGTCGCCCCTGCGATCGCCTCGCTCGGTTCAGAGCTCCGACGGCCACCCGGTCGGAACGCTGCGAGCCCTCGCACGGTCCCCGCGCTTCGACGCCAACATCGGCCTCGCGCTGCTGGACCCGCCCTGGTTCGCGCCCAGCACCGAACTGCGGGTCAGCCTCGATGGCACCGACCGAGTCGCCACCACCACGTCACTGCCCTTCGACCTCGACAGATAACGGCCCGATCCAGCCCGGCGCGCCCCGCTACCCTCGGCGCTTCGCGCGGACGTAGTTCAATGGCCAGAACCTCAGCCTTCCAAGCTGATGATGCGGGTTCGATTCCCGTCGTCCGCTCGTCTCGGCGTATGAGCGGAGAGGCACAGATGCCATAGCTGCGGAGGCAGCAGGTGAACTCTGCGAGGTTGGAACCTGCTGGATTCCCGGAGCAGAGGGCGCCTGCTGCCTCCGTAGCGGGCACACCCATTCGCCCACTGAATTAGGCGGCGCGGATCGGGCCGTCCTCCAGCACCTGGCGGTTCGCGATCACCTCGTCGATGATCCCGTACTCCTTGGCTGCCTCGGCATCCATGATGAAGTCACGTTCCGTATCGGTGTGGATGCGCTCGAGATCCTGGCCGGTGTGATGCGCGATGATCCGCTCGAGCCGCTCACGCATCCGGTCGATCTCCCGTGCCGCCAGCTCGATGTCGGTCGCCTGACCCATCGCCTGGCCGTAGGGCTGGTGCAGCAGCACCCGCGCGTTGGGCAGCGCCATCCGCTTGCCCGGCGTGCCCGCCGCTAGCAGCACTGCCGCCGCCGACGCGGCCTGGCCCAGGCAGATCGTGGTGATGTCGTTGCGGATGTACTGGCTGGTGTCGTAGATGGCGAACAGCGAGCTGATGTCGCCGCCGGGCGAGTTGATGTAGATGTTGATGTCCTTGTCGGGATTCTCCGACTCGAGGTGGATCATCTGCGCGCACACCAGATTGGCCACGACATCGTCGATGGGCGTGCCCAAGAAGATGATGTTCTCTTTCAGCAGGCGCGAGTAGAGGTCGTAGGCGCGCTCGCCGCGATTTGTCTGCTCTACGACGGTGGGCACCAGGTAGTTGCGGGCGCGGTAGCGCTCGGCGCCCTCGTCCCCTTTGGGGAGCGCTGCATGCGAACTAGCGGAGAACTCGGTTGTCACGGTGTGTCCCCAGTGTCGTCGGAATCAGTGCCGTCGGAATCAGTGTCAGTGTCGTCTGCGCCGGTGTCGGTGCCCGGTGCTCCATGTGTTGAGGCATCACCGGCCGTCGGAAGCTCGAGCGCCGAACGCTCGATGGTGTCGCCGTCCGGTCCGATCAGTGTGGCGGCTTCGATCGCCCATTGCAGTGCCTTGCTCTTGCAAATCGCCGAGGTCAAGTGTGCAAGCCCGTCGGTGTCGACCATGACCTCACGCAGCTGTGCTGCGCTGCGGCCATCAGTCGCCGCCATGCGCTCCAGTTCCCCGTCGATGTCATCGTCGTCGGCTTGCAGCGCTTCGGCTGCGGCCACGGCGCGGAGGGCCAGATCGAGGCGAGCGCCTCGTTCGGCATCGTCACGCAGTTCGGTGATGAACGATGCCGGCTCCTGGCCCGTTGCCTCCAGCCAGTCCTCGATTGTCATGTTCCGCTGCTGCAGCCCGCTGCCCAGCTCCTGCATGCGATCTGCGATCGCACCGTTGACCATGGCGTCGGGAACGGGTCCGGTGACCAACTCCGCCAGCTGCTTCTGCGCTTCGTCCCGCAGCACCATGTTGGCCTGCATGATGCGGCCGAAGCTCAGCTGTCGTGCGGTGGCGTCGCGCAAGTCGGACACGCTGTCGTGCTCGGTGTTCTCGTCCACCCAGTCATCGGTGAGCTCGGGCAGCACCAGCTCGGACACCGTGTTGACGGTGATCTCGAAGTCGATCTCCATCTCCGGCTGCACCGGATGCGGCGCGCTGAACGACAAGTCGGCGCCGGCCTCGCAGCCGTCGAGCTGCTCGTCAACCTCGGGAACGATGCCACCGCTGCCGACCTCGTAGAGGTAGTCCTGTGCCGAGAGCCCGGGAAGCGGTTCCCCCTCCACAGATCCCTCGATGTCGATGGTGACCCGATCGCCTTGCACAGCGGGGCGATCTACCTCGGTGATGTCGGCGAACTGTTGGCGCGTCTCGTCGATGCGAGCGTCGATCTCCTCGTCCGTCGGCTCTGGGCTGGGGATCTCGATCTGCAGGCTCTCGTAGCCCGAGATGGTCACTACCGGCCGGATCTCCACGGTCGCCTCGAACGCCACCGGTCCGTCGCTGCCGTCGAGGGTGAGTTCGAGCTCAGGTTGGTTGACCACGTCCACCCGGTTGTCGCGAACAGCCTCGGAGTAGTACCGGGGCACCGCTTCTTCTAGGGCTTGGGCTCGGCCGATGTCGGTGCCGAAGTGCGACTCCAGCACACGGCGCGGCGCCCGGCCCGGGCGGAAGCCGGGAATGCGCACCTCGCGGGCAAGTTTGCGGAATGCCGCGTCGACATCGGCGTCGAATGTCTCGGCGTCGACCTCGACGGTCAGCTTGACGCGCGGTCCGATGAACCTCTCGGTCGTGATCTCGCTGCCGTCTGCATCGTCGCCGTCGGCTGCGCCGTCTGCATCGTCGCCAGCGGCTGCGCCGGCGGTGTCCGCGGCGCCAAGGTCATCGGCGTCGGGGCCGGTCAGTGTGTCGTCGTCGAGCGTGGGATCGGGCTCAGAAACCGGCGCGGGCCCGATGAAATCCGCTGGATCCAGCGGCGTCAGCGTCGTCTTCACGAAGCGCGGAGCCTACCGGCGCGTCCGGGCCGCTCCCCGTGAGGCAGCCTCGGGCGGCGCGGCGCAATGGATCCCGCTGTTCAGTGCCCGCTGTGCCATCCTTGGCGGTCAACATCAAACCCGGGTCGCGCGCGGACAGGCTGTGTGCGAGCCTTATACGGCTACCCGCAACGAGTGCTCGACGGGAGGGAGGTGCAGCGTGGCGAAGTTCGGCGAAGGCGGCGAGCTGCTCAAGTGTTCGTTCTGCGGCAAGTCCCAGAAACAGGTGCGCAAGCTCATCGCGGGCCCGGGCGTCTACATCTGCGACGAATGCATCGACCTGTGCAACGAGATCATCGACGACGAGGTCGAGACGTCGACCGAGACGCCGTTCGAGGCGGTGCCCAAGCCTCGAGAGATCTTCGCCTTCCTCGACGACTACATCATCGATCAGGACAGAACCAAGACGATCCTGTCGGTGGCTGTGTACAACCACTACAAGCGCATGCGCTTGGAGCCCACCGGCCCGGGCACCCCCGAAGAGGTCGAGATCGCCAAGTCGAACATCCTGCTGATCGGCCCCACTGGCTGCGGCAAGACGATGATGGCGCAGACGCTGGCACGCATGCTGAACGTGCCGTTCGCCATCGCCGACGCCACAGCGCTCACCGAGGCCGGATATGTGGGCGAAGACGTCGAGAACATCCTGCTGAAGCTGCTGCAGGCAGCCGACTTCGATGTCAAGCGGGCCGAAACGGGCATCGTCTACATCGACGAGATCGACAAGATCGCACGCAAGGCCGAGAACGCTTCCATCACCAGAGACGTGTCGGGCGAGGGCGTCCAGCAAGCACTTCTGAAGATCCTGGAAGGCACCGTGGCGTCGGTTCCCCCGCAGGGCGGCCGCAAGCACCCGCATCAGGAGTTCCTCCAGATCGACACCAGCAACGTGCTGTTCATCTGCGGGGGAGCGTTCGACGGGCTTGAGCGCATCATCGCCGACCGTGTCGGCGAGCGAGGCGTCGGATTCGGGGCGACGCTGCGCAACGCTGCGGACAGATCCGCGCTCGACGTCCTGCCGGATGTGCTGCCCGAGGATCTGCGCCACTTCGGCCTGATTCCCGAGTTCATCGGCAGGCTGCCGGTGGTGGGCGTCGTGGATCCGTTGGGCCCTGATGCGCTGCGACGGATCCTCACCGAGCCGAAGAACGCCCTGGTGCGCCAGTACCGCCGGATGTTCGAGCTGGACGACGTCGAGCTCGAGTTCACCGCTGATGCACTCGAGGCGATCGTGGATCAGGCGATGCTTCGCAACACCGGCGCCCGGGGTTTGCGAGCGATCCTGGAAGAAGTCCTGCTGGGGCTGATGTACGACCTGCCGAGTCGTGACGATGTGGCTCGCTGCATCGTCGACCGGGAGGTCGTGCTGGACAAGGTGAATCCGACGCTGGTGCCCCGTTCGACCGTGACGCGCCGCGCCTCTTGAACACTGGGTTTTCGGACACAGGGCCATCGGACACTGGGTCGTCAGGCACCGGCCCCCCAGAGACGGGGCCATCAGTGACACCAGCCGAATTGCTGCGCGACTACGAGGCGGCGGTCGATTGGCTGGACTCCCACATCGACCTTGAACGCCTGCTCGGCAGTCCCGACGCAGCGCCGCCGACCCTGGACCGCATGTGGACGCTCATGGGTGTGCTGGGCGACCCGCAGGACAGCGTGCCGGCGATTCACATCACCGGCACGAATGGAAAGGGCAGCACGGCGCGGATGGCGGTGGCGCTGCTGGGGGCGTGCGGGCTCGCTGCCGGCAGCTATACGTCTCCGCACATCAACCGTGTGAACGACAGGATCACGGTGGCCAACGAGCCGCTGGACGATGAGGCGTTCACGATGGCGATCAGCGAGGTCGCCGTCTTCGAATCGATGGTGATCGAGCGGTGCGGCGAGCGGCCGAACTACTTCGAGGTGATGGCTGCGGCGGCATACAACTGGTTTGCCTCCACGGCGCATGTCAACGTGATCGAGGTCGGCATGGGCGGGCGCTGGGATGCCACCAACGTCGTGGATGCCGCCGTGGCGGTCATCACCAACGTCGGCGCGGACCATCTGGAGATCATCGGGCCCACGCTGGCCGACGTGGCCTCGGAGAAGGCCGGGATCATCTCCGCTGGGTCGACCGTCGTCTGCGGTGAGACGGCGCCCGAGCTCGCCGGCATCGTGTCCGCCGCGGCGGAGCAGGCGGGTGCCGAGATGTGGCAGCGCGGCATCGACTGGGACGTTGTTCAGCGCCGACCCGCCGTCGGCGGTCAGCTCGTGACGGTTCGCACGCCGTTCGGGGAGCACAGCGATCATTTCGTGCCGCTGCACGGTGCTCATCAGGCGACCAACATCGCCACCGCCATCAGCTCGGTCGAGGCGTTCTTCGGTCGGCTTCTGGACGCCGACCTGGTTGCTGCTGCATTGGGCGACATCTCGCTGCCGGCACGCTTCGAGATTGTTGCCCGGGAGCCGACGGTGGTGATCGACGGTGCACACAATCCCGCCGGAGCCGCTGCATTGCGAGACACGCTGGCCGAATCACTGCTGGTCGAATCGGCACGTCGCGAGGCGTCGCCCGCAGCCGATGACACCGCGGCGGGCAGCGCTCGCACGGGCAGCGCTCGCACGGACGGCGCTTCCACCGTGCTCGTGCTGGGCGCGAACCGGCCGCACGACCCCGCCGCGTTCTGCGAGGTGCTCGATCTCGGCTCCTTCGACGCGGTCGTGGCCACCGCAGCGCAGTGGCCGCGCGCGCTGGCGCCTGCGGCGATCGCGGAGGCGGTGGAGGCTGCCGCTGGGGCGGACCCCGGCGGACAGCCAGCGCCCGAGATCCTCAGCGCAGCAACCGTTTCGGACGCAGTGGGGGTTGCCCGTGATCGGGCCGGTCCCGGGGGCATCGTGGTGGTGAGCGGCTCGCTGTACGTTGCGGCCGAAGCGCGGCGACTTCTGGGGGCTCACCCGCATTAGCCTCGGTCGCGCATCCGCCGGCGCATCGCGCCAGGACGCGAGCAGGGCCGAGGGAGCCGAGGGAGACAGCGATGGGGCAAACGCTGGTGATCTGCAAGCCCGACGCAGTCGAGCGCGGCCTCGTCGGCGAGATTCTGGGCAGATTCGAGCGCAAGGGGCTCGCGATCGCTGCCTTGGAGCACCGGATCATCGAGCGCAGCACTGCCGAGCAGCACTACGCCGAGCACGCCGGCAAGAGCTTCTACGCACCGCTGCTGGATTTCATCACCCGCTCGCCGTCGGTGATCATGGTGCTCGACGGCCCTGCCGACGCGGGCGACGAGGTGTTCGCCGTCGTTCGCACCCTCATGGGTGCCACCAATCCCGCCACCGCGGCGCCCGGCACTATCCGGGGCGACTACGGGCTGTCTCCGACGGAGAACCTGGTGCACGGCTCAGACAGCGAGACCTCCGCCCAGCGCGAGGTTGCCCTGTTCTTCCCCGCCCTCGCGCAGGCAGCCGGCACGGCGAGCAACGGCGCAGCCGGCAGCACGGCGACGATCAGCGAGGCCACGAGCTGATGGCGTCGAACGGGTCATCCCGATCTCGCCGGCGGGGCCCGGTGTTCGGCGGCCGCGACATTGCGGTCGATCTCGGCACGGCGAACACGATCGTCTTCGTTCGCGGCCGGGGAATCGTGCTCAATGAGCCCTCGGTGGTCGCTGTCGACTCGATGACGGGCAACTCGCTGGCCGTCGGTCTCGAAGCCAAGCGCATGATCGGCCGGACGCCCGGCAACATCACCGCGATCAGCCCGCTCAAGGACGGCGTGATCGCCGACTTCGATATCTGCGAGAAGATGCTGAGGCACTTCATCAACGAGGTCAGCCAGACGCGTTGGCCCAAGCCGCGCATGGTGATCTGCGTGCCGTCGGGCATCACGGGCGTGGAGCAGCGTGCGGTGCAGGAAGCTGCCGAGTACGCCGGCGCCCGCCGGGCCTACATCATCGAGGAGCCCATGGCCGCGGCGATCGGTGCCGGGCTGCCAGTGCAGACGGCGCAGGGCAGCATGATCGTCGACATCGGCGGCGGAACTACCGAAGTCGCTGTGATCTCGCTCGGCGGCATCGTGACGGCTCGTTCCGCTCGCGTCGGCGGCAACATGATCGACGCATCGATCGTCGCCCACGTCAAGAAGGAACATGGCCTCATCGTGGGTGAGCGCACTGCGGAGGAGATCAAGCTCGCGCTGGGGTCGGCCTGGCCGCTGCAGCAGGAGATCTACGCCGAGGTCCGTGGCCGCGACATGGTCAGCGGGCTGCCCGAATCGGTCAGCGTCGACAGCCTCGAGATTCGCGAAGCGATCGCAGGACCAGTCAGCGCCATCGTCGACTCGGTGAAGGCCACGCTCGACGACACGGCCCCGGAACTGGCTGCCGACGTCATGGACTACGGCATCACGCTTGCGGGCGGCGGAGCGATGCTGCGCGGTCTGCCGGATCGACTGCGCTCGGAGACAGGCGTTGCAGTCCACATCGCGGAGGACCCGCTGTTCGCCGTCGTGCGCGGTTCCGGCCAGACGCTCGAAGAGTTCGACGTCCTCCACGGGGTGCTGTACTCCTCCACCGAGGGGCGCTGACGCCCCCGGCCGTGGCCCGCCGCGCCGGCATTCGGAGACGCACTTGGCTCCGTTTGGCCCTGCTCGTCGTGACGGCCATTGCACTGCTGACGCTCGACGCACGCGGCTCGGGCGGTGTGCTGGACACTGCCCGCGGCGGGGCGCAGGAGCTGCTGGGACCGGTGCGCACGTTCGGGGACTGGGTGACCAGCCCGCTTCGCGACGCGTGGCGCGGCCTGGTCAGCTTCGATGATCTCGAAACCGAGAATGCGGAGCTGCGCGGCGAGCTGGCAACAGTGCGGGCGTCAGTGCTGCGGGTCGGCGAGTTGGAGCGGGACCGCCAGGAACTGCTCGCGCTCTTGGGCGCCCGTGACGTCGTCCGGGCGATCCCGCGGGTCACGGCGCGTGTCATCGATGCGCCCGTGTCGAACTTCGAGCGCACGATCGATATCGATGCAGGCCGTCGCGACGGCATTCGCGAGGGCATGGCAGTCGAGAGTGGCGACGGTCTGATCGGACGGGTCGTGACGGTCACGCCGTCGTGGGCGACCGTCGAGCTGCTGACCGATCCGAACTTCGATGCCGGTGTGCGCATCGTTCGGTCCGGGGATGACGGCTTGGCTTCGGGACGGGGGCCGGGTCGTGACTTGGAGGTGAGCTATATCGAGCTGGAGACTGTCGTCATTCCCGGCGAGACCGTGGTGACGAGCGGCTTCGAGGGCAGCACCTTTCCCGCCGGGCTGCTCGTGGGCACCGTCACCGATGTCGAGCCCGACGCGGTGCGGGGCGCGCAACGCGTCACTGTCCACCCTGCTGCCGATCTCGAGCGGCTCCGCTGGGTGCAAGTGCTGCTCTATGAACCCAACGTCCCCGAACCGGTGATCGTGGATCGCGAACCGCCGGATGGCCCAGCCGATGCAGGCACGGTGGGAGGCGATTCATGACGTGGCCTGCGTCGACGTGGCCTGCGTCGCCGGCGGTTGGGTCGACGGGAGCTGGGCGATGATGGCCGGCGCCGGGCCGCTGGCCCGGTCGGCGTTGGTGCTGGCGGTCGCTGTCATGGTTCACGTGGGCCTGCTGGCGCACATCACGCCGGCGGGAGTCATTGTCGATCCGTTGGTGCTGCTGGCGGTTGCCGGGGGGATGGTGGGCGGCCGCAGCACGGGGGCGTCGTTCGGCGGGGGCTGCGGAGTGGCCTCCGATCTCATCCTGCACACGCCGTTCGGCATGTCGCTGCTCGTGATGACGCTGGTGGGTTATCTGTCGGGTGCCCTGGCCGAGCAGATGCCCTCGGCCGGCAGGCTCATGCGGTCGGCGGCGGCGTCAGTGCTGGCAGCCGGAGGGATCGGCCTCTTCGCCGGCGCCGGCTGGCTGATGGACCTCGTCTACGTGACCGAGGCGCCGCTCGTCCGCATCGCCATTGTCACCGGCGTCGCTGCCTTCGTGACCTATCTGTCGCTGGAGCGAGCGACTCGCTGGGCCCTCATCATCCGTCCTCGCATGTCTGCCAGTCCGGAAAGCACGGCTCGCGGTGGATGAGCGGGTCCGCCGGCGGATGGCCTTCGTCGGCATCGTGATGGTCGGCCTGTTCGGCGCGCTGTTCACCCGCCTGTGGTACTTGCAAGTGCTCGAAACGGAGCAGTTCGCCGTGGCGGCGGAGTCGAACCAGGTCCGCATCATCATCACGCCGCCGACCCGCGGCCGCATCCTCGATCGTCACGGTGTGGTGCTCGCCGACAACGTCCGCACCGGGGTGGTGACCTATGACCACTCGAGATACAGCGAGGAGCACACCGAAGCGGTGCTGACCGAGCTGGCTGATCTGCTCGATGTGCCCGCAGAGCAGCTCAGCAGGGGCTTTGCGGATCAGCGCACGCACCCGCTTGCCCCGAAAGTGGTGGCGACAGGCCTCGACGAAGACGGCCTGCTGCGGGTAGCGGAGCGTTCGATCGCCGGGGTGGAAGCCAGGTGGGACTGGGTGCGCGTCTACCCGCAGAACGAGGTCGGCGCGCACATCGTCGGTTACGTCGGGGCAATGTCCGAGCGCCAGCACCGCGAGCTGATCGATGACGGCTACCTGCCCTACGAACGGGTTGGCCGGGCCGGCATCGAGGGCCTGTTCGAGGCCGAGCTCCACGGCGAGCCGGGGCGCACCAAGCTCGAAGTCGACCGGCAGGACCGAGTCCAGCGGATCCTGGCCGATGTGCCCCCTGAACCGGGTCACGACATCGTGCTGTCCATCGACGTCGAGTTGCAGGCCGCCACCGAGTCATATCTGCGGCAGGGACTGATCGCTGCCCGCAAGACGGTGAGCGAGGACTCCGGTTTCTTCTACCCGGCACTCACCGGGGCTGCGGTGGTGATGGACGTACGCAATGGCGACGTGCTGGCCATGGTGTCGCACCCGACCTACGACCCCACATGGATGGTCGAAGGACTGTCGCTGGCGGAGTACCGGTCGGTGTTCGAGAATCCCTACGCGCCAGGAGCCCTCAACAACCTGGCGGTGCAGGGCACCTACTCGCCCGGCTCAGTGTTCAAGCCCGTGACAGCACTGGCCGGATTGGATGCGGGACTCATCTCGCCGCGGGCGGCCTTTCACGACGTCGGCTACTACAGGATTCCCGACGCGCGAGGCTGCACCGGGCGCTGCACGTTCTTCAATGCGGATCGGGCTGCCCTCGGAACGCTGGACCTGTCCGGAGCGCTGACCCGCTCGAGCGACGCGTACTTCTACAAGGTGTCCGACGACCTGTACTGGATCGACGGACCCGAGCAGTGGGCGATCCAGGACATGGCGCGAGCGCTCGGTTTCGGCTCTCCGACCGGTGTGCAGTTGCCCTTCGAGAAAACAGGCCGCGTGCCCGATGGCGACGTCAAGGAGACCCTCTTCGAGCTGAGCCCCGAGGCCTACAACCCCTACGACGAGCCGCCGCGATGGTTCCCGGGCGACAACATCAACACCGGCATCGGCCAGGGGTTCGTGGCCGTGACACCCATGCAGCTCGCCAACGCCTACGCCACCATCGCGAACGGCGGGACGCTCTTCTCGCCGAACATCGTGGAAGCAGTCATCTCACGGCGCGCTGAGACCTTCGGTGAGCCGGTGCTGACTTTCGAACCCAGGGTGCTCGATGTGGTGAGCTTTCCCGAGGGCAGCGCTGTCGTGCGCGAGGGGTTGAGCAATGTCACCAATTCCCGGCTGCGGGGCACGGCCGCGAAGGCGTTCGACGGTTACGACCATGAGGGCTACCCGGTGTCGGGCAAGACCGGCACAGCCCAGGCGCAAGGCTTGAACGCGGTGCTGCGGCGCAAGAAGGAGGACACGGCGGTGTTCGTTGCATGGGCACCGACGCACGACCCCCGCTATGCCGTTGCGGTCGTCATGGAAGAGGCCGGCTACGGCGGCGAGGCAGCGGCGCCTGTGGCTCGTCGGATCATCGAGGCGGTGCGGGCCTACGAGCAGCGCTGGCCTGAGCCCCAGATCGCGTTCGCGCCGCCCCAGCCCGAGTGTCCCGAAGTGCCGGAGGCGCTGCGAGGCGATCCGGCGTTTCTCGGTTACGTGCCTGAGGGCTGCCCGTGGGGCATCCAGCTGCCACGAGCGAACACACCCACCGATGCGGACGGTGATGGCATCCCTGATGTGGATGAGATCGAGGGAGCCTTGGCGCGATGATCTCACGGCTGCTGAATCGGGCACAGAGGCGGCGCGAGCTGCAATCCCCGGCCTGGTTCGCCGACTATTCACTGGCGCTGGCTGCGCTGGCGATAGCGCTGCTCGGCGTCGCGATGAACTACTCCTCGACATGGCGGAGCCTGTCCTTTGAAGGCGGCGACCCGTGGACGGTGGCGCGACGCCAGGCGATCTTCGTGGGCCTGGGGGTGGTGGCGATGGTGGTCGCCGCTGTCGTGGACTACCGGGTGCTGCGCGCCTATGCGACGCATGCCTATCTGGCGGCGCTCGCAGCCCTGGGGGCGCTGCTGTTCTGGGCACCGGAGATTCGCAATGCGCGGTCGTGGTTCGTGCTGCCGGTCTTCGGGTTCCAAGTGCAGCCCTCGGAGTTCGCCAAGCTCGTCGTGATCGTGTCGCTGGCGGCGTTCGTCGCCAGCCACGAGGGGTACCTGCGCTTCGACACGCTGTTCAACGCGGGCGTGCTGCTCGTGGTGCCGATGGTCCTGATCTACCTGCAGCCCGACCTGGGCACGATGCTGGTTTTCGTGGCCGTCGCCATGGGCATGCTGCTGGTCGCCGGGGCGCAAGTCCGCCACATCGTCGTCATCACGCTGATCGGAATCCTGCTGCTGGTGCTGGTGTTCAGCATCGATGCGTTCCAGGGCCCTCGCCTGCTCAATGAGACCCAGCGAAACCGCTTGACGGCGTTCCTGGATCAGGATTTCGAGCCCCTGGAGGCCTCCTACAACCTGCGTCAGAGCCAGATTGCCATCGGCGCCGGTGGCATCTGGGGCCAAGGCTGGAAGCAAGGCACCCAGACCAACTTGGACTTGGTTCCTGAGCAGCACAACGACTTCATCTTCACGGCGCTGGGGGAGGAGTTCGGTCTCGTCGGCGGCACGGTCCTGCTGGCGCTGTATGCGTACATGACGTTGCGCATATGGCAGATCGCCCGTGTGGCCAGCGACCCGTTCGGACGATTACTCACCGTCGGCATTCTGTCGATGCTCCTGTTCCAGGTGTTCCAGAACATCGGCATGACGATCGGCATCATGCCGATCACCGGTATTCCTCTGCCGCTCATGAGCCATGGCGGTTCCGGGACCATCACCGCCTTTGCCGCGGTGGGCATCGTCATCAGCGTCGGTGCGCGGCGTTACACGCTCTAACGCTTCACGATCTGGCCGGGCCGGTAGCGTTGGAGTTGCAATGACAACGCTGTGGCCCCGGCTCGAGCCCTTGCTGCCACGTGTCTCCAAGCCGGCTCGGTACATCGGCTGCGAGGACGGGATGCAACGACCGGCCGTGGGCCCGCATCTCACCTCGTGGCTTCTGACGTATCCCGATACCTACGAGATCGGTCTGCCGAACCAAGGTCTGCAGATTCTCTATGAGCTGCTGAACGAGCGCCCGGACGCCAGCGCCGAGCGCGCCTATGCGCCCTGGATCGACCTCGAGGCCGAGATGCGTGCCGCTGGGCTGCCGTTGTTCTCGGTGGACACGCATCGAGCAGCGGGCGATTTCGACATCATCGCCTTCAACCTCTCCGCTGAGCTCGTGTACACGAACGTGCTCAACTGCATCGACCTTGCGGGTGTGGCGGTGCGTTCGGCGCAGCGCAGTGATGACGATCCGCTCATCGGCGCCGGCGGCCATTGTGCATACAACCCTGAGCCGCTGGCCGATTTCGTGGATTTCTTCGTGATCGGCGACGGCGAGGAAGTGGTCTCCGAGATCACCGAGGCGGTAGGCACCTGGAAGCGAAGCGGCAAGCGTTCAGGCACGCGCACCACCATCCTGCGCGACCTCGCAGGCATTGAGGGTGTGTATGTGCCGGCCATGTATGAGGTGGCCTACGACGGGCCGGCGCTTGCTGGCGTCACGCCCAGGTATCCCGACGTTCCGGCGCTCGTTGCCAAGCGCACGGTTGCCGATCTGGCCGAGTGGCCGTATCCCCGCCAGCAGCTGGTGCCGGTCACCGAAGTCGTCCACGATCGGCTGTCGGTGGAGGTCTTCAGGGGCTGTACCCGCGGGTGTCGCTTCTGCCAAGCGGGGATGATCACTCGCCCGGTTCGTGAGCGCCCGGCTGCTCAGGTCCGCGAGATGGTGACTGCTGGCCTTGAGCGCAGCGGCTACGACGAGGTCAGCCTGATGTCGCTGTCGACGGCCGACTACAGCGGCATCGCCGAACTGGTGCGTGACACGGTCTCCGCCGGCGGAGCCGGCGGCAACGACACAGCCGGCGGAGCCAGCGGCAACAACACCGCCGGTGGAGCCGGCGCTGATTCCAACCGGATCAGTGTCTCGCTGCCCAGCATGCGCGTCGACGCCTTCACGGTCGACGTGGCGGCGCAGGTGTCACGCGCTCGTCGCACGGGGCTCACCTTTGCCCCCGAGGCGGGATCGTGGCGTCTGCGCCAGATCATCAACAAGCTCATCACCGAAGAGGACCTGTACGGAGCGGTGCGCTCGGCCTACAGCCAAGGCTGGCATCGCATGAAGCTGTACTTCCTCACCGGCCTGCCTTCGGAGATGGACCCCGACACCGAGGCCATCGCTCACCTGGCCGATGCCTGCACCCGTATCGGGCAGGAGTACACCAAGCGCGCGTCGGTGACAGTGTCGCTGGGGGGCTTCGTGCCCAAACCGCACACGCCGTTCCAGTGGTTCGGGCAGAACCCGCCCGATGAGCTGGCCCGCAAGGTGCGGCTGGTGCGCTCGGCGTTGGGCCGCAACCGGCGCGTGCAGCTGAAGTGGCATGACCCGGCCGCTTCGACCGCTGAGGGCATCGCCAGCCGTGGCGACCGCCGAGTGGGCGCAGCCATCGAGTACGTCTGGCGCAAGGGCGGCACGTTCCAGGAGTGGAGCGAGCGCTTTGACTTGGGCTTGTGGGAAGAGGCCATGGCAGCGTGCGGCCTCGAACTGGATTGGTACGTGCATCGCCATCGAGGCGAGCACGAGGTGCTGCCTTGGGATCACATCGGTGCCGGGCTGCACCGCGATTTTCTCTGGCACGACTGGCAGGACGCCCTGGCTGGGCATGGCCTGCCTGACTGCCGATGGACCCCGTGCTACGACTGCGGGGCCTGTACTGAATATGGGATCGAGCACATGGTTGCGTCCCCTGTCGCCCCCAATGGCGGCAGTCAGGGGACGGGACAGGATCTCGCGACCGGCCATCTGGTGCCGGTCGAGCTGCGACCCCGCCAGCTGGCGGGCGCAGGCGCACCGAGCGGGGCCGGCGCATGATGCGCTGGGTCCTGGCACCGGTGCAGAGCCGCAGTGCCGCTCCCACCCTCGTGGGTGGGAGATGGCGTTGAGGCTGCGCGTCCGCTTCTCCAAGGTCGGCAAGATCCGCTTCATCGGCCACCGCGACGTCGCCCGTGTGACCGAGCGCGCCGTGCGCAAGGTCGGGTTGCCGGTGGCCTACAGCGAGGGCTTCTCCCCTCGCATGAAGCTGAGCTTCGGCTTGGCGCTGCCGACCGGGTACGAGTCGGAGGCCGAGTTCGTGGAGCTGCCGCTGGTCGCGGGTGCGGTGCTCGACGGGACTGGCCCCGATGGCGTGCAGGGTGACGGCAGCGCTTCGGTGCCCCGTGCGGCACCTGTGATCGCCTGCCGGAACGGCACTCATGCGCCGTGCGACCACGAGTCTCCTGCGGCTGGACCGAGCTACTGCACCGTCGCCTTGGCGCTCAGCGAGGCGTTGCCGGTGGGCATGGAAGTGTCCGCAGCGGGGCTGACCGACGGCCGCGGCCCGTCGTTGCAGGCGGCGGTTCGTTCGTGCGGTTGGCAATTCGAGATCGTGGGGCTCGATGCCTCTGCGGCGGCGCAAGCGGTTGCAGAATTCCTCGATGCCGGTACCGTCGTGACTGAACGGGTGCACAAAGGCGAGACCGTGAGTTCGGATATTCGACCCAGCGTTGAGGTGCTGCAGGTGGTTGGATGCTCGGACCGAGGGGCGGTGCTGAGCGCCGAGCTGTCAGCCACGCCCCGGGTGGTGCGCCCTAGCGAACTGGTGCCGGCACTCGCGCCGGCGCATGAGATGGGCATTGCCCGAAGAACACATCAATGGACGAGTGGCGCCGCGGGACGAGCCGAACCGGCCGTGCCTGCCATGTGCGCCCAGAAACACAAGGAATCCATCAGTGGATGAATCAACACTGAACGACACAACCGACGACACACAGGAAAAGACACAACAGGACAAGACACAGAAAAAAACGACGCAGAAGAAGACCCAGGAGAACTCGACACAGGCCAACGAGACCGATCCGGCACCCGCTGTTCGCAAGCGTCGACTTGTCGCACCGGAACCGGGCCTGGCGACAGCGGCAACACCAGCGGCGGATTCGAAGCAGCCGACCAGGCGCAGGCGAACAACTGCGGCCCCGGACACACCCAAGGCTGGGTCCGGGGACAAGTCTGATTCCAAGGCCGATTCCAGAGCCAAGCCCGGACCCAAGTCTGAGTCCAGGGCCGATTCCAGGGCCAAGCCCGGGCCCAAAGGAAAGACGAAGGCGGACTCGGCTCAGGCCGAGCCGGAGGATGCGAAGCCCCCAGTCCCGCCAGTGCCGCCGCCGGCTCGCAAGCCGCAGATCGGCGACAGCCGACCCGCACCGACTCAAGCAGCGCCCGAGAGCGAGGGTGCCGGGGGGCGGCGCCGCCGACGGCGCGGCGGTCGGGGACGCGGTGGGCGCGGCCGATCCGGCGAGGCCGCTGCGACGACCGCCGAGACGCGCAATGGCTCTCACGCACCGGTCGAAGCCATCCTGGCCGATCAGCAACCGCTCGAGCTCGACGACGAGCAGCTCACCGAGCGCCGCGGCAAGTACCGCAACGGCAAGCCGTTGGGCCGGTACCGGATGTGCGTTCATGTCTCCGAGGGAGCGACGCACATCGCCGTGCTCGAGGGCCGTTCGCTGATCGAGTACTACGTGAGCCGCCCGTCCGACGACATCTCGGAGATCTACGGAAATCTCTACCTGGGTCGCGTGCGGCGTGTGCTTCCAGGCATGGAAGCGGCGTTCGTCGACATCGGCACGCCCAAGCAGGCCGTGCTGTACCGCGGTGATCTGACGGTTGCATCCGACGAGAGCGATGACGACGGAGGCTCCGAGCGCAAGCGGGCCGGCGGGAGGCGAGGACGCTCCGTGGCGGGGCCCGCGATCGGAGAGCTGATCAAGAACGATCAGACGATCATGTGCCAGGTCATCAAGAACCCGATCGGCCACAAGGGCGCCCGTCTGACCACCGAGGTGTCGCTGCCGGGCCGATTCGTGGTGCTGATCCCCAACAGCAGCGCGATGGGTATATCCCGTCGTCTGCCCAGCCGCGAGCGACGCCGGTTGCGCAGCCTGCTGGCCAAGGAGATCCCCGATGGGTTCGGGGTCATCCTGCGCACCGCTGCCGAGAACGTCACTGCCGCCGAGATCCGCCGCGACATCGAACGGCTGACACAGCAGTGGACGAAGATCAGCGAACTGGCCAAGCGCTCCGATGCGCCCACGCTGCTGTTCCGGGAGCCGGAGCTGGCGGTGCGCATCATCCGCGAGCAGTTCACTGCCGATTTCCGTGAGGTGGTGATCGACGACCCGGCACTGTTCTCCCAAGTCAAGGGCTACATGGAGGCGGTAGCGGCACCGCTGGTGGACCGCATCCGGCTCTATGACCCGGTTGCTGAGCGGCTGCCGCTGTTCGAGCGGGTGCACGTGGCGGAGCAGGTGCGCAAGGCCACCGATCGCAAGGTGTGGCTGCCGTCGGGCGGATCGCTGATCATCGAGCACACCGAGGCGCTGACCGTGATCGACGTGAACACGGGTCGCAACGTGGGCAAGTCCAGCCTGAACGAGACGCTGTTCCAGAACAACCTGGAGGCCGCCACCGAGATTGCCAAGCAGCTGCGGCTGCGGGACATCGGCGGGATCATCGTCGTGGACTTCGTGGACATGGATGACAAGCACCAACGCGAACGGCTCATGTCGACGCTGAATGAGGCGCTGGCCCGGGACAAGACCCGCACCGCCACGGAGCCGATTTCGGACATGGGCATTGTGCAGATGACCCGGATGCGCACCGGTGAGGGACTGCTGGAGTCGATGTCGGATCCATGCGATGAATGCGAAGGACGCGGCATCCGGTTGCGCGAGTCGCTGTTCGCCTGATCCGGCGCCCGATCCTGGGCAAGAAATCCACTCGCCGATCGAGCGACCTCATCGGTATCCTCTCCAACCGATGTACGCAGTCATCGCTACCGGCGGCAAGCAGCGCCGCGTCGAGCCCGGCCAGCGGCTCGACGTTGAGTTGCTCGCGGTGCCGCCCGGCGAGGAGGTCACCTTCGCGCCGGTTCTTGTGGTGGATGACGGCGCAGTGCTGGCGACGCCTGACGAGCTCGTGGGCGCCTCGGTGACGGGCCGGGTGGTCGGCGAAACCAAGGGGCCCAAGATCGACGGTTTCACCTACAAGAACGCCACGACCAACCGGCGCAGGTGGGGACACCGGCAGCGCTACAGCACGGTCGAGATCACTGCGATTGCGAGGGACTGACCATGTCGAAGACCAAGGGCGGAGGCTCGACTCGCAACGGCCGCGACTCGGTGGCAAAGCGTCTCGGCGTCAAGGTGTATTCGGGGCAGACCATCGACGCCGGCGGCATCATCGTGCGCCAGCGGGGCACCAAGTTCCATCCAGGACGGAATGTCGGGCGCGGCAAGGACGACACGCTGTTCGCGACGGCTCCCGGTGTCGTGCGGTTCGGCTATCGCCGTGGACGCCGGCTCGTTGACGTCGTCCCGTCGTAGTTCTCGCGCACTTCATCCCGCACCTGTAGGCGTCTGCGAGGACGCTGTACGGGCTCAGCCGAGAATGCCTGAGACGGGCGAACGCCGATGAGCGACTTTGTCGATGAGTGCCAGTTGCACGCGAAGGGCGGCGACGGCGGGGCGGGCTGCGTGTCGTTCCGTCGCGAATCCCACGTGCCGCGCGGCGGACCGGACGGGGGCGACGGCGGACACGGAGGTGATGTGTGGGTTGTCGCGGACCGCAATGTGGCATCGCTGCTGGCGTTCCGGGACTTCCCGTTCCGGCGCGCCACCGACGGCGGCCACGGCCAGGGGCGCAAGCGGCATGGCCGCAAAGGCGCCGATGAACTGGTGAGCGTGCCCGAGGGCACCATCGTGCGAGATCGTGATGGCACCGTGCTGGCAGACCTCGTCAACGCGGGTGACCGCTGGTTGGCGGCACAGGGCGGGCGTGGCGGCCGGGGCAACACCCGCTTCGCTTCGAACCGGATGCGCGCCCCTCACTTCGCCGAGCAGGCGGAGCCGGGCGAAGAGCGTTGGCTCGGTCTCGAGCTGAAGCTGATGGCCGATGTCGCTCTGGTGGGTTTCCCGAACGCGGGCAAGAGCACCTTCATCAGCGCGGTGTCGGCGGCGCGGCCAAAGGTTGCCTCGTACCCGTTCACGACCCTCACGCCCAGCCTCGGAGTCGTCCGGCTCGACGACGGCGCCGGAGCTGGCGCGGACAGCTTTGAGATGGTGATCGCAGATGTTCCCGGCTTGATCGACGGCGCGGCGCAGGGCAGGGGTCTCGGACACCAGTTCCTGCGGCACGTCGAGCGAGCCCGAGTACTGCTGATCATGGCTGACTTGGCGGAGGTCGCCGATCGTGATCCGCATGAGCAGGTTGATGTGCTGCTCGGTGAACTCGAGCAGCATGACCCCGCACTCGCGTCTCGCCGGCGGCTGGTCGTCGGCACCAAGGCCGACGTCGCCCATCTCGATTGGGACGGGCCCCGGCTCAGTGCCGTCACGGGCGAAGGCGTGGCCCCGGTACTCGGTCGGCTGCGTGACCTGGTCTGCGAAGCCAGGGCGGTCGACGCAGCCCCCGCCCAGTACGTCGTGCACCGCCCCGAGCCTGCCGGCATCACCGTGCTGCGTCTCGCAGACGGGGTCTTCGAGATCGAGGGTCGTCAAGCGCGCCGTGCCGTGGCGTTGTCGGATCTCACCGACCCTGCCGCGCTTGCCTGGGCGCAGCGCCGCCTGGAGAAACTCGGCGTGTCCCGGGCCCTGGCTCGCAACGGCGCCCAGTCGGGCGACCTCGTGCGCATCGGCAACTTCGAGTTCACGTACGAGCCCGACACATGAGACGCGGCACATGAGGCACGACACATGAGACATGACAGCATGACGCGGGTCGCTGCCATGAGCTCGGCGAGACGGCAGGATTGACGTCGATGGCTGCTCCCTTACGGCTGATTGCCAAGATCGGGACGTCGTCCATCACCACATCGGATGGGCGTGTCGACCTCGACGCCGTCGCGAAGCTGGCGTCGGACGTAGCGGATGTGCGCGCTGCTGGTCACGAAGTGATCGTGGTCACCTCCGGCGCGATCACCGCGGGGGTGCAACGGCTGAACGTCGAGCGGCCCGCTGAGCCTGAACGGCTGCAGGCATTGTCGGCAGTCGGTCAGATCGACCTGATGGCCTCGTACCGCGAGCTGTTCGCTGCCGAGGGCATGGTTGTCGGCCAGGTATTGATCGCCCCGCACGACTTCCGCGACCGGGACCAGTACCTCCACGCCCGGGCCACGTTCCATCATCTGCTCGATCTCGGCGTCGTGCCGGTGGTCAACGAGAACGACGCGATCGCCGACGACGCCATCCGCTACGGCGACAACGACCGGATCGCCGCGCTCGTCGCAAACCTCGTGCGCGCTGATGCGCTGATCCTGCTGACCGACATGCCCGGCGTTCTCACTGCAGACCCGAACATCGATCCCGACGCCTCGCTCATCTCGGAGATCCTTGAAGTGAGCCCATCGCTGCAGGCAGCGGCGGGCTCGGCGAATGCGGTCGGCAGCGGCGGCATGGCCTCGAAGCTGGCAGCCGCCCGGATGGCCTCATGGAGCGGCGTGCGCACGGTGATCGCCTCAGCCCGCCGCCCCGATGTCGTCGCCGATGCCGCCGCAGGCCGGGCGGGCGTCGGTACCACCGTGCCCGCACGGGATGCCCGAGTCTCCGCCCGCAAGCTGTGGATCGGCTTCGCTGTGGCGGCCCGCGGATCAGTGACCGTCGACGACGGAGCCCGCCGAGCTGTGTCGACAGGCGGCACATCGCTGCTCGCGGCCGGCGTTGTCGGGCACGCAGGCTCGTTCGCCGCCGGGGAAGCGGTCGACATCGTCGACTCGCAGGGGGAGATCTTCGCCAAGGGCTTGGCGGCCATTGACGCCGACGGCTTGCGGGTCACTGCAGGCCTGCGCAGCGACCAGTTGCCTGAGGGATTGCACCCGCTCGTCGTGCACCGTGACGACCTCGTCGTCTTGGGGTGATTCAGGGCGATGCCACTAGTCTGCTCGGGTGCCTGACGCCCAGACGCCCATCGCGGCGGCGATGCCAGCAGCCCCGGCAATGACGGTGCTCGGCGAGCGCGCGAAGGCCGCTGCGACGGTGCTTGCGCAGGCATCCGGCGCCGTACGCGACGAGGCCCTGCTGTCTGCAGCGGACCTGCTGGAGGCGGCAACCGACAGGATCCTCGCCGCCAACCGCGACGACGTGGCCAGCGCCGAGGCTGCCGGCACGTCAGCGACACTCATCGACCGGTTGCGGCTGGACCATGGCCGCATCTCGGCGATGGCTGCAGGCCTGCGCAATGTGGCGGCTCTCGCTGATCCTGTCGGTCAGGTTGTGGACGGGTGGGTGCGACCGAACGGGCTGGCGGTGGAACGGGTTCGGGTGCCGCTGGGTGTGGTGGCGATCATCTACGAAAGCCGACCCAATGTCACCTCAGATGCCTTCGGCCTCTGCCTGAAATCGGGGAACACGGCGTTCCTGCGGGGCTCGAGCGCCGCGCTGAACTCCAACATGGCCATCGCCGAAGCGCTGCGCGAAGGACTGGTCAAAGCCGGCTTGCCCGCAGACGCCCTGGTGCTCGTCACCGATACCCGCCACAGTGCCGCCGCTGAGTTCATGGGCTTGCGCGGCTACATCGACTGTCTCATCCCCAGGGGCGGTCCGGCGCTCATCGCCTCGGTCCTCGCCAATGCCACGGTGCCCTACGTCATCGACGGCGATGGCAACTGTCATGTCTACGTCGACGCCCAGGCAGACCTGGACATGGCTGCGGGCATCGTCTCCAACGCGAAGCTCAGTCGGCCATCGGTGTGCAACGCAGCCGAATCGCTCGTTGTGCATAGGGATGTGGCCGCGGATTTCCTGCCTCGGATCGTCGAGGACCTTGAAGGCGTCGAGCTGGTGGGCGATGAAGCCTCCCGCGCCATCTCGCCCCAGATCGGTCCCGCCAGCACCGAGGATTTTGCCACGGAGTTTCTCGCACTCAAGATGAGCGTGGCCGTCGTCGACGATCTCGATGGGGCCATCGATCATGTCAATCAGCACGGCACCGGCCACAGTGAGGCCATCGTGACCGGTGATCTTGCCGCCGCTCAGGAATTCACCCGCCGGGTGGACGCCGCTGCCGTGCTCGTCAACGCCTCGACACGCTTTGTGGACGGAGAGGAATTCGGCTTCGGCGCAGAGATCGGCATCAGCACCCAGAAGCTGCATGCCCGCGGCCCGATGGGCCTCGAGCAGCTCACGACCACCAAGTTCGTAGTGACCGGGACGGGTCACACGCGGGGCTGACCGTGCCGACAGGTGGCCGCGGCTGCCACACTGTCTGACCGGCCCTACTGCCGACAACCCGGCCAGCGACCCAGCCCCGGCGGTCCAGCGCCCCGCCCACTGCCCAACCAGACAGGGGAGACACCCAGAATGAACGAGACAATGTTCGGAGACCTCTCGGGTGTCCGCGAAGGCCTGGCCAAGGTCGAGTATCTCGCCGACGACGGCATCGCCAGCGTGGTGTTCCTGGCGGAGCGACTCGGCAAGCCGGTGCTCATCGAGGGACCCGCTGGCACCGGCAAGACCGAGCTGGCCAAGTCGGTGGCAGCCATGAGCGGCGCCCGTCTCATTCGACTGCAGTGCTACGAGGGTCTCGACGAGGCCAAGGCGCTGTATGAGTGGAACTACAAGAAGCAGCTCCTGCGCATTCAGGCCGACCGGGGCGTCGATGCCGAGCACGAGGACTGGGTAGAGCTGCAGGACGACATCTTCCAGGACGAGTTCCTGCTCACCCGACCGCTGCTCGAAGCGATCAGCGCCGAGGACAAGGTGGTGCTGCTGATCGACGAGGTGGACCGCGTCGAGATCGAGACCGAGGCGCTTCTGCTGGAGATCCTGTCGGACTACCAGGTGTCGATTCCCGAGCTCGGCACGATCATGGCCAGCCAGATCCCGCTGGTGTTCCTGACCTCCAACAACACCCGCGAGCTGTCCGAGGCGCTCAAGCGGCGCTGCCTGTTCTTGCACATCGACTATCCCGATCTTGAGCGCGAGAAGCAGATCGTCCTCACAAAGGTTGCGGGCATCAGCGAGAACCTGGCCGAGCAGATTGCACGCGTCGTGCGCTCCATCCGCCAGCTCGAGCTGAAGAAGGCGCCGTCGGTGTCGGAGACCCTGGACTGGGCTCGGACCTTGGTGCTTCTGGGCATCGAGAACATCGACGTCGAGCAGGCCAAGGAGACACTCCACATCCTGCTCAAGTACCAATCCGACATCGAGAAGGCCGCCAAAGAGCTGACGGTCGAGGCCTAGCCGGCACCGGCACAGGGACGGAGGTCAGCCATGCTGGACCTGCTCAGCGGTTTCGTGGGGGAGCTGCGCAACGCCGGCCTGCCGGTCTCGTTGACGGAGAACCTCGACGCCATGGAGGCCGTCAAGCACATACCCATCGAAGATCGCGACGCCTTCAAGTACGCGCTCGCTGCCACGCTCGTGAAGAACGAGCAGCACTGGCGGGCCTTCGAGACCGTGTTCGAGGTGTACTTCTCGCTGCGCGGACCGGAATACAACGTCGGCGACGAGGAAGGCAACGGGGAATTCGATCCCGACAATCTCGAAGAGTGGATGTCCCAGCAGATGCAGGGCATGGGCGGTCGCGGGGGTGGACAGGACATGTCCCCCGAGGAGATCGCCGAGATGCTCTTTCGGGCGCTGCTGAACGCGGATGAGGCGATGATGGCGGCCATGGCCCGAGCAGCGGTGACGCAGTTCGCGGGCATGGAGCCGGGCCGGCCGGTCGGCGGCACCTATTACCTGTACCGGACGCTGCGCAATCTTGATCTCGACGGCATGCTCGATCGGCTGATCGAGGAGTCCTCTGAGCGGTACGAAGGCGAGATGACGCCGTTGGCAGAACGGCTCGAACGCGAGGAATTCGAGAACCGCATCGAGCAGCTCAAGCGGGAGATCGAGGCCGAGATCCGGCGTCGCCTGGTGGCCGACAGGGGCGTCGAGGCGATGGCCAAGACCCTGCGCAAGCCGCTTCCCGAAGACGTCGACTTCATGCATGCCAGCCGGGAGGAGATGGCCAACATCCGCAAGGCCATCCAGCCGCTCACCCGCAAGCTGGCAGCGCGCCTGGCGCGCAAGCGCAAGCACAAGCGCCGCGGACCCCTCGACTTCCGGGCCACGGTGCGGCGCTCGCTCAGCTACGGCGGTGTGCCCGCCGAGCCGCGCTTTCGCCACCCGCGGCCGAACAAGCCCGAACTCATCGTGGTGGCGGACATCTCGGGCTCAGTCGCAGCATTTGCCCGCTTCACCTTGCACTTGGTGTATGCGCTGCAGAACCAGTTCTCCAAAGTGCGCTCGTTCGTCTTCATCGACGGCATCGACGAAGTCACCCACATGTTCCAGAACGAAGAGGACATCACCAATGCGGTGCACCGGGTGAACACCGAGGCTGACGTGGTCTGGGTCGATGGCCACTCCGACTACGGCCATGCCTTCGGCGTCTTCTGGGAGAACTTCGGCAAGGACGTCAATGCCAAGTCGACGATGATGTTCCTGGGCGACGCCCGCAACAACTACCACTCGACGAACGCATGGGTGCTCAAGGAGTGCCAGAAGCGGGCCCGTTCGGTGTTCTGGCTGAACCCCGAGCCGCGCTCGTACTGGGACACGGGCGACTCGGTGATCACCGAGTACTCGACCTACACCGACGGCGTGTTCGAGTGCCGCAATCTGCGCCAGCTCGAGGGATTTGTCGACAACTTGGCGTAGCCGACCGGCTCAGCCGGCTCCGTTTCTCGCTGACGCGAGCAGGTCGGAGGCCAAGAAGGCCAAGTCGAGTGACTGGCGGCCGTTCAGGCGAGGATCGCACATGGTTTCGTAGCGGTCGCCGAGCTGATGCTGCGCCAGCTCGTCACCGCCGCCGATGCACTCGGTCACCGCATCGCCGGTGATCTCGAGATGAATGCCTCCAGGCCATGTCCCGGCAGTGGCGTGAGCGGCGAAGTACTGGCGGATCTCGGCCAAGATCGCATCGAAGTGGCGGGTCTTGACCCCGTCATCGGTGCTGAACGTATTGCCGTGCATGGGGTCGCACTGCCAGACCACCGGGTGGCCGGCGTCGGTGACTGCTCGCAGGATGGGATCGAAGCACTCCGAGACGTTGCCTGCTCCCATGCGGCTGATCAGGGTCAGCCTGCCCGGGATCCGGTATGGGTTCAGCGTTTCGCACAGCGCCAACGCCTCGGCGGGTGTGGCGGAGGGACCCAGCTTCGCCCCGATCGGGTTGTGCACCCCTCGCAGGAACTCGATGTGTGCGCCATCGAGCTCGCGCGTGCGCTCGCCGACCCACAGCATGTGAGCGGAGCAGTCGTACCAGTCGCCGGTGATGCTGTCGGTGCGGGTGAGCGCTTCCTCGTAGCCCAGCAGCAGCGCCTCGTGGCTGGTGTAGAGCTCTACTTGGCGCATGGCGCTGTCGTCGGTGTCGAGCCCGCAGGCGTTCATGAACCGCAGCGCCGCGTCGATGCCACTGGCCAGTACCTCATAGCGCTGACCAGCTGGGCTGGACGCCACGAACTCTTGATTCCAGTCGTGCACCTGGCGCAGATCGGCGTAACCGCCACGGGTGAAGGCCCGCAACAGATTGAGCGTTGCCGCAGAGGTGCTGTACGCCTCCAGCAGGCGGGAGGGATCAGGCGTGCGGGCCTCGGATTCGAACGCGATGTCGTTGACGATGTGGCCTCGGAAGACGGGCAGCGTCTCGCCGTCGCGGGTCTCGGTGGCTGAACTGCGCGGTTTGGCAAACTGGCCGGCGATCCGGCCCACCTTCACGATGGGCAGCCCTGCCGAGTACTGCATCACTACGGCCATCTGCAGGATCACCTTGAGACGGTCGCGGATCTGGTCTGCGGTCGAGAGCTCGAACGACTCGGCACAATCGCCGGCCTGCAGCACAAAGGCTTTGCCAGAGCACACGTGCCCGAGCAGCTCGGTCAGCCGCCTTGCCTCGCCGGCAAACACCAGCGGGGGCCGCCGCCGCAACTCGGCCAGCGACGCTGCCAGCGCGTCGGCGTCGGGCCAGATGGGCTGCTGGCCGGCGGGCCGTTCGGCCCATGAGCCCGGATGCCAATCTGGAGCGCGCTGCGAAGACCCGGCGGGGCTGGGCGCGCCGGATGGTGAGGCTGCGTCGTCAGACAGCGTCTGCGTCGGCATCGATGTCTACAAACTCGCCGTCGGCGGCGAGGCTCTGCAGCTCATCGACGGCGCGCTTGACCAGGCGACGTGCCGCCTCGGCGGTTACGCCGAGTTCTTCGCCGATCTCGCGGTAGCTGCGCTGCTCGCCGTCGATGAGGCCGTTGCGGCGCTTGACCGCATATTGAGCCCGCTCGTCGAGGCGACCGAGCATTGAGTGCACCATGGTCTTGCGCGCCGATTCGATGGCGTAGTGCTCCGGGCCGGGCGCATCGTCACCGATGAGGTCGATGAGCGCGCTGTCGCCGTCGTCGCCGACGGTCTTGTCGAGCGACGTGGGAGTGCTGATTCGCTGCAGCCATGCGTTCTCGTCGTCGAGCGAATCGCTGTCGCCCCCGTTGTGCCGCAGCGCGGCCCGCAACGTGGCGGACCGATCCGAAGGCAGGCGGATGAGGCTGCCCTTCTGATCGAGCGCTCGCCCGATGGACTGGCGGATCCAGAACGTGGCGTAGGTGGAGAACTTGAAGCCACGGCGCCAGTCGAACTTCTCGACTGCGTGTTCGAGGCCGAGGTTGCCTTCCTGGATCAGGTCGAGCAGTTCCAGCGTCGGGGGCAGCGGGTAGCGGCGGGCGATGGACACCACGAGGCGGAGGTTCGCCCGGATGAAGCGGTCACGTGCGGCCGCGGCCGTCTGCACCGCCTTGCGCAGTTCGCGCCGCTCGGCCACGGACAGTTCCTCGTCGCTGTCGAGGCGCGCCCTCGCATCGCGTCCTGCTTCGATCTGCTGGGAGAGCATCCGCTCGTCTTCTGCTGTGAGCAGCGCCACCGCACCGATCTCGTTCAGGTACTGGCCAACTGAATCCATGACATTCACTCCAACCGGCAGGGGGCAGCCGGTTCTTCGTCTTCGGTTGCATGCCGCCCTGGCATGCCACCCGGTGGGGGGCACCGGGTATGTTCGGCCCTCGCCGGACTGCCGCAGCCCAGACTCAGGCGTGGAACCGCCATGGCGGCGGAACCGATCTTGCTTGTACGCCCGCATGCGATGCCAGGCCCGAGAACCCGGACCGTGTGCAGCACTGCTTTGGGCGGACGTTCAAAAGTAGCACACAGCGCATGACGCGCGCAAGCAGCCGCCACCGGCGGGTGCCAAGAGAGGCAGCCGAGCGCCGGTGTGCGGTGCAGATGTGATGTGAGGCGTGACTCTACACTGCTGCGGTGCCGCCGCGACAAGCGATCTTCGGGGGCACGTTCGACCCGCCCCACGCCGGTCACGTTGCCGCTGCGATCTGCGCGCGGGAGCAGCTTGATGCCGGCGCGCTCCACGTCATCGTGGCGAACGATCCGTGGCAGAAGTCAGCCGAGCGGATCGTGACCCCGGCCCATCACCGGTTCGCCATGGCGCTGCTGGCCTTTCGCGACCTCGACGGCGTCGTGGTGAGCGATCTGGAGATCCGGCGAGGCGGGCCGACCTACACCATTGACACGGTCGCGGAGCTCGAGCGACCGGGAACCGAGACGCTGCTGGTGATGGGTCCCACTGCAGCGAGCGGCGTGTCGACCTGGCACCGTGCCGACGAGCTGGCTGAGCTGGCGACGCTCGCAATCCTGCAGCCGCGAGGCGAGCCGCCCCTTGGTGTCGAAGGCTGGCGCACCTGCACGGTGGAGATGGAACCCATTCCGGCGTCAGCCACGCAGGTGCGCGGACTGCTGGCCCGACGCCGCCGACAGGACATCGCCTCCGAGGCGGCGCGGCTCGTGCCACCTGCCGTCATGGGCTACATCGCGGAGCACAGGCTCTATTCTCCGTGAACGTGGCATCGGTTCCGCAGGCGTCCCCGGCTTCTTCCGGGGTTCACGCCGTCGGACAGGGTCTGATCAGCCCGGACGTCGGCGTGCCACCGTTGGTTCAGGCCGCGGCGGACGGCGCAGCAGAGATGTCCGCCGAGCGCGTCGTGGCGCTCGACGTGGGCGATGTGCTGGCGATCACCGATTGGTTCATCATCGCGAGCGCTCCCAATGTGCGGCGCGTGCGACGCATCGCCGAGTTGATGGAAGCGCACGTGAAGGCGGCCGGAGGTTCCGGACCGATCCGAACGGAGGGTCTCGACGACGCGCAGTGGGTACTGCTCGACTTTGGTGAGTTTGTGGCGCATGTATTCCACGAGCCCAGCCGCGAGTACTACGACCTCGAGCGCCTGTGGTCAGATGTGCCTCGACACGAGTTCACCTGAATCCAGATCACTGAATCACTTCGGCCGTGCCCGCCCGGGCGAGGGCGATCCAGGTACGTCCCGGTGTCAGCGGCACGATGAGGGCGTTGTCGGAGCGGAACACCGTCACGTCGAGCTCGGACCGGCGCTCCCAGGTGCCCCGCACCAGCATGCCGTCGCTGAAGATCCAGGCTTCCCCGCTGCCGGTCAGCACCGGCTCCGGTGTTGCGGCGTTTGCGGGGCTCTGGCGATACCGAACGAATTGCACGATGACGTTCTCGGGCGCAATGCGCACGCCGTTGAAGTCGGTGTGGTCCTTGCCGTTCTGTGTGCGAGCCCAGCCGCTCGCAGCGGCGTCCCAGCGGTATGACGCCTTGATCTGGCCGAAGTCGACATCCACGCCGCTGACCGCTGTGCCTCGCGGCAGCGGTTCGCCCTCGGCACGGAACCGCAAGTACTTCGGCGGCGTCCTGCCCTCAGCAGCGCCTGCGGCATAGATGCGAGCAGTGTCGGTGATGAGATTGTGGGGTGCGTTCTTTTCCGGCGAGCGCTCGAAGACTCCCTTGGCGATGGGGGCCCCGTCGATGATGGCGATCGCGTCGACCCTGCGGAGCGCCCGCGCGGTGTAGTCGTTGGCGCCCGAGTTCACGAAGATCGGCCGGTTGAGATTGGACAGCAGCGCAAAATCGCCGGTGCGAGCCGATCGGACAGGGCCGACCACCTCGGCATTCGTGGAATGGAAGATCGCTGCGAATCGTGTGAGCCGGGCTTCGACGAGTTCCTCGTAGACGACGTCGGCTTGGTTGAGACCCCATTGGGGCAAGGCGCGGGGGTGGTTGTCGATCTTCACGACTGCGGCGGGTCGCAGCAGTTCGGTGGGTGTCGGCAAGCCGGTGAACGGCGCGGTGAACTGCGGCGCAGCCGTCGTGGTAGCGGCAGCAGGCTCGGCAACGGCCACCGACGTGACTGGCGCACTGGTGGTCGCCGGAGCGGTGCTGGCGGAGGGTGCGACCGTCGTCTGTGTCACGGTCGGAGCTGTTGAGGTGGTCGGCAAGGTATCGACGACGGTCGTCGGCGGCACCGTGATGGACGAGCACGCCGAAAGCAACATCAAAACTGCGAGCCAAGTCACCCAGCTCCGGTGCGCCATGACTGCAGAGGCTCGCCTATTGCGACAGATCCTCACCGCGCCCGGGTTGCCTTCGGCGAACGGTTCACGGACACGCTCCAAGGGTCTGCTCCTCGACAATTGCAGCAGGGCCACCGGGGCCATCCGACCGAACATTCACCATACCGGTCGCCTCTCGACCGACGGTGGCACACTGCCTCCATGACGACGCTCGTCTCCGGCGGAGCCGGATACGTCGGAAGCCACGCAGTAGTTGCCCTTCATGCGGCAGGACGCCATGTCGTCATGCTCGATGATTTCTCCAACGCCCGCCCAGACGTGGTCGCCGAGCTTCGAATGCTGACGACTCCGGATCTGACCGTCATCGAGGGCGATGCAGCAGACGGCACCGCAGTCCGGCGGCTCTGCGACGAGCACGACGTCGATTCGATCGTGCATTTCGCGGCGCACAAGAGCATTCCGGAGTCGTTTGCTGATCCGCTGCGGTACTACCGGAACAACCTGCTCTCGACGCTGAGCCTGGCCGAGATCGCGGTCGAACGCGGCATCGATCGCTTCGTGTTCAGCTCGTCGGCAGTGGTGTACGGCACCGCCGGGCAGTTGCCCGTCACTGAGGAGACACCCCCTGCGCCTCAGAGCCCGTACGGCACCACGAAGCTGATGTGCGAGCGCATCCTCGCTGACGCAGCGGCATCCTCCGGTCTGCGGGTCGTCATCTTGCGCTACTTCAACCCTGTCGGGGCGCACGGTTCGGGACGCATCGGAGAGCTGCCGGTCGCCGCCGGCCAGAATCTCGTGCCCGCCGTCATGCGCGTGGCGCTGGGGGAGAGCGACCGGTTGCAGGTCTTCGGCGATGACTACGACACCCGCGACGGCACGGCCGTGCGCGACTTCGTCCATGTGATGGATCTCGCCGAGGGGCACCTGGCGGCGCTGGAGGCCGATCTCGGCTCCCATCAGTGCCGCGTATTCAACCTGGGCACAGGGGTGGGCACCACGGTTCTCGAGCTGGCTGCCGCGGCCGAAACCGCCACCGGTCGGCCGATCCCGTACGAGATCACGGCCCGCCGGCCGGGTGACATCGTCGAGTCGTGGGCGGACTGCAGTCGCGCTGCCGATGAACTCGGCTGGAATGCGGAGCGCGACGTGGCCCAGATGCTGGCCGATCACTGGCGATTTGTGAACTGCCGCCCCGATGCCTCCGCGTACTAGCTGAGGCAGTGCCGCGAACGCTGCGCAGCAGACCCGCCTCACTCTGCCAACGCGGCCCCCGAGATCAGCGTGTACTCCTCGCCGACGGCGAGCGGCGCGGCCATCGATTCGGGCGGCACGAAGGAGGGCACCCGGTCGTTGCGAACCAGGATCACATCGGTCGCGGCGACTTGGCCGAGGTTCGACTCGTCGAGCATCCACACCGGCAGGTCGAGGTAGTACGAGATCCAGCGGGGTGTCCAGATGCCCGAGGTGAACCACGCCACCTCGGCCTCGGCGACCCGTGGCTCATCCCGTGCCTGTTCCAGAACGGCGCCGGCGTCTGCTGGACGCTCGAGATAGAAGTCCCGCGTTGAGCCTGTCACCACGAATGCCAGCGTCACCAGCGTCACTGCCGCCGCGGCAGCTCCGAGCGGCGCTCGGAACCTGGCAGTGGGGCCGCGCAGCAGTCGACCGACTGCGTCAGCAAGCGCCGCTATGCCGATGGATGTGGGGGCCACCCATGGGAAGTTCCACAGGCGATGGATCCACGCACCCTGCTGCAGCGCGAACGTCAGCGACATGGCCACGGCGAGCGTCACCACCACCGGGCCGCGGGTTCGACGATCGACGAGTCCCGCAATCAGCGCTGGGAGGAACAACAGGCGCAGCCACCATGACGTCAGCAGCTCGTGACCTGCGAAGGTCCACTGGCGCTGGAGGAATTCGCCGAAGGTAAACTGGGCCTGTTCGGCGGCGGTCGAGACGTCGTTGCCGGTCCGGAACGCGACTCTCTCGCTGAGCTCGGAGATGTCGGTCGCGTTCAACAGCCAGCCGGCGGTCAGCAGGCAGCCCAGCAGCGCCCCTGCGGTGACCGCGGTCAGGGCCGGTGACCACCCGAGGCGCAGCCACCCAGCCATCCCTGTCTTTGCCATCGTGAGAGGGCTGTGGCCGGCTTCGGTACGTCGCCGTCGCAGCGTCCCGATGAACAGCCAGGGCAGCAGCAGTCCCAGCGATGCGATGGCAATCCAGGAGTGCATCGCCGTGAGAGCAGCCAGCGCGCCGGCGCCTGCGAGCGCCCAGGGTGATGGCCGTTCGGCCTGGCGCAGCCATGCGATAGCCGCTGTCAGCGCCAGCAGCATCGAGAAG
Organism: Candidatus Poriferisodalis sp.; assembly: GCF_965208555.1. Taxonomy (GTDB): domain Bacteria; phylum Actinomycetota; class Acidimicrobiia; order Acidimicrobiales; family Poriferisodalaceae; genus Poriferisodalis. The sequence goes on along the minus strand of NZ_OZ242342.1, from coordinate 614,496 downwards.
CTGATGCCCATGCGGGCGTACACATAGAAGAAGCCCGTGCTCACCATGACCAGCAAGGCGAGCAGCGTCGGTCCCCATCGCATGCCCACGGCGCGCAGCAGAGCGGCCATGAATGCCACGGTGGCGGCGCCGAGCAGGAAGTCGGTGATGCGCACCGCGGGCGGGCTGTCGCCCAGCGCGCCGACCGAGACGATGGTGAGGAACTGCTTCAGCGGTGGGTGATGTGCGTAGGTGACTGCTTCGATCGGCGGCTCGGCACGTGGCGGCACCTCGAATTCGGCCCGGATGAACGGGTCAGTCCTCGCACCCAGGCTGGAGTCAAGCGGTCCGAGATCCCAGAAGTTGCGTGCCTGGATTCCCGCACGGCCGAAGATCCGGCCGTCATCGCTGTTGCCCAGCGGCAGGTTGAGGTCGGGTGCCCACAGCAGCAGCACGCCGAGGCAGATGAGGACCACGACGGTCCAGCCCGAACGCAGTCGAGCCATGGGTCGCCTAGACGCTGCGCCGCTGGGTGAACCGTCCCGCTGTTGCACCAGTTGCTTTCCGCTCTTGTTCGCTGCGATGCCGATCGCCGCACCCACCGTCCGGAGGGGCGCAGCGTAGTATCGGCCCGATGGTGGTCCAGGAGCAGCATCGACTGCCGGACGCCACACCGGACATCGCCGCAGGACGTGTTCCAGCCAACCATGAGCACCGCGTGAGCGCATCCGTTGTGCCGTCCCGACGGCGGGGGTTCCGATTCCTGTACGTCGTCGACGCCGCGACGCTGTTCGGCCTGATGGTGGCCATCACCGTGGTCCGCTTCGGACTCGACTGGCCCACCTACCCCCGCACCCACTACCTGATCGGGTTCGGGGTGGCCACGTTCCTGCACATGACCGTCTACTACTTCGGCGGGCTCTACGAGTTCGAGCAACGCCTGGGACATCGGCCGTGGCTGCCGCGCGCCATGCTGCTGACGTTCATGGCGGTGGCTGGCGATGCCACGGTCACGCTGCTGACGGGCCGTTACCTGATGCCTCGGGGCAATCTGGTTGTGCTCGCCGTGGCGGGGGCCGTGCTGATCTCGTTCAATCGCTGGGGTGCCCGCCGTGTGCGCCTCATGCGAATCGGCCGGCCTCGGATGCTGCTCGTTGGCACGCCTGACGACATTGGGTCGGCCACTGAGCACCTTGCTGACGCTGAAGCCGATGCAGTGGTCGCGGGCAGCTTGACCGATCCTGCGCTGATCATCCCCGAAGCGGATCGCCTGCGTGCCACCGAGCTGCTGCTCCTGTCCGGCCAGCCGCTCGAGACCATCTACCCGGAGCCGCTCGGTGAGTTGGAGCTGCGCGATATCGGCGTCTTCCGCCGGATCACGCCGGCCGACACCTTGCTCGGACTGCAGCGCAGCCGCCAGATCGGCGGCATGCCCTTCGTGGCGCTCCGGGAGCACGCACTGCCGGTGTGTCGCCTGCGCTTCAAGCGGATCTTGGACCTGGCGTACCTGGCTCTGCTTGCCCCGTTCGCGTTGCCGCTCACTGCGGCAGTTGCCGTCTACGTCAGGATCGCAGGTGGTCAGGGTGTGGTGTACCGGCAGGAGCGAGTAGGGCGCGGCGGGGTGCCGTTCGTGCTGCCGAAGTTCCGCACGATGGCGCGGGACGCGGAGACCAACGGTCCGGTGCTGGCTGCCTCGAACGATCCGCGGGTGATGAGGGGCATGGGTTGGCTGCGCCGCACCCGTCTCGACGAGTTGCCGCAGCTGTGGAACGTGCTGACGGGCACGATGTCACTGGTGGGGCCCCGGCCCGAACGACCGCAAATCGTCACCCGGCTGGAACGCGAGATCGCCGGCTACGGCAGGCGCCATGACGTGCCGCCAGGCATCACGGGGCTCGCGCAGACGCAGGGCCACTACCAGACCGATCCGGGCTACAAGCTGGGCCACGACCTGCAGTACGTCGTGAACTGGTCGCCGGTGCTCGACTGGGAGATCATGGCGAAGAGCCTCGTCGTCATGGCTCGTCGCAACGCCCGGTGAGCGAATCGGCCCCGGCCGGCCAGCCGCATGTGACCGTTGTGATTCCGGCGCGCAACTGTGCCGCGGAGCTGCCCGGATGCCTGGATGCGGTGAGCGCGCAGACGTACCGGGGAGAGCTCGACGTGGTTGTGTCGGTGGCATCGAGCGCCGACCACACCGGCCGTGTCGCTGCGTCGGCCAGCTGCGCGTGGCCGTTGCTAGTCATCCAGAATCCCGCTGGCAACACGTCATCAGGACTCAACGCGGCCATCGGCGCTGCCGCCGGCAACGTCATCGTGCGAGTCGACGCCCAGGCCCGAATCCCCGCCGACTACGTGGAACGGGCGGTGGCGACCTTGAAGCGCACCGGCGCCGCGAACGTGGGCGGCGTGCAGCGGCCCGTGGGCAGAGGCGAATTGAGCCAAGTCATTGCCGCAGCGCAGTCCTCGCCATTCGGGGGAGGCCCGGCCGCCTTCCGGCGGGGGAGCGACGAGGGGCCTGCCGACACGGTCTACCTGGGGGTGTTCGACGCCGCGGCGCTCGAGTCCGTCGGCGGATTCGATGAATCATTGGAGCGGAACCAGGACTACGAGCTGAACTGGCGTCTGCGCGAGCAGGGCCACGTGGTGTGGCTCGACCCTGCACTGGTCGTCGACTACCAGCCTCGGTCGAGCTGGGCGGGGCTGGCGCGCCAGTACTTCGACTACGGGGCTTGGAAGCGCGTGGTGATCGGCCGCCATCCTCGCTCGACCCGACCTCGGCAGCTCGCCGCACCGGCCCTGGTGGCTGGCTTGGTGCTGTCGGCGTTCGAGCTGCTGCGTGGCCGCCTGCGCGGGGGGCTTGCACCGGCCGCGTACCTCGCCGCGTGCGCGCTCGCCGCGGCCCGGCTGCACACCAGGCTGCCTGCAGCTCGCGACCGGCTGCGAGCTGTGGCGGCGTTCGCGGTCATGCATCTCTCGTGGGGTGCGGGCTTCTGGTTCGGGCGGCGAGCCGGGAGCCGGTCTCAACCGGACCGCGGCGCAGACCCCGCTTCGGCCTGATTGCGCCGACCCGCGGGCCGCAGCCGGCTTCGGAAGCCGGGTGTCGCCACTCAGTACGCTCACTGCCATGCCGCCCACTTCCATGAACGACATCGTCATCCGGAACGGGACAGTGGTGGACGGAAGTGGTGGTTCGCCCCGCATCGCAGACGTTGCTGTCTCTGATGGCGTGATCACCGATGTCGGCGCGGTGACCGGCCGGAGGCGCCGCGAGATCGACGCCGATGGTCACCTCGTGCTGCCGGGCTGGGTGGACATCCACACCCACTACGACGGCCAGGCCACCTGGGACCCTGAGATGACACCGTCGTCGTGGCACGGTGTGACCACTGCGATTTTCGGCAACTGCGGCGTCGGCTTCGCTCCGCTGCAGCCCGGCACTGAGGACTACCTCATCAACCTGATGGAGGGAGTCGAGGACATCCCGGGCACGGTGCTCGCCGAGGGCATCGACTTCCGCTGGACCAGCTACCCGGAATACCTCGATGCGCTTGCGGCGACCCCCCGGGTGATGGACGTCGGCAGCCAGCTGCCCCATGGCGCGCTGCGGTTCTTCGTGATGGGCGAGCGCGGGGCAGATCACGCGGAGGTGCCGACGGCCCCCGAGCTCGATCGCATCACCGATCTCGTGACCGAGGCGCTGGACGCCGGGGCGCTCGGCTTCACTACCAGCCGAACCACCAAGCACAAGGCTGCAGACGGTCGTCTCACGCCGTCGCTGTCGGCAGGCGATCCTGAGCTTGCTGCCGTCGCCAGCGCGATGAAGCATGCCGGTGCCGGGGTGCTGCAAGTGAATTCCGACTTCGGGCCCGGCGAGTTCTCCACACTGAGGGCGGCAGCTGAGTTGTCAGGCCGGCCGCTGTCGGTGTTGCTGCTGCAGGTCGACAACGCACCGGAGCTGTGGCGCGAGACCCTGGCCGAGATCCACGCGGCCAACGCGGACGGCGTTGCAGCGAACGGCCAGGTCGGCTGTCGCCCGATCAGCGTGCTGCTCGGGCTCGATGTGTCGGTCAACCCTTTCGGCAATCACCCGGCGTACCGCGACATCGCGCACTTGCCGGCGAAGCAGCGAGCGGCCCGCATGCGCGACGACGAGAGCCTGCGTCGGGCGCTGATCGAAGATCGGCCGGCGGACGGGTTCAGCAAGTGGATGGATTACGCGCTCACCCGTGCTTTCGAGCTTGGCGAGGTGCCCGACTACGAGGCCGATCCCCGTGCCTCGGTCGCGGCCCGCGCTGCCGAACTGGGCGTCAGCCCGTGGGAGCTGGCACTGGACCTGCTCTCGGACGGCGACGGCGACGCCCTATTGCTGTACCCATTCGAGAACTACACCGGCGGCAGCCTCGATGTGATCCGCGAGATGCTGGCCGATCCGCACACCATCTGCGGCATCGGCGACGCCGGTGCGCACGTCGGCACGATCTGCGATGCGTCATACCCGACGTATCTGCTGACGCACTGGGCTCGCGACCGCACCCGCGGCGAGGGCCTGCCGCTGGAGTTTCTGGTGCACAAGCAAACCCGTGTCAACGCGCTTGCGTACGGGCTCGCAGATCGCGGCCTGCTCGCACCCGGCTATCGAGCCGACATCAACATCGTCGACTTCGACGCGCTCGGTGTGGGTCGGCCGGAGTTGGTGTACGACCTGCCGAGCGGCGGCAAGCGCCTGATCCAGCGGTCGACCGGTTACCGCCACACGTTCGTGGCCGGGACCGAGGTGTCGGCCGACGGCGAGTTCACTGGCGCCCGTCCCGGGCGGCTCGTGCGCGGCGCCCAAGCGGACCCAGCGAATCAGTGAACCAGTGACGGCTTCGCCATCGCCGGAGGCCGCTGGCGGATCCGAGCTGCCACTGGCTGGGATGGTCGTACTCGATCTGACGATCGCACGTGCAGGGCCTACGGCTGTGCGCCAGCTCGCGGATTGGGGCGCCGACGTCATCCGGGTGGATGCTCCCGTCGACGGCTTCGAGGAAGGCCGGGAGGCCTCGCCGGATCACCTCAACATCCACCGCAACAAGCGCTCTGTGGTCATCGACCTGAAGAACCCATCGGGCCAGGAGCTGCTTCATCGGCTTGTCCGCTCGGCCGATGTGCTGATCGAGAACCTGCGGCCGACGGTCAAGTACCGGCTGGGATTCGATTGGAAGACGCTGCACGACGTGAACCCTGCCCTTGTGATGGGCTCCATCTCGGGGTTCGGCCAGGACGGCCCGTACGCCACCCGGGGCGGCGTGGACCAGATTGCCCAAGGCCTCGGCGGGATGATGGCGGTCACGGGACTGCCGGGACACGGTCCGGTGCGTGCCGGCGTGGCGATCAGCGATGTGACCGCCGGGTTGCAGCTTGCGATCGGCGTGCTCGTTGCGCTCCTCGAACGGGGTCGTACCGGTGAGGGGCGTTGGGTGCACACGTCGCTGCTGGAGTCGATGATCGGCATGCTCGATTTCCAGGCAGCTCGCTGGACGGTGGCGGGGGAGGACCCGCCGCAGGCCGGCAACGACCACCCGACGATGATCCCGATGGGCACCTACGAGGCAGCCGATGGCTACATCAACATTGCGGCACCCGGCGGGCGGCTGTGGCGGGCGTTCTGTGCCGAGATCGGCAGGCCTGATCTGCCCGATGACGAGCGTTTCTCGTCAACCAAGCTGCGCTCGGCCAACCGGATGGAGCTGAACAAGCTGATCAGCGAACGGCTTGCCACCGCAAGCAGCGACGAATGGGTTGAGCGTCTCAATGCCGTGGGCATCCCGTGCGGACGTGTCAACAGCGTGGCCGAGGCGTTCGCCGATCCGCAGGTGGAACATCTGGGCATGGCCGCGCCGGTGCATCACCCGGTGATGGGCGACATCCGCATCGTGCGCAATGCCACCCAGATCGACGGGGTGCCCGGAGACATCCGGCGGCCCAGCCCCGCGCAAGGCGAGCACACCGACGAGATCCTGACCCAGTTCGGCCTGGAGCCCGACGAGATCGCAGCCCTGCGCGAGGCCGGCGCCGTTCATTGAAGCAGCCTGCAAGAACCAGCGGGAACTACCCCGCAGTTTCCTCCATGAACTGCGCGATGGCAGCCGGCGAAGTTCGCCGACCGCGACAGGTCTGACGCCTTAGATGCTGGCAGCGGCCTCGAAGCCGATATCGAGGTCGGCGATGATGTCGTCGATGGTCTCGATGCCGACCGACAGGCGCACCAGGTTCGGCTCGACGCCGGTGTCCGACTGCTCCTGGGGAGTCAGCTGGCTGTGCGTCGTGCTCGCCGGGTGGATCGCCAGGCTGCGCACGTCGCCGATGTTGGCAACGTGGCTGTGCAACCGCAGGCTCTCCACGAACTTCTGACCGGCCTTGATGCCGCCGTCGATGCCGAAGGCCAGCACCGAGCCTGCGCCGTTGGGCAGGTACTTGCGTGCACGCTCGTGGTACGGGCTCGATTCCAGCCCCGCGTAGAGCACCCACTCGACCTGCGGGTGACCCTCGAGATAGTCGGCCACCGCCACGGCGTTGGCCACGTGCCGCTCCATGCGCAGCGACAGCGTCTCGATTCCCTGCAGGAACAGGAAGGCATTCATCGGCGAGACAGCAGCGCCGATGTCACGCAGCAGCTGCACCCGAGCCTTCAAGATGAACGACCCTGCGCCGAGAGCGGGCCAGTAGGCCAGCCCGTGGTAGCTGGGGTCGGGCTCGGTGAACATCGGGTGCCGGCCCGAAGCGCCGAAGTCGAACGTGCCGCCGTCGACGATGAGACCGCCGATCGAGGTTCCGTGACCGCCGATGAACTTCGTCGCCGAGTGGACCACGATGTCGGCCCCGTGTGCCAGCGGCTGGCACAGGTAGGGCGAGGGCACCGTGTTGTCCACGATCAGCGGGACGTTCACGTTGTGCGCTGCATCAGCGACTCCCTCGAAGTCCAAGATGTCGTTCTTGGGATTGCCGATGGTCTCGCCGTAGAAGGCCTTGGTGTTGTCCCGCACCGCATCACGCCACGAGTCGATGTCGTCGGGGTCCTCCACGAAGGTGACCTCGATGCCCATCTTCGGCAGCGTGTAGTGGAACAGGTTGTAGGTGCCCCCGTACAGCGATGGGCTTGCGACGATGTGATCGCCTGCCTCTGCCAGGTTGAGCACCGACAAGGTCTCGGCCGCTTGGCCCGAAGCCACTGCCAGCGCCCCCGGAAGCCCGACGGCTGTGCGCACGCCGCCCTCGAGCGCGCTGATGCGCTCCTCGAGCACGTGCTGGGTCGGGTTCATGATCCGGGTGTAGATGTTGCCGATCTCCGCCAGCCCGAACAGGTTCTGAGCATGCTCGGAGCTGTCGAAGGTGAACGACGTGGTCTGGTAGATGGGCACCGCGCGGGCGTTGGTGGCGCTGTCAGGCGCTTGGCCCGCGTGGATCATTCGTGTCTCGAACCCCAACTCGGTGAGTGGGTCTGTAGGTGTTTCGCTCATGTTGAGCTCCATTTCTTACGCCCCATAAGGCGGGCTGTGCCTGACCCGGCGGGATTGCCGAGCGCGCAGCACTGTACCGGCAAAACCCGACCTGTCCAGTCGGATTTTCTGTGACAGGTCCGTGTCGGATTTCAGGCGAATTCTGGGCGGCTCAGAATCCGGTCTGCTTGTCCACGACGCCTTCGAGCGGCCTGCCGTCACGCAGGGCCACCAGATTCCGGCAGAAGCGTTCAAGATTTCGCCTGGCGCGGTGCTGGCTGGCGCCGGCGGTATGCGGGGTCATGACGCAGTTGTCGAACGTCCACAGGGGGCTGTCCGGAGGCAACGGCTCGACCGGTGCGACATCGAGAGCGGCCCCGCCGATCCTGCCCGCTGCCAGGGCCCGCTCCAGCGACGGTCCGTCGATGATCTCGCCCCGGGTCACGTTCAGCAGGATGGCGCCGTCGGGCATCAGCGCGAACATCTCGTCGTTGAACATGCCCTTGGTCTCGGCGGTCAGGGGCAGTCCCACTGCCAACACGTCGCTCGTGGAGACGATGTCACCCAGCGCCTCAGGTCCGCCGACGGTTTCGACGCCCTCGCCGGGCGGCACCGGGTACAGATCCATGGCCTGCACACCCATGCCGAACGCGGCGGCCCGGCGGGCGATGTGCCGGCCAGTGCCGCCGAATCCCAGGATGCCCATGGTGAGGCCTTCGAGTTCCAGCTCGCTGTAGCGCATCTGTTCCCGGAGCTCGTTGTCCCATCCGTCCGGGCCGAGTTTCACCGCCGTCGCGATGCGCCTCACCAGCGCCAGCAACAGGCCAAAGGCGTGGTCGGCCAGATGGCTGCCGACCAGGCCCTTCTCACCGGTGAGCACGACGTCGCTGTCGAGGAACTTGGGGTACATGAACATGTCGACGCCCGATGCCGTCGCATGGATCCAGCGCAGCTTCGGGGCGGCGTCGAACAGCCACTCGGGAACGATGCCGAGGATCACCTGTGCGTCAGTCGCCAGCGGAACCCCGTCTCGGGGCCGGTCCACGATGTTCACGACGGCGTCCGGCCCTGCTGCGTCGCGAATGGCAGCCTCGTCGGCGGGACTGACATCGGGCAGCGTAAGCGTCTTGGTGACGAGCACGTTGAGCGGCCCGACAGGCACATCGAGAACGGTCGGGCCGGGGAGCCCAGAGCTCATAGGACTGGCACTCATGAGATGACCGCCTCGACTGCGCCGATGCCGCTGTAGTCGGTGGACCACCTCTGCCCGGCCTCCACCCGGAAGCGGGCATATGCGCCGGTGATCACGCACTGGCGCGGCTCGAGCGCCAGACCGAAGCGGTGCAACGTGGCTGCGAGCCGGGCGATCGACAGGTAGGGGTTGTCGACTTCGTCGACCGCCGTGCAGCTGAAGCGTTCCTCGCCGTCGCAGGTAACCGTCACGACGCAGCGGTCGAGTTCTTCGGCGGCCGGTGCGTCCACGCCCGAGCCGCGCACGATGGCCCAGTTGGTCAGGTTGTCTGCCACGAGCATGGCGAGATTGCCCCCGACCGCTACCCGCGCCTCGTTCACCTCGTAGCCGGCGCACACCTGCGAGATGCGGGCAGGCACCGAGGCCGGATCGACATCGTCGCCGGCGATGCGCTCACCGATAACGAAGCACATCTCTGGCTCGATGCTCACCTTGCTGATCTCCGCCGACGGGAGATCGGCGGGCGATGCGAGCACCCGGTTGACGTGCCCGAACGGCCGGTCGTCGATGCCCACCGTCGTACGGGCCCGGTCCGACGTGAGCCCCACCTTCCAGCCGGCATGCACAGCGCCGTTCGAGACCGCCCGGCGCTGCATCTCGCACTGGATGGCCAGCCCATCCTCAAAGCCCAAGTCCGCAAACGCCTCCGAAGGTGCCTCGCCTCCCCCGGCGAGATAGGCGGCCAGCGCGTCTGCGGCAGCGAGTTGCGCGGGGTTGAGCTGTCGTGGCGGAGTCACAGCGGCGCACCTTAGAGCAAGTGCGGAGAGGTGAACTTTCCCGTAGTCGCAGCCGTTGTACCCCGCTCATGTCCGCCATCGCTCGCGGGCTACCCGGCCACGGCTTCGCTTGGCGGCGCAGCCACCGGGAGGCAGTACGGCACGTGGGCCACATGTCCGGGATCGTCCTTTGCCGTGCTGCATGGTCGCCGTAGTGTGATCTCATGCGGTTGCAGCTGGCACTCAATGTGGACGACATCGACGAAGCAGTCGACTACTACTCGCGGCTCTTCGGTGCCGAACCGGCCAAGCGGCGTGAGGGCTACGCCAACTTCGCGATCGACGAGCCGCCGCTGAAGCTGGTGCTGTTCGAGAATCCCGGCAACGGGGGCACCATCAACCATCTCGGGGTCGAGACCGAGTCGGCTGGCGAGGTGGAGCAGGCTCATGCCCGCATGGTCGCCGCTGGCCTCACCACCTCCACCATCGACGAGACGATGTGCTGCTACGCCGAGAAGGTGGAAACCTGGGCCACCGATCCGCACGGCATCGACTGGGAGTGGTACGTGAAGCAGGGCGACGTCGAGGTGATGAACAACGTGGTGCTGTCACGACGCGGTGACGGCATGGAGCGGGCGAGCCACTCCGACGAGACGTGCTGCGCCTGAACCTGGGTTGACCGTCGCGCTGCTGGCTCGCCGATCGCCGCGCCGCGCTCGCCGCGACATGAAGCGAATGGGACAGTCGGTCGATACTGCGGCGATGGTGGTCGTGCGTCAGCCTTGAGGCCGGCGCTCTCGGAGCAGCACTTCTTGTGCGATGGTGGCAACGTGGCGACCGTCAGGAGCGAACAGGTTTCCGACGGTCATGCCCCGGGCGCTCGTGAGGCCGTGGCAGTCGAACTGATACAGGTGCCACTCGTCGGCCCGCATCGGGCGATGGAACCACATGGCGTGGTCCAGCGAAGCGCCCATGAACGTCTCTTGGTAGCGCTCGCGGGCCACCTGCAGCGGGTGCAGCGAGCGTGCGGCGTTGAATTGGATCGCGTCTGACGTAAACGCCAGCCCGCAGATGTGCAGGCGCGGATCGTTTTCGATCGGATCGATGATGCGCACCCAGCCCATTGATTGACCAGCGCCGGGATGGCTCGGCAGCGGACGTCGTTCCATGATCCACGGCCAGCGCTCCTCGTCCGCGTTGCGGCAGTCCTCTGGGTTGGGCGCCAAGGGAATGCGCGCTGTCTGCACCTCGGCATCTTCTTCCGCTACGTGGAACGAGCACGAGAGGTTCAAGATCGCACCACCGCTCTGGCGCGCTACCACCGCCCGCGTGCAGAACGAGCGGCCGTTGCGCAGCCGGTCGACCTCGTAGCGGACTGGTTCGTCGAGCGTGCCGCCCCGGATGAAGTACGCGTGAACCGAATGGGGCACGAACCGCTCGTCGACGGTTTGGAATGCAGCCCACAGGCCCTGGGCGATGACCTGCCCGCCGTAGATCCGGCCCCACATGTACGCAGGGCTGACACCGACGTAGGTGTCGGGGCCGTGATCCTCGAGAAACATCATCTCGCCGTACGTGGTGGGTGTCGGGTTCATGGCGATCCTTCGTCGGCGCAGGTCTCGGCGCCGTTCAGTGTCTAGCGCGGCGCGCCGAAGCGCCTTCCTACAGGAGTCCCTTGCGGGAGTCGCGCCAGGGCACATCGCGGTCGAGGCGAGGCTCGCCGGGGAGGCCCAGCACGCGCTCGCCCAGGATGTTGCGCTGGATCTCGTCGGTGCCGCCGCGGATCGACATCGATGGTGCGGTCACCGTCTCGATATGGCCGGGGCCGTCTTCGAGCATGCCCGCTGCTCCTGCTGCGCGATTAGTCAGGAAGGCACGCCGTTTGTACGACGAAACCGTCCTCAGCTTTGCACCGCTACCGGCTGGCCCTGGACTGCCGCCCGAGCGGGCCTCGTCTGCCGCGCGCTGCGCGGTCCAGCGCGATGCCATATCGGCGGCGTAGATCGACATGGCCTCGTCCCGGCGCGCTGTGTCCATTAACGCTGTGTCCGCTGGCGTCGTGTCGCTGAGCGCGTTGTCGCTGCGCGTTCCGAGCGCGCCCAGAGCGACCAGGTCGGCAATCCATGGCGGAACCCGGGCGCCTCGTCTCGCGCCGTCGCCGCCGCCCCGGCTGCCGGCGCCGGCTCGCTCGTGCGAGAGGATCGTCATCGCCACGCGCCAGCCCTCGCCGACATCGCCCACCCGCCACGAATCGGGCACCTCGGCACCATCGATGAACACCTCGCTGAAGTGGGCATCGTTATTCATCTGGCGCAGCGGCCGGACTTCCACGCCGGGGGCGTCCATGGCGACCACGAACATCGTGAGTCCCTTGTGTTTGGGCTGGGCCGGATCGGTGCGCGCCAGGCAGATGCCCCATTCGGCCCACATGGCGCGGCTGGTCCACGTCTTCTGGCCGCCGAGACGCCAGACTTCGCCGTCGCGCTCCGCGCTCAGCGCCACATTGGCGAGGTCTGAGCCGGCCTCGGGCTCGGAGAACATCTGGCACCAGATTTCGGCGCCCGATGCAATCGGCCGCAGCCAGCGGTCCTGCTGTTGCGCCGTGCCGTGCGCCAGCAGAGCGGGACCGACCATGCCGAGCCCGATCGCAAACGGGTAGAGGTCGGGCACCACGTACTCGCGCAGTACCGAGCCGATGAGCTGGTTCTCGGCCACCGATGCGCCGCGGCCGCCATGAGCCGCCGGCCAGGTCGGCACGTGCCATCCGCCGTCGACCGTGGCTGCCAGGTACGCCCGACCGTCGTCCAGATCATCGCTGCCCGCACCCATCGACGTCAGCCGTGTCTGGTCGGTGCGACGCTCGAGCAAGCCGTCGAGCGCCGCACGAATGTCCTCAGGCGCGAGTGCGGTTTCCATCGATGAGGGTGCAGTCATCAGATCGGCATCAGTTCAGTCATCAGTCGCGGCCGAGCGTAGGCGTGCGGGGGTGACGGAACGGCTTCAGGGGACGGCAACCTGTCCGCCGTCAGTGCAGCCGTCGGGAGGTGCCGCTGCCCTGACGAGTCGAAAGCGCCCCGCAACGGCACTCAGCCTGCTCTCGGCGCGGCTTGAGCAAGCGAGCGCGTGCCAGCAATGCTCGGCATCAGCTGCGGGTGAAGTTGGGCGTGCGCCGCTCGTTCATGGCGTTGACACCCTCGCGCCAGTCGTTGGTGGTGCGCAGCCGGTCCTGCTCGGCCTTCTCGTTGTCGGTGGCGACCTTGATGGCATCGGCGAGGTGGCCGCGCATCGTGTACCGGATGGACTCGACGGCCAGCGGAGCCGAGCCCGCGATCTCGCAGGCGAAGTCATAGGCCGCCTGGCGCAGCTCGTCGAGCGGCACCAGCTTGTCGGCCAAGCCGATCTCGACGGCCTCGTCGCCCTTGACGCGCCGGCCGGTGTAGAGCAGGTCGAGGGCCTGCTGGTTGCCGACGAGCAGGGGCAGCGTGACCGTCAGGCCGAAGCCGTGGTGGAAGCCCAGCCGGGCGAAGTTGGCCGTGAAGCGCGCCTCGGGGGCAGCGATGCGGAAGTCCGGAAAGCAGGCCACGCCCAAGCCGCCGCCCACTGCGGCACCCTGGATGGCTCCGATCACCGGCTTGCGCTTGGAGAACAGGTCGAAGGCTGCGTCGTAGAGATGGCGGGGACTGCCGTCGGCATTGGTGGCGGTGATCTCGCCACCTCGGCGTCCATCGTTGCCGAACTGGGCGCCGGCGCAGAAGTTCTTGCCCTCCGAGCACAGCACGCTGGCGCGGCAGCCGCCCTCTTCGTCGAGATCGCCGAACGCGGCCACCAGGCCGTCGATCAGCTCGAGGTCGAAGAAGTTGTTCGGCGGCCTGTGAATCTCCACGACCGCCACGTGGTCGTCGCCCAGCTTCACCGATACGTCGCCGTACTGGCCGTAATCGTCGAGGTTGCTCGCGACTGTGCTGTTGCTGCTCATGCGGCGAGCGTAGATGCGCCGTACCAGCGCCGCGCAGTGCGCTCATCTGTTTGGGCCCACGGTGCCCAATCGTGCGTACGTTTGAAAGGCGAGGTCACTGCCAAGCCAGCACCTGCGGAGCGTTCGGCTCTCAGGCTGCGGGGTCTTACCACAGCGGTTTGGCGGTGGGCGAGGGTCTGGTGGTGGTGGGAGTCCGCGGCGTGCGGCGCATGGGCTTGCGCTGCGGGGCGGGTTGAGCGGGGTGTGCTGGGTCGGGGGGTGCGAGCCGGTAGCGGCCGTCGCGGACGGTTACCTGCCAGTTGTGGTCGTGGACGAGGTCATGGCAGCGCCAGCACACGAGCACAAGGTTGTCGAGACGGGTCTTGCCGCCGCGTTGGCAGGGAGTGATGTGGTGGGCTTCGCACTCGCCGGGCGGCTCGCCGCAGCCGATGCACGCGCCGTCTCGGGCGATCAGCGCACGTCGCTGTGCTGCGGTGGGTGCTCTGCTGGCGACGGTCTCATACAGCGGCGTGAGCTCGTCGCCGAAAATCTCGACCGAGACATCGGAGTTGCAGGCCAGCCGCCCCAGGGTGCTGGGCGGGATCGGGCCAACACCGCAGATCTCGGCAATGCCACCGGGCTCGCCGACGAATGCAGCGAGGTCGGCGCGCACGATGATCTCCGCGGTCTTGCTCGCCGCCGGGGACGACGGCCTGGCGTCGAATGCCGGCCCGGTTTCAGCATCTGATTCGGTGTGATGGGCGTCGTCGGCCTCACCGGTTGAGCACAGTGCAGCCGCCTCGATGCCCGGTTCGCCGGGTGCTGTTGAGACGTTTGTGGGCTCGGACGGGGTCGCAACCCCGGAGAGGAGTGCATCGAGGGCGTCGGCCATGCGCTGGTCGCGGGTGCGGACGGCCCCTGCAGGCACGGAGCCGACGTCGCTGTCGCCATCGCGGGGTTCGTCGCCGTCGGGAGCGGCGTCAGCGCCCGGCGATTGGGCCTGCCGGCGACGGTCTGCTTGGCGGAGCTGTTCGGCTTGTTGGCGGAGGCGTTGCTGGATGCGGGCACCCATCTCTGCGTCGAACGAACCGCGCATCTGCACCGAGCCGTCCTCGCCGTTCCAGAACCGCACATTGCGGTTGCGCCGGTTACGACGATGCTGCGCAGCGAGATCGTCGGCGCTCTGGTGCTGGATTGTCCAGCGTTGCGCGGCCCGGGCGAACTCGTCTTCGGGGAGCGTCTTGGCCATCTGCACCAGATCGGCATCTCCCTGCACCGCGTCGGGGCTTGTCTTGCGTGCTGCTTGGGCCAGCTTGGCGGCGTTGGCGAGACTGATCTCTCCCTCCGCGACCCCGGCGCGAGCATCAGGCAGTTCAGCGAGCTCGGCCTCGGTGTGCACGTTGCGGGCGGCCTCCCAACGCGACCGCCCGCCGACCTGGTTCAGCAGCCCTGCACCGCCGTCGCCGTGGCACTCTCGCCGTGCGACCGCCGATGCAGCCTTGGTCTCCAGCAGCTCGACACGCGCGCGCAGCGACTTCGCCAGCCCAAGCGAGCGACGCAGTTCCCTAGTCGGTGCCGCCTCGACGCCGTCGAGCGCTGCGGTGAGGCATTCGAGCGCCTGCTGCACCTGCGAGAACATGCGTTCAACTTAGAAGGGGGCTGTGACACGAATACGTTCGTATTGCTCCGGGTTGCTTGTTGGCCGCTATCGCCGCGGGCCGAGGCGGCAACGGACAGATCAGCTCAGAGCGGGGGTGCCGGAGGTGATGAGGGGGTAGAGGCCGTCGGCGCCGACGCCGGTGGCCATAGTGCCGAGCACGGCTGACCAGTGGGCGTCGGAGCCGTATTCCTTGCGCCAGCTCCACAGGCGACGGCTGAAATGGTGCAGCGGGTACTCCTGGGTCATGCCCATGGCGCCATGGGCTTGGTGGCACGCCTTGGTGGCCCGCGCGGCCGCCTGGTTGGCGATGAGCTTGGCCGCCGCGATCTCGAAGGGAGCCTCGCCACGGGTGGCTTCCCGTGCCGCCACTTCGGCGGCCATGCGCACCAGCGCTGCGTCCTGCGCGGCCCAGACCAGGTGCTGCTGCACGGCCTGGAAGCGGGCCACTGGGCGGCCGAACTGCACTCGCTCGTTGGTGTAGCTGACCGTGAGCTGGCACATCTTCTCGATGGCGCCTGCCATCAGCGCCACCCGGGACAGCGCGCCGCGTTGCGCCAAGGCCTCAGCATCTACGCCGTCGGGGGCGGGGGCCGCAACACCGGTTGCTCCATTGAAGCGGACCGTGTCGCGGGGCTCGCCGGCCATGTTGGGCAGCGGCGTGATCTCGCACTCCGACGCCGGCACGGCGACGACCGTCGTCTGACCATCGCACTCACAGACGCACACGATCATCTCTGCGGTGCGTGCCCACGGCACCCGCGCCGCCGTGCCGCTGAGGTGAGCACGGCCGTCGTCTCCGATCTCGACAGTGCAACTACCGGTGCCGGCTCCGGTCATGCAGCCGGCTGCGCTGTCGCATGCCGACTGACCCTCGCTCGCTGTTCGGTCGTCGCTGGTCATCCGCAGCCCGCTTCCGACGCGCGGTGGGACAACCGTGACCAGGCCATCGGGCCGCTCCAGCCCGGCGCTGGCCAGCAGCCAGCCGCCGAGGATTCCGTTCTCGGCCGCCGGGATCGGTGCTGAGTGGTAGCCGACCAGGCGAAGCACCTCGATGGCCTCGGCGAGCGTGCCACCCGAGCCGCCGGCCTCCTCGGGCACGGCGATCAGGTCGAAGCCGGTCTCGCAGAACGCATCCCAGATGTCGGGCGCGCCGCCCGCTTCTTCGGCCGCTTGCACTGCCTCATGGGTGCACAGCTCGCCGAACAGCCGGTCAGCCGTCTCGGTGATCAGCTCGTCGACCACGACAGCCTCTCGAACTGTGGCCGCCGTCATGCCGGCACCTGACTCGTTGAGGTTGCCGTCATGCCGGCAACCCTTGCAAGCCCTTCGAGGCGACCGAGCGCAGGATCTCGATGGTGCCGCCCCGGATCGTGTTGCCCGGGAAGGTCACCACGCACTGCGCCAGCAGCCGCTCGAACAGCGACTCGGACTCGGGTGAGTATTCCTCGTCGATGAGCTGCACCAGCTTCTCGACCACTTCCTGCTCGTAGCGGGTGCCCATCTCCTTCACCAGCGCCGATTCCACCGACGGGGCCTCGCCCTCGTCGATCAGCCGGGCCACCGACAGCGACAGGTTACGGATGCCCCACCAGCGAGCCGCCAGCTCGCCGAACAGGTCCGACACAGCGGCTTCCATCGGCGTGCCGGCGGCCTCGCGCAGCAGCTGCTCCACCGTCGAGAACGGTGACAGCCAGCGGTCGGGCCCGCCCCGCTCGTACGCCATCTCGGTGGTGTTCTGGTGCCAGCCCATGCCCGGCTGGCCCACCACGTTGGCGTCCGGCACGAACACGTCGTGGAACGTCACCTCGTTGAAGTGGTGGCTGCCGTCGAGGAACGGGATCGGGCTGATCTCGAGGCCCGGCGAGCGCAGGTCGATCAGGAACTGCGACAGCCCGGCGTGCTTGTTGCCGTCTTCCATGGGCGCCGTGCGCAGCAGGCAGATGAACCAGTCGTTCATGTGCGCGTTCGACGTCCAGATCTTGGTGCCGTTCACGACCCACCCGTCGTCCGCACGCTCTGCACGAGTCGTCACCGAGGCCAGATCCGATCCGCTGTCGGGCTCGCTCATGCCGATGGAGAAGCCCAGCTCGCCCCGGCAGATCGGCGGCAGGAACCGCTCGCGCTGCTCGTCGGTACCGAACTTCAGAATCACGTTGCCGGTCTGACGGTCTGCCACCCAGTGGTGCCCCACGGGTGCGCCCCAGCGCAGCATCTCCTCGACCACGATGAAGCGCTGCACGGCCGTGCGGTCCGACCCGCCCCAGCGGGACGGCAGCGCCATACCCACCCAGCCCCGGGCGGCCATCTTGGCGGAGAACTCCCGGTCGTGATCCGCCGCCATGCCCAGGCACGGCTCGTGAGTGCCGGGCGGCAGCTCGGCGGCCAGGAATTCGCGCACCTCCGCCTGGAGGTCAAGTTCGGGGCCGGTCAACTCGGTCGGCGTGAATCTCATCTGCAACCTTCGGGACGGTCCGGGCTCTGGGTCGATCAGGCTCTGGGTCGATCAGGCGAGGACAAACCCGCGGTAGTTGTCCGACGCCACGTCCTCGCAGATCTCAACGTAGGGCGGGAAGCCCGGCAGCGGCATGAAAACCCGGGTTTTGCCCGGGATGTTCGCCCCCAGGTACCACGAGTTGCAGGTGGGAAACAGCGTGAGATCGGCCACGGCGTTGACGTAATCGACCCAGTAGGCCTCGGCATCGGGCTCGGGCTCGATCGTGGCGGCACCCCGCTCGCGCAGGTCCACCAGGCACCGGGCGATCCAGTCGACGTGCTGCTCGATGGACGGGATCATGTTGGTCAGCACCGACGGGCTGCCGGGCCCCGACACGGTGAACATGTTCGGGAAACCGGTCACGCCCAGTCCGAGATAGGTGCGCGGCCCGGCGTCCCAATGATCGGCCAGTCGAGCGCCGTCACGTCCGGTGATGTTCATCCGCAGCAGGGTTCCGGTCATGGCGTCGAAGCCTGTGGCGAACACGATTGCATCCACCGGGTACTCCTCGCCGCCGACCACAACGCCGGCTGCCGAGATTCGCTCGATCGACGTATCGGACACGTCCACCAGGTGAACATGCGGCAGGTTGAAGGTCTCGTAGTAGTTCGTGTCGAGGCACGGGCGCTTGCACGCAATGGTGTTGTGCGGGGTGAGCTTGGCTGCGGTCTCGGGATCGTCGACGATCTCGGCGATCTTGCCGCGGACGAACTCCGCCACCCGGCCGTTCGATTCGGCGTCGAGGCCGATGTCCCCGTAGGCCCGGTAGAAGGTGAAGCCGCCCACCTCCCACCGCTCCTGCATGCGCTCGTCGAACTCGGTCGCGCCTGCTTCCTTCGCGGGTTCTTCGCCATCGGGCAGTCGCTGCACCATCGCCGCTTGCTGAGTCAGCATCCTGGCCCGCCGCTCGCGGTAGTTGGCCTTCCAGTCGGCCTGATCGGCTGCATCCAATGGCTCGTTGCGGGCGGGCACCGAGTAGTTCGGCGTGCGCTGGAAGACCGTCAGCTCACGGCACTCGGCAGCGATGACGGGAATCGCCTGGATCGCCGACGACCCCGTGCCGATCACGCCCACCGACAGCCCGGAGAAGTCAACGCCTTCGTGCGGCCAGCGACCCGTGTGGTACGTGGGCCCCTCGAAGCACTCGACGCCGTCGAAGTGCGGGACATTGGCCGTCGACAGGCAACCGGTTGCCATGACGACGAAGCGCGACCGGAACTCGCCGCGGTCTGTTTGCAGGCGCCACTGGCTGCAGGCGTCGTCCCAGTCGACCTGGGTGACCGTCGTCTCGAAGCGGATGTCGCGGCGCAGGTCGTAGCGGTCGGCGACATGGTTGGCGTAGCGGAGGATCTCGGGCTGGCCGGAGTAGCGTTCGGTCCACTCCCATTCCTGCTCGAGTTCGGGATCGAAGGAGTACGAGTACTGCATCGACTCGACATCGCAGCGGGCACCCGGATAGCGGTTCCAGTACCACGTGCCTCCGACGCCGCTGGCTCGCTCGACCACCGCCACGTCGAATCCGAGCCCGCGGAGCTTGTGGAGCATGTACATGCCGGCGAAACCGGCGCCGACCACGACGACGTCATGGACGCTCGGCTCACCGTCGTTCATGCTCACTCCATCGGTGCCGCTCATCGCCGCAGAGACTAGCGATGCGTCGGAGGCTGAGCCCCGGGTCTGAGCGGCCCGCGAGCCCGCATCGAGTCGAAACTGGGAGCCTGAGCGGCAGGCACAGCATGAACACGCGGCCTGAAGTGTGGCGATGTGGCACGCTCCGGAAGATGGCTCAACCGTGCGACCTTGACGCGACTCGTGCGATAGCGCTGCTGGAAGCTGGCGAGCTGTCTGCCACAGAGCTGCTGGAGTCGTGCCTCGCGCGGGTAGATGCCGTCGACCCCGCGGTGAACGCCCTCGTCATCCGCGATCGCGATGCGGCGCGTGCGACAGCACGGCAGATCGACCGTGCCCGTGCGCAGGGCGAACCGCTGGGGTCGTTGGCAGGACTGCCGGTGGCGATCAAGGACATCCAAGCAACGGCCGGGCTGACTACCACCTACGGTGCCGTGCCCTTCGCCGACAACGTGCCGGCCGCCGACGACGGGATCGTGGCGCGAGTGCGGGCAGCCGGCGCCGTCATCATCGGCAAGACGAACACACCGGAGCTCAGCATCGGCGCCAACACGGTGAATCGCCTCTTCGGCGCCACCGGCAACCCGTTCGATCCGTCGCTGACCTGCGGGGGCAGCTCCGGCGGTTCCGCTGTGGCGCTGGCATGCGGGATGGCGCCCCTTGCCACGGGGTCCGATCATGGCGGCAGCTTGCGCATCCCGGCCTCGTATTGCGGGGTGGTCGCCCATCGCTCCACGCCCGGCACTGTCGCGCACGATGAGCGCACGATCGGGCGGACCAACTACAGCGTGCAGGGACCGATGGCTCGTACGGTCGCCGATGCTGCGCTGCTGCTGTCGGTCGTCGCCGGTCGCGATCGCGCCGCCCGCCGCGATCCCATGGCGTTCCCGCTCGACGCAGCTTCGTTGGCTCACCTGCCGGTCGTCGACGTGACGTCGTTGCGGGTCGGCGTCAGCGCCGATCTCGGCGGTTTGCTGGTCTCCGGAGCTGTCAAGACGGCGTTCGCTGACCGCATCGAGCGGCTGGCTGGCATCGTCGGTTCGGTCGAGGAGGCCGACATCGACCTCAGCGACGCGCTGGAGGTGGACTGGCAGCTCCGCTCGGACATCTTCGCCACCAACTATCACCGCAGCATTCACCGGTTCGACCCCGATGCGGCCGGCCCAGACGCCAAGAACCCAGACGGCGGTTTCAACCCCAATATCCGCGCCACCTACGACGAGGCGCTGCGGACGACAGTGCTCGACATCGCGAAGGCGCGGCGCCGCCAGGTGGAGCTGTACCGGGCGACCGACGCCTTGTTCGACACGTTCGACGTCCTGATCTGCCCCGGAGTGAGCGTGCCGCCATTCGACTGGCACCAGCTCTATCCCGCCGAGATCGACGGGCAGCCAGTGCGCAACTACATGGCATGGCTCGGCCTGTCGGCGGCGCTCACAGTGGTGGGTCATCCGGTGACCGCGTTGCCGTGCGGTCTCGACGGCCAGGGCACCCCGTTCGGTCTGCAGTTCGTCGGCCCGAGCTACAGCGACCGGCGGCTGCTGGGCGTCGCAGCGGCGTTGGAGGCTGCGTTTGCCGATGACCCGACCATGGCGCGGCCCGTACCCGATGTGGAATGGCTGGCAACGGTGGAGACCACCTGCCGGACCGAAGGCAAGCTCGTCCACGCAGCCTCGCCGCCCCAACAAGGAGCCGGCGGGGCTTCAGGTCAGTGAGGGGCGACCGGCGACGGTGACCCGCAGTGTCGCCTCGACGAAGAGCTCGCGGCCATTGCTCGGGGCGGTGCGAGTCTGGAAGTCGACGGTGACCTCGGGATCGAGCGCACCCGCCTCGGTCGCCTCGGACCTCGCCGCCTCGACTGCCTGCGTTGTTGCCCACTCCCGGGCCTCGGACAGGCTGTGCCAGATCGGCGGATCCTCGCCCCAGTGCGCCCGGTAGCTGCCGCGGCGGGGAGCCGTCACGGTGACGTGCTTGGTGATCCGTATGCGCGCCACCGCTGCGCCGACGGCATTCGCCACTTCGGCGTGAGGGGGGACCACCGAGACCGTGCCCAGTAGATCTGCGATCAGGGGTGCGTAGGTCACGGCGGGCGCGCCGATGACCACGATCGGAACGGCCACGCCGGCGTCGATCCGCGCGAGCGGCACCGGATCGGACGGTTCCGATACGACATCGCCGGCCACGGGCACGCCTGCGGACTCGCCGAGGTCAAGCAGGCCCCAGAGCGGGCTTGCGCCGCTACGCGCTGCATCGCCGGGCGCCGCATAGCCGAGCGGCACCTCGTCGGGCGCTGCGCCATCGGACGCTGCACTATCTGACGCTTGGCCAACGGACCCAGGCGCAGCGGGACGGCCGAGGGTGCGCTGCCGGCGGTCGAGCGCGGCCTGGGCGAGCGGCCGCCGAATCTCGGTGGGGACAATGCCGTCAGAACCGAGCGCCACGCCTAGCAGCGCCTCTGCGGCGTCACGCAGCACCACCCCCAGCACCCGCCGCGACAACTCGACGGCCCCCGTGCCGATCTCGACGCCGTAGCGGTCGCGCTGGCGGCTGAACAGCTCACTGCCCAGCCGCGCCGCCTCTGCATCGCCCACCGCTTCCGCATCGACCAAGCCGAGCACGACGCAGGCATCGGTCGGCGTCAGCGCCGCACGCCGCAGCGCGCCGCTGCGTTCGAGCCGTCCCAGCGCACCACGCCAGCGGGCCGATCGCTTCAGGTCGGCCAACTGGAGCGCCCCTCCTGCCGCCTGCACCAGCCGCATGACTTCGCCATCGATGCCGCCAGCACCGTCATTGCCGCCAGCGCCGGCGTCGGGGCCCTCGGGTCTCGCGTCGAGCAGAACCTGTCCGAATTCGGCCAGCGGAGTGTCTGCGGCGAGCTGCTGGCGCAGCATTCCCAGCACGACATCGGGATGCCGCCGGGCTGCGACGCACAGCGGGATGACCCGGCGCGGCCCGATGGCCAGTTCGCCGCTGGCGCCATCGGCGGGGATCCAGATCTCGCTGTCTCCGCCCAGCCCGACGGTGGTCGTGGGAAGCGCCGTCACCATCGTGGCGTGACCGGCCACGACGGCCGTGTCGTCGTCGTCGGACGACCCTGCCACGGCAACGCCGTCGCGGATCGCGGCGATGTCCGTCGTGGTGCCGCCGATGTCGGCGATGAGACAGGCCGCGTCGATGTCGGGTCCACTCTCAGGGGCCGACGTCGCAAGGTGGCGGGCGCCGATCACGCTCGCCGCAGGTCCAGAGAGCACCGTTTCGATGGGGCGCAGCGTCACGAAGTCAGCCCCCACGAGCGAGCCGTCGCCGCGTACGACCATGAGCGGCGCGTTGAGTCCGAGCGACGCCATGGCTGCCCGGATCGCGTCGGTGAACCGCGCCGTGACCGAGATGAGCTGGGCGTTGAGCAGCGTCGTCACTGCGCGGCGCGGGCCGCCGAGCCGCGGCGACAGCTCATGGCTGCACGTCACCGGCTTGCCGGTGAGCTGGCGAATGGCGTCACGCGCCGCCAACTCGTGCGAGTTGTTGCGGACGCTGAATTGGGCCGCCACCGCATACGCATCGACAGCTCCGTCGATGAGTTCCGTAGCCCGATGCAGTTCGTCCAGGTCCAGGGGGGCACGCATGTCACCTTGGGCGGTGTGGCCGCCGCCGACCAGCACCACCGGCGCGGAGGCCAGATTCCCGCTCGCGCGCTCGTGGTCGGGGCCGCTGCCCCGGTCACCGGACGGGGAGCCCGCCCGCGTGCCGCCTCGCTGCGCGTTGCCCACTCCCAGGCCGACGCGCGCCAGCGCTTCGAGTTCGAAGCCGATGGCGACCAAGCCGGCGGGACGGCCCGCACCCTCCACGAGCGCGTTCGTTGCCAGCGTCGTCGAGACCGCCACCAGCCCGATGTCGGCTGCGCTCGGGGGGCTGCCTGCAGGGGCTGATGCAGCTGATGGATCTGCTGATCCGTCGCCTCCGGCAAGCACGCGCGTCATGGCCTCGACCACGCAGCCGTAGAGGTCATCGTGCCTGGTCGGGGTCTTGGCAGCCGCCACGACGCGGTCGGCGGCTCCATCGGCGCCGAATGCGTACACGACGGCGTCGGTAAACGTGCCGCCGGTATCGATGCCCAAACAGAAGCGGCCTGGCGCCGGCCCGAGCGGTGTCGTCACCGCAGAAAGTGTGCCAGCGAGAAGCCGGCGGGCGCGGCGACCTGCGGGTCGAGTGGACTCGAATGCTCGCGTCGGTGAGACTGCGGGCACGGTGGCAGGCTGGCCGCCGGAACAAGCGCTGCTAGGAGGAACCGATGGGCGTCAAGTCAGTGAACGAGATGGTTGCGGAGGCCAAGACCCGCATCGACAACATCTCACCGGCGGAGGCGCACCGGCGTGTCACCGAGGAGAACGCGTTGATCGTGGACATCCGCGATGTCCGTGAGCTCCAGCGAGACGGTGCCATCGTGGGCTCTACGCACGCACCTCGCGGCATGCTCGAGTTCTGGGTTTCGCCCGATTCGCCGTACACCAAGGCAGAGTTCCAAGAAGGCCGAGAGCTCATCTTGAGCTGCGCGGCCGGTGGCCGGTCCGCCCTGTCTGCTGACACGCTGCAGGACATGGGAGTGGCCAAGGTCAGCCATATCGAGACCGGCTTCGCCGGCTGGAGAGCTGACGGGTTCGCAGTCACCGACTACGAGTCGTTCAGGTCGCAGCGCTGATCACCGCAGGATTGCCTGCCCACCGGAGGTCACAGCGGTGACGGACACTGACGCGCCCGAGGCCAAACGAGTCACCGGCTATTGCGAGCCGTGGTCGCTGCGCGCCGGCGAGCCGATCCGGTTGATGGCATCGTCGCATCAGCCGGGCCCGGCTCAAGTCGACATCACGCAGATCGTCTGCGGAGACCCCACCCGATATGGCCCCGGTTTCGACGAGCGGCCGGTACCTGCAGCCGGAAGCTGGTCGGTCGAACTCGACGAACAGCCGCTCACCCCTGGCTCGTACGGCGTTGCATCCCTCGACAGCCTTCCGGGCGGAGGACGGGTGGCCCTGCAGGCATGGGTGATGCCGACACTGCCTGATCGGCCGGCGCGCATTGCGACACTGACGGCACGGCCCGCAGCGGCACCTCAGGGATCGGCAAGCATCGACATCCTGCGGCTCGAACTCGACGGAGGTCGAGCGGTTGCGGTGAGCGCGGCGACCGGGCCAGAGACTCGAGTCGTCATCGACGAGGTACCGCTCACCCGCAACCGGTGGTACCTGATCGCAGCCGATCTCGACCCCGAGTCGGCGACGCTGAGCGCCGTGCTGGTGACACCGCTCTCGGACTCGCCTGGTCGAGACGCCGTCGAAGGAGACCGGCTCAGCGACAGATCTGCAAGCGACCTGTCGTCGGGTTGGGCCTTGCACGCCGACCACGGCGTGCGAGCAGCGACAACCTTGGGTTCGACGGCTCCCGCTGCGGGGTTCGCTCCCGATGAGCTGTGGCTCGCTGCCGGCCGCGGCGGCGAACGATACGACGGCCGCATCGCGAGACCGGTGCTGCAGTGCGGCGAAACCACCGCTCGCTGGGATCTCAGCGCCGACATGGCCGGTCGCACAGTGCCGGCCAGCGAGGGGGCCGCCGGACCGCTCGTGCTGCACCAGCTGCCGACCCGTGGGATCACCGGACCCGCGTGGGACGGTTCTGCGCACCGGTGGTCCGACAATCCAGCGCACTACGACGCCGTCCACTTCCACCACGACGACCAGTACGACGCCGGCTGGGAGACCACCGTCGAGGCGACGCTGCCGGAGGATCTGCCGAGCGGGATCTACGCCTTCCGGGTGCGCGGCGCTGCCGGCGACGACCGGGTGCCGTTCTTCGTCCGCCCCGCCGCAGGCGCACGCGCCGCCGACGTGGCCCTGCTGATGCCGACAGCGACATACATGGCCTACGCCAACCACCGGATGCTGATCGACGGTGCCGACTTCATGTCCACGCGCGTCAAGCTGCGGCCAGAGCACGCCTATGTCCGGGATCATCCCGAGCTCGGCCTCAGCCACTACGAGAAACACCCTGACCGCAGCGGCGTCATGTTCAGCTCGCGCCTTCGGCCGGTACTGAACCTGCGCCCCGGCGCAGACGGCTGGAACTTCACGCCTGACACCGACATCAACGCCTTCCTCGAGCACCTTGAAGTCGGCCACGACATCGTGACCGACGAGGACCTGCACGCCGACGGCCTGGCTGCCATCGCGCCGTACCGGGTGCTGGTGACCGGCAGCCACCCTGAGTACTGGTCCACCGCCATGCTGGACGCGCTCGCCGATTGGCAGCGAGACGGCGGCCGGCTGATGTACCTGGGCGGCAACGGCTTCTACTGGCGGGTGGCGTTCAGCGACGCCTGGCCGGGTGCCATCGAGCTGCGCCGGGCAGAGGACGGCGTACGGAACTGGCAGACCGGGCC
Organism: Candidatus Poriferisodalis sp.; assembly: GCF_965208555.1. GTDB lineage: Bacteria > Actinomycetota > Acidimicrobiia > Acidimicrobiales > Poriferisodalaceae > Poriferisodalis. The sequence goes on along the minus strand of NZ_OZ242342.1, from coordinate 588,900 downwards.
GGGGGAGAGCTACCACGCCTGGGGCGGCGAGTACGGGGGGCTGTGGCGCCGCCAGGGCCGTGCCCCCAACGAGATCTGCGGCATCGGCTTCGCGGCGCAGGGTTTCGAGAAGGCCACCTACTTCGTCCGCGATCCCGGAGCGGACAGCTCGCGCGCGGCGTGGATCCTCGACGGGGTGCCGGGCGAGCACATCGGCACCTCCGGGTTGGGCGGCGGCGCAGCTGGTCAGGAGGTGGACCGCTACGACGAACGGCTCGGATCACCAGGCCACGCTGTGGTATTGGCCTCGGCGACCACGTTCGGGCCCGACATGCTGCGCACCAAGGAGGAGTTCGAGGGCTCGGTGTTCTTCCCGACTCCCGACCCGATGGTGCGCGCCGACATGGTCTTCTACGAGACGCCGAACGGCGGGGCGGTGTTCTCGGTCGGTTCGATCTCGTGGTTCGGCGCGCTGGCCCGCGACGGGTACGACAACGACATCGCACGCATCACAGCCAACGTCGTGCGACGCTTCGCCGACCCTGAGCCTTTCCCGCCGCCGGCTGCCTGACGGCGCAAGGCGGTGGGTCAGCCGTCCTTGCGTGCTTCGGAGATGAGTTCGCTCACCCGATTTGCCGCTGGGGTGTAGTCGGGATCGACTTCGGGGCCGGGCACGAACTCGGGTATCTCGACGCGTTCTGGGCCCGATGGCGGCGCTGAGCGAGCCGGCTTGGCGGGCTCGGCCGCTTCCGGCTGCGCGGCGGGAGCGGCGGCAGGAGCGGGGGCCTCCTGCTCTGCAGCAGGAGCCGCAGCAGTCGCTGGTGCGGGCTCCTCTGTCGTGGTCTCGGGTGTCTCGGGTGCCGCTGCGGCGGTGCTCTCCGGCGCCGCAACACCGGTTGCGTCGCGCGCGGACTTGGAGCGGGCGAGCAGTGCGGCCAACCGCGGATCGCCGTCGCCTTCGTCGCCGGACAATTCTGCGGGTGTCTCGGCTGCCGGTGCTGCGCTTTCTCCCGCAGCCGGCTCCTCGGTGCTCGCTGCTGGCAGCCCGCGGGACTCGGCGGCTGCGGCGCGAGCTTCGGCGAGGCGAGCACGCTCCTGCGCGGCCTCGATCTCCTCCCGGGCCCTGCGGGCCAGGAATTGCGGCCACTCGTCCTCGGGCACCAGCTTGCTGTGGGCGACCGAGATTGCCTCGACGTCATTGTCGAACCGCACGCGATACCGCTTGATGGCGAATCCGAGGCCCCTGCCGCACTTGCCCGGCGTGCCTTCGGGAACTCCAGGGATGTCCTCGGTTACTACTACCCGGGTGCCGCGCCTGTACTCGCTCATGACCCGGTTCCGCTGACACTCGCGCTCATCGTTGCGGGAGCGTACCGGCGAATCGAGCTTGCTTCACTGGCCCGGCACCTAGATTGCTTCGGCGTGAGCGAGCGAACGGCGTTGGTCGTGGGCGGCACCGGCCCGACAGGGCCCCACGTGGTGAAGGGCTTGCTGGAGCGCGGCTACCGGGTGACGATCTTGCACACGGGACGCCATGAGGTCGACGAGATCACCGATCTCGTCACCCACATCCACACTGATCCGTTTGACGCCGCCCAGTTCGCCGAAGCCATCGGCCCGGCCACGTACGACCTGTCGGTGGTGATGTACGGCCGGCTGCGTGAGATCGCACGGGTGATGGCGGGTCGTGTCGCCAAGTTCGTGAGCATCGGCGGCTTCCCCGTCTACAGCGGCTGGGGCGACGCCGATGCCTTGTGGCCCGCCGGCATGCGAGTGCCGACGCGCGAGCTCGATCGCCTGGTCTCTGACGAGCCGCCGGACTTCAGGGTGAACAACAAGGTGCGCCAGATCGCCAACACGGAGCTCGTCGTGTTCGGTGAGCACCCGACGGCCTCGCACCTGCGCTACCCGTGGATATACGGCCCCGGACAGATCAGCCCGCGCGAATGGAAGATCGTGCGCCGCGTGCTCGATGGCCGCACTCGCATAGTGCTGCCCGACGGCGGTGTGACGTTGCAGGCAATGGCCGATTCGCGCAATGCCGCAGCGATGGTGCTGGCGGCCGTCGACGCCGGCGCACGCTCGTCCGGTCAGGCCTACAACGTGTCCGATGAGTGGACGCCCACGCTGCTGCAGTGGGTCGAGATCATCGCAGCGGCGCTGGACCACAGCTTCGAGATCGTGTCGATCCCGTGGGAATTCGCAGCCGTGTCCCACCACCTCACGCAGCGCAGCACACCGCATCACCGGGTGATCAACTGCGACAAGGCGATTCACCAGCTCGGCTATCGCGATGTCGTGGACCCGGTGGAGGGGCTGACGGACACGGCGCGCTGGCTAGCTCGCGAAGAGCATCACCCGGAGCCCGGCGGTGTCATGGAGCGCTCGCTGGTCGACCGGTTCGACTACGAGGCCGAGGACCGTCTCATCGACGTGTGGCAAGCAGCAATCGCGCGTGACGACATCGCGGCGGCCGCGGCTGCGGCCGACCCCGGTTTCTTCGACCGCTACGCCGCCGAATTCGACGATCGTCCCGGCGCCGGCAAGGGGTGGACCTCCGTCAGCCGCTCCGGCTGAGCGGGGTGACTGTCAGCCGCTCGGGCTAGTCGCGGCTGTCGGGAGCGAGCTCGACCTCGGTGGCTTTGACCGACACCCACAGTGTGGTGCCGGGTCGGATCAGGAGTTCGTGAGCCGCCCCTGGCGTGATGTCCGCTGTCAGCGGCAGCGGAGCGCCGAGCAGCACACGGGTGATGTCGCCGAGCGGTTCGACAGCCTCAGCAGTCGTGCGCCACACATTGCGCGGGCTGCCGCTGGGCCGCTCGCGGTGCAGTGCAATCGCCCGTGGATGGATCGTGGCCAGGACCGGCCCGCTCGCTGTCGTATCGGCGGCGTGAAGCAGCACCGCGCTGCGACGGCTGCCGCCGTCCGTCGCAGCACCGTCGTCGGGCGTCACGGTGATCTCGCCGCCTTGAACCGTGCCGCGTACCAGATTGATCCCGGACAGGTCGGCGGCGTAGTCGGTGGCCGGGGCGCGCCGCAGCTCATCGGGCGTTCCCGACTGGGTGAGTCGCCCGTCCTCGAGGATGTGCACTCGATCGGCCAGCACGAACGCGTCGGTCGGGTCGTGTGTGATCAACAGGCGGGGCACGTCGGGGGTGCCGTGCGGCGGTACTGGTGCAGTGGTGCCGCCGCCGTTGCGTCCGCTGGAGAGATGGGCGGCCAGGTTGCGCCGGAGTCGGTTGCGAGCGGTGACGTCCAATGATCCGAGCGGTTCGTCGGCGAGCAGCAGATCGGGACCGCAGGCGAGCGCCCGGGCGAGGGCCACCCTCTGGCGCTGGCCGCCCGACAGCGCCCGGGGCCGCCGGTGACCGAGATCGCCGAGGTCCATCGCATCAAGCCAGGCCTGCGCATGCTCGTGAGCCTCAGCGCGGCGCATACCCCGGGCGGTCAAGCCGAAGGCGACGTTGTCGAGCGCGTTGAGATGGCGGAACAGGACCTGGTCTTGGAACACCACGCCGATACGACGGCGTTCGGGTGCGATGAAGACGCCGGCGTCGGGATCGTCGAGGACCCTGCCGGCGAGCCGGACCATGCCTCCGTCCAGCGGCAGCAGCCCGGCGATTGCCGCAACGATCGTGGATTTGCCCGCACCGTTGGGGCCGAGCAGTGCCGCGGTCTCGCCTGCGGCTACCTGCAGCGACACGTCCAGCTCGAAATCGCCCCGCACCAGCCGGATGTCGGCCTCCAGCCCGCTGGCGTGCCTTTCGGTGACTTCGGTACTCATCGGCTCGGCCACCAGCGATCCCGCAGGGCGATCAACAGACCGAGGGACAGCGCGACCAGCACGAGGCTGATGGCAACCGCAGCGTCCCGGTCCGACTCCAGGGCCACGAAGACGGCGAGTGGCAGCGTCTGGGTCCGTCCGCCGAGATTGCCGGCGAACGTCACCGTGGCGCCGAACTCTCCCAAGGCGCGGGCCCAGGCCACCACCGTCGCCACACCCAACGCGGGCCCGATCATCGGCAGCGTCACCTTCCACAGCGTGCGCAGCCGCGATGCCCCGAGCGTGGCGGCGGCGGCCTCGTACCGCCGATCCAGGTTCCGCAGTGCTCCCTCGACGGTGAGAATCACCAGCGGCGTGGCAACGAACGCATTCGCCAGGATGACACCCCAGATCGAGTACGGCAGCAGCAGACCGGTGGCATCGTGCAGCGGCCCGCCGACGACACCGCGCCTGCCGAGTGCGAACAGCAGCGCCGCCCCGCCCACGACCGGCGGCAGCACCATCGGCAGCGTCACGAGCGCTCGCACCGCCGAGCGACCCCGGAAGGGCACCCTTGCCAGCACCCATGCGAGCGGCACGCCGACGATCGCGGCTACCGCGGCCGCTGCGACCGACGACACCACCGAAAGCACGGCGGCATCCACCACGAAGCGGCTCGACAGGTGCGTCCAGAGCCCGGTCCACGGGGCGCGCGCGGCGAGCCCGACGAGCGGGAGGGCGAACAGCACGACGCCGAGACCGGCGAGCAGCGCGACCGGCCACGGCGGCAGCTCCCGCGCCGCCCGGCGGACCGGTTGTTCGTCCGATTCGGATGCACTCAGAGATGTCGTGCCCGTCATGGTGCCCGAAACCCGTGGTCCTCGAAAGCGTCTCGGGCTGTCGCTGACAGCAAGAACTCCACGAAAGCCGCCGCGGCCCCTGGGTTGAGTGCATCGGTGAGCACTACGGCTTGGTAGGTCGTCTCGGGCGCTGCGCCGGCCGGCCAGCCCAGGTCCTCAATGTCCTCGACGGAAGCGGCATCGCTGGCATAGACCACCGCGGCGTCGAGTTCGCCGGCGGCCAGTTTGGTGACGAGGGCGCGGGCGTTGGGCTCGTCGGTATCGGGGGCCGCTGCGATGCCTGCCCGGGTCAGCCCGGCCCGAGCGTGGGTCCCGCAAGGCACTTCAGCGGCACAGAGCCCGATCAGCAGCTCGGGACGTGACAGATCGGCGAGCGATGCGACCCCCGCGTCGTTGCCGGCCGGCACCGCGAGCACGAGCGAGTTTCGGGCCACTGCTACCGGCGTGCCCACGAGACCCATCTCGTCGCTGATTGTCTCGAGATGCACCGGGTCGGCGGGAACGAAAACATCGGCCGGGGCTCCGGCGAGCACTTGCTCGCGCAACGCGGAGCTTCCCGCCGCCGAGATCAGCACTTCCACTCCTGAGTGGCGCCGCTCGAAGTCGGCCGCAAGCGTCTCGGCGACGGGCAGCAACGAAGCAGCGACAAGGACATGCAGATCGCCGCTGAGTGCGTCGCCGCCGGTGAGAGGAACGTCGTTGTTGCGCGTCGGCGAGCACCCGGTCACCAATGCCAACACCGTCAGCCAAGGCAGCATGAGCGTCGTTCCGAGGCGGGCCGCAGCCCGGCAGTTTCCCCCACGGCAGCCACCCATAGTCGCGCCAGTGTGCCCGGTGCCGGCGGCGGTCCAAATTGGGCGCGTCGTCCTGGATCAGCCGTTCTATGGTGTGCCCATGGCCGCCGGTTCCCTCGCAGCGACGTCGATCGTGGTCGAAGCGTGGGTCGTGCTTGTGGCGGCGGCAAGCATCGTGGTGGCTTTCGTCGGCACCGGATTGACGATCACGTACCACCTTGCCGGTCGCATCGACCATCAAGGTGCGCTGCTCGGCGGTCGCATCGACCATGTCGCCGGCGAACTCGTGCTTGTGAGGGAGCGAGTGGCGCGCGTGGAGGTCTTGTTCTCCGATCGAAGGCATCCCTCAGATCCCTCCAGCGAGCCGCCGCTAGCGGGCGCGTAGGGTCCCACCTGTGACAACGACGCTCGATTGGTATGGGTGCGCGACCTTCCGGCTGCGCACGGCCGGCCTGGTGATCTTCCTCGACGCCTACATCGACCGGGCGGACAACGCCGTCGGCCCGGGCCTGTCGGCCGACGATGTCACCGAGGCGGACTGGGTGCTCGTGGGCCATTCGCACTTCGATCACCTCTATGGGGCCGAGCGCATTGTGGCCAACACCGATGCCACCCTGATCGCGTCCTACGAGTCGGTGCGGGTGATGGCAGAAGCCGGAGTCCCCGAAGAAAGGATGATCTGCGTGGCCGGCGGCGAGACGGTGGATCTCAGCCGGGGTGATCGGGGAGCAGGCGTGCGGGTGTCGGTGTATCCCAGCCAGCACTCCTGCGTGTGGTCGCATACCGAGATGGACCAGCCCGACCACGTCTGCCTCGGCGATCTCGGCGTGACGTGGCAGGAGCAGCAGCAGAAGTTCGCGGAGCTGATGAAGTACCTGGCGACCGAGGTCGATGCCGCCACCAGCTCCCACATAGCGGCGTCAGCCGCCGGCCACAGCGACCGCGGCGATGGGGGAGCGCTGCTGTTCCTGATCGAGGCGCCGGACGGATCGGTGCTGTTCCAGGACACCTCGGGGCACTGGTCGGGTGTGATGCGCGACCTGCGCCCCGACGTGGCGATTCTGGCGGCGGCCGGCCGCGGCAACATCGACGGCGAGCCCATCCAGGGCTCGCTGGCGCAGTTCATCGGGCGCCAGGCCGACCTGCTGCGGCCCCGCAAGGTCATCCTCGGCCATCACGACAACTGGCTGCCCGGGTTCTCGGTGCCCACTGACACCTCGTCGATCGCGACGGAGCTGGCCCGCGTCACGCCCGGAGTCGAATTCCTCGAGCCCGGCTACATGGAAGCCACGCCGATCCTGCCGTAGTCGAAGTCGGGCAACGCGACTCGGCGCGTCAGCTAGCGGGCACGCAGCGGCTGCCAGCGGCGATAGGTGGCGCAGCGCCACAGCCACTCGACCGGGCCGAAGCTGAACCGGTCCAGCCAGGCCTTCGACCACCAGAGCTGCACCGCCCACACGGCCACCACGAACACGGCGGCCCAGGTGCGACTCAGCTCCACATCGCCCAGCAGCGCGCCGAGCACGATGAGGCCCAGGGCGGTCTGGCTGAGGTAGTTGGTGAGCGCCATCCGGCCGAGCGCACGGACGCGCTGCCGCAGGGCCGAGTCTCGGGCTGAGTTCCACAGCACGATCAGGCTGAGGTAGCCGAGGCAGAGCGGCACCGTGGCGATGGTGTTGGGGATGGTGCCTGCGACGGCCCAGTCGATGTCGAAGTCGGTTGCCGCCATGAGGGCTAATCCGGCGCTCGACAGCGGCAGCCCGACGCCGAGACCCCACACTGCGAGGCGGCGATAGAAGGCAGCCGGCAGGCGGCCGGTGATGATGCCGGTCCGGTAGAGCGCTGCGCCGATGAGCATGGCGCCCACTGCCCGTCCGAAGTAGTCGGCCAGGAACCAGGCTTCGATGACGTCGTAGTACTCGCCGTCGTTCCAGAAGTCGATGAGCACGGCCGAGAAGCTGCGCAGCGACGATTGCACGAGCCAGGAGATGACGGCGACAGCGGCGTAGCACGCGCCGCCAAGCGAGAAGAGCACCTTGGTCGGCAGGCGGCGCAGGGCCAGCACGATCGGCGCGCACAGCGCATAGACGAACAGCACGTCGCCGTCCCAGAACGACAGGTGCACGATGCCGATGACCAGCAGCAACCCGTTGCGCCACAGGCTCAGCAGCACGCTGCGCCGCCCTTTGGCGGCGGCCCGCTCGGCGAACAGCACGATTCCCGCGCCGAACAGCATCGAGAACAGGCCCATGAACTTCTGGTCGGCGAAGATCTCGCCCGCTCCGCCGATCATCCAGTCCAGGAAAGATCGCGATCCGCCGGCATCGAGATTGGTGTACGCGGCGGCAGGCAGGCCGAACGCCACGGCGTTCATGATCAAGATGCCGAGCACTGCGACGCCCCGCACCGCGTCCAGAGCGGTGTTGCGCTCGCCCCTCGGCGTTGCGGAACTGTCTGACGGCATCTCGGCCGCGGGGCCCTGCTGCCTTCGCAGGACGGTCGCTGGGTCAGTCGAAGGTGACGACGGTGCGGGTGGCCTCGCCGGCCTTCATCCAGCCGTAGCCATCGTTGATCTGGTCGAGGTCGATACGTGCTGAGATCATCTCGTCGAGCATCAGGCGCCCGTCGAGATACAGGTCGATCATCATCGGAATGTCGCTGCGGAACTGGTTCGAACCCATCATCGAGCCCTGCAGCTTCTTCTCCGACAGGAAGTCGATGCCGCGGAGCTCCACCTTGGTCTTCGACGGCACCATGCCGATCACGGTGGCGGTGCCGCCGATGTCGAGCATGTTGAACGCCTGCTGCACCGTGGTGGCCAGGCCGATGGCCTCGAAGCTGTACTCCACGCCGCCGCCGGTCATGTCCTTCACCGCCGTGACCACGTCGTCCACCTCGGCGGCATTGACGGTGTCGGTGGCGCCCATCTGGCGAGCGGTCTCGAGCTTCGTTTCGGTCATGTCCACGGCGATGATGCGCCCGGCGCCGGCAACCCGAGCGCCCTGCACGGCCGACAGCCCGATGCCGCCGCAGCCGATCACGCACACCACGCTGCCCACGCCCACGCCAGCGGTGTTCACTGCGGCGCCAAAGCCTGTGGTGACGCCGCAGCCGATGAGGCAGGCCCGGTCGAGCGGCATGTCTGGCCGCACCTTCACCACAGCGTTCTGGTGCACGAGCATCTGCTCGGCGAAACCGCCGAGCCGAGCCATCTGGCCAACCTCGGTGCTGTCGTCACGCTCGAGCCGGGCCGCGGCGCCCTTGGCCCGCGAGGTGGCCCGAATATTGGTGCAGCGGTGCGGGTTGCCCGACAGGCAGCGGTGGCATTGGCCGCAGAAAATCGATAGGCACGCCACCACGTGGTCGCCGGGCTTCACGTAGCTCACGTCGCTGCCCACAGCCTCCACCACACCGGCCGATTCGTGGCCCATCACCAGCGGGAGCGGCGTGCGGAACAGGCCCTCCATGAAGTGCAGGTCGCTGTGGCACAGCCCCGCGCCCTTGGTCTGGATGAGCACCTCCTGCGGCCCCGGCTTGTCGATCCGCAGGTCCTCGATTTCCAGGTCGCCTGGCTGTTCGCAGAGCACTGCAGCCTTCATGTCACGCCCCCTCGCGTCGATCGGTCGTGTCCCACGACCGTATTCGCATCCCGCTGAGACTACGCGCGATCGCTGAACCCTGTTCGGGCCCTGAAGCGCGGCAATGCTCTCGATAATGCGGCGGTCCTCGGCGGCCCATCGGTTTGAATAAGGCCTCCATGCTGGTTTCGCTGACCTCGACGACACCCGATGCCCGGGACCTGGGATTCCTGCTGCACAAGCATCCCGACCGGGTGCGGTCGGTTGATGTCGGTTTCGGGCAAGCCCACGTCTTCTATCCCGAAGCGACGCAGCACAGGTGCACCGCGACGGTCTTTGTCGAAGTCGATCCGGTCGGGCTGGCCCGCAGCCAGCGCCGGAATCGGCCCGGGGGCCTCGAGCCGTACGTGAACGACCGACCGTATGTAGCGTCGTCAATGCTCAGCGTGGCGCTCGCTCGGCTGTTTCGCACGGCGATGAGCGGCAAGTGCGATGCCCGTCCCGAGTTGGTCGAGCTGTCCTTGGATCTTGAAGTGGAGTTGCCGGTCGTGCCTGTGCGGGGCGGCTCCGAAGTGCTCCGGCGGTTGTTCGAACCACTCGGCTACGACGTAGAGGCCCAGCCCATCGCGCTGGACACGCACTTCCGGCCGTGGGGCGACAGCCCGTACTTCGGGGTGCGCGTGAGCGGTCGGCATACGGTCCGACGCGCGCTCGAACACCTCTACGTACTGCTGCCCGTGCTGGACGACCGCAAGCATTACTGGATCGGGCAGGACGAGATCGACAAGCTGCTGCGACGGGGCGGCGATTGGGTCAAGTCGCATCCCGAAACTCAGATGATCTCCCGGCGGTACCTGCGCTTTGGCGGCTATGCCCGCGAAGCGCTGTCCCGCCTGGCGGATGCCGGCGAGGACTGCGATGCGGTGGCCGAGCGTCAAGAAGGCCATGAGCAGGCGATCGAACGCCCGCTCAAACTGAGCGAACAGCGGTTGGAGGCGGTCGCCGACGCTGTCCGCGGGCTCGGGGGAGGCCGGGTTGTCGACCTGGGATGCGGTGAAGGCCGCTTGCTGGAACGGCTCGTCGCCGAGCCCGCAGTCACCGAGGTGCTGGGCATCGATGTCTCGATCGCCGCACTGCAGCGAGCGCAGCGACGCCTGAGCGTCGATGAGTTGTCGGAGCGGCGCAGGGAACGGATCTCGCTCCAGCAGGGAGCGCTCACCTACACAGACCCGCGCGTATGCGGTTTCGACATAGCGACGATGGTGGAGGTGATCGAGCATGTCGACATCGAACGGCTCGATGTGCTCGCCGAGGTCGTCTTCGGTCATGCCGTGCCGGGCGCCGTGGTGCTGACGACGCCGAACCGGGAATACAACACGAAGTTCGAGCATCTCAGTCCGGCAGGCCTGCGGCATGGCGATCATCGCTTCGAATGGACCCGGAGTGAATTCGCTGCCTGGGCTCACAGCGTGTCAGACCGGTTCGGCTACAGCTTTGAGATCGACGGCATCGGCCCGCAGGACCCTGATTGCGGATCGCCGACCCAGATGGCGATCTTCCGGCGGTGAACCCGGTTCGATGAGAACAGCACTCACCAGCATCAAGATCCCCGAACTCGGCCTCGTCGTGCTCTGTGGCGCATCGGGCTCCGGCAAGTCGACGTTTGCCCGTCGACACTTCGCTGAGACCGAGATCGTGTCGAGCGATCGATGCCGAGCCTTGGTCGGCGACGACGAGACGGATCAATCGGTGACGCCTGCCGCCTTCGAACTGCTCCACAAGATTGTCGACAAGCGTCTCGAGCTGGGACGCCTCACCGTCGTCGACGCCACCAGCGTCAAACCCGAGGACCGCACGTCACTGATCGAACTGGCGCGCCGAACCGACGTGCTCGCAACGGCGCTCGTGTTCGACCTTCCGCTGGCGCTGTGCTTGGAGCGAAACGGCGAACGCCGGGATCGCACAACGCCCGAGCACGCAATCAGACGCCAGCACGCGACGCTGCGCCGCACTGCCAAGCGCCTCCGCAAAGAGGGCTTTGCGCGGGTGTACACGATCGGGTCAGCGTCCGAGCTCGACTCGGTCGAGATCGTCCGCACCAAGCTCTGGAACGATCGTCGAGACGATGCCGGGCCGTTCGACATCATCGGCGACGTCCACGGCTGTCACGCCGAGCTCGTGGAGCTGCTCGGCGAGCTGGGCTACGACACGTCGGCCGAGCCCATCGCTCATCCCGAGGGTCGCAAGGCGGTCTTTCTGGGCGACCTTGTCGACCGCGGTCCCGGTGTGGCCGAGGTGCTGGAAGTGGCCATGTCGATGGTTGCCGCCGGCACCGCGCTGTGCATCCTCGGCAATCATGAGAACAAGCTGCGCCGCGCCCTCGCTGGGCGCAGTGTCCAGCTGTCCCACGGGCTCGCTGAATCACTGGAACAGTTCGAAGCGCGCGGCCCCGAATTCTCTGAGCAGGTCGCCGGGTTCATCGACAGCTTGGTCAGCCACTACGTGCTCGACGGCGGCCGCCTCGTCGTGGCCCATGCGGGACTGCCCGAGCGGTACCACGGGCGCTCATCGGGCCGCGTGCGCACGCTCGCGCTGTATGGCGATACCGACGGGGAGACCGATGAGTTCGGCCTGCCGGTGCGGTACGAGTGGGCCGCCGACTACCGGGGTGAGGCGGCTGTCGTGTATGGCCATACTCCGGTACCGGCGGCGGGTTGGGTCAACAACACCATCTGCCTGGACACGGGGGCGGTGTTCGGCGGTGAGCTGACCGCGCTGCGCTGGCCTGAACGGGAGCTGGTGTCTGTCGCCGCCGCGCGGGAGCACTATGCGCCGATCCGGCCTGCTGCGGACGATGCGCCCCGGCACTCGACGCGTCACCTGAGCCTCGACGATGTCCTCGGCAAGCACCACGTCGACACCGGACTGATGGGGCGCGTCACCATCGACGCAGAGCGTTCGAGTGCTGCTCTGGAAGTCATGAGCCGGTTCGCCGTGGATCCTCGGTGGCTCGTGTATCTGCCGCCCACGATGGCGCCCGCTGCCACCAGCAAGCGTGAGGACTTTCTGGAGCATCCGGATGAAGCGTTCTCGCTGTTCCGCGAGGCCGGCGTCAGCGACCTCATCTGCCAGGAGAAGCACATGGGTTCGCGGGCAGTGCTCATCGTCGCCCGCGACGCGGCTGCAGCGCAGTCGCGTTTCGGCATCACGAACGACGACGCAGGCGTCATCGTGACCCGCACGGGCAGACCCTTCTTCGGTGAGCCCGGTGCGGCCCGGATCCTGCTCGAGCGCCTGCGGGAGGCGGCCGAGGCAGCCGGCACCTGGGATCAGCTCGGCACCGACTGGCTCGTCGTGGATGCGGAGCTGCTCCCGTGGTCGGCGAAATCAGCGGGGCTAGTGCAGGACCTGTACGCCGCCGTCGGAGCAGCAGGCACCAGCGTGCTTGCGGCCGCTTCGCATCTGCTGTCCGGCGCCCGAGGCCGGGGCATAGATCTGGATTCCCTCGCACAGCGAACCCGCAAGCGCGCGGAACACGTCGAACAGTATGTCGATGCGTACCGGCGCTATTGCTGGCAGGTCGAAGGTGCCGAAGGGATCGAGATGGCGCCGTTCCAACTGCTTGCGGCCGAGGGCGAGGTGCTGGCTCGTCGCCCGCATAGCTGGCATCTCGAACAGATCGATGCGTGGATCTCGGCGAGTCCCGACGGATTCCGCCGGACAGCTCGTCGCTCTGTCGATCTCGACGTCGATGCCTCCGTGACGCAGGCGACGGATTGGTGGTTGTCGATGACCGAGGCCGGCGGCGAAGGAATGGTCGTCAAGCCGGCATCGTCCATCGTTCGCACCGGTGACGCCCTAGCGCTGCCGGGTGTCAAGTGCCGGGGACGTTCGTATCTCCGGATCATCTACGGGCCCGAGTATCTCGAACCGGCGAATCTCGAACGGCTTCGCGGCCGATCGCTGGGTCGCAAGATGTCGCTGGCACGACGGGAGTTCGCGCTCGGGATTGAGGCACTCGACCGGTTTGTCGCCAACGAGCACCTGTCCAGGATTCACGAGTGCGTCTTCGGCGTGCTCGCGCTGGAGAGCGAACCGGTCGACCCACGGCTGTAGCCCGGCTGCAGCGCGCTGGAAGCGCTGGATGTGCCGGCCTGCGGTAGCGTCGTTTCCAGCGAGCCTGCCGCCAAGGGGGAGTCATGGCGAACAAGCACGGCTACTTGCCGAAGGTGACCGAGCTGGACGACAAGCAGCAACGCCGGCTCGACACCTGGTACGCCAAGGCCTACACCGACGACAACCTGTTTCGGACGCTCGCCGCCGACGAGACCACCATCGACCTGTTCCTCGGTTGGGTCGGCGCTGTGTACGGCGGCCATCCCGACGAGGACGCCGGTGCGCTTGACCGGCACATGATCGAGCTGTGCCGCATCCGGATGGCCAACCGCAACGAGTGCTTCCACTGAAGCCTCGTCAAGAGCGCATCGTTGGTGCGCACCGGACTGACCGACGAGGTCGTCGCCCAGTTGGCCGACTACGAGGCGTCGGACTTGCCCGAGTCGTGGAAGGCCGCGCTCGCGCTGTGCGATCGGCTCTCGGGTTACGAGCACAAGGGCGTGATCCCGCCCGAGCTGTACGAGCGGCTCGCGGATCACTTCAACGAGCAACAGATTCTGCGCCTCGGCGCGCTGCTTGCCTCCGCGAGCGGGTGGCACCGGATGATCGAGGCGTTCGGCATCCGGCCCGACCACTACCAAGCCGACCAATCTGCCCCTTGGGCTGCAGCAGCGGGTTGAGCTCGGGCGAGGAGCCGCTGTCGCCAGGCGATCGGCTCGCAGACGTCGTCGAGTTCTTCGGCGTGCAGGCCACCGACGACGAGTTGTGCTGGCACCTGCCCATCTCGCCGAACGTCGCCAACTATCTCGGTGTGATGCACGGCGGCTGCGCTCTCGCTGCTGTCACCGCGGCCGCCGAGACATGGAGCGAGCGACCGCTCGCAGCGGCTTCGGCGCAGTTCATGGCCCGTGTCCCGCTCGGCGGCAGTGCGGAGATCACCTTCGACATCGGCTCGGCCGGCAAGCGGATGACGCAGGTGCTCGCACAGGTCACCGATTCGGCCGACGGCCGAGTGCTGATGCGAGCGTTGCTGGCACTGGGCGGTCGCCGGCTCGGCATCGACCAGGACTGGGGACAGCCGCCCGACGTTCCGGGGCCGGATGAATGGCAGCGCCGTACGGTGCCGGACAACGCCGTTGCGTCGTTCAGCACTGACGCCGACATCCGGTTCGGGCCTCACCGTGCCGGCGATCGGAGGATTCTCTGCTGGGCGCGGCTCGCCGGCACGCTGGCATCCACACGCCAGGGGCTGATTGCGCTGGCGGACACGCTCGCAACGGGGATGCACCGCAGCCTTGGCCTGAAGTGGCGTGGCGGCAGCATCGACAACACCGTGCGCATCGCCGGCGATGCCGACTGCGAGTGGGTCCTGCTGGATATCGAGACCGACGGGTTCCACAACGCTGTCGGCCACGGCGTCGTGCGGATCTACACGCCCGACGGCGGGTTGCTGGCCACCGGGAACCAGTCGTTCGCCGTGGCGCGGGTGTCCGGGCCGGTAGAGGGCTTCCGGCCGTAGTCAGCACTAGCTTTCGGCTGCGTGAGCGCCGAGGCTGCCACCAGCGACGCTGCGCCGCAGGATCCGCACGTCGGCGAGGTGATCGAGTTCTTCGGTCTTCAGCCGACAGCCGAAGAGCTGCGCTGGCTGCTGCCAGTCACCTACGACGTGGCGGGCGCCACCGGCACGCTGCATGGCGGGTGCGCGCTCGCGTCCGCCGTGGCAGCCCTCGAGAGCGTCACGGGCCGGCCGATGGCCGCTGCCTCGGCCCAGTACCTGGCGCGGCTGCCGGTCGGGGGCTGTGCGGCCATCGCCCTCGACATCGGCGCCAGCGGCAACCGCATGACCCAGGCCTCCGCTGAGATCACCGACGCTGCCGACGGCCGGGTCATTCTGCGTGCGCTCGTGTCGCTCGGCGGCCGGCAGCTGGGCATCGACCAGACATGGACGACCGCCCCGGACGTGCCGCCGCCGGAGTCATGCGAGCTTCGCGGCCCGACGTCGATCGAAGGCCGCTCGTTCACCGACCACGCAGACATCCGGCTCGCCGGCCAGCAGCCGGGCGAGCGTCACGTCCGGTACTGGGCGCGCCTCGACGGCACGCTCGCATCGACCGGGCCGGGCCTGACGGCACTGGCCGACCTGCTGCCAAGCGGGATGCGGGTCAGCCTCGATGCCGGATTCAGGGGGTCCAGCCTCGACAACACGGTGCGAATCTCCGGAGAAGCCGAGAGCGAATGGGTGCTCTTGGACATCGAGTCGGACGCCGTGCACAACGCCATCGGCAACGGCATCGTCCGCATCTATGCCGCCGACGGCGGTCTGCTGGCAACCGGCACCCAATCATTCGCGATCACCCGTATCACCGGCCCCCTGGGCTCGCCGCAGCAATGACCGGCGCACGCACGTGGCTGGCCGGCGCTCGGCCCCGCACCTGGCCGGCTTCGCTGGTGCCGCCGTTTGTGGGCACCGCAGCGTCGGATGCGGCGGCCGACGGCGCCATCGTGTGGTGGCGAGCGGCGTTCGCGCTGATCGTGTCGCTGTGCATTCAGATTGCTGTCAACTACGCCAACGACTACAGCGACGGCGTGCGCGGCACCGACGTTGCCCGCGTGGGTCCCCAGCGCCTGGTGGCCTCCGGAGCGGCGACTCCGGCTGCCGTGCGAAACGCGGCATTCGCGGCCTTCGGCGTCGCTGCGGCGTTCGGCATCGTGGTGGCAGCGGCGGTGTCGTGGTGGCTGGTTGCCGCTGGCGGCGCATCGATGCTCGCGGCCTGGTACTACACCGGGGGCCGCCGTCCGTACGGCTACCGGGGTCTCGGCGAGCTGTTCGTCTTCGTCTTCTTCGGACTGGTGGCCACCGCGGGCTCGGCCTTCGTCCAGGACGCCCACTTGACGGCGCTGGGCATCGCAGCCTCCGTTCCGGTGGGGCTGGGGTCGGTGGCCCTGCTCATCTCGAACAACCTGCGCGACCTGCCCACCGACGAGCAGGCGGGCAAGCGCACGCTGGCCGTGCGGGTGGGGGATCGGGCGACTCGGGCGATGTATGTCGTGGTGGTGTTCTTGATGGTGTTCTCGCCGCTGTATCTCACGGTGCTGCGGCCCTGGGCGATTCTCGGCGTCGCCGCTGCGGTGGTGGCGATCAGCCCCGTCCGTGCGGTGCTGCGCGGCGACACCGGCCCGGCACTGGTGGCGGTGCTGGTCGCGACCGGTCGCCTGCAGATCGTCACCGGAGTGTTGCTGACCGTCGGCCTGGCACTGGGAGGGTGACACCCGCCGTGCTGCATCCCGCCGCCGGACGGACGCCATCCGCCAAGATGTCCCGGTGAGCACGGAAGCAAGTTCTGACGCCGTCCTGGACCATCTCGCTGCGCTGGGTGTGGCATACGAGGTGGTGGAGTGCGATCCCGACTTCGCCGACACGGCGCAGTTCTGCGAGCGCTACGGCTATTCGATGGATGCGTCGGCCAACGCCATCTGTGTCGTGGGCAAGTCGGCCGAGCGGCCCATGGCGTGCTGCGTCGTGCTGGCGTCGACGCGGCTCGACGTGAACGGCGTCGTGCGGCGACGGCTCGGCACCCGCAAGGCGTCGTTCGCCGATGCCGACGAGACCGTGGCGCGCACCGGCATGATGATCGGCGGCGTCACGCCCTTCGGGCTGCCCGCGGACATCCCCATCTGGATCGACGGCCGCGTGATGGACTGCGACGAGGTCATCGTGGGCGGCGGCTCCCGCGACTGCAAGATCCTCTGCCCGCCTGCCTCGCTGGCCGAGCTGCCCACGGCCGAGGTCGTCACCGATCTGGCCAAGACGGTCTCCGCCGCCTAGGCGGAGTCGCTGAACGCGACGGTTCAGCCGGATCGGGTCGCCGTGATGAGCTGGGCGATGCCGCCGCTCAGCGCTGCCCGGTCCACGTCGCCGAAACCCGCCGCGGCGAGCTGGGCCAGCAGCACCGGCACTTCGGGCAGGTAGGACACGGACTCGGGCAGGTACCGGTAGGCAGACCGGCTCGAGAGCAGGCTGCCGACCGCCGGCACCACCTTGCCGAAGTACAGCTTGTGGCCGGCGCGCAGCAGCGGATTGGCCGGCTCGGCGACCTCGAGCAGCGCGATACGCGCGCCGGGCCGCAGCACTCTGGCGAGTTCGGCGAAGAACGGCTCGAGGCTGGCGAAGTTCCGCAAGGCGAAACCGCACGTCGCGCCGTCGAGCGAGGCGTCGCGCACCCCGAGGCAGAGCGCATCCGAGCGCGCCAGGGGGGCGTGCGTGGTGGCGGCAGCCAGCATGCCCGCGGAGAAATCCATGCCCACGGCGCGCAGACCTGCCGCTTCGAGCTCGTTGCACAGGTCGCCGGTGCCGCAGGCCACGTCGATGACCGTCTCGCCAGGCTGCAAGCCCAGAGCGCGGACGGCCTGGCGGCGCCAGCGCGTATCGAGTCGGAACGTCAGCAGCCGGTTCAGCAGGTCGTAGCGACCTGCGATCTCGTCGAACATCTCTTCGACGGCCGCGGCCTTCTCATGCTGTCGGGGCAGCTCGGAGGTGGGCCGCCGGCGAGATCTCACGTGAACCAGACGCGTCGATAGCTGCGGCTGATCGGGTGAAACAGCAGCACCAGCAACAGCGCGTCGAACAGCAGACGCAGGATGATGTTCAGCCCGAAGCCTCTGTCGACGCCCCACCACATGGTCGCCAAGGCAGCGTAGATCGCTGCAGCAGAGCACAGCCAATGGCCCCACCTGCGCTCATTCGCCGTGCCAGCACCCCCCGCCACGTACGCGCCGCCGAGCAGCACGGTGACCGCCACCGGCACGATGGTGTTGCTCAGGTCTTGCGCAGAGCGGTCGTCGACGAACAGGGCGCCGATGCCTTCGACTACGTCATAGGCCAGTTCTGCGTCGATGCCGTAGCCGAACAGCAGCAGCAGCGCCGCCGAGAAGTAGCTCAGCAGCACAGCGCTGTAGAGCGTCTGAGGCTGGCTGCGATTGAGCCACTTGATCTGGTTCACAGCGCAAGTGTGGCACTCACCGCACACCTGCTCAGCGTTAGCCTCGCCGCGGTGAGTGACGCAGCGAGTGCTCGAGCCGGTGCCGATCCCGTCATCTCGATCGGCGCCGACCCGCACGGTGCCGTGGTGGAGGCCAATGCCGCACACTGGCCGCCCGGATCGCTCGCTGCCGCCTTGCGCCGCCAGCTCGACGATCTCTCGGGGCCGGTGTCGGTCTGGATCGATCATCCCGACCATGGCGAGCAGGACCGGGAAGGCGGCGATCGGGCACCGAACGAGACCGAGCTCGGGCGGGGAATGGCCGAGCTCGGCCTGACGTTCGAGCGCGACCTGTACCGCATGGAGCGATCGCTGCCCATGGATCAGCCCAGCGGCATCGAGACGCGCTCGTTCGTGGTCGGCCAGGACGAACCGGCGTGGGTGGAGGTCAACAACCGTGCGTTCTCGTGGCACCGCGAGCAGGGCGGGTGGACGCTCGATCAGGTCGCCGAGCGCCAAGCCGAGCCGTGGTTCGACGCCGACGGCTTTCGCGTCTACGACATCGACGGCCACATCGCCGCCTACTGCTGGACGAAGGTGCACGCCGATGAGGACCCGCCGGTCGGAGAGGTGTACGTCATCGCGGTGGACCCCACCTACCACGGCCGCGGACTGGGCCGGGCCCTCACGCTGGCCGGCTACGAGCATCTCGCCGCTGCCGGCCTGACGAGGGCGATGCTCTACGTCGACGCCGACAACACGCCGGCGGTCACGCTGTACCTCGACCTCGGCCTCGAGGTGGCCGTCGTGCGGCGACTGTTCACCGGCACCGCCCCGCCGAGCTCCTAGAGAGCTGAGCCGCCGTGACCGCGCCCGGCGCCGATCCGTCGCTCGGCGACCTGAGCCGCACCGAGCTCGGCGAGCTGCTCGACGGCGAGCCCGCATACCGGCTGGACCAGGTGTGGGACGGCCTGTACCGCCAGCGCCGCCCGCTGGCTGAGATCACCAATGTTCCCAAGAGCCTGCGCCACGCCATCGGCGAGCTGCTGCCGCCGGCACTGGCGCTCGTCCGCACGCAGTCGGCCGATCGCGGTGCCACCACGAAGCACCTGTGGTCGCTGCGCGACGGTCACCTGGTGGAGTCGGTGCTGATGCGCTACCGGAACCGGACGACGCTGTGCATCAGCAGCCAGGCCGGTTGCGCGATGGGGTGCAGCTTCTGCGCAACCGGGCAGGTGGGGTTCGACCGGAACCTGAGCGTCGGCGAGATCGTCGAGCAAGTGCTGGGAACGCTGCAACACGCCGGATCAGGCAGTGCCGCCCCTGGCAGAGCTATCAACATCGTGTTCATGGGCATGGGCGAGCCGCTCGCCAACTATGACCCGGTGTGGGCAGCGGTCGAGCGATTTCACGACGACATGGGCATCGGGGCCCGGCACATCACGGTGTCCACCGTCGGCGTGATTCCGGGCATCGGGCGCCTCGCCGCCGCTGCGCTGCCGGTCAACCTGGCGGTGTCGTTGCATGCGGCCAACGACCGCCTGCGCGACCGCATCGCGCCCATCAACCGCACGTACCCGCTGCGGGACTTGGCACGCTCGCTGACGGAGTACCGCCGTGCCAAGCGACGGCGCATCAGCTTCGAGTGGGCGATGATCGACGGCGTCAACGACAGCGACCGCGATGCGGCCGAGCTGGCTGCCTATGCACGGCCGCTGGCCGCCCATGTCAACCTCATCCCGCTGAATCCGACGCCGGGCTACGGCCTCGATCCCTCGCCGGCGCAGCGCATCGAGCACTTCGCCGCCGAGCTGTCGTCCCACGGGGTGAACGCCACCGTGCGCCAGAACCGTGGCACGTCCATCGACGCCGCATGCGGCCAACTGCGTGCCGACAAGCTGGTTTCGATTCGCCAAGGCGGCCGCGCTCCTCGCAGCGCACGCGCTCGCGCGGAGCGCTAGACACTCGCCATGGCCAGGCCCCGATCGCCCAAGGGACGCGCCCAGCGCACCCACGAACGTCTCAAGGACGAGTACGAAGCGGTCTGCGAGCTGGAGCACCGCAACCCGTTCGAGTTGCTGGTGGCGACGATCCTGTCAGCGCAGTGCACTGACGCCCGCGTCAATGCCACCGTCCCGGGGGTGTTCGCGAAGTACCCCGACGCCGAGGCGCTGGCATCGGCCGATCTCGGCGACCTCGAGGAGCTGGTGCATCCCACCGGCTTCTTCCGCAGCAAGGCGCGCAACCTGCAGGGAATGGCCCGCCGGCTGCTGGCCGACCATGGCGGCGAGGTGCCGACCGCTCTGAAGGACCTGGTGAAGCTGCCGGGCGTCGGCCGCAAGACCGCCAATGTCATTCGTTCGGTCGCGTTCGACCTGCCCGGTCTGCCCGTCGACACCCACGTCGGCCGCTTGGTGCGACGTCTCGGCATCACCGACGAGGAAGATCCGGTCAAGGTGGAGCTGGCGCTGAATCCGATGATCCCGCAGTACGAGCGGGGCGACTTCAGCCTGCGGCTGATCCTGCACGGCAGACGCGTCTGCTCGTCTCGCAAGCCGGCCTGCGACGACTGTGTGCTCAACGACTTCTGCCCGAGCGCGTTTGCGGCCTGACCGAGCACGGCAGCGGCCGCGAAGCGAGCCTGCGACCCAGGAGGACTGATCGAATGACTGAATCCGCGAGCATCGGCACCGGGACCGTGCGGAGGTCGTCGCACTTCGTGCCCGGTGCGAACGAACGCATGCTGGAGAAATCGATCGCCACCGACGCTGACAGCTTGGTGCTCGACCTTGAGGATGCGGTGACGCCTGACAACAAGGACAGCGCCCGCACAACCGTTGCGGGCTGGCTGGCCGATGTCGACTTCGGTGCCAAGGAGCGGGTGGTGCGCATCAACCCGCTCGACAGCCCGTGGTGCGCTGCTGACATCGCTGAGACGATGGTCTCGCCGCCCGATGCCTACTTGGTGCCGAAGGTGAACAACGCGGCCGAGGTGGCCCAGCTTGACAGCATGATCGCCCGCTGGGAGGCCGAGCACGGCCATCCGTCCGGCGGTGTGGTGCTGCTGGTGCTGGGCACCGAGACGCCCCAGGGACTGCTGAACATCGGCGAGCTCGCCCGTCACGACCGGGTGGATGCGCTGAGCTGGGGTGCCGAGGATCTCTCCGCGGCCATGGGCTCGAAGGCCAACCGGGATGCGACAGGGGCGTACCTGCCGGTGTTCGAGTACGCCCGGGTGATGTGCCTGGTGGGCGCCACGGCGTGGGGCAAGCAGCCGCTCGACACGGTGTTCGTGGACTTCCGCGACGATGACGGACTGGCCGCCGAGTGCGCCACATCAGCCGCCATGGGCTTCACCGGCAAGATCACCATCCACCCCGCCCAGATCGACATCGTCAACGCCGCGTTCACGCCGAGCGACGCCGAGATGGCCGATGCGCGGGAGCTGCTCGAGGCATTCGCCGAGGCTGAAGCGGCGGGCCTGATGGCGTTTGCCCACAAAGGCCAGATGGTGGATGTGCCGCACCTGACCCGCGCCCGCAAGATCGTGGCGACCGCCGAGGCGATTGCTGCGCGTTCCTGAACACTGGCGCTGCGGCGAAATGCCCGACGGCGCCGCGCTCCGTCAGCGCAGCGCGTCTGTGGCCTGCGCCAATCGGCGGCGTGCCATGCGCAGCGAGCGCTCCACCTCGTAGAGCTCCACACCGACATCCTCGTGCGGCGTTCCCATCAGCTCATCGGCAGCTTGTGACACCCGGTTGCCCAGTTCGCCCACTGCCGTCTCGATCGACGACAGCTCCGCAGCACTGATCACCCGCGGCACGCTAGCCATGCCTTACCGCACGCGGCGGAATTCCATCTGCCACTTCCACTCGCCGCCTACGCGGCCGATGTCGACCGATGTCGGGCCGGCTTCGCAGCCGCTGGACGGGTCATGCGCCGGGTTGACACGGAACGTGTCACTTAGGGCGGAGTTGTTTGCTGCGTGAGCCCAGTCCGGCCGCGTCGAATTGAAGCTGTCTTCGAAGAACATGCACCGGTCATCAATGCCCTGAAACAGCGACACCTCTGCATCGCGCCAGCTGTTGGGCACGGGGTCCCCTGCGGCGTCTCGCAGAGTAAGGCTGATCTCCCAGGTGCCCGGCGTGAGGACGACGTCCAAGCCTCGTGTCGGTCCAATTCCCGACAGGAGCAACTCCTCAGGACTGCGGTTGCGGTCGATAGTCGTGAGCTTTGCGTGCTCTCCGACCTGCAGTGCGGTCTCCCAACGTGTGCCACCGGCAAGGCGCGTCATCGAGCGGCCATCCAAGGAGCGGGTCTTGTCGCTGCCTACCGCATGCTTGCCGCCCACGACATAGCCCGGCTCGGTCGTCTGGCGGAAGCGCCTCAGCTGGGCAGCGGGTATTGCTGCATCTCTGGGCCCGACGAGCACGACGCAATCGGATCCGATGACTCCGGCGAGCGTCACGGCGCTGTAGATATCTGACTGCGCCGCTGCATCAGACGCCACCACGATGGGCACTTGGCCGGAGCAGTCCGAATCGAACCAACGCGAGGCGCCTTCGAGATAGGCGTCCGGTTCGTGTGCGCCTGCCGGCAATGTGGGCGTGAGAGCGCCGATGCCCAATATCAGTGCCATGGCCCCCAGCCAGGCGGCTTTCGAGTGACGCTTGGTTCGCAGTCTGGTCATCTTTGAGGTCTCCTCAATGCCCCGCTGTGGGGCCTCTGGTATGGACCGGGTGTGGGGCTGGAGTCATGCCGTCGGCTCGTGGCGGCGTCGTGCAGCCGACTCGGCTCGCGTCAGCATTTCAGTGGGGTGTGACGCTCTCGCCACGAAGGTGATGCCAGCGGAGGCGTCGTCACGACGTACTGTCTCGCCGGTGCTTGGCGTTAAGTCGCCCCGGGCTCGCAATGACGCTGGCATGACGACGCTGGAGTGGCTGCTGGTGACTGCGGCGATTGCAGTGCTGGTCGGGGCAGCAGTCGTCGTCGTGCAGGCGACGGTTCGCGACATCGGTATCGATGCGGGCAGGCACCAGGCGCGGTTTCGCACCGCGGAAATCGCAGCCGACGCCTTGACCCGCGAATGGCGGGCGGATGCGCCCCGGAACGAGTTTGAGGCCGAGCAGATCAACCGGCGCTATGGCGAGCGCTGTGCACGTCTGGGTATCACCTACGCAGACAGCGAAGCCCGTCCGTTTTGGACTTCCGGTGTGCTGGAGGACGGCGGCGGTTGGCGAGAAGTGCACAAGATCCCCATCTGCTTTGTGCGCGACGTGCGCGGCGAACGGGAGCGCTTCGGCACCTTCGAGCCCGACGAATGAGATTGCTGCACAACACGCGCGTAGGTGCCGACGCAATGCCGTTGGAGGCATCGAAGCCTTGACCGCCTGACATGGGCGCAGGCAGGCTGCTAGGAGACCTTTGCGCAGCTCGCTTGCGGTTTGGTAGCGGTGGCGGCCTCTGCGTTCGCCAGGTTGAGTTCCCCACTCGTCGGACTCGCGTCGTCGCCCTTGCCGATTGGTCGGTGGAACGCTGCTCTCACGTCGAGGTTGGTGTCGCTGTAGAGGATCTTGAGCCGTTCGCAGCGGGCAGTGAAGTACAGCTCCCACTTCTGCCAGGTGTTGAAGCGTGGATCGCTCGGCTGGGCAGTCTTGGCCTCCCGAATGACCGTGTCGATAGCGACGTTCGCCGCGGTCTCGCGGGCGCTGGCACCGCCGAGCTGCTCGGCGGTGTCGTCGACGACGTTCTGGACGAGTACGACGGCGAGCGCGGCCAAGCCTGCAACAGCGGCAACGATGAGCAGCCACTCGAGTGTGGTGAGACCGCTCTCGTCGTGGCGTGCTCGGCGCATGGGTCTGTTCTTGGTGAGGGCCATAGATCACTCAAAGAATAGTGACAATTCCTCCAAATCATCGAAGGCCCAATGCCTCGACCAAGTGCGCACCGCTGCGAGTGGGGTATTTCCGCCGGATGATCAGCCGAGCAACCCGACGTCGCTGACGCGCCACGCAATGACGATGGCAGTGCCGACAGAGAGCCAAGGGGCCCATCGCACCCGGCTGTCGCGACCTTGCCTGACGACGGTAACGATCGCCGCGGGCCACGCCGCAACGGCGCCTGCGAGCAGCGCCCACCAGGGCGACGCAGGTCCCCACCAAGCCACGAGCAGGCTGTTGACAATGATGAGGCGCACATCGCCGTAACCGAGCTTGTCCGGCTGCCACCGGTACACGAGCTCAAGAAGCAATGCCACCGCGCTAGCGCCCGCCAATGTCCACAGCCATCGGAGCGGTTCGTTGAGCAGAGTGGCGGCACCACCGAGCAGCGCAGCCACAACCACACCAGCTGCCCAGCACGCGCGCCGTGGGATTCTCGCTGCTCTCAGATCGGTGTAGCTGACATGCACACCGAGGCATGACCAGCTGCCTATAGCGGCCCATACCAGGACTGTCGCGGTCATGGATCCGGCGACTTCGGACAGTCATCCTCGTCGGTGATGGTGGCGATTGTCGTGAATCGCACTCCGTCTTCACCGGCCGTCGATGGCACCGTCGGGCCGCTTGCGCTCACAACGAGCACCAGTGTCTCGTCGCCCTCGCAAACGGTGTCGTCGTGAGTGCTGACGATCATCTCCGCGGTCGTTGCGCCGGTCGGCAGCGTCGCGATGAGGCTGAGTTCTTCCTCTATCGCATCGAAGTCCAGCTCGCTTGGTTCCGACGTCTCGCTCCTCGAGGTGGCCGTCCGGTCTCGTGTGAAGTACGTCAGCTCGATGTCGTCAGTGGTGGGCTCGTTGAGCGTGGCGACAAAGACGAGTTGGTCGCCCTCGACAGCGATCGCTGGTGCGACGACGAGTTGCGGCCCGTCGGCGAACACCGTGACCTCCGACGCGCGGCCGCGCATCGTGACCGTGGAGAACAGGCCCCGCAGAGGCGCCACCGCTCCGTCGGTCTCGCAATCGAAGTGCACTTCGATGACACGAGCGCCATGGGCGAAGCCTGTCGCCGTTGGTGCGCCAGCAAAATTGACCTCAGTCTCGGTGACGAACCCCCGGTCACTGTCAGGCCTTGGTCCCCACAGGCACAGGGAGTCGAGCCCTGGACGAGAAGTCAGCACTGCCTCGGCCATGTACTCGCGCCGCAGCTCTGCGACAGTGCCATCTGGGTCGGCTGCCGGGCCAGCGACGTCGCAGCACAGAGCGGCAGCCACGGCTGCCTCCTCCGCGGCGAGGTCGGCAACGAGACCGGCGCGTGCGCTGCGGCCTGCCCACAGCACGAACAGCACGAGCAGCGCCAGCAGCGGCGTCAGCGCCAAGAGTTCGAGCGAAGCCGTCGCTCCGGACTCGTCATCTGAGTTTCTGCTGCGCTGCATCGTGCCGCTCGATCAGCCCGCGAATGGGAATCGTGTCGGCACGGACTCGGCGAGTTCACGGGCAGCACGCTGATCGTCTTGGGCGGCTGGGGCGAGCCGCTGGGGCACCAAGCCGAGCTGCGAACCGCATGGTGGCAAGGTCGCGTCGGCGCCGCCGTCCCGCTCGACGAGCCCGATGGCCTCGGCACCCATAGGAACGCCGTCGGGCATGGCCTGCGCAGCGGCCCATCCCGGGCCGTTCCAGTGCGCGACCAAGCCGACGTGTGCGGCGTTGGTGACCGTGCTGCGGTTTCCGGTGCTGCACGGCAGGCCCCACCCCTCAGGCATGTCCGTGGCCGTGGAATACGAGCCGCTGTAGAAGCCTCGCAGCGTGCCGGGGTCGAAGCCGTGCCCTCCGAGATCGCGAAGCACGGTTTCACTGACAGCTTCACAGAAGCCCTGCAGCCTGCCGGCGAAGCTGTCGGGAGTCCCGGGCGGCCCATCAGACATTGACAGCTCAGCGGAGGTGCAGTCGCCGAAGAAGGCGTCGAGTGCTGTGTCATCGCGGCCTTGAGCGTCGCGCCATGCTGCTGCGAAGTCGGCCAAGGCGGCAGCCGAGTCTTCCAGTGATGATTCAGCGGCAAGGCGTTGTGGCACGGCCATCGCGACAACGGCCGCAAATGTCGATACCGGCACCATCAGAATCACGACCAAGCTGATCGCGCCGCCCGCGTGTCCGGTTGCGCGGGTCCGCCCTTGCCGGCCGCGCAAGAACCGAAGTCGGGACCTCACAGCTATGGTGCGCCTCCGTGGGCACCGCATACGTGACTTGTGTCCCGTCGCTGTGAGCATCGTGCGCGCGGGTGCGGCATGAGTGTCTGCCGGCTGGAATGCGACGACCGCGGCGAGGTGCTGCCCTTCCTGATCTTGTGGCCCGCGCTGATCGTCCTCATGCTGCTGCTGGTCGTGCAGGCATTCATTGTCACCGGGGCTCGCGCGCAGGCTGAGGCCGCCGCGTCTGCCGGGTTGCGGGCCGCATGGCACGCGGTCGGCGTCGCAGGCTTGGCGTACGCAGATGACGGCACTGAGTACGCCGGTCTCGAACCGCTGCCACGCACGCGGGAAATGGCAGCTGCGGCCCACGATGCCGTCGCACGCAGTGCTGCAGCACGCGACGGCTGGCGCTGGTGGACGCCGGGTGCGGCAACGGTGCGCAGTGACTGGTGCCACAGCGGCTCATCCGCGCACTTACGGCCCTCGCCGGGGGAGCACGGCTGGTTGCGTGTTGAGGTGACGGGGGAGGTCTTCGGGCCGTTCAGCGCGCTCTGGCCCGGGCGACTCGATCGGGTCCATGCCGCAGCGGCGGGACCCGCAGTGCTTTCGCAGGGATCCTCGTCGAGTGGTGGCGAGCCGATCCCAGTTGTGCCAGTCGAGCTTCCGGTGTGCTGATGCAACCCGTGCCGGCGCGCGTCAGCTAGGCGCCGAGAGCACGTCGGGCGCATCATGCGGGGCGCCCCGTCAGCCGGCACGTCCAAGCGGCTGTCGCATCGGCCAGAGGCACTTGCACCCACTCTGCGGTGCTGACGGCATCCCGGTAGCTCAAGGCGAGCTGCGCGCAGCGTTCGCCGATCTCCGCGAGCACGATGGCATCGGGTCCTGAGTCGCTTCCGCTGGCGACAGCAGCGGCCTGGCTCGACAGGTCTGCCGCCAGCACGTGGGCTTCCAGCAGGCGCACCGAGCGATCTGCAGTGACCTCGGTCGCATCATCCAGCAGCCGCTGCACAGCCACGACCATCATGGCTGCGAGACCGCCGACGGCAGCGATGATCAGCAGCCACTCGAGCGATGCGAGTCCGCTCTCCGGTCTGCTGAATCGCAGAGGAGCGTGCGGCCCGGAAACTTGCCGGCCGGGTTGTGGAGCGTGGCGAATCATGGCTCAAGGGGAGCCGGCGATGATGCCGCCGGTCAGGGAGACGAACGGCGGGTACACCAAGATCGCTGCGAGGGCCAAGGCGACGCCGGTGGCGGGCAGCACGATGATCTGGTTCCGCCGTTCGGCTGCTTCCCGTTCGCGTTGCAGGTTGTCCCGCCACAGCGTCTCGGCAGCCACCAACACCGCGTCGGAGATTCGGGTGCCGCGCTCGGCCGCCAATCCGAACGCCGCTACGGCCGGTGCGTGATTGTGGAGTCCATAGCGCTCGACGAGGTCGACGAGTCCTTCCCATGCGGGTCGCCGCTCGTTCTGGGCAGCCAGCAGGTGGCGGTGCAGCAAACGCCAAGTGGGTCGGGTACCGGCTTCCGCAGCCGTGAGCATGGCCGATGCCGGCTCGACTCCGGCGCTGACCTGCTGAGCTACCAGCACGATCCACAGGCGGATGACGTGATCGAGTTCGCCGCGGACTTTGCGGGCCGTATCTCGCGCTCCCTGCCGCGGAAGCTGCCAGCCAGCGAAGCCCAGCAGCGCCGTCAGCGCAAGCGTCGCCGTGAGATCGTCGACCCACACTGCAGTGATCGCTGCCCCGACGATCATTCCGGCGAGCAGCCCGATGAGTCGCTGAATCGAGTAGTGCTGCGCCACGATGCCGGCGAGCCGCAGGTCCGCAATCTCGCCTTCCTTGACGGCTGGCAGCATGATGGCGATTCGGCTTGCACGAGCGGCGCCCTGTCGGCGTCGGCGTGGCCCGACAGCAGCCGCGACCAGCAGCGCGGCCCCGCTGAAGAACAGCAACCCCGCAGCTATGGCGACGCTCACAGCGGGTCCTTCCCGCGCCGGCGCCCCGGCGGCGGTGCCAGCACGGAGGGCTGAGCGCGGACCACCGAGTGGTACACCAGGAACACCGTCGAGCCGAGCAGCACCATCGCGATCAGCGCCAGCACGAGCTGGCCGGTGGGTGTGCGGTAGGGCTCGAAGTACGCCGGGTTGTTGCGGTACATCAGCACCACCACCCCGCCAGCGAGGCCCAGCAGCGCGATCGTCTGCGTCCAGAGCTGTACTACCGCCTCGGTGCGGGCGCGGTGCAGACCGACGACATCGCCGATGCGGTTGCACAACTCCAAGAGAGGTGCGGTCAAGGGTCCGCCAGAGTTCGCGGCAATGCGCAAGCCCACGGCGACCTCGGGCTCCCACACAACGCCGGCTCTCGCCAGCTCGTCGAGCGCCGGACCGATACCGCGTAGTTCGGCCGTGGAGGCCACCCGCCTCACCGTGTGCTGCAACTGCTCGGGTGCGTGCTCGGTGCTGCTCTTGAGGGAATCCGTCAAACCGGCTCCGGATCGAGTGAGTTCGGCAAGTTGCCGGGTCCAGAGCTGCCATGCCAGCGCTTCACGCGTCTGCTGACGTCGCCGTCGCGGTGCCGCCACGAAGGGCGGCAGCAGCGCTCCCAGGCCACCCAGCAGCAGGGCAAGGCCCCACAGCCCGGTGGCAACGAAGCCCACCACGGCACCCCCGCCCGCGGCGACTGCCCGGATGAGCATCTGGGTGTCAGCGGCGAGGCTTCGTGTTATCACCGGCGGCGAAGCAGTTGGCGAACGGCGCGCACGCCGCAGCCGGCTCCCCAGCGACGCCCGCATGGAGCACGCCGCGATCAGGGCGGCACCGAGGGCGAACATCGCCGCGAACGAGACCAACCCGAGCATTGCCGCTTACGCCCCCGACGGCCAGCCGGAGACGTCCAAGCCGCCCTCGGCGAGGCGTTCGAGCACATCGGGGTTGCGAGGCCGCCCCAGCAGCGTCAATGGCTGGCCGCGCTGGCGACGGCCGAAGATGTCGTGAACCTCAAACCGGTCACCGGGCGAACCCAGCACCTCCGAGATTGTCCGCACGCCCCGGAAGCCCGTACGGGGATCGCTGTGCATGTGCACCACGAGGTGGATGACCTCTGCCGCCTCCTGGATGAGGGCGGATTGTGCGCCGGCCAGCCCCGACGCCAAGCAGTACCTCACGAGGCGGCTCAGGGCCTGGCGTGGTGACGAGGCGTGAATCGTGGCCATCGAGCCGTCCGAGCCGGTGCCGCAGGCAGACAGAAAGGTGGCGGCTTCGGACCCACGTAGCTCGCCGACGATGACGCGGTCCGCGCCCGAACGCAGCGAGCGCTTGGCCAACTCCTCCATCGTGATCTCGCCCTCGCCGTCGCTGTTGGCCTCGCGGGTCTCCACCGCGAACGTGTGCGGATGCGACTCGTCCAAGAAGAGCTCGAAGGTCTGCTCGAGCGTGCAGACAATCTCGTGCTCGCCGACTTCGGCGAGCAGCGCCCGCAGCAGCGTGGTCTTGCCAGAACCCAGTGCCCCGCACACCAGTACGTTCGCCGGAGCCGGAGGCCGCACTGCAGCGCGCAGCAAGTCACCGGCCTGCTCCGACAGCGAGCCGCTGCCGATGAGATCCTCCAGGCGGATCAAGCGGTGACGGTGACATCGCACGGTCAGGTACGGCGTGCCGCACACCGCCATCGCAGCGAAAACGCGCTCGCCGGTACGCAATCGCAGATCCAGCAACGGCGCGGAATGATCGAACCGGCGGCCGGTCTGCCCGTGCGTGGTCGCGAGATGCGACACATAGCGGATCATCTCGTCCTCGTTCGCAAACAACGGCTCGTCGATGCGCTCCTGGCGACCTCCGGACAAACCGAGCACGGCGCGATCGGGACCGAACACATAGAGGTTCTCGACGTCTGGGCGCCGCAAGTACCGCTCGATAGGGCCGGCGCCCAACAACGCGTCGAGCTGCTCGTCGATCCAGCCCAAGTCTGCGTCGGAGAGCCCCAACCCAGCCGCATCCAGCGACTCGGCCTCGCGGGTCTGGGTGATCTTGCGTGCAATCTGGCGGCACTGCTCTGCGATGACGTGGGGCTCGTCTGCGGTCTCGAGCCGGTAGTCCTGCACCTGGGGTAGCACGGCGCCCCAGATCTCGTCACGCAGCGTCATTGCCCTGCCGCCGTCGATCTTCTCATGCCGCGAACTCCTGTCCCTCGTGTACGCCCTCAGCGGCAAGGAATGCGATGCGGCCGGCCAACTCCTCGACGAGCCGGGCGCTCTTGACGCCCCGCCTCCGTCGCTGGCCCCGTAGCAGGACCTGCTCCGTCACGCCCTCAAGCTGTCCGGCCACGTGCATGCCTGATGAGGTGCGGATCTCCTCGTAGCTGCGGTGGGTTGCGCCGTCGATAACGAGGCACGGCGTGCAGCGCTTGGCTGCTCCGATCAATGAGGTCGCCAACGCCTGAAGTGTCTCGAGGTGCTCATCGGTATCGGCCGGCGCCACGAGCACCACCGCCGAAGCCGCCCCAATGAACGCCTCGTGGCTTCTCGGAATTGGGGTCGTCATTGCGACGAGGGTGTGGCGATTCGCAGCCGCGGCGAGGAGGCCGGCTGCGCAGCCGCCCAGCCATGCCGCTGCCAACGGCGCACCGGACGCGTTCGTCGGCCCGAGCAGGAGAGAAAGCTCACCTCTTCCCGGAGTGGCGAAGCGCCAGCAGTGCTCGCGCAAGAGCTCTGCGGTGATCGGTCGACGTGCAGCCATAAGCGATGGCAGACCCCGTGTTGCTGGCGAGAAGCTGGCTCGGGTCGCCTCACCGAGGCGGTGAGCGAGCGCCGACCCCGATGCATCTGCATCGACGAAGAGCACGTCACGGCCATGTAGCGCCCAGCTGCGGGCGACGGCAACGGCAACAGACCCACTGTCGTGGCCGGCATCCGGCGATGCCACAAGCACGACCAGGTGAGCCGACGGATCACGCGCATACAACTCGGCGATGGCGTCATGGTCGAGCCGAACGGCCTTCTGCGCTCGGTGATGGCGCGCCGTGCTCCGACGACGGCGTCTCGCGCGCAGCGGCACAACGGACCTATTCCGCCGAGCCGTCCGCTTGGGACTGCTGCCATTGCGACCGCCACTGTTCATTCAGCCGCTCAGCAACGTCTCTCACGTCAGTCCCCGACGCGACCCGCAGCACCATCGGCGCCGCGCCGAGGCGCACGGGCAACGCATGCCACCAGGCCCATTCCTCGGGTTCTGCCCAGATGCCCAGCACGCCCGGCTCGTAGTGTTCGAGCACCACGGACCGCAACACCGCCCGAGGCCGTCCGGCAGACCCGCCTCCGGCTGCAGCACCGGGGTCCACCAGCAGCACCAAGTCGCCCCGGGAGACTCCAGAGGGCGCCAAGCTCGTGTCGATCGGCACCAGAACCTCGAGTTCGCCCGGCGCGCCCTCGTCCAGCCAGTCCTCGCCGAAGGGGTGCAGCGCCGCGGTTGCCTCCGCGTGCTCGGCAGCCCACAGCGTGTCGAGGCGATCGGTCAGATCTGCGGCGTCGCCTCCGAGGGGCACCGGCAACGCCATCGGGGTCGCCCCCAGCGCGCTCGGCAGCGCGCGCCACCACACCCACTCCTCTGGCGGTACGAACAGGCGCACGCTCGAGCCGTCGAAGCCTCGTAGTTCCAGCGGCCGAATCACCGAACGTGGCCTGCCCGGCCCGTCGCCGGACGGCGTCACACCCGGGTCGATCAGCAGCGCGAGATCGCCCTCGAATGCACCCGAGGGCGCAAGGGCCGTATCAAGGGGGACTACTACCTCAAGCTCGTCGCCGATCGGCTCGGATGAAGCCGGCACGAGCATGTGCGGCCCGACGAGCCCGCCGGCCGGAATGTGGTCCGACACTGCGAAGCCCGAGAGGGCCGCGGCCGCGTCAGCAGTCCACTCGATATAGGGAATGTCGCCTAGGTGGGCTTCGGCAGCGGTGAGATCTCCGGGCGACAGCACCTGGCCTTGAGAGAGAGGCGCAGCAGCAACGACGACGCGTATGCGTTCGTCGAACGCGTCGGCGGTCAGGTAGAAGCCGGCGACAGAGCCAGCCAGCAGCAGCACGCCGAGGACTGCGAGGAGCACCCGTCGCACCGAGGAGGAGAGTCGGCGGCGATGACGCTTCGGCTCTGCGGCGAGTGCTCCTTCCGCCGGCGCTGTCTCGTCGGTCGCGTCCACTTGGCGGGGCTCCCTCGTGGTTCGGCACGTCGACTTATGGCCGCACAGCCGCAGCTCGGTTCGACGGCGTGCCTGAGGTTCGGTGGCCAACCAGGCCGAATCGGATGCGTAACCATATAGAAGAAGAACGACTACTCTTCGCACGCTGTGCAGCGCCGCACGCGTTTGGCGGTCTTGTTGTTGGGGAGTCGGTGGGGGTCGATGGTGGCTGGTCGGGTGGTTGTGTCCCGTTGCGCGGTGATCGCACTAGTGGTTGTCGGCGCCGTCGCCGGTGTGCTCGGGTTGCCTCAGCCCGCCGGCGCGAACGTGACGGGCATCTCGATCACGGTGTCGTCGGGTGGATCGTGCTCCGACGTCAGGACGCCGTCAGGCTTCGACGACGCGTTCGAATGCGACATGACCGAGGGCACGTCGCTGGTGATAGTGGGCAGGGCGAACAGCAACCGGAACTCGTTGACGTTGTCGTGGTCGAGCACAGGCGGTGTCTCGGATTCCGAGTCGCAGGGCCGGCTGATGACTGAGACGCTGTTCGGTGTCACCACCTACTGGCGCGAGAACACCGGCACGCTGAGCTGCACGCGGGACGGGACGGCGACGCTGACGGCCAAGGATGGGTCTGACACCGACAAGATCAAGCTGACGATCTCGTGCGAAGACCAGCCGGCAGTCTCCATCTCGGACTGGAACGGTGATTCGCGTACCGGAGCCGGCGCGATGTCGGACGACTTTGAGGTGTCGCCGTCGAACGCTTCGTGCTCGGCGCGCCGATCAGGAATCTCGGCGTCGGTGTCGATCACCGACAACAGGGGCACGGATCGCTCGGTGTCGGTGACGACGGCGGGCACGGGAACGGTGACGGTGACGCTGACGTGTTCGCGCAGCGGCTACCGGTCGGCGTCGGCATCGGCTGACTTCGTGGCCCGTAAGCCGCGGGTGTCGATCTCGGGGTTCGGCGGCGCGTCGCGTGACAATGCGGGGGCGATGACCGACTCGTTCACGGTGTCGCCGTCGTCGGCGGCGTGCACGGCTGAGCGAGATTCGGGCATTGACGCGACGGTGTCGATTTCGGGTGCGGGTACCTCGACGCGCACGGTGACGGTAACGACCACCGGTACGGGCACCGTCACCGTGGAGGTGAACTGCACTCGCAGCGGCCACACGGCGGACTCCGATACGGCCGATTTCACGGCGAACGCCGTGGTGGTGATTACCGGGTTCAGGGGCGACCGGCGCGATGGTCCCGGGGAAGTGTCTGACTCATTCACGGTGTCCCCCGACGACGCGACCTGCACCGCGGCGCGCAAGTCGGGAATCGCCGCGGATGTGGAGATCTCGGGTACCGGCAGCACGCGCACGGTGACGGTGGATACCGAGGGCAGAACGGGGTCGGTGACGGTCGAGGCACGCTGCACCAAGTCGGGCTTTCGGACCGCCACCGACACCGGCACGTTCACTGCTCGCCCCGAAGTGGTGATCTCGGGCTTGTCGGGTCGCACCCGCACTGGCGCGGGCACCATGACCGACGCGTTCACGGTGTCGCCGTCGAATGCGTCGTGCACTGCGTCGCGCTCGTCGGGCATCTCAGCGACCGTGAGTCTGACCGACAACTCGGGCTCCAGTCGCACCGTGTCGGTGACCACGACGGGCACCGGGTCGGTGGACGTGCGAGTGCGCTGCACCCGCAGCGGCCATGCCTCTGACAGTCAGACGGTGACGTTCACGGCGAATCGGCCGCGAGTATCCATCTCGGGGTTCGGCGGCGCGTCGCGCAACGGCCCGGGCGAGATGACGGACCACTTCACCGTGTCGCCCACGAGCGCCTCGTGCTCGGCACAGCATGAATCGGGCATCTCAGTGGCGCTGGAGTTCACCGACGACACGTCTGGTTCGCGAGCGCTCAAGGTCACCACGACGGGAACCGGCGAGGCCTCGGTGAAGGTCACATGCACAGCGACGGGGCACACCTCGGCGTCGGACACAGCGACGTTCACGGCGCGACCGCTGGTGACCATCAGCGGTTTCGATGGGGCGACCCGCACAGGTGCGGGAGCGATGACCGACGACTTCACGGTGTCGCCGTCGAATGCGTCATGCACTGCGTCGCGTTCGTCGGGGATCTCGGCGACCGTGACGCTGTCGGACAACTCGGGTTCGAGCCGCACGGTGTCGGTGACCACCACCGGTACCGGGACTGTGCGGGTGCGTGTCAGTTGCACCCGCACCGGCCATGTGGCAGCGGCTGACACCGAGAACTTCACCGCCGAGGAGATCACCGTGGACTCGGTGGGACTCGTGGTGACCTCGGGCGGCGAGTGCGACACCGATACCACGCCGCCGAACGGTTTCGACGGGGCATGGGACTGCGACATGGGCAAGGGCCGCGAGCTGGTTGCCGAAGTGACCGCGTCGGGCCCCGACAGCGGCCTGAGCCTGGCGTGGCCCGCGGCGACGGGCGGGGTGTCGGTGTCGGCGACCCAGGGGACGGTGCAGGTGAGCGTGCTGGGCACCGTCACCACCTACAGCCGCACCTCGACGGCGACGTTCGAGTGCTCTGCTGACGGGTCGGCCACCGTGAAGACCTCGGTGGATGGCACCGTCGCGCACACCGGCCGCGTCGGTATCGACTGCCAGCCGCCGGTGCCCCCCTTTGTGCTCGACGGCGGCGAAGGAGTCGTAGGCGACACGTTGCTCGACGATTTCACGGTGTCGCCCGCCTCGGCGACGTGCACCACCGCGGTGTCGGGCATCGCGGCAACAGCGACGTTCAGCGACAGCTCCGGCACCAGCCGCGAGCTGTCGGTGACTGCGTCGGTGCCAGGCACGGCAATGGTCGCGTTGACATGCGATGCGACCGGCTGGGCGCCCACCACGGTGACGGTCTCGTACAAGTTCAGGGCAGTCGTGGAGTCCGTCGAAGTGAAGGCAACAGCGGGCGGGGAGTGCAAGGCGGCGTCGTCGACGCCGACGGGTGTCGACGACGCGTGGGACTGCTGGATGGGCAAGGGCCGGAGCCTGAAGGTGGTGGCGACTGCGACTGATTCTTCCGGTGGGCTGTCGTTGTCGTGGCCGGCTGATGCTCGCACGAGCGGCGTGTCGCTCACTGAGGATGAGGGCGACGAGTCGTTCAACGAGATCACTGGCAAGTACCAGCGCAGCAACACGGCCACGTTCGCCTGCACTGAAGGCGGCAGCGCTCGTGTGGTGACCACTTTGGATGGCGCGCAGGCGCATGTCGGGTTGGTGACCATCGACTGCCGCGACGTGGTGACGATCAGCGGGCTGGTCGATGCGTCTGAGACCCGGTCGCGTGGCGAGTCGGGAGCGGTGGTGGTCAGCGACGAGTTCACGGTGTCGCCGTCGTGGGCGTCATGCTCGGTCGCGAAGGATTCTGGCGTGGATGCGGTGCTGTCGTTCCCCGACGACTCGGGGACGTCGCGCACCGTGGCGGCGAGCATTTCGGCTGATTCGGGCACCGTAGAGGTCAAGGTGACGTGCTCGGCGCTGAGCGCTGCGAAGAACTATGCGCCCACGACGGTGGAGGTGGACCTGACGCTGGACCCGGTGGTGAGCGTGGAGGACGTTTCGGTGCGGGCGACATCGGGAGGGAACTGCGAGACGGCTGCGGCGGCGCTGCCGGACGGTGTGGACGAAGGCTGGGACTGCTGGATGGGCATCGGCCGGAGCCTGAAGGTGGTGGCGACCGCTACCGACCCCTCAGATGGCCTGTCGCTGTCGTGGCCGGTGGACGCTCGCACCAGCGGCGTGTCGCTCACCGAGGACGAGGGCGACGAGTCGTTCAGCGACATCACCTTCAAGCACCAGCGCAGCAACACGGCCACGTTCGCGTGCACCGAAGACGGCAGCGCCCGCGTGGTGACGACGCTTGACGGCAAAGAGGCCCACGTAGGGCTGGTGAACATCGACTGCCGTCCGCTGGTGGAGATCACCGGTCTCGGCGGCGGCGCTGGGATTGTGCGGGACACGCTGGCCGACGATTTCGAGGTGACGCCCGCTTCGGCGTCGTGCACCGCCTCGCCGTCGACGGCGACGTTCAGCGACGACTCGGGCACCGAGCGCGAGCTGTCGGTTACCTCCTCGACAACGGGCGCGGTGACCGTGTCGGTGGCGTGCGAGGCGGACGACTATGCGCCGACCACGGTGGTGGCGTCGTACGCGTTCAGTGCAGACGTGAGCTCGGTGGGCGTGTCAGTGATGTCGGGTGGGGAGTGCCCGGACGCTTCTTCGGCGCCGGCTGGGTTCGATGATGCGTGGGCGTGCTGGATGGGCATCGGCCGTCAGCTGAAGGTGAAGGCGACGGCGTCGAGCAGCGACGCGGATCTGAGCTTGGCGTGGCCGACGGTGACGGGCGGCGTGACGGTGCCCAGCAGCTCCCAGGGGACGGTGCAGACCAGCTCGGAGTTCGGCATCACGACCTACATGCTCGCCTCGACAGCGACGATCGAGTGTTCTGATCACGGGTCGGCCACGGTGGAGTCCTCGGTGGACAGCATCGTGGCGCACACCGGCCGGCTCGGTGTCGACTGCCGTCCGCTGGTGGAGATCACCGGTCTCGGCGGCGGCGCCGGCATCGTCGGTGACACGCTGACCGATGACTTCGAGGTCACGCCCGCTTCGGTGTCGTGCACCAGCTCGCCGTCCACGGCGACGTTCAGCGACGACTCGGGCACCGAGCGCGAGCTGTCGGTGTCGGCATCGGCGGCGGGCACGGTGACGGTGTCGGTGACGTGCGAAGCGGACGACTATGCGCCCACCACTGTGGAGGCGTCGTACGCGTTCAGCGCGGACGTCGACTCTGTCGGTGTGACGGTGACTTCTGGCGGGGCGTGCCCGAAGGCTTCTTCGACGCCGGCTGGATTCGATGATGCGTGGGCGTGCTGGATGGGCATCGGCCGCCAACTGAAGGTCAAGGCGACGGCGACGAGCCTGGACGCGGATCTGGGCATCGAGTGGCCTGACGACGACACGACAGGCGGCGTGACGGTGCCCGACGACGACGAGGGGACAGTGCAGGCCGACGTCGTGGGCGAGACCGTGGTGTACAACCTCTCCTCGACGGCGACGATCGAGTGCTCGTCTGACGGGTCGGCGACGGTGGAGTCCTCAGTGGACAGCATCGTGGCGCACACCGGTCGCCTCGGCGTGGTCTGCCGCCCGCTGGTCGAGATCACCGACTTGGACGATGCGTCCAAGACCCGGCCGCGTGGCGAGACGGGGAAGATCGCGGTGAGCGAGGAGTTCACCGTGACGCCATCGTGGGCATCGTGCTCGGTCACGACCGATTCCGATTCGGACGCGATGCTGTCGTTCCCCGACGACTCGGGGCCGACTCGCACCGTCGCTGCGAGCTTCACGGCTCTGTCGGGCATGGTGACCGTGGAGGTGACCTGCTCGGCGGAAAGCGCGACGCGCGACTACGCGCCCACGACGGTGGAAGCGGATCTGACGCTGAATGCGGCCGTGAGCGTCGAGGACGTGTCAGCGGACGCGACCTCAGGCGGCGACTGCGCCATCGTTGACAAGTCAGACGAGTCGGTGATGCTGCCGGAGGGCGTGGACGACCGGTGGGACTGCTGGATGGGCAAGGGCCGCAGCCTCACGGTGGTGGTGACTGCCACCGACGCCTCCGACGGCATGTCGCTGTCGTGGCCGGCAGACGGCCGCACGAGCGGGTTGACGCTCACGGAGGCAACCGAGGGCGAGGAGACGTTCACCGAGAGAGACGGCAAGCACCGGCGCAGCACGACGGCGAAGTTCACTTGTACTGCGGACGGTGCCGCACGTGTGGTGACAACCCTGGATGACGAAGAGGCTCACGTCGGCCTCGTGAACATCGACTGCCGGCCGCTGGTCACCATCGCCGGGCTCCACGGCAACGCAGCCTCGACGCAGACCGTCACCGACGACTTCACGGTGTCACCAGCGTCGGCGACGTGCACGCCGGTCACTTCAGGGCTCGCAGCGAGAGCGATCGTGACGCCGTCGCCGGTGCGGGGCTCGACACATCGGGTGTGGGTGACGGTGACGGGCACTGCCACGGGCACCGTCACCGTCGAGATGGAGTGCTCTGCGACCGTCGGCACACAGAAATATGTGCCTGCGACGGCCACAGCGGAGTTTGTGCGATTCGATGACTGCACCGCGGATCTGGGCGTGTTGGGTCACGGCAGCGTCACTCGTTCGGGCACGATCGCCGTCGACGCGGACTGCCTGTCGTGGAAGCGCGGCACGTCCTCTGCCCCCAACTACGCGCGGCGTTACACCTTCCGGGTGCCCGCTGCATCGCGGGTCAGCGTGGACTCCACGTCCGCCGATGTCGACACCTATCTCTACGTGCTGCACGGCAACGGGTCGGCCGCCGAGGTGCTGGGCAGCGACAACGACAGCCATACCGCGGGCCGCACCGACTCGCGGGTCGCCGACGTGCGGGTGCTGCCGGGACTGACCTATGTGGTCGAGGTCACCTCCAAGCCGCCGCGCCAGACCGGGCCGTTCACGCTGACAGTGACCACAACGCCAGATCTGCCGGCCGTCAAGATCATCGGGCTCGACCCAGTGACCCAAGTCCGCAACGGCAGCCGAGTCCTAGCGGACTCGTTCACCGTCGAGCCCGCCACGGCACGGTGCGCTGCTACGGCGCCAGCAGCGGTCTTCGCGCAGACAGGCGGCAACCGCAGGGTGTCTCAGCGGATGACCGGACCCGAACAGGCGACCGTCGTGGTGACCTGCTCCAACGACGGCAACAGCGACGGCACAGCCCGAGCGCAGTTCTCGCTCTGGCAAGCAGTCAGCCGCGTCACTGCCACAGCGCTCAGCGGGGGGTCGTGCGCGGCATCGACCGAGTCGCTGCCGACCGGCGTCGACGCCCGCTACGCCTGCGAGGTCAGCGAGAGCGTCACCCTCCGTGTGTCGGCCGAAACCCGCGGAGCGCACGCGACACCGCTGATTGGCTGGTCCGCCACCTCGGATGTGACTGTCACCGAGGCGTCAGCGGGCACACCCACTGCGGTTGACTTCGCAACCACCCCGATCGTCTACACCCGCACCGGCACCGCCCGCGTCACCTGCACCGACGACGGCACGGTCACAGTCACGGTGACCGCTGGCGTCGACATCTACAAGGTGCAACTCGACATCACCTGCGGCCCCCATCCCGCCGCACACTG
The DNA here is from genome assembly GCF_965208555.1 of Candidatus Poriferisodalis sp. Lineage (GTDB taxonomy): Bacteria > Actinomycetota > Acidimicrobiia > Acidimicrobiales > Poriferisodalaceae > Poriferisodalis. Next base: position 549,329 of record NZ_OZ242342.1, on the reverse strand, counting down.
CGTGGACGACATCGGCGAGCTCGGCGAGGGCGTCACCACCCGCAGCGGCACCATCGCCGCAGATGCGGCGTGTAAGTCGCTGCGGCGCAAGCCCGGAGATCGGCGCACCTGGTACGCGCGGCGTCACACCTTCAGTCTCGATGCCCCGGCCACGGTCACGTTCGTGCTCGAGGGCGTGCCTGCGGCCCGCCCAGGTGTGAACGTCGCTCTGTTGCTGCTCTCGGGCGACGAGCCCGATGGCACCGGCACCCGGCTGCATTTCAACAACAACGACAACAGCAACTTGGCTGCGAATCGCCTCAACAGCCGGCTCGCCGACGTCGCGCTCCCCAAGGGCACCTACACCGTCGAGGCAACCACCTGGCACCCCTGGCACACCGGCAGCTACACCCTCACCATCAACGCTCCCGCAGTGCGCGACACCGTTGCGGTCACGACGCTGTCGGGCGGCAGCTGCGAGGCCTCCGAGGAGAGCCCGCCAAGTGGCATCGACGACCTGTGGGACTGCACCGTGCAGCCGGAGGGCCGCCTGCGGGTACTGGCCACCGCCCGTTCGGGAGCCACGTCGTTCAGCCATGCCTGGACCGTGGCCGACGGCGTCACGATCCCCGACGAGCCCGACAATCCCAAGATCTTGGCCCGCCAAGGACCTGACGAGCTCGACACCGGCTGGCGGCAGTCCAGCCGCATAGCCCTTGAGTGCACCACCGACGGCACCGCAGACCTCACCGCTGGATTCGGCACCGGCAGCGGGGCGCGCACCCGCAAGGTGCGCCTCGACCTCGACTGCAACACCCCGGTGCAGATCAAGGACCTCGTCGACGTCACCGAGAACGGCGTCACGGGCGAGACGTTGACGCTGTCTGCGTCGTTCACCGTCGAGCCCGTGGCTGCGGAATGCACGCCTACCTCCACAGTGGGCACCGCCACCGTGACCAAGCCCACCGGCGGCGACCCCGACGAGCGCGTCGTGTCGATGAGCCTCACGGTCGAATCCTCGGCGACCGTGACGGTCACCTGTGCCGCTACCGGTCGCCCTGATGGAGTGGCCAAAGCGACGCTGCGAGCACACCAGCCGTTCACGCTCACGGTTTGGGGCGACGCATGCGAGACGGTGCCCGCCAGCTCACCGCGCAGCTACCGCTGTGTCCTGTCCGACGAGCACCAAGTCACCCTGCAGGCATTCGCTGACGCCAAGGTCAGCGACATCAAAATGAACTGGTCGGCGTCGGGTGTGACCATCGGCTCCGAGCGTGTCGGCGCACTGACCGTCGTGCAAGGCCCGGACGGCGCCGCAGCCGGATGGCGCCGTACCGGCAGCGTGGTCGCCCGTTGCACGGCCGACGGCACGGTCACGCTGAGTGCCACCGCGGGCACGGGCGCCAACCGGATCACCCGCACTACCCCGGTGAGCATCGACTGTCAGGACCAAGGCCGCATCACCGGCCTCGACAACACCGCGGCCGCTGGCGTCGGCACTGTCCGCGTCGCCGACACGTTTACCGTGACCCCCGCTAGCGCGCCCTGCACTGTCGTCTCGACAGCGGGCGTTGCTGCAGTCGAGACGCTCCGCGGCGGCGCTGCCGGGGATCGTACGGTGAGTGTTGCGCTCGCGGTCGCGCAGGGCGCGGACGCGTCCGCCAGGGTCAAGGTCGATTGCACGCCGCCTGGCCACGCGCCGGTGACTGCTCGGGCGACGTTCATGGCTGCGCTCGGTGACCCCTGCGACAATCCCTTGGGCGTGCTCTCTCACGGCACGATTACTCGCACTGGCGTCATCACTGAGGACGCCCGATGCATATCCGCTCAGCGCGGCGGCTACTCCGGCGGCTGGAACCAGTACGCGCGGCGGCACACGTTCACTCTGGACCGTCCCGCGGACGTGCAGATTTGGATGAACTCCTCGGCATCCAACTCGAGCACCTTGGACACTTATGTGCTGCTGCTGTACGGGCACGGGACCAATGGCCGGGTGCATTCCCGTAACGACGACGACAGTTCCAGGCCCCGTACAAGCAACAGTCGCCTGTCCCGCGAAACCTTCGGCCCGGGTAAGTACACCATCGAGGCCACCACCAGCTTGGCGGGGCATACCGGCTACTACGACCTGCGCGTCGAAACGCGCCTCGGCGTGCTCGTTTCGGGCCTGGAGGACACCGCCGCCTACGGCACTGGCATCATCCGTGTCGCCGACACGTTCACCGTCGATCCGCCGCACGCGCCGTGCACGACAACAGCGGGTGCCATCACACCTAGCACTGGCGCCGAGCGCACCCTCACGGTCAGCCTCGAGGCTGGTGCCAGCAGCAATGTCACGGTTCGCTGCGATGTGTACTTCCGCCCCGAGGGCGTCGCCACTGCACGCTTCACAGCCCGAGAGGCCATCGACTCGCTCACCGTGCGGGCGGTGGAGGGGGGCCGCTGCGAACGGGCGTCGACGACGCCGTCAGATGTGGACGCGGCCTATGAGTGCACGATGGCGCCCGGCCGGTCGTTCGTCGTCGCCGCCGACGCATCGTCGCCGCAGAACGGCCTGACGGTCGCGTGGTCGGCCGGCGGCGGCGTGACGGTCGCGAGCCAGGACCCCGGCGTGGCCTCGCCGAGCTTCGGGTTCGACTTCTCGACGACGTGGCATCGCACGGCGACCGCGACGCTGAGCTGCACCGCGGCGGGCACTGTGACCGCCACGGCGTCGTTGCCCGGTGCCGGCTCCCGCACGGCGCGGCTGGCGGTGTCATGCCGCAATGCGGTCAGGATCACAGGCCTGGCGGATCAGTCCCGCACCGGCACCGGCGCCGGGCGGGTCACCGACACCTTCACCGTGAGGCCCGCCAGAGCAGTGTGCACCTCCACCTCAGGCACCGTGACAGCCGGCGCCGGGAGAGCCAGAACGCTGAGCGTGCCGCTGACCGCGCCCGCGACACGACAGGTGACCGTCACCTGCACTGCCACCAACCGAGCACCCACGACACAGACCGTGACGTTCTCCATCGTCGAGCCATGCGCGGATCACCTCGGAACGCTCCGGCCCGGCGCCGTCACCCGCTCAGGCACCATCACCACCGACAGCTCATGCACCTCGACCCGGCGCAAGGACAACCCCGGCGACGACGTGTTCTACGCGCGGCGGCACACCTTCCGGCTCGCCCAGCCGGCTCGGGTGACCATTGAGCTGGAGTCAGCGGCGTCCAACGGAACCCCGCTCAACACCTACCTGGTGCTGCTCGACGGCCACAGCCCCAACGGAACAGCCGCAGCACTGCACCACAACGACGACGTCGGGGCCGACCGCGGCACCCTGCGCACGAACTCGCGCCTCACAGGCATCGACCTCGCTGCCGGCGCATACACCATCGAAGCCACCACACACACCGCCAGCGACACCGGCGGCTACGACCTCGCCGTGTCAGCAGTCACCGTCAGCGGCATCAGCACAACGATGCACGTCGTACAAGGCGAGAGAACGGAGTTCCGCTTCAACTACGCCCCCACCAATGCCGTACTCACCGCGCCCGATAGGGCCCAGATCGGCGCACTGGTGACCCTCACATTTGGTGGCGGGTCGGGAACTCTCACCGTCAGCGACGCAGTCGTCGGCACCTACGCTGCCCAACTCGACATCGCCGTGCCCCGAACAGAAACCGCGTCAGGCTCCGCCAGCAGAGGCACACGCGGCGCCAACACAGCGAGGAGAAGCACCGCCACTCACGCTGCGACCAGCTATCGCCCGGGCGGCACGGTTTGCCCGCCAGGCAACGCCGTCGTCATTGCCGGTGACAGCGTGTGCACGGCCGACAGCGGCTATCGCGTCACCATCCGCACCCCCGCGACAACTGGCCATCCGGCGCGATTGGTACCTGCAGCATGCATCTCACGGCTGCGGCTGGGACGCTGGTACCTCGAAACCAGCCTCTGGCCCGCGAGCGCGACATGCAACGCCGCTGTCAACAACGTCGCCAACAGCATCCGACGGCGTACCCAATTCTATGTATTCGAGATCACAGCTTCCTCGGCCGATGTCACCATCCGACTCTCATCGGACGACCGAGACACGCACCTCGCCCTGTGGCGCGGCAGCACCGACCCCATCGACACCGGGCTCCTGCACGTCGACCTGAGCACCACTCCTGTTGTCGTCAATGACGACGCCTGGGACACCGCCAGCGAGGCCGGATTCCTGTACCTCGACGGCCGTGAGAGCGATTCGAGAATCCAGACGACGCTCGCCCAGGGCGTCTACGTCATCTCCGCCGCCACCCTTACACCGCCCGACAGCCAAATCGGGCACACGATCAACATCAAGGCGATTCAGACGTCGTCTTGAAGCCTGAGGAATCGAGCCTTTGCGTATGCCTCCGATAACGACAGTTGGGAGCGATGATGACCCAGGACCGTGACGCGGATACCTCAGAATCTGCTTCTGCCAACCCCCGTCGGATGAGCCGCCGCCGATTTCTCATGATCGCTAGCAGTACTGCTGGAGCCGTGGGGGCGTCGGGGCTTATTGGGTGGGGCCTACTAGGTCGCGCTTCAGAAGGAAATTCCGATACGGCAGCTCGATTGCAGACCACCACGCTGTTGCCCGATGTGGGCGCGACTAGCGTACAGGTCGTCGAAGTTGAACCCGGCTTCGTGGACGCAGCCGTCTGGGGAGACGAACTGTTGACCTTGCGTGCTGCCGCTGATGGGTCAGGCATAGTGCTGCGTTCAGAAACTGCGGGTGCAGAATACCCGGTTGATGCACCAGCTGGCTTCGCGAGTCGTTGCGTGGGTGTCGTTGATGATACGCTCGTCATTGGCGGACACGCATTTGTTGACGGAGATCCGATTGATTACCAAGCCGGTCCTGACATCGTTGAACTGTTGCGTCATGCAGGTTCGGAAGCGGTGGCCCTAGCCTCCCAGCCCGGTATTCCGGAGTTTGAAGCGCACTTTTACACTCCGATTGAGTTGGTGGCCTCCGTAATCGCCACACAGGATCTCAGACGGTGGACAGCTGCCGACGTATCGTTCACAGATGGTACCGGTGGCTCGATAGCTGGTGTCTTGGAGCGCACGGGTTCACTTGCCTTAGACCATTTTGAGTCGTCTGACACAGCTGACTCAAATTATGAAGCGCGGCTCTTGGATGCGCGGTCCGCCTTAGGAGGCAACGCCGTCTACAGAAGCTGGACTTTGCCTATTGACCACGGTCTCATTTGGGGCGTAGCAAGCGCGAGATGGGGCGACATAGTCATAGTTTCGGATAGACACGGAACGCGAGCTATGGACGACCGAGGACGCCTTGCTTTTGAGCTTGACGACGCAGCGATATACGCTGTGCAACCTATCGACAGTGAAGTTGGTGAGGTAGTGGCGGTCGGCGTGCTGCAGGAAAGCGGTATTGCTGAAACAAGACTATTTCAGCACGGCGATGAGTTCATGTCCATAGCCGATGCACTACTCGTCTCTCATCAAGTAGCCCAAGATATTGCGATGGCGGCTCCGGTGGGCAAACTAGGTGGTGTGATTGTCTCGCCCGGATAGGTGATGCTAATGAACCGACTGCGTAGCAAATGACTGTGGACTGCAGCCAGCTGTTGATTGGAGAACGAGCATATGGCTGATGACAAATGTGAACACGTCTGTGGGGTGACAGCACCCGACACGATCATTCCGGTACCTTTTGCAGAGGGCCGGTATGAATTTAGCCATCCAGATACAAATCTGAATGTTGATCTACGCGGATTTTCGGGTACAGCCTGTAGCGCCGATTTCGATGACAATAACAACTCAGAAGACTTCAGGGACTATACCGTATCACCGCCTGCGGCGGTCGTTCTAGATCCGTGCACGCAAGGGGTCCTGAACAACTGTCTCGCCAATCTCGACTGGTTCTCGTCGCGCTACGGCACGGGCTACGGCAGATTAGAGGTCATCGGCCACATCGGTGTTTCGCGCTTCGACTTCCGATTCAGTCGTGTCGTTGCTGGGAAGACTGTCACATTGTATGAGAGCGACGTCAGGCAAAGACTGCGTGATTCGGTGTCGCAAGCTCAGAATAATGCGAACGGTGACACATCGACTACGATTGTCTATCCTGACACCGACTTCATCGATGATACGGCAGTCCCAGTGCCAGGACGCTCGCGGGGGAATAGTACAGCCGTCTATCCCAAGCGAGTTACAGCGAGGCAATTGGAGTGGTTGAGGCAAGTGGATCTATACGGCTCCACCTTTCGGGTCAATAGGAGCTGGCACTACCACGATCGCGCGATAGATATTGCCTGGATTGGCTGGAATGATGCTACCCTTGAACGTCCGATTCAACGACGTGCAGCGCGGCCTTGTCGCGGCCGAAGCGATGTGCAATCCGGTACTGCCGCATATCGTCGCATGGTCGCGGTAGAGGCGTGTTTGCGAAAGTACTTTGGCACCGTGCTCAATCGCAATCACGATAGTGCTCATTGGAATCATTTTCATGTGGATGATGGGCCATGTGTTGGTCTCAACCTCGGGAAGTCATCCCATGTGAAGTTCATAAAGGACTGTGTAGAGGCGTTCACTGATGTTCGGCTGAGTGGGGACGAGGACCAACTTGGCGTTCACGACGGGGGTTACGACGACAAGGCCAGAGATGGTTACATGACGCTCATGTCTGACCTAGGAATGGAGCGCCTGGCGCCGGAAACGTACAGCTCTCACTACTGGCTCTTCTTGAACTACATCATGATGCACGGCTTTGCGAACGAAAGAGCGGGCCATTACAGGTACGGAGACTTCGCGGCTGCTCCAGTCGCATGAGGGCAGCTTCGGCAGGTCGATGGTCATGAGACGTCTTGGTCTTGGTGTGGCGTTTGCTTGCATTGTCCTGGCCGTGGTGTCGGCCGGGTTGCCTGCGGCTTCGGCCGGCTCCGATGGTCGGGCCGGGGGTGCGACGATCTCCCCCGCCGCTCCAGCCTGGCCATTCGCAGGAATCGTGGACGATTCTGGAACATTCCTTGGGCTGCCTGATGGAGATGTGTTCAGACTGGGGCTGCGCACGGCGAATTGCCTGGTGCCGTACGGGGGCAGCCACCTCGGCTACAGCGATGAGTACGTTTTCTTTGGCAGGCTGCGACACGATCACCAGACCGCGCCGTGGATAGCGGGCTCGTTCGTGGCGCCTTGGGGCGATGCTGCCTACCCGCTGTTGACAAGCCCGAATCAGTCGTGGCGCTTGTTGCGCGGATCCGATTATCCGCTGACGATGGACAGATTCAGCACGGAGGATCATTCCTCGCTGGACGGGAAGCTGTCAGATCGGGCGCAATCTCTGGGTGAGGATGTGCAGCCGCTGGTTTCGTTGGGATTCGTCGCTGCCGGTTTCGACGCCGGCAGCGAGGTAGTCAGATTCAAGAACGATGCAGGCGAACAGCACTATCTCCTGAGTCAGGGACTCGACCCCTTGCTGGAGATTGACGGAACTGAGGCCGAGCTGCTGTTGCGAGAGTCCGAGGATGTCCCGTCGGCGGAAGAAGACAGCGAAGAGGGATCCGGAGCAGGTCCGACTCACTCGCTGAGACTCGATCGTGTCAGCGATGACTACGCGGTGTGGTCGGTGGGGACGCTGCTTTGGACAGGCTTCTGCACACTGCCTTGGACCGCCGTGCAAGACGTGCAGACCGGGTCAGCGGTGAGCTGCACGTCGAGCGTGCTGCTGCCAGTCGCGATTGACTCGACCTCGGAACTCAGGAGCGTGCCTCCGCTCCGAGGTCTCGGCGACTGCACCTCGACGCCTTGGGAACCGGTGCTCGGGACGCCGTCGGCGGAGCACGACGCACCTAGTCCCAAGACACGAGAAGAAGAGCGGTAGTGATGCGCGTTCTGGCACCGCTGCTGTGCCTTGCGTTCGCCGCGGTGAGCTGCTCTGCGCCGGGTCAGCCGGCGCTCGAGACTGGTCGACCCGAGGCTGACGCGGGCATAAACGGCGAGCAAGATTCCGCAACGACGCATGGCGCTGCGGCCGACATGACTGTTCCAGCAGCCGGAGCACATGCCGAGCCGTCAGAGACGTCGCCATCGGGCGCGGATCCGCTCGGCAGCGAGCCGACGGATTCCGTGGACTCATCGGTGCAGTCACCTGAGTCGACACCCGGCAATAGCGATGAGGAGCAGCAGCGCCCGAGAACGCCGCCTTGCGGGTATCGCATGGTTCCCGACGAGCTGTACGCGCTGGACGGCATCGTGCAATGGGCGAGCTCCGACGAACTCGAATCGCCGACGAGCGGCATCGCATTCGCCGTGCTTGTGCAACTCATGCCCCTCATCAACCCCGATAACCCTCATCGGGATGCGCATCCGGATCAGCCAGTCAGATGGGCACTGATCTACACGGGGCTCGCGCTTGACGACGACCGCTGTATCAGCGGCACGCCGCTCGATACCATCGCATTGCCAGAAGAGTTCTCGGCCGAATGCGTCGGCATGACGACGGCACTTGTGCATGACGACGGGACGCTAGAAGTCGGCGACATCTCGAATGCAGTGCGGGTAACGGCCGACGATGGCGCCGTGTGGACAGAGAACCCCTCGCCGGCTCTCGCGGCTGCGATCGGGGATCGACGCCTGGATGTCCCGGTCACCTTGTCGGGCGACACAGTGAGCATCGCTGAAGCCGGTTCGTTGCAGGTGCGTTCGCCGCCGTGGCCAAACAGCCCAGGATGGGAAGTCCAGACCGTACGCGCGGGTTCGCTATTGCTGGTGACGGCACAGCCAGCACACTTGGCGTGCTTCTCCGGAGTGACGTGGGCATTTGACGTCTCGACGGGCGAACTGATTGCCTGCGGCGCCAACACCATGGCCACCACAATTGCTCGGGCAGACACCAGCACCGACGGGTTCGGCTCCACCGCAGGCTGGCCGGAAATGCAGCTGCCTAGTTCTGCGGATGTGCCGGATTATCTGGAATGCGGGGCCCGGCTCGACCTGAGTGCCGTCTATCGCTCTCCATAAGAGGCCGTGGGCCTGTCAGACGCGCCCGACTCAAGTGGCGCATGCGCAGCGAGTCGATGATCCTGCGGGCCTTGTTGTCGGCCCACTGAGTCTCCTCGGCTCTGGCTGCGTCCAGTTGCTCGTAGATCTGGCCTGGACCCGTGTTCTTGGACTCGGGTCGTGGGAGTCGGACGACTGCTCGGTGTTGTAGTCGGCGTTCACTGCCGATGCGCGACATGTTCCCCATGCAGCGTCAGCGTGGCTGTCAGGGGCCGAGGCCAGGCTCGGCGGCGATCAAGTAATCGACGGTACCGCGAGGTCGCTGCATGCGCCGTCGGCGCCTCACGGGCTGCCGGCACCCGTCACGAATATCCGGCTGTACCGGTTGCCCATCTCGAAGGTGTTGAACAGGATCAACTGCCCGTCGGCCGACCAGTCAGGGTTGATCTCATCGCCGTCGAGCTCGGTGATCTCCCTCAGTTTCTTGGTGCCGAAGTCGTACACGGCGATGTTCGACTCGCCCAAGACCGGTCGGCCGCCCTGGTATTCGAAGACGCTGAACGCCAGTTGGGTGCCGTCGGGCGCTACGGGTGGTTGAGCAGGGTCCTCACGATCTCGTGGACGTGCCAGCTCGTTTCTATGTCGATGATTCCGAGCCGGTGCGAAAGGCGCGCAGCGTTGACGGAGCGCAGCAGTTCGCATTGCACGTAGCTCGTCTCCCGCAGGCCCGTGTGCTGGTTGGCCGGCACCTCGACGTGGAGGTCCAGGCCTCGACGCGACGTAGTGAGCGGCGCAACGATCACGATCGGGAAATCGGAGCCGAAGAAGTCCGGTGGCCCGAGCACGACCGCCGGCCGGCGCGAGGCGGGTTCGCTCGGATATGGGTCGCCGAAGTCGGTGAGCCAGATCTCGTCAACTGACGCCATCGTCGACGTGGGTCGTCTCGGCGTCTGACAGGTAGTCGGCCCAAGCTGCGGGGTCGCTGCGCAGTTCGGCGTATTGCTCTTGGATGCGCAGCCCGAATCGCAGGCGACGCAGCGCGTCTGCGGCCTGGCGGACCGTCTCGGTGATGCTGTCGCCGCTGGAACGGCTCATCTCGACAAGGCGGGCGTGAGTGTCACGGTCAACACGGATCGTGGTCGAGTCCATGCAGCCACGCTACCTCGCGAGTGGACAGGTATGTCTACAAATAATCTACATGGGCGGCACGGCACAGAAAATCGCAGCAGTGGCGTGAAGGGGCGCAGGTACCCTCAGCGCGGTGCTGAAGCGGCTGGACCTGCGGGGTCACGGCAATGATTCGGGTGATGACCTGGCCGACCTGCTGCCGCGCCCGCAGATGGGTGACGCAGTGCCTGTTGAGACGGTTCGCGAGCTGATCGCCGAGGTCCGCGACGGCGGCGACGCTGCTGTTCGGGAGCTCACGGCTCGCTTCGACGGCGTCGAGCTGGCCTCGTCCCTGGTTCCGCCGCAAGAACTCGCTGCAGCGTGGGAGGGCCTGCCATCCGGCTTGCGGTCGGCAATGGAGACTGCCCACCGGCGGATCCTGGAATTCCACCGAGCCGAGGCTGCCGCTGGGCACACCTATGAGAGCGACGGGGTGACGGTGCGCTCGATCAACCAGCCGGTCGACCGGGCAGGCGTGTACGTGCCGGGCGGTCTCGCCGCCTACCCGTCCACGGTGCTCATGACGGTGCTGTTGGCCCGTGCCGCCGGAGTAGACGACATCGTGCTGTGCTCGCCGCCAGGACCCGAGGGCAGCCTGCCTGCGACCGTGCTCGCGGCGGCGCACCTGTGCGGCGTCACCGAAGTACACCGGGTAGGCGGCGTGCAAGCTATCGCTGCGCTCGCCTATGGGACCGAGACGATCCGGCCCGCCGACGTCGTGGCCGGTCCGGGCAACGCCTGGGTCGCGACGGCCAAGCAGCTCGTCGCCGGCGACGTGGGCGTTGCAGCCGCATTCGCCGGACCGTCGGAGATCGTCGTGATCGCCGATGCGAGCTGCCCGCCGGCAGCCGCCGCTACCGACGTTGTCTTGCAGGCCGAGCACGGCCCCGGCGGGCGCGCCTGGCTGGTCACCTGGGACGCCGGCTGTGCCGATGCCGTCTGCGATGCAATCAGCGAGATCGTCCAGCTCTCGCCTCGCCGAGACGAAACGCTGGCCACGCTGAATGCCGACGGGTTCGTGTGCCTCGTGAACGGACCCGCACACGCTGCCGAGGTCGCCAACTTCGTCGCACCGGAACACCTCCAGCTCATGTGCGAGGACGCAGCCGAGCTCGTGGGCAGCATCCGCCACGCCGGCGCGGTGTTCGTCGGCCCCTGGGCACCGGCGTCAGTCGGCGACTACGTCGCGGGACCGTCGCATGTGCTGCCCACTGCGGGCACCGCCCGCTTCGCCGGGGCGCTGAGCACCGGCGACTTTGCCAAGCGAATGCACGTCGTCGACGTCACCGAAGCGGGCTTCGACCGGCTGGCGCCGGCGGTGGCCGAGCTCGCCGAAGCCGAGGGGCTGTGGGCGCACGCCGCCTCGGTGTCTCGCCGCAAGGAGTGGGCCGCATCGGGAGTGCGGCCATGAAGCCCGCAGTACGGGATGACCTGCGCCTGCTGGACGGCTATCACTCGCCGCAGATCGACGTCGAAGTGCGGCTCAACACCAACGAGGCGCCCGTCGGGCCGCCGCCCGAGTTCGCCGAGGCGCTCGCCGCCGAGCTGCGCAGCGTCGAGTGGCACCGCTACCCCGACCGCACGGCCAGCGTGCTGCGGGCCGACCTGGCGGCGCTGCACGGCGCCGACCCTGAGCGGATCTTCGTGGCCAACGGCTCGAATGAAGTGCTGCAGACGCTGTGTTTGACCTACGGGGGAACAGGCCGCAGCGTCGCCACCTTCGAGCCCACCTATGCGATGTACGGCCAGATTGCGCGCAGCACCCAATGCGCCGTCGTCGAGGGCGAGCGCCATGCCGACGGCAGCGTCAGCGTGTACGAACTGGAGCGGGTCATCGAGCGGCACCAGCCGTCGATCGTGTTCCTGTGCTCGCCCAACAACCCCACCGGCACGCCCGAGCGCCTCGAGGTGCTCGAACGGGCACTGGAGCTCGCGCTGGGCCTCGTCGTGGTCGACGAGGCCTACGGGCAGTTCGCCGACTGGAGCGCTGTCGACCTGTGCGACGACGCCGGCGGCCCGGCGAACCTCGTCGTGACGCGCACCTACTCCAAGACGTGGGCTATGGCCGGGGCACGCCTGGGTTACGCCGTCGTGCCCACGGGCATGGCCGCGGAGTTCGAGAAGGTGGTGCTGCCGTACCACGTCGACACGTTCAAGCAGATCGCCGGGCGGGTGGCGTTACGGTTCGCCGACCAGATGGAACAGCGGGTTGCAGCCATCGTGGCCGAACGAGATCGGATCGAAGCCGCGCTGGCTGGCCTGGGTCTCGACGTCTGGCCCTCGCAGTCCAACTTCATCCTGTTCCGCACGACCCCCAGCGGGCACAGCGGCGACGATGTGTGGCAAGCACTCGTGGATCGCTCTGTGCTGGTGAGAAACTGCTCGGGCTGGCCCCGGCTGGCCGACTGCCTGCGGGTCACGGTGGGAACACCGCCCGAGAATGACCGCTTTCTTGAGGCGCTGTCGGAAGTTGTCTCGCGATAATGAGGTTCCCATGACTGCTCGTCCAGTACTCGAACGCGTCAGCGCTGTGCAGCGCAACACCAAAGAGACCCAGATCGACCTGACGCTGGACCTGGACGGAAGCGGTCAGACCGACGTCTCCACCGGGCTGCCGTTCTTCGACCACATGCTCGCCCAGCTCGCCAAGCACGCCCGCTTCGACCTGCAGCTGCGCACCGTCGGCGACCTCGAGATCGACGCCCACCACACCGTGGAGGACACCGGCATCGCGCTCGGCGAGGCGATGCGGCAGGCCTGGGGCGACAAGGCCGGGGTGCGCCGCTTCGCCTCCTACGTCGTGCCGCTGGACGAGGCCGCGGTGGAGGTGGTGCTGGACCTGTCCGGCCGGCCGTTCCTGCACTACGACATCGAGCCGCCCGGCGAGAAGATTTTGGGCGACCCGCCCTTCGACCCGCAGCTCTGCGAGGAGTTCTGGCGCGGCCTGGTGATGTCGGCCGGCATCACCCTGCATTTGGTGATGCTGCGGGGCCGCAACACCCACCACATCATCGAGGCCAGCTTCAAGGGCGCAGCGCGGGCCTTCTACGACGCCATCCGTGTCGCCGACGACGTGCTGCCCTCCACCAAAGGCGTCCTGTGACCGACGCACTGATGGGCCGTCGGTGACCGGCGACAGCGCCCCGCCGCTGATCGCGGTACTCGACTACGGCATCGGCAACCTGCGTTCGGCTCAGAAGGCGCTCGAACGGGTCGGCGCCGATGCTCGCCTGACTGCCGATGTCGGTCTCATCGGCGACGCCGACGGGGTGGTGCTGCCCGGCGTCGGCCACTTCGGCACCTGCATGACGCAGCTGCGCGCCACGGGCCTGGAGCAGCCCGCGTTGGCGGCCATCGAGAGCGGGCGCCCGTTCCTCGGCATCTGCGTCGGCATGCAGATGCTGTTCGATGCCTCCGAGGAGGCACCGGGCGTGCAGGGCCTCGGCGTGATGCCCGGCACCGTGCGGCTCCTGCCCGACGGCATGGTGCGACCGCAAATGCAGTGGAACCGCCTCGATGTGCGCCGACCCGACTGCCCGCTGCTGGCCGGGCTGACCGGCGGCGCCTGGATGTACTTCGTCCACAGCTACGCGCCCGACACCGACGACGGCTTCGTGGCAGCGACATGCGACTACCCCACGCCGATCACCGCCGTCACCGAGCGCGGCCAGGTGTGGGCCACCCAGTTCCACCCCGAGAAGTCCGGCGATGCCGGCAAGCGGCTGGCACAGAACTTTCTTGCTGCGGTGACGGCGGACCGGTGCCACCGGTGAGCTTCGACCTGTATCCCGCCATCGATCTGCGCGGCGGGCGCTGCGTGCGCCTGCTGCAGGGCGACTACGACCGCGAGGTGCGCTACGACGCCAACCCGGTGGAGGTCGCGCACGAGTTCGCGGAAGCCGGCGCTCGCTGGATTCACATGGTCGACCTGGACGCGGCACGCTCCGGCGTTGCCGACGACAGCAACCGCAGAGTGATCCAGTCCGTCTGTGCTGCCGTCGGGGACGCCGGCGTGCGCGTGCAATGCGGGGGCGGGGTGCGTTCCCGCGACAGCGCCGAGGCACTCTTCGACGCAGGGATCAGCCGCGCCGTCGTGGGCACTGCCGCAGTCGAGAACCCCGACCTTGTCGACGAGCTGGCATCGGTCGGCCGCAGCGTCGCGGTCGGTCTCGACGTGCGGGGCACCGAGGTGGCCACCCGCGGCTGGGAGCATCACAGCGGGGTGAGCCTGGGCGATGCCCTCGCCCGGCTGGCCGGCAGCGGCGCCGAGGCTGTGATCGTGACCCAGATCGCCCATGACGGGATGGGCGGCGGCAGCGACCTGGCCGGGTTGCGGGACGTGCTGGACGCGCCCCAGCGGCCCCCGGCGATGTCGGTGATCGCCAGCGGCGGGGTGGGCTGCCTGGCCGACATCGCCGACCTGCGCGACCTGCGCTCGCCGCATGGGCACACGCTCGCCGGCGCCATCGTGGGCAAGGCACTCCACGACGGCGCGATCTCGCCCGTCGCCGCCGTGGTGGTGGCCCGGGGCAGTGCCTCATGAAGACCGTGCGGGTCATCCCGTGCCTGGACGTGGACGACGGCCGGGTCGTCAAGGGGGTCAACTTCCTCGGGCTGCGCGATGCCGGCGATCCTGTCGAACTGGCCGCTGCCTACGATCGCCAGGGTGCCGACGAGATCGTCTTCCTGGACATCACGGCGTCCGCGCACGGACGCGACACCATCATCGAGCTTGCCCGGCACACCGCCGAAGAGGTCTTCATCCCGTTCACGATCGGCGGGGGAATCCGCTCGGTCGACGACGCCCGGGCACTGCTGCGCGCAGGGGCCGACAAAGTGTCGGTGAACTCGGCGGCAGTCGTGCGGCCCGAGCTGGTGCGTGAGATCGCCGACGAGTTCGGCAGCCAGTGCGTGGTTGTGTCGGTGGACGCGAAATCCAACGGGACCGGCGCCGACGGCACTGCGAGCTGGAACGTCTACGTCAAAGGCGGCCGGGAAGACACCGGCATCGACGCACTCGGCTGGGTGCGAAAGGTGGCCGAGCTGGGTGCCGGCGAGATCCTGCTGACGTCCATGGACGCCGACGGCACCAAGGCAGGCTTCGACCTCGAGCTCACCCGGACGGTCACCGATGCCGTGGGCATACCGGTGGTGGCCAGCGGCGGGGTTGGCACGCTGCAGCACCTGGTGGACGGCGCCCTCGTCGCCAACGCCGACGCCGTGCTCGCAGCCTCGATCTTCCACTTCGGCGAGCACACGATTGCCGACGCCAAGCGCGCACTGATGGACGCTGGCGTGGCTGTCCGCCCTCCCGCCGCCTGACCGACTGACCGGGTGCCACCGCGCTCGACGGATTCAGTCCTGCCCGAAGTCGCCCGCTAGCTTCCCCGCCATGAGCTACCCCGGCACCCACTCGGCGACCGACCCAGACCGTCCAGCGGTGATCATGGCCCGCGACGGCCAGACCCGCACGTTCGGGGAGCTCGAAGCCCGCAGCTGCCAGTTCGCCCAGCTCATGTGGGCCGCCGGCCTGCGCCCCGGCGATCACGTGGCGATCTTCGCCGACAACAACATCGGCTACTTCGACGCCTACTGGGCCGCGATGCGCAGCGGCCTGTACTTCACGACCGTCAACCGGTACCTGACTGCCGAAGAAGGCGCCTACATCGTCAACGACTGCGAGGCCCGGGTGCTGGTGGCATCGCCCGCCGTCATCGATGCCGCGACGGAGATGCTGCCGCTCATCGGCGACTGCGACGTGCGGCTGATGCTCGACGAGGCCGCCGCTGGGTTCGACTCGTTCGAAGACGCCATCGCAGCCCATCCCGCAGAACCGCTCGCCGAACAGCCGCGAGGGTCGGCGATGCTGTACAGCTCCGGCACCACGGGCCGCCCCAAGGGCATCAAGCGGCCGCTGGACGGAACCTCGATCACCGACCCGGACCTGCTCGGCGCCGGGCTGCTGGGCGGCGTCTTCGGATTCGGCGAAGGCACCCGCTATCTCTCCCCGGCCCCGCTGTACCACTCTGCGCCCCTGTCGTTCACGACCGGCACGCAGTCGGTCGGCGGCACGGCGGTGGTCATGGACCGCTTCGACGCCGCTGAGGCGCTGTCGTACATCGAGCGCTACCGCATCACCCACAGCCAGTGGGTGCCCACGATGTTCAGCCGGATGCTGAAGCTGCCCGAAAGCGAGCGCACCCGCCACGACCTGTCCAGCCACCAGGTCGCCGTGCACGCAGCGGCGCCGTGCCCCGTCAAGGTGAAGCACCAGATGATCGACTGGTGGGGCCCGATCCTGCACGAGTACTACGCCGGCACCGAGCTCAACGGCTTCTGCTACGTGAACTCGGACGAATGGCTCGAACGGCCCGGCACGGTGGGCAAACCGCTCATCGGGGTGATCCACATCTGCGACGACGAGGGCAGCGAGCTGCCGGTCGGCGAGGCGGGCACCATCTACTTCGAGCGCGAGATCCCGGCCTTCGAGTACCACAACGACCCCGCCAAGACCGCCGAGTCGCGCCACGACGATCACGAGCTGTGGTCGACGCTCGGCGACGTCGGGCGCGTCGACGGCGACGGCTACCTCTACCTGACCGACCGCAAGGCGTTCATGATCATCTCGGGCGGCGTGAACATCTACCCCCAGGAGATCGAGGACTGCCTGGTGCTGCACCCCAAGGTTGCCGACGCCGCGGTGTTCGGGGTGCCCAACGACGACTTCGGCGAAGAGGTCAAGGCCGTCGTGCAGCCGGTTGCCGGCGTGGAGTCCGACGATGCACTGGCGACGGAGCTGCTGGGGTACTGCCGGGAGCATCTCGCGGGATACAAGGTGCCGCGCTCGGTCGACTTCCGCGACGAGCTGCCCCGCCATCCCACCGGCAAGCTCTACAAGCGAATCCTGCGAGACGAGTACTGGGGAGACCGGTCGTCCCGGATCGTGTAGGCCGCTCGGCCCCTACCGCAAGCCGTTGACGAACGCAGCAATCTTCTCGCCGACGACTCGTGCGTGGCCCATCAAGAAGTGATCGCCGCCTGAGATCACGTCGAGCTGGGTGTTGGCCCAGCCCTCGGTGATCTCGGCCGCTTCGGCGGGGGAGCAGAACTGGTCGTGCTCGGGCACCAGGAGCAGCTTGGGCCGGGGATCGGCTGCGGCGCCCATCGATGCCGGGTCGACGATCCGCAATGGTGCGGCAATCCCGATCCATGCCGACAGGCCGTCGTGCGTGGCCGCCAGCGAGACATCGCCGCCGAATGACCAGCCTGCAGAGACGACCGGCGGCGCACCAGCGGCGGGCGACCGGTCCGCTGCGAGACGCACGGCCGCGTCGAACGCCGCCGCAGCGTCGAGCTGCTCGGCCTTCCCGTCGTCATGGCGGCCGCCGGAACCGCCGACGCCCCGGAAGTTGTAGCGAAACGTCGCGATGCCGCTCGCAGGCAGGGCCCTGAAGAGGTGATCAACGAGCGGATTCCACATGTCCCCGCCGTAGAGCGGATGCGGGTGGGACAGCACCGCCACCGCTGCGGCAGTGCCGGCGGAACTGCCGCCATCGACGCTTGCCCCATCAGGTCCAGTCGCGCTGGGCCAGGCAGCCTCGGCTTCGAGCTCGATGCCGTCGGAGGACTCCGCCTCCACCGCGAACGCCTCCACCTCAAATGGCGGGCCAGAAGCGGGTGGCCGCTGCGAATTCACTGCGTCAATCACGCCGGTGAACGGTACCGTGCGGGCGGTGAGCGCTCCGGAGACGAACAACGAGCACGGCGTCGCTTCGGCGACGAAGCCCGCTCGTCCCTCGAAGAGCACCAAGACCAGCGGCCGGCCGAAGCCCGCTGCCAGCAGGCCGAAGCCGTCTGCCCCACCCGACGCCGACGGCGAGCGTCGACCCATCAAGATGCTGCATGACCGCCTGCTCGTGCGGCTCCCCAACGACGGCTCCGAGCGGCGCACCAGCGGCGGCATCCTGATCCCGGCGACGGCCCAGCAGAACAAGCGGCTGGTGTGGGGTGAGGTCGTGGGTGCAGGCCCCAACGTTCGCACCGCCCAGGAGGGCGACCGGGTGCTGTTCAGCCCCGAGGATCGCCACGAGGTCGAGGTGCACGGCGACGACTTCCTGATACTGCGCGAGCGCGACGTTCACGCTATTGCCGCTCCCCGCATCGAGCCCGGCAGCACCGGCCTCTACCTGTGATCGTGCGGCCCTGAGCCTGCACTGCGACCTTGGTCCCAGGAGTCCCGTCCCATGAGCCCTGATCACACGGATACGGGCGGGACGCAGTTCCAGACCGGCGGGGGCATCACCGTCTCGCTCGCTGCGTCGACGGTCGACGGCAACGCCGAGATCGAAGACCTCGTCGACCGGCTGGACGAGGCCCGCGGCGTGCTGCTGTCGTCGAGCTACGAATACCCGGGCCGCTACACCCGCTGGGACATGGGCTTCGCCGACCCGCCGCTGGCCGTCACCAGCCGGGCGCAGGACATCTGGGTGAGCGCTTTGAACGAGCGGGGCACGGTGCTGCTGGAGCCGGTTCACGAGGCGCTGGCAGCGCTGGGAAGCACCGCCGGCATCGTGGATCTTCGCCACGAGCCCGGCGATGGCTCGGGCGCCGTGGTCTGCCGTGTGGAGCGGGCCGACCGGCGTTTCGAGGAGGAAGAGCGCAGCCGTCAGCCGTCCACGTTCACCGTCGTGCGTGCGCTCGTGAACCTGTTCTCCTGCGACGACCCGCACCTGGGCCTGTACGGGGCGTTCGGCTATGACCTTGCGTTCCAGTTCGAGCCCATAGCGCTGACGCTGCCCCGCCCCCCCCAGCAGCGCGACCTGGTGCTGTACCTGCCCGACGACCTGCTGATCGTGGACCACGAGGGCGGCGTCGCGCAGCGCTTCCGGTACGAGTTCGCCGTGAACGGCCGCAGCACTGCTGGACTGGCCGGCGGCGGCGCACGCGTGCCGTATGAGCCCGATTTCGAGCTGGAGGCGAGCTGCGACCATGAGCCCGGCGGCTATGCGGCGGGGGTGCGGGCCGCTCACGAGTACTTCGCCCGGGGCGACCTCTTCGAAGTGGTCACGAGCCAGATGTTCTCTGAGCCCTGCATCGAGTCCCCGGCGGAGCTGTTCCGCCGGCTCAAGGAGCAGAACCCTGCGCCGTACGGGTTCCTGATCAATCTCGGCCCGGCGTCAGCCGGGCGTAGTGAGCACGGCGCGGCTGGTGAGAGCGGGGAGTGGCTGGTCGGCGCGTCGCCTGAGATGTATGTGCGGGTCGAGGGCGAGCGGGTCGAGACGTGCCCGATCTCGGGAACCATCGCCCGGGGCCAGGACCCCATCGACGACGCATCGCAGATCTTGGCGCTGCTCAACTCGGCCAAGGACGAGTCCGAGCTGACGATGTGCACCGATGTCGACCGCAACGACAAGAGCCGCATCTGCGTCCCCGGGTCGGTCAAGGTGATCGGGCGCCGCCAGATCGAGATGTACTCGCGGCTCATCCACACCGTCGATCACGTCGAAGGACGCCTTCGGCCCGGATTCGATGCGCTCGACGCCTTCCTGTCGCACACCTGGGCAGTGACGGTGACCGGTGCGCCGAAGACAGCGGCGATGATGTTCCTGGAACAGCACGAACGCACTGCCCGGGCCTGGTACGGAGGCGCAGTGGGCAAGGTGGGCTTCGACGGCAGCCTGAACACCGGCCTGACGCTGCGCACGATCCGCGTCGCCGATGGGCACGCGGAGGTTCGGGTCGGCGCGACGCTGCTGTGGGACTCCGACCCCGACGAGGAGGAATCGGAGACCGAGCTCAAGGCATCGGCATTCCTCGATGCGATTCGCCGGCCGCGTTCGGCGCCTTCGACGGGCGCCACGGCATCGCTGCCCAGCGAGCGGCGGGTGCTGCTGATCGACCACTTGGACTCATTCGTGCACACGCTGGCGAACTACCTGCGCCAGACCGGTGCCACGGTGGTGACCCGCCGAGCGGGGTTCCCCACCGACGAGATCAGCACTGACGACTTCGACCTCATCGTGCTGTCGCCGGGCCCGGGCCGGCCCGACGACTTCAGCATCGGCCCGGTGGTGCGCGCCACGCTCGATGCCGGGCTGCCGTTGTTCGGGGTGTGCCTGGGGCTGCAGGGCATCGTGGAGTACTTCGGCGGCGAGCTAGGGCAGCTCGCGACGCCGATGCACGGCAAGCCCTCGGCTATCCGCATCGTCGGCGGGCAGCTGCTCGACGGACTGCCCAAAGAGTTCCGAGCTGGTCGCTACCACTCGCTGTTCGCCCGCCGCTCCGAAGTGCCTGACGAGTTGGAAGTCACCGCCGTCAGCCTCGACGACGACATCGTGATGGCCGTCGAGCACCGTGAGCTGCCCGTCGCAGCAGTTCAGTTCCACCCCGAGTCGATCATGTCGCTCGACGACGGCGTCGGGCTGGCGCTCATTCGCAATGCCGTGGATCGGCTGGTGCCGGGATGGAGGGGCGGGTGAACGCCCTGGCTTCGCTCGATCGGCTGGTTGTCGCGGCGGTTCCTCGCGATGTGCTCGTGGTGACGGGACCTGAAGCCGAGACATATCTGCAAGGCCAGATCTCCGCGGACGTGGAGGCCATGGAGATCGGCCAAAGCACGCTGTCGTTCCTGCTGGAGCCGCGGGGCCGCGTCGAGGCCTTGTTCGTCATCAGCCGCGTCGGCCCCGAGACGTTCGTCGCCGACACGGACGCAGGATTCGGCGACGCCATGACCACCTCGCTGGAACGCTTCAAGCTGCGAACCAAGGCGGAGTTCTCGCTGCAGCAGTGGACGATGCATGCCGTGCGCGGCCCGGCATCGGCCGCGGAGCCGACCATCGCAGCCGCAGCGACCGGACCTGCCGATGCGCCCGAACACGTCGTGCGCCCGACGCACTGGCCCCTCGCCGGAGGTCACGACCTGCTGGCGAGCCCCGGCAGCACTGTGGACGGCTTCGGCGACGGTGCCGAGCACGTCTCTGCCGGCGAGTTCGAGGCGCTGCGCATGGCCTATGGCCTGCCCGCCATGGGCACCGAGATCCAGCCCGGCGACATTCCGAACGAAACCGGCCTGGTCGAGCAGGCAGCGTCGTTCACCAAGGGCTGCTACCGCGGCCAGGAACTGGTGGAACGGATCGACTCGCGTGCCGGGGGGCGCCGCGGCATCCGCCGATTCCGGGCCGGCGGCAGTGTGACCGCCGGCGAGGAGCTGCGCGACGCTGACGGTGCCGGCATCGGCGCTGTGCTCAGTGCGGCATTGCTAGATGGTGCCACCGTCGGATTCGCATCGGTGCGCCGGGACACCGCCGGCGATGTGAGCAGTGACGGCGGCCAGTCCGTCGTGCTTGCCGAACTGTTCTGAAGTCGTCGCAGGGTCCGCTACAGGTACCCTCGCAAGCTGTCGCTGAGTCAAACGGATCGCAGGGAGCAACGACATGGCAAAGACGGCACTCTTGGCCAAGCTGACCGCAAAGGAAGGCATGCGCGACGAGCTGCTCGCGGTGATTGCCGACATCGGCATGAGCAATGTCGCGGGCGAGCCGGGCACCGAGGTGTACGCCGCCCACAAGGATCAGAACGATGCCGACGTGGTGTGGTTCTACGAGCTGTACAGCGACCAGGATGCGCTCGCGGCCCATGGCGGCTCCGAGCAGATGAAGGTCTTCGGACAGGCAACGCGCGAATTCATGGCGGCGCGTCCCGAGCTCATCTTCCTGGACCCGGCTGTGGCCAAGGGCCTCGATTTCTGACCCTGGCGCCTCCCAAGGCCCGCCGCGGCGCAAGGGGTCGGCTGGCATGCCGGTGATGACATGTTCGTAAAGATCTGTGGCGTCACGAATGAAGAGGACGCGCTCGTCGCTGTCGGCATGGGCGCCGACGCCGTTGGCTTCAATTTCGTGCCCGGATCGCCGCGGCAGATCTCCCCGCGGCTGGCGCGCGACATCGTTCGCCGGCTGCCGGGCGGGGTTGTCACCGTCGGTGTGTTCCGCAACGAGCTGCCCGAGCGAGTCGTGCAGATCATGGACGGCGCGGGCTTGCGGCTGGCCCAGCTGCACGGCAACGAGACCACGGCCGACAGCCGCTGGATCGCCGAGCGGGTGCCCGGGCTCATCAAGGCGTTCGTCGCCGGCGATCCCAATGTGGAACGCGTGCGCGACTACGGCGCCTCGGTGCTCATGCTGGACGGTTCCGAACCCGGCAGCGGCCGTGTGTTCGACTGGCGCCAGCTCGAAGGCAGGGATCGCGGCATGAGGCTGCTGCTCGCAGGCGGGTTGCGCGCTTCGAACGTGGCGCAGGCCATCGAGGTGGTGCGGCCGTGGGGCGTGGACGTGGCGTCGGGTGTCGAATCCGAACCAGGCCGCAAGGACGTGCTCGCCATGCGTGAGTTCGTCGCTGCAGCCAAGGAGGCCGGTGCCCTCTACGAGGACACCGGCGAGCCGACCGAGCCGGGACCTGAGGCGCCGTACGACTGGCGCGACGACTGAGCGAAGGACGACATGGCAGCAGAGATGGACGGGCCCGCGTCGAGCACCCGATCGGCTAAGGGCGAGCCCACGACGATTTCCCGGTCGGTCATGGGCGAGCCCACGACCGATGGCCGTTTCGGCGACTTCGGCGGCCAATTCGTTCCCGAAACGCTGGTGGCGGCGTGCGAGGAGCTCGAGGCAGCCTTCCGGGAGGCGTGGGCCGATCCGGCGTTCGTGGCGGAATTCGAGACCACGCTGCGTGACTACGGGGGACGGCCGTCGCCCTTGACCGAGTGCCGCAACCTGTCGCGCCAGCTCGGCCTGCGCCTGCTGGTCAAGCGGGAGGACCTCAACCACACCGGATCGCACAAGATCAACAACGTCATCGGGCAGGCGCTGCTGGCCCAGCGCATGGGCAAGACGCGGCTCGTGGCCGAGACGGGCGCCGGCCAGCACGGCGTCGCCACGGCCACCGCCGCGGCGCTGCTGGGGATGGAGTGCAAGGTCTACATGGGCGCCGTCGACGTCGATCGGCAAGCTCTCAATGTGTTCCGCATGCGACTGCTGGGATCCGAGGTGGAATCGGTGCAGTCCGGCAGCCGCACGCTGAAGGACGCCGTCAACGAGGCGCTGCGGGACTGGGTGGCCACCGTCGAGAACACGCATTACTGCCTCGGCTCGGTGATGGGCCCCCATCCCTACCCGTGGATGGTGCGCACCTTCCACCACATCCTCGGCGACGAGGCCGCTGCGCAGTGCAAGGACCTGACCGGCGGCGCCCCTGACGTGGTGGTGGCGTGCGTCGGCGGGGGCAGCAACGCCGCTGGGATCTTCTCGGGATTCGCCGACGGCGACGCACGGCTCGTGGGCGTCGAGCCTGCGGGCGGCGCCGCGGTCGGGCGCGGCGTGCCCGGCGTGGTGCACGGCATGACCAGCTACCTCATGCAGGACGAAGTGGGCCAGGTGATGGAAGCCGAGTCGATCTCGGCCGGGCTGGATTACCCCGGCGTCGGGCCCGAGCACGCCTATCTCGCGGCGATCGGCCGTGCCGAATACCCGAGCGTGACCGACGACGAGGTGGTGGAGGCGTTCACGCTCATGAGCAGGGCCGAGGGCATCATCCCGGCGCTGGAGTGCGCTCATGCGCTCGCATGGATCGTGCGCGCAGCCCCGGAGATCCAGGGCCAGACGGTGCTGATGAACCTCTCGGGACGGGGCGACAAGGACGTCGACCAGATGATGGACGTGCTCGGCATGCATGGGTTGAGCGAGTGAGGTCGCACTCGTGACCGACGTATCCGGACCCGCCGGGGCCGAAGGGTTCGGTGCGCTCGAGACGCATTTGCGAGCTCGGCGTCAGGCTGGCGCGAAGCTGCTCATCCCCTACGTCACGGGTGGCTACCAGGGTTGGCAACGCGCCGTGGAAGCAGCCGCGGCGGCAGGCGCGGATGCCATCGAGATCGGTATCCCCTTCTCCGACCCGGTGATCGACGGGCCGGTCATCCAGCAGGCGTCAACCGCTGCCCTGGCCGAAGGGGCGACCCCGGCTTCGGTGCTGGAAGAGGCGCGTGCCCTCGACACCGGCATTCCCCACGCAGTCATGACCTACTACAACCTCTGTCACCACCAGGGTCACGAGCGATTCGCCTCTGCGCTCGTCGAAGCGGGTGTGTCGGGGGCGATTCTTCCTGACCTTCCTTACGTCGAGGCAGGATCGTGGCTCGCAGATGCCGCTGCGATCGGCATCGAGGCGATCCTGCTGGCGGCCCCCACGACGCCCGACCACCGTCTTGCGGACTTGTGCGGAGCGTCTCGCGGTTTCGTCTATGCCGTCGGGCTGCTCGGCGTTACCGGGGAACGTTCCGCGCTGGCGAGCACTGCCACCCAGATCGCGGCGCGGTGCCAGGCCGTCACTGATCGGCCGGTCCTCACCGGCGTCGGCATCGGCTCGCCCGCCCAGGCCGTGGAGGCCTGCCAGGTGTCCGATGGGGCGGTCATCGGCTCGGCCGTCGTCCGCACGCTGATGTCCGACGGACCCGAGGCAGTCGGCGAACTGGTGGCGACCTACCGGGCAGCACTCGATCGCGGGTAGTGATCGCGGTGAGACGGTGAGTCACGCCAATCCGGATCCCGCCGAGTCGTCCCCGACAGATCCCGCGGCGCACGACCCCGATTGCGAGTTGTGCGAGGCCGCCCGGTTCACGCACTGGTACTTCGAGGACGAGCTGTGCTGGGTGGCGGACTGCGAAGTGTGCGCGACCCCGATGGTGGTTTGGAAGCATCACGGCACCGAGCCGCCCCCCGAGGAGTTGGCCGCGATGTTGGCTCGACTGGTCGAAGCGGGTGAACAGAGATTCGGGCCCGAAGGTGGGAGGGTGGATCAGGTGATGCGCCAGATTCCCGACCACTTTCACGCTCACTACCGCGATGCCGGCTGGATGACCCGCCGCTGGAACGAGCCGCCGAGCCGTTACACCGGCGTCGGCACGCCACGGGTGACCCGATGAGCGGTCGTACTGATCCTGTCCGAGGCGGCATGAGGTTCGGCTGGCCTGCGGTGCCGCTCCCGGCGAGCGGTCATGCTGCATCTGGCGCTGCTCGTGCCCGGTGGCTCATCCGGACGTGGGCGCTGGCGTTCATGTTGGTCATGGGCCTTGCGGCTTGCGGGTCAAGCGATGCGACAGAGGCCGACCTGCAACGGCTCGAGTTGGCGTTCGAGAGCGCCGATGTGTCGCTCGGCAGCGAGGTCTTCGACGACAGCTGCTCGGTGTGTCACGGCAGCGACGGCAGCGGCGGCGTCGGCGCAGCGCTCGGCGGTGTCGACGAACGCCTCAGCGTGCGCAACCACCTGTCGGTGGTGTGGACCGGTCGAGGCTCGATGCCCCCGTTCGGCGGCATTCTCACCGACGCCGAGATCGCCGCAGTAGTCGCCTACCAGCGCAGCACCTTCGGCACCGAGTAGACGTCGCGCTGGTCGTCATCCGCCGCCGAATAGCTCGCCCCTGGCACGCTCGGCCCTTCGACGCACGTGAGCGGTAGCTTCGCACCGGTGAGCGACACCCCACCCGAGAGCCAGTTCCCGCGACCCGACGAGCTGCTGCCGCACCGGGCGCCGTTCCTGCTCGTCGACGAGATCGTCGAACTCCAGCCCGGCGAGCGCTGCGTCGCGCTGTGGCACCTGACCGGCGACGAGGAGTTCTTCGCCGGTCATTTTCCGGGCCGCCCGACGCTGCCCGGGGTGCTGATGGTCGAGGCCCTCGCGCAGACCGCCGGCCTCGCTGCGGCCTCGGCAACATCGCTCGAGGGCAAGCTGGCGCTCTTCGGCGGCATCGACAAGGCCCGCTTCCGCCGCCAGGTCACGCCAGGCGACACGCTGCGCCTGGAAGCCACGATCAATCGCCTGTCGGCCCGCGCCGGCAAGGCCTCAGGAACCGCCAGCGTCGACGGTCGAGCAGCCTGCGAAGCCTCGATGATGTTCCTCATCGCCAACGCCGCCGACTGACCGGCGAGCCCGTCGCTGGCTAGCGGAGGTGGGCGGGGCGGGGGTCGGCGAGGCGGCCTAGGGGCGATTGGGCTCGCAGGCCGCCGTCCACGACGATGGCTTCGCCGGTGACGAATGACGACTCGTCGCTGGCCAGCCACGTGGCAACGCTGGCGATCTCGTCGGGATGGCCGAGGCGGCGCAGCGCATGGGCTGCCAGATTCCGTTCGAGGGCAGCAGGATCTTCCATCATCCGCTGCACGGGCGGCGTCTGGATGGTGCCGGGGCAGATGGCGTTGACGCGGACTCCGTTAGGGGCGTGATCGGTGGACAGCGCCCGCGTCAGGTTGATGACAGCGGCCTTGGAAGCGGCGTACACCACCGAGCCGCCGTCGCCGTGCAGCCCGCTGATCGAAGCCGTGTTGACGATGGAGCCGCCGCCGCGGGCCTCCATCGCCGGCACCGCGTACTTGGCGCCGAGATACACCGACCGGACGTTCACGTTCATCACCAGGTCCCAGTCGCGGGGTTCCAATTCCACCGCGGTGCCGGGCCGGATCGTGCCGGCGTTGCTGTACAGCACGTCGAGACCTCCCCAGCGATCCACCGCTGCGGCCACCATTGCCTCCACGTCGTCCGGCTCGGCCACATTGGCACCAAAGCCATGGGCTTCGCCTCCGGACTGCACGATGGACTCGGCGACGCTGTCAGCGCGCTCCCGGCGGATATCCACGACGAGTACCGATGCGCCCTCGGCAGCGAAGCGTTTCGCGCTGGCCTCGCCGATGCCCGATGCCCCGCCGGTGACGATCGCGATCTTGTTCTCGAGCAGCATGGGTGGCCTCCCTCGTCGGATTCCGGCCGTGCCGGCACCCCTCACCGACGCGGCGCATCGACACTACGACTCCACGTCGGGCCTCGTCTAGCCAACGTGGCTACGTTGTGGCGGCCGATCAGATCGTCCCGATGCGGGCCGACACAGGGGAGGGCTCGATGGCGAGCGAAGCGTTCTACAGGATCCGCGAGATCATCGCGTCGCAGGACATGCCGGCCGACATCGATGCCATGCGCACGGGCATCGAGCTCACCGCTCGCCCCCTGCCGGCGGGCGTCACCGGCGAGATGGTGGACGCCAACGGTGTTCCCTGCGAGCTGCAAACGCCTGACAAGACCACTGGCGACGCCATCGTGCAATACGTGCACGGCGGCGGCTACGTCGCCGGCTCCATCGGATCGCATCGCAACCTGACCGGCAACTTGGCCCTCAAGCTGGGCTGCCCGGTGCTCTCGGTGGACTACCGGCTCGCACCCGAGCATCCCCATCCGGCGCCAGTGGAGGATTCCGTCGCGGTGTATCGCTGGCTGCTCGACCGTGGCCACTCCGCCGACAAGATCGCCATCGCAGGGGACTCGGCTGGCGGCGGGCTCACGATGTCGACGCTCATGAAGCTGCGAGATGTGGGGTTGCCGTTGCCGGCCGCGGCCGTGCCCATCTCGCCCTGGGTCGACATGTCCGGCACGGGGGAGAGCGCCGTCACTCGCTCTGACCGCGACCCGATGGTGACTGCCGACGATCTCACGCGGATCGCCGGGGTGTTCCTCGGCCCCGACGGCGACGCCGCCGATCCGTACGCGTCACCGCTCGAGGGCGACCTCGCAGGTCTGCCGCCGCTGCTGATCCACTGCGGCGATGACGAGGTGCTGTTGAGCGACAGCGAGCGGCTTGCTCACAAGGCCCGCACCTCCGGCGTCGACGTCACGCTGGAGGTCTGGCCCGAGATGATCCACGCGTGGCACTCGATGGCCGGCCTGTTCCCCGAAGCCGACGACGGCATCGCGCGGGTAGCCGAGTATCTGAACGAGCGCCTCGCCATCTGACCCAGGCCGTCTGGGCCCGTAGGCCACGTGACAGCGGCCCTGCGACGGCGGCAGGCCTAGGACTTGGCTACGTCGTCGAGGAACCAGTCCACCAAGTCGAAGCAGTTGCGGCGGTTGGCGGCCTCGTTACGCGCCACCTCGGCCACGATCTCCTCGCGCACGATGCCCACCGACGCCAAGTAGTCGTCGCTGGCCGCATAGAGCCACTCGCTGGCCAGCTCCACGCTGATCTCGGGATGGAACTGGGTGCCCACGCTGCGGCCCATCCGGAACAGCTGCGGGCAGATCTCGGTGCTGGCGAGCAGCTCGGCGCCGGGGGGCAGGTGGAAGCGATCGTGATGCCACTCCATCCACGGGCCAGCCGATATGGGCAGGTCGACACCATTCGGCGCTGAGATCCGGTACCAGCCGATCTCGGTCTCGGGGGAGCGGTCCACTGACCCGCCCAGCGCCGCCGCCAGCGCCTGACCGCCGAAGCAGATGCCCAGCACCGGGGTGCCGCTGTCATGCGCACGCCGGATGAGATCCAGCTCGGCACCGATCCACGGCTTGATCGCGTCCTCATACACCGAGAAGTACGAGCCCGTGACGACGAGCACATCGAAGTCATCACCAGGCAGCGAACGGAATTCGGCTGGCTGCGAGGTGTCGGGCACCATCACGTGGACGTGCAGATCGATACCCCGCTCGATCAGACGATCACCGACGAAACCGGGCCGCGACGTTTCCTCGTGTGTGACGACCAGCGCCTTCATGCAGCCAGCTCGACCACGCGTACGGGCAGTTGCTTGATGCCGGAGATGAAGTTGGACCGCAGCCGCTCGACGGGTCCGTCCTGTTCGATGCGCACCACCCGCCGCAGCAGCTCCTCGAACACCACCTTGATCTCCATGCGGGCCAGCCACGCTCCCAGGCACAGGTGCGGACCGTTGCGGCCGAACGCCATGTGCTCATTGTCGGCACGCGCCAGATCAAACCTGTACGGGTGCGGGAAGCGATCCTCGTCGTGGTCCGCGCTGATGTAGTACAGCACCACCTTGTCGCCCGCCCGCACCTTGGTGCCGCGGATCTCGGTGTCGCACGTCGCCGTGCGGCGGAAGTGCGTCGTGACCGAGCTGGCGCGCAGCACCTCTTCGACCGCAGCAGCGGTCAGGGCTTCGTCACCGGCCAGCACCGCGGCCCTCCACGTGTCGAACAGGTGCGGGTGCGCCATCAGCACCCACAGCCCGTGGGTCATCGTGTAGCGGGTGGTGTCGTTGCCCGCGGCGATGATGAGCGTGAAGAAGTTCTTGAACTCCTGATCGGTGAGCGGTGCGCCGTCGGTGGTCGGCGCCAGGAGCTGGCTGATGACGTCGTCTGTCGGGTGCGCCCGGCGCTTGGCCGCCTGCTCCGCTGCGTAGTTGAAGATGTCGACGGTGACCGGGCTGCGGAACGGCATCAGCCGGAACTCGTCGGTGTCCACCAATCCCACGGGATAGTCGGTGAAGTCGGGATCGGTGTTGCCGAGCAGCGCATCGCCCCATTCCACGAGCTGGTGGCCATCGGCATCGCTGGTTCCCAGCATGCGCCCCAGCATCCGCATGGGCAGCTCGGTGGCGACCTCGGTCACGAAGTCGAAGCGCTCGTCGCGCAGGGCCCGGTCCAGCACCTCGCAGGCCAGGGCACGGATCGCAGCCTCGTAGGTGTTCACGACGCGCGGCGTGAATCCCCGGCTCACCAACCGCCGGTAGCGGGTGTGCTCGGGCGGGTCCTGTTCCATCATCGTCTTGCGGGCTTCGAGCTCGTCGGGCGCCATGTCCTCCAGGCGGATGCCCTTCGACGAGGTGAATGTCTGCACGTCGCGGCTGATGCGGAAGGCGTCGTCGTACTTGGTGATCGCCCAATAACCGCGGCCGTCGACCTCGTCGATCCACGCCACCGGTTCTTCCCGGCGCAGCCGGGCGAACGTGGCATGAGGCACGCCGTGGGTCCACACGTCGTGATCGGAGATGTTGGCGTCGTCAGGTCCCAGGTCGTCCAGGTAGGGCTCGGCCCAGGTGCTCACGGCGTCAGACTCTCACAGCGGGTGCCGAAACGTCGACGGTGACATCCACAGAAGCGACGCCGTGCACGAAGTTGGACGGGATCCGCACCAGGTTCTCGGCGCTTGCCGGGCGGATGCCGCGGTCCAGCATCGCTTCGAGCAGCACGGTCAGCTCCATGCGGGCCAGATAGGCGCCGAGACAGAAATGCGGCCCGCCGCCGCCGAAGGCGATCTGCGCGTTGTCGGCCCGGCCGATGTCGAACTCGTTGGGCCGCTCGAACACTGCCTCGTCGCGGTTGGCTGACGGGTACCACATCACCACCTTGTCGCCCGCTGAGATGTGGGTGCCGGACAGCTCGGTGTCCACCGCGGCGGTGCGGCGCATGTGCAGGATCGGCGACGCCCAGCGGATGACCTCCTCGACGGCGCTGGGCAGCAGGTCACGGTCTGCCACCAGCCGGTCCCACTGCTCTGGATGATCGGCGAACGCCATTGTCCCGTGGGTGATCGCCGTGCGCGTCGTCTCGTTGCCGCCGAACACCAGCACCTGGAAGAAGTTCCGGAACTCGGTGGTCGTCAGGCGGTCGCCGCCCACCTCGGCGTGCACCAGGTGGCTCACGACATCGTCAGTGGGGTGCTCCAGACGCTGGTCGCCCAGCTTCGCTCCGTACTCATACAGCCCCCACGCGGCCGGGCTGCCGAAAGGAAGCAGGCGCAGCGGCGTGGTGTTCCCGTAAGCGTCAGGCGGCAGCGACTGGCTCTCGGTGGTTCCCTCCACCAAGTGGTTCGACAGCTCCACCATGTAGTCGGCGTCCTGGGGAGGCACGCCGAGGATCGCGATGATCACCCGGATCGGCAGCGGCGCAGCGACGAGATCCACCCAGTCGCCGCCGCCCTGCCGAACGACGGCGTCGAGCAGCTCGTCGGCGATCTCACGGGTGCGCTCGTTGTACCGGCGCATCTGGCGCGGCGTGAACGCCTTGGACACCACCCGACGCAGCCGGGTGTGCGCCGGCGGGTCGTGCTCGAGGATCGATCGGCGTGCCTCGAGCGCGTCGGCCTCGAGGTCCCACAGGTTGACGTGCCCGATCGCCGACGAGAAGCGTTCGGGATGTCGCGACACCTCGCAGACATCGGCATGCCGGGTCACCGCCCAGAAGCCCCCGTCCGCATTCGGCTCAGCCTCGTAGCGATTCCAGTGCAGCCCCGGACGCCGACGCAGCGTCCCGAAGTCGTCCCAGGGAATGCCGTGGGCATACCTGCGGGCATCGGCGATATCGATGCCGGCCGTCTCATCGGTCAACGCCGAATCGTCTGTCAGGGTGTCGGTCGCGGCCGGAGAGGTTTCGGGAGGCACAGCCGAATGGTAAGTCTGTGCCCGCCCGAAAGCCGACCAGCCGCGTTCAGCGCACCCAGACACCACCCAGGAGTGAACCCATGACCGACCTTGCCGAGATCGAGAGCGCCCTGCGTGCGGCTGCCACACACACCGTGGAGGTCGCCATCGTCGACACCTACGGACACCTGCGCGGCAAGCGGTTTCCCGTCGATCACTTCCTGCGGTCTGTTGCCGAGGGCGGCTGCCACATCGCAGACGCCATCTACATCTTCGACCTGCACAACGACCTCGTGGACAGCCCCTACATCAACATGGGGCTGGGCTTCTTGGACACGCACCTGGTTCCCGATCTCGGCACGCTGCGCACCCTCGGTCACCGGCCCGGCTATGCGCTGGTGTTCTCAGACAGTCTGGATCCTTCCCACCGACTCCACCCGATTGCACCGCGCACCGTTCTGGCCCGCCAGATCGCGCGCTGCGAGGGCCTGGGCTACAGCCCGATAGTCGCCACAGAGATGGAGTTCTACCTGTGCGAGGCCGACTGGTCGCATGTGCAGAGCCACATCCAGTACTCCTCGCTGACCGACCGGGGCGACCTCGAGGATGTGCTGTGGGAGATGCGCACCGCCATGGTCGAGGCCGGCATCCCGGTGGAGTCCTCCAATCCCGAGTACGGACCGGGGCAGATCGAGATCAACGTGGCCTACAGCGACGCTATGACTGCTGCGGACAACACCGCCCTCTACAAGAGCATCGTCAAGGAGATCGCCGCTGCATCCGGGCTGCGGGCCACGTTCATGCCCAAGCCGTGGACCGAGCCGTCGGGCAGCGGCATGCACGTGCACACCAGCCTGTCCGCTGGTGGCGAGAACGTGTTCGCGTCCTCGCAGGACGGGCCGAACGAGGTCATGTCGCAGTGGCTCGGCGGCCAGCTCGACAATGCCGGCGCGCTCTCGCTGCTGGGCAGTCCGGTGCCGAATGGCTACAAGCGCGTGCGCCCGTACACGTTCGCGCCCACCCATGTGCACTGGGGGCTCGACAACCGATCGGTGATGTGCCGCTTGACCGTGGGCGCCGGCAGCGCGAACCGGGTGGAGTACCGGGCGCCTGGTTCCGATGCGAACCCGTACCTGATGATCGCCGGCCTCCTGGCAGCAGGCGCCGACGGCCTCGAGCGGGGCGCCGACCCGGGCCCGATGAGCGTCGGCGACAAGTACGACGACCCCGGCGATGCCGCGCCGCTGCCCGCCAACGCCCACGATGGCATCGCGGCCTACGAGGGCAGCGCGCTCGCCGCTGCGCTGGGCGAGGAGTTCTCGACCAATTTCGTGCTGATGGCCAAGGCCGAGCTGGAGAAGTTCGCCGACGCCGGGTGCGATCCGGTGGGTGACGACGTCAGCGACTGGGAGCGCGATCGCTACATCGAGTTCACCTGAGCCGCCTGGCCGTGCCCGTCAGTGGTAGGGCAGGTATTCGCTGATCTCCCACTCGCTGATCTCGTCGGAGGGTTCGCCGACAGCGGCGACGTAGCGCTCCCACTCGGCGTCCTTGATGGCGAGGAAGTTGTCGACGAGGTCGCTGCTCACGGCTTCGGCGAGCGCAGTGTCGGCACGCAGATGATCCAAAGCGTCGGTCAGGTTGAGTGCCGACGTCACTTCGGTGTTCCAGGCTTCCATGCCGTCGTTGGTCTCGGGCTCAGGGCAGGGCAGCTCGTCGACCACGCCCAGGCGTGCCGCCTGCAGCACGGCGGCGATAGCTGCGTGGACGTTGCAGGTGCCGTCGGCAAGACGTGATTCGATGCGTGTGCGTGCGCCGCGCTCGGGCGGCACCCGGGTGCCCACCACCCGGTGGTCGTAGCCCCAGTTCGCTCGCCGGCCGCTGAAGGTGAATGGCCGCAGGCGCCGGTAGGCGTTGACGGTGGGGCAACACAGGGGGGTGAGGCCTTGGTGATGGGCGCACAGCCCTGCCAGGCAGCTCTTCGCCAGCGCCGACAGGCCGTCACCGGCGCTGGGATCGGCGAGCGCATTGTTGCCCTCGGCATCGAGCAGCGAGAAGTTCACATGGACACCGTTTCCTTCGAACTGCTCGTATGGCTTGCCGAGGAACGTGAGCCGGCGGCCACGATCCATGGCGCATTCACGGGCCAGCATCTTGAACAGGAAAGCGTCGTCGGCAGCGCGCAGCGCATCGGCGTAGCGGAGCGTCAGCTCGAACTGGCCGGAGTCGAACTCGGCGTTGACCGACTCCAGCACGATTTCGCTGCCGGCCGCGAGATCGGTGATGTCATCGATCAAGCCGATCGGGTCCACGAAACGCCCGGTGCCGTAGACGTATGACTCAGGCGTGTCCCACCGCTGCCAGCCGTGCTCTTCGGTGAGCTCCAGCACGTAGGCCTCGAACTCGATGCCCACCATCGGGCGGTAGCCCAAGGCCTCCCAGTCGGCGATGGCCTTGCGCAGGGCGTATCTGGCCGAATAGCGGAATGGCTCACCGTTCTGGGACAGGTCGCACACGGCCACTTGAGTGCGGTCGTCATCCCAGCCGGGACGCAGATCCGACTCGTCGAAGGTGGCGTGCATGTCGGGAAAGCCGTCGAGCACGCCTGAGCCCGGCGCTGCGACAAACGATCGGTCGTAGGCGAGGCTGAACACGGCGGCTGCATGGCCGGTGCCGTCTTGGGCGAAAGCGGCCGGCAAGTACTTGCCCCGTGCGAGACCGAGATGGTCGGGCCACAGCATGCGGACGCGTTCATTGGCCATAGGTGTTCCTCATCGCTGTCTGGGCCGGGACGATCAGCAGAAGCTATACGAGCCTTTCTCGGTGGAGGGCTAGCATCGGCTCGATCCATGGGAGGGGCTCATCATGAAACGACGCATCTTGGCTTTGCTGGCCGTAGTTGCGCTGCTCGGTGCCGCGTGCGGCAGTGACGACGACACCACAGAGGCCAGCGAGTCAGCCGGCGCGACGATGTCCAGCATCGATATCGACCACATCCTCAGCGCCGATCTGTCGGCGTGTGAGGAGGCCCCGACCGGCGACCCGATCCGCGTCGGCATGGCGATGGACTTCAGCGACGTGGTCGGCTTCGTCGACATCCCGGGCTCCAAGCTGGTGCCCTACATCGCAGAGCTCGCGAACTGTCGCGGCGGTTTCAACGGTCGGCCAGTCGAGGTGCGGGTCGCCGAAGTCGGTGACGACGCTGCGCTCGCCACCGAGGACCTCCTGGACTGGGGTGCGCACTTCCTGATCGGCCCGCCGTTCGCCGACTTCGCCCTCCCGATCCTGCAGACCACGGGCGGCACCGTCCCGCTGTTCGTGGCGGCATCCACCGAGCCGACCTTGGCAGACGCTGCCATCAACTCGTACCTGGTCACCTTCGACGATCACCAGATGTCGGGTGCTGCTGCCCAGTGGGCGCTGGACCAGGGCATCACCCGGGCCATCGTGTTCACCGAGGGCGAGGGCATTCCCTACACCGGCGTCAACCCAGATGCGTTCATCGCCGCATTTGAAGCCGGCGGCGGCGAGGTGGTGAGCGTGCAGACCTATGTCTGGTTCGTGGACACCGACTTCTCCTCGCAAGTGAACGAGATCGCCCAGATCTCCGAGAACAACGAGGTGGTCTTCTCGGCGGCATTGGGCTTCCAGGTCACCGCGCTGCGGGGCCAGCTCGAAGGCCAGGGTCTCGACAATCTCACCTACGTCGGCACCGACGCACTGGACGCCACCGGCATCCAGGTGGAGGCGAACAACGAGGGCATCGCCCACACGCCGCACACCAGCATCACTGCGGGCGACCGCATCGACTCGATGCTCGCTGCGTTCGAGGCCGAGAAGGGCGAGGCGCTCGAGAGCCGTGGCTTCATGGCGCTGTACGTCGACTCGATGTTCATCGGCATCCAGGGCATGCTCGACTGCGGCTGCGACGACACCGCTCAGATCGGCGAGGCCGTCCAGCAGCTCTCTGGTTTCCAGGGGCTGTCGGGCGAGATCACCTACGAAGGCACCAACGGCATCCCGCCGAAGGCAGTGCCGATCAACCGCATCGTGAACGGCGAGGACGTGCTCGTCGACACGATCACCATCAAGTAAGCGCACCATCAAGTAAGCACACGATCAAGTAGGTCCGTGCTCGAAGTCGAAGGCCTCACCGCTCGGTACGGCTCCATAGCCGCACTGCGCGGCGCGGCCCTCCGCGTCGGGTCCGGTGAGGTCGTGGGCCTCATCGGGCCCAACGGCGCGGGCAAGACGACCCTGCTGTCATCCATCGCCGGTCTGCTGTCGCCGGCCGAGGGCTGCGTGACCTTCGAGGGGAAGGACATCACCGGCAGTTCGCCGGAACAGCTCTTGCGCTCGGGCGTCGCGCTCGTGCCCGAGCACCGCCGCATCTTCGCCGACCTCACGGTCGAGGAGAACCTGCGGATCGGCGGCGTCACCGTGCCGGCCGCGAAGCGCGCCGAGCTGCTGGACGAGATGGCCGAGCGCTTCGTGGTGCTCAAGGAGAAGTGGGACGTCCCAGCCGGCTACCTGTCGGGCGGCGAGGCGCAGCAGCTCGCCATCGGGCGAGCGCTGATGTCGGCGCCTCGCTTGCTGATGATGGACGAGCCCTCGCTGGGCCTCGCCCCGGTGCTGGTGGACCTGGTGTTCGAGCTGATCGGCACGCTGCGCGATCAGGGCCGTACGTTGCTCGTCGTGGAGCAGAACGCCGCCCGGATGCTCGAGGTGTCCGATCGTGCATACGTGCTGCGCAGCGGCGAGGTGGTGGCCTCGGGCACGGGCCGGGAACTGAGCCAGCGCGACGACCTGTTCGACACCTTCGTCGGATCGGTCGTGGCGCCTGGCGAGGGTCAGCCCGCCGCAGGCTCGCCCGCTGCGAACGGCACCGGAGTCGGCACAGCGTGACTGAGCTCGCACAGAACCTCATCGACGGCCTCGGCCGGGGCAGCATCTATGCCCTGCTGGCGCTGGGCGTGGCAGTCGTGTTCGGCGTCATGCACCTGCTGAACTTCGCCCACGGCGAGCTCATCACCGTCGGCGGCTACGTCGCGCTGTGGACCCTCGGCGCAGGCTGGTCGTGGTACATCGTCACGCCGCTCATCGTGCTGAGCGCCGTGCTGACCTCGCTGGCGATCGAGCGGGTCGCCTTCTCGCGGGTGCGGGGCAGCTCCGACTTCACGCTGCTGCTGACGTCGTTCGGCGTCCACTTCGTGATCTCCGCCATCTTCCTGCTGTACGTGTCGGCCTCGGTCAAGCCGTTCGACCGGCCGTCGTGGGTCACCAACACCTACTCTGTCGGTCCGCTCAACATCGAGGTGTACGACACCGTCGTCATCGTCGTGACCGTGCTGACGCTGATCGGCACCACGCTGCTGCTGCAGCGGACCATGTTCGGGCTGTCCCTGCGGGCGGCAGCCGCAGATTTCGACACCGCCCGGCTGATGGGCGTGCGCTCTGACACCGTGATCCGCGGGGCCTTCGCCCTGTCGGGCTTGCTGGCGGGCATCGCCGGGGTCTTCTGGTTGATGCGAGCCGGCAGCATCAGCCCCAGCGCCGGCATCACGCCCATGCTCAAGGGCGTGCTGGCAGCGCTGATCGGCGGTCTGGGCAGTCTTCGGGGGGCGGTGATCGGCGGACTGGTGCTGGGGCTGGCGGAAGTGCTGCTGCGCTCACGCCTGCCCGACAGCGTCGCCAGTCTCACCGAAGGCGTGGTGTTCCTGCTGATCGCCCTGCTGTTCATCTTCAGGCCGCAGGGTCTCGTCACGGTCAAGCACGCCGTGCGGGTGTGATCGAGCTGCCCTGATGTTCCCGCGGCCCGGACGTGACGTCGGCTTCCCCGTAGCCGGATGCGCCCTGCTCTTCGCCGTCTTCCTGGCCGGCGGCCTCATCTACGAGAGCTTCCAGGGCCGAGCCGCCGAGCGCCTGGTGACGGTGATGCTGATCGATGCCATCATCGTGCTCGGCATCCAGATCTACGTCGGCAACACCGGCGTGCTGTCGTTCGGCCACATCGGCTTCGGTGCCATCGCCGGCTACGCCTTCGCGGTCTTCGCCATCAGCCCCGAAGAGAAGCTCAAGCGGATCCCCGACGCGCCGTTCGGCTTGAACGATGTGCTGCTGAACCCGGCACTGGCGGTTGGGGTGGCCATCGGGGTGACCGTGCTGGTCGCGCTCGTGGTGGGCATCGGTTTAGCGCGCTCGGGTGCGGAATCGGGGGCCGTCGCGGCCACCGTGATCACCCTGGCGCTGCTGTTCGTCACCCACGAGGTGGCGCGCAACTGGCCGGATCTGACCGGCGGCAACCGTGCAGGCCTCACCTTCAAGGTGGGGGCCGCGCTCGACAGCAGGCTTCCGATCTACCTGTGCCTGCTGGGAGCACTGATCCTGGCGCGGCTGTTCGCGCAGAGCCGCAGCGGCAAGCTCGCCGTTGCCGCTCGTGAAGACAATCTGGCCGCACGCGCCATGGGTGTGAACCCACTCGTGCAGCAGACAGCGGCCCTGCTCATCTCGGTCGTGGTGGTGAGCGTCGGTTCATCGCTGCGGGTGTACGAGAACGGCTCGATCTTGCCCGACGACTTCTTCTTCAACTACACGCTGCTGACGCTGGCCATGCTGATCGTCGGCGGCCGCAACAGCGTTACCGGAGCGCTCGTCGGCGTTGCGGTGATGACGATCGGACGCGAGCTGGCCCGCCGCCTCGGGCAGGACGGCTTCGAGGTGTTCGGGCTCGGTCTGGATGCGGCGCCGCTCGACTGGATCTTCCGCGAGAACCTGCAGACGGTCTTTTTGGGCCTGGCGATGCTCGGCTTCATGATCTTCCGGTCCGAAGGGCTGCTGGGGGACCGGGAGTTGGACAGCTGGCTGTGGCGCCTGTGGCATCGCCGCAAGCCCGAAGAGCAACCCGAGCCGCTGGCGGAAGTCGCTCCCGTGGGCTTGCACGCCGAGGTGCCCCATGAGGGCGCAGCACTGGAGGCGGGTGACATCGTCGTCGACTTCGGCGGCTTCCGGGCGCTCGACGGTGCCGGCCTCATCGTGGCGCCCGACGAGGTCGTGGGGCTGATCGGCCCCAATGGCGCCGGCAAGACGACGCTGGTGAACGTCATCACGGGGATGGTGGAACCCGCGGAAGGCTGGTTCAGGCTGGGCGAGCGCGAGCTCACAGCAGCTCCGAGCCACGAGATCGCCCGTGCCGGACTGCTGCGCACCTTCCAGAACCTGCGACTGTTCGACGCGTTGACCGTGCGCCAGAACGTGGAGCTGGCCGGCCGAGTGGCAGCACGGCACCGGCCGGGACGTCATCCCCAGGCCGATGCGCTCATCGGCGAGGCCGGATTGTGGGACGTACGGGACCGCCGCGCCCGCGAGCTGGACTACGGCAGTGCGCGGCGACTGGAACTGGCCCGAGCGGCGGCCATGGCGCCGACCTACCTGCTGCTGGACGAGCCCACCAGCGGCATGAGCGATGCGGAGTCGAACGAAATGATCCGGCGCATCCGGCATATGGCTGCCGCCGTCGATGCGGGCGTCCTGGTGATCGACCACGATCTCAACTTCATCACCGGCATCAGCGACCGCATCTACGTGCTCGATCAGGGCCAGGTGATCAGTGTCGGCACACCCGACGAGGTGCAGGCCGACCCCGCCGTGCGGGCTGCGTATCTCGGAGCCGAGAGCGACACCCAGACCTGACGCTGAGTACTCTCGGGAGCACTATGAGCACCGCAACGCTCGAACGGACGTCAGAGCCGCAGCGAATCTGGCATGAGGGCGACGCCGACATTCCCGCCGAGTTCCACGAGCTGCTGGTGCGGATGCTGAGCTACCACGTCGAGAACAGCGCGAACCCGCACTACACCGATCTGCTCACCAAGCTGTGGGACCGCTGCCTGCGGTTCGCGCCCGACGAGGCCACCAAAGGCCTGCTAGTCAAGCTCATGCAGCAGGAGGTGGAGCACGGCATCATCAACGCCCAGATCCTGGCCGGCCTCGGGGTCGACCATGTCGACCGCCCGATCGAGCAGTACGCGTTCCGGCACCCGATGGAGACCTTCTGCGACCTGTCGTACTTCCATGCGCTCATCGATCGGGTGGGCGTCTACATCGGCGAGACCTGGGACGGCGTGCCCTACAAGCCCCTGCTTGACATCGCCACGCGAGTGCACAAGGAAGAGCTGTTCCACTGCACGCTGGGGCTGCGGAACCTCCGCCTGATCTGCAAGACGCCCGAGGGACTTGCCGAGGCGAACGAGAAGATCCACTTCTGGTGGCCGGCGGCGCTCGACATGTTCGGCCGTTCCGATTCCGACTTCGGCGACGCGTACGTGCGGTGGGGTCTGCGGAAGAAGAACAACGCCGATCTCCGGCGGCAGTACATCGCCGACACGAGGCCGTTGCTCGACGAGCTGGGGATCGAGGTGCCGCCGAACCGGTTGAACCGCCGGTTCCTCTAGCCGGCTATGGATCCTGCAGCCGCGGGCGGACTCGCGGTCCGGGTGACGCGGCCGGCGCCGGAGGTGGCTTTCATCGAGACGTCGTCGTCGGCCCACTGGGAGTGCTTCTGGGTGGCTGAGGGGGAGCACACGCTCGTGGTGGGTGCGTTCGACCGGGGCGACAAGTCGACCCCCGAGCCTCGCATCCACGTGATCAACAAGCCCTATGGCTGGGACATGCGACCCGAATCCGATCCGCCCTCAGCCGGCGACGACCAAGACCTGCTCGTGGCGGTCTGGCAGCTGCTGAGCTCCAACTGAGCGGGTCGAGCGGGATTGCGTGTAGCGAGGTGTCGGGGTGAACCTGGAGACACTGGGCCAGGTGCTGGTCGAGACCGAGGTGGTCGTGGAACCCGAGTCGGTTGCGATGCTGGTGGATGCGCTGGGCACGTCCCACGCCACCGAAGTGGCGCTGCGGCTGCCGTTCTTCGGGCCGACGGTGGGCGGCGGCGATTCGGTGGTCGGGCCCATCGATCTGAGCCTTGAGCGGGGTCTGGCCGGTGGTCAGTCGTTCGAATGGCACCGCTCGTTCCGCCTGGGCGAACGGGTCTCGGTGGTGGTGTCGGTGGAGGACATCATCGACAAGGGCACGCTGCATCTGGCGACGGTGCTGTCCGAATACCGAGGCGCCGACGGCGATCTGATCCAGCGGCAGCGGACGGTGTTCGTGGAGCGAAAGCCGCCGGGAGAGCAGGCGCAGACTGCTGCGGCAGGCGACGGCGACGAGGCGGGGGAGTCCGCGTCATGAGCGAGCTGGACTTGACACCGGCGACCGCGCCCGCCATTTCGAGGGAAGCCATGCGCAGCTTCGTCGACGGTGTGGGCGACCCCAACCCGGTGCACACCGACCCCGAGTTCGCGGCCAAGGCCGGGCTGCCCGATGTGGTGGTGCAGGCCTCGCACACCACCGCGATCGCGCTCGACGCCCTCATCGCCCAATTCGGCGCCGACGAGATCCTGAATCTCGATATCCGGCTGCGCGGACCGGTCTTTCCCGGCGACGAGGTGACGGTGTCGCCGGTGAGTTTCGGCGAGCTGGATCGAGGCGTGGAATTGCGCAACCAGCGGGGCGACGTGGTCGCCACCGGCATCGTGGTGATGCGCGGCGACCCCGACGAGTGACCCCCACGACAAGAGAGAGCCCATGAGCTACGAGCACCTGCTGACCGAAGACCGCGATGGCGTACGCATCCTGACGCTGAACCGGCCCCAGAAGTTCAATGCCTGGAACGCCGCCATGCGGGCCGAGATGCGCGACGCGGTCGAGGACACGGCGATGGCAACCGGCATTCGAGCGCTCGTCATCACGGGCGCTGGCAGGGCGTTCTCGGCTGGCGAGGACGTCTCCGAGATGGGCGACCTGACCGAGATGGGGACCCGGGGCTTCCGTGCGGTGGCCCGCGGCATCCACTCGGTGTTCGATCTGATCGAGGCGCTCGAAATGCCGGTCATCGCCGCGGTGAATGGCGTTGCAGCGGGCGGCGGATTCGAGCTGGCGCTGTCGTGCGACTTCCGGGTGATTGCCTCCAATGCCCGTTTCGTCATGCCCGAGGCCAAGGTGGGGCTCATTCCCGGTTCGGGCGGCTGTTCCCGGCTGGTGCACTACGTGGGGCTGGGCCGTGCCAAGGAGCTCGTGATGCTGTCCCGCAACGTGGGCGCCGACGATGCCAAGGCGATGGGCCTCGCCACCGAGGTAGCCCCCGAAGGCAAGGCTGTGGATATCGCCTTGGAGCTCGCCGCGGAAATGGAGGCCTTCGCGCCCCTGGCACTGGGCATGGCCAAGACGGTGCTGAACACCTGCACCGACGTCGACCACGAGACCGGCCGGCGCCTTGAGCGTCTGGGCCAGAGCGTCCTCAAGACCACCGCCGACCACGCCGAGGGCGCCAGTGCCTTCCTCGAACGCCGCGCCCCCGACTGGCAAGCCCGCTGAGGCGCGTGCCAACCGATGGCAACCTTTGACGACGTGCGCAGGCTCGGGATGGAGCTGCCAGAAGTCGTTGAGTCGACCTCGTACGGGACTCCGGCGCTCAAGGTTCGCAAGAAGGGCTTCTGCCGGATGTGGGGCGAGCGCGAGCATCGTCGCGATGAGGTTTTCGACACCGAGGTACTGGTGCTGTTCTGCGATCTCGAGATGAAGCCCGTCTTGCTGGCAAACCATCCCGACGCGCTGTTCACTGTCCCGCACTACGACGGCTATGGCAGCGTGCTCGTGCGGCTCGCCGATGTCGACCTTGACGATCTCGCCGAGTGGTTGGAGGAGAGCTACCGCACCAAGGCGCCCGACACGCTCCTGCGCCAACTCGACGCCGACTGAAAACGACCTCCGCGTTCGGAAGACTGCTATTCGGAGACGAGGCGGGCGGGGAAGCCGCCTTTCGAGATCGGGCCCCAGCTCTCGATATGGAGCCGGAGCAGTACCTTGCCCTGGCGGTTCATGGCCTCGCGGTACTCGTCCCAGTCGGAATGCTCGCCGCTGATCACCCGGAAGTACTCCACGAGGCCGTCCATCGCCTCGGGAAGGTCGAGTACCTCTCCGCGACATTCGAGCTGGACCCACTCACCGTTCCAAGCATCCGACATGACGACAACCCACGCCTGTGCGTTGCGTCGCAGGTTGAGCGACTTGGCCCGGTCGGGGTAGCTGCTGACGAGTACCGCATCGCCGGCCTCGTCGAGACCCATGGTGACCAGCGATGCCTGCGGGCGGCCGTCCCGCCGCAGCGTCAGCAGCACGCCGTGATGCCGTTCCCGCACGAAGTCCCGCAGCTCGTCGCGTTCCACGATCCGGTCGGTCGCTATCGACACCATCCGGTCCTCCCTGGCTCGGCCCAACAGCTCCGGCAGTCTCGCCGAAGTCCTGCCGCTTGGCACTGCGACGCACGCTCTCAGAGCCCGCCGGTTCGCATGGCATGCGCGTACAGGGAAGAATCAGCCCCACGCCGTGCGCCGAGCCGGCGCAGATGAGGGGTGAAGTTCGAGATGTTGGAGCACTACCGGGTCTTGGATCTCTGCGAAGGCATCAGCCAGTTCGCCGGCTACCTGCTGGCAAGCCTGGGCGCAGAGGTGATTGCAGTTGAGCCGCCCGGGGGCGTGCGCAGCCGCCACGACGGGCCCTTCGTCGATGACCAGCCGGATCCGGAGCGCTCGCTGGGCCATTGGGCTTACAACCAGGGCAAACAGAGCGTCACGGCAGATCTGACCACCGACGAAGGTCGCCAGCGGCTGCTCGAACTGGTGCGGGGCGCTGATGCCCTCATCGAGGACGCGCCGGTGGGGCACATGGGCACGCTGGGTTTGGGCTATGACGACTTGGCCGCCGTCAATCCGGCCATCGTGCATGCCTCGATCACGCCGTACGGTTCGACCGGGCCTCGCAGCACGTGGGCCGGCTCGGATCTGACAGCGGTGGCCGGCAGCGGTTTCCTGCACGCCAGCGGTGACAAGGACCGTGCCCCGGTGCGTGTTGCGGGCGTGCCCCAGAGCTTCCTGCAGGCTGCGGCTGATGCGGCAGCTGCCACGCTCATCGCGCTGCGGGAGGCACAGCGCAGCGGCCGCGGTCAGCACGTGGACATCTCGGCGATGGAGTCCATGACGCACGGCCAGCCGGCGAATCTGTCGAGCCGTGTCAACGCCAACGCAGTGAATCGACTCGCCGGCGGCCTCAGTCTCGGCGGCGTCGACGTCCCGATGCTGTTCCCGTGCGCCGACGGCAACACGATCTGCGTAGCGCTGATGGGTGCTGCCTTCGCGCCCTTCACCGAGAGGCTCGTCGCGTGGGAGACCGAGGAGGGCTTCGCCGACGAGGAGCTGCAGGCCGTCGACTGGGAGACCGTCGCGACCGAGGTGCTCAGCGGCCAGCGCTCTCCGGACATCATCGCCAAGTCGTTCATGACCATCGCCCGCTTCATGGCAACCAAGACCACCGAGGAGCTGTGGGCCGCAGCCTTTGAACGGAATCTCCTGATCACGCCTTCGGCGTTGGTCAGCGATCTGCTCACCAACCCCCACTTCGCCGATCGTGACTTCTGGCGTGACGTCGACCTTGACGGCGGGCGCAGCGCCCGCTTCTGCGGTCCGCTGGTGCACTTCAGCGACGACGCTCCCGAGCGCACGCTGGTGGTGCCCAGGCTGGGCA
Source organism: Candidatus Poriferisodalis sp. (assembly GCF_965208555.1). Lineage (GTDB taxonomy): Bacteria > Actinomycetota > Acidimicrobiia > Acidimicrobiales > Poriferisodalaceae > Poriferisodalis. The sequence continues at coordinate 505,401 of NZ_OZ242342.1, read as the reverse complement.
GCGACAACGGCAGCATCGACACCAACCGGCAGCCCTACGCGTCGGCCGCGGCTGCCGCAGGTGACGGCCCTGCCTCGGACGGCGCCGAGTTGCCGCTCGCGGGCCTCAAGGTGGTGGAATTCTCGTGGGTCATCGCCACGCCGTCAGCGGTGCGCATCCTCGCTGACTACGGCGCCACCGTCGTCAAGGTCGAGACCGAGAGCCGGCCCGACACGATGCGCACGGTCAACCCGTTCGTCGACGAGGAAGCCCATCCGGACAACAGCGTCGGCTACGGCGTGTACAACGCGGGCAAGCGCAGTCTCAGCCTGGACCTCAGCAAGCCCGAATCGCGCCAGGTAGTCGAGGATCTGATCCGCTGGGCCGACATCGCCACCGAGTCCTGGGCGCCGGGCGCCGCAGCACGCATGGGCTTCGGCTACGACGACTTCTCGGCGATCAACCCCCAGATCATCATGCTGTCGAGCTCGTTGCTGGGCCAGAGCGGGCCGTACTCGAGCCTCGCCGGCTACGGGTTCATGGCCGCCGCCATCGCCGGCTTCTACGAGATCACTGGTTGGCCCGACCGGGGCCCCGCCGGCCCGTATGGTCCCTACACCGACTTCTTGGCGCCCCGCGTGATCGTGGCGTCCTTGATGGCGGCGCTGGAGCGGCGCGACCGCACCGGCGCCGGCTGCTACATCGACATCTCCCAGACTGAGGCAGCGCTGCACTACCTCGCGCCGGCCATTCTGGACGCCTCGATCAACGGCCGAGATCCGCAGCGGTGCGGCAACGAGGACCCGCACATGAGCCCCCACGGCGTGTATCCGAGCGCCGGCGAGGATCAGTGGGTGGCGATTGCTTGCACCGACGACCGCTGGCCGGCACTGGCCGGAGCGGTGGGGCTGAACGGCAACGGCGCGGCCGGCTGGAATCAGCCAGCCCGGCGGGAGAGGTCCGGCGAGATCGACGACGCCATCTCGGCGTGGACCTCGGAACGCTCCAATGTTGAGGCCGCCAAAGCGCTGCAGGCGCACGGCATCGACGCCTACCCGGTCAACAACTCGCAGGGATGCTGCGACGACGAGCAACTCACCGCCAGGGAGCACCACATCAACGTGCCTCAGAGCCATCGCGGCACCATGTGGACCCAGAACTGCCGGACACGCATGTCACGCACACCTCCCGTCGTGCGGCGGGGCGGCCCGTGCCTCGGTGAAGACAATTTCGAGGTGCTCACCGAGTTCCTGGGCTACGACGCCGACCGCATAGCCGATCTCGCCGCGGCCGAAGTGCTCGGCTGAGGAGCAGCGGTGGTCGGGGGCGGTTGGTGCCGGGCACAGTCGCCCGCGACGATGTCGTTGATCCGGTCGACCCTGGCGCCTTCAGAAGCGGGCACCGGCGCGCCGTTGAGGTCGAGCAGGTGGGGATGGAACGACCAGCCCAGAATCTCGTCGCCGTCGAAGTCGATCTGCAGGACGCCAGTGTCACCAGTGATGCCAGACCGGTAGTGCCACACGAAGTTGCCAAGCGAGTAGGCCACGAGCCTGCCGTCGTCGAACACCACCGGCTGCAGCACGTGCGGGTGGTGGCCGATGACCGCATCGGCGCCGTTGTGCAGCAGCTCGAAGGCGAAGTCTCGCTGCCGGCCCTCTGGGCACGTCATGCGCTCGATGCCCCAATGGACTACGGCGATCACCACGTCGGCCTCGCTCGCAGCCACCCGAACGTTGGCGAGCACCCGGTCGCTCTGGTACGCCGACGCGATCCCTGGACGTGTTTGGCTAGCAGGAAACGCGAGCGGCACCACCATCGAGGCGCCCACGAACGCAACGCGCACACCGGGGCGCACCTCGATCACCCGATGCCCGTACGCATCGCCGCTGGTCGCGCCCGCACCGAGCGCTATCACGCCGTTGGTCTCGAGGAGGTCGACCGTGTCGACGAGTGCATCGGGGCCGTAGTCCATGGCGTGGTTGTTGGCCAAGTTGGCGACATCCACGCCAGCCGCAGCGATCCGCTCGGCCGCCGACGGCGGCGCCCGGAATACGTACTTCTTGTCGGCGGGCTCACCGCGCTCGCTGATGACCATCTCCACATTCACGACCGCAACGTCTGCTGATTCCAGAGGGGGCTCAATGCCGGCGAACGGGTCGATGCCGGCTGCTTCGCTGCGATCCATCAGCACATCTCCGCCTGCCAACAGCGTCCACGTCAGGTCGGGCTGTGTCGTCGTCGGCATGACGGCAGTCGTGGAGGCTGCCGCAGACTTCGTTGCCGCAGCCGAGGTGACCGGCGCAGCCGATGGTGTCACCTCGTCCACCGCTACGTTGGACCTGGCTTCGCCAGTTGCTGGCTGGGCGACGGCCGGAGCTTCCGATGACGTGGGCGGAAGGGGCACGACCCGCACAGGGCTGGTGCTGCACGCCACCGCCAGAATGGCGAGGCCCGCCATGCCCGATGCAACGAGTGGCCGCCCCACCATCGAATTGAGGGTACGGCGGACGCGAGGCGGGCGTCCCTTGCTCATCGGCTGCGCGCCGCGACCTCTCGCACCAGTGGATGGTCGGTGTCAGTGGCGTCGCGACTCCGAACTAGCGTCGCGCTCGCGGGGCCGGTGCACGCCCTGCGCAGCGCTCCGTCCAGCCCATCAGGAGGCCTCAGATGTCACTCGGAGACACAGTTCAAGGGATTCTCGACCGGGGAGTCGCCGACGGTGATGTCGTGGGCGCGGTGGCCAAGGTCATCAGTGCCGACGGAGAGATCTGCTCGGCGGCGGCCGGCACCCGCGGCGCCGACAGCGACGTCGCCATGTCGAATGACACCGTGTGCTGGATTGCCTCGATGACCAAGGCCATCACGGGCACAGCGGCGATGCAGCTCGTCGAGCAGGGCAAGCTCTCACTTGACGGTCCGGCCGCAGAGGTGGTGCCGCTGCTCGGCGAACTCGAGGTGCTGACCGGGTTTGACAGCGACGGCAACCCGGTCACCCGTGCCCGCAACGGCGACATCACGCTGCGTCACCTGCTGACCCATACCGCCGGCATGGGATACGACATCTGGAGCCCCGAGCTCGGCCAGTACGAAGAGGCCACCGGGACGCCGGGTGTCATCGAGTGCCAGAAGCAGACGCTGACCATCCCGCTGCTGTTCGACCCGGGCGATCGCTGGTTCTACGGGACTGGCATCGATCACGCAGGCCAGATGGTGGAGGCGGCGTCAGGCATGTCGCTCGGCGAGTACATGGCCGAGAACATCTTCGGACCGCTGGGCATGACCGACACGGCGTTCAAGATCAACGACGACATGCGCTCTCGCATCTCGGCCATGCAAGCGCGGATGGAGGACGGCTCGCTGGTGGAGATGCCGTTCGAGATACCGCAGGAGCCAGAGTTCGAGATGGGCGGCGGCGGCCTGTACTCCACCGTCGACGACTACTGCCGCTTCCTAGCCATGATGCTGAACGGCGGCAGCCTCGACGGCAACCAGGTGGTGTCGCCGGGCACGCATGAGCAGATGGTCAGCAATGCCATGGGCGATCTGCGAGTCACCATGCTGCCGACGGCCATCCCGCCGTACTCATTCGATGCCGAGTTCTTCCCCGGTGTCGAGAAGTCGTGGGGCCTGACGTTCCAGATCAACGAGGAGCAGGCCCCGACCGGGCGCCCTGCCGGGGGCCTCATGTGGGCCGGGCTGGCCAACTCGTACTTCTGGATCGACCTGCAGAATCAGGTAGCCGGCTGCTACATCAGCCAGCAGGTGCCGTTCGCAGATCCGCGTTCCTACGGGCTGTACGAAGCCATCGAGACCGCCACCTACGACAGCCTCTAGGGCTATTCACGGCCTCACGCGGGGCCGAGCACGATGCAGCCGTTGTGGCCGCCGAAGCCGAACGAGTTGCTGATCGAGGGACCCGGCTCCCAGTCGGCCGCCTGACCGGTCACCAAGCGGAACTCCGCGAGCTCGGGATCGGGAGTCGTCCAGCCGGCCGTCGCCGGGATCTTGCGGTGGCGCATCGACAGCAGCACGGCAATTGCCTCCAGCGCCCCTGCTGCGCCGAGTGCGTGCCCGGTGACGCCCTTCGTGGAGGTCACGAGCGGACCGTTGGGGCCGAACAGCTTGTTGAGCGCTTCGGCTTCGGCGGCGTCGTTCAGCGGGGTCGACGTGCCATGGGCATTCACGTGGACGATGTCGTCGGGCGTGAGGCCAGCGTCATCGATCGCGAGCTGCATGCAGCGCAGCGCTCCGGCGCCGCCGGGCGCAGGTGCCGTGATGTGGTGGGCATCGGCATTTGAGGCGGTGCCGAGCACTTCGCCCCAGATCGTCGCACCTCGCGCGACCGCCGAGTCCCATGCTTCGAGCACCAGGGTGGCAGCGCCCTCCGTCATCATGAAGCCGTCGCGGTTCTTGTCGAACGGCATCGAGATGCCGCTGGTCGACAGCGCGGTCATGTTGACGAAACCAGCGGTGCCTACCGGCGTCATCACTGATTCGCATCCGCCGGCAATAATCACGTCAGCGACGCCGAGGCGGATCAACCGCGCCGCATACCCGATTGAGTGCGTCCCGGCTGCGCATGCGGTGGTGAGCACCTCGCAGGGCCCGGCCAGCCCATACCGCATCGAGATGGCGGCTCCGGGGGCGTTGGGCATCATCATCGGGACCATGAACGGCGACACCCGGCGCGCGCCCTTGCGATCGAGCACGAGCACTTGGTCTTCGAATGTCTGCAAGCCGCCGACACCTGTGCCGTAGATCACGCCGCAGCGATCCGGATCTGACGCGAGCTCGCCTGCGTCGGCCATCGCTTCAGCGGCCGATGCCATGCCGAGCTGAGTTGATCGATCGGCCCGTCGAGCTTCCTTGGGATTGTCGTAGAACGGCGCCGGATCGAAATCGTTGACGCGGCGTTCGCCCTCCGGCGGCTCGGAGTTCAACCCCTGCCAGAAGTCGTCCACGCCGGTTCCGGCGCACGAGACGACGCCGAGGCCGACGACAGCTACCCGACGCCCGTCAGTCATTGGCGTGACGCTCGCTGTCCATGACCCAGCAGGACAGTGCTCACAGTTTCGATTCGACCAGCTGGATCGCGTGGGCGACGGTGGTGACGTCTTCCAGTTCTTCCTCGTCCACGCTGATGTCGAACTCCTCTTCCAGAGCCATCACCAGCTCGACGAGGTCCAGGCTGTCGGCGTCGAGGTCATCGGCGAAGCTCGCCTCGGGCGTGACCTGCTCGGGATCCACGGCCAGCACCTCGACGGCACAGTCACGGAATCGATCCAACGTGTCACTCATGCTGATCCCCTCATGTGTGGGCGGTCTCCGCACGAGTCCCCGACGGCCGTGCGAACGCGAAGTGTAGGTGCCGCAGCGCTACGGCCCTGCACCGATTCGCCCTGCACCATTTTGTGCGGCACTCAATGGCCCATTCCCAGGCCGCCGTCGACGGGCAGCACGGCGCCGGTGATGTACGCGCCCTCGTCGGATGCGAGAAACGCCACTGCAGCGGCAATCTCGGACGGTTCAGCCACCCGGCCCAGCGGCACTGCGTCGGTGATGGCGGATTGTTGCTCGTCGTTCAATGCACCGAACATCTCGGTCGCGACCGGGCCGGGCGCCACGACATTCGACGTGATGCTGCGCGAACCGAGTTCCCGAGCAAGTGATCGGGCCATGCCCACCAGACCTGCCTTGGATGCGGCGTAGTTGACCTGTCCGGCCGAGCCCAGCAATCCGACCACCGAGGACACGAAGATCAGCCGCCCCCAGCGTGCGCGCAGCATCGGCCGCGCCGCCCGCTTGGCCATCCTGTACGCGCCGGTCAAGTTCGTGTCGACGACGGCTGCGAAATCGTCATCGGCCATGCGCAGCACGAGCTGGTCGCGGGTGATGCCGGCATTCGCCACCAGGATCTCCACCGAGCCCAGTTCTGCTTCGATGGATGCGTAGGCGCCGTCGACCGCATCGCTGTCGGCCTGGTCGCACGCCACCCACAGCAGGCGGCTGTCGTCGGGAGCCTCAGTGCGACTGGTGACCGCTACCCGGTGGCCCGCGTCGGCGAACAGCTGGGCAGTGGCCAGACCGATGCCGCGGCTGCCGCCCGTGACGAGGACGGTTCGTGGTGTTGCTAGGGGCTGATTCATCGTGGGCCGTGCACGTGACGCTGACAGTCGATTCGCGCTCAAAGAGGCTCTGGCTCGGGATCCGGCGCTCAGAAAGCCCGGGCGGGAGCGCCCGACCAGCGCAGCAGTGCCGACGCCGAGGTCATGCCGGCGCCGAAACCGACGAGCAGCACGTTGTCGCCCTCGTTGATCCGGCCGCTGCGCACAGCGTCGTCGAGTGCGAGCGGGATCGAGGCCGATGAGGTGTTGCCGGTGCGCTCGATCACCATGGCCGCCTTCTCATAGGGGATGCGCAGCCGCTTGCAAGCAGTCTCGACGATGCGGACATTGGCCTGATGGGGCACCACCACGTCGATGTCGTCGGCCGTCAGGCCTGCCTGTTTCATCGACTGGCGCGCCGATTCCTCCATCACCAGCACGGCCTTCTTGAACACTGCCTGACCGGCCATCTGGATGTAGCCGTCGTGCTCGCAGTACAGCTGCTCCTCCATGGAGCCGTCGCTCGCGACGTGCCAGCCGAGCAGGTCCGAGCCTTGCTCGCTTCGCTCGAGCACCGCGGCGCCCGAGCCGTCGGCGAACAGGATGCAGGTGGCCCGGTCATTCCAGTCGGTGATCCGGGAGAGCACTTCGGCACCGATGACCAAGACTCGCTCGTGGCCCATGGCGATCATGCCGTGGCCGGCCACCAGCGAGTAGACGAATCCCGAGCAGGCGGCGTTCACGTCCATGGCGCCGCAATCGAGGCCCAGCGCCTCCTGCACACGCGACGACGACGCCGGAACGCAGCGATCCGGCGTGGTCGTGGCCAGGATGAGCATGTCGATGCTCGACGGATCGACGCCGGCGACCTCCATCGCCGCTGTTCCGGCGCGTGCGGCCAAGCCGGCGGTGGTGCCGCCGATGTTCCGCTGCTTGATGCCGGTGCGCTCGATGATCCACTCGTCGGACGTGTCGACCATCTCGGAGAGATCTTCGTTGGTCACGACGCGCTCTCCGAGCGCCGTCCCGATGCCGACAATGCGCGCGCTTGATGCGTTTCCCACGCTGAGCGTCATCTGCGGCCTCCCCTTCAGGTACCTGCGGCTGTTCGCAGCCACGCGACAGGCTGCCGGGCCGTGACCCGTTCGCCTTCGACGGCCATAATCCCCATGACAGTACCCGCGAATGCGGAGCGCACTTCCTCTCCGGCCACATGGCCGATGACATCGCCCACCTTGACTTGCTGGCCGTCGCCGATGTGCGGGCTGAGCGTGAAGATGCCAGCGCATGGGCTGACGATGAGGCGCTCGGTGACATACAGGTTCTCGCCGCCCAGCACGGTCGGTGCCGAAGGCGCATCCGTTGCGAGCGCTTCCATCAGCGCGTCGATGTCAGCCGGCGTGGCGACCGCCATCGATGTCGCATCCCGATGCGTCCGCTTGGTCATGCCGGTCAGCACCTTGCCCGGGCCGAGCTCTACGAAGGTGGTGACGCCGGCGTCGGCGAGCGCATGGAGGCTGGCGCGCCACAGCACCGGGCTGGTGAGCTGCTGTGCGAGCAGCGTGCGCCATTCGTCAGCATCCGAACGCGGCCGTGCGTCGACATTGGCGACCACCGGCACGCTCGGCGCCCGAATCTCGACCTCGGCCAGCGCCTTGCGCAGTCGATCCCTGGCGGGCTGCATGAACGGCGTGTGGAATGCGCCGCCCACGGGCAGTTGCATCAGCCGTTTCGCCCCAGCCGCCTTGGCTTCGTCGCCGGCGACGGCAACGGCGTCCGGTGCGCCTGCGATGACGACCTGGCCCGGGGCGTTGTAGTTCGCGACCCAGACATCGCCGGGCGTGGCATCGCACGCCTCAGCCACGAGGTTGTCATCGAGACCCAGCACCGCAGCCATGGTCCCTTCCCGCTCGTCGGCGGCCACCTGCATCGCCTCGCCGCGCTCAGCGACCAGGCGGACGGCGTCGTCGTACGCCAGCGCACCGGTGGCAGTCAGGGCGCTGTACTCGCCCAGCGAGTGGCCGGCTGCACACGAGAACGTGGCGCCGGTGCGCTCGACCGCGTCGAGGACGACCATCGACAGCACGAACGTTGACAGCTGCGAGTTGCGTGTGTGGCGCAGCTCATCGGCGTCGGCCTCCAGCAGCAGCGCTGCGACGTCACGCCCGCAGGCGTCGGATGCCTCGGTCACCAGCTCCCACGATTCATGGGCGGTCCAGGCTTCGCCCATGCCGGGCTGCTGCGAGCCCTGACCCGGGAATGTGAATGCGAGCACTCGGCCTCCTACACAGCGCCGGTGCCGAACAACGGGTTGCTCCCGGGTGGCGACGCAGTGAACGCGGGACAAATGGTAGGTGGATCGGGGAACGGCGAGGGTGACAGTTCTGCCCTGAGGCGAAGCCGGGGCCCGAGCGGCCCGTGAGCGCAGCGAACAAGAGCGGGCAATGACTGGTGTTTCAGCGGGAGGGCTCGGACCGGCGCGTCGCCGCTGGATACGCTGAGGCGCCCCATTGCCCGGGTGGTGAAATGGCAGACACGGGGGACTCAAAATCCTCTGCCCTTGCGGGCGTGCGGGTTCGAATCCCGCCCCGGGCACTGAAGACGAGACACAGAATTCCGCAGATGGCTCATAGCTCGACCGGTAGGCTGACCGGTCCGCAGCCGCCGGGCCGGTAGTGCCGACCCCTTCGACCCAGCCGCGAGGAGAGCGCGAGTGTCCAAGCGAGTCGTGATCGCAGAGGACGAGGCCATCATCCGGCTCGATCTGCGCGAGATGCTCGAAGACGAGGGCTACGTCGTCGTGGCGGAAACGGGCCGCGGCGACGAAGCGGTGGAGCTGGCACGCCAGCACCAGCCCGAGGTGTGCATCTTCGACATCCAGATGCCTGGCCGCGACGGCCTCGATGCGGCACGCGAGGTTGCCGGAGACCGTACGTCTGCCGTGCTCATACTCACTGCGTTCAGCAAGCGCCATCTCATAGCGGAGGCCCGCGATGCGGGCGTGCTCTCGTACCTGGTGAAACCGTTCCAGCGCGAAGAGCTGGTCTCGGCCATCGAGGTCGCGTGGGGCCGCTTCACGGAGATGAGAGAGCTCGAGGACACGGTCGAGAGCCTCGAAGAGAAGCTGGAGACGCGCAAGGCCGTGGAGCGTGCGAAGGGCCTGCTCATGGACGATTTTCAGCTCTCCGAGCAGGACGCCTTCGAGTTCATCCGCAGTACGGCAATGGCCAACCGTGCGAAGATGCGGGACATAGCGCAGCAGATCGTCGACGGCCTGCTGACGCCCTGAGCATCCGAGGCGACTGCAGCGTCACCGAGTTGGGAGAGTTCCGATGTCGAAGCTCCTGCTGCTCGACGGGAATTCGCTGACCTACCGGGCGTTCTTCGCCATTCCCGAGGATATGGCCACCCGTTCGGGCCAGCCCACCGGTGCCGTCTTCGGCTTCACGTCCATGCTGGTCAATCTGGTGCGGGATCACCGTCCTGACGCCATTGCCGTGTGCTTCGACCGCCCCGAGCCGACGTTCCGGCATCAAGCCGAACCGCGGTACAAGGCACACCGCGACGAGACCCCCGCAACGCTCATAGATCAGCTCGGCCTGGTGCGGCAGGTGCTCGAGTCGCTGAGCATCCCGGCGGTGGACTGTGCCGGTTTCGAAGCCGATGACCTGCTGGCCACGCTGGCATCCGAGGCAGCAGGGCGCGGCGATGACGTGCTGATCGTCAGCGGCGATCGCGATGTGTACCAGCTGGTGGCTGACCCGCACATCCGCGTGCTCTACAACCGGCGGGGCGTCACCGACTACGCCCTCTACGACGAGGCGGGCATCGTCGAACGCACCGGCGTCACCCCAGTCCTCTACGTGCAGTACGCGGCGCTGCGCGGTGACCCGTCGGACAACCTGCCGGGCGTTCCCGGCGTCGGCGAGAAGACCGCTGCCAAGCTTCTCAACAAGTACGGCAGCGTCGAGGCACTGCTGGCTGCGGCATCCGAGCAGAGCCCGAAACTGGCCGAGAATCTGGCGTCGCACCAGGATGACGTGCGCCGCAACGTCGAGCTGATGGAGCTGCGCACCGACGCGCCGATCGACGCCACGGTCGACGACCTCCGCTGGGACAGCTTCGACGCCGACCTGGTGACGCGCACGTTCGAGTTCTTGGAGTTCGGCACCCTGCATGCCCGGCTGCGCGAGGCACTGGCCGGCACATCGCTCGACGGTCTGCTCGAGCCTGCCGCAGGCGCCGAGACGACCTCGCGGCTCGCCGATGTCGAACTGGTGCCGTTCACGGATCCGGCGGAAGCGGCGGCCTTGCTCAGCGGGCTGGCGCAGCGGTCCGAGCCCGTGTCGATGGGCTGCGCGTTCGAGCCCGACGGCTCGCTGGGGGTGCTGGCGGTCGCCGTGGATCCGTCAGCAGGCAGCGTGCTCGCCCTCGCTCCAGAGCTCCTCGAGATCGCCGAGGTCGCAGCGTCGATCGCGGAGCTGGTCGGGCGTGACGGACCCGGCGTCCACATCCACCAAGCGAAACCGCTGATGAGAGCACTCGCTCGGCTGCCAGGCGATGTCGAGGCCGGTGAAGCGCTTGCGGGGCTCGAGATCGATACTTCGATTGCGGCGTACCTCATCCATCCCCCCGAGGGCCGTGGCGAGCTGAGCACGCTGCTCGCGAGACACTGCAGGGTGGAGCTCGTCGAAGCCGAGACCGAGGGCCAACTCGACTTCGATGCCGTGGATGCCTCCGGCCCCCTCGGGCAGGCCACCGCGAGCCGCGACGCGCTCGCCGTGGCGATGCTCGCGCCGGTGCTCGACCGCGAGCTGGCAGATCTCGGGATGTCGGACCTCTACCGGAACATCGAGCGTCCGCTCATCTCGGTGCTGGCGCGCATGGAGGTCGCCGGAATCGGGGTCGACCGCGAAGAGCTGGAGACTCTGCGCGATCACCTCACCAGCGAGGTGTTCGCGCTGGAGGCGGAAGTTCGGCGGCTGGCGGGCCGGGACGATCTCAACGTCAACTCGCCAAAACAGCTTGCAGAGGTGCTGTTCGAGGACCTGGGGCTGCCGCCGCATCGCAAGACCAAGACCGGCTACTCCACGAACGCCGCAGCGCTGGAATCGCTGCAGGGTCTGCACCCGATCGCGGACCAGCTGCTCGCCTACCGGGAGGTGGAGAAGCTGCGCTCCACCTACGGCGTCGGCTTGCTGGAGTGCGTCGGGACGGACGAACGCATCCATGCCACGTTCAACCAGACGGTTGCCCGTACCGGCCGGCTCAGCTCGGAGGACCCGAATCTGCACAACATCCCGGTGCGCACCGAACAGGGTCGGCTGTTCCGGCGCGCGTTCGTGCCTGCAGACGGATTCGAGATGCTCATTGCCGACTACAACCAGATCGAGCTGCGGGTGATTGCCCACCTCTCCGGCGACCCCGGCCTCGTCTCCGCCTTCGAGGCGGGGCGCGACATTCACAGCGCCACCGCGGCGTCGCTGTTCGGCATCGACGCCGGCGATGTCTCCCCGCATCAGCGGTCCGTCGCGAAGATGGTCAGCTACGGCCTCGCCTACGGGATGGAGGCCTATGGGCTCGGGCAGCGTCTCGGCGTGCCGACCGACGAGGCGGCGGGAATCCTGAACGCGTATTTCGAAGCCTTCCCGCATGTGCGGTCGTTCATGGATGGGGTGGTCGAGCAGAGCCGCGAGCGGGGGTACACCGAGACGGCGTTCGGGCGTCGCCGCCCACTGCCCGAGCTGACGTCTCGCAACTTCCGCGTGCGTCAGGCTGCCGAGCGCCAGGCCATGAATGCCCCCATCCAGGGCTTGGCGGCGGACATCTTCAAGGTGGCGCTCATCCGGCTGGATGAAGCGCTGCGAGATCGCGCCGCCTCCAGCCGGCTTGTGCTGCAGGTGCATGACGAGGTGATCCTCGAAGTGGACCCGGTCGAGACTGCCGAGGTGAACGAGCTGACGGTCGACATCATGCGCAATGCCGCCGATCTGGCCGTCCCGCTGGAAGTTCATGTCGCCGTCGGCGCCACGTGGGCAGACGCCAAGGGCTGACAACTCGGTAGCCTTTCCGTGCGCTGTGTGCGGCATGCTCGGCCGCCTGCGCCCGTATTGCCGACCTGAGCATTCCCTCCGTGACCGACGCACTCGCCCCCGCCCCAGACATCGAAGAAACATCGCTCGAAGATCCCGCTGAGACTCCGCCAGACCCGCCGGGTGGCGAGAGCACCGGCGATGAGGGGGGCAACGGAGCCTCGCAGGGCGACTTCGGCACGTTCACCGATGCGGGCGACTACGTGCCGCGGACCGTCACGATGGACGATCTCGGCGACACGTCATTCGAGGACGCCATTGCGCAGACCATCGTCGAATTCGACGACGGCGACATCGTGGCCGGCACCATCGTGCGGGTCGACCGCGACGAGGTGCTGCTGGACATCGGCTTCAAGTCCGAGGGTGTCATCCCGTCTCGTGAGCTCTCCATCCGCCACGACATCGACCCATCTGACGTGGTGGAGGTCGGTGATCAGATCGAGGCGCTCGTCCTCCAGAAGGAGGACCCTGACGGCCGCCTGGTCCTGTCCAAGAAGCGGGCGCAGTACGAGCGTGCATGGGGCCGCATCGAGGAGATCCGCGAATCCAACGGGATCGTCAAGGGCCCGGTCATCGAGGTCGTCAAGGGCGGGCTGATCGTCGACATCGGCTTGCGCGGCTTCCTGCCCGCGTCGCTGGTGGAGCTGCGCCGTGTCCGGGACCTTGCCCCCTATGTCGGCCGTGAGCTCGAAGCGAAGATCATCGAACTCGACAAGAACCGCAACAACGTCGTGCTCAGCCGGCGTGCCTGGCTGGAAGAGAGCCTCAAGGAGGAGCGGGAGGGTTTCCTGCGAGATCTCCAGCGCGGCGAGCGGCGGACCGGCCGGGTCTCATCGGTGGTCAGCTTCGGCGCATTCGTCGACCTCGGCGGCATGGACGGCCTCATCCATGTGTCGGAACTGTCCTGGAAGCACGTCGATCACCCCAGCTCGGTCGTCAGCATCGGCGACGAGGTGACGGTGGAGGTACTCGAGATCGACCGTGAGCGCGAGCGCATCTCGCTCTCGCTCAAGGCAACGCAGCAGGACCCGTGGGAGGCGTTCGCGAACTCGCACCGGGTCGAGGAGCTGGTCTACGGCCGGGTGACTAAGCTCGTCCCGTTCGGGGCCTTCGTGCAGGTCGGCGACGGCATTGAGGGCTTGGTGCACATCTCGGAGATGTCCGCCCACCATGTCGAGCTGCCTGAGCAGGTGGTCACCCCCGGCGAGGAGCTGTGGGTGAAGATCATCGATCTCGACCTGCAACGCCGGCGCATCAGCCTGTCGATCAAGCAGGCAGCCGAAGGCGGTGTGGTCGCGGAGGAGTACCGCGAGGCGTTCGGTGATCACGCCTACGACGAGGAAGGCAACTTCATCGGCGAGTTCAGCTACGAGACACCTGCCGACGGCGAGGAGTCAGAGGCCGAGCGGGCGTGGCGCGAGTACTACGAGGAGCATGGCGAAGAGGCCTACCGCCAGGCCCTCGCGCACTACGAGAATCAGGGGCCGGAAGGCGAGCCCGCCGCGGCCGCGCCCGAGAGCGACAGCTAACCCGTCAGCTCCCTGCTGAGCCTGCACCTGCTGCCGTCGAGCCCCATTCGGTTGACTGCGGCCTGATGATCACCGTCGGGCTGACCGGTGGCATCGGCAGCGGCAAGAGCACGGTCGCCTCAGGCTTTACCCGCCGCGGTGCGGTGCTGATCGATGCTGACGCCATCGTTCGCTCACAGCAGGCACCGGGCAGCCCGGTTCTTGCGGAGATGGTGCAGCGATTCGGGGACCACATCGTGGCTCCCGATGGCACGCTCGATCGCGGCTCAGTCGCGGCCATCGTGTTCAACGATCCCGACGCACTCGCCGACCTGAACGCGATCACCCATCCTCCGGTCGGCCGGGAGATCCGTCGCCGGTTGGGCGAGATGGAGGGCACGGACTGCCTGGTCGTGCTCGACATCCCGCTGCTCGGCGAGGGGCTGGCGAAGGGTCAACGGCCTCGATACCGCACCAGCGGGATTCTGGTGGTGGATGTGCCGACTGACCTAGCAGTCGAGCGGCTCGTGACGTCGCGGGGATTTTCCGCCGATGATGCACGTGCGCGCATCGCCGCACAGTTGTCGCGCGATGAGCGACTGGCCATCGCCGACTGGGTCATCGACAACTCCGGCAGCCCGGACGAGCTTGAGGCCGCGATCGACGCGGCATTCACCTGGGCGAGCGCGCTGCCGCACATCGATGCAGCCCCATAGGAGCCGCGCGAGGTCTCAGTAGGCGATGGGCGTTCCGCAGTGGGGACAGCTGGGCTCGGGTGCTCTCATGTCGAATTGGGAGGGCTTGACGAGCAGGAAGCAGCCTTCGCAGAGGATCTCGTCTTCCTGCTTGGACGCTGAACGCGAGCCGCTGACGATGCCGATGTCGTCGTCGTCATCATCTTCGTCCTCGTCCTCTGACGCCAGTCGCTCCTTGAGGATCTCGCCGAGATCCGCCTCGAGCTCTTCGTCGTCATCGTCGTCGTCTTCATCGTCAGCGGGGCGCACTCCGGCGGGCACTTCGCGGCTCGGCTGGGCGCCGTCGTCGGACGACGCTGCCTGGCCTGCGTCCGAGCCGTCAGCATCCATCCCGCCGTCATCCAAGCCGTCGACGTCGTCCAGATCGTCGTCGAGGCCCGCCGCGTCCAGTTCCTCGTCTTCGAGGTCGTCGGGCACCGGTTCGAATTCGTCGCCCAGCAAGTCAGGCTCAAGCATGTCCTCGTCGAGCGCGTCGTCCTCGGACTCAGGTGCGTCTGGTTCGTCGCGGCTCATGGATGGTCTCGGGTCGTGGAGGGGTCGTGTTTCATCAGGTCGGCGGTCAGCGCGGCAGGATAACCACACCGGCTGCCCGCAGGGGAGCATCCCGGGTTTAGCCTCGCCCCATGGCATCGGTTTCGACGGCTCCGCTGCAGCCTGAGCCCGATCCTGACGCATCGCGGCAGGTCCGCCCCTGGCTTCCGACGCCGACAGCCGCCCACCCATTCCGGGTCAGCGCAGGTTTTGAGCCGGCCGGCGACCAGCCGCGCGCCGTGGCTCAGCTGGCGGACGGCGTCATCCGAGGGGACCGGTTCCAGACGCTGCTCGGCATCACCGGGTCGGGCAAGAGCGCCACGATCGCGTGGACGATCGAGCGAGCCCAGCGTCCGACGCTGGTACTCGCACCCAATAAATCCCTGGCGGCACAGCTGGCAAACGAGTTCCGTGAGTTCTTTCCCGACAATCGCGTGGAGTACTTCGTCTCCTACTACGACTACTACCAACCTGAGGCCTACATGCCGGCCTCGGACACCTACATCGAGAAGGACTCGAGCATCAACGACGAGATCGACCGGCTGCGCCACTCGGCCACGGCGGCGCTGCTGACCCGTCGAGACGTGATCGTGGTGGCATCGGTGTCTGCCATCTACGGGCTCGGAGCGCCCGAGGAGTACCTGCGCCAGATGCTGTACCTGCGCGTGGGCGAGATGGTCGACCAGCGCGCGGTGCTGCGTCGGCTCGTCGACATGCAGTACGAGCGCAACGACACCAACCTCGTCCGCGGCCGCTTCCGGGTACGCGGCGACACGCTCGAAGTCCATCCGGCGTACGAGGAATTCCTGGTGCGGGTCGAGCTGTTCGGCGACGAGATCGATCGCATCAGCCGCATCGACCCGCTCACCGGCGAGCGTCTCGGCGATCTCGAAGAGGTCACGGTCTTCCCGGCATCGCACTACGTCACGGGCGAGGACAAGCTGAGGGCGGCGATCGCCAAGATCGAAGCTGAGCTTGCCGAGCGGTTGCGCTACTTCGAGCAGGAGAACAAGCTGCTCGAGGCGCAGCGGCTCCGGATGCGCACCGAGTACGACCTCGAGATGCTCGCCGAGTTGGGCTACTGCAACGGTGTCGAGAACTACTCCATGCATCTCGACGGGCGGGTGTACGACGAGGCGCCGTACACGCTGCTGGACTTCTTCCCCGACGACTACCTGCTGGTCATCGACGAGAGCCATGTTGCCGTGCCCCAGTTGCACGGTCAGTTCGCAGGCGACCGGCGGCGCAAGGACACCCTGGTGGAGCACGGCTTCCGGCTGCCGTCCGCTCGCGACAACCGGCCACTGCGTTTCGACGAGGTGATGGACCGGCTGAATCAGGTGGTGTTCCTGTCCGCCACGCCGGGCGACTACGAGCTTCGCACGAGCTCGGCGGTGGTGGAGCAGATCGTCCGGCCCACCGGCCTGGTGGATCCCGAGATCGTGGTGCGCCCGACGAAGGGGCAGATCGACGACCTGATGGGCGAGATCGAACGCGTCACGGCCCAAGGCCAGCGCGTGCTCGTCACCACGCTCACCAAGAAGATGGCCGAGGATCTCACCGACTACCTGCTGGAGCTCGGCGTGCGGGTGCGCTACCTGCACAGCGAGATCGACACCATCGAGCGGATCGAGATCCTCCGGGACTTGCGGCTCGGGCATTTCGACGTGCTGGTGGGCATCAACCTGCTGCGAGAAGGACTCGACCTGCCCGAAGTGAGCCTCGTTGCGATTCTGGATGCCGACAAGGAAGGGTTCCTGCGCAGCGAGACCTCGCTCATCCAGACCATCGGGCGAGCGGCGCGCAACGTCGACGGCCAGGTCGTGATGTACGCCGACGAGTTCACCCCGTCGATGAACCGCGCCGTGTCCGAGACCAATCGCCGCCGCGGTCTGCAGCAGGCATACAACGCCGAGCACGGCATCGACCCGCAGACGATCCGCAAGGCCGTCACCGACATTCTCGAAGTGCTGCGCGGACCCGCCGAGGAAGCGCCGGTGCCCGAGAAGCTGGCCTCCGGCCGTGTCACTGCAGAGAAGGTGCGCGCCGCCTACGGCGACCTGCCCGCCGACGACCTGACCCGTCTCATCGCCTCGCTGGAGGAGGAGATGGCCGAAGCGGCAGCAGATCTCAGATTCGAATACGCGGCGCGCCTCAGAGACGAGCTGCGAGAGCTGCGCCGGGACCTACGCGACGCGAGCGCCTAGAGCACGACGACGGAGCGCAGGACCTCGCCGCGCTCCATCTTCTCGAAGGCTTCCTCGACGCCTGCGATGCCGATCGTCTCGCTCACGAACTTGTCGAGCGGCAGGCGATCCTGCAGGTGAAGGTCGATGAGCATCGGGAAGTCGCGGCTCGGCAGGCAATCGCCGTACCACGAGCTCTTGAGCGAGCCGCCGCGCCCGAACACCTCGATCATCGGCAGCTCGATCTTCATGGTGGGGTTCGGCACCCCGACCAAGACCACGGTCCCCGCCAGGTCACGCGCATAGAAGGCCTGCTCGTAGGTCTGGGGCAAGCCCACCGCCTCGATGGCCACATCGACGCCGTTGCCGTCCGTCAGCGCTTGGACGGCTGCGACGACCTCGTCGTTGCTCAAGCCCGACGAGTTGATGGTGTGGGTGGCGCCGAAGGATCGAGCCCACTCGAGCTTGCGCTCGTCGATGTCGATGCCGATGATCGTGTGAGCACCCGCGAGCCGCGCCCCGCAGATCGCGGCATCGCCGACTCCACCGCAGCCGAAGACGGCCACGCTGTCGCCACGCCCGACGCCGCCAGTGTTCATGGCGGCACCCAAGCCGGCCATGACGCCGCAGCCGATGAGGCCGGCAACCTGGGGCGGGGCCGCGGGGTCCACCTTGGTGGCCTGCCCCGCAGCCACCAGGGTCTTCTCGGCGAAGGCTCCGATGCCGAGGGCGGGCGACAGCTCGACGCCGTCGAGGGTCATCTTCTGCGTTGCGTTGTGCGTGGCGAAGCAGTACCACGGGCGGCCCCGGTCGCAGGACCGGCAGTTGCCGCAGACGGCCCGCCAATTCAGGATCACGAAATCGCCGACCTCGACGCTGGTGACCCCGTCGCCGACTTCTGACACGACGCCAGCGGCTTCATGCCCCAGCAGGAACGGGAATTCGTCGTTGATGGCACCCTCGCGGTAATGCAGGTCGGTGTGGCAGACGCCGCACGCTTGAACGTCGACGATGACCTCGCCGGGTCCGGGGTCGGGGACCACGATCGTCTCGACCGTGACCGGTTCGCCGACGGCTGCGGCTACGACACCTTGTACTTCGTGTGGCATGACCGCGACCCTAGTTCTGCTGATTACGGCGTCAGGTGCCCCCACAGCTATCGCGTCGGTGCTGTCTCTCGGACCGGCCGCACGAACTTGTGTTTGTGTCCGGGCTGCGGGAGAGGGTCACAGGTAGGATCGCCGGGATGGGTGAGCGGCTGATCGTCCGCGGGGCGCGGGAGCACAACCTGCGCAATGTCGATGTGGAACTGCCCCGCGACCGCATGATCGTCTTCACCGGCCTGTCGGGCAGCGGCAAGTCGTCGCTGGCGTTCGACACCATCTACGCCGAGGGCCAGCGGCGCTATGTCGAGTCGCTGTCGGCCTATGCACGCCAGTTCCTGGGCCAGATGGACAAGCCAGACGTGGACTTCCTGGAAGGCCTGTCACCGGCGATCTCCATCGACCAGAAGAGCGCCAGCCG
This sequence comes from Candidatus Poriferisodalis sp., assembly GCF_965208555.1. GTDB lineage: Bacteria > Actinomycetota > Acidimicrobiia > Acidimicrobiales > Poriferisodalaceae > Poriferisodalis. The sequence continues at coordinate 486,722 of NZ_OZ242342.1, read as the reverse complement.
CAACCCGCGTTCGACTGTCGGAACGATCACCGAGGTGTACGACTACCTGCGATTGCTCTACGCCCGCATCGGCATCCAGCATGATCCGCAGACCGGCGAGATCGTCCAACGGCAGACGGCGCAGCAGATCGTGGACCGGATCACCGAGCTCGCCGAGGGCACTCGCTTCGAGGTGCTCGCACCGGTGGTGCGGGGCCGCAAGGGCGACTATCACACGCAGCTCGGCGACTTCGCCCGGCAGGGCTACGCCCGCGTGCGTGTCGACGGCGAGGTGCTCGATCTCGGCAACGTCGACGAGATCGAGCGGCTCGACCGCTATGTCAACCATGACATCGAAGTGATCGTCGACCGGCTGGTCATGCGTGGCGACATCGAGCAGCGCTTGACCGAATCAGTCGAGGCTGCGCTGGGGCTGGCCGATGGACACGTATGGATCCACCTGGTGCCCGGCGGCGCCGGCGCTTCCAATGGAGACAGCGCTCCAGACGATGCGCCCGACATGCTGACGTTCAGCCAGCACCTGTTCTCGCCGGGCACCGGCCGCTCTTTCGAAGAGCTGGCGCCTCGCAACTTCTCGTTCAACTCGCCATATGGCGCATGCCAGACCTGCGACGGCCTCGGCACCCGCTACGAGGTTGATCCCGAGCTTGTCGTGCCGAATACCGAGCTGTCGGTGGCGGCGGGTGCGCTGGCCCCGTGGGCTGGGGCAACCGGCAAGTGGTTCACCCGGCTGCTCGAGGCGGTCGGCGAGCAGCACAGCATCCCGCTCGATGTGCCCTGGGCTGAGCTCGAAGCCGACCAGCGAAAGCTGCTCCTCGAGGGTGCTCCGGCGGGCGAGCAGATCACCGTGCGCTATCGCAATCGCTACGGCCGGTCGCGCAGCTACACCACCCGCTACGAGGGCGTCATCCCGTTCCTGCGCCGCCGTCACGCCGACACCGAGAGCGATTGGTCGCGCAACCGCATCGAGGGCTACATGCGAGAGGTGCCGTGCGGCACGTGCCACGGCGCACGGCTCAACGAGGTGTCGCTGGCCGTGCGGGTCGCCGGCCGGAACATCTTCGAGCTCTGCTCGGCATCGATCGGCGAGGCGGCGAAGATCATCGACGGCCTGGACCTCACCGAGCGGCAGCGCATCATCGCAGCACCGATCATCAAGGAAATCGATGCGCGGCTGAACTTCCTGCTCGACGTCGGTCTGGACTACCTGACGCTGAACCGCTCGGCGGCGACGTTGGCCGGCGGCGAGGCTCAGCGCATCCGGCTGGCGAGCCAGATCGGCAGCGGATTGGAAGGCGTGCTGTACGTGCTCGACGAGCCCTCCATCGGGCTGCATCAGCGCGACAACCGCCGCTTGATCGACACGCTGCTGCACCTGCGCGATCTCGGCAACACCGTGCTGGTGGTGGAGCACGATCTCGAGACGATCTCGGTGTCGGACTGGGTGGTCGACATCGGCCCCGGCGCCGGCGAGCACGGCGGCGAGATCGTCTACAGCGGACCGGTGAAGGGGCTGGCGTCCGCACCGGGCTCGGTGACGGGGGAGTACCTGTCCGGCGTCCGGGAGATCCCGATCCCGCCGCAGCGCCGGCCCCGTGGCGACGACCGCCTCACTGTCCGGGGCGCACGCGAGCACAACCTGCGCAAGATCGACGTCGAGTTCCCCCTCGGCTGCTTCATCTGCGTGACCGGCGTGTCGGGCTCGGGCAAGAGCACCCTGGTGAACGAGATCCTCTACAAGGCGCTGATGCAGCGGATCTATTCGTCCAAGCAGGTGCCCGGCCTGCACACGACGATCGAGGGCGTCGAGGCGCTCGACAAGGTCATCGATATCGATCAATCGCCGATCGGCCGTACGCCCCGGTCCAATCCGGCCACCTACACCGGCGTCTTCGACCACATTCGCAAGCTCTACGCGGCCACCAACGAGGCGAAGGTGCGGGGCTACCTGCCGGGGCGGTTCAGCTTCAACGTCAAGGGCGGGCGATGCGAGGCCTGCTCGGGCGACGGCACCATCAAGATCGAGATGCACTTCCTGCCCGACGTGTATGTGCCCTGCGAGGTGTGCAAGGGCGCTCGGTACAACCGCGAGACGCTCGAAATCCGGTTCAAGGGCATGACCATCGCCGATGTGCTGAACATGCCCTGCGAGGACGCCCTGGAGTTCTTCTCGGCTCAGCCGCCGATCCGCCGGCACATGCAGACGCTCGTCGACGTGGGCTTGGGCTACATCCGGCTCGGGCAGCCCGCCACCACCCTGTCGGGCGGCGAGGCGCAGCGGGTCAAGCTGGCCAGCGAGCTGTCGAAGCGATCCACGGGGCACACGATCTACATCCTCGATGAGCCCACCACCGGTCTGCACTTCGAGGACATCCGGCGCCTGCTGGGCGTGCTCGACCGGCTGGTGTCGGGCGGCAACACCGTGGTGGTCATCGAGCACAATCTCGATGTGATCAAGACCGCTGACTGGATCGTCGACATGGGTCCCGAAGGCGGCATCGGCGGCGGCACCGTCGTGGCTGCAGGCACGCCGGAACAGGTCGCAGCGACGCCGGAATCCCATACCGGCCGGTACCTGGCGCCGCTGGTCGGCTGAGCGACCACGGAATGCGCACGAGAGCCAAGGAGGACTCAGATGAGACTGCCCGAGATCACGCCGGAAGAACTGACCGGCGGCGGGCGCGAGGTGTACGACGCCTTGCGCAGCGGCCCGCGCAGCGCGGCGACATCCGACCTGAACGTCAAGAGCATCGTCGGCCCCTATGGCGTCTGGGTGCGGGCACCTGCCATCGGGGGCCCGACCCAGGCGCTGGGCGCCGCTGTCCGGTTCGCGGGCGGCCTCCCCGAACCGGTCAAGGAAGCGGCCATCTGCACGGTCGGGGCGCACTACCGGTCGAAGTTCGAATTCGCCGCCCATGAGCGTTTGGCTCAGATGGCCGGGATCGAACAGCGCCATCTCGACGCTCTCCGCGAGGGCAGGCCCGCCGAGTTCACCGGGCAGGAGGCGGTCGCTCACCGGGTCGCGGCGGAGCTGCTCGAGTCGCACCGCATGAGCGACGAGACCTACGCCGCTGCCGTCGCGGAGTTCGGCACCGAAGGCGTCATCGAGCTGGTCACCACGGTGGGCTACTACTGCTTGATCTCGCTGACGCTGAACGCCTTCGAGATCCCGCTGCCGCCCGATTGGGACGACCCCTTCCCCGACTAGGTCGCTGCTGGGGCGTCGGCTGCGTCGACCGTCTCGACCGGCGCCGAGCGCTCGAGCGGCAGCTCCACGGTGAATTCGGTGTACACACCGGGCTCGCTGTCCACCGAGATCTGGCCGCCGTGGCCTCGCACGATGTCGTTTGACATGGCCAGGCCGAGCCCAGTGCCCTCGTTGGTGGGCTTGGTGGTGAAGAACGGCTCGAAAATTCGCTGAACGACATCCGGCGGGATGCCGGTGCCGTTGTCTCGCACCTTGATCACGGCCGAGTCGTCGGTGCGTTGGGTGCTCAGCCAGATGGTCGGGAAGTAGGGCGTGTCGTCGCCCTCACCCAAGGTGACCATCTTGCCCGGCTCGCCGCCGAGGTCCCGCCAGCGCTCGTTCGCCGCGTAACCGGCGTTGGTGACCAGGTTGAGGAACACCCGGCCCATGTCCTGCGGGATGACCTCGAGCTCGCCTACCTCGGGGTCGAAGTCGCGCTCGATGGTCACGTTGAAGTCGGCATCCTGCGCTCGTGCGCTGTGGTACGAGAGCATGGCGTGCTCGTCGAGGAGCGCATTGATCTCCACCGGGCGGGACTCGCCGCCGCCCCGGCCCATCATGAGCATGCTCTCCACGATGCGGTTGGCCCGGTCGCCGTGCCCGCGGATGCGTGTCAGGTTCTCCTTGAGGTCGCCGGTGATCTCGGCGATGTAGTCGGCCTGATCGTCTTGCGGCTCCGGATCGGCGATCGCCTCCAGCAGTTCCTCGAGCAGCTCGTCGGAGGACTCGGCGAAGTTCTTCACGAAGTTCAGCGGATTCCGGATCTCGTGGGCGACGCCGGCGGTCACCTCGCCGAGGGCCGCCAGCTTCTCGTTCGCCACGATCTGATCCTGCGCGCGGTCCAGATCGGCGAGCGTCTGGGAGAGCTGCTCGTTGCGCTCGCTGAGTTGGCCCGCGAGTTCTTCGACCAGGTTGAGCCGCTGCACCTCGAGCGCGGCCTGGCGGAACTGCTCGAGCGCATCCGCCATTTCGGCCACCTCGTCCTGGCCCCCGGTCTCGACGGGCGTCTCGAGGTCACCGCCTGCGAGGGCCCGCATGCGATTCGAGAGCTGGCCGACGCGCCGCAGGATCCGCTTGCCGACGAACAGCCAGCTGATCAGCAACGCGCCGAGGATGCCGACGACGCTGATGACGACGAGCAGCAGGCGCCCGGTGCTCACGGCTTGTGCCGAGGCCTCGGTGGCCACGTCGACATCGGTTTCCACGGCGCCGACAAGCGACTCGATCTCGCTGACGAGTGCCACTCCCAAGTCCTGGTTCTCGGCCAGCTGTCGGCGCTGCGACTCCTCGATCTGCAGGCGTCGCTGCGTGACGTCGAACACGCTGCCGTCGTCGAGCCCGAGCGCGAAGAGCTGATCCACAGCCGGCCTCAGCTCATCGCCGCCCGCCTCGCCGAGCGTGGCGACGCTGATCTCGATGCGATCTCTCGCCGATTCGAAGCTCTCACGCAGCGGCTCGATCAACGCCGCCTGCGACGCGCTGAACGCGCTGGCGAGCAGCTCGGCGGATTGCGCCACATCGCCGCCCAATGCGGACCAGTGGCGGTACAGACGCACCTCTTCATCAGACCGGTGCACGGCCTCCGCGACCGGCGGGGTGCTGAGGTCCCGCTGCCCGGCCACGAGATAGAACAGCTGGTCGTCGAGTGCCGGCACGATCTGGTGTTCCAGCTCGCGCACGGCCGCATTCACGTCGGCCCGGAGATCATCCGCCTCCAGCCCGAGTTCGAAGAACTCGGGCATCTCGGCCTCGATAGCGGCGATGTTCGAGTTGAGCTGTGCGGCGTAACCGCGCATCTCGCCCAGCCACATTGATCCGGTGCCGCGATTCCACAGCAACTCCAGCTGGGTTTCGAATTCGGATCGTGCGGCCGCGATTCCCTCGACGACGCTCTCGAAATCCTCTGGTGTCGAAGACACGAGCGCCGGCCCGCCGGCCACAAGCCGGTTGCTGGACTCGGCGACTCCGAACGCGGCGCTCAGCTCTGGAATGGCCCCCTCGTTGACCTCCTTCTCGGCCTCGCCGACACGGGTGAAGGAGATCCAGGCGACGAGGCTGGCTGCCAGGGTCAGCAGCAGTGGCGCGGCGATGCCCGCATACATCTGGGTCGAGATCCGGTGATGTATCGCCGGCTTGCGGCCCTCACGCACCCTGTCGCTCCTGGAGATGTCGTCCTCGGTCACGTCTGCATCCGGGGCCGTCGTCGCTGCGTTGGTCATGGCTCTGTTCTTGTCAGCGTGTCGAGCGAGCGGTAGTTGCCGTCCGGATCGATCTGGGTGACGAAGACGGCATCGGAGCCTTGGTTGTCTTGGGTGATGGTGTCGCCGTCGCCGAAGTTCATCGTGAAGCCGTCGATGTCAAGGTCGTCGGCCCCCAAGATGGCGTCCAGGAAGCACTGACGGGTCACCGAGTTGCCGCATTCCTCCAAGCCTGCGATCGCAAGCCTGCCCGCGATGTAGCCCTCGAGCGAGACGAATCCCGGCACAGCCCCGGGATCGACCTCACGCAAGGCGGCTTGGTAGGAGGCCACGATCGGGATGGACTGATCAAACGGGAACGGCACGACTTGGGTGACGAGCACTCCCTCGCCCTCGGCGCCGAGCTGGTCAGCCAGCGCGTTCGCGCCCACGAATGACAGCGTGATGAACACGGGGTCGAACCCGGTGTTGCGCGCCCAGGAGATCAGTGTGCCTACCGGCCCGTATGCGCCAACCATGATCACGGCCTCGGGGTCGCCTGCCCTCAAGTCCAGCAGAGCGGACTTGATGGCCGTGGTGTTTCGGGGGTAGAAGCCGATCGCTACCGGTTCCATGTCGCGCCGCTCCAACGCCGCGAGGGCCCCGAAGTAGCCCGCGCGGCCGAACGAATCGTCCTGGAAGAGCACGCCGATGCGGTCGATGCCCAGGTCGGTGGTGAGCCGTGCCACCATCTCCTCGGTCTCCTGGGCGTAGGAGGCGCGCAAGTTGATGATGTTGGTCCAGTCGTCGTTCCGCAGGAAACCGGCCCCGGTGAACGGTGCGACATAGGGCACATCGGCGGCGGCGGCGACCGGCGTCGCGGATCGGGAGGTGGGTGTCCCGACCGCACCGATGAGGGCGAACACCTCCTGTTCCTCGATGAGCGCGCGGGTGTTGGCAATGGCCGCCTCGGGCTCGTACTTGTCGTCGAGCGACACCAGGTCGAGTTGCCGCCCGTTCACGCCGCCTGCCCGGTTGGCCTCCTCGAATGCGGCGAGTATCCCGAGCTGCATGCCCAGGCCGAGTTCGGCTGCGGCGCCGCCGAGGGCGGCGGACTGCCCGAACACGACCCGGTCTGCGTACACACCGGTCTCATCGCTGAGATTGTCGGGAACGGTCGGTCGGGTCGGCGCTGCGATCGTGTTGTCGGGGCCATCGCCGCCGGAGCTCGAGCCGTCGCCGGAGTCACTGCAGGCGCCGAGCAGGGCAGCGGCGGCAATGGCAAGAGCCGCCGCCGGGGCGCCTGCGCGCCGTCGCAATGGCAGGCGCAGGCGCATGGGCGTGCCGTCAGGCACCAGCCCGTGCGACCAGCGTCAGGTGGTTCTTGCCGTCGGCGTGCTTGTAAGCGAGATCTTCGGCCATCGTGCGCACGAGGTGCAGACCCAAGCCGCCGATCGATCGCTCCTGCAGCGGCAGATCGGTGTCGGGAGCCGGTTTGTCGTTCAGGGGATCGAAGGCAGCCCCGTCGTCGACCAAGGTGATCGTGACCGAGTTCTCGCCGCTCTCCAGCGTGATCTCGATGTCGCTGAGCCCGGTAGTGCGCCCGTGCGTGAGCGTGTTCAAGATGAGCTCTTCGAGGATGAGGTTGGACCGCAGGACCAAGTCCGGCGCCCAGTCGTCCAGTTCGGCCATCTCCTCGACGAACGCCACGATGCGCGGCAGCGCCTCGGCTGCCGCGGCGCCCGGCACCGGCGTGATGTTTAGCGAACGTCTCACGAGGCACTCCGGTGCAGTGCCAGGCAGGTGATGTCATCGGAGGCGGGCGCTTCGCCGGCGAACCCGTGGACAGCATCGAACACGGCGGTCATCGCTTCGTCGGCGCTCTTCGGCGGATTGCCAGCGAAGAGCTCGAGGAGTCGGGCGGTGCCGAACTCCTCGTGCTCCATGTTCATGGCCTCGCTGACGCCGTCGGTGTAGAGCAGCAGGGTCTCGCCAGGTTCGAGCGTGAACGTGTGCTCTTTCAGGTTCATCTGGAAGACCTGCTCGGGCGCCACGCCCAAGGCGATCCCGCCCATGGCGGGCAACCGCTCAGCGCTCCCGTCGACTCGAACGACGACTGGCGGGTCATGGCCTGCGCTCGAGTAGGTGACCTCGCCGTTATGAGGGTCGAAGACCGCCATGATCACGGTGACGAACATGAGCGTCGGGTTGTCGGCCTGCAGGACCCGGTTTGCCTCGATCAGCGCCTCCCGCGGCGAGCCGGTGCCGATGGCAGCACCCTTGAGGGCCGTCCGGCTCGACATCATGAACAGGGCAGCAGGAATGCCCTTGTCGGAAACGTCGGCAACGGTCGCGAACATCCGGTCGGTGGGAACGCCGACGTAGTCGTAGAAGTCGCCACCGACATTGCGCGCCGGCACCATATTGGCGTTGATCTCGTACCTCGCCGTCATCGGGAAGTCGGTGGGCAGGATCGACTGCTGAACGTTGGTCGCGATGTCGAGCTCGTTCTGCAGCGTCACCAGCTTGTCCCGCGAGGCCGTTGCCTCCCGCCACTGCCGTAGGTGTTCGACGGTGCGATCGATGGTGATCTGGAGATCGTCGAAGTCGACGGGCTTGGTGACGAAGTCGAACGCGCCACGGTTCATGGCGGTGCGGATGTTGCCCATGTCGCCGTAAGCCGAGATGATCACCGCCCGCAGGTCAGAATCCAGCGAGCTGAGCTGCGACAGCAGCGTCAGCCCGTCCATCTGCGGCATGTTGATGTCCGAGAGCACCAAGTCGATGGTGTCGTCGGCCCGCAGCTTCTCGAGTGCTTCCAAGCCGTTTCCGGCGAACTCGAATTGGTACTTGCCGCTGCGGATCTGTCTCCGCATCCGCTGCAGGACGAGCGGTTCGAGATCGGGCTCGTCGTCGACGACGAGGATGCGCCAGGGCTGGGACATGGGCGTGACTACGCCAGCTGTGCCTTCGCCTCGTCGAGCGTTCCGAACACCGTGATGATCTGATTGAAACCGCTGATGCGGAACACTTCGTCGACCGAGGCTGCAAGCGAGCAGACGGCGAACGGCGTCGAACTGCCGCCCAGATGCTGAGCGAGCAGCAGCAGGACGCGCAGGCCGGCGCTGCTGATGTAGTCGATGCCGCCCATGTCGAGGATGACGCGGCTGTCATCGCCCGAAAGAGCAGCCATCAGCGACTCGTGAAATTCGGCGGAGTTCGATCCGTCCACCCGGCCCGCGGGACTGATCACGTTCGTGCCTGCGTCCCGCTCCTGTGCGAGTTCCATATTGTGCAGCCTCCTGCGCAGCTACGAGATGCGGTAGGACCGCATCATGCCAGCCCCGGGGCAGGCCACAGACGGCTCCCCAAGATCAGGCTTCCGACGGCGAAACCTACTACACACCTTCGCGGTCTCCACCTCTTCGGCCCAGCCTCTTAACCTGCGAGTGTGGGTCTGCGTCCTGAAGGGGGATCAGTACCGGATGCGCCGGGCAGCTACCAGTTCTTGGACGCGGACGGGCGGATCATCTATGTGGGCAAGGCGAAGAGCCTCCGGTCCCGCCTGAACAGCTACTTCGGCGATCCCGCCGGTCTGCACCCCCGTACCGCGCAGATGGTGGCCTCGGCTGCGTCCGTCGAGTGGATCGAGGTGTCCACCGAGGTCGAGGCACTCATGCTCGAGTACAGCCTCATCCAGCGGCATCAACCGAGATTCAACGTCAGGCTGCGCGACGACAAGTCGTACCCGTTCCTGGCGGTGACGTTGCTCGACGAGTGGCCTCGCGCCATGGTCATGCGAGGGCGGCGCAAGCGCGGCAACCGGTATTTCGGCCCGTACGGGCATGCCTACGCCATCCGCGAGACGCTCGACCTGCTGCTGCGGACGTTCCCGATCCGCACCTGCAGCGACAACAAGCTGGCTACGCACCAGCGGCTCGGCCGGCCGTGCCTGCTGTATCACATCGAGCAGTGCGCAGGACCGTGCGTGGGCGAGATCGGGCGCGACGAGTACGACCGGCTGGTCCGCGAGCTGGTGCGTTTCCTCGAGGGCGACACCGATGCGATCGTCAACGACCTCGAACAGCGGATGGCCGACGCATCCACCGAGCTCGAGTTCGAGCTGGCCGCCCGGCTGCGAGACCGTCTCGCCAGCGTCCGGCGTGCGATCGAGAAGCAGCAGCTCGCCGGCACGCGCAACGAGGACTTCGACGTGATCGGCATCAGCGACGACGAGCTGGAAGCGGCAGTCCAGCTGTTCTTCGTGCGCAAAGGACGGGTGATGGGCCAGCGGGGGTTCGTTGTGGACAAGGTGGAGGCGCTCGACGGCCCGCAGCTTGTGTCCCGGGTGCTCTCGGGGCTGTATCACGAGGAGAACCCGCTGGGCTGGCCCAAGATCGTGCTGGTGCCCGAGCTGCCGTTCGAGCCCGGCCTGTACGAGCAGTGGCTGAGCCGCCAGCGCGGCTCCCGGGTGACGCTGCGTGTCCCGCAGCGGGGCGACAAGCGCGCGCTCATGGACACCGCACGTCACAACGCCCGGGAGTCGCTCGCACGTCACCGCTTGCGCCGCGGCAGCGACCACAACAGCCGGGCGCGTGCCTTGAACGAGCTGGCTGAGCATCTGCAGCTCTCCCGGCCGCCGCTGCGCATCGAGTGCTACGACATGAGCCACCTGCAGGGAACCAACTACGTCGGCTCGATGGTGGTGCTCGAGGACGGCCTGCCGCGACGCAGCGAGTACCGGCACTTCCGGGTTCGCAACGTCGCGGGCAACGACGACTATGCGGCCATGGACGAGGTGCTGCGCCGCCGGTTGCGGAACTACCTGGCCGAGCGCGATCTGCCGGCGTCCGAGCAGGGCCGCTTTGCCTACCCGCCGCAGCTGCTGGTGGTGGACGGCGGCAAGGGGCAGCTCGGCGTGGCGACTGCGGTGCTCGACGAGCTCGGGCTGCGCGAGCAGATCCCCGTGTGCGCCCTTGCCAAGCAGTTCGAGGAGGTGTTCGTGCCGGGTCGGTCGGAGGCGTTGCGCATCCCCCGCCAGTCCGAGGCGCTGTACCTGCTGCAGCGCGTGCGCGACGAGAGCCATCGCTTTGCCGTGTCGTACCACCGCAGGCTGCGCAGCAAGGCCATGAAGCGGGGAGTGCTCGACGGCATCACCGGGCTGGGGGACAAGCGGCGAGCGCGCCTCGTGCGCGAGTTCGGCAGCGTCGGAGCGGTCAAGTCGGCCTCGCTGGACGATTTGCGTGCGCTGAGCTGGCTGCCCGATGCCGTCGCCGAGGCGGTGTACGCCGCGGTCCACCCTGCCGAGGTGCTGACGGGTTCCTGAGCTCCTGAGGGGCTGAACCCCCGTACGCTCGTCGCATGGCTGGGGGGCCAGAGTTCGTCATCGTGGCCGGATCATCGGGCGCAGGCCGCTCCACTGCGGCCAATGCGCTCGAGGACGTGGGCTGGTTCGTCATCGACAACCTGCCGCCCCATCTCATCGGCGATGTGGCCGACATGGTGGCTCGCCCCGGCGCTCGCCTGCGGCGTGTGGCATTGGTGGCCGGCACCCGCGAATACCGGGAAGACCTGGTCACGGCGATCACCCAGCTGCGTGAGCGCAATGCCTCGGTGCGGGTCGTGTACCTCGATGCGCCGACAGACGTGCTGGTGCGACGCTATGACGACACCCGGCGCCGCCACCCGCTGCACACCGGCGATCAGCCGGCGGCGGTCCTGGCCGGGCAGCCGTCCAGCGCAGAGCCGGTGGCCGAATCGGTCGTCGACGCCATCGAGCTGGAACGGCAGCTGCTGGCCGATGTCCGTGAAACGGCCGATGTCGTCATCGACACCGGCGCCCTGAATGTCCATGAGCTGCGCGACCGGGTGCGTGACGAATTCGGAGCGCCGGGCGACGAGCCGCAGATGCGAACGGCGGTCATGTCGTTCGGCTACAAGCACGGTGTACCTACCGAGGCTGACCTGGTGTTCGACTGCCGCTTCCTGCCGAACCCGCACTGGGTGCCCGAGCTGAGGCCCTACACCGGGCTCCATCCCGGCGTGCGCGACTGGGTACTGGGACAGCCGGCCACCAGCACCTTCCTCGAGCACCTCATGCCGCTGCTCCAAGCGCTGCTGCCCTCCTATCGCGCCGAAGGCAAGTCGTACCTGACGATCGCGCTGGGCTGCACCGGCGGACGGCACCGCAGCGTGGCCATCGCGGAGCAGGTGACGCACTTGCTCGCCGGCCAGGGCCACGATCTCCACTGTCGCCACCGCGACATCGCCCGCTAGCCGCCGCTGGCCCGCTAGACAGCTAGCGACAGAACGGGCCGGGGCACAGGCAGCTCGCCGGGCTCGCAGAGCGAAGAGGACAGCAGCAGATGAGCGTGCGCGTGGGCGTCAACGGCTTCGGCCGGATCGGGCGCAACTTCTACCGGGCGGCTGACCGCCCCGACTGCGACATCGAGATCGTGGCGGTGAACGATCTCGGCAACACCGCCACCATGGCCCACCTGCTCAAGTACGACTCGGTGCTCGGCAACCTTCCGCACGACATCGCCGCTGCCGACGGCGGCATATCGATCGACGGCGAGATGCTGCCGGTGCTGTCAGAGCGCAACCCGGCCGATCTGCCGTGGGCCGACTACGGCGTCGACGTGGTGGTGGAGTCCACCGGCATCTTCACCTCGCGTGACAAAGCGGCGATGCATCTCGACGCCGGCGCGCCGCTCGTGATCGTCTCGGCTCCGGCATCCGGCGCCGACGCCACGTTCGTGGTGGGCGTCAACGACGCCGACTTCGACCCTGGCGCGCACAAAGTCATCTCGAACGCGAGCTGCACCACCAACTGCTTCGTGCCGATGGTGCAGGTGCTCGACCAGGCCTTCGGTGTCCAGCAGGGCCTCATGACCACCATCCACGCCTACACCGGGGATCAATCGCTGGTCGACGGTCCCCACGGCGACCTGCGCCGGGCCCGTGCGGCGGCCGTGAACATCATTCCGACCTCGACCGGTGCTGCACGAGCGACCGGGCTGGTGCTGCAGGCCATGGACGGCAAGCTGGACGGCACGTCGCTGCGAGTGCCGATACCGGACGGCTCGATCACCGATTTCACGGCAACGCTCGATGCCAGCCCCAGCGTCGACGAGGTGAACGAGGCCTTCGCAGCCGCTGCTGCCAGCGGGCCGCTCGCCGGAGTCCTGGACTACTCGGAGGATCCGCTCGTGAGCAGCGACATCGTGGGCAACCCGGCGAGCTGCGTGTTCGATGCGGGCCTGACCATGGCCATGGGCAGCATGGTCAAGGTGCTCGGCTGGTACGACAACGAGTGGGGCTACTCGAATCGGCTGGTGGACCTGGTGGGCATCGCCTGCAATCGATGAGCCCAGAGACGAACGGCGGCGGCAGCCTGCCGGCGCTTGAGGATCTCGAGCAGCGGCTCGGCGGGCTCGACGGCCGACGCATTTTGGCCCGCTGCGACTTCAATGTGCCGCTGCGCGACACGCCCGACGGCCGGCGCGAGATCAGCGACGACCTGCGCATCCGGGCCGCACTGCCGACTCTGCGCTGGCTGGTCGAACGGGGCGCCGCTGTCACCGCGTGCTCACACCTGGGCCGTCCCGCTGGCGCGATCGACGAGCGCTACTCGCTCGCGCCCGTAGCCGAGCGTCTTGCTGAGCTGGTGCCCGGCGTCGCGTTGGCCGAGAACCTCCGCTTCAGTCCAGGGGAGGCGTCGAACGACCCGGCCTTCGTGGACGCACTCGTCACTGGCGGCCTCGGCATCTCCTTCGGCGGTGCGCCGGTGGGTTCGGCCCCCTTCGACGGCTACGTCAACGACGCCTTCGGTGCCAGCCATCGGGCCCACGCCTCCATCGTGGGGCCGCCGCAGCGCCTGCCGAGCGCGGCGGGCCGCCTGCTGCACCGGGAAGCCGAAGTGCTCGGCGGTCTGCGAGCCGATGCCCAGCGACCGTTCGTGGCTGTGCTGGGCGGAGCCAAGGTCAGCGACAAGCTCGGCGTCGTCGAGGCGCTGCTGTCGGTAGTCGACACGCTGATCGTCGGCGGAGGCATGTGCTTCACGTTCCTCGCCGCACTGGGCCACCCGATCGGCGACTCGCTCTGCGAGCCCGATTTCATCGAGACCTGCGAGCGACTGCTGCAGGCCGATGCTCAGCGAGACAGTGCCAACGTCGTGCTCCCCAACGACATCACGGCACTGGATGCGGGGGGCACGGTGCGCCAGATGGGCCGCAGCCTGCCCGACGGCTGCCGCGGTCTTGACATCGGCCCCGGCTCGGCGGCCGAGTTCGACGACGTGATTGCCACGGCCAGAACGGTCTTCTGGAATGGCCCCATGGGTCTGTTCGAGGATGAGCGATTCGCCGCCGGGACCCGTGCAGTCGCGCAATCGATGGCCGATTCCCGGGCGTTCACCGTCGTCGGCGGCGGCGACAGCGCAGCAGCCGTGGCCCAATTCGGCCTTGCCCCGTACATGGATCACATCTCGACTGGGGGAGGGGCGGGCCTCGAGCTCATCGAGCACGGAGATCTGCCCGGTCTCGCCGCCCTGCGAGACTCACCGCAGCAGTGAGCGAGGCAGGGAGAGCCGCGATGAGCCGAACGCCGCTGATCTCGGGCAACTGGAAGATGCACCTGAATCATCTTGAGGCAATCCAGCTCTGCCAGAAGCTGAGCTACGAGCTGGCTCGCCACCGCTACGACCAGGTCGAGGTGAGCCTGCACCCGCCGTTCGTGGACCTGCGCAGCTGCCAGACGGTCATCGACGCCGACCGGCTCGAATTCAAGCTCGGGGCACAGAACTGCCACGACCAGGGCCAAGGTGCCTACACCGGCGAGATCTCGCCATCCATGCTGGCCAAGCTCGACGTGAGCTACGTCATCGTGGGCCACAGCGAGCGGCGGGCGCTCTTCGGCGAGACCGACGAGTTCATCGCAGTGAAGGCTGCCGCCGTCGCCAAGGCGGGCATGACACCGATCGTCTGCGTCGGAGAGACGCTAGAACAGCGTGAAGCGGGCCGGGCCGAAGAGGTGGTGAGCACTCAGCTTCGGGGCAGTCTCGCCAAGCTCACCAAGGCCCAGCTCGAAACCTCGGTGGTGGCCTACGAGCCGGTCTGGGCCATCGGAACAGGCCGGAACGCCTCCCCTCAGGATGCCCAGGACATGTGCGCCGCAGTCCGCGACGTCGTCGAGGGAATGCGCCGAGGCGCCGGCGCCCAGGTGCGCATCCAGTACGGCGGCAGCGTCAAGCCGGTCAACGCTCCCGAGCTGCTCGACCAGCCCGACATCGACGGCGCCCTCGTGGGGGGAGCCTCCCTGGACGCGGTGCAGTTCGCCCGCATAGTCCAATCGGCGGTGCATTTCTAGGTTGCAAGTTGTTCCCGCAGTGGGTACTATTTCTAACAGTGTCGGTGACCCCCGCCGGCACTTCCCCCTTCCAGGAGCAAGCCACATGGCCGTTCTCGATTCCATCCGCGACATGCAGGACCGCACCCTCGAGCAGATGAAGACTGCTCAGGAGCAGTTCGTGTCGATGAATGAGCGCGTCGCTGAGGCATGGCTGTCCGCCGTGCCGGCAACGTCGAGCCCCTTCGCGGAGTACCTGCCCAAGCCCACCGAGATGATCGACACCTACTTCGGCTTCTGGAGCCAGGTCCACGAGGCCAACAAGGACTGTGCTGCTCGCATCGCCGCAGCGTGGGAGCGGGCCAGCGAGGACGCCCAGGCCTGATGGCCGCTTCCGACCCTGACGCCGCTGACGCGGACGATCAGCGGTCGGCAAACCCGTTCCCCGGCTTCGATCAGCTCGGGGACTTCATCCGGGCCCAGCGCGAGTTGATGGAGTTGAGCCAGCGTCAGCTGGCCAAGATGGCTCACCTGTCGAACCCGTACCTCAGCCAGATCGAACGCGGCCTGCACGAGCCTTCCGTACGGGTGCTCAAGGCGCTGGCGGAAGCCCTCAACGTGCGCGCGGCCACGCTGCTGTCCTACGCCGGCCTGATGGACCGTGAGGACGTACCCACGGTGGTCGAGGCGGTCCAAGCCGATCCGAACCTCACGGACGAGCAGAAGGCGGCGTTGCTGGGCGTGTACCGCAGCTTCGACACCGGCGGCGAGTGACACCCGGTGAGCGGGTCCATGATCGCCGGTGACAGCATGTGGAATGTGGCCTTGCGCATGGGGGCTGCCGATGTGGCGCTCGGCTCGGCGCGCTGGTGGGCCTCAGTGCAGTGGGGTCTCGGCAGCGCTTCGGCGGTCACGGCGGCGGCACTGCGCTTCGGCGGTCGCACGGCGATCGTCGATGATGCCGGCTCGGTCGACTACCGCACGCTCGACCGTGCGGCGTCGAGCGTGGCGGACCGGATGCGAGCTGATTCGACACTGCCCGACGGCGGCCTCGGCGCCGTCGGCATCCTCTGCCGCAACCACCGGTGGTTTGTGACGGCGCTCGTGGCGGCCGAACGCGCCGGTTGCGACACCGTGCTGCTCTCGACAGCGCTGCCGGCGTCGAATCTCGCGGAGGTCTGCGAACGAGACGGCATCGCCGTGATCGTCGCCGATGAGGAATTCGCCGGAGTCGTTGCCCAGTCGGGAACGAAGGCCAGGGTGCTCGTCGCCGACGGGAGCAGCCCGGACGCGATGTCCCGCATCGCAGCGGAAGGCCGGCCGTGCTCGCCTCCCTCGCGACGGCCCAAGCTGGTCTTGCTGACGTCGGGCACGACCGGAGCGCCGAAGAGTGCCGTGCGGACGCTGAAGACGACGCGCGTGGGCGGGGTCGGCATGCTGCGACGCGTCCCGTACCGGCTGGGCGACCGCTACTTCATCGCCTCGCCGCTCTTCCACGCCTGGGGTTTGAGCCAGCTCGTCGTCGGCCTTGCCACTGCCAGCACGCTGGAGATGAGGCGGCAGTTCCAGGCCGCTGAGGTCGGTCAACTGCTCTGCGAGCGGCGCTACGACGCGCTCGTGGTCGTCCCGCTGATGCTGCGCCGCATCCTCGACCTACCGATCGAGCCCGATGCGATGCACCGGCCGCGCATGGTGCTCAGCAGCGGCAACGTCCTGTCCGGCGAGCTCGCCCAGGAGTGGATGGACCGCTTCGGAGACCGCCTGTACAACGTGTACGGCTCCACCGAGACCGCCATCGGGACCATCGCCGATCCCGTCGATCTGCGCGCGGCGCCGGGCACGGTGGGCCGCCCGCCCGATGGGGTGACGCTGACGATCCTCGACGATGACGGCATGCCGGCACCCAACGGCAACGCCGGCTGGGTTCATCTCGCCAGCACGGCCCAGTTCCTCGGCTACACCGACGGGAGCGACGGCGACCGGGCCGGCACGCTGATGTCCACCGGGGACATCGGCCGCCTCGATGCAGACGGCCGGCTTCACATCTCGGGACGTGCCAACGACATGATCGTGACCGGCGGCGAGAACGTCTTCCCTTCCGGCGTGGAAGAGGTGTTGGGACGCCATCCCGGCGTCGAGATAGCCGCCGTTGTCGGCGTCGACGACCCCGAGTTCGGCCAGCGGGTGGCGGCGTTCGTCGTTCCGCGCCCGCGCCGGCGCGTCGACGCCGACCAGCTCCGCGCCTGGGTCGCCGAGAACCTTCCGAGTTTCATGGTGCCGCGCGACATTCACTTCGTGGACGCACTGCCCATGACCACCACCGGCAAGGTGGTGCGACACCGTCTGGCGGTGCTGGGCCAGCCGGAGCGCGTCTAGCCCCTCCGGCCGGAGGCCGGAGCGTCAACCCGGGGCGGGCGGCCGGAACCTCAGCGCGGGGGCGGCGCGGGCACGCGGCCGAAGGTCTCGGCGGCGGCCCGGTCCACGTAGCGGGCAACTTCGCGCTCGAACGGGTAGGACAGATGCGAGCCCTGGTACCAGAGCATGTCGGGCCGATCCCAGTGCTCCCAGAGCGTCTTGACGTTGCCGGGCCGGACCCAGCGGTCGAGCAGCCCGGCGAAGATGTAGCGCCGCTGCGGGGGGACCTTGCACGGAAGCGACAGCGGCGACACCACAGACAGGATCTGCTCGTACGGCTCCCATGACAGCCCCCACTGCTCGTAGAACGGCGGGAGCAGCGGTTCGACCTGCCGGCGGGTGCCGCGAGCCAGGTCGCTTTCGGGGACGCCCGCGATGACCGCTGCCAGGTCGTCCTCCAGCGCCGCAGTCATGGCAGCCATGTAGCCGCCGAGCGAGATGCCCGACACCGCGACGGCAGGCGCCTCGAGCCGGTCGCGCACCCAGCCGATCACCCGGCGGATGTCCCAGGCGCCCTGCGCCACCGTGAACACCGTGTTCATGGCGCCGGCGTGGATGACCCGCGAACCGCTGACGCCGATGGCCCGGGGGCCGTGCAGCGGGAGCACCACGGCGATCACGTTGAGGCCCCAACGCCGGTGCAGGCGGTGCGCGTACAGCATCCACATGTCCATCTCGGGCTCGCCGGTGCGGTAGCCGTTGACGGCCACGACCCAGGGCCGGGGCCGATCGGGGTGCTGCAGCATCCACGCATGGGTGGTGCGCACCGGCCGGTAGCTCATCCAGCGGTCGCGCCCCGGCTCGCCGGGCCACGGCTCGAACTCGCTCGCGAAGCGGACGTGCCAGAAATCGGCATCGCCCGCAGAGGTAGCGCTGATCTGCACCCCGCTGTCGAGCGGCGGGGGAGTGCGGTGGTAGGCGGCCGGATCGTCGAGCCATCCGCATTCGGCATACAGGCTGCGGGCCTCAGCCAGCTCAGAGCGAAGCCGCTGGCGGAACGGCCCGTCGGGGATCCTCATGCGAGCGGACGCCAGCTCCAGCTGGATCGACCATTCGTCGATCATCCACTTCCACGCAGCCGCAGGCGTCTGGCGTACCGCAGGCAGGTCGTTCTCGTTGTGCCCGCGGATCCACTCGGCCACTGAGCCTGCTGCTCGGCAGCCGGCGCGCAGCGGCGACGCCGTACCTCGCGAGGCCGTGCTGCGGCTCGTCGGAGCGTCGGCGGTCATCGGCGGTCGGACATCCCTCTGTGATCGCTGGAACTCGCTCTACAGCGCCCGGGCATCGAGACGGGCGAGTGCGGCATCGGTCGACACCAGCATGCGCTCCAGCAAGTCTGCAAGAAGTTCGCGCTCGCTGGTGTCGAAGACGGTGAAGATCTCCTCGTAGATGCGGTAGGCACGGTCGACGAAGTACTGGTGGCGGGCCGCGCCGAGATCGGTCAGCTCGACCAGTACCTCCCGGTGGTCGCGGTCGGCCCGTCGCTTGAAGACGAGACCGTCGGTCTCGAGCCGGACGACTGCGCGTGTGACCGTGCTGGGTTCGACGTCCATGATGTCGGCGAGCGCCCGGATGGAGACAGGGCCCTGCCCCGCTACCGCATCGAGCGCTCGGAACTGACCGGGTTCGATCGACTGGGACCCGCCCCCGAGCACGTGCCGGCGCAGCCGTTCGACGGTCGGCCCCAGCCGCGCGGCGCGCCACAGGGCAGCGACTTTGTGATCGAGATCCCATTCGTCGCCCCAGTCGGCGGACTCGGGCGCCCAGGATTGCTGCGCGTCACGAACTCGTGGCAGCCCGAGGGTGCGACGAGTGCCGCTGCCCGTGGACTGCGCTGGGCCTCCGGCGCCCTGCTGGTCCGTATCGATCAAGTTCATCGGCTGTCTTCATAATCTAGCCGATCCGCTGCCTGCCCGCCAGCAGATCATTGCAGCGTGTCACACAATTTCCAGAAGCGAAATGCTCTTGTGACCTCGTCGCAATCTAGATATAGTTGCATAACGTCATGCAATTGATGGGCGACGAAGTCGGTCCCATCAGTTCATTCATTCGTTCCGGCAGGTGTCGAGCACGCCGCCGGCATTCGTGACAGCACACCGGACCCCCCCCCCCCCTGTATTCCGGAGGAACCAGACATGGCCAAGCAATGGCGTGAGATCTACGACGAGTGGGAGAAGGCCGTAGCGCCTGGTCTCCAGCAGTTCACCGCCTCGGACGGCTTCCGCGACTTCATGGCCGCCAGCGCCAAGGTCACCAGTGCCTTCACGGCTGAGTTCGAGCGTGCCAGCCGGCGTTGGCTGCACTTCTGGAACCTGCCCGCCGCCACCGATGTGCGCAAGCTGCGCCAGCAGGTCGCAGCGGTCGACCGTGAGCTGAAGGGTCTCAAGAACCTCGTGTTCGAGGTGGCTGCCGCTGCTCCCGGCGATGCGCCGCCGGCGACGAACGGCGCCGCACAGCCGATGTCGAGCAAGCCCTCAGCCAAGAAGGCGACGGCCAAGAAGGCTCCTGCCAAAACGGCATCGACTGCCTGAGCCAGCCGGCGACCCGTATCACCCCTCATCATCCTGAAGGAACACCAATGCCCCCGACCACCCTGACCAAGCCCGTGTCCCGCAACGGTGCCACGGGCGCCTCGCCGCAGACCGATGCCGCTGCATTCAACCCGTTCACCGGTTTTGTCCCGTTTGCCGAGATGTGGGAGACCGGCATGCGGCGCTGGTGGAACCTGACCCGTCATGTCATGGGCATCGACCGTGCCCCGGTCGGCCAGACTCCCCGTGACGCCGTGTGGAGCAACGGCAAGGCCGTGCTCTACCGCTACCGAAGCGAGAACCCGACCGTTCGCCCGCCGCTCCTGCTGGTGATGAGCCTGGTCAGCCGATCGTTCATCTTGGACCTGCAGCCGGGCAACAGCTTCATCGAACGGCTCGTCGCCGAGGGCTTCGATGTCTTCCTCCTCGACTGGGGCGTGCCCGACGAGGAGGAGGCCAACAACACGCTCGAGACGTACTGCGACGAGCTGCTGCCCCAGGCAGTGGCCAAGGTGAACCAGATGGGCGGCGAGGTCGGCATCACCGTGTTCGGCTATTGCTACGGAGGCCTGCTGACGCTGCTGTACGCGGCCGGCCACCCAGACGATCCCATCCGCAACATCGTGGTGATGGCCACCCCGGTCGACTTTGCCAAGATGCCGACGGTCATGACCGGTGTGGGCAAGGGCGGCATCGATCCGGAGCACCTGATGGATCACACCGGCAACGTGCCCGCCGAGGCCGTGCGGGCCTCGTTCACGCTGCTGACGCCCACTTCAGACCTCAGCACGGTCATGGACTTCTGGGAGCACCTCGACGACGACAAGTTCCTGAGCTCGTACCAGGCGATGACGTCGTGGACCCGCAGCCATATCCCGTTCCCGGGCGCCACGATGATCCAGACCGCCGAGATGTTCATCGAGGGGAACGGATTCGTGACCGGCGATCTGGTGCTCGGCGGCCGCAAGCTGGATCTTGCCGACATCACGGCGCCGTTCCTGAACGTGATCGCCGAGCGCGATCACATCGTGCCGCCTGAGTCCACCTACGGCCTCGACGAGATGGTCGGCTCCGACGATGCCACCGAGATGCGGCTGCCCGCCGGCCACGTCGGGCTCATCGTGGGCAACGGCGCCCGCAAGCGCTCGATCCCGTCGATGATCGGCTGGATGCTCGAGCACAGCGACGTCGAGGCCTAGAGGCGCAGCCGTGGCCCCCCGCAGCGTTGCGCTGGTGATGGGCTCCGGCGGCATCGTCGGCGGGGCCTTCCATGCCGGTGTGCTCAAAGCGCTGGAGGACGCGTGGGGGATCGACGCCCGAGAAGTCGACCTGATCGTCGGTACGTCCGCGGGCTCGATCTCTGGCGCGCTGGTTTCCGCGGGGCTCAGCCCCAGCGACCTCTTCCGCCGCGAGACGCGACAGCCCCTCAGCTCTGACGGCGAGCGCCTGCTCGGCGCCGCACGGGCACGGCGGGGCCCGAAGCGCCAGGCCACCGCCAGCTTCGGGGCGCCGATGGCACCGCACATCTGGATGCTGGCGGCGATGATGCCGGGCCGCGTGGCACCGGGTACGGCACTGGCCTCGCTGCTGCCCCGCGGCAGGGTGCCGACAGCGCACGTGGCTGACATGGTGCGCGGGCTGTTCGACGGGGAGTGGCCCACCCGGGTGGAACTGCGTGTGCCGGTGGTGGAGCTGGACGCGGGCGAACGGGTGGTCTTCGACGCCGACGGCCCGGCGACGCCCGCACAGGCAGTCGCAGCGTCGTGCGCCGTGCCGGCCGTGTTCGAACCTGTCGAGATCGACGGCACCGCGTACATCGACGCGGGCGTGCACTCGTCGGACAACCTCGATGTGCTTCGGGGAGAGTCCTACGACTTGGTCGTGGTGAGCTCCCCGATGGGCATCGCCGAGCTGCCCTCGGCAGCGCAGCCGTGGGAGATGCCAATTGCTGCAGCCATGGACTCCGGCGCGATGACGCTGGGCTGGAGCGCGTTGCGCGTCGCCAGCCGGATAACCACCGAATGCGAACGACTGAGCCTGACAGAGTGCGAGCGTGTGGAAGTCGTGATGCCGGCATCGGCCGACCTCGATGCGATGGGAAGCAACCTGCTGGACCCACGACGCCGACCGGCGGTAGCGCTGCAGGCATACGCCACGGCGAGCGAGCAGTTCACCGCCCATCCCCTGTAGCCAGCCAGCCCTGCGTTGGCGCCGGCTGCGCAGGCCGAGAGGCCGCATCGAGGGTCTCAGATCTAGAGTCTCAGCGTGCCTGCTGAAGAACCGACCGCTGCCGCTGAGCGGCCTCCCCTCGTCGATGGCCTCGTGGCCTTCGTGAAACGCGACTGCCCGACCTGCCGCGACGTCGAGCCAGTGCTGGCCGAGCTCGCCGACCACGCAGTGCGCAGCGGGACGCGCCTGACCGTGTTCACGCAGGACGATCCCGAGTTCATGGCCGGGCTCGGCGGGCAGTGTGCTGAGGTCACCCATGACCACGACCTGGCCGTGTCCTGGCATCACGACATCGAAACGGTGCCGACGCTCATGGCAGTGATGGACGGCCGTGAGATGGCCCGCACGGTGGGGTGGGACCGTCGCAGCTGGGAAGCGCTGAGCGGAGCCGACGCTCTCGGATCAGAGCTGCCGGACATGCGGCCGGGCTGCGGCTCGATGTCGGTGGACCCACTGCTCGCCGATGAGCTGGCACTGCGCTTCGGCGCGACGTCGTTCGCGAGCCGCAAGGTGGAGCTGGCATCGGCGGAGGACCCCATCGAGGCCGGATACGACCGCGGCTGGTCCGACGGGCTGCCAGTGGTGCCGCCGACCGAAGTGCGAGTGGCCGCCATGCTGGCGGGAACCACCCGGGCGCCCGGCGAAGTGGTCGCGGTGGTGCCGCCCGCCTTGGTCGAGTGCACGGTCGAGAAGGTGGCGGTCAATGCCGTCATGGCGGGCTGCAAGCCCGAGTACCTGCCGGTGGTACTGGCCGCCGTCGAGGCGGCATGCACCGACACGTTCAACATGCACGGGCTGCTGTGCACGCTGTGGTTCTCGGGGCCGATCGTGATCGTGAACGGCCCCATCCGCCGACGCATCGGCATGAACACCGACAAGAACTCGCTCGGGCAGGGCAACCGTGCCAACTCCACCATCGGGCGTGCCCTGCAGTTGGTGATCCGCAATGTCGGCGGCGGCAAACCGGGCATCGGCGGCATCGACCGCTCGGCGCTGGGGTCGCCCTCGAAAGTGGGCTGGTGCTTCGCCGAGGACGAGGAAGGGCTGCCCGACGGCTGGCCGCCGCTGTCAGTCGCCCGCGGCTTCGAGCCCGGCCAGGACACGGTCACGCTGTTCGCCGGGCACGGCCCGATCGGCTGCATCGACCAGGTGTCCCGGACGCCTGATTCGTTGATCCGCACGATCGCCCAGCAGCTGATGTGCGTGGGCAATCGCAAGCTGCCCACCGAGGCGATGCTGGTGATGACACCCGAGCACATGTCGACGTTCGCGGACTCGGGCTGGACGCGGGAGCGCTTCTACGAAGAACTCGAGCCGCTGTTGCAGATGGACCTGGACTTCGCAGTCAGCGGCGCTGGCGGCATGTCCGAGGGCCTGCCCGAGGGCTTCGTGCGACAGCTTCTGGGCGCCGAGGTTGCCGGAAACCAGAGCGGCTCGGTCGACGGCGGGCACGTGTTCGGCTCGGCCGAAGGCGCCGCCAGCGGCGGCCTGCGCAAACTGCCGCCGTGGTCGCCCATGGTGGTGCGCGCCGGCGGGGGAGCGGGCGGTTTCAGCGCCATCATCGAAGGCTGGGTGCCGGGCGCCAAGGGCAGCACCCCCATAACTCACCTGATACGCCCATAGACGGGCCTTCCCGACTCGGGGCCGCCGACAGGTGCCGGTAGCCTCAGACGCCGTGATGACGTGGATTGTCGGCGGGATTCACCTGCTGTCCGCCTTCGGGCTGATCGGCCTGGTGCTGCTGCACAGCGGCCGCGGCGGCGGCGTGTCCGACATGTTCGGCGGCACCGTGGGATCCACGGCGGCGGGCTCGACGGTCGCCGAGAAGAACCTCAGCCGCATCACGGTGGTGGTGGCCGTCTCATTCGGCTTCACCACGCTGATACTCGGTTTGCTGCTCGCCTGACGGCCTGGGCTTGCTGCTCGCCTGCGACAAGGAGCCCCCATGGGACGTCACGCCATCAAGACACCGCCGCACCACGCCACATGGCCGGAGTACTTGGCGATCTGGCAGGCCGCCGACGAGATCGAGGTATTCGAGTCGGCGTGGAACTGGGACCACTTCTATCCCTTGGCCCCGCCCTATGACGGTCCCAACCTGGAGGGCTGGACGATGCTGGCGGGCTTGGCGCAGGCCACCACCCGGATCCGTCTCGGCGCGATGGTCAACGGCATGCATCACCGCCACCCAGCAGTGACCGCCAACATGGCGGCCACGCTCGACCACATCTCGAACGGTCGCTTCGAGCTGGGCATGGGCGCCGGCTGGAACTTCATGGAGAGCGACGCGTACGGCATCGAGCTGGGGCCGCTGCGGGACCGCTCGGATCGGCTGGAGGAGGGCATGGAGGTGATCGTCAAGCTGCTGACCGAGACGACGACCACCCACAAGGGACGCTTCTTCGAGCTCACCGATGCCTGGTGCGAGCCCAAGCCGATCCAGGAGCGCATCCCGATCGTGATCGGCGGCCAGGGCCGGGCGCGGACGCTGCGAACGGCGGCCATGTACGCCGACCAGTGGGACATGACGTTCCCGCCCGATGTCGCTGCGTGGCGGGAGCTGGACGACGTCTTGCGGGCCCACTGCGAGCGAGTCGGACGTGACGAGGCTGAGATCGACCGGTCGATCCACCTCGGCTTCGAGGCCGACGGCGATATCGACAAGGCAGTTGCGGGCGCGCAGGATTTCTTCGACGCCGGCGTCGACATTGTCGTGTGGTCGTGGCGCGGCGAGCTGAACCCGGTGAGTCTCGATGCGCTCGCGACAGCTATTGACGAGGCCTGAACCCCGCCGATGATTCCGGGGCGCAGCGCTATGCTGACGCGCCCCGAAATGGCTGCGCAGCCAGCGGTTTCGGGCCTTCAGTCGGAGTGGCGGAATTGGCAGACGCGCTAGATTAAGGATCTAGTGCCCGAAAGGGTGTGGGGGTTCAAGTCCCCCCTCCGACACCCGGGAACCATGTCAGGGATTCCCAGGAGTTCCCAAAGGCACTGGTCAGAGGCAGTTTCTTGAGATTGCGGCCTCTCGGCAGTTCCCCCCTGTTACAGTCAGTTCCCACCTGAAGGGGGAACGGTTCCCCCCTCAGCAGGCGCCAAGGCGGAGCACATGGGGAATCTGTCGGCCAAGACCGTCGAGCACGCCCCGCGCGGCAAGCATTCGGACGGTGACGGGCTGAGCTTGGTGGTCAAGCCGAGCGGAGCGCGGAGCTGGGTCGTGCGCGTGAGCGTAAATGGCCGCAAGCGCGACATCGGAATCGGGCCCTGGCCGGCGGTCGGACTCGCGGGGGCGAGACAGCGACGAGACGAGATCAAGGCCGACGCGAAGGTGGGCAGGGATCCGACCACTCAGCGCTCCGACGTGCCGACTTTCGGACAGGCTGCTGAGCGGGTCTGCGACATGATGCGGCCGACTTGGCGGGATCCGCGCCACGGCGACATTTGGCTCGGAAGACTCCGAAGGCACGCCGCCCCGCTCTGGCACATTCGCGCCGATCGGATCACCCGGTCCGACGTACTGGCCGTGTTGCATCCCATCTGGCACTCCAAGCCCGAGATTGCGCGAAGGATCCGTCAAGGCATCCGCAAGGTGCTCGGTTGGGTCATGGCTCATCACGAGCACATCGTCGCCAACGCAGCGGGGGAGGGAATCGATGCGGCGCTCCCTCGCACCCCAAAGGTCGCGAATCACCAACGGGCCATCCACTACGACGATGTGCCTGACGCCATGCGGCGCATCGAGCACTCCGAAGCCTCGCCCGCGTCGAAACTGTGCCTGCAGTTCCTGATCCTCACTGGCGTGCGCAGCGGCGAGTCTCGGGGCGCGCAGTGGCCCGAGGTCGACTTCGACGGCGCCATTTGGACGATCCCCGCGGTCCGCATGAAAGGCGGCAACGTCGAGCATCGAGTTCCGCTCTCCAAGCAAGCCCTCGACGTGTTGACCGAGGCCCGTGAGCTCGACGACGGCTCCGGTCTGATCTTCCCCAGTCCGCTCCGGCACGGCCACGAATTGAGCTGGCAAGCGCTCCTAAAAGTGCTCCGTACGAATGGCGTCGACTCAACCGCTCACGGGTTCCGAAGTTCACTACGGCAATGGCTCCTCGAGTGCTCAGGCGCATCGTGGGCGGTGGCAGAAGCGTGCTTGGCGCACACACTCGGCAACAGCGTTGAGCGTGCCTACGTCCGGCAGGCGGACCTGTTCGACCAACGCCGCCAGGTCATGTCCGACTGGGCCAACTTCGCCGTCTCGTCGCTACGTTGAGAGCCGTCGCCGAACAGTCACTCGACGAACCGAAGAGAGCGGATGTCTCATTGGAACGCCTGCAGACCACTACGCGAGCTGACGTACATGCTGCGGTCAAGCGACGGCGACATCGGCGCGGCCGTCGACACAGCTGCGCATCGGCTGTCATATTGCGCGAGGTTGCGCGCGTGATGCAGGTGGGCCGGCGACGGCCGTGTGGCGTCGGTGGCTGCCTCTGGTACTGGCGGTCGTCTACACATTGTCCAAGGCAATCCGGGTGCCTGTAGTCACGACGACGTGTGTGTTGTGTCCGTTGCGCGGGAAGTGGCCGACGCGAATCACCGACCGGGACGGTCGCCCGCCGCTCTTCGTAGCGCCGATCCGTGGATCTGCCGTCCGCGTAGTCGGCGACATCGTGGCGTGGGCTTCCAGCCACGATGGCACCAATAGCACAAGGCGCGCCGCGGAACTCTTGGCTTAATTTTGCCTTGGCAAAATCCAGCGGTCGCCGGTGCATCAAGCATTACAGTGATGTGCATCGCCGTTGAAACTCCCATCGCTCTTCTCTGGCAGGCACCGCTAGCGTGTGTCACGGCCACGTTGTAGGCACGGGCCCAAGCATGGTGAGCGGTCGTCACTGCACCGCGAGGTCCGCTGGGGCGTCGGCTCAGCGGCCAACCTGCCTGGCTTGCAGTGGCTGACGCGCTAGTTCTGGACCGCGCTCGCGGCTTTCTTGAGGCCGTGGGCTACACCGGTGACCTACTGCAGGGCAACTATCCCGTGTGGATCCCAGGTTCGCGAGACGTCGAGATAGCGGAGCTTGTTGCGTTCGCAAGAAGTGCACCGAAGGACATGACGACGGCGCTAGTTGTTGTAGATATTGAGGACCCCGCACGGGCACTTCGCGTCGCGCTGGCTCTCGGTGCGCCATTCATCGTGCGGCCGCAAGGCGACCGCTTCGATTTGCGAGTCGCCGATCCCGAAGCCGCCGGAGCGCCCACCGAGTGGCGCATCGTTGATCAAGAAGCAGCCTCGGAGTTAAAGCCGTTACTGCAGCCCGAAGCAGCCACCAAGATCAAGGCGGGCTTGCGTCAGCTGCCATTATTTGAGTTACCGGTAAATTTCCTGGCAGCTGCGAGATCTGACAGCACTAAGAACCTGGGTGAGATTGTAGGAGACGCCCTCAGTTGGACTGCTCAGGCGCTCGCTCATTCGGGCGAGCGCAGGCGTAAGGCAACGCGTCGAGACCGACGTGACGCTGCACGCCTGGTAGTCGGGTCGCTTACGGCGCTTGTTTCGAGAGATGCCGTTCCTTCCGAGTTCGCGGGGTACCCAAACGTGCGTCATGATGCACTTGACGTTATCGAGCACGCGGCGGAGAGGTACCCCGATACATTTTCGTGGTTGAGATATGCGCCACCTAGCGAGCTGAATGTCCTCGCAGAACTAACACATGAGTTAGGGCTTGGCATCAATTACCGCAGTATGGATCCGCTCGTTCTGTGCCATGTCTATGAGCAGTCTCTTGTTGACACAGCCGAGCGACGCCGTTTAGGCATCCACTACACTCCGTCGGACTTAGCTACTCGCATGGTAGCTGAGCTACCGATCGAGCTAATTGATCCTGAAGATCGTTATGTGCTTGATCCGGCATGTGGCTCAGGATCGCTTCTAATCGCTGCTCACGAGCGTTTACGCCAACTGCAACCGCCAGACCGTACCCTCGAGGAGTGCCATCGAGATCTTCAACAACGTTTGCGTGGCTACGATATTGACCCATTTGCCGCCGAGCTCGCGCGGCTGGCGCTGCTTCTCAAATCGCAACCTGCAGGGAATGGATGGCGCATTGAGGCGACCGATACTCTAGCGATCTCGGATCTGCAAATGCGCCCACGAATCATCGTCATGAACCCGCCATGGAAGTTAGAGCGTAAAGGCAAACGACGACAACGAGCAGATCAGTTCATGAGATGGGCGGCCGATGTCTTGGTTCCGGGTGGCCTGCTAGGTGCCATCGTCCCAACATCTTGGCTGTCGGCCCGCAATAGTGCTGGTACTCGACAGCTCCTTGAGACCAATTTTGAAGTCTTTGACATTTGGAGATTGCCCCAGAACACATTCAAAACATCTCAGCAATCGCCATCGGTCATCTTGGCGCGCAAAGGCCGCAGTGCGTCCATTCCTGGATTTCGGGTCGTCAAACACGTTAAATCCAGCGAGCGCAGCACATTTCTGGCCGGATCCCCTCCTCAGGCCAACTTCTTAATCGGCCCTACCTCAATGCCATTGAGAGTGGGCATATCGCCGATGGAGTTCGGAGCAATGTCGAGTCCTCTCGGCGACATGGCATTGGTCGTCACGGGCCAGCAGCGGCTCGCAGGAGCGGAGGATCGAGGCGTTGGAATCCACTATCTTCCGAACTTCGAGAACACCGATCCGTACTCGCGAGTGTCCATAGAGGGACTTTGGCGCCTTAGATTCCCTCAGGACTTTCAGAACGCCCGCGGTAAGTCGATCTTGGGCCGCAAGAAGGTGCTAGTTTCTGCGGCTGGGGACCCAGGAACCCCGTGGAGACTTAAAGTAGCACTGGATCTTGACGGCATCGGATGCTCTAACGGTATGCGCGGCATCGCTCCGCTAGATCAATCGAACTCGGAAATCCTCTACGCGCTTATTGCGATCTTGGGCTCCGGTTTTGCAAATGCATATGCCGCGCAGTTTGGAAGCGATAGGAATATTCCGGCAGCGGTCATAAAATCGTTCCCAGTTCCAACTGATTACTTTGCGCTTGAGCGACTCGCTAGGCTTGGTAAAGCGGCAGTTGATGCTGCGACTAGTCCAGCCGCGCGACCCAACGAGCTCCATCGCTTACTCGATGAGATAGAGGTAGAAGTGTGGAGCACATATGACGTTGACGAACGCTGCATGGCTAGAGCACAGCGACTACTCGCCGATCATCTGGCTCCAGAGGGGCGAATCCGGTACACTTCGACGCCGATTCCTGACGCTTCAGAGAGTTCTATGATGTGGCGGGTAGGAGCAGTGCACGATGTTGATGGACCCGATGTCCGGATCTGGATCAACGGAGTCACACCGCTTGATGGTGTTTCAGTAGAACTACCACATCGAATGCCTGGATGGCTGATAAGGCCCGGCACAACCTTTGAAGCACGACACATCGAGGCTCCTGAAGATATCGAGTGCGCCGAATTCAAGTTTCAATCTATGTCGTGGCAAACAGATCCATTTGAGGATCTGCCAACAACGACTGAGAGAAATCAGGCCTAGTCGATGTCGGCGTCGGTGATGGTGGTTGATGTTGGACAAGGTGACTGCACGGTTGCGGTCGATACTGCCACTGGCCATGCCCTGATCGTCGACTGTAACATCGGTTGCTATGAGCAGGCAATCATAGCACTCGGACAGTTGGGTTTCACAGAAGTGCGTGCCGCAGTTGTGACCCACTCCCATATGGACCATTTTGGCGGGATGATTGAAGTTCTGACCTCGTTGGAAGAGCGGTTTACGGGTGTCCTGTACCTCAATCACGACACCATGATT
Source organism: Candidatus Poriferisodalis sp. (assembly GCF_965208555.1). Taxonomy (GTDB): domain Bacteria; phylum Actinomycetota; class Acidimicrobiia; order Acidimicrobiales; family Poriferisodalaceae; genus Poriferisodalis. The sequence continues at coordinate 456,974 of NZ_OZ242342.1, read as the reverse complement.
GCGAATCCCGGAACCGTTGAGAGCCGCACCGGATTAAAGGGCCTACTTAAGCGAGCTTTGGTGTACGGCGATCGCGTTAGCAGAGCCCACGCGGATATCGGGCGCCAACAACTCGGAGACACAACTTCCTGGACATTGCTGGCGCCGACATATCCGCAACTCTTGCGCGCGGTCGCGGCGGGGCAACCCAACGCGGGCAGCGGGATAGTCCTGATCGAGTCCGAAGGCAGGAGCGCGATCATTGGTGGAGATGCTCAGATCAGTGCTTGGCGGGAAGCCATACGAATGATGCCCTCCCGATCGATTGTCCGCTGGCCCCACCACGGTGGAAAGATCGGCTCGGTCGTCTCAGCCGATGCTCACGGCGAACTGTTTCAATTGCTCGACCCGGCTGCGGTTCTTGTCAGCGTCGGTGCCAACAACAATCACGGGCATCCGAGTCCGGAATTCTTCCGCGCCGCCCAATCGCACAACAGCCAACTCCTATGTACCCAGGTGACTGCGCAATGTACCGGGGGGACGCCGGGAGGAGTATGCGCTGGCTCGATCCGTGTCGATCTCGCCGGCAGTCGACCACCTCACCCGACACCGTCAGAGCCAAACCACAGTGCATTCGTGCAGCAATTGCCAAATGCACATTGCGTTTAGGCGTCGTCGTTCGCAAGGGCCCGCACTAGCCGATGCGGCACGGCCCTCAGGGCGCGCTTGCTGTCGTGGAGATGGAGGCTGGTAGCAGGGTGATGGGTTGAGCTTCTTGCGCGAGCGTGGTGCTTGCGGGAACAAGCACGCCGCCAGGAGTCTCGAAGTCTCACTCCAATGCTCGCTCGACGCCCGCCGGGCGACGGATGCTGATGGAGTGGATCGAGGCCAGCACCACCCCGGCGGAGGTGGCTCGCCAGATGGGTGTGTCCCATGGCACGGTGGCGAAGTGGAGGCGCTGGTAAGGGGTCGAGATCGTGGCGCGGTTGCTTGAGCAGTGCAACCGGCCGTATTGCTCCCCGATGCACACTGATCTCAAGGGCGAGGAGCGGGCTTGTCGGCTGGGGCGCTCGGCCAGGCGAGGTCCTGCGCAGGTGACGGCGTGCACCGGTGTGCCCTCCCCTTGACGGTGTGGCAGGTGCGTAAGTGTCATGGGCCATGAACCTGCCAAGCTGGATGGATCGCCCACCGGACGGCTGATCCGTCGCTACGAGCGCACCGCGCCAGGCGAGCCGATCTATCTGGACGCGAGGGAGGTCGGCAGACTCTCGCTCGGCGGGAGCTGATGGGTCCACGGCGGAGGATCACCCAAGGCCAAACGTCGCTGCGAGCGACGCGACTACACCTACCTGAACGTCGCTCCCGACGACTACTCCCAGGTCGCTTACGTCGAGGCGGCTCGACAACGAATGGGCCGACACCTTGCGCTGGTTCTGGCGGCGGGCCCAGGACTGGTCCTGATTCAACGACCTCGCTGACGACGAAATCCTCAGCGACAGCGGCCCCAACTTCCGCTCGGACAAGTTCGCCGAGCTGCTCGCCGAAAGGCGAAACACCAACCGCCGCGCCGAGCCGTATCGGCTACAGGACAACGGAATGGCCAAGCGGTTCAAACGCACATTCGCTGACGAGCTCCTCCACGCTCGCAGATTCCGCTCAGTGACCGACCGCAGGGTCCGTTTGCAGCGCGGGGCGCACAACGAGAACTGCCACCGACAACGTCACCGAGCCGCCGCCTGACTCCCACAATCCCGGTGCAACAACAGGGGTCCAGGCCACCCTTGGCCCGAATCTGGGACCCCTGTCAGCGTCGTCGCCCCTCAGGTTCATATGGGGTTGCCGGCAAATGGCGAGCCTCGGACGGGACTCCGTCTTTTCTCAGGCACAAGTAGGACTACAGCAACTCAACTGCGGTGCGCGCGAGAAGACGAAGGACCGTGCTCACCGCTTGCCGACGCCGTCGATCCGAGGGTTGGCGCTTGTGTTCCTGCCTTGTCGAGGGTGTCTAGGTTTCATTGCTGCATCATCGTGGTGCCACGACGCGGGTTCTCAGTCGGCTGTGATCTCGTGGGGTGCTAGGGCGGGAGGTGCGAGTCCGGTCCAGCAGGCATGGATGGAGATTCTGAGGATGACGACGCGGCTGAATCGTCGCATGACGCAAGCGTGCCGAAGCCGAACGTGGCAAACCCGCCAAAGACAGCGGCAAGCGCCAATCTTCCCAGCTGATGGCGCCAGCTAATGGTTCTCTCCAGCCTCAGAACGCGGTCGGCGAGCACTTGGGGGGTGTGCACATCTCCCAACATGTCCTTCGTATCTCTGTCGCTAAACGCGCGGCGTCCTCCGTCTCCGGTGTAGGGATCCCGTGTGGCCTTGTCCAAGGCAGCGAACCAGATCAAGAATGTGGGCGTACCGCGTGAGATGACGACGGGCGACGGTCCTGCGTTGTAGACGGAGAAGCGGAGTCGGCCCTTAAAGCCAGGATCGACGTGAAATCCCGATACGTTCACCAGTCCGAGGGACTTGACGCGCGACTTCATCGAAATCAGGCCGAGAGTGTCTTTGGGGACGCGCACGACTTCCTCAGTCATGAGCTGGGCAAAGTGACCTGCTGGAATCTGGAGCTGCTCGCCGACTTCGAGATCCCTGAGGACCCTCTTGTCGCCGGTGACCAGCGCTTGCGGTCCCATCGTCAGCTCATAGGCGCAGTGCTTGACAAGCTTGGGGCTAAACGGGTCCACCAGTCGGTCGGCGCGGATGCGGTCGAGGATTGTCTCAGACGACCAAAAGCCGCTCATGCAGTTACCCCTGAGTTTTTCGCAGCGTCAATGCTCGCGAGCCTCTGCGCCCCACCGTCGATCCGCTGTCGCGCACGCTACGTCAGGTCAACTGAGGTTGATGGAAGGCGTTCGTTGCACACGGTTGCGAGCTTGACCCCGAAGACGGCAATGTCCGCCAACCGCTCGTCGCGAAACGAGTCCCAAGCTCCTAGGTCGACGGCATCTAGGAGCAAGCCCGCGAGCTTTGTCACGTGGAACGTGTAATGCCGCAGCTGGTCGACCTTCGAGAGCCCAAACACGTCCGGATGGAATCGGCGGTCGTGTTCCACCTGCGCGATCTGGACCTCGTCCCAGCTATGGGCTTTGGCGAGAGCGTCGGCTCCGACCAACTCCATCCGTTCCGCGCCGGTGCTGTGGGCGAGGAGGCTGGACGCCTCAACGCTCCGAATTCTGTCTTCGTACAGCTGACGTAGGGACAAGCCAGACTGATCGGCAAGCTGTGCGGCGACGCGTCGCATCACCTGTGCCGCTGCTACGACTTGGTGCGTTGTCGTCGGTTCGTTGTGTTCGATGTGCTCGCAGAAAGCGGCGCAAGCAGCTGCAGCGCGGACGAGGGCGCGAACCGCTTCAGTGAGCTCACCATCGTGTGGCCCGGTTCGAGCTTCTGTTTGGGAGTCGTCGATGACCATATTCAACCAGACCCGAAATTACATGCACGTAACTCTATCGCCAAGGGCACCGAGTATGGGACGGGCTGCAGAGACGTGGGTCCAAAGCGGCTCAACGCTAGGCGACGCCTCTCATAGGCGATCTGACGAGCATGCCAAGGCACACACGGCGGTGCGCCGAGCATGTAGGACCCTGGTTCGAGTGACATCGGTCGAGCACTGTTGGGAGTGTTGTGGAAACTAGAGGATTCCACACTCCCAGGCAGTCCTAGGACGCATCAGAAGAAGACCGGGCCGTGGGCCAAGTGGTCGCCCTGCCGAGGAGTCACCGAGAGTCGTCACTGCAACGCTGCAGCACCGGAATCAGCAGGGAGACGTTGCGTCGCCGCAAGTGCTGGCAACCCGGGTCGCGAGTCTCGAACGCATTGTCCGAATCTCGGCCTGGGTCGTAGGCACGGTCGCGAGCGCCGTCATCGCAGCGCTGATTGGTTTCGCTGTGAACTCCGCCCTTTCGAATGATGGTGACAGCGATGGCGGTGCGCCGGCTCCCAGCGAGCAATTGGGTTCGATTGCGCCAGACTCGTGGACGCCGGTCGCGCAGGCGCTCGCAGCTGCGACGGATTGGGTCAGCCGCGGGGTTTGTTGACGCGGCCGAGCTAGGCCCAGCTGAATGGCCGCCCGCAGAAGCCTTGTCCGAGGAGCGGCTCCGCCCAGCGGACGAACGCCGCGACCTGATCGTCGGTGAACGTTGAGCGGTGTCCGCGTCTGGCGAGGGTGTAGTGGAGTTCTGCCGGCATGACGGGTCCTGAGCCACCCCAGTACGTGTAGTGGTCAGAGACGAGCACTCGGTCGACGCCGGTGTCTTTGTTGAGATTGAAGGTGTTGGTTGCACCGCCGGCGAGGCTGTGGTGAGAGTCCATCTGGACGAACTTCCCTTGCGAGTTGGTGCAGTAGATGTTGTCGCCGTACTGGCGCTTCCTCGTTGCGTTCAGGATCGGGCGCTTCGGTTCGAAGCGGGGATCGTTCCAGAACTGGTCGAAGCTGAGCACCTCGCTGACCCTCATCACATAAACGACCTGGCCAGGCGGGAACCTGGTGGTTGTTGCCGTGCCGACGATGTGGTCGCCGACCTGCGCGACTCTTCTCACGATTGGTTTGCAGCAGGCGACTGTGCAGAAACCACCGAAGGGGTTCGGCGCGAAGCCGTAGTCCCTAGTGACGACGTACGAGAACAGCCGAGTCAAGAATCAGCACTGCTTGATTCGCTTGAGAGGCTGCTCGGGCCTTGGCTGTCCACCTGGCTCCTGCCAGCAGTCCTCGCCGTTGATCGCATCGACGATCTTGTCGCCTGTCCACACGACCACTGCGTCGGCGTAGTCCTTCGCTGCCTCGGGCAGCTCGACTCCGGCCTCACCGTGTTCGTACACAGCGACGATCCGTGTGCCCGTTTCTTGGGCGTACTCGATCTCCCAGTTGACCCAGTCGCTGTCCTTCGTGTCTTCTGAGACAAGGACCACCAGACAACTCGCCCAGTCGATGCGGGGCTTGAGGATCTCGTTCTTGATGTACTGCTCGTTCTGAGCGTCGTTGAATTTGTCCTCCGTGATGGACCCGTTCCTGACGTCCATGCCCTTCGTGGCGAGCAGGTCCCTGAGTTTTGCGACGTGCTCGTCATCTTCATGGATGTGGCTGATGAAGATATGGCGTTCGTCAGACATGGCCCACCTCCTAGAACCAAGTCGGATGGGTCCGACGCTAGCGAGGGGGTGTGACAGGTCTGTGTTCGCCGGTTGTTCGGCATGGTCCGACGAAGTGCGTCGCGGCTAGGGCCGCTTCTGGGCCGTCGACTCAAGTCGACTCACGACAAAGCTGAAGTGTCGGGCTCGGAGCAGAACAGTTCCGCTTGCCCGCATGATGCGTGGGCAGAGCTGGGGCTGAAACGTTCGGATCGGCCCAACTCCGTCGTCGCCGGGACGAAGGGCGCGTCCGGTACGTGCTCATTGAGCCCCCACTTCGGCGGGAACCACACCTCGAGAGGCGAGGGGTCAGCCTGGAAGCGCTGCTTTATTCTCGTGCGACCGGCCCGGCTCGCAACCTCAGGGTGCACGACCCTTGCGTACTTGTCCACCTCGCAGAACAGGTTCTGACAGTCGATGAGTTGGAGCGGCCGACCCCAGAGGTCCATGAAGTCCAGCCCGCGCTTTCGCACCTCGTCTAATTGGCGGTCAGCCGTCCAACGAATGACGTCCTCGACGGAATAGTCACCGAGGTCCGAGAAACACTTCTCGATCCCGCTCCGCGCCCCAGGGCCCGCCATCACGAACTCCATCTCCGAGTAGTCCAGCGCCGCGGTGTAGTTGATGTCTGTGACGAGCTGGTACGCCAGGAATGTGCCAACCCCCCGAAGTCCGAGGAGCAGCCCGAAGGCGTCAGCCATCGAAGCAGAACCGAGAAGCTGATCGGGCAGCCGGTCCTCCAGCATGGCCTGGATCAGCTGTAGGTGGCTCGAGTGCTTACGACCGCCACCTCGGGAGGCGGGCGGCATGATGTACGCCGCGGAGTAGAGCCGCTGCCCATTCCCGATGGCCTTGGTCATGACCGAGTCGTATCGTTCGACGTCGAACCCGGCAGCGGTGATCTCCCCGATCTCCGACTCGAGAAGTTCCCAGGTCGAGATCCGGTTGAACAGCTTGAACAGCAGCACCCGGAACACGACTTCCTCGGCCGACTGATCTCCTTGGTACGCCACGTGTCGGATCAGGTACTGGCTCACTCGGTCGGCTGCACGGTACGCATTGGTGAACCGAAACTCCCTCAGAACCGGGTCGTCCGTCCACGGGGGCGGAGCACCCTCCACTCTCTGGTGGAAGATCTCCTGTCTGCGCGTCGCGAACGTCCAATAGCTGTCGAAGACGACCGTCGGCGTGGGCGGCTTCATCGCGGCCCGCAGCGGCCTGCTCACTGCCGCAAGAGAGCAATCACCATGACCAGGGCGACAGCGCCAATCAGCGTCAGGTGAAACGCGATGATCGTTGGAGAGAGAGCGACCTTGAACCAGGTTGCAACCCTGTCAGCAACGGACCGCGTATCCATCGAGAAATCAACGTCGGCATCCTCGACCTCGCGCATCTCGTCGTACAGCGCTCGATACAGACGTTCTTGCCGGAGGAAGTAGGCATCGAGCCACCAGAAGGCGATCGCAGGTAGGTAGGCCAGGTAGACGAACAGGATCTCAGAATCGCCCGCTGCCAAGGCGAAGAGAGCTGATACCAAGACGACGGTCCAGCCCTTGAGCAGGAATGAGTTCTGACTCAGGCGATTGATGACGCCCTGAATGATCTGTAAGTGGGCAACTCTGTCGCTCATGATGGCCTTGAACGGCAAGAAGTGGCTTGACCCGGGCCATCGGATCGAGCCCTCTTCGCCGGATCGTACCGGGAGACGCGTCACCGATGCGGCCTCATCCCCGGGTATGAATTCGCCCGGCTACGTAAGGTGCCGATGTTGATCTGGTCGCTGACGCCAGCTCCGCCACCACCCCAGCGCCCGGCCGGCCCGTCTCGCCTAGATCGGCCACACGCCGGCGAAACTCCGCCAGATAAGCCCTCGGTGCCATCAAGCCTCCTCAATATTTATGACAACACAATCGAGCAACTTCCCCGCGCGACACCCAGGCTGCACCAGGTGTCAAGGAGTAACGAAGTTGGCCCAGTTCTGCATCAGCTGCCGGCGCTGATCCAAGAGGTCCGAGCGGATGTACGAGGCTTCGACACTATTGCCCACCACGTGGGCTAGCGCTGCCTCCCCGACTGTCCAAGGAGTAGCGGCCTGCTCCACACACCAGGTCTTGAATGCTGATCGGAAGCCGTGCACGGTCGTGGCCAAGTCCTGCGTGCGTAGCAGCTGGAGCAATGCCTGCGAACTCAGCGGTTCGCCTCGGCGTTGGGGGCTCGGGAAGACGAGTCCGCTGCCGTCGTCCAGTGGTAGGGCTGCTTCGAGCACCTCGAGGGACCGGCCGCTGAGGGGCACGCGGTGCTCGCGGTCGGCCTTCATGCGTTCGGCGGGAATCGTCCAGGTCGCGCGCTCGGCGTCTACTTCGGTCCAGCGCGCGCCGCGTGCCTCGCCTGACCGGGCAGCGGTCAGCACCAAGAACCGCATGCACAGCTTGGACGCTTCGCTCGCTTGCGATCGGGAGATCTTTTCCAGTGCTGCGGGAACTTCGGAGTAGGGGAGTGCCCGCTGGTGGCTCTTGATCTTGGGCATTGGCGGCAGCGCGCCGTCGATGACATCGCCAGCCGGATCGATGTCGACCCATCCGTGTGCCATGCCGTGCTGCATGACTTTGCGGATGCGCTGGCGCACTCGGCGCGCCGTCTCGGGCTTCGTGCCCCAGATCGGCATTAGGACAGCGATGATGTCGTTGCGAGTGATGCGCTGGAGGGGAACATCGCCGATTGTCTCGAACGCGTATCGCTCGAGGCTGGCGAGCCACTCGTTAGCAGCGTGCCTATTGCGCCAGCGCGGCAGATTCATGTCGTGAACACTCTTGGCCGCGACGGCGAACGTCGGGGCACTTCTGGCGCGACGAGCGCCGGCTGAACTGCGTCCCTCGACGAGGTCGGCACGCATCAGCGCGGCGCGCAGTCGGGCGTCGGCGAGGCTGACACCTGGATAACCGCCGATGCCGAAGTCCCGTTGCTTGCCGTCGACGGTCAGGCGCACGACCCATGATCGTGTTCCGCTGGGCTTGACGACCAGCGTGAGCCCGCATCCGTCCGTGTGCTTCCCAGGCGGTGCGTGTTCGACTGTCTTGGCGGTGAGGCGCTTGGAGGGTCGCACGAGTTCCCTTTTCTGGTTCCCTTTTTCCTTGGGAACTGGCGCCAACGCATGGGAACTGCTGGGAACGCCAATTCGCCCGAATGCGGTTCTGACCTGCGGTTTCGGGAACTCGTGGGAATTCCTGGCAGGTCGTCGACGTGGAGCTAAGGGGAACGAATAACTGCTGGCCAGCGGCGATTTCCGGCTCTGGTTCCCTAGAAATTCCCTAGGGATCGCTTGGGTTCACCCTTGTGTAGGGAGTTCTTCCGCTGAGGAACGCCGCGATTGGTCATGCCAGATCCGGTGTGGGCCTGCGACTGGTGGTCCCACTCGCAGCGGGCGATCTCAGTAGTCGCATGTGTCGCAAACTGGTCACGCTGCGATGACGAGTTCGGCGGTGGTGCTCCCTGAGTTTCGTATAGGCAGTGAGGCTCAGCCGCCGGACTTGACTCCCAATGGCTGTCCAGCGACACGCTCTTGGGCCTCGGTTCCGGCGCATTCTCGGAGACCTGCCCAATATGGGCTATCCCGTTCGCCTCTGATCTACGATCCACGCCCGGCGCCGAGCGACCATCGGCGCGCAGGGAGGTTGACGTGGACTTGGAAGAACGGCTCGCCAAGGTGCATGCCGAGTTGACCTCGGGGAGACTGAGGCTTGAGACGAACGTGCAAGTCAAGGTTGTGCGCCCGATCCTGCGCAGTCTTGGCTGGGATGACGCGGACTCCTCTCATCTGCGGGCCGAGTATCCGACTGACAATGGAAGGGTCGATGATGCGCTGCTCGATGGTTCGGGTCATCCTGCGGTCTTCGTTGAGTCCAAGAGGCAGGGTCATCTGCAGGATCCCGCTCGCCGTGACAGCGCGGAGCGGCAGTTGTTCGGCTATGTCAGGCATCAGCCGCCGCAGGTCTTGCTTCTGACCGATGGCGAGACGTGGGATTTCTACCTTCGCAGGGCACTTGGTTCGCCGGCCGAGCGCCGGTTTCTGTCGTTGTTCCTCGCCGAATCGTTCAATCTTGAGCGAGCAGCCTCGGAGCTGCGCACGTTTCTCGGTCGGGACGCTGTGGTCCAGGGTGATGCTCTTCGGGCAGCCCAGGCGCGACGGGCGCATGAGAAGCAACGCGATGCGAGGCGTCGCGAGATAGGGGCTGCGTGGCGAGCATTGCTGCAGTCGGCTGATGCGGCGGCGCAGTCGATGCTGGCCGACCGGGTCGAACAAGATGCCGGCCGAAGGCCTCCTCCTGCTGAGATCGCCAACTTTCTTCGCGAACAGAGCGATCTGACGTTGCCTCACGGTGATCTGACACCGACATCGCGTCAGTCGTACACCTACGAAGAGTTGTTCCCAGACGATCGGCCGAGAACTGACTATTCCCGGGACCAGCTTGAGCAAATGTCCTCCGTGGAAATGGCCGATGTCGTCGAATGGTGGGTCTGGTGGGAGATCGAGCGAGACGCGGAGCTTGACTCGGAGCCAGACGAATCGAGCAAGGACGTAGCGTTCGTGCTGCAGGCTCAGCGCACGTATGACGGTTGGGCGGCTGCCGCCAACGAGATCCGCCGAGCCGCCGAAGAGCATGTGGACATTCCGGCGTACCTCGAGTCTCTGAAGGTTGTCGAGCTGAGGGATCGGGCAGCGCAGCTCGACCTTGGTGTAGCTGGCTTGCGCAAGCAGGATCTCGTTGACGCACTCGCACAGGCGATCGAGTGGTTCGGAGACTGACGCTGCGTCGGCTCGCCGGCGACGGGGGAGATGAGATCATGCGGCCGTTAGCCTCCGATGCCGCATGCAGCTCGGAGTCGGCGCGGGAGATCGGATCGAGCGCTTCTTGCGCTCTCACCCGACCGGGCGGCTCGTCGTCTGCGTCGGTTCGGCAAGCGTCTCGGGCTTGGTCTGGTTGGCCGAACGCGCACCTCAGCGCCCGGTGACATTGCTGATCGGCGATCTGCAGGGCCGCAACTTCCAGCATGCGACGGACGCCGATCGCCGTGCGGCCTTGGCGTTCGTACAGAGAAGCGATGTGGATGTGCGCAACTGGTACCGCACTGCGCGCAGCTCAGCAGGCCGCTCCGAGGCTCACCTCAAGGTGTGGGCTGCATGCGATGAGCGTGGGGCACCGCATGCCTATCTCGTAGGTTCGGCCAACCTCACAACGGCCGGTCGAGCTGAGAACGTCGAGTTGATGACTGTTGTCGACAGTTCCGAGCACGACTACTTGGGTGGCGTGTTGGAAGCCCTCCTGGAGAAGTCCTGGTCGGCACGGGACCAGCTCTTGGAGCGAGTCGCGGGTCCCGATGCACGGGCAGACACTCCGCGACCGCACCGCCACGAGCCAGCAGCTCCGAAGGCTCAAACCGGCTGCCGGAAGCAGGCGGCAGCTCTCGCGGCCTGCGTGCTGGGATTCGGGGTGGCCGTTCTGGCGTCGGCAATCCGAGTGTCCGGCTTCCTCCGACACTCCAACTGACTCCCCGGTCAGTGAGCACACGCGGCAGCGCGTGCAAGACTCCGCCGACAGTGAGTAGCTAAGCCGTGAGAGACAGCAGTGCCCACTGCTTCGAGTCCAATCAGCGCGCAGCCGAGCACCTGACGATTCAGGCATCGCCAACTGGACCGACTATCGGGTCCCCGTCAGCCTGCTACCAACCTCTATGTCCAGAACACCTAGAAGTTCCCTAAGGCCCGCATGGGCTCACCGGTGTGCAGCGGAGCCTCAGCTCGAGAAACGCGGCAAACAGCCACGCTTAGTCGAACTCGCTGCCGAGCAAACTCGGTTTCCGGGTCAGACCCCGCAGCAGCCCATCCAGGTCACCGTGCGACAGAGACCTGAACACGCACTATCGGATGCACGATCGATGAGTCGGTACTCATACTGCAATGGTCCCCAGCACGACTCTGCCGTCGCCGAGTTCAGCTACCGGGCCGGAACTCAGGTCGACCTTCAAGCCCAACTTCGACAGCCATCCATCCGTAGCGCCGGGGCTGTCCGCGATCCTCACTTGGGCGTCAGTGAGCAGTGGGTCGTAACTCAACCACAGTTCGACAGGCAGGAACTCTTGACGGGGTATGCCCTTGAACCTCGGGGGCGGCGCGACTTCGGCCACTACCCAGGCTTTGCGGGTGTCCTCGCTCATCAGATCTCTCCTTACGCAGGCTGGGGTGGCCGCATCACTCCACGCAGTCCGGCTACAGGTCGCCTTCGGTGCAGCCATCGCCTTGAGTCCCGACGGTCAGCCGGCGCTAGTCGCCGGCACCCACGCCGACGCACCACCGTGCCCAGAAGTAACACAATATTGCTAACTTTTGTGTGCTGCTACACAGGATCACACCAAGCCAACGGCCGTTCGGGTCAGAGCCCGATGCACGCGCACATAGCGATCGCCTCCGAGCGCCCGGCTCCGCGCATGTACTTCCACAATGCCACTACAGGAGAGGACGATGGAGTGACGGGCAACATTCACACTGGGTCCCTTGGCCTGCACGAGTTCATGCAAGACCTCTTAAGCAACTGAGCATGTTTCGCGTGTGGCCAGAGCACGGCTTGCACCGAAGTGCCGGTCCGAACGGCAGTCAACATGGTGTCTTCCATGACTCACCTGCCTCCGTGGGGTCCATACCGTCGCGCGCCAACACCGATGCGCGGTGGCGCCTCGGCGCCAGGGCTACGCAATCCCACCCTTAGTCAGGAGTAGCACTGCCGTATGAGCTGGTCCACGGGAGCCTTTGCGTTCCTGCATCTGTCCCCGCAATGCACCGAGCGGGTACAGCGGTTCTTGCGCGATGAATGCGGACTGCCGAGCGACAAGCTGGTCGATGATCCGCACCTCACGGTGTACCACGCGCGTCGACCGCTCCCGAATCTTCGGCCCTGCGTCACTGAGTCGACGATTCGTGCCGATGTTCTTGAGACGCGATTCATGGTCATGGCACCTGGAGGCGAGAATCCACGACCGGAACTGAATCCCTCCCGTCGTTCGATTGGCTTGAGACTGACACGACGCAATGCCGCGATTCCGAAGATTCAGGATCTGAGAGCTGAGTTCTTCAAGTACGAGACGCCGAGAGTTCTCGGAAGCCGGGCTCCGAGCACGGCGTGGTCCAATGCATTCGGGGCTCGTCACTACCAGCCACACATCACGCTGCTCCGACCTCGGCCCAAAGTCCCAGTCAACCTCCGCGAACTCGGCGAGCTATTCCGTCAACAAGTTCAATCGCTCGAATTCGATCGATTCGAGATCAAACTCGTCTCGCGACGAGAGTACGAGTCCCGAGCTTGAGCCGGCCCCGCCCCCAGAGCCCTTGGCGCGCAGTCGACGACGCGACTGCCGTCTGTCCGCGCCCCTTACCCGCCCGTTGAGCGGTCTTCACTCCAGCTCGCGGGCCCTATGGTCGATTGTCTTTCTGAAGGCCATAATGTGCCCGCGAATCGACTCCAGCGTGGCGTTCTCTGGACCGACTATCGGGTCCCCTTCACGTCCGCTGAGCATCACTGCCAATACGATGGCGCTTGAACCGGTCACGGCATCGGCGACGGTCGTCCCGAAATCACAAGGCTGAGGCAGATCGCTCGAAACTCCCGCCACCTGACGCGAAGGGGTTCTCGTCGCCGTCCGTCGAGCGGTTTGCCGGCTTGCCCATCGCCTCTTCGATCTGGGTCACGAGATTCTCGAAGCGCTGATTGAAGAATGCGGCGAAGTTATCGTGGCGAAGTGCCATCGGATCGACTCCGTGTGACCGGACGATGGCGTTCAGCTCGGCCGGATCAATCCCGTCCCGCTCTTGCAGTCTTGTGAGGTACCGACTTGGCGCATCGCCCCCGATGATCTGGTTCGTCCGGGAGTCGATCGCCGTCTTGTTGACCACGCTGTCCAGAATGCCGCCCTCGATGCCGTGGTCTGCGCACCACTTCTTGGGAAAGATGTGGTGGATGTCGATGTTGTCGTCGAAGTAGGCGAGGACGTCGATGGGCTTGCCTGTTCGGAAATCGCGGCCGCCACGCTGCATTTGCAGCGCGTACAGCCCCTTGTAGGCGGCGCTGTTGCGAGTACGTAGCGTCAGCAGCCGTGCGGCCTGAAACTGGGACGCCGCGATCGTCCGGGGCGTCGGGCCGTTGCGCTGCACCCAGTCCACGACATCCTGCAGATCGATGCCGAAGCGGGTTTCGGTGGCGCCGCCGTACATCTCGCCGAACACTCCGCACCAGTACCACTGGCGAAGCCGTTGGGCGTTGCCGAGCCCGTCGGCCTCCGGGCCGAGCACTGCGAGAATCGAAGAGAGAGGCACCAGCTGTGTCGTGTACGGCAGGTCCCTCCCTGCGAAGATGCATTCGGAGTGCAGGAAGGGAACCCCCCTCAGCACGGCGTTGGTCGCGATGCCGGCCCACTTTTCGTAATCGGCCCGAGTGAGACGAAGCACGTCCTTGCGCTTGCACGAGACTGCCGGTGCCCGGTCGCTCTCGTGACCGCTGGCAACGTACGCGCTGCGCGCTTCATGTGTAGCTAGCAGCGTCACGATCTGAAGAAAGTCCGTGGCCTCGAACCGCGCAAGCACCGAGTGTTCGTTGAACTTGGACTTCCTGGTGTTCCAGTCATCGCGCAGATTGAAGTTCTCGGCGGCGAAAGTCGCGGTGAGTAATTCGAACACCGTGAGAGACACTCCACCGGTGTTGACCTTCTCGAAGACTTGACAGACAGCTTCCTTTGGTGTCGAGCTCGCCAGCTCGATCGCCGGCACCTGGTAGGACGTGAACGGCTTCACCACGGCTTCGACAAATCGCTTCCACTCATCCAGCCGCTCGTCGCGTTCACCTGGGCCGTTCTCCAGATAGGCAATCTGCCAGTCCATCGTCTCGCCGCCGTCGAGAACGATGTCGAGCGGAAAGTGACCAGCTTCGATTTCGGCTTCTCTGGTTGAAAGGTCGAGATCGACCTGCCGTCCAAAGTCCGAAGTAATCTTGCGATTCTCCGGCACGCTGACGATGCCGTCGTCCTCGCGATCGGTAGATGGGTCTATACAGGCATCGATGTTCGCGTAGTAGTGGCGCAATGTGTCCCGCCCCCCGGAATCGCGCGTCGGCACTGGGGCCGACGAATGCAGTGCCAGGTACAGCGAAGTCATCCGCTGCTGTCCGTCAAGCAACATGAACTCCGGCTCTTGGGGCTGATCGAGCTTCACGCCCTCGATGGGTCGAGGCCGAAACTGCACCTCCGGGTTACCCGTACGGAGCGTCATCACCGCACCGATGGGGAACGAAAGCGAGATCGAAGCGAGAAGACTCACGATGTGAGCGTCATCCCACACCCAGCCGCGCTGGAAGTCCGGTAACTGCAGCAGTCCGTCTGACGCCTTGCGAAGCAAGTCAGCAAGCGGCTCCTCGTTGCTCGTGAACTTCTTATCCATTCCGTCACACTCCAGTCTCAATGAACTTGGCGGCGAACCTACGGTGAGTCAGGGAGTGCCGCCGTTCCTCTTCGTGAGTCGTTGGCTGGGCGTGGCTCATCGGTTGCCGGATCTTCGGATCCGTCGCGTTCGACGAGCGCTTTGGTTCTCCGAGCGGCTGATTCGCCTGCAGAACGAGCTGCTGCGGCCGCGGCTGCGCCAGCGCGGCCCGCAGCCTGCGCGGCATCGGCCGTGGCTCTTCCGGCAGCAGCTGCCGCTCCTGCTGTTGCGCTTCCTGCTGAGGCCGCTCCTGAGGCGACTGCACGTCCAGTCTGCGATGCGTGTTCGCCGACGGCGCCGGCAGCCGCGGTCGCCGCTCGAGTAGCCGCACTTCCTGCTATCGCAGCGAGGTTGGCAGCGTTGTCGCCGACGCTGACAGCTTGGGCGGCAATCTGGCCCATCACTGAGCGCGCCTCGTCCTTGACGAAACGGCAGATCGCCTGGCGGACCACATCGAGATCCGCGGTCAATTCCATCTCTCTTGTGAGCTTGCTTACGAGGGCGCCCGCCATGATGCCCGTCAGCATCGCAACGCCAGCAGGGCCACCGGCGACCCCCACCAGCGCTATCGCGCCGAGGCTGGCGCCGGACGTGACAGCGCCCCGAAACGCACCGTCGACCAAATCGCCGTACTCGCCAGCAGATCGGGCCTTATGGAACGCACGACCCAACGCGACCACCGCGATCGGCATGAGCACCGGGTTCGTGCTGAGCGCCGTGCTCAGAGCCATGGATGCGGCGGTTTGAGAGAAAGTCTCGGTATCGGCGCGATTCCAGCCGAAGATCACCGAGACTGCCCCGACAGCGCCGCCGAGCAGGTCGGCAACGTCGAAGGTGTTGAGGTCGTAGAGCCACTTCTTGGGAATGCCGAAATTCGTGTCCAGCGAAGCAGCTACGGCGTCAAAGGTCTCCTTGTCCCACGTGGCGAGTGGCAGGCCCATCGGGGTCGACACGTCCCGCAGCAAGCCCTGGATTGCACCGAGCGTTTCTTGGACGAGAGTGTCGTCGGGGGACGCGTTGTGAGACGCTTCGAACGCTCCGAAGACCGTGTGCCCGCCGTCGAAGAGCCGGTGATACTTGCCACCGACGCCGGTCTCGATGAACTTGGCGTCCATGGCTCTGTCGTAGATGGTTGGCGCGCCTTTGACAGCGCCAGCGACGATGTCGTTTACGGCCGACGACAGGTCGCTGGCCACGATCGCCTGCGCAGAAGAGAACGCCTGTGCGGTGGCCGCGCGGGCCGTATCGAACACCCACTGTGCACCCCGTCCGACAGCGCGACCGGCCGCAGCTCCTGCCTCGGCGGTATCGCTGCTAGGAGCCCGCGCCACCGATGCGCCGGTCGTCACCGCCGATTTCGCACCTTCGCCGACAGCCCGAGCTGATGCAGCTGCGGTCGAGCCCGTCGCTTCTGCCGACCTGCGGCTACCTGAGACCGTCGCATGGGCTGCCTGCTTGCCAGCGGCGAGTGCCGAGTTGGCGAGGCGTCTCAGGCGTCCAGATTCATCATGCTCGACATCTGTTTGATTTGCGTCATCTGGTTCAGCTGCATTGGCGCGCTCAATCTTGGGCATAGCTCACTCATGCTATGGCGTCCACGGTTGCGCTGATCATGGGGATTGGGATCGCGGCACCGCCCCACACGGTCGGCAGTTGGCTCGCGGCCCCGGGGTAGGCGCCGACCACACAGATCGACGGAGCTGGCCGCCACCTGCAAGCGCCGTCGCTTGGCCGTGCCTGCGTACGTCGCGGGCTGTTGACAGAGAGATATCCCACGCAGGGGCAGGCGGGGTATTCCAGTGAGCTGGCAATCACGGGAAAACGACAGCGAGGGACGCAGCGGCTCGGCGCGCAGAGGAAGTCGCGAATGGTGGCGCCGATGAGGGGAGGGGGCGGTCGAACAAGCCATCAGCAACCTCCTCTTGAGACTGCTGGTGGTCATCGTCCTCGGGGTGCTGGCGGCTGTGCTCGGACTTGGAGCATGGCTTGGCGGCTGGTTCAGAGCCGACCCGCTCGTGCCAACAGACGGCGTCGAGCGCATCGAGTTGCTCGACCAATCCGAATCCCGTCCAGATGTGACCACGACGACTGAGTCCGAATCGGCGGCAACGACCACCGCACTACCGGCTGTCGCAGCGTCCACCGTGACGGTTGGGCCAGATGTCGCGAGACTCCAAGGGAACTACCGAGCGGCCGTCAAGCCCGGGGGCTGTGCTGGGGCGCCCGGAGACATGGAGGGTGACCAGTGGTGTTTCAAGATCGGGTACTCGACGTCCTATGTCGCTTGGCGGCTGAACAGCGAGCATGACTGGGCGATTCCGTTCGCTTTGCGGTCGCCTCCGGGCGACCCGACGCCCAACTGGGGCAACGCAGGCAATTGGGAACGCACAGCGATCCAGATCGGGATCGAGCCCCACGCTGAGCCCGCCATTGGCAACGTGGCCTGGTGGTCCACAGCGAATGCTCCCCCGTACGGGCACGTCGGAATCGTGGAGCATGTCGGCCTCTCCGAAGCTGGGAGCATTCGCTCAGTCGCAGTCTCGACTCTTGTGGATGATGAGGTGGTGATCTTGTCGGAGATGTGCACGAGCCTTGGCGGGAGCCTGCGATGCGGGTCGGTCGGCAGCCTTCTCGCAATTGCCGACTACTTCGACACCATCGTCGAGGAATAACGTCGATCGGCGACCGGTCTTGTCGGCATGGCCGGTCGGGCCGGATCACTGTCTGACACTCATTCCCTTCTCCTCTGCAATCTGGGCATGTGTCATGCCTTCGGCTCCGTTGTGGGGAACGCATGGACGCTGTTCAACCGTCGATGCTTCAGGCGCCATAGGTGCCATGCCTCGCGCAGTGCCGACAGGTCGCCGTCCAGCACGGCTCGCGCATTCGCGGCTTTGTATCCGGTGCGGTGGTCGACCACGAGCTGGCCAGGGGACAGCACGTAGCTGCGTATCTGGGACCCGAACTCGGCCGGGACTCGCTGGCCGACGAGTTGGGCGATCTTGGCAGCCTGCTGCTGACGCAGTCGGTGCGCCAGCCGGCTGAGCAGTGCCTCCTTTGCCATCGCCTTGTTACGGGCCTGACTACGCGACATGTCGCATGTGGATTGCAGACCGGTCGGTTCATGCACGATGCGGACCGCGGTGTCGGCCTTGTTGCGATGTTGACCACCGGGCCCTGAAGACCTGAACGTGTCGATCCGCAGGTCACCCTCATACAGTTCGACGTGGGCATCGTCCGCCGGCAGCACCGGCACCACCTCGAGGCTCCCAAATGACGTCTGCCGCTTGTCGCCGGTGCCATAGGGGGACATGCGCGATAGGCGATGCACACCGTGCTCAGCTAGCAGTAAACCGTACGCGCCCTGCCCGCTGACTCTGAGCTCGACGGCCGTGCAGCGGTCGCTCGCGTGCTGGGGCGATCTGGCGATCAGGTCGACGTCGTAGCCGCATCGCTTGCACCACTTGACGTACATATCGGCGAGCATGTGCGCCCAGGCTTGAGCCTCAATGCCACCGGCCCCGGCGGTGATCCGCAAAAGGGCATCGCAGTCGTCATGGTCGTCTGCCCGGCGGCAATGCGCCTCGAGTTCGTCGCATCGCTGCTCGATGTCTGCGAGGAGCGACTCAGTGTCCGGGCAACCAGTGGGGGAGCCTCCGGCGAGGTCTCTCAGTGCAGCGATCTCGCCACGGACAGCGTCAATGAGGTTTATCAGCCCGCTGGTACGCGACAGTTCGGCAAGCGTCGCTGCCGCGGCGTCTCGTTGGACCCACAGGCCGGGTCGGCTGGCTTGGGTGGTCAGCTCTGCAGCACGCTGTCGTAGTCAACGCTCGTCGACGGCGTCGGCTGCAACCGAGACGCGGTCCGAAAGATGGTCAATTCGTGCTGAGAAGTTCATCGCAGTGCTCCTGCGCCGTCATCGCGACGCCGCCACCAGCCTAAGCACGAGCATCGACGGCTGCGCTCCGCATGGCCCTGCTGGCTGGCCGCCGAAGCACCACTCGTAGTACATGACGCTCTCGGTACGTGGGCGCCTGCCATGGTCGATCGAATCGCGACGTCCGGCTTGGAGAACACTGGGTCTGGATACGTTCATTAATTCTTAGTATTTTCTGATGCATCAGAATATGCTGGCACGTGTGTGCCGGTTGCGGCCGCACGCAACGCGAGACCAAGGAGGAGACGCTAGTGCCAGCCGATCACATGCCAGATGTTCCTGCATTGCCAGCAGGCGCCGAAGACGCCACACCGGCCTCGCCGCGACTCGTGGGCGGCACATCGACGGTGCCCGACCGGGCGTCGGCTCCCGCGGCGGGGCCGCTGCGGGAGCTGTGGGTGGGCCGTGGGACGACCCCGAGTCGGCTCGCCTCGGTCACGATCCGCGTTCGGCATGCGTGGAGCGCTTCTGGATCGCTGTCTTGGGCCCGAGTGCCGTGTGGCTACTGCGGTTGCTTGCACGGGAGTTCGACGAACTGGCGCCGGGCGAAGACCTACGGCTGGATCTCGAGCTCACCGCCGGCAGGCTTGGGCTTCAGCACCGGGGCGGTCGCACGAGCACGTTCATGAGAACGACCGACCGCTGTGCCATGTTCGGTCTGGCGTACTTCACAGTTGACCCTGTGCTGATGGTGCGAACGCACCTGCCCGCAGTGCCGCGCCGGCTGCACGATCGCATCCCCCAAGAACTGCGCGACGAGGTCGAGCGCTGGATCCGCACGGGCGAATGCCCCGACTTCTCGCTCGGAGAGACACGCCTGCTTGCTTCGTGCATGCTGATGCTCGGCCACGGCCTGCACGAAGCAGCCGAGCGCCTCGTCACCCTCGGAGTGGCGCCCAACGCCGACAACGAGGCAACCGCATGGGCACGGGCGCAACGATGCACCCGACCCCACCCACGCCAACAACGCTGATCACCTACTGGGCCGTACCGACCGACAACCAGTCATCCACCGGACCGCATCGGGTCTGGCTCGGCTTCTTGGCACCGTCGCCGTAGTCCGAGCATTCCCGGGTCGACGTTGAGGTCTGCGCACACGGCGGCGCGCTCCAAGCCGTACGCCTGTGGCCCGCCGAGGTGCGTAGCCCGAGAAACGTGCGGGACGGTGAGCTGAATTCGTAGCAGGCAAATTCATGCCCAGTGATGGCTAGGCGCTCAAAGCTTGGCTCGTTCCCATGGGGCAGCCGCGCGCGCAGTTTGCGCCCGGAGAACGGACCAATTCCTGCGCGGATTCCGCCTCGATCGATGCAGTCCTTTGCCGCTTGGTGCTGACTTGAACGTGATACACACTCATATCTGCCGATACAGATAGGTCAGAACAATGCAGGCAAATTCGACACCTAGAACCTCCATGCGAAGGCTCAGCCGGCTCAACGCGGCGGCAATGGCCGCACTGCTTGTCGCAGGCGTGCTCGCATCCATTGCACTGCCCGCGAGCCATGTCGAAGCGCACCCCCAACGCGTACAGCGCTGTGCCTATGACCCTGTGCCCGTGTGCTGGTGGGTGAACGTTGCTCACACGCACGCACCACCACCCACCACGACACCGCCGGGTCAAGGCCACCCGGGTGGGACTGACGCAGAACAGCCGGACGAGGACGGGGATGACGGTCAGGGCGATCAGGATCAGTCGGGCCAGGGTCATCCTGGTGGGACGGATGCCGAGCAGTCGGATCGGCCCAACAATGACGGTCAGGGCGGCGGTCAGGGCGATCAGGATCAGTCGGGCCAGGGTCATCCTGGTGGGACGGATGCCGAGCAGTCGGATCGGCCCAACAATGACGGTCAGGGCGGCGGTCAGGGCGATCAGGATCAGTCGGGCCAGGGTCATCCTGGTGGGACGGATGCCGAGCAGTCGGATCGGCCCAACAATGACGGTCAGGGCGGCGGTCAGGGCGATCAGGATCAGTCGGGCCAGGGTCATCCTGGTGGGACGGATGCCGAGCAGTCGGATCGGCCCAACAATGACGGTCAGGGCGGCGGTCAGGGCGATCAGGATCAGTCGGGCCAGGGTCATCCTGGTGGGACGGATGCCGAGCAGTCGGATCGGCCCAAC
Source organism: Candidatus Poriferisodalis sp. (assembly GCF_965208555.1). Lineage (GTDB taxonomy): Bacteria > Actinomycetota > Acidimicrobiia > Acidimicrobiales > Poriferisodalaceae > Poriferisodalis. The sequence continues at coordinate 436,244 of NZ_OZ242342.1, read as the reverse complement.
AATGACGGTCAGGGCGGCGGTCAGGGCGATCAGGATCAGTCGGGCCAGGGTCATCCTGGTGGGACGGATGCCGAGCAGTCGGATCGGCCCAACAATGACGGTCAGGGCGGCGGTCAGGGCGATCAGGATCAGTCGGGCCAGGGTCATCCTGGTGGGACGGATGCCGAGCAGTCGGATCGGCCCAACAATGACGGTCAGGGCGGCGGTCAGGGCGGCGGTCAGGGCGATCAGGATCAGTCGGGCCAGGGTCATCCTGGTGGGACGGATGCCGAGCAGTCGGATCGGCCCAACAATGACGGTCAGGGCGATCAGGATCAAGATGGAGGCCAGGACCAGGACGGAAACCGGCAGGACGAGAGCCAGGACGCTGGGGGACACCCCGGCGGGACTGACAGCGAGGATGCTGATCGGCCTCCATGCGGCGCAGACCAGGTGCTGCACCCCATTGAGAACGGACGTTGTGAGTCCTCTGATGACCCGCGCGGCCCTGCGCTCATTTCTTCGGATCTTGACTACAGCCCCGAAGCGGTGACGGTCGATGTTGGCGCGGACTGCAGCCTGACGTCAACTCACGGGAATCGTATCGTCCCGGTGCACGGCCCGGTTGCTTCGTTTGACACAACCATTCGCTACGAATGTGAGTTAGCGCACATGAGCATTGGGGCGTCTGCGAACGGCATCATGCTGTGCCTCGAAGATCGTGCAATTGGAAGCGGCACGGTTGATGCGGAACGCGATTCGTGCTTGGTCTTCTATGCCCCGTGGTGTTATGACGCCGACGATCCAGGTCAGCAGTACTTCACCCCAGCCCCGTATTCCCTTGATGAGAACCATGATTACTCGAGGCACATCAACTACGAACTGCCGTGCGGGACAACCGACAATGTCACAATCCTGCCTGAATCGGAGAGTGTCGTCCTTCATGTCGACCTCGTGCTCCAGCGTGAAGCCATCGTCGAGCGACCTCAGGCGCACGATAGGGACATCACGGCCACCTTCTCGGACAGCGGCGCGCCGAAGCATGCGATTGGGTCGACGAATGCATGGGTGACGGTGACCGATACCGTGACCGTGCTTCGTGCGGACACGAGCCCCACGCAGTTTGATGCCCCCTTGGTAGTCACCGGGGAATGCTCAGTCGACCAGCAACGTCAGATCAACCACATGGTCTGGGCTGGGCGATGGGCCTATGACCGATACGCGAATGCGGTCAGGGCCGGGGAACGAACAGAGGACCGCACGGAACGAGCTCGGCTGTGGTCGGCCATGATCGACGCAGAGGACGCACTAAGCGACTGTTCCGCCAGCCGCGCGCCGTAACCGGTACTCAACGGCAATCGGTGGAGTCAGTGCGCCAGGCAGCGCGTCAGTCGACCGCCGCGCTGGCTTCGCCCTCGCCGCGCGGGGCCGTTCAAGCAGCCCGCATTGAGGCCGATGTCGCCGACGAGGCGCGCTACTCCGTCGAGTTTGCTGCACGTGCAGGCTTGTGTGTCCATGCGTCTGGATGCCGAATCAGGCCGACATGTTTGTGTGATCTGATTGTGCAGGGGTAGTGTTCGCGGTCATGAGAAACGCTCGTATGCTCCGGTTGGTGTTGGCAGTCGCGGTGTGTGCGGCCGTGGTCGTCGTGTCCCCCGGGGGGGGGGGGGTCGGCGCCCAAGGAATGGGCTCCGACGAGGAGCCTTTGGACCCGTGCGCTCGCGTCGCTGCGGCCGAAGTAGCTGCTGCGGCTGATGACGATGAGATGGTGACGGTTCCCGATCCGGTGCTGTTGACGGCGCTGGACCATCATCTGGGCCTCGGGACCGGCGAGCCGGTCACCTGCGGCGCTCTGCGGTCGCTGTGGTAGCTCTCGACATCGCGGGTGGACACCCAAGCGGCGCCGATCCGGATCCTGGAGGGCCTGCAGTACGCGACGGGGTTGCGCGAGCTGTCGCTGTGGGGCAACGAGATCACCGATGCGCGGATGATCAGCTTCGCGGGGTTCGACTCGCTGTGGTACCTGTCGCTGGGCGCGAACCGGCTTACCGAGGTCGACCTGTCAGAGCTCGGGTCCCTGGGAGACGCTGTCGCTGAAGGCCAATCGCATCACGTCGCTGGACGACCTCAACGGCCTGGGCGACCTGTCGCGGCTGAAGCGGCTCAATCTGACGGCGAACCCGCTGTCGGGCACGCAGTCGATGCCGAACCTCGAGTGCCTCGAGACTCTGCACGTCCGCGAGGCCGGACTCGGGGGCATCACCTTGGCGAGCCTGCCCAAGCTGCGCGAGCTGAACCTGCGGGGCAACACGCTCAGCGCGCTGAGCCTGGGCGACAAGCCCGCCTTGGAGACGCTGGTGCTGACCCGCAACCGGGTCAAGTCGTGGGCGTTGCCCGCCCAGAGCGCCATCCCGTCGCTGACGAAGCTGCTGATCAACGACCAACGAGTCGCCTACACCTCTCTCGACGGCGACCGCATGAGCATCACCTTCCCCAACGCCAACAGCACACTCGAAGACCTCCATCTCCAGTACAACGACGTGCTCAACGATCTCGACATCGCCAATCTCACCGGACTCCGAACCCTCGACATCACCGCTAGCCGAATTTGCAGCACGTATGGAGATACGGGACCCAGCACAACCGTCGTGAGCAAAAAAAAGATCACGGGTAGCTGTCACTGCGGGGAGCGCACAGAGCGGATTCGGAGACTCCCAATCCCCGCACAGCATTTCGGTGCCCGGCGGCAACACCATCTCCATCAGTCGCGAAGGGTCTGCCGAATTCCGGCACATTGAGTGCCCGCCGGAGTCCGTCACCGCATCTCAGCTTCAATCGACCACCGCCGACTATGTCGGCGGGCTCTGAGCCGGGTTCCCCGTCGGGCGAGGCGGGTGAGCGGCGCAGTCGAAGAGACGTGGTGACTACGCACAGATCGACAGCCTTAGCGGGCGCCTATGGAGGCTCCCGGGAACCCCGGCTTCCTAGATTCGGCGTGGATGCCGGAGCGCTCGAACGCCCGCTGCGAAGTCAGTGATGTGGCGGTCGCCACGCGTCCCGGGAGGCGCGCTGTCGGCGCCCAACCTGGGCAGGGGCGATGCTGCATCAGCGCCACGCCCCCAGTCGGCCCTGATCGACCTGCCGAGCGCCGACAGCGGGATTCTCCCCGGCATCGGTTTGAGAACCCGCTCGCAGCGGCTGAATCAAGCGCTGACACCGAATTCGCAGCCACCGTCGGCATCCTGGGCCTAGACCTCACGGACCCCAGCCGTGCCATGCCGCGCATCGCCAAGGACGAAGCGGCGACAGCGGCCATCAGCGACGCCGTGAGCGGCCTGGGCACCGAGCACCGGGTCGTGTGCGCCGAGTCCGCCGATCCGCAGCCGTGGCGCCGAAACGTCGAGCGGGCAGACCTCGTGGTCGCATCCCCGCCCCACTGGAACCTGAAGGAATACCCGCTTTGGGACGGCCAGCTGGGCTGGATCAGCGACTGCGAGGAATTCCTCGAGCGGCTCGCGCCGGTGTGGCAGTGCTGCTTCGACGCACTGACGCCCGGAGGCCGCCGCCCGTCACGAGGGCCGAAGCGGCAAGGGCTCATACCTCGGCAAGCCGTACGAGCCGAACTCGGTGATCAAGAACGACGTCGAGCACATCCTGATGCAGCGCAAGCCCAGCAGGTACCGCTCGGTGCCGCTCGAGAACAGTGTCCTCAGTGTTATCCCCAGGGATATCCACAGCCGATGTTTCCGCGAGATCTGGGACGGGCCGCCCGGCGCGTCCACCAGCGAGGCCCCGGCTCCGTTCCCCGAGGAGCTGTCGGACCGGCTCGTGCGCATGTTCAGCTTCGTCGGCGACACCGTCGCGGACCCGTTCGCAGGCACCGGCACCACGCTCGTCAGCGCCGCAAAGGGGACGCAGCGGCATCGGCTTTGACATCGAGCCGGCCTATGTCGAAATGGCACGCCGACGCATCGGGCAGAGCCCGAACGCCCGAGTTCTCGGCTGAGGATCACACGACAACACGCGTTCGGACTGCGGCCAGCAGCACAGCGGGATCCGGCGCGGCCTCGCCGTCTTGGGCGCCCGCCGCGCCGTTCCCTACTGCGGCCTGGTGATCCCCGCCTTGACGAGCACATCGGCGGGCACGCCGAACTCGCGCCACGTCGCGCACTGGATCCCCTTGCGCGCCCCGTAGCTGGCGGCGTGGGCGACGAAACCCGCTTCGGCACTGCTCATGTCGGGCTCTGCCTGAAGAGCTTCGAGCTGGGCGTCGTTGCCACGGACGGCTTGCATCGCCTCCAGCCGCTTCATCGCTCTGAGAGAGCCCGACGCGAGCTCATCATCCAGCGCGGCGCTGCTTCAGTTTCTCAGGGCTCATTCGCCGCCCGGGCTTCGGCCTGGCCGACTCCAGGGCTTCTAGGTAGTCCCTCACCGCTGAGGCCTCGATCCGGCCGGCGGCGATCGCCGCCTTGTGCTTGTCGGTCATGGTTCGTTCCGCAATGGGGTCAATTGTGGCAGCGTTCGAGGCTCAGATCGCGTGGATCCCGCACGCGCGCAGGCGGCGCCGGCATCGGCAGGCGCAGACTGGCTCGCCGTTGCCCGGCGAACCGGCTCGACGCCGGGGTGCCCGCAGCCGTCACAATGTCAGCGCGAGTGTGGACCAGGGCCGGTCGCATGGCGGTATGCAATGCGACCGGCCCGAATTCGACGCACGACAGGCGACGTCGCCGCCGAGGCCCGCCCGCTAGTGTCGCGATCCCCGAGTGTGCCCCGTACGTCCACGATGCTCAGCCCGGTTGAGCCGCCCAACGCCCTTTGGCGCTACGTCCCGGCGTTGCGCAGGGAGAACGAAGAGTGGCGGCTGCGGCTCGTGCTGCACGACTTCGGCCTGGTTTGGGAGGACACCCCCGTGGCCGAGTGCACCGCGCTCGTCGCCACAGAGCCCGAGAGCATCGATCCCCGATGGGATGCGTTCCTGGCGGCCTATGCGGAGCATCGCTGCCTCGAGGACGGCATCGAGGTGCCGGAGTGGGCGGTGCAGCCCGGGCGGTACCTGCGCACGTTCTGGTACGCGGGCGGCTGCCCCGAGTACGACCGGGTGAGGACCATCGTCACCTGCCCGATCACCTTCGAAGCCCACGGCATCTGGTTCCCCAGAGAAGAACTCAAGGTCGTCTAGGCGCCGACCGGTTCGGCGGGACCGGCTTGGGAGATGTTCGCCGAGAACGGCGCTGTCGCAGGAGTCGGGCGGGGCCAGTGGCAGCGCTGCGACATCGAGGCGCCCGCAGCCGAATGCCGCACGCCTCATCCGTTCACGCCCGCCTGGACGAACGCCATCGAGTGCCTGCTCGATGCAGTCTTCAGTGCTGCGCCGCGTCGGTTGTCTCACCTGACGGCGCTCGAAGCCGCAGGCGTGCCGCTGGTCGCCCGGCCGCAACTGTCGTTCCCGCGTGAATCCGCCAGGACGGCGATGCCTCTGGGCATCGCAGTGTTCAGCGAACCCCGCGACCGCCTGTGCCTCTTCGCTGCGAGGCTGACCGAGCGCACGTGGATCTCGTCGCCCGAACGCGCTGCAATCGAGACTGCCCAGCACGACATCGCAGCGCGCCGATGGAACGAACGCATCGCATGGGTGTTGGCCGAGGGCGGCGGCAGCATTTTCGACGCCGACGAAGCCGTCGAGGCCAGCGACGCGCTGCAGATGCGGGCGGGACTGCGGCGTCTGTCGTTTATCGCGCACGCACTGCGTCAACTCGCTGCCAGCGACGCCTTGGGTCGTGTCCCAGACGAGTGGGCGGACATCGTGCGCGCCAGACGAGGCGATAGGTGGATTCGGCTGCGCCGGTCCGGGCCCACAGGTCGGACCGGCTGGCGAGGGCAGTCAGCTCAGCAGCGCGCTGGCGCAGTCAACGCTCGTCGACCGCGTCGGCCACAGCCGACATGCGGGCAGAGAGAAGGTCGATGCGTGCTGAAGAGTTCATCGAAGTGCTCCCTCGCCGTCGTCATGACGATGCCACCAGCCCAAGCAGGAGCAGCCAGAGCGGGGCTCCGCATCGCTCTCCTGCCTGGCTGCTATCGCTCGAGGTCGCGGTAGTAGCCGACGATGTCGAAGAATGCACCGATGTTGCCGCACTGCAGGCCGTCGCTCGTGGGTGCGCACGTGTGGATCTCGACCACGACGCGGTGGTCGATCATGGTCGAGACCGTGACGCTGTAGACAGATCCGTCGCCGGCGAGTTCGACTTGCTCGACGATGCCGACTCGGCCGTAGGCAGGGGCATCGGCTCGCGACCACCACGCGACATGGCCTTCAGTGGGCGTCTTCATTCGCGGGATCCTCAGCCGGTCGGCCTTTGCAGCCCAGTCGCCGGCATGGCCCCAAGCAGGCTCCGGAAGCACCGGAGGGGAGTTGTTGTTGAATGTGTCGTCTCCGGGGAGTGCGCTGTTGAGTCTCGACGCAACATACGAGGTCGAGTAGTCGATGTAGAAGCACCACTCGTCAATCATGAAGCTCTCGGTACGAGGGCACGCGCCAGGATCAATTGCATTGCGGTACTCGGTTTGCAGAATGCTTGCGAGCGAGGCCACTGTGCCAGGCGAGTCCGGCGCGGATGCGCTCGAGGCGTTGTCTGCGACCGTTGCAGGCGCTGTTGAGGTGCTCGCTTCATGCGGTGTCGGGCCGACTGGTTCGGGCGTCGACGGCAGCGTGCCGGCGCTAGTTGATGTGGGGCGAGCGGCCGGAGTGGTGGCCGCTGATCCTGCAGTCGCCGTCACCTCAAGCTGGCGCGACACGCTCTCGGTCGCTGATTCCGAGCCGCCCCACCAGCCCAGGACCCATCCCCCCAAGCCGAGAACCAAGAGGAAGACCCCGACGCCCACCTTGTAGAACAAACTGCCGAGAAACGCCTCAAAACCGCCACGCAGGCGATCCCGAATCCACTGGCCGGACTTGCCTGCCGGCTCGAATTCAGGACTCGAGGTCATAGCACCGATTGACGACCCTCCGGCCTCCCGATGGGCTTTCCGAGCGAGTGTCCAGGCGCACGACGGCGATTGTAGATCTGGATGTCCACGGCGAGCACCGGCGAGGGGCGGGTGCGCTGCTCTTGCGCAGCTCAGACGATCGAGACACCGCTCTAAGACATTGTTATTAATTTTCAGTGTGTTTTGATATACCAAGATATGCTGGCATGTGCGTGCCGATTTCGGCCGAACGTGACACGAATCCATGGAGGAGACCCCAGTGCCTGCTGATCACATGCCAACGATTCCCGCATCGCCAGCAGGCGCCGAGAACGCCGCACCGGCTGCACTGCGGCTTGTAGGCGGCACTTCGACGGCGCCCGACGCAGTGCTGGCGAGCACAGCGGGGCCGCTGCGCGAGCTGTGCGTGCGCCCGTGGGATGACCCCAAGCTGGCCCGCCGCGGTCACGATCCGCGCTCGGCATATGCGGAGCGCTTCTGGGTCGCGGTGCTGGGTCCGAGCGCCATGTGGTTCTTGCGGCTGCTCGCACGCGAGCTCGACGAGTTGGCACCGGGCGAAGACCTGCGGCTGGATCTCGACTCCACCGCGCGGCGTCTCGGGCTGCAGCATCGCGGCGGTCGCACGAGCACCTTCATGAGAACTGTCGACCGCTGCGTCATGTTCGGTCTGGCCCGCTTCGCCGATGACGGAACGCTGATGGTGCGAACGCACCTGCCGCCGGTGCCGCGCCGGCTCCACGATCGCCTTCCTCGGGAACTGCGCGACGAGATCGAGCACTGGTTCCGCACGGGCGAACGCTCCGAATTCTCGCTCGGAGAAACCCGCCTGCTGGCTTCGTGCATGCTGATGCTCGGCCATGGCCTGCACGAATCGGCCGAGCGCCTTGTCACCCTCGGAGTGGCGCCCAACGCCGCCAACGAGGTAACCGCATGGGCGTGGGCGCAACGATGCACCCGACCCCGCCCACGCCAGCACCGCTGACTGCCTACCGGGCCTTGACCGACCGGCAACCAGTCATCCAACAGACTCCATCGGATCCGGCTCGGCTCCTCGAAGCCGTCGTGATTGCTGAGTCGTCAAGGCTCCGGGCTTGAATTTCTGGATGAGCCGGGTATCGACATTGCCCAGCGAGGCATGCTCCTCACAGCCCGTCAGCGGGGACTGCTTTGGCGACGGATGCAGCCCGCAGCGGCGCAGCGTTGGCAGGCGCCCCGACGTGACGCGCCAGCCACCGACGCCGGATGCCACAGGGTGCTGACACATTTTGACTTTTGTGTAGTACACACGCGCGTGTACCCACACAGATAGGTCAAAACAATGCAACTGAACCCGACACCGAGAACCACCGTTGGAATGCACCGGCGATTGAGAGCGGCAGCCATGGCAGTGGTGTTTGTGGCTACAGCGCTCGCCGCTGTAGTGCTGCTCGCGAGCAGTGCCGAGGCGCACCCCCAACGCGTTCGGCGCTGCTCGTACGGCCCATTTCCCGTGTGCTGGTACGTGAACGTTGCTCACACTCATGAAGCGCCGCCCACCACCGATCCCCCAGATCAGAGTGATCCTGACGAGACTGACGTTGAGCAGCCGGACGTTGATGACGATGAGGGCCAGGACGGAGGTCAGAGCGAGGGCGATCAGAGCCAGGACCGCCCTGACGAGACTGACGTTGAGCAGCCGGACGTTGATGACGATGAGGGCCAGGACGGAGGTCAGAGCGAGGGCGATCAGAGCCAGGACCATCCTGACGAGACTGACGCTGACCAGCCGGACGTTGATGACGATGAGGACCACGGCGACATCCAAGCGGACGGCGGACGTCCCGGCGGAAGCGACAGCGAGGACGCCGATCTGCCACCGTGCAGCCGAGACCAACTCCCGAGCTCCAATCAGGAACGGATGCTGCGAGCCCTGTGATGACCAGCGCGGTGAAGCGCCCTCGGGGAGGAAGCGGCGGATTGAGGCCGCCAATTCAAGGGGACCTATACGTACGGATGGCTGCACACGGGGTCACTATGAGGATCGTTCCGTCACTGCTGTTGTCCGACGCGTTGTAGAACGTGCCGTGCGTCTCCATGCTGCCCGGATCGTTCAACACTCCCCGGATGAGCGCCTCGAAGCCCTCATGGTTGCCGTCCCACGCTGACACGCACGGCTCGAACGCTTCCGCTGCCGTAGCCGGGAACGCACTCGCGGGCTGCGTCGCAAGCGGCGCTGCGGTCGTGGCGGCAGCTCTACCCATGTGGAGCTGATCCGCTCACACGACTTGCCTCTCACCAGGCCACATGCAACTCGGTGGGTCCGCGGAAGGTGATATTGGGGAAGTAGTCGAGATCTTGACCTGTCGAAGCTAGTTTCAGCGAAGGCAAGCGCTGGGAGAAGATCTCGGTGACGGTCTGCGCTTCGAGCTTGGCGAGATTGGCTCCTAGGCAGTAGTGCACGCCTTTGCCGAATGAGATGTGCCGGCCTGCGTTGGGACGGCGAATGTCGAAGCTGTCAGGTTCGCTGAAGGTGCCCTCTTGTCGGTTGGCTGAGGCGAAGTTCAATAAGATTGCTGTGCCGGCGGGCACGTCGACGCCAGCGATGATCGTGTCACGGGTGGTGATGCGCCGCCACGAGATTTGGCTCGAGTTGAATCTCAAGACCTCGTCGACGGCGTTCGGTATCAGCGTGCGGTCCTCGCAGATCGCAGCCCACACGGTGCGACGGGGCAGCAGACACAGCAGGGTGTTGCAGATGAGAGCGGTGACCGCTTCGTGACCGGCGAAGGACAGGCCGTAGATGACTGATTCGACCTCGCGGTAGCTCAGATCGTCGGGGTTGGCCTCGTGGGCGTCGATCAGTTCGGACGTGAAGTCGTCGCCACGGTTGCGGCGCTTGTGCGCGGTGAAGTCCCGGCAATACCTCCAGTAGGCCAACATGTTCTCGGCGATCTCGACTTGCTCGGCTGCTGTGGGGCGTCCCCAGGAGAAGGCCTTGCGGTCGCCGCACCAGGCCTTGAGCTTCTCGTCATCGCTCTCGGGGAATCCGATGAAGCGGAAGATTGTCTCGCCTGGAAGCGGGAATGCGAAGGAAGTGACGAACTCCGCCGGCGGTCCGCTGGTGATCATCGCGTCGATCAGCTCGTGGCTGCGGCGCCGAATGTAGGGCTCCAGAGAACGAATCCTGCGATTCGAGAACCCTTGGCGGGTGTATCGGCGGATCCGACCGTGGTCCGGCTCGGGTCGATTTGACATCACCGCGGCCGGGTCGAAGTCCTCTGCTGAGAGGATCGCGGCCGCCTCGGGGGACAGCGGATACACCGGGTCTTGGACGTTTGTCGACGCGAATGTGTCGTGATCCGAGAAGACGGCTTCGATGTCGGCCATTTCGGTGACGACCACGCAGCCCACATTGGGGGCGTAGAACACTGGGTGAGCGGATCGCAGTGCCGACGCGATGGGGTATGGATCGGCCAAGTAGTCGTCATCGAGCGGACTCCATGTCCTGTGCACGGGACACCCTGCTGGAGCTGGTGGAGTCTCGGCCGGCTGCTGGTGGTAGGTGTTCTCGCTCATGGGAAGCTGCTCCTGCGGCTCGCCGGTGGTTCGCTGCCGCCGGCCGCTCCGCTCTCGGTGGTTCTGGCCGCGGATCGGCCGGAGCGGCTGCTGGCGGAGAGGTCGGACTTCGGCGCACTCAGGTAGGCGGCGCGCAGCAAATCAGGTCGCTGCTGGACTTGCCGCGCCGCGCCCCGCATTGCGATCTCTCCGCGGGCCATGACTACGGCGCTGTCGCCCACGTTCAGTGCCTTGTCGGCGAACTGCTCCACCAGCAGCAGTCCTATGCCGGTGTTGGCCAGACGTTCGACGGCTTGCAGCATCCGGTCGATGACGGCGGGAGCGAGTCCCAGCGAGAGCTCGTCGATCATCAGAACCCGCGGTTGCCGCAATATCGCTCGGCCCAGCACGACCATTTGCTGCTCGCCTCCCGACAGAAGGCCCGCGGCGACCGACGCTCTGGCCTTCAATTCAGGGAAGAGTTCAAAGGCGGGGCTGAGATCGGCGCGGCCCGCCGTTACGAGGAAGTTCTCCTCAACGGTCAGTTCTTCGAACACGGTTCGCCCTTGTTGGACGTACGCAAGTCCCGCTCGCACTCGGTGCTGCCGCGATGACCGTGTGATGTCCTTCTCGCCCAGCAATACTCGGCCGGCGCTGGGATGCACCACGCCGCTGATTCCGTCCAGAAGCGTGGACTTGCCCGCGCCGTTGGCGCCAAGCAGCACCGTCACTTCTCCAAGGGCAACCGATAGGTCGATGTTTCTGACTATTGACTGACCTAGCCGGTCGACTCGCAATCCCTCCACCCGCAGGACGGCAGGCTGCTGGCGTTCGGAGTGAGTTCTTTGGTGCTGTCCAGCTGAGGTCACTTCTCGGCACCCAGATACGCGGCCACAACCTTGGGTTCATCGAGTACATCCCGGGGCGAACCAGTTGCAATCAATTTGCCGAAGTCGAGTACGGCAATCGAGTCGCACAATTCAAGAATCACGTCGATGTCGTGCTCGATAAGCAGAACAGCCACGTCCAGGCGCGCCGTGACCGCCGCCAGGCAGTCCACGAAGGCTTCTCTGTCAGGTCCGGCCAGACCGGCCGTCGGCTCGTCGAGCAGTGCGATCCTCGGTTGAGGCATCAACGCGCCGCAGACTTCGAGGATTCGCCGTGATCCCACATCAAGGGTCGAGATCGGGGTCTGGGCAGCGGGGAGCGGGAACCAGTCGAGCGCTTCCGCCACTGGCGTGCTCTGTCGTGTCATGCACAAATCGAGGTAGCCGCCGACGGTCAGGTCCCGCGGCGTATGGCCCTGCTGGAAGGTCCGTCTGAGACCCCGCAATGCACGTTGGCGGGGCGGGAGCGCAGTGATGTCTTCACCGTCGAGAAAGAACCTTCCGGCATGGCCCGTCGTGAAACCGCTCAGTGCGTCCACCAGGGTCGACTTGCCGGCACCGTTGGGACCGATCAACCCGAAAATGCCCCCCTCGGGAACGGACAGGCTGACATCATCCAGCGCCTTGACCGCGCCGTAACTCACCGATACCTGCCGGATCTCGAGCACGGTGCCGTCGCTGCCGGCGCGGCCATGTCTTGGCGCCGACGGGCGCGACGCTGAAGTGTCGGTCCCCATCGAAGGGTTCTCGTGCCGCACAAGAGGCCTGCGGACAGCGGCCCGCACGGCTGCCGCTAGGCCGCCCTCGCCGCGGCTCAGCGCGACGACTCCCCCGACGGCGAAGAGTATCGGCGCGATGTCTCGCGGAAGCCCGATGTCGCTCAAGAAGTTGGGAACGAGATGGCCGAACAGTCCAGTGAGCAAGGCGCCCTCGAAGTGCCCTGCCCCGAACATGAGGGCTGAAGTGAGGATGGTCATGGACTCGATCGGCTGGAAGCTGGCCCCGCTCACTATGCCGTTGAGAGCAAGCAGCAAGGCACCGCCCACACCTGCGATGGCAGCACTGACCGCGAAGGCGGAGATCTTGGTGACAACGACGCTGCGGCCCATCGCGGCCGTGGCCCTCTCGCTGTGGCGCACCGAGAACCACCATCGGCCTATACGTGAACGCCGTAAAGCAGTTACCGCAGCCCCGATAACGCCGAGCACTCCAGCGCAGAACAAGAAGAAGCCCGCGTCGCTGTCTGCGAAGCCCGGCGGATTGACCCGATTGCCCTCGATCAGACCCGGAAAGCCGTCGGCGAACACAACCCTGGCTACGGCTGCGCTGAACAGCAGAGTGAACACCGCCAAGTTCAGGCCGCGCAGCCTGAGTGCGGGGACTCCGACGGCGATGCCTACCGCGAAGGGCACTGCTGCCGCGAACGGAAGCAATGCCAGATATGGGAGGCTCGTCTTGAGGTTCAGCCATCCAACGGTCCAGGCGCCTATCCCCGCAAAGGTCATCTGGCACAGCGACAACAGCCCGGCGTTGTCGTAGATCACGCCCACGCTCACTGCGACCACAGCCGTGATTACGGCGCTGGTCAGCAAGAACAGCCAGAACGGCCCGGCCAACTGCGACACGAATAAAGCGGCGGCGCAGTATGCCGCAGCGGCGGTCACATCAACGCGCCGCATCCCACACCTCCTTGCGCTGAGTCCACAGCAACACAGCGGCCGCGACCAGGAACGGGACGGCGCCTCGGAATTCCGACCATGTCTCGCGATAGGACGACACCGCCTCAACCACGCCCACGGAGATGCCGCCGATGAAGCTCAGCCCGAGACTGCGAAAGGCCCCGACGAGAGCCGCAGCCATCGCCGGGAAGACGAGGAATCCCAAGCTGGAGAAGCTGCCGGGAAGGTTCGACGCCACCACGAGCATCCCCACGGAGGACACGAAGCCGGTGAAGCCCCACACGAGCGCAGTCCGGGAGAACAACGGAACTCCGAGCAACTCAGCGACTACGGGCCGCTCTGAGATCGCTCGCACCTGAATGCCGACCCTTGTGGATCTGAGGACCCAGCCCATCGCCAGCACCGTCGCGAATGCGATTGCCAGCACGATCACAGTCGCTGCGGTGACCACGACACCGCCGATAGACACTGAGGCACCGGGGAGGATTACAGGTACCGCCTTAGGCGCGTCGCCGAACAGACGAAAGCCCACAGCGAATAGCCCCACCGTGGTGGCGATCATCGCAGCGGTTCGGATCGCGGCTCCGGCTTCGCCGAAGAGCCGGGCGAACAACAGCCCGATGGCTATTGACAGCGTGGACGATACGGCGATACCCGCCACGGCCGCCCACAGCAGCCCCCAGCCGCGTTCAACGGCGCCAGCGGCCAAGTAGGCGCCGAATGCGCCCACCACCGTTTGGCTGAAGTTGACCACGCCAGCCATCCGATGCAGGACAACGATGCTCACGCCCAAAATGGCGTAGGCGCCTCCCGCAGCGAGTCCGGCGAAGACCAGCGTTAGCACCGCCGCCCCTGCGGCTCAGCGGGGAAGTATCACCCACTCGTCGGCCGCGGTTACCCATCGGCCGTCGCGCAGCTCCACGAATTTCGACGCCTGGTTCGGAGCGTGGACGTCGCCGGGCCCGAAGGCGTATGGCGTCCCCAGCAGCGGCGTCTCGTATGGCTCAAGATTGAGCATGGCTTCGGCCACCGACTCCCGGTTGACCTCCCCGTCGATGCCGCGCAGAGCCTCGACGAAGATCGTGGCCGCCAAATAGCCGCCCTGAGCGAACGACGTGAGCGGCACACCTGCGCTCGTCATCAAGGCCTTCCAGTCGTCGAGCGCCGGAGAGTCCGAGCCATAGGGCTCGAACTCCGAATTGGCCTGGAGCCCGTTGCCGGCACTGCCCAACTGGGAGGCGATGGAATCGGTGTAGTAGGAGGTGAGTCCGATCCAGACGATGTCATCGAGACCCTGCGCATCGATGGCCCGCCCCACGGCCAATGCGTGCGGCTCGACGCCGTCGATGACGACCGCTTGGCAGCCCGCGTCGCGAGCCTGCAGCATCAGCGGCGTCGGATCGTCCTCGAGCGTGGCAGCCTTCACTCGGAAAGCAAGAGACTTGCCAGTAATCGACTCCCAGCGTGCCACCGCAGCATCAAATGCGGGCGCAAGGTCCGGGATGACAAACAGGTTGATGTTGCAGACCCGTTCCAGCGCCAAGGTCTCCGACGCGTAGTACAGCGAGACCGTAATGCCCGCGTATGGCCCGGTGTTCACCGGGGAGATGTTCGATGACAAGAAACACAACGGGTCCACGCCGGTGCCCTGGATCGAGTACACACCCTGCTCGGCGTAGAACCCCGAGTTGACCGCACACTCGAGCACGCTCGCTGACCCGACGAGAGCGACGACGTTGTCTTGTTCGACCAGCTTGCGAGCGGCAGCTGCGGCACCTTCGGGCGCGCCGCCGTCATCTTCGACAATCAGCTGAAGGGGCCTTCCGCTGATCCCGCCCTGATCATTGACGCGATCGAACACCGCCTTGGCCGCAGCCGACGCTTCAGGAAAGAGCGCTCCGCCGGTGAGTGAACTCACATTGCCGACCTTGATCGGCTCCCCGTCGGCCATTTCAGGCTCGTCTTCGGGTTCCTGCGAAACGGCCGCTGACGTATCGTCGGCTTCGCTGGTGCCGGCCTCATCCGGCGCGTCATCCCGAGTGGCCTCGGTGGATTCGGAGGAAGGTTCGCTTGCCGGCGCCGAGGTCTCGCCGGCGTCGGCTGCCGGCACCGTTTCTTGCGACGGTGCGCCGTCCTGGTCGTCACCGCACGACGCGGCAAGCAGACACACCGCGAGCGAGGCAGCCAACCACGCATGCAGCCTGAGGCGGCCATTGTGTTGTCTCATTGTCGTCCTCCTTGGGGTCTTCTGTCGGCAACGTGTAGGTGCATGTCTCACGACGCGCCTGCCAATGGCGAGGCCACAGTTCCAGCGACATGAACGCCTCCGGCCGGTATCGCGGCCACTTCGTGCCAGAGTCGAAGCTCGATCTCGAAGCCCAGATCGGCGACCATCGACAAGAAGGAGTCGAATATGGCTAGATGCGTCGGGTGCGACTTGGACCAGTCCTCCAGCGCCTTGAGGTCCCGAAACCAACCCACGAAACTCGTGGACTCAAGATCCTCGCCGTCGATGGTCTGCTCGCGAAGGAATCGGCTCGAGATGCAGCCCGTCTCAGGATGCTCGGCCAAGAAGGCAATCCCGGCAGCCAGGTTGGGCTCGACCTCAGTGAAGTAGAGGCGCCGCTCTGCCTCTCCGCAGTGCGCCCAGACTTGGCCCGATCGGATCAGGCACAGATTCCCAGGCAGCGGTTCCGCGGGTTCCGAAGCCAGATCCTCTTGGGCGCTGGCTGGTATGCGGTCGCGGGCCGCGCCCCAGTACTCATGGACATCAGTGATGTCGGCCGCCAACAAGTTCCGCACGCCTGGGGTTTTCTCGGGAGTGGAGTGAAGGGTCTCCCAACGATCGGATGGGATGATTGCGGTCTCGAGCATCACCCCGGGCCTGCGCAGGGCCTGGGAATGTCGACACCACCGCGTCTGCGACTCCGGGTCAGTCCAGTATCCGAGGAACACCGTCACCCCGTCATTGGTGTTGACGAGGCGAGCACGCTCGAGGTGATCGGGATTATCGGCGCCGCTGGTCAGCTCTGTCTTCAGTTCCTCGACAACCGCAGAGTCGACCTGGCCCCACACCAAAATGATCGAAAAAGCCGTGCGGGCGGGCAGATCGACAGCGCTCCAGGCCGGAACGTTGGGCACATGGTCCTCAGGCCGGTTGCCGGTCATCACTACCCCTCGTGCCGGTGTTCAGCCCGCCGGCAGCAGGGACGTTCCGTCATCCGTCCCGGCGCGGGCGTCGGCGACAGCCGGTACCGGCGGATCCGGCTCACCGACGATTTCGACCGCGGGCTGGGGACGCTTGTCGAACAAGAGCCGGGTGGCGTCGGGACGGGAATAGTGCCCGCTGGGGTCGGCAGCCATTTTCGAGATGGCGATAACCGACAGGTCGATTTCGGCGTAGACGAGCCCCTCGGCGTGCTCGTCCAGCAGATCGGAGAGGAGAGATCCGTCGGGACCGTAGACGCGGCTGCAGCCTCCGCCGCCGCCTCCAAGAAAAGCGGCGTGCTGGTCGTTGTCACAGAACAGCTCCATGCCTGCGGGGCCTGTGACAGTGGTCGCTGCGAGAGCGAAGTTCGAACCCTCCACCGCATAGAGCTGCGTGGCGTTCATGTTGACCTCCATGCCGAGGGCGTGCGCGCCGCCGCGATACAGGCAGAAAGAAGGCCAGCTGGCGACGTGGACTTGCTCGCCCTGGCTGTACATGGCGAACTTCGACAGCGGTTGTAGATGCTCCCAGCAGTTCAGTGCCCCGAGGCGGCCTATGCCCGGCGCATCGAGCACGTGCAGGTGGCTGCCGTCGCCTTCGCCGAACATGGCCCGCTCGACATGTGTGGGCTTGAGCTTGCGGCGGGTAAAGAGAATCTCGCCGTCCGGGCCGAAGATGAACTGTGCCATGTACAGCGAGCCGAAGTCCTTCTCGCTGGCACCCATCACCACGGTGATTTCGTTGTCTCCGGCAGCCTGTGCCAGACGGTTGAATCTGGCATCGCCGACCACGATCGAGTTGGCGTGATACCGGGGAACGAACCGCATGCCGATCGCCTGGGCGTCGAGCCACAGGAAGTGCGGATAACCCGGAATCCACAGCTCAGGGAAGGCGACCAGCCTCGCGCCCTCGGAGGCAGCTTCCGCTATCAGGGACACCGCCTTCTCGATTCCCGCATCGACATCAAGCCAGCACGGCTCGGCTTGGACGGTTGCTACCTTGAATGGTCCATCGACGCTCACCGTCAGCACCCCCTGAATTGCTTGCGGGCGCCAGAACTCGGCACCGTTGCACATCGGTGCTTGGCAACGTAGGGAGCGCGTGCGATCAGCCCTTCCCTGTGAGCGTGCAGTTCTTTGTCTGTCAGCGCACACATGACCCACTGCGCGCGGCCGAATCGTCGCTGCGCTTAGTCTCTGTTGTGTCAGCGCGCCAACTAGTGGCGGGGTGCGACATGAGCATCGCAGCGACAACTGACTCGGTATCGGCCAAGGAACGGTTCGACTTCTGGCACGAGGTGATTTGCACGGCGTTCGTTCGTCTCGAGGCCGAAACACTTCCGTCAGAGCAGCCCTTTAGAGCCGAGATCACGAGTTCAGATCTCGGCCCACTGACCCTCAGCCGAGTACGCGCCCAGCCTCACGCAGTGCAACGCTCCGCCAGGTTCATCAACGAAGAGCCCCGAGACGAGGTGCTGGTCTCGGTGCAGCTCCGAGGCAATGCCGTCATTCAGCAGGACGACCGCCAAGCGGTGCTCGAACCCGGGGACTTCGCAATGTACGACGCCACCCGGCCCTACGACCTCGTCATGCGCGAGCAGTTCGAAATGCTCGTGTTCCAATTCGACCGTCGATTCCTGATGGAGCGCTGCCCCTCACCCGAGCGGTTGACAGCGGTGAGGATGTCCAACGACACCACGGTCAGTGCCCCCGTCTCGGCCTTCCTGCGCTCGCTGGCGCCGTATGCGCTAGAGGACGAGAACTCGGTGTCGCGTCAGCTGGCTACGAGCGCACTTGACCTTCTCGGCGTGGCACTCGCCGACCGCTTCGGGGCAGACGGAAGCCCCAACGCCGGGCGCACCAAGCATTTCCTGAGAGCGTGCACCTACATGAATGCGTACGCATCGGACCCCGACCTTTCTCCGGCCCGTATCGCATCGTCGATCGGTGTGTCGTCCCGCTACTTGCACGCCATATTCAAGGATCACGGCATGACGGTGAATGAGTACCTGATGAAGCGCCGCCTAGCTCGATGCATGGACGATCTGCTCAATCCCACCGCCGTGAATCGCACGATCACCGACGTTGCACACAACAACGGCTTCAAGACATCCGCCCACTTCTCGCGTCGCTTCACCGAGGCCTACGGTTGCTCCCCCAGTCAGGTGCGACCAGCGGTTGGTTCCCGCAGCTAGCACCTGGGCCGGGGTGGACTGGTGGCAGCGGACGCCCAGGCGAGACGGCACGCCGGCCTCTTGCCGCAGACAGCCGACTTCGCTGCGAACCTTGAAGCCAGCCGCCGACACCTCGCCCGTTTCGCGGCAGCACCCACGCTGCACCTGATCGGCGGTGTGCCAACCGCCAGCGCATCGGGTGAGACCTTTTCCAACCAATCGCCCATCGACGGCACGCACCTAGGAGAAGTGGCCGCCGGCGATGCAGCCGACGTCGCCGCGGCGGCATCAGCGGCCCAAGACGCCTTCGAGGAGTGGTCAGCCAAGTCGGGCGAGCAGCGCAAGCGAATCCTGCACACTGTGGCCGACGTCATCATGGCCCGCGCTGACGAGATCGCCATCGTGGAGTCGGCGGACACCGGCCAGACCATTCGGTTCATGTCGTCAGCCGCAGTGCGGGGAGCGGAGAACTTCCGATTCTTCGCAGACCGGGCCCCCGCCGCATCAGACGGACTCGCCCTGCCGTCCGAGCACCATCTCAACTACACCAGCCGCCGAGCGATCGGCCCGGTCGGAGTGATCACCCCGTGGAACACCCCCTTCATGCTTTCGACGTGGAAAATCGCCCCTGCGCTGGCCGCGGGCTGCACAGTTGTCCACAAGCCCGCCGAGTGGAGTCCCCTGACAGCCAACCTGCTGGCCGAGGCAGCCGCTGATGCCGGCCTGCCAGCGGGGGTGCTCAACGTCGTCCACGGCTTCGGGGAGACCGCGGGTCGGGCCTTGACCGAGCACCCTGATATCAAAGCCATCGCATTCGTCGGCGAGTCGGCAACAGGATCGGCTATCCAGGCTCAAGGAGCGCCCACGCTCAAGCGAGTCCATTTTGAGCTCGGGGGGAAGAACCCGGTGATCGTGTTCGATGACGCCGATATGGAGCGGGCACTCGACGCGGTGGTGTTCATGATCTACAGCCTCAACGGCGAGCGCTGCACCAGCTCCAGCCGCCTGCTGGTGCAGGAGTCCATTCACGATGAATTCTGCGCACGAGTTGCTGAGAGAACGCGAGCCGTGCCTGTGGGCCACCCGCTGGATCCGGACGCGGTGATCGGGCCGCTGATCCACCCGCGCCACTGTGAGAAGGTCCGCTCATACATGGACATAGCGAGGGCTGAGGGTGCCATCGTTGTCGAAGGAACGCCGTGGGCTGACGCGCCTCGGGATGGCAACTGGACGGTCCCAACGTTGATCACCGGCGCTTCTCCCCGCATGCGAATCGCCCAAGAGGAGATTTTCGGCCCTGTGCTCACCGCGGTGCCGTTCAGCGGCGAAGCAGACGCCATCAAGATCGCCAACGACACCGACTACGGCCTCGCGGCCTACATCTGGACGAGCGAGATCGGTCGCGCCCATCGAGTCGCCCAAGCCTTGGACGCAGGGATGATCTGGGTCAACAGTCAGAACGTCCGCCATCTCCCAACCCCGTTCGGGGGCACCAAGGCATCGGGAATCGGCCGCGACGGCGGTGACTGGAGCTTCGACTTCTACATGGAAACCAAGAACACCAGTATCGCCCTCGATACCCACCACATCGCCAGGCTCGGTGTTTGAACGCGATGAGCCTGTACTACGCGCAAAAGTTCCTGTACCAGCTCAACCGAGACACCGCCGTACAGGACGCATACCGCAGCGACCCTCACAGCGCGCTGACCGGATATGAGCTGACCGACCAGGAGATCGAGGCTCTGACCGCCCCCGACATCGGCCTGCTCTACGTCTTGGGAGTAAACGGCCAGATCTTGATGCACTTCGCCGCATTCCACCAAGTCAGTTGGGCTGACTATCTCCAGCTGATGCGGGATGGCATCGCCGAACACGGTCCGGTGCGAGCAGGCGTCTACGCGATGACAGGTTACGAAGGAGTGGACAGCCGCGCAGCCGGCCTGGGCCAACAGAGCCGTGCCATTCATGGCATCGGAAATCCCAGTGAAGCAGGGTCCCAGCAATGACCTTGGTCTATGCAGGCTGCGTCAGCCACGCGCCGGGAATAACCGGCCGCGCAGAACAGGCCGACCCCGAATTGCGTGACGAGTTCTACGCGGCTTACGACGACATGCGACAGGCCATCGAAGCCAGCGGCGCAGAGGCGATGATCGTCCTAGCAGCTGAGCACTTCGCAAACTTCTTCATGGACAACATGCCCAGCTTCGCCATTGGTATGGCCGACTTCTACAACGGCCCCATCGAGGACCCAGCGTGGTTGGGCATCGACCGGTTCCGAGCTCCAGGCGACCGAGACCTATCGCAGCGGCTCATCACACAAGTCATGCAAACCGTCGACGTGGCCTACGCCGAGGAGTGGAAGCTCGACCACGGAATCGCCGTGCCCCTGCACTTTCTGACTCCTCGTTTCGACCTGCCCATTGTCCCGACCAACATCAACTGCCAGGGACCGCCTCTCGCGCCGCTGCACCGAGCCTGGGCTTTCGGCGAGGCACTACGACGGGCTGCCGACTCGGTGCCGGAGAATATCGCCTTGGTGGGCACCGGCGGCATCTCCCACTGGCCAGCCACACCTGATTCGGGCACGATCAACGAGGCTTGGGATCGCGAATTCCTTGATCGGTGGCAGCGAAACGACCGCGAGTCGCTGCTTGGCTATGACGACCTGTCTGTATACGCGGAAGCCGGCCAAGGCGGCTTCGAGATCCGCACCTTTGTCGCCATCAGCGGTGCAGCCAGCGGCGCTACCGGCACAGTTCACTTCTATGCCCCGATTCCGATCTTCGCGGTCGGCTGCACCGTGGCCTCCTATGACCTCGCCCTAGGTGCTGTGCCCAACTCTGTCTGAAAAGCAGCTCACACGGCAGCACCAAGAGCGGCACTGCGCACAGCCCAAGTTGAATCATGCTGCATTTGCTGTCCTGCTGGGCTGATTTGTCAGAGTCGGCATATGTGTGTGACCTGTCTGTGCAGGGGTAACGTGCGCGGTCATGAGATTCGCTCGTGTGTCGGCGGGCTCTGAGCCGGGTTCCCCGCTGCGCGTGCCGGCTTCGACCGATGCCGCCGATCACGGCAGCCGCGCTGGGCGGATCGTGGCGGGAGCGAGTCCGGCTGGTTCGCTCGGCGGCGGGGGTGACACCGAGCGTCCGCAGGGGGCGTGAGCAGCCGCGGCGCAGGCCGTGCCGCAGCGGCAGCGGCGCTGCTGGCGGCGACTTCGTGGCTGGCGGTCGGCGTCGGCGCCGACCCCTCGGGCGCAGCCAACACCGCCGCCGAATACCTGGTCGACGGCGACGACGACGGGGTCGCCGGCAGCCGGCCCTTTGCCGGCCGCGACCGCTACGACACGGCGCTGCTGCTGGCGCGCCGGTACGCCGCAGTCCGGGGCGGCCTGGGCTCAGTGCGCACCGCGATCGTGGTGTCCGGCGAGTCCCCGCCCGACGCCGCTGCGGTCGCCGGCCTCGCGGGCATCGAGAATGCACCGGTGCTGCTGGTGCGGCCCGGGGGACTGCATCGGGCAGCGGCGGAATTCCTCGAAGACCACGACGTGAAGCAGATCTTCGTCGTCGGGGGACCCGCAGCGGTGCCCGACGACCTGGTGCCGCAGCTCGCCGGCCTGGTCTCGCAGCCGCAGGTGACGCGCCTGGCGGGCGAGGACCGGTACGCGACAGCGGCAGCAGTCGCGTCCCACATCGGCGGCAGGGCGACCTGGTGCACCTCCAACGACTCGACCGCGGTGCTGATCAACGGCGACGCGCGCTCCGCGATCGATGCGGCGGCCATCGGACCGCTGACATACGCCTTGGGGCTGCCGACCGTGCTGACACGCACGTCGCGACTGCCCGAGGCAACAGCACGGTTCCTGCGAGAGCACGACATCGACCACGCGGTGGTCGTCGGCGGTGCTGACGCAGTGGCTGAGTCCGTCATCACCCAGCTCGGCCATGCAGGAGTGCCACACACAACGCGCCTCGAAGGCTCAGGCGCCGCGCAGACCGCAGCCCGCATAGCCGACCTGATGCACGGCGACTGCGCCTTCGCGAGCGGCCGGCGCGCCTCGCTGGTGGCGCTGGTCGGCCGCGAGGCGGCGATGGACGGTCTGGCTGCAGCACCGCTGCTCGGCGAGGGCCTGGGCAGCGGGCGGGCGCTCCCCGTGCTGGTTGCCGGCGACTCGCTTCCCGCCGACACGGCGACGTGGCTGGCTGCCACGCCCGTCGAGGCGGACCGGCTGAAGACCCACCTGCGCATCGTGGCGATCGGCGGCAGCGGCGCCGTCAGCAGCGAGGCGATGGCCGCCGCCGTGAAGGCCGCCACGACCGGGGGGCCGTTCACCGCGACCATCGCGGCGCGCGCCGGCGAGCGCAGCTTCACCATCACCACCAGCGATGCGCTCAACGTGGAACTGCCCGACGCGCAGGGCAAGGCACATGACCTGCTGTACATCAACGACGTACCCGTGCATCTCGCGCCCGTGGGCGGCCTCGACGTCCTCCCGGGCGAACCGTGTCTCGAGCCCCGACGGTTCAAGATCAACCTGCGGCACCCGCTCGAGGCCGGCGACGTCATCGAGCTGCGGCCGACCGAGGTCAGGTTCGGAGCGCGCGACGACCGGAGGCCCTTCAGCCCGGCGAGGCTCGTGGTGCCCGAACCGGCAGTTGACACTGCGGCGCCCAAGGTCCGCATCGTCGCCCCGGCGGGCAGCGAGTCCCTGCTTGCGGTCATCAGCGACGACAGCGAGCTCGACGAGATCATCGTCAATCCCCGCCAGGTCAGGGTGATCACACGACGCGGCACGGCGGTCGTCGCCGCCGAAGACACCCCGGAGGTGCTCCCCCTGCACGAGGCAGCAGTGTTCGCCCTGAGGCTGACCGCGCCGACGGGCTACACACGGCCCGCGGCCGGCGGCAGCGGCAGCGAACTGGTCGCACCGGGCGGCGCATACCGGCTCGAACCCGGAGACCGGATGCTCCTGCGTCACGGCGTCGCCGTCGACGCGGCCGGCAATCGCAGCAGGGCCGGCAGTGTCAACGTGACCGCCCCGCAGCACTCGCTGCGCGCGGTCAGCATCAGCGTCGCTGCGGCCAAGACGCGCGACGAGGCCTCCACGGACGCGGTCTCGGGGGACGCCGACGACGACCTCTCGGGCGCTCAGGCGCTGCTGGCCGGCACGCTGCGCATCACGGCACGAGATAGCGGCGACGCAGCGGGAGCGCTGGGCATCACCTGGGAGGTCCGCACCAGCCGTCTCAGCACGCACGATCCCGCCGTCGAGCAGATCGGCATCGACATAGCAGTGTCGAGCCGCGACAAGATCATCAGCATCCGGTTCGCCAGCGGCACGCCGAATTTCGGTCAGCTCGCCGACGCGCTCAACGCCGACGCCGGCTTCGCACGGCACTTCGAGGCGGACACCCCCGAGGGGATCTGCGCGGGCCGCGCTCAGACCGTCGACCTCGCCCACCCCGACATGGACGGCGCCACCCGACTTGCCGGCGGCGTCACCGTCGCCGAGGTCACCGTCCGGTTCAACAACCTCGTCCGCCGCTACCGCAGCGAGAGCCAGAACCTGCCGTGTCCTCAGTCCGGGACGGGGGTCGGCCAAGAGGCTGTAGCGGACGCGGAGGCTGGGGCACGCGAATTCGTCGAGCACGTCCTCGCGGGCATCGTGACCGATTTCACCACCCTCGCCGCTGCAGAGGGGGCCGGCGACATCTTGTTGTTCGAGGCGCCGGTGCCCTATGACCAGATGAAGTTCAGGTACACCACGCTGGACCCCTCACGCGGCTCGCTGCTCGGTGTCTCCCGCTACGACGTGGTCGAGATTCCCGCCGGCGCGATGTGCGGCTATGGGGCCGATGACCCGGCCACCGGCGAGGACGAGAGCCTCAGCGTCAGTTCACGGCTGAGACCGCAGCGACGCTGAATCGCCCTACAGATCGCACTGTCACCCGGGTGCTTCCGTGCGCTCGGCGACCATTCCGTGGCCCTTGAGCCCAGCGGATGGCCTCGCTGGAGGCGGGTGCCGGTGCTGTGCCGATCGTGCCGTGCTGACGGAGCCATGCTGATGCTGTGGTGATGGAAGAGTGCTGACCTGAGTGTGCTGTAGAGTCGGCCCAACAGTGTCGGCAGCTACTCGGTGTCGGCAGTTGCTTCGAAGGAGCGAGTGGTGGACGGTGCGATCGGGCGTTCTGTGCGGGGAGGATCAGCGCGATCGGCGCGCCGCCTCGCAACGGTCTGTGTGGTTGCGGCCGCGCTCTTGGCAGCCGGCTGCACCGCAGACGACGAGCCGCAGGCCGACATGCCCGACGCGTCCGTCGTCGAGACCGAAGAGGTCACTGCGGCGACGGCCGCCCCAGCTACAGCACCGAGTGCGACGACATCGACGCCGGCAAGCGCAGAAGCCGAGCCGGAGCCGGCGGGCGATGATGTCGATTCAGAGCCGGCGGGCGACGATGTCGAGGCCGAGCCGGCGGGCGACGACGCCGAGGCTCAGCCTGACGAGGCAGCGGTCAGCGACGGGCCGCCGCCGAAGTCGGATGCCGCGGCCTACACCCGGTTCGTCGTGAGCCAGGCCATCGACCTCTACGACAGCGCAGGGTTGGATGCCCTGCTTGACGAGGTCAACAGCCCCGACAGCGTCGACGGCCAGTGGTACGTCTTCGTCGTCGACTCCGACGACACGATCATCGGTCACTACGACGACAACCGCCTGGGGGCTGACCTGAACGGCTGGATCGGCACCGACGTCAACGGGTACGTCTTCGGAGCCGAGATGCTCACGGCCACCCAGGCCGGCAAGTGGGTGCCCTACGTCTTCTCCAATCCGGCGAGCGGCGCACTCGGCGACGAAGACTCGTTCGAGTTCAAGAACGCCTGGGTGGTGCGTCACGACGGCCTGTTGTTCGGCTCGGGCTGGTACGTCGACACCGAGGAGTTCGCGCCTCAGCTCTTCTCGGAGGCGGCCGAGCATTTCCGCAGCGGCGGGCTGGAGGCTTTCCTCGAGTTCTCCACCGAGCCCGGAGGCGTCAACACAGGCCTCATACCGCTCGCGGAGTACTACAACCGCACCGTCACGCTCGACGGGCTCTTCACGGGAATCGCCGCTGCTCCCGACGGCACGATCCTGGCACACATCGATCCCGGGCTCATCGACACCGACATTGAAGATCTCCTGGGGCCCGCAGTGCGCAATGCCACCGCCGAAGGCGGCTGGATCACCGCCGACGACAACCCTGAAGGCATCGGCCCCGAGACCATGCGCATGTGGCTGATCGACGTCGACGGAACCCTCATCGGCGGCGGCTGGTACCGCCTCGCTGAAGGCGGCTGAGCCGCGAATGGGGGACAGCTCTGCGCCCGCTCAACGGAGACCGCTCGTTCTGCAGACGCCGCGAATCGTCCGCGGCACCGCCTGAGAAAGGAACCGTCATGGACAGGTCGATCCGCGAAGCTCGCCAGCGCGAGGGTTCTGCTCGGAATTCGCTCGCTCATTGGCGAACGATGCTGTCGCTTCTTGCAGCATTCGTGCTCATGGTGGCGACGACGGTGAATCCCGTCGGCGCTCAGGAATCGTCCGAGTCGTCGCCCGAAGACTCTGTCGGTGACGATTCAGAGACGCAGACAGAGTCGATGCCGCCGCTGGTGATCGGCGGGGGCAACTCCGCCGAAGTTCCCAGCGGGTTTTCTGGCGTCTTGGGGCGGTTCCACATCGTGGCGGATCGTGTCGTAGCGGATGACGACTCCGCTGTCGGCGACTCTGCTGACAGCGACTCGGCGGATGACGACTCCGCTGACACCTGTGCGGACGACGACAATGCTGACGATGAGGTTCAATGGTCGCTGTCCGGCCCCGACAGCGACCTCTTGCAGATCAGCAACAGCGGCGTGCTGTGCTTCGCGGCGCCGCAATATGCGCAATTCGTGGGCGGAAACGACGCCAATGGCGACGACGTGTTCGAGGTCACGGTAGAAGCCAGCACCAGCGCTGGCCGCTCCGGGTCTGCCGACACAAGTGTAGGCGTCATCGGCGACGGACCCCGGGTGATCGACATCCATCTGGGTCCTCCGAACCCCGACGAACGCTTGATCCTCAAGGGCGAGCGTTCTGTCTACTATCCCGGCGACACCATCAGCGCCACGGTCACGTTCGGCTACGGCGACGCTCCGATATCAGTTCGTGTCGGGGGCTCACCTCGGCTGATGCTGAATGTCGGAGGCACAACCCGAGTCGCCGAGTACAGCTCGTCGCATCAGTCGCAGGTCTTCTTCGAATACACCGTTGCCGCCGACGATGAAGACGCTAATGGAGTTTCGATTGACAAGAATTCTCTGCGCCTCAATGGCGGTTCGATAGCCGACAGCAACGGAAGCAAGTCGCCCTTGACGTATTCCCAGGTGGCATCCAGTCCCGATCACGTGGTGCGTCCGGTGCCCTTCGAGATAACGGGTCCGACATCGTTGACGAGGTACGGGGGGGCCAAATTCGTCTACAGGTTCACCACGGCTGAAAACAAATGGGTGAGGTGGATTCTGATTGGCCCAGACAGCCAGCACTTCCAAGCATCAGGCGAAGTCGGTGACAGCGGCAAAACAGTCGATCTGCTTTTTGCCAGCCCCCCAGATCACGCCACGCCGCTCGATGGCGACGGCCAAAACGACTACGAAGTGACCATCGTCGCCATTGCGGAAGAAGACATCCTCCATGCGGAAGAAATCGGCTTCGACATCGGCAGAATTGGGGGATACGAGGCGTCTATTGACCTCGTGGTGACTGTCGTCGCTCCTCCTCCCGAAATCGACAATATCTCCTTCGGTCAGAGTCCTGGCAGGAACGTCTCATCGGGTACGAGTCTTGATGACGGCAACTACGCCGTCGGTGACGTCATCACGGTGAATGTCGAATTCGACACGAGCGTCACGGTCACGGGCACGCCTCAGATCGCGCTGGACATCGGCGGGGTCGAACGCCTGGCCGATTACCACAGCACTGACGCAGCGGTGGTCGTGTTCCGCTACACGGTCGTCGAAGGCGACGCCGACAGCGACGGCGTGACGATTCCTGCGAACTCCCTGCGGCTCAACGGCGGCACGATCGCCAACGCCGATGGAACCGCAGCCGAGTTGAAGCACACCGCGGTCGAAGGCGGCTCCTCTCAGAGGGTCGCCACTCCAGGCGGGCTGTAGAGCCCCGATAGATCTGGTCCGCAAGCAAGGAAGTTGACATGGACCGGCCAAAGACCCAATTTCGGAGGCCCCAGGCCGAGAGGATTGCCGGGCACAACAGCTCCCTGACTTCGGTATCCCGGCGGCTGATACAGCTTCTTGCTGTGTTGGTGCTCCTGCTGGCAGCGGCGGTGAGTCCCGCCGGCGCCCAAGAATCAACTGAATCGCAGCCCGAGGACGCTGGCGGAGAAAGCGCCGTTGACGACCGTGCCCGCACGCTGACGCCATGGCTCCACAGGGTGAGCGAGTCGGGCACCGAGACGAACCGCACGACAGTGCGGGCTGACTTCATTGTTCGTGTCGCATTTCTTCGCGACGGGTCAGCAGTGCAAGTGACAGATTTCGACTTGGACAGTGTCGAAGTGGTCAATGGAACCGTCTTGAGAGCCATCGATCATCATCGCGGCCCGCATATCAAGTTCTTCGAGATTCGACCCGACTTCGGCGCCGACTCTGAGACTTTGACGGTGTCGGTTCCGGCAGGGAGTGTGGAGTTCGAAGGCGAGACGAATGAGGCGGGCTCGATTGAGTTTACGATTGGCGCCCCGTTGACGGTTGCTTGGGAATTGCAGTCTCCCGAGCCGATTACCGCTGCCGAATTCGATGTTCAACTGCGCCTTTCACACCCGGTGGTTACTGCCGCTGATGATGGTACGGCCTTCGAAGCATGGTCGGATATCGACGTCACGGGAGGCTGGATAAGCGATGTTCGGGGCCTGAGCGATCCGCAGCTGTACCACCTCACGCTACGTCGGACTGATCTCGGCCGAGGGTCGGTAACGCTCCATGTGCCCGCGAAGCGGTTCGTGATACGTCAGGCGAGCCAGGTTCATGAGTGGAATCAGGAATCGGAAATCCTGACGGTGACGACGCACCCAGTGCCGCTGACGCTCCAAGGGCGCACGTCCTATGCGGTCCCCAGCGGGTTCAGCGGCGATGTGGGGTCTTTCAGTGCGACAGGTACCAGCGAGAACGTCGAATGGTCACTGTCCGGTCCTGACAGCGACATGTTGCAGATCAGCAGCGACGGCGACCTGGGCTTCGCCGCCGCGTACCAGTACTCAGGCGGCGACGACTCCGACGGCGACGATGTGTACGAGGTCACCGTGGAAGCCAGCACGAGCGGCGGCCGCTCCGGGTCCGCCGACGCAACCGTCACGGTCCAGGGCGACGGGCCTGCGGTGCTTGGCCTCGATTTCCGCCTAGCTGGAGGCCCTGTGTTCTACCCCGGTGACACCATCCGCGTCAGGGTCCACTTCGGCGACCCCGCGGCTCCGCAATGGGCTCAGCTCGAAGAGCCAGTGGTGGTCGACGGTGCACCTCAGTTGCTGCTCAACGTCGGTGGCACTGCACGAACCGCCGAATTTCTCTCCGCACGCGGGCCATATGTATTTTTCGAATACACCGTTGTCGACGGCGATGAGGACAACAACGGCGTCTCGATTGACTCCACTTCCCTGCGGCTCAACGGAGGCTCAATCACTGACAGACGGGGAAGGCACTCGCCGCTGACGCACGGCCCAGTGACGGACAGTGCCCCACACCTGGTTCAGCCGCCGCCTTTCGAGATACTGGGCTCGTCATCGGCGACGGTCTACACCGGAACCGACGAGTCAGTCGGCACCTTCAGCGTTACGAAGTACGGCGCGTATGTGTCTTGGTCCTTGGAAGGCGCAGACAAGGACGACTTTCGACTCACCGACGTCGATGATGGGGTTTCACTGGAGTTCGCCAGCCAGCCGCATCACGCCGAGCCACTCGATGCTGACGGTGACAGCGACTACGAGGTGACCATCGTTGCCAGCTCGCAAGTCTTCGAGGGTTACGAAGCGACGCTCGACGTCGTGGTGACCGTTTCGGCAGCTCCTCCCAGGATCCAGAGTGTCGAGTTCAGTTCGAGTCGCGTCGGCGGCAACTATTTCGTCGGCGATGTCATCACGGTGAATGTCCGATTCGATTCCGGTGTCACGGTGACGGGCACCCCGCAGATTGCGCTGGACATCGGCGGAGTCGAACGCTTGGCCGACTACGCAGGCAGCGACGGAGCAACGGCCGTGTTCCGCTACACGATCGTCCAAGGCGACTCCGACAGCGACGGCGTGACGATTCCCGCGAACTCTCTGCAGCTCAATGGCGGCACGATCGTCAACGCCGACGGAACCGCAGCCAAGTTGAAGCACAGCGCGGTCGAAGGCGGCTCCTCTCAGAGGGTCGCCGCTCCAGGCGGGCTGTAGGCCCCGACAGGTCACCGAGAACTACCGAGAAAGCGAAGTCGGCATGAACAAGAAAGGCATCCTGATGCAAGGGTCAACAGGCCGAGACAAGAAGTACAGGTTGACAGCCGGGTTAGCCGGCCGGCCGTCCCGACTGCTGATGTCGCTATTGGCTGTCTTCGCGCTCCTGGTGGCGACGGCAGTGAACCCCGTCGGCGCCCAAGACTCGACCGAGTCGACGCCCGAGGAGTCCAATCCAGACCGGGATCCCTCGCGCGATCTTCTGAACCTTGACGATGACGGCCGTCAGTCTCCGAGATTGCAAGGCATCTGGTCCGATGGCAGCACCGTGTGGGTGAGCGACGGGCATATTGCCGACAAGATATTTGCTTACGACTTCGATTCCGGCGAACGCATTGCCGGCAAGGACTTCGACGGGCTGCGAGTCGACTGGCACAGAAGTGTTCGTGACATGTGGTCTGACGGGACTATCATGTGGGTGGTCATAGACGACGGCCCCGATTGGCTGTTCGCCTACGAGCTCGAGTCCGGCCAGCGCCGGAGCGAGCGAGACATCGACCTCAAAGAAACGGTAGCCCATGGCCAAGGAGAGTGGGACTCGAGGGGCAACGATATTCCGATAGGACTGTGGGGGAACGGCACTACTGTGTGGGTGTCGGATGACGATGGCGTAATTTATGCCTACGACTTGGAGTCGGGTGACTTCTTGGAGGAACGGTCCTTCGGCACCGGTGTAAGCGAGCGAAACTCGGCGCGTGGCATTTGGTCTGACGGACTCACCATGTGGCTCCTCGAAGGCAAGTCCAAGCAGATCCTGGCCTACGAGTTGGCCACCGGCCGCCGTCAGCCCCACTATGACATCGACGCCGACGTCGATGCCTTCTCGCAATTCACCTACGGAAGCGATACCGGTCCGGCAGGCCTCTGGTCTGATGGCGTCACCATGTGGGTGCCATTGGTCGAATTCGTCCTCAACGAAGGAACCTACGCCGCTAACCAAGGAATCTATGCCTTTCATATGCCCGAACGGCCGGCCCTGAAATCGCTCGGACTGAGCGACGCCGGCATGTCGCCCCGGTTCTCGACCGAGACCACCAGCTACCAGAGCGGCACTGTGCCCACCTGGCTCGACTCCGTCACGGTCACCGCCGAGGCGACGTCATTGACCGTCTCCGGCGATGCTCCTTCGGGCATTGTTTCCATCGAACCCGCCGACGCCGATCCGGACGAGGACGGCCACCAAGTAGACTTGAGTCCGGGAGCCAACACGATCACCGTCACCGTCACCGCTGCGGGCGGCACAGCCAAGGTATATTCGATCGAAGTCGAGCGAGACTATCCCGAGACCTTTGACCGGGTGCCAGAGCACGATGTCGAGTTCTCGCCAGAATTGGTCCAATCTCACGGGGGCAATATCAATCCTGGCGGCCTGTGGTCGGATGGCACCACCATGTGGGTTGGCGATTATCATTCAAACAGTGTGTTTGCCGTGAACCCCAAGACCGGGGAGCATGAGCCCGCACGCGATATAGGTGTCAGCTACACGATATGGTCATCGGACGGCTTGTGGTCGGATGGCACTACTATGTGGATATCCGACCCGTCTAACCCCAATGAGAGGCGGTTGGCCGCTCACAATCTCGAGTCCGGAGACCACGAGCCTGAGCATGACATCGAACTGCCAGTCGAAAACGGGCGTCCGAGCGGATTGTGGTCTGACGGCACAACTATATGGGTAGCCAACAGATCCAGCCAGCGGATCTTTGCCTATGACCTCGCGACCGGCGTTCTGGATGACACTTTGAGCTTCGAGACGGCCAGCGGCAATCGGAATCCGTCCGGGTTGTGGTCCAATGGAACCACGATGTGGGTGACCGATGACAACGACAAGACGACGGTCTATGCCTACGCGCTGGAGAGCGGCGCCGCGTTGACCAACTTCTGGTTCCACCCGGATGGCGATGGCGCCAACACGACGAAGCGCTCGCTGTGGTCTGACGGAGACTTCATGTGGCTGGGAGAATTCGCCGAACCCGAAGGCGACGACTTCTCTGGCACAGGCTCGCTCAAGGCCTACAAGATGCCCCCGAGTGCTGCGCTGGAATCACTCGAGATCGGCAGGGCCGTCGATACTGGGAGCGGAAGCGGAAGCTCAGCCAAGTCATCTACTGCCGCGACACCGGCAGAATCGCAAATTGAGTACATCGACTTCGGCACGTTCGCGCCGTTCACTCCGAACTACCGGGCGACCGTGAACAACCGCGTGAGCAATGTGTTCGTATCAGCGACCAGTGAGGTGAGCGACGCCACTGTCCAGATCGAGCCCGGCTCCGGCACTGGAAATCGGCACCAAGTGAACCTGGACGTGGGCGAGAACGAGATCACCATCTTGGTTCATTCCGCGGACGGCTCGAACTGGCAGACCTACACGGTCACGATTCACCGGAACCCCGTCGGGGGGCTCTAGGAGAGGCACTGTCAGACCGTCACCCCCCGGCATGACGGCCCTGGCAACCCCGACAGTGACACTCGGGAAGTTTGTGTAAGCGGCGTGGTCTGAGGGTCCGCAGCTGAGGGCTGAGGGGCGTTTTGTCGCGGCTGTGGCGGGTTGGTTCGGGCGTGCTGTGGGTAGTGTGTGTGGGCTGGCATGATGGTGTCAGGCTGGTTTGGCTGGGGGTTTGGGGTGTCTGTTCGGGGTGCGGTTGGCGGTGTGGTGCGTCGGTGGTGGTCGGCGGTGTTGGCGTTGGTGTTGGTGGCCGGTGTTGCGGCGCCGGCGGGGGCTGAGGATGTTGGTGCGGGCGATGGTGACAGGGCGTGGGTTCGTGTGGGGGGCAGCGATGTTTCGTTGGGCGCGGGTCATGTGCTGCCGTATTCGCTGTGGTCTGACGGTGTGACGCTGTGGGTGAGCGATCCGGTGGCGGGCAGCGTGCTGGCCTATGACCTGGGGTCGGGCGAGCGCCGCGCGGATCGTGATGTGGACGGGTCCGCGGTGGGGTTCTGGATGCCGATGGGCGTCGGCGGGGACGGGTCGGTGCTGTGGGTGAGCGATCTGGCGAGCGAGAAGGTGTACGGGTTCGATCGTGCCAGCGGTGCGTTGTCGCCGGCGCGCACGGTGGTGCCGGGGTTCTCGCCGCGTGATGTGTGGTCTGACGGGGTGACGCTGTGGGTGGCCGATCCCGACGGGGGCGTGTTGGCGGCATTCGACGCCGCCACCGGCGAGACGCTGGCGGGTCGGTCGCTGGCAGGGGTGGTGGGGTCGGGCACGCGTGGGCTGTGGTCCGACGGGACCACGATGTGGGTCGCCGACGGCCCCGCGGCGGCGATCCGGGCCTATGAGGTGGGGTCGGGCGAGCCGAGGCCGCAGTCGGGGTTCGACGGTCTGGCCGATGCGGGGAACTCCGAGCCGGCGGGGATCTGGTCCGACGGCGACACGATGTGGGTGCTGGACCACCTGCAGCACCAGGTGTTCGCCTACCGCATGGCACCCAACAACGCACAGCCGCCCCAAACCCAACACCAACACCAAGCCGACCAGCAACACCAAGCCGACCAGCAGGACCAAGGTCAGCAGCAGGGCGAGGAGCAGCAGCAAGAGGCCGACCAAGCCGATCAGCAGCAAGAACAAGCCGAAGACAACGCCCAAGAGCAAGAGACAGGCGACGAGCAGCAGGACGCCGACCAGCAGGACGCCGACCAGCAGGACCAGCAGCAGCAGGGTCAGGCTGATGGGCAGGCCGACGAGCAGCAGAACGGCGACGAGCAGCAGGGCGATCAGCAGCAGGTGGTGGTGCGGGCTGAGGACGAGATCGGCGAGGTGGTGGTGTCGAGCGGTGCTGCGGGTGAGTTGACGGTGTCGTGGGAGGCGCCGGTGCTGGTGCCGTTCGAGTATCGGGTGAGCTGGGCTCGTGAGGATCTGGAGTTCTTGTCGTTCCGGTTCGCGAACGAGGCTCATCGCGGCAACGAGTGGCCCTCAGGTGATGCCACGTCGGTGACGCTGAGCGGTCTCGAGGAGGGCGCCGTCTACAAGGTGCAGCTGCGGGCGCGGTTCCGCGACGCCCGGGGCAAGGTGTCGGCGTCGCCGTGGACCGACGAGACCACAGCGACCCTGCACTCGGCGACGACGCTGCTCGCCCAGCAGCAGGCCGACCAGCGCGACGAACAGGACGACGGCGAGTCTGCCCAGCACCAAGGGCAGGGCACCCAGGACGAGCAGGACGCCGAGGAGCCCCAGATCGAGCTGCCCCCACCGCAGATCGAGTTCGTCGAGATCGTCGAACAAGACGACGAGGAAGAGCCCGTCGCCGCCCAGCAGAACACCGACGACGAAGCCGAGGAGTACGTCCCATTCGCCTCTGACCGCGACAAGAACTTCGTTCCGGCGCTTCCGAGGCTCGGTTCGGCCGGCCAGTTGGTGGACGTCCCGACGGACCTGTGGTCTGACGGGACGACGGTCTGGGTGCTCAGTGGGGGGCGCAAGTGGGTCTATGCGTTCGATTGGGACACCGGCACGCTCCTCAGCACACTCAATCTCCAGCAACTGCTGGGAAACTCGAACGTCAAGGGGATCTGGTCTGACGGTGAGACCCTGTGGCTGGCCGACGACTACGGCCTCAGGTCGAAAGTCGTCGCCATGGACATCGACACTGGCAGCTTGCTGCCCGACGAGGACTTTGCGCTCCCTATTGACCCGTGGGCTTATCCGGCCGATCCCGAGTCGCTGTGGTCTGACGGAGTCCTCATGTGGGTGCTCGACCAATTGACGATGCGCATACATGCCTACGAAGTCGACAGCGGCGAACGGGTGAGTTCCCGCACCATCACTCTCGCCCCGCAGATCGCGCAGAAGCGGGTGGCTCAGGGCATCTGGTCCGACGGCGTCACCATGTGGGTCGCGAACAGCTCCAAAGGCAAGCTGTTCGCCTGGGACTTGGCGACCGGCGTCCGCCGCAGCCAGCTGGATTTCACAGTGAGCAAGTACCGGAGCGAAGGAATCTGGTCCGACGGCGTCACCATGTGGGTCGCGAACAGCTCCGACGGCAAGCTGCACGCCTACAACATGCCGGTCTCGGCGGCGCTGGAGTCGCTGTCGGTGGCGGGTGTGGACTTCGGGGTGTTCCAGACCGGCACGTTCGCCTATGCGGGCACCGCAGCAGCCGGCACCACGTCTGTGACGGTGACCGCTGCGGCGGCATTCCCCGACGACGCGACGGTGACGGTCGCGTGGGAGGCAGCCGACGGCACGACCGGAACGGGGACCACGGCGACGCTCAGCGCTGGCGACAACACGATCACGGTGACGTCGTCCTATGACGCCGACGGCGACCCTGACACCGACAACGCGGATGTGCGCGTCTACACGGTGACCGTGACCGTTCCGCCGGCAGCCGACGACAACAGCTAGCGAGCGGCACCGGGCACACGCCGTTTCGGAACGAGCGGTGACACGCCGGCGGGCGCTCGGGCGACTGACGGGCCGAGCCCGCGCGAAGCCGCACCAGTCAATAGCATGTTCCTACCAGCACTTGAGTGTCGGCACAGATGTAAAATCGGCTCAGGATGAGCCCGAATCGGATCGTAGGTGGGATGCTCATGGGAGCCTTGGACAAGTCATTGCGGAGCGTCTGGCCGCCACGCCGGACCGCTCGTCGAATAGCTGTTGCGGCGCTCGCATTCGGGCTGCTGGTGGCCGTCGTGGCGGTCGGACCCGCCTCCGCGCAGGACGAGGAGACCGACTGCGCTGCGAGCACGGCGACTACGTGCTCGGTGACCGTTGGCGGCGCTCAGGTCAGCGGCACGCAGACGTCTGACGACGACGTGGACTGGTTCTCTTTCTCGGCCACAGCGGGACAGAGCTATCTGGCGATCCTCGGGTCGCAGCGGTACCTCACCGGGGTGTATGACAGCACGGGCAATTTGCTGCCGGGCACGAACCGGCCGTACCAACAGAATGGCGGCCTGGGCCAGATCAGCTACGCGTTCGACGAGCGGGACCGCCTTGGCAACTACCAGGGCTTCTCGGTCAGCGAGACCGGTACGCACTACATCTCGGTGAACAGAGGGGGCCTCTCGTTCCATGACTCGTATTACGTGGAGCTCAAGACGCTGACCGACGACTTCACCTCGACCACTGCGACCACCGGGACGGTGGCCGTGGGCGGCTCCATTGACGGGAACGTCGACTTCAGCTTCGATGTGGACTGGATCAAGGTTGTCTTGGAGCAAGACGTCAACTACGTCGTGACCATGACCGCCCGTCCCTTCAGCTCCGCTATGCGTTACCACTTCGGGCGGTCCCACATGATGGCGGAGATCGTCGGCATCTACGACTCCTCGGGCGCCAAGCAGGCGAGGACCTCGGCAAAGCCGGCCAATGAAATCGACTACGACTTCGACGAGGCCATCGTCAGGTTCGAGCCTGCTTCGGCAGGGAACTACTTCATCGCCGTCACAGGGCACGGCACCGACAACGGCCCCTACGCGGTCTCGGTGGTCGGGGATACGGCGATCAAGTTCGGCTCGCCGGCCTATGCGGCTGTGGAGGGCGGCACCGCAGTCACCGTGGAAGTGGTCGTTTCCGAGGCTCCCACGACAGCGGTGACGATCCCGCTGAACGTCTCCTATGGCGGCGACGCCACAGCCGAAGACCACTCCGCGATCCCCGCGTCGGTGACCTTCGACGTGGCTGCGACCACGGCGACCTTCACCGTTTCGGCCAGCAACGACAGCGACGACGACGACGGCGAATCGGTCACGATCAGCTTCGGCGACCCGCCGTCGGGCTACGCCGCCGCGGGGTCCACCACGGTGAGCTTTGTGGACAACGACGGCCCGGTCCTGGTTGGCAATACCGGCCAAACCGAGAAGTCCGCCGAAGCCCTCGTCGACCATGACTACGCGCAGCAGTTCACAACCGGCAGCAACACCGGCGGCTACAACTTGACCAGCGTCGATGTCCGCCTCGAAACCGAGCGCGGCAGCAGTGTCGCTGCCCCGACGGTGAGCCTCGTCAGCGGCACATCACCCAGCACCGGCACCGCGACCGCGCTCACGGCTCCCGCCTCGCTCGATGCAAGCTCGGCCCCCAAGAAATACACCTACACCGCCCCGTCGGGCACCAGGCTTGACGCTTCCACCAGCTATTGGATCGTTGTCGAATCTGCCGCGACCGGCGGCGAACACGTCCATTGGACGGTCACCGAGTCCGACGGAGAGGACCGCTTCTATCCCGGCTGGAGTATCGAGCACGAAGTGTGGCGCCGCAGCGCATCCGCCGTCGGCTCCTACACGGCCCAACCAGACCCAGGCCGCTCCATGATGCTCCAGATTCACGGCACGCCGGTCGGCGGTCTGTAGCTCCACAAGGTCGGGTGGTGATGACTCGGTTGGGTGTGTTCGGGCGAGGCTGGCTGGGCCGGGCGGCGCGGCTGGTTGCGGTTGCGGTCGCGGCTGGGGTGCTGGTGCCGGTTGGGTCTGGTGGCGCTGGCGCGCAGGAGCCTGCGGCGTTCTCCCGGTTGCCGGATGCGGAGCTTGACACGCTGGCTGCGGCGGGCAATGAGTATCCGAGCGCGTTGTGGTCGGACGGGGCGACGCTGTGGGTGGCTGATCTGGTCGAGGACAAGGTGTTTGCGTACGATCTCGCGACTGGCGTGCGCCGGCCTGGCGATGATGTGGATTCGCTGCGTGGGGCGGGCAACACGTATCCGATGGGAATGTGGTCGGACGGGTCGGTGCTGTGGGTGTCCGACGGCGCCGATTCCAAGGTGTACGCGTACGATCTGGCCACCGGTGCTCATCTGCCGTTCTTGGGCATCGAGACGCTGGATGAGGCCGGCAACAATTGGCCGCGGGGGCTGTGGTCGGACGGCTCGACGCTGTGGGTGGCCGATTACTGGGACGGCAAGGTGTACGCGTACGATCTCGCCACCGGTGAGCGTCGGCCTGATGATGATGTCGATTCGCCTGATGCGGCGGGCAATGACCGTCCTACGGGGTTGTGGTCGGACGGCTCGACGCTGTGGGTGGCCGACATGGCCGACGACAAGGTGTACGCGTACGACTTCTCGACGGGCGCGCGGCGTCCTGCTGGGGATTTCAACACCTTGGCCGCTGCGGGCAACGGCCGTCCGGCGGCGCTGTGGTCGGACGGGTCGACGCTGTGGGTGGCCGACAGCGGCAAGTCGAACGACGACGGCGAGTCGAGGCTGTTCGCGTACCGGATGCCCGACAGCGCGCTGCTGCAGTCGCTGACGCTGAGCGGCGTGGACTTCGGGGTGTTCTCCGCGGGCCGGTTCTCCTATTCGGTGCGGGTGCCGTCAGCGACGACGCAGACGACGGTCGCCGCTGCGGGCTCGGGAGCGTCGGTTGTCATCGCGCCCGCGGACGCCGACAGCAGCACCGACGGCCACCAGGTCGACTTGTCGCCGGGCGCGAATGCCATCACGGTGACGGTCACCAACGGGACGCTGACCGAGACCTACAACGTGGCCGTGGAGCGCTCCTCGCTCGGCGCGGTCGACGACGACGCGTCGCTGAGCGCCTTGAGCCTGAGCGGTGTGGACATCGGCACGTTCGACGCTGCCGATCGCCGCTACGAGGCAGTCGTGCCGTCCACGGTCGCTTCTGCCACGGTGACTGCCACCCCCACCGACGCGGACGCGTCGGTCAACATCACGCCCGCGGACGCGAACTCGGATCCCGACGACGGCCATCAGGTAGCGCTCGGGGCGGGCGCCAACAACGTCGCCGTCACCGTCACCTCGTCGGATCTGACCGTGTCGGCGGTCTACACGGTGCGCGTCACCCAGGTCGACGCTCCCGCCGTCACCGACGACGCTTCGCTGAGCGCGCTCACCGTGGCCGAGACCGACACCGACACCGCAGTCGGGATCGGCACCTTCAGCGCCGACGCCTACTCCTATGCCGCTGCGGTGGACAGCTCGGTCGGCTCGGTCACCCTCGCGGCGACGCCTGCTGACCCGCACGCGTCGGTCACCATCACACCCGACGACGCCGACACCGCAACCGACGGCCACCAGGTCAGCCTCGCCGCGGGCGCCAGCACCGCCGTCACCGTCACGGTGGTCTCCTCCGACCTGTCCGCCACCGCGCAGTACACGATCAGCGTGGGACGCGCCTACACCGACGGCGTCATCCGCCTCGACCCCGACACCACGCCCGTCGCGTCGATGTGGTCCGACGGCGACGTCTTGTGGGTCACCGGCCCCGACTGGGCCCACGCCTACGACCTCGACACCGGCGCACGCCAGACCGACCGCGACTTCCGGCTCACCCACGCCCACGACATCCACGGCGACGACCTCAACGACGGCAGATTCGAAGGAGGAGGCCTGTGGGGCGACGGCGAGCACCTCTACGCCCTCGAAGGCCTCTACGGCGGACTCTACGCCTACGACCCCGCCACCGGCGCACGCCGACCCGCACACGACCGCAACGGAACCAGACCAAACCGGCCGTCGCTCAACATAGCGGAAATCGCCAATCCTCATCCTGAGGGCATCTGGTCCGACGGGACCACCATGTGGATCGCCGACAGCGACTTCAATCGCGTGGTGATCATCGACCTCGCCACCGGCAGCTATCAGAGCACGAAGATCAGGGGTGTCGGAAGGCGCCATGGCAACAGCAACCCCCGCGACGTGTGGTCCGACGGCGACGTTATGTGGATCCTCGACGACGAAGACGACAGGATCTACGCCTACGACATCGACGACGCCGACCGGCATACCAGCCTGGAGATAGGCACGCTGGGCAGAGTCGGCAACGACGATCCCGCTGCAATCTGGTCCGACGGCGACACCATGTGGGTGCTCGACAGCGAGGACCTCATCGTCTACCCCTACACGATGCCACCGCGTGCGCGGCTGGCGAGCCTCTCGTTCACCGACGTCAGCTTCGGCGGTCTGCGCAGCGGCGTCGACAGCTACAATGCCGCAGCCGCCAACACCGTGAGCGCCACCACCGTCGCCGCAGCCGCCACGGAATCCGGCGCGACGGTGACCGTCAGCCCCGCCGACGCCGACAGCAACACCGACGGCCACCAGGTCAACCTGTCGCTGGGCTCCAACACCGTCACCGTCACCGTCACGCTCGGCGCCCAGGTCAGGACCTACACCGTGAACGTGGTCAAGATCAACGTCGCGACCCTTTCCTCGGACGCATCGCTCAGCACGCTCAGCTTCAGCGGCGCCTCCACGTTCACCCCCGGTGATTGCCCCTGCAGCGCTCAAGTCGACAACGACGTCACTCAGACCACCATCACCGCTGCTGCGACCGACGCCAACGCGACGGTGACCATCAGCCCCGCCGACGCCGACGCCGACGCCGACGGCTACCAAGTGAGCCTCGCACAGGGCAGCAACCGCATCACGATCACCGTGGTGTCCTCTGATCTGTCCACGAAATCGGTGTACTCCGTGAACATCTATCGCCGCGGCGCGGTCCGGGTCGGGGGCACTGATGTGAGCTTGCGCGGTGTGTGGTCCGACGGCAAGGTCCTCTGGGCGGTCGACGGAGTGTCGGACACGCTGCTCGCCTTCGACTTGGAGACCCTCGAGCGTCTGCCCGACCGCGACTTCGACCACTTCGAGAGTGGCCGCTGGCCGACCGGGCTGTGGTCCGACGGAGAGACGATCTGGATCATCATCCACAAAGACAAGACCGCTCGCGCATACTCGCTGGCCACCGGGGAGCGCCTGCCCGATAGCGACATCGCGATCGCGTTGGCTCGGTGGGGGTGGGGCCTGTGGTCCGACGGCGACACCATGTGGGTCACCGACAGGTACCTTGACCGGCTATTTGCTTTCGACATGTCTCCTGGGCCATGGGACCGCGACGACGGGCGTTGGATCCGATCGAAAGACCTCGTCCGGCTCGCCAACTTCGGCCGCGATACTCCCGACCACTACGGCAACGACACTCCGGGCGACCTCTGGTCCGACACGGTCACGATGTGGGTGCCCGACTTCTACGACTCGAAGCTGTACGCCTATGAGCTTGCTACTGGTGATCGCCAGCCGCAGCGCGATGTCGACGTCCGGGGGACGAACGGCGAGCTGACCCAACCGCAGGGAGTGTGGTCTGACGGCCACACCATGTGGGTGACCGACAGCCGCAGCGACAGCATCGTGACCGTGGATGCGCCGGTGAGCACGTTGTTGGCGTCGTTGGCGCTGAGCGGCGTCGACTTCGGCACTTTTGACAAGGGGACGAGGGATTATTCGGCGACGGTGGCCGCCACGGTGAGTTCGGCGACGCTCACCTATGAGGCGTTCGACCCCGATGCCGAGGTCGTCGTCTCGCCCGCCGACGCCGACACCGACACCGACGGTCACCAGGTCGGTCTTGCGGAGGGCGCCAACACCATCACGGTGACGGTGACGGCGCCCGACGGCACAGCCACGGTGTACACCGTCACCGTCGAGCGGGCCGCGGCGTCGCCGCCTCCGAATGTGCGATTCGTGCCCGGTGAAGACCTCGCTGCGCAGAAGCAGTCCGAGGAGAAGCAGTCCGAGGAACAGCAGTCCGAGGAACAGCAGTCCGAGGAACAGCAGTCCGAGGAACAGCAGTCCGAGGAGCAGCAGTCCGAGGTGGAGGGGCAGGGGGAGTCGGAGCAGCGGGTGCTGGTGCTTGATGAGATCGGTTCGGTGGTGTTGTCGAGCGGTGCGCCGGGGGAGCTGTCGGTGTCGTGGTCGGCGCCGGGGCTGGCGCCGTTCGGGTATCGGGTGATGTGGGCTCGGGAGGATCTGGGGTATCTGTCGTATTGGCAGTCCGATGAGACCCATCGGGGCAACGTGTGGCCTGCGCCGGATGCGTCCTCGGTGACGCTGTCGGGTCTGGAGGAGGGCGCGACGTACAAGGTGCAGATCCGCGCACGGTTCCGCAGTCTGGAGGGCAAGGTGTCGGCGTCGCCGTGGACTGATGAGGTCACGGCGGTGGTGTCGTCGTCGCCGGTCGCCCAGCAGCAGCAGGCCGACGAGCTGGGCTCCGATGAGCAGCAGTCTGACGAGTCTGAGCAGCAGGCCGACGAGCCCGAGACCGAAACGGACGGGTCCGGGTCGGGGTTGCCGGCGTTGACGGCGAGTTTCGAGGAACTGCCCGATGCGCATTCGGGTGCGGGCACTGATCTGGTGGTGCGGGTGCGGTTCAGCGAGCCGTTGGCGGTGAGCTATGTGACGATGCGCGACGGCGGTGCGGTGTTCGTGCAGTCCCCGCATCGGGTGGTCAAGGCCAAGCGGGTCGAGGGTCGCAGCGATCTGTGGGACATCACCATCAGGGTCGGCGACGATCGCAGGCTGTCGGTGACGGTGTTCAAGGGCTCCGGCTGTGACGGCGAGCATGCGGTGTGCACCGCGGACGGGCGGCCGGTGTCGCAGGCGGCCCAAGTCTTCATCGAAGGGCCCGGCTCTGATCCCGACGGCGACCTCTAATCGGTGTCTTCGATGAGCTCGGCCAGCAGGTCGAATGCGGGAATGCTCTGGTATCGATACCACGCATAAGACCATATGGACAGACGGAAATCGCCGATGGACCAGCCCTCGGCTGCATCCTCGTCAAGCGATTTCGTGCCCTGAACGACCCATCTCTCGCCCTCTGCGCGGAGGTCCTTGTTGTGAATCGTGAACGACAACCAGTACGTGGTGTCGGGCTCGAGGATTACCGAGCCCGACGGCACCGTGAAGACTGCGTCAACGATGGTGTGCACATTCGCGTTCAGCGACCAGCGGTCGCAGTAGGGAAGCGGCAAGAATCGACTCGGATCGGTGAGGGTCGCCAGCAACGTGCCACATCCGCCCCCGTCCCATGGGACTGACCGGTCGGCGGACTCCCATATCACACCGCCGGGCGCGGAGCCGTCGTTGCTGTGCAGCGTCACGAGCGGGTCCGGAGTTGTGCAGAGACTGTCCCCGCGCCGACCGCGTACCTTGATGCCGTTGAACCGGTACCGCCCAGCGCTGCCGGTGGTGAACGAAACCACCTGGGGCGCCGGCCCCACGGTCGCCTCGCCACTTCTGACATAGCCCTCCCACGGCCCGTCGCTGTTGCCGAAGCGAAGATTGGAGACCAAGACCCCTTCGGCCAGCTCGGCTTCTTCGTCGTCGGTGTTCTGCTGGGCGGCGACGGGCTCTTCCTCGTCGTCTTGTTCGACGATCTCGACGAACTCGATCTGCGGTGGGGGCAGCTCGATCTGGGGCTCCTCGGCGTCCTGCTCGTCCTGGGTGCCCTGCCCTTGGTGCTGGGCAGACTCGCCGTCGTCCTGTTCGTCGCGCTGGTCGGCCTGCTGCTGGGCGAGCAGCGTCGTCGCCGAGTGCAGGGTCGCTGTGGTCTCGTCGGTCCACGGCGACGCCGACACCTTGCCCCGGGCGTCGCGGAACCGCGCCCGCAGCTGCACCTTGTAGACGGCGCCCTCCTCGAGACCGCTCAGCGTCACCGACGTGGCATCACCTGAGGGCCACTCGTTGCCGCGATGAGCCTCGTTCGCGAACCGGAACGACAAGAACTCCAGATCCTCACGAGCCCAGCTCACCCGATACTCGAACGGCACCAGCACCGGCGCCTCCCACGACACCGTCAACTCACCCGCAGCACCGCTCGACACCACCACCTCGCCGATCTCGTCCTCAGCCCGCACCACCACCTGCTGCTGATCGCCCTGCTGCTCGTCGGCATTCTGCTGCTCGTCGGCCTGATCCTGCTGATCTGGCTGCTCTTGCTGCTGTTGGTCCTGGTGGCCTTCGGCTTGCTCTTGCTGCTCCTCGCGCTGCTGCTCCTCGGCGGCGTTCTGCTCGTCGCCCTGGGCCTGCTGGTCGTCCTGCTGCTGACCTTGGTCCTGCTCGTCGGCGTTCTGCTCGTCGGCTTGGTCCTGCTGGTCGGCGTTCTGCTGGTCGGCTTGGTGTTGCTGGTCGGCTTGGTGTTGGTGTTGGGTTTGGGGCGGCTGTGCGGTGTTGGGTGCCATGCGGTAGGCGAACACCTGGTGCTGCAGGTGGTCCAGCACCCACATCGTGTCGCCGTCGGACCAGATCCCCGCCGGCTCGGAGTTCCCCGCATCGGCCAGACCGTCGAACCCCGACTGCGGCCTCGGCTCGCCCGACCCCACCTCATAGGCCCGGATCGCCGCCGCGGGGCCGTCGGCGACCCACATCGTGGTCCCGTCGGACCACAGCCCACGCGTGCCCGACCCCACCACCCCTGCCAGCGACCGACCCGCCAGCGTCTCGCCGGTGGCGGCGTCGAATGCCGCCAACACGCCCCCGTCGGGATCGGCCACCCACAGCGTCACCCCGTCAGACCACACATCACGCGGCGAGAACCCCGGCACCACCGTGCGCGCCGGCGACAACGCACCGCTGGCACGATCGAACCCGTACACCTTCTCGCTCGCCAGATCGCTCACCCACAGCACCGACCCGTCCCCGCCGACGCCCATCGGCATCCA
The DNA here is from genome assembly GCF_965208555.1 of Candidatus Poriferisodalis sp. Taxonomy (GTDB): domain Bacteria; phylum Actinomycetota; class Acidimicrobiia; order Acidimicrobiales; family Poriferisodalaceae; genus Poriferisodalis. The sequence goes on along the minus strand of NZ_OZ242342.1, from coordinate 391,895 downwards.
GAACCCCACCGCGGACCCGTCCACATCACGATCCGCGCGGCGCTCGCCCGACCCCAGGTCATAGGCCAGCCCACACACACCACCAACGCTGCGGAAGCGTGCGCGGACCCGCACCGTGCAGGCGGCACCCTCCTCCTAGCCCGTGAGCGTCACCGAGATGGCTCGGGGGAGTCTGGTCCAACGGCGCGACCACGGCCGACAGGATCAACGTGCTCGACGACGCATCATCGGCCGCCGGCGGATCTGAGCTCTGTGCGCCCGCAGGCACTGCGCCCGCCCGACACCGCGTCACCCAGAGCACCCCTATATCGATGGATCGGCATGTATGAGCTGGTCAAATCAAGGTGAGCTAGCCTCGATGGGTGTCCCGGGACACGCAAAACCCGAGGTGAATCATGGCCCCAAACGCCCAGAAGCTCGGTGCGCCGCGCAGGCGCACCGCGATCGCAGTCGGCGTGCTTGGGCTGGCCGCGATGGCCGGTTCGGGGTTGGTGCCGCCGGCCTCGGCGCAGCCGCACACGGCCCTCACCGCGCTTGAGCTGTCGGGTATCGCTCTGCCGGACGGGTTCTCGGCGGACACCTATCACTACGAGGTCCGGTTGGAGAGCGCCGACTCGGTGTCGCCCACGACGGTGTCGACAACGACAGTCCCCGGTGCCGAGGTTGCGATATTGCCCGGCGACGCCGACCCCGACACCGACGGCCACCAGGTCGAGCTGTCCGCCGGACCGAACACGATCGGCGTGATGGTGCTGCACGACGCCCAGGTCGACGTCTACACCGTGGCGGTCTTCGTGGCCGGCACGGCCCTCAGCGACACGGCGACACTGTCGGCGGTCTCGTTCAGCGGCGCGCAGCCGTTCGATTTCGACGGCAGCGATCTCGACAATGCCGAATATGTGCTGGCGCTGCCGGCGTGGCAGCAGTACACCACCGTGAGCGCGGCGGCGACCGATGCATCCGCCGAGGTCAGGTACCACCCGCGTGACGCGGACATCACCACCGAGGGCCACCAGATCCGTCTCGACCGCTGGCTCGCCACCACCGCGCGGGTGGAGGTGGTGTCGGGGGACGGCAGCACCCGCAACGAGTACGTCTTCCGCCTGGGCCGGGACACGGGCCCGGTCGGCGCCTACGGCGATCTCCATCCTGACAACGACGCTCCGAGGGGCGTCTGGTCTGACGGCGAGGTCATGTGGGTCATGGACACCAAGGACGTTCGCGTCTACGCCTACGACCTCGAGACAATGGCGCGCCTGCCCGAGCGCGACATCTCGGATCTCTCCCGTGTGCGCACCGGCGACTCGGCTGTGCCACGACGACCTGCCGGCGGCCTCGCATCGGACGGCGAGGTGATGTGGGTTGCCGAGCGCCTTGTCGAGTCGGGGCTGAACCGGTCTCCGAGGCAGTCCAGCGCGGCCCGGGTCTCCGCTTACCGGCTGGACACCGGCGAGTACGCCGGATCTGAGTTCTGCCTCGGGAAACTGGGCAACTACGGGTATCACTACCAGAACGAGGAGGCCACGGGCCTGTGGGTGCACGACGGCATCTTGTGGTCCGCCGACCCCGAGGTTGCCTGGAACACCAGCCACGAGGCCTCGCTGTGGGCCTACGACATTTCCACCGCGAGCTGCAGCACCGACGTCAGCGTCATCGGCGACTACACCTCGCGCATACACCTCGAGCGTGCGCTGCTCGACACGCTGTACCTCGAAGGCAACACCGACCCCGCAGGCGTGTGGTCTCCCGACGGAAGGCACATGTGGATCGTCGATCCCGCCGACGACCACATCTACGTGTACGACAACACCGCCGAGTCGTACCCCTACGCAGGGATATCGAGACCGTCGCTGGACACGCGCCTCGAGCACCTGGAGATCGACGCGTCGCTCATGCACGCGGTGGGCAACGACGACCCGTGGGGCATCTGGTCCGACGGGTGGCGGCTGTTCGTGTCGGACACGGTCGACCGCCGCGTCTATGTGTACGAAATGCCCACGGCGGCGCTCGAATCGCTCGAGCTCACCGGCATGGACATCGGCGAGTTCGACTCGCTCGAACCCGTCTACGACCTCGTTGCGCCCGCAGCCACGACGTCCACCACGATCGCCGCCGCGGCTCACATGGCGGAGGCGAACGTGACGATCGTGCCCGAAGACGCTGACCCGGCCGACGGCCACCAGGTGGAGCTGGCCGAAGGCGCCAACGAGATCACGGTCACGGTGGCCAACGGCGGGATAGCGCGCACCTACACCATCAATGTCACCCGGCTCGCCGAGATCCCTGCCCAGCAGCAGGGGGAGCTGTTGGGTGAGGAGCCTGAGGAGTTGGTGGCTGCTGAGCAGCGGTCCGAGTCGGGGTCTGAGTCTGAGTCGGGGTCTGAGTCTGACGGGTCTGACGGGTCGGGGTTGCCGGCGTTGACGGCGAGTTTCGAGGGCGTGCCTGATGCTCACGGGGGTGTGGGCACTGATCTGGTGGTGCGGGTGCGGTTCAGCGAGCCGTTGGCGGTGAGCTATGTGACGATGCGCGACGGCGGTGCGGTGCTGGTGAGTTCTGAGCATCGGGTGGTCAAGGCCAAGCGTGTGGAGCGGCGCAGCGATCTGTGGGCCATCACGATCCGGGTCGGCAGCGAGGGCACGGTCGCGGTGACGGTGCCCGAGGGGTCGGGCTGTGAGGGCGCGAATGCGGTGTGCACCGCGGACGGACGGCCGGTGGCGGAGCGGGCGCTGGTGTTTGTGCCCGGTCCCGGCTCTGATCCCGACGACCCGCGCGTCGACGGGTTCGGGCCCCACGCCCTCGACGCCGGCTGAGGGCGAGACCGACGCCCACCAGCCCGACACCGACAACGCCGATGTCCGCACCTACACGGTGACCGTCACCGTTCCGCCGGCAGCTGAGGGGCGTCTTGTCGCGGTGTCGCGGGTTGGTTCGGGCGTGCTGTGCCGTGGTGGCGTGTATGGGCTGGCATGATGGTGTCAGGCTGGTTCGGCTGGGGGTTTGTGGTGTTTGTTGGTGGTGCGGTGCGCCGGTGGTGGTCGGTGGTGCTGGCGGTGGTGTTGGCGGCCGGTGTGGCGGTGCCGGCGGGTGCGGGCGTGCGGGGCCGCGAGATCGGCGAGGTGGTGTTGTCGAGCGGTGCGCCGGGGGAGCTCACTGTCTCGTGGGAGGCGCCGGGGCTGGCGCCGTTCGAGTATCGGGTGAGCTGGGCCCGCGAGGATCTGGAGTTCTTGTCGTTCCAGTCCGAGAACGAAGCCCATCGCGGCAACGAGTGGCCCTCAGGTGATGCCGCCTCGGTCATATTGACCGGCTTGGACGAGGGCGCGACCTACAAGGTGCAGATGCGTGCGCGTTTTCGCAGCGTCGAAGGGAAGGTCTCGGCGTCGCCGTGGACCGATGAGGTCACCGCGGGGGTGTCGTCGTCGCCTGTTGCTCAGCAACATCATGGTCAGCAGCAAGATCTGCAGGTTCAAGGCCAGCAGCAGGGACTGCCCGATGAGCAGCAGGGGAGCGAGCTCGGCGAGAACGAGATCGGCGAGGTGGTGTTGTCGAGCGGTGCGCCGGGGGAGCTCACTGTCTCGTGGGAGGCGCCGGGGCTGGCGCCGTTCGGGTATCGGGTGAGCTGGGCCCGCGAGGATCTGGAGTTCTTGTCGTTCCGGTTCGTGGATGAGGAGGCTCATCGCGGCAACGAGTGGCCCTCAGGTGATGCCACCTCGGTCACGCTGAGCGGCCTGCAGGGGGGCGCGACCTACAAGGTGCAGATGCGTGCGCGTTTCCGCAGCGTCGAAGGGAAGGTCTCGGCGTCGCCGTGGACCGCCGAGACCACAGCGGCGGTGCTCGCCCAGCAACAGGCCGAATTGAATCGGGTCCTCGCGCCAGGATTCGTGAGGAGTCCGGAGCGTGATGTCCTTCTGCAGCGGCACTCCACCCACCCGAATCCCACCGGCGTGTGGTCTGACGGGGTCACCATGTGGATCGCCGATGACAGAAACCTCGACAGGGCCTACGCCTACGAATTGGCCACTGGAGCCCGTGACGCCAACAAGGACATCAGCACCCTCGACGATGCCGGCAACGACTTTCCGCGGGGTCTGTGGTCCGACGGCACCACCATCTGGGTCGCCGATGCGGGCTACGGCCAAGAGCTCTACGCCTACGATCTCGACACCGGCGCCCGCGACGCCGGCAAGGACATCAACGCGTCGTGCTCAGCGGGGAATTGCGACCCCATGGGCCTTTGGTCCGACGGCACAACGATGTGGATTGTCGATTGGGGGGATGCCAAGATCTACGCATACGAACTGGCCACTGGTAACCGCGACGCCGACAAGGACTTCAGCACCCGGCGCGCCACCGGCAACGGTACGCCGCGGGGGCTGTGGTCTGACGGGCTCACCCTGTGGGTCGACGATGCGTACGACGACAGGATCTACGCCTACGACCTCGCCACAGGCAACCGCCGGGCCGATCTGGACTTCAACACCCTGGCGGCCGCCGGGAACGGCGATCCTGTGGGGCTGTGGTCCGACGGGACGACTATGTGGGTCGTCGACCACCAGGACGAAAAGATCTATGCGTACAACATGCCGGTCTCGTCGGCGCTGAAATCGCTGTCGATCTCGGGTGTGGACTTCGGATTGTTCCAGACCGGCATCTTCGCCTACTCGGGCACGGCAGCGGCAGGAACGATGTCGGCGACGGTGACCGCGGCGGCGGCATTCGCGGACGACGCGACAGTGACGGTCGCGTGGGAGGCAGCCGACGGCACGACCGGCACAGGAACCTCGGTGACGCTGTCTGAGGGCGAGAACACGATCACGGTCACCTCGTCCTATGACGCCGACGGCGACCCCGACACCGACAACGCCGACGTCCGCACCTACACGGTGACGGTCACTGTGCCCCCCGCAGCCGACAACAGCTGACCGGCAGCCAGCAGCAGATCGACTCTCGGGGCTCGCTGTCGGGCTGAGAGTGTCAGCCTTGGGGGTTGGCGCCTGGGCGGGTGGCGCCGGGCTGGGCGCGTGCTGCTGGGTTCGAGATCGCCAGTGCGGTTGCGCTGCGTCTGTGCTGGTTCGTGAGTGCCGGTATGGGTGTGCTATAGGTGGGCGCGGTGTCGGGTGGGTTCGGCTCGTCGGGCATCGATGAGCACGGGAGGGGTGTGCTGTGAGGGATGGCGCGGTTTGGGAGGGTCGAGACGGCACGGCTGTGGTGCCTGCCGCCGGTGTGTGGCGGCGTCGTGGCCGTTCGGGGCTCGTGGGTCCGTCGGGCCGTTTGGTTCGTTGGGGTGCGCTGGCGGCGGCGGTGGTGCTGGCGGCTAGTGCGGTTCCTGCGGGGGCGCAGAGCACGGACCCGCCTGAGGACTCGATGACGGATCCGCCGCCGGCGGCCGATGATGCGTCGTTGAGCTCGTTGAGCCTGTCGGGTGTGGACTTCGGCGGCTTCTCGGGGGAGGTGCTGGTGTACGCGGCGAACGTGGCGGGCGATGTGCCGGTGACGACGGTGACGGCGACGGCGGCCAATTCGGCGGCTGAGGTGTCGATCCTCGCTGACGACGCCGATACCGAGACCGACGGGCATCAGGTGGGGCTGATTCGGGGCCGCAACTGGGTGCGGGTGTCGGTGACTTCCGCGGACGGGATGGTGCAACAGCAGTACGAGGTGATGGTGGTGCGTGATCCGGGGGAGGCGCTGAGCCGCAATGCCGACGCGGACATCGGCATCCACGGCGACCCGCCGCAGGACGGATGGGCCTATTTCAAGGGCGTGTGGGGCATCAACGACCGGCTCATGCTGATCGGCCATGGCGGCAGCCCCCAAATCCGGGAGGCGTGCACGATCCAAAGCTACGACTTGGCGACGGGTCTGCAATTGGATCCTCGGCTGCTGGATGACCCGTTCCTGCCGGGGTGCAGTCCCTTTCCCACGCTGAACGCGGTCGTCAACGGCGCGTGGTCTGACGGGGAGATCGTGTGGGTCTCGTATCTGCATCAGAAGGTCATCAGGGCCTACAACCTCGAGACAGGCGCGTTCTTGCCTGAGCGGGCGATCAGCACGTCCAAGGCGAAGTCGGGGTCGCAGCTGCTGCGCGGGGTGTGGTCTGACGGCGAGACGATCTGGGTCGCCGAGAACTATGCCTTGAAGGTGTTCGCGTTCGATCTCGGCACCGGCGAGCGCCGGCCCGATGCCGACATTGCGCTGGAGACGGGGGCTGACAGAGTCGACGCCGGGCTGGCGGAGAGGTACAAGATCTTCGGGCTGTGGTCCGACGGGAAGACGATGTGGGTCGGCGAGGGCTGGGCCGCCTCACAGATCTTCCCGGGACCCAACCGCATCTGGGCCTACGACCTGGAGACAGGTGCGCGAAAGAGCGACCTGGACATCCCCGACCCGCTCGGCACCAACAGCACCGCATACGACGGAGCCAACATGGCGGGGTTCTGGTCTGACGGCACCACGTTGTGGGTCAGCGAGACCCGGTATTCCGAGTCCATCAGGGCGTTCAACATGCCCGCCAACGCGCTGCTGGCCTGGCTCAGGCTCAGCGACGCGGACATTCCGTTCTCCGCGGACCGGTTCGAGTACTCGGTGCGCGTGCCGCTGGAGGTGTCGCGGGTGACGTTGTCGGCTGCTGCGGCGTTCTCCGACTCGGAGGTGTCGTTCTCTGTGGCGGACGCCGACGCGGAGGTGGGCGGCGTGCAGGTGGACTTGGCGGAGGGGCTGAACACGGTGGTGGTGACGTCGGCGAACGGCGGCGATACCCGCACCTACACCGTTCGGATCAATCGCGCTGACCCGCCGCCCCCGCCGGTGCCGTTCAGCGCGGAGCTGTCGTCGTTGGCGGTGAGCGGTGCGGAGCTGACGTTCTCGGCGGATCAGCTGATCTATGAGGCCGAGGTGGCTGCGGATGTGGAGAGCGTGACGGTGTCGGCTGTGGCTGCTGATGAGCGGGCGTCGGTGACGGTGCTGCCCGCGGACGCCGATCCGGTTGCCGATGCGCATCAGGTGAGCCTGTCTGTGGGCGCAAACGTGGTGACCATCACCGTGAGGGCGGGCGAGGAGATACTCACCTACACGGTGGTGCTGACCCGACCAGCCGGCACCGGCGACGACAGCGACGACGCTGTGGGCGGCGAGAGCGACAGTGACGGTGACGGCGGTGAGGGACCGGTTTCGCTGCAGAAGGAAGAGCCTGAGGAGTTGGCGGCTGCTGAGCAGCGGTCCGAGTCGGGGTCTGAGTCTGAGTCGGGGTCTGAGTCTGAGTCTGAGTCTGAGTCGGAGTCGGGGTCTGAGTCGGGGTCTGAGTTTGACGGGTCCGAGCCGGTGGGGCCGGCGTTGACGGCGGGTTTCGAGGGTGTGCCTGATGCGCATTCGGGTGCGGGTTCCGATGTGGTGGTGCGGGTGCGGTTCAGCGAGCCGTTGGCGGTGAGCTATGTGACGATGCGCGACGGGGGTGGGGTGTTCGTGCAGTCCCCGCATCGGGTGGTCAGGGCCAAGCGTGTGGAGGGTCGCAGCGATCTGTGGGACATCACCGTCAGGGTCGGCGATGATCGCAGGCTGTCGGTGACGGTGTTCAAGGGCTCTGGCTGTGACGGCGAGCATGCGGTGTGCACCGCGGACGGGCGGCCGGTGTCGGAGGCGGCCCAGGTCTTCATCGAAGGCCCCAGCAGCTAGCCAGTCGCCCGACGGCGACCGCCGCGACGGTGACCCGGCAAGGCTGGGAAGCGCCGCTGCTCGCTGCGGCTGGATGTGCGTCGTATCGGTAACAGTGCGCGCGTCGTGTTGGTGCAGTAGAGGCCGTCGGTTTGGTTCGATAACGTTGCCCGGAATGGGGCCGGGAGTGCCGGACGGCTATTTGCCGCGGATCGTGGACAGCGAGCTCGACGTGCTGTGCGCCGAGCTGCCCGCTGTCGCGTTGGAGGGACCGCGGGCGGTCGGCAAGACCGAGACTGCGCTGCGCCGGGCGACCACTGTGCATCGCTTGGACGACATCGCCGAATTCGACATCGCTCGCGCCGATCCCTCGCGTCTTGCCAAGGGCCATCCGCTGGTGCTCATCGACGAGTGGCAGAGGTTGCCGGAGTCGTGGGATGTCGTGCGCCGTGCGGTGGACGCTGACCCCCGTACGCCTCGGTTCTTGCTGACCGGCTCCGCAGCGCCGGCACAGGCGCCGACGCACTCAGGTGCAGGCAGAATCGTCACGGTGCGCATGCGGCCACTGTCGCTCGCAGAGCGCGGCCTTTGCCCCCCCACGGTGCGTCTCGGCAGCCTGCTCGCAGGCGGCGGCGCGGCGGTGGAGGGAGCTAGTTCGCTGCGGCTGGAGGATTACGCCGAGCAGATCACCGGATCGGGCTTTCCTGCGCTTGTCGGGAGTTCCCAGCGGGCAGCAAGGGCCTTCTTGGACGGTTACCTGGACCGCATCGCCGAGCGTCACGTCCACGAGCAGGGCCGCACGCTGCGCAACCGGGCAGCCCTGCGTCGATGGATGGCCGCCTATGCCGCCGCTACCTCGACAACCGCGGCATTCGAGAAGATCCGGGACGCGGCATCGCCGGGCGAGGCTGACAAGCCGACCAAGGCCACCACTATCGCCTACCGCGCGGCGCTGGAGGGTCTGTGGGCGATCGAGGAACTGCCCGCGTGGCTGCCCTCCCGCAACCATCTGCGCCGGCTGGCCGCAGCACCCGTGCACCAGCTGGCCGATCCGGCGCTCGCAGCGCGCCTGCTCGAGACCGATGCCGACGCCCTGCTCGAGGGGCGTGACAGCGGCCGGCGCATTCCCCGCGACGCCAGTCTGCTCGGCGCGTTGTTCCAATCGTTGGTCACCTTGTCAGTGCGCGTGTACGCGCAAGCGAACGAGGCCAAGGTGTTCCATCTGCGCACTCAGGGCGGAGAGCACGAAATCGACCTGATCGTCCAAGGAGCAGGCGGTCGCGTCGTGGCGCTGGAGGTGAAACTCACCCAGACCGCCTCCCACAGCGACACCCGTCACCTGCGATGGCTCGCAGAACGCATCGGACCCACGCTCGCCGATGCCGCAGTCATTACCACCGGGCCCGAGGCGTACCGGCGACCCGACGGCATCGCTGTCATCCCTGCCGCACTGCTCACCGCTTGAGCACCGCTGTGCACGTCCATGCCGTCTTGACACAGACCTGCCTGTCGCCGCCGCGAATAGACTGACATCAGTGCGCCAGCACGGGGTATCGCCATCACGAGCGCGCCGCAGACTCGAGCGGTTGCAGAGCGCATCGCGGCTCTGAGGCATCGGGGAACAACATGATCAATCGCAGCAGTGCGGGATTCGGCAGCCTCGTTCGGCAGCTGTTCGGTTCTGCTGCAGGACGAGGGCCACGTCGGCCGCGTCGCGCGATGTGCGCGCTGGCGGCATGCGTCGTGGGGTCAGCGGTGCTGGCGACAGCAACGGGGCCTGCCTGGGCACAGAGCAGCGACGCGACCCTCTCGCAGCTTTCGATGAGCCACGTCCGCAGAGGCGTTTCCGTCACCGGCTTCCATGTCGGCAACCCCCAGTACTTCGACTACACCACGCTGGTCGGTCCCACCGTCGCTGAGGCGGTCGTCACCGCAGAGGCGTCAAATCCCTCGGACACGGTGACGATCAGCCCTGCTGACGCCGACCCCGACACCGACGCGCACGAGGTCGCCCTCGCCGTCGGCACGAACGTCGTCAAGATCGTCGTGCAGCCCTCAGACGACTCCGAGCCCAGCACCTACACATTGACGGTGACCCGGCTGTCGGATGCCCCCTTCGAGCGTGACACCACCGAGGAGCACTTTTTCGGCTGGGAGATCGAAGACCCGTACTCGGTGGCATCCGACGGAATCCACATGTGGGCCGCCGGCCCGCTCTCGGCCACCGTCGTCGCCTACGACCTGGCGAGCGGCGAACGTCGGCCGGCTCTGGACATCAGCCCCGAGGCCCATCCGCACGTCGGCTCGTCCCATGGAGTGACGGTGAGCGGGACAACGCTGTGGGTCCTCGACCCCTCGAACCAGAAGATTCATGCATTCGACGCGGCCACCGCCGCGCCGCTGCCCGGCCTGACCTTCGACTCGCCGGCGTCGCCGGGCGAGGCGTGGACCGACGGCGAGACCTTCTGGGTGCACAACGGCGGGCTCGACAGCATCGCCGCCTTCGATGCGGTGACCGGCGAGCATCTCCCTGACAAGAGCCTCACGACGCTCGTCGAGGCGGGCAATACCGCGGTGGGGGGCTTCTGGTCAGACGGCGACACCATGTGGGTCTCAGACTGGAACACCAGCAAGATCTTCGCTTACGACCTGGCCACCGGCGAACGACAGCCCTCCAGGGACTTCGACACGCTCGCCACCACGCTTGCCGGCATCGGCAACCATCTCCCCGCCGGATTGTGGTCGGACGGGAACACCATGTGGGTCTCCGACTTCCGGGTCGACAAGGTCTACGCCTACAACATGCCGCCTACAGCGATGCTGTCGACGCTGGAGATCGAAGGGTTCGACTTCGGCTCGTTCCGGCCCGGCCGGCGGCACTACTCGCTGCACCTGCCGATGAGCACCGCCTCGGTCACCCTCAGGGCCTCGGCAGCGTCGCGCAGCGCCCAGGTGTCGATCAGCCCCGCCGACGCCGACGACACCGTCGACGGGCACCAGGTCGAAGTGGGCACTGACCCAGCCGCGGTGACCGTCTCGGTGGTCGACGGCGACGTCTCCACCTCGTACACCGTCCGGCTGTCCCGCTCTCAGCACGCCACGGTGTCCAGCGACGCAACGCTGTCAGCGCTCGAGCTGACCGATGTCGACCTCGGCGTCTTCGACAGCATCGACTACGACCATGCCGGTACCGTGGACAACAGCGTGTCCCGCACCACGGTGACCGCAACGCCTGCCGACCTCGGCGCTTCGGTCACCATCAGCACGCCTGACGCCGATGCTGCCGACGGCTACCAGATCGACCTGGACGTCGGCACCACTTCGTTCGAGGTCACGGTGGACTCCTCCGACGGTCAGCGCACCCAGATCTACCGCGTGAGGGTTGATCGAGCCGCAGTCGGCGACTACGGCTGGGCAGCTCACCGCGACATCATGCTCGACGACATCAGCGCCACCAATGGGGGTTCGTCCCATGCGGGCGGCGTGTGGTCTGACGGCACGATCGTGTGGGTCGTCGACCAGAGCCGCAGCGTCATCTTGGCGTACGACCGCGACAGCGGGACCCGGCTGCCCGAGCGGGACATCGTCGACCTGCGCACCTACGACGAAGACTGGAACTTCACCGGGAACTGGGATCCCCGGGGCATCTGGTCAGACGGCGACGTCATGTGGGCTGCCGACTGGGTCGACGACAGCGTGTTCGCCTATTCGCTGGCAGACGGCACCCGCCGGGCCGAGGCCGACTTCGAGTTGGCGTACGAGAACAATGAGGCCAGGGGCATGTGGTCCGATGGCACCACCATGTGGATTACCGATGTCCACAAGGTGTTCGCCTATGTGCTCGAGACCGGCCAGCGCGATCCCTCGAAAGACCTTGACGGCCTGAGCGAGGCCGGCAACTCGTCGCCGTGGGGCCTGTGCTCCGATGGCGAGGTCTTGTGGGTGACTGACACGAGCGATGCCAAGACATACGCATACAGCCTCGATGACGGCTCGCGGCTCCCCGAGCAGGACTCCCCAGTCCTCGCGGCCGCGCCGCGGGGCGCGTGGTGCGATGCCAGCCATCTTTTTACGACCAGTTCCGCACGTCGCGTCCACGTGTTCAACATGCCCCAGTCCGAGGAGGAGCAGCAGAGCGAGCAAGAGCGGTCCGACGATCAGGAGTCGGAGTCTGAGGGGCCGTTGTTGGTGTTGGAGCAGCGGGTGTTGGAGCCTGATGAGATTGGTTCGGTGGTGGTGTCGAGCGGTGCTCCGGGGGAGTTGTCGGTGTCGTGGGGGGCGCCGGGTTTGGTGCCGTTCGGGTATCGGGTGATGTGGGCTCGTGAGGATCTGGGGTATCTGTCGTATTGGCAGGCTGATGAGGCCCATCGGGGCAACGTGTGGCCCGACGGCGGGGCGTCCTCGGTGACGCTGTCGGGTCTGGAGCAGGGCGCGAGCTACAAGGTGCAGATCCGCGCACGGTTCCGCAGCCTGGAGGGGAAGGTGTCGGCGTCGCCGTGGACCGGTGAGGTCACGGCGGTGGTGTCGTCGCCGGCCGCCCAGCAGCAGGCCGACGAGCCCGATTCCGCCGAGCAGCAGGCCGCCGAGCCCGAGACTGAAACGGACGAGGCCGAAGCGGTGGGGCCGGCGTTGACGGCGGGTTTCGAGGGTGTGCCTGATGCGCATTCGGGTGCGGGTTCCGATGTGGTGGTGCGGGTGCGGTTCAGCGAGCCGTTGGCGGTGAGCTATGTGACGATGCGCGACGGGGGTGGGGTGTTCGTGCAGTCCCCGCATCGGGTGGTCAGGGCCAAGCGTGTGGAGGGTCGCAGCGATCTGTGGGACATCACCGTCAGGGTCGGCGATGATCGCAGGCTGTCGGTGACGGTGTTCAAGGGCTCTGGCTGTGACGGCGAGCATGCGGTGTGCACCGCGGACGGGCGGCCGGTGTCGGAGGCGGCCCAGGTCTTCATCGAAGGCCCCAGCAGCTAGCCAGGCTGCACAGTCTCGACTCAGTTGGTTGCCGCGCAGCGGGTCAGCGAGACCCGGTGGGCCGAGGCCGTGTGTTGTGTCGCGGTGTGGTGGGTTGGTTCGAGCGTGCTGTGGTGCGTCGGTGGGTGTCGGCGGCGTTCGACGCGGCGACCGGCGACGCGTCGGAGGGTCGGTCGCTGGCGGGAGTGGTGGGGTCGGGCACGCGTGGGCTGTGGTCTGATGGGGCCACGATGTGGGTTGCCGACGGCCCCGCGGCGCGTATCGACGCGTACGATCTGGGGTCGGGCGAGCAGGTGCCGGCGTTGGGGTTCGGCGGTCTGGCGGACGCGGGGAACTCTGAGCCGGCGGGGATCTGGTCTGACGGCGACACGATGTGGGTACTGGACCATCTGCAGCACCGCGTGTTCGCCTACCGCATGGCACCCAACACCGCACAGACACCCACCGACCAGCAGGACCAAGCCGATCAGCAGAACGCCGACCAGCAAGCCCAAGGTCAGCAGCAAGACGCCGAGCAGAACGCCGACGAGCAGCAGCACGGGCAGGCAGATCAGCAGGATCAGGCCGACGAGCAGCACGGCGACGAGCAGCAGCAAGAGCAGGCAGATCAGCAGAACGCCGAGCAGCAGCACGGGCAGGGCGGCGACGAGCAGCAGGACCAGCAGCAAGAGCAGGTGGTGGTGCGCGCTGAGGACGAGATCGGCGAGGTGGTGCTGTGGAGCGGTGCTGCGGGTGAGCTGACCATTTCGTGGGAGGCGCCGGTGCTGGTGCCGTTCGAGTACCGGGTGAGCTGGGCGCGGGAGGATCTGGAGTTCTTGTCGTTCCGGTTCGCCAACGAGGCTCATCGCGGCAACGAGTGGCCCGCCGCAGACGCCACCTCGGTGACCCTGTCGGGTCTGGAGGAGGGCGCCGCGTACAAGGTGCAGCTGCGGGCGCGGTTCCGCGACGCCCGAGGCAAGGTGTCAGCGTCGCCGTGGACCAACGAGACCGCCGCCACCGTGCACTCGGCGGCGTCGCTGCTCGCCCACCAGCAAGCCCAACAGCGCGACGAACAGCAGGGCGTCGACGAGTCGTCTGTGCACCAAGAGCAGGGCACCCAGGACGATCAGGACGCCGAGGAGCCCCAGATCGAGCTGCCCCCGCCCCAGATCGAGTTCGTGGAGTTCGTTGAGCAAGAGAACGGCGACGACGAAGAGCCCGTCGCCGCCCAGCAGAACACCGATTCCGAGCCCGCTTGGACGCTTGTCGGCAACCTCGGATCGTGGGGCAGCGCGACCTGCAGCACGGTCATTAGGGATGCTCACCTGGGCCTCTCGGGCTGGGCTGTGTACTTCAATACGGGCACGAACCCCGAGGGATGGGAACTCGATGAGATCGAGATGGACTTGCTCGAGGGCGTCGGCATCGATGTCGAGCAGTGCCCGGCGGCGCATTGGCTGGGCGTTGATGTGCCGTGCATCGCTCTCGAGGGGCCGAGTCCGATAACTGAGGGGCTGAACACGTTTGTGCCGACGACCGACGGCGTGGTTCTGTCGGGTGATTCCTCTTATGCCATCGTGTTCTCCCGCCGGTCGGGGCTGTCGGAGGTCACGCCTCGGCTGAGCTGGACCAACGCATACTCGGAGGGCGAGACCCACAGTGCCTCGGCGGGCTGGACCTTGGCCGAGCTTCATCGGAAGAAGTATGATGACTCGTGGTCCAGGCTGCTGAACACGCAGGATGCGCAGGTTTCCGGCGTGCACTGGACCAAGGAGATCCCGTCCAATCTGGTGTACCGCACCGAGATTCCGGGGTACGACAATTTCGGAGGCGAGCTGCGTTTCCGGGTCGTGGGCAGGCCGGTGGGCGGTCAGGTGAATCTGGCGCCGTTCTTCAGGGACTGGAAGGTACCGGACGGTGCGGACCCGTTGTCGTTCGCGGTGGATGAGGACCGCGGTGGGGGCGCGGCCGTCGGCTCTCTGAGAGCGCGCGATCCCGACGGCGACGCGTTGAGCTTCACCGTCAGCGGCCAAGATGTCGACGCGTTCAACGAGGACTTCGTGATCGATGCCGCTGGCAGGGTGCTGGTCGCGCCGGGCCGCAGCTTGGACTATGAGAGCCGGTCGCGGTACTCGGTGCGCGTGAGTGTGTCCGACGGGGTGGACGAGGCAGGGCAGATCTCCGATTCGTCCGATGACGAGGTCGCGTTGACCGTCACGGTGAGAGACGTGCCCGAGACCGGAACGCTGACGTTCGATCCGCCGTCGCCGGTGGTGGGCCAGCCGGTCACCGTCAGCATCCATGACTCAGACGGCGAAGTCAGTCTCGTCAAGGTCGCTTGGTACCGCGGGACCTCGGAGACCGTGTCGAGGACCGACTACGCCGACTACGAGCGCATCGGCTACTACGAACCCGGCTGGTCTATACCGCAGGCGTACTCCGGGGAGTCCTACACCCCCACCGAGGACGACGTCGGCAAGTACCTGATGGTCTACGCGTACTACTGGGACCGGCTGAGCGGCGGCAGAATAATGCACGACTTGCGGGCGGTTCGCACCCCGGGGCAGGTCGTGGCGGCACCATAGAGCGCCAGGCCGACCATGGCTTCGAGCAGGCGTACGAGAGCAGTGTGGATTGGTGTGCAGCAGCACACCGATGCGGAACAGACTCGGCGCGTTCGAGCACGATGTCGACTTCGTGGCCGTCGTAGTCGCGTAGGTGATAGATGTGCGCGCCGGCGCCTGGGTCGGATCGGGCACGGAAGGGGTGTGCTGTGAAGCGATGCGCAAACTCAGGCGACGATGAAGGTCGGGTCCTGGTGCGAGGCGTTGGTGTGCGACGGCGGGGCGGTTCGGTTCGTTGGGGGGTGTTGGCGGCGGTGGCGGTGCTGGTGGCCGGGATGGCGGTGCCGGTGGGGGCGCAGAACGGGGATCCGATTGTGGATCCGCCGCCGGCGGCTGATGATGCGTCGTTGAGCTCGTTGAGCCTGTCGGGTGTGGATTTCGGCGGCTTCTCGGGGGAGGTGCTGGTGTACGCGGCGAACGTGGCGGGTGATGTGTCGGCGACGACAGTGACGGCGACTGCGGCCAATTCGGCGGCTGAGGTGTCGGTCCTTTCCGAGGACGCCGACGAGGACACCGATGGGCATCAGGTGGGGCTGATTCGGGGCCGCAACTGGGTGCGGGTGTCGGTGACTTCCGCGGACGGGATGGTGCAGCGGCAGTACGAGGTGATGGTGGTGCGTGATCCGGGGGAGGCGATGAGCCGCAATGCCGACGCCGACATCAGCATCCACGGCGACCCGCCGCACAGCGAATCGACGTACTTCAAGGGCGTGTGGGGCATCAACGACCGGCTCATGCTGATCGGCAGTGGCGGCGTCCTCTATCACGAGTGTTCGATTCAGAGCTACGACCTGGCGACCGGTCTGCCGCTTGACCCTCGGCTCTTGGATGACCCGTTCCTGCCGACCTGCAATCCCTTTCCCAAGAAGCTCGAGGTCGAAAGCGGCGCGTGGTCTGACGGCGAGATTCTTTGGGTCTCGTATCTGCATCAGAAGGTCATCAGGGCCTACGACCTCAAGACACGCGCGCTCTTGCCTGAGCGGCACATCAGCACGTCCAACGCGAAGTCGGGGTCGCAGCTGCTGCGCGGGGTGTGGTCTGACGGCGAGACGATCTGGGTCGCCGAGAACTATGCCTTGAAGGTGTTCGCGTTCGATATCGGCACCGGCGAGCGCCGGCCCGATGCCGACATCGCGCTCGAGACGGGGGCTGACAGAGTCGACGCCGGGCTGCCGGAGCGGTACAAGATCTTCGGCCTGTGGTCCGACGGGAAGACGATGTGGGTCGGCGAAGGCCACGGCGGCCCAGCGCTCTACCGGGGTCCCCGCCACATCTGGGCCTACGACTTGGCGACAGGCGAACGAAAGAGCGACCTGGACCTCCTCAACCCGCTCGGATCCACATATCGCGGCGACAACATGGCCGGCTTCTGGTCTGACGGTGCGACGATGTGGGTCAGCGAAACCCGGTGGGCCGAGTCCATCAGGGCGTTCAACATGCCCGCCAGTGCGCTGCTGACCTGGCTGCAGCTCAGCGACGCGGACATTCCGTTCTCGGCGGACCGGTTCGATTACGACGCAGTGGTGCCCTTGGAGACCTCACAGGTGACGTTGTCGGCTGCGGCGGCGTTCTCCGACTCGGAGGTGTCGTTCTCTGTGGCGGACGCCGACGCGGAGGTGGGCGGCGTGCAGGTGGACTTGGCGGAGGGGCTGAACACGGTGGTGGTGACGTCGGCGAACGGCGACGACACGCGCACCTACACGCTTCGGGTCTATCGCGGCGACCCGCCCCCGCCACCGACCCCGCCGGTGCCGTTCAGCGCGGAGCTGTCGTCGTTGGCGGTGAGCGGTGCGGAGCTGACGTTCTCGGCGGATCAGCTGATCTATGAGGCCGAGGTGGCTGCGGATGTCGGGAGCGTGACGGTGTCGGCTGTGGCTGCTGATGAGCGGGCGTCGGTGACGGTGCTGCCTGCGGACGCCGATCCCGGCACGGATGCCCATGAGGTGAGCCTGTCGGTGGGCGCAAATGTGGTGACCATCACGGTGAGGGCGGGCGAGGAGATTCTCACCTACACGGTGGTGCTGACCCGACCAGCCGGCACCAGCGACGACAGCGACGAAGCTGTGGGCGGCGAGAGCGACGGTGAGCGACCGGTTTCGCTGCAGCAGGAAGAGCCTGAGGAGTTGGTGGCTGCTGAGCAGCGGTCCGAGTCTGAGTCTGAGTCTGAGTCGGGGTCGGAGTCTGAGTCGGGGTCTGAGTCTGAGTCTGAGTCTGACGGGTCTGACGGGTCGGGGTTGCCTGCGTTGACGGCGAGTTTCGAGGGCGTGCCCGATGCTCACGGGGGTGCGGGCACTGTTTTGGTGGTGCGGGTGCGGTTCAGCGAGCCGTTGGCGGTGAGCTATGTGACGATGCGCGACGGCGGTGCGGTGTTCGTGCAGTCCCCGCATCGGGTGGTCAAGGCCAAGCGGGTCGAGGGTCGCAGCGATCTGTGGGACATCACCATCAGGGTCGGCGATGATCGCAGGCTGTCGGTGACGGTGTTCAAGGGCTCTGGCTGTGACGGCGAGCATGCGGTGTGCACTGCTGATGGGCGGCCGGTGTCGCAAGCAGCCCAAGTCTTCATCGAAGGGCCCGACACCAGCAGCTAGCCAGGCTGCGCAGTCTCGACGCTGAGGCAGCAGCCGACCTTCGATGCTGCACATGACTCGCCCGACGTGAGCCGGCCGGCCGCGGCGAGCGGCTAACGGGCTGCGCTGGGGGTGGCGATGCGGTAGCCGCGGCGGGGCACGGTGACGACCACGTCCGCGCCGGTCGCGGCGTCGCCGAGCTTGCCGCGCAGCCGCTTGACGGTGCTGCGGACCACCGCGCTCGAGGTCGCAGCGCCGTCCCCCCACACCCGCTGCGCCAACTCGCTGTGGCTGAGTGTGCGGTCGGGGTCGCAGGCAAGCTCACGCAGCAGGCGACGTTCGAGCCGGGACAGTCGCACCGGCTCGCCCCGCACCCACGCAGCGCCGTTGTCGAGGTCGATCGTGCAGTCGCCGACGGTGGCCGAGTTCGCCGCATGCACGACCGGCGCCGCAGGCGAGTGGTTGCGGCCGCTTGCGACCCGTACCCGGGCGAGCAGCTCGCCGGCCGAGAACGGTGTGGCGATGTAGTCGGTGGCCCCTGCGTCGAGCGCCTGGCGGACGGCGTCAGGGCGGGCGTGGTCTGCCATGACGATGATGGGCGCCGCGGTGGCGCCGCGCAGAGCTGCCAGCGAGCCGTTGCTGGCGCCGGGATCTGCGCCGAGCCCCACCAGCACGGTTCGCGGCGAGACGTCGACCGCTTGCTCAGCGGCCTCCGCGGCGTCTGCGGCTTCGACGACCTCGAATCCGGCCGAGGTCAGGGCTTGGAAGGCCACGTGGCGGGTGCGTGCGTCGTCAGCGACGATCAGCACGCGCTCTCGGGGCGAGCCGAGGTCTGACTCGCCGTCCGACGCGCTGGGCTGGTGGGCGCTCGCCATGCGGCCGACGAGCTCGGTCATCTGGGTGGCCTGGGCGTCGATGAGGTGCACCAGCAGCGCTGTGTCGGCCCGGTCGAGCCAGTGCAGCGACTCGAGCAGCGTGGTGGTGGACCCCTTGACGGAGAGAATGCGGGTTCGCAGCTCTTCCCTGAGGCGTTCGAGGTTGCGCCTGCCGCTCCCCGCAGTCGGATCGGAGGTGTCGGGGTCTTCGGCACCGAGGGGTGCCATGGTCACGATGACCGATTCGAGGCCGCCGTCGGGGGCAGTCATCGGCGTGGCATTGATCGACACGACCAGCGACCTGCCGTCGCTGCGGGTCATCTCGATGCGCTCGCCGCGCACGATCTCGGCTGCGGGGAGTATCTGGGCCAGCGGCAGCTCGAACAGGGAGATCTCCTGACCGTCCTCGCGCCGAATGGTCATGATCTCGAGCAGGCGCGCCGGCGGCTCATCGGGGGAGTGCAGGTCCTTGACAATCCGCAGCGCTTCCCGGTTGACCATGACCGCGTCGCCGGAGGCATCGAAGACGAGCACGCCGACGGGGGAGGTGTCGATCAGCGCTCGCAGCGCGTTGTGCGCGTTGTCGGCGTCGCGGCGACTGCGAGCGTTCTCCACGACGAGCGCGGCCTGCGAGGCGAAGATGTCCAGCGCGGCCTGATCCCCGGCGCCCAGACGCGACCCGTCCTTGGTGCTGGCCAGATAGATGGCGCCGATCGTGTGGTCCTCGAGCCGGATGGGCGCAAGCATCACCGACTCGATCGGCACGGAGAAGTCGAATTCGGGAAGACCGTGCCTCGCGCAGTAGGCGTCGAAGTCGTCGATTCGCCACGACCCCTCGAGCTTGCGGAAGTGCTCGTAGAAGTCGAGGCTGTGGGGGCTGGCAGAGAGCAGGGCGTGCTCGGCGTGAGAGGTGCCCGAGCTGAGGAACAGCTCAACGACTCCGGTCTCGTCGACGACGGTGATGCCGCCGAAGCGGGCGCCGACGAGGGCGCGGGCGCTGTCGATCACGAGCTGCAGGACGCTCTCGAAGCTCATGGCGTCCCCGATGCGCCGGATGGCGTCGCTGAGCTCCCGCATCCGGTCGCGTCCCGCATCAGATCCGTCACGGTCCAGGGATGCGGGGGGCGACAGCACCGCAGCGTCGGCGGTCTCAGATCGCATGTCCGGCTCTGGGTTCGTCACAGCGTGCTCAATCCTACCGTTGCGCCAAATTGATGCTGCAAGCGTGCTTGACATCGTTCTATCGACATACTCGCACCATTTCGAGGCAAATGATTGACTCATTCATCATAAAAGTGCTCATTTCGACCCAAATTTGTTGCGAATGTGACAACATCAGGTCAGGCAACTCGTATGATGGACGCGCAAGCGTTTCGGCGTGCATGCGCACGCCGGGGCGTCAGTCACGAGCCAGCCAGGAGCGGAAAGGGACCATCGGTGCAGAACACGACCCGCAACGACTTCCTGTCCATGCTCGACGTCGCGCGATTCGGTGCGTGCGTCGCTGACGTCGGCGGCGAGGTCATCTACTGGAACCGTCGCGCGGAGGAGATCTCGGGGATCAGCGCCGCCGAAGCCCTCGGGCGGCGCAGCCATGACCTCATGCGCGCGCTGGCCTCCGACATGGCGTCGAGCCCGCCGGACCCCGGCGAGGCGCCCGATGGCACCGAGAGGCCGGCCGCGGGCACGACCCAGCTTGCGCTGGTTCCCGTGGTGCTGACCGACCTCGCGGACCGCGAGACGCTCGTCGCCTACCTGTTCGACGCCTCGTCCGTCTCCGCTGCAGCCGGCTCGACCGGCTTTGCCGCGGACGCGTTGCGCGCAGCGCGCCGCTCAGCTCCTGACGCCGGCGCCGGCGCCGGCGCCGGGGTCAGCAGGCTGTCCCCGCGCGAGGAGGAGATTCTGCGGCACATGGCCGCCGGGGCACAGACCGAGCAGATCGCCGAGGATCTCGACATCAGCATCCACACCGTGCGCAACCACATTCGCGGGCTGCGGACCAAGCTCGGCGCGAGGACCAAGCTCGACGCCGTGGTCATCGCCATGCGCGAGGGACTGCTCTAGCCGCTGACCTCGGCGCTGCAACGCCAGCAGGCGCCGCCGACGGCGGTGCCTGACTCTCTTGGGTCAGCCTGAGCGCCGACGTGTCTGATACGTACGTGTCTCAGGCAAGCATTCTTGGTATGGTGCCGGGCCGCTCGACGCCGGTTCGCGTCTCGGCTTCTCCCCCTCATGTTCCGGTCGTACTGCTGTGCCTAGAGCGCGCCTGTTGTCTGCTGTGCCCAGAGCGCGCCTGTTGTCTGCCGTGCTGTGGCGCTGGTTGGTCGGTCTGGTGCTGGTGTGTGTCGTGGGCCTGGTGCCGGTGGGCCCTGCGAGTGCCCACGAGCACCTAGGCGATATCGAGTTAGAGCGCTTCGGCGGTGCGGATCGGTACGCAACGTCGCTGCTGGTGGCCGAGGCGGTGGCCGCAGATGCCCGCGGGTCGCTGGAGTGGGTGGTGGTGGTGTCAGGCCGGAGCTGGCACGACGCCGTGGTGGCGTCGTCGGTGGCCGGGGATCTGGAGGCCGCGATCCTGCTGACACCGAGAACGGGTCTGCGGCCGGACGCGATGGCCTTCCTGGCCGAGACGGGCGTGTCGAACGTGCTGGTGATCTCCACCGGGGACGCCGTGCCGACCGCCGTGGACGAGCAGCTCACGGCTGCGGGCCTCGAGGTCGAGCGCCTGGGCGGCGCAGATCAGTACGAGACGTCGGTGTTGGCGGCGCGGCGGCGCACCAGGGGCGCTGGGCACCTCGGGCCGGACGGTGTTCTTGGCCAGCGGCGAGGTGTTCGCTGACGCTCTGGTGGCGGGTCCGCTCTCGGCGTACGGGGGTCACCCGGTGCTGCTCACTCCACCCGATGGGTTGCATCCGTCGGTGACCCGGTACCTGCAGCAGACCCCGGTGGATCACGCGCTGGTGATGGGCGGCACGGCGGCGCTGGCCACCGAGGTGTCCGCCGGGGTGGAGGCGCTGGGGATTGGCGTGCGGCGCGTCGCCGGGGCAACACGGATCAGCACGGCATCGCGCCTGGCGGCCCTGGCCGCTGCCGAGATGACCGACCGATGCCCGCGGCATGCCTACCTGGGCCTGGCCCGCGCTGATGTGCCGTTCGACGCGTTCGCGGCGGCGCCGCTGCTGGCCCGGCGCTGCGCGGCCCTGGTGCTGGGGTGGACAGGCGAGATTCCCCGCAACACCGCCAGCTACATCAACCGGTTCCGAGCGCTGCACCTCGACGGCATCACGCTGAACGTCTTCGGCGGCAACGCCGCCATCTCGCAGACAGCCCTCGACGCCTACATCGAAGACTCCTCCCAAGCCGGCCCCGCCGGCGGTGGCGGCGGTGGCGGTGGCGGCGGTGGCGGTGGCGGCGGCGGCATCAGCACCGGAACCGGCGCCACCGGACAGACGGCGCGCCAGACCCGAGGAGCGCAGATACTGCTGCCGGGTGTGCCCCAGGACGTGCGGATCACCGCCGAAGGCGACACCACGCTCGACCTCACTTGGAATCCGCCCAACAGCGACGGCGGCGATGCTGATCTGTCCTACGTGGTGCAGCACCGGGTCGGCTCGACGGGAGGTTGGTCGTCGTCGGGCGTCAAGAACGACGACAGCACCGCCGAGATCGAGAATCTCGTCAACGGCGTCACGTACCAGGTCCAGGTCGCGGCCCGCAACAGCGCCGGCACCGGGACCTTCGTCGTCGTCCAAGGCACGCCAGTGGGAACCAGGGCCCCGGGCGAGCCGGCCAATCTCTCGCTGACCGCCGGCCGCAACCAGCTCGCAGCGAGATGGCAGGCGCCGTCGGAGCGGGGCGGGTACGCGTCGGTCACCTACGAGGTCGGCTACCAGGAGGCCGGCAGCGGCCTCTGGAACACGTTCGCCGCCGACGAGAGCGGCACCTCGGTGACCATTCCCAACCTCAAGAACGGTGTCACCTACGAGGTGCGGGTCGCGGCCAAGAACGCGGTGCTGTCCAGCGGCTACGTCACCGAAGAGGCCACGCCGGTGGGCAGCGGGCCGAGCGTGCCCCAGCACGTGACGGTCACGAACCGCTTCGGGAGCCTCGACGTGTCGTGGCAGGCGCCCTCGAGTATCGGCGGCTACGACGCTGCGCACCTGAGCTATTCGGTGCTGTACCGCAAGACCAGCGGCGGCACCACGATGACGTTCGCCAGCGACGAGCGCGGCACGTCGGTGTCGATACCCAGCCTCGAGAACGGTGTGGAGTACCAAGTGCAGGTCGCGGCCAAGACGCCGGCCGGCTCCAGCAGCACGGTCACCAGGCGGGGCGCACCCATCGGCAATGCGCCCGGCGCCCCGACGATCGACACCGTGACGGCCGGCAACGGCCAGTTGCAGCTCTCGTGGTTCGCCCCGTCAAACACCGGCGACTACGCCGCTTCGTTCCTGACCTACGTGGTGGAGCACCGCGAACAAGGCACCACAGGGAGCTTCCTGACCACCGGGGTGACCATCTCGGGGACGAGCGCCACCATCAGGGGCCTCGACAACGGCGTCGCCTACGACGTGCAGGTCGCCACCAAGAACCCTGCCGGCACCAGCGGCGTCGCCACCGACACCGGCACGCCGGTCGGAACAGCACCGGGGAAGCCTCGCAGCGTGAGGTTGACACCGGGCAACGGCACGCTGCGAGTCGACTGGCAGAAGCCGTCGAGCACCGGCGGCTACGCGGATTCGTTCCTGACTTACACCGTGCAGTACCGCAAGGGCAGCACCGGCGACTTCACGACGTTCGCGTCGGGCCTGTCGGCGCTGACCTCGACCATCACCGGCCTCGACAACGGCGACGAGTACGAGGTGCACGTCGAGGCGGCGAACAGCGCTGTCGCGACCTTCCTCAGCGGCTTCACGACGCCGGTGAAGGGGACTCCGGTGGGCGATGCGCCCGGGGTGCCCCCGAGCGTGTCGGTCACGGCTGGCAAGGGCCAGCTGGAGGTGTCGTGGTCTGCACCGGCGGAAACCGGGGGCTACACGACCGCACAGTTGACCTACTCGGTGCAGTACCGCAAGGGCACCACCGGGGGCTGGTCGACGCATGCCTCCGCCCAGACGGCCACGTCGGCGACAATCCCCGATCTCGACAACGGCGACCTGTACCAAGTGCAGGTGGCCGCGAAGAATCCCGCGCCGCGCATCAGCCCCTACAGCGAGCCCGAGTCGGCGACGCCGGTGGGGGACGCGCCCGGCGTGCCCACGGGCGTCTCGGTGACGGTGGGCAACGGTCAGCTCACCGTGACCTGGGCAGCGCCGTCGGACACCGGCGGGTACGCATCGGCGCATGTGACCTACACCGTCGAGGTCCGCGAGGGCAGCGGCGGCACGTGGTCCGACGACGGCGTCACCGTGTCGGGCCGGCGAGCGACGGTCACCGGCCTCGACAACGGCACCGAATACCTAGTCCAGGTCGCGACGGTGAACCCGGCGGGTACGAGCGCCTTCACCGCGCAAGCGACGGATACGGCGGGCACGCCGAAGGGCACCACGGCCGGTGCGCCGGCCATCAGCGGGGTGAGCGCGGGCAACGGAACGCTGCAGGTGTCGTGGACCGCCCCCACCGACACGGGCGACTACGCCAGCTCGTTCCTGACCTACCCGGTGCAGTACCGCAAGGGCACCAGCGGGCCGTGGGAAACCCTCAGTCCCGAACCCGACACTTCGCCCGCCTCGATCTCAAGCCTCGACAACGGCGACCTGTACCAGGTGCAGGTCGCCGCCAAGAATCCCGCGGGCACCAGCAGCTTCATCACCACCACGGGCACCCCCGTCGGGTCCGCTCCCGGTGCGCCCACGATCGGCACGATCACCGCCGGCAATGGGCGCCTGACCGTGCCGTGGACCGCACCCACCGACACCGGCGACTACGCCGACACGCACATCTCCTACGTGGTCGAGTACCGCGAGCCGGAGCTCGGTGGGGGCTGGCTGAGGTCCGGGGTCACCGTCTCGGGAACGAGCGCCACGATCACCGGGCTCGACAACGGCGTCACCTACGAGGTGCAAGTGGCGGCCAAGAACCCCGCCGGCACCGGCAGCGTCGACACCGACACCGCTACGCCGGTGGGCACCGCGCCGGGCGTGCCCCGCAGCGTGGGGGCGCAGGCCGGCGGGCGGGCATTGCTCGTGTCGTGGACAGCGCCGTCGAACACCGGCGGCTACGACGCCTCGCTGCTGACCTACAACGTGCAGTACCGCGAGACCGACCCCACCGACACCGAGCCGTGGCTCGACGGGCCCCAGGGAGTGTCGGGCACCTCGACGACCATCCCCAGCCTCGCCAACGGCACCGAATACGAGGTGCAGGTGCAGGCCGTGAACCTGGCGGGTCGCAGCGCCTACTCCACCCCGTCGGCGAAGGGCACGCCGCTGGGCACCGAGCCCAGCGAGGCGCGCAACGTCACCGTGACGCTCGAGGGCGGCGGCAAGCTGGAGCTGTCGTGGGACGCCCCGACCGACGACGGCGGCTACACCGACATCACCTACGTGGTCGAGCATCGCGAGGCCGACACCAGCGGCAACTGGTCCGCCGACGGGGTCACCATCACCGGCACCACTGCCGTCATCCGCGGCCTCGCCAACGACACCGCCTACGACGTGCGGGTCGCGGCCGCCAACACTGCCGGCACGGGCCCGTTCACCGAGGTGTCTGGCACCCCGGTCGGCACCGTGCCCGGAGAGCCGGGCGACGTGGTGATCACGGCCGAGAACAAGCGGCTCAAGCTCGACTGGACTGCGCCCACCGAGACCGGCGGCTACAGCTCGCTCGACTACGTCGTGGAATACAAGGAGAACGGCGACGACGACGACTGGCGGGTGTTCGGCGAGAACGCCGCCAACCGCGCCAACACCACCACCACCATCACGGGGCTGATCAACGACCTCGACTACGACATCCGGGTCACCGCCGTCAACGAGAAGGGCCGGGGCACCGAGTACCAGTCGGCCGGCACACCCGTCGGCTCGGCACCGGGCACCCCGAGACACGTCACGGCTCGGCCAGACCACGAGTCGTTGCGAATTACTTGGAGCGCGCCGCACAGCACCGGCAGCTACAGGGCCGGCGCGCTGGCCTACACCGTCGAATGGAAGGAGAACGGCAGCGCCGACGCCTGGTCGGACACCGGGGTGACCATCACCGAGACGACGGCGGAGATCACCGGCCTCACCAACGGCACGGCCTACGACGTGCGGGTCGGTGCGTCGAACCCCGTCGGTGCTGGTGCTGCCTACGGCACGGCAACCGCGACGCCAGCCAAGAGCTTCGTACCGCGTGATGTCGAGGTCACCGGAGGCCGCGGCAACAACAACTTGATCGTGTCGTGGTCGGCCCCAGCCGCGCCCCAGAGCGAGATCGGCACCTACGACATCCGTTACCGCCTGCGCGATACGGAGCCCTGGACGACAGTCACCGACCGGACATCGCCCTACACGATGTCCTCGCTGACTCGGAACGACTGGTACGAGGTGCAGGTCGGCGCCAACGACACGTCAGGCAGCGACACGGTGTGGTCGAATACCGTCACCCGCAAAGTAACGGCTGCACCCTCCGTTCCCCAGAAGCTGGCGGACAATGGCCGGCTCTTCGAGGACAAGCTGCACCTCAGGTGGAAGGTCCCTCCGCCGAGGACGTGCATTTACACGTACAAGATCCAGTGGCGCCGACCCGGCGAGAGCTGGGATCCCGTCAACCGGCAAAAGACCGTCGCCATGTCGTGTGGCGCGGAGGCGTACGGGAAAGACGTCTCAGTCGAAGGCATCAAGGACGACGACGGCGACGGCACCGAGTGGGAGATCCGAGTCATCGCCCGCAACGACGGCGGCGACAGCCCGCCGTCTGACGTATTCAGCTACACGATGCTGCACTCCGAGGCTGAGTACAACTACTGGGTCGAGGAGAACTTCATCGAAGTGCTCGAGGACGACTGGCCGTGGCTGCGCACGGTGTGGCGATTCGTCGACGAACGACCCGGCACCAGCATCACGATTCACAGCCAAGGCACTCCTGGCGTCTACCGTTCACATATCTCGACGATTCCGCTGGCCGAACGGGACAACCTGCCGGCTTCGAGATTCAATGACATCGGGCTGGACGAGAACCTCAAGCGAGACGACCCAGAGCACATCAGCGCGTTGCTCCATGAGTACGCACACGTCTGGACGTTGTCGACTGACATCGCCGACTACATCGCGCAGGACGGCGGCGATGCTGCCATCGCCGCCTTGTCCCTCCTCTACGTGAACGAGACGTACTCCAACCGGGTATGGCGCGACAGTTGGTGCACCGCCCACGAACTACTGGCCGACCTGATCACCTACGTGGTGATGAAGGACGCAAAACGCGACGTCGAGGCCGGCGATCTGTCCAATCCGCACCACCTGTTCGTTCCGCTGACTCTGAGTGTCCCGTATCCGTACCGGGTGAGAGACTATCTGAGCTATTGGTGGACGTGCGACAAGGTCACCACGATTGTCGACCGTGAGCCGACGAGTGCCGACGAGGACTTCATCCGCGACGTGCTGGCCGGCGACCTTCCCGACTGGTTCACGGACACCTACGGCGGATCTGCTTCCGACCTCCGCTCACGCGACTATGACGGCAACGCGAACCGGCTGTGGACTCATGTTCGCAGATTCCAGTACTACGAGGAATGGGGCCAAACCAGCTATCGGGTGGTGCCGGTCGTACACTTCAGCACGCTTTTTGGCGGCTATTGCAGCAACTCCGCTGCGACGCATGCAGCTATGACCCCCGGTACCCCGAACGCGGGACGCAACCCGTGGATCAACAACGGCTGCCCGCTCGAAGACCCCGGCCGGATCGACCTCGAAGCCGGCGCCGGCCGCATCGACGTCAACTGGTACAACTCGCGCAACATCAACACTGACCGGGTCGACGAGATCGAGATCCAATGGAAGGCCGACGGCGAGGAATACTCCGACGACATCGCCGACGGCCGCACCGCCACGGTTGCCCAGGGAGCGCTTCCCTACCGCATCACTGGTACCGCCGGCACGCAGTTGACCGTTCGCCTGCGCTTGGTGAGCGGCAGGTATACCAGCAACTGGGTTGAGGAACAGCAGACCATCGGCGCCTGAATCGGGTGCGTCGGTTCACACGATCATGGACACAGCTCTAGCCGCTGATCTCGGCGTCGCCGGATCCGCCGGCATCGTTTGGCACAGCATGAAGGGTTTCGCGCGTCATCGCAGTGCGGCACACTTGTGCCCGTGAGTGTTGACAGTGTTGTAGCGGCACAGTTGGAGCCCCCTCGGGACCTCGACTGCGGCGCTCGCATCGGCAGCGGCGCGTGCGCTGGCGGCGGGCCGGCGTGCGGGGCCGGATCGATCCTGTGACGAACGGCCGACCCACCCGATCGCGGGGGGGGGGGGGTTCACCGGACGGGTCGGCGTGCGGCTCGCGTTAGCGGCGCTGGCGTTGGCGCTGGTCGCGGGCGTGCTGGGGCCGATCCCCGCCAGTGCCGATCCTGACGCGCAGGGGCCCGGCGCGGACGAGATCGGCGAGGTGGAGGTGTCGAGCGAGGCGCCCGGCGAGCTGACGGTGTCGTGGGTGCCGCCGGCCGAGGAGCCGCACGAGTACCGGGTGAGATGGGCCCCGCAGGACGCGGAGTATCTGTCGTACTGGCAGCCCGACGAAGAGCGGCGGGGCAACGAGTGGCTGCCGGGTGACGCGACCTCGCTGACGCTGAGCGGCCTCGACGAGGGCGGCACCTACAAGATCATGCTGCGGGCCCGCTGGCGCGACGAGCAGGGACGGTTCTCTGCGGGCCCGTGGACCGACGAGATCACTGCGGTGGTCTCGCGCCCGCCGTTGACCGCGCAGTCTCAAGAATCTGAAGAGCCCGACGAAGACGGCGAGGCCGACGAGCCCGACGATGACGGCGAGGCCGACGAGCCCGACGATGACGGCGAGGCCGGCGAGCCCGGCGAGCCCGACGAGGCTGGGCAGCCCGACGGCCCCGGGCTGTCGGCGCTGTTCGAGCTGGTGCCGGCGGCGCATGGAGGCCCGGGCAGCCAGACGACCGTGCGGGTGCGGTTCAGCGAACCGCTCGACGTGAGCTACACCACGATGCGCGACGAGGCGTTCGAGGTGGACGGGGCGCGGATCACCCGCGCGAAGCGTGTCGATGGTCGCAGCGACCTGTGGGATCTCACCTTGGAGGTGACACACGACGGCGCGATGACCCTCACGCTCCCCGCCGGCGACGGCTGCGACGCCCAGTTCGCCGTGTGCACCGCGGACGGGCGCGCGCTGGCGTTCCCGATCGAGGCCGTTATCGCAGGCCTCGAGGACGAGCCGCGGGTCGCCCGCTCCCATTTCGAGCACGGTCATCTCGAGGGCGTCGTGCTGAGGTCGTTGGCGCTCCACGACCCGGTGCTGGGCTACGAGCTGGTGCTCGACGAGCTGTTCCATCCCGACCGGGCGGCCTACACCACGACCACCACCGCCGATGCGCGCTACGTGTGGGTGACCGCGGTGCCGGCCGACGACCCCATGACCGTCGAGATCGGCCGCCTCGTTGACGGCGTGTTCGAGCCGAGCGGCACCGCGGCCGACGGCGACTGCGGGTCCGAGTCGGTGTCGGAGGAGGTGTCGGAGCCCCCGCCGCCGATCTGCCGCCGCGTCGAGCTGCTCGAGGGCTCCACCGACATCGAGGTGCGCCTGGAGTCGACCGACGACGAGGGCAACACCGAGCAGCACCGCTACACCGTGGTGGTCGCGAAGCTGGCCGGGCCCGAGGCGCCGCTGGTTTACCGCCACGTCCCGCTCGCCGGCGACTACAGCTCCAGTCCTCACGGGGTGTGGTCTGACGGCGACACGGTGTGGGTGGCCCTGCGCGACGGGGGCCGCCCCGCGAGAGTCGCCGCGTACGACCTCGCCAGCGGTGCCCGCAACGACGCCTTGTGCCTGTGCTCGATCACCGCCGCCGGCAACGGCGCCCCCTGGGGCATCTGGTCAGACGGCACCACCATGTGGGTCGTCGACACCGATGACACCAAGGTGTACGCGTACGCGCTCGCCGGAGGCGAACGCGACACGGCCAAGGAATTCGACCTGCACGCCGACCACATAAATCCTCGCGGTATCTGGTCCGACGGCACCACCATGTGGGTCGTCCAGCAAAATTCGAGCAACCAAAAGGTGTTCGCGTATGCGCTCGCGGGAGGCGAGCGTCAACAGACACAAGAGTTCGACCTGGACACGGGGTGGAGTGCAGACCTCAATGATCGCCATGGGATGTGGTCAGACGGGCACACCGCATGGGTTGTCGACGGCACCGCTCGAGCAGTCATCGCACACCGCTTGTCCGACGGACAGCACGAAGCGGCAAACAGCTTCAGTCTCACCCTGGAGGGCGCGACGTTCGCTTCGGCGGACAATCGCGACGAGCAGCCATTCGGGGTGTGGTCTGACGGCGTCACCATGTGGGTCTCCGTCCGCCCTCTCAAGACGAACCAGTCTCATGTCGGCACCAGGCTGCTCGCATATCGGATGCCGGCGGGGCCGCGGCTGGGCTCGCTGAAGGTGTCCTACGGCGATGCCGGCGGCAACCTCGTCGAAGCGGATATCGGCCGTTTCCTGCCCGCCACGACCCGCTACAGCACCGTCGTGCCCGCGACCGCCGAGACGGTCACGATCGAAGCCGAGGAGGCGTACGCCGACTGGCTCACGACGTTCTCGACAACCGACGCCGACCTCGACGCCGCTGGGCACCAGGTGCAGCTCGAACCGGGGCTCAACACCGTGGAGATCACCGTCACCTCACCCGACGGCTTCGAGGGCGCCCCCGAAGACGGGCACATCACCCGCACCTACACCGTGGAGATCAGCCTGCCGCCCTCGTTGCCCGGCGCCCGCAACCCCCACCGCGACATCCTGGTGGGCGAGGCAGGGCTCGGCGCCATCTCGGGCATCTGCAGAGCCGGCGACACGCTGTGGCTCCTGGAGTTTGCACCGGCAGGCATGCGGCACGCGATCCGGGCGTACGAGTATCCCGAGCTCGTTCGGGATCCGAGCAAGGACTTCGAAATCACTGCTGAAGCCAGCGTCTTGGGCATGGACTGCTACGACACCACGATCTTGGTGTGGGAGGAACACAATTTTGAGGCCACCCATGTGCATGTCTTCGATTCGGAGACGGGCGAGCGGATCCGCGGGTTCTTCGCGGATCCGGCCTACTGGGGAGGCCTGTTCACTGACGGCTTCACCTTGTGGTCAGGAGCCGGCGGGACCACGCTGTACGCCTTCAATGTCGCGGACGGCTCGCGTACGCCTGACCGCGACATCACGCTCGACCCAGACAACGATCGCCCGCGTGGCATCTGGTCCGACGGGACCACGCTGTGGGTCGCGGACCACCGCGAGCGTGAGGACCCCCGCGATGCACACGTGTACGCGTACTCGTTGGTCACGGGCGAACGCAAGCCGGGGTTGGACATCAGCGGGATTGCCCAGGATCCGAACGAGATCTGGTCTGACGGCGAGACGATGTGGATCGCGGCCAGCCTCACAAGCTCGCCAGAGGGGCGAGTCTTTGCCTACAACCTGCCGCGGGGGCCGGTGCGGCCGTCGTTGGCGTCGCTGTCGATCGACGGCGACCCGCAGCATCTCAAGCCGGGGCGCCTCGGATACCTGGTGCTGGCCGCGCAGGACACCGTCACGCTGTCGGCGACGGCAGCGCAGGCGGACTGGACGGTAACCGTCACGGCGGCAGCGCCCGGCGCCAGCCCGCAGACGCTGTGCGCCGACGGCACGACCGATTGCACGGTCACGGTGCCGCTCACGAAGGGCACCGAGCCCAACACCGTCACCATCACGGTCACCGACCCGACCCCCGATGCCGCCGCTGATCCGCCCGAGCTGGCAGAGCGCATCTACACGGTGCTGATCGACCGCCCCGACTCGAGCCGGGCGGGGTCATTGCAGCGACGCATCGACCTCGACCCCGTGGGCGGCCCCGGCGACGCCGAACTGGGCTGGCTGTGGTCCGACGGCGTCACGCTGTGGACCCTCGACAGCGGCCCCCGCGAGCTCACGGCGCGGGCGTGGGACTTGGCCAGCGGCCGCCGCACCCCCGGCTCAGACATCATCAGCGACGCGGATCCCGGTCTCGGGACCGGCCTGTGGTCCGACGGCGACACCATGAGGATCCTCGTGACGGGTTTTGACT
Source organism: Candidatus Poriferisodalis sp. (assembly GCF_965208555.1). Taxonomy (GTDB): domain Bacteria; phylum Actinomycetota; class Acidimicrobiia; order Acidimicrobiales; family Poriferisodalaceae; genus Poriferisodalis. The sequence goes on along the minus strand of NZ_OZ242342.1, from coordinate 359,986 downwards.
CTGGCGATTATGTGTACGCGTTCGACCTCGTCACGGGCGAGCGCCGGCTGGCCGCTGAGACTCTGCCTCATACGACTTCACCCTTGATAGTGCCTCCCGAGTTCGTGCGGGATTCGGTTGGGCTGTGGTCCGACGGCGACACGATGTGGATCGGCGACGACCGCACCGACAAGATGGCGGCGTTCAAGCTCGCCACCGGCCGCCGCCGACTCGATGCCGACATCGACATCGCCGAGTTGAGCGAGCGTGCCGACTTGTGGTCCGACGGCGAGATCGTCTGGGTGCTGTGCGGCAACGCGATCTGTGCCCGCGAGCTCGTCGGCGGCGCCCGCCGGACAGATCTCGACTTCACCGGGCTCGCCGCCGCCGGCAACAGCCGAGCGGCAGGCATCTGGGCCGACCCCGCCGCCGGCATCATGTGGGTGCTCGACGCCGAGGACCGCGCCGTGTACGGCTACCAGATGCCGCCCAGCACCGCGCTCGACCGCCTCACCCTCACCGGCTCCGGCACCGGCACCGAGCGAGACGGCGACGACTTCCCCTTCGGGTTCGACCCCATCCGGCTCGACTACCGCGTCCACGTGCCCGCCTACGGCGCGGGCGAGCCCGAGCCGGCCGCCATGACGCTGCGCGCCGACACAGCCGACGAAGCGGCCACGGTCGAGGTCGCGTACCGGCACGGCGACGCCGCCCCCGCGACAGCAGACGAGGGTGTCCCAGGCAGCTACGAGATCCCCCTGGCGCGGGGCACCACCGACATCACCGTCACCGTGTCGGTCGGCGACCGCTCTCGCATCTACCGGCTCGAGGTCGACCGGCGCACCATCGTGCCCTACGCCCGCGCCCCCGACCACGACCTGACATTCGACAGCCGATTGCCCGAGGGCTGGCTGTGGTCCGACGGCACCACCATGTGGGTCTCCGACAAAGAAGAGGGAAAGATCGTCGCCTACACGGTCTCGACGGGATCGCGTGACGACACCAAGGACATCTTGCTGGACGAGTCGAATCCCAAACCGGACGGCATCTGGTCGGACGGGACCACGATGTGGGTCGGCCAGGGACGGGTTCGCCTTGACGGCGCATTTGCCGCCGCCCACATATTCGCCTACACGCTCGAGGACGGCGAGCGAGACGAGTCCAAGGAGTTTGCACCAGAGGACAGTGCTCCCAGTGGCGTCGCAGGGCTGTGGTCCGACGGCACGACCATCTGGGTCGCCGGAAACGCCCTAGAAGACGGAGTCGGCAACTCGATCTTCGCGTACACGCTGGAGACAGGCGCGAGAGACGCATCCAAGGACATCGGGCAGCTCGACTGGCACCGCGGACCCACCGGCATCTGGTCTGACGGGACCACCATGTGGGCCAGCAGGCGAGATAACGGCAAGGTCTACGCGTACACGCTGGACACCGGCGCTCGGGACGAGTCCAAGGACATCGACACGCTCGTCGGCCACGGCGCCCGCTCCCCGCTGGGGATCTGGTCCGACGGCACCTGGCTGTGGACCTCATCCGCCCAGGGAGGCAGCACCAACAAGCTCTACGCCTACAACCTGCCCCGGGCGAGCAGGCTGATCAAGGAGTTCCGCATCGAAGGCGCCGACACGTCCGCGTTCGACCCTCGTCTCAGAAAGCAATCATTCGCGCTGCCTGAAGGCCTGCGCTCGCTGACCGTGACCGCAGTGCCCGCCGACCCCCTGTCGCTCGTGGGGTGGACGCTGGAACAAATAGGGCACGAAAGTAGGGGCCTCTTCCAGTACGGGCAACCGACGCCGCCGCTCGACTTGACCCGATACCCAGGAGCGCTGCCGTCCGGCGGTACGCAACTTTTTCTAAAGGTACGATCTCCTCTAACGGCTGATCCGCCTGCAGGCTCGGACCCCTATCTGGTTTTCGTGCGGGACCGATATCAGATTATTGACATCCACGCATCTGTGTGGGAAGACGCCGGCGATCGTGACCTTTCGCGCTACATCGAGACCGAAGAAGCAGGCCTCGACCGGACTTTCGGGGTCTGCGCGACTGCGGACACGTTCTGGATTCTCGAGTGGGGGCTCTCAGGATCGCCCAACGTAATTCGGGCGTTCGACCGCTCCGACCTGAGTCGAGACTCGAGCAAGGACATCGTGCTCACGGACATCGCACCCGAGAATGTGTATCATCTCGATTGCGACGGCACGACGCTCTGGCTGTACGAGGAAGGCTCAATCGACCTGTCAGTGCATGCCGTGAACTCGCAGACTGGTGCACTCGTCCGCACTCTCGACGTGGGCAAAGACGACCTCCTTATCGGTCCCGGAGGAGTGGCGACGGACGGTACGACCGTGTGGGTCGGAGAAGACAACCCGAAGCGGCTCTACGCGTTCGCGGCCGCCGATGGGGAGCGATTGGCCGGCGAGGACATCGATCTGCACGCGGACAATGCCCTGCCGCGGGGCATCTACCTCGACGGCACGACGGTATGGGTCGCAGACCAGGCCGACGGCTTCGTGTATGCGTACCGGCAGGACACCCACGCCCGCGACCCCGAACTGGACATCGGAGGCATTGGTGGCAATGCCTGGGACATCTGGTCGGACGGTGAGACCTTGTGGGTCAGTTACAGCCTCGGCGGTGGCTCTGCGGGGCCGGTTCGCGCCTATGTGATGCCGCGGCGCACGGCGCTCACGGCGTTGGGGGTGTCGGGGGTGGACGACCTGGGGTTTGTGCGCCCGCGCGGCGCTTCGGACACCGCGAACTACAGCTACGCGGCGACGGTGCCGTCGGGGTCCACGTCGGTGACGGTGAGCTACACCAAGGAGTACTCCGCGGCGACGGTGACGGTGGCAGCCGCCGAAGCCGGCGCCACGGTCACCGGCGACGTGGTGGACCTGGGCGGGCTCGACGAGGTGACCGTGACGGTCACGGTGAGCTTCGGCACCGAGTCTGAGGAGTACACGATCGTGCTGACCCGCTCGGCGCTGGCCGCCGTGAGCAGCGACGCGTCGCTGAGCGCGCTGAGCGTGCAGGACCCCGACGGCGGCGAGGTCGCACTGGGTTTCGCTGCCAGCCAGTTGAGCTACCGCACCCGTGTCACGGCGGAGGTCACCTCGGTGACGCTGACGGCGCAGCCCGCCGACGGTTCCGCATCGGTCGAGGTGGCCGCCGACCCGTCGGCGACGTGCACGGGCACCGTCGCCCAGACGTGCGAGGTGGCGGTCGCGCCGGGAGACAACACGGTGACCGTCACCGTGTCGGCATCCGACGGCGTCGCCGAGCGCCGCTACACCGTCGTCGTGCACCGCACCGAGGCGCTCGCGGCCGAGCCGTCACGCGACATCGAGCTGGAGGGCGCCTGGGCGTCGTCGCTGTGGTCCGACGGCGAAACCCTGTGGGTGCTCGACCGAGGCGTGACCCGGATCGAGAACGGCGCGATCGTCGATCCAGCCCTGGCGGGCGACGCCGCTGCGCGCCTGCACGGGTACTCGCTGGCCACCGGGGCACGCGACCCCGACCGCGATATCGCGCCGGTCGCTCCCGAGTCCGACGACCCGACCGCGATCTGGTTCGACGGCGACAACCTGTGGGTCGCCGACGTCGTCGACCAGGTGGCCTATAGGTACAGTTGGCCTGACGGTGACCGCCGTCCCACCAGGAACCTCGGGGCCAGTACCACGGGACTGTGGTCGAACGGGAGCATCCTGTGGGCCGCCGAGGCGCTCGGCGACGATCTGCGTGCGTCTCCGCTGGCGCGACCGGGCCGCATCTCGAACCGCGACATCCGGGTGCAGTCTTCGGCCGGTGATCCCGCGATCTGGGGTGTGTGGTCTGACGGCGAGACGATCTGGGCCGCCGACTGGGCCAACGGGGCGCTGAGTGCGCACTCGCTCGCCGACGGGTCGCGCCGCGCTGCGCTCGACTTCGACGTGGCGGCGGCGGGTGTGACCAACCCGGCCGCCCTGTGGTCCGACGGGGTCACCATGTGGGTGTCGGAGCTGCAGAGCCGGCGGCTGCGAGCGTTCGCGATGCCGCCGAGCGCCGCGCTCGCGTCGCTGCGGCTGAGCGGCGACGGCGTCGACGCCCCGCTGGCGCCGCGGCGCCCCAGCCAGCAGGTGCGGGTGCCCGCGAGCGTCGCCTCGGTCACCCTGCACGCGCAAGCACTGTGGCCCGACTCTGCCGTCGAGGTCCGCCTCGGCGACGTCGTCCAGGCCTGCGACGCGGCGGCCGGCTGCGCGCTGGCGCTCGAGAACGGCAAGAACACGGTCACGGTCACCGTCACCTACAGCGGCACCGCGACGCCCGCCGGGGTCGGGACCCGGGTGTTCGAGATCGTGGTGAACCGCACCGACGCCGGCGACAGCGCCGAGCTCGCCTCGCTGCGGGTGCACGGCCCCGACTGCCGCCCCGAGCCCGACCCCGCCGACCCCGATGTGAGCATCGGGGTGTTCCGCGCCGAGCAGCTCGCCTACAGCGGCACCGTGCACTGGTGCGCCGAAACCGTGACGCTCACCGCGACGGTGCCCGACGGCTCAGGCGCCGAGGTCAGCGTCGCCCTCAACGGCGACGCGGTCGGTACCTGCGACCCCGCCGCGGGCTGCGAGCTGACGCTGGCGTCGGGCGACAATACGGTGACGGTCGCCGTGGTCTCCGCCGACGGCACCGTCACCCGCCGCTACACCGTCGAGCTCTACTGGGCCGCCCCCGCCGCCCCCACCCCATGGCGCGACTTCGACCTGGACACGGCTCCGATCAGCATCTGGTCCGACGGCGAGACGATGTGGGCAACGGGGTACGGCGTCGACGGGCACGCGCATGCGTATCGCTTGTCGACCGGGGAGCGGTTAGCCGATGACGACATCGAAGAGGACCCCAACGACAATTACGGAGCAGCTACTGGTCTGTGGGGCGACCGCCTGGGCTCCATCTGGCTCCATTTCGAAGCTCTGGCCGCAGTTCGACGCTACGACGTGGCGAGCTCAACACTGGGGTCCACCGCATATCGATTGCCAAAGTCTTACTGGGACCTCTGGTCCGACGGAGACGTTCTGTGGAGTGGGCTGCGCGCATGGGACCTCTCGACCGGTGAGCGCCGCGCCGATCTCGACGAGGCATTTGCCGATATAGACGCCGACCCGCTTCTGGGAGTGTGGTCCGATGGGGACACGATGTGGGTCGCCCACTATAACGACACCAGGATCTACGCCTACGAATTGGCCAGCGGCGCGCGCCGTGAGGACCTCGAGTTCGACACCCTTGCCGAGCGGAATAATGGGCACCCCAGAGGTCTCTGGTCCGACGGGATCACGATGTGGGTGGGTGACGAGGGCGACCAGAAGGTGTACGCGTATGCGATGCCGCAGATCGAGCCGCTGCTGGGGTCGCTGTCGGTGGCAGGCCTCGACCTGGCGCTGGAGATGGGCCGGTTTGACTACCGGACGCGGGTCCCGCCTGGTGCCAAGCGGGTGACGGTCGAGGCGGCGCCGTTCCTGCCGGGCGGGGTGGTCAGCGTGCAGATCTCACCTCCCGACGCCGACGCCAACCCTGCCAACGGCCACCAGGTGAACCTGTCGGACCTGCTGAAATGCGGCGAAGACGAGCAACCCGACAGGTGCATCGAGATCACCGCGACCACCGAGGCCAACAACCACCGTGCTGCTGCGTCGCGCACCTACACCGTGGTCGTGTCACGCGGCAGCCAGAATCGCTCCAGCAGCCGCGCCGAGCTCGCGCGTCTGCGCGTGTTCAGTGCCCAAACGGACGACCCCGCCGACGCCGAGACCGGTGACCCATTGGAGCTGAGTCAAGCCTTCGCCGGCCGGTGGCTGGTGAGAGCGCCGTCGGGCACGGACGCGGTGCGCATCGAGGCTGAGGCGCGTGATCCCGACGCGTGGATGTGCATCGAGTCGGGCGGCGAACGAACCTGTGACGAAGGCGCCGAGGAAATGGAAGTGGCGCTGGCGGCCGATGCGCTGGTCGACGAGGCGACAGTGGTGGTGACCTCGGCAGACGGCACCACTACGGCAACGCACCGGATCTCGGTCCGGCGCGCCTCGGACACACCGGCCGCCCCGAACCCCGCAGCCAGCATCTTTGCTAGGAGTGCAATTTTGATCCCCGACCGCGATGGCTGGGGTATCTGGTCCGATGGGACCACCCTGTGGCTCGCGAACCTTCGAGCCCAAAAGGTGTACGCCTTCGCGCGAACCGATGGGTCGCGCCGGCCGGGCCGCGACATCGATCGCGATGAGGACAACGATGCCACGTCCGGTATCTGGTCGGACGGGCAAACGTTGTGGGTTGCCGATTCCATAGACAACAAGCTGTATGCGTATGCGTTGGCAGATGGGTCGCGCCGGTCGGGCCGCGACATCGATCTCGACAATGACAATGACGATCCAGAGGGTGTCTGGTCGGACGGGGACACCGTGTGGGTTGTCGATTCCTTTCTCGGGAAGCTGTTCGCGTATGCGTTGGCGGATGGGTCGCGCCGGTCGGGCCGCGACATCGATCTCGACAATGACAATAAAATCGCACAGGGTGTCTGGTCGGACGGGGACACCGTGTGGGTTGCCGATTCCTTTCTCGGGAAGCTGTTCGCGTATGCGTTGGCGGATGGGTCGCGCCGGTCGGGCCGCGACATCGAGCTATTGCCAGCAAACGGCTTTCCGCAAGGAATGTGGGGTGACGGGGCGACGCTGTACGTAATGGATGCGGTCGGCGTTTTGTTCGCCTACAACCGGCATGCCATGGCGGCCCGGCTGCGCGAGCTGAAGGTGTCGTATGCGGATCTGCGCATCGGCGCGGAGCCCGGCGCGACGATCGAGGCCGACATCGACTTCCTGCCTCACCGGTTGGGCTATCGCTACACGGTGCCCGCCCGGGTCGAGACGGTCACGATCGCCGCGGCGGCGGCCGCGGCCGACGCCGAGGTGGCGAGGGTCACAGTGGCCGCCGGCTCAGGTGCCGCCCGCACGATCGCAGGCGAGCCTGACGGCGGTGAGTGGCGGGTGCCGCTGGCTCCGGGCGACAACACGATCACCGTCGCCGTGACCGCAGGGGAGCACTCGCTTCGGTACACCGTGGACGTCCACCGCGGACATCCCGGCAGCCAGGACCCGTCCCGCGACGTTCTGCTGCGCGCCCCGATCAGCGTGTTCACGGGGCATTCCGGCGTGTCGGGCGTCTGGTCCGACGGCGACTACTGGTGGGCCGTCGACCCGGGCGACCTGCTGCTGTGGGCGTTCGAAGCCGAGACCGGCGTGCGCAGCCGCGAGCACGAGATCGTTCTCGCCCCGGGGGAAGCCTTCGCTCAGCGCGGCTTTGGCGGGACGTCCAGCGGGGACTACGACATCCGCACTGCGATGTGGTCCGGCGAGTGGCACGGCGAGCAGATCGTCTGGGTGGCTTCGTTTTCGACAGCGGTGCTGGCCTACGAGCTGGCCAGCGGGCACCCGCGGCCCGACCTGGACCTCCCCGTTGGTTTCGAACTCGGCGAATCAGCCGTGGTGGGGCTGTGGTCCGACGGTGTGATCATGTGGGTAGCGTTCGAGGACCAGACCATCGAGGCTTGGGACATCGCCAGCCGCACGCATCTGCCTGAGCGCGACATCACGGCGCTGGCGGGCGTGTTCGACGAGCTGGCTGCGACCGACATCAACAGTCATGCCTTACCAGGGGATATCTGGTCCGACGGGGACGTGCTGTGGTGGGTCTCGAACTCACTCGCCAATGGAGACATCCACGTGTTCGCAGTCTCGCTGGTCACGGGAATGCGCCTGCGAACCATGGACTTCGCCGTGCGCGCCCACCGCCCAACGCCCAAGTCTTCGTTCGCCACGCGAGGCATGTGGTCAGACGGGGTCACCATGTGGATGTTCGACTCGCGACGAGGCGACGAATCGGAGCTGCTCGCCGTGCACATGCCTGCGCCGCGCCCGAAGGAGCTGACCGAACGCGCAGGCGACGACTTCTACGGCAGTTATCACCGACCCGACCGACCCGAGAAGGCCGTCGGCGTGCTGCGCTTGGGCGAGACCGGCACGGGCACCCTGGCCGCCGGCGACCGCGATCTGTGGCGGCTCGACGTGCCGGCGGGCCGCACCTATCGCATCGAGGCCGTCTTCGGGAACAGCCCCGACACGGGCACCGGCGGCAGGCTGAACGTGAGCTTCCGCCGCGGCGGCGACGACTTCCTCACCGGCCTCAGCTCGATTTTCGACGACAACCGCGAAGACGGCCGCACGTTCGTGCACCTCGCCCACAGCGGGGCCACCCACTACGCCGCCGTCGCCGCCAGAGACTTCCGCCCCGACGGGAAGAGCAACACCTACACCGGCCCCTACACCGTCACCGTCACCGACATCGGCAAGACCGTGGCCGTCGTGGAGAACCTCCACGTGGCCAACACCCCCAAACAGGGCAACAAGGGCGTCGAGCAGATCCTCACCTCCACCGAGCGCAGGAGCACCCTTACCGGCCACCAGCCCGCCTACCAGGCCGCACAGGGCTTCACGACGGGCAGCAACGCTGTCGACGTACACCGCATCGACCGCGTCGAGGTCCAGTTCCACCACGCCAACACCACCGGCAGCATCAGCCTCTCAATCAACGCGGCCTCAGAGGGCAAACCGGCCCAGACGGCCACGTGCACCTTCGAGACCGACAAGTTCGCCCCGGGCCTGTACTTCGGCAACCAGCCGCACAACGACGACAGCGTGATCCCCAAGAAGCACACCTTCATTGCCTCATTCGGCTGCTTCCTCAATCCCGGCACCGAGTACTTCCTGGTCTTCGGCAACCTCTACGACAACAAGGAGCTCGAGATCGCCACCGGCGACTCGGGCACCGCTCAGTGGTCGCCGAACGGGCAGGGCTGGACCATCGCAGACGGCATCCAGATCAAGAGCGCAGGAGCGACCTCATGGCGGACCTCCGACGACAACGTGCTCCGCATGCGCCTGTGGGCCGAGTCCAACTAGCCGCCCGCTTCGGCGCCCGCCGCCGCCGGCGAGCCATCACCGCCGGGCGCGGTTGATCGTGACGGTGTAGGCGGTCTGCTGGCTGCGATCAGCGGAGACGACGTCGACGACGATGCGGTTGACGCCGGTGCTCAGCGCGATCTCGTAGCCGTCGGTGCCGGGGTCGCTGTCGGCGTGGGAGATCGTCACCTCAGCGTTGGCATCGGTGGGCGTGACGGTGAGCGTGGCCGACGTCACGGCGTGGACGACGTTGGCGCTGTAGCCGGTGGTGGTGCTCGCGAAGGCGCCGATGTCGATGCCGCTGAGCGACAGCGCGCTGAGGCTGGAGTCGCTGGACAGCGTGGCCGAGTCGATTTGGGTGACCACGACGGTGTAGGCGGTGCTGTGGCTGCCGTTGGTGACAGTGACGGTGACGGTGTTGGGGCCGCTGGCGATATCGACCTGGTGGCCGTCGGTCGCCGTGTCGGCGTCGGCGGGGGTGACGGCCACCGAGGCGCCGTTGCCGGCTTCGGCGGCGGTGGCGGTGACGGTGGTGGAGGTCACCGTGTTGGGCACCCACAGCGCGTAGCGGCGCTTGCCCGCCGCGAAGTCGAAGTCGATGCCCGACAGCTCCAATGTCGCCAGTGTCGCCGATGCGGGCATGCGGTAGGAGTAGATCCTGCGTTCGTGGTTGTCTGAGACCCACATGGTGGCGCCGTCGGACCAGATGCCCTTGGGGCTGCGGTTGCCTGCTGCTGCCAGGGTGTCGAAGTCGAGGTCGGCCTGCCGGGCGCCGGTGGCGAGGTCGTAGGCGTAGATCTTGGCGTCCTCGTCGTCGGAGACCCACAGCGTGGTGCCGTCGGACCACAGCCCCGAAGCCCGGTGGTTCCCGGCATCGTCGAGGCCGTTGACGTCGCTGCTGGAGCGGCGGGCGCCGCTGTCGAGGTCGTAGGCGTAGATCTTGTCGTCTCCGTGGTCGGCGACCCACATGGTGACCCCGTCGGACCACAGCCCCTTCGAGTGGTGATTGCCCGCCGCGCCCAACTCGTTGATGTCGTCGGCGGGGCGGCGAGTGCCCGCAGACAGGTTGTAGGCGTAGATCTTGTCGTCCGCGTCGTCGGACACCCACACGGTGGTGCCGTCGGACCAGATGCCGTTGGGGTTGCGATTGCCCGCGCCGGCCAGCGCGCCGATGTCCTGGGAGGCGTCAGGCGCCATGGTGGCCAGGTCGTAGGCGAACAGCCCGCCGCTGAGGTCGGTCACCCACAGCGTGAACCCGTCCGACCAGATCGCCCGCAGGTGCCGGTTGTTGCCGGCCAGCGGCTCGAAGTCCTCGAGCACCCCCCAGCCGAACACTTCTGCGGTGGCCCGGTTGACCGTGACCGTGTAGGTCTGCCGATGGTTGGCGTCGGCGGAGTCGACGGTGACGGTGATCGTGTTGGCTCCCTCGGCGAGATCCACGTCGTGGACGTCGGGCGTGCCGGGGTCGGCGTCGGCGGGCGTGATGGTCACCGTGGCGTTGGCGTCGGTCGGCGTGGCGGTGACGGTGGCGGAGGTCACGTCGTTGGCGACGTCTGCGCTGTAGCCCGTGACGGCGTTCGAGAACGCGCCGATGTCGATGCCGCCCAGCGACAGCGCGCTCAGCGTCGTGACGTCGGGCAGCACCGCCGCGTCGACCACGGTGACCACCACGGTGTAGACGGTCTGCTCGTCGCCATGGGTGACCGTGACGGTGATCGTGTTCTCGCCGGTGTCGAGGTCGACGTCGTGGACGTCGGCCGTGCTGGTGTCGGCGTCGGCGGGGGTGACGGTGACCGTGGAGCCGCTGCTGGCTGCGATGGCGGTGACGGTGGTGGAGGCGACCGTGTTGGGCACCCGTGCGGTGTAGCTGAGGCGGCCCGCGGCGAAGGCGCCGATGTCGATGCCCGACAGCGCCAGCGATCGCAGCAATGCGCTCGCTGCCATGTGATAGCTGTAGATCTTGATAGTGGTGTTGTCCGAGACCCACATGGTGGTGCCATCGGACCAGATGCCCTTGGGGCTGACGTTGCCGGCGTCGGCGAGCGTGTCGAAGTCCAGATCGGCCCGGCGGGCGCCGCTGGCGAGGTCGTAGGCATAGATCTTGGCGTCCTCGTCGTCGGACACCCACATGACGGTGCCGTCGGACCACAGCGCCGCGGGCCGGTTGTTGCCGGCGTCGGCGAGCGTGTCGATGTCCTGTGCGGCCCGGCGGGCGCCGCTGGCGAGGTCGTAGGCGTAGACCTTGGCGTCGTAGTGGTCGGCGACCCAGATGGTGGCGCCGTCGGACCACAGTCCCTTCGGGCGGCCGTTCCCGGCATCGTCGAGGCCGTTGACGTCGCTGCTGGAGCGGCGGGCGCCGCTGTCGAGGTCGTAGGCGTAGATCTTGTCGTCCCTGTCGTCGGACACCCAGACGGTGGTGCCGTCGGACCAGATGCCGTTGGCGTTGAGGTTGCCCGCCGAGCGCAGCGTGTTGACATCCTTGGCGGAGTCGCGGGCCATGGTGGCCAGGTCGTAGGCGAACAGGCGGCCGCTGAGGTCGATCACCCACATCGTGGTGCCGTCGGACCAGATCGCCCGCAGATGCCGGTTGTGTCTGTCCAGCGTTTCGATATCCCCAAGGACGCCCCAGCTGAACTCGGCTTCCGATGCGCGGCCGACGTTGACGGTGTAGGTCTGCCGGCGGCTCCCGTCGGTGGATTCCACGGTGACGGTGATCGTGTTGGCGCCCACGGCGAGGTCGACATCGTGGACATCCGCGGTGTCGGTGTCGGCGTCGGCGGGCGTGATGGTCACCGTGGCGTCGGGGTCGGTGGGCGTGGCGGTCACCTCGGTGGAGGCGACGGTGCTCGCGACTGCCGCGTTGTAGCGATCGGTGCTGGGTGAGAACGCGCCGATGTCGATGCCGCTGAGCGTGAGCGAGCTGAGCGTGGCGTCGTCGGAGACGCTGGCCAGGCTCGTCTGGGTGACGACCACGGTGTAGACGGTCGTGTCGCTGCCGTTGGTGACGGTGACGGTGACGGTGACGGTGTTGTCGCCGCTGTCGAGGTCGACTTGGTGGCCGTCGGTGTCGGCGTCGGCGTCGGCGGGCGTGACGGCCACCGTGGCGCTGCTGCTGGCTGCGGTGGCGGTGACCGTTGTGGAGGTGACCGTGCTGGGCACCCGCAGCGCGTAGTCGTGCTGCCCGGCGGCGAAGCCGATGTCGATGCCCGACATCTCCAACGAGTGCAGCAGGCTGCTGGCCGGCATGTTGTACGCGTAGACCACGTCGTCGCGCCGGTCCGAGACCCACATGGTGGTGCCGTCGGACCACAACCCGTGCGGCCAGTTGTTGCCGGCGTCGGAGAGGGTGTTGATGTCCTTGCCGGCGTCTCGGGCGCCGGTGGCGAGGTCGTAGGCGTACACCTTGTCGTCCAGCGCGTCGATGATCCACATGGTGGTGCCGTCGGACCACATCCCGAACGGGAACGTGTTGCCGGCGTCGGCGAGGGTGTCGATGTCCTTGCCGGCGTCTCGGGCGCCGGTGGCGAGGCTGTAGGCGTACACCTTCTCGTCCCAGACGTCGGCTATCCACATGGTGGTGCCGTCGGACCACAGTCCGAACGGAGACGTGTTGCCTGCATCGGTCAGGGTGTCGAAGTCTCTGTCGGCGTCTCGGGTCCCTGTCGCGAGGTCGTACGCGAAGATCTTCGACTTGTTCCAATCGGCAACCCAGATGGTGGTGCCGTCGGACCACAGTCCTCCAGGGGCGCCGTTTCCGGCGCTGCGCAGCGTGTTGATGTCATTGTCGGAGTCTCGGGCGCCGGTGTCGAGGTCGTAGGCGTAGATGACGTCATGGGTCCGGTCGGCGACCCACATCGTCGAGCCGTCCGACCACACGCCGGTGAAGGCCGTGTCGGTGGGCAGCCACCGCAAGGGGAGGTCATGCACCGGATTCCGGCCGAACGCTGCTGCGGAAGCCCGGTTCACCGTGACCACGTAGGCCCGAACCTGGGTGCCGTCGGCGGACCTCACGGCGACGGCGATCGTGTTGGCGCCCACGGCGAGATTCACGTCGTGGTCGGCGCCGGTGTCGGTGTCGGCGTCGCCGGGAATGATGGTCACCGTGGCCTGGGCGTCGGAGGGAGTGGCGGTGACCACGGTGGAGCCGAGCGCGTTGGCGACTTCGGCCGAATAGCGGCCGAAGTCGCTGTTGAAGGCCTCGATGTCGATGCCGCTGAGGGTGAGCGCGCTGAGGGTGGCGTCATCGGACAGCGTGGCGGTGTCGAGCTGGGTGACCACGACGGTGTAGGCGGTGGTGGCGGTGCCGTTGGTGACGGTGACGGTGATGGTGGTGTCGCCGCTGTCGAGGTCGACCTGGTGGCCGTCGGTCGTCGTGTCGGCGTCGGCGGGGGTGATGGCGACGGTGGCGCCGCTGGTGGCTGCTGCGGCGGTGACGGTGGTGGAGGTGACCGTGTTGGGCACGTTCGCGGTGTAGCTGCGACGCCCCGCGGCCAAGGCGCCGAAGTCGACGCCCGTCAGCTCCAGCGACCCCAGCAGCGCGCCGGCGAGCATGTCGTACGCGAAGACCCTCCCTGCGTCGTTGTCGGCAACGTACATGGTGGCGCCGTTCGACCAGATGCCCTTGGGGCTCTGGTTGGCGTTGTCGCTCAGGGTGTCGAAGTCGAGGTCGGCGCGTCGGGCGCCGGTGGCGAGGTCGTAGGCGTAGATCTTGGCGTCCTGGTCGTCGGAGACCCACAGCGTGGTGCCGTCGGACCACAGTGCCGAGGCCCGGCCGTTTCCGGCGTCGTGCAGGCCGTCGATGTCCTTGGCGGCGTCGCGGGCGCCGGTGAGCACGTTGTAGGCATAGATCTTGTCGTCGTAGTGGTCGGCGACCCACATGGTGGTGCCGTCGGACCAGATGCCCTTGGGGCTCCAGTTGCCGTTGTCGCGCAGGGTGTCGAAGTCGAGGTCGGCGCGTCGGGCGCCGGTGGCGAAGTTGTAGGCGTAGATCTTGGCGTCCTCGTCGTCGGACACCCAGATGGTGATGCCGTCGGACCACAGGCCGTTGGCGTTGAGGTTGCCCGCCGCATCCAGCGTGTCGATGTCCTTGCCGGCGTCGCGGGCGCCGGTGTCAAGTTCGTAGGCGTACAGGCGGCCGCTGAGGTTGGTCACCCACGCGGTGGTGCCGTCGGACCAGATGGCACGCGGCGAGGCGTTGGCCGAGTCGAGGTCGAACGACTTCGCCGAGTCGCTGGCGGTGGCCGCCGCGGGCGGGCTGTGCACGATCGGCACCAGGCCGCCCAGCACGGCGGCGATCGCGCACGCCGCCACGATGCGGCGGGCGGTGAGGCGGGGGCCGCCGCGCGTCCGCCGGCTGTGCTGTTCTTCAGTGAGGGTCGCCACGGGCACTTCCCCTTGTCGCATGACAGTCACGGGGCAGCATAGATGGCCCTGTTGAGCTAGCTCAGACGTGGCAACCACCCCGGCCAGCGACGACCGGGCGGGGCCTTCGCGGCAACTCGCTGTTGCCGCGAAGGCCCCGCCTGTGGTGGTGGGGGGGGGTTCGTCTAGCGGTGGGCGCGGCTGATCGTGACGGTGTAGGTCGTCTGCTGGCTGCGGTCTGCCGACGTGATGCTGACGGTGATGAGATTGACGCCAGTGCGCAGCCTGATCTCGTGTTCGTCGGTGGCGAGGTCGCTGTCTGTCGGGGTGATCGTCACGAACGCGTCGGGGTCGGCGGGGGTGACGGTGAGCGTGGTCGCGGTGACCGGGTGCAGGACGTTCGCGCTGTAGTCGGTGGTGGTGCTCGCGAAGGTGCCGATGTCGATGCCGCTGAGCGACAGCGCGCTGAGGGTGGCGTCGCTGGACAGCGTGGCGGTGTCGGTCTGGGTGACCACGACGGTGTAGACGGTGGGGGCGCTGCCGTTGGTGACGGTGACAGTGATGACGTTGTCGCCGCTGCTCAGGTCGACCTGGTCGCCGTGGGCGGTGGTGTCGGCGTCGGCGGGGGAGACGGTCACCTCGGCGAAGGCGCTGGCCGGCGTGGCGGTCACCGTGGTGGAGGTGACCGTGTTGGGCACCTTCACGACATAGCGGTGCTGCGCGGGGGCGAAGTCGATGTCGATGCCCGACAGCTCCAGCGACTCCAGTGCGGAGTTGGTGGGCATGAGGTAGGAGTAGATCCTGCGGTCGTGGTTGTCGGAGACCCACATGGTGATGCCGTCGGACCAGATGCCCTTGGGGCTGCTGTTGCCCGCATCGGCGAGCGTCTCGAAGTCCAGATCGGCGCGGCGGGCGCCGCTGGCGAGGTCGTAGGCGTAGATCTTGGCGTCCTGGTCGTCGGACACCCACATGGTGGTGCCGTCGGACCACAGTGCCGCGGGCCGGTTGTTGCCGGCGGCACGCAGCGTGTTGATGTCACGGGAGGCTCGGCGGGCGCCGGTGGCGAGGTCGTAGGCGTAGATCTTGTCGTCGCGGTGGTCGGCAACCCACATGGTGGTGCCGTCCGACCACAGCCCCTTGGGGTCCCGATTTCCGGCGCGTACCAGCGAGCCGAAGTCTCTGGCAGGGTCGCGTCGCCGGGCGGTCAAGCTGTAGGCGTAGATCCAGCCGTCCGCGTCGTCGGACACCCACACGGTGGTGCCGTCTGACCAGATGCCGTTGGGGTTGCGGTTGCCCGCTGAGCGCAGCGCGCCGAGATCCTTGGAGCCGTCACGTGACATGGTGGCGAGGTCGTAGGCGAACAGCTGGCCGCTGAGGTCGGTCACCCACATGGTGGTGCCGTTTGACCAGATCGCCCGCAGATGCCGGTTGCCGCCGGCCAGCGGCACGATGTCGGCCAGCACGCCCCAGCCGAACTCCTCCGACGCGGCGCGGTTGACGGTGACGGTGTAGGTCTGGCGGTGGTTGCCGTCGGCGGAGTCCACCGTGACGGTGATCGTGTTGGCGCCCTCGGCGAGGTCCACGTCGTGGACACCCGGCGTGCCGGTGTCGGCGTCGGCGGGCGTGATGGTCACCGTGGCGTTGGGGTTGGTCGGCGTGGCGGTGACGGTGGCGGCGGCGATGTCGTTGTCGACGTCCGCGCTGTAGCTCGTGTCGGTGCTGGAGAAGGTGCCGATGTCGATGCCGCCCAGCGACAGCGCGCTCAGCGTCGTCACATTGGTCAAGGCCGGCGGCTCGAGCCGGGTGACCACCACGGTGTAGACGGTCTCCTCGTCGCCGTTGGCGACGGTGACGGTGATCGTGTTCTCGCCGCTGGCGAGGTCGACATCGTGGACGTCGGCGGTGCCGGTATCGGCGTCGGCGGGCGTGATGGTCACCGTGGCGCTGGTGCTGGCCGGCGTGGCGGTCACTGTCGTGGAGGTGACCGAGTCGGCCACCTCCACCGCGTAGTCGAGACGGCCCGGTGCGAAGTTCACGTCGATGCCCGACAGCGCCAAGGACCGCAGCCCCGAGATGGCGGGCATGTTGAAGGAGTAGATCTTGTCGTCTTCCCAGTCGAGGACCCACATGATCGAGCCGTCAGACCAGATGCCGATCGGGTACGAGCTGCCCGCAGCCCGCAGGGTGTCGAAGTCCAGATCGGCCTTGCGCTCGCCGGTGGCGAGGCCATAGGCGTAGATCTTGTCATCCTCGGGATCGGCGACCCACATGGTGACCCCGTCGGACCACAACCCACGCGGAGATGCGTTGCCCGCGGCGCTGAGCGTGTCGATGTCCTTGTCGGCGTCGCGGGCGCCGGTGTCGAGGCGGTAGGCGTAGATCTTGTCGTCCTCGGCGTCGGCGACCCACACGGTGACCCCGTCGGACCACAGCCCACGCGGGTCTGCGTTGCCCGCGGCGCTGAGCGTGTCGATGTCCTTGTCGGCGTCGCGGGCGCCGCTGTCCAAGTCGTACGCGTAGAGCTTTTCGTTGTAGCCCGAATCGGTGACCCACATCGTGACCCCGTCAGACCACAGCCCACGCGGAAACGCGTTGCCTGCCGCGTCCAGCGTGTTGATGTCCTGGCCGGCGCGACGCGCGCCGGTCGCCGCGTCGTAGGCGAAGATCTTGTCGGGAAAGTCGTCGTCGAGCCAATAGTCCTCGGCGACCCACATGGTGGTGCCGTCAGACCAGATGCCCCACGGTTCCTGGTTGGCCGCGTCCAGCGGCTCGATGTCTGCCAGCACGTTCCAGCCGAACGGGGCCGTGGAGGCCCGGTTCACCGTGACGGTGTAGGTGCGCTGGCGAGTGGCGTCGGAGGAGTCCACCGTGACCGTGATCGTGTTGGCGCCCACGGCGAGGTCCACATCGTGGACGTCGTCGGTGTCGGTGTCGGCGTCGGCGGGCGCGATCGTGACCGTTGCGCCGGAGTCGGCAGGGGCGGCGGTCACGGTGGTCGCTGACACGCCGTTGGCCACGTCGGCCCTGTAGCCGGTGGCGGTGTCCGAGAACGTGCCGATGTCGATGCCGGACAGCGACAGTGCGCTCAGCATGGCGTCGTTCGAGGTGCTGGCGAGGCTCGACCGGGTGACGACCACGGTGTAGGTGGTGGGGGCGCTGCCGTTGGTGACGGTGACGGTGATGGTGTTGTCGCCGCTGTCGAGGTCGACTTCGTGGACGTCGGTGATGGCGTCGGCATCTTCGGGCGTGATGGTCACCGTGGCGCTGTCGCTGGCGGCCGCAGCGGTCACGGTGGTGGAGGTGACCGTGCTGGGCACCGTCAGCGCGTAGCTGTGCTGTCCGGGGGCGAACGTCAGATCGATGCCCGACAGCTCCAGTGAGCTCAACGCTGTGCTGGCCGGCATGTTGTACGCGTGGACCCGGGGGGAGACCAAGCCCGCGACCCACATCGTCGAGCCGTCCGACCAGATGCCTGTCGCAAGCAGGAGGCCGGGCAATTCAGCGAAGTCAAGATCGGCGCGGCGGTCGCCCGTGGCGAGGTCGTAGGCGTAGATGTCGTCGCCGCTGTTCGCGATCCACATGGTCGAGCCGTCCGACCACAGCCCCGATGGACTGCCGACGACGCCATCGGTGTCGATGTCCTTGCCGGCCTGGCGGGCGCCGGTGGCGAGGTCGTAGGCGTAAACCTTGCTTTCGCTCCAATCGGAGATCCACATGGTCGAGCCGTCCGACCACAGCCCCATAGACGAATGGTTGCCAGCCGACGTGCTGATGTCCTTGTCGGCCTGGCGGGTGCCGGTTGCCAAGTCGTAGGCGTAGACCTCGTCGTCGTTCCAATCGCCGATCCACATGGTCGCCCCGTCCGACCACAGCCCCATCGGCACCGAGTTGCCGGAGGTTTCGAGAGTGTCGATGTCCTTGTCGGCCTGGCGGGCGCCGGTGGCGAGGTCGTAGGCGTAGACCTCGTTGGCGGTCCACTCCGCGACCCACATCGTCGAGCCGTCCGACCACACGCCGCTGACAACCGGGTACTCGGAAATCCAGCGCAGTTCGAGTTCACGCGTGGTATCGCGGCCGAATGCTGCCGCGGAGGCTCGGTTCACCGTGACGGTGTAGGTGCGCTGGCGGGTGCCGTCGGTCGACTCCACGGTGACGGTGATCGCGTTGTGACCCAAGGCGAGGCTCACGTCGTGGACATCGGGTGAGTCGGTGTCCGCGTCGGCGGGCGTGATGGTGACCGTGGCGTCGGGGTCTCGTGGCGTGGCCGTGACTACGGTGGATGCGACGCTGTTGTCGACATTGACCCTGTAGCGGTCGGCATCGCCGTTGAACGCCCCGAAGTCGATGCCGCTGAGCGTCAGCGCTCCCAGGGCGGCGTCACTGGACAGCACGGGCGTATCGATCTGGGTGACCACGATCGTGTAGGCGGTGGTGGAGGTGCCGTTGGCGACGGTGACCGTGATGGTGTTGTCGCCGGGGCTCAGGTCGACCTCGTGGGCGTCGGTGGTGTCGTCGGCGTCGATGGGTGTGATGGTCACCGTGGCGTTGGCGCTGGCTGGCATGGCGGTGACGGTGGTGGAGGTGAGCGTGCTGGGCGCCCTCGCGGTGTAGTTGTGGCGCCTCGCGCCGAAGGTGCCGATGTTCAGGCCGGTCAGCTCCAAGGACCGCAGCTCCGAAGACTGCGGCAGGTTGTACGCGTAGACCTTCGAATCCTCATTGTCGACGACCCACATGGTGGTGCCGTCGGACCAGATGCCCTTGGGGCTGCGGTTGCCGTTGCTGCGGAGGGTGTCGAAGTCGAGCTCGGCCCGGCGGGCGTCGGTGGACCAGCGGTGGCTGGGGTCCAGGTCGTAGGCGTAGATCTTGTCGTCGTGCTGGTCGGCGACCCACATGGTGGAGCCGTCGGACCACAGCGCAGTGGGGCTGGCGTTGTCGGCGTCGTCGAGACCGCCGATTTCCTTGCCGGCCCGTTCACCGGTAGTGAGGTCGTAGGCGAAGATCCTGGTGCGGAACGAGTCGGCGACCCACATGGTGGTGCCGTCGGACCAGAGGCCTTTCGGCGTGTTGTTGTTGGCTGCGTCGAGCGTGTCGATGTCCTTGCCGGCACGGCGGGCGCCGGTGCGCAGGTCGTAGGCGTAGATCTTGTCGTCAGCGTCGTCGGACACCCAGATGGTGGTGCCGTCGGACCACAGGCCGTTGGCGTTGTGGTTGCCCGCCGCGTCGAGCGTGTCGATGTCCTTGCTGGCGTCGCGGGCGCCGGTGTCAAGGTTGTAGGCGAACAGGCGGCCGCTGAGGTTGGTCACCCACGCGGTGGTGCCGTCGGACCAGATGGCACGCGGCGAGGCGTTGGCCGAGTCGAGGTCGAACGACTTTGCCGAGTCGCTGGCGGTGGCCGCCGCGGGCGGGCTGTGCACGAGGGGCACCAGCCCGCCCAGCACGGCGGCGATCGCGCACGCCGCCACGACGCGCCGGGTCGTCCGGCCGATGCCGCGCGCCCGCGGGCCGCGCCGTGCCGAGGTGAGTGGTGCCACGGGCCTCTTCCCCTCGTCGCATAACAATCGCGGGCCAGCCTAGCCAGCCCAGTTCAGCTAGCTCATTGATGTCGATATATGCGACGGCTGCTGAGGTGGCACTAGCGAATGGGCATGCTGTAGGAGTAGATCGCACGGTCGTGGTTGTCGGAGACCCACATCGTGGTGCCGTCGGACCAGATGCCCTTGGGGCTGCTGTTGCCCGCGTCGGCCAGGGTGTCGATGTCGAGGTCGGCCTGCCGGTCGCCGGTGGCGAGGTCGTAGGCGTAGATCTTGGCGTCCTGGTCGTCGGACACCCACATGGTGGTGCCGTTCGACCACAGCGCCGCGGCCCGTTCGTTGCCTGCCTCATCGAGGTCGTCGATGTCCTTGTCGGCGTCGCGGGCGCCGGTGGCGAGGCTGTACGCGTAGATCTTGTCGTCCGAGTGGTCGGCGACCCAGATGGTGGTGCCGTCAGACCACAGGCCCTTGGCGTGGCCATTCCTGGCGGAGCGCAGCGTGGCGATGTCCTTGTCGGCGTCTCGGGCGCCGGTGGCGAGGCTGTAGGCGTAGATCCTGTCGTCCCGGTCGTCGGAGACCCACACGGTGGTGCCGTTCGACCAGATGCCGTTGGCGTTGCGGTTCCCCGCTGAGCGCAGCGCGGTGACGTCCTGGGAGGCGTCACGCGTCATGGTGGCTAGGTCATAGGCGTACAGCCGGCCGCTGAGATCGGTCACCCACATGGTGGTGCCGTCGGACCAGATCGCCCGCAGCTGCCGGTTGCCGTCGGCCAGCGGCGCGACGCTGGGTTCGCGCACCACATAGTCGGCAACGGACTGCTCGGAGGATTCGAGGGCTGAGTAGGTGGGCATGTTGTAGGAATAGACCCTGTCATCGCCCGCGTCAGACACCCACATGGTGGTGCCGTCGGACCACATCCCCAGCGGATCGCCGTTGCCGGCGGCCGCCAGGGTGTCGAAGTCGAGATCGGCCCGACGGGCGCCGGTGGCGAGGTCATAGGCGAAGATCTTGACGTCGTTCCCGTCGACGACCCACATGGTGGTGCCGTCGGACCACAGCGGCCCGGGGGTGCCGTTGCCTGCATCGGCGAGGGTGTTGATGTCCTTGTCGGCGTCGCGGGCGCCGGTGGCGAGGTCGTAGGCGTAGATCTTGTAGTCGAACCAGTCGAGGACCCACATGGTGGTGCCGTCGGACCACATCTCGGTGGGGAAGTTGTTGCCTGCATCGGCGAGGGTGGCGATGTCCTTGTCGGCGTCTCGGGCGCCGGTGGCGAGGTCGTAGGCGAAGATCTTGTCCTGGCTGTGGTCCGAGACCCACATGGTGGTGCCGTCGGACCACATGCCGAGGGCACTGGTATTGCCGGCGTCGTCGAGTCCGACGATGTCTTTGTCGGCGTCGCGCGTCTGGGTGGCCAAGTCGTAGGCGACCAGTCGACCATCGAGATAGGAGATCCACACGGTGGTGCCGTCAGACCACACGGCCGACTGCGGCCCGGTGCTGCCGGTCAGCGATTCGATGTCCTCGAGCACGTTCCAGCCGAACGGCGCTGTGGAGCCCCGGTTCACCGTGACCGTGTAGGTCAGCTGGTCGTTGCCGTCGGAGGAGTCGACGGTGACGGTGATCGTGTTGGCGCCCAGGGCGAGATCCACATCGTGGGCATCGGCGGTGTCGGTGTCGGCATCGGCGGGCGTGATGGTGACCGTGGCGTCGTCGTCGGCGGGAGTGGCCGTGACGACCGTGGACGAGACGCTGTTCGCGACGCCTGCCCGGTAGCTGAGGGCGCCGCCGGAGAAGGCGCCGATGTCGATGCCCGACAGCTCCAACGATTCCAGCAGGGCACTGGGCGGCATGTTGTACGCGAAGACCCGGTGGGCGCTCGGATCGGAGACCCACATCGTGGAGCCGTCCGACCAGATGCCGCGCGGATCGCGGTTGCCTGCGGCGACCAGGGTGTCGAAGTCGAGGTCGGCGCGGCGGTTGCCGGTGGCGAGCTCGTAGGCGTAGATCTTGTCGTCCTCGTGGTCGGAGACCCACACGGTGACACCGTCGGACCACAGACCGCTCGGTTGCCAGTTGCCCGCGTCGAGCAGCTTCGCCCTGGGGATGTCCTTGTTGGCGTCGCGGGCGCCGGTGTCGAGGCTGTAGGCGAAGATCTGGGCGATGACCCTGTCGGCGACCCACATGGTCGACCCGTCCGACCACATGCCCGACGGACCCACGTTCAACTCGGCGCGCGAGGTGGCGATGTCCTTGTCGGCGTCGCGGGCGCCGGTGTCGAGGTTGTACGCGTAGATCTTGGGTTCGCCCCCTATCGGGGAATCGCCGTCCAGCCCGTCGTCCCACACCGCGCAGCTGTTCTCATAGCACTCGAGGGAGAGGTGGTCGGCGACCCACATGGTCGACCCGTCCGACCACAGCCCCCGGGGATTCGCGTTGCCTCCCGCGCCGTCCAGGGTGATTCCCTTGCCGGCGGCGAGGGCGCCGGTTTCGCGGTCGTAGGCGATGATCTCGTCGCTGACCGCGTCGGCGATCCAGACCGTGGTGCCGTCCGACCACAGGCCGAAGGTCGGCGAGTGATTGGAGACCCGCCGCCGGGAAACGTCGATGCGGACATCTCGCGGCGGATTCCAGCCGAACGTTGCGGCGGAGGCCCGGTTCACCGTGACCGTGTAGGTCTCTTGGCGGTTTCCGTCGGTGGACTCGACGGCGATGTCGATCGTGTTGGCGCCCTCGGCGAGGTTCACGTCGTGGACGTCGGGTGTCGAGGCGTCGGCGTCGGCGGGCGTGACGGTCACCGAGTCGCCGGCGTAGGCGGGCGTGGCGGCGACAACCGTGGAAGCGACGTCGTTGGCGACATCGGCGGAGTAGCTGCCGACCTGGCTGTCGAACTCGCCGAAGTCGATGCCGCTGAGCGACAGCGATTCCAGCACGGGATCGACGGTCACCGTGCCGGGGTCGAATCGGGTGCCGACGTATTGGTAGAGCACGACGGTGTAGACGGTGGTGTTGGGGCCGTTGGTGACCGTGATGGTGATGGTGTTGTGGCCGGCCTTCAGCTCGACCTGGTGGTCGTCGGTGTCGGGGTCGGCGTCGGGGGGCGAGATCGTGACCGTGGCGTCCCAGCTCTCGGTCCTGGGATACACGGTGGTGAAGTCGTACCTGTCGGTGGTCCATGAGTAGTAGTCACGCTGGTCCTGGTTGAAGCCGATCGCTGTGCCGCGCAGTGTCAAGCCCCGCAGCTGCGAACTCTGCGAACGGCTGGACATGTAGTAGGCGAACACCTTGCCGGCCCTGTTGTCGACGACGTACATGGTGGTCTGGTCGGACCAGATGCCCTTGGGGCTGGCATTGCCGTGCCTGTGCAGGCCGTCGAAGATCCGATGGTCCACGAGGTCGCCGGTGTCGAGGTCGTAGGCGAAGATCCTGGCGTCCGCGTCGTCTGCGACCCACATGGTGGTGCCGTCGGACCACAGCGCCGAGGCCCGGTCGTTGGTTGCGTCGTAGAGCGTGCTGATGTCCTTGTCGGCGTCGCGGGCGCCGGTGTCGAGGCTGTATGCGTAGATCTTGTCGTCCCAGTGGTCGGAGACCCACATGGTCACCCCGTCCGACCACAGGCCCTTCGCGTCGTGGTTGCCTGCATCGTCGAGCGCGTTGATGTCCTTGTCGGCGTCGCGGTCGCCGCTGTCGAGGTTGTATGCGTAGATCTTGTTGTCTTGGTCGTCAGAGACCCAGATGGTGGTGCCGTCGGACCACAGGCCGTTGGCGTTGCGGTTCCCCGCTGCGCGCAGCGTGCCGATGTCCTTGTCGGCGTCGCGGGCGCCGCTGTCGAGCTCGTAGGCGAACAGGCGACCGCTGAGATCGCTCACCCACGCGGTCGTGCCGTCGGACCACAGAGCTCGTGGCATGGCGTTGGCCGAGTCGAGATCGAACGACTTCGGCCCGTTGCTCAGGGTGGCGAGGTACCAGTTGAAATCGATGTCGGAGTTGGCCCCCGCAGGCTGGCTGTGCACGACCGGCACCAGACCGCCCAGCACAGCGGCGATGCCGCACGTGGCCAGAATGCGCCGGGCAATGCGGCGCCCGCGTCCTCGCGCTCGCTGAGCACGCTGTCGATCAGGGGAGTGCGTCATGTGCCGCTTCCTCTAGGTGAGTGTCGGATGGAGTGATCCGACCGCCGGCCACCCCGCCGGAACGTGGCAGTGGCCATGGATGTCTGCCGGTGTCTCGGGGATCAAGCGGCGGCGAATATAGCAGGACGGAATCGGCACACGAGTGTCATCCCGTTGAGAGATTTCTCGAGCCGCGGGCACGGTCTGGCGTCGTTCTTTCCCGTGCCAGCAGGGTCGATGCACATCGATGCCGCTGCGTCTGTGGGCTGGCAGCGATGTCCGCAGCGTCGCTCAGACATGCTGATATGTTCCTGCCGTCATGTCAGTGAAACCATGTCAATCGGCCGCGGGCACGAGGCCGGTGCATCCCCCCCCCCCCCCCGCTTAGGCGCCCATGAGGCTGTTTCGCGCCGCAGCGGCGCTGGTGTTCGCGGCGTCGCTGGTGCTGGTTTCGGCTGGTCCGGTGTCGGCTGCGAACAGCCAGCCGTTTTTTCTTGACGGCCAGAACGGTTCGAGGCTCGCTGACGGGGAGTCGCTGACGTTCAGCGTGTCCGAGCACGCATCAGTGGACGAGATCGTCGGCTACGTCTACGTGTCGGACTCCGACCACGACGAAGTGCAGATCACCGCGAGCGGCTCCGGCGTGAACAGGGCATTCATCATCGACAAAGACGGCGGCAAGACGTTGCGGATACGGGTCCGCGGTCGGCTCGATCACGAGACGCGGTCGTCGTATGCGGTCTCCGTCACGCTCCGGGACAACCAGGACTCTGCGGGGAACGCGGACACGGCCGTCGACGACACGGTCGAGGTGACGATCAACGTCACTGACGAGGACGATCCCGGCAGGCTCTCGGTCAGCGGGGCCTCCCAGGTCGATGCCACGCTCCAAGCGAGGGTGACCGACCAGGACCTGACGTCGGCGGAAGCCGTCTCTTGGCAGTGGTCCCGCGGGGACCTTCCCGGCGGAGCGTTCGCCGACATCGCCGGCGCGACGTCTGCGAGCTATACGGTCACCGACGACGACGACGCAAAGCACCTGCGTGTCACCGCGGGCTACGACGACGGCCATGGGTCGACCAAGTCGTTGACGCTCACCACGGCGCGGGTCGGCACGCTGGCGTCCAACGTGATGCTGTCTCCCAAGTCGAGCAGCGAACATCCTCCTAGCGCGCAGGGATTCACCACCGGCAGCAGCCCCGACGGCTACGACGTGACCTCAGTCGGCCTCCACGTGCACCGGGACAGCGTCACGGACCCGGTGCTGGTGCGCTTGCACGCCGCCACTGCCGACAGCGGACCGGGCGCGGCGCTCGCCGAGATGTCCGGTCCCGCCGCAATCCAGCCGAACGCGGTCAACACTTTCAGCACGCCTGCGGGTCAGCGGGTGCGGCTCGAGGCCGACACGGCCTATTTCGTCGTCGTCACCACGCCGGAGGGGTCGAGTCGCGCCGAATTGACCGAGCTCGATGTCGGTGACGCCGAGGACACAGGCAAATCGCCCGGCTGGGGAATCCACGAGGATGCTTGGTCTTACGGCTTCGGCGGCCCCCAGAACGAGGGGAGTTGGGGCAAGCGGGGTCACCGGCTGGCGATCCATGTCGGAGGCGTGCAGCGGTCGGGGTCGGGCAATAGCGAACCCGCGTTCGGCCAGTCCTCGGTGTCTCTGCCCGTCGACGAGAACGCTGAGCCGGGCACCGTGGTGGGCACTGTGGCGGCGGCCGCGGACAGCGACGGAGACGTGGTCTTCTACTCAGTGGCGGCGCGCTCGCCCTCGGCGCAGCACCAGACCGGCTTCGACGAGTTCAACGAGGCATTCGCCTACGATCACGAGACGAGCCAGATCACCGTCCGCGAGTCGGCTGTGCTCGACTTCGAGAACGGCACGACGGAGTTCTTGGTGACGGTGCAGGCCACGGACGGGCTGGACGCCTCGGGCTACACCGAGCCGATCGATGCCCGCACCGTCGACGACACGATCGAGGTGACGGTCCGCGTCGAGAACGTCGACGAGCCCGGCATCGTGAGCTTCGACGGCACGCCGGAGCTGGACGTCGAGATCACAGCAGAGCTGAGCGATCCCGACGGGAGCGTCACATCCGCCTCGTGGGCATGGGCACGCGCCGACACCGACGACGGGCCGTTCTCTGCGATCTCCGGCGCTGCCGGCGCCTCGTACACACCCGGTGTCGGCGATGTGGGCAAGGTGCTCAGAGCCACCGTGACGTACCACGACGCGTCGTCGGCCACGGTTCAGCGGCAGGCGCACGCCGTCACAGAACCGGTGAGCGGCTCGACGGAACCGCAGTTCGTCGAGGGTACCGCGACCTACAGCATCGAGGAGAATTCCCCGGGCGGCACCCCCATCGGCACTCCTGAGGTGCTGCTGCGCAACAGCGCCGACCAGAGCAGGCTGGCTTTCACCGTCACTGGCGCCGACGCCGCCGCGTTCGACACCGACGGCCCGCTCAGCCTCGACGCCTCCACCGGCGCCATCACCGTCAACGACGCAAGCAGCGCCGCGGCACTGGACTTCGAGACCAAGCAGACCTACACGGTGACCCTGGAGGTCACCAACGGCGTCGACGACAACGGCGATCCCGACACCGCAGCCGACGACACCATCGACGTCACCATCGACATCGCCAACGTCGACGAACAGAATCCCGACGGCTTGGTGACGTTGCTCCCGCTTGGGACCTTTCTCATCGCAGGGAGCCAAGGCGATCCCGATGTCATCAAGGGCAACCCCACTTGGCAGTGGTGCAAATCCGCCGGCGAGAACGGCCCGTTCCATGAGGTCGGCAGTCCTTTGACCTCAAGCACGAGTAGTCGCACGTTGACCTCGGCCGACCACGGCACGTACCTACGGGTTGTGGCCACCTATGAGGACGGGCATGGCCCGGACAAGAAGGCCTACCGCGACTACATGGTGCCCGGCACCGGCGGCACCGTCGACACCACCACCGACCGGTGCGACGACGGCACCGTCACCGAGCAAGTCAACAGCGCCCCGGAGTTCGGCCAGGCGTCGGCGACGGTGTCGGTGGACGAGAACGCGACGTCGGGGCTGCTGGGCACGTTCCTCGCGGCTGATCCCGACGGCGACGCGCTGGTGTACACGGTGACCGGCGCCGACGCTGCGGCGTTCGACGCGGGCGGCTCGTTCAGCTTCGACGCCTCCACCGGCGCGGTCACGGTGAGGGCCACCGCGGCGATCGACTACGAGACCAAGACCTCCTACAGCGTGGTGCTCAACGTCAGCGACGGCAAGAACCCCGCAGGGGACCCAGACCCGGCTGTCGACGACACGCTCGTTCTGACCATCGAGGTCGTCAACGTCGACGAGCCCGGCACGGTGGACTTCGACGTGGCGCCGACGCAGGGTGTGCCGCTGACTGCGTCGCTGACCGACCCCGACGGAAGCGTCACCGCTGAGCAGTGGACATGGGCACGCGCCGACAACCCCGCCGGGCCGTTCGCCGCCATTCCCGGCGCCACCAGCGCCGCGTACACGCCCGCCGCCGGCGACCTGCGCAAGGTGCTCAGAGCCACCGTCGCCTACCACGACGCGTCGTCGGCCACAATCCAGCGGCAGGCGCATGCCGTCACCGCAGCAGTGAGCGGATCGGCGCCGCCGGAGTTCGGCCAGGCGTCGGCGACCGTGACAGTGGACGAGAACGCCACGTCGGGGGTGCTGGGCACGTTCCTCGCTGTCGACCCTGACGGGGACGACGTGGCCCACACCGTGACCGGCGCCGACGCTGCGGCGTTCGACGCGGGCGGCTCGTTCAGCTTCGACGCCTCCACCGGCGCGGTCACGGTGAGAGCCACCGCGGCGATCGATTACGAGACCAAGAACTCCTACAGCGTGACGCTCAACGCCAGCGACGGCAAGAACCCCGCAGGGGACCCAGACCCGACTGCAGACGACACGCTCGTTCTGACCATCGAGGTCGTCAACGTCGACGAGCCCGGCACGGTGGACTTCGACGTGGCGCCGACGCTGGACGTGCAGCTCACAGCAGAGCTGACCGACCCCGACGGAAGCGTCACCGCTGAGCAGTGGACATGGGCACGCGCCGACAACCCCGCCGGGCCGTTCGCCGCCATTCCCGGCGCCACCAGCGCCGCGTACACGCCCGCCGCCGGCGACCTGCGCAAGGTGCTCAGAGCCACCGTCGCCTACCACGACGCGTCGTCGGACACGATCCAGCGTCAGGCGCATGCCGTCACCGCGCCCGTGAGCGGATCGGTGCCGCCGGAGTTCGGCCAGGCGTCGGCGACGGTGTCGGTGGACGAGAACGCCACGTCGGGGGTGCTGGGCACGTTCCTCGCGACCGACTCCGACGGCGACGATCTGGTCTACACGGTGACCGGTGCCGACGCTGCTGCGTTCGACGTCGGGGCGACGTTCGAGTGGGATACGACCACCGGCGCGGTCACGGTGAGAGACACCGCGGGGATCGATTACGAGACCAAGACCTCCTACAGCGTGGTGCTCAACGTCAGCGACGGCAAGAACTCCGCCGGGGAGGCCGATCCTGCTGTCGATGACACGCTCGCGTTGACTGTCGATGTCGTGAACGTCGACGAGCCCGGCACGGTGGACTTCGACGTGGCGCCGACGCTGGACGTCATGTTGACTGCGTCGCTGACCGATCCTGACGGGGCTGTCACGGCTGAGCAGTGGAGCTGGGCGCGTGCCGACGATGCTGCGGGGCCGTTCGCGCCCATTACTGGCGCGAACGCTGCTGCGTACACGCCTGGTGCCGATGATCTGCGCAAGGTGCTCAGGGCGACGGTCACCTACAACGACGCGTCGTCGGCCACGATCCAGCGTCAGGCGCATGCCGTCTCCGCGCCCGTGAGCGGATCGATAGAACCGGAGTACGCCGAGGCGACGGTGACCTTCTCCGTCGAGGAGAACTCAGCAGGCGGCGCAGACGTCGGCACCCCGACGGTGCTGGTGCGCAACGTCGCCGACCAGTCCAGGCTGACGTTCGCGGTCACCGGCACCGACGCCGCCGCATTCGGCGCGAACGGCCCGTTCAGCTTCGATGCCTCGACCGGCGCCATCACCGTCGCCGACTCAGCCACCGCTGAGGGACTGGACTATGAGACCAAGACGACATACTCGATGTCGTTCACTGTCACCAACGGTGTCGACGACCACGGCAACGCGCAAGACCCGCCGATAGTCGACGACACCATCGATGTGACGATCGAGGTCGTGAACGTCGACGAGCCCGGCGTGGTGGTCTTCGACGTGGCGCCCGTAGGGGATGTCGTGATCACGGCGACGCTGACCGATCCTGACGGGGCTGTCACGGCCGCGCAGTGGAGCTGGGCGAGCGCCGACACGGCCGCGGGGCCGTTCACCGAGATCGTCGGGGCCGACGCTGCCGCGTACACGCCTGGTGTCGACGAGGTGCGCAAGGTGCTCAGAGCGACCGTCACCTACCGCGACGCGTCGTCTGCCACCGACGAGCGCGAGGCGCACGCTGTCACATCATCAGAAGTGGGCGGATCGGTGCCGCCCGAGTTCGCTTCTGCGACGGAGACGGTGACGGTGGAGGAGAACGCCGCATCGGGAACGCTGGGCACATTCCTCGCGACCGATCCCGATGGCGACGATGTGACCTACACCGTCACCGGCGACGATGCTGCCGCGTTCGACGTCGGGGCGACGTTCGAATGGGATACGACCACCGGTGACATCACGGTGAGGGACACCGCGGGGATCGACTACGAGACCAAGAGCTCATACAGCGTGGTGCTCAACGCCTCCGACAACAAGAGCCTCGCCGGGGAGGCCGACCCCGCCGTCGACGACATGCTCGCTTTGACGATCGAGGTCGTCAATGTCGACGAGCCCGGCGTGGTGACCTTCGACGTGGCGCCCGTAGGGGATGTCGTGATCACTGCGACGCTGACCGATCCTGACGGGGCTGTCACGGCTGCGCAGTGGAGCTGGGCGCGCGCCGCTGACGCGGCGGGGCCGTTCATTGACATTGCGGGCGCGGAGTCTGCTGTGTACACGCCCACTGTTGATGACCTGCGCAGTGTGCTCAGGGCGACCGTTGCGTACCGCGACGCGTCGTCGGCCACCGACGAACGCGAGGCGCACGCCGTCACATCAGCAGCAGTGAGCGGATCGGCGCCGCCGGTGTTCGAGGTTGCTGCGGTGACGGTGAGGGTGGACGAGAACGTGACGTCGGGAACGCTGGGCACGTACCTCGCGACCGACCCCGAAGGCGACCCGCTGGCGTATTCGTTGACCGGCGCCGACGCTGCCGCGTTCGGTGTCGGGGAGGCGTTCGAGTGGGACACGGTCACCGGGGCGGTCACGGTGAGGGCCACCGCGGGGATCGACTTCGAGACCAAGAGTTCCTACAGCGTGGTGCTCAATGTCAGCGACAACAAGAACCTCTCCGGGCAGGCCGATCCGGCGGTCGATGACACGATCGAGTTGACCATCGAGGTCGTGAACGTCGACGAGGAGCACGCCGACGGCTTCGTGCGGCTCACTCGTGACGGCAATACGATCAACGTCGAGCACCGTGGCGACCCGGACGGTCTGGTGGGCCATCCCACCTGGCAGTGGTGCAAGTCGGCTGCCGAGACCGGGCCGTTCTACGAGATCGGCGCCGTCAATACCGCGAGCACGACGTCGCGCAGCATCCAAGACTCCGACAACGGCATGTATCTGCGTGTCGTGGCCTACTACGAAGACACGCTCGGCTCGGGCAAGAACGCCTACGACGACGTGATGGTGCCCGGCAGCGGCGGCACCGTCGACACCGCCGCCGACCGGTGCGACGACGGCGCCGGCGGCGGCACCGACAGCCAGCCGGTCAACGGCGCCCCGGTATTCGAGGTTGCTGCGGTGACGGTGAGGGTGGACGAGAACGCAACGTCGGGAACGCTGGGCATGCAGCTCGCGACCGACCCCGACGGAGACAACCTGACCTACACCGTCACCGGCCCCGACGCTGCCGCGTTCGACGCCGGGGAGGAGTTCGAATGGGACCCAGTCAGTGGTGAGATCATCGTTCGTGACACTGCGCTGATCGACTACGAGACCAAGAGCGCCTACAGCGTGATGCTCAATGTCAGCGACAACAGAAATGCCTCGGGCGGCAGCGACCCAGCTATCGACGACACGCTCGCCTTGACCATCGACGTTACTGACGTCGACGAGTTTGTCGCCGCACCGTCGATTTCAATACCTGGCGTTCAAGCGCCTCGTGGCGCTTCGGGCGGCAGTTCTGGCGGTTCTGGTGGCGGTTCTGGTAGCGGTTCTGGTGGTGGTGGTGATTTTGATGTTGGTGTGGCGGTGTTTGTGGTGGCGAATGGGTGGTCGCCGGCTGATGTGGGGGTGGCGTCGGTGTTGGCGGCGCGTACTGATGGCGGGGTGGTGACCTACACGGCGGGTGATGTGCTGTCGGCTGAGACTGCGGTGCTGGTTCGGGAGGCGTTGCCTGCTGAGGTGGTGATCGTGGGCGGCACGGCGGCGGTGTCGTTCGGCGTGCGCAGCGGGATCCGGGCGGCGTCGCAGGATTCGGGTGTGGTGCGTGTGACCGGTGCGGGCCGCGTTGAGACGGCGGCGGCGGCGGCGCGTCGGGTGCTGGGGGTTCCGTCGTCGGCGGGGCGGGTGACGGTGGTGGTGGCGAACGGCTGGTCGCCGCCTGACATCGGGGCGGCGGCGTCGCTGGCGGCGCGTACTCGCCGTTCGGCGGTGCTCTATGCCCAGCAGGGGGTGCTGCCTGAGGAGTCGGCGGCGGTGCTGCGCGACTATGACGTGGCGCGGGTGGTGCTGGTGGGAGGCACCGCTGCGCTCAGCAGCGCCGTGGAGGACGAGGTCGCCGCTGCGGCCGGTGCTGATGCTGGCATCACGCGGCTGATGGGCGCGGACCGTGTCGAGACCGCGGCGGCGGCGGCGCGTCGGGTGCTGGGCAGTCCCGCCGGGGCGCCCGAGGGCGTCACCTTGGTGGTGGCCAACGGCTGGTCGCCGCCCGATGTGGGCGTGGCCGCGGCGTACGCGGCGGCCACCGACAACGCCGCGGTCGCCTACACCACCGGCGGGTCGCTGCCCGAGGCGACCGCTGCGCTCATTCGCGACTACCGGCCCGCCCGCGTGGTGATCATCGGCGGCCGAGCAGCGGTCGCCGACACCGTGCGCGCCGCCATTTCCGGCACCGCGCCCGACAGCACCCACATCCGCCGCATCACCGGCGCCACCCGCACCCACACCGCCGCCCAAGCCGCCCGCAGCATCCTCCGTCAACGCAGCTGACACCCACCACCACAGCGCCCCGACCCAGCGACCCGGCAGCGACTCGACTAGCCGTTGTCGTCGGGTGGCGAGATCGAACGACTTCGGCCCATCGCGCTCGGTGGCGAGGTACCAATTGAAATCGATGTCGGAGAGTGTCAATCCTGTATTGCACGAGGTTCGGCCGGCTCCTGGGACAGCGACACCTCGATTCGGGATCCGAGCTCGAGGGACAGCTCGGGATGTCGCCAATAGACCTTGTACTGCCGTGTCTGCTGGGGCGTGTTTGTCTGAAGGAACCCGCGCGTGGCGTCTCGGAAGCGGAACTGCCGGTCCTCGATGCGCAGCACCCAGTCGGCCGGCATCACATGGTCGTAGCCGTAGAAGTCCAGGGCCTCGGTATGGGTTCGCCCGTCGGCGTCGACCCGGTAGCCCCGGTACCACGCCAGTATCAAGAACTCGTAGCTCACTCCGTCCCGGGTGTGCGTTCTCGGCGTCAGGTCGCCGAAGCGGTTGAGCTTGTTCTGGAAGCCCCAGTAGCCATTCGTCGATTGATCGAGTGAGCCGACGGTCAGGGTCGCGACCCAGAACGCCGTGGAGCCCCGGCCGGGCTCGGACCATTCGCTCTCGGCGCCGTCGCCTTGGGCCCTCACAGCGACCTCGTATGCAGTGTCGGCCTGCAATCCCGTGATCTCAGCCGGCGAGGCGGCGACGTCCTGCGGTCCGTCTGACCACTCTGACGCACCCACGGCGCGGTACCGCAGGTCGTAGCCCGTGATCGGAGTCTCGGGATGCTCAGGTGCCGTCCACCGCACCGATATCGAGTTCAATCCCGCATCTGCGACGGTCGGCCGGGCGGCGGCCGAGACGGTCGTCTCGACCCCCTCGGTCGTCTCCGTCTCATTGTCGTCGGCGCCCTGCTGTTCGTCGTGCTGTTCGGCTTGTTGGTGGGCGAGCAGCGACGCCGCCGCGTGCACGGTCGCGGTGGTCTCGGCGGTCCACGGCGACGCTGACACCTTGCCTCGGGCGTCGCGGAACCGCGCCCGCAGCTGCACCTTGTACACCGCGCCCTCCTCGAGGCCGGTGAGGGTCACCGAGGTGGAGTCGCCCCCAGGCCACTCGTTGCCGCGATGAGCCTCGTTCGCGAACCGGAACGACAAGAACTCCAGATCCTCACGCGCCCAGCTCACCCGATACTCGAACGGCACCAGCACCGGCGCCTCCCACGACACCGTCAGCTCACCTGCAGCACCGCTCCACAGCACCACCTCGCCGATCTCGTCCTCAGCGCGCACCACCACCTGCACCTCGGCGTCCTGCTGCTGGACTTCGGCCTCGTGCTGCGCGTCAGCGTTTCCTTCTTGCTGGGCGTCGCCCTCGGCCTGGTCGTCCTGCTGCTGCCTGTCGGACTCGTGCTGATGCTGCTCGTCGGCTTGCCCAGACTGTCCCTGCTGCACATCGGCTTGGTCGTCCTGCTGCTGCTCGTCGGCCTGATCCTGCTGTTCCTGGCCCTGCTGCACGTCGGCTTGCTGGTCCTCTCCCTGCTGACCCTCGGATTCGTGCTGCTGCTGGACCTGTTCGGGCTGGTCGGTGGGTGCCTGTGCGGTGTTGGGCGCCATGCGATAAGCGAACGCCTTGAGCCGCAGATGGTCCAGCACCCACATCGTGTCGCCGTCAGACCAGATCCCCGCCGGCTCAGAGTTCCCCGCATCAGCCAGGCCGTCGAACCCCGACTGCGGCCTCGCCTCGCCCGACGCCAGATCGTACGCGTCGATACGCGCCGCTGGACCATCGGCCACCCACAACGTCACCCCGTCAGACCACAGCCCACGCGTGCCCGACCCCACACCCGCCCCGACAGAGCGCAACGGACGGGCATCGCCGGTCGCCGCGTCGAACGCCGCCACCTCGCCCCCACCCGCATCCACCACCCACAGCGTTTCCCCGTCAGACCACACATCACCCGGCGAGAACCCCGGATCCACCGTGCGCCCCCCCAACAGCTCACCGCTCACCACATCGAACCCATACACCCTCTCGCTCGCCAGATCGCTCACCCACAACACCTCACCGTCACCGCCGACCCCCATCGGCATCCACAACCCCACCCCCGACCCGTCAACATCACGACCCTCACGACGCTCACCGCCCGCCAGCCCATAGGCCAGCACCGCACCCACCACCGGATCAGCCACCCACAACGTCACACCGTCAGACCACAATCCATACGGCAGCACAAAACCGGCACCCAACGAAACATCACCACCCGCCACACGACCCCACACCCTGTCACCATCGCCCGCACCAACATCCTCAGCACCCACCGGCGCCCCAACCCCAACCACCAACACCACCACCAACAACACCGACACCCACCGACGCCTCACACCGCCAACAAACACCCCCAAACCTCCCAGCCCAACCGGACCAACACCATCATGCCAGTCCACACCCACCACCAACAGCGCGTCTGAGCCAGACCTCGCCCGCTATACAAATCTCTTGTTAGACCCGCCAGCGGGGTGGGGTCAGGGACGTGCTCGTGCCCAGCCGGCGAGGTGCTCGACGCCGATAGTGCCGCCGTTGCGTGCTGTGCGCCAGCCCAGCGGCAGGTGCCAGCAGCGTTGCGCCCGCGAGACCAGTCGGGGTCGAAAGATCGCGTGCATCAGTCGCGCCGCGGAGTGAGCAGCGACGCAGATCGCCACTGCTGCGACGGGGGTGCTCGGGCTGCCCGCGGCGGACTCCAGGACTCGGTCGAGCCAGGCGGGCAGCTCGAAATAGCTGTGAGCCACGACGGCGAGCGCCGCAATCAGCACGAGCAGCGGGACGATCGCCAAGGGCGTGGGCAATATCGGCAGCGTTGCGGTGGACGCCTCGTGGGTCCACGAGGAACCCAGCCGACTCGATGTCGTCGCTGTTCGCGCCTTGACCTGCCTGTCGCCGGCCCATCGCACGGTCGTGATGATGGCGTCGCCGTCGTGGAGAAAGCCGTCGATCGTACGGGCGAGCCCGTCGGCTTCGCTCGGGCTGAGCATTGCGGCGCGGCCTGCGGCCGGGATGATGTGGGACAGTCGCCATCGCCGCTTGTAAATCTGCTGAGGCGCTGACGCGTCGATTCGCGGGTTGCACCCGGCGGCGATGGCGAGCTGCGCGACGAGATCGCTGTCGTCGCCCTTCGACAAGAAGCTGACCCACACCCGGTGCCGGGAGCCGTCGCAGACACGCACGACCGTCAGGCTCCGGCGCAATCCGATGCCCTTGGGGCGCGCGAGCGCGGACCGCGCATGGCTGGGGATGGGGGGTGAGCTGCCAGCGGTGAGCTCCCACCATTTCCAGTTCCCGTGCCCCAGCGGGTTGCGGCCCGAGATGAACACGACTGCTCCCACGAGCACGGACCCGCCGATGAGGACTATTGCAGTGATCACGTGCGGCGGCCTCCTCGTGCAGTCCTACCACGATCGCCGCTGTCGGGCCCATGACCGGCCAAGTGAACGTGAGCGCCGGTTGCGACGTTTGGCCGCTCCTGACTGTTGCGCAGCAGTCGAATGACTGCATTCTGGTCTGTGTTAACTAGCCTGTCCATGTCATTCGGTGCAGGGATTCAGCAAATGCATGTCAAACGGTGGACACAACGATGCGCTGCCGCCCGGCGAGCCGACGTGGCGGGCGGACGAGATGCCGCCGCTGCCATGAGACGTTCTACTGGCGTCTGGCGGGGACCTCCAGCCGCCGCATGAGAGCTGCTCGCATCCTGCTCGCATCCTGCTCGCATCCTGCTCGCATCCTGCTCGCGTGCGCGTTGGCGGCATCGTCGCTGAGCCTCGTCGGCGCCCGAGCGGTGAGCGCCGCGAACACCTCAGGCGAGCTGTTCGTCGATCCTGACGATGGGCAGACAGTGCTCGGGCAGGGCGGAGTGCGTCCGCTGGCGGGCCGTGACCGCTACGACACCTCGGTGCTGGCAGCGTGGCGATTCGCGCGCCAGCGCGGCGGCCTCGGGGCGGTCTCCACGGTGGTGCTGGCTTCGGGAGCATCGATAGCGGACACGTTCGCGGCGGCAGGTCTCGCGGGCTACCACAAGGCACCGGTCATGCTCACCCAACCGGATCGGCTGCCTCAGCAGGTGGCCGAGTTCATCGACGCCCACGACGTCTCGACGGTCATCGTCATGGGCGGCCCCGCCGCAGTCGGCGAGCGGGTGGTCGCCGAGGCGGCCTCGCTCGAGGCGGAGCCGACCGTGCGGCGGGTGGCCGGTGCGGACCGGTACGGCACGGCCGCGGCGGCGGCCAGGGAACTTCCCGGTGACACCGCCTGGTGCGGTGCTGAGGGTTCCGCTGCGCTGCTGGTCAACGGCGATGACAAGCGTCTCGCCGAGGCTGTGGGGCTGGGATCGGTGGCGTTCGCCCGTGAGCTGCCGATCCTGCTGACCCGTCGTGACGAGCTGCCCGATGCCGCTGCCCAGTACCTGCGGCAGGCGGGCATCGAACGGGTGGTCATCGTCGGCGGCACCTGGGCGGTGTCCGGGACGGTCGTCTCGCCGCTGCTGGCCGAAGGAGTCGACGAGGTCAACCGAGTGGCGGGCAGCTCGGCAACGATCGGCGCAGCCGCGGCGGCGCAGCTGTTGACGGCGACGTGCCGCGACGAGCTCATGCCGTCGCAGAGCGTGGTTGCGCTGGCCGATCCCCGCTCGCCGATCGAGGCGGCAGCGGCCGCGCCGCTGCTCGCAGTGGGAATCGACGACTCCGGTCCGGTGCCGCTGCTGCTCGCCGGCGGCCCGCTGCCGCTCTCGGTTCGAAGCTTCCTGGCCAGAACCCCGCGCGATGTCGGAGACCGCAGGAACCACCTGCTGGTGGCGGCCATCGGCGAGATCGACGACGAGACGATGGCCGAGGCGATCGCTGCGGCGGCATCGGCTCGGCCGCTGAGCGCCCAGATCCGCGTCGCCCCAGGCGACGACATGCTGCGCATCAACTTCAGCGAGAGCCTCGAGGTCGACGTCTCGCGGTTCAAGGGCAGGGTGCGCGACCTGCTGTATGTGAACGGAGCCCCCGCCTGGATCGAGGGAATCGATCTGCTCCCACGCGTCAGCAGCGATCCGTGCGGCCTGTTCTCGTCCGTCGAGGTGACCGTTCATGACCCCTTCGAAGCCGGCGACCTGATCGTGCTGGAGACGGCCGAGGGCTGGCACAGCACCAACGACGACCGGCGCTCGATCGGCGGCGACATAGAGGTCGTGCAGCCGCCCCGCAGCGTGTCGGGCCGGCCGTCGATCACGGCGATCGCGCTCGTCGGCCAGACCGACCTCTGGGTTTCAGTGCAGGCCCCACAGTTCCGCGACCCCGCTGTCGGCGACGTCGACGAGATCACCGTCAATTCCGGGCGCATTCGGGTGATCGCCGACAGCGGCGCCCCGGTCGGCGTCGGCTCCCCGACGCGCGTGCGTCTGGACCGTTTCCTGGGGACAGCGCTGTACTCGTTCCCGCTGCTGTCGGAAGGCGGCCAGTATGCGCTCGCGCCCGGCGACCGGGTCGTGCTGCGCAGCGGCGTGGCGATCAACGAGCGCCGCCAGCGCAGCGCGAGCCGCGGCGTCACCGTCACCGCGCCCACAGCGCGCCTTGCCATCGAGTCGGTGCTCGTCGGGACGCCCAATCCCGGCGTCGACGACAGCGTGCGGACGGCGCGCCCAGAGAAGATTGATGGCATCAGCACCAGAGCGAAGGCTTCGCTGGGCGCGTCCGTCGACATCGTGGCCAAGTGGTCCGGCTCGGCGGCGGGCGCAGCAGGCAACGGGTGGCGGATCGACAGCCAGACGTCCATGAGTGCATTCGGGGAGGTCGGCGACGATCCGCCGGTGACGCAGGTGTGGGTGGAGTCGAGCAGCCGGCGCATCACCATCCGCCACATCGATGCTCCCGGCGACGAGACGCGGAGCCAGACCTACGGGGAACTCGTGCAGATGCTCAACAGCAACGGCGACTTCTCGCGGCATTTCTCGGCAGAGCTGCGCGACCCCTGTGCAGGCGACGACGAGACCGTGGACCTCGGCGAGGCAGGCTTCACCGGCGACATCGAGTTCGAGGGCGGGATGAGCTCGGTCAGCTTCCTTGTCCCCTTCAGCGACTATGTCACCGAGTATCTGGGCGCCGGCGAGAGCCTCGGTGAGACTCCGGATGCGTTGATAAGGGACATCCTCGGCGGGCTGCTGCCCGCGGACGCAACGTGGGGCCCTGAACAGCTGGAGATCGCGGCCCCGGTGCCCGGCAGGCACGTCGTATTCCGGTTCACCACCACCGAGCCCGAACACACCATCGCCCAGGCGATCAACGTCCGCCGCGAGCTGATCGAGCTGCGAGAGGGACTCGCGAGGGGCTCCGACGATCCGAACACCGAAACCGATGAGAGCGTCAGCGCCGGACGACGCCTGTTCGTCGTCTCCAGCCGGGACTCTCGGCTGCACCGTGACTGGCCCAGGGGAGCTAACAGCAGCCCCTGAAACCCGCCCGCTCGGTTACCCGAGAAACCAGGTGACACCTGAGCGGCGAGAAGTCAGTACTCTCGCATGCGGGCCAGCCTCTTCGGTGCGGGAAACAACTCAACAGCGTCTGCCAGCTAACCCGCACCGTTGAGGCTGGCCTCCTCGCGCACTGTACTGTCTGGCAGTGAGGATTCGCCACCAGTACACGTTCGCTCTGAGGGGCCCGTGCCGACAGCAGATCGGCCTGGTGGGCGGTGATTCACGGCTCAGAACCTCTCACTGATGTGCCGAAACCACACCAATTAATACGAAAACACGCTACATTGACGCCCGCGGCAAAGAAATCGCGGCATCATCGGACTCTTGAGGATTCGCCATTTGGCGAAGGCTCTTTTCACACTTCTCAGTGAGCCTCCATATGATTAGCGCGCTTTTCTTCCCGGTAGCGCCGCAGCCCGGAGCAGCCGATCGTGTTTTCTCGTCGGTGTTCTATGGATGCGGCCGAGACGGTTAGCTTCAGCTCGGTTGCCACACCCCGAACAATGAAATGCATGCCCCGGATACGAGTCTGACGTATTCCTGCTAGTTCAAACGCGGACTAGCGTGCCGGTGGCGTACGTGGCCTGTTTCCTTAGACGGTTTGGCGGAGCGAGCTCGCGAGGACCCGTCTCGCCGGCCGGGGCGGGTCCTCTCCCAGCGTGCGCAACAGCGGCGCGCGGCGCTCCCTCGTCAGCCGGTGGGAGAAGGAACATCACAGCCACTGAGTTGAACCTCGAAAATCGGGCAGCGAACAGCAGATTTTCAAGAAAAATGAACGGGAGCTCCGCTCCATCCGACGGCCGGCCGCGTTGCTTGCGGCGTCATCGTGTCGAACTGGCCGACGGGCCCGGCAGCACCTCGGGATGTCCTCGTATGACGCCTCTGTCATCGTGAGGAACGACTGCGGCACTGTGTCGGTTCACGTCGACAAACCTCCGAAAGCGTGCGACTTCAGGCCCTCGCTGTAGATCAACGCAGGCAGGTCGCAAGAGTCTTCGATGACGTCAGCGCATCGATCTCGACCGTCATCTCATTGCCGGCAGCCGGTTGGGATGATGTGATTGTGCTGGTTCGAATGTGCTGTATGGTGGCGGATCGTTGTCGGCACCTTCGTCGGCAGGTCAGTGTCGGTGCCGGCGGTGTTGTCGGCTGTTTTGTGGAGGCTGGTGCGATGAGCGATTCGGTGCGGTTCGGTGCGGCTGCGGGTGTTGGGCGCGTGGCGGGTGCGCGAGGTGACGGCTGGTCGCCTGTCGTAATCCCCCCCCCCCCCCCCAAGAAGCGGTCGCGGGGTGAGGCGCTGGGCGGCGGCGTTTGCGGTGTTGGCGCTGTGCGCGTCGCAGGCGGTGCCGGTGGGTGCCAGCGAGTCGGTGCCGGAGCTGGCCGAGGTGGCGGTTGCGAGTGATGCTGCGGGTGAGCTGAGGGTTTCGTGGGAGGCGCCTGAGCTGGCGCCGTTTGAGTATCGGGTGCGGTGGGCGCGCGACGATTTGGAGTATCTGTCGTGGCGACAGCCCGATGAGGCCGGTCGGGGCAATGCGTGGCCGGCTGGGGACGCGACGTCGATGACGCTGAGCGGTCTGGCTGAGGGCGTCGGCTACAAGGTGCAGATACGGGCGCGGTTCCGCACCGCTGAGGGCAAGGTGATGGCGTCGCCGTGGAGCGATGAGCTCACCGTCACCGTCGCTGCCGCGCTCGCGCCCGTCCAACAGCAGCAGCAGCAGGCCCAGCAGGACGAGCAGGCCCAGCAGGAGGCCCAGCGGGACGAGCAGTCCCAGCAGCAGGCCCAGCAGAAGTCTGACCCGCAGCAGGATGAGGAGTCGTCGCAGGGCGAGGCCCAGCAGTCCGAGCAGGCGCAGGAGGGGTCTGGGCTGGGCTGGGGCGAGGTCGGCGGGTTTGTGGTGTCGAGCGGTGCGCCGGGGGAGTTGACGATTTCGTGGTCGACGCCTGATCCGGTGCCGGATGATTATCGGGTGATGTGGGCGCAGGAGGATCTGGGGTGGCTGACCTATCGGCGGCTGGGCGATGGGGAGACCCGCGGGAATCTGTACCCGGCGGGCGATGTGACGTCGTTCACGCTGCGGAACCTGCCTGTGGGCGTGTCCTACAAGGTGCAGATGCGCGCCCGCTACGGCGTCACCGGTTCGGGGCCGTTCGCTCGCACCGAGCGCAGCGGTCCGCTCACCGATCTGGCCACCGTCGAGATCGCCGACACGGTGCCGCTGCCGGGCGCGCCGCGGCTGATGGGCACTGCGCTGGGCCCGTTCGGGGCGGTGACGCTGTCGTGGGCCGCGCCTGCCGAGGGCGGCCCCGTCGAGGGCTATCGGGTGTGGCGCGGCCCACGGCCTGACGAGCTGGCGGTGATCGCGGACGGCCTCGCCGCTGAGGTGACCACTTACACCGACACGACCACGCCGCCGGGCCAGACGCTGCACTACGCGGTGCAGGCCTACAACGGCACCGGCGAGGGGCCCGCCTCTGGCGCCCTCAGCGCTGCCACGCCCGCGCTGCCCCAAGCACGCGCCGAGCCGGTGCTGATCGAGCCGGTGCTGGTCGAGTTCGTCGATCCCGAGCCGCTCATCGCCGCCCAGCAGAACGCAGAGACCCCGCTGGTCACCAACTTCGCCCGTCGGCAGACGCAAACCATTACGCGATCGGTGGCGACGCGATTCCACGCAGGCAACACTGGAACCTGGCGGCTCAACGCGATCGAGCTGCAGATGGCCCGCACCGACCCCTCCCTTCGCAACGCGGCGACTGTGGGGGTGCATGCCAACCACAACGGCCGGCCCGGCGAGCTCCTGTGGGAGCTGACCCCGCCGTCGGACTACCTCACAGACGCCGACGACGACTTCCGCACCTACCGGTTCAGCGCGCCCGAAGGCGCCATCCTCGAAAGAAACACCTTTTATTGGGTCGTCTCGACCGATGAATCCACTGGTGCCGCGGGCTACATCCCCGCTTACCGGGTCGCCATCGGCGGCGCGGAGGAGGGCACCGGGTTCAGCATCGCCAACGGGAGTTTCAGCGGATTGAATCTCACGACCATTTTGTCGTTCCCGCTGAAGATGGCGGTCTGGGGCGCCCAGTTCGATGAGCCCCACGATGAGGCGTCGCGCAGTGTGGTGGCTGCGGGTGGTTCGGTGGGGGGTGCGTTTCATCGGTCGCGTGATGTGGACTGGTTCAAGATGACGGGTCTGGAGGCGGGCCGGGTGTATGTGGTCGATGTGCTGGGCGAGCAGCATGGGGGCGGCAGCGCCCGGCGTGCGGCGATCGTGGGCATCTACGACGCCGACTCGACGCGGCTCGACAACGACGGCAGCGGTGGCGACGACGATTATCAGTTGCACGAGGTGGGGGGCTTTGCGCGTCGTCGCGCGTATTTGTCGCCGCCGTCGGATGGGGATTACTTCGTGGCGGTGGAGCTGCCGCATCTGTCGGGTGGGGTGTGGGCGTTCTACAGCGATGTGGTGTCGGATCCGGCGTCGGCGCCGGCTGGTGCGCTGGTGGATCGCTGCCACAGATGCGGGCTCCGGGAGGCGTATGTGGTGCTGTCCACCTATACGGTGGCGGTCACCGACCTGCGCAGCACTGATGTGACGCATAATCTCGGTTCCAATGTCGCTGCCGACATTGCCACGGTGGCGGTGGGGTCGAGCGTCGAGGGGTTCTTGCACGACAGCTTCACGCTCGGCGCGCTCACGACCGGCGCGGGCGCGCAGCTGGTGCGGGTGGAGGGGCTCGAGGCGGGCCGCCGCAACCAGTTCACGCTCAGGATGCACGACATCGGCGGGTCGCTGCTCAACGACGTCAGGCCGCAGGTGAACCTTTTCACCCTCGACGGCTCCGATCCCGAGGGGCTGAGAGGCCTTGTCAACTTCGGGGTTTCGGGGGGCTTTTCACGCGCCCGCGGCTCCTGGGAGCACTATTTCAACCGGACCCCCGGGGATTATGTGCGCACGGCGGCCAATTTCGAGAACGAGGGGCTCGTCATAAGCGCCGTAAACGGCTCCGGCGGGGAGCCGCCGGCCAAGTATTTGGGGTCGCGTTACACGCTGTATGCGTGGGGCGAGGCCGAGGATCCCGTAGGGGAGGCCCCGGGCGAGGACCTGCCCGGCACCGACGGGTGGCGCTGGCAGCTGCGCCGGCATCTGTTCACGCCGGGGTTCGTGAGCGCCGACGCCGGAGAGGCGGCGGTGTCGGCGACGGTGGACCGTGACGGTGACAACGACTGGTTCCGGGCGTGGATGAGCATGCACGACTACAACACCGTGAC
The DNA here is from genome assembly GCF_965208555.1 of Candidatus Poriferisodalis sp. Lineage (GTDB taxonomy): Bacteria > Actinomycetota > Acidimicrobiia > Acidimicrobiales > Poriferisodalaceae > Poriferisodalis. Next base: position 316,969 of record NZ_OZ242342.1, on the reverse strand, counting down.
GGTCACCCAGACCGCGTCGGCGGGCTGTCTGCGGGTGCGCATGTACCAGTCCCCCAGGCTCATCGACGTGGCGGTTCCGTGGGTCCGCGGCGAGAGCGAGTGGTCGAACGCGACGCGCATCACCGCCGCCTGGGACCCCTACTACGACCACGGCGGGCCGCGCGAGCAGTTCACCTTCGAGGGCATCCACTACATCAGCGTCGAGGCCGGCCCGCTGTACACCCACAACACCGACAGCACCACCCGCTGCACCCTCGCCGGGCTGAGCAACACCCAGCGAGCCAACTACACCCGATCGAACCCCCGCACCGAATACACCGTCTCCTTCACCAACAACTAGCCGCCGTCGCGTCGAGTGGGGGAGCAGGTGCGGGGAGCCCGACAGCGTCTCCTGGAGGACCGGAGGGCTCCCGGCCCCCCCCGCACCCGGGTGCCCCGTCGGCAGCAGCGAAGCTGCCGCGGGGCGGCTCAGGTGAACAGCAGCAGCAACAGCGAGATGGCTGCGAAGCCGCCGATCACGATGGTCAGCGCCCCGGGGATGCCTGCAGGCAGCCGTCTGCGCCGCAGCAGGAACCGGACCGGGGCGAACAGCGTGCTTTTCACTCAGAGGCGTTCCCGTCCCCGCTTTGGGAGTCGCTTACGTCCACGGTGAATGACGCCGAGGTGACCGTGCTGCCCGACTCGGAAGCCTCGTCGTCGTCGGAGGGCTCCGAGAAGGTGACGGTCACGGACTCGTCATCGAAGTCGTCGTCGGCGAGGGCCTCGATGCTGATCGACCCGCGGGTGGTGCGGGTGCCGTCGACGGTGGTGCCCTCAGACACGGTGACGCTGACCGCGGAAGTGTCGGAGACGTCCACGACCCAGTCGGTGAACGCCGGGTCGCCGCTGCACCAGTAATGGGTGTAGTCGATGCTGGCGGTCGATCCCTCCGCCAGGCTCACCGAAGCGGGGCTGAAGCTGAGGCTGACTCGGCAGTTCGCCGACGTGGCGGCCAGCGCCATCGGCACGGCAATCGCTGCGGCACCCGCTGCGATGACGACCGTGAGAATCAGCAGCGGCCGCCGCCTGCTCTTTCGGGTGCCGTGTCGGGAGGAATGAGGTCGTGATGGCATCAGCCTGCTGCACCAAACTCTCCTACGGCAGTTAGCTGTCAGCATATCCGCTGATATGTGCCGGTCTGTCAATGTCAATACAACTCAGCGGTGCTGGTTGCTGCCCGGCGGAGCGGTTCCGAGGGCGGCTCGGAGCCATTGCCGCTGGCGGTCGCCGAGCGAATTGGACGGGAAGGCAACCGCTATCAGGTCTTCGATGCCCTCGACGGTGGCGACGCCGGTGATCTGAGCGAGACGCCGGATGTCTTGGACATCGGTACGGCGTGCGGAACGCGTCTTCATGGCCTGCATGTGGGCCGCACTGGCCGCAGCAACGATCAGGTGGGGATGCTCGAGCACCGCGATGGCTTCGCGCCGATCCGGGGATGGCATGTAGGGGGTGGCCTGCTCGTTGAGCCATGTCGTGGGCCAGCTGCGCTCACGGGCGATGGCGAGCACCGCTTCGATCACGGCGCCGTAGTCGCCCTCGATCGCACCGCCGATCACGTAGAGGCGTGCGTGAGCACCTCGGCGCCTCAGCCGTTTGGCAAGCTCGAACAGCGCCGAACGGAGATCGTCGGCGGTGAAGGGTCGCACGATCAGGTGACCGTGAGCTCGTCTTGTGGCAGCCAGACGCCGTGGCGGCCGAACGCGGACGGGGTCGCAGCCACGGTGCGCGCGCGGTCGAATCCGAAGCAGCCCCCAGCGAACCAGCAATCGGACAGGAACCGGCTGGGATGCTGTGTCCACGCAGGGGGATCGGTCTCCGCCTCGAGGCTGAGGTGTTCCGCGAATGCGGCGACGAGAGCATTCCAGCGAACATCGATCGGCAGAGGCCCGACTGCGACGAGCGTTGGATGCACCTGCGCGGCCGTGTGCTGCCAGACCATCGCGAAGTCGTGCAACAGCAGCCGCAACCGGAATTCGTCGTCGCCTCGGCGCAGCGCCGCCACCTAGTGGGCGAGCTGGTTGGGAGTTTCGCGGCGTGCAGCCATGATCGGGTCTCAGCCTTGGACGCTCTCGAGGCGGTTCGGGGGCCCGGTGTCGATGCTCGAGCGCGTCACGCGGCTGCGGCCGGCCTCGCATCGTCCAAAACCATGCCGTCCTCAGGGCTGCACTTGCGTAGGGTCGGTGCATCGACGCGTCTGGGATGAGCGACATGTCTGACATGCCCCGCTGGGACCCATATGAGTTCGCCACCGGCAGAGCTTGGGACGACATCGCCGAGCTCGCCTCGGTTGTGGTGACGAATCTGCTGGTCGTCGGCGACGTGCACGGCGAGGCCAGACACCTCTCCAAGGCGGTCGATCTTGCAGTCGACGTCGGCGCGGGAGCGATCGTGCAGGTCGGGGACTTCTGGCTCGCCGATGCGACTTGGAGCCGCCTGAATCCGCTGGAGTCGCAGTTCATGTGGACCGCGCACGACGCACCGCTGCCGATCATCGTCGTCGACGGCAACCACGAGGTGTGGCCCGCGCTGAGCAGCTACGCCCGCACGCCGGCCGCGCAGGCGGCTGTGGCGTCGCGTCGGCCGCTGCACTTGGGTGGATCGATCTGGTGGGCATGGCGGGGAAGCGTTTGGACCTGGGGCGGCCGGACATTCGGCGCGCTCGGCGGCGCGGTGTCGCCGGATCGGCACAGCCCCGCACGGCGCGGCTACCGCTGGGACGACGAGGCCACCACCGGCGCAGACCTCGATCGGCTGATGGCGAACGTCGACGCGGAGTTCGGCGGCAGCCTCGACGTGCTGTTCACCCACGACGCCCCAGCACAGGTCCGAGGGCTCAAGGCAACAATGCCCGGCGTGCCGTGGGACCTTCGCGAGGCCGCGAAGCATGGGCGAGGTCTGCTGCGTGAGGCTGTGGAGCGAACCCAGCCTTCGTTCGTGCTGCACGGCCACTGGCACCGCACCCACCGCGAACGCATCGGCGAGGCGACCGAGGTGTTCGGGCTCAGCGCCGACGGCATGGCAAATAGCGCTGCCCATCTCACCACCCATCCCGCACTCGGGGTCCGCTACATGGGCTGAACCCGACAGCGGCCATTGAGAAGCGGCTGAGCGCGGTCGCGCTCATGCCGCCTCGCCGACGATGCCTGCCGCCCGTGGCCGTTCCTCGATCCAGGACTCGATCTCGTCGGTGCGCCAGCGCACGCTTCGCTCGCTGACCCGCAGCGGCTCGGGGAAGTCGCCGCGGCGCATCGCTCGGTACAGCGAGGTGGTCGATAGCCCTGTGAGCCGTTCCACTTGGGCTCGGGAGAGCAGCGGCGTGAAGGTTGGGGGGGTGTCGTGTTTCATGGCTGGGATTGTCCCGTGAGCAGTCCGACACAGACCGACATAGTCCGACACGGACCGACTTCGCACGACCTGGCCCGCCGCGATGCGTCGCGGCGCTTGCCGCTGCGGGTGCCGCGGGCTGTCGCGTGGGCCGTCGGATTTCGGAACACACTTTTGCATTGAAATGCCGATGCCCCTATCGCGTGCAGTTAGCTGTGCATGACGCAGGGTCGCGACAGAGAGGCCGCGGCGGGGCTAGCGGCGATGCTTGCGCCGCCACTCGTACAGCGTCTGGTACAGCCCGGAGCGGGTGATGCCGCATTGCGCGGCGAGGTCCTGGACCTGCACGCCGTTGGAGGCTGCGTTGTGGGCTGCCTCGAGCCAGTCGTCGTGCGCTTGCTTCTTGGCGGCCGCGGCGTCCAGGTATCTCTGGCGCATCTGGGCGACGTGCTCGAGCTGGTCCGCGATGTTGCGATAGCGGGACTCGGGCGTGAGGCGGGCCCGGTTGGCGACCCGACGACGCGGCGTGCGGGATGGTCTCGCCTGCTGGGTCGGCTCGTCGCCGGGGTCCGCGGCTTCGGGCGCGGGGCGACCCGCCGGCCGTGGGGGAGTGCCGTCGTCCCACAGCCGGCCCTGCGGCTCGGGTTGCGGAGTTTGCTGCGGATGCGGCGAAGACGGCGGGTCCGAGGCAAGCGGCCGCTCGGCGGCGCGGGACCTCGCTGCCTCGACCTGTTCCCGTGTCGCAGCCCGCGGCCGGCTCTTCGCCATGGCGGAAACCTAATGCACGATCTCCGGGCGATGTACAGCTAACTGTTCGGGATGCAGGTATCGAGGATTGGGCACACTCGCATGAGCGAGAGCGACACTTGCGGCACCGCGCACCGATGCGCAAAGGGTGCCGTTCGGCAGCGGCTGCATTCCGTTCGACTTCGAGCGCACGATCAGCACGACCCCGCTGGCCTTCGGGGCGCACCGCATCTGGACACCCGCAGTAGAACTTCTCGTCGTCTAGGGCTGCGTCCGGCGAGCCATCTGCCCCAGCAGGTGTGAGGATGCCAAGGGAGGTGCGTCGGGTTATGCGAGGTTGAGCGTCTCGGCGAGCTCGCGGGCAGAGCTGCGGCACTCTGTGAGCGCGTCGGTGTCGGCGCCGCACGTCCGCACTCGAGGCCATGAGAGATCCTGCCGGTCGCCGCACTCTCCGAGAGCGTCGGCGTCCGCGCCCTCGGCCTCGAGTTGGTCAGTGACGTATGCGGCGAGAGCCAGAGCGGCGCGGGCGGCTGCCTGCGCATCGTCGGGGTCGGCGTCGTCGGGGTCGACGAACGCCGGAGCAGCGAGCCGCTGCCAGACATGGCGTTCGGGATCGGGCAGCGTTGCGATGAGTCGGCGGGTGTCCCCAGAATGCGGTGGCAGTTGCTGCAGCCGGTGGACGTGGGCGACCCGCGCGGCGCTGCGCACCGCACTCAGCGCCCAACCGACGGTGCGGGCGCTGGCCTCGCCGCCGGGCGTGTCGCCGCGGCGATGGAAGCTCTCGATGCTCCACCATCGGCCCAGGGTGAGCCCGAGGCTCTCCAGGCGCAACAGGGCCTCGCCGAGGGCGGTCAAAGGCAGCTCGATCTGCTTGTCCCAGTCGATCTCGGAAGGATCGAGGCGGTCGAACAGCTCGACCGCGTCGGCCGCGATAGCCGATTCCAGGGCAAACGGCAGCGGGCTGCGCGCCGCCCAGGTCGGCGCATCGGTCGCCACCACGTCCACGCGGTAGCCCACCGCTTCCTGTGCCGCATAGCTGAGATCGTTCTGGAAGCGGCCGTGGCAGACGTCGCAGTCCAAGTCGTCCGCCGATGCGAGCACGGCGAGCAGGTCGATGTCGCTGTAGCGGCGCGTGTCGCCGCGGGCGACCGAGCCGAACACCAGCACGCGTCCCACGCCCTCGCGCCACAGCGCTTCGGCGGCGCGGCGCGCGTCGTCGATCGTCGGAGGGTTCCAGGCCATGTCCCCATCGTCGCTCATCGGCCCTGCCGCAGCGAAGCCGTTTTCTGCCCGCATGTCGCAATCAGGTCGGGCCGGCGGCGCTCATCGGTGCGACCCGGGCGCGAGAAGCTGACGGGCGCAGCGGAACCTCGGACTGCTGGACCGAACCCGAGTCGGTATGATTGCATTGCAATCGTTCATGGCGAATCAGCCGGTTCTGGAGGCGGAACGATGGCGAGCATCACGATTCGGAACCTGGACGAGCACGTCAAGACCGGGCTGCGCATACGGGCCGCGGTGCACGGCCGCTCGATGGAGGAGGAAGCTCGGCGCATACTGCGTGCCGCCGTGCAAGCCGATGCGGCGCCTGCCGATCTGGTTGCATCGATTCGCGAACGAGTCGATCCGCTCGGCGGCGTCGAGATGGCGCTGCCCCTGCGTGAGCCGATGCGCGAACCGCCCCGGCTCGGCTAGCCGACATGTTCGTCTTGGACACCAACGTCGTTTCGGAGCTGATGCGCCCCGTCCCCGAGGCGACGGTGACGGCGTGGGTGGCGGGCCAGGCGACGTCTTCGCTGTACCTGACCGCTGTCGGCGAGGCAGAGCTGAGGCTCGGAGTTGCGATCATGCCCGAAGGAGCGCGCCGCGATGCGGTTGGCGCAGCAGTTGAGGCGCTCCTTCGGGAGGACTTCGCAGGCCGGATCCTTCCCTTCGACAGCGAAGCCGCGGCCGCCTATGCAGCGCTCGCTGCGAGCCGTCGGGCTGCCGGCCGCCCCGTGGCGCAGGCAGATGCCCAGATCGCAGCGATTGCTGCAGCCAACGGCATGGCCGTCGTCACGCGGAACTCCGACGACTTCGTGGGCACCGGCGTCGAAGTCGTGAACCCTTGGCCGCCCCGCTAGGGACATGGCGGGCACCGACGACACGCAGCGGCGCACTGCTGATACCTACGAGTACCTGCCCGACGGCTACCCGGCTCATATAGCGGACGCGTTCGAGCGCTTCGGCGACATCTACGACGAGATCTGCGCGGAGCTGTTCGATCATCACCCGTTGCTCGGCACCGAACCGCCTGCTGAGCCGGGGCCCTCACGCCGTGGAGGCCGGTGGCAGAGAGGGGCTCCTCAGCGGCAGGTGAGCAATCGGCGGTGGCTTTCGATCACCTCGGCGTCGAGGTCGAGCCTTTCGAGGGCCCAGGCGACGATGTCGTGGGCTGCGTCGTAAGCGGTCGCAGCCCAGTCCGGGTCGACGCGTCGGGTGCGCTGGCCTGGTTCGTCTTGTCCGTGATTGCGCCAGAAATGCATCTCGACGAGCAACGTCGCGCGGTTGTCGACAGCGTGCTCGAAGGCTTCGGCGACCCATGACGGCTGCGGCGCCAACAGGTCCGACAGCGTGTCGCCCTTAGGGGGAGCTGCGCCAAGGGTCGCGACGTGCATGACCCGCGCTGCGGCGAGAATCGTCCGATAGGCGCGGGCCAGCATGGAGGTGTGCCGCACTCGGCGGCGGTGCTCGGCGAGCACAGCGTCGTCGCGGGCGAGCCTGCGCTCGTTGTCGGTCACGCTCTGGCAGTGCTGCAGCGTCACGATCTCATCCGAGACGGCCTCGAGCCGATCGGCTAGCTCAGCCTCGTCGCTGTCGGGTCGGCCGATCGGCTTGGACCAGTCGACGGCGTCCGAGACGTAGCGGTGCGTTTCGAGCTCGATCGCGTACGCCGCGATGTGCGCCTCGAAGCTTGAGCGCACCTGCGTAGAGCGGATTCTCCACTCGGGCTCGTCGGTGAGGAACAGTTGGATCGGGAACTCGCAGACCCGCCGGACGATCCTCTCCAGATCGAGCTGACGCTTCAGTCGGATGCTGTAGTCCAAGTCGGCGTCGATGGCAACAAGGTCGATGTCGCTGTGGGGCCCGGCGCGTCCGCGTGCCACCGAGCCGAACACCAGCACGCGTCCCACGCCCTCGCGCCACAGCGCCTCTGCGGCGCGACGCGCGTCGTCGATCGTCGGCGGACTCAGGGCCATTGCTTCATCGTGGTCCATCGCACCTGTTCGAGCGAAGCCGTTTTCCGCGTCCAGCAATCGTTGGCGTGCGCCCGTCTCAGCAGCCGCTGCCGTCGCGTCGGCTCGGCGGACGACCGCTCTGGCCGCCGCAGCCGGCGGGGGAGAGGTTGCTCCTCAGTCTCGAACCGCTTCTCCAGGAAGCAAAGTGAAGTGCAGGGCATTCGAGGGCTGCACCACCGCGAAGTCGCGATGGTTGAGCGTTGCAATCCGCGTTGCGCCCATCCGCTCGGCAATGGCCACGATCGCAGCATCGACAAATCCGAGGCTCAGGTTCTCGTAGGTCTCGACGAGGCGAGCGGCACGGAAATAGTCCTCGTGCAGCAAGTCCACGACCTCGAATGCTCCCCCGAGAAGGACATCAAGGAAGTCAACTTCATGTGCCGTTCCGAGCCGCCGACGAAGCATCGCACATGTCTCGACTACCACCGGGGCCGGAAGGACGAGTCGTCCTTCGGATCGGAGTAGGTCACCGCACGCCTGGTGATCAGACTCGCGTCGGTTGCGCGCTGCGAACAGGACGCTCGTGTCGAGAATCAACACGCCGGCTCAGTCGAGGTCGAGCGAATAGTCGGAGGGCTGGGCCTGAAGTCGCGCAAAGTCGTCGCTGATCGCCTGGTGCTCTCCCAGGAGTTCGTCTGCCAGTTGCTCGCGGGCACGACGTATGTCGAACATCTCACGCAACGGCACGTCAGCACCGCCGATGAAGGCCTCCAGGGCCCGCCTGCGACTGGCTCGTTCGACAAGTTCGCAGACGAACTCGTCGACGGTGATGCCGCGTTCGTCGGCCTGCGCAGCTACCGCGGCTGCGACATCGTCCGGCAAATGAACGACCCTCGCCATGAGACGCAGGGTACTCATCGGCGGCGACCGCTCAGAGCGCCCGGCTTCTTGCGGCAGATCCGGTTCGAGAGCGTCGCTGTCAGCAGGCGTCGTCGCTGCGTGGGGCGATGTGGTAGGTGAGGTCGGGGTCGTCGTCGAAGAGCTCAGCGGCGATGGTCGGGTAGATCTGCGCGAACTCGGCCCAAGCCTGCGCGATCGCGGGGTCTTCGCCCGGCGGTGTTCTGTCCACCCACTCGATCTCGCCGTCGATGTCGATGAGATTCGGATGCGCAGGCGTGTTCGGCTCTGTCGGTTCCGGCTCATCGTTCATCGTCGCGGCTCCTGGTTGCTGGGCTTGGGCTCTCACACGATGTCGCTCGCGGCACGAAGCAGCGACTCAGCGCCGTGCGTCGGCGCAGCCGCGTCCAGTGTCGCACGCTTCAGCATTGCCAGGGCCCTATGTGCGCGGTATGTACAGCAAACTGTGCGCGACACGGTGTCGCGCATTTGAATGCAAGCGTGTGTCCCCCAGAGCGGCTCCGCAGCGCGACACCCGCGACGCGCTGCGCGACAGCCCCGCGACACCCCGACCCGCCCGTCGAGATCGCAAAATGTCGTGATAAGTCGTGCGAGGTCGTGCCGTGTAGCGCTACAGGCACAACGCTGCGGCCCATGGAACACGCCCAACCTGAACCGCAGGCCCCGCTGCTGCTGTCCCGTCCCGAGGTGGAGCGGCTCACCGGGCTGTCGACCAGCTCGCTGTATCGCGCCATGCGCAGCAGCGATTTCCCCGAGCCGCTGCGCATCGGCAAGCGGGCGGTGCGCTGGCGCTACGACGAGATCCGAGCCTGGATCGAGGAACGACCCCGAGCGTCAGGCATCGTCGGCAAGGCCGCATGACCCACGGCTCGAAGGGCGCGCCGTGTGCAGCGATCACAGCTTGCTGAGGTAGTTGGTGTCGTCTCTGACGGTGCCGAAGTCGGCTTCGTCGAGATAGTGCGTCCAAACGGCGCGGCCACGCAGATGCAGAGCTCGCTTCCGCACCGGCGGTTTCCACCAGAGCGCCCGCTCCACGCGCTTGCCCAACGACATCGCTTCTTCGATGGCGGGGAAGAGGTCGGTGTCTCCAGACACGACCACGGCGACGTCGTAGAGGTCCAGACGGGCACCGCGCACCAGGTCGAGGGCGAGCAGCACATCGATGCCCTTCTCCTGGCCTACCCAGTTGGTCACTTCACCTGTGGTTGACCAGCCAGTGGCTTGGTAGCGCATGTTTCGAGTGTGGAAGCTGACCCCCGGCAGTCTGGTCCATCGTGCAGTCTGCCGATCAAAAGCGACGCGCAGGTCACGATGGCTCTGCCAGCCCGGACGTCCTCTGTACACGTGAACTTGGCTGAGCAGCCGTTGCGGGTCCACGGTGCGTCCGTGTTCGCACAGGAGTTCCCCGAGCAAGTCTGGATGCACATGGCCGACAGTCGGCGGGTCGAAGTCGGGATTGCCGAAACGCGCTCGCGTCCCGTGCCAGGAATTCTGATAGTCCAGGAAGACGGCGACTTCGGTGCTGTCTGGATTGGGCATCAGACAAAGATAAGCCCCGCCATGCCCGGCAGAGCCGGCCAGACGGGGAGGAATAGACGAACTGTAGCGCGGGTGGCCACCTGCTGTCGCACTCGTGGCGAATCCGGCCAGCGGCTGGTGCGACACGGGCTGTTCGGGCGGCGACACATGTGCGGCGAAGTCCGATCACCGCGGCGCGCGTGTGCGGGCGCGCAGCGCGGCGTGGGCTTGCTGCCATGCTGCGAGGACTTCGGCGGCGTTGCGGGCGTCGTCGAGGCCTCGGTGCTGGGTGCCGGCGAACTCCTTGCCGATCATCGAGCACGCCGCCGGCAGGCTGCAGCCGTCGATTCCCCGCCAGCGGGCGAATCCGCGGCGGATGTCGACGTGGCGGGAAGCGAACCAGCCCGGCAGGTCGACGCCGTGGAACTCGGCGTCGTACGCGAACTGGCGGCGGTCGTAGACGCCCCACGAGCACAGCCAGTGGTCGCCGGGGCCGGCCCAGTCGACGAACCGCTCGAGCACGTCGGGGAACGGTTGTGCAGCGTCGGCCTCACGCTGGGTGATGCCGGTCAGTTCACCGCAGAGGTCGCTGAGCATGGGGTGGCGCACCGGCCGCACCACTTCGGAGAACCGGGCCTGCTCGGCCCAGTCGTCGCCGAGGCGCACTGCGCCGATCTCGATGATCTCCCGCTCGCTGTCGGGGAACTGCAGACCCGCCCAGCAGGTCGCCTCGACATCGACCACCACCCAGGCCACGCCGCCGAGTCTAGGAACGCGTCACCGGCTCGATCCCCTCCGCTAGCGACGTGGCCCGAAGGTGTGTAGCACGATCTTGTTAGGTTCTCAGGCAATCTCTCAGGTCGATGTCGCTGGCAGCGAGGTGAAGTCGGGCTTGAGTACATGTCACACCCCTCCATCAGCATGCGCACAGCGCACTTGATTGCGCAGTATCGCCAGAAAGGACACATGAATGGCTGAGTTGACCTACGAGATGCTGCGGGAATCTGTGGCTGGCGGTGCCGTCGCGTTGCGCTCGATCATGAGTCTCCAGCCTGCCGAAGGCGAAGGCGGCAAGGTGTTTCCGCCCACTTATTCGGTGGAGCGCGGCGCCGTGCACAAGTACGCCATTGAGGAACGGCAGGTCGGCGACCGTGTGTCGACGACTGTGCTTCTTGACTCAGTGGCATCGCAGGCGAATCGGGCTGAACTGGCGCTCCTGGAGGGCTGGGAGGCCGAGCAGTTGCGCTTCCCGGTGCCGTTCGTGGACTTCTCGGGCGAACCCGATGTGAGCGACATCGGGCGGTTGACGGTGCTCGAAGCGCCGCACCGACTCGCTGACGCGATCTTCCGGGACAGCCTGCTTGATGGAACGCTGTTCCGCTTGTCCGAGGTTGGTAGGGCGATCACTGACGCCCAGCCTCGCAACGCGACGGCGATGTTCAGGTACGCGCCAACGGCGTTGCTGTTCGGCCAGTGGGATTCGACGGGGCCGAAGGGCGGTTTGGGTGCCAAGTTCCAGCGGGCGTACGTTGCCGAGATTGTGGGCGATTGCGCGGTACCCGGCAAGGGTGTGGCCAGCAGAATCGATCCCTTTCAGATCGAACGGGCCGCTGCCGTTCTCCTAGAACACAGGGACAGCGAACAGTTGTGGACGCTCGACCCCGAAGAGGCAGAGAGGGATGCGAAGGGGCGACCCAAGCCGTTCAAGAAGGATGGCCGACCCTCCGAAGCGCTGCACGGGAACATCACGCCGAGCTTCCACACAAATGCCGACGGCAACGTCATCAACGGCGGAGTAACCGTTTCCTCCGCTCGTCAGACGACCGTGCTGTCGCTAGCGGCACTTCGTCGGCTCAGGTTCGCGGATGTCAGCCGCGAAGCGACCGTGGCTGCCCGCACAGCGGTGGCCGCGCTGGGCGTCGCTGCCATCGCCTACGGCTATGAGATGGACTTCGACCTACGGTCGCGTTGCCTGCTCATCCCCCAGCACGCTCCCAACGTCGAACTCGTGTGGCGAGACGGATCCGAGCCAGCAATCGTCGAGCTTGGCCGCGAATCAAGCGCAGCACTCGTCAAGCGGGCAGCAGCCGAGGCGGACGCAGCGGGCCTCGGCTGGGAGGCCGGTGAGATCCGCTTGGAGCCTGCGCCCAAGCTCGTGGAGCTGCTTCGCCGCAGCAGGGAGGTGTCAGCCCGAGAGGGAGCAGCGGACGCCTCATGATCGCCATCGAAGTGACACTCTTGACCGGCCGCTACGTCGCGACAGCGCATCACGACCGGCACGAGCACGAGTGGCCGCCGCACCCTGCCCGCTTGTTCTCGGCATTGGTCTCGGCATGGGCTGACTCAGATACCCCAGACCCTGCAGAACGCGCAGCGCTCGAGTGGCTGGAGGCACTTGGCGCTCCTACGATCTCAGCCTCGCTGCTAGACGATGTTGTTGCGCGGACGCCGGTGGGCTACTTCGTCCCGGTGAACGACGCGGCAGTAGCGACTGGCAGCGCCCCAGCCGCAAGGGTGCTGCCCGAGGGAGTGTTGCCCCCCTCGACCTATGCATGGCACAAGAATCGGAGTGGCAAATTCCAGCGTGGCGGCGAACGCGGTGATTGGATAACGGGCCGGGGCAAGCAGGAGCGTCAGTTCCCTTCGGTGACACCGCCGTGTGCGATCGTCACATTCGCATGGAGCGACACGCCCGAACTTCACATGGCGGGATCGCTCGACGGTCTCCTTGCCAGAGTGACGCGCATCGGACACTCATCCTCGCTTGTGTCGTGCCGATTGATTGATGACTGTCCTGAGCCGACATTGCTACCGGGATCTGGATCGCTTGTACTCCGTTGTACCCAGCGTGGTCAACTTGCGGCGCTGGAGGCGGCTCACCGACAGCATCAGGGAATGCGTCCGCGGGCACTGCCGTTTGTCGGAGTCCGGTACTCCGAGCAGACGGAAGCAGAAGAGCGTTCGCCGACGGCTGTGCGGCCCGACAACGCGGGCGATCTCGTTGTGTTCGAGCTTCCGATCGGCCAGCGCCGCTTCCCGACAATCCGAACGGTGGAGCTGACCGAGGCACTGCGCGGCGCGACCTTCCGCCACGCGGACGACCCGCTGCCGGAGGGTTTGAGCGGTCATCTGGCCGATGGCAGACCCAGCCGGCATCCCCACGTCGCGTTTCTGGCGCTGCCGAATGTCGGCCATGACTACGCAGATGGCCGGATCATGGGCCTCGCGGCGATGCTTCCTGCGTCGCTTCCTGAAGAAGCGGCCAATGCTGCCTATCGCGCGATCGGCACCTGGGAGCAGGCTGCGCCGCAGGGCCGGTGCCGTCTGACGCTCGGCGGCGAGGTCATGGACTTGCATCGCAGGCAGCCGCCATTCGAGCTCAGCACGTTGCGTACCGCCACGTGGTCGCGGCCTTCGTCGGAGTGGATCAGCGCAACGCCGATCGCGCTCCCGAAGAATCCCGGCCGGTTGACCTCCGGGTCGCCGGCTGCGCGGGCGCGGGCATGGGCGGCGGCTGAGGAAGAGGTGCGTCAGTCGTGCATACACGTCGGGCTGCCTGATCCGGCCGCAGTTGCAGTGTCGCTGGACCCGCTGCTTCCCGGCGCGCGGCCAGCCGGTCACTACCCCGCCTTTGTGCAGGGCACTCGGCGGGGCGAAGGCGTGCGTCGCCGATTGGTGCACGCTGCGGTGCGGTTCGATCAGGACATCAGCGGACCGCTCGTACTGGGCTCGGGCAGATTCCTCGGCCTCGGCCTCATGCGACCTGCCCCGACGCGCTCCTCGCCCGCCGATGACGGCCAGCCCGTAGGGCGGCGATGAGCGCCGAGGCACTTGTTGCGACCGAATTCGGAACGTTTTTCCGGTCAGTTCACGGGTATGAACCGTATCCGTGGCAGACGCGTCTGACAAACCAAGTCCTCGCCGAAGAGCGATGGCCGGACGTGATCGACCTGCCGACCGGCGCGGGCAAGACAGCAGTGCTCGACACAGCGGTCTTCGCGCTCGCCGTCCGCCCCGAGGTGTTCCCGAGACGCATCGTCTTCGTCATCGACCGCCGCATCGTCGTCGATCAGGTGTGCAAGAGAGCTCGACAGATCAGTGATTCCATTCGCGCCGCGGACAGCGGAGTGCTCGCCAGAGTGCGCGGCAGGCTCAGCGAGATCGCTGGCGATGCTGATGCACCGATCGGCGTCTCTGCGCTGCGCGGCGGCATCCCGCTCGACAACGACTGGGCGATACGGCCAGACCAGCCGTGGGTGATGGTCTCCACGGTGGATCAGTTCGGTTCGAAGCTGTTGTTCCGCGGCTACGGCATCAGCGAAGCGATGTGGCCGATCCATGCCGGGCTAGCGGGCAATGACTGCCTGGTCATCCTCGACGAGGTTCACCTGAGCAAGCCGTTTGCCGCCACGCTGCAAGACGTGCGCAGCGAGCCATCGGCCAACTCCTTCAACAGCTCCTTGCTGCCCCAGCGGGGCGGAATCGTCGAGATGTCGGCCACGCCTTCGATAGTGGACGGCGTCAGGTTCGCACTGCAGCCTGAGGCCGACCTCGAAGGCGACAGCGAGGCCGTGACACGGCTGCGACGCATCGCTCGGTCCGCCAAGCGTGCCCGTCTGGTCGAGGCAGCCGGCCGTGACGCGTACTCGGCGCTGCCTAAAGAGATCGTGCGAATTCTCCAGAGCGACCTGCATGACTCGGAGCGAAGCATCGGGGTGATCGTGAACCGCGTGCGCACGGCGCGCGAGGTGCAGCGGGCGCTGTCTGAGGCCGGCGTCACGGCGCACCTTCTCACCGGTCGCATGCGACCGCTGGACCGCCAGCGACGACTCCGCAAGATCGAAACCCTGGTCGACCCAGACAGGCGCGACCCCGATGCGGAGCGCACTGTCGTTGTGGCGACCCAGGCCATCGAGGTCGGTGCCGACTTCAGCTTCGATGCGCTCGTCACCGAGGCATGTCCGTTCGACAGTCTCCGCCAGCGTGTCGGCCGTCTCGACCGCCGCGGCACCTTGGCTGAACGCACAGGCGAGCCCGCACGCTGCTGGGTGCTTGGCCTCAAAGCAGAACTCGCGAGCAAGCGGCCCGACCCGGTCTACGGGGAAGCCGTTCGGGTGACGTGGAACGAGCTAGCTGACCGGGCCGGCGACTGTCCGATCGACATCGGCCCCGCGAGCAAGCAACTCGACGGCTTTCCCCAAGAGGCGGGCGCGCCAGCCCGAACGGCCCCTTTGCTCCTGCCTACGCACATGGACGCGTGGACCCAGACAAGTCCCGAGCCTCTGGTTCAGCCCGGGATCGGTGACTTCCTGCACGGTTTCGACGAGAATCCGCCCGAACCCGAGGTGTCCATTGTGTGGCGCCGAGATCGCAGCGCAGAAGCGCTTCGATTGGTGCCGCCCCGTCCACCAGAACAGCTGTCGGTGCCGCTCTCGGCGGCGACGGCATGGCTGCGAGGCGCCGAGGAGACACCGGTCGCCGATGTCGCGAGCGCGGTTGTTGACGCTGGGCGAGACAGGGCTGACGATGCGTTGACCGCTCCTGTGTCGAGATCAGTCCTGCGGTATGTCGGAGGCAACGACATCGTGCAGGAAGTCGATGTCGAGGACATCGGGCCCGGCGATGTGCTGCTGGTTCATCCCCACGTCGGCGGCCTCAGCGAAGGCACTTGGAACCCGCTGCACGCTGAGAAGACTGACACTCGACCAAGCGCCGGCGGCGGATTGGCGGTGCCTGACTCGGAGGTGGATGATCTCGGCGACGAAGCCCAGTGGGCCTACCAGCGTCGCCGCACGATACGACTCGATCGACAGCTCGAATACCAGCTCAAAGAGTGGCTCGGTGACGATGCGCCGACGCTTCCCCGGCCGATCAGCGACGATGCAGCGGCCGACAGCTTCGCTGAGGAGAACCTGAGCTCACCCAAAGAGAGCGCACGGCGGTGGATCGACGATGTGCTCGCTCACGCCCCCGTCGCGGTGCCGATGCACTTGCAGTGGCTCGCGGGCGATCCAGACGCCGATGAGGAGACAAGACTCGGCACGCTTCATGTCCTGAAATCCGGCGAGTTTGACATCGAGATGGTCAGCGTCCCGGTTGACGGGCTGAGCCCTCGCCAGCCATCGGAGTCCTACTACGTCCTCGCCGAGCGCTCCGTGGAGTCGACGACGCTGTCGAACGATGACGATGCATCGTTGACAGGCACCGGAGTGCCGTTGGCAGCACACCTCAGCGGCGTAGGCCATCGTGCTGAAGAGTTTGCGGCGCGACTCGGGCTGTCGTCGGCGCTGGCGAGCGATTTGACACTCGCGGGCGAACTGCATGATCTCGGCAAGATCGATCGCAGGTTCCAGGCGCAGATGGTCGGACACGATCCCGTCAGGCTGGCGATGCAAGCGACCCCGCTCGCGAAGTCGCTTCGAGGCGTTCGCACCCGCCGTGACGCCTGGCCGCCAGTGCGCCACGAGGTCGCCAGCGTTGCCCTGGCGCAGTCAGCAGAAGAGGTTCTGCGCCGCGCCCATGATGCCGACCTGGTGCTCCATCTGGTCGCAACCCATCACGGACGAGGCCGACCGTTGCCTCGCATCGTCCGGGACGACTGCCCTCAATCCCTCAGGTACGACATGAGGGGCGTCGTGCTGAGCACTCGGACCGACTTCAGCGAGACACCCTTGGCGCTGGACATGGCCGATCGCTTCTGGCGGCTCTGCGCCAAGTACGGGCACCACGGCCTCGCCTGGCTCGAAGCCATCCTCCGTCTGGCCGACCACCGCCAAAGCGAGGCCGAAGCGCTCGGCATTGGCACCACCGATTCGGAGGCCCGCTGATGGCGGAGCTGGAGCTACCGGGATTGTCTGGCAGCAACCCGCTCGGGTTCATGGCTGCGCTCGGCGTGCAGGTGGCGCTTGCCGAGACGAATGGCGAGCTGCGTCTTGGGTGGACCGACTCGCTCGTTCCTGCGGCAATTGTCGACTCGGAGTTTGATGTTGATGAGATCGTCGCGCGAGTTGTCTCGGTGTCCAGGAGCTGGGCGTCAGGACCAGCGCTGAATCCAGCGCCTACCCGCGACGACGTCAAGTTCCCGGCGAATGCGATCCGGGACTACCTAGACCAAGCCCGTGGTTTGAGGGATGGCGCCTTGGCGGCATCGTTGGTCGCCGAGAACAGTCTCGATGCGGTGTCGGGAACGAAGGCGAAGCCGACAGACCTTGACTTCACATCCGGGAATCAGAAACTCCTTGACATGATGAGACGGGTCCTAACCGAGACGAGTCCTGACGACATTGCAGGGACCGTGTTGGGTGCATGGCAATACAGCGACAGACTGCCTTCGCTCGGCTGGGACGTTGTCGACGACCGCCAATACGCGCTTGAGGCGTTCGACCCCACAGACTCCAAGAACAATCCGAAGCTCTCCTGCCCGGGCGCCCAGTGCCTTGCCATCTTGGGCATGGCCAGTTTCTCGGCGTTTCGTGGTGGCCGGAAGACTGCGACAACGGCCTGCCACGGCACGTGGAACCAAGGCTGCTTCTCGTGGCCTCTTTGGGCCCACCCGGTGTCACTCAGCGTTTCGCGGACGCTTATCTCGCATGCATCGATTCCGCCCGACGACGTGGTTAGCGCGGGTTCAGATTCGCTGAGGTCTCGGTCCCGTCAGTTCGCCGGCTGGGGACTCTTCCAAGTCCTAGCTTCGAATATCGATAGGTCCAGCAAGTATGGGCGGTTCGGTCCTCCTCGGGTGATTTGGCAGCGTGACTGAGGCACCCGATCTTGTTCCGGCTCGGATGGTGAACGAGTTCGTGTACTGCCCGCGGCTGTTCTATCTCGAGTGGGTGCAGAGCCGGTTCGAGGACAATGCGGACACGGTTCATGGCCGTTATGTGCACCGCCGGGTGGACGAGGGCGGCGGGCGTATGGGTGGGTCGTCGGAGGACGATCCGGTGAGCAATGCGCGCTCGGTGCTGGTCAGTTCAGAGCGCCTGGGGCTCATTGCCAAGACGGACATTGTTGAGGGCTTCGACGGCAGGGTGGTGCCGGTGGAGGTGAAACGCGGCCGACCGCCCAAGCATGGTCCTGCCTGGGAGCCTGAGCTGCAGCAGTTGGCCGCGATCGGGTTGATCCTGCGTGACAGCGGTTACGACTGCGATGAGGGCCAGTTCTATTTCGCGGCGTCCCGCGAGCGCACGACAGTGGAGTTCGACGATCGCTTGCTGGGCAAGACGCTGGACACCGTCGAGCGACTGCGCGGTGTTGCGGCAGCCGACGACGCGCCGCCGCCGCTGGTGGACAGCCCGAAATGCCCGCGCTGCTCGCTGGTAGGCATCTGCTTGCCCGATGAGACCAACTTCCACGCCGGTCGCGAGGAGAAGGCGCCGAGGCGTCTGACGCCGCGCGACTCGGAGGCACGGCCGCTGTATGTGACTGAGCAGGGCGCTCGCTTGGGGATCAGCCAGCGGCGGGTGGAGGTGAAGGTCAACCGTGAAGTGGTGCGCAGCGACCGCCTGATCGACATCTCGCAGATCAATCTGAGCGGGAACGTGCAGGTGTCGACTCAGCTGCTTCATGCGGCGTTCCGGGGGGACATTCCGGTGTGCTGGTTCAGCTATGGGGGATGGTTCCAGGGGATCGCCCACGGCCTGCCGTCCAAGCATGTGGAGCTGCGCCGGCGCCAGGTCGCGGTGGCGGCCCAGGCGGGGCTGCCGCTGGCCCGCCAGATGGTCGTCGGCAAGATCCGCAACTCCCGCACCTTGCTGATGCGCAACTCGCGCGAACCGGTGGATGCTGCGGTCGGGCAGCTGAAGGATCTGGCGGCGAAGGCTGCGGAGGTCGATTCGATCGAGTCGCTGCTGGGCATCGAGGGAGCCGCGGCCCGCTCGTACTTCGGCAGCTTCGCATCGATGCTGAAGGACGACCGGCTGGGCACGTTCGACTTCGCGGGACGCAACCGGCGCCCGCCACTCGACCCGGTGAACTGCCTGCTGTCGTTTCTGTATGCCTTGCTCGTCAAGGATCTGACGGCTGTGGCGTATTCGATCGGCTTCGATCCGTACTTGGGCGTGTACCACCGGCCGAGATTCGGGCGGCCTGCTCTCGCTCTCGACCTGGCAGAGGAGTTCCGGCCGATCATCGCCGAGTCGGTTGTCATCAACGCAGTGAACAACGGCGAAGTGTCTCAGAGCGGCTTCGTCATCCGTGCTGGGGGAGTGGCGCTTGAGCAGGCGGCACGCCGTGCCGTCATCGCGTCGTACGAAAGGCGCCTCGACCACGAGATCACCCATCCCACCTATGGCTACAAGATCACCTACCGGCGTGTGCTCGAAGTGCAGGCTCGGATGCTCGCAGCAGCGATGCTCGGCGAGATTCCCGAGTATGTGCCGTTCACCACGAGGTAAGTTCGTGAGCGGTCGCCGTCGGTATCTCGTGTCCTATGACATCAGAGATCCGCGGCGTCTCCGGAAGGTCCACAAGGCCATGAAGGCATACGGCTGGCCGATGCACTACAGCGTTTTCATCAGCGACCTAGACAGCATCGAGCTGATCAATCTCAAAACCGAGCTCGGCGAAGTCATCCATCACGGCGACGACACCATCGCGTTCGTTGACCTCGGAATGCCTGCTGAGCGAGGCAGAGACTGCTTCGACTTCCTCGGCAATGCGCCGCCATTGCCCAGCTCCGGGCCGGTTATCGTCTGATGCGAGCGGTCCGGTCAGGCCCTGATCCCCGGGCAGCGCTCGCAGCCCCGAAGTACGGGCCTAATCTGCACCTTGACAACCGAATGAACCGCTTCGCGAGCGCCTCTACGCGTAGAGCGCTCGCAACCGCTTCCGAAACCGCTGGTCAACACCAGTAGATTTCGAGAGGGGTTTGGCCGATCAATTGATCGGCCCTTCATTGAAGCTTGGTCAGAAT
The DNA here is from genome assembly GCF_965208555.1 of Candidatus Poriferisodalis sp. GTDB lineage: Bacteria > Actinomycetota > Acidimicrobiia > Acidimicrobiales > Poriferisodalaceae > Poriferisodalis. Next base: position 297,292 of record NZ_OZ242342.1, on the reverse strand, counting down.
TGATCGGCCCTTCATTGAAGCGGCTGTCAGGAGCGGGTCGCGTGCCGCAACGTTTGGCCGATCAATTGATCGGCCCTTCATTGAAGCTTGGTCGGCGACGTACACCCAGCGGCGTGCTCCCCGCAGTTTGGCCGATCAATTGATCGGCCCTTCATTGAAGCCATGCTGAACGACGCAGTGCGCAACTCGAGCAGCGCACGGTTTGGCCGATCAATTGATCGGCCCTTCATTGAAGCGGGATCGACTCGGCGATCCTCGCCGAGATGGACGACGACGTTTGGCCGATCAATTGATCGGCCCTTCATTGAAGCGTGCCGCCTGGGAGAATGAAGGGAGGGGCACCCTCAGTTTGGCCGATCAATTGATCGGCCCTTCATTGAAGCGTGCAGCGGCCCAGCTCGATTAGGCGCTTGCGGATGGTTTGGCCGATCAATTGATCGGCCCTTCATTGAAGCTCGAGACGAGCCATCTCCCGCACGGAGAACTCGCGTGGTTTGGCCGATCAATTGATCGGCCCTTCATTGAAGCGAGGCTGCCGCAGTAGTCCTCGGCGAGGTACCTGATCGTTTGGCCGATCAATTGATCGGCCCTTCATTGAAGCCTGTATGCCCGACTTGACAACCTGGCGATGATGGTGTGTTTGGCCGATCAATTGATCGGCCCTTCATTGAAGCCCGTACACCGCTGTGACTGCCAGAATCCACTGCTCCATGGTTTGGCCGATCAATTGATCGGCCCTTCATTGAAGCCCATGTCTGATCGGACTACGCGCCAGCGACCGTCATGTTTGGCCGATCAATTGATCGGCCCTTCATTGAAGCGCGATCCTCACCGACGCGATGCCGCTGATCGACGACGAGTTTGGCCGATCAATTGATCGGCCCTTCATTGAAGCGCTGTGGCTGCGGGTGGTGCGGTCGCACCGCATCCGGTTTGGCCGATCAATTGATCGGCCCTTCATTGAAGCCCGTTGCCCCATTGCTCACGCTGGCGCCCGCGCTCTGCGTTTGGCCGATCAATTGATCGGCCCTTCATTGAAGCGGTGGTGGCGCCCACCGGGGTGGGCGAGGCGGCGGGCTGTTTGGCCGATCAATTGATCGGCCCTTCATTGAAGCATCGTTCCCGCCCGGTAGCCCCACCACGCGCTGGTGAAGTTTGGCCGATCAATTGATCGGCCCTTCATTGAAGCCTCATTCGTCGCATCCCTTGAGCGTGAGCCGGACGATGTTTGGCCGATCAATTGATCGGCCCTTCATTGAAGCGTCGCGCTCGACATCGAAGTCGATGGAGTCACGACCGAGTTTGGCCGATCAATTGATCGGCCCTTCATTGAAGCTACACCTACGCCTACTACGGCAGCCCATCGGTAGTCGCGTTTGGCCGATCAATTGATCGGCCCTTCATTGAAGCTTTTCGATCTTCGCGGCGTTCCACTGCTCGGGCGTGGTCGTTTGGCCGATCAATTGATCGGCCCTTCATTGAAGCTGTCTCCTGTTCTCCAACCCTGAGGGGCTGGCGGTGAGGTTTGGCCGATCAATTGATCGGCCCTTCATTGAAGCGTCGTTGGGCATCCACACTTCGACCAGCCCGAGCCGGGTTTGGCCGATCAATTGATCGGCCCTTCACCGCTGCGATGTTGGCACGACGATGACATCGTTACGCGATCCGTCATGCGTGGAGATGTGCGGGGCTGACGGCCTCAACGGAGTCCGTTCCGTGTGCAGTTGCTGCGGGAATGACTTACGTGCTTACCCGCTAGCGGAGCAGTCGTGACGCGGCGTGAGCGATGAGCGCGGCGAGGTCGGCGGCCTCGGCTTCGCGTTCGCGCTCGCTCAGATCGAGATCGAGGATGGCCCTGGAGTGCTGCTGGGAGAGACGGCGCAATTCGGTAACGCCGTCAGGGTCGAGTTCACCATCGGCGACAGTCTCGGTGGGCTCAGCGCGGTAGGGAGCGGTGCCGACCATGCGCGCGACGCAGCCGGCGATGATCAGCTCCAAGTCGGCCACGTCAGCGCTGGCGTGGGAGTTCGTCTGCCATATGCCGACCGTGGTGCGCAGCATCGCGAGTTCAGCTGCGTCGAGCGGTGGGGTCCGCGGCGGGGTGGCGGGGCGACGCTTGCGCCGGAACATCAGCGGCGCGGGCGGGGTGGGATGGCGGTGACAGTTTCGATCAGCGTGTCGAGCTGGGCCTTGATCCGGTCAGTCTTGGAATCGAGCGGGTCGATAAGCTCGCCGAGCGCTCGGGTCGATGCTCGCATCGCGCCGCGCCGCACCGGCGTCACCGACCACGCAGTCGATCTCGATCTTGATGCCAGTGATCTTCGCGTCGAGATCGTCCAGAGACGCAGGGTCGGTCAACACCGTCACTCGGCCGCCATGCTGAGCGATCCGGCTGCCTGACGCAGAGCCCCGCAGTAATCATCCGAGAGCCGCTCTTCTCCGCAGCCTCCGCGATGGCTGCGAGCACGAACGCGGCGAACGTGATCGCCAGCGGGTCGGGTTTGCCGAGCGGCCATTGGAACTCGGCAGTGAAATCTTGCTCGATGGTCTCAGCACGACCGTCGAGGCTCATCGCCTACCTCGCGGCTGCGGCTTAGGGTCAGTCGCAGCGACCGCGTGGGCGATCCGCTCGGCGCTGTCGGGAACGACCGGCTTGTCAGGCTCCGGCTCGCTGGACTGAGGGGTGGTTACCATTTCCGCAACGTAGCAAATTGTGCTATACAGCTAACTCGATTGAGCCCTTTGAGCTGGTTTGGCGGTTGCTGCCAACACCCGCCCCGCTCGGGGCCGCAGCCGACGTGTCGGAGGACTCCGGCGTTGCCGTGGTCCCCTTCGGCGCAGCGACGAACCGAACCGCGTCATCGCCCGCGTCGCTGTGGCTACAGTGCCCCCAATGCAACCGAACCACATCGAACCCGATCACGCGCTCGCTGTGCGAGCCTCTGGCAGCGTCATGGACTACATGATGGACAGCAAGCTACGAATGCAGTCGGGCGAGGTGCGCAAAGCCGCTGAACGCTGGTGCGATGCCTACGACGCCGTGCTCGCCCACATCAAGAAAAACCGCTAGCCGTGGCGTGGTCACGGAAACCCGACACCCCAGCCGGCCGGCGGACACAGCGCGTGTTCATGGCACTCGCCATCACCGGCTGGCTGATCCTGCGAAACACCGACGTGCCCGCCTTCGGTCAGGTCCTGTTCTGGGTCGCCGCCGCAGCAATCGCCATCGCGTACCGGCCCGTCGAGAAGCATCGCAAACGCAACCCGCACGACCTACGCAACCCCGAAGAACGCCCCCAGCACCCAGCCAGGGACCCTCAGACCACGCCCGATACACAAAATTCCTGACAGACCCCATCTCCTGCCCGATCTGCAGGTCGACGAGAGCACCACGATTGAGCTTCTTCACTCGGGTCGATGGGCAACCGTGAGGGTCCGCGTTGTATGGACTTCCGATGTGGCGTTCGATGCTGTGATCCTCGCGCCGGAGCTTCAGTTGTCGCCGAGCTTCGACCTAGAGCCGACGGCGGGAAACATGGTGCTCGGCCAGCAGGTCTATTTCTGCGGATTCACAAATCTCGCGCCGATGCCTCACGAGACCATCAATCGTGGATTCCCCGTACCCGTCGTTAGGCAAGGCATCTAGGTGTCGTGGACATAGAGGTTGGCTTGACGCGGTCTTGAGCGTTGCTTCAGTTGGCTGCGAGGGCGGTGAGGCAGTGCTGGGATCGTTGGGTCATGGCGGTTGTGAGGGTGTGCACGATCGGTGCTTGGCGCACGTCTTCGGGGAGTTCGTCGGCGGCGCGGGTGAACGCGCCGGCGAGGGCTGCGGCAAGCGCGGCTGCGCGCAGAGGTCCTTCGGCCGGCGCGATCCCTATGGCGGCGGCTGCGGCTCTCCATGCTGCGGGGTTGTCGGCTGCGAGGATGCGGCGGTCTGGCAGTGCTGACATGGCCATCGTGTGCGAGCTGATGAGGTCGGGTTCGTAGGGCTGCATGGACCAGATGTCATACAGCGGCGCGAGCCGGTGGCCGGTGTGGGCCAGCTGCAGGCCGTAGTTCTTCGCGTGGCCGTCGAGGTTGCAGACGAGCCAGTTGAACACGAGCGCGTCGAGAAAGCGCCGCTTGTCGGTGTCGGGCTCGGCGGAGTGCTCGGCGAACAGGCGGGCGAAGCGGCTGATGGGGTGCCCTCCGAAGTCTGACTGGTAGATCCCGATGTCAGGCTCGCCGCAGGCTTGGTGCAGATCTTCTTGGTGGGCGCGGGCCACGGTGCCGTTGGGACTGGTCGGCCGGTCGTCTCGAGTGACGGCGATGACGCTGTGGCTGCCGATGCGCAGAGGCTGCGATCGCGCTGCCGCCAGGCCGCAGTGGCGGGCGGCGGCGAGGCAGAGGTGTTCGTTGATGGCCTGGTCTTGTAGGCCGGGCATGGAGGGCTTGAGGATGTGCGTGGAGGCGTTGGTGCCCCATGGTTCTCCCCAGCGGTCGCCGTCGCGGACCAGGGCAGTCTTGGACTGCGCGCCGGCGAGGCTCCAGGCGGATCGCGTGCCTTCGCGTCGCCAGTTCTTCTCGCGCACCAGTTGGTCGACGAAGCCTTCGAGCTGAGCCGTGCTGAGCCAGTCGATTCCTGAGGGACGCTCGTGAAGTCCGGCGGCGGCGCCGTAGGAGAATGTCTGGACTGCGCCGGGCAGGTCCAGGCCGACTGCGGTGCCGAGCACGTCGAAAGCGCTGTGAGACAGGGCGCCGTGTCTGGCTGCCCAGCGGCGCCGCACGAGCTGATTGGTGGGAAGCAGCCCGTCGAGCCAGCCGCTGATGCGTCGGCCCACTACTGGTGGCCCTGTCAATGGCATGGACACCGACAGCGGCACCGCGGCGGGGTCGGCGGCGTAGTCGTCGCTGTAGGCGAAGCGCAGCTCGCCGCGGTGGTGGTCGAGGACGCCGGCGGGCTTGCCGCAGATGTGCACAGTGAGAGGCTCGGGGGCGTTCATGGCACTTGATTTCGGCATCTGGGTCATCTCAGCGGGGTTTGCGGGGTGGTGCGGGCTCGAATCCTCGTGCAGCCAAGCCCAAGAAGAGGCGGCATTTTGTGGTGCCTCCGTTCCATCGGGGGCCGTCACCGTGTCGGCTCAGGAAGGCCGCCTTGTCGGCTGTCCTTGTCTGTGCCTCCCTGCGACACCACCACAGTCCGATGATCGACTCCCAGCACAGGTCGACGATCGCATAGGCGGCGATCCACAGGTATGCGGCGATTCCGAGGCTCAAGAGCAAAATCAGGCCGCTGTTCAGCACATACACGGCGAGATCCCAGTTGCCGGCCCCGCGTGGCATGGCGTAGCGGATTGTGGTCTGGCGCAGCAGGAGGAAGCCGGACGCGCCGAAGCTGAGAATGAACCAGATCGCGAATCGGACTCGTCGGTGTCGTTTCAGTCGCCGCCGCATCTCTTGTTCGATTGAGGAGTCGCTCAGGTGCTCGCCTGCTGGTTCGTCGGGCATGGCGTCGGCCAGCGCGAAGCGCTCTTCCAGGTGACCCCACAGCGAGGTCGGCTCGCGGCATGTCGTGACCGGCACGACGAGCCAGATCGCATTGTCGGGCACGAGCCTCCGGACACGGCTGTACACCGTCGGCGAGCCGTCGAGGAGCGGCGAGTACTGCCGCAGCGTCAGGCGCCCACACGGCTGGTCCGCGTACTCGGTCACGAGAGCATCCACCACCAGGCATCGCACGGTGGCGTCGTCGTTGAGCATGTCGTGTGCCGACGCGAGCACCACCAGCCTCGTGCTGCTCGAGGACTGCGGGACAGCGCGCAGTGATCTCGACAAGTGCCTGCGGTTCTCCTTGGCGTGCACTTCGACGTCCAGCTCGAATGCAGCCTGGTAGCTGCTGCCGTCTGTCTCGTCGGTGGCGACGAGCGGCCGGTAGTGCCATTGAGTGATGGCGAAGCCGCCCTTGGGTTGGGTGTCCATCGTCAGGAGGTAACGGCGCAGTGCGCGGCTGGCTCGCAAGCGCCTGGTCTTGGCGGGCTTGACCTGCAGCGGTATCCATCCATGCTCCCGAATGTGTTGGCACAAACGTTCGGCGGGCAGACCGAGGCCGCCGCTTGCGACTCGCGTGGCGACGCGGTCGCGGGTCTTCTTGGCGGCACTGCGGGCTGCGCTGCGGCGCCGGACCCAACGCTCGGTCAACCTCCTCCCAAGCGTCCGGAGATAGGGGAGCATGGCCGACGTCGCGGCGAGCGCCACCAGCGCTTGGCCTTCCCCGCTGCTGAAAAACGTCCAGATGCCGCCGTCGCTCATGCCCGGCTCGCCACGCAGTCCACGGCCGGCACCTCATAGATCTCGCTGCGGCGATCGGGCACGACTGAACAATTGGGCGACGCCATAGCGACGGAGTGGGCGAGGTGCCGACTCATGACCGTGAGATGCCTGGGACCGAGCACGGCGAACTGCGATAGCGAGGCCGTCGGTGACACACAGCCGAGTTATACACACATGCGCTGTGTCGAGGGGCGATCTGTTGTCACACCTGCCGACGGCCACTAGTTCATCTGTCCGGCTTGTGATCGGCGCCGACGGTCCAGATGTGGGTGTCGCGGCCGCTGTTGGCGTGACTGTTGAAGATGATCCGCTTGCCGTCGGGGGACCAGTGGGGGTTCAGCTCGGTGCCCTCCGTGGCGGTGATGTCGGTAACGGTGCCGGTCGCGACGTCGAGGACTGCGATGTTGGTCTCGACGTTGTTGGGGTCGTCGCGCGGCCCAGCGATGCGCGCCAGCGCGATCTGAGTGCCGTCGGGGGACCATGCGAGCTTGCTGAACCAGTGCGGCGAGGGTTCCCAGGAGCGGAGGTTGGTGCCGTCTGTGTTCATCACGCCGAGCCGAAGGCCGGTGCCCACGGCGAGCTGCGAGCCATCAGGAGACCATGCCGGGTGCGACTCCCAGCCGCCGCCCTTGTTGATCTCCGCCTGATTCGCTCCGTCGGCGTCGACAATGACGATGTAGCGGTCGGTGCCGACGGGCGGCGAGACGGTCCGGTCCTGCCAGGTGGTGCGATGGAACGCGATCTGGGTGCTGTCAGGGGACCACGTGGGGTAGTCGTCCTCGACGGTGCCCTCGGTGATCCTGGTCAGGTTGGTGCCGTCGACGTCGGCGACATAGATGTGCCGTCGTTGGCTCGCATAGCCGGTCCCGCCCTCGAAGCTGAGCACCGACAGGGCGATCTTGGTTCCGTCCGGCGACCACGCAGGCTGGTTGAGCGATGCGCCGGGTGTGCGCAGCACAGCGGTGGCGTTGCTGCCGTCGGCGTCGGCGATCGTCATGGTGCCGACGTGGATGTAGGCGATCTTGGTGCAGTCGGGCGACCAGGCGGGCTCGCGGGCGAACGTGGTGCCGGCGATCAGCTGTGATGGCGGATCAGTGCTGTTGCCGCCGCAGTCGAGCGCGGGCTCGGCGATGTCCGGGTCGAGCGGGCTATCGGCTTCGGGGCCGAGGTAGCCGTCGAGGGCGTCCTGGGAAACAGCGGCTTCGCCACCGAACACCGTCAGCGTGACCCCGTCGTCGTTGGCGCTCCGGACGCCGTCGAGAAAGCTCGATGTGCTCAGTGGGATCTGCTGCGGGTCGGTCAGCAACAGCGGGGCGCACTGGCGAGCCATCAGCGCCGCTGCGCTGAAAGAGTCGAACGGCACCCGAGCACGCGCCAGACCGACCTCGGCCCCAGCGAAGCATCCGCCGCCGACGAAGTCCGCTGCGTATTGGCCGGTGAGGACCGCAGTCTCGAATCGGGTCGCTCCGGCCATGCGGTCCACGGCGATCCCCAGATCCGCGACAGCGGACTCGACCTCGGCGGACAGCGCGGCGCTGCCGCCCAGCAGCAGAACACGCTCGATGCCGGCGCCAGAAAGGAAATTGGCCACCGCAGAATGCAGTTCGTCGCTGCCGCTCAGCAGCACCGGCACCTGTCGGTGCGCCGACAGCGGACCCGCAACCAGCGCGTCGGCGAACACCTCGCCGTTGGCGACGACTGCGACCTTTCCGCTGACGTCTTGACTGCCCTGGCCGACCAACCACCGCGCTACAGACGCGCCGGTCTGGTAGCGGTCGTCACCGCCGAGACGCGCCACCGACATTCCGGCCGCCTCGAGCGCTCTGAACACGTCGGGCGACACCGTCGTGTCTGGCCACTCGCCTGTCGTGACCACGGTCACCTTGGTCGCGCCGACGCTTTGGAGGAATTCCGCAGCGTCTTCGCGCAACCGATCCGGCGGTGTCATCAGCACCGGCCCCGCCACACGACCTGCAACTGCTGCGGCGACGACGGCGTCGTGCCAATGGCGACCCGAGACCATCACCACATGCTCCAGCGTCCCGCCGGCGTCGGCCGCCGCCGCTTGTGCCACCAGCAGCGACGTCGCATAGCGATCCGCACCCCCGTAGCGGACAATCTTCACCGAACCGGGTTCGACGGCTGATGTCTGTGCCGACGCGATCGTCGCAGGCGCCACGACAGCGCCAAGCGCGATGACACATGCGAGCAAGCCGAGGACTGCTCGTCGATTCGCTGCAGGCAGACGAGAGCGACGTCGCGCCACAGCGCGGTGGGTGTCAGACACAGGTGGGTCCCTTCGGTCAGAGGGTCGAGGTTTGTCACCAACACCGACGCAGCAACCGAGCCGAAGGGACCCGTGAGGGACCCTCTGAGATCTCTGGTTGCATGCGCCGCAAGAAGCGACGGTGCTGGTGACGAGCCAAACGGTAGCCGCTCAGCGCGCCCGGAGCGCAACAGATCGGCCACAGGCCCTGGACGATGGATGCCGATGACGACACGTACTGCGTCCAGACCGAGATGAACGCGTCACCGAATCGCGTGTGCGCAATCCCGATCTACTATCGGCAGCGCCGGTCCGCTTGAAGAAGTCCCCGGTGCCACTGACCCAGCATCCAGCGAGGGGGTGGCACCGGGGCGGGCGACCGGTATCTCGGGGATCAGACGGCGGGGCCAGCCGCACAGCCAGTACGGAAGCTCCGTCGTCTGATCCTCAAAGCCGTCTCAACGCGCCACAATACCAATGCAGCGCACGGGCGGCGAATGCTCGGTCCGAAACCTGCGTGTGAACCGAATGCACCCGAGCGGAGACATACAAAAATCATCGAATAGGTCTGGTGATTGACAAAAGAGGTTTCGCCAGATGGCGAGACCTCCTCGCAGTGGAAGCTACCGGCAACCCTGCTTGGGGCGAGGATCCGCCAGAAGGCGAAGCCACCGCCTCAAGAGCCGACAGCGCTCCGACCGTCATTCGCCTCACCGTCACATTGCAGGTCTACGGTCGGGCTCATGCAACGCGACGATCACCAGCCTTTGCCGTATCGGGCCGAGCCGGCACAGGCCCGATGGCTGCACAACTACCGAACGCTGCACAAAGCGACCGGCGTCGACCCTCTTCGCTGGCCCGAGGCCGACTCGGTCAATGGCTGGCACTATGCCTGGTGGGCAGTCGACTTCGCAGAGCCAGGTGGCCCGCGTCTTGGCGTCGTCGACGTGCTCACCCGAGAAGACCCTGAGAGATGCACATGGCCGCATGCTGAGGCCGTCGCAGCGATCAGTTCGGCATGGCCTACCGGCCCTATTGCGATCCCCGAGACGACCGGCCACCGCGTCTGGGTGCCTGCTGCGCTGCGGCTGCCTGCCACGACCCATGTCGGCGAGGATGACGATCTCGACGCCGAGCGGGACATGTTCGAGCTGGCCGCAGCAGCCACGAGATGCCCGACATTCCTCAGCGGAGAGCCATTCCACGAATGGTGGAGCGAGCTCGACGCCGTCGCCGTCGGCTACGAAGCTGACACTTTCGATGTGGTGACCATGCACATCACTGCCTGGCTGCTGCACCCCGAGGACTGCCTCGGCGAAGTCGAATGGGAATGCGTACGCCGCAGACCCCCGCACGGCGACTTCACGCTCGAGGACGAGCACCAGCTCGACAGAGTGGGACGACTCGGCGCGATGGTCGACGAGTGGTGCCCGATTCCCGAGGGCGACCCGGTACTCGCCGAAGCCATCGGACACGCCTACGACGTGCTCGTCGAAGCACCCGAACTGGACTCGCACTGGCTGCTGCACCGGATCAGCCTCGACCCGAGCGGCCCGTCATGGTGGTGCCGCTGGTGCCCCCAGCGCGAGCGCCGACCCGCCCAATACGTCACCGGCGGCCCCGACGGCACCGTGAGCTGCGCAGCGCACCTGCCCGAAGCAGCCCGGCTCGAACTGGCTCTGAACGCACACGAGCTCTGATCCCCAACTACCTCGCCCGTGCCCAGCCGGCAACCTGAGTGGCGCTCAGCCGTACACTCCGAAAGCGTGTCCGCAGGCCCATCGGCAAGTGCCAGTAGTAGCGGATTCCCGATACGACGCTCGGGAGTCGGAGCTCCCTAGCGAGCGAATCAGCCATCCACAGCGCACCGAAGATGGCAACGCCAACCTCCAAAGCCGAGATCTCATCTCGCATGACGTCGGCCAGATAGACGATGGGAATGAGCTCGATCAACCATGAGTGGATGAGGATCAACGCGAGATACACGGCGGCAGCCAGCGGAAGAAGAACGGATGGCGAGAGCTTGCAGGATCGGCTCTCATGGCGCACCTTTGAAGCCCATTTGTTCGAAAGCGGCCGAGACGTGGTCGCCACTCGTGCAAGTACGCCTTCGCCTCGGCGCGGCCACCGCACCGTCGTCACGATCGCGCCTCCGTTCTTCAAATTGCGCTCTGCGGCCGTCGTGAGCGAATCCGCGTCCGTAGACTTGACGGCTGCCATATCGCGTTTCGACCCTTGTATGAAGTCGCCGATACGCGAGACTCGCCACTTCGGGAATTCCAAGACGAAGGGCACGTCGCCGTCTTCTTGAACGGCGCACCCGGCCGCCTCGGCCACTGAGTCCACAAGCTCCTCGGCGTCGCGGCTGGGAACGACGCTGATCCAGACATCGCACGGCGAATCCGGCATTTCGGCCGCCTTGTACCTGACGATCGACAGGTAGCGAGAGCGCCACCCCGGGCTGCGCGCGCCCAATGACTGCGCTGCGTCGCTGACATCAACCGCTGCGCCGGTGGGGAGGATTCGCCACCATGTGCGCGTTCTGCATCTCCGCGGGCAACGTCTCAAGAAGCGAAGTGAAAGCACAACGACGGCAACAGCGACCACTTCAGTCCAGAAGAAGGTCACTTCAAGTCCAATCTGGGCGAGTCACGGCCCGCTGCATTGCTCGTCTGCAGAGGTAGGCACTGCCAGCGCCGCGACCGAGACTGCCACAGATATGGCATATCAAGCTGGAGGCATCTCGGCCCGCGGCGGCCCGCTGGCGTCACGCGCGGGTGAGCTCACGCGGATCGACGCTGGGTACTCTGAGCTCGTGGCCGAAGCGGCACGAACCGTATTCATCACTGGTCCGGGGTGGTTTGTCCGCGCCCGTGACCTGCCCGCGCTCATCGCGGATGACGACGGCCGCGGGCGCACGGTGGGCATCAGCCAGTTCTGCAAGGACTGGGCGCCCTCAGACCATGCTCGCCGCCTGGAGATGATCGCCGAAGCGCCCCGCCGGCTTCATTGGTGGCATCGCTTCGGCGCCCGCCGCTTCGACCTACGCCGGATCGCTGCGGTGGTCGATGCGCTGTGCGAGCGCGACGACGTTCCGACCCCCGAGTGGGCCAGTCCTCGGCGTGCGCGCCGGCCGGTGACGCTCATCGATCCTGACTTCGAGTCGGATCCCTGGAACGACTACGTGAGAGCCGAAGCGCCTCCAGCGTGCGCACGACACGAAGTGTGGTTCCGGCCCGTCGACCTCGAGGACCACCGGGTCCACGGCTTCAGCTGACTCGAGCCCCGGCACACCGAGCGGACCGCGACGCCACAGAGAAGCGAGGGACTTGAATGGGGGAACCAGGGGGAACCGGAGACTCAACCCCAGCTCTGACCTGCACAAAGACAATCCCTCCTCCCCGAATCTCAAGCGAGCAGCGCCCGAGGCAGCGGCTTTCGAGCACGCAACCGACGCAGCTCGGGGAGAGCTATGCCAACTGTGTACGTTGTTGGTGTGCACACGAATAGCGAACAGTAAGGCTGGGTCGATGACGCGCCGGACGGGTCTCGAGGTCGAGCGCGAAGCGCGTTGGGCGCTGCTGGAGGCGCTGGGCCGCGTGGGCGCCGCTGGCGAAATCGTTGATGGCGACGGCGGAGAGTGGGATTTCGTAGTCGACGTACAGGGCAGCCGTTTCGCGGTGATCGCGAAGACGGTGGTGACTGCCGGCAGCGTCCACGACATGATCGGCCGCTATGAGGGCTCTGGGATGCCGGTCGTCGTGGTTGCGGACCGGATCGCCCAGGGGGCGAAGGACAGGCTGCGCGAGGCGGGGTTGAGCTTCTTCGACTTGCGGGGCGAGCTGCGCCTGACTGCGTTGCCGCTGTTCATCGACACGGTCCTGAGCACCGGCCGCGGGCACGACCGGCCGTCGAGCGCGCCGTTGAGCAGCCAGGTGGCCAAGGAGGCCGCCATAGCGTGCCTTGCGACGCCTGATCGGGGGCACGGCGTGCGTGAGGTCGCACGCTGGATCGACCGCTCGGCGAGCTCGGTATCCGACGCGATGCGCGGGCTGCGCGACGCCGGGCTGGTTACGGCAAGCGGCAAGCCGCTGTGCCCTGAGCTGTTCTTCGAGCTGCTGGGCGTCTGGCATTCGAGCCCGGTCAGGTTGGCGGCCGTTCCGGACACGACGTCGCAGCGGGTCGTCGAGCGGCTTGGGCTCGGCCTCGAGGACGTCGAAGGCAGCGTGGGGTGGGCGCTGACCGGCACCGTTGGGGCGGCGCTGTGGGGCATCCCGATCGTCGCACGCGGCGACTACCCGCCCGACTTTGTGGTGCCCGACGCGGTTGCGCTGCGCGCAGCACGGCTCATGCTGCGACCAGCCGAGGACCCCGAGACGCGGGGCTGCACGGTCGCGGTGGCGCCGGTGCGACTGGCGTGCCTTCGGCGCGTGGACCGCGGCGGTCTGGGCGGCGTCGGGTGGCCGGTCGTGAACCACATCTTGGCTGCGCTCGATATCGGCCAGGACGCTGCTCGCGGCCTCGAGGCCATCAACCGCTGGCGACCTGAGGGGATCGTGCGTGCCTGGTGACCATGTCGTTCTCCACGACAGCCCGGACGGATCCATCGGAGCGTTCGTCGAGACCCTGGCACAGTTCCCGGCCGAGCCTCAGTGGGCGGTGATCGGCGGCTTTGCGGTCAATGTGCGTATCGCCGGTTTGCATCGAATCACCAACGATGTCGACGCTGTCAGCGCCGATCCGCTGCGGCTGGTGGAGGTTCTGGTCGGGCTCGGCGCGCAGCGCACCAGGACGGCAGAGCTTGTGATGGGATCGGCGGGCACGGAGGTGATGATCGACGTGTTGGCGGACGGCTACGAAACCGAGCTGCCCGCTGAGGCGGGAGCGCGGGCGTTCGCTTTGGCTCGTCGGATGGCCATCAGCGATGCCACGCCTGTTCTTGTCGAGGTCGCGCGTGGCGCCGAGACTGTGGCAGCGGCGACGGTTCCGGTGGCTTCGACGGATTCGCTGATCGCGCTGAAGGCAGCCGCGCTGCCGCGTCGACAGGGCACGAGGACCCATCCGAAAGTGGGTTCGGACATTCACGACATGACGCGCCTGGTGCGGCTCGGCGACGACGATGCGGTGGTCGCGGGCATAGGCGGCTTCAGTGTCGAGCTGCTCGAGACGACTGGCCGTGTGATGGAGTCCTGGTTCGCGTCTGGGGACGCCGTCGAGCACGCTTTCGCTCGGCTGCGTGCGTTCGATCAGTCCGACGAAGCACAAACGGTCACGATTGAGGAGCTCGGCGGGCTTGGCGGGCTTGGCCAACGGATGATCGAGTCGGCGCAAGTCCAGACCCGCGATCGGCGCCAACCCCCGCCTGGACGCAGCCCCGGTCTCTGATCAGGCCCCACGCGACGGGACTCGGTCGACGCAGGCGCCCGGGCGCTGCGTCGAGCGGGTCAGCTTGGCCGGTGGTCGATTGGGCCGCGCCGGCCGACATTTGAGACCCGAGGCGGCCACGGAAACGGAAGGAGCACTTGATGTGGACTATGCGCTGCCAGCAGTGTGCGATGTCCTTGCAGCAGACCCGAGCCGCGATGTGACCGAGTCCCTCAGTGCGGCTGCCGGAGCGCATCGATGCCCTACTGATGGCGACAGCGAGGGGACTTGAACCGGGGGAACATGGGGGAACTACAGACTCAACCCCTATGCTGACCTGCGCAAAGACAGTCCCCCCTCCGACACCCAGGAACAGGGCGCAGCTACAGCGTCGGGGCTCGCTCGGGCGGACGCTCGGCACCCTGGTAGAGAAGTTCGCGGAGTGCCACGCCGGCTCGCTGGTGGAACTCGACGGCGACCGGATCGAAGTCGCTTTGCGGTCGCGGGGTCAGCTCGAAGTTGCCGTAGTCATCGGTCCCGCGGACGAGGGTGGCGAAATCCCAGTCGACGAGGAGCTGCTTGGTCCGGGTCGGCATGTACTGCAACGAGATGCCGATGCGACGGTCGTCGGTGGTGTTCGGCCCCGATCCGTGTGCGAGCCGCACGTTGTGCATGGACATCTGGCCGGGCTCGAGTGCCATCGAGGCCACCTCTCGCTGGGAGACGTCGATCTTGAGCTCCTGGCCCCGCGTCAGCATGTTGTCCGCGTGGTAGGTCTCGTCGTGGGAGAGGAGTTCCCGGTGGCTTCCGGGGAGCACCGACATCGCACCCGCTGCCTCGGAAGCGGGCGAGAGTGCGATCCACGCGCTGACGAGTTCGTCGTTGTCGAGTCCCCAGTACTCGAGGTCCTGGTGCCAGCCGACGTAGCTGGGCGAATTCGCCTCCTTGATCCAGAAGATCGAGTTCCAGCACAGGATGTCGGGGCCGATCAGATCTTCGACCGCGTCGAGCAGGGTCTCGTGGCGCATGAGCTCGTCGATCCACGGCCACAGCAGATGACCGCCGGCACGCTGAGCGCCGCCGAGCGGGCCGCCGCTGCGGGCCTCGTAGGCCTCGAGCTTCGCCCGCGCCTCGGCCGTCTCGCTCGCGGTCAGAAGATCGAGCGGCGCGATATAGCCCCGGTCGCGGTAGTGGTCGACTTGGGCGGCGGTCAGGTGCTTCGGCATAGCGTCCCCTTTCTGCCTGCCCTGGCTGGTCGGTCTGGTTCGTTGCCGAAGCTACCGGTCTTTCGGACGCAGCTCTTAGCATCGGCTGCTAGACGACGGTGAGTCCTCGTATCGCACGACCCGGGGGGAGGCGCGCATGGTCAGTGCCGATGAGAACCGACTCCTGACCCAGAGCGGCCCGGGGACCCCGGGCGGTGACGTGCTTCGCCGGTACTGGCAGCCGGCGGCTCTCACGGAGGAACTCGATGGTGACCGGCCGGTGGTCCCGGTTCGCTTGATGGGCGAGGACCTCGTGCTGTTTCGCGACGACCAAGGTCGACTGGGCATGATCGGGCGCCGATGCCCCCACCGTGGCGTCGATCTGTCGTTTGGCCGGGTCGAGGATGGCGGCCTGCGCTGCCCGTTCCACGGGTGGCTCTTCGATGTGACCGGGGCGTGTCTCGAGACTCCGGCGGAGCCGCCGACATCGACCTTCCACACGAGGGTATGTCAGGTCCACTACCCGGTCACCGAGCGCAACGGCATCGTGTGGGCGTTCTTGGGCGAGGGCGATCCGCCGGAGCTTCCCGGCCTGGACTGCTTCGTGGCGCCGGGCCCGCAGGTGTTCGCGTTCAAGGGCATGTGGGGCTGCAACTGGCTGCAGGCGCACGAGGTCGGCATTGACCCGGCACATGCTGCGTTCTTGCATCGCTTCCTGGGCGCAGAGGACGGCACCTACGGGCTGCAGTTCCGCGACACCATCGCGGACACCGACGTGACCGTCGCCGAGCTGATGCGGGAGGCCTCTGCGCCGGACATCACCATCGAGCCCACGCCGTTCGGGTTCCGGTTCCGGACGCTGCGCCGGTACCAGGACGAGTTCACCCATGTCCGTATCTCGAACTGCATCTTCCCCAATGCGATCACCATCGCGATGAGCCGGGAGATGAGCATCTTCCAGTGGCATGTGCCCATCGACGACCATCGCTGTTACTGGTACTCGATGTTCGTCAGCTACGGCGATCCCGTCGATGCCGAGGTCATGCGAGCACAGCGCATCAGCCAGGTCACCCTGCCGGACTACCGCCCGATCGCCGACAGATCGAACAACTGGGGGTTCGATCCGGTCGAGCAGCGCGAGCGCACCTACACGGGCATGGGCGCCGACATCAACGTTCACGATCAGTGGGCGGTCGAGTCGCCCGGCCCGATCTTCGACCGCACCACCGAGCACCTCAGCCCGACCGATGCTGGCATCCGTACCCATCGCCGCATGTTCTTGGCCGCTCTGCGCCAGCCCGACGCGGACACGCTCATCGGTGCGGCCGACCCCGCTGGGCTCCGAGGCCCCGGCGCCATCGACGGCGTCACCACCGGCGATGATTTCGACGCCGCGTGGCGCGATCTCGAGACCAAGCGACGCGAGGCCTCAGGGTGGGCTCCCGCGCTGGCGGACTGATCGATGCCCGACACCACGAAACCCCAAGATCGCTGGGATGCGGACTGGGCCGACGCCGCGGCGGCAGTGGAGGATCAGGTCCGCGACAAGGGGCTGCGAAGCGTTCGGGTGTCGTTCGCCGATCAGCATGGGCTGTTGCACGGCAAGGTTCTTGACGCGGCGCACGTCCCGCAGGCGCTGCGCAACGGTGTCGCGTTTCCGGGTTCGCTGCTCACCAAGGACACCGGCGGTCAGTACGCGTTCCGCATCTGGGAGCCCGACGGCGGCCCGACGCTCGCCTCGGCCATGGGAGCGCGCGACATGGTCATGGTCCCGGACCCCACTACGTTTCGCGTGCTGCCGTGGCTCGACGGGACCGGATGGCTGCTCAGTGACCTCTACAGCGTTGAGGGTGCTCCGATCGTGCTGTCGACGCGCCGGATCTGTACCGAAGCGCACCGCAAGCTGACCGACCGTGGGATGCGGCTGCGTGCCGGACTGGAGATCGAATTCCATCTCTACCGCCTCGACGAGCGCTCCGGTGAACACCGGCGCATTCACGAGGGGTGGGACCTTCTGGCTGAGGACTATTCCGATCAGATCGAACCGCTGCTCGAGCCGATCCAACGCCATCTCACGGCGCTGGGCCTGCCGCCGCGCACGATCGAGACTGAGCTCGGGCCCAGCCAGGTCGAACTCACCTTCGCACCCGCCGACGGCGTCGAGCTGGCAGATCAGGCGGTCCTCATCCGCGCTGCGGTGAAACAGATCGCGAGGCGGCACGGCCTCCATGCGACGTTCATGTGCAGACCAGAACATGACGACGCCTTCCCGAGCGGCTGGCACCTCCATCAGTCGGTCAGTGCTGTCGACGACGGCCGCAACCTGTTCGCGCCGACGGTGCCCGGCGAGACGCTCTCGGAGATGGCGAGCCATTATCTGGCCGGGCTGCTCGAACATGCCGAGGAGTCCTGCTTGCTCACCACGCCCACCATCACCGGCTACAAGCGCTACCGGCCGCACAAGGTTGCCCCCGACCGGATCGTGTGGAGCCGCCAACACCGCGGTGCCATGCTGCGAGTCATCGACGAGCCCCCGGGGTCCGCGACCAGGATCGAGAACCGCGCCGGCGATCCCGCGGCGAACCCCTACCTCTACCTCGCATCCCAGATCCTCTCGGGACTCGACGGCATCGACTCGAAGATCGAGGCGCCTCCGCCCAGCGAGATGCCGTACGAGGCCGAGGCCGGGCCCCTGCTGCCGCGCACCCTCGGCGATGCCATCGAAGCGTTCGACCGCAGCGCCTTCTACCGCGACACGCTCGGCGACGAGATCGTCGACTACCTCGTCACCCTCAAGCGGTCCGAGTGGGCACGGTTCAGCGGAACCGTGACCGACTGGGAACAACGCGAGTACTACGACACCTTCTAGCCGGGGTAATCAGAGGTGCGGCGACGGCGACGGTGTAGAACCCGGACGTCAAGATCGGCAATGTGCCGAGCGGCCGGCCGATTTGGTCGCTCGGCGCACGGGAGAGGAACCGCATGACGTCGCCCTTGCAAGACCCTGTGCTCGAGGAACTGCTCGATCGGCTGCACGCCGAGAGCGACGCGCAGGCCACCGAGACGTCGGCGTTCTTCACCGAAGCGCGGCGGGAGAGCGGCCGGGACCGGACCCAGCGCGGCTTCGACGACGACATGCGCCGGTACCTCGCTGACAAGCTCGTCGCGCTCGATCGCGACAAGGCCACGTTCTGCTACCAGGTCTGCCGGGCTCTGGGCGCTCGCCGGGTCGTCGAGGCCGGGACGTCCCACGGCGTGTCCACCCTGTACCTGGCTGCTGCGGTGCGAGACAACGGTCATGACGATGGCGTGGTGATCGCTACCGAGTACGAGCCTGACAAAGCTGCCGTTGCCCGGGCCAACTTCGAAGAGGCAGGTCTGGCGAGCTGGATTGAGCTGCGGGAAGGAGATCTGCGCGAGACGCTGGTCGACTGCGGGGGACCGGTCGATTTCCTGCTCGTGGACATCTGGCACGTCGCTCTCGATGCGCTCGAACTGGTCGCCCCAGCCTTGCGCGGCGGCGCAGTCGTCGTCACCGACAACACCATCTCGTCAGCCGAGGGCTACCAGCCCTACTTCGAGTTCCTCAACGACCCCGCCAACAAGCTCCGCACGATGACCCTGCCCTTCACCGGCGGACTCGAATTCACCGTCCGCGTCGGCTAGCCACCGGCGTCGTAGCGCTCGCGCAAGAGGAACTTCTGGATTTTGCCGGACGCATTGAGCGGGAACTGCTCGATGGGGAACCACTGGCGGGGCACCTTGTGGGGTGCGATGCGTTCGCGCAGGAACGCTGTGAGCTCTGCGCCGGACGGGGCGGGGCCGTCCGATCGAATGAAGGCGACGGGTTGCTCGCCCCACTTGGGGTCGGGGACGCCGATGACGGCTGCTTCGGCCACGCCGGGGTGGGTGATCAGGATGTCCTCGATTTCGCGAGGGAAGAGGTTCTCACCGCCGCGGATGATCATGTCCTTGATGCGACCGGTGATGCGGGTGTAGCCGTCGGCATCCATCTCGCCGAGATCGCCGGTATGAAGCCAGCCGTCTGCATCGATGGCCTCGCCGGTGGCCTCGGGCATGTCGTAGTAGCCGCGCATCACGCCCCAGCCACGGCAACAGATCTCGCCCTGGGTGCCGATCGGGACAGGCTTGCCGTCGTCGCCGGCGATCATGGTCTCCCACTGCATGAGCGGAACGCCCAGGGTCTGGGACTTCTGGTAGGTGGTGGAATCGAGATGGCTCATGAAGATCACGCCGCTCGACTCCGTCTGACCCATCACCATGTTGTAAGTGACCCCGAGCTCGGCTTCGATGCGGTCGACCAGTGTCGGGGGGACCGTGGTGCCGCCGGAGGAGAACGCCTCCAGTGACGAGATGTCGCGGGTGGCGAAATCGGGGTGTTCGAGCAAGGCCAGCACCATGGTCGGCACGCCGAGCGCATAGGTGGGGCGCTCTTCTTCGATGAGCTGCAGGATCAGGGCCGGGTCGAAGTCGGCGACCATGATCTGGGCCCCGAAGCTGGCCATGGCGCCCAGCGTGCCCATGACACAGCCGCCGGTATGGAACATGGGCAACGGATTCAGCCAGACCTCGCCCGCTCCGCGCTGGAGGCGTTCGGGGACGAACACGGCCGAGTTGACGAGGCCGTAGTGCGAGAGTTCGGCCCCCTTCGGCAACCCGGTGGTGCCCGACGTGTACTGGATCATCACCGGGTCATGCGGCGAAGGGGTCGGAAGTTCCGCATCGGGGTCGGCGCTGGCCGCAATCTGTGCCCAGTCGTCGAGCCGGATGACGTCTCTCAGGTGCCCGAGCTCGGCACTGAGATCGGTGACGATCGCCTCCAGGTTCTGACCCCGGTAGGTGCCTGCCACCACCGCACCCGCCGATTCGGACTGTTCCAGCACGTACTTGATCTCGTTGGGTCGAAGAACGGGGTTGACCGTGACGAGGGCCAGGCCGGCCAGAGCTGCCGAGAGCTGGACAAAGGTCCACTCGGGCATGTTCGGGCTGACGATTGCGACATGGTCACCCGGTTCGAAACGGGCGAGGAGCGCCCTCGCCCCGCGCTCGGCCTCGGCCTGCAGGTCACGGTAGGTCCACCTCCTGCGAGTCTCCCGATTCGGGGTGCCCTCGATGAGCGCGAGCCGGTCGCCGGCCTCGCTGGCGGCGCGGGCCAGGAGCTGACCGACGGTCCATTCGACGGTCGGCTTGGAGGTGTCCGGCGGGATGTGAGAGATCGTGAAGCTCATGGTCGAACGGCCTCACTCCTGCTCGCTCGTGGGCACCAGCTCGATCAACGGGATCTCTCGGGACGTGCGGTGCTGGTAGTCCGCGAACATGGGGTACTTCTCGACGAGCGCCGGCCACACCACGTTCCGGATCGGTGTGTTGGCCACACGGGCTGTGGCTTCGTACACCTCGGCCATGACCCTCACGTGCACCCGCGAATCAGCCACGAGGTTGCCGAGCCACAGCGGGTCTGCGTCGGCACCCCCGTTCGACGCCACGAGGAAGCGGTGCCCGTCGTGGTCGAAGAACAGCAGGGGATTGCGGCGGGTCTGCCCTGAGCGGCGACCGGTCGTGTACAAAATCAGGATCGGCCGCGGCCCGTCCCAGCCGTCGTCCTCACCAGCGGTGGCGATGTAGCGCCGGCAGTGCTCAGCCGCGAAGCCGACTGCGCTGTCCAACGCCTCGGCATCGATCGCATCCAGCGCGTCTTTGAGCGACAGGCTCGGATCGGGCTCACGGAGCCGGCGTATCCAGCTCCCCAGGTCTGAGTGTTCACGTGCCATGTTCGCTGGCGGTCTCGATCAGGGCTGGACTCGGAACTGGTTGACCAGATCCATGTTGAGCTCGAGGCCCAGGCCGGGTGCGGTCGGCGGCGCCACCCATCCGTCGACGATCTCGGGCATCGCCGGGTGGACGAGGTCGCGGCGCAGAATCGAGGTGACCGGCTCGATGGTACGGAACTCGACCATCGGAATCTGCATGCTCGCGATCTGCATGTGGAGGTTGCAGTAGTCGGAGATGGCCGTGGCGTAGCTGTGGGGCATCAGCAGGGCCCCGGCGAGCTCGCACATCTCCGAGATGCGGGCGATCTCGGTGAAGCCGCCGGCCCGGCTGATGCCGCAGTGCAGCAACGGCACCTTGGCATGGTCGAGCCACTCCTTGGCCTCCCAGCGGCCGGTCGAGAACTCGCCTGCGCCGATGAGCAGCGGGCAGCGGGCCGCGAGCTGGCGGTACCCCTCCATGTCGTCGTGGCGCAGCGGCACCTCGGCGAAGTACACCCGGTGGTCGTCGAGGCGGTTGAGGACCCAGAGCGCCTCCTGCCAGTGGGTCCAGCGATATCCGGGATCGGTGCCCAGCACGATGTCGTCGCCGATCATCGCCCGGAGCTGGCCGACCAGATCGACTACCTGGTGATCGGGCAGCTCGGTGAGCCCGACGAAGGGCAGCTTCATTGCGGTGAAGCCCGACTGCCGGGCAAGGTCGACGATCCCTTCCATCTTGTCCAGGATCACGCCGGTCGGCTCACCCCTGGTGTCGCCCGGATACAGGGTCACGTACGGCCGCGCCCCCGGCTGGCGGGCACCTCCCAGCAGTTGCCAGACCGGCTTGCCGAGCTGCTTGCCGGCGAGGTCATAGAGGGCGATGTCAACGGCCGACAGGGCGTTGATGAGCAGCCCTCGGCGGCCGTGGTAGAAGCTCGAGTGGTAGATGCCGTCATAGATGGCCAGCGCCTCGATCGGGTCCTTGCCGATGACGTGCTCGGTGATGCCGTTGGCCCAGAAGTGCTCGCTCGGGAACTCGATCAGCTCCTTGAGCACGCCGGGAGCGCAGGCGCATTCCCCGAAGCCCATCCGGCCGTCCTCGTCGGTGACGAGCACGAGCAATATGTCCTCGGTGTCGGTCTCGGTGAAGGCGTTCCCTTCCGCGGGCACTGACACGACGATGGCTTCGAGGTCAACGACGGCTGGCATGTGATTCCTCGCTGAGTCGATGGGTGATGCTGGTTGACTGACTGTACGACCGCACACGGCGGGCGGGCTGCCACAGGTGGCTCGCCACTGGCGACCGGTTCTGAGGGAGGAAGCCCATGATTTCTGCCGATCTCGGCCAACGGCGGACCATTGTCACCGGCGGTGCCAGTGGCCTGGGCCTGGCCACTGCTCGCAAGTTCGCCGAGATGGGATCGACCGTGGCCTTGGCCGACCTCGACGGCGACCGGCTCGGTGAAGCAGCCGCGTCGCTGGCTCGGGAGGGGCTCGAGGTGTTCGCTGCGCCCACCGATCTGCGTGACCCGGACGCGGCGCGCCAGATGGTGCGGGCAGCCGCTGCACAGATGGGGGGCCTGGATTACTTGGTGAACATCGCCGGCCACCCGGTGACGCTCACGCGCATCGGGCCCGAGGACCTCGACAGCCAGACCGAAGAGCTCTGGTCCGAAGCGCTGTCGATCAACCTGCTGTCGGCCTTCCGCACCTCGCACGCTGCGGCGCCGTTCCTGAAGGAGTCGAAGGGCGCGATCGTCAACACGGCCTCGATGGCCGGCTGGCGCGGCGGCGGGTCGAGCTCGCCGTACAGCGTGGCCAAGGGCGGCGTCATCACGCTGACCAAGGAGCTCGCCCGCGGCCTCGCTCCCGACGTTCGGGTGAACGCGATCTCGCCGAGCTATGTCCATCCCGACTCCACGAACTTCCCGCTCAAGTGGCCGTCGGTCTTCGAGGACGCGGCAGCGCTGCCCCTGGGGCGTCCCGGCACCGGCGAGGAGTACGCCGACGTGTGCCTGTTCCTGTGCGCCGGGGCCAGCTACATCACCGGCCAGACCATCCACGTCGACGGCGGCTGGAGCGCCTGATCGCGGCGGGTCAGCCTTTGATGCCTCACTCGTGGTTGACGGCACGCACTAGGTCCATGAGTCGTGCGAGCGAGTCCAGCCGGATGGTCGGGTCGTCCGTATCGACCCGAACCCGCAGGGTGCGGATCCCCGACGCGCGGTAGGCGCGGAGTCGCTCGCTCACCTCGGCGTCGCTGCCCAGCAGGTTCGTGCGGAACCCGATCTCGATGGGCACTGCTGCCGCGGCCGCCTCCCGGTCACCGGACTGCCAAAGTCGCTGCACCTCCTCGACTGCGTCGCCGAAGCCTTGCCGGGTGAACGCCTGGTTGTAGAAGTTCGTCGAGGACGACCCCATGGCACCGATGGTGAATGCGTAGCCGTCGGCATGGCGCCGTGCCGCTGCCTCGGGCTCGTCGGAGAAGTCGAGGGTCACCGCAACCGTCAGCTCGATGTCGTCGAGGGATCGCCCCGATGACTCGGCGCCTTCACGAATGTGGTCGGTGAACACGTTGGCCGACTCGGGCAGAAACGCAGTGCCGATCCATCCGTCGGCCTTGGCGCCCGTGAGTCGGAGGTTGGCTGGCCCCATGGACGCGATGTAGATCGGGATGGATGCGCCGGCCACCGGCGAGCGGAGGGACCGGCCCTGGCTGTCAGGCAGGGGAAGCTCGAACACCTTGCCCTCGTAGGTGAGCCGTTCGCCCGAGCAGACCTTGTGGATGATGTCGATGGTCTCGCTGGTGCGGGTGACCGGCCGGTCGAAGCGGACACCGTGCCAGCCCTCCATGACCTGAGGTCCGCTGGTGCCCAGACCGAGCACGAAGCGACCTTCCGACATATTCGCCAGCGCGAGGGCGGACATCGCCAGCATCGCCGGGGAGCGGGCGCCGAGCTGGACGACGCCGGTGGCAAGCCGGACGCGGTCGGTGATCGCAGCGAGATAGCCGAGCGGGGTCAGCGCGTCGTACATCCACGCCTCGGGCATCCACACCGAGTCGACGCCGAGCTGCTCAGCGCTGCGGATGTAGTCGAAGCCCGCGGCATCCAGGCCGGCCGGGAGCACGCCGATGTCGAGATCGGTCACGACGTGCGCGCTTGGCGGGCTTCGGCGAGCTGCTTGTAGCCCTCGACAGTGCGACTCATGTTGGTGTTGTGCTCGCCCATGCGCTTGGCGACGATGTCCTCCTCGCGGTCGGGCATGCGCTCGATGGCCGGGCTGAGACCTGACGGCGCCGGCCCGATCTCGGCGGTGAACCTCAGCATGCTCCCGTCGCCCTCGCCCTCGGGCTCGAGGTCGAAGCGCCAGCGGGCGGCCCGGTAGTCGACATCACCGACCGTCCATTCGAACGAGCGCTCGTGGTCCATCGCTGTGACGGTGCAGGTCGATCTCCACTCGCCGACGACCTTGTGCTCGTTCCGGCCCCGGAACGTCGCCCCGAGAGCCGGGCCGTTGTCGTCCCAGTCGGCGCCTTGGAACTCCTGGGAGAACTCAGCGGGAGCGTTGATGTCACACAGCAGGGGCCACACGACTGACGGCGGTGCATCGATGTGGACCTCGACACTGGTCGTCGGCCCGTCCGCGTACTTCACCATTCCCAACGCCCTTCTCTCGCCTGTCAGATGACAAGCTACGCAACGTGATGGTTCGGGGATCGGGCTGCGGGACGCACGGCGGTGGACCGGAGGAGTGATTGGTGAAGAAGAGAGCCGGTGCGCCGGCACCGAACGACATCTTCAGCGACAACCACCGTTGGGGTGATCTTGACGACTGGAACCGGACAGCGCTCGCGCTTCATGCCGAAGGAGGGATCCATCGCATCGAGCGCGAAGGATTCCGACCGTTCTGGGCAGTGATCGATCACGCTGCGGTCCTGGAGGTGGAGCGCGATCCCGGCCTGTTCACGAATGGCCCTGAGCCCGTGCTGGCGACGAACGCTCAGATCGAAGGGCGCCAGGCGGTGATCAAGTCGCTGATCCACATGGATGCCCCCGACCACGGCAAGTACCGCACGGTGATCGCCGACTGGTTCAAGCCCCGGACGGTGGGCCGGCTCGAGCCGCGCCTCGATGAGCTCAGCGCGAAGGCCATCGCCAAGCTCGAATCCGCACGAGGGGAGATTGACTTCGCGGTGGAGGTCGCGCTGCCGTACCCGCTCGAGGTCATCCTCGCGATCCTGGGACTGCCCGAATCGGATTACCCGAGGATGCTGATGCTGACGCAACAGCTCTTCGGCCAGGAGGATCCCGACCTCCAGCGCGGCGAGGTCAGCCCCGAGGTGCAGGCACAGGTCATCGGCGACTTCAACGCGTATTTCTCGCAGCTCACTGCGTCCCGGCGGGCTGAGAGTACCGACGACCTGGCAAGCGCCATCGCCAACGGCGAGATCGACGGCCGGACACTTCCTGATCTCGAAACGATGGGTCTCTACATCATTGCGGCGACCGCTGGACACGACACCACCTCGAGCGCCATGGCCGGCGGCATGCAGGCACTGATCGAGCACCCCGATCAACTCGCGAAGCTGCAGTCGGCTCCCGACGAGCTGATGGTCAACGCAGTCGAGGAGATGCTCCGCTGGACTGCACCGGTGCGTCACTTCATGCGCACCGCCCAAGCCGACACGGAGATCCTCGGGCAGGAGATCGCCGAGGGGGAGTGGGTGTATCTGTCGTACAAGGCGGCGAACCTCGACCCGAATGTTTTTGACGATCCACTGCGCTTCGACATCGAGCGCGACAACGCCGCCCGCCAGATCTCATTCGGCTACGGCGTCCATTTCTGCCTGGGCGCGCAACTCGCTCGGCTTGAGCTGCGGAACCTGTTCGCCCACGTGCTTCCTCGACTCGCCACGGTCGAGCTGGCTGGAGATCCTGCCACCATGAAGACCACCTTCGTGGGCGGGCACAAGAGCCTGCCGATCCGCTACTCGCTGACCTGATCGCCTCTGTTGGCCGACGAGGGATTGTCCAATCCGACGAGGTCATAGCTCACCGCGACGAGCTGCCTCGCGGTGTCCATGTTCCTGGCGTTCGGGTTCGGCGTGTCCATGGGCCAGCCACCGTTCCGGCACTCCTTGTCGCGGTAGAGAACGCTGCTCTGGCTGAAGTAGGCGCCGGAGTGCCGGGGCGCATCGTCGGATAACAGACAATGGAGTGTCGTCTGGGCCGACTCCGTGTTGCTGTCGGACACGAGCCGGCTGAGAGGCCGCATGATCGCCATTGCGATACGCATCGGCAGGGGGCCGCCTGATCCGAAGTTCGATCGGGCCCATCCGGGGTGGACAGAGAAGGTCGAGACGTCCGCGCCCTCCAGCCGCTGGGCGAGCTCTGCGGCGTAGAGCACCGTCGCCACCTTCGCCTCGCAGTAGGCGCGCATGCCGCTGAAGTCGCGCCGCTCGTAGTTGAGGTCGTCGAGTACCAGCTGCGGCCGGTTCTTGGGGCTTCCCGCGTGCACGACCGAGGACAGGATCGCCATTCGTGACGGTGCGGTCGCCTTGAGCGTGTCGAGGAGGAGTTCGGTCAGCAGGAAGTGGCCGAAGTAGCTCACGGCGATGGTCGACTCGAATCCGTCCGTCGTTCGTTCCAGGTCACGACGCATGTTCACCATGCCGGCATTGCACACGAGCCCGTCGAGACGATCGTGCTCGGCGGTGAATGCAGCCGCGAACTCGCGAACCGAGTGGAGATCGGCGAGGTCGAGCCGCATGACCTCATGCGTTCCGGCGAGGCCGGCGAAGCTACGAGATGCCTCCTCGCCGGCCTCGACCCGTCGGCAGGCCATGACCACATGAGCACCCTGGGTCACCAGCTGACGGGTGGTCTCGAGGCCCACTCCGGAGTTGGCGCCGGTGACGATGTAGGTCGTGCCAGTGAGATCCTTCGAGCGGGTCGCCTCGTCGATTGCGAGTCGTTTTCGGGGCACGGCGGTCTCCCTGTGGTTGATTGTCCGGTGCCGATCCCGTCGATTATGCGTTCACGTCGCCGGAGCGGGGTGCGGGGACTGAGCGTTCAGGCCCGTGAGAACCTCTCGACTGGCAATCGACCTCGCAGCCGAGTGAGTTCAGTTTCCGCGTCAGTTCCCGATACGTCACACCGCAACGACGAGTTCACCCGCAGCGGCAATGGACTCAAGCAGTTCGTCGCCATGCTCGTTGTACGACGCAATGAAGTCCGCCGCGACACCATCGAGGTTGTGCAGCGCCTCCTCAGCGGACTCGCCCCATGCTCGGCACCCCGGCAGCACCGGAACCTCAGCCAGGTACATGTGCTCGGTTTCCTCCGAGGGCTCCTTGAGCGTGTATGGCAACGTGTACGTCTTCGACATCGCCGTCCCCAAGAAGGCCGCTCGCGTATCGGCAAGGGTAATTCGCCCGCTGGTGCTATTCCCATCGCAGCATTTGATCGACCTAAACCATTGCATTCTAAGTTTAGATAATTGGTGATAACCTTACATTGAATGGATCGTGTTGAGGTATGGAGGCAGCCAGTGCCCCGATGGCCGGAAGCCCAGTTGCACAGCGCAACGGTGGAGAACGAGCTGTGGCGATCGTGGGATGACGAGAGCCCGCGCACCATAACGGTCACGCAGACTGTGCCTCCGCACATCGGGGAGCTCGCGATTCCCGCGCTTCAGCGGGCCACGGGCGAGGCGCTGGCTGAAGCGGCGCGGGCAATCAGTGATCTGCGCGACCGCGCCGCGGCGACGACTGGCGTACTCGGTCATCTCAGCGCCGTGCTCATCCGTGCCGACGCAGTCGCCTCCTCGCAGATCGAGCACATCACGACCTCCAGCGAATCGCTGGCGGTAGCACTCGCCGATCTCGACGACGATCCTGATCGGGGCCGTTATCCGGTCCCGACGGAGCTGGTCGCTGCGAACGTCACGGTCGCGCTGAACACTCAACGCGGTACCGATGATCTGAGCGAGGACTGGTTCCACAGTCGCCACCGCAGCCTGCTCGCGGCGGATCCGGAAATGGAGCGGCAGCATCTCGGCGCGTGGCGGGACTGTGCGGTGTGGATCGGTCAGAGTCGCCAGAGCGCAGACTTCGAAGGCCCGCCGTGGGACCAGGTTCCCGGGCTGATGGACGACTTAGTGCGCTTCGCTGCCCGACGCGATGTGCACCCGATCGTGCACGCCGCGATCGCGCACGCACAGTTCGAGACGATCCATCCCTACGTCGATGGCAACGGCCGCATCGGACGGCTGCTGATCCACCGACTGCTCGACTCCGGATCTGCGACGGCGACAACGCCGGTGCCCGTCGCGCACGGACTTCTGCATAACCCGAACGGCTACGTCGGCGGCCTCACCGCATACCGCCGGGGTGACCTCGACGACTGGATCACCGTGTTTGCCTCCGCGGTCAATGACGGTGCACACGCTGCGGTCCGCCTCGTGGCACGCATCGCTGATATCGCTGACACCTATCGCCAGCGCGTCCGCACCCGTCAGGGATCTGCTGTCTCGCAGATTCTCGACGGTCTGCTCGGAACGCCTGCCATCACCGCTGGCGAAGTCCAATCCGCGTACAAACTGACACCGGGTCGCGCCTCGCAGATCCTGCACCAGCTCGCCGACGCTGGCATCTTGCGGCTGAGCGAACACCGTGCCGGCCGATCTCGTGTCTGGGTGGCCCACGAGGTCATCGATGCGATCGATACCATCAACGCCACCATCCCCCGGCGCCATATCCAATGAGCAGCAGCTATGACTACCTCATCGTCGGAGGCGGCACTGCGGGCTGCGTGCTCGCGGCCCGGCTCAGCGAGAACCCCGACGTCTCGGTCCTGCTCATTGAGGCCGGCAAGCGGGATCGTCACCCGCTGATCCACATCCCGGCCGGCTTCGCCAAGCTGACCGCAGGACCCTACGAATGGGGGTTCTCCACCGCTCCCCAGCAGCACTGCGAAGACCGCACCATCCCTTACGCGCAGGGCAAGGTGCTCGGCGGCGGCGGTTCGATCAATGCCCAGGTCTTCACCCGCGGCGCCCCGCAGGACTACGACCGCTGGAGCCAGCAGCACGGCTGCAGCGGCTGGAGCTTCGCCGAAGTTCAGCAGTACTTCGTGCGGTCCGAGGGCAATGCCCGGCTCGGCGGGCCGTGGCATGGGACCGACGGCCCGCTGGGCGTGTCGGACTTCCCCGATCTCCACGCGCTGACCGTCGCGTTCATCGAAGCAGGCAAACAAGCCGGGATACCTGAGACTGACGACTTCAACGGCGAGTCACAGCACGGCGTCGGCGCCTACCAGATCACCAATCGCGATCGGAAGCGCTGCAGCGCCGCTACCGGCTACCTGAAGCCCGTCCAGAACCGTCCGAATCTCACCGTGGAGCTGCACAGCCACGTCCGGCGCCTCATTCTCGACGGCAGCCGCGTCGTCGGCGTCGAGACGGAGGCCGGCGGACGGACCTCGACTCGCCGGGCCGACCGCGAAGTCCTCATGACTGCCGGTGCCATCAACACGCCGAAGATCCTGCTGCTCTCGGGCATCGGCGACCCCTCCGCCCTCGGCGATCTGGGAATCGACACCGTGGTCGAGTCGCCGTACGTGGGCAGGAACCTCCAGGACCACTGCGACCTCGATGTCGTCTACTCACTCAGGGACAAGATCTCCGTTGACCGCCTGCTCCGCTTCGGGCCAGAGAGCGTCCTTGCATTCGTTCGTTATGCCGCCGGCAGGCGCGGCCCGCTGACCTCGACGGTTGTCGAGGGCGGCGCCTTCACCTACGGCGATCCCTCTGCGCCGACGCCCGATCTGCAGTTCCACTTCCTCCCCGCTGCAGGGGCCGAAGCCGGCGTCACGGCCACGAGGCTCGGCTACGGCTGCACTCTCAATACCTACTTCGTGCGGCCGCACAGCCGCGGCTCGGTTCGACTGGCGTCGGCCGACCCGGCAGCACCGCCCCTAATCGATCCGAACTATCTCGCAGAGGACTACGACGTCGACGTCAGCATCGAGGGTGTCCGCCAGACGCGCGAGATCATGACTCAGCCGGCGTTCTCGCGCTACATCGAGGGCGAGCACCATCCGGGTGCGACCTACGGCAGCACCAAGGACGAGCTGATCCGCTACGCACGCGACTTCGGTCGCACTGCCTATCACCCAGTCGGAACCTGCGCGATGGGCTCGGGTGACCTCTCGGTGTGTTCGGCGGATCTCAAGGTCCGCGGCGTGGAGGGACTCCGGGTCTGCGATGCGTCGGTGATGCCCGACCTGGTCAGCTCCAACACCCAAGCAGCAACCGTCATGATTGCTGAGAAGGCGTCAGACCTGATCCGCGCCGACGCCTAGCAGACGCTCAGCAACCCCGCATGCGCTCGCGGCCACCGTGCGCATGGGAATGGGACTCATTACCATTTCCGGCATGGTTGATGAGCGAGTTCCTGTGACGGTGCTGACGGGATTTCTCGGTGCGGGCAAGACAACGTTGCTGAATCACATCCTCACCGAGCAGCACGGCAAGCGAATTGCCGTGATCGAGAACGAGTTCGGCGAGGTCGGCATCGACGACGCCATCGTCCTCGATGCCGAAGAAGAGATCTTCGAGATGAACAACGGCTGCATCTGCTGCACCGTTCGAGGCGATCTGATCCGCATTCTCGGCAATCTGATGCGGCGCAAGGACCGGTTCGACCAGATCCTCATCGAGACGACGGGGCTGGCCGACCCGGCACCGGTGGCTCAGACGTTCTTCGTCGACGATGAGATGTCAGCCCAGTTGCGGCTCGATGCCATCGTCACGGTGGTCGACGCCAAGCATCTGGTTCCGCACCTGGACGAAGAGAAGCCCGAAGGGGTCGAGAACGAAGCCGTCGAGCAGCTGGCGTTCGCTGATCGGGTCGTGCTCAACAAGATCGACCTCGCCGACAACAACGAGTTGGACGAAGTGGAAACCCGCATCCGGCAGATCAACCCACTGCCGCCGATTATCCGGACTCAGCACGGAAAGGTCGACCTTGATGCCATCCTCGAGGTCGGCGCGTTCTCGCTCGATCGTGTGTTGGCCGACGATCCCGAGTTCCTCGACCCCGATGCCGAACACCAGCACGACCTCAGCGTGACATCGGTGGGGATCGAAGCCGATGGCGACCTCGATATCGACCGGCTGAATGAATGGCTGGGCGATCTCCTGCGCACGAAGGGAACCGACATCTTCCGCTCAAAGGGCATCCTGTCGATTGCTGGCTGGGACGAGCGGTATGTGTTCCAGGGCGTCCACATGTTGCTTGACGGCCAGCCTCAAGGAGTGTGGGCAGACGGCGAGGAACGACGCAACCGTCTCGTGTTCATCGGACGCAACCTCGACCGAGAGTCACTGGAGGCCAGCTTCAGGTCCTGCCTGGTATGACCGACGCTGCGACATCACCGATTGCACAGTGGCGGGTGGACGTCGACGACTACGTGCAGGTCCTCGAGGTTTACCGGGACCAAGGCCAGGCGGTGGTGGGATCCCTAGGCGGTGATGCTGCCCTTATCGACATCGACGACGGTGCGGCCACAGCGCTGGAACGCCACGAGATGGGAGTGCTGAGCGCTGCCTGGTCATCCGATGGCAGGCGCCTGGCGGTCGGGGGCCAGGACGGTTGCGTGCGGATCTACGACTGCACCGGAGCTACTCAGGGCGTTGTCGACACATCGGCCTGGGTGACGGCACTGGCCTGGTCGCCGAACGCGCTTGTGCTTGCGATCGGCGCGGGCCGGCACTTGCTCATCACCGACCTCGACGGCGCGCTTCTCCACGACTTCGACGACCAGCCCTCGACGGTGACAGCAGTCGCCTGGTCAGCCGACGGCAGCCGCGTCGGCGCAACCGCATACGGCGGCATCGGTTGGCACGACGTAGTCGGGCCACGGACCGGCCGCCGACGTCGCTTCGACTGGAAGGGATCGCTGCTGTCGCTGGCGATGTCTCCCGACGGGGCATGGGCCTGCGCAGGAGCCCAAGACGCGACCGTGCACCTGTGGCGGCTCTGGAGCGGCAAGGACCTCTCGATGTCGGGCTATCCGTCCAAAATCGAGCGAATCGGATTCCGCCACGACAGCCGATGGCTAGCGGTTGCGTGCCTCGGTGAGCTCACCGTTTGGGACTTCGGCGGCAAGGGACCTGCGGGTACCGCGCCGGCCGCTGCCTCCGGCCATGACAACCACATTGAGGACCTGGATTGGGATCCCTCCGGCAAGTCTGTCGCCACGGGGGGAGGAGATGGCCGCACCATTGTGTGGGCGGCCCCAACCCGCGCCGGTCAGGACCTGTCGCCGTTGACTGCGCTGGAGTCTGATGAGGCGACCAGTCGTCTCCGGTGGGTGAGCGAGGACTGCCTCCTGGTCGGTCGGGCCGACGGAGGCCTGGTCAAACTCGCTCTCTAGAAGGACAGCTCAGAGAACGCCGGCGAGCCACTCGCGGGCGTCGATCATCATCTCGATGGTCTGGCTGTGGGCCATGTCGTAGGCGTGGTGGCGCAGATCCCACCCGCCGTCGCCAAGGGCCGCGATCACCTCTTTGGGTTGCTCCTGGCCGATGAAGATGTCGCGGGTGCCCCACTGGAACAGTGCAGGCCGGCCGTCGCCGCCCGACAGATCGACGTCGAGACCCAGTGCGCTCGGAAGACCGCAGCAGATGGCCCACACGCCGGCGTAGCGCGGCGCACCAGGCCTCCCAACGAGCGCCAGCGACAGGTAACCGCCTTGGCTGAATCCGCCCACGATGCACCGCTCGAGTGGAACGCCTGCCTTGTCGGCCTCCTCGGCGATCAATGACTCGATCATCTCCAGTGACGGCATGAACTGTGAGAGATCCATTTCGAAGGTCTCAAGGTCGATCGACCACCAGCCCGCGCCATCGCCATCGGGCATGTCGATCGGGCCGCGCGGTGCGATCGCGGTGAAGCGCTCGTCTGGATCCACCAACGGCACGTACGACGCGAGGTGGTGCTGCTCGGCGGTATAGCCGTGCATGAGGAAGAGGAGACGGTCGGCGCCGTCGCGATCGATGCGGTACTGGGTCAATGGCATTGCCAGGCTCGCTCCTGTGGTGCTCGTTCGATGAACCTATGCGGCAGCCGTGAACGCGGCACGGATCTCTTCGCGAGTGTCCGCGCTGGCCAGGCAGTCGACCATGGTGAGCGCCAAGGTGAGCGCACCGTCGATAACTGCCTGGTCGCCTTCCTCGCGACCCGTGTACACCTCGAATTCCGGCGTGTGTATCGGGGTGCCCTCGGGGGCGACCTTGATCATCGGGTGGATGGACGGGACGGCGTAGCTGACGTTGCCCATGTCGGTCGATCCGACCACCATCGACCCTTCCTCTGAGGGCAACGGGTGACGCCCGACATCCATGGCGTTGCGCACGTAGACGTCGAGCAGGGGGTGGTTGTCGATCATGTCGTAGAAGGGCGGATCGATCCACTCGGCCTGCATCTCGCACCCAGAAGCGTCGGCGCCTCCCTGCAGGCAACGCTGCACCCGCTCCTTGAGCGTTTCGAGGCTCGCCATCTTGTGGCTGCGCACGTACCACTCGGCGGCAGCGCGCGACGGCACGATGTTGGGCTTGTCGCCCGCGTCGGTGAAGATGCCGTGGATCCGCTCGTCGGGCCGAATGTGCTGGCGCAGCGCGGCGACCGCGTTGTAGCCGAGTACCGCCGCATCGAGAGCGTTGCGGCCCCGGTGCGGTGAGGCAGCAGCGTGGGCCGCCTGGCCGTCATAGGTCACGTGCAGCTGCTGGATAGCGATCGCATGGAACGTGCGGAGGTCGCGATCGGCGGGATGCACCATCATCGCCAGATCGACATCGTCGAAGGCGCCGCGGCGGACCATGAACTCCTTGCCGCCGCCGCCCTCTTCGGCGGGCGTACCGAGGATGGCGACCCGTCCGCCGAGAGCCTTGGCAACCTTCGCCACCGCGATGCCGGCGCCGAGCCCTGCCGAGCCGATGATGTTGTGACCGCACGCATGGCCGATCCCCGGGAGTGCGTCGTACTCGCACAGCACAGCGACCGTCGGGCCGTCAGCTGTGCCGACGCGAGCATCGAACGCCGTCGGCATGTCGTACGCACCACGGGTCACGTCGATCCCGTTGTCTTCTAACACGCCGGTCAGGGCTTCGTGGGCGTGGTGCTCTTCGAAGTTGAGTTCGGGGTTGGCGTGGATCGTGTGCGAGAGATCCAGCAGCGCCGGCGTGAGGCGCTCGATCTCGGCACGAACGATGTTCTTGGCATCCGCGACGTCCATGACGGCGAGATTACCCAGCCTCTCCGAAGCGGGCCGATCGTGCTGGCTCACCTACATCGCCTGTTCGTACAGCGCATGGACTTCTTCCCGGCTCGGGTAGCGCGGCGTATTCAAGATGATGAGGTCGCGCAACGCGTCGGTGGTGAGCCCGTCGATGTCCTGCGTCTTGGCGCCGAGGTCACTGAGACTGCGGTCCGTTCCGACGGTCGCGGACAGCGTCTCGACCGCCTCGACGGCCGCCAGCGGGTCGCGGGCGACGCCGAGCGCTTGGCCCACGTCGGCGTAGCGATCGGAGACCGATTCGAGGTTGAAGCGCATGATGTGAGGGAGCATGGTGGCGAGCGTCTGCCCGTGGGCCGCGCCGAACGTGCCCGAGACGGGGTGACCGGTTGCGTGTACGAGCCCGAGCAGCGGGCCCGACGAGAATGCGCGGCCCGCGAGGTGGGACGCGATCTGCATTGACGCCCGGGCCTGCACATCGCTGCCGACGGCGACGGCCTGGGGGAGCCACTGCCCGGTGAGCCGGATGGCCTGCAGCGCGAGGCCGTCGGCATAGGGGTTCGACGCGGTGGACGTGTAGGCCTCGATGGCGTGCGTCAGCACATCCATGCCGCACACCGCAGTCGCACCCGACGGCAGCCCGACGGTCAAGAGGGGATCCAGCACGACAGCGCGCGGCCGAACGTCGGGATGGCTGAAGGTCAGCTTGCGATGGTCCTCTGTCCGGGTGATCAGGCCGCCGCCGTTGGTTTCCGACGCCGTGCCGGAGGTGGTGGGCACGGCGATCGTGGGCACGCACGGCGCACTGGCCCGAGCCGGGGGCGCCAGGGTTGCGAAGTCGATCCGGTCGGCGTCGTCGAGTTCGGGCGAGAAGGCAAGCGACGAGTCCTCGATGCCTGACGGGGCTGCCATAGCGATGTACTTGCCGCAGTCCATGACCGACCCGCCGCCGACGAGCACTATCACGACGTCCTCGGTGCCGAACCCTCGAAGCGACTCCACCCCGGCGGCGACGTTGGCATCGGTCGGATTGGGGTCGACGTCGTCGAAGACCGTCCACTCGAGGCCATCGGTTGTGAGCGCGTCGATCACCGTGTTGACAATGCCCGCGGCGCGCACGCCCGGGTCGCTCACCACGAAGGCACGGCTGCCGTGCGCCCGTACGTGCTGGGCGAGCTCGGCGACGCTGCCCTCACCCACGTGGGTGGACGGCATGGGTTCAAGCGTGTAGGTGCTCATCTGTCGGGAAACTCCTCTGCTGCTGTGACCACGCCGGGTCATGCCCGTTCGTGGTGGGAAGTTGATGGCCCAGTCGGCGGGCCTTGGTCTCGAGGTATCGGCGGTTGTAGAGGTTCGGCGCGACAGCGAGAGGCACGCGTTCCACGGTGATCCCGTTCTCGCGGAGGCTGTCTGCCTTGTGGGGGTTGTTTGTGAGCAGCTCGACGTCAGTGATGCCGAGGTCACGAAGGATCCAGGCCGCGGGTGCGTAGTCACGCTGATCGGCCTCGAAACCCAGCGTGGTGTTGGCGTCCACGGTGTCGAAGCCGGTGTCCTGGCACTGGTAGGCCCTGATCTTGTTGGCGAGCCCGATCCCGCGGCCCTCCTGATCGAGATAGAGGATCGCGCCGGCCCCTGAGGAGGTCACGTGTTGGATCGCGAGCTCGAGCTGCTGCCCGCAGTCGCACCGCAACGAGCCGAACACGTCGCCGGTGACGCACGAGGAGTGCATACGCACAGGCACCCTCCGACGCGAGTGCGGTTCGCCGAAGACCAAGGCCACGTGCTCGCCTGCGCCCGCTCCGGTGTAGGCGAAGATCGTGAACAGGCCGTGCTTCGTCGGGAGCTGGGCCTCGCCAACCCGTTCCAGGGTGTGCGGGGTTTCGTAGGGTGTCGTGCTCATGTGGGTGTGTTTCGACGATGGAAACCGGACCGGGACTCTAACCGGAATGAGAACGGTTCCTACGAGACTCAGCACGAAGGGCGCCGGTGTGCGGGGGTGCTAGAACCGCGCCCGTGCCGATGTTCGCTGGGTCAGAGGGATCGATTCACTACGAGCGATGGGTGCCCGAAGGCCCCGCGCTCCACATCGCGGTGGTGGTGCACGGCTACGCCGAGTACGCGGCACGCTATGGCCACCTGGCCGAGCGGCTGATGGCCGATGGCGCGGTGATCTACGGCGAGGACCACATGGGGCACGGTCGCAGCGACGGCGAGCGGGCGCTCATCACCGACTTCGAGCACGTGGTCGACGACCTGCGGACGCTCGTCGACATCGCGCAGGCCGAGCATCCTGGGTTGCCGGTGGTGATGATCGGGCACTCGATGGGCGGGCTGCTCACTTCGAGGTTTGCCCAGGAATACCCCGACGATGTCGCCGGCATCGTCCTGCTCGGCGCGGTGATCGGCGACTGGAATTGGGCCCGGGAGGTTCTGGCGCAGCCAGAGCTGCCTCCCGCCACGACCGACTTCTCGGGCATGTCCCGCGACACCGCCGCAGTCGAGGCCTACGCCACCGATCCGCTCATCTACCGGGGCCGGTACAAGCGGCCCTTGCTTGAAGCCGAGGTCGTCGCCCTGGACCGATTCCGGGCCCAAGTCAGCACTCTCACCATGGGGGTGCTGTTCTGCCACGGCACCGATGACCCCTTCGTCGACTACCGCACCTCGCTCGAGGCGGTGCAGTCGATGCCCAGCGAGGACAAAACCATCCGCCTCTACGAAGGCGCTCGCCACGAACTGGTGAATGAGACGAACCGAGACGAGGTGATCGATGAAATCGCCGCATTCGTTGGCCGGATCACCGTCTAGAGACGGCGTAGTGCATTCAAGCCGGCGCAACCGGCCTCGGTAGAATGTGCTGATGGGCGAGCGACTCGCCGAGACTCACGAATTGGTGTCGGCCCGCCTGAATGACGCCGGGCAGCTCTACACCAAGGGTCGGCGAGAACTCGTGGAGCTGCTCGTGCGCGCCGCTCGGCCGGCGACTATCCCCGAGATGCTCGAGCTCCGGCCTCGCCTTACTCAGAGCTCGCTGTACCGCAACATGGCCGACCTCGAAAGCGTGGGCATCGTCCGGCGTGTTGTCGGGATCGATGACCCGACTCGTTACGAGTTCTCCGAGGACATCATCGGCCGTCATCACCACACCATCTGCACCGTGTGCGGCATGGTTGACGACTTCTTCATGCCCGCTGCGGACGAACGCAGCCTCGAGACATCACTCGGCAAGGCGCTGGACACCAGCGGGTTCCAGCCGAGCACCCACCGGCTCGACGTCTTCGGAATCTGCCCCGACTGCACTTGACTTGCGGATGAAGACCTTCGACTGAAGGACCGGAGGCGGCGGCTGCGAGGCACCTTCGACAAGCCACTTGCACAGTGCATCAGTGAGCAGGGCGTCGTTGATGCCACCGAGCCACACCGATGACCCGTCGCCGCGGCGGACAACCACGACGTTGGAGTAGGCGCACTCGTCCACGCAGTCCACCACGCGAGTTCGAGCGACGGCCGAGACAGCGGCGGTCTGCCGATCGTGGTCGGTCTCGGGGTGCTTCCGCTCGGTGCCGCAGCAGCAACCGCGGCAGATCTGGACACGTATGGAGGCAGGGGAAGCCCAGCCGTTCGGCGCGGTGTTCATCGCTTGCTGCCGATCACAGCATGCGGGCCGAACGCGAGGTAGGAGTGCTGCCCGTCCGCAAGTCGTCGCACCTCGATGCCGTAGACGGGTTCGAGCACCTCGCTTCGCAGGACATCCTCGGGACGGCCCTGATGCACGACCCT
This sequence comes from Candidatus Poriferisodalis sp., assembly GCF_965208555.1. Classification (GTDB taxonomy): domain Bacteria; phylum Actinomycetota; class Acidimicrobiia; order Acidimicrobiales; family Poriferisodalaceae; genus Poriferisodalis. The sequence goes on along the minus strand of NZ_OZ242342.1, from coordinate 259,296 downwards.
GCCGTGATCGAGGAGGGCGAGGTGATCGCAGTAGCGGCTGGCGAGGTTGAGGTCGTGGAGCACCACGATGGTGTCGTTCTGGAGCTGCCGTACCAGCGTGAGCACCTCGTGCTGGTAGCGGACATCGAGATGGTTGGTGGGTTCGTCGAGCAGGATCACCGGGCTCTGTTGCGCGATGCACCGGGCGATCATCACCCGCTGGCGCTCCCCGCCGGACAGCTCGTGGAGCTTTCGCTCGGCGAAGCCCGACATGTCCACCAGCTCCAGTCCTTCGAGAGCGATTTTGCGATCGTCGTCGGTGAAGCCCTGATGGTCGCCGCGATGAACGTGGCGGCCGAGCAGCACGAATTCGCCGACCGTGATGTCGACGCCGTCGGCAGCGGCGTCTTGGGTCACCACTGCGATGGCGCGTGCGACTGCGCGTTGCGGCAGCGACTCGATCGCCTTGTCGTCGATGAGAATGGCGCCTCGGTGTGGGCGGAGCATCCCGTACAGGCACCGCAGCAACGATGACTTGCCGCTGCCATTGGGCCCGATGAGGCCGACCACCTGTCCGGGACGCGTACTGAGCTGCGCCCCGGACAGGACATCGTTCGCGCCGAGACGCAGGTCGATGCCGGTGGCCGCAATCATGGAGTCGTCACTCGGTGATCTGGTCGCTGAGCACTGACAGGCCCTCGACCACGAGCGGTGTCGGAGGTTCGGCCCAGTTGAACAGCAGCGGGTAGACCGCACCGTCGGCCACAGCGGTGATGCTGCTGGCGCCCCGCAGCTCGGTGACGAGCGCGCTGATCTCGTCGGGAGTGAGCCCGAAGTCGTCATAGAGCAGGATCAAGATCTCGGGGTCGCGACCGATGACCTCTTCGATCGAGACCTCGGGCACTCGCTCGCTGAGCTCGGCGAAGACATTGGTCATTCCCAGGGCCTCCATCAGCGGGTGCACCATGCCGAGCGAGGAGTAGGCGTAGATGGCGCTGCCGTCGGAAGTGACGTAGAGCGCGGCAGCGGTCTTCCCTTCGGCAACCGGCGCATCTGCCGCCGCGGCCACCGCAGCCTCCAGCGCGGCGGCGTTCGCGTTGGCCACCTCGGTCGTGCCGAAGAGCTGCCCGTACAGGCGGACCTCGCCCAGGATGCTCTCGAACGATGGAAGCGGCGGATTGTCACAGAACGGAGGCATCACATAGAGCTGGATGCCGACATCGCCCAGCGTGTCGTGGGTGAGCGTGGCGGTGTCGTAACCGATGACGATGTCGGGGTCGTGAGCAATGATCTCCTCGACCGAAATCTCGACCCCGCCGGTCGAAGTGGCCTCGGCCACCAATGCTGGGATGGCTTCGAGGACGTCCAGCTCCTCGGCGGTGTAGTACTCCTCGGGGAAGTCCTCGATGCGGGCGATCACTCGGTCCATGGCACCTGCGGCGAACAGCAGCGACGGCGCGGCGGCCTCCATCAACATCACCCGCTCGGGCGCGGCGTCGAGGGTGAACTCCCTGTCGCAGTTGGTGAAGGTCAGCGGGAAGCTGTCGCCTTGGGCGGCTGCGGTGGGGGAGTCATCGCCTCCTCCACACGCTGAGGCCACAAGGGCAACGACGAGCACCAATGCGACCGTTCGAAGCCTGAATGCCGACAGGTTCGTATTCATGAAATTCCCTTTCTGGCGAGCACGGTTGCGCTCAGTTGTTGTGATTGAGCTTGCGGACGAGCGCGACGAGCACCGGCGCGCCGAGCACGCCGGTGACCACGCCGATGGGCAGCTCGCGGGGCTGCAACGCCAGGCGAGCAACAACGTCAGCCCAGACGAGCATGAGGGCACCGAGCGCCGCGGATGCGGGGATCAGGTGGCGGTGGATCGGGCCGATGATCCGCCGCGCGATATGCGGTGCTGCGAGGCCGACGAAGCCGATGCCGCCCGACAGCGACACGGCGAAACCGACGCACAGCGCGACCACGACCACAAGCAGCAGCCGGGTGCGCCCAGGGTCGACCCCGCTCGCCATCGCCGTCTCGTCACCGAGTGCCAGCAGATCGAGTCGCCGGCGCCACCAGAACACCAGGACCATGCCGGTGCCCATGCCGAGGTAGCCGATGGGCAGCGTCGACCAGTCGGCATTCGCCAGCGACCCGAGCAGCCAGAACATCACTGCCCGAGCACCTTCGGCACTCTCGGCGAAGAGGATCATCAGGCTGGTCATGGCGCTCAGCAGGTAGCTGACGGCGACTCCTGCCACGAGCATCCGTGACGGGGTGATCTGCCCTGTAGAGCGGGCGAGCGCCAAAACGAGCGCAAGTGCGCCGAGAGCGCCGAAGAACGCCATCAGCGACACCGATTGGGTGCCCAGCCAGGCGCCGACACCGAACAGGATCGCCGCGGCGGCACCAGTGGATGCCCCCGAGCTCACGCCGAGGATGTACGGCTCTGCGAGCGGATTGCGGACCAGGGCCTGGAGCGTCACGCCCACGACCCCGAGCGTCGAACCCACGATCGCGCCGAGCAGCACTCGGGGCAGGCGCACTTCCCAGATGATCGCGTCGTCAGTTCTCGCCCAGCTCTCTGCATCGAGCAGGCCGAGCGTGTGGTGGGCGATGATCCGCAGGACCGTCGTGGGTGCCACACCGACCGGACCGAGCCCGATGGCGACCACCACCGACGCGAGCGCTATCAGCGCAAGGCCGACAAGGGTGGACCGGCGACTCGGGTCCCACGCGGCGCGGGACGGAGTCTGGGCACGTTCGCCGGCTTCCACAAGCAGCACGGCGGCAATATAACAGGAATGAGTCTTATTCCTATCTCACTTCGGAAACGGTCTCGTCCTTGGTTCGGCCGTCCTTTGGGAATAGCACTCATTCCCAACCGAGCGGTACCGTTTCGGCGTGACCAGCACCTCCGATGGAACGCAGAACCTCTCGACGCACGCGCTGATCGGCATCGTGACGGTTTCGGACAGGGCCAGTCGCGGCGACTACGAAGACCGGGGAGGACCGGCGATTCGTGCCTATCTCGAGCGGGTGCTGGCCTCGGAATGGTCTGCGCAGGCTGCGCTCGTTCCCGACGAGCAGGACCAGGTGGCCCAGGCGATCCGGGAGCTGGCCGCAGCAGGGTGCTGTCTCATCCTCACCACTGGCGGCACGGGCCCGGCACTACGCGACGTCACCCCCGAGGCCACCGAGGCAGCCTGCTCCAAGATGTTGCACGGCTTCGGGGAAGCGATGCGCACCGCATCGCTGAAGGCAGTGCCGACTGCGATCCTGTCGCGTCAGACTGCCGGCATCTGCGACGGCGCCCTGGTGATCAACCTGCCAGGTCAGCCCAAGGCAATCGCAGAGTGCCTCGACGCGGTGTGCGCCGCAGTCCCGTACTGCATCGACCTCATCGGCGGGCCCTACATCTCGACCAATACCGAACATATCGATGCTTTCCGGCCGGCATCAGCCGTCCGCCCAGTCGCAGTCGACTAACTGCAGAGATCGCCGGCAGCGAGTCGTGTCGGCGGGGATCGGTTGCCGGCACGGCGACGGCGGTGTCGTGTGCGGCCGAGAAATAGGGTCGGGTGATGGGTGACGAGCGGGTGATGCACCTAGGCGTGACCGCGACCGATCTGGGCGGAGCCACGCTTGCGATCGTGCCGGGCGATCCCGCGCGGGTGGCGAGGATTGCCGAGACGATGGACGAGCCGGCGCACCTGGCCTCGGTGAGGGAATTCACGACCCATCGAGCGTCGATCGACGGCCAGCCGGTGGTGGTCTGCTCGACTGGTGTCGGCGGGCCGTCGACCTCGGTCGCGGTCGAGGAGCTGGCCCAGCTCGGCGTGCGGACGTTCCTGCGGGTGGGCACCACGGGTTCGATCCAGCCTGATCTGCTGATCGGTGACTTGGTCATCACCCAGGCGGCGGTGCGCCTCGACGGTGCGAGCCGGCATTTCGCTCCGCTGGAGTACCCGGCCGTTTCCTCGTACGAGTGCACCCGTGCCCTAGTCGATGCAGCGGTCGCACTCGACGCCCCCCATCAGGTGGGGATCACGGCGTCGAGCGACACCTTCTACCCCGGCCAGGAGCGCTACGACACGGTGGCCGGGGATGTCGTCGGCTGGCTGCGGGGCAGCCTGGCCGAGTGGCGTCGGATCGGCGTGCTCAACTACGAAATGGAGTCGGCCACCCTGTTCACGATGTGCGCGGCCAACGGCTGGCGGGCCGGGTGCGTCGCCGGAGTAATCGCCCAACGCACCGAGTCGGAGTCCGTGGTCGACGAGGCCCGCATCGCCGCCACCGAGGAGCGTGCTGTCGGCGTGGTCGTTGAAGCCGCCCGCCGCCTGCTTCAACACAATGCCCACCGAGGTGAACCATGAGCAAGATCAACCGCATCGTCGTTCAGGCCTACACGTACCAACTCTGCGACGTCGGTCCGACGATCTGGACGTACTTGCCTGGGGCGGAGACGAGCGTCTCGAAGTTCGTGGTGACGATCGAAACCGACGATGGTCACACGGGCAGCTACGCACCTCACTACGGCGCAACCGAGCACGCAATGGCGCAGGTCTGCGACATGGCGCCGCTGTTGATCGGCAGAGACCCAGAGCAGCGCGAACAGATCTTCGAACTCCTCAAAATCCAGTTCCGGCACTTCGACAAGGTCGGCGTCGCAGCACTCGACACCGCCCTGTGGGACCTCGCCGGCAAGAAGTACACCGCCTCCATCAGCCAGTTGCTGGGCGGGTACCGGGAGCGGTTGCCGACGTACGCGAGCACGACGCCGGGCCAACAGACACCCGGAGGCCTGGACAGCATCGAGAAATACGCAGACTTCGCGGAGGAATGCCAGCAGCGCGGCTTGCCGGCGTACAAGATCCACGGCTTCTTCGACGGTAGCGTGGCCAACGAGATCGGCATTATGACAGCGGTTCGCGATCGTGTCGGGTCCTCGATGAAGCTAATGACCGACCCCGCATCGTCACTGGAGTCATTCATGGATGCCGTGGAGGTCGGTAGGGCGTGCGACGACTTGGGATTCCTCTGGTACGAAGACCCCTACCGCGATGCCTCGTCTAGCGCCGCCGCTCACCAGCGCCTGCGAGAGTTCATCCGCACGCCGATGCTCATTGCCGAGCACATCCGAGGATTCGAGCAGAAGGCCGACTTCGTGCTGGCTCGCGGCACCGACATCATGCACGTCGATCCCGAGTTGGACGGCGGCATCACCGGCACGATGAAGCTGGCCCACTTCTGCGACGCCATCGGCATGGAGGTGCAGCTCCACACGGCCGGCCCGATGCACCGGCACTGCATGTCGGCCATTCCCAACACGCTGTTCTACGAGCTCGGCCTGGTCAATCCCGACACGTCGCAGAACTGCCTGCAGCCGCCGATCTACGCCGACGGTTATGGCGATGGCCTCGACGACGTGGGTGCCGATGGATGCGTCGCCGTACCCACCGGCCCGGGGCTGGGCGTGGAATACGACTGGGACAAGATCAACGCTTGGGAAACGGCAAGGCGTACGTTCGAGTAACTCTGCCCGCCTCTTCGTCTCAGCGACTCGCCTGTTGGGGGTGGGGCTTTGGGGGCTCGGTGCCGAGGCTTCGCCCGCCAGGCTCGGGCGAGCGGCCAGCGGGAACGTGTTGGAACTCGCGGTTCACCCTGCGGACAGCCGGAGCGATGGCTACGGCGTAGCCGATCAGAGCTAGGAGGACTCGGCGAGCTGGCAGGAGCACGAAGCAGATGGCCCACGCCGCGGCGAACCCAATGAGTCGTGGTTTCATCGCGGACACGCGAGCGGATGGCTTGTCGTCGGGTCGGCCGAGTGGGAACCGCTTCGGCTTGATGAACCATCCATGGGCAAACAGCTGAGCCACGAAATACGGCCAGAAGGCCTCTGGAGCGTCGAGCGGCGGATCGGTATCCCAGTCGGCGTCGGTGTCGCTGACTAGCCCGTCTTGGATCCGAGACCACATATGCGAGGCGGTGACTCGACCGGAGGCACCACCGCGATTCTGATGAGTGGGGCGGCAGTGCCACCTGTACAGCACTCGATGGTCTTGGGTGAGGGCCAGAATCCCAGCTTGGAAGATGCCGTTCGGGTGCGAAGACCAGTGCCGCTCCAATATTGCGCTGTCGCCGACGTAGAGATCGAACTGACCATTCTCACGGCAGTCTCCGAGAATCTCATGGTGCGGGTCGCCTACCGCCTGATACTCCAGCTCCCATGTGTTCTGTGCTTCGCTCGCGAGACTCTGGGGCTCGCTGGTGACGGCGAAGATCTCGCCTCCAGCAGCCCGGATCTCCTCGACGACTCCCGACTTGCCAAAGCCGCGCAACTCGCGGCGGCATGGAGGTCACCACAAGCCGCGGTAGAACACCAAAACGACAAACTTGTGCTTGTCGAGCTGGGCGTTGAGCCACCCGGTGCGTACCCCGATCGGCGGGTCGAGCAGCGGCGGGATCAGCGGATCGTCAGCGTCGGCGGCCGACACCCGAAAGCCGTCGGCCGATCGTTCGACCACCACCTGCTCACGGGCACAGACGTCGCCGTCGCACAGCACCAAGCCCAGCTCGAAGGACCCTTCGCGCGCTTGTGCCACGGTGTCTTCGGCGTCGATGACTCCGGTGATCTCGTAGTGCGACGCTTGCGTTGCGTTGATCCACTCGAGAGCAGCCTCCGAAGCAGCCTGCAGCTCCTTGGGGGGTGCTTCGCTCACCTTCATGGGTTGCAGTGTTTCACTCGTCAACGCAGGACCCAAACTGTGGGCCGGTTTTCCCGTGACCCTAGATCGGTGCGGCCTGCAGCGGACTAGAAGACCGGGAAGACTGCCGCGTCGCCTGAGCGTTCTGCCCGGGTGAGGGCATAGAGGACGCCCCAGTCGCCGTTGCGGTCTCGGGCGATGTTCATGCAGATCTCGATGATGATGGCGGCGCCCTCGGGGTCGGTGGCCGGGCGGGGCTGATCGGTGCTGACGGCGAGGTCATCGAGATGCAGGAGCACCTCGATCAGCCGGGTGCGGCAGAAGTCGTCGAGGGTGAGCAACCGGCCGCCCAATGCGGCGACGAGGCGGTCGGCGGGTTCGGCGGCCAGCCGTGTTTCGAGGTCGGCAGCCAGCTGACGGCACTTGTGCACGGTGGCTTCGTGGCCGATGGCCGATTCGGCAGCGGAGACGTCCTTGATCTGGTCGTGGATGGGGGAGTCGACTGCTGCATGAAAGTAGGTGACCGAGGTGAGTAGGTCGCCGTCGGGACGCCGGTCGGGCGGAGTGCGGTCGAGGTAGGCGATGGCGGCGCCGGCCGCACGCACGAGATGGGCGGCGAGCGCGCCGACCGTCATGCCCTCGAGGGCGGAGGGCTGGTCCCATCGCTCCGCCGTGGCGGGCGTGGCGATGAGTTCGGCTGCTTGGCTGACGGCTTCGACGACCAGAGCCCGAACACGGACCGATTCGCTGGGCAGGTCGGTGGCGGTCGTCATGGGATGATCTCGGTTCTTCTCATGGATGGCTGGTCGGCGTTCGTGTCGCTCAGGTCAGCGGGGGCGGGGATAGGTGGGGTGCAGGTGGCGCTGGCCGGCGCCGAAGAAATTCTCCCGGAAGGTAGTGCCCTCATAGCTGGTGCGGAATCGGCCTCGCCGCTGAAGCTCGGGCACCAGCCAGTCGACCACTTGGATGAGACCCCACGGGACCGGCGCTGTCGTCACGTTGAACCCGTCGACGCCGGTGGTCTCCATGAACGCCTCCATCTGGTCGGCAACCGTGGCCGGCGAACCCACGAATCCCAACCCGCCGGCGGTGTCTGAGAGCCGCCGGGCGACATCACCGACGGTCCAAGCCCTGTCGGGGTCTTCCAGCTTCCAGCGCTCGACCTGAGTTCGGATCGCGTTCGCCTCGATGTCGTCGATCGGCGTATCTGGCGGGTGGCCGCCCAGGTCGATTCCCGTCCAGCCGCCGTAGAGCGCCAGATAGCCGTCGACGGAGAACAGCCGTGACCACTCGTCGCGCATGGCCCGGGCTTCGGCGTCGGTCTCTGCGACCACCACCCGTGCTACCTGCAGAGCTCTGATCTGGGAGGGATCGCGCCCAGCCGCAGCGGCACGCTCGCGCAGCGACCTCACCACGGCGGCACCCCGCTCGTTGCCCGGCACCTGCATGAAGACAACCTCGCCGGTGTTGGCTGCGAACTCGACACCGCGCGTCGAGTTGCCCGCCTGGTACAGCACTGGCGTGCGCTGAGGGGAAGGCTCGACCATGTGCGGGCCTTCGACCGTGAACCACTCGCCGGAATGATTGATCTCGTGCACTCTCGCCGGATCGGTATGAGTGTCGGCCTCGGTATCGAGAACGATGGCGCCCTCTTCCCAGCTCTGCTCCCACAGCTTCACGCAGACATCGACGTACTCGTCGGCCCGGTCGTAGCGAGCGTCGTGCGCCAGGATCTCGCCGAGCCCTTGACGCTCGGCATCGGCCAGGTACGAGGTGACGATGTTCCAGCCGACACGGCCTCCGGTGAGGTGGTCGAGCGTCGAGAACAGCCGGGCTGTGTGGTACGGGGCGTGGTGGCTGGTCGAGAAGGTCACTGCGAAGCCGAGGTGCTCGGTGCACGCTGCCAGTGCCGGGATCAGCAGGGTGGGGTCGATGCCGGGAATCTGAACCGCGCCACGCAGCGCAGCCTCGCGGCTCGCCCCGTACACGTCATAGGTGCCCAGCACGTCGGCGAAGAAGATCCCGTCGAAGCAGCCCCGCTCGAGGGTGCGCACGAGGTCCTGCCACCAGCTCAGGGTCCGGTAGCCCCACGACGTCTCATCGGCGGGGTGCTTCCACATCCCCTTGATCTGATGATTCGGGGATGCCTGGATGAAGGCGCTCAGATGCATCTGGCCCTGGTCCATCGGTTGCCGTGCCTCGATCTAGACATGCTCGATCTGGATCTTCGCGCCGAGGGTGTCGGCAAGGTGAGCGATGTCATTCGGATCGGAGGTGAAGACCACGGCGTCGGAGGAGCGGGCGAGCGTGCTGGCTGTCAATGCGACGGATGCGTCGATCACGTCGACGGTTCCGGCACGCCCGCACAGCAAGCCGGCGGCGCGAGCCATCACGCCGTCGAGCGGGACTTCGTCGCAGTGACGCAGTGCCCGCGACAGCAGGGCTTGACGGCTCCCATGGCGCCATGCTTGAGCGACCGCACCGGTGGGCACTTGAATCAGCCTGCGCTCGTCGGCGGCGACGCGCAGCACTGCCCACATCTGTCGATCGTTGCGATCGAGCGCAATCAGCGCTCCCGTGTCGAGAACGAGTGGGGCGGTCACGCCTCTATGCGGGCACGGGCGGCAGCGAGCTCGTCTTCAGAGAACGAACCGTGTTCGGCTTCCCATGCGGACAGCACGTCGCGAAGCCCTCGGCTGGCGAGTCGACGACGTGCTGCGTCGGCGATCCACGAAGACACGTTCTGGGCGTCTGCTTCTGCGGCTTCACGCACGGCCTCAGCGAGCTCGGTTTGGAGCGAGACGGTCACTCGTTCGGTCGCCATGGGATGATCATACAATTTCATACAGCACCCCGTCCGCGCAGCGTCGCCACGGAACGTAGCTGTCCCGAGCCACTTCGCCGTATGACTTTTTGGAGGCCGGCGGCCTCAAACGTTGGCCACCGCCGGTCGGGTCGTCAGCAGGTCCTGGCAGAGCAGGCCAGCGTCTCGATGGCGGTGCATCTCGGGGTAATCCGCATGATTGAGCGTGGCGATGAAAGCCGCCCGGTTGGGGAAGTACATGATCAGCACGGCATCCCAGTCGCCCTGCCCGATGAAATAGCGCTCGCCGTGTCCATAGAGCAGGCAGGTTCCGCCGACCTCGGCCGCTGCAGCCCGGAAGGCATCGACGTAGCGCTGGTAGGCGGCGGCGCCGGGTTCGTCGTTGGCGTGCTCGGGTTCGTCTGGCCCGTAGACGGCCTTGACTCGATACTTCAGCAGGTTGACCTGAGCGATGGGACCGTCATAGGGATCATCGCGGAAGGCACGGAACTGGTCGGCGGTGGGCTGCATTGCAGGCATGGCACCTCGATTGTGGATTCACGAAGTCTGGAACGGCTGCCAAATGCGTAACACCTCGACGCGTGCACCGCTGCTCTCGTCGGCGACGGCGGGCGCCTACCTGATTGCCATCTGCCAGCGGCATTTCAGATCACGATCGCACTCGTCCGATTCTGAATAGCACGGACCAAGCTGAGCGCTGCCATTGCCGACGTCTTGGGGTTGGCCGGCAAGGGGTTGTTGCTGATGGTGACGTCGAGGTCACCGAAGGCACCGTGGGCCGTGATCCGGTGACAGTTCGCCGTTGCAGCCGGATCGGCGACAAGGGTGATCTTCGTCTGATCGGGTCCCACTCCCGCGAGAGCCGTGGTCATGGCCACGTTGGCGTTCTTCGGGAACTTCGTCGCCGTCTCAGCTGCGTTTGCACTGAAGAACTCGTAGGGCTTGTCGAGCTTGTCGAGGTTGCAGAGCGTCTCGGCGGGGGTACCGAGCCAGGCGGGAGGGGGTTTCGAGATCCGGTGTTCGACTGTCTCGAGTCCCAGGCTGCGGGCTGCAGCGAGCGCCTCGACGCCAGCGAGCGCGCCGGGTTGGATGTGGATCTGGGCTCCCTGCCCAATGGCGATGCTCCGCAGGGACGTCAGAACGTCGGCGTCGGCAAGGGCCGAGACCGACGAGACGATGAAATCAGCACCGCACTCGAGGGCGGCAGGTCCCCATTCGGCGACGCTCTCGCGGCCAGCCGCTTCGGCAACCACCTGAGGAGCGATGTCCGTCAGCTCGCCGGGATCAGTGATGAGCCGCGCAGTCTCCGGCGGGTCGACGAGATCGGATCGGCCGCGAGTAGCAACCGCCACGATCTCGACGGGCGCACCCGTGAGCAGACCGGCCGCGGTGCGGGCGATCGCCCCCCAGCCGACGAAAGCGAGCCGCAGTGACTTACGCCCAGCCGTCCCAGCCCTGCCCGGTTTCGCACGCGTCACACCAGGAACCTGCTGGTGGGCTGGTCGAGCAGGAGGCGTCCGTAGTCGGCGTAGCGGATCTCTCGATCGAAGATCAGGTGATTGGATCCGGTCGTGATGTCGCGCAGCGCTCGCTGAATGGGGTTGTCCAGCCGGCTGCCGCTGGCACCGGTGACCGAGCAGATGTCCCTCACGGAATCACGGCACATGTACACGGCGTGGGTCAGGCGCGAGAGCCAGATGCTGCGAGTCTCGAAGGATGCGCTGTTGCGTTGTGCCATCACATCGGCCAGCACGTCGCGGAACATGAGTTCGGCTGCGTCGATCGACAGCGCCGCCCGTGCGGCGATCGCCGGCTTGCCCTGATCCCGTTCGGGGCCGCCGACACCGATCTCATTCGCCGCGATCTTGGCTTTGGTCTGCGAGCGGTATTCCTCCAGTGCCATCTGGGCCGCACCGAGCATGGGGAGCCCGGCAGCGAAACCGAGCACGGGAATGAGCGGCGTGCGATACAACTCTCCTGGGTGAACCCGGGTGGACTCGCCGGCTGCGTTCATCAACCCGACCATCGAGACGACCCGATCGGCGGGTACGAAGACGTCCTCGACGCGGATGTCCCACGAGCCGGTGCCGCACAGGCCCATCACGTACCAGGTGTCGACGGGCTCGACGTCGCCGGGCGGCACGGCGAAGAAGTTCGGCAGGACTCGCCCGTCGCCCTCGTCGACCATCGCTCCCACCAGCACCCAGTCGGCATGGATGATGCCTGTGCCCCATTGCCACTGACCGTCAAGCCGATAGCCGCCTTCGACGGCGGTCGCCCTGCCGCCCCCGGCGTTCAGCGTGGCAGGGGCCAGGATGAACTGACGCTCGGCGAAGACCTCCTTCTGGAAGCTCTCCGGATAGCCGCACATCCAGAAGTTGTGCTCGATGTAGAACGAGATCAGCCAGCCCATCGAGGCGTCAGCGCGAGACAGCGTGAGCGTCACCTCGAAGAAGGTGTCGAGGTCGGCTTCGTGGCCGCCATAGGCCTTCGGAACCATGAGCGCGAACAGCCCGCTGTCGCGGACGGCGTCGATCACCCTGTCGAGAGGGCGCCGGGCCAGCTCCGCCTCGCGAGCGGTCTCGCGCAGCAGCGGAGCGAGCTCGTTCGCAGCGCTGATCAGTTCCGCAGAGCTCATCGGGGGGTTGGACATATTGCGCTCCGGCGGCTCGGCTCAACCCTGCGAGATCGAACGGAACGCCTCGTCGTCGCTCGCCGGGTCGACGCCGGTCACCGTAGCTGGGTTCGCTTGCATGATCGCTGTGATGCGACCGCGGAGCCACTTCGACTCCTCCCGCAGTCCTGACAGACTGCAGGCAGCATGCTTGCTCAGTGCTCTGAGTGCCGAGGAAGGCGGCGGGTGCCGCCTTGGGGCGGTTCACCGGCTCGGGCCGGCCTCGACTGCCGCCCGCGACGGATGGGTTGCCTCACCATGCGCGGGTATCTGAGGCGCTGCCTCGTTGCCGGAATCGTCATGGTGCTGTTGGCCAGTGCTTGCGCGGGCGACGGCGACGCGGGCGAGAACGGCCGGTCCGCCGGCACGCCTGTGCCTGTGGTGAGCGACGGGGACGACCCTTCTGGCACCACGCTGACGGATCGCGACGGGGATGAACGGTCTGGCAGCACGCCGGTAACCGTTCGGGGGGATTCGGCCGGGGGCTTCAGCGCTCCGGGGCGGGGCACATCGCTGACCGTTCGCCTGAGCGAGGGCGAAGCGATCGGCAGCCAGAGCCTGCCGGCAGCGAGGCGCGCCGACAGCGTTGAGCTGGATGCTGCCCAAGTCAGCGCGGTGATCGACCGGCTTCCGCCGTGGGACGACGACGAGAGCGACGCCGTCGACTTCCGTCGTCCGGCCGAGACGCTGCCGCCGCCCCGCGTCGGCGAGACCATTGATCGGCCGTTCCCGGCTGGGTCGGATCTCGACACACCTGGCGTCGACGCCGGGCCGCTCGAGGTGTTGCGCGTGCAGCCTGAGGGCCACGTGGGAATCGCCCCGTTCGTCAGCATCACCTTCAATCAGCCCATGGTGCCGCTGGCCACGGTCAGCCAGATCGACAGCATCGACGTTCCGGTCACCATCACACCCCCGCTGCCGGGGCGGTGGCAGTGGATCGGCACCCGCACGCTGCGTTTCGAGCACGATCCCGACGTACTCGATCGCCTGCCCATGGCGACGTCGTATGCGGTCGAAGCTCCCGCAGGCACGACATCGCAAGCCGGCGGCGAACTGGCCGAGGCGGTTCGCTTCGAGTTCGAGACACCCGCGCCCGGCATGCTGTGGCTCGTCCCCCAGCACGACTCGCTCGATCTGCAACCGGTCTTTCTCGTCGCATTCGATCAGCGCATCGATCCTGGCGCGGCGCTCGGGGCCATCGCGCTGTCGGCCGACGGCGAACGGCAGCAGATCCGCCTCGCCACTGCCGCCGAGATCGACGGCGATGAGTACATCAGGTCCCTGAGAGGGCAAGCGCTCGATGACACATGGGTCGCGTTCCGCCCGACGGCGCCGCTTGAGCCCGACTCACACATCAGGATCGAGGTCGGTCCGCACCTGCCGTCAGCCGAGGGCCCCAACACCACACCCGACTCGTCGATCGCGGAGGGACGCACGTATGCGCCGCTGCGGCTGGAGGGCGACAACTGCGCCTTGTACGGGTGCCGACCGGGAAGTGCGCTCGTCGCTTGGTTCAACAATGCACTGGATGCCGAGACGCTCGATGCTGCCGATATCACCATCATGCCCGCACTGCCGGGTGCCACGGTCTCGGTGCACGACAGCGCCGTCATCATCGCCGGTCCGACCGTGGGCGGCACCGCGTACGAGGTACTGCTTCCCCCGGCGCTAGGCGACGTGTTCGGTCAGACGCTGGGAGCGCCTGAGACCGTCGAATTCCACGTCGACGAAGCCAGACCCGCCCTCGGCTTCGCGGGGGGACTGCTGGCCACCGTGGATCCGCTCGGAGCGCACCAGACGATTCCCGTGATGGTGCGTCAATGGGAGCAGCTGCGGGTGCGCCTCTATGACGTGGAGCCCAGCGACTACGGATCGTTCCTGGACTTTGTGTCTGACTGGCGATGGGGTCGGGACACGAATGAGATCGCTGTGCCGTGGCCGCTGGCAGTCGACGAGATCGTCGATACCGGCATCGACCACGACGGGCTCGTGGAGATTCCCATCGATCTCTCCGGCGCTCTCAACGGCCAGCACGGGCATGTGGTGATGATTGTCAGCGGTGCCGGTGAACTCGCAGGCAGCGAGCGCCGGCATTCGACGATGGCGTGGGTGCAAGACACCGACATCGGCCTCGACGTGATCACCGATGGTCGCGATGCGGCAGTGTGGACCACGGACTTGCGCTCCGGCAACCCACTCGCCGGCGTGAACGTCGCGTTCGAGGGCCGGGCCAGGGAGTTCACCACCGATGGTCACGGCCTTGCGCGCGCCTCGCTCAACCACGGCGCGCATCGGTGGGCCGTCGCCTCGATCGGTGCCGACCGGGCCATCAACACCGCGAGCATCCAGGCGTGGCCGCAGAACGATCAACTCATCTGGTACATCGCGGACGACCGCGGCATCTATCGCCCCGGCGAGACGGTGCACCTGAAGGGCTGGGTGCGAAATCTCGATCTGAGCGGCGACGGCCGCCTCGAGTTCCTCCCTCGCGGGGGGCTGGTCGCCTACAACGCCTCCGGTCCGTTCGGTAACGATCTCGGCAATGGCGAGATCCGCCTGGACGAGCACGGAGGGTTTGATCTCACCGTCGAACTGGCGGAGGAGGCAAACCTCGGCTGGGCCAGCATCGTGCTGAGGTACCTGGGCAGCTCCGAAGATGGCCGGCACCATCATGCGTTTCAGGTCCAGGAATTCCGCCGTCCCGAGTTCGAAGTAGATGCACGACTCGCATCATCGGGCCCCCATCTCGTCGGCGAGCATGCGGTGACAGCGGTCGACGCCACGTATTTCTCCGGCGGACCGCTTCCCGACGCCGAGGTCACCTGGACGGTCACCAGCCGCCAGGGCTCCTACTCACCGCCCAACTGGAACGGGTTCACCTTCGGTGTCTGGCATCCCTGGTGGCACTTCGGGCACTTCGACGAGCCGTGGGTCGAACCGGAGCGCAAGATCTACCTGGGCACGACCGACGCCAGCGGCAGCCACTACCTGCGCATCGACTTTGAGGGCGACGGCGACCAGCTTCCCGTCGCAGTGACCGCCGAAGCGCAGGTGACTGACGTGAATCGCCAGCGATGGGCGTCGGCAGTCAACGTCTTGGTGCATCCTGCCAGCCTCTATGTCGGCATTCGTTCCCCTCGCACGTTCGTGAGGGCCGGAGACGGGCTTGACATCAGTGCTGTGGTGACCGATATCGACGGCAACGCGGTGGCGGGGCGACCATTCGAGATCACCGCGGCGCGCATCGCCCACCGTTACGTCGACGGCCAGTGGACCGAGGTGCATCAGGACGCTGAGACCTGCGAGGCCATGTCGCAGCAGACGCCGGTCGAATGCGAGTTCGCGGCAGACACTGGCGGCCGCTACCGCATCTGGGCCAGTGTCGTCGACGACGCGGGGCGATCCAGCCGCAGCGAGTTGACCCGCTGGGTTGCGGGCGGGAGCAGCGGCGCCCCGAGCCGAGGCGTCGATCTCGAGGTCGCCAACCTGGTTCCCGACGCCGAGACGTACGCCGCGGGCGACACGGCAGAGATCCTCGTCGACTCGCCCTTCGCAACGGCTACCGGTCTGCTGACGATCGTCCACAATCAGATCATCGAGCTCCGCACATTCGAGATCGTTGACCATGCAGCGGTGCTCGAAGTGCCGATCACCGACGACCATGTTCCCCAGCTTGCGGTGCAGGTCGAGATCGTCTCGGTCACCGAGCGAACCGCCGCCGACGGCACACGCTTGGGCGGCGCACCCCCTCGCCCCGCCTATGCCACGGGGCGAGCCCTGCTGCGCGTCCCGCCCATGTTGCGGACGCTTGACGTCGCTGTCGAGCCCGATTCGGCGGTGGTCAAGCCTGGCGCCGCCACGAGCATCGCAGTGCAGGTCAGCGGCCCCGGGGGTACTCCCGTGGAGGGAGCCAACGTGCTGCTCATCGTGGTGGACGAGGCGGTGCTGGCTCTGTCGGGCTACGAGCTGCTCGACCCCATCGACGTCTTCTATCGCCCCCGGACTGCGCACGTGCGTATCGCGCGAAGCAGAGACAGCATCCTGCTCGAGAGCCCGCCAGAACTCCTGCGCTTGATCGAGGACGAAGAGATGGCGGACGATGCGGTGGCCGCGGAGTCGGTTGACGACGATTCCGGTGGGTACGGCGGATCCGGCGCGGCTGGGCTTGCCATTGACGTCCGCGAGAACCTCGACGCGCTGGCGCTGTTTGACCCCGAGGTGACCACCGATGCCGCGGGCCGGATGACCGTCGATTTCGAGCTTCCGGACAACCTCACGCGCTACCGGGTGATGGCGGTGGCGGTCGACGGTGTCGAGCGATTCGGCACCGCCGAATCTGCCATCACAGCCCGATTGCCCCTTGGGGTGCGGCCCTCCGCACCTAGGTTCTTCAACTACGGAGACGAGTTCGAGCTGCCGATCGTCGTTCAGAACCAGACCGACTCGGCGATGACGGTGGATGTGGTGGTGCAGACCTCCAACCTCGAGCTGGTCGGGTCGCCAGGTCGGCGGGTCACGGTGCCTGCGAACGACCGGGTGGAAGTCCGGTTCCCGGCACGGACGGTCTCGCCAGGCACCGCTCGCTTCCGGGCGGCGGCGGTGTCGGGCGACCATGCCGACGCGCAGATCGTCGCCCTGCCCGTGTACACGCCGGCCACCGCTGAGGCATTCGCCACCTATGGCGTGATCGACCAGGGCGCAATCATCCAGTCGATATCTGCGCCGCGAGAGGTGATTCCCCAGTTCGGCGGGCTCGAGATCAACACTTCATCGACCGCGCTCCAAGCCTTGACCGACGCGGTGCTGTATCTCGCCGACTACCGCTACCCCAGCTCCGATGCCTACGCCAGCCGCATCAAGGCCATCTCCGCGCTGCGCGACGTGCTCGGCGCTTTCGAGGCCGAGGGCCTCGCCAGCCCCGACGAGCTCGATGCCACGGTACGCCGTGACATCGCCGAGCTGTCGACTCTCCAGAACAACGACGGGGGATTCGGATGGTGGTCGCGCTACCGCCCCTCGAGCCCTTACCAGTCGATTCAGGCGATGCATGCGCTGACCATTGCCCGCACCGCGGGATTCACGGTGTCCGATCGCGTCATGTCCAACGGGAATTGGTATCTGCGGAGCATCGAAGATCGGATCCCCACCGATTACAGCCAGCGAAGCAAGGACGCGCTGCTGGCCTACGCGCTCCACGTGCGATCGTTGGGCGGCGACCGGGACGTCGAGGCAGCGCTCGCGCTGTGGCAGCGCCGGGGCACGGATCTCGAATCGGATGCCCTTGCCTGGATCTGGCCGGTCGTCGGCGACGATGCCGCGGAGGCGGACATCGAGCGGGTACTCAACAACCGCGTCGTCGAGACTGCGGGGGCAGCAGCGTTCGTCACGGACTACGGCGAAGACGCATACCTTCTGCTGCATTCCAACCGTCGCACCGATGCCATCGTGCTTGATGCTCTGATCACGATGGCGCCCGAATCGGATCTCGTCGCCAAGGTCGTGGCCGGACTGCTGGCCAATCGGGTGAAGGGTCGCTGGCGCAACATCCAAGAGAACTCGTTCATTCTGCTGGCGCTGAATCGCTACTTCGCCGTCTTCGAGGCGGACGATCCCGACTTTGTCGCACGGGTGTGGCTCGGTGAGCTCTACGCCGCAGAGCACCAGTTCTCCGGGCGCAGCACCGATCGCGCCCTCACGCTGGTCCCGATGACGGAGTTGCTGGCAGCAGGCGACACCAATCTCGTCGTCCACAAGGACGGCGAAGGCCGCCTCTACTACCGGCTCGGTCTTCGCTACGCCCCCGACGACCTCAACCTCGATCCGGCGGACCGGGGTTTCGTGGTGCAGCGCGGCTACGCGGCAGTCGACGACCCCGGCGACGTGTGGCGCGACGACGACGGTGTCTGGAATGTGCTGGCCGGGGCTCAGGTGAGGGTCACGGTGACCATAGTCAACGACAGCCGACGCACCAACATGGCGCTGGTCGATCCCCTGCCTGCGGGCTTCGAGCCGCTCAACCCGGCGCTGGCGGTGACCGGCGATGTCGACTCCCGTGGCGGCGGGGCCGCCGATTCATGGTGGAGGCGGACGTGGTACAGCCACCAGAATCTTCGCGACGATCGTGCGGAGGCCTTCTCGTCGTACCTGTGGGCGGGCACTCATGAGTACAGCTACGTCGTCCGGGCGACTACCCCCGGCACCTACATCGTGCCCTCAGCCAAGGCCGAGGAGATCTACGCCCCCGAAGTGTTCGGCCGTTCCGGGACTGACATCGTCGTGGTTCGGCACCAACGGTGAGCGCGCACACTACGAGTGACGGATGCGAACGCGGGGAATGGACGATGCTTGATCATTCCGAACGGGTCGCTGCCGCCCGCTCGGCCATCGACTACATCTGCGGCCGCAGCAACGCCGAGCAGGCAGTGCCGGTGCCGAACTGCCCGGGCTGGACGGTCTACAACGCGGCGTCGCACATCGGCCGGGTGTCCATCGCGTGGGAAGAGATGATGACCTCGGTGCCGGAGGATCCCGAGTCTCGGGCACGCGGTTACGAGCGCGCCGGCCGCAAGCCGACCGGAACCCCTCCGGCAGAACTCGCAGCGTGGGCGCATTCGGCCATCGATCAACTCACCGGTGATCTCGATCGGCGCTGCTACTTCTCGATGACCGGAGGCGAAGGCAATCCGCGGCTGTGGGCCTGGCACGCAGCCTCCGAGCTCGGCATGCACCGGCTTGACGTCGAGGCGGCGCTGGATCACGAGCACTCGATGACGCCGGCGCAGGCGCTCGACGCCGCCCACTACACGTGCCAGTTCTTCCTGCAAGCGATGCGCCGCGTCCTCGAACGAGATCCCGGCGGGCTCACCGCCCGGCTCGTCGATGCCGACGGCGAAGTCGGCAGCGTGACCATCGAGCCGCTGCCCGAGTCCGAGTCGCCTGCATCAGTGGTGATTGAAGGACCACCGGTCCAGGTGCTGCTCGGTCTGTGGGGCCGGCCGCACTCAGGTGTCGAAGTCACCGACGGCGACCCCGCGGTCTGGCAGCAGTGGCGAGCCCTGCCCAGCGAGGCCTTCCAGTTCGGCACCTGGGACTGACGGCTGCGCTTGCACAGTTCGCACTTCTGGCACTCCTGACAGACTGCAACCGGCATGTTTGCGATGCGCCATGAGCGCCAAGGAGTCGACGCACGGTGACGCTGTTCCCGCACCGCGGCGATGCAGCCGCTCGTCTCCGGGAGTTCCTGCTCTCAGCATCGGAGTCGAAGTCGATCGTCCAGGCACCCGGCTGCTTCGACGGGTTGTCGGCCCGGCTGCTGGAGCAAGCCGGGTTCGAGGCCGGATTCCTCGGCGGGTTCTCGGTGGCAGCGGCGAGGCTCGGCCTGCCCGACGTCGGTCTGCTCAGCTACGGCGAGATGGTGGACCAGGCCCGCAGCGTGTGCGCGGCAACCTCGCTGCCGATCATCGGCGACGGCGACACCGGCTACGGCAACCCGATCAACGCCGAGCGGACGTTGCTGGGTTATGCGCAAGCGGGTCTGGCGTGCGTGATGATCGAGGACCAGGTATGGCCGAAGCGCTGCGGCCATACGGCGGGAAAAGAAGTGGTGGACCGCAGCGAGGCGGTGCAACGGATCCGGGCGTGTGTGCGCACCCGCACCGAGCATGGTCTCGACATTCTCGTCATGGCGCGCACCGATGCGGTCGCGACCCACGGATTGGACGAGGCCTTGTGGCGTGCAGAAGCCTTCGCAGAAGCAGGCGCCGACGTCACCTTCGTGGAGGCACTGGAGACCCCCGAACAGATGGAGCGCTACTGCGCTGAAGTGGCCGGCCACAAGACCGTCAACCTCGTCGAGGACGGCAAGACACCGTGGCTGAGCCCAACATCGCTCGCCGAGATCGGATACTCCCTCGTGATCTATCCGGTGTCGCTGCTGCTAGCCGGCATCACGGCAATGGGTGGTGCTGCAGACAAACTCGCATCCGGCGGCGGCGCCGGCGGTCCGCGGGCAACATTCGACGACGCCCGGAATCTCGTCGGCTGGGCCGATTACGAGGAACGCATGCGAACCCTGAGTGCCGAGGACCTCTCTGACCACAGCGACTGAGGGGTCAACAAACGGCTGTCGGCAAGATCCCTCTTGCCGTCACTCCAGGCCGAGTGGCAAGGCGGCGAGGAGCTGGGCGATGCAGGCGTCGAGCGGCTGGGAGGTGTCGACGGTGATCTCGGGGGAGGGCGGCGGTTCGTAGGGGGCCGAGATGCCGCTGAAGTCACCGATCTCGCCGGCGCGGGCCTTCACATACAGGCCCTTGGGGTCGCGGGCTTCGCAGACCTCCAGCGGCGTGTCGACGTACACCTCGCAGAAGGCGCCGTCGGGATGGATCGCGCGCACCTGGTCGCGGTCGGCGACGTAGGGCGAGATGAACGCTGTCAGCACGACGATGCCGGCGTCGGTGAACAGGCGGCACACCTCGCCGATGCGGCGGATGTTCTCGGTGCGGTCCTCCGGCGAGAAGCCGAGGTCACGGTTCAGGCCGAAGCGGATGTTGTCGCCATCGAGCACGTACGCCGCAATGCCGCGCCGCAGCAGTGCTTCCTCCAGAGCGAACGCCAAGGTCGACTTTCCGCTGCCCGACAGGCCGGTGAACCACACCGTCATGGCGCGATGGCCGAAGTGCGCCTCGCGGTCGGCTCCGGTCACCCGCCCTTCAGCCCGCACGATGTTGCGCGACACCG
The DNA here is from genome assembly GCF_965208555.1 of Candidatus Poriferisodalis sp. GTDB lineage: Bacteria > Actinomycetota > Acidimicrobiia > Acidimicrobiales > Poriferisodalaceae > Poriferisodalis. Next base: position 238,388 of record NZ_OZ242342.1, on the reverse strand, counting down.
GCTCGTTCTCGGAACCCTCGCTCACGGGGTACTCGGTCCCCGCAGAAAGCCGCGCTCGGTGAGCATGCGCAGGATTGCCTCGACGCACTCGTCCACACTCTGGGCGGACGTGTCGACGCGCAGGTCGGCGTCGGTTGGCCGGTCATAGCGAGCCGATACGCCGGGGAAGCGCGGAATCTCTCCCTGATCGGCCATCGCGTACAGGCCGTGGGGATCACGCTCGCGGCACACCTCGATGGGCGTGTCCACGAACACCTCCACGTAACGATCCGCACCCACGAGATCACGTGCGCGTTGTCGAACCACGTGATCGGGTGCCACCAGCGCGGCGATGGCGATCAGCCCCTGGCCGTTCGCGAGCCGTGCAACCTCTGACACCCGGCGCAGGTTCTCCGAGCGTTCCTGGGTGCTGAACCCCAGGTCACGGGAGATGCCCATGCGGACGTTCTCACCGTCAAGGCGGATCGACACCTTGCCCCGATCAAACAGCTCCCGCTCCAGCGCCGTGGCCAGCGTGGACTTGCCGGCCGCGGTGAGGCCCGTCAGCAGGATGGTGCACGGCTGCTGGCCGAAGCGGATGGCCCGTTCCGCATCGCTGATCTCCGAGCGCTGGCGCACGAGCGCCGCATCGGGCGTGCGGTCCCACGCCGAGGCCGCCCCGATGATCATGCCCGCGGCCACCGTTGCGTTGGTGAGTCGGTCGACGAGCACGAATGAACCCGTCGCCCGGTTGGCGCTGTACGAATCGAACGCGAGCTCCCGGTCAGACGTGATGACGCAGTGCCCGATGTCATTGAGCCCGAGGCCCGGTGCCTGTTCCTGTGAGCCGGTGTTGATGTCGACTCGATGCCGGATGCTGCGAATCGCGCAGTTCGACACCGCGTTGGCCGTCTGGAGCAGGAAGGAGGTGCCCGGCTCGGCCGCGGTTTCGGCCATCCACACCACCATGGCGTCGAGATCGTGTGCCCGCTGCGGCTCGCTGCCGGGGGCCACCAGCAGATCGCCTCGGCTGATGTCGATCTCGTCTGCGAGCGTCACAGTCACCGCCCTCCCCGGCCCGGCGACTTCGAGGTCGCCGTCGAGGGTTGCGATCCGTTCCACGGCCGAGCTGAGTCCCGACGGCAACGCCACCACCTCATCACCCGGCCGGAGCGTTCCTGAGGCGATCGTGCCGGCATACCCACGGAAGCTCGCATCCGGGCGAGCGACCAACTGCACCGGCATGCGGAAGTGCACGGTGTCGACCGCGGTGTCAACGTCGACCGTCTCGAGGTGCTCCAGCAGCGGCGGCCCGTCGAACCAACCCAGATTGTCGCTGGCGTTGACGACGTTGTCGCCCAGCAGCGCCGACATCGGCAGGAAGTACGGCTCGCCGAACCCGAGCGCTTTGGCGAACGAGCGGTAGTTCTCGCAGATCTCGGTGAACCGATCCTGCGACCAGCCGATGAGGTCCATCTTGTTGACCGCCACCACCACCTGGCGGATGCCCAGCAGGCTGGCGATGTGGCTGTGGCGCTTGGTCTGGGGCAGCACACCGTGGCGGGCGTCGATCAGGATGACCGCGAGGTCGCAGGTCGAGGCGCCGGTCGCCATGTTGCGCGTGTACTGGGGGTGCCCAGGGGTATCGGCGATGATGAACTTCCGCCTGGCCGTGGAGAAGTAGCGGTACGCCACGTCAATGGTGATGCCCTGCTCGCGCTCGGCGCGCAGGCCGTCCATCAGCAGCGCCAGGTCGACTTGGTCGCCCGCTGAGCCGTGGGTCGCCGAGTCTGCGGCCAAGCCGGCCAGTACATCCTCGTAGATCAGCTGCGAGTCATGCAGCAGCCGGCCGATCAGGGTCGACTTCCCGTCGTCCACGCTGCCGCAGGTCAACAGGCGCAGCAGATCCATCAGAAGTAGCCCTCGCGCTTCTTCTGCTCCATGGAGCCCGACTGGTCGAAGTCGATCACCCGGCCTTCCCGCTCAGAACGGGTGGCGGCCAGCATCTCGCCGATGATCTCCGGCAGCGTGGTGGCGGCCGACTCGATCGCACCCGACAGCGGGTAGCAGCCCAGCGTGCGGAACCGGACCAACCGCTGCTCGACCGTCTCGCCCTCCTCGAACACGAACCGGTCGTCGTCCACCATGATCAGCACGCCCTCGCGCTCCACCACGGGCCGCTCGGCGGCGAAGTACAGCGGCACGATGGGGATGTTCTCGAGGTGGATGTACTGCCACACGTCGAGTTCGGTCCAGTTGCTCATCGGGAACACCCGGATGGACTCGCCCTTGTTGACCCGGCCGTTGTAGAGGTTCCACAGCTCGGGCCGCTGATTCTTCGGATCCCAGCGATGGTGGGCGTCACGGAAGCTGAAGACCCGCTCCTTGGCCCGTGATTTCTCCTCGTCGCGCCGGGCGCCCCCGAACGCTGCGTCGAACCCGCCCGCGTCCAGCGCCTGCCGCAAGGCCTGGGTCTTCATGATGTCGGTGTAGTTCTTCGAGCCGTGGTCGAACGGGTTGATGCCTTGGGCGACCCCGTCGGCGTTGGTGTGGACGATCAGCTCGAAGCCGATCTCGGCGGCCATCCGCTGCCGGAATGAGATCATCTCCCGAAACTTCCACGTCGTGTCCACATGCAGGAGCGGGAACGGGATGCGGCCGGGGAAGAACGCCTTGCGGGCCAGGTGCAGCAGCACCGAGGAGTCCTTGCCGATCGAGTAGAGCATGACGGGCCGCTCGCATTGGGCAACCACCTCGCGCATGATGTGGATCGCCTCGGCCTCCAGCTGCTCCAGATGGGTCAACCGCAGCTCCGCCGGCAGGGTTGGGCTCATCGGATACCTCGCGACTCCTCGAGGAGGACTTGGCTCGCGTCCCACAGCTTGGTGCCATTCGCTGGGTCCGATGCGCGTTCGGATACCTGCTTGCGGTGCATCAGGTGCAGGTAGAGACCGGTGGAGCCGCCGGCCTCGGGAGCGCAGCAGAGGTAGATGACCGGGTCGATGGCATCCGCAGGCGACCGGAACAGCCGTCGCAGCACCGGATCGACGATCGGCTTCAGCATCGGCGGGGCCTCGCGGGCGATGTTCGTTGCGACGCCGCCCGGGCACAGCGAGTGCACGGCGACCTCTACGCCGTCGCCGGGATTGAGGCGGCGTGACAGCTCGGTGGCGTACGTGCAGAGCGCCAGCTTGCTCAGGCCGTAGTGCCGCATGGCGTCCTTCATGCCGTACGGGGTGAAGGCGCCGAGACGCTCGATGTCGAGGTCAGCGCTGGAGCGGTGCGCTTCTGAGGAGACGAACACGATCCTCGGGGTGTCGCCGCCGGCCCGCGACGGGTCGATCACGCCGTCGGCCAACCAACGGTCGATCATGACGCGGTTCGCCAGGAAATGGACGGCGAGCATGGTGTCATAGCCCTGCGGAGACTGCCTCGCGACAGGGGTCATGAGGCCGGCGTTCATGAGTGCGATGTCGAGGCGGGCGCCGCGGTCACGCAGCTCATCGCAGCAGCGATGAACCGACCGGAGATCGGCGATGTCCACCTCGACCAGCTCGACGCTTTCCGAGCCGGACTCCCGCTTGATCTCGTCGCAGATTGTGTCGTGACCCGGGCGGCACGCCAGGATCATCCTGCCGCCACGCCGGGCGAGCTCGACGGCGGCAGCCCTGCCCAGCCCGCTGTTGGCACCGGTCACCAGGCACGTCTTGCCGTCGATCCGAACGTCGTCGGGGACCGGTTCGACATCGGGGGCCTTCGGGTTGCGCAGGTCGCGGACGGCGGTCACCAAGGCTCCGACGAAGCCGCTGTCTCCGAGCCCACGTTCCGGCTGCTCCTCGGCTACAGGCTGCACGTCGTCACGCTGCTCGGCGGAGCGGCCCTGGTCGCTCTCAATGGGGATTGCGTAGGCCTCGCGGTAGGCCGCGAACGTCTCGTCGACCGTGTCGTCGGTCAAGCCGAAGTCCTCGAGCCGGTAGTCGTGCCTGCCGAAGCGGTTCTTCGGGTTCGCCTCCAGGTACTGCGTGGTCGCCCCCGATGCGCGTTCGTCGAAGGGGATTCCTGCGTGCTCGCAGATGCGCCGGACCTCGGCGATCGGGTCGGCCATGAGGTCGTAGTACGACACGTCGATGAACTGTTCGGGCGGGGACTCGGCTCGAACTGCCGTCGCCCGCTCCACCATCCGGTGCGTCTTGGCACACCAGTGGCGGCCGATCTCGGCCGGACCGACCTGATCGCTGAACATGCCGCGCCCGTGGGCGACCATGCTGCAGAACGAGGCGAGCGCGATGCGCGGATCTCGATGGGTCTGCACAACAGTGGCGCCCTCGAACACGCGCAGGAGCACGTCGAGATGCTCGAGGTGGTGCGGGGTCTTGAGCACCCACCTACCGCCGGGCCGCTGCCACGACAGCACCTGCAGCACCCGCCGGAGATACTCGTACGCCGGGGTCTGGTCCTGGGATTCCAGCCAGCGGGCGTAGGTCGGCACATGCATCGTCGCCTCGGCCGACTGGCTCATGAAGCACAGGTCCAGCAGCAGGACGTCTTCCTCTGGCTCGTCATGGCCGATCGGGTGGATGGCCATGAACTCGGGCGCCAGGTACGAAATCGACCTCTGAGCGAGCACCGCCTGCCGCTTGCGTGCCCGTTCGGCGCGGTCGCTGTCTGGGGCGCCCGGCACCGGCATCAGGGCCTCGGCGCCGGAGAGGCCGCGGAAGTCCGGATGGGAGATCAGCAGCCGATGCAGCAGGGTGGTGCCGGTGCGCTGCAGGCCAGTGATCACGATGATGTTGCCAAGGTCGATGTCGGCGATCTCGGGATGTCGCTGCAGCAGCTCTTCGATCCGCAGCCGCTGCGTCAGCGCCCCGGTGAGGCGGGACCGCTGAATCAGGCGGCCGGTCGCGCTCAGGCGGGCTTCGGCGTTGATCGAGGTGACCAGCACCTCCAGCGCCTCGGCGTGACCGTCGTCGCCGAAGTCGCTGAGGCCGGTCTTGCGGCGCGCAGCCTCACGCAGCGCCTCAGCGTCCAAGCGGTCAGACAGACCAAGATTCGAACCGGCCCGGCCGAGCCGGTTGAGGAGCCTGACCGGGGCGGGGCGGAAGGGGTGCTCGTAGTCGGTCGAGGTCACCGCGCCGCTCCAGTGCCTGCGGGATCAGCCACGGTGCAGTCCCGCAAGGCTGGCGTGCTTGACCACCCGGCAGCCAGGCTGGGGGTGCTCGGCGGCACGTACCCAGCGGAAGCACATCGTTCCCGAAGTGTGCCCTGCGGTGTCGATCCAGTTCGGCAGGCCGGGATCGGCGTGGGCTACCACTATCCGCACAGAGCCGTCGGCCTCGTAGCTGGCGAGGTGATTGTTGGTGTGGATGGTGTAGTGGCGGTAGTCCAGCGACTCCATCCAGTAGTTGTTGAGCTGGAAGTTCCAGAGCTCGCAGTCGGGCGGCGTGGCCTCGATCACCAGCGCTTCGTCAGGCTCGAGCGCCCAGTGGCTGTGGTAGTAGGCGATGTTGGGGTCCCCGCCGGCCGCGAGTGACACGTCCGGGTCGAACCGGGGCAGCTCGTTGGTGTGTTTCTGGAAGTCGCGCGCCCATTTCGCGAACAGCAGGGGCGCTCCCATCACCAGCGAGCCGGCGTTGCGGAGCCCGTCATCGAGCGCCTTCGCCGTCAGATGGGACGCACGAGCCTCGACGGGAGCGCAGTTGATGCGCTCGATGGTGAGCTCGGCAGGAGTCTCGGCGTTGCGGTCGCCGTAGGTCTGGCGCACCACGAGCACGCCTGTCTCAGCAGTCATCGGCAGCCAGTTGCCCTCGTGCGGCGTGCTGCTGAGCACCAATTCGAAGTGCCCGTCCGCGTCCATGTCGATGTCGTCGGATTCGAGGTAGCCGGTGGGGGGCAGGCCGCCGCCTTGGCCGTAGTGGCCGGCCTGGGTGCCGAAGCTCAGGTAGGCGATGTCGTTGCGGCGGCCGGTGATCCTGTACTCGTAGTTCCCGTCCAGCCTGGCCGTCAGGTAGAAGTTGTCGGGGTTGTCTGCGCCCATCTTGGTGGTCTCGCCGACTACACGGTGCAGCACCGGCGCCTTCGGGTCGGCGTGCTCGACGAAGGCCATCAGGCCTGCTCGGGCGATGCGGCTCAGGTACCGGTAACCCTCGGCTTGGTCGAACGCATTCCGCGGCGTTCCGGGAAATTGCAGTGCAGCCCCCGCCGCCTTGAGCGAATCGCAGAACTCGTCCCACGACTGCCCGCTGGTGATCCGCTGGTCAGCCACGTCGTCGGGCGACTTGCCCCGGAGCTTCCACACCCACCCAGAGATGCCCCGAATCCCCGCGAGCAGACCGATGACGAACCTTCGCATGGCGTACGTCTACTGACTGGAGCGGGCCGACGGCAACGCTCAGTGGTTCTGCTGCGGCGCCGGCCGGAGCCGGTGGGCCGCCATGGCGTCGTAGAGCGGCAGGCTGCGTTCGTACATCTCATTCAGGCGCGGCGTCTCGGCGAGCGGCGGGTACTCGGTGCGCGGCGGCGCGATGCCGGTGCTTCGGCGCAGGTTGTCGTGCCACGGGCCAGTGCCCTCGCCGTACCAGCTCACCTCAGTGCGTTCGCCCGATTCCCACGACAGCGCCTCGGCAATGAACTCGATACCCACTGCTGCGCAGAAGGCCCGGATAGTTCCGTCGGGATCGCCGGTCAGGTCGGCGGCGTCGATGACCGGCGGGGGAGCACCGTCACGGTCTGCAATCCGGCCGAACAGCCGGTGCAGCGACTCGAACCCGACCTCTTCCCACGTGCAGTCAGGCCAGTGATGACCTAGGCCTTGGATCACCCGTCTCGGCTCGCGGATCAGGAACGTGTTGGTCATCGCTGCGAGCTTGGCCTCGTCGAGATCGTGCTCGACCGAATAGGCGAAGTCCTTGATGAACACGTTGCCCTGCCCGGCCAGCGCGGTGATCTCACTCCAGAACGCGGCGTAGGTGTGACCCGGTCGCGCCGAGACGTGCGCGTCTCGCTGCGATCGGCGGTCCTCGCCGTAGTAGTAGAGCTCGTTCCAGGGCTCGTGGAAGCACTCGAAATCGCCTCGCTGGCGCATCATCCATTCGAATGCGGTGGACACTGAGCGGGGCGTCGCCCACAGCGTCACGAACATCGAGACCGGTGAGTCAGTACGGCAGCGCCTTCGGGTGTTCCATCGTGCCAGGCACCGATCATCTCATCGAGCGGCGACTCGTAACCGCCATAGTTGCATTCGATGAACCGGTGATGGATCTGGTGGTGGAAGTCGCCCAGCTCGAACCTGGCCTGACGACCGGTCCGAGGGCCCAGCAGAAGGGCGTCGTAGCCGGTGTGAGACAGGGGTGCCCCGAGACCGTGGTGCATCATCATGAAATACAGGTGCAGCGGGTGCGACGGCAACAGGAACAGCAGCACCACGTCGGAGAACAGCACGAGATGCTCGGCGGGGTGCATCGACAGCCCTGACCACGGACTGACGTTGGTGTTTCGGTGGTGCCACGAGTGGACGTGACGGTAGGCGGGGCCGACGTGCAGCAGCCGATGATGGGCCGAGAAGTACAAAATCGACCACCAGGGGATGATCACCAGGAACGCCACGAACCAGACGGGGTTGGCGTCAAAGGAGATGAGGCGTGCGTGCCCGTTGGCGTACGCCCACAGGATCAGCGACTCGAACCCCGTCCAGATGACTACGGCCGGCACCAGGGTGAGGAACATGTTCTCGCGCACTTGGTTCCCGAACAGGAACACGCGTCGGTTTCGGCCGAACGGCCGGGCGTCATAGCGCAGGCCGGCGCCCTGGTGCCGCAGGACGTAGAACCAGACATGGAGCCCGCCGGCGACGAGCGTCACCAAGACCAGATTGCGCAGCCAGATCTCGAAGATCCAACCGAAGGCGAAGCTCTTCGTGCGCTCTGGCGACGGCATGAACCACGCCCAGACCCCGAGCGTCACCGCCAGCATGAAAAAGCGGGACCGCAGCGGCAGCCACGTGCGCATGAGGTGCTTCGTTATGGCAGCCGGCCGCGGAGGCCAGTGCAGGAACGGCGCTGAGCGCAAGGGCAGTTCGGGTGTGTAGTTCCACATCATGCGACAGTCGTCAGTATTGGACAGATGTCCAAAACAGTCAAGGCTGCCCGTCCACGCTGACCTGTCGTCTGCGGTGCGTTCAGTCGCCGAGGGCGAGGGTGATGCAGTGCTCGATGCAGCGGTTGAGTTCGTCGCGATCGGGCGAGATGACCCACCTCAGCCACATGCCGTTCTCGGTGATCATGACGTCTGTGGCCCGGCAGTCAACCTCATCCTCGCTCATCGACGGGCGAGCCCCGGCGATCAGCGCACTCAGCCGTTCGAGGTAGTGCTGGTGCAGCGCCTCGTTGATCGCCGCGATGTCGGGGCGCGACGGCGCAGCGGCCCACAACGTCAGGCGCAGCGGCAGGAAGTCCGAGTCCATGATCTCGGGCGAGAACGCCGCTCGGATGAACGCGGTGACTCGGGCGTCGGGGTCGTCGACATCGCTCACGGCAAACAGCGACACCTCGACCATGCGGTCGACCAGGAGCTGGAAGGCGCCGTTGACGAGGTCGTCCTTGTCGTCGAAGTGGTACTGGATGGAGCCGAGGGCCGCATTGGCCTCGTCGGCCACTCCGCGCATGGTCAATCCCTCGAGCCCGCTGCGGGCCATCACCGCCAAGGCAGCTTCGAGCAGCTGCTGGCGGGTCTGTGAGCCGGGCACCCAAGCGAGTGTATGTTCGGCTCCGAGACGGCCGGCAGGCAGCGTTGCCGGGGTCGGAACGGCGGTGCGCGATGGGGGAATCGCACGACGGCGGGCCCGATGTCAATGAGCCCAAGATCAATGAGCACGGTGCACAGGTCACCGAGCGGCGCATCTTCGGCTGGGATGAACTCGGCACGACTCGCTGGGACTCCGAACAGGTCGAGGCGCAGATCCTGACCGGCGAGCACATGCACATGATCCGCGCCGTCTACGAGCCGGGTGCGATCTACGAGATGCACAGCCACCCCCACGAACAGTTCAGCCTGCTGCTGTCCGGCCGCATGCGCCTGACAGTGGGCGAGGAGACCCGCGAAATCGGGCCCGGCGATGGCTGGTATGCGCCGGGCGGTGTGCCCCACGGCGGCGTGGTCCTCGGCGACGAGCCGGCTGTCTTCATCGATGTCTATTCGCCAGCCACCACCTGGATTCTTGACGTGTTCGCTGAAGGACGACGGGTCGGCGAAGATTCTGGAAAGCTGGTGTGATGGGCGAGCCCACAGCGCCGCAGGCCCAGCCGGTGGAGGGACGGAGCTTCCCGACCACGGCGCGCGGTGCGAGGCCGACGTTCTTCGACGATGACGGTGCGACCGATGCCGTTCTGGCCATCGTGACGGCGCTCGCGGCTGAGGTTTGGGCGCTGCGTGAGCGGCAGTCCACGCTGGAAGCCGTGCTGGCGCACGCCGGCATCGATGCCGCCGCTGCGATCGAGTCGTACCGGCCCGATGCCGACGAGACGGCCGCCCGTGCTGCGGATGCAGCAGCATTTGCCGGGCGCGTGTACCGCGTGTTCGAGGAGATGCGCGAGGAGGCGCTGGCCGGCGACACAGAGGACCGCTATCTCGGGGTCGTCGATCGGGCCTTCGCAGAGCTCTAGAGGGGAAACAGCCAGATGAGCCAGCAAACACATCCGCTTCTGCCCGCCGAGACGCACGACGAGACCGCCCGGGAGAGCTTCGTCCAGGCGCTGAAGTCGCACATCGCAACCCGGGTCAGCCCCGGCGTGCGAGAGATCTACGACCGGCGGGTCCGCGGACAGTGGGTCGACGATCACGGCGCAGAGCCCGCCGACCGTCACGAAGTCCGCGAAGCGCTCAGCTCCGACACCTACTACCGGCTGTGGAGCTCGGTGCGCCGATCCAGCCAGCATCTGCTGTGGAGCTCGGTCAGCGATGCCATCAGCCGCCAAGCCCCCGAGCTTGCCGAGCGTGCCCGCGCAGCCGAAGCGGGGCTCGGGTCGTTGCGCCTCGACCCCGATCTGGAGATCCCCTGGTACAACGCTGAGGTCGACATCCATGCGATGCCAGGCGGCTACAGGGGCGAGTACATGGACGACGACGTGTCGGTGGGGGCGCTATTCGACCGGGGCGTCTACGTGTACGCCATGGGCCAGATGGGCGCCCTCAACGACGACTACGGGCAGTCCGTCTGCAAGAACTTCCTGGCGGTCTCGTACCCCGAGTTCTCGCCCCGCCGGATTCTCGACATGGGCTGCACCTCCGGCAATTCGACGCTGCCCTATGTGGACGCGTTTCCCGACGCCGAGGTCCACGCCATTGACCTGGGCGCGCCGGTGCTGCGGTACGCCCACGCGAGGGCCGAGTCGCTCGGACGGGCCGTGCACTTCTCCCAGCAGAATGCTGAGTGCACCGATTTTCCCGACGGCCATTTCGATCTGATCGTGTCGCACATTGTGATCCACGAGATGTCGCCGGCAGCGCTGCGCAGGGCCCTGGCCGAGTGCCGCCGGCTGCTGGCCCCTGGCGGGCTCATGGTGCACGCCGACTTCGCCGGGTACGCCGGGGTCGACCCCGTCACCCAGGCGATGATCGACTGGGACACCTACTACAACCACGAGCCGTTCTGGGGCCCGATGCGCGACATGGACCTCGTGGCAGAGTCGGTCAGTGCCGGCTTCGACGACGGCGCCGTCGAGCTCACATCAGTGCCGACGGGGCGGGTGCTGCAGACAGGCAAGCAGCAGAAGACGGGGCAGCTCACGTTGCTCGTCGGTCGAACCTGACCTGCTTGTGACGAAGCAGTCCAGCCCGCCCGCTCGGTCTGTGCAGCCTCACGTAGTTGACTGATGGAGCCGACGACAGGAGGGTGACCTGATGGAGGTCGTCAACGAAGTGATGCCCACGAGGCCCGAGCGCATCGACGAGATGATGCAGCCCGGTCCCGACGGGCCGATCTACATGGTCAACCTGCTGAAGTTCAAGGACAAGGCCGAGTACGAAGACGGCCGCGAGACCGATCTGACCGGGTACGAGGCATACCAGCTCTATGGCCGGGCGGTGTCGCGGATCATCCAGGACTACGGCGGCGAGATCCAGTTCGCAGCGGACGTGACGTTCCTGTCGCTCGGCCAGGTCGAGGAGCTCTGGGACGAGATCGCCATCGCCAAGTACCCCAACCGGGGGGCGCTGCTGGCGATGTCGTCGTCGCAGGAGTGGCAGGAGGCGGCTGTGCACCGCACGGCCGGGCTCGCCGGTCAGCTCAACATCGAGACGGTCGCCCAGTTCGTCCGGCAGTGATGGTCGGCCCGGGCGTGTCCGGCGAGCGGCTCAGTCGTAGACGATGACGGTGCGGCCCTCGGTGCCGCTGAGCATGGCGTCGAGAGCCTGCTGCACGTCGTCGATGCGAACCCGCTTGGAGATGAGGCGGTCGACGGGCAACCGGCCGGCGAGGTAGGCAGCGCACAGGTCCTCGATGGCCTGTCCGGCGTCGGTTGCGGCGAAGTAGCTGCCCTTGACCGACTTGTGGCCTCGTGTCAGCTCGGCGCAGTTGAACGGCGTCGTCTCGGCGGTGCCCCCGATGCCCACCAGGACGAGGACACCGCCGGGTCTCACCCCGTCGATCCAGAATTGCTGGAGGCCGGGATGGCCGATGGCTTCGAACAGGACATCGGCGCCGCGACCGCCGGTCAGCTCTCGCACCGCCTCGATGGCGCCGCCGTCGCTCAGGACGAAATCCGTCGCACCGAGAGCGAGCGCCAAGTCGCGCTTTGCGGGCTCCCGGTCCACTGCGATGATGCGCTCGGCACCCGCCAGTGCCGCTCCCATGATCACGCTCAGGCCGACGCCGCCCGCTCCCACTACAGCGACCCGGTCGCCGGGGCCGACGTTGCCTTGGTGGAGGGCCGCTCCCACGCCGGTGGATACAGCGCAGCCGATCAGCGCAGCGACCTCGAACGGCACCGCGGGGTCGAGCACCGAGCAGCACGCCTGGGGGACGACCATGTGGTCGGCCCAGGTTGAGATGCCTGAGTAGTGATGGATCATCTGGTTGCCGCGTGACAGCCGGCTCGTGCCGTCCATCAAGAACCCGGCCCACAGCGGCCCGACGATCTCGCGGCACAGGTGATGCTGGCCGCGTTCGCAGTAGAAGCAGGCCTTGCAGCTCGGGATCCAGTTGAGCGCCACCCGGTCGCCGACCTGCACCTGGGTGACGTCGGGCCCGAGCGCTACGACCTCGCCTGCGCCCTCGTGTCCCAGCACGCACGGCAGATCGCCGGGGTGACGGCCGGTGACGACGTGCTGGTCGCTGTGGCAGACACCTGATGCCGCCATCTTCACCAGCACCTCGCCGGCTCGGGGCTCGTCGAGGTCCAGCGTGTCGACGCTCACCGGCCCGCCGACGCTGTTGAGCACGACTGCAGTGATCTTCATTGCCCGTCCTTCGTGGCGGGGTTCCCTTCGGCTGGAAGGTTCAATCGGGAAGGTCAGGTACGGTCGTGCAGATGAGGATCGGAGAGCTGGGAGATCGCTGCGGGGTGAGCACGAAGACGATTCGATACTACGAGTCGATCGGATTGCTGGATGAACCCGAACGCACGGCAAGCGGCTATCGCTCCTACGACGCTGATGCCGTCGGGCGGCTGCGGTTCATCCGGGATGCGCAGGCGACTGGCCTGACCCTGGCCGAGATCTCGTCGGTGCTCGAGCTCAAGAGCGCGGGCGAGCGGTCATGCGCGCACACCACGGCGCTGATCGAGGCCCATGTGGATGCCATCGACGCCCAGATCTCCCAGCTTCGCTCCGCTCGCACGGAACTGGCCGCACTGCTGAGGCGGTCCCGGGGGCTCGACCCGGCATCGTGCACCGACCCCAACCGCTGCCAGGTGATCAGCCGAGCCCGCTAAACAACTTGACTTTCCAGTCGACTGGAATCTTTAGAGTGCGTATGTGACCACGGGCACCGCCCGCGCCGAGATGGCGATCGACGGGATGACCTGTGCTGCCTGCGCCAGCCGGATCCAGAACCGGCTCGATGGGTTGGATGCTGTGGTGGCGGCGCAGGTGAACTTCGCCACGGGGCGGGCCACGATCACGCACGACGGATCGCTCGACGAGTCGTTGGTCGCGACCGAGATCGCAGCGCTGGGCTACTCGGTCATCGCTGCCGGCGACAGCGAGGCGGCCGAGAAGCGGCGCCAATCGGACCTGCTGGCCCGGTTGGTCATCGGTGCGGTGCTGACGGTGCCGTCGCTGCTGATCTCGATGATGCCAGCGCTGCAGTTCGACGGATGGGAATGGTTGGTCGCCGTGTTGGCGGCCGTCGTGATTGTGGGATCTGGATGGCCGTTTCATCGAGCGGCGGCGTTGAACCTGAGCCATGGCGCCACCACGATGGACACGCTCGTGTCGATGGGATCGCTGTCGGCGCTGGCGTGGTCGCTGGCGGTGTCCATCGCCGACATCGGCGACGGCCATGTGTACTTCGAAACCGGCGCAGTGATCGTCACGCTGATCTTGCTGGGCAAATGGCTGGAGCTTCGGGCTAAGCGCCGTTCCGGTGACGCCATCCGGGCGCTCGCCGACTTGGGCGTGCGGACGGCCCGACTGGTCGATGGCCGCGAAATTGCGCTTGCCGACCTGGCGGTCGGCATGCGGTTCGTTGTCCGGCCGGGCGAGAGGATCGCCACCGACGGCGTGGTTGTGGAGGGACGATCCGCGGTCGATGCGTCGATGGTGACCGGCGAGCCCGTGCCGGTGGAGGTGGGGCCCGGCGATGAGGTGATCGGCGCCACGATCAACGCAAATGGAGCGCTCGTCGTCGAGGCGACGAAGGTCGGCGCCGAAACGGCACTGGCTCAGATCATCCGCCTGGTGAACGAAGCGCAGGGCAGTGGTGCAGAAGTGCAACGGCTGGCCGATCGGGTGTCGGCGGTGTTCGTGCCCATCGCCATTGCCACGGCCGTCGTCACCTTGGTTGCGTGGCTGCTCCTGGGCAACGACGCCGGAGCAGCGTTCAGCGCCGCGGTGGCGGTGCTGATCATCGCTTGCCCCTGCGCTCTCGGGCTGGCGACGCCGCTGGGAATCCTCGTCGGAACTGGTCGGGGCGCTCAGCTCGGCGTCATCATCAAGGGCGGCGAGATCCTCGAGGACACGCGCTCGGTGGATGTCGTGCTGATGGACAAGACCGGCACGCTCACTGAAGGTGCGATGACACTCACCGGCGTTCATGCAGGTGAACTTCCGAGCGCCGAGCGTGATGAAGTGCATCGACTGGCTGCATCGGCCGAGTCATTGTCGTCACATCCGATCGCTCAGGCGATCGCCGGATCTGTCGGGGGCGCTGTCGATGAGCCTGTCGACGGTTCGATAAGCCCGTTGGCAGATGTGGAAGCGTTCGAGATCACGCCGGGCGCGGGTGTGACGGCGACGATTCGCGGCGTCGAGATTCGGGTGGGTCGCCGCAGCCTGTTCGACGCCGTGCCGCCAGACGTCGCGGCTTTGGCCGCCAACGCCGAGACCACAGGTGCAACGGCCGTGCTTGCTGGCCGCGGAGGTATCGCGGAGATCGTCCTGGAGGTGGCCGACCGAATCAAGCCGACCTCGGTGGAGGCAGTCGTGGCGCTCCGCCGTCAGGGTCTGGCGGTCACACTCCTCACCGGCGACAACGAGCGCACCGCGCGCACCATCGCTGCCCAGGCGGGCATCGAATCGGTGATCGCCGAGGTGTATCCCGACGACAAGGCCGCCGCCGTGCAGCGGCTCCAGACCGGCGGCAAGCGGGTGGCCATGGTGGGGGACGGCATCAATGACGCCCCGGCGCTGGCGCAGGCCGATCTCGGCATCGCTGTCGGCACCGGCACCGACGTGGCCATTGAGGCGTCTGATCTCACCGTGGTCAGCGGTGACCTGCGAGCCGTCGCCGATGCGATAGCGCTGTCACGCCGGACACTGTCGACGATCAAGGGCAACCTGTTCTGGGCCTTCGCCTACAACGCCGCGGCAATCCCGCTTGCAGCGTTGGGCATCTTGAACCCCATGATCGCCGCCGGTGCGATGGGCGTCTCGTCGCTGTTCGTAGTGACCAACAGCCTGCGTCTCCGGCGCTTTCGGGGATACCGCCAGACTGTCTGATTAAGTGACCGTCAACAAGTGGACAGAGGAAGACATCCCCGACCAGTCCGGGCGCGTGGCGATCGTGACCGGCGCCAATTCGGGGAACGGGCTGGAAACGGCCCGGGCGTTGGCCGGTCGGGGTGCTCACGTGGTGCTCGCAGTGCGGGATCTCGCCAAGGGCGAAGCAGCGGTTGTCGACATCGAGGCAAACCACCCAGCTGCTCACCTGGAACTGGTGGAGCTCGACTTGGCATTGCTGAACTCGGTGCGCAGCGCCGCCGCCGACATCCGGGAGCGATACGGACGCATCGACCTGCTCGTGAACAATGCAGGGGTCTTTCACACACCCCGCCGGCAGACAACGGACGGGTTTGAGATCCGGTTCGGCACGAATCACCTTGGGCACTTTGCGCTGACGGGCTTGCTGCTGGATCGGCTTGTCGGCACTCCGGGATCACGGATCGTCACGGTCAGCAGCAACGCGCACCGCTATCGCGCCCGCATCGACTTCGACCGCTTCGGGCTAGAGCAGGGTCGCAGCCAGTCAGCCGCCTACGGTCGTTCGAAGCTGGCGAACCTGCTGTTCACCTACGAGCTGCAGCGTCGGCTGGAGGTTGCTGGCTCGCCCGCCGTGGCGCTGGCGGCTCATCCTGGCTGGGCCGAGACAGAAATCCTGCGCCACTTCCGGGGCATCCGATTCATTGAGCCGTTGATTGGCCCCTTGCGCAACAGTGCTGCAACGGGTGCTCTCGCCACGCTGCGGGCCGCCACCGATCCAGCCGCTGCCGGAGGAGAGTTCTACGGCTCGGATGGCTGGTTCGAGATGCGCGGCCATCCAGTGCTCGTGGGTTCCAGCGACCGTTCCCGCGACGCCCAGCTGCAGTGGCGCGTGTGGGATGCGTCCGAGGACGTCACCGCAGTGACCTTCCCCATCTGACTCCAGCCGGCGAATGAAGCGAGCGTGACGATTGGCTCGCTGGCAACGGCGAGCCGACATGCGTGTTTGAATCGCGTTGGAAGCTATTCGCCGCGATCGTCGTTGAAGCAGACTTGGGCGATGTCGTCGGGGATGGTGAAGTTGTCCGCCGTGATGTCGATGCCGTGGTCGGCGAGGCAGTCGATCTGCTCATCGCTGACCTCGAACGAGCCCATGGGGGTCTCGGTGGCGAAGTCGGAGCTGTCCTCCTGCAGCGCCCGTTCCGCCAGAACCGCCGCTGTCTCCCGTAGGCGGCGTGCAGGGTCGTGCTCGGCCCAGGCAGCGTCCAATGCGTCGCCGATCTCGCCTACCGGCTCGACGAGTTGTTCCAGCATCTGGGCGGGAGTCGTGCGGTCACTCAGCCGGGTGGCGATGTCGTCGATCGGTGTGCCGAGGCGTTGGGCCAGGGCCAGCAAGGTGGCACCGCTGCTGTAGAAGCGACCGAACCCGAAGAACGAGGTGATGCCGTCGAGTTGTGCGGCGGCATCGGCGTCCAGGTCGTCGTAGAACATGAGCTCTCCGGCATGATTCGCCGAGGCGTAGGTGCTGCCGAGAGTGTCCCCGATCAGATGCTCGAGGTAGCGCGCCGAGCCTTCGATTCGTTCCTGCTGCTCGTCGAGGCCGACGCTCGGGCTGGCCTCGTGGCGGGCTGCGCGAACGGCGGTGAACTGGCGGGCCAGGCGTTCGGCTTCTGCTGCACTGGCTGCTTCGTGCGCGCTGATCAGGATGCGTCCTTCCAGCAGCACAAGTTCGAGACTTGCCTGGGAGAGGTCGTATCCCTCGAGGCTGTGGACGGTTGCATCTTCGGACCAGTTGTCGAACTGGAAGCGATGGAATGTCTCGTGTGCGAGCAGTGCTGAGAACGCTGGCGAGTCCGGCTCAGTGGCCGGGTCGCCTTGCTGGCCGATCAGCACGAAGGTGGAGGTGCCGCCGATGTCGGCGTAGAAGTCGAATGGCGCCATTGCGAACAGCGCATCGGGATCGGTCGGTTCCACGACGACAGCGGCCTCGTGGCCACCGACGTCCTGTCTCAGGATGGGGCTGCCCAGCGGATCCGGGTTCGGGTGGTTGAACGCCACCACGGCCGAGATGGCACCCTCGCGGTCAACGGAGACCAGCACTGCTGGTATGGCCGCGAGTTCATAGCCAGGCCACGCCCCGGTCGACGCCGAGACAGCGGCGTGCCATCTGTCGATCAGCAACTGCGCAGATGCCGAGGGCGACTCGGGCGCTTCGGAGGCAGCAGTGTCGTTCGCGGCAACCGCCGAGTCGGTTGGCGCCGCCGCTGTCGCTGCATCGCTCTGCGACGGCGGCGAAGTCACTGGGCCGGTGTTTTCCTCGGGACTGCTGCACGCGGCGACGAGTGCGAGCGTTAGCGACGCAAGCACGGCACCCGCGCGTGCAGCATTGCCATATGCCACGTGCGCAAGTATCACAGGCGCTCATGCAGCTTCGATGCCTGAGCGGCCGATCCGCGATGCTGAGTTGTCCGCTCGCTGGCTGAGGAGCTCAGCTGGTGACGAGGTCGAAGCCTTCTTCGAGCCAGCCGGCCTTGCCGCCGATCATCTTCTTGACCGGACGGCCAAGGCGTGCGAGCCGAGCGCCGGCCTTGTCAGCAGCATTGCAGTGGGGTCCGGCGCAGTACACGACGAACAGCGTCTGTGGCGGGTAAGCCGCCAGGGCCTCCTCGGTGATCGTTGCGTGGTACATGTGGACGGCACCGCGTATGTGGCCAGCGTCGAAGCCCGCCTGGTCGTCGTTGACGTGGAGCAGGACGAAGTCCGGCGAGCCGTGCTTCATTGACTCGTGCACGTCCCAGCAGTCGGTTTCGCACGCGAGCAGGCGCTCGAAATGCTCTGCGGCGGCCTGCGGGGAAGCGGTAGGAATCTCAGTCACGTGGCTCGTTGTCGTCATGCTCATGGGGTATCTGGATCCTCTCGTACAGCCCGGCCGGACAGTGTGTCCTCAGACGCGGCAACTCATCGTGGGCAGAAATGCCTCTCTTCGCTAAATTCCTGCCAATGAGCGCGCCGTTGAACCGCAGCGTGGTGGCCGTTGCGTATGACGGGCTGTGCGCCTTCGAATTCGGCGTCGCAACGGAGCTCTTCGGACTGGCCCGACCGGAGCTGGAGGCCGATTGGTACGAGTTCGAGGTCGTCTCGGCTGACGCCGGGCCATTGCGCACGCTCGGCGGCGCAACGGTCACAGCACCTGTCGAACTGGGACGAGTCGAGGCGGCAGGCACAGTCGTGCTCCCCGGCTGGCGCGATCCGGCTGAGCCCCCGCCGCGGGCGCTCGTCGATGCACTCCGTGCTGCGCACGACGGGGGAGCGCGGCTGTTCTCGATCTGCTCGGGCGTGTTTGTTCTCGCAGCGACAGGGCTGCTCGATCACCGACAAGCCACCACTCACTGGCGCTACGCCGACCGTCTCCAAGCCGACTATCCGCTGATCGACGTGCAGCCTGATGTGCTGTACATCGACAACGGCACAACTCTTACCTCAGCGGGAAGCGCGGCGGGCATCGACGCCGGCTTGCACCTCATCCGTCGTGACTACGGACCCACTGTTGCCAATCAGGTGGCTCGGCGCCTCGTCGTTCCGCCACACCGCGACGGCGGCCAGGCGCAGTTCGTTACCCATCCCGTCCCGGAAGGACGCGAGGTTGCGCTCAGTACAACCCTGGACTGGGCGCTCGGTCGGCTGCACGAGCCGCTCACGGTCAGAGATCTCGCTGCCCATGCCCATATGAGCCCTCGTACCTTTGCTCGACGATTTGCGGAGGCCACTGGTCAGACACCTCACCGATGGCTGACACTGCACCGGGTGCGGCGCGCCCAAGATCTCCTCGAGAGCACATCGATCGGGATGGATGCCGTTGCTGCGCGCTCGGGTTTGGGCAGCGCCGCCAACCTCCGGCATCACTTCGAACGCGAGACTCGAACTGCGCCCAGCCGATACCGGGCAGCCTTCCGGGCCGAGCCTTCCGCCACCTCATGATCGGTCGAAGCCTCCCTCGGCATCGATGACCTGGCCTCTGATCCAGGCGCCGCTTTCGGTTACCAAGAATTCGACGAGGTTGGCGATGTCATCGGGGGCGCCCCACCGCTGATCGGGAAATCGCTGACGCACTCCTCGATACATGCCGATTGTGGCGTAACCGGTGTCTACGGGACCCGGGTTGATGCAGTTGACCACGATCCGTGAAGCTGCGAGTGCGTGGTTGATCGAAGCCGTCATCTGGTGCAGCGCTCCCTTGGACACGGCGTAAGCGATCTCGTCGTCCATAGGCGCCAAGTGCTGGCCGCTGGTGAACCAGATCATCCGTCCGACTGGAGGCGCCGGAGGCGGAACCGTCTGGTGAACCTGTGCGAATCGCTGGGCGAGTACGACGATGCTGCGCACGTTGACGGCCCAGCAGCGGTCCAGCTCCGCCGCGTCGACATCTGAGAGTGATTGCAACGAGCTGCGCGCATGGGCAGCGATGACGATGTCCAACTGTCCCTGCCGGTCGATGACTTCATCGACCAAGGAACTGACGGTCTCGGCTTGCTCCAGATCGTGGCGACGGACGGCGAACGGCATCCGAGAGAGCGATCGCTCACCCCAAGGCCTCTCGGCGTCGTGCGCCGGCCACCCGGTCGCGTCCACAGTGGCGCCGAGGTCGTGCAGCCGTCGTGCGAGGGCGGCCGCGATGCCTGCATCGCGGGACACGCCCGTGACCAATGCGACGCGGCCTGAGAGTGGTCCGGCTGTGCTCATGGCGGGACATCCTCTCGATGCTCTCGGGTTGAGATTGCGCGCCCGTGGAGGCGGGCCGTCGTTGACCCTTGTCGACCGGGCTTGAAATGGTGCCAGTCGGCCTCGACGGAAGTCGAATGAAATTCCTTGGGGCGGGTGTCGGTACGATCTCGCTGGTCTGATTGGCGAACCTGATCCGACGACAGGCAACGACGCGACAGGAGAGCACCTGATGGTTGAGACCGCCGCCAGTACCAGCATCGACATTGCGGCCAGTGCAGAGACCGTGTACGGGATCTTGACGGATCTGTCTCGTGTCAGCGAGTTCAGCCCTGAGTGCTACAAGTCCGAGTGGGAGGACGGCTCGACGGGTCCTGAGGTCGGCGCGAAGTTCCGGGGCTACAACCAGGCCGGCGACATGAAGTGGGATGCCGGCTGTGTCGTCGTGGCAGCCGAACCCGGTCGGGAATGGGCCTTTGAGGTGCCTGCTCAGGACGGTCGCCGCACGCTATGGCGCTATGAGATCGACGCGACTGAGGGGGGTTGCCGGGTCACCGAGAGCTTCGACTCGCCGATCCTCGACCAGGAGTTCTTCCAGAAGATGAACCGCCACAGCCTCCTGGTGCAGAACATCGCCCAGTCGCTGGAGAACCTCAAGGCAGTCGCCGAGGCCTGAGGCGGGATTCGCCTTAGGTCAGCGTGGCGTCGGCCACCACGGCGCCCGCCCAGCAGTAGAGGAGCACCGTCGGGGTTGCGCCGAAATCCTGCTGGTGCGGCTGCCAGGGCTCGTGATGCACGGCATCGCCAGGCTTGGTGATGCGACACACACCCTCGCTGCTGAACGACGGCTGGCCCGCAAGCACGTGGTACAGCTCTTCGGCCTCGTGATGGTGACTGGGGTAGTGCAAGTTCGGACCCCACACCGCGACGCCGACTCGCACCGATTGGTGCTCGACAATCGAGTTGGGACCGATCAATTGCACGTAGCCGTAGTTGTCGTGGAATTCCTGGCTCAGCACGCCGCGGTAGCCGGCGGTCTGGATCCACGGCAGTGCCGGTGCGAGCGAGAGAAACTCTTCGAGCACGGCATCGACGGCGTCGTCGCCGGAGAGCTCGACAGCGTCGAGATGCCGCAGCACAGGCAAGCGGCGAACTTCGACCACGGCCGGGCTGCGGGCTTCGTCGAGCGCGTCGAGCACCGTGGCAACCATCGGATACTCGGGGACGACCGGACGGCTGCGATGGAATTCAGCGATTCGCCGCAGCAGCTCATCGATGACACCGGACATTTGTGCATTGTCCCAGCCGCAGCCAGTCAGCAGTGTGCATGTCGTCGCATCAGATGAGCAGTGCGCCGCGGTCCGCAGCTCAGCGGGCGAGTGCAGTGAGGATGTCGAGACGGTTCGCCCGGCGGCAGGGAAGAACTGCGCCCGCTGCGGCGATGGCGAGCCCGGTCGTGATGGCGGCGACGAAGGCGACGAGGCTGAAGGCGTAGTCGACATCGAACGCGGTCATGTCCCGCAGGGTGCGCACAAGAATGGCGTGATAGGCAGAACCGGCGAGTGCGCCGAGCAGCGCTCCGGTCAGGCCGATTGAAAGTGCTTCGGCCGCGACGCTGGTGACGATGCGCCGTTTGGTGGCGCCTATGGCTCTGAGCGCCGCGAACTCGTTGGTGCGCTCAAGCGTGGACGCCAGCAGTGTGTTGAGGAGCGCGATGGCGGCGCAAATGACGATGACCAGCAGCATCATTGCGATGAGGGCGAGGATCTGGTCAGCAGACTGGCGGGCATCTGCGAGGAACTGCTCGCCAGTGAAGATCTGCACGCCGTGTCCCGCTGTGATCTGGTCGAGTTGCTGTCGGACAGCATTCGGGTCGGCGCCAGTCTCCAGTTGGATCTCATATCGGGCGAAGCTGTCGTTGCCGTAGTGAGCGGCGAAGAGATCGTGGGAGATGTTGATCATGCCGCCGCTGCCCGGGGCGATTGCATCGGTGATCGCGACGATTGGCAGTTGCAGGGCAGGCGTCGCGCCCGGGACGTCGATGATGTCGCCGACTTCGTAGCCGAACGTGAGCGCGGTTTGCTTGATCACGATGGCCCCATCTCCTGAGGCCATCGCCGAGCGTGCGTCTGCGGGGGCGAGTCGCGAGTAGGCGTACGCGCTATCTCCATAGACGCCATGGACACCGACGATGTGGGGCCCTGACTCGGTCGGGATCCAAGTGCTAGCGGCGATCGAGCGCACGCCATCGACGGACTCCAACTCGGGCTTCCATTCCGTTGGCAGGCCAACGAGGGCGATGTTGTCGCCGCCGGTCGTGCCGATCCAGAAGTCGCTGTACAGAGTCGTGGACAGGTTCTCGTTGGTGGTGTCGCGCAGGTTGATTGCCAGGCCCGTGGTGGTGACGGCGATAGCGACCGCGACCATCACCACGGCAGTTGTGCCCCACACGCGCCGGGGGGATCGTTTGAGTGCCGTGGCTGCGCGCTCACCGCTCGCGCCAAGTCTCCCAGCGACGCGAACCGCCATCCCCGTGATGAACGGCGCGGCGCCCGCGGTGATGCACAGGAGCCCTGCCATGGACGCCGCGAACGCCAGCCGGCCACTCGGGATCACGTGGAGAAGACAGCCGACAGCGATGAGCCACCAACGACGGGCGACATGATGCTCAGCGGGTCGCACTTCGGGGCGGAGCGCTTCGAGCGGCTCGATGCGAAGCGCTCGCCGAGCCGGAACGACAGCTGATGCCATGGCAGTGGCGACGCCCACAAACCATGCGATGACGAGCAGCGTTGCTGGCACCGAGGTCTGCAGGGGTGTTCCGATGGCGCGGGCGAATGCGTCGGGCACCGTGGCGATCACGGAGCTAGCCATGGCCGCTCCCAGCACCAGGCCAAGCGCAGAGCCCACAGCCCCGAGCGCTGCGGCTTCGGCGAGCACGCCGCTGAGGATCGTTTGGCGGCTGCCACCGAGCGCTCGCAGCGAAGCGATTTCGTGGCGCCGGTCGAGAACGGTCATGTTCATCGTGTTGAACAGGAGGAATCCCCCCACAACGAGTCCCATGGCTCCCAAGATCGAGAGCAGGGTGAACAAGACGCCGATGGTGTTTCGGGCTTGGGTGACCCGGTTGGCTGCCGCACGGATGTGCGCATCTCCTGCGGCGATCGCGAGGGCGGCCGGGTCAGGCCGCCCGTAGACGAGCAACGTGTCGGTGCCGGTGCGTCCACGGAGACCGAGCGCTGTCTCGAGGTCGGCGACTGCCACGCGCCCGCCATAGCGGTCTCGCAGGCTGGGGTCGGCTCGGCCGGCGATCTCACCGACAGCGGATTCACCCGCGGGTCCGGTGAACACGTGACGACCTGAGGGCGGCAACTCCGACCCAGTTCGGATGCCGGTAGTAGCGGCCAGCGCTTGTGCAGGCCGAGTCGTGAGACCGTCACCGTCTTCCAGCGCGAGCAGCCATGCCTGTACGTCGCCGACCATCACGGGTGTTTCGACGAAGCGGCGAACGCCGCTGACTTGCTCCACGTTGGCGATCGCCGTTCGGGCAGCGTCGAGCTCCGCGGAGGCAACGGTGACTTCGTATCGCGCTCCGCCGAGCAACGCCACCGTGGCATCGGCCGTTGCGGTCGCAGAAGTCAGCAGCGACGACATCCCAACGATGAGGCCGACGCCCGAGGCGATCCCCAAGATCGATACTGCCGTGCGCATGCGGTGATCCCGAAGGCGACGAAGGTGAAGCAGTCGGAATCGGTCCAACCTCATGCGGGCACCGGGCCCTCAGCGATGCGGCCGTCACGCAGGTTGAGGACCCTGGCTTCGGCGCTCGTTGCTATGGCCGGTTCATGAGTAACGACCACGAGGCTTCGCCCCCGGTCGACGGTGAGGCTCCGCAGCAGCGACAGGATGCTTGCTGAATTGGATTGATCGAGCGCCCCGGTCGGCTCGTCGGCGAAGACCACCTGGGGGTCCGGCATGAGCGAGCGGGCGATGGCGACGCGCTGCTGTTCGCCGCCCGACAATTCGTCAGGCGGATGGTCCCACCGATCGGCCAGACCGACCTCGTCGAGCAGCGCCAATGCCCTTGCGCGCTGTGTGCGAAGCGGCCGTCCGTCCAACAACTCGGCGGTGGCGACGTTTTCCCAGGCGGACAAGCCCGGCAAGAGCAGGAATGACTGGAACACGAATCCGAACACGCGGCGGCGGAATCCAGAGCGCTCGTCATCGGACAGCGTGGCGGTGTCGACGCCGTCGATGCGCAGCGTCCCGGCCGTGGGGGAGTCGATGAGCCCGAGGAGGTGGAGCAACGTTGACTTGCCGGAGCCGCTGGGTCCGGTCACGGTGAGGAACTCACCCGGGCGGATGTCGAGCGACACGTCGTCGAGGGCGACGATGTCGTGGGAGCCGCGTTGGTGGACACGTCTCAGGTTCGTGGCGTGGAGGTTCATCGGCATCTATTCTATGTGTGTATACCGTGCGTGTGTATAGACGATGAACTTGTGCCACACTCGTGTCGTGAGCGTGCAGCACGCCCTCCTCGGGTTCATGGAAGTCACTCCTCGACATGGCTACGACCTGAAGCGCTCGTACGACACCTTGTTCTCAGGGATGCGACCGCTGCGGTTCGGTCAGATCTACGCGACACTGTCTCGGCTTGAGCGCGATGGTCTCGTCGAGCTTGCCGAGACGGCTCCCGGTCAGGGACCCGAACGCAAGACGTACTCGATCACCGCTGAGGGTGTCACTGACCTGGAGCGCTGGTATGGCGAACCGGAGCCTGCCCAGTCGCCCATCGACAGTGCACTGTTTCTGAAGGTGACGCTGGCATTGCTGTCGGGAAGGGATGCGGGCCAGATCATCGAGGCACAGCGCGAGCGGCATGCCGACCGGATGCGGGAGCTCACCAAAGCCAAGGAGATTGCTGACGAGCACGACCGAGCGTTGCTCGACTACGCCCTGTTTCACCTTGAGGCAGACCTGCGTTGGATGGACCACACGGCCCAGCGGCTTGGTGAGCTCCGAAGTGCACTCACCCAGTGATGCCGGTTGTCGAGGCTGTCGGAGTCACCCGAGTCTTCGGCACGGACGGGATGGTCACCGCCCTTGATGATGTGTCGGTCAGCATCGCTCCCGGCGAATTCGTCGCCATCCAGGGGCCGAGTGGGTGTGGCAAATCCACCCTGATCCATCTGTTGGGCGGTCTTGACACGCCGACGGCGGGCACGATCCGCTTCGGCGGCGTCGACCTCGCCACTCTGACCGACAACGAGCGAACGCTGCTGCGTCGCAGCAGGATCGGCGTCGTCTTACCGATCGTCGAACTGGTCCCGACGCTGACGACGTGGGAGAACGTGGCGATCTCACTGTTGCTCGACGGCCGAACGATGGCCGAAGGTCGGGCCCGGGCCGCCGAACTGCTTAACGCGGTCAAGCTCTCGGACCGCGGCAACACCGTCGCCTCGCGACTCTCGACTGGAGAGGCTCAGCGCGTCGCTGTTGCTCGGGCGCTCTACAACGAACCGCATCTGCTCCTTGCCGACGAGCCGACATCGTTCTTGGACAGCGTGCGATCCGATGAGATTGTCGGGCTACTGCGGTCTCTCGCTGATGGTGGCCGCACCATCGTCATGGCAACTCACGATGTTCGCGCCGCTGCCTTCGCAGACCGCTCGATTCGCTTGCTCGATGGCCGAGTCGTAGAGCTCAACGTCGTTCGAGACGCGTAGCGGCCAGTCAGCAGTGCACATGTCGCTGCTTGACGGCAGTGTGCGGGGAGCCCGTCATGACGGCGTGCGTTTCAAGCGCATTACTGATTTTGGATTAGGTCTAAAATCAGATAGAATGCAGATATGTCCCAGGACACTGTGCAGCTCTTGCGAGACCGCGGGATACAGGTGACCGCACAGCGGCTGGCTGTATTCGACGCCGTGGCGACGCGGCCGCATGCGACTGCTGACGATCTGGTCGACGATGTGCGTGCCAGTATCGGGTCAGTATCCAGACAGGCAGTATTCGACGCCTTGGCCATGTTGACCGAAGAGGGTCTGATCCGGCGCATCCAGCCGGCACGGTCGGCGGCCCGATACGAGGACCGGGTCGACGACAACCACCACCACCTGGTGTGCCGGGGCTGCGGCCGGATGGTCGACGTCGACTGCGCCGTGGGCTACCGGCCTTGCTTGGAGGCCGCCGACGACAACGGCTTCACGATCGACGAGGCCGAGGTCATCTACTGGGGCATGTGTCCTGAATGCCAGGCAATCCCGACAACAGCTCACCGAACAGCCAAGGAGCAGCCATGAGCGACACGACCGCAACCGAATCAGCCCCGGCATCCGGCGGATGCCCAGTGCTGCACGAGCAGGCCAACATGGGCTCGCTGGCGAACCAGCAGTGGTGGCCCGAGCAGCTGAACCTGCGCCCGCTCAACAAGAACTCGCCGAAGATCGACCCGACCGACGAGGGTTTCGACTACGCCGCTGAATTCAAGACGCTCGATCTCGCTGCGGTGAAGGCCGACCTCGCCGAGGTCATGACCGACTCGCAGGATTGGTGGCCGGCCGACTTCGGCCACTACGGGCCGCTGATGATCCGCATGGCATGGCACAGCGCCGGCACCTACCGCATCCACGATGGCCGGGGCGGCGGCGGTTCGGGCACCCACCGCTTCGCGCCGCTCAACAGCTGGCCCGACAATGCCAACCTCGACAAGGCACGCCGGCTGCTGTGGCCCGTCAAGCAGAAGTACGGCCGGAAGATCTCCTGGGCCGACCTGATGATCCTGGCCGGCAACGTGGCGCTGGAGACGATGGGCTTCAAGACCTTCGGCTTCGGCGGGGGCCGTGAGGACGTGTGGGAGCCCGAGGAGGACATCTACTGGGGCCCCGAGAACGTGTGGCTCGACGACGAGCGCTACAGCGGTGACCGGGACCTCGCCAACCCGCTCGGTGCCGTGCAGATGGGTCTGATCTATGTGAATCCCGAGGGGCCGAACGGCACGCCTGACCCGCTCGCAGCAGCACGGGACATCCGCGAGACGTTTGCCCGCATGGCCATGGACGACGAGGAGACCGTGGCACTGATCGCCGGCGGTCACACCTTCGGCAAGACGCATGGCGCCGCTGATGGCGATGCCCACGTCGGCCCCGAACCCGAAGGCGCAAGCCTCGAAGAGCAGGGCCTCGGCTGGACGAGCACGTTCGGCAGCGGCAAGGCCGGCGACTCGATCACCAGCGGCCTCGAAGGCATCTGGACGCCGACGCCTGTGACGTGGGACAACACGTTCTTCGAGGTGCTGTTCGGCTACGAGTGGGAACTGTCCCAGAGCCCCGCAGGCGCCTACCAGTGGGTGCCGACCGATCCCGATGCGGCAGGCACCGTTCCCGATCCGCACGATCCGTCCAAGCGCCACGCGCCGGTGATGCTCACCACCGACCTGTCGCTGCGGGTGGACCCCATCTACGAGCCCATCTCGCGGCGGTTCCTCGAGCATCCCGACGAGTTCGCGGACGCATTCGCCCGGGCGTGGTTCAAGCTCACCCACCGCGACATGGGACCGGTTTCGCGCTACTTGGGGCCAGAAATCCCCGACGAGCAGCTGATCTGGCAAGACCCGGTCCCCGTAGTCGACCACGAGCTGGTCGACGACGCCGACATCGCAGCGCTCAAGACGGCGATTCTCGAATCGGGTCTGTCGGTTTCCGAACTGGTGAAGGCGGCCTGGGCATCGGCGTCCACGTTCCGCGACAGCGACCTGCGAGGTGGCGCCAACGGCGCGCGTCTCCGGCTTGCGCCGCAGAACGGCTGGGAGGCCAACGACCCGGCCGAGCTGGCGGCCGTGCTCACGGCGCTCGAAGGAGTCCAGGCAGCGTTCAACAGTGCACAGAACGGCTCGAAGCGAGTGTCTATGGCAGACCTGATCGTCCTCGGCGGGTGCGCTGGCGTCGAGCAGGCGGCACGCGCCGCCGGCCACGACATCGTGGTGCCATTCTCGCCGGGCCGCACCGATGCCTCGGCAGACCAGACCGATGCAGAGTCCTTCGCGGTGCTCGAGCCCACTGCTGACGGGTTCCGCAACTACTGGCGGGACGCCGACAAGCGCCGGCCAGAGGTGATGCTGGTGGATCGGTCGAGCCTGCTGTCGCTGACGGCGCCGGAGATGACGGTGCTGGTCGGCGGCCTGCGAGTGCTCGGCGCCAACACCGGCGGTTCGTCGCTGGGCGTGCTCACCGATCGTGCCGGAGCGCTGACCAACGACTTCTTCGTGAACCTGCTCGACATGGGCACCGAGTGGCAGGTGTCCGACACCGAGCACACCTACGAAGGCCGTGACCGCGGCACCGGCGACCTCAAGTGGACAGCCACCGCTGTCGACCTTGTCTTCGGCTCCAACTCGCAGCTGCGGGCGATCGCCGAGGTCTACGGCGCCGACGACGCCCAAGCCAAGTTCGTGGCCGACTTTGTGGCCGCATGGACAAAGGTCATGGACCTCGACCGGTTCGACCTCGCCTGAGTCCGCCGCCTCGGGCGGCACTACGTTGGGCGGCGGGGGATGAGTCCATGACAGAACGCCCGCGGCCGCTCATGATCGGCGCTACAGCGGCCGACCCGAAACGGGCCGTCTTCATCTGGAACGCCATCCGCAAGTACTTCAACGAGGCCGGACTCGAGACGGAGTACGCGCTGTACTCCACCTATGACGCGCTGTGCGCGGCGGTGCTGGACGGCCATGTGGACATCGCGTGGAACGCCCCGATGGCTCACGCGCAATTGCTGCTGCGGTCGCCGGGCACATGCCGGACGCTGGCGATGCGGGACACAGATGAGGACGTCCACTCGCTGATCGTGGCCCGAGCCGACGCTGCCATTGCCGATCTCGACGACCTGCGCGGGCGGCGTCTCGCCCTGGGTGTGGACATCTCCAGCGAGCTCTGCCTTCTGCCGGCAGCTCAGCTTGCCGAAGACGGCTTCGACATCAGGACAGACTGCGAGCTCGTCGAGCTCGAGGCCACCGAGTACTCCAACCTGCAGATGTGGGTGGACGACCGGACGATCTTCGGCGCCGTCATGGACGGCCGAGCTGACGCGGGCGTCATCTTCGAGCCGTGGCTCGGCTACCTGCTGCGGCGCCACGAGCTGGCGCCCGACGACGTCGTCGAGGTGTGGCGCACACGCCCGTACTGCCACTGCGCCTTCACCTCCGGCCCGAGCCTGAGCGACACTGACAGCCAACGGTTCGTCGAGCTGCTGGTGGCCATGGATCCCGAAGATCCCGACATCGCCGAGATGATGCGCATGGAGCATCTCACCAAGTGGGTGCGAGCCGCCGATGACGGCTGGGCCGACCTCATGAACGCCGTCGAGAAAGCCGACCTCGTCGGCAAGATCTTCTAAGTCGTACCCAGGAGGGAACCAGTCATGTCGAACCCCGCGCTCGGACTGCTGCTTGGATTCGAGGACTCGATGGCCGACTTCGTCGAACTTGCCAGCGAAGGCGAGGCAGCGGGGATGGAGTCGATGTACACCGTGGAGGCCGGCCGTAGTGCTTTCGTGTCCGCGGCTGCCGTGATCGCTGCCACCGAGCGGGTCACCGTGGGCACCTACATCGCCAACGCCTACGCCCGCGAGCCGTGGCTGACCGCGATCGCGGCCCGGGATCTCGACGAGATGAGCGGCGGGCGGTTCACGCTCGGCCTCGGCACTGGCAACCGCCACTTCAACGACTGGTACATGGGCGTCGACGATTTCCGGCCGCTCGGCAAGCTGCGCGACTACATCCAAATCGTGCGCAGCGCTGTGGCCGGCCGGGCGGGGGAGCCGGTGCGCTACGAGGGCGATCATCACCGCATCCGCTGGCGGGCCTCCTGGGAGCCGACGCGGCCGTCGATCCCCGTCTACCTGTCGGCCTCTGGACCCAAGATGGTCCGCCTCGCGGGCGAGGTGGCCGACGGCGTCGGCGTCGGCGTGATGTCTTCGGTTGAGTTCATGCGCGACATCGTCAGGCCTGCCGTACAGCAGGCCGCCGGCGAGGCAGGTCGGGATCCCGACAGCGTTGGCTTTCTGATGGGGTCGTTCGTGAGCGTCAATGACGATGAAGAACTCGCTCGCAACGCCGCCAAGGCGACCATCTGCGGGCTGTTCCACCCCGTGCCGCACCCGTACTACGACTCGCAGCTGCGCCAACTCGGCTTCGACGAGTTTGCGGACGCCGCAACCCGGCTGATGCCTCAAGGCCAGATTCGGGAGGCGATCGGCCTGGTGCCCGACGAGGTCGTCGACGCCATGACCATTACCGGGACGCCCGCCCAATGCGCCGACCGCATTTCCGACTACAGCGGCCTGACAGCGGAGATCATCCTGTTCCGGGTGCCGCAGCGCACCGATCCGCCGGGACTGGCCGGCTACGACTCACTGTTCGAGGTGGTCTCGCTCGCCGGAGCGTGAGGTCGTTGCCGCGCAGCCACTGGATTCGCGCCAGGGCTAGCGTCGGGACCGGTCGTCGAAAGGGATCCGATGCTGTCTGATCGAAGCCTGGGATGGCTTCGCTACCTCGACCGCAAGGCCCACACCCCTGACGACTGGTCGCGCAGCGGCCAGCCGCACCCGCACTGGGACGACCGATCCGATCCGCCCATGGCCAGTTGGCATCGCTTCGACCTGACCGACTCGTCGTACGCGCTCGGCCTGATGGCCCACCGCACCCCGGCATGGACCGAGCGCTACGTGGCCATTCTGGACCAGCTGATCGAACGACACACCGGCTGGTGGTCAGCCTCCGACTGGCTGACGCAATTCGGCCCAGACCCTGACCGGGCCAAGTATCCCGACGCCTACCGGCCCTTCATCCCACGAGAGCTGTGGGGCGACTACGACGTGCCCGGCTGGACTGCCAACGGCATCGAGCCATGGGGTGTCCAGATGGATCCCGTCGCCGCTGATGGGATGCTCTTCTACAAGGGCTTCTTCCTGGTGCTGCTGGGCATCCGCGAGATGATTGCCGCCGAAAGCCGCTGGAACGAGCCGTTCGACATGATCCGCGACGGCGAGCACACGTTCACGTGGACCCATTCGGAGATCGCTGCTCACCTGCGACAGCAGTGGCTGGCCGCTCCGATCGGCTGCCACTGAGAGAACACCAAGATCTGGCCATTCTGACTGTCCGGAGCTGGCCTCGGTCTGAGGCTTCACGACAACCGATACGGCACCGACCACCACGCTGCGGCATTTGACCCGTGGTGGGAGTACGCCCGCGAGCACTACCTGGATCTCGTCGGCGACGCCGAGCCCACGACCACCACCTTCTATTACGACCCTCTGGTCGACGCGGATCATCGCTTGCCGGTGCGAGCTGCCTTGACGACATCGTTCTACGTGGCTCCCCAGCGGCCCGAGGAGGCCCGGCGTCTGTTTGACGCGGCATGCCGGTCTGCTCGCTTCGATCAGGACATCGAGCTGCCGGTGATAGCCGGTCGAGGGCTCCCGTCGTCACTGGTGCTGGCCCGCGAGTGGGGGATGACTGATCTGGAGGAACGGCTGGCATCGGCCATCGAGGTGTCGTACGAGCCGACCTGGGACCACAATCGGGGGGAGTTCACCTGGGGCATGGGACTCGATGAGGAACACCCACGCGGCCAGTTCAACGCCTTCCTGGCCGCCGCAGAGGCGTCAGGGCCCGGACGGTGGACGGCGCTCTCGGCGGCGCCCCCCGAGCGGTGTCCCCAAGTGGTGGGTGTCGACTTTCCCCGCGTCGGCATGCGGCAAGCCGAGTGGATCGGCGACACGCTCCGGCTCAGCCTCGCGCCGCTTCATGCCGACCCGACGCAACGCACGACATTCCGCGTAAAGGGTGCCGAGCCTGGGTCATGGCAGATCACCGGGCCTGAGGGCGCCTCAGTTTCAGTCACAGACGAAGGACTGATCGTCGCGGCACCGCTTGTGGATGCCGAACTCGAAGTCTCGCCCTCGGTCTGACTGCGCGGTCCGGTCAGTAGTCGATCGGTGTCGTCCAGCGGGGGTCGTCGTGGGCGTCCCAGTAGGCCTGCCGCAGCTGCATCGTGATCGGTCCGGGCGTGCCGTCGCCGAGCGGCCGGCCGTCGATCGTCGTGACCGGCATGACTCCGCCCGCCGTGCTGGTCATGAACGCTTCGTTGGCCCGGCTGGCGTCGGCGGCCGGGACGGGGGCCACATGGGCAGTCAGTCCCTGTTCGGCGGCCAAGTCGAGGACCGTCCGGCGAGTGATGCCCTCCAGCACCCCGGCGTCGGGCGTGTACAGCTGGCCATCGGCAACGAGGAAGAGGTTGAAGCCGGGACCCTCGGTGAGGTTCCCGTCGAGATCGGGCAGCACGACCACGCTGCCGCCGCGTTCGTGGGCCTCGAAAGCGCCGCGGGTCAGGTCGCCCCAGTGGAAGTTCTTGACCGTCGGGTCCACCGATGCCGTCGGGATGCGCACGGTGTCCTGGGCAATGATCAGGTGCGAGCCCGCCTCCTGCTTGTCGGGCTCGACGATCCAGATGTACGGGATGGCATAGGCGTAGAACCGGTTCTGGAACGACCACGGGCTGCGGCTGTCGCGGCTCGGTTGACCGCGCGTCGTGATCATGTCGACGTAGGACTCGCGCAGTCCCGACTTGCGCACGCACTCGGTGAGGATCTCAGCAATCTGCTCACGGTCGAGCTCCAAGCTCATCTGGAGGCTCTTCATGCTGTGCTCGAACCGGTCCAGGTGCGCGTCGAGCCGGAAGAACTTGCCGTTCCACACGGCGACGACGTCGTAGGTCACATCCGAGCGGCTGAAGCCCACGTCGAGCAGCGAGATCTTGGCGTCACGGATGGGCACGTACTCGCCGCCAACCCAAGCGCAGCCCCGGCTGAAGGGATTCTCATCGGACATCGAACTCTCCTGTCATTGGTCGTCAACGACGGAGTCGTCCGCGGCGCGGCGGTCAATCAGTCGCTGGAAATGCTGTGCGCCGTTCATGGCCGGCACTCGGCCCACTCCGGGGCCCATGTCGCCGAGCACCGGGAAGCCGGCCTCCACGCGGAAGCTGAACGGCATGGATTCAGGAAGGAAACACTCGGTGTCGTCGCAGGCCTGCCAGCGAACCCGACCGCTGATCGTGACGAAGCGGCCTTGGTCGTCCTTCTGCATGTGCCGTGCGTTCTGCGTCACGGGCAGACGCAGCACCACATCCCCCTCGTACACCTGCAGCGTCTCGCCGGAACCGCTGAGGGTCAAGGGAGCAGTGGGCGGCGTCACCGGCTCGTAAGACAGGATGCCCTCATTGTCGTCGAGCTCGATCGCTGCGGCCACCAGCCCGTCGGGCACCGGCTCGCTGTACAGATGCTTCCCTTCGGGAACCCGGAACGTGGCGACGATCTGGCGGGTGACGCCCATCGGCAGCCGATCGCCATCGATCCGCACGTCCGCCGAGACCCGGCCGGCAGACGCTTCGCCGCACGGGTCCGCAACCTCGAACTCCTGACCGAGCGCCGCCGCCAGCAGCTGTTCGGGGCCCGAACGCACGGCGAAGTTGTGCTCGAAGAACTTGGCCACGATGACCCCGTCGGCATCGATGACGTACGAACCGGGAAAGGGAAGGCCGTACCAGGGGTGATCATCGGGCGGGATCAGCGTGTTCAGGATCCCGAACGACCTGATCACCTCGCTGTCGGGATCCGACAGCATCGTGAACGTCGTGTGATGCGCCTTGGCGTAGTCGGCCAGCGCATCGGGCTCGTCGTAGCTCAGTGCGTACAGCCGGACGCCCGCTGCCCGGAAGGCATCCATGCCTCGTTCCAGCTCGACCAGCTGGGTTCGGCACGGCGGTCACCACACCGCCGAGCGGTAGAAGACCACCACGGCAGGTTGGCCGGCCCGGTCGGCATGCACGTCGACCAGGCTCCCTGACTGATCGGTTGCAACGATGTCCGGCAAGCGCGATCCCACCTCGGGGCCGGTCGGGAACTCGCCCAGCGGGATACGGCGACTCCCGTTGCCGGGCGGCTCGGGCATGTTGAAGCCCTCCGCGTCCTCGAAGTAGGGACCGTCCGAGGGTCCGCCTCGGGTGTCCACCTGGATGTCCATCGCCTGCTCCGATCGTGCGACGTGCGGTGCCGATCATTGCACGCCGGGGCTACGTTGCGGCCGTGGCAGACACTCCATTCAGCGGCCGGCGCGAGGACGAACCGCTGCTGCGCGGCCAGAGCACCTACATCGACGGGCTCGACGTTGCCGAGCTGGCGGGCGCAGCACAGGCCGTGTTCGTGCGGTCAGCAGAGGCACATGCACGTCTTGCCTCTGTCGATGTCACAGAGGCCCGGACGGCGGACGGCGTGATCGCCGTGTACCTCGGGCCCGAGGTGGACGGCTGGCCGTTCCCGCCCCGGCTGCCGTCGATGAACCGGGACCTGTGGCGGCCGCTCATGGCCTATGACACTGTTCGCTTCGTCGGCGAGCCCATCGCCCTGGTGATCGCCGAGACCCGTGCTGCTGCGATGGACGCCGCCGAGCTGGTGATCGTCGACTACGAGCCGTTGCCGCCCGTCGTCAACCTTGATGCCAGCCTCCGCGGCGGGACCCTGCTGCATGAGCACGCCGGCACCAACGTCGCCCTGGCTTGGGAGCTCGATCCGATCCCCGACGAGGTCTGGGATGGCTGCGATGTGACCCTCGAGTTCGACCTGACGCATCCACGGCTCGGCCCCCACCCGATCGAACCGCTTGCCGGTGCATCGAGTTGGGGCGCCGACGGGCGCTGCACAGCGTGGGTGTGCTCGCAACGGCCCGCAGGCGCCAAGCACGTCATCGAGACGCTGCTGGGCCTCGAACCGGGAACGGTGCGAGCCATCTCGCCCGATGTCGGCGGCGGCTTCGGTGCCAAAGGGGGATGGGGCTGCTACCCCGAAGATGTCGCTGTGGCATGGGCGGCCCGCGAGATCGGCCGGCCGATCCGCTGGGCGCAGACCCGCTCCGAGGCATCCCTGGCCATGGGCCATGGGCGGGCGTCACGTCACCGTGTCCGCATCGGCGGCAACCGCGACGGCACGATCGCGGCGTACGCCGTCGACGCGCTGCAGGACAGCGGCGCGTACCCGGCGATGGGCACCAACGTCACCAACAACCTGCGCAACAGCGGCACCGGCGTCTACGACATCGCGCACGCCTCGCTTCGAGGAACGTCGGTGGTCACCAACACGACACCCACGGTGGCGTTCCGGGGCGCAGGCCGACCCGAGGCGGCCTGTTCCATCGAACGGGCAGTCGACCGATTCGCCCAGGCCATCGGCCGTGACCCACTGGATGTCCGCCTCGCCAACCTCGTGCCGCCCGACCGCTTTCCGTACCGCACCGCTGTCGGCGCCACCTACGACAGCGGCGACTACCCCAGAGCGCTGCGATTGGCTGCAGAGCTGGCCGACTACGCCGGTCTGCGCGCCGAGCAGGCCGAACGGCGGGCAGACGGCGGCAGCGAAACGCTGCTGGGCATCGGCGTGAGCTGCACCACCGAGGTCACCGGCGGCGGCGAGGGGGAGCGGGCGACCGCTCTGCTGCTCGAAGACGGCACCGTCGACGTGGTCGTGGGCACCTCACCTCACGGTCAGGGGCACGAAACCACCTTCGCACCGGTCGTGGCCGCCCAACTCGGTCTCGATGTCGACCGGATCATCATTTCCCACGACGACTCCGATCGTTCGCCCATCGGCGGGGGGACCATCGGATCTCGCTCGGCGCAGCTCGGCGGTTCGGCGGCCCACGGAGCCGCTGTCGACCTGGTGGCTGCGGCCCGCGAACGCGCGGCCGAGTTGCTCGAAGCCGACCCTGACGATGTCGTGCTCGACACCGACCGCGGGCTGTTCCACGTGGCGGGCACCCCGGCCCGCTCGCTCGGCTGGGTTGACCTGGCCGGCCATGGCGAGCTCAGCGTCGACCACCACTTCCGGCCCGAAGGCGGGGCCGGGTCGTTCTCGTTCGGCGCATGTGTGGCCGCCGTGGAGGTCGACGCCGCGACTGGCGAGGTGCAGGTGCGGCGCTTGCTGAGCGTCGACGACGCCGGCGTGATCCTGCAGCCGGTGCTGGCCCATGGGCAGGTGCACGGCGGCTTGGCGCTGGCAGTGGGCGCTGCGCTGTACGAGGAGATGTTCTACGACGACGACGGCATCCCGATGACGGTCGGGCTCGCCGACTACGCCATGCCGTCCGCAGCGGAGCTGCCGTTCTTCGAGAGCCACGAGACCGTGACGCCGTCACCGCTCAATCCGCTGGGTGCCAAAGGGCTCGGCGAGTCCGGGACGGTGGTGGCGACGCCTGCCATCCACAGTGCAGTACTCGACGCCTTGGCCCCGTTCGGGGTCGAGCATCTGGACCTGCCGTTGACTCCCGAGCGAGTCTGGCGCGCCCTGCAATCAGGATGAGTCGACGTTTCGGACTGGAGGCGATTGACCGCGTGCGCAGCGCGACCCTCAGTCGCTGTCCGCGCCGACGCGGGGCGTGAAGCCCGACTTGGGCGTGCCGGCACCCTTCAGTGCGGCGGCGGCTCGTTCGTTCTCGAAGATCTTCGACAGGATGGCCTGTCCTGCCCGGTCGAAGTACTCCCGGTTGTCGATCACGAACTGATTCGATTCCTGCATCGATGCGAGCTGGCCGTTGACCGCAGGCATGACGTGGCGTGCCACCAGGTCCCAGCTGCGGAACATGGCCTCGGGATCCGCCCAGTCGTTGACGAAGCCCATCATCACGCCGAAGCCGCCGGTGATCTCCTGCATCCGCAGGATGTTCTCGATGAGGTCGTCGGGAGTGCCGATGACGCCGGCGGCGGAATCGGGATCGGCGTAGAAGTCGATGGCGTCGGCGGTCGATGCGAGGTGCTCGAGGCCCGGACGCTGCAGGGTGTCGACGTTGTACTCGTTGTGCCAGCGAAGCAGGCCGTGCTCGACGTCTCGCCGGGCCTGATCGCGGGTCTGTGCCACATGGAAGTTGAACATCACCCGCCAGTCGTCCCGGCTCACGGACTGGTCGTGCTTGGCAGCGGACTCTTCGGCGAAGCTCCACTGCAACGGCAGTGAGGCCAAGCCCTCAGTTGACATCGAGCCGATCGACAGCACTCCGATGCCGTACTTGCCGGCCAGCGTCATACCCGACGGGCTGATCATCGACGCCGTCACCATCGGCACCTTGTGCTGGTAGGGCAAAATCTGCAGCTTCGCGTCGTACAGCGAGAACCAGTCGCACTCGTAGGTGAACCGCTCGCCGCCGGCCAGCAGCCGCTGGATGACCGGGATGGCCTCGTCCTGACGATCGCGCAGCAGCATCGGATCGATGCCCAAGGTGTGGGCGTCCGACGGCAGCGCCCCCGGACCGGTCCCCAGCATCGCCCGCCCCATGCTCATCTGGTCGAGCTGCACGATGCGCTGGGCGACGTTGAAGGGATGGTGGTAGGGGATGGACGTGACGCCCGTGCCGAGCTTGATGCGGCCGGTGCGCACCGCTGCGGCGGCCAGAAACATCTCGGGCGAGCCGATCGTCTCCCAGCCGGTCGAGTGATGCTCGCCGCACCAGAACTCGTCGTATCCGAGGCGGTCGAGGTGCGTAACCAGGTCCAGGTCGCGCTGCAGCTGCAGCGCGGGGCTCTCGCCAGGCAGATGGTGCGGCGCAAGGAATGCAGCGAACTTCACCGTCGGGACCCTACCGAAGCCCGGCCATCGCCGAATGGGCTGTCCGGCACTAGCTGATGCTGCGGCCCCCGTCGACGTCGAGGCAGACGCCGGTGAGGAAGCCGGCCTCGTCGGAGGCCAAGTACATCACCGCGTTGGCGACGTCGGTCGGGTCGGACATGCGGCCCATCGGGATGCCCTCGATGACTGCTTCTCTCATCTCGTCTGGCATCTTGTCCAAGCCGGTCGCCCGCTCGAAGAAGCGGGTCTCCGAGGCCACCGGTGCGACGCAGTTGACGCGGATGTCGGGCGCGAACTCCTCGGCCAGGCCCCGCGTCAGCATGATCGTCGCTGCCTTCGACGTGTTGTACGGGGTCAGGCCCGGCCGGGGTCGCTTGCCGCCGATCGACGCAGTGCTCACGATGGAACTGCCGGGCGGCATGTGCGGGGTGAAGTGCTTCGCGGCGAAGTAGACGCTGCGTGTGTTGACCGCCCACATGAGGTCGAACTCCTCAGTGGGGATGTCCAGCGTGGACCCCATCTGGTGAGCGAATCCTGCGTTGGCGGCCACGATGTCGATGCCGCCCCAGGTGTCCGTCATCAGTTGGGCCAGTTCGGCGTGGGCGTCCTCGTCGGTGACGTCGAGCCGGAAGGTCAGCGCCCCGTCGAGTTCTGCAGCAACCGCTTCGGCGCCCTCGAGGTCGATGTCGG
Organism: Candidatus Poriferisodalis sp.; assembly: GCF_965208555.1. Lineage (GTDB taxonomy): Bacteria > Actinomycetota > Acidimicrobiia > Acidimicrobiales > Poriferisodalaceae > Poriferisodalis. The sequence goes on along the minus strand of NZ_OZ242342.1, from coordinate 200,201 downwards.
TCACCATGACTCGGGCGCCTCGCTCGGCGAAGCCTTGGCTGATCGCCCTGCCGAAGCCCGACGCGCCGCCGGTCACGATCACTCGCTTGCCGTCAAACCTCATCGTCGATCCCTCCTGCTGTGCTCAGGATGCCTGAGCCGATGAGGCTGTCGATCGTCTCGCCGTCGTAGCCGACTTCAGCGAGGATCTCCCGACCGTGTTCGCCAATCCTCGGAGCCGGCCGCCGGACGCTTGGCGGCGTCTCGGAGAACTGCTCGGGCGGCGGAATGGACCGGTACGGGCCCGCCACCGGATGCTTGGCGACCGGAAGCTGGGATACGAGTTCATCGAGCGTCGCCGCTTCGGTGGCCGGAATGCCGTGCTCTGCGCACAGCTCGAGCCATTCCGCAGTCGTGCGCTGGTCCAGCACCGACGCGACGTCTCGATAGAGGCTGTCGCTGTGGGTGACGCGCTCGATGGGAGTGGCGAAACGCTCGTCGGCGGCGAGATCGTGCCGTCCCCCTGCTTCGAACAGTGCGACGTAGTGCGCGTGGTCGTAGGGAAGGATGTTGATCCAGCCATCGGCGGTCCGCTGGGGCTTGCGTTCGGGCGTGAGGATGCGGGCATACCCAGCGCTCGCCACTGGGGGTTCGGAGATGGCGCCCGCACCATGCTCGGCGAGCACGAAGGCGCGCATCACATCGATCATCGAGATCTCGATGCACTGCCCTTGGCCGGTCAGAGCCCGGTGGTACAGCGCCGCGGTCACCGAGTTGGCGATCGTCAGTCCACAGAACTTGTCGGCGACGAGGCTGGGCAGCAGCATCGGCTCGGCGCCCATGCGCCTGAACAGGTCGCCGATGCCGCTGGCGGACTGGATGATGTCGTCGTACGCGGGAGCGTCGGCCTGGTCACTGGAGGACGGGTAGCCATGTGCCCGGCAGAACACGATGTCGTTGCGAACCGTCCGCACTGCCTCGTAGTTCAGGCCGAGCCGTCCCAGCGGTCCCGGACGGAGGTTGGTGATCATCACGTCGCAGGTTGCGGCGATGTCCAAGAACGCCTGCCGACCACGCGGATGCTTGAGATCCATCGCGATGCTGCGCTTGTTGCGCAGCAGGTTGAGGGCGACGCCGGAGAATTCCGGAGTCGGGCCGGCACCCATGCTGCGGTTGCGATCGCCTGCTGCCGATTCGACGAAGATGACGTCGGCGCCGAGATCGCCGAGCGTCCGAGTAGCGGCCGGGCCCATGAGCACCGACGAGAGGTCGACAACGCGCACCCCGGCCAGCGGCCCCGTCGCCTTCTCGCTCTCGCTCATCTCGAATTCGTCCTGTCAGCCGGCAGCGTGCTCAAATGTCAGCAGGCGCACGGATGGTACAAACAAGGCGGGGTGACCGATGGGCCAGCTCAGCGAGCGACCGGTGAACATCGATGTCGGCACCGGGTACGAACTGCCCGAACCCCACTCGGCACCGGACCTCGTCGAGGTCGAGCGCGGGACGCCGGCGGGTGAGCTGCTGCGCCGCTACTGGCATCCGTTCGCGCTCGCGACCGATGCCTCCGACGTTCCCAAACCGGTGAGGGTGTTGGGGGAGGATCTCATTCTGTTCCGCGATGGCAGCGGCCGGCCAGGGCTCGTGCACCACCGTTGCTGCCATCGCGGGACGTCGCTGTACTACGGCAAGGTCGAGGAACGCGGCATCCGGTGCTGCTACCACGGATGGCTCTTCGACATCGAGGGCAACACGCTCGAGATGCCCTGCGAACCTGACCGAGGGCAGCATCTCGAGCGCTACCGGCAGCCGTGGTACCCGCTGGTGGACTACCACGGGATGCTGTTCACCTACATGGGCCCGCCGCAGCTCAAGCCGGCATTCCCGACGTACGACATCCTCTCCGACGTCGCCGAGGGATGGGAAGTGGTGGCCGACGACAACAACATCGGCCTGCACGGCGACCCGACGCCATGCAACTGGTTTCAGACGCACGAGAACGTCATGGACCCGTTCCACGTGTACGTGCTGCACGCAGGGTTCTCGGGCAACCAATTCGTTGCCGAGATGCAGTCATTGCCCGAAGTGAGCTGGCATTTCACACCGCATGGCGTCAAGTCGCACCAGGATCGAGAGCTCGACGACGGTCGGTTCTTTCACCGGGTCACCGAAGTGCTGATGCCCAACGTGCGGATCGTGGCGAGTCCCTTCGTCGAACACGAAGGGCAGGCCACCAGCGTCGCGTGGACGCTGCCGATCTCGCAGACCGAGACCAAGATCTTCACCATCCTCAAGCGGCCCATCGGCAGCCCTGCCCGGCGCGCCTCCTACGGCGGCAAGCGATGGGAGGAATTGACCGAGACAGAGCACCAGCAGATGCCCGGCGACTACGAGGCCATGGTGGGTCAAGGGCCGGTCACTCTGCACTCGGAAGAACGCCTGGCCAGCTCCGACCGGGGCGTGGTGATGTTCCGGCACCGGTTCCGCGAGTGCCTCGAGCAGATGGCGGCGGGCGACGATCCGCCTGCTGTCTCGTACAACGCCCAGGTCCAAGAGGCCCGGTACGAGGTGCGAGCCGGCAACTACATCGGCGACCGGGACGAAGTGATCAACCGCGGCTGAAGGTGCGGATCTGGCGACCGCAGCACGGATATAGCTTCGACGCATGAGCGATGGCCTGGACGGGCTCCGGCGTGACGTCGCGCTCGGGTGCCGGGTGATGGCGCATCGGGGCTTGGTCGAGAACATCCTGGGGCACATCAGCCTTCGCATCGACGGCGGACGGGCGCTGGTGCGGTGCCGCGGACCTCGCGAGCGCGGGCTTCGGTTCACCGTGCCAGACGATGTGCGCGTCGTCGACATGGATGCAGGTGAGATTGCCGACGATCGCGCTGGGGACTACGCGGTGCCGAGCGAGCTGCCAATCCACACGTCAGTGCTGGCGGCCCATCCCGACGTCGAGTGCGTTGTGCATGCCCACCCGCCAGATGTCGTGGTGGCCAGCCTGGCGGGGTTCGCGTTGGAGCCGATCTTCGGCGCCTATGACATCCCGGCTGCCCATCTGGCTGCCGCCGGCATCCCAGTGCACCCACGGTCGGCATTGATCCGCACGGCCGAACTGGCCGGGGAGATGGTCGCGTCGCTCGGCGAGGCCCCGGCGCTCGTGCTGAGGGGCCACGGCGTGGTGACGACCGGCGCAGACGTTGCCGACGCAGTGCTGCGCGCACTGCAGGTCGACACGCTCGCACGCATCCACCTGCGTGTGCGCGCCGTGGGATCCGTCCCCGGAGCCATACCGGATGCCGACTTGGGCGAGCTGCCGGACTTGGGAAGTGCGTTCAACCATGAGACCCTGTGGAGACACCACCTGGCCGCCCTAGAGCAGGACGGCCTCGGGTTGACGTAGGACGCGAGTGAGGAATCTCGATGGAACCCGACGTCATTGACCAGGTCACGGCCTCGGTGCGACAGGGCCTCATCCCCGCCTACCTCTACAACGACGCCGAGGTGCACGAACTGGAGCGGACCCGGCTGTTCGGGCGAGCCTGGACGTTCCTGGCCCACGAGTCCGAGATCGCCCACCCGAATGACTACGTGGTGCGCAACATCGGGGATGACTCGTTCCTGGTGACCCGCGATGGCGACGGCCAGCTCCACGTCATGTTCAACATGTGCGTCCACCGGGGCATGCAGGTCTGCCGGGCCGAGCGCGGCAACGCCCGCACCTTCCGGTGCCCGTATCACGCCTGGACGTACAAGAACGACGGTCAGCTCGCCGGGCTGCCGTTCCACGTCGACGCCTATGGCGGCGAAGTGGGGTTCATCAAGGAAGGGCAGGCGCTGCTGCAGGCGCCGTCCGTGGCGACCCGCAACGGCATGATCTTCGCCAGCCTCGACCCCGACGCCCCCGACTTCGAGACATGGCTCGGCGACTTCGCCTTCTACCTCGACTTCTACACGGGCCAGAGCGACGCCGGGATGGAGTTCCGCGGCCCGCAGCGCTGGCGCGTCGAGGCCAACTGGAAGATCGGCGCCGAGAACTTCATGGGCGACAGCTACCACACGCCTCACACCCACGCGAGCGTGGTCGACATCGAGCTGTTCGGCGAGCCGAAGCCCTACAAGCGCAAAGAAGGCGTGCTCTGGCATGCCGGGCCCGCAGGCGGCACCACGTACAAGCTGCCGCCCGGCAGCGACTTCAGGTCGGGGCTGTCCTATGTCGGCTACCCCGACGAGATGATCGACGCCATGGAAGCCAAGCTGAGCGCGGTCCAGCGGGCGCTGGCGGCGGAGCCCGGCTTCATGCCATCGGCTTCGACGCTGTTCCCGAACCTGAGCTTCGTGCACAACTGGCCTCAGACCGATGCCGACGGGCGGATCACGCCGTTCATCTCGGTGCGCCTGTGGCAGCCTGTCGGACCGGGCGAGACCGAGGTGTACTCCTGGTTCTGCGTCGCGGCCGACGCCCCGGAGGACTACAAGGCTGCCTCGTACAAGGCGTACCTGATGTGCTTCGGGTCATCGGGCATGTTCGAGCAGGACGACGTCGAGAACTGGGTATCGATCACGACGATGGCCAAGGGATCGATGGCCCGGAACCTGCTGCTCAACAACCGCATGGGCCTGACGCTCGACGGCGATCCGATCGTCAACCAGTTCGCGGATTTTGGCGGTCCGGGCACGGCGTATCAGGGCTTCGGCGAGCACAACCAGCGCCACTGGTTCTCCATGTGGGCCGACCTAGTGGCCCGGCCGGCGCCTGCTCGCGAGCCGATCGCCTTCGGCATGGGGGAGACCCCCGCGTGAGCACGGCGCGCTCGGGGGCGCCGCTTCCCTACAGCGACCCTCGGCACCAATCGGCCGAGCAGTTCCTGACCGAGGAGGCCCACCTGCTCGACACCTCGGAGTTCGAGGCATGGCTCGGGCTGATGCATCCGCAGATCCGGTACCGGATGCCCGTGCGGGTGACGGCGGTCAAGGCCACCGACGAGGCCGACGTGCAAACCATGGACCACTTCGACGAGGACTGGTACTCGCTGTCGAAGCGGGTGCAGCGCTTCGGCACCGACTACGCCTGGACCGAGGACCCTCAAAGCCGGATCCGTCATCATGTGTCGAACGTGCGGACCTTCGAAGGCGACGACGGGGACTTGGTCGTCGAGTCGGCGGTGCTGCTGTACCGCTCGCGGGGCGATCGCATGGCGCCGAGCCTGCTGTCGGCCGGTCGAAGGGATGTACTGGTCTCGACCCCGGACGGTTTGCGCCTGCGCTCGCGGGACATCGAGATCGACGAGTCGGTGCTGCGCACACAGAATCTGGCGATCTTCCTGTGAAGCCGCCGTGTGACGCCGCCGCGGAGGCCCCGAGATGAGCAGGCTGGCTGGCAACCGGGCCTTGATCGTCGGGGCGGGATCGGGCATTGGCCGGGGAGTCCACGATTCCTTCTTGGCCGAAGGAGCCAGCGTCGGCTCGCTTGAGATCGATTCGCGCAAGTGCGAGGCGCTGGTTGAGGCATCGGCCGGACCCGTGATCTGCGGCGATGCCACGAGTGCAGCCGACAATGACGCGGCCGTCGCGGCGATGCAGGACGCCTACGGCGGCATCGACACGCTGGTGAGCTGCGTCGGACTGTTCGACTACTACCTGGGACTTGAGGAGTTGCCGCCCGACGTCCTCGACGACGCCTTCGTCGAGGTCATGGACGTCAACGTGCGCTCGATGCTGCTGGCGGTGCGAGCCAGCATCGAGCCGCTCCGAGCCAGCAAGGGCTCGGTGATTTTGACCGGCTCCACCAGCAGCTTTGTGCCAGGGCGCGGGGGCGTCCTGTACGTGGCGAGCAAGTTCGCCGTGCGCGGCTGCGTGGTGTCGTTGGCCCATGAGCTGGCACCTGACATCCGGGTGAATGGCGTTGCTCCCGGCGGTACGCACAGCACCGACCTGCGAGGTCTGCGCTCGCTCGGGCTAGGTGACCGATCGCTCGGCTCCGAACCCGACCGGCTCGAGTCCATCCGGCGGCGCAGCCCACTGGACGTCGCACTCGGCCCTGCCGACCACGCGGAGTGCTACGTGTTCCTCGCCTCCGACGCGTCACGCGGCATGACCGGCCGCTTCATCCACAGCGACGGCGGCGCCAACCTCGGTTGAGGCTGCCCGACTGGCGAAGCCCGCGCTGCGCCGACGTTTGACGGTGTGGGGCGATCTCGGTAAACCATCACCCATGGGGATCGACATCAAACCGACCGGTGCTGCACTCGGGGCGTTCGTCTCCGGGCTTGAGTTGGGCAAACTCGACGCCGACGCATCCGGCACGCTGATTGAGGCCCTCGGCGAGCACGGCGTGCTGTTCTTCCGCGATCAGGACCTGTCACCCGAAGCGCACATCGCATTCGCCGAGTCGCTCGGGGAGATCGACGTCAACGCGTATTTCTCACCCAACGAGACGTACCCCCAGATTGCCGAGGTCCGCACACGCCCAGAGAACACCTACGTGATCGGCGAGGCGTGGCACACCGATCACTCTTACGAGGAGGCGCCAGCACTCGGCTCGATCCTCGTCGCCCGGCAGTTGCCGTCGCACGGTGGTGACACTGCCTTCAGCTCGATGTACGCCGCCTACGACGCGCTGTCCGACGGCATGAAAGAGACGCTGCGCGGGCTGCGCGCCGTGCACTCGTCGTACGAGGCCTTCGGCATCGGATTGTCGAAGCTGCCCGAAGCGGAGCGGTCCGAGCGATTCCAAGAGGGGTATCGGTTCGGTCCCGATGTCTCCCATCCGGTGGTGATCTCCCATCCGGTGAGCGGCCGGCCGGTGCTGTATGTCAACCGTTCGTTCACGACTCGCTTCGACGGATGGACTGCTGCGGAGAGCCGACCCCTGCTCGAGTACTTGTTCGAGCACGGTTCGAGCGTCGAGTTCACGTACCGCTTCTCGTGGGAGCCTGGATCGGTCGCCATCTGGGACAACCGCTGCACCTGGCACAAGGCGCTCAACGACTACCGCGGCGAGACCCGTCTCATGCACCGCATCACCGTGAAGGGCTGTCCGATCGCAGCCTGAGCCCTGCCCCATGCTCGACGCCTGTCGCTGCCGGCGTCGCCGCATGAGGTCGCATGAAGCGTCGTTCTGGGAGCGTGCCTGCTAGACGGAGGCGATGCGAGACCGCGAACGCCCCGGAACCACCGCCGCAGAGCTGAGCCCCGCGTGGGAGACGCGACCGTCAGCCCCTGCGGAGGCGCCGAATGTCGTTGTGATCGTGTTCGACGACACGGGCTTTGCCCACTTCGGGTGCTACGGCAGCGACATCGACACCCCCAACATCGATCGGCTTGCGGCGGGCGGCCTTCGCTACACCAACTTCCACACCACAGCGCTGTGCTCGCCGACACGGGCGTGCCTGCTCAGCGGTCGCAATCACCACTCGGTCGGCATGCGGTTCCTGTCGAACGTGGACACGGGCTTCTCGAACTGCCGCGGCGTGATCGCGCCGTCGGCGTCCACGTTCGCAGAGGTATTGGGAAGCTACGGCTACGCAACCTTCGCCTTGGGCAAGTGGCACCTCGCGAACCTGGCCGACTGCGGACCCGCCGGTCCATTCGACCACTGGCCGCTGGGGCGCGGCTTCGACCGCTTCTACGGGTTCCTCGGCGGCGCCACCGACCAGTTCTCGCCTGAGCTGGTTATCGACAACCACCCCGTCGACCCACCGAGCGAGCCCGACTACCACCTCTCAGAAGACCTCGTCGATCAGGCCATCTCGATGATCGCCGCCCAGCAGGCCACAGCACCGTCGCGGAGGTTCCTGACGTACCTCGCCTTCGGAGCGACGCACTCGCCGCACCAGGCACCGCAGGCGTACCTGGACAAGTACCGGGGCCGCTACGACGAGGGCTGGGATGTCACGCGGGATCGCTGGTTCGCCCGCCAGCGGGAGCTGGGCGTGGTTCCGGCCGGCGCCGAGCTGTCGCCGCGCAACCCGGGCGTGCAGCCGTGGGACGAGCTCGACGCCGACCAGCGGCGGCTGTACAGCCGCATGCAGGAAACGTTCGCCGCGTTCCTGGATCACACGGACGACCAGATCGGCCGGCTGGTGGACTACCTGAACCGAGCCGACCTGCTGGACGACACGTTGATCGTGCTGCTGTCCGACAACGGCGCCTCGCAGGAAGGCGGCCGCCACGGACTGACCAACGAGAACATCTTCTTCAACCGCCAGCGGCTCGACGTCGCCGACATGGTGCCGTTCATCGATCAGATCGGCGGGCCGAACCTCTACAACAACTACCCGTGGGGCTGGGCGCAAGCCGGCAACACGCCGCTGCGTTTCTACAAGCAGAACACCTACGAAGGCGGCATCCGCGATCCGCTGATCGTGCACTGGCCGTCAGGCATCGCCGACGCCGGGGGCATCCGCGACCAGTACCACCACGTGATCGACCTGATGCCCACCATCCTGGACGTGGTCGGCGTGGAGGCTCCGGCTGTTCACAACGGCATCGCGCAACAGCCCGTCGAGGGAATCTCCATGCGGCCCACGTTCGACCCGGCGAATGCTGAGACGCCGTCGGCCCGCACCACGCAGTACTACGAGATGCTGGGCCATCGGGCGATCTACCACGACGGATGGAAGGCGGTGACCCTCCACCGCCAGGGAGTGCCGTTCTCTGAGGATGAATGGGCGCTCTACGACACCCGCAACGACTTCGCCGAGATCCATGACCTCTCCGAGGCCCACCCGGACAAGCTGCGCGAGCTGATCGAGCTGTGGTGGGACCAAGCCGGCACCTACAACGTGCTGCCGCTGGACGATCGAGGCGTGGAGCTGTTCGTGCTGCGCCGGCCCGGCCCAGACGCATCGGCGACCCGGCTGCGCTACCCGGCGGGCATGCCGCATCTCGAGCGGTTCAAGTGCCCGGATGTGCGGAACCGTTCGTTCGAGATCGCCGTGGAAGCGGACACCTCAGCGGGAACCGACGGAGTGCTGGTGGCGTACGGGTCGCGGACCGGTGGGCTCGTGCTGTATGTCGACAGCGGGGTGCTGTGCTTCGAGTACAACAATCTGGGACGTTCCTTCGGCGTGCGTGCCAGCGAACCGGTGCCGAGCGGGGAAGTCGTGCTGGGCGTCCGTTATGCGAAGAGCGCTGAGCACACGGGAACGGCAACCGTGTGGCAGCGCACTGACGGCGAGCCGGCACGAGAGCTCGGATCGGTCGACATGGAGACGATGCCGTTCCGGCAGTCGCTGTACGGCATGGACGTCGGGCGCGATCTCGGCCCCACCGTCACCGCCGCGTACGCCGGTCCCAATGACTTCCAGGGGGTGCTGCGACACGTCGAGTTCCGGTTGGACAACGACCGTGACGACCTTCGTGCAGCTGCCGAGGTCGAAGCCCGCAACGCACTCGTCGACCAGTAGCCGCGATCAGGGCTCGATGAGCGCGGCCGTCGTGAACACGGTCAGGCTGGCCAACAGCGACTGCAGCAGCGCCCGATCTCCGACGATCTCGACCCCGTCGAGGGCGCTGGCGTCATTGAGCGCAGCGGCCAGCGTGGCCCGGTCGGTACGCACCGAGGCCGCGGCGCCGCCATCGACGGCGTCGCGGCGGTGGTGTACTGCCGAACGGCCGACGCCGAGCACGTGATCCTCGTCGAGGTCGGTGAAGCGGAAGTTGAACGTCGCCGGCCCTGCCGTGAACGCGTCGGGATCGAAGCGGATACCGATCACGTCGAAGAGGTGCTCGGGGCGCATGGCCTGCGACATGTCCCGGGTGGGGATGCGGCCCCAGTCAGGGGAGCCCTCCCGCAGTTCCTTCGCGCCCATCAGGTAGGCGTTTCGCCAGGTGGCCGACTCTGACTGGTAGCCGAGTTGTTCCAGCGCTTCGGCCTGCAGGCTGCGGGCCTCGGCGTTCGCAGGGTCGGCGAACACCAGGTGATTCACGACCTGGGCCACCCAGCGGTACTCGCCCCGCTCGAAGCACTCGCGCGCCTTGGCCAGCACGGCATCGGCGCCGCCCATGAACTCGACGTAGTTGGCACCTGCTTCGACCGGCGGGAGCGGGTCGAGGTTGGCCGGATTGCCGTCATACCAGCCGAGATAGCGGTTGTAGACCGAGCGGCAGTTGTGCGAGACCGTGCCGTAGTAGCCCTGCACATGGGACTGATCGAACTCAGCCGGCAATCGCAGCCGGGCGGCGATCTCGGTCGGCCGCAGGCCTTGATTGGCAAGACGCATCGTCTGGTCGTGCATCCAGCGGTACACGTCACGCTGCATCGTCAGGAAGCCCCGCACGTCCGTATTCCCGAAACGGGGCCAGTGATGGCTGGCGAACATCACGTCGGTGCTGTCACCCCAGAGGTCCAGCGCCTCCTGGATGTACTTGCTCCACGCGAGGGCGTCACGGGTCTGTGCACCGCGGATCGGATACAGGTTGTGCAGCGTGTGCGTGCAGTTCTCGGCCATGCACAGCAGGCGCTTGTCGGGGAAGAAGAAGTTCATCTCCGCGGGCGCTTCGGCGTCAGGCGTGTTCTGGAACACGATCCGGATGCCGCTCAGCACGCGCTCCTCGCCGGTCTCGTAGATGGTGTCGGTGGGAGCGATCAGGTCGGAGCGTGCCAAGCCCATCGTGGAGCCCAGCCCGCAATCGACGTGGCCGAGCGGGCCCGGCGACAACAGCGGCCCGAACTGGTAGGCGGCCCGCCGTCCCATGATCGGCCCGGCGATGACGAACTCGCTCACGACTTCTTCGAGGAACCCGTCGGGTGCCACGATCTGCACATCGCCGTTGGCCACGGCCTCTGCATCTGTCACGCCGAGCACGCCGCCGAAGTGGTCGGCGTGGGAATGCGTGTAGATGATCGAATTCACCGGTCGGGTGCCGAGCGTCCGGTTGGCGAGGTCCAGCGCTGCGGCTGCGGCGGGGGCGTTCGTCAGCGGATCGATGACCAGCCAGCCGTCGGTGCCGGCCAGGAACGTGATGTTGGCGATGTCGTAGCCCCGCACCTGCCAGACGCCGTCGGCGACCTCGAAGAGCCCGTGATGGACGTTGAGCCGCGCCTGCCGCCACAGGCTCGGGTGCACCGACGGGGGCGCTGCTTCCGACTCGGAGACGAAGGCATGGCGGGCGACATCGAACACCACGTGGTCACCCAGGGTGACGCGGCCGTCGTCAAGCTGGGCGACGAGGCCTCGGGCGGCTCGTTCGAAGTCACCGGGGTCGTCGAAGGAGACTGCGGCGGCAGAATTGGCCGCAGCGGTGAAGCCAGTCGGGGCTCTTGGCTGCAGTGCGCCTGCCTCTTCGCGTTGGTCGTCCGGGCGGGTGGCCATGTTGTCGCTGCGCAGATTCAGCGGGCTGTCGGGAACTGGATCGGCAGGTAGCGAGGACCGCGGACCTGTCCGCCGGCCCAGGTGACCGCGTGTGGTTCGCTCACCTCGAAGTCGGGAATGCGCTCGAACCAAGTGCGCAGCGCAATATCCATTTCCATACGGGCCAAGTTCGATCCGGCGCAGCGATGAATGCCGACGCCGAATGCGACATGGCGGTTGTGAGGCCGATCCAAGATCACCTCGTCGGGGCGCTCGAACATCTCCGGGTCGCGGTTTGCGCCCGGGAAGTTCATGAGCACCTTGCTGCCCTGGGGAATCGTGACGCCCCCGTAGTCGATGTCGGTCGCGGCTCGGCGCCCCATGGTCACTGGTGCGTAGAAGCGCAGCAGCTCCTCGATGGCCGACGGCCACAGATCAGGCTCGGCCGCCATGCGCTCGCGGTCAGCGGGGTGGGTGCCGAAATGCCACAGCGCTGAGCCGATCGAGCTCCAGGTGGTGTCGATGCCCGCGATGAGCTGCAGGTTGAGCATGCCCACCACCATGACCGGGTCAATGGGGTTGCCTTCGTCGTCGGTTCCCGCCAGCAGTGCCGAGACGAAGCCGTCGTCGGGATTGGCCTGCCGTTCTTCGACGACTTCGTAGAAGAACTGCCGTATGACCTTGCGGTACTTGATGCGAAGCTCGGGATTCGTCAGCCCGAGTTCCAGCAAGCAGCGGATCCAGTGCGTGAATTCCTCGACGCGGCTCTCGTCGATGCCCAGCAGGTGGGCTATGACCCGGGGCGGGATCTGCTGTGCGTACTGCCCGGCACCGTCCACCTTGCCGTCGTCGATGAACTCGGAGATCAGCCGGTTAGCGAGCTCGGTGGTGTACGCGCGGTGCGACTCCACCGCCTTGGGCGCGAAGTGCGGCAGCAGCAGCCGGCGGGTCCAGCCGTGGACCGGTGGATCCTCGGAAATCGGAGCGGCGTTCGTGCCGTACTTCTCGAAGGTCGGATCGGCGAGCAGATCCTCGATGACCTCCGGCGGCGGCGAGGTCACCAGGGGATCGCTGCTGGACAACTCAGGGACCATCTTCGCAAGCGCCTGAACGTCCGCGTAGCGCGTCGGCAAGAACGAACCGCCCCAGCGTTCTGTGTGCGCGATCGGGCAGCGTCCCCGCAGCTCATCCCAGACAGGCGCTGGATCACGCACGTAACCGGGGTCGAAGATGTCGTAGTCAGTGTCCCAGTCGTCGACGGGTGCTGTATCGGTCATGGGGCAGTATCCCTTCTTGATTGCCGGTTCAGTCTTCCAGGGTGCGTTGGGGAGTCATCGTGCCGGATACTCCTCGAAGCTGAGCATGCGGGCGAGCAGGGTCGCCGCCTGCGGCTCGAGCTCGATCAGGTTCCGACCGAGTGCGGTAGCGAACAGGGGCTCGAACAGCGACCACGCCAACTGGGCGGCGGCGACGAGCAGGAAGCGGCAGCGTTCGGGGGCTGCCGGTTCGCCATGCCGGCTGCGATGGCGGTCGAGCAGGGCGCCGACAACGGGGAAGTGATCGCCGGTTGCAGCCAGTTTCGTGTCGAGTGCGATGTGTGTGAGCGCTCGGACATAGCCGGGATGTGCCCGCGCGGAGAAGAAGTCCGGGATCAGTCCGGGACCCGATTCGGCTTCGTAGTAATGGTCTCGAAGCTGCCGGGACGCTTGGGCCAGCACTTCGCTTGCCGAGCCGAAGTAGTGATGGATCAGCCCGTAGTTCACGCCGGCACGGGTGGCGAGCCGGCGCCCGGAGATGGAGGACGGCGTCCTGCTGGCAAGCAAGTCGACGGCTGCAGCCACGAGGCGTTGTTCTGCCTGTGGCCGGCCCGTCGCACGGGATCGTGCCGACGCTTGGGGTCCGCGAGCGTGCAGCCGCCTGGAGGTGAATCTGCCGCCGGTGAACGGCCCGCGGCCTGCGTGCAGATGCTCGATCATCAGCACCAGTTCCCGGTCGACAAGATCTGCGTTGTCGTCGAGACCGGCCGAGCGCACCAGCGGCGTGCGGTGGATGCTGACGCCGAGCTGCATGGCACATGACAGCGCTACCAATGTGTCGAGGGCATCGGAATTCAGCTCGGGGCGCAACGCGTTCAACCCATCGCGGTAGCGGTCGATGATCGGATGTTCCGGCCGCAGATCGAGTGTCGCCTGATCAAGCTGGATCTGGGTCAGCACCCGCACGAACGAGTCGTGCCGCATCACGGTGCCCGGGGTGGGCACCGCAGCGCCGGGCGGGAAGGCATCGGCGACGAATGCGTCGCTGAGACGGTCGAGCACCTGCCGGCACAATTCGCGCTTGGAACCGAAGTGCCGGTGGATCTGTGCGTAGTTGACCCCGGCTGCTGATGCGATGCGCCGACCTGAGACAGCGGAGGGCGGCTCGGCCGAGAGCAACTCAGTCGCGGCGTCGATCAGCGCGGTCGCGGGATGGAGCTCCGAGCTGAGATCCTGGTCGGCGTCAAGTGCAGCCACACGGCTAATCTACGCCCAGAGCGCTGCGACGGAGCGCCGCGCGTAGCTGCAAAGGGGAGCCGACGTGCGCATCAACGCCGTGCAGTCGAAGGATTACGATCGGATCCGGGTCGAACCGCTGACCGGCACCATCGGCGCGGAAATCTCCGGTGTCGACCTGCGCGAACTCGACGACGAGCTGATCTCCGAGCTTCATGACGCCTGGATGGCCCACAAGGTGCTGTTCTTCCGCGACCAGGAGCTGACCCAGGCCCAGCACGTGGCCTACGGCAGGGCTTTCGGCGAGCTTGAGGTCCATCCGTTCGCGCGCAATGTGCCCGAACACCCCGAGATTCTTGTGCTCGAGTCCACTGCCGACAGCTTTCAGGCCGCCGAGACGTGGCATTCGGATGTGACCTTTCGCGAGTGCCCGCCTCTCGGCTCGATCCTGATGGGACGGGTCATCCCTGCATATGGCGGGGATACGTGCTGGGCGAACATGGAGCTTGCATACGAACAGCTGCCCGACGACGTCAAGAGCCAGATCGAGGGGCGCTACGCGATCCACTCGTTCGTGAAGGCTTTCGGACGCGGCATGAGCGAGAACGAGCGCGAAGAGGCCCGCCAGAAGTATCCCGACCAGAAACACCCTGTCGTTCGCACCCATCCCGTCACCGGCGCCAAGAGCCTGTACGTCAACCGGACCTTCACGCTTACCATCGACGGGATGACGCCTGACGAGAGCCGTGCGCTGCGCCGGCGCTTGTACGCCCAAGCGTCCGAGCCTGAGTTCCAGTGCCGCTTCCGCTGGCGTCCCAGTTCGATCGCCCAGTGGGACAACCGCTGCACCCAGCACTACGCGGTGCCTGATCATGGTGGTTTGCACCGGCGGATGGAGCGGGTAACCCTGCTCGGCGACCGGCCGACCTGAACCCGCCTGAACACGGGTCCTGAATTCGGATCTTGCGAATCGGAGCGCAGCGATGACCTACACGGACGACGCGACGTCTGCTATTCCGCCAGTCGAGGACTTTGCCACCGACTGGGATTTCAACGATCCGGCGTGGGTGAACGATCCGTTCCCCATCTGGGACGAACTGCGCGGTCGCTGTCCGATGGGTCGTTCGGAACGGTTCAACGAGGGCGTGTGGCTGCCGCTGAACTACGACGACATCGTCGACATCGCGAACGACCCCGAGACCTTCTCCAACGTTCACCACGGCATCCGTCGCGGCGGCACCGTCGACCGGGGACACTTCCCGCCGATCAACTCCGATCCCCCCGATCACCTCGAGATTCGCCGCACCCTGCTGCCTTTCTTCGCGCCGAAACGGATCGAGAGCTGGCGAAGCCACATCGCTGCCGACTGTGAGGCGCGGGCCGCAGCCATTGCCGAGCGAGGTCACGGCGACGCCGCGGTCGACTACAGCCAGCACATCCCGGTGGGTGCGATCGCAGCGATCCTGGGCATCGACCCGGCTGACGGCGATCAATTCCGGTCCTGGATCTTTGACATCCTGTCGGTCGGCCCAAACGACGGTGCGGTGCTCCAGCAGGCGATCTTCGAGGTGCGCGAGTACATGGCCAAGGCCATGGCTGCACGGCGCGTCGAACCCAGCGACGACCTCATCAGCCACCTCGTGACCACCTCGATGGGCGGCGAACCGCTGCCTGATCACCTCATCGAGCGGATGCTGGTGCTGCAACTCATCGCCGGCATCGACACCACGTGGAGTTCCATCGGTGCGGCGCTGTGGCATCTCGCCGTGAATGACGAGGATCGCCGCCGTCTGGTCGCCGAGCCCGAGCTGCTGCCCACCGCCATGGAGGAATTCCTCCGGGCGTATGCGCCGGTGAACGTGGCGCGGCGGGTGGCCGCCGACACCGAGGTCAACGGCGTCCAGATGCACGCAGGGGACCACGTGATGATGACGTTCCCCATCGCGTGCCGTGACCCCGAGCGATTCGACCGGGCAGACGAGGTTGTCATCGACCGCACAGAGAATCGACACATCGCTTTCGGTGCCGGCATTCACCGCTGCATCGGCTCGAATCTGGCCCGCCTCGAGATGGAGATTTCACTTGAGACCTGGCTGCGCCACATGCCCGAGTACTCGATCTCACCGGGGGCCGAAGTCACCTGGTCCACCGGGCAGATCCGCGGACCACGGTCGATCCCCATCGTCGTCGACTGACTCCTCGACCGTCACGAATCCGTAGCACAGTGCGGAGCGCGACCGGACGCGGCTTCACTAGTGTGCAGCCAATTGGCTAGCGCCGTGGATTTCAGGGGCGGCGCCTGATTCCTGGGAGGGCAAGCTCGTGACAGGGCTTACACGGCGCGTGAGGCGCCTCATGATGGTGCTGGCGGCGTTCGCGCTGGCAGCGAGCGCGTGCGGAGGCGGCGACTCGGACTCTGGATCTGGGACTGCCTCGGCGACGACGGCTGCAACGGCAACCACCGCCGCGGCGGCGCCTGCGCCAGCGACGACTCAGGCGCAGACCCAGGTGACGATCGCCGCGGTGGAACAGACCACCACGACCCAAGGCGCAGTGACAACGACAGCAGCGCCGATTCCGCCGCCCGAAGGCACGCTGCGCATGGTCGAGTTCTCGCCGGTGACGAGCTTCAATCCCGCCGCCAGCCAGACTGCCCAGAGCGCCTACCACTACCCGACCTATGACACGCTGACCCGCCAGCGCAACGATCTGAGCCTGGAGCCGTCGCTGGCCACGTCGTGGACTCAGCCGTCGTCGAATGTCTGGCGCTTCACGGTCCGAGATGACGTGGTGTTCCACGATGGGGCCGAGTTCAACGCCCAGGTGGCAGTGGACAACATGCACTACCACGCCAACTTCCAGGGCAATCCGAACGCAGCGACGTGGGCAGCCTTCGTCGATGCCCGGGTAGTCGACGACACCACCTTCGAGGTCGAATTCTCGGTGCCGGCGCCGCAGTTCCCGCTGGAGATGTCGATGGTGATGGGCATGATGATCAGCCCGAACGCTCTTGACGGTCGTGATCTCACCCGCGATCCGCAGGGCTCGGGGCCGTGGATCTGGTCCGATGCCGACAGTCAGGCCGGTGTCACCGAGGTGTACAACCTCAACCCGAACTACTGGAATCCGGCCGATCAGGGTGTCGAAACCGTGACGGTGACCGCCGTTCCCGACAACAACGCACGTCTGAATGCGCTGCTGACCGGTGAGACCGACATCATGTCCACCACGCGTGACGCACAGATCGACGCAGGGACCGAAGCCGGGAACGTGCTGATCTCGGTTCCCAACTTCTTCGCCTATCTCATCGTCACCGACCGCGCCGGCGAGTTCGATTCCCCGCTGGGCGACGAACGGGTGCGCCGGGCGATCCTGCTGTCGCTGGACCGCGATGCCTACGCCGACGCGATGCACTTCGGCAAGGCAGACAGCCTCGGCGGCATCTACCCGCCGGCGTTCAGCCAGTTCAACGTGCCCGAGCTGGACACCAAGTACAGCTACGACCCCGACGAGGCCCGGCGCCTGCTGGCCGAAGCCGGCTACCCCGACGGCGTCACCATCCGGATGCCGATCATGCCGGCCATCAACCCGATCGTGGAGTTCGTGGTGCAGATGCTCGGTGCCTCGGGCATCACCATCGAGCTGATCCAGATCAACAACGGCGAGCTGGGCCCGGGAACCGCTACCGCTCAGTGGGGCATCTCGTGGTTCCGCGACCTGCTCGTGCACCCGGCACGTGACCTCGGCAAGTTCATGGGCGAGACCGGACGCTTCAACGCATTCCGCCTCGGCGACCTCGACGATCTCGAGGCCACGCTGGTGGATGCGCTCAATGCCCCGTCTGTCGAGGAGGGCTACGACCTGTACGCCGAGGTCATGGAAGGCTTGATCGACCGTGGCGTGGTGCTGCCGCTGGCCCACGGCGGCCAGAACGCCCTGTATGCCCCGTATGTGTCCGGCGTCACGCTGGGCCTGAACATGCAGGCGCCCATGCCGTACGGCGTCCGCCTCAACAACTAGAGGCGGCACGCCCGACGACCTCAAGTCGTCGGCTAGTTTCCGCAGCCTTGACGACTGGTCTCAAGATGGCGAACTGACGTGGCGGCCGAGCCCAACCGGCTCGGCCGCCACGGACGCCGCGACAGCGCAGGGGGGTGCTAGGTGTTTCGACTGCTGGTCAGCCGGATCCTCGCGGCGATCCCGCTGATGCTGATGGTGGCCACGCTGGTCTTCTTCCTGGCCCAGCTCAATCCGGTCGATCCGGCGGCCACGATCATGGGCGACGACGCCGACCTGGAGTCGCTCGCCCAAAAGCGCGCCGAACTTGGCATCGACCGTCCGCTGATGGTGCAGTACTGGGACTGGCTCAACAGCGCCGTGGTCGGCGACCTCGGCACCAACTGGTTCAACGGCGAGAAGATCACCACCGAGCTGCGCGACCGCATCCCGGTGACGTTGTCGATGGTGTTCGGATCCCTGATCGTGGCGCTGGCCATCGGCAGTGCGTTCGGTGTGCTGGCTGCGCTCAAGGCCGGGAGATGGCCTGATCGCACCATCACGGTCGCGTCATCGCTGGGGCTCGCCGTGCCGAATTTCTGGATCGGCCTGGTGCTCGCGTACTACGTCGGGGTGAAGCTGCAGTGGCTGCCGGCCATCTGGCCCACGACCCGGCCGGAGACATTCTTCGCATGGGTCGAAGCGTTGATCCTGCCGTGCGTGGCGCTGGGCATCTCCGCATCTGCGGCGATTGCCCGCCAGGCCCGCTCGTCGATGATCGGCGTGCTCCAGCGTGACTACGTGCGCACAGCGCTGGCCAAGGGGCTCCCTGTGCGGCGGGTGGTGTCACGTCATGCCATTCGCAATGCGGCGATCCCGGTCGTGACGCTGGCGGGCTTCCAGACATCGGCGCTGATCGGCGGCTCGATCTTCGTGGAGTTCGTCTTCAACGTGCCGGGTCTCGGCAGATTCGGTGTCGACGCCATACTGCGCCAGAACATGCCGGCCCTGCTCGGGTTCGTGATGGTGACCGCGGCGGTGGTGGTGGTCGTCAACATCGTGCTGGATCTCAGCTACGCCTGGCTGAACCCGAAGGTGAGGCCGGAATGAGCGACACCCTGGCGGGACTGGGCGGCACTGCCGATTCGGGTGACGTCACCGGACAGTCGCCCGTGGCCCAGGAGTCGGGAACGCAAGCCACCCGCAGCCGATTCTGGTCTCGCCTGCTGCGCAACAAGGTGGCGATGGCAGGGGCCCTCTACCTCGTCGTCGTGGTGATCGCAGCGATTTTCGCCCCGTTGCTCACGTCTCACGACGAGATCCTTGCGACCCGATTCCAAGACATCTTGTTCAGCCCCGGCGAGGCCGGCTACCTGCTCGGCACCGACCACGTCGGGCGGGACATCCTGACCCGCATCTTCTTCGGGGCGCGCTATGCCCTGATCGCCGGTGTCGAAGCGGTGCTGGTGGCGCTGGTCATCGGCGTGCCGCTCGGGCTGGCCATCGGCTACTTCCGCGGCTGGGCCGACCGCATCGCCATGCGGTTCGTGGAGATCGTCGTGGCCGTGCCTGCGGTTGTGATGGCGATGGCGATCATCACCGGGCTGGGCACGGGGCTCACCAACGCCATGCTGGCGATCGGCCTCGTGTTCTCGATGATCATCACTCGGCTGGTGCGGGCGGAGGTCTTCGCTGCCCGTGAGGAGTTCTACGTCGACGGTGCGCGCGCTGCCGGCGCAGGCGACCGGAGAGTGATGTGGCGTCACATCCTCCCCAACGTCGCGCCGCCGCTCATCGTGCAAACCACCTTGCTGTTCGCTCAAGCGGTCTTGGCCGAGGCGGCCCTCAGCTTCCTGGGGATCGGTGCCGACGCCACCCAGGCGAGCTGGGGACGCATGCTGCGCGATGCGGAGATCAGCATCGATCGCACGATCTGGCCGGCCATCCCGCCGGGCATCGCCATTTTCCTCACGGTGGTGGCCTTCAACGTCTTCGGCGACGGGCTGCGCGACGCCTTCGCCCGCGAGGCCCGTGGCGGGCGAGTGGGCGTCGGCGACGTCATTCCCAAGGAGCGCAGCGCTGCCGCCCCGCCCCGACCGCCGGAGGACACCGACGACCCCCTGCTCAGCCTGCGAGGGCTGGACATCGTCTTCCCCAAGCCGGGCGAAGGCACCGACATGACCGTCGTGCGCAACGTGAACCTCGACATCGGCCGGGGCGAAGTGATGGCGCTGGTGGGCGAGTCGGGCTCGGGCAAGACCATCACCGGGCTGTCGCTGATGGGCCTGGTGCCCGACCCCGGACAAGCCAGTGCCGAGTCGATCATGCTCGACGGCCGCGAGCTGGTTCGCATGGACTTCGACGACCTGCGTCACATCCGGGGCCGCGAGATCGGAATCATCTTCCAGGAGCCCTCAGCCGCGCTGAACCCCGCATACACGGTCGGCCGGCAGGTGGCCGAGCCGTTGCGGGTGCATCTCGACATGACCCGGAAACAGGCCCGCGAGCGAGTCATCGAGCTGTTCGCCGAGGTCGGCATTCCCGACCCGCACAAGCGCATCGACGCCTACCCGCACCAGTTCTCGGGCGGCATGGCGCAGCGGGTGATGATCGCCATGGCCCTGTCGTGCGAGCCGAAGCTGCTCATCGCAGACGAGCCCACCACGGCGCTCGACGTCACCGTGCAGGGCCAGATGCTCGACCTCATCGGCGATCTCGCACGCAGCCGGGGTGTCTCGGTGCTGCTGATCACCCATGATCTCGGCGTGGTGGCCGACCTGGCCGACCGGGTGGCCGTGATGTACGCCGGCGAGATCGTGGAGACCGGCCGTCTCGCCGATGTCTTCGCTACGCCTCGGCATCCCTACACCGAGGGGCTGATCGCGGCGATTCCTCGCAATGAGCCCAGGGTCGGCGACCTGCCGACGATCCCGGGTGTGGTGCCCCCACCGTGGGAATGGCCGGACCGCTGCCACTTCGCCGACCGCTGTCCCTACGAGGCGATCGAATGCCGCCGGGGCCCTGTTGAGCTGCGGCCCTTGGGCGCATCGCTCACCCGCTGCGAACGCAGCCACGATCTCGAGCTGCAGGGCGTCCAGCGATCCGCTGTCGTGGGCATCGCCGGGTGGGAGCAGTCGGCCGCTGCGACGTTGCCCGGCCGGCCGGCCAGCGAGGGGGGCGAGCCGACGTGAGCGAGTCGCTCCTCGACATCGACGATCTGACGATCGTGTTCCCGGGAGGGCGCGGTGCCTTGCCGTGGCAACGCCTGCCTGACGTGCGGGCGGTTCAGCACGTGTCGTTGAAGATCGACGCCGGCGACACGCTCGGGCTGGTAGGGGAATCGGGATCGGGCAAGACCACGCTCGGCCGCGCCGTGCTTCGCTTCCTGCGGCCGCAGAGCGGCTCGATCCGGCTCGGCGACTTCGATGTCACCGGCTTCGGCCGGCGCGTGCCCACCGCGTACCGCAAGACCGTGCAGGTGGTGTTTCAAGACCCAGTCGGGTCGCTGAACCCCTCGATGGTGGTGGGCGCGATCATTGCCGAGCCCCTGCGCATTCATTTCGACATGGACTCGCGCGCTGCGCGAGAGCGGGCCGGCGAACTGCTCACCCAGGTCGGTCTACAACGCCATCACCTCGACCGGTATCCCCATGAATTCTCGGGCGGCCAGCGTCAGCGGATCGCCGTCGCCCGCGCCTTGGCAACCGAGCCGGACCTGCTGGTGCTCGACGAGCCGGTTTCGGCACTCGACGTGTCCACCCAGAGCCAGGTCATCAACCTGCTGGAACGGCTGCAGCGCGAGACCGGCGCGGCGTACCTGTTCATTGCGCACGATCTGGCGGTGGTGCGTCACACGTGTCACCGCATTGCGGTCATGTATCACAGCCGGATCGTCGAGCTGGGTGAATCCGATGACATCTGCGAGCGGCCGGCGCACCCGTACACCGAGCTGCTGCTGGCCTCGATTCCCGACCCAGACCCTGCCGTGCAGCACGTCAAGTCGCAGCGCCGGCGTGAACTGGCCCAGGGCGTGGCCGGCGCCAGCGGCAGGGCGCCGGCCGACAGCTGCCCATTCGCCGAACGGTGCCCGCACGCCATGGACGTGTGCCGGGAATCGTTCCCCGAACCCGTGCCGACCGCCACGGGCGGGACTGTGTGGTGCCACCTGCACACGACCGGACCCAAGCTCGGCGGCCGTCCCGTGAGCGAGTTGGCAGCCGATGCGCTGGTCGCTGAAGCGCCGGCGTCTGCAGCCGATGGCTGAGCAATCCGGCGCCGCTTCCCGCCGCCCGAACATCCTGTTCGTGTTCGTCGACAATCTCGGATACGGCGAGCTGGGCTGCTACGGCGGGGGAGCGGTGCGCGGTGTTCCGACACCCAACATCGACGAGCTGGCCGCGGAGGGAATGCGCCTCACCAACATGAACATGGAGGCGCAGTGCACGCCGTCCCGCTCCGCGGTGATGACCGGCCGCCTCCCGATCCGTTCAGGCACGGTCCGGATCCCGCTGCCTGGCCAGCCCAGCGGATTGACGCGCTGGGAGGTCACCCTGGCAGAGCTCGTGTCCTCGGTGGGCTACCGCTGCGCGCACTTCGGGAAATGGCATCTCGGCGACGGGCCCGGTCGCCAACCCCACGAACGGGGTTTCGACGAGTGGTGGGGCCTCGCTGAAACGCATGACTCTTCGCTGTGGTCGACCGCTGCCGGCTACGACCCCGAGATCGTCCCGCCAGAACGGCTCCTCGAGGGACGGAGGGGTGAGGCTTCCGTGACGGTGGCCGACTACGACGCCGCTGCGCGTGCCCTGTTCGACGCTGAGGCCTTCGATCGGGGCGAGAGCTTCATGCGGCGATGTGCTGCCGAGGGACAGCCATTCTTCCTGTACCTGCCGCTGGCGTTCCCGCACTTCCCGACGCTGCCGCACCCTGACTACGCCGGTGTCACTGGGCTCGGTGACTTTGCGGACGCCTTCCGGGAGACCGACGACCGCGTTGGCCGCTTTGTGGAGGTGCTCGACGAGCTGGGCATCGCAGGCGACACCCTGGTGATCTTCACGAGCGACAACGGCGCGGAAGACGTTCTTCCGTGGCGGGGCTGGACCGGCCCGTGGGGCGGTTCGTACTTCACCGCGATGGAGGGAAGCCTGCGGGTGCCCTTCATCGCGCGCTGGCCGGGCAGGATCCCGGCGGGAGCCATGACCAACGAGCTGGCGCACGCCACCGACATCTTCACCACTCTGGCGACTGCGGCCGGGGCCGACCTGCCCGCCGACCGGCCCATCGACGGCATCGACCTGATGCCGTTGCTGGACGGCACGTCAGACAGATCGGGACGCGAGTCGGTGCTGTGCTTCGTAGCCGACCGGCTGCACGCGGTGAAGTGGCGCAACTGGAAGCTGCACTTCATCTGGCAGGAATTCATGGGCGATCCGCCCGTCGAATTGAGCATCCCGAGGGCGTTCAACCTCTACGACGATCCCCGCGAGCGTCACGATGTGTTCCTGCCGTCGAACACTTGGGTCCAGCGGCCGGTGATGGCCGCGGTCGCTGAGTTCTGGGACAGCGTTGCTGTGCATCCAT
This sequence comes from Candidatus Poriferisodalis sp., assembly GCF_965208555.1. GTDB lineage: Bacteria > Actinomycetota > Acidimicrobiia > Acidimicrobiales > Poriferisodalaceae > Poriferisodalis. The sequence goes on along the minus strand of NZ_OZ242342.1, from coordinate 176,857 downwards.
TGATCCCGGTGGGAACGCCTGACCCGTACGAGCCCCCGGCCGCTTGCTGACGAGTGGAGCCTGCAGCCGATGAACGCGCCCGCCGAGCCCGAAGCGAGCGACGCTGGTGGCGGGATCTTGGCCGGGATCAGAGTGGTGGAGTTCGCCCAGAATGCTGCGATCCCGCATTGCGGCCGATTGCTGGCGGGCATGGGTGCCGAGGTCGTCAAGGTCGAGCCGCCCGGCGGCGATGCCATGCGTTCGCTTGCGTCGCTCGCTCCGATGGAGGCGAAGGCGTACGCCCTCATCAATCCAGGCAAACGGGCGATAGTGCTCGACCTGCAGCATCCCGATTCAGCTGCGGTCGTCGACCGGCTCTTCGCTTGGGCGGACGTGGCGCTGGTGGCCTTGAAGCCGGGCGACCTCAAGCGGTACGGCATCGAATTCGAGCACGCCGCAGCGGTCAACCCGCGGCTCGTCTACTTGGCGCATACCGCGTTCGGGCCGGAGGGCTCCGACGCCCACCTCGGCGGGTATGACGTGCTGGTACAGGCCCGCAGCGGCGCCGGATTCATCATGAATCGGGCTGAGCACGGCGTGCCGTCGGCGACCCGACCCGCAGTGAACGACTTCGGCACCGGCATGGTCTCGGCGCTGGGCGTGGTGGCCGCGCTGCGCCACCGCGACCTGACCGGCACGGGTCAGCGGGTCGACAGCTCGTTGCTGGGCACGGCGATGTCGCTGGCCACGCCGATGATCGGCGACTTCGAGAGCGATGCCGAGGTGCTGGCCGAGCTGAAGCAGGATCTGGCGGCAGCCCGGACCGCCGGTGTGGATTTCGTCGACCAGCGGCGCATCTACGAAGACCGGATCATTCCCGGCGCGGGCACGTTCCGGATCTACTTCCGCACCTACATGACGGCAGACGGGATGATCACCGTGGCGGGCCTGAGCCCGGCGCTGCGGGACAAGTTTCACGAGGTGACCGGCTTGCCGAGAGTCGACCTTCGCCGGCCTGATACGGATGAACTCACAGACCTCGTTGACGCTGCCGAGGCGCTGTTCCGGACTCGCACCACCGCTGAGTGGCTGGCCGCGCTGCGCGGCGTCGAGTTCCCGTGCGGGCCGTACCACATGCCGTATGAGGCGCTGGAAGACGAGCAAGTCCGCGCCAACGACTACGCGGTGGACATCGAGCACCCGGCCTTCGGGCGCTACACCACCTCGGGCATGCCGCTGCGTTTCAGCGAGGCCGCGAGTCCGACGCTCGGGGCGTCGCCGCAATATGGGGAGCACACGCGCGAGGTGCTCGCCGAGATCGGCATCGACCAGTCTGAGATCGACCGCTTGGTCACCGAGTCTGTGGTTGCCGACGAGCCACCGCCGACCGGCTGATCCCGCCCGTCGCGACGCTGCCCTTCGCGGATTCGGCGGTCGTCAATCAGACCGCCGGTCCGAGGCCGTCGATCTTCCAGAAGGTGCGCTTGGCGGCGATTCGGCCGTCTCGCAGCGGGTACAGGTCCACCGCGTGCGAGCGGAACTTCTCACCCCGTGAATCGGTGCCCGACACGACGAACGTCTGCACGATCAGATCGTCGCCGGCCATGCGCTCGTCGACGTCTTCATAGGTGACGCCGCTCCACTCGAGCTTGCGTCGGCGGAACTCCTCGGCCATGGCCGCGGGACCTCGGAGCACACTGCCAGCCGGCTCATCTGGAGACGCTCCGGCGTGCAGCTCCCACACAAAGTCCTCGGTGACTGTTCTCGCCAGGCCCTCCGCATCACAGCGGAACATGGCCCGCTTGAAGTCTGCGAAGAATGCCGGCAGCTCGTCCATGGGACGATCCTGCCACGATGCGCCACCGCCAGCACTGGTGTGAGCTGCAGCTCGCATTCGGCGCCACGGTTAGTCTCCGGCCATGGTCGGCAAGGTCATTCGTTCAGAAGCGCTCATCGAGGCACACCCGGTTCCGGAGCTGATCCGGAGCGGGGCCTTCGCCCCGGCGGTCAGGGCGGGGCCGTCGATCTATGTCTCGGGCTGCATCGCCAACGATCTCAGCAAATCCATGGGCGGTCAGACCGAGGAGATCTTCGACTACATACAGCTGGCGCTCGCCGAAGAGGGCTTTTCGATGGCCGATGTGGTGAAGCTGCAGGCGTTCATCACCGATATCGATCAGTACGGCGAGTACAGCGCAGCCCGCAAGAAGTACTTCCCCCACGAGCCGCCGGCGAGCACCACCGTGATTGCCGGGATCATCATTCCTGGGGCGCTTATCGAGATCGAAGCGGTCGCCTACAAGGAATAGACGCCGCTCATCTGAGGTCGAGCGCCATGCGCTGTTCCATCGGCACGCCGTTGCTGTGGGGGATCGGCGCGACGGTCTGCGCCAGCACGTCGAACCCGAACGCCTCGTAGAACTTGACGGCGGGATTGTCCGACAGCACGTCGAGGTGGACGACCCGGTATCCCTCGTCGGTGGCCCGCTCGATGGCGTCCTTCATCAGTGCGGCGCCGATGCCTTGGCCGTGCAGATCTGGTCGGACGGACAGGGCGTGGATGTAGTAGGCGCTGGCCGGGATGACGACATTGAGGTAGCTGGCCAGATACGTACGCCGACCGAGCTCGGCGAGATCATCGGCTGTCGCGATCCCGTCCTCGATGATCGGCGGCCACAGCGGGCGCAGTGTCTTCTTGCGGCGCTCGAACTCCGGGCCGGCGAACCCGATCTCGATGCCCAGCACGTCGTCGCCGTCCAGAGCGAGGGTGGTCTCGTCATACCCGAACAGCGTCCCAGCGGCCAGCCACGAGTCGCCCACCAACCTGTCGAACACTGGGCGGGAGCCGAACTGGTAGTCATAGGAAGCCGGCCCGGTGTTGTGCGCCAGCTCGACCACCTCGTCGGTGAACTGCGCCGCCCGGTCTCGATCCACAGTGACGATCTCCATCGGCTGCCTCCACAGGTCGGGTTGGTACTTCGGTCTTGCACGCTATTCCCTGTGCGATCACGGCATCCGAGGTGCTGCACGGGATCGTCGCGGCCCCTCGCGGGAGCAGTAGTTTCTGGGGAAACGGCCACTCTGTGCTTGTCGGGAGAAGATTGCCGTGAGCTTGACCGCCACCCGCCAGCTTCGGAGGATTCCTGCTTCAGCGGGGCTTGAGCCGATTCTTGAGGCGATGCGCGATGACGGTGGGGTCATCGTCGAGGGCATGTTCGGCGCGGAAACGATTGCCCAGATGCGGGAGGCGGCCGACGACTACGCCCGCGGTGTCGAGCCCGGCGGGGCCACGCAGGGGCTCGGCGACGACGGCAAGCTCTTCGTCGGGTCGAACACGATCCGCTTCTCGAGCCTGGCCAGGCTGACGCCCGCATTCTTCGACGTTCTCGACAACGAGCTCTACGCCCAAATCGCCGATGCGGTGCTGCTGCCGATCTGCGGCTCGTACTGGCTGAACACCGCGCAGGTGATGTACATCGGGCCAGGCGAGCCCGCCCAGTTTCTGCACCGCGATGCCAACAACTGGTGGGCATTCGTGAAGGCGACATGGCCCGATTCGCCCGAGGTCACGGTCAGCGCCATGATCGGCTTGGAAGATGTGACCGAGGAGCTGGGCGCTACCCGGGTGGTGCCTGGCAGCCATCGGCTGTCGGAGCTCAACCGGTACGAAGAGCGGGAGTCGGTTCCGGCCGAGCTGGGGCCTGGCGATGCGCTGGTGTATTCGGGCTACGTGCTGCACGGTGGCGGCGCCAACCAGACCGAAGACCGGTGGCGCCGGGCCTTCCACGTGAGCTTCGTTGCCGGGTGGCTGACGCCTGAAGAGGCCAGCCCGATGGACTTCAGCCTGGGCGAGCTCTCCGGCCAGAGCGAGCGCGTGCAACGGCTGCTCGGGCACGCCTCCTACGATCCCCGCCCGTACAACGGCGGCGGGCTGTGGCTGCGCCATGTCCGCGAGATGCAAGACGTCATCGGCTCGAACGGGGGCGGGGTCTGATCCCTTCGGCGCAGTCGACAGCCCGGACCAATCGCTGCACGCAGCGCTAGCTTCCTCATGGCCGCGATGCGGCAGCCACCACCCGACGAGCCTTGAGCTCGCTCGACACACGGGAGCACCCGATGGATTTTCTGGAAATGAACGCAGGCGTGATCAAGGAATTCCGCGAGAACGGGGGCAACTGCAGCGGCTGGCTCAAAGGGGCGCCGATGATCCTCGTGACCATGACCGGCGCCAAGTCCGGCAGGGAACTGTGCTCACCGCTCGTCTACTCCACTGACGGCGACGACATCGTGGTCATCGCCTCCAAGGGCGGTGCCCCAGAGAATCCGCAGTGGTACTACAACCTCGTCGCCAATCCCGCCGTCACGGTTGAAGTCGGCACCGATACGTGGGAGGCCATGGCGGTGCTCACCGAAGGTGACGAGCGCAAGCGGCTGTTCGATGCTCAGGCTGCTCTGATGCCGCAGTTCGCCGAGTACGAAAAGAGCGCAACCGAGCACGGCCGCGAGATCCCGGTCTTCCGCCTCGTCCGCAACTAGTCCACGATTGCGGAAGGGCCGCCGGCCCCGACGTTCACGGACGGCGCAGCGCTGTCCCTTGTCTGACCGCACGCCGTCGCGCATGCTGTTCCAGTGAAGATGCCACCGCTGAGGTACGTGGCGAAAGCGCTGTCCACCGAGGGCGTTCCCCCGAGCGAGTTGGGCATGTCCATGGCTCCGCACCCGCTGATGTACCAGGAACTGGCACACGATCCCGAATACCAGATCTACAACGGTCGTTTGACACCTGTGCGGTTCGCCGATGTCTCAGCCACCGAGATGTACTGGAAGGTGCGCCGGGAGGTGATTTTGCGGCACACCGGCGAGCTGCCCATCGAGCTTGCAGGCCCCGATGCCGAGCGCCTGGCGAACCGGGTGTTTCCCAGAAATGTGTCCAAGCTGCGCGTCGGACGGTGTGCGTACCAATTCGCCTGCTACCACGACGGCGGCATGATCAACGACGGGGTCATGCTGCGCCTTGCCCGCGATCGATTCTGGATGGCGCAGGCGAACGGCGACCTCTACAGCTGGTACCGGGCCCACGCTGCCAATCTCGATGTGGAGGTGCGCGATCCCGATGTCTGGGTGAGCCAGGTGCAGGGGCCTCGTTCGCTCGAAGTGCTCGCCGCCGTCGTCGACGGCGAGCCGCCTGAGCCGTTCCGCTACTTCGACTTAGCGGAGGTCTCGATCGCCGGCCAGCCGGTGGTGATCACCCGATCGGGCTTCACCAATGAGCTGGGCTGGGAGTTCTACCTCACCTCCGACATCGACCGTGAAGCGGTCGGCGATCGCATTCTCGACGTCGGCCAAGCCTTCGGCATGATCGTCACCTCGGCGCAGGTGTTCAGAGCACGCCGCATCGAGGCCGGTCTGCTCAATGCCGGCTCTGACTTCGACCCGACCGTCAACCCGTTCGAAGCCGGTCTCGGACGCTTCGTGGATCTCGACAAGCCTGACTTCGTGGGCAAGGCGGCGTTGGTAGCTGCCGATCGGGCGTGCCGCACCTGGGGCTTGCAGACGCAGGGTGACATAGCGCAGCTCGGCCGCACGCTCAGCCGCAACGGCGAGCCGGTCGGCAGGGTGTGCTCAACCGCCTGGTCGCCGTACCTCCAATGCGGCGTCGCTATCGCGCGCATGGACGACTCGGCTGACGGCCCCGGCACCCGACTCGACGTGGAGTCTCACGACGGCGCCATGCTGCACGGCGAGCTGTGCACGCTGCCGATGTACGACCCCGAACGCCTCATCCCACGAGGCCTCCTCGTCGACATCCCCGACCGCTGTGACTGATCGCCATCAGGCGTTCAACGAGCTTGCGGGCGCCTACAGCCGGGCTCGGCCTGGGTATCCCGAATCGCTGTGGGCTGCTTTGCGAGCGAGGCTCGACGGCCGTGCTGTGCCCCAGCTGGCTGTCGATGTCGGCTCGGGCACGGGCATCGCCACGCGGCAACTCGCGCTGATCTTGCCTGAATGGCGCATCGTCGGGGTCGAACCCGGGGAGGCGATGCGAGCGCAGGCTGTGAGCGACAGTCGCGGTGCCGCCGTCGACTTCCGTGTCGGCACCGCAGAGGACTTGCCCATTGAGGAAGCATCAACGGGTCTCGTGATCGCCGCGCAGGCATTGCATTGGTTCGATCACCCTCGCTTCTACGCAGAGGCACAGCGCGCGCTGGCTCCGGCTGGACTGATCGCGATCATCCAGAACGATCGTGCGTTGGACGAGCTCCCTCTCTTCGAGGACTACGAGTCGTTCCTCGAAGAGCACAGTCCGGGCTACACCCGCGACTACCGCAAATTCGACATCGCCTCGGAGCTCTCCGAGGCGGGTTTCGGCGATGTGTCGAGCACGACAGCGGAATGGACGCGGCCCCAGACCCATAAGGAGTTCATCGAGCTAGCCCGGTCTTCCTCCAAGATGCACGCCGCTGTCGAGCAGCTCGGCGAGGAGGAGACGACGCAACGGCTGCGAGCGCTGCTCGAGCATCACCACCCCTCAGGCCAGTTGGAGATCCCCTACATCTCCACACTTTTCACCGCCCAGCGCTGACTGGGTCCCCGTCGTTCGCCGATGCCGACTCAGCTGGTTTGCACGAACTCCTCGTACCGCTCTTCCAGCAGTTCAGGATTCGGCCTCCGCGCCCGACGGCGAGGCACTTGGATCCGTTGAAGATGCAAGCCCTGTAGAGCGTGTTTCAGCGTTGGGCCGTCTTCCTCGGTGAGGACATCGGCTCGTACCTCGATTTCGTAGGTGGGCCGGATCGCCATGACTCGGTTGTCGAATGCCGCGTGGTGGATCTTGCACATGGCGATGCCATTTGGGACGACCGGTTCTCCCCCCTTGGCGTCACTGCGAATGTGGGCTGCGTCGAGCAGTTCGCGATGACGCAGCCGGCAGAGGGCGCATTGGCCTTCGTAGGCGGTGAGCACCTGCTGGCGAAACACCGGTTGGTGCAAGCGCTCACGGACGACTCGCTCCGCATACGCGCGCCGTAGATCGATCACGTGTTCATCGTCCGTACGGTCCCAGGTGTCTCGCTGCTGCTCGTCAAGTGCAACCACGAATTGATGATTGGCGGGCTCTTCACCGACCAACCAAACCGGAACCACCGGTAGGTACAACCCCGATGCAATTCCCTGAAACCAGATAAGCGGAAGGTTGGCTCGCATCGCGCGCCGAAGCGCGATGTTGTCCGAATGGCTTGGGTTCGTGCCCATCCACTTGTAGCGGAGGTAGCCATCGGGACCTGTCTCATCGGCGTACGGCCGTCGCTCGGGACTACTTGAGAAGACCGTCAGAATGCTGAGCGCCGCATCCAGTTGCTTTGGTTTGCGAATCCCGCGGTACGGGTTCATGAGAGAAATCCGCTGTCCGTCGATCTCGAACGCAGCGACATCGTCGCGGCGCACGGGACCGCCAGTGCGATCCTGGACGGTGCGCAGGAATGCGAGCGCGCTTGATCTCACTCGTTCGTCGAACTCGGCGCTAACTGCCACTGGATTCCAATACAGACATTCGTGCCGAATGTAGTTCTGGCGATCTATGTGCTTACGAGTTGTCGAGCGACGACCTAGTTCTGGCAGTTGCTATGCGAACTGCAAGCGTGTCCACTGCTGAACAAGACTCCAGGTCAATGGAGTCATCGACAGCGACTAGGGGCGGGCTGTGTGGCGGGGGCTGATTCGGGATGTGCCGGGATTTCCGCAGGCTGGGATCGTGTTCAAGGACATCACGCCGTTGCTGGGGGACCCTGTCGGCTTGGCAGCATGCGTCGACGAGTTGGTGGCACCGTTCGAGCACGAGGGCGTCGAGCTTGTTGCGGCACCTGAGGCTCGGGGCTTTGTGATCGGCGGGATGGCAGCAGATCGGCTGGGCGCCGGGTTTGTACCGCTGCGCAAGCCGGGCAAGCTGCCACGCTCCGCGCTGGGCGCCGACTACGAGCTGGAGTACGGCGTTGAGCGTCTCGAGATGCACACCGACGCCGTCGCCGATCGGAAACGGGTGCTGATTGTCGACGATGTGTTGGCCACTGGCGGTACCGCTGCCGCGTCTGCGCGGCTCGTTACGCTGGGCGGCAGCGAGCTTGTCGGTTTCTCGTTCATCGTCGAGCTCGCGTTCCTCCACGGGCGCCGCCTGCTCGGCGATGCACGCGTCGAGTCAGCGCTCCTCGTCGACTAGCGAGGTCCGCCCCGCAAGACACGAGTCACCATGCAGGCGGTGCCCCGACGCTTGCGTTTACGGTGAACGCTTGCACACCGACCTGCTTGCGAAGCGAGGGAACTCATGACGACACCGACTCCGAAGGCCATGACCGCAGAGGCGCAGGAACTGGTGCGCCGGCCAAATTTCGCGCACCTCGCAACCGTGCGCGCAGACGGCTCGCCCAAGCTCGACCCGATCTGGATCGACCTCGTCGACTCCACGACGGTGATCATGGCCACCGGTCGGACATCGCTGAAAACGCAGAACATCCTGCGCGACCCCCGTGTCGCCATCTCGATCGTTGACATGGACAATCCCTACGAGGAAATGCAGCTGCGAGGCGTCGCCGAAGTCGAGCCCGACCCCGACATGGCCGCTATGGACGCCATCAGCCACAAGTACACGTCCAAGCCGTTCCCGATGCGAGACAACCTTGAGAACCGGGTGGTGCTGCGGGTGACGGTGACGCAGAGTCGCTACTCGAACCTGCCCTTCGAGCACACCCCGCCGCAGGAGTGACCGCCGTATGAAACTGGGCACGTCCATTCGGTTCCTGTACCCAACGGGTCCTCACACGTACCCGCAGTTCAAGGAGATCTTCGACTCGCTCCCGCCGGGGGCCTTCTTCGAGCGGCCCATGGGTGCCGAGGACACAGGCCAACAGGCCCGCAACGTTCTCGAGCTGGCGGCCACCGCCCGCCAAGCGGGCCTCAACGGGTTTCTGACCGGCGATCAGCACGCGCTGCCGGCCAGCTACGCCAACACGTTCTCGCCGATGCCGACGCTCGGGCGGATCATGGCGGTCACCGGCGACATGCCGATTGGCGTCGTCCTCCTGGCGCCGTTCTACGAACCGGTCATGCTGGCCGAGCAGCTCGGCACGCTCGCTGCCTTCGCCGAAGCGCCATTGATCGTGGTGCTGGTGAACGGCGGCAACCCCGAGCCGTTCAGGGCGTACGGGTTCTCGATGGCGTCACGGGCCCGGCGCACCGAGGAGCTCGCTGCGGTGCTGCGCCCCCTGCTCGACGGCGAATCGGTCAGCTTCGAGGGGCGGTACCTGCAACTCGACAGCGTCAGCATCAGCCCGCTGCCCCGCGTGCCCGTCGAGATCTGGATCGGCGGCACAGTGCCCGCTGTTGCAGAACGGGCGGGCCGGCTCGCCGATGGGTGGCTGTCGGGTCAGAACACGCCCGACGATCTCAGCGTCGAGCAGTTGCAGCTCTACGAGGACACGGCGGCCGCACACGACCGACCGGCACGAGCTGTGCTGCGGCGCGACATCTTGGTGGCCGACACCAGCCAGGCTGCCCACGCAGAAGTCGACCAGGTGCTCGCCGAGGGCTACCGGGGGACCGGCAAGGGAGATCTCATCGTGGGCTCGGCGGCCGAGGTCACCGAACGTCTCGCCCACTTCGCCAGCTTGGGCTTCGGAGAGGTCATGGTTCGCCACATCTCCGGAGACCACGCCAAGATCCTGCGTTCCATCGAACTCATCGGCGAACAGGTCATCGGGGCCATCGCCGACTACTAGCGGGCTTGCGGAAGCGCCGTCGCATTAGCGCTGGTTGGCGGCGCCTGGGGTGGGGGTGTCGACCGTTTCGAATCGGCCGGTGACATCGGGCACTCGGGCGTAGCTCTCATCTGCGCCGGACTGTCCTTCGTCCCAGTCGACGCTGGCGACCAGCGTGCCGTCCAGCAGCCAGATGCCCAGTTCCTCGTCGCTGCCGAGCGCGAAACCGGGCCAAGCCTCCTTGTCGAGGCTGAATTGCAGGTACTCGCCCGGCCCGATGACCGTGCCGGCCGGGAACGGCACTCGCTTTCCGGCATCGGTGAGATCGTCGGCCATCTCGAAGCCATCAAGCGCTATCGGCACTAGCGAAGCGTTGTGCAGCTCGAACCAGTCGAGCGGGTCGCCCTTGGCAGCCACCTCATTGATGACCAAGCCGACATCAAGCGGCGCATCTGAGGTGCCGGCGCCCTGCGCGCCTGCATCGGCGTCGCCGGTCGCTGGCAGGGACCACCCGTAGGCGCCCCGGAAGTCACCTGCGATGGCCGCGCCGGGAGTCGTCCCACCGCTCGACAGCTCAAGCGCACCCTCAGTGAAGGGCGAGAAGCTGTCCGGCGACGACGCTCCTGGCGGGATCGACCAGATTCCTCCGGCGATGGCATCCACGCCGATGACCAGCGTCTTCCCCGCCGTGAGCTCGCGGGGGTCGACGACAAGCGACATTCCATTGACCGAACCGTCGGGTTCGAGCCCAGCGACGACGATGGAAGCGGGCACCTCGACGTTCGGAAGCAGCACACGCTCTTCGGGGTTGGCGTTACCGGCAAAGATCCCGATGCGTTCGATCAATTCGGGGGTGCCGTCCAACAACAGACTGTGGACCGTTCCTTGCCCGAGCGGATTGGGACTCGAGCTACTGCCCCACGTCGTCTCGAAGCTGATCTCGAGGGTTCCTGACCCAGCAGGGGACGGCGCAGACACGTCAGGTTGGGGCCAGTCAGGTGGCTCCGGCGAGAGGTCCGCCAATATCTCGGCCTTGCGCTTCGAGATGAACGTCCGCAGTCGCTCGGTGTCCTGCTCGGCAGCGCTGGCCTCGGCCGGCAGGGCGTGCTGCTGCACGATGGCGGCCATCTCTTCGACCGCCGCAAGCAACTCAGTCTCGTGCCAGACGTCGTCCAGCATCTGCTTCAGCCGGGCGACGTAGGAGGCCCGCCAGTCAGGGTGGTTGTACAGGCGGTTGGGAATGGCGGTCAGCGCCAGCACCGACGGCGGCGGGTCGGAGATGTTGTCGAAGGGGTTCGGGTCATCGGAGAGGTGGAACGTGCCGTCTGTGCCCCATGGCAAGAACACGAACCGGCCGCCGGGCACCCGGTAGAACCAGTAGTTGTTCCGGTCACCGGCGTACCCGTCCCAGTGGCCCACCAGCACCTCTGTCGCCCAGAACGACAGGAAGCGGTCGAGGTCCACGACTTCGCCCAGCGCTTTCAGGCCGGCGTCGGAAGGATCCGCCACGGCCGCTACTACGGCGTCGATGTCGGACCAGTCGTCGGCGTCCTCGTTGGTCTTCTTCTCGATCGTGCCGCGGAACTCCGGCGTGAAGTCGCTGACCGTGCCTTCGTACAGGTTGCCGTCCGCGCTCCCGAAGTGGTGCGACAGGAACGGCGCCTTGAACTCCTCCACGTGCACGTAGAGCCCGAGATCGGTGCCGTTCACCGACACCGTGGCGAAGTTGCAGCGCGGTGCCGGGTTGCCGGCCGCAGCGAACACCCGGTACGACAGACAGGTGTTGAGCATCGAGGGGTCCTGAACGCTGTTGTTCAGCGTCATCCGGTTCATGCCGCCCGGAAGGGACTGGTCGTCGACGTACTTGTCGAAGCGCAGCTTGAGCGACGGCTTGGTGGAGCTCTGGGAGCCGACGAATCCCTTCTTGCGCACGCCAACGTCGGCGTGCGTGTCGCCGTCAACTGTCACGGTGGCGCCGAACCAGGTGTAGATGCTGGCAAAGGGCCGCGACAGGCCGTACTCCTCGATCTCCGCGAACACGTCTGCGAGGGTGCGGGTCTGATTGCGCAGGACATCCCAGTCCTCCACGGCGATCTCGATGCTGATGTCGAGCACGCGGTCGAGGTCGAAGTAGACGGCGCGTGGGTCGGCCTCGACGTCGTCGTGGGCTGCCTCGGCATCGTCTTGGGATGCTGTCGGGGGAGCGGTGGTGGGAGCTGCAGTGTCGGGGACGGACGTCGCGGTCGGGGATGCGCCATCGTCGGTCGCACCCGTGCAGCCGGCAGCGATCAGCGACGCCGCCACGAGCGCTGCGGCCAAGCGGCGCTGGAGCCGGCACGGTGCTTGCATTCGTCCACCTTCCCAAACTCGATGAGACGTCAGCGGACCATATCGACAGGCTCGTCCGGCGATGCCCAATCAGGAATGCCATACCGGGAATGCCACGTGAGGCATGGGTGAAAGGTATTGGCAGTAATACTGGCAGAAGAATGCTAGAGTGCCGCTGGCTCGTCGAGGCTCGGCCGAGACTGCAAGGCACCCTGGGGAACGTCATGGACATCGTGCTGACCGGGACCGGCTCGCCTCTGCCCGACGCCAACCGTGCGGGACCATCCACGCTGGTCAAGGCAGGCGACACCCACATCCTCGTCGACGCCGGCCGCGGCACGGTGATGCGCATGGCCGGCGGCGGTTCGCTGCCGGTCTTCCTGAGCGCTGTGCTGATCACTCATCTCCACAGCGACCACGTGTGTGCGCTCAACGACGTGATCACGACCCACTGGGTGATGAGCCAGGGCAATGCAACGCTGAGTGTCTACGGCCCGCCGGGCACAGCGCGGTTCGTCGAACGGCAGCTCGGTGCGCTGGAGGCCGACATCGGCTACCGGATCGCCCACCACGACGTACTGGTCAACGAGCCGCAGGTCGCGGTGGCCGAGCTGGAAGCGGGCGATGTGTTCGACATCAACGACGTTCACGTCAGCACGGCGGCAACTGACCATGCGCCGGTGCGACCGACGCTGGGGTACCGCCTCGAACACGAGGGAGCGGTGGCCGCCATCGTCGGGGACACGGTCCCGTGCGACGGCGTGGACCAGTTGGCGGCAGGCGCCGATGCCTATGTCCAGACGGTCATCAGGAGCGACCTCGTCAGGCTGACCCCCAACGAGATGTTCCAGGACATCCTCGACTACCACTCCGACGTCGAGCAGGCAGCCCAGACGGCGGCTCGCGCCGGCGCCAAGCGGCTGGTGCTGACCCACATGGTGCCGGCACCCACTCCCGAGCAATACCCGGAGTGGATCGAGCTGGCCGCAGCGCACTTCGACGGCGAAGTGATCATCGGCGATGACCTCACGACGGTCACGCTGCCAGAGGCTGAGCCGTCAGGCGAAGCCGTGGCCTGAGCGGCCCGTGAGCCCGTATTGAATCGAAACTGGGAACAAGAGCGGGAAACAAATGGGCGGCACGACGAATACCGGAGCATCGATGACACATCCGATCCAGCCCACCCCGTTCGAGGGCCGCATCGGCCGCACGCTGGCCGAGTCTGAGCCGCATTTCGCCTCGTCGCCGCATCCGGGCCCCGAGGCACCGAACGTCGTGATCGTGCTGCTCGACGACACCGGCTTTGCCCAATTCGGCTGCTACGGCTCCGACATCGACACACCCCACGTGGACGCGCTCGCCGCAGGCGGTCTGCAGTTCACCAACTTCCACGTCACCCCGCTGTGCTCGCCGACCCGGGCATCGCTGCTGACGGGACGGTCCCAGCACGCGGTCGGCATGCGCTCGGTGTCGAACCATCGCACCGGCTTCCCGCACCAGCTCGGCCACATCACCAACCACGCAGCAACCGTGGCTGAAGTGCTCGGCTCGCAGGGCTACGCCACGTTCTGCTGCGGGAAGTGGCATCTGGCGCCGACCGAGGACATCTCCGCTGCCGGGCCGTTCGACCAGTGGCCGCTGGGCCGAGGCTTCGACCGGTTCTACGGGTTCCTTGAAGGCGAGACCGACCAATTCCATCCGGAGCTGGTGGTCGACAACCACCACATCGACCCGCCCGGCGGGCCCGATGAGGGCTACCACCTCAGCGACGACCTGGTGGGTCAGCTGCTGCGCATGATCAACGACAGCAAGGGCGTGCGACCCGACCGGCCGTTCTTCGCCTACCTGCCATTCGGGGCAACGCACGCTCCGCACCAGGCGCCGCAGGCATACCTCGACAAGTACCGGGGACGCTTCGACGAGGGCTGGGACGTGATGCGCCAGCGCTGGTACGAGCGTCAGCTCGCGCAGGGCGTCATACCGGAAGGCACGCAGCTCGCGCCACGCAACCCTGGCGTGAAGCCGTGGACTGAGCTGCCGGACAGTCACCGTCGCTTCGCCTGCCGCCTGCAGGAAGCCTTCGCCGCATTCCTCGACCACACCGACGACCAGATCGGCCGCCTTGTCGACGGCCTGCGCCAGATGGGCCAGCTCGACAACACGATCCTGATCGTGCTGGCCGACAACGGCGCCTCCCAAGAGGGCGGACCGTTCGGGGTCATGCACGAGATGAAGTACTTCAACGGCATCGTTGACGACCCCGACGACGTCATGGAACGCCTCGACGACATCGGCGGTCCCAACTCGCACACCAACTACCCGTGGGGCTGGGCCCAGTGCGGCAACAGCCCCTTCAAGTGGTACAAGCAGAACACCCACGAGGGCGGGGTGCATGTTCCCCTGGTCATGCACTGGCCCGCTGGCATCGCTGCCGCCCAGCAGGGCACTCGCCGCGACCAGTTCGTGAACGTGTCCGACGTGGCGCCCACGGTCTACGAGCTCGTGGGCATCACGCCGCCCGAAGTGTTCCGTGGCTACTCGCAGCTGCCGGTGACCGGGAGTTCTTTCGCCTCGGTGCTCGCCGACGAAGGCGCCCCGGCCACGAACACGCTCCAGTACTTCGAGCAATCAGGCTCCCGCGCCCTCGTGGTCGAGCAGGACGGCGTGTGCTGGAAGGCGGTGACGCGGCACATCAAGGGGGAATCCTTCGACGACGACCGCTGGGAGCTGTACGAGCTGTCAGCGGACCGGTCCGAGTGCAACGATCTCGCCGAGACCCATCCCGGCAAGCTGGACGAGCTGATCGGGTTGTGGTGGTCCGAAGCCGAGCGTCACGGCGTGCTCCCGCTAGACGACCGCATGATCGAGCTCTTCGTCGCCCGTCCCGACGATCACTCGCCCCATCCGACGAACCGGCGCTACCGCTACCGCCCGCCGATGTCGCCGATTCCCTCGGCGGCCTCGGCGTCGCCGTCAGGCCGGTCGTGGGAGCTCACGGCGCAGGTGAGCCGCGGTGCTGATGACGCCGGTGTCCTGTGGGCGACCGGCAATGCCAACTCGGGCATGTCGGTGTTCGTGCAGAACGGACGCCTGGTGGCGGACTACAACTCATTCGGCGAGCACACGGTGGTCGAGTCCGAGCTGGAGGTACCAGCAGGCGACTGCGTCCTGGCGGCGCGAGTGCGGCGCACGAGTCGCACCGAGGGCGTCATTGAGCTGGAGATCGACGGCGAGCCCTGCGGGAGCGCAGAGCTTCCCTACATGATGCGCATCATCTCCTCGATCGGCTCCAGCGTCGGCCTCGACCACGGCCAGGCAGTGTCGCCGCGGTACGAGGCGCCCTTCGCCTTCAGCGGCGCCCTGCATGCTGTCGAGATCGACCGCAGCGGCGCGTCGCGAGCCGACGCCGAGACGGCAGCCCGCGCCGAGATGGCCCGCCAGTAGGAGATACGGCGATGACGTTGACTGCCGACTCGATTCCCGTCGCGTACACCCCGGCGGGGGGTTGGACGCAGTGGCCGCCAGCGATCCTGGCGGGCTGCACCCAGCCCCTGTGCGACGGCGCGCCCGACATGCGGGGCTTCTGGCAGACCGCCGAGGTGTACGTGGACGGCACTGCGCAGCCCGGCCATCCTGCCATCGGGCATGTGCAGCGCATCGAGCAGGCCGCCGATCGGGTAGTGGTGACCGGCGCCGGCATCATCCACGACATGCGCTGCGACGGCACGCTGCGCAATGGCGTGCACGATGTCGCGGAGTTCGACAAGTCGACCGAGATCCACGTTGTCGCTGCTTTTGAGGACAGCGTTCACGTGCTGCGCCCTCACGGTCTCGAGGGATCGTCGGGGCCGATAGAGGTACGCCGCTGGCGTGACGGCGAGCACCTCATGTGGGACTACCTGGGATTCACCGCGCGCCTGCGCCTGCTTGCACCGCCTGACGCCGACCCGGCCAGCGTTCTGTCGCAACTCGACCAACACCAAGAGGAGAAATCACGATGAAGACCTTTCGCACGCCCGACGAGCGCTTCGCCGATCTGCCCGGATACGGCTTCGAACCGCACTACACCGAGATTCCCGACGGCGAGGGCGGTTCGTTGCGCGTCCACTACCTCGACGAGGGGCCGGCCGACGCCGATCCTGTGCTGCTGCTGCACGGCGAGCCGTCGTGGGCGTACCTGTACCGGCACATGATCCGCCCGATTGCCGACGCTGGTCACCGGGTGATCGTTCCGGATCAGGTCGGCTTCGGCCGCAGCGACAAGCCCGCCGAGCAGTCCGACTACAGCTACGCCCGTCACGTGACGTGGATGTCCAGCTTGGTGTTCGACGCCTTGGACCTGCGCAACATCACCTTCTTCGGCCAGGACTGGGGTGGGTTGATCGGCTTGCGTCTCGTGACGGCGCAACCCGACCGGTTCGCCCGGGTAGCGGTCGCCAATACGGGCCTGCCCACCGGGGATCGCCGACCCAGCGACGCCTTCATGAACTGGCAGACGTTTGCTCGGGAATCGCCGGTGTTCCCGATCGGCGACATTGTGAACGGCGGCTGCCTCACCGATCTCGACCCTGAGGTGGTGGCCGCGTACGACGCGCCGTTCCCGGACGATTCCTACAAGGCAGGCGCACGCGCCTGGCCGTCGCATGTCTGCACCTCACCGGACGATCCCGAGGCCCAGCCGAACAGGGAGGCATGGGGAGTGCTGCAGCAGTTCGACAAGCCCTTCCTGTGCTGCTTCAGCGACCAGGATCCGGTGACTGCCGGCGCCGACAAGCCGTTCCGGAACCTGGTGCCCGGTGCAGCGGGCCAGGCGCACGTCACCATCGAAGGCGCAGCCCATTTCCTGCAGGAAGACAAGGGCCCCGAGCTGGCCCAGGTGCTGGTCGACTTCATCGACGCCAACTGAGCGCACCTGCACCCCGCCGGCACGGGGACGAGCCAACTACGGTCGCCGCATGATCGCGGGATACTGCTGGCCGCAGAGCGGCGCCGCTGGGGACACCGTCGACCTGATGATCAGTGCCACCGTTGGCTCCTGCCGGGTGGAGGTGCTGCGGATCGGTGCGTCCGAGCGGCTTGCCGGAACTTGGGAAATCGCCGTCGGCGAGCAGCCGGTTCCCGACGACTGCGCCACCGAAGGATGCGGGTGGGATCTGTCGCTGTCGATCGACATCGACCCTGCCTGGCAGCCCGGCTTCTACCTCGTCCGGCTGACGGCCAGCGACGGCGAGGTTGCCGAAGCCTTCTTCGTGGTGCGCGCCGCCGAACCCGCCGAGACGCTGCTCGTGCTGTCCACCTCGACGTGGGCGGCGTACAACGACTGGGGCGGACCCAGCTTCTACACCGGCGGGCACGAGTCATCCCAGCATCGACCGCTGCCACGCGGCTTCCTGGACAAGCCCGATCCGCATCGCTACCGGGTAGCCCGCTTCCCGCAGCTGCCTCGACCTGAGGTCAACGAGTACTTCGACACCTACTCGTACTGGTCGGGTGCCGCGGGATGGGCAAACTGGGAACGGCTCTTCGTGAGCTGGGCTGAGCGCAACGGCGTGGCGCTCGACTACGCGACCAGCCTCGACCTGCACTCCCGCCCGGACCTGCTGGACGGTCGACGCCTCTACATCAGCGTCGGCCATGACGAGTACTGGTCAGAGGCCATGCGCGACCAGGTCGAGGAGTGGATCGAGGCGGGCGGCGCGGCAGCCTTCTTCTCGGGCAACACGGCGTTCTGGCAGGTCCGTTTCGGCGCCGACGATCGGGTGATCGGCTACAAGCTGGACTTCGAACTCGATCCGGTGATGGGAACCGACGCTGAGCACACCGTGTCCACCATGTGGAGCGACCCGCTCACCGGCCGTCCCGAGTCCGAGATGACCGGGGTCACCTTCACCCGCGGCGGCTACGCGCACTGCCGCAGGGCGCCCAAGGGATCCGGCGGTTACTCCATCTGGCAACCGGATCACTGGGCCTTCGACGGCCTGCGGCTGATGGCAGGCGATGTGCTGGGCGGCGAGCCGGTCGTGGTGGGCTACGAGTGCGACGGCTGCGAGCTGGCCCTGGTGGACGGCCTGCCGGTGGCGGTCGGATCAGCGGGCACGCCGGCGAACTTCGAGGTGCTCGGCACAGCGTCGGCGCGCCTGTGGGAGACCGCCGATGCGCCGCCCGGGATGCCCGACACCTACGTCGGTGAGCTCAACTGGGTGACTGAGCGCCTTGGCGGCGGTGACACCCCGGAGAACCGGGCACGCTTCGAGCACGGCGCAGCGGTGATGGGATGGTTCGAGCGGGGCCGCGGCGAGGTCTTCACCACCGGCTGCACCGACTGGGCCTACGGCCTCGAGCACGACGATGTGGCCACCGTGACCCGCAACGTCATCGGTCGCCACGTCGATCTGCGACAGTAGGCGCCATGACTGAGACTGCTGAAGCAGAGTCCACCAACCCGTACCTCGAAGGCAACTTCGCACGGGTCAGCAGCGAGGTGACGGCATTCGACCTCGAGGTCATCGGGGAGATTCCCGAATCGCTCGATGGCCGGTACCTGCGAAACGGCGGCAATCCGATCGTGCCCCCGGACCCCGCCAGCAGTCATTGGTTCATGGGCACGGGCATGGTGCACGGGGTGCGGCTGCGAGACGGCCGAGCCGAGTGGTACCGCAACCGGTGGGTCCGCGGCGACGACGTCACCGAGCTGCTCGGCGAGCCCAAGGTTCCCGGACCCACCCGACAGCTCGACTTCTCGCCGAACACCAGCGTCATCGGATACGCAGGCACCACCTGGGCGCTCGTAGAGGGTGGTGTGCTCCCGACAGAGCTCGACTACGAGCTCGCGACCAAGTGTCGCAACGACTTCTCCGGCACGCTGCCGAACGGCTTCACTGCGCATCCCAAGTTCGACCCGGCCGACGGTCAGATGCACGCAATCTGTTACGCGTGGCAGGACCTGTTCGATCACGTCGAGTACGTCGTGGTGGACACCGGCGGCCGCGTGGCCAAGACGGTGAAGGTTCCGTTGCCGGGCATGACGATGATCCACGACATGGCGCTGACGGAGAACTACGCGGTGATCTACGACTTGCCCGTCACTGTCGACTTGGAGATCGCGCTCAGCGGGGAATCGTCGTTCCCGTTCCGCTGGGATCCCGACTACGGCGCCCGGGTGGGGTTGTTGCCCCGTGAGGGCACGGCGGACGAGATCGTGTGGTGCGATGTCGGGCTCTGCTACGTGTTCCACTCGCTGAACGCCTACGAAGACGGCGACGGGCGTGTGGTGCTCGACCTGTGTCGCTACGACAAGATGTTCGAGCGCGACAAGCTGGGGCCGGCCGGCGATTCCCAGCCGACGCTGGACCGCTGGACCATCGATCCCGCCACCCGCCGTGTCAGCGAGGAGCGCGTGGATGATCGCTTTCACGAGTTCCCGCAGGTCAGCGCCGACTGCGTCGGCCGGGACTACCGCTACGGCTACACGGTGAGCGTCGGAGACGGCCTGATTCCGGGAGCCAGCTGCAAGATCGACTACTCCACCGGCGACATCGCCTACCACGACCATGGCCCGGGCAGGGGTACCGGCGAAGGGATCTTCATCGCTGATCCCGAAGGCTCCGCCGAGGACGACGGCTGGCTGATGTCGTTCGTCTATGACGAGGCGAAGCACGGCAGCGAGCTGGTGATCCTCGACGCCCGCGATCTCAGCCGCCCGCCCGTGGCTCAGGTGCCGCTGCCCCAGCGCGTGCCCTACGGCTTCCACGGCAACTGGGTGCCCGACACAGCGGTCGCCCCACCCACCGAGAGCTGATCGCCTGCCTCAGCCCAGCGTTGTCCGAAGAACAGCTGGATTACGGTAACTCCGGCGATCGGGAGGGAACATGGTCGACGCCGCCACACTGCCCGCGAAGGTGACGCCTACCGTGAAGGCGGCTGACGTCGCCTACATCAGGTTCTCGGCGCCGGACCTCGACGCCATGGAGAGCTTCGTCATCGACTTCGGCCTGGTTGTTGCGCACCGCGACGACGATGTGCTGATCTCCCGGGGCCTCGAGCCGACGCCATTCCTTCATGTCGTGCACCGTGGCCCGGCCAAGTTCATCGGCTGGGCATTCGAGGTGGACAGCGAGGACGACTTGGCGTCGCTGGCCGCGTCGGTGCCGGGCTGCTCGCCGGTTCACGACATCGGCGGTGTCGAAGGCCAGCTCGGCGGCGGCAAGCGTGTCCATTTCGTCGAGCCGATCACCGGGTTCGTGCTCGAAGCGGTGCACGGCCAGCAGGCCGAACCGCTCCCGTCACGGCGCCGCCGGCACACCTACAACCACGCTGGAGTGGATGAACGATTGGGCGTCGAGCAGGACGTCAGCGGCAATCGATACCCGATCAAGAAGGATCCCGGCCCGCCCGAGGTGTACCGGCTCGGTCACGTGGTGGCTGCCGTGCCGCCTGGCGCGCACCAGGCCTTCATGCGGTTCCTCGAAGGCACCTTCGGCATGCTCGTCAGCGATGCAGCCCGGATGATCATCCCGCCGGGGGCCGAGGAGCACTTCCCGCCGCCGCTCGTTGAGCTCATCACCTCGACAGGCTCTGATGTGATGTTTCAGTTCATGCGCATGGACCGGGGCGCTGCTGAGACCGATCACCACAGCATGCTGGTGCTGCCGCTCATGGACGGGACTTCCGAGGCGCAGTTCAGCCACGCGGCGTTTGAGGTGTTCAGCATGGACGACGTCTTCCGTGGTCACATGCACTTCCGGGAACGGGCGGCCGATGGCGCGCCCTATGCATTGGCGTGGGGCATCGGACGTCACGTCTACGGCTCGCAGATCTACGACTACTGGCATGACCCGTTCGGCCACGTTCATGAGCACATGTGCGACGGCGACCGGGTGGATGCCAGCTATGGGCCGAACACGATCGACATGACCGATCCGGGGCAGCTGGGCGACAACGGCGGGAACCAATGGGGCCCGACTGTCGAGGAATCCGGCGTTCACAACCTCAATGGCCCCCACTGCGACCCGAGGTTCGCCGGACGGCCTGAAGAGGTCCGTGCATCGCTGCTGTCGAGGGACCTCAGCGAGTTGCAGCACGTCCTCGACTCGATCTGAGCCGGCAGTGACTGCGTACGACAACCAGTTCCCGGAGGCCCGGGAAGCCAACCGGGCGCGCCTGCTGGCCGCAGTCGACTCGGTGGCCGACGCGCTGGCAGCCGGACGCGACGAGTCAGAGCAGTTGCGACGCCTGTCACCGACCTCAGTGGAGGCGCTGCGATCCTCCGGGCTGTTCAAGCTGAAGTCGCCGCGGGTTCTCGGCGGCGCCGAAGCCCACCCGGTCACCCAGATGGACGTGATCGAGGCGGTGACGATGATCGACCCGGCGGCCGCCTGGTGCATGTTCATCACGGCCTCGGCGACCGGCGCCACGCTGTCGATCCTGCCCGATGAGACCGTCGAGAAAGTCCTGGCTGACGGCTTCCCGTTCATGGCGGCTTCGCTGCGACCAGGCGGTGCGGCCCGGCGCGTCGACGGCGGCTACCGCGTGTCAGGCCGATGGGCGTGGGGGAGCGGCGTCGAGCATGCCGGTTGGGTGACGGTGCCCGTCTTCTGCGAAGGCGACGGACCGCCGCTCATCAGGGCGGTGGTGCCCACGGGCGACGTCATCGTGCACGACAACTGGCACACGCTGGGCATGCGCGGCACGGGAAGCTGCGACTACGAACTCGACGACGTGTTCGTTCCCGACAGTTTCGCGGTCAATGTGTTCTCGGGCGAGCCGCCGAAGGGCGGGGCGCTCATGCGGCTCGGGCTGCCCGCATTCGTGGTGAACGAGCACGGCAGCTTCGCGTACGCGCTCGGGCGACTGGCATTGCGGACCGCAACGGACAGCGCCATCGAGAAAAAGCGGGGCTATCTCGGCGCCGTCAGCCTTGCCGACCGGCAGGTCTTCCAGCGGGCCATCGGCCAGGGCACGATTCGCATGAATGCCTGCGCCTTGGCGATGGCCGATGCGATGGAGCGCCTGTTCGACTCGGCGGCCGAGGGCCCCCCTGATCCGACTCTCGTCACCGAGGCTCAGGCTGCTGCTGTGTGGTGCACCGACGAGGCGATCGATCTCGTGAGCGAGCTGTTCCGCTTCACCGGCGGCAGAGCGGTGATGAACGCCAGCGAGATGCAGCGCATCCTGCGGGACATCTACACCGTGCAATCGCACCTGATGGTGTCTGCGGTCGTCTACGAGCAGTACGGTCAAATACTGCTCGGCATGACCGAAGGCGGAGCACTTCCCTGAGTCTTGGATCTCGATCTCTCGCGGTGCAAACGTGATCATTCTTGCCAACGATCAGACGACCGTAGTCGCACAGCGCACGGACGCGCCGAGCGGGCTGTGGGTGCGGCTCGACGAGCTGCAGAAGGCCACGGGCTGGCAGCTGAAACCCGAGGGTGCGTGTCTCGGCGAGCTCTGCGTGCCGCTGCCGGAGGCCAGGCGGGAGGCATGGATTGCAGACGCCGATGGCTGGGTGTGGCTTCACTACTCGGCCTTTGCCGACATGATCGGCCAGAGGTACGTGCGCGACGGCGACGTGTGGAGCGTGGGATCTGTGCCCGAGGTCCGTCGTGTCGGGCTGGAGTCGGGGATCGCCCCCGATTTCGAGATGGTCGAGCGCAACGGCAACACCCTGCGGCTCTCCGACCTGCGCGGCCGCAAGGTGGTGCTGTTCACCTGGTCGTCCTGGTGAGGCTGCCGCGTCAGCCTGCCCGTGTGGCAGGAACTGTACGAATCGATCGGCGCGGACAAGTTTGAGCTGATCAGCGTGGCGCAGGACTCGGGCGGCGAGGAGGCCGTGGCAAAGTGGTTCGACCGGGCTTCGCCCACATATCGCTGTGTCGTCGATCCGACGCACCGGATCAGCTCACTGTTCGGCTGGGTGAATGTGCCCTCGGCGGCCTGGATCGACGAGGAGGGCCACATCGCCCGCAGCAACGAGGGCGTGTACCCGGCCGAGACAACCATCAAGTTCGGCCTCGGCAAGGTTCGGCTCGGCGACAACGCATTCGCTCAGGCCACCCGCGACTGGATCGAGCGGGGAGCTGACAGCGAGCATGTCTGGTCGAGCGTGGACCTCGCTTCCCGGCTCAAGCCCATCGATGATGACTCGCTGCTGGCCGAAGCCACGTTCAAGCTGGCGCTCTACTTCGAGGCGGTCGGCGACAGCGAGCGGGCGCTGAAGCACTTCGCTGATGCACAGGAGCTGGCCCCCGACAACTGGAACTACCACCGGCAGGGATGGACCCACAAGGGGACCGTCTACGCCTATCTGCAGGTGCTGAAGAAGTCGAACAACCTCCGCAAGCACACAGACAAGAGCTACTACGACCCGATGGAGCTGCCCGGCGAGGACTACCGCCGCTTCACCGAGCCCGAGTGGTTCTGGACGCCAGCGGTCCGCCGGGTCAAGAGCCTGCTCAGCCGCTAGCAGCCGCTGTCCGGCGCCACCGACGCGGGTTCCTCGTTGCGGGCCTTGATTCTCCGGGACGCAGCCGGAATACGATAAAGGTATGACGAAGCGTCGGATTACCTTGACGATCGATGCAGATCTCCTTGAAGATGCCCGTGCTGCGGTGAACGACGGTGACGCTTCGTCGGTGAGTGCCTGGGTGAATCAGGCGATGGCAGACAAGAGCGAGCACCGGCAACGCCTCAAGGCGCTCGGCGAGGCAATCGCCGACTACGAGGCCGAATTCGGCAAGATCACCCCCGAAGAGCGCGAAGAACAGCGCCGCCTCGATCGCGAAGAGGCAGAGCGGTTTCGTGTCGAGTGGCAACACCGGAGAGCCGAGCGTGAGCTTGGTGCTTGACGCGGGCGCGTTCATCGCCCTGGAGCGCAATGATCGGGCGCTGTGGCGAAGGGTTGACGATGCACACCTCGACGGCAGCCCGCCCCTGACCCATGGCGGCATTGTGGCGCAGGTGTGGCGGGGAGGCTCAGGACGCCAATCCCGATTGGCAAAGGCCCTGCTCGGCACCATTGTCGTACCGCTCGACCACGGCCTCGGCCGCCGAGCCGGCGTCCTGCTGGCACGGGCCGGTAGGTCTGACGCCATCGATGCGGCACTGGTCGCTCTGTGCCGCCCCGGCGATCAGATCGTGACCTCCGATCGTGACGACCTTGCGGCGCTAGCCGACGCGGCCCGACTTCGCGTCGACTTCATCCCCGCCTGACCTACGCGGACACGGCAAGCCAGCCGGCGTCGTCAACGCAGCCGGTCGGCGTGCTGAGCAGTCGCGCTCCCGCGCGGCGGGCTAGGACTTGTCGGCGGTGGGCTTGTTGACGATCATCGCCACGAGCAGGCAGATGCCGGCCGCACCCAGGATCAAGGCCGAGTACGCCGTGTCGTCATGGTCGCCTTGGTCGAACCAGTCGTTGAAGTAGGTGGTCGTCAGTGCGTCCAGGCACATCGCCGGCGCGAGCAGCGCGATCGCAGCCGAGCTGCGCCACTGGCGTGGCGTCTGCAGCACCCGGAAGCACACGAACATCGTGATCAACGTGACGATCGTGCCGACGATCAGCCAGACCCACCACACCGTGCGGGAAACCGACGGCTCGTAGCTGTCGGTGAAGATGAGCAGGAACAGGCCCAGGAACACGGCCCAGCCGACGACGGCGATCACCATCATCAGGACCATGTGCTGGATGTACGTGAGTCGGCTCTGTGCGGGCACTGGCTCCGTTTCTCCTTCCGTCCTAGGCGTGGGGAGCGATCAAGTATTTCTCGCCGGTCGCTTGACGGGCGTACACAGCAATCTCGGCTGGATCGAGCGCGGCGGCCAGACTGACCTGCTTGGTGTAGCTGCTGGTGAAAGTGGTGGAGAGCTCGTCCGCAACACGCTGACGCAGCTCTTGGCCTCGTGCTGGGCCGACCTTGGCCAGGAAATTAGGAAGCAGAAAGCCGCCGATTCCCCAGGCCATGCCGCACGTGCGAGTCAGCTCCGTCACAGAGCGCTCCAGCCCGCCGTAGATGTACACCTGTTTGTGCGTTGTGGAGCCGTAGCGACTGTAGGCAGCCGTGGCGTCGGCACTGGCTGCGGCCTCCATGGCGTTGAGGATCCGATTAGCGAGCCGGCCGCCTCCAGTGGCGTCAAAGGCCACCGTTGCCTTCGTAGCAACCAGTGCCGCAACGAGGTCGTCGTGGAAGCTCTCTTGGCTGCAATCGCAAACGTGTCCCGCGCCGAGAGACCTGAGGAGCTCGACCTGTTCGGGTCGGCGCACGATGTTGACCAGATCCACCCCATCGGCCTGACAGATCTTGACCAACATCTGCCCCAGATTGGATGCCGCAGCGGTATGCACGATGCCGGAGTGGCCCTCGGACCGCATGGTGTCCACCATCGCCAACGCCGTCAGCGGGTTGACGAAACACGACGCAGCTTCAGTCGCCGTCGTCCCGTCGTGCAGCACCAAGCAGTGCTGGGCCGGCATCACCCGGTACTCGCTGTACATGGCACCGCCGAGTACCGCCACCGTCTTGCCGAGCAGTGCTTGTGCGCCGGGGTCCGAACCGGCGCTTACGACAGTGCCGGCCCCTTCGTTGCCGCACGGCAGCGACTGGCCTATGCGGCCGGCGAGTCCGGCCAGCGCCGCTGGCGGAACGGTGGCGGTGATTCCGGGCTGCCCATCAACCTTTCTCGCTTCGATGGTGGCGACATCGGCACCCGCGAGCAGCAGACCGAGGTCGGAGGGGTTGATCGGCGTGGCCTCCACTCGAATCAGCACATCGCGGTCGGACAAGGTCGGCGTGTCGACCTCCGCCAGGCAGAGCGAGACCTGACCGTCTGCAGAGACCGTGGACTGCATCTGGAGCATGAGCGCAGACTAGAGCCGTGCTAGCTGGGGTTCTTCGGGGCAACGATGGTGGTCGTTCCTTGGGCGACAGCCACCATGCGGCCATCGTTCTCGATCTCGACCCGCAGGACGGCGAGCCGTTTGCTCATCGAGATGATTTCGGCGGTGGCGACGCATGTGCCTCCGGTGACCGGGGCGAGCAGGTTGATCTTGAACTCGGTGGTGGCCGCCCAGTAGCCGGGCGGCATCACGGGATACATGACCACGCCGAGCACGTGGTCGCACATGGCCGACAGGCAGCCGCCGTGCATCGTGCCCATCATGGTCACAAGCTCGTCGGTGACCGGCATCTCGCACACCAGCCGGCCGGCCTCGAACTCGACCGCCTTGATGCCCAGGTAGCCGTCGATGCCCGAGCGCGAGACCCGGCCGATGACCTTGTCGGCCCATTCCTGGTTGAAGGTCTCGAAGGTGGGTCGGCTCAATGAACTGCTCCTATGAATCTGCGGAACCCGGTGCGAAAACACCGTGCACCGGGGGTGTACCGGGACGTTCGCCGGCGAGAGTCTGGATGAGGGGCTCGAGACTGTCGAAGTCGGCGACTTGGCGGGGGAGATCCGTGAACGGGTAGCGGCCCGATACCAGCAGGTCGAGGGCCTTGCGGTAGGCAGTCACGTCCACGCCGAGCGCGCCGAAGATGCGCAGTTCCTTGTACACGATGTGATCGGGGTCGAAGCCGGGTGTCTCGGGCGAACCGCGGGTGCCGGCGAGCACGATCGTGCCGCCTGGGCGGGCGAGCTGGACTGCCTGTGCCAGCGCAGCCGGTGCCTTGGCGGTCACGTCGATCACCACGTCGGCCTTGGCCCCGGCTGCATCACGCAGCGCCCGGTTGGGATCGTCGGTCGAGACATCTACCGCCAGGTCGGCGCCAAAGGCAGGCGCAAGGGCCAGGCGCTCGGTATCTCGTTCGCCCAGGCCGGTGATCATCACAAATCCGGCTCCGGCTTCCTTTGCCGCAGCGGCAGCGCACAGTCCCCGCACTCCCGGACCGAGGATCGCCACGACGTCGCCGGGCTGGGTATCAGGAATCTCGACCGCCCAGCGGATTCCCGCCCCGAGCGGGTTGAACAGCGTCGCCGTGACCGGATCGAGCTCGTCGGGCACCGCCATCAGCATCGAGTCGGGTCGCAGGTACAGGTGCGAGGCGTAGCCGCCGCCCAAGCCCGGCGGCGTGTCAGCGTCGGTGAATCCGACCATGGTGGCCAAGCCGTTGCGCTCGCAGCGCCGGTAGAGCCCGGCTCGGCACTGGTCGCAGTTGCGGCATGACAGGAACACCTCGACGGCCACCCGCTGGCCGGCGCTCACGCCCCATCGCTCAGCCGCGGCATCCCCTAACTCCTCGACCACGCCGACCACCTCGTGTCCGGGGATGAACGCGTGCCGGTTGGTGATGTGGCCCGTGTATTGCTCGTGATCCGTCCCGCACAGCCCGCAGGCCTCGACACGCAGCAGGCCATCGTCGGCATCGACCTCGGGCAGATCGAAGCTGCGACGCTCCAACGAACGCGGCTCGGTGAGAACCAGCCCGGATGCGATGGACATGCGTGCACTCCCGTGATGCGGTCACGCGGCCTGCCGCGAACCCGTCATCACGCTATTGCACCAATCCGTGAGCAACGTCGCCGGACCAGCAAGGATCGGTGCATCGAATCCGGAGTTGCCGTATGACACTCGCAATGGTTACGTATGCAATACCGCATCAGGCACGAGCTCTCCTGTGCGGGACTGTGCCAGCGAAGCAAGGGGTCGCGAGATGAGCATGGATGGCTTCGACGAGGAATTCCGTGATCCGCGCGACTTCATCTTGGGCGTCACCGAGACCATCTGGGAACGGCGAGGCGTGCATACCCTCAATCGCTTCTACGCCCCCGATGTCGTCGTCCGGTCGCCAGCGGGCGTCGTCGTGGGCAACCAGTCGGTCATCGCCGCGACGCTGGCGACGCTCGCGGAGTTCCCCGACCGCGAACTGCTCGGCGAGGACGTCATCTGGTGCGCCGATGACGACGGCGGCTTCCTGTCGTCTCATCGGATTCTCTCAACCGCCACTCATCTCGGCGACGGGGTCTATGGCTCGGCCACCGGAACCAGGCTGCAATACCGGATCATCGCTGATTGCGCGGCTCGAGATGGCCAGATCTACGACGAATGGCTGATCCGAGATCAAGGCGCCATCGTGCGCTTGCTGGGCGTCGATCCAAAGAGTCATGCCGCCGGTCAAATCGAGGCGGAGGGCGGCCCCGGTCAGTCCGCTCAGCCGTTCTCGCCTGCACGCGACGTGGCTGGCCGCTACCGCGGAACGGGCAACGATGACCCCGAGGGCATCCGCTATGCCGAGCTGCTCCGCCAGATCATGGTGGGGGACTTGTCCGCCATCCGCACCGAATACGACCGCGCTGCTCACCTCGAATTGCCGAGCGGCGTCACAGATCATGGATGGAGAGGCGCCGACAATTTCTGGCTCGGCCTCGCCTCGTCATTCCCGTCGGCGTGCTTCACAATTCATCACCAAGTCGGCCGTCGCGATCCCGGGCGCCCGCCACGTGCGGCCCTCCGCTGGTCCCTCGATGGAATTCACGACGGGGAAGGCCGCTACGGTGCCCCCAGCGGCGCCGACGTGCACGTCATGGGCATCAGCCATTGCGAATTCGGCCCTGACGGCGTCCTGCGCGAATGGGTGCTGCTCGACGACACGGCTGTGTGGAAACAGGTACTTCTGCACACCGGTTGAGCGCTGCCTGTCTGAATGTGCAGGTCAGGGCATTGCGACCGGCGTCGGTTGACGCAATGAATACGTATTCATAGGATTCGCCGCATGGCGGGGGGGACAGAGCTTCCTGGCGGCGGGGCGCGTCCCGCTACCTCCACCGATGTCGCCATCGAAGCGGGCGTGTCGCAAGCCACGGTGGCGCGAACATTCTCGGCTCCGCACCTGGTCTCAGAACGGACTCGAGAGCGGGTCAGCGCAGCGGCAGAACGACTCGGCTACGCACCCAACGCGTTCGCCCGCAGCCTCAAGTCACAGCAGAGCAACGTGGTGGGTGCCGTGGTGCCGGCATACGGCGAGTACTGGCAGAACGTCCTGTCGGCAGTCACCCGCGAGCTCGCGGTGCGCGGACGTCAGCTCCTGCTGTTCAGCTTCACCGACCCAGGCGAGGTCGACGACGTGCTCGACATCGTTCGCCAGTACCGGGTGAGCGGGCTGATGCTCGCCTCGGCCAGCATCCGACCTGACCAGCTCAGCACCATGCGTCGCCAGTCGAGCCCCACGGTGGCCTTCAACCAGCCGGCGGCATCGGGGCTGGTGTCGTCGGTGTCTGTCGACAATGAAGCCGGTTGCCGCTTGTTGGCGTCCCACCTCGTCGATCAGGGTTGCCGGACAGCCGTCTTCGTCGGCGGCGTGTCGTCAATCTCCACGGATCAAGCCCGGTATCGGGGAGCGGCCAAGGAGATGGGCGATCACGGAGTGGCCTTGCCGTACATCGAAGCGGGCGCGTTCAGCTACGACGCGGGCTATCGCTGCGCCGAGCGAATCGCCCGGCTCGCTCCCGACGCTGTGATGGTCGGCAGCGACGAGGTCGCATTCGGCGTCATCGACGGACTGGAATCGCGGGGAGTCCGGATACCCGACGACATGGCCGTCACCGGTTTCGATGGCCTGCCGCAGGCCTCCTGGGCCGGTATCGACCTGACGACGCTCGTCCAGCCGACTGACCTGCTCGCACAGCACGCCGCCGAACTGCTGGTCGACATGACGTCGGTGTCGCGGCCGACAGACGTCGTCGTCGACGGCCACCTCCGCATCGGCCGAACCACGAAGCGCAGCGAACGATGACCGTGCCCGCATTGCCGGTCAGCGAAGCCGAACTGGCCGCACGCGTCATCGAGCCGGAGGATTTCGTGGCTGATACCGAGGCCTTCGTCGATGTTCGCATCGAGCGCTCGAAGGGCAAGGCCAGCTATTCGTTCGTAGGCCCCGGCGTCTCTCAGAACGCCGACCAGCACATCAGCATCGCCGAGCCGCACGGCTTCAACGTGGGCGCAGCCACGATGCCCCACGGCGTCTACAACAACGCCCACTTGCACTACACCCCCGAGGTGTTCATCTGCACACGGGGGAACTGGCGGATCGACATCGGCCGGAGCCGGGAGCATGCTGTCCATCTGGCGGCCGATGACATCTTCTCGGCGCCGACGTGGGTGTTCCGTGGATTTGAGAACACCGGTCCCGATGACGGGTTCCTCTTTGTGGCCCTAGGCGGCGACGACACTGGCGGCATCATCTGGGAGCCGGACGTGCTGCGCGAGGCAGCGGCGACTGGCATGTATCTCGGGCGTGACAACTCGCTCGTGGATGCGCGTAACGGTGAGGTTCCCACGGAGGTGCTCGAACCGCTCAGCGACGGCCAGCTCGCAAGCATCGACAGCTACAACCAGTCCGAGCTGAGCGAGCGTCTTGTGCCACCAGACCGGCTTCGCTGGTCGCAGGCGGCCCTGCTGTCGACCGTGCTCGGCCCTGAGCACCACGTGGAGCTCGCGCCGGTCATCGGGCACGGACTCACACAGGATCGGCGCAGCCGGCCGCCGGTCGGCACGCCTCACGGCTTTGCGCTCGAATGGCTCCGGGCAGCCTCAGGAACATCGACCGGCCTCCATCGTCACGGTGACAGCCAGGTCGTGCTGTTCATCGAGGGTGACTGGGAAGTTGCGCTCAATGAGCCGGCGCACGAGGTCTCCACACAGCCCGTCATGGGCTCAGTTGCATCCATCCCCGCATCGGCATGGCGGGATCTGCGCAACGTCGGTACGACGTCCGCACGCGCAGTGATCGTCACCGGCAGCGACAGCCCCAGCAGGGTCGAATGGCCCGCTGAGACGCTGGAACGCGCCGCCGATGCGGGCTTCGGTCTCGATGCGGCCGGCTACGTCGCGCCGCTCGAGTTGTTGGGAACCGGGAAATGAGCCTCCGGTTCTCGTTCGCATGTATCACCCGGGAGGGAACCTCATGATGACCACCACAGGGAAGGCTTGGCGCCTGATCGCCGTCCTTCTCGCGTTCGTGCTGCTGGCTGCGGCTTGCAGCAGCGACGACGGCGATGACGACGCCGACAGCGGCGCGTCGCAGACAGCCGCAACTGCGGCGGACTCTGGCGCCGACGACGACGACCATGACGAAGACGATGGCCACGACCACGATGAAGACGACGGTCACGACCACGACGAAGACGACATGGACGACGCTGCCGATGACGCCATGGACGACGACGCCATGGAAGACGACATGATGGAAGCGGAGCTCATCTCGGACGAGTGTCCGATCCCGAATCCGTCCGAAGTCATCGAGATCGACGCGATCGGCTGGGAGTTCCCGATCATCACGCAGTACGCCGAAGAGCTGGAGGACTGCGAGGAGGGCAACTACCGCTTCAACCTTCAGTTCCTTGACAGCGTCGAGGCTCGCAGTGCCATGACCCAGGACGCGGCAACCGGATCGCCCACATTCGAGCTGTACCAGGGCTCGAATGCGTTCATCGGCGAGCTGGCCAATCAGGGCTTCCTGATGCCGCTCAACGACCTGGTGGCCAAGTACAGCGATCAATTCGATCTCGACGAGATCGACGAAGCCTTCTGGGCGATGGCCTCGATCGACGGCCAGATCTACGCCGTGCCGATGGTGTCGAACACCATGCACGTCTTCTACAACAAGCCGGCGATGGAGGAACTCGGCCTGTCAGTGCCGACGACCTTCGACGAGGCGTTCCAGACGTGCCGGGCAATCATCGATTCGGGTTACGACATCGGCTTCCTGTACATGCTGTCGGCCGGCTGGGCCTGGCAGATCGAATTCGACTCCGTGCTCGGCTCGATGGGCGTCACGCCGATCAATCCGCAGACGGGCGCGCCGAACTTCAACAGCCCTGAGGGTGTTGCAGCGGCCACGACCCTCAAGCGGATGGTCGACGAGTGCGCGCCGGGCATTGCCAGCTCCTACAGCACCGACGACGTGCAAGCCGCCTTCCAGACCCGAGAGGCGATCTTGGGCCATACGTGGGCGTCGCGTGCAGCCGGCATGGACGATCCCGAGGCCTCCATCGTCGTGGGCGAGATCGAGTTCGCTCCGGCGCTGGGCACCGGCAGCGGCATCCTGGCTGCCCCCGCCTACATCGACGGCTGGGGTATTCCCGTCGGCACGCCTGCCGACAAGGTCGAGGCGATCTTCCTCGCAATGCTCGCGGCGACTGACCTGGAGAGCATGCAGGCTGCAGCCGAATTCGGCCTGGTCACCCGCAACGGCGTGAGCCATCCCAATGGCCCGCGTGATGCCGCCGCCGCGCAGGCAAGCTTGGTGAACGGCCGTGGCGCCGACCTCACCCATCCCGCAGCGGGCATCGCCAGGGCGAAGCTGGGTGAGGCGCTGATCACCATTCTCGACGGCACGCCGGTCGAAGAGGCCCTTGCCGCAGCTGAAGCCGCCTACCTCGCCGAAGCCGGTGATCAGGGGCTGCTCAACTAAACGAGCGGCTCAGCAGGTTCCCTCCCCGTGCACCCTGGGGCGGCACCGCATTGCGGTGTCGCCCCAGGGCAGCGGGAGCAGGGAACATTGCGGGGAGCGCCGGACGCCAGTCTCGGACCGCATCTCGCAGGTCCAGATTGATGGAGTGAGCCAAAGGGGGACGTGAGTGGAACGCAAGACGTTCTGGTTCTTCACCGTTCCCAGCGTCGCGGTGATGGCGCTGCTCATGGTGGTGCCTCTGGCGACCACTGTCTGGCTGGGCTTTCATCGCCTCCTGCTGCGTGATCTGAAGAACCCCACGTGGATCGGGCTGCAGAACTACACCGACCTGCTGACTGATCCCGAGTTCTGGACCGCATTCCGGTGGACGATGCTGTTCGTGGCCATCGTGGTGCCGATTCAAATGGTGCTCGGGCTCGCCGTAGCGCTCATGCTGGATCGGGTGGTTAGAGGTCGCAGCTTCTACATGGCTGCGCTGCTCACCCCGTTCATTGTGACCCCGGTCGTCGGTTCGCTGGTGTACAAGGACCTGTTCGACCGGGGCGGCCTGATCGCATGGCTCTGGCAGGTGATCTTCGACGACCCGTTCCAGATCACCTCGGGCAACGTGCGCTATCTCATCGTGATCCAGGCGGTATGGGCGGTCATGCCCTTCGCGATGATCACGTTCTTCGCCGGACTGCAAACCCTCCCCGGTGAGCGTCTCGAAGCTGCGGCTATCGACGGCGCAGGCTTCTGGCGCAACCTGTGGCACGTGATCCTGCCGCACCTGCGGACGCTGGTGCTGTTCGTCGGTTTGATCTCGGTCATGGATATGTACCGGATCTACGACCAGGTTTTCGTGTGGACCGGGAATCGCTTTACCGATGCGCACACACTGCAGGTGTACAACGTGCGCATCGCGACGGCCTTTGACATCGGAAGACTGGGCAAAGGCAATGCGATGGCGGTGCTGACCGTCATCGGCATTCTCGTGGTGCTCATCCCGTTCCTGTACCGGTCCTACAAGGACCAGATCTCGGAGCGCACATGAGTGCGCTCGCAATCGGCTCGGAGCGGACCAAATGCGCTCGCTCTTGACCCGCAGCGCACCGGAGATGCGCGGCACCGCGCCCCGGCGCATCGCACGGCGCGTGCCGCTGCACGTCACGCTGGGCGTGCTGTGCATCTGGTCGGTGTTGCCGTTCCTGTGGACCGTGCAGACATCGGTCAAGTTCACCCGAGACGTGCTCGCCCGCGAACCCGTGCTGTGGGGATACGAGACCACGGCCAATGCGTACCGGGCGTTCTGGCTGGGCGATGACGACATCAACATGTGGGGGGTCTTCGCCTACATCGCCGGCGCGGGACTCATCGCCGCCGTGCTCGGACTCGTCGGCAAGCGGATGCGGCGCGGCTGGCCCTGGTACTGCGGCGCCGGAGTCGTGCTGCTGGTGGCTATGTGGCGCTTCCCGAAGATCTGGGAGACCAACGACGAGTACGACTTCTTGGTGAACAGCATCGTGGTCACGATCCTCACGATGCTGATCTCGCTGTCCATCGGGCTGGTGGCCGGCTACGGACTGGCCCGCTACAGCGGGATATCAGGCGCCGT
This sequence comes from Candidatus Poriferisodalis sp., assembly GCF_965208555.1. Classification (GTDB taxonomy): domain Bacteria; phylum Actinomycetota; class Acidimicrobiia; order Acidimicrobiales; family Poriferisodalaceae; genus Poriferisodalis. The sequence continues at coordinate 142,808 of NZ_OZ242342.1, read as the reverse complement.
GATCCTCATCGTGGCGTTGGGATTCAGGGCACTGCCCCGCAGCGCGTTCGTGCTGCCGTACTTCTTCGGCGCCACCTGGATCGACGACTGGCTGGAGTCGAGCGGTGTGGGAACGTTCGACTTCCCCTTGATCGACTTCCCGTTCATTGATCAACTGCAACTGCTCGACACCCGGCTCGTGCTGGTCCTCGCACTGGTCGCGGTCAACCAACCGTTCACCATCTGGATGTTCCGCAGCTTCTTCCTCGACGTGCCCAAGGAACTCGAGGAGGCCGCAATGATGGACGGCGCCACTCGCCTGCAGGCATTCCGCAAGGTGATCATCCCGGTGATGTGGCCTGCCATCATCGCCACCGGATTGTTCACGATGCTGCTGGCTTACAACGAGTTCCTCTTCGTGCGGGTGCTTGCTCCCACCGAATGGACGTTGCCGGTGGCCATCGTCTCGCTGACCGGCGGCGAGAGCAGCCGGACGATCACCGAAGCGGCAGCGGCGGCCGTGTCGATCACGCTGCCCATCGTCATCGTGATCATCCTGTTCCAGAAGCACTTGGTCAAGGGTCTCGGTGCCGGGGCGGTGAAGGGCTGAGCGATGGCTGACGACGTCTCTGGCCGCCTGCAGCGCGCGAAGTCCACGGTCTTGGACTATCACCGCAATCTCGACAGCGTGCTGGCGAGCCCCCGCCTGCCGGCCGGCGACGCTGGCGATGACCTCACCGGCGCGCTGGCGGCGTGCGTGACCGAGGACTTCTTGTGGCGGGGCATGCACCCCTTCTACGAGCAGCACGGCGCAGGTGCGGTTGTCGACGTGTTCTGGGCGCCCCTGCATGCAGCGATGGCACCGTTGCAACGGCGCATGGACGTCTTTCTGGCCGGCGACAACGACGCCGACGGAGGTGCGTCGACCTGGGTGTGCTCGATGGGGCACTTCCTCGGACTGTTCGACGCCCCGTGGCTGGACATCCCGCCGACTCGCCGGGCGACGCCAGTTCGCTATGTCGAGTTCAGCCGGGTGGAAGGCGAGCGGATTGCCGAGTCAGCGCTGTTCCTGGACCTGATTGCTGTCATGCGCCAAGCAGGCCAGTACCCGTTGCCGCCAGCCACTGGACAGCCCGGCATCTATCTCGGTCCCCGCACTGCGGACGGCGTTCAGCTTGATGCGCAAGATCCCGCCGAGACTGCCCGGACCCTGGAACTGGCATGGCGCATGGCAAGCGATCTCGACGAAGCGAACCGGATAGCGCGCGAGCAGGGCACCGATCGCATGCCCGCTGAGGTGCTTGCTCGCTGCTGGCACCCCGACATGCTGTGGATCGGGCCCGATGGCATCGGATCGTCGTACACGATCGAGCGCTACCAGCAGCAGCACTCCTACCCATTCCGTTTCGGACTGGGGGACAAGGAGTTCCACGGCCATATCGCCCGCATAGCTGAGGGCCGTTACGCGGCCTGGTTCGGCTGGGCGAACGTCAGCAACCGCCCCCGAGGCGGCTACCTAGGTTTGCCGGCGAGTGGGCCGGCCGAGATGCGTGTGGTGGACGTGTACCGGCGCGACGGCGACAAGCTGGCCGACAACTGGGTGTTCATCGACCTGCTGCACTGGCTCTCCCAGCAAGGGCTGCGGCCCCTGGAACGGATGCGCCAGCTCTTGGGAATCCAGGAGTTTTGATGATACGAGTTCTGATGACGGGGGTTGGCACATGGCAACCGTGACATTGAGCGAGCTGACCAAGGTCTATTCGAACGGATTCGAAGCGGTCACCGACCTCAGCCTGACGCTCGACGACGGCGAATTCCTGGTGCTCGTCGGGCCATCGGGATGCGGCAAATCCACTGCGCTGCGCATGATCGCCGGACTCGAGAAGATCACCAGCGGCGATCTGTTCGTCGGCGATCGCCTGCTGAACGATGTTGCGCCGAAGGACCGCGACATCGCGATGGTTTTCCAGAATTACGCGCTGTACCCACAGATGACCGTCGCAGAGAACATCGGCTTTCCGCTGAAGCTGCGCAAGGTGTCCAAGGCCGAGCGAAATGAGCAAGTGCGGCAGGCCGCACGCGTCCTCGAGCTGACGGACTACCTCGACCGCAAGCCGGCTCAGCTGTCGGGCGGTCAGCGCCAGAGGGTTGCGATGGGGCGCGCCATCGTGCGGCGACCCGAGCTGTTCTTGATGGACGAGCCGCTGTCGAACCTCGACGCCAAGCTGCGCGTCCAGATGCGAGCCGACATCGCCGGCATCCAGCGCGAGTTCGGTGTCACGACGTTCTATGTGACCCATGACCAGGTGGAAGCCATGACGATGGGTGACCGGGTGGCCGTCATCAAGGACGGACTGCTGCAGCAGGTGGACTCGCCCGAGGATCTTTATGCGCACCCGGCCAATGCCTTCGTGGCGGCGTTCATCGGTTCGCCCTCGATGAACCTGTATGAGGCAACGCTTCGCCGCAGCGATGACCCCAGCGGCGACTGCCAGATCGACTTGGGCGACCAGCGCCTGACCGTGCCGGCCGAGGTCGTCGCGGCGCGGCCGGCCTTGGAGGCGTATCTCGATCAGCCGGTCGTGCTGGGCTTCCGGCCCGAGCACCTCGAGGACGCAGCGGTGGCTGCCGAGCATCCCGACGATCAGCGACTTGATGCGGTCGTGGATGTCCGTGAAGCCCTGGGAGCGGAGACGCTCGTTCACTTCAACCTCAACGCGCAGGGCGTGGAGAGCGGCGATCCGGACGCGCTCGACGAGATGCGAGACACCGGACGCTGCACCGCTCGCTTCGCAGCGGAGACCCGTGCCCGGGTGGGCGACCGGATACGAGTCAACGTGGACGTGCGCAACCTGCATTTCTTCGACCGCCAGAGCCACCTCGCCATCAACGCATGAGTTCGGCGGGGGATTCGCATCGCGGCAACCAGGCGTTGCTTTCGCCGCTCCGAACGGCTCTGTATGACTACGACCCAGCGAGTGTGCAGGCGGCACTGAGGACGGTGATGGCATCCGACGCAGCGGTGCACCTGACCCACCCGTTCGAAGATCTCGACGGACCGGACGGCATGTACCACAAGGCGCTCGCACCGTTGGCAGCGGCCTGGCCAGACCTCGAGCGGCGCGACTACATCTGTATGGCTGGCTCAGACCCCAGCGGTCACCACTGGGTCGGCTGCGCCGGTTCGTACATGGGCACCTTCGCTGCGCCCTGGCTGGGCATTCCAGCTACCGGCCGACCGTCCTCGATGCGATACCACGAGTTCTTCCGGTTCGCCGATCGGCGAGTTGTGGAGGTGCAGGCGGTTTGGGACGTGCCGGAAGTCATGATGGGCGCCGGTGTCTGGCCGATGACACCGAGTCTCGGGCGCGACTGGCTGGTGCCGTCCCCGGCGACGGGCGACGGCCTCACCTCTGGGCTACGCGATGAAGCGATATCGCAGGCCAGCGTTGACCATGTGATCGGCATGCTCTCCGACATGGGGCGCCATCCCCGTGAGCCCGTCGAAGCGATGCGTCTCGAGCACTGGTGGCACCCCAGATTCAGCTGGTACGGCCCCCACGGCATCGGCACCGGTCGCGGCGTGGACGGGTTCCGCCGGTTTCACCAGATCCCATTTCTGCGTGCGATGCCAGACCGTCGAGGCGGCTATGCCGGCGATGGTCACTTCTTCGGCGACGGCGCGTATGTCGGCGTCACCGGCTGGCCAGGCATGGCGATGACCGTCACGGATGACGGATGGCTTGGCATCGCGGCGTCTGGCCAAGAGATCACGATGCGCAGCCTGGACTTCTGGCGTATCGAGAGCCAGGTGCTCTCCGATAGCACGGTCGATCGCAAGATCCGTGAGAACTGGGTGCTCATCGATTTGCTGCACGTCTACGACCAGATCGGCGTTGATGTGTTGGCGCGGATGTCTGAGCTCGCTGCGAGGTAGCTACACCGGCGCGCCGGGGGTCAGTTGCGACGCGAGCGTGACGCGGGCGAGTCCTTGGGGTTGGCCCAGCCGACGGTCATGCCGGCAGACAGGCCATTGTCCACCGGCAGATCGATGCCGTTCACCCAACCGCTCTCACCGGCGAGCAACCAGGCGACCACCTGTGCCTGATCGTCCGGCGTGGCGACCCTGCCGACCTGTTCGTTCAGCCATGCCATCTGCTCGGCACCGGTGTCCTGCTCGAAGAAAGGAAACAGAGGGGTATCAACCGGTCCCGGACTGACCGAGTTGACGCGGATGCCTCGGCTCACCAGGCGTCCGGCGAGGTGCTTGGTGTACGACACCACCCACTCCTTCGACAGGGTGTATGCAGCCGGGCCGCTTCGCTCGTAGGACTGGGCGACCTCGATGCCCGCGGCGAAATCCTCTGCGGCGTCGAGCTCGGCGATGCGATCGAGGTGGCGGTTCCACACCATCCCTGCCAGCGACGCGATGTTCACGATCGATGCCCCGTCATTGAGCTTGCCGGCCGCCAGCAGCGTCTCGGTGATGTGGCGCAGCCCGTACACATTGACGCGCAGCACCAGCTCGGCGCCCATGCTGCCCGCCACCCCGGCGATGTTGCCGAGCCCGTCGAACGCGCCGTCAAGCCCAGCAACCACCTCGTCGATGGAGCCGGGATCGGACAGGTCGCAGTGGTGATGTTCGGCGGCCCCCTCAGGGGCGTCCTTGACGTCGAGGTTCACGACCTTATGGCCATCAGCGACGAGTCGCTGCAGGGTTGCATTCCCGATTCCCGTCGACGCTCCAGTGAGCAGAATTCGCTTGGTCACGATGATCCCTCCTGCGATTGATGCGAACCGTAAGCATTCCTAGTTCGCTCAGCGGAGGGAGATTAGATCGTCGGGTTCGCCTCGGCACGTGTGACGGCGATTCACCGCTCGAAGCCGAGGCGCTGCTGCTCAGCCCGGATGAAGCTGATCACCTTCTCGATCTCGAGATCGGTGATGCCTTCGACCGGCGGCATGTCGCCGAACCACCAGTGGTGCTCTCGAGTGCCTTCCCGGATCGCCACGCGGTACGCGTAGTCGCCGTGGTGGTTGGGCTCGTAGATGATGGAGAGCTGCGACGGACCCTTGTCGGTGCCGCGCAGGTCGACCCCGTGGCACTCGGCGCAGTACTGCTGGTACACCGCCGTGCCGTCGGGAACTGCGGGCGCAGTGCCTGCGCTCGTGGGCACTGACGCGGCAACGCGGCCTGCAGGCTCCGCTACGGCAGCGGCTGCGGTCGTAGGAAGCGGTTCGGCGACTGCGCTCTCGCCGGCATCACTCGCATCGGCACCGCAGGCGACGGCAATCGCAACAACCGCGAATGCGGCGAGAGCGATGCGAATCGAGGCGAGGGTCTTCGTCATAGAGCGGAGGCGCCGACCAAAAACGCCGTGACGACGCCGACGCACCCGAGCGCGATGGCCTCAGTGACCACGGTTCGGCGCAGTCGTTCGTACGCAGCACCGGAAGGTGGCTGGCCGACGACTTGTGCCGCCACGGGCAGGTGGACCCATCGGTTGCGTGCCCCGAGGAACACCGCCGCTGCCACAAGTGCAATCTTCGCTATCAGCAGGCGCCCCCACGCCGTTGACCATAGGTCGGCGAATCGATCCAGCACCAGCACCGCCATGATCGTGCCGCCGACCGCCGCCATCACGAGCGACACAGATGCCAGCTGTGAGAAACGCATCAACGGCCGGACGACATCGGCGCCGCCGCGACGGCGTCGGAGCAGATCGGCAAGCAATGCCAGGCCCCCGCTCCACACGGCGGCTGCGTACACGTGCGTCGCGTTGGCAGCAGCGTGCAGCCATCGTGGGCCCTCGGTGACGGTGTGACCGTCGAACGAGTACGAGACGATCACCAGTGCTCCGCTGATGAGACTGACGGCCGGCAATCGAGCCCGGCCTGCTCCCAGTGCTTCGGGAGGAGGCGCGGCAAGCACAGCGAGTCCGCCGAGCACGCGCAGGCCCACTGCGATGCCAAAGGGCGCGGAGAGAGCGTCGGCGATCGCGCTCAGGGACACGATGGCGGCCCAGTCGTCTTCGAGAACCACTGCTTGGGTCAGCCCTGCTGCCACCGCGGCGACGACGAGCACGGTTCCGCTGATGGGCAGCACACGGTGCACTCGGGCTCGTTCCGATAGTTCGCCCCGGACGATGAACGACGCAAACGCGAGCCCGCCGACAATGGCCAATGTCGCCAGCAGACCCAGGACTCGTGCAGCTTCGGCGAATCGCCCGGCACCTGCCGCTCCTGCGCTGCGAAGCAGCGGCCTGCTCTCAGCAGCAGTGTCCGATGTCTCGGAGGTCGTGGTGTCCAGGGTCTCCGAGCCCGAGGGCACCATCGTGCTCATGGATGATGTCTCGCGGACGGAGTCCAGATCGGTCGCAGCCGTCGTCGATCCCGTCCGGGCGGTGCCGGTTCCGCTTGTCGCGTCCGGCGATTCCTCGTCGACATCGGCAGATGCGGCGATCTGATCAGTGGAATCCGCGACTGAAGCTGCGGCCGAGTCTGCGGACGGTTCAGCCGCGGATCCAGCATGGGGAGCATCGGCCGTGAACCTGAACGTGCCCTCGACGATGTGGCCGTCCTCGGTCGCGACTCGCCACCGGACTTCATAGTCCCCGCCCGACAGCGGCGTCTCGAATCTCAGGACCCAGGTCTGGCCGTCCGCGGAACCCAGCGAGCTTGGCCGTTGCTCGACGCCGTGCTCATCGAATACGCCGAGACCGCTTCCAGCCGGCTCAACCGGTCGGTTGAACGTGAGCGAGACGGCCGACACCGGCTCGTTGATGGTCTCGCCCTCGGCAGGCTGCGACGACTCCAGCCCGGTGTGCGCGCCAACAGGCCTCTGCAGTGAACCTAAGAGCACGAAGCTGAGCGCGAACGTCAGCACGAGTGCGACAGCCGGGCGCAGCGTCATTCGTTCTCAAGCAGCGAGTGCTGCCTCGTATGCAGCGCGGGCGTCGTCGTTGAAACAGACGAAGCGGACGAGTTCGACATCAGTCGCCGCAGCCTGGACTGTTGCGACGGCGATCTTGGCAGCGGGTGCCGCCGGATAGCCGTAGACGCCAGTCGAGATCGCCGGAAAGGCGACTGTGCGGGCACCGACCTCATCGGCCCGGGCCAGCGATTCGCGGTAGCACGAAGCCAGCAGCTCGGGTTCTCCCTGATGGCCGCCGCGCCACACGGGTCCCACGGTGTGGATCACCCAACGCGTCGCCAGCCTGAAGCCGGGCGTGATCTTGGCCTGGCCGGTCGGGCAGCCGCCGAGTGTGCGGCAGTGCGCCAGCAGCTCAGGCCCGGCGGCCCGGTGGATGGCGCCGTCCACCCCGCCGCCGCCCAGCAGCGTCTCGTTGGCGGCGTTCACGATGGCGTCGACCTGCTCGGAGGTGATGTCGCCGACAGCCAGCTCCAACTCTGGTTGTCCGCGGGACTCGCTCACTCGAGGGCCTCGGCGACGGCCAGCTCGGCGATGCGTTCGGCGTCGTAGCCGAGCAAGTCTTCGAGGACTTCCATCGTGTGCTCGCCGTACATCGGCCCTGCCCACTCGAAGCCGTTGTGCGCTGCCGACAGCGTGTAGGGCACGCCGTCGACGACGGTGCTGCGAGCGAAGCCGTGCGGCATCCACTGGAAGTGCTGCCGGTGTGCGAGCTGCGGATCGTTAAAGCACGCCCCCGAGTTCTGCACGTGGTGGGCAGGAATGCCGTGCGCTTGCAGGCGGTACATGAGCCCTGGGCCGTTCTGGCGGGAGGTGAACTCGGTGACGATCTCGTCAAGTTCGGTCCGGCGCTCCTGACGGGTCGCGGTGTCGAGATCGGCCAAGTCGTCCCGCCGCATCTCGATTGCCAGCGAGCGCCATTGCTCGTCATCCGAGATGGCAATGGCGATCCACTCGTCGTCGCCCTGCGCGGGATACGCGCCGTGGGGCACCATCTCGTCGTCGGCGTTGCCCCGCCGAGAGCGCATCTCGCCGGTGTCCTGCAGCTCGGCGATCGCCGGTGCCAGCAGATGCACCGCAGCCTCCATTTGCGAGAAGTCCAGGTGCTGGCCTTCTCCCGTCCGGCGCCGGTGATCGAGCGCCGCCAGCAGCGCGCACACCGTGAACCTAGGGGAGCAGTAGTCGGTGTAGGCCAGGTACGGCCCGGCGGGCCCGCGATCTGCCCAGCCAGTGATGTCGAAGAAGCCGGCGATCGAAGCCGCCATGTTGCCGAAGCCGGCGAACTGCCGGAACGGCCCGGTCTGGCCCATCACGCAGCTCGAGACCATGACCAGTTCGGGGTTGACCTCCTGCAGAGCGTCGTAGCCGAGGCCCCAGGCGGCCATGGTGCCGGGCGTGAACGACTCGACGACGACGTCGGCCCACACAGCGAGGTCACGGACCACGTCGCGAGCCTCGGGCTTGGCAAGATTCAGCGAGATCGTCATCTTGTTGGCATTGGTGGAATGCCAGGCGATGGCGTTCTCCTGATCGGGAACGTCGTCGCGATGCCCGAGTGCGCCCCTCAGCAGGCACGGCCGGTTCTGCGTCTCGACTCGCACGACGGTTGCGCCCCAGTGCGCCAGGATCTTCGTCGCCAGCGGTGCGGCCGCAACCCACGACAGGTCCGCCACCTTCAGGCCAGCGAGCGGCTTGTCCGTGCGCGCATCAGCGGGCAGCGGTTCGGGCGCCGAGGCCAGCCGAACGTCCCCTGCGGCGATGACCTCGGCGGTGTGCTGTCCAGCGTCGGGTGCGGGGTCGAGGGCGTGCAACGGGGTGGCGCCGGCCAGCACGAGCCTGCCCGGCATCCGGGTGCCGTCGACGTCGTCCCAGAAGTCGCGGTCCGCGAGCTGGGGACTGTCCAGAACGTCCTGCAGCGTGTTGACCGGGCAGATCAGCAACGAGTCCTGCAGGCCGCGCTCGATCATCTCGGCTTTCGTCTTGGAGAGGCAGAAGCGGGCGATGTCGTCCATCAGCCCCTCGATGACGTCGATGCTCTCCTCACCGGTCTGCAGTTGCAGGGCGAAGTTCACCCAGTCCTTGTTCAGGGTGTCGTCGTCACAGAAGCCCTCGGCATGCATCCAGGTCAGGAATCGCCGCACCATCGGCCCGATCATCGGCCCGAAGGCAACGGTGACAATGATGTAGCCGTCCTTGCAGGGATAGATCGTGCGCAGCATGAGATCGCCGAAGCGCACGCCGCCGGCCTCGCGCTGCACCTCTGCGAGACCCGCGGGGGCGTAGAGGATCGCGGAGAGTGCCGTCTCGCACACTGCCTGCTGTGTCGACAGGTCGATGTGCTGGCCGTGGCCGACACGCGCTCGATGCTCGAGGGCGACCAGTGCCGCCACCGCGGCCTGCGCGCAGCCGTGCAGCCAGGCCTGCGGGATGCTGATGCGCACCGGTGGCCGGTCGCTGTCGCCAGTGACCGCGAGCTGGCCGCTGGATGCGAACAGCACCAGGTCGGTCGCCTCCCAGTCGGCCTTGGGTCCGGTCTCGCCCCACGGGGTGATGTGCGCAGTGATGAGCTGGTCGTTCGACTCCCGCATGGCGGCCAGGTCGACCTCGAAGGGCGTGCCGTCGTTGTGCAGCACGATGTCGGCCGTTGCCGCCAGCGCTGTGACGTCAGCGGCGCTCGCGACCGTCACCGAGCGCTTGCCCCGGTTGTACGCCTGGTGCGCGTAGCCACGCGGCCATCCGCCTGACGGCTCGGCGAGCACGACATCGGCGCCGAGCTGCGCGAGCAGATTGCCGGCGAACCAGCAGCGTTCATCGGTGAGATCCAGCACCCGATACGGACCGAGCATCCCGCCCCCAAGCTCTCAAGCGGCCGGCGGCAGCGCGCCACCGCAGCTCCTGCGCCCGGACACTAGTTCTGCTTGCTGCGCACGCCGATGGCCGTGCCGGCAGGCGGAGCCGCTACTCGGGCGTGACGTAGGCGGCGGTGAGGCCGCCGTCGACCTGGAGGTTGGCGCCCGTCATATAGGACGAGTCGTCCGATGCCAAGAACAGCGCAGCGGAGGCCATCTCGTCGGCTTCGCCGAAGCGGCCCATCGGCACGTGGACGAGCCTTCGCTGCTTCTTCTCGGGCGTGTCGAGGAAGGACATCAGCATTTCGGTGCGCAACGGCCCGGGAGAGAGGGCGTTGACGCGGATGTTCTCCCTCGCATGGACGACTGCCAGCTCGCGGGTTAGTGCCAGCACGGCGCCCTTGGACGCGGTGTAGGCGATCTGCGGCGTGGCCGCACCCACAGATGCGACGAACGAAGCCGTGTTGATGATCGAGCCGCCGCCCCGGCGGCGCATCGCCTCGACGGCGTGCCGGCAGCCGTACAGCACACCCTTGATGTTGACGCCGAAGGTGCGGTCGATCGTCTCCTCGCCAGTAGCGATGGCATCGGTGTCGTCGTCGAGCATGATGCCGGCGTTGTTGAACGCCACGTCCAGCCCGCCGAACACGTCTTCCGCCCGGTTGAACGCCGCCGCCACATCCGATTCAACCGACACATCGGCATGCACCGCGATGGCCTCGCTGCCGGCGCGCTGCAGCTCGGCCACCGTGTCGTCATTCGAGTCTGCGATGTCGACGGCGACGATCTGTGCGCCTTCCGCTGCGAAACGCAGCGCCGTGGCCCGCCCGATCCCGCTGCCCGTGCCCGTGATCAGTGCCACCTTGCCCTGCAGTCTCATGCCGCCTCCCTGTTCCGGATGCGCTGGCGACAGCCTCGCCGTTGCTGCTCAGGCGAGCGGGGCTGCCATGATCTGACGGCGCCGAACCGTCCCAGCACACGACAGGACCGTAACCAATGACCGCTGCGCCCAATGCGCCACGACAGGACAGTTACGACGTGGTGATCGCGGGCGGGGCGGTCATGGGGTCGTCGATCGCCTGGGCGCTGTCTGCCTGCAATGGCTTCGACGGCTCGGTACTGGTGGTGGAGCGGGATCCGACGTACTCGCAAGCCTCGACCACACATACGAACAGTTGTATGCGCCAACAGTTCTCGAACCCGCTGAACGTGCAGATCTCCCGCTTCAGCGCAGACTTCGTGCGGAACTTCCGGGAGCGCCTCGGCGGCGATCCCGAGATCCCCGACATCTTCACCCATCACTTCGGCTACATGTACCTCGCCGCCGATGAGGACTTCGCGGACACGCTGCGCCGAAACCAGGCCGTCCAGTCGGGGCTCGGCGCCGGCACTCGCATCATGAGCCCGGCCGAGATCAAGGCCGACTACCCCTTCTACAACGTCGACGACATCATCTGCGGCAGCCACAACCTGACCGACGAGGGCTACTTCGACTCGGGCACCATGTTCGACTGGTGGCGTCGCAAGGCTCGCCAGAACGGTGTGGAGTACATCACCGGTGAGGTCGTAGACCTCGTCATGGAAGCGGGTCGCGTCAGCGCTGCGGTGTTGGCGTCAGGCGACTCCGTCCGGTGCGGAACGCTGGTGAACGCAGCGGGGCCGCGTGCGGTCGAAGTGGCCCGGATGGCAGGCGCCAGCCTGCCCGTAGAGCCGCGCAAGCGCTACACGTTCGTCTTCGACGCCGCCGAGCCGCTCGACCGTGCCTTGCCGCTCACCATCGACCCATCCGGTGTCCACATGCGCACCGACGGTGACGCCTACATGTGCGGCTGCACCCCCGATGTCGACCCCGCCGTCCACTACGACGACTTCGCCATGGACCACGACATCTTCGAAGCCAAGGTGTGGCCGGTGCTGGCCCATCGCGTGCCTGCCTTCGAGCGCCTCAAGGTCACCCGCCAGTGGGCCGGCCACTACGCCTACAACACGCTCGACCACAACGTGGTGGTGGGGCCGCATCACGAGGTCGAGAACTTCGTCTTTGCCAACGGGTTCTCCGGCCACGGCATGCAGCAGTCGCCGGCCATCGGCCGGGCGGTGTCGGAATGGATCGCCTACGGCGAGTACCGCACGCTGGACCTCACCCCGCTCGGCTACCAGCGCATCGTCGATCGGACGCCGTTCGTCGAGAGCGCCATCATCTGAACAGCCGCCCGAGCGCGGCCAACTGGCGTCCCGGCTGCGCGCCCAGTCCCACAACTACGCTCGCCCCTCATGCGGTTCGGCATCTTCGACCAGCTCGAACAGCCGGGCGACGTGCCGTGGCATGAGCTCTACCGGCACCGGCTGGACCTGCTGGTTCGGGCCGAGGAGGCCGGCGTGTGGGGCTGGCACAAGTCCGAACACCACCTGATCCCGCTCGACGCCGCGCCCAGCATCAACGTGTTCCTCGCGGCCGCCATCGAGCGCACCAGCCGCATCCGCATCTGCTCGCTGGTGCACCTGCTGCCCTTCTATCACCCGATCCGGCTGGCCGAGGAGCTGTGCATGCTGGATCAGCTCTCCGAGGGCCGGCTGGAGTTCGGCTTCGGCAAGGGCATCAGCGTGCCCGAGCACCTGCTGTGGGGCCTCGATCCCGACGACGCCATCGCGCAGACCGACGAGTCGCTGGAACTGATCCTGGCGGCTATGCAGACCAGCGGGAACTTCAGCTTCGACGGGCAGTTCTACGAGTTTCGCGACGTGCCGATCGAATTCGAGCCCTACCAGAAGCCCTATCCGCCGCTGTGGCGGCCCGGTCAGCTGGAGACTGCCGCCGAGATGGGCGTGCGCACCATGGCTGCGGGGCCGCTCGCTGCCGTGGCTGCGAGCACCGCCCGCTACCGCGAGCTCCTCGGTGCGGACGGCATCGGCCGGCACCACTCGCCGATGATCGGCGGCCTGCGGCGACTGGTGGTTGCGCCCACCGACGCCGAGGCCGACGAGATCGGGCGCCGCACATGGGCTGCGTTCTCCGAGCATCTGACACGGTTGTTCAGGCGCTACGAGATGACGCCGCCGAATGACCCGACGCTCGGAGGCGACTACGACAAGGCCAAGCACTTCCAGGCCGTCGTGGTCGGTTCGCCGCAGACAGTGCGCGAGCACTGCGAGCAGTTCGCCACCGAAGCCGGTACGGACTACTTCGTGGGCGTCTTCGCGTGGGGCGACCTGTCCGCCTACGAGGTCGACCGCTCGTTCGATCTCTTCGCCGAGCATGTGATGGCCCCATTGGCGGCGTCCTGAACGCGCCGTCATTTACGCTGCGGCCGCCCCAGACAAGAACCGAGGATGACCAGCTATGAGCCAATGGAGCCGAGACGAGATCGAAGAAGCGCTCGCCGCCTACCAAGCGGCGAGCAAGAAGGCGGGACAGACCGGCGACTGGCGCGACTGGGCTGACTGTTTCACCGAAGACGCCACCTACGTCGAGCACTTCTTCGGCACGATGATCGGGCGGGAGACCATCTACGAGTGGATCCAGTCCCAGATGAGCGAGTGGCCGGGATCGGAGATGATCGAGTTCCCCATCGAGTGGCACATCATCGACGAGGAACGAGGCTGGGTGGTGTGCAAGATCTGGAATCGCATGGGCGACCCTGGCGACGGCTCGGACCATCGGGAGTACAACTTCTCGCTGCTCAAGTACGCGGGCGATGGCCTGTGGAGCTACGAGGAGGACATCTACAACCCGAACCGGTTCATCGAGATGCTGGAGGGGTACGAGGCCAGCAAGGCGGCGCTCGCGACCGAGGCATCCTGAGCGCACCCGGGCTGGCTGCCGCGAACCCCCGAGACATATAGTCACAACAGGACTGCAGCAGGGGGGCTCGAATGACTGCACTGCATCCCAATGGCGTGAACCACTTGGCCCTGTCCACCCGCGACATGAAGGGCCAGCTGGAGTTCTGGTGCGATGTCCTCGGACTGCCGCTGAAGGCCCTGTACTGGATGCACGGCGTGGACGGCACTTACCACGGCTTCGTGGAACTCGCGCCCGACAGCTACGTCGCATTCGTGCAGCATCCGGACAACGCCAAGGACATCGAGCTGGGAGTCACCCACGCTGGTGGCCCGGGGGAGCCGGTGACCGCCGGCACCATGCAGCACGTGGCCTTCAACGTGGACACGTTCGAGGATCTGATGGCGCTGCGGGACCGCATCCGCGACCGGGGCGTGCAGGTGTTCGGTCCCATCGACCACGGCTTCATCCAGTCCATCTACTTCGCCGGCCCCGAGGGGCTGGCCTTGGAGGTGGCGTGCGGTTCGGCCATCCCGGTAGAGCAGTGGGTGGATCCCGAGGTCCAAGATCTGTGCGGCATCTCTGCCGCCGAACTCGAGGCGCTGAAGCAACCGGCTGAATTCGCCCGTCCTGCCGAGCCAGTGCCTCAGCCATCGGGGGACACCGGCATGCCGCGGCTGATGCCCGAGGACCACTACGACATGGTGATGAGCTTGCCTGACCAGGTGGTGTGGGATCGCATGAGCGAGACCACGCCCCCCGTGGCCGCCGACTGAATGCGCCTGTTCTCGCATCGCCGACGCCTGGCGGCGTCTGGTCCACTGCCCACCGAACTGTTGCCGCGGCGCGCCCCGGGGAGCGTCGACAGCGGGAACGTGCTGCCGAAACCGCCCGAAGCGGGCACGGCGCCGGGCGAATGGAGCGTCTCGCACACCTACGGCGACATCGTGGAGGTCTTCACGGCATGCCGCACGGCCGATGTGCTGGCCGCGCCGGCGCCGATGCCCAGCACCCAAGCCGCAGTGGACAACATGCGCGGGTACTGCTTCTTCCTCGATGCCGACCTCGCAGGCATCTGCGAGCCGTCACCGGAGTGCTGGAGCGACGAGGTGATCGAGGGGCACCGCAGCGCCATCGCCATCGTCGTGGGGATCGGGCGGCGCATCAGGCCGGGCGAACCGGGATACGACTGGATCTGCGGGTCCGAGCAGGACAACGCCGACCTGCGCGCCACCGAGATCGCCACCGTTCTCACGAGATATCTCGGCATGCTCGGCTATGACGCCACTGCCCACACCGCCGCAGCCTCCGATCTCGACCGCTACCGGGTTGCTGTCGAAGCCGGTGTGCTCGAGGCCGGGCGCCGCGGACTGGGCCACCCGTTCCTGAAGCGGGGGTGTGCCGTATCGGTGGTGACGACGAACTTGGAGATGACACCAGACGGCCCGCTCGCACCGCGCACTCCGCTGCAGCACCTGCGCATCGCCGCCAAGCACTGGCTGGGCTGGGGCGGCACCCGGCCAGGGTGGAACCGCCTGGACGGGCGTCATCGCCCGTGGCATCTCGGCCGCTTCCCGATGGAGAAGGTCAAGCGGGTCGACGAGCCGACCACGCTCATCATCGCTGACGAGGTCAAGCGACCCGCGGCCCGCCACAACTTCTTCATCCGCGCAGGCGCCGGCGACCTCGGTCCCCGGCCGCGCACCGAGGTGGCCCGGTTCATCCGCAAGGCACCGCACGGCATCGCCTCGCAGGAGATGCTGCGGCGCTTGGTGCCGCTGCAGCGAGGAGACGCTGCCCCTGAGGTCGCTGTGGGGGCCGGTGATGCCGACGCGAACGCCGATGCCGTCAAGGCACTGGGCCACTTCATCGGTGCCGACATGACCGGCGTGTGCGAAGCGCCCGAATACGCCTGGTATTCGCACCGTCCCGACGGATCGCCGATCGAGAATCTGCACCGCTACGCCATCGTGTTCGTGCTCGACCAGGGCTTCGAGACCATGGAAGGTGCCTCGGGCGACGACTGGATCAGCGGAGCGCAATCGATGCGGGCCTACCTGCGGGCGTCGATCATCGCCAACGCGATCGCTGCGCAGATCCGCCGGCTCGGGTACGCCGCGCAGGCCCACACCGCCGCCGACGACGAGATCAACCACATCCCGCTGCTGCTGTCCGCAGGCATCGGCGAACTGTCGCGCATCGGCGAGCTGGTGCTGAACCCGTTCGTGGGACCGCGATTCAAATCCGGCGCAATCACCACCGATATGCCGCTGACACCGGATCGCCCGATCGATTTCGGCTTGCAGGATTTCTGCACCAAGTGCACCAAGTGCGCCCGCGAGTGCCCGGTCGGTGCCATCCGGTTCGGCGACAAGGTGATGTTCAACGGCTACGAGATGTGGAAGCCCGACGTGGACCGCTGCGCCCGCTACCGCATCACCAACATGCGCGGCTCGGCCTGTGGGCGCTGCATGAAGACGTGCCCCTACAACATCGAGGGCGTGCTGGCCGAGCGGCCGTTCCAGTGGGCGGCGATGAAGCTGCCGTTCGCCCGTTCGTGGATCGCCCGGCTCGACGACAAGCTCGGCCGGGGAGAGATCAACCCTGCCAAGAAATGGTGGGTCGACATCGAGGTGCTCGACGACGTGCCGGTGGAGCCGCCGAAGGGCGCCAACACGCGTGGGCTCAATCTCGAGCGCAAGCCGCGGGACGAGTCGGGATTCGCGATGTTCCCGCCGGAGATGGCGCCGCCCGGGCCCGACGGCATGGCGCTTTTCCCGCTTGACCGCGAGGCCGGCGTCGCGGCTTCCCAAGAGGCCGAACGGCCCGCTGCGGCCCGCGAACGCATCAGACAGTAGGGAGGCGGGCGATGGCCCACGTACAGGGCGCTCACTTGGTCGGAAGCGCTCCCGTGAACGAGCCGGACGAGCTTTTCGTGCTGGTGGGGGACCATCTGGCAGGCCACTTGCGCCGCGTGCCCGACGGCGAGATCGGCGAGCGCGACACCTGGATCGCCTGGCAGTTCCCCAAGCTGTCCCAATGCCCGCAGCTTGAGACCAGGTCGGTGAACTCGGCCTACCTGGGGCGCGAGGTTCCTCAGCACGAGATAGTCGGCGGTGCGGGGCCGCTCGAGCTGGTCGATCTGGGATATGCCGATGCGGCGCTCGCCTCGTGGCAGAGATTCGCTGCGGCCCAGCGCTCCGGCAGGTTGCCGGAGCACGTGCGGTTCATGGTGGGACTGCCGTCTCCGCTCAGCGTGGTCACCATCTACGTGGCGCCGCAGTCTCGCCCGGTCGTGCTCGATGCGTGGACCGCAGCGATGGAAGCTCAGCTCGCGCGCATTCTCGAAGGCATCCCGAACGACCGCCTGGCCATCCAATGGGAGGTCTGCATCGAGTTCGGGATCCTTGAAGGCCTGTGGACCTACCTGGACACCAGCATCGACGGCGTCGACGCTCGCGAGGGCATCGCAGCGCACCTCGCGTATCTCGGCAATCTCGTGCCTGGTGGGGTCGAGATGGGCTACCACCTGTGTTACGGCGATGCCGGCCACCAGCACTTCGTCGAACCCAGCGACACCGGTCACCTGGCGTGGGCAGCCCAGACGTTGCTGGAGCAGGTGCATCGCCGTATCGACTGGATTCACCTGCCGGTGCCGAAGCAGCGTGATGATGACGCGTACTTCGAAGCGCTGGGAGCGGTGGAGATGCCCGACGAGACCGAGCTGTACCTCGGCTTGGTGCATGTCACGGGCGGGCAAGCGGGAACTCGCCGCCGGATCGCCACTGCCTCACGGCACGTGTCCCGGTTCGGCCTCGCCACCGAATGCGGATTCGGCCGCCGCCCGCTTTCCCAGATTCCGGCACTGCTCGACCAGCACGCCGCCCTCAGCGCGCCCTGGGCTATGTGAGCGACGCCCGGCACGATGGAGAGCTTCGGCTACTGCATGATGGTGCTAGCAAATAGTGATATAACTAAGTGATGTCAACAACGAGAACGACGTTCACGCTCGACAAAGAACTGGCGGCGCAGGCGCACCGTCTGAGCGTGAATATCTCCGCTGCGGCGCGAGACGGCGTGGCTGACGCAGTGCGGCGAGCGATGGGCGAAGCGGATCGTGCCGCATACCTGCGAGCCCCTGAGACCCCCGACGACTTCTGGGACGATGCGGAAGCGTGGGGCAACGAGTGAACCGCGGCGAGATCTGGTGGGCTCACGCGGGCGGCAAGCGACGTCCAGTGCTGGTCCTGACCCGGCCCGAAGTCATAGATGTCCGCCAATTGGTGACGGTGGCAGAAGTGACCACAGCCATTCGCGGGCTGCACTCCGAGGTTCTGATCGACAAACCCGACGTGGGTTTGCCGCTCGAGTCGGCAGTCAATTGTGATGGTCTGCACACTGTGCGGCGCTCAACTCTCGACGAATGTATCGGTGAATTGGACGGAGGGACGATGAACGCCGTCTGCCAATCCGTTGCCTACGCGCTGGGCTGCTAGCAGGCAGGCTGGCGGTGGTGCAGTACTGCAGGGTCCGCAGCGTCGCCGAGGCAGTCGACGAGCTCTCTCGATGGGGCACTGAGGGTCGCGTCCTGGCTGGCGGAACTGACGTCATGCCCCAATGCCTGCGCGGCGAGCAGGCCCCTGCGGCACTGATCGACATCGGGGGGATCGAGGGGATGCAAGGCATCTCCGAGGTCGGCGGGGTGACGAGCATCGGCGCGCTGGTCACGATGCGACGGCTCGCAACTGCGTCGCTGATCGCGCTGCGACACCCGGCACTGTCCCAGGCGGCTGCTGCGGTGGGCGCGTGGCAGACCCAGACCGTCGCGACCTTGGGCGGCAACATCTGCTCAGCCGCTACGACTGCCGACACGCTGCCAGCCCTGCTTGTCGCCGACGCGCAGCTGACGCTGGTGTCCAAATCCGGCCGGCGCCGCGTCGGGTTGGACGAGTTCCTCGAAGGTCCGGGCACCACGGCGCTGCGACCCACCGAGTTGCTGCGTGCGGTCGAGCTGGAGCCGCTCGGCGAGCGCAGTGCCGAGGGATACCTGAAGGTGGCACGGCGCAGCGCCATGGATCTGGCCGTCGTCGGCCTGGCGCTCCGGCTCGACGTGGCGCCGAGCGGTGTGATCGACGGTGTCCGCATCGCGATGTGCGGCGGTGACCGATCTGCACATCGGGTCCCTTCGGCCGAGTCGGCATTGTTGGGCGCCCAGCTCAGCGACGAACCCGGCGCGTTCGCCGAAGCAGGGGCGGCGTTGGCCGATGCGGTGGGACCTGTGGCTTCGGTCGAGATGCGGTACCGCCGGCGCGTGCTGCCCGGTCTGTTCGACCGGCTCACCCGGCGCTGCTGTGCAGAGATCTCCGGGGCGGGCGCCTGATGCCTGCGCCCTTGGGAGAACAGAACGTATCGATCCGGCTCGTCGTGAACGATCGAGCACACCAGATGGACGTGCATGCCGGCGAGACATTGCTGGGAACACTGCGGCACCGGTTGGGACTGACGGGCCCCAAGGAGGCCTGCGGCGAAGGCGAGTGCGGCGCCTGCACCGTGCTGGTGGACGGCGGGCCGGTTGCGTCTTGCATCCTGGCCGCCGGCTCGACGAACGGTCGGGTCGTGCGAACGGTCGAGGGATTGGCCGGGGCGGGCGATCTGACGACGCTGCAGCAGGCATTCGTGGGCCACGCAGCGGTCCAATGCGGCTACTGCACGCCTGGGGTGCTGATGGTGCTCACGGCACTGCTCGAGGAAGTGCCCGAGCCGGCCGAGGCGGAGATCAGGCAGGCATTGGCAGGCAACATCTGCCGCTGCACCGGGTACCAGCAGATCGTCGACGCGGCACTGGATGCCGCCCGTGCGGTGGCGTCGTGAGCGCACTGGGTGCCAGCCCAGATCGCAGCGATGCAGATGCAAAGCTGCGCGGCCAAGCGATCTTCGGCGCTGATCTGTCCCGGACCGGGATGCTGTGGGCGTCGCTTGCGCGTTCACCCGCAGCCGCCGGCAAGATCCGGGCGATAGACCCAGTTCCCGCGCTCAGGGTCGACGGGGTGCTGGAGGTGGTGACTGCTGCCGACGTGCCGGACTGGCGAACCGGTGTGATTGTGTCGGACACGCCCATGCTGGCCGCCGATTACGTCGCCTATGAGGGCGAACCGGTCGCGATCGTGGTCGCAGAAAGCCGAGCTGCGGCCGAAGCCGGAGCCCGATCGGTCGCCATGGACATCGAGCCGGTCGAGCCCGTGTCCACGCCGGAACAGGCACTGGCACCGGGTGCGCGCCTGGTGCACCCCGGCTGGAACCGCTTCGCGGTCGCGGGCGGGGCCGACATCGGGCGCAATGGCAACGTGGTCGCCGAAGTCGTGCACGATCCGGGCGACCTCGACGAGGCGTTCGCAACGGCGGATTTGGTGGTGGAAGGCACCTACCGCACGCCCCGGCAGTACCAGGCGCACCTGGAGCCCAAGATGGCGCTGGCCACCTACTCCTCGGGCCGGTTCACCATTGAGGTCTCCCACCAGTACCCATTCCGCGTGCGCGATCGGGTCGCGCAGATCCTGGGTGTCGCACCGTCAGCCGTGCGTGTGGTGGGACATCACATCGGCGGCGGATTCGGGGCCAAGCTCGATGTGAGCCTCGAGGCGTTCGCGGCGCTGCTGGCACAGCGCTATCGACGCCCGGTGCGGATGCAGCACACCTCGCTCGAAGAACGGCTGGCGGCGCCGTGCCGGGCCAATGCGATCACCGCGGTGCGCACTGCTGTGCGACATGACGGCACGATTCTGGCCACCGATGTCGAGATCGTGTCCGACAGCGGCGCCTATGCCAACAACGGCCCAGCGCTGTCGTCGATTCCCATGTTCGTCTTCGGGTCGATCTATCAAGTGGGAACCGCGCGGATCCGGACCCGCAACGTGTACACGAACACCGCCCCGACGGGTGCTTACCGGGGCGTCAACGGACCGTGGTTGGTGTTCGCCAACGAGCGCCACATGGATGCGATCGCGGACGCGCTCGGCCGCGATCGGCGCGAATTCCGGCTGGCATCGCTGGCGCAGGACGGCGACCTGATGCGCAACGGCCAGCCCCTCGATCAGGTGTCGATCCTGCGAGAGGCCTTCGATCGAGTTGATGACTTGTCTGGGTGGCAGGACGCTGGTGCAGGCGAGCTGCGGGGCGTCGGGCAGGCTGCCGCCATCTGGTTGACCAATCCGATGCCGGGCCATGCGACCGTGAAGCTGAATGAGGACGGCACCGCCACCGTGATCACGTCGGCAACCGAGAACGGCTCAGGCGCCGTTGCAACCGGGCTGCGGCAGATTGCGGCCGAGGCGTTGGGCCTAGCGACCGAGCACGTCACGGTGACCATGCCCGATACCGACGCCACCGGATACGACGCCGGGTCGCAGGGCAGCCGGACCACCCACGTGGTCGGCCGGGCCATCGCCGACGCCTCAGCAGAGGTGCGCAGTCACGTGCTCGACCGGGCCTCGCAGATGCTGGAGGCCGCCGCGGAGGATCTCGTGATTTCCGACGGCGTGGTGTCGGTGGCGGGCGTGCCGACTGCGAGCGTCACGCTCGGCCAGGTTGCGCAAGCGGCCACCTGGACCGAGGGGCCGATCGCTGCAGGCGCCTCCTATGTCACGCCCACACCGCCGCATGATCCCCTGTGCGCAACGGGCATGCTCATCAAGGGCTGGCCCACACCCACCTATCACCTGCATCAGGCAGAGGTGAGCGTCGATCCTGTCACCGGCCACGTCACGGTGGATCGGTACATCGTGTGCCAGGAGGTCGGCCGAGCGATTCATCCCAACGCCGTCATCGGGCAGATCCAAGGCGGCGTCGCCCAGGGCTTGGGATTCGCCCTGAGCGAACGGGTCGATCTGGACCACGGCCGCTACGTTCAGCGCACCTTCAAGCAGCACGGGCTCCCGCTTGCGGCGGATGTGCCCAGGGTGGAGGCCATTGTGATGGAGCACGCTGACCCAGCCGGCCCATTCGGCGCCAAGGGTGCAGCTGAGCCTCCCGTAGTGCCGGTGGCAGCCGCAATCGCCAATGCGGTAGCCGACGCCATCGGCGCACCCATCGACTCGCTGCCGATCAGGCCTGAAGACGTGCTCGACGCCTTGGAGCGCACACAGTGAACGTGGCGCCGCCGTCGGCGGCAGGCACCCTTCGCATCGGTGTCGATGTCGGCGGCACCAATACCGACGCAGTGGCCATGTCCGGCAACGAGGTGGCGGGCTGGGCCAAGGCCGTGACGACGGCCGATGTCACCGCTGGCATCGTGACCGCAGTGCGCTCGCTGCTGGCCGGCGACGACCTGCCGACCGCTGAGATCGGTGCCGTCATGATCGGCACCACCCACTTCACGAATGCCCTGGTGGAAGGCCGCCGGCTTGTGCCGACGGCGGTCGTGCGCCTCGGGCTACCTGCCACCAAGGGCATCCCGCCCTTCATCGACTGGCCGGACCGGTTGCGAGGTGTGCTGGGCGATCACGTATATCTGTGTCACGGCGGTCACGAGTTCGATGGGCGGTTGATCACCCCCATCGATCATGGCGAGCTGAGGGCAGCGGCCCGCGACATCGCCTCGAAGGGCGTGCGATCGGTGGCGGTGGCGTCGGTGTTCTCGCCGGTGGATGACAGCTACGAACACGAGGCGCAAGAGGTGCTGCTCGACGAGGTGCCAGAGCTCGACATCAGCCTCTCCAGCGAGATCGGCAGGCTCGGGCTGCTCGAACGCGAGAACGCCGCCATTGTGAACGCCTGCCTGCGCCCGTTGGCCGAGCGGACGGTCGCTGGGCTTGTCGAGGCACTGGTGCAGCTCGGCTTGGACTGCCCGCTGCACGTCAGCCAGAACGACGGCACGCTCATGAGCGCTGACTTCGCCCGCCGTTATCCCGTGGCCACGTTCGCCTCGGGCCCGACCAACTCGATGCGGGGGGCCGCCTTCCTGAGCGGCATCCGCGACGGCGTCGTCATCGACGTGGGCGGCAGCACGTCGGACATCGGCGTGCTGGTGCATGGTTTCCCGCGTGAGGCGTCTACTGCAGTGTCGGTAGCGGGCGTGCGGACCAATTTCCGCATGCCCGACGTGCTGTCGCTCGGGCTGGGCGGCGGGAGCCTGGTGCGCTCCGCCAACGGCGCCGCGGCCGGGGTGACGGTCGGGCCGGACAGCGTCGGCTACGAGCTCACTGAACGGGCACTCGTCTTCGGCGGCGCCCAGCTGACCGCCACCGACGTGGCCACCGCCGCCGGAATGGCCGAGATCGGCGACGCGAACACCGTCGACGATCTTGATGGGACGCTGGTCGGCGACGCGGTCGATCGCATGCAGGACATGCTCGCGACTGCCGTCGAGCAGATGAAGACCTCGGCCGATCCGGTGCCGGTCGTGGTGGTCGGCGGCGGGGGAGTGCTGGTGCGCGACGGGCTTGCGGGCGCCTCGGAGACCATCCGGCCGGATCATTTCTCGGTGGCCAGCGCCATCGGCGCCGCTATCGCTCAAGTCGGCGCAGAAACCGACCGGGTGTACTCGATGGCGGCGATGACACGCGACGAGGCCATGGCAGAGGCCCGGAGCGTCACCGCCCAGCGTGCCGTCGAAGCGGGCGCCGACTCCTCGACGGTGGAGATCACCGATGTGGATGAGATTCCGCTGACGTACCTGCCCTCCAACGCCATCCGCGTTCGAGTGAAGGCTGTCGGCGATCTGGCGCTGGACCCCGCCAATGGTTCGACCCAGAGGGGGATGAGCACGTGAATGGCCACGGCAAGATCAGCCTCATCCTGGGCAGCGCCATCGCTCCCGAGTCCATTGCCGCTGCTGCAACGCAGGCCGAATCCAGCGGCTTCGACGAGATCTGGCTCGCCGAGGACTACTTCTTCACCGGCGGCATCTCGGGAGCCTCGGTGGTGCTGGGCGCAACCAGCGACATCACGGTTGGCCTCGGCGTGGTGTCGGCGGTCGCACGGCATCCTTCCGTGCTGGCGATGGAGCTCGCCACGCTCAGTCGTTCGTCGCCGCAGCGGCTGGTGGCAGGCGTGGGACTCGGGGTGCCGGCCTGGGTGCGGCAGATGGGCCTGCATCCGCGTTCGCCGCTGACCGCGGTGCGGGAATGCGTCACCGCGGTCAAGGCGCTGCTGGCCGGAGAAACCGTGGATCGCCGGGGCGAGGTATTCGAGTTCAACAACGTCAAGCTCACCTACCCCGAAACCGGCCCGCTGATGCCGGTGCGGCTCGGGGTGTCCGGCCCGAACATGCTGCGCCTCAGCGGCGAGATCGCCGACGGCACGGTGCTGTCGGTGTGCTCCAGCCTGCGCTACGTCGAATGGGCTGCGGAACGCATCGACGAGGGCCGCAAGCTGGCTGGTCGCACCGACCCCCATCCGATCACGGTGTTCGCCCTCTATGCAGTGGATGAAGACGGCCAAGCGGCGCGGGACTCAGCCCGGGCATCGCTCGCGTTCTACCGCCAGCACGGGCCGAACGCCCTCACCGACGTGTACGGCATCTCCGACGAGCTGCAGGTGCTCATCGACCAAGGCGGGTACGCGGCGGTCAGGGACGGCATGCCCGATCAGTGGGTTGCCGACCTGACCGTGGCGGGCACGCCAGCCGAATGCGCCGCCAAGATCCGCGCGCTGTGGGACGGCGGCGCCGACTCGGTTGCGCTGTTCCCGCTCGCCACCGACCGCCTAGCAGAGACCATCGACCTCACAGCGCGTGAGGTGCTGCCCCGCACCTGAGCTGTCTCTGCGAGCGCCGGCGAAGCTTCGGCGCCTTTTCGGGTGAGCGCCGGCGAAGCTTCGGCGCTCGCACTAGACAGCAGGTTGATACTCGGCGTCGATGCCGAAGGCGTGCGGTCCGACGACGGCCAGCGCCTCGGGAGTCCGCAACAGGTCAGGCGCCGGAAGCACCAGAACATCGGCGCGCACGCCGAAGCGCAACAGCTCCGTGGTGATCGGCTCACCGGTGTCCGTTGTGACCAACGTGATGAGATCGGGCACCATCACCGTCGGCTGATCGTCTTCGTAGATCGCCAAGTTCTCGTTCTGGAAGTCGATGCGGATGGTGCGACCGGCGTCGTCTTCGAGACCAGCCACGGTCATCTGACCGCGTGCGAAGCCGGCCGCGTTGCGCCGGTGCACATCGGTCACCTTGCCGCGCAGGTAGCGCATCCCTCCTGCGACACCCAGGATCGCCTCGGTCGGATCATCCTTGACCTCACGAGCCCGATGCACCGCGTGCCCGATCTCGCTCGCCAGACGCAGCGTGTTGGGAATGATGGAACGCCGGCAGTACGCCCCGTCCATTACGGCGGACGCCAGGCCGCTGTGCGCGCCCATCTCGACGGTGGCCGCTCTTGCGATGCGCTCGAGCCACTTGGCATCGGGCACCTCGGCGATGACCACTTGGCTGCCCCGCTCGTCGGCAATGGCAGCGGGGTAGGGACTGCCGCCATAGATGAGATAGGTGATCATCTGCAGCTCGGGGAACGCCCGCCCCATGCCGTCGCCGTTGACGATGGGGATGCCCATGTCAGCAGCCACGACCATCGGCACCATCGAATTGCTGCCGCCCATCTCGAACGGCGCGATGGCATCGAACTTGCGGCCGAGGTGCTGTTCCAGAGCTCGGGCGGCCACAGTCTCCTCGTCGCCGCCGGCCAACTTCTCGTGGCTCACCATCGGCGAGCCCATGCCGCCCACGGCAACCAGCAGGTCGTCGTCGGCGATCTCATCGGGTTCGATCACCTGCACCCGGCCGCCAGACCGCATCACCTGCAGCACCCGCAGCCGCCCGAGGTAGGGATTGCCACCGCCGCCGGTGCCCAGCACCGCTGCGCCCAATGCAATCGGTGCCAGGTCCGGCTCAGTGATCTCCCACACGGCACCCCTCCAGGAAGCGTCGGCAGCCGCCGAGAACTCCGCTCAGCAGCAGCTCGAATTGGCCGTCAGGCCATTCCACTTCGGGCCGCTGCGCCTTCCAGCCGATGATGGCCATGCCCCGGATCAGCTCGAACATCGGCACCAGGCTGAGGTCGTCATCGCTAATGGGACGAACGGATCGATAGGCGCGCAAGAATGCGGTTGCGGCCTCGTCGAAGTCGGGCGCCGCTCGCGAGTGGTACATGGCCACCGCGATGTCGTACTGGTGCCAGCCGAATCCGGCGTCGTCGAAGTCGATGACGGCGAGCTGCCCGTCCGAAACCAGCAGATTCGCCAGGTGCAGGTCGGCATGGATCATGCTGAACGTGCGCGCTGGCTCGCCGTACTGGGTCAGCTTCGTCCGGCAGGCGTCTCGGGTTTGCACCAGCAGGCTGTGTTCGTCGGCAGTCAGTTTGGGATGTTCCCAGAACGGCCCCCAAAAGGGTGCGTCTCCGAGCAGGCCATCCGTATCCAATCGGTGACGCCGGAACGACGGCGGTGGCGTCCAGGCTGTCGCCTGGTTGTGCATTGCTGCCATCAAGCCGCCGAGCTGGCCGAAGGGCTCGGAGGTCTCAGCAAGTGCTTCGTTCGTACCGCCGGGCTGTGTCAGCAGCACGCCCACGATTTCTCCGTCAGCCCACAGATTCATCCCGGCGTTG
The DNA here is from genome assembly GCF_965208555.1 of Candidatus Poriferisodalis sp. Taxonomy (GTDB): domain Bacteria; phylum Actinomycetota; class Acidimicrobiia; order Acidimicrobiales; family Poriferisodalaceae; genus Poriferisodalis. The sequence continues at coordinate 116,675 of NZ_OZ242342.1, read as the reverse complement.
CGGATCTCGCTCGACCTGATCTCCACTGGCACGAAGTAGCGACCGTCTGGGGCGCTGACAGGAGTGGGCACGCAGATGCCAGCGTCGCGCAGCGCGGCCAGCCAGACCCGCTCGGAGTCGAGCTCTTCTGCGGTGTGATAGCCCGGCCGGTGCAGCCGCAGCACGTAGGCCTGCCGTGAACGGGCTTCGACAGCCTGGAACGTGATGTTCTCGCTCACTCCGATCAGCTCGAGGCGTGACGCTTCCACGCCGAAGGCATCGAGCGCTTCGTGCGCCGCGCCGAGCCAGCGCTCATCCATCGAAGTCGGCGATCACCGCGTCGAAGGCAGCCAGGAATTCCTCTGCGTGGGACTGCTGCAGCACCAGCGGGGGCCGGACCTTCAGCACGTTGGCGAACGCGCCGGCGTGCGAAGCAAGGATGCCCCGGTCTTTCAACCTGTCGGTGAACTCGACCGCTCGTGCGCGATCCGGAACCAGTTCGCCATCGGATTCCACCATCTCCACGCCGATGAAGAGGCCGTGCCCTCGCACATCGGCCATCCATGGGCAGCGCTCGGCCCGTTCGACCAATGCCGCCTTCAAGCCGTGACCGAGCTCGGCGACGCTGGCGGCCAAGTCCCGCTCTTCGATCTCGTCGATGACGGCGTGCCCGACGGCAGCCTGCAGCGGGCTCGCCGCGTACGTATTGAAGTAGCGGGTCGCGCTGCGGAATCGTTCGACGAGACTGCGGCTGGCGACCGTGGCCGCCAGCGGCAGGCCGTTGCCCATGGGCTTGCCCATCACGGCGATGTCGGGCTCGAAGCCGGTGACTTCGTAGCCCCACCAGCGACCGGTCCGGCAGTAGCCCGCCTGCACCTCGTCTGCAATGACGAGACCTCCGGCGGTGCGCACCAGCTCTGCTGCCTGGGCCATGAAGTTGCCGGGAATGTTCGGCAGTCCCTCGTTGGCTTGGATCGAGCAGACGATGAGCGCAGCCACGCCGGCACCCGACGACTCCAGCCGCTGGATCGCTGCCGCAATCTCGTCGAGATAGGCGTCGGCCAGTGCGTGGTCATCCAGACCTGCCCGAACCGGGCGGAGTCGTTGGGGGAACGGGAATGTGGCCACATCGGGGTACTCGTCGGGTCGTGTCGCGGCGGCGCGCAGCGCGATCACCGATTGGCTGTTGCCGTGGTAGGTGGCGTTCGTGGCGATGACGCCGCGGCGGCCTGTCGCAATGCGAGCCATGTTCATCGCGACCTCGACGGCTTCGGTGCCGGTGCAGCTGATGACGGCGCTCTCGATGCCGTCATGGTGCAGCCCCACGAGGCGCTCGGCGAAGCTGACGATGCCTTCGTCGAGGTAGCGGCTGTGCACGTTCAGCGTGGCCTGCTGGGCGGCCATTGCCTCGGCAACGCGGGCGTTGCCATGACCCACGCAGGGCACGTTGTTGTACAGGTCGAGGTAGCGGCGGCCGTCCGCGTCGAAGAGTTCCACGCCGTCGCCTCGCACGAGGTGCAGCGGCTCGGAGTAGAAGAGCTGCGCGCCGGCGCCCAGCGCCCGATTGCGCCGATCCTGAAGCGTCTGGTTCACTCCGCTGGGACCAGGAGTCCCGAGTTGGAGTGCTTGGAGCTGGGCTTGCGGCCCAGCACCATCTCAGGCGTGAGCAGGTCGACCGGCCCCGGCATGTCGTGGGGGTCGGAGTAATAGCCGAGTGCGTAGTTGCCCATCGAGTAGCCCATCAGGTCCGCCAGCTCGGGATCCAGTTCCTTGGCCACCTCGGGCGGGCACGACAGGAACTGGTTCTCCTCGGTGCGCAGCCAGCCCAGCGTGTAGGTGATGTTGATGCCGGTGCGGTCGGCGTCGGTGCAGTTCTCGCCGCCCCCGTGGATCACCGAACCCGAGTAGAGCAGTACCGAGCCGGCGCCCATGGCGGCCTGGGTCTTCTCGTCGTCGGTGGCTCGGCGGTCTTCGTCCCACCCGGGGCTGCCCGGAACGATCCGCGTCCCGCCGTTCTCGGGCGTGAAATCGGTCAAAGCCCACATCGTGTTGAACTGCGGATCGATTTCGGCAGGGATGTAGCCGCCCCATGCCAGGCGGTCGCGGTGCAGCGGTTGGGTTCCCTGGCCCGGCTTGATGTTGATGACCTGCGTCAGGTGCAGCTGGATCTTGTTGGTGTAGGGGCTGAGAAACCGGTTGGCCATGTCGATGACCTTGGGGTGCATCACCAGCTCGCGGCATGCCGCCGATCGGGCCACGAGGGCACCGGTTCGCGTCGTGTTGGCGCCGCTGAAGTTGTCGAGACCGCCCGGCGTGCGATCGATCCAGGGTCGCAGCTCGTTCTCGAGCCGGTTCAGCATCTCGATGTCGATGGCGTCCTCGATGATGGCGCCGCCGTCGATGCGCACGACCTCGACGATCTCTTCATCCGGGGTGTCCAAGGTGAAACGCGCGAGCTCGGCCATACGTGAACAGTACGCGTTGGCGGCAGTCCCCGCCGCTCCCCAAGATCGCTGGGGCAGCGACAGATTCAGGAACAGGTGCGGCGGGGTATTCGCATCATCGGGGGCGAGGTCGCAGCGGAGCCTGCGGAGCGGCTCGGTCTGGGCCGCCATGCTGGCGCGGCGTCACGCCGCTCGCGCGTGGCGGCTCGCACCGTGGCGCATGCACGGCGGGCGGGCAAGGCTCGCGCACCGAGCAGGTGCGAGACGGCCACCAGACCGTGATGGAAGAAGCGGTCGTTCGCCTCGCTCCACGCGCCGTAGGCGTCGAGTTCGGCCCGCATTCGCGCGACCTCGGCATCGATCTCGCGTTTGTAGTCGTTGAATTCCTGGCGGAGGCTCTCCGCGTCGGCCCGAGCCTCGCTGGCCAAGCGACGGCAGCGTCTGAGCAGCCGACGGTGGCTCATGGTGCAATGCAGCAGCAGGAGGACCGACCACGCGACGACGAGCGGAGTCGGGATGCTGGCGGTCAGCAGCGACCCGAGCGGGCCGGTCATCTGCTCGCTCCGATCGAGCAAAATCGTTGATGGCAGGCGTGCGTCGAATCCATGCCTGCATGCCAGCATGTGTGCTCACGAAAAGCAATTGAATTTATTGAAATCTACTGTTACTCACCACAAGAGCTCACATGAGGTCGTAGGTGCGGAGTTCGACCTCGTTGCCGTCTGGGTCGTGGACGTAGACAGCCGAACCCCAGCCGCGTGCTCCGTACACCCGCGGCGAGCGCCGGACGACTTCGACGTCGGGATGCGAGATGATCTGCTCGACGTCTCCGGTGACCCACAGGGCGAAGTGCCCGAGATTCTCGCCGCTTCGTTCGGTCTCCACCAAGTCGATGATCGTGCTGTCGTCGATGCGTGCCGAGACGAACGGTGCCTCACCCGATTTCCACTCGGCGTAGCGGACCGGCGTCAGGCCCAGCCGGTCCCGGTACCACGCCAGCGACCGCTCGGCGTCGGCCACGTTGAGGACGATGTGGTCGAGTCCTTGCACAGTGGCCACGGCATCAGTATCGGCGATACGCACGGGCCTACGCTGCGCCCCGTGAGCCAGGCATCCGGCAGCACCCCGATGTTCACCGCGGCCGACGACGGCTTTCATGACCACCTGCGAGGCGACGACTGGTGGTTCACCGAGACGGCGTGGTTCTCGTTCCACCACGCCGAGAGGAAGCTCGGTGGGTGGCTCTACACGATGGCTCGCCACAACATCGGCACCATCGCCGGCGGCGCGTGGGTGTGGGACGACACGGCCCATCTGCCGTGGGAGGTGCTCTACAGCTCGAATCTCACGGCCCTGGCGTTGCCGCCCGAGCTGGACCTGCGTGACGCCACGTTGCCGAACGGAATCAGCATCGAGGTCGAAGTGCCCACTATGAGCTACCGCCTGGGCTACGACGATCCGGGCCGTCTCATCGCAGATCTCCGGTTCGAAGCGGTGCTGCCGCCGCGGCCGCTGACAGCAGGCGATTCGACGTTCGGCCACTCGGCACACTTCGATCAGATCGGTCACGTCACGGGCAGCATCGAGGTGAACGGCGAGCGCATCGGCATCGACTGCTGGTCCATGCGGGACCGCACGTGGGGACGCCGCCCTGAGGACCGGCCCCGTCAAGCCGCCTACGTGACCGGCGCCGGCGAGGGCGGATCGGGCTTCCTGGCAGTGACGAACGCACGCGACGGCGAAGACCGAGTGGCCTACGGGTTCGTCCAACGCGGCGACACCCAGGTCACGCTGGTCGGCGGTAAACGGAGTGTGCGGCGCTCCGCCGACGGCTGGATCGCCGCGATCCGGATCGACGCGGTCGACGCCGCCGGCGAGCGCTTCGAGGCGGTAGGACATCCGGTGAGCCGCATCGTCATCAATCGCCACAGCTTCATTGACATCAACAGCCTCATTCGTTGGGAAGTCGGCGGAGCGGGAACCTGGTGGGGCGAGGACCAGGACATGTGGCCCACTCATCGCTTCGCCGCCGCCAAGCGCAGCGGCGATTGGTCGATCGGCAGTCGCAGATGAGCTTCGAGAGCCATGAGCTGCTGGGGCGCCTCGCCGAAGGGCTGCGTCGCGAGATCGCACCGGCAGTCGACGGCGAGTACCTGCGCACGCAGGCTCACATGGCCGCGGTGATCTTGGAACGACTCGCTCGCGAGGCGGCTCTCGGGGAGCGTCACCGGACTGCCGAAGCCGCCGACCTCGCCGAGCTGGCCTCAGGCCTGGGTGAGATCGCCGACATCGATGGTGCTTCGCAGTCGCAGGCAGCTCCTGAGGAGGTTCGCTCGGCACTGGCCCGGCTGCAGGACGACCCGGGTGTGATGTCGCTGGGACCCATGGTGGAGGCGCTCTATCGCTGGGGTCCCGAACGTCCTGCAGCGGCCGCAGCGCTCGACGCGATCCGTTCGGTGCTGCGCCGCGACATCGATCGGCGCATGGACATCGCCCGGTGAGCATGGCCGATACGACACCGGCAGATCGAGCCGAGTTGGCATCGGTTCTCAGCGACTACTTGGCTGAGCGACTCGCCACGACGAGCGCCGTCGAGATCTGCGACATGGAGCGCATTGCCGTCGGGTGGTCCCACGAGACCTGGCTGTTCGACGCTGTCTGGTCGCAGGGCGGCAGCGAGCAGCGCCTGGGACTGTGCCTGCGACGCGATCCCGGCAACGCCCTGCTGCGAGACAAGTCCGACCTCGGCGAGCAGTTCCGGGTGCTGGAGTGCCTGGAGGGCACCGATGTGCCCGCCCCGCGTGCTCACTGGCACGAACCCGATCCTGCCGTGCTGGGCGCGCCTGCGTTGATCATGGAGCGAGTGCCCGGCGTGTGCCCGAGCCCGTGGCGGCGCGCCGGCCGGGAGTTCTACGCGGCTGCGGCGGCGCGAGGCGTCCTGCCGGCCAGCTTCACCGACGCACTTGCCGCAGTGCACAACGTCGACTGGCGGTCTGCAGGGCTGGACTTCCTCGGCGTGCCCGAGGACGGCAACGACTTCGCTCATCGCGAGATCGACAAGTGGCACAGCCTCATTGATGCCTCCGGCCACGAGGTCCACCCGATCCTCATCGACGTGATCGGCTGGCTCCGGCACCACGCGCCGCCCGTCGACCGGCTGACGCTGGTGCACGGCGCGTATCGCACCGGCAACGTGCTGATCGACGGCGACCAGGTGTCAGCGATCTTGGACTGGGAGCTGCAGGTCATCGGCGACCCGATGTACGACGTGGCCTACGTGCTCACCGAGCTCAACCGGGAAGGCACCGATCTGTTGTCGAACGTGGTGCCCCGGGAGCTGTTCTTCGAGCGGTACCAGCAGGCCACGGGCATCGAGATCGACGAGGAGCGCTGTGCCTACTACCAGCTGCTCTATGCAATGCGCTCAGCCGCGTTCTGGATGAGCGCCGCGGGGCTGTATGCCGACGGTTCGAACGACGATCTGCGGCTCGCCCGCACGCACTGGTCGGTCACCGTGGCGCTCGAGCGCGCCGCCACCGAATTGGGCTACTAGACCGTCACCCGCCGCGCACTCAGACGGCGAAGGCGTCGATCATCGCGTGCACATCGCCGAGCGGGTACAGGATCGGGCAGGTGGCGCCGTTGGCCAGATAGCCGTCGACCGCCTCGCGGGCCTCCGCGGGCGTGCCCGATGCGGTGAGCATCTGCACGATGTCGTCGGGCACCAGCCGTGACGCGGCCTCGACCTGCTCAGCCGTCGCCGGCCACGTCAGCACCTTGCCGACGTCTTCGAGCAGCGAGTCCGGCACGCCTGAGGCTTTCATGATGTGCGGCTGCTGACCCAAGTACTGGGTGACCATGTTGCGGGCCATGTCCAGCGCCGTCGCACGGTCCTCGTGTACCGAGCACACCACGAGCTGGGGCCGGTCCAGGTCGTCCACACTGCGGCCTGCCTTCGCAGCACCCCGCTCCAGCGCCTCCATGGCACGGCTGTTGTAGTCGGGCGAGACGAGGTAGTTGAGCACGACGCCGTCGGCGATCTCGCCGGTCAGCTCCATCATCTTCATGCCGGTGGCGCCGATGTAGATGGGCACGTCCTTCGGCCGTCGCTCCTGGTACACGTAGTCCAGCTCGACATCGTCGAGGTGCACATGCTCGCCGTGGAACGTGACGTTCTCGTTGGCGAGCAATGCCCGCACGACGGCGGTGACCTCGCGCATCGCGCCGAGCGGCCGGGCCCGGCTGATGCCGACCTTCGCCGCCAGCGGATCCCACCACGCGCCCAGCCCGCAGATGATGCGGCCTGGAGCGAGATCGTCAAGCGTCGAGAACATCGACGCCAATCGAGCCGCGTTGCGCGACCAGATGTCGATGACGCCGGCACCCACCTTGATGCGAGACGTTGTGGCCGCGAACGCGGCCATGGGCACGCTGGCCTCGCGCACCAGCCGTGAATCGGCCTGCCAGACGGCCTCGAATCCGTGTTCCTCGGCGTACTGCGTGAAGCCCACCGCCTCGGTGATGGTGTGGGCATCCTGCAGGTACAGCGCATTCCGTGTCGATGTCATCGATCTGCCGCCATGGATTGCAGGCCTCCCATCTGTCCCCGATACCCGTGCCGCGGGCATCCGGAGCGCTTCGCGGAACATAGCCTCGGCTGGGTATGGCCGACCACACTGTGTCACCTGAGTCAACTGGGTCGAATGGGACCGCAGTTGCGTTTCCCGCCAGCTACGCAGCCCAGCTCGCCACCGACGTCACCGACTCTGATGGACGCGCTCACGTTGTCGAGCGGTTCCGGGAGCAGGGCATCCGCTTGCCGACCTTCGCCGAGCTGGCCGACCCCTCGTTGATCGATCCCGACATCGACAGCGCCCTCGCCGATGTCGACCCTGACTTCGCCGATCCTCTGAACCTGTTCCGGGTGCATTGGTTCAACGACGGCGCCGGGGGCCGGACTGAGGTTCCCGAGCATGTCGTGCTGCCGAGCGAGCTGACCGGCACCGACGCACAGGTGGTGGTGCTGTTCGGCAACCGCTTCCCGATGATCGGCGCCCACAAGGTGCTCGCCGCGTACTCCTGCCTCGCGCCCCGGGTGGTCTCCGGGCAATTCGACCCCACCCGGCACCGGGCAGTGTGGCCGTCCACCGGCAACTACGCCCGCGGCGGCGTGGCCATCAGCCGCATCATGGCGTGCCGCGGCGTGGCCGTGCTGCCCGAGAACATGAGCCGCGAGCGTTTCGAATGGCTGGCCCGCTGGGTGGCCGGCCCCACCGACGTCATCCGCACGCCCGGCTCGGAGAGCAATGTCAAGGAGATCTACGACGCCTGCGCAGAGCTGTCTTTGGACCCGGCGAACTTCATCCTGAACCAGTTCAGCGAGTTCTCGAATCACATCGGGCACTACGAGGTGACCGGAGCGGCGCTCCTGGCCGTGTTCGAACACCTGCGCCAACGTGCAGCCACGGGCTCCGAGCCGAACCTGGCCGCATTCGTGGCAGCCAGCGGCTCGGCCGGCACGCTCGGCGCCGGTGACCAGCTCAAGGACGCTCACGGCGCGCAGATCGTCGCGGTGGAGGCGCTGGAGTGCCCGACCATGCTCTACAACGGCTACGGCGAGCACAACATTCAGGGCATCGGCGACAAGCACATCCCGCTGATCCACAACGTCATGAACACCGATGTCATCGTCGGCGTCAGCGACCGTGCGACGGACGGCCTCGGGCTGGTGTTCAACACCGAGCCCGGGCGCGATGCGCTGCGCGAGCACCTCGGGGCCGCTTCATGGGTGCTGGACGAGCTTGGGCACTTCGGTTACTCGTCGATCTGCAACACCCTGGCCGCAGCCCGGGCCGCCAACGAGCTGGGCCTCGGCGCTGATGACGTGGTGATGACCGTCGCCACCGACGGGTTCGAGATGTACTACTCCGAGCGGGAGCGGCACCTTGCGGAGCGCTATCCGGACAGCTTCGATGCAGGCACCGCCAGGGGCATCATCGAACGCCATCTCGCTCCTGATGCCCGCAGCGACGATGCCCCCCATATTGAAGTGCTGTCGGACCGGGGCCGGGACCGGATCTTCAACCTCGGCTACTACACCTGGGTCGAGCAGCAGGGGGTCCCGCTGGAGGATTTCGAGGCACGCCGCGACCAGGCCTTCTGGGACTCGCTGAGAGGCCTGCCCCGGCTGTGGGATGAGATGATCAACGAGCTCAACGACGAGGTCGCTGCCACCTTCGTGTAGACGGGCCGTGATGCGGGTTCAGCACCGTGCGATGAGAGAATGAGCCAATGAGCGCATCTTCAGGGGGGGCACCGCGCATCGACGGGGCGCGCCTGATGGGGCGCCTCGACGAGCTGGCGCAGATCGGTGCCATCGAGGGAACGCAGGGCAACTGCCGCCTCGCGCTCACCGACGAGGACCGGGACGGGCGCGACCTGGTCGGCACGTGGATGGCCGATCTGGGGCTGGAAATCACCGTCGACGGGCTCGGGAACGTGGTCGCCTGCACGGAGCCCGGCAGGGTCGCCGAATCGGTGATGATGGGCAGCCACATCGACACGGTCGCCACCGGCGGTCGCTACGACGGCAATCTCGGTGTGCTCGCCGGCTTGGAGGTCATCGAGTCGGTGCTGGCCAGCGGCCAGACGCCCGCCCGGCCCCTGTCGGTGGCCTACTTCACCGACGAGGAAGGCAGCCGGTTCGCGCCCGACATGCTGGGCAGCCTCGCCTACGTCGGGGGCATGGCGCTCGAGGAAGCGTTGGAGATCACCGACCGCGACGGCATCTCCGTCGGCGACGAGTTGGATCGCATCGGCTATCGCGGCCCCGCCCCCGTGCCCGGAACCGTGCCTTACGCCTACATGGAGCTGCATATCGAGCAGGGTCCGGTGCTGGAGTTCCACGAGACGCAGATCGGCGTGGTGGAAGGCGTCCAGGGCATCTCGTGGACCGAGGTCACGCTGAGCGGCCAGTCCAACCATGCCGGCACGACGCCGATGCCGCTGCGGCGCGACGCAGGGCTGGCCGCATGCCGCATCGCCGGCGAGGTGCGCGAGCTGGCGCACAACATCGGAGATTCGCAGGTCGGCACGGTCGGCTCGATCTCGCTGGTGCCGAACCTGGTCAATGTCATCGCCGGCTCGGCGGTGATGACGGTGGACCTTCGCAACACCTCCGAACCGATGCTGCAGCACGCGGAGGCTCGCCTCGACGAGATCGTCAGCCGCATCGCCGAGGGCGAGCACCTCGACGCCGCCATGCGACGCACCGCCCGTTTCGAGCCGGTCGAGTTCCATTCCGCAGTCATCGATCTGGTCGAACGCTGCGCCGCGGAAGCGGGCCTGAGCCATCGCCGGATGCCGTCTGGCGCGGGCCACGATGCTCAGATGCTGGCCCGTGTGTGCCCGACAGCGATGATCTTCGTGCCCAGCTTCGACGGGGTCAGCCACAACCCGGCCGAGTACACCTCTGCCGAGGACATCGAGGCGGGAGCGAACCTGCTCGCTGACGTCGTCTGGCGCCTCGCCAGCGGCGACATCGACGGTGCATTCTCCGGCGGCCCAGATGCTGCGAGCGGCGGGACGGCCGCATGAGACCGCTCACGGTCGGCGCCGCGCAGCTCGGGCCCATCGCACGCTATGAGACCCGTGCCAAGGTCGTCGAGCGGCTGATCGCGTTGCTGCACCAGGGAGCAGACCGGGGTTGCGAGGTGGTGGTGTTCCCGGAACTGGCGCTCACCACGTTCTTCCCCCGCTGGTACTTCCCCGACGACTCCCCCGAGCTGCTGTCGTACTTCGAGACCGAGATGCCGTCGGCGCAGACACAGCCGCTGTTCGACGAGGCCAAGCGCCTCGGCATCGGCTTCCACCTGGGATACGCCGAGCTGACACCCGACGGGCACCGCTACAACACGGCCATCCTCGTCGATCGCAGCGGCAGCCTCGTCGCCAAGTACCGCAAGGTGCACATCCCCGGTCACGAGGAGCACGAGCCGCAGCGGCCGTTCCAGCACCTCGAGCGTCGCTACTTCGAGGAATCCACGGAGGGCTTCAGCGTGTGGCGCGCCTTCGGCGGCGTCATGGGCATCGCGCTGTGCAACGACCGGCGCTGGCCCGAGACCTACCGCGTCATGGGCCTGCAGGGCGTCGAGATGATCTTCATCGGCTACAACACGCCGCTGCACTATGCGCCGGATCCGGTCCAGGATCCGCTGCAGGCGTTTCACAATCACCTCGTGATGCAGGCGGGCGCCTACCAGAACGGCACCTGGGTGATCGGTGTAGCCAAGGGCGGCACCGAGGAGGGCGTGGAATCGCTGGCGCACTCGGCGGTGATCGCACCGTCCGGCCAGATCGTGGCCCAGGCCGTCACCGACGGCGATGAGCTCATCACCGCCCAGTGCGATCTGGACTGGTGCTCCCAGTACAAGGACACGCTGTTCGACTTCAGCCGTTACCGGCGGCCTGAGACCTACCAGCTGATCGGTCAGCAGAAGGGCGTCATCCCGCCGCCATAGCCGCCGCCACAGCCAGCACAGAGCGTTGGTGGTGTGAATGGCCGTGCAGCGGTGCGACAATGGCCTGCGGGGAGGGGACCAAGAGAACTCTGTGGTCCCAGAGACGAGGATGTCGATGACGACCGAGTTCGTGCTGAACGGCTCGCCGGTCACGGTCTCCAGCGATCATGAGCATCTGCTGGCGGCGCTGCGAGATGAGCTGGGGATCATCTCGCCCAAGGACGGCTGCGCTCCGTCGGGCCAATGCGGCTGCTGCACGGTGCTGGTGGACGGCAAGGCCCGGGTGGCCTGCCAGACCAGCCTGGAGCGCTCAGCCGGCACCGAGATCACCACCGTTGAAGGCTTCGACGAGGCCGAAGTGGACGCGATGGCGAACACGTTCGCGGCCTACGGCGCGCTGCAGTGCGGATTCTGCACCCCCGGCATCGTGGTGCGGCTGAAGGCCCTTCTGGATCGCAAAGGCTCGGCGCTGACCCGGGAGGAAGCCAGCCGGCACCTGGGCGGCCACCTGTGCCGCTGCACTGGCTACACCAAGATTCTCGACGCTGTGGAGTCGCTGGCGGCCGGGGAGGTGCCGGTGGCGCTGCCGCCCAAGGGCGTCGGCAGCTCGGGCGTGCGCTACGAGGCCCGCGAGCTCACGCTGGGCAGCCGCCCCTACATCGACGACATGTATCCGGACGGGATGCTGCACGGCGCCCTGCGCTTCGCCGATCACGCCCGTGCCGATGTGCTGGCAATCGACGTGAGCGCAGCCGAGGCAGTGCCCGGCGTGCAGGCAGTGTTCACCGCCGCCGACATCCCCGGCGTCTTGCGAGTGGGCCTCATTCACAAGGATTGGCCGGTCATGATCCCGGTCGGCGGGCGCACGTCGTACCTCGGCGATGTGCTGGCGATCGTCGTGGCCGACAACCGTCCCGCTGCCAGACGGGCCGCCGAGCTGATCGAGGTGTCCTACGACGTCCTCGAGCCCATGACCGACCCAGTGCGGGTGAAGGACAGCGATGTCGATGCTGTGTGGGAGCTCGACGGCAACATCCTGTCTCGCTCGACGTACTCCCGTGGGGATGTCAATGCTGAGCTGGCCGGCTCTGCACATGTGGTGACCGAGACCTTCCAGACGCAGCGCATCGAGCACGCCTACCTCGAACCCGAGTCGACCCTGGCCGTGCCCACGCCTGCCAACGGGCTTCCCGCCGGGCTGCACGTCTACACCGGCGGGCAGGGCATCTGGGACGACCGCAACGACATTGCGGCGGTGCTGGCGCTCGACCCATCGGTGGTCACTACCGAGCTGGTGTCCAACGGCGGCGCATTCGGTGGCAAGGAGGACATGTCCAATCAGGCGCATACCGCGCTTGCGGCGTGGCTGACCGGCAGACCAGTGCGCATCACGCTGTCGCGTGAGGAATCGCTGCTGATGCACCCGAAGCGGCACCCGATCCGCATGACCTACGAAGTGGGCTGTGACGCCGGCGGCAAGCTCACTGCCGTGCGGGCACGCATGTTCGGCGACTCGGGCCCGTACGCCTCGGTGGGCATGAAAGTGCTGGAACGGTCGGCGGGTCACGCCACGGGCCCGTACTTGGTGCCAGCCGTCGACGTCGAGTCGGTGGCAGTGCGCACCAACAACCCCGTCTGCGGTGCGTTCCGGGGATTCGGCGCCAATCAGGCCCAGTTCGCCATGGAAGGCGTGATGGACCGGTTGGCCGAAGCGGTGGGCATCAGTGGCTTCGAGATGCGCCAGCGCAACGTGGTGGTGCCCGGGGGAGTGTGGGGACCGGGCCAGATCATGGATGATGGCTGTCTCGGCGCCCAAGCCTGCCTCGATGCGGTGCGCGAGCCCTACGAGGCTGCCCGTGCTGCCGGCAAGCCCGTCGGCATCGGGCTCGGGCTGAAAAACTCGGGTCTGGGCAACGGCTTCAAGGAGATCGCCAAGGCGATCGTGCGCTTCTGCGCTGACGGCACGGTGGAGGTCCGCCACTGCTGGACCGAGATGGGCCAGGGCGTGCACACCGTGGCGTTGCAGGTGGCCGTGGAGGAACTGGGCGTCGACCCCGAAGCGGTGAGGGTGATCGTGGACTCCACCCGTGAGCTGGGTGCCGGCCAGACCACCGGCAGCCGGGGCACGTTGATGGGTGCGGGTGCGGTGGCAGACGCCTGCCGTGCGGCGCTGGCCGACGGCTGCAAGTCGGAAGTGGACTACGAGGGCGAGTACCGGGTGGACTGGACCAACTCGCTGTCGGAAGGCCTTGAGAACCCGGTCATCCACTCCACGTTCGGTTACGCCGCCCAGGTCGTGATCCTTGACCCTGACACGGGCAACGTCGAGCGGGTCATCGCAGCCCACGACGTGGGACGGGCCGTGAACCCGATCTTGTGCGAAGGCCAGATCGAGGGCAGCGTGCATATGGGCTTGGGGTATGCGCTCAGCGAGGGCTTTCCGGCCGACGCCGACGGGCGACCCCTCAACTCCACGCTGCGCAGCCTTGCGATCATCCGGCCCAAGGACATGCCCGACGTCGACGTGATTTTGGTGGAATCGCCGCAGCCCGGTGCTCCCTACGGCATCAAGGGCGTCGGCGAGATCGGGCTGGTGCCGACAGCCGGCGCGGTGGCGGCTGCGCTGCGCGAGCACGAGGGCGTCTGGCACAACGAGCTGCCGATGCGCAACCCCTCCAACCGCGAGCGAGCCGACGCCTGGGTCTGACCGCCTGAGCCCTCCTCACCGCGCCCAGGCGACGGGAGTGGCAGAGTTCTCGCCATGACCTCACCTGGATCAGTCACCTTCGGCCTGCTCCTGCCCTCGCGTGAGCTGGCGATGTACCCGCCCCACGACGGCGATCCCCGGCGGCTGGTGGCCTGGGCCGTGCGAGCCGAAGAGCTCGGCTTCGACGCTGCGTGGATCGGCGACTCCCTGCTGGCCAAGCCGCGGGCCGAGCCGCTCTCGGTGCTGGCGGCCGTAGCGGCTGCCACCGAACGCATCGATCTCGGCACGGCGGTGCTGCTGGCGTCGATGCGCAGTGCCGAGCAGCTCGCGCAGCAGGCTGCCACGGTGGACGCGCTGTCCGGCGGCCGCCTCATCCTGGGCGTGGGGGCAGGGCCGCCCGGAGCAGAGGTCAGCACCGATTTCGATCTGGTCGGGGCCGATTACGGTCGTCGGGGCACCCGGATGATGGAGATCGTCCATCGAGCCCGCGAGCTCTGGCGAGCCGAAGGCACACCCACGCAGCAGCGGCTGCAGCCGGTGTGCGTCAGCGAGGGCGGGCCGCGCCTGTGGCTGGGCGGCTCGGGGCCTCGCGGGCTTGAACGTGCCGGCCGGCACTTCGACGGATGGTTCCCCACCGCCCCCGCAGTGGACGCGTTCGCCGATCAGCTTGCGACCGTGCGCAGTCATGCGGCCGACGCAGGCCGTGATCCGGCGTCGATCGCGGCTGCGGCCTACCTGACCGTCAACATCGGCGAGCCCGACACCGCGGCAGCCGAAGTGGCTGAGCACGCCATGCTGTATTACGGCGTCCAGATCGAAGTGCTGCGCCGGATCATGGGCACAAAATCCGGTACGGCCGATGAAATCACGGCGTGGCTGCAGAGCTACATCGACGCAGGCTGCCGGCACATCTGCATCCGGCTGGCGTCGCCGAACGTCGACACACAGCTCGGTCGCCTCGTCGAGATCCTTCCGGCGTTCCGTCGGTAGCGGAGCCACGCCCGCCCGCCTGACTTGCCTGCTCCTGGCTCTGCCGAATCTGCCCAATCGGCACCGGGGCCGGGGTTACGCTCGCAGCCGTGAGCGAGGAGGGTGCGACGACGCCGGGACTGGTGTGCTCGCATCACCACCTCTATTCCGCGCTGGCCCGGGGCATGCCGGCACCGCCGCGCACGCCCGGAGGCTTCGCTGAGATCCTCGAGCTGGTCTGGTGGCGCCTCGACCGAGCGCTCGACCTGGAGATGCTGGAGTGGTCGGCGAAGCTGGGCGCTCTGGAAGCGCTGGAGACCGGCTGCACGGCGATCGTCGATCATCATGAGTCTCCCAACGCCATCGAGGGCTCGCTGGATGTGATCGCGGATGCCTGCGCCGAAGTCGGGGTGCGGATCAGTTGCTGCTACGGAGTGACCGACCGTCACGGAGCGGATGGGGCCCGGCGGGGATTGGCGGAGAACGACCGCTTTCTCGCCGCCGGCGGCCGCGGCTACGTGGGCGTTCATGCAGCCTTCACGTGCACCGACGACACGCTGGCTGCGGCGGCCGACATGGCTCGCCGCCACGACGTCGGCGTGCACATTCATGTCGCCGAGGGCCCGCCCGACGCTGATGCCGCAATGAGGCTGGCCGGCCTCACCGACGAGCGCTGGCTGCTGATCCATGGCGTGCACCTGCAGGACGACCACGGTCTGCGCGGCACCGTCGTGCACAACCCGCGTTCCAACATGAACAACGCGGTCGGCTACGCCGATCCGGTGCGCTTCGCGGCCACGAGCCCGATTGCGCTGGGCACCGACGGCATCGGCTCAGACATGCTCGACGAGTTCCGGGTGGCCTACGCCCGGCTGCGCGAGCACGACGTCACCGCCTCGCCGGATCCGCCGTGGGAGTGGCTCGCCCAGGGTTGGGAGCTGATGCCCGGAGCCCGCAACGACACCGTGCGCTGGTCCTATCCCAGCGCTGACCCGTGGCATCTCGCCTACACGCCCGGGGTGCACCCGCTCGACGTCACGATCGACGGCGAGCAGGTGCTGTCAGGGGGCACGGCGACGCGTGTCGACCCCGCCGAGGTGCGGGCCAAGGCAGCCGAACAGGCGCAGCGGCTCTTCGCCGCACTCGACGAGCTCGACTGAGTCTCTGGATTGAGGGAGGTCAGCAATGGGCGCTCTGGTCAACCGGAACCCGCTGTTCGACGGCCGCAACTGGCCGGCAGTGCCGCCGGAAGTGATGGCGTTTCATCGCCGGTTGCCTGCATACGCACCGACGCTGCTCGTGGATGCTCCCCGGCTGGCCGACAGTCTCGGCGTGGGGCGCGTGCTGGTGAAGGCCGAGACGCAGCGCATGGGCCTGCCGTCGTTCAAGATATTGGGCGCATCGTGGGCGTCGTATCGCGCCATCTGCGAGCACATCGGCGGGGAGCCGCCGCCGTGGGCGAACATCAATGAACTGGCAGCCAGCTTGGCCCATTTGAGGCCCATGACCCTGGCCGCGGCAACTGACGGCAACCACGGCCGGGCGGTCGCGTTCATGGCGCGCCTGCTGGGATTCGACGCGCACATCCTGGTGCCCGACGGCACATCGGAGGCTCGTATCGCCGCCATCGAGGGCGAGAGCGCGACCGTGACCGTCGTGGACGGCACGTACGACGACGCCATCGAACAGAGTGCCGAGATGGCCGGCGATCGCTGTCTCGTCGTGTCCGACACCTCGTGGCCCGGCTACGAGACCATCCCCGCCAATGTCGCGGAGGGCTACACGACGATCTTCGCCGAAGTCGACGATGCGCTGGCCGCCAACGGCATCGCATCGCCCGATCTGGTCGCAGTGCCCGTCGGCGTCGGTGCATTCATGGCCGCTGCCGTCACTCACTTCCGCAGCGGCGCTCACCGTCCGGTGCTGGTATCGGTAGAGCCTGACGACGCCAACTGCGTCCAGCTGTCCACCATCAACGGCGAGATCACCGAGACTCCCGGCCCGCATCGGTCGATCATGGTCGGCCTCAACTGCGGGGTGCCGTCGCCGCTGGCGTGGCCGATGATGGCGAGCGGCGTCGAGTGGTGCGTCTCGGTGAACAGCGACGCTGCAGGCACAGCAATGGGAGACTTGGCCGACGCCCAAGTAGTCGCCGGCGAGACCGGAAGCGCCTCGCTGGCCGGAGTGCGGGCGCTCCTGGCCGATGAGGAGGGCTCAGCGGCGCTGGAGGACCCGGCGAGCGCCACCGTGCTGATTATGGTCACCGAGGGTGCCACCGACCCGGCGAACTACGAGCGAATCGTCGGCCGGCCCCACACCCAAGTGGGTCGAGTCCTCACCGCTGCACGGTGAGGACAATCAGACACAGTCTCACCGCAGTACGTTGAGCGCCAGCCAAGTGGCCTAAGACACGGGGAGGCTTGTCATGCCGCTGGACCAAGCGAACTACCAGGCAATGCTCATCGACAAGCGAGACAACGGCGTTGCCGTGGTCACGCTGAACCGGCCCGAGCGGCTCAATGCCGTGAACGGGCAGATGCATCACGAGATGGCCTCGTTCACCCGCGACGCCCAGACCGACGACGACGTGAAGGTGGTGGTGCTCGCCGGCACCGGCCGGGCATTCTGCGCCGGCGGCGATTTCAGCGACACCGGCGGTCCGGCAGTTAGCTTCGAAGAAGGACGCCAGATCGTCGACCACTTGCTCGAGCTGCGCAAGCCGATCATCTCCGCCGTGCAGGGCTACGCCATGGGCTTGGGCGCCAACATCGCCCTGCTCTGCGATGTGGTGGTGGCCGGCCACAGCTCGGTGTTCGCCGACACGCACGTCAACATGGGCATCGGCGCCGGCGACGGCGGCCAGGTCATCTGGCCGTTGCTGATGGGCGTCAACCGGGCCAAGTGGCATCTGATGACCGGCGAGCGGGTCACCGGCGAGATGCTCTACGACATGGGCCTCGTCAATTTCCTGGTGGACGACGACGCAATCCTCGACACGGCGCTGGAGAAAGCCGGGCAGCTCGCCGCAGGACCGCAGAAGGCCATCAGCGCGTCGAAGGTGCCCATCAACAACTGGATCCGGCAGATGTCGGCCCAGATCCTGCCGCTGTCGCTCAGCCTGGAAGGCGAGACGTTCCACAGCAGCGATGCCCGCGAGGCCCAGCGGGCCTTCGTGGAGAAGCGACCGCCCAAGTTCGACTAGAGGCTGAGCCGGAAGGCGAAGCCGTGGCCCGAGCGGCCTGTGAGCCCGTACTCATTCGAGATTGGGAACAAGAGCGGGAAACAGTGCCCCTCAGATGATGAAGGGCAGGTTCGGCAGCGGGGAAGTGGAGTTCACCAGCTCCACCGTCTTGGCCGCCATGCGCAGCCCGTCGGGCGTGCGCCGCAAGCGATGCCTGGTGCGTCCCGCCCACAGGCGCAGGTGGCCCGTGGCCTGGACTGCGTGCTCGTAGAGCACGAAGTTGCTGCCGACCTCGAATTCGTCGCCCTCGGCCCTCAGGATCTCGATGTTCGACACCACCCGGCGCATCGATGACGGCGGGTCTTGTGCGTGATGGACACCAGTTGCGAGCTGGCGGATACGCGTGGCCAGGCGGGCTCGGTTGTCGTTGATGTAGCTGACCCGGGTGCCGGGCTCGTAGTCGCCGGGGCCGAACGGCACCCAGTAATGCATGTCGTCGGTGACCAGTGCTTCCCACTCGTCGTAGCGAGATTCATCGGCGAGCCGGGCTTCGAGGTACACGAATGCGTCGATCTCGCGACGCGTCGGCTCGTCGACGGTCGCCATGGCGGCCGCTCAGGCGCTGTTCTGCCGGTCGCCCAGCACGTTGGCCATGACATCGCGGTAGTGATGCCAGAAGCCGCGATTGGTGGTCTCGTCGGTGATGTCGCTCCAACGCTGACCGTCAGTGACGTGCTCGCGCTCGAGGCCCCGGCTGAGATCGACCCAGGCGTCGTCGCCGACGGCGGCCCCCTGGAAAGCCCGGTGCATGCGCTCGGCGATCACCGCGTCGTCAGTCAGGAAGAACGATGCGGGGCCCATCGCCGCTTCTGATTGCAGCACGAGTCGCCGGTTGACGCTCTCGTCGGCGCCATCCACGAGCAGGGGAGTGTGGTGGTGCACCGTGACGCCCGGCGAGACCGGCTCGATTCGGGCGATATTCATCTCGGCGAGGAACAGGTTCGGGAACACGAGTGCGTGCGGCGGGCCGTCCCACATGATCGTCTTGGCCCTCTCGGGTCCGTAGGACTGCTCGAGGGCATCGCAGTAGCTGGCCACCTTCTCGCGAGTGGTGCCGAGCCAGGCCAGCTCGCGGGTGTAGCTGCCTCGGAAGTCGAGTTCGAGGTGGCCCCCGTCGTAGGCGCGTGTGGCCGACTCCGAGGCCTCCTCGCCGGTCATCACGATCTCGTCGTAGTAGGTGTCGGGCACGGCCCGGGCCATCGACGCATGGGTGAAATTGAGGTGGTAGCCGTCGTGGTCGCTCTCGGGCCACATCTTCCAGTTCGAGTCGATCCGCTGGCCGATCCAGCCCGCGGACAGGCGGACGCTGCCCGAGGGCGACATGTTGGAGGTCCGATCGATGAGATCAGTGCCGCCCGCCCCCAGGTGATCGGCGAGCGACCCCGCCGTGCCGCTGCGGTTGGCGAACACGAAGCCCCGGTAGTCATCGACTTGGCCGGGTCGATCCAGTCCCAGATCAGCGGTGTCTTTGTGGAAGCCCTTCGGTCCCGGCACTCCCAGCAGCGTGCCGTCGAGGTCGTAGGTCCACCCGTGGTAGGCACACCGGAAGTTCCGGTTGTTGCCGTCATTCTGCGGGCACAAGGTGGTGCCGCGGTGGGCGCAGCGGTTGGCGACCACGCTGATGCCGCCGTCTCCGTTGCGCACCATCAGCACCGGCTCGGTGCCCAGCCGCCGCGAGACCCAGTCGCCGACGTCGGGCACCTCGGATTCGTGGCCCACGAACACCCAGCCGTCGGTGAAGATGCGCTCCATCTCATCCGCGAACACCGCAGGGTCGGTGTAAAGGCTGCCGTGGATCCGGTCGTCCTGCACGAGGTGCCGGTAGTCGTTGACTGCCGGTGAACTTTGCACTGTCAGTGCCATCGCTGCGCCTCCCCCCGCTGCTCGCTGACGCTAGGCGCTCTCATCCGGCTGCTGCTGATATCGGCGACGTCGCAAGCGTCGGGTTGCTGCTGATGCCCGCTAGATGCCGGGCGTGCGGTAGCCGTCGTGCCGCCACAGGATCGGGAAGTGGTTCTCGTCCATCTCGTCGTCGGTAAGGCGGGCGTAGCGGGAGTAGATCGGTCCGTTGCCCTCGCCGAAGCCGTCCCGGTTGAAGCGGGCCTCGCTGCTGGCGCAGTGCAGCACGAGCGCCCGCCGGTGCCGATCGGACTCATTCGGCCCCGAACCGTGCCAGGCCCACCCGTGATGGAACGACCCGCCGCCGGCCGGTACTTCCACCGGCGCGAGGTCGAGAGCGGCACCGGCAGTTTCCGCTGCCGCACTGACCGTCGCCCGGTAGTCGTCGGGGGCATGAAACTCGCCCATCTGGTCGCCTTGTGTGGGCCAGCGGTGCGATCCCCGGGCTATCTCCATGGTGCCGCCGCCGGCGACGGTGTCGTCGAGCGCGATCCAGCACGAGAACATCTCGGTCGGCGTGTACCAGGCCAGGTAGGCGTTGTCGCGGTGGAATCCCAGCGACCGGGCGCCCGGCGGCTTCCACAGCACATTGTCTTGAACGATCCGGGCACCGGGCCAGCCGGCCAGCTTGGCCACCGTCTCGCCGAGGCGGGCATCGAGCACGGTCGAGGCGATCAGCCGGTCGGCCTTCCAGCCGTTGCAGATCTGTCTCGTCAGCGTCGGATCGTCGCGGCCCGCCAGCCAGTTGACCTCGTCGGGCGAGATGCCGGTTTCGAACTCACCCCGGAACAGCCGCTCGAACCGCTCCCTGAGTGGCTCGATCAGATCCGAATCGATTAGCGAGTCAACCGTCACGAAGCCATCAGTGCTGAACGACGCGACCTCATCGGCCGTGAGCATGGCCTCACGCTAGTTCTGCAGGCCCTTCACACCAGCAGTCTCCATAAGCGCCGCGATTACCCTCGCCGCAGATGGATGAGCCGACATTCGCACCGGGCACGCCTGATTACCAGGCGATCGTCGATCACGCGCTGATGACGACCCGGGGCGTGCGCCAGCGTCTCGACTTCGACCGGGAGGTCGAGGACCAGGTCATTCTCGACTGCATCGATGTGGCCGAGCAGGCACCCACCGGGGGCAATAACGGCAGCCGTCGCTGGATGATCATCAGGGATCAGCAGACCAAGGACCGGATGGCCGAGCTCTACCTGTCGGCCGGCGTCGACTGGGTCATCGAGACTGCCAAGCGTCTGCAGGGCAGCGGCCACCAGAACGAACGGCTGATGGCGGGCGCCCGCCATCTCGGCGAGAACATCGCCAGGACGCCGGCGCTCGTCATTCCCACGATCCTCGGACGCCATGACGGCAGCGGACGGCCCGGGCTGTTCGATTCAGTGATCCAATCGGCGTGGAGCTTCATGGTTGCGCTCCGGAGCCGAGGCCTGGGAACGGTGTGGACCACGATGTACCTCAACGAGGCGCCGGCAGTCGCCGAGCTGCTGGAGCTGCCGGACCACGTGACCCAGATCTGCCTCTTCCCGGTGGCCTACACGATCGGCACCGACTTCACGCCGACGTCACGGCGCTACCCGGCTGCCGACATCGCCTACTTCGATCGCTATGGCCGGACCAAATCGCAGAGCGGTCCAGGCGTCGTCGACGAGATCGATCTGAAGGCCAAGCCCGACGCGGTTCGGGCCGCCATCGAGTCGCTCGACGTGCCTGCGGACGCCTGGCGCTTCGATCTCGAACAGGTACCCGGGGGAAGCCGGGTGCGCCTGCACGCGCCGGTCGGTCCCAGCGACGACTCATCGACGGTGCTGGCCGAGGTGCGACGCACGCTGGACACGCTGTCAGAACGGCTCAAGAGCTAGCCCAACCTGCTGTGTCTGATGTTCCGGACGGCTTACGCCATCCGCAGTGTCTGATGTTCAGGATGTCCTAGGACATCCTGAAATCGGGATCGTGGCGGCGGAGTTCGCGGCGGGCGATGGTCATCTTGTGAACCTCGTCGGGGCCGTCAGCGATCCGCAGCGTCCGCATCTGGGCGTACATCTCGGCCAGCGGGAAGAACTGGGTGACACCGCCGGCGCCGTGCACCTGGATGGCCCGATCGATGATCTTCAGCGCCATGTTGGGCACCACCACCTTGATGCCGGAGATCTCCTGCGCGGCGGCCTTGTTGCCGATGGTGTCCATCAGATGTGCCACATGCAGCACGTACTCGCGGGCCTGGTCGATCTCGATGCGTGCTTCGGCGATCCAGTCCTGGATGAGGCCTTGCTGGGCAACCGACTTGCCGAAGGTGTGGCGTTCGAGCGCCCGCTTGCACATGTACTCCAGCGCCCGTTCGGCCACGCCGATCGAACGCATGCAGTGGTGGATGCGTCCGGGGCCCAGCCGGGCCTGGCTGATGGCGAAGCCCTCGCCCTCGCCGCCCAGAATGTGGTCCTCGGGCACCCTCACGTTCTCGTACACCAACTCGGGGTGACCGCCCCGGTGGTGGTAGCCGAACACCAGCGGGTCGCGTTCCACCGTGATGCCCTCGGCGTCGCGAGGCACCACGATCATCGACTGCTGGCGATGGCGCGGCCCGTCCGGGTCGTTCTTGCCCATCACAATGAGCACCTTGCACTCGGGCCGCAGCGCGTTCGAGGAGAACCACTTACGACCGTTCAGCACGTACTCGTCGCCGTCCTTGTCGATCCGCAGGCGGATGTTGGAGGCATCAGAGCTGGCCACCTCGGGCTCGGTCATCGAGAAGGTCGAGCGGAACTCCCCCTCCAGCAGCGGTGCCAGGTACTGCTGCTTGACCCGCTCGGAGCCGTACAGGTTCAGAATCTCCATGTTGCCGGTGTCAGGTGCCGCGCAGTTCAGCGCCTCGGAGCTGAACGACACCTTGCCGAGCTCTTCGGAGATCGGCGAGTAGTCCAGGTTGGACAGCTTCGTGCCCGGCGCCTGCGGGTCGAGGTGGGGGATGAACAGGTTCCACAGGCCGCGTTCGCGCGCCGCCGCCTTGAGCTTCTCCATGATTGCCGGGGTGGCGTGGACTTGCCCGGCGGCTACGAGCTCCTCGTACTGCTCGTTGTACTCCTCCTCGTTGGGGTAGATGTGGTCGTCCATGAACGACTTCACGGCCTCCTGCATCTCGAGGCCCTTGTCGGTGTAGGCGTGCGCCATGTCGGTGCTCCTGTTTGGTCTGCGAGTTCGTGAGCGAGATTGGCGACCTGAAAGCTAGCCCGCGGCTCAGATCAGTTTCAGAGCAACGCAGACAGGTGTTCAGGTCAGACGTGGGTGCCGACGCCGCCGTCGATGGTGAGGCAGGTGCCGTTGACGTAGTTCGCTGCGTTGCTTGCCAGGAACACCACGCCGGCGGCGACCTCGTCGGCTGTGCCGTAGCGGCCTTGCGGGACCCCGGTGGAATTGCGGGCGAAGATCGCCTCGGCGTCGGTGTTGTTGGCCTCTGCGATCTCGGCGGCTGCGCGTTCCCACATGTCGGTGCGGATGAGCCCGGGGATGACCGTGTTGGTGAGCACGTTGTCGGCGCCGTACTTGCCTGCCAGCGCCTTGGCGGTGGCCACCATGGCTGCCTTGGTGGCGGCGTAGTCGATGAGCGCAGCGTTCGGCGAGAACGCGGCACCGGTGGCGATCATGATGACCCGGCCCCACTTCTGCTTGCGCATGTGCGGCAGGCAGAAGCGGGTGCAGCGCACCGCCGACATCAGGTTGAGCTGGTGCAGATCGGTCCAGTCGTCGTCGGACATGTACAGGAAGTTGCGCGACGGCGAGGCGCCCACGTTGTTGACCAGGATGTCGGCGGGCCCCACATCGGCGGTGGCCGCCTCGAGGAATGCCTGCGTGGCGTCGGCATCGGCCATGTCGGCGGTGTAACCCTGAACCGAGCCCGATCCCGACGGCGGCACGTACGCGGCCAGGGCATCTACCGCTTCGGCGCCACGGGCGCAGAATGCGACCGCGGCGCCGTGGTCGGCCAGCAGCCGCACCGAGGCCTCGCCGATGCCCTTGGAAGCGCCGGTCACCAGCGCCACCCGTCCCGAGAGATCCATGTCCAGCATCAGGTTCCCCTGTTCATCGGTGCTTCTGGCCGGCCTTCGTGGTCGGTGTTTCGCCCAGCACGCTGTCTAGTCCGCGGCTGCGAGCGCCGTATCCGCCCGGGAGCCGGACTCAGCCTGCGCCGCTCGCGCATCGAGCTCGGCAGCACCCGCCTTGATGCGGGGAATGAGCTCGCGGCCGAAGTCGACGGCGTCGTTGAAGGGATCGAAGCCCCGGATCAGCACATGGCCCACGTCGCTCACCCCGCCGTCTGCCGGAATTCCGAGCTGGTAGTACCGCAGGATGGAATCGGCCACCTGCTCAGCAGTACCGACCAGGCACGAGGTGTTGCCGGGAGCACCAGTGGCCTCGGCGATCTTGAGCCATAGCCGCTCATCGTGGACATCGCTCGCGGCGGCATAGGACAGCATTCGTTCACCACCGTGGTCGTACGGCTTGCCCCGATGACTGCCCGCCACGGTCAGCTTGTCGGTGCCAGCGGCCTCGATGCCGCCCAGGATGCGGTGAGCGCGATCCCACGCCTCGCCCTCGGTGTCGCCCAGAATCGGCCGGACGCTGATCGAGAAACGCGGCGTGCGCCCGTACGCAGCGGCCCGGCGGCGGAAGTCCTCGAACCGTGCTGCCACTGCGGCGCGAGGCTCCGCGTAGATGGCATACACGTCGCATCGTTGAGCGCCCATCTCCAATGCCTCTTCGCTGGATCCGCCGAAGAAGATCGGCGGCGACGGCTGCTGCAGCGGTTGCACGTCGGCGCGCACATTGCTGAATCGGTAGTACGTCCCTTCGTGGTCGAATGGCTCCGCTGAGGTCCACGTGCGGCGCATCACGTCGATGTACTCGCCGGCACGGGCATAGCGGTCAACCTTCGGCAGGTAGTCGCCGTCGCGCTGATTGTCGGTGTCGCTGGCTCCGGCGATGATGTGCAGCGCGAAGCGGCCGTCGCTGAGCTGATCGAAGGTGGCTGCCTTGCGGGCGGCCAGCGTGGGCGCCACGAAGCCGGGCCGGTGCGCGACGAGGTAGCCGAGCCGCTCGGTGACCGAAGCGGCGTGGGTCGCCACCGCCCAGCCATCGGCCGAGGTCGACGTGTAGCCCACTAGCACCAGGTCGAAGCCGGCCTCGTCGTGCGCACGGCTGAAGTCCTCGAGGAACTGGCGGGACAGCCCGCCCTCGATGACATGCACGGTCGAGTCGTCCTTGGGCGGCGACACGCCGATCATCCCGATGACGTCGAGCGGCACGTCACCACGGTACGCGCCGTGTCAGGCCGACGCAGCGGCCGTGCATCCTGGCGACCGGCGCGGTGGTCGCGCGGTGCCGTACCGACGCAGTGGCCGTGCGCCGTGCCGAACGCACGTCGGAACTGCCCGCCGAGCCGGTCGCCCGGGAACTCCGGCGCAGCAAGCCACTGGCGGAATACCATCGGTACCCGTGCGGATCGCTGGCAGCGTCCGCAACGGACCGCCGCAAACCATCGGCGGGTGTCAGGAGTGGAGTGCCGACCGACATGTCAGAACGACCGCCTGTCGCCGACTGGGCAACGGACTTCGATCACCTGAGCGAGGAGTGGGCCGCCGGCGGCCCCGAGATCATGGCTGACCTGCGTGAACGCTGCCCCGTCGCTTCCACCGAGCGGTTCTACGGCGCATACCTGGTGACCCGTCACGACGACATCACCAAGACCGCTCGAGATACCGAGACCTTCTCGAACCGGGTCACGGCGGTCAACACGAATCACCCGGACAAGATCAAGCTCGACCTGTCGCCGATCACGCTGGACCCGCCCGAGCACGGCCCGGTCCGCCGGCCGCTGCTGCCGTCTTTCAGCCCGAAGGCCACCGCCGAGCTGGAGCCGACCGTCGTGGCCATGGCCGAACGTCTGCTCGACGGCATCGGGGATCGCACGCTCGTCGACGGCGCCTTGGACTACGCACAGCTGCTGCCCGTCGAGGTCATGAGCCACCTGTTCGGCGTCTCGGCTGACATGGGCCCGAGCTTCCGGCGCTGGGTCGACGGGGTCATCAAGGAAGGCCAGATCGACCTGGACATCGCACGGCGGGCTGCCCGCGAGGTCCAGGAGTTCTTCGCCAACCAGCTCGACGAGCGTGAGGAGCTGGGTGACGGCGCGCCGGATGATCTGGTGACCACGGTGCTGCGAGCCGAAGCCGAGTCACCCGACGGCAGCACGCGGCCGTTCACCCGGAAGGAACGCATCGGTGCGCTGTTCGTGCTGATGCTCGGCGGCATCGACACCACGTGGTCGACGCTGGGCTCCATGCTGTTGCATCTCGGTACCCATCCGGACGACCTCGAGCGGCTCGTGGGCGAGCCCGAGCTGATGCCCACCGCCATCGAGGAGTTCCTGCGCTTCTACAGCCCGGTCACCATCGCTCGATACATCACCGAGGACGCCGACATCGCGGGCTGCCCGGTGTCGGGCGGCAAGCGAGTGCTGCTGGCCTATCCCTCGGCGAACCGCGATCCCGAGTACTTCGACCGGCCGGACGAGTTCATTTTGGACCGCGAGAACAACCGCCACATGGCCTTCGGGGTGGGCGTGCATCGCTGCCTGGGATCGAACTTGGCCCGTATGGAACTCGAGGTCGGCCTGAGCGCCTGGCTGCGCCGTTATCCCCGTTTCGAGCTCGCGGTCGACCCGAGCGAGGTCCCGTGGTCGGTCGGCCCCGTGCGGGGGCCGCGCAGCGTGCCGATCCGGATCCTGGGCTGAGCCGGCACGGCGACGGCACATGAAGTTCGGCGCTGTTCTGCCGACGTGCGAGATCGGCACCGACCCGATCGCGCTGCGCGACTGGGCGCAAGCGGCTGAGTCGCTGGGCTACTCGCACATCGTGACCTACGACCATGTCCTGGGCGCCGAGCACGCCGGGCGTGAGCCGGCGTTCTGGGGTCCCTACACCGAGCACGACGACTTTCACGAGCCGTTCGTCCTCTTCGGCTACCTGGCAGGGGTGACCAGCACGATCGAGTTCGAGACCGGCATCATCATCCTCCCGCAGCGCCAGGCCGCCTTGGTCGCCAAGCAGGCAGCCGAGGTGGACCTGCTGTCAGGGGGCCGCTTCCGGCTCGGCGTGGGCTCCGGCTGGAACTACGTCGAGTACGAGTCGCTGGGTGCCGACTGGGAGCAGCGCGGCGCACTGCTGGACGACCAGATCACCGTGATCCGGGCGCTCTGGGAGCACGACGTCATCGACTACACCAGCGAGTTCCACCGCATCGACCGTGCTGGCATCCGCCCCCGGCCGCAGCGGCGCATCCCGATCTGGTTCGGCGGCTACACCCCGGCGGCGCTGAGACGGGCGGCCCGTCTCGGCGACGGCTTCACCTTTGGCGACTCGGGTCCCGACACCGTCGCGCTGGCTGATCGCTTGCGGGAGCTGCTCGTCGACCAGGGGCGCGATCCGGCCGATTTCGCCTTGGAGGGCGAGGCCAACCTGGGCATCGGCCCGGACAGATGGACAGCGCTCGTCGACGGCGCCCGAGATGCGGGGTTCAGCCACTTCTCGATCAACTGCCAGAGCACGACGTGCGAGTGGGGCGGCAACCCCGCTGCGAACCTGCAGAGCACCGCTGAGCACATTGCCGCACTGGAGAGCTTCATCTCGTCGGTGCGCTGAACTAGAACCGGGTGGGACGCCCACGGCACCAGCGGGGTGGCGCATGGAACAGATCACGGTGTACCCGGCGGCCCGGATCCACACCATGGACCCCGGCAGGCCGCACGCAGAAGCCG
Source organism: Candidatus Poriferisodalis sp. (assembly GCF_965208555.1). Lineage (GTDB taxonomy): Bacteria > Actinomycetota > Acidimicrobiia > Acidimicrobiales > Poriferisodalaceae > Poriferisodalis. The sequence continues at coordinate 89,095 of NZ_OZ242342.1, read as the reverse complement.
TGGCGGTGGCCGACGGCCGGATCGTGTCGGTGGGATCAATCAGGTCGATGCAGCCGTGGCTGCGGCGCAACCCCTACGAGGTCGACGACCGCTACGTCGGCAAGGTGATCATGCCGGGCTTTATCGACCCGCATACGCACCTGCGTCTCAGCGGCACCTACATGGGGCTGCATTACGTCGGGCCGATCGACTCGGCGTCGCCCACGGGGCTGCGCAAGGGCCTGCCCAGCCGTGACGCCGTGGTGCACCAGCTGCGCGCGCTGGTTGCCGAGCACGGCGACCCACGGGAGCCGCTGACGGCGTGGGGTTACGACCCGGCCAGCCAAGCCGGGCACCTCGACCGCGACATGCTCGACGCCATCAGTGACACCGTGCCGCTGTGGGTGTGCGCCTACGCACCGCACATCGTGTACGCCAACACGCCGATGCTCGGCCTCATCGGCGTCGACGACGACTCGGTCGGTCACGGCTTGGGTCGCTACCCGGACGGCCGGCTGAACGGCTGGTTCGTGGAGACCGAGGCAACGGCGCGGGCCAACCGGCCTGTCGCGGCCTCGATCTTCGGTCCGGGCACGGGACGGGCCGCCATCGACCGCATGGGGGCGGTGGCCCGCGCCGCCGGCGTCACCACCACCGCCGACTTGGTGTGGGGCATGGCCGACGGCTTCGAGCCCGAATGGGACGACCACGCGGCCGCGATCGCCGAGGGCACCTTTCCGCTGCGGATCTTCATGATCCCCTTCGAGCCGAAGCTGCGACGCAACTACGGCGACGACATGCTCGACTTCCTGGCCAGCAAGCGGGCCGAGGGCGACGACCGTCTGAACACCCACGGCGTGAAGTACGTGAACGACGGCTCGTACCCGTCGATGACGCTGGTGATGAACTCGCCCGGCTATCTCGACGAGGACACCGCGCACACCGGCGAGGTGCCGTGGGAGGACATGGCGGAGCGGATGCGGCCCTTCTGGCAGTCGGGTGTGCAGATCCACTCCCACGCCAACGGCGACCGCACGGTGGACATGACGCTGGACACACTGGCGGCCCTGCAAGCTGAGCACCCGCGCTTCGATCACCGTTTCACTATCGAGCACTACTGCATCTCCACGCCTGCGCAGGCCAAGCGCCTCGCTGCGCTGGGCGGGCTGGCGAGCGTCAACTGCTACTTCGTGCATTTCCGGGCACAGCTGCATGCCGATCACGGCTTCGGGCCCGACCGCAGCGAGGCCACTGCCCGGCTGGGCTCGCTGGAGCGGGCCGGCGTTACGTTCGCCCTGCACAGCGACTTCAACCTGGTCGTCACGCCGTTGCAGCCGCTGCTGGCGGTCTGGTGTGCCGTCAACCGGGTGGGCGCCGACGGCGAGACGGTGATGGCGCCGGGGGAGCGCATCTCGGTGGACCGGGCCCTGCGTGCGATCACCGTCGACGCCGCGCATGTGCTGGCCCGCGACGACCGGCTCGGGTCGATCGAGGCCGGCAAGCTGGCCGACTTCACCGTGCTGGACGACGACCCCTACGAGGTCGATCCGATGGCATTGCGCGACATCGGCATCGCCGGCACGGTGCTGGGCGGCGAACCCACCTCGTGAGACGCCGGCGCCGCTCGTTTCCCGACAGCTACGGGGCGTGGGCCGTCGTGGCCGGCTCCTCAGAGGGGTTCGGTGCTGCGTTCGCCGCCGAACTCGCGGCTCGCGGCATGAACTTGATGCTGTTGGCCCGTCGGGGGGACGTGCTGGCCGAAGTACGCGATCGGCTGCAGAGCACACACCCGGTCGAGGTGCGCTGCGTCGAGCTGGACCTGGCCGACGACGCGTACGCGGCCGCTCTCGCCGATGCGGCTGCCGGCCTGGACATCGGCATCGTGGTGTACAACGCCGCATCGGTGCCGATCGGCCCGTTTCTCAGCAACACCGACGAGGCAATCCAGCATGCGGTGGACGTGAATGTGCGCGGCCCGCTGCGCGCCGTGCAGACGCTGGCGCCGGCCATGTGCGAACGGGGCCGCGGCGCCGTGGTGCTGGTGTCGTCGCTTTCCGGCTTGCAGGGAACCCCGCACGTCGCCGTGTACGCAGCAACCAAGGCGTTCAACACCCATCTCGCCGAGAGCCTCTGGTACGAGCTCCGGCCGTTCGGCATCGACGTGGTGGCGTGCTGTGCCGGCGCCATGCCCACGCCGGGGTATGCCCGGACCTTCGGCCGTGACGTGCCCGGCATGCTGGCCCCCGAAGAAGCGGCACGCCAGACGCTGGACCGGCTGGACCGCGGCCCACGGGTGGTGCCCGGACGCGTCAACCGCCTGGCTGCACAGCTCATGGGACGCGCGGTGTCCCGCAAGGCAGCCATCCGCTTCATTGCCCGGGACACGAAGCACCTGACATGAGCGACGCGGTGGCCGGCTTCTTCGCACCCTGGGTCGTGTTCGCCGCAGTCGGCGCCTTGCACTTGGTGCTGCCGGCGCGGCGCATGGCGGGCTATGCGCGCCACGAGCGCACCGGCGAGGTTCTGCAGTACCGGATCAACGGCTTGGGAGTCTTCGCGGTCACGCTGGCCGTGTGGTGGACCGTGTGCGTGACGGGCCTGATGCCCTGGGATTGGCTCTGGCAGCAGCGCTGGCCGAGCGCGCTCGGCGCACTCGTGCTGGGCCTCGGGGCGAGTGCCGCCACAGTGCTCGGCGCACCTTCGAGCGGGCGAGGGCTGCTGGCCGAGCTGTACCTGGGGCGCCGGGCCAACCCGCAGCCGTTCGGCGGCCGGGCCGACGCCAAGATGTACCTCTACCTGGCCGGCGCCGTGCTGCTCGAGCTGAACGTGCTCTCGTTCGCAGCGCACCACTGGGATGCGTTCAGGGACGATCCCTCACCCGGCATCGCCCTCTACGTAGTGCTGATGAGCTGGTTCGTCTGCGACTACCTCATCTTCGAGCGCGTTCACCTCTACACCTACGACCTGTTCGCCGAGCGCGTGGGGTTCAAACTCATCTGGGGGTGCCTGTTCTGGTACCCGTACTTCTACGCCGTCGGTCTGTGGGCGGTCGCCGATCTCGCCAATCCCGATGCCCCAGCGTGGCTGCTGGTCGTTGCCGCAGTCGTGTTTTTCGGCGGGTGGGTGCTGGCCCGCGGGGCGAACCTGCAGAAACACCGTTTCAAACGGGAACCCGATCGGGCGTTCTTGGGCATTGCCCCCAAGGCGCTTTCTGATGGCGAGCGCGAGGTGCTGGTCAGCGGCTTCTGGGGTGTGTCACGCCACGTCAACTACCTGGGCGAGATCGCCATGGGCGTGGGCTTGGCCCTCGCGCTCGGTCGGCCCTCGATGCTGGCGCCGTGGCTGTACCCGCTGTACTACGTGGCGTTGCTGGTGCCGCGTGAGCGCGCCGACGACCGGCGCTGTGCCGCCAAGTACGGCCCGCTGTGGGACCAGTACCGCGCCGAAGTGCGCTGGCGGATCGTGCCGCGCATCTACTGATGAGCCGGCTGGACGCCGAATGGCAGGCTGTGGTTGGCTCGATTGCAGCGGCGCGCCGACGGCCCGGCGACGGTGGCGGCGGAGATGTCGGTGTCACCGTGCTGACGGGCTTCCTCGGCAGCGGCAAGACCACGGTGCTCCGTCAGCTGCTGGTTGAGCCAGCCGGGCTGCGCATCGCCGCAGTCGTGAACGACATCGGACCCGTGAACATCGATGCCGCCGTCATCGGGGGACTGCCGGTTGCGTCGCGAACACCCGATCGGGTCGAGCTCACCAATGGCTGCGCGTGCTGTGCGCTGGTGGACGACCTGGCCGAGACATTGGAGCGGCTAGCCAGCTCCCAGACGAGCGATGCCATCGTGGTGGAAGCCAGCGGAGTCGCCGATCCCGCCACGCTGGCATTGGCCGTCGAAGGGGCCGCGGGCTGCGTGCTCGACGGCGTCGTCGCAGTGACGGACGCCCAGCAACTGGATTCCCAGTTGAGCGACCCGCGCGTCGCACCCGCCGTCCGTCGCCAGATCGACGTGGCTCACCTAGTGGTGCTGTCGAAGGTGGACCAAGTCGGTGGCGACGAAGTTGCAGACCTCACTGACCGACTCGGCGAGCTCGCGCCCGGCCGTATGGTCGTACCTGCGGTGCACGGTCGCATCGACCCCCGGTTGTTGCTCGGCGCTGCCCTTCGAGGAGCGACGTTACCCGCCGATGCAGGTGAGCACCCCTTCGAGGTGGCGACTGCGGTCGTGACACCAGCGGGGACGTGGGAGGTGGTTGCGATTGCTCGCTGGTTCGAATCGGAGCCGCCCTCTCTGCTACGGGCGAAGGGGTGGTTCACCAGCCCGGATGGAAGCTGTCATGAGGTGCAGGCTGTGGGCCGGAGCTGGCGCATCGTGCCCGCAGCTGACGTGCATGAGCCGGCGGTAGTGCTTATCTGTTGCTCCCGAGAAGCTGTCGACAGCGCAGCTGCGTCCTTGGAGCAGCTCTGCTAGTCGAGGATTCGGCTGCGCAGGCCCGGTGGTTCGTCGGCCGCTCCGGCCATGTGCTCGCGCATCTCGGCCGACGGTGAACCGGCCGTGCCCCAGCGGTTTGTCAGCCTTGATGAGTTCTTGGGTCAGCCACAGGCGGCACGTACATCAGCCCAAGTCGAGATACTTGCCGGTGCCGCTGCCCACATTGCCTCCGCTGCTTCGTTGCGACGTCGGAGGTATGCGCCCCAGCGGCTCAGTTCGCCGGGTGGCCAATCGTTGACATCGGGCAGATCGCGGTACTGACGCTCGATACCCGAATGCTTGGCGTCATAGGAACGCCACTCCTCGAAATGGTCGCACCAGGAAGCTCCGCCTTCGGTATCGCTGGCGACTGCGCAGCTGGCGAACAATGCGACGACTGCGGCCAATGCAAGAACTCGCTTCATACAACGAGCGTATTGAGCAAGGCCCTTGCGCTGAGCCGGCTGGACGCCGAATGGCAGGTCGTAGTCAGTTCGATCACGGCAGCTCGGCGCGGCGCGGCCGTCGCCCCGGATGGAGGTATCCGGGTCGCGCTGCTCACCGGTTTTTTGGCAGCGGGAAGACGACCGTCTTGCGGCGGCTGCTGACGCCAGCGTTCAGGCCGCTGTGGTGCTGATCGGCCGCGATCAATCGGCCGTGGATCGGGCCGCAGCCTCGCTCCGCGAGCTCGACTGACCCGGGCGCGTCTTACAAGCGAGTCGAACGTGAGCCGGCGCTGCATTCACGCTGAGAGAGTCAGGCGTCAGGGGTTCCCGCCATGGACTGTCGCATCTCGGCGGACGGGGGTCCGGCGGTGCCCCAGCGGTCCGACAGCTCAGGCGTGCGCGGCCAGGTGCGCGGCACCCAGGTGGCCTCGTCCACCTGCTGCACCTCGGCGGTGACTTCGGGCACGGTACCTGCCGGGTCCACGAAGTAGCCGAACGCATTGTTGCCCGGACCGTGCCGGCCGGGGCCCCAGCCGACATCGTGGCCCGCACGCTTGAGGCGGCCGATCGACGACATGAACGCATCCAGCGAGGGAACCTCGTACGCCACGTGGTTCAGCGATGCCCACTCGGCCCGGTTGAAGGCAATCGAATGGTGATCGCTGTTGCAGCGCAGGAACACCATCTGGCGCTCGCTCCAGTCGCTCACCCGGAAACCCAGCACGTCGCACCACCACGCGCTCAGCGACTCGATGTCGGCGGTGTTCAGCACGATGTGGGCGATCTTGACGGGAGTGGGCTGCACGAGGCCCGCTGGCACGGCATCGGTGCAGGCCGACAGCTCCACGATGCGCCCCTCCGGGTCGGCAATGCGGAAGCCGTAGCCACCGCCGGGCCGGTCCAGGGCGGCCGGTTCGCCCAGCAGTGTGACGCCAGCGGCCCCGAGCCCCATGGCCGCGGCGTCCACAGCTCGGTCATCGGCGAGCCCGAGGCTCAGGTGGTGGATGCTGTTGCTGTCGGAGCGATGCAGTTCCAGCACGTGGTGTTCCGGACCGGTGGCCCGCAGCACCGCCGTGCTGTCATCCGAGTCGCTGAGGCGCTCCAGCCCCCACGGCCCCGCGTAGTAGTCGAGGCATTCGTCGAAAGCGCTGCAGTTGAGAGCGATGTGACGCACATGGGTAATGGCCCATCCAGGCTGCGCCGATGCGCTCACTGCTGCTCCCGCGCTGCGTCGAGTGCAGCCAGCACCGTCTCGCCGGTCAGGGGCATCGAGGTGACCCTCGCCCCGGTCGCATCCGCGATGGCGTTCGCGATGGCTGACGCGACCGGCAGCATCGCGCCCTCGCCGAGACCCTTGGAGCCGAACGGGCCCGGCCCGTGCCCCTGCTGTTGGGTGATCGACACGAACTCTGCTGGCACATCGCTGGCCCGCGGCACCCGGTAATCAACGAGGCGGCCGTTGGCGAGCACAGCGCCGTCGAAGCGCATGGTCTCGAACAGCGCGCCGCCGAGGCCCATGATCGCGGCACCCTCGTCCTGGCCACGGCAGGCACCCTCGTGCAGCACCGCGCCCGCATCGCCCGACACCGCCAGCCGGTGAACGGTCACCACGCCGGTCTCGGCGTCCACCGACACCTCCGCAGCTCCCCAGCCGTACTCCCACGACACGCAGGGAGATTCCAGTGGCGCACGGCTCTCGCCGGGTGCCTTGAAGAACCCCTCGCCGGTGAATTCGTAGCCGGTGCCGCCGTAGAAGCCCATCACCAGCGGTGCCAGCGGGACGCGTTCGGGCTCGCCCGAGCCGTCCGGGGAAGCCGCGATGATGAGTCCATCCTGGAACTCGACGCGCTCGAGCGGAACGCCCAGTGCCGTTGCGGCGAACAGCAGGACGCGCAGCCGGGCCGCTTCGGCGGCCTTCTGCACTGCCTGGCCCATGACCGAAATGGCTGAGGATGCGTTCGTGCCCTGGTCGAAGGGCGTGTGGTCGGTGTCGATGTCAGACCCGTGGACCCGTTCGCGGCTCACGCCGAGCACCCGCGCTGCAACCTCTCGCAGGGCGGTCTGGGCGCCCTGGCCCATCTCGACAGTGCCGCACTGCACCCAGGCATCGCCCGAGGTGGCCACCTTCACGCGGGCCTGCGCAGGCTTGTTCACGCCGCCGGAGTCCTTGAATCCCACTGCCACGCCACGCCCCCTCCCCGGTGGGCGCTGTTCGTTCATGCCGATGCGGTCGGCTACCAGGTCCAGACCCTCGACCAGGTCCGAGTCCATGGCCGACTCGCCCGGCACGTAGGGCTCGCCCAGCCCGATCAGGTTGCGTCGCCGCAGCTCGACGGGGTCGAGGCCGAGCCGGTCAGCGATCATGTCGATCTGGCTCTCGCACGCGAAGTTGGCCTGCGTGCCGCCGAAGCCCCGGAACGGGCCGGCCGGCGTGGTGTTGGTCAGCACGGCGTCGGTCACCGACCGGATGTGCCGCCAGCGGTACGGCCCCGCCACCCGGTAGCCGGCCTTCTCCGCAACGAGTGGGCTGGCGTCCGCATAGGCGCCCCCGTCGAGCAGCACTTCGGCGTCGCGGGCCACGAGCGTGCCGTCGGCCATGACGCCGGTGCGCAGCGTGAGCCGGGCGTTGTGCTGGCGCATCGTCCAGAAGCCCTCGTCCATGGTGAGGCAGTAGCGCACCGGTGCCCCGGCCTTCAGCGCCAGCAACGCGGCGACGGGTTCGGTCTTGCAGCCGTTCTTCGCCCCGAAGCCGCCTCCGAGGTAGCCGACATGCATGCGTACCCGCTGCTCGCCGATGCCCAGCAGGCGGGCCATCTCCTTGCGAACAGGGAACGGGTTCTGACAGCTCGACCAGAGCTCCAGCCGACTGCTGGCGTCGAGATGCTGCGTCGCTGCGTCGTCGGACTGTCTTGCCTCGGGCTGTCGTGCGCTGGTCCAGCGAGCACCGATCCACTTCGCGACAGTCACGAACGGCTCCAGGTGCAGGTGCTGCTGACGGCCGTCGAAGTTGAACACGTCGGTGAAGACGTGGTCGCAGCGGTCGAATGCGGCAGGGTCGCCGGTCTCGTAGCCGAAGCGGTAGCAGACGTTCGGCCGCGGCCTGGCGCCTCCGCTTGCACCTTGGCCGTACTTCGGCGTCATGGCGAGCGGTGCTTCGGGAAACAGCTCTGTGGCTCCGGGAGCCAGGGCCTCGTCGAAGCCCGTCACGGCGGGCAGCGGTTCGTAGTCGACCTTCACCAGTGAGAGCGCTCTGGCTGCATCCAGCTCGGTGTCGGCGGCGATGGCCACCACCGGATCGCCGATACAGCGCACACGGTCCAGGGCCAGAATCGGCTGGTCCTTGATGAAGTAGCCGTAGCTGTGCGAGGCCACCAGGGGCCGCTGGGGCATGCGCAGGCGGGCGTCCTGGCCGGCCCAGCGCTCGCAGGTGTCCGCGTCGAGCAGGTCGCGACGTGTGAGCACGGCCCGAACGCCGGGGGCTGCTTCAGCCTCGGTGGTGTCGATGCGCGTGACCAGTGCATGGGCATGGGGGGAGCGCAGCACCTTGGCATGCAGCATGCCGCCGAGGGTCACATCGACCGCATAGGGCGCCGTGCCGGAGACCTTCAGGGCAGCATCGGAGCGAGTCATGCCGCACTTCCTGCAGAGACGTCTGTAGAGGCGTGCTCTCCCAGTGCCGCTGCGGCGGCCTCGACCGCTTCGATCACCATCAGGTAGCCAGTGCAGCGGCAGACGTTGGAATCCAGCCAATCGCAGATGGTGGCTCGGTCGGGATCGGGATGGCGGGCGAGCAAGGCAGCGGCCACCAGGATCAGGCCCGGAGTGCAGTAGCCGCACTGGAAGGCGCTGCTCTCGGCGAAGGTGCCTTGGACAATCGGCAGGATCGATGCCACATCGTCGTGAGCGTTGGCGCCGACTGAGGCTCCGGCAGCCTCAATGGTGAGCACGCTGCGGCCGTCGGCCTGCCAGGCGAATGTCGAGCACGACGCCGTCGGCACGCCGTCCACGAGCACCGTGCAGGCCCCGCACACCGCCTGATCGCAACCGACCCGGGTGGCGCCGAGACCAGCCCTCGTGCGGATGGTGTCCACCAGCATCTCCGACGGCGGCGCCGCGGCGGCAAATGACTCGCCGTTGAGACGCATCCCCACGTGTACGGCGCCGTCCGATGGGGGAGTGACGACGGGCGCCGCGGCCGCAGTGAATGGTTCGCCGCTGGGGTGCATCTCCACATGGGCCGTGCTCGCGGCGCTGTCTCGCGAGGAGGCATCCGACGGGGCAGTGTCGGACGCCAGATCAGATGGGCTCGCAGGACTGCCGATGCCGTCATCGTCTCGGGATGTACTTGGGTCGGCATGCATCCGCAGACACCGATCCACGAGCACGTCGATCATCCGGCGCCGGTAGGCAGCGGTGGCGAATGCGTCTTCGATCGGGTCACCGAGCGCGGCAACCGCAGCGGTGACGTCTTCGGGGTTGGCCGCTCCATGCGGGATCACGCACGTCGCTGCATACGCGCAGCCGATGGCGACGGCTTGCTCGCCGACAGCCACTGAGACGACGGGCTTCAGCGAGCGGTCATAGACGACGCGCCCCGACAGCGGTATCTCACACCCCACGATCAGCCGATGCCGTGGCACGTCGGCCACGGCGCAGCGAACCTCGGTGCCGTCAGGCTCGGCGACGATCAGCTCGGCGCCGGCAGCCGCAAGTATCGGTGCAGCGTCGTAGCCGGGATGGAAGGCCGCCAGGTTGCCGCCGAGCGTGCCGGCGGCGCGGATCCTGACGTTGCCGATCGTCCGCCATGCGGCCGCCACGTCGGGACGGTGTGCCTGCACCAGTGGGTCCGACTCGATGCGAGCGTGTGAGACACCGGCGCCGATGAAGAGGGACCGCTCGCCGAGCGAGATCTCCGTGAGCCGTTCGAGTCCGGCACCTGCCGATCTTCGCGGAGCGCACAGAGGCACGAGCTCGTCGGCAACCTCCCCGGCGCGTAGGCGCTGGGCCACGTCGATGCCGCCGGCATGCGCCCAGGAGCCGTTCGCCACTGCGGCCGCTGCTTCAGCCAGCGATGCCGGCAGGCGCAGCTCGAACGGGTCGATGCCGAGGTGGCTGCGCGAGATGAGCCCACTCGCCGGCGGACCCGCTGCGGGTTCTGCCAGCTCGCTCATCGCAGCGTGCCTCGACATCGGCTGGATGTAGGAATCGTCATCGGACCCCTGAGGGCACGTCGACGGGCGGGACGAAGGGCGCTGGCATGGGACCGAGTTTGTCGCAGTCCACCCGGATCATCTGCGGGTTCCCGCTGGCCGTCGCAGCTTCGAAGGCTGCAGCGAATTCGTCAGGTGTCGACACATCGCAGTAGCCGAGGTCGAACGCCGCCGCAGTCGAGGCGAAGTCAGGTGCCATCAGGTCGACACCGGATCGGCGGCCGACGTGGCGATCCTGCGTGTTGCGCAGCACGCCATAGCCGCCGTCATCGAACACGACGAGGGTGACCGGCAGCTGCTCCTGTGCGATCGTCGCCAACTCGCCAAGCTGGGGAGCGATGCCGCCGTCGCCGAGCATCACCATCGTGGGTTCGACCGGTCTGGCCACGGCTGCCCCGATCGCCATGCCGACAGCCTGTCCGATGCCGCCGCCACGGGGGACGATGTTGGTGGTCGGGTCGGTCACGGGCAGCAGGCGGTTGCCCCACGAGCTGTTCGGGATCGTGATGTCACGGACACGGGGAGCCCGTTCGCCGAGCACACTCGACATGATGTCGCAGATCGCCGCATAGGGCCCGATGTCGCGGCGCAGCTGAGCCCGACACTGTTGGCGTGCGGCTGCGATGGCTTCGCTCCAATCGGGATCGCCGCCAGAGGCACTGCCGCCGCGTTGCTTGCCGTGTCGCCTGCTGTGCTGTTCGTTATGTCTTTCGCTGAGCTGATCGACCAGCGCGTCCAGCACGGCCGCGGCATCACCCACGATTCCGACCTCGGCCGGATACACCCGGCCGACGGCGGCCGGGTCCACGTCGATCTGGATGTGTCGCGGCGGCAACCCCAGCCGGTAGCTGCGGGTCTCGTTGGAGCGGAAGTGGGTGCCCACCGAGATCAGCAGGTCTGCCTGCGATAGCAACCCGGCACCGCCTGGCGAAGCAGCGAAGTTCCCGATGACCCGAGCGTCGGATTCGGGCACTACGCCCCGCCCGGCGTTGGAGGTGAACAGGCCTGCTCCCGTTGAACGCAACAGGTCATCGACCTGCCTACCGGCGCCGATGGCGCCGCCGCCTGCCCACACCAGCGGTCGCTGTGCCGCGGCGATGAGCTCGGCGGCGCGTGCCAGCGATGCTGAGTTCGGCTCGGGCACGTCCAAGGTCGTCAGGCGAGTCCCGGTGACAACACCGACCGCTGCGCCGACCGGCTCGGAGGCTCGTCCCGTAGCTTCCGGGCTGAGTGCGGGCCCTGTCCCTGGGGTTGCGGAGGCGTCACGCAGCAGAGCGGCGTCGAATGGCCTCGTCGCGGCGTACTGCAGGTCGATAGGCCATTCGAGGCTCACCGGGCCGCGCGGATGCTGGACGAGACGCCACGCAGCGTCGGCGAAGTCGGTGGCCGGGTCAGTGCCCACCGTGGTTGCCCAGACGGAACACGACGTGAGCAGCTCGAGTTGGTCGCGGGTTTCGTGGATGACCCCGCGGCCCTGGCCCAAGTACTCGCTCGGAATCTGGCTCGTGACGTGCAGGATCGGCGAGCTGGCGGTGAGCGCTTCGACGAGCGCGCCAGCTGCGTTCGCCGCGCCGGTGCCGGTGGAGGTCACCGCACAACCAGGTGTGCGGCGAACCCGCGCGTAACCGTCGGCGGCGTTGACAGCGGCGGCCTCGCTTCGGGTCGGTACCCAGCGCAGCCGGTGCGCGAGGGCGTCCACCAGCGGCAGGTTGTGCACGCTCACCACGCCGAAGGCAGCGTCCGTCCCCAGGGCCGACAGCACTTTGACCAGCAGGTCGCCGCCGTTCCGGTCCGGATCGGAAGGACCGTTCGTTGTCACGGCATCACGAAGCCGCCATCCACCACGATGGTTTGCCCAGTGATGTAGGCGGCGTCGTCCGACAGCAGGAAGACGACGGCCCCGGTGACGTCGGCGGGCTGTTGTGGCCGGCTGATGGCCCGGTTGGCGGCATAGAGCTCATGGCGCTCCGCAGGGATCTGCTCCGCAGAGGGTCCCTCGGTGAGCCCGGGCGCAACCGCGTTGACCGTGATGCCATGATCGCCCAGCTCGCGTGCCATCGCCCGGGTCAGGGCAATCAGTGCGCCCTTCGAGGCGATGTAGTGAGCGAGCCGTGGGGAGCCGTACAGCGCTGCATCTGAAGCGATGTTGACGATCCGGCCTTCACCGGCCGCCAGCAGGCTCGGCGCGAGCGCTCGGCTCACCAGCCACGGGCCGCGCGCATTGGTCTGCTGGATGCGGTCCCACTCGTCGGGGTCGATCTCCCAGAACGTCTTGCCGCCCACGGCATCGGCGAGACCGGCGTTGTTGACGATGCCCCAGACGGGCCCGCGGTTGTCGAGCAAGGCGGCAAGCTCAGCCACCGACGCTTGGTCGCTGACATCGACGGTGTGCGATTCCGCGGAACCTCCCTGTGAGCGAATCTCGTCCACGACGCGACCGGCTCGCTCGGACTGAATCTCGGCAACCACGACGTGAGCCCCGTCGGCGGCGATCGCAAGCGCCATCGCCTCCCCGAGCCCGCGTCCCGCACCCGTGACCACGACACGACGACCGTGCAGGCTCATGTGCCAGCCAGGAGCGAGAGCACGTTCAAGGAAGAGCGGAGCGATGAGTTCTCCTGTTGCGTCACCTCGCGCTCGCCGCGCTCGCTCGCTCGGGGCATACGCAGCGCTCGTCGCGACTCCGCCATACGGCTCAGGATTTCAGTCCCGCGTGATCCCCGCCATGGGGGAGTGCGGGGGATAGGTGGGCAGCTGAGGCTTGGACGCTCCCAGCATCACCACGAACAGCGCGTCGGTGTCGCCCACATTTCGAATCGAGCGTGCGGTGCCGGCGGGGACCTTGATGAGATCGCGGTAGCCCAGCAGGCGGCTGGCCGAGTCGTCGCCGTCGTGAATGGTCACCTCAAGCTCACCTTCGAGGACGAAGAACGCCTCCTCGACGTCGTGGTGGGTGTGCTCGGGGCCCTCGGCGCCGGGCGGCAGCAACATGTTGGAGAACGTGAAGTGCTCAGCGGTGAGCGCCCGCTCGTCACCTTCGTGATTGCCGGTCCCTCCCGAGCCGATGTAGCGAATCTGGGCACGCCGGTACTGCGGTCCGGCCTTGGTCTGGAAGGCCAGCGTGTCCCAGTCCTCGCGCCGGCTGTCTGCTGTGGCGCACATCGAGTCGATGCGTTCCTCGATGTCGGCTGCTGGCGCTGAGCCGGGGGTTTCGAGTGCTGCGGTGGTCTGGCTCATCGGTGTCGTCCTGTGGTCGAGGCGGGCGGACAGTGAGTGGGAAGTGCGGAGGTTGGGCTGTTCGGCGGGCGGCAGGGCAGTCAGTCAGCGGCGAGCTGCGGCACGGTTTCCGTTTGGGCTGCCAGCCCGAAACGCTGCCGCTGCTCCTCGAAGGCCGGTTCGAGCGCTCGACGCAAGTGCACCACAGGGCGATCAGCCTGGGCGAGATGCTCATCGCGGCGGGCTTCCTCGACGGTGCGCAGGCTCTCCAGCATCTCCTTGTCCTGGTTCAGCACATGGAGGTGGGTGCCGCGCAGACGCAGCCGGTACAGCGTCCGCCAGATGCGGCGCTCGCGGCCCGAGACCTTCCGGAAACGCGGGAAGTGCACCAGCGTCGCCGCATTGTCACGCGGTGTCAGGAATCCCAATATCCGCAGCGGCGGACCCGGTCCGGCACTGGGCGGTAGCGGGATGTCGAGCCGTACGTAAGAGAGCGAGCCCGTGTGGATGTCGATCCAGTCGAAGTTGGTGCCGGCCTGGTCGCGGCGGCGCACCTCGAACCCGTCGTCGTGATCGTCCACCACTACCCGGTCGTCGGTGATGCCCTCGTTCAACGTGATCGAGCGCGCATGCAGGAACGGCGCATGCATCAAGTCGACGAGGTTCTCGAGCGCCAGCATCCAGTTGGCGCCCCACTCCACGGTCTCGGGGAACGTCGAGTATCGATCGTCGGTGAACTCAGCCGGCAGCTCCAGCAGAGCCGGCTCTGACTCGCCGATCCAGGCCCACAGGTAGCCCGCCTGCTCGGTGACGGGGTAGGTCACGCTGACATGGGTCCGTTCGGCCAGTGAGCACGCTCCGCCTTGCGATGGCACCGACGTGCACTGGCCCTCGCCGTCGAATCGCCAGTGGTGGTACGCGCACTGCAACTGCCCGCCGACGACATCGCCGACCGACAGCCGTGCGCCCCGGTGCGGACACAGGTCCGCCATGAGGCGCACCGCGCCGTCGCCATCGCGCCAGGCCACCAAGTCTTCACCGAGGAGGCGTGTCGGCACCGGCTGGGCGCCCACGAGGTCGGCCACGCCCAGCAGGTACCAGCGGTCTCGCAGTCCGAGACGGGGGTCACCCTTGGGGAGGTCGGGCGCCGGAGGCCAGATCGGCGGCCGTCGCGCGGCGCGTCTCGCGCCGATGCCCGAGTATTGGGAGACGCGGCGTCGGGCGAGGCCAACCAGTGCTTCGGCTTCGGTTCGCACTGCCCGAAGTGCTGGCGAAGTTGCCGCCCGCGGTGCCGACACCATGGCGCGCAACTGTATTCGCCCCGGTCGCCGCAGCCAGCGGGTCGAAGCTCTTCGCAGTGTTGGAGCGGGTTCAGTCCCCGGTCAGGTGCGCCACGCGCGGCATCACGTCGTGGGCCAGCAGCTCCATCGACTGCCGCCACGCCTCCGCGCTCTCGGGCGTCTCGGAGTAGTCGAAGCAGAACAGCAGCAGGTGGCCGAAGCCGCCGACATCCGCGTAGACCTTCTCGATCGACGCCGCGACGGTTTCCGGCGATCCGACGAACCAGTTGTTGCGGGCGCAGTACTCCGCGGTGACGACGCCGTCGGCCGGTGGGTTGCGCTCGTCGATGAGGAACTGGTGGAAGTCGAAGGCGCCGAGCAGCGGGATGAAGTAGTCGGTCATCATCCGGCCCATCATCCCGCCGTAGGAATGCTCCCAGGCCTCCTCGTCGGTGGGGGCAACGAAGACCTCGCGGACCATGCGCCAGTCGCTGCGGCTGACCTCCCGCCCGGCGCGCCGTGCGCCGGCTTCGTAGGAGTCCCAGTGGCCGCTGACGTACTGCGGATTGAGGTTCAGGCTGAGCGGGATCCAGCCCTTCTCGCCCGCCATCTCCAGCGTCGGCGACGGCGAGTTGAGCCCGGCCACGCCGATCGGCGGGTGCGGCTGCTGCAGCGGCTTGAGATGGTGCACCAGCTCCATGTCGGGCATGCCGTGGGGCACCGAGCCCTTCCAGTGCTTGCCGTCATGGGTCCAGCCGGGTTCCTGGCTCCACAGATTGAGAATGAACTCGACCGACTCCTGGGTCATCTCCCGGTTCTCGCCGGCCATGCCGTCCACGCCGAACATCTCCCAGTCGCTGGGCAGGCCGCTGGCGGCAACCCCGAAGTTCAGCCGGCCCTCCGAGATGTGGTCCAGCAGCGAGATCCTGTTGGCCAGTTCGGCGGGGTGGTAGTACGGCATCAGGAAGCCGCCCGGACCGATGCGGATGTTCTCCGTGCGTCGCAGCGCCTCCAGCGTCAGCAGGTCAGGCGCAGGGTGCGGCTCCCACTTGGCGGCATGGTGCTCGCCGATCCATGCCTCGGCGAAGCCGTATTGATCGGCCCACTCGATGACCTGCAGATCCCATTCCCAGCCTTCGCGCAGATCGCGCTCGGGTGGGTGGCTCGGCATGGTGAACAGTCCCAGGTCCATGGTGATCCCCAGTCAGACTCGGCGGCACCGCACAGCCCGGCACCTCGCAGCCGCAACTTACTTCGGCCACCGAACTCCGTCACCTGCACCCATCTGGTCTCGACCCCGTTTTGGGAGAGATCCGTCAGGGGCGGGTACGTCTGAACAACTGTGCGTTCGGGCTCTTTCAGGCGACGGGGTCGTGCCACAGCGGCTTGGCGGTGACCGGGCTGGGCGAGGGTCTAGCTATGGTCGGTGCCCGCTGCCCCGAACGGAGCTGGGGTGTCGGCTGCTCGGGTTCGCGCTGTGGTGAACGGCGCTCAGGTTTGGGCTGCGGCACTTGGCCGCATGCTTCGGCCTGTGTCGTGTACTTCTCAAGAAGGTGCTGCGGCGTTTGGCGGTTGGGTTTGCGTTGCGGGGCAGGTTCGGCGGGGTGTGCGGGGTCGGGGGGTGCGAGCCGGTAGCGGCCGTCTCGGATGGTGACTTGCCAGTTGTGGTCGTGGATGAGGTCGTGGCAGCGCCAGCACACCAGCACGAGGTTGTCGAGGCGGGTCTTGCCACCGCGTTGGCAGGGTGTGATGTGGTGGGCCTCGCATTCGCCGGGCGGTTCACCGCAACCGATGCACGCCCCGTCGCGGGCGATCAGCGCGCGTCGTTGTGCTGCAGTGGGTGCCCGGCTTGCGACGGTCTCATACAGCGGTGTGAGGTTGTCGCCGAAGATCTCGACCGAGACGTCGGAGTTGCACGCCAGCCGTTGCAGGGTGCTGGGCGGGATCGGGCCGACGCCACAGATCTCGGCGATGCCGCCTGGTGCACCGACGACTGCCGCGAGGTCGGCGCGCACGATGATCTCGCCTGCCTTGGTGACGGCCGGGGGAGTCGGCCTGGGCCCGGATGCCGGCTCGGCGCTGGTGGCGAGGAGTGTGTCGAGGGCATCGGCCATGCGCTGGTCGCGGGTGCGCTCGGCGTTACCGGGCTTGGTGCTGGCAACGTTGTCACCATCGTGGTGTTCCCCGGCGTCGGTAGCGGCGTCCGGGGATTGCGACTGGGCCTGACGGCGGCGGTCCGCTTGGCGGAGCTGTTCGGCTTGCTGGCGGAGGCGTTGTTGGATGCGGGCGCCCATCTCGGCGTCGAAGCTGCCGCGCATCTGCACCGAGCCGTCCTCGCCGTTCCAGAACTGCACGCTGCGGTTGCGCCGGTTGCGGCGATGCTGCGCGGCGAGGTCTTCGGCGCTTTGATGCCGGATCGTCCAGCGCTGCGCGGCCTGGGCGAACTCGTCGGGGGGCAGCGTCTTGGCCATGTGCACCAGATCGGGGTCGCCCTGCACGGCGTCGGGGCTGGTCTTGCGCGCTGCTTGGGCCAGCTTGGCGGCGTTGGCGAGGCTGATCTCGCCCTCCGAGACCGCACTGCGAGCCTCAGGCAGCTCAGCGAGCTCAGCTTCGGCGCGCACGTTGCGGACGGCCTCGGAGCGAGACCGCCCGCCGACCTGGTTCAACAGCCCTGCGCCACCGTCGCCATGGCACTCGCGCTGCGCGACCACCGAAGCGGCCTTGGTCTCGAGCAGCTCCACACGGGCCCGCAGCTGCTTCGCCAGCCCAAGCGCGCGACGCAGATCGCCCGTCGCGGCCGCTTCGACTCCGCCGAGGGCAGCGGTGAGGCAATCGAGCGCCTGCTGCACCTGTGAGAACATGCGTTCAACCTAGAAGGGGGCTGTGACACGAATACGC
This sequence comes from Candidatus Poriferisodalis sp., assembly GCF_965208555.1. GTDB lineage: Bacteria > Actinomycetota > Acidimicrobiia > Acidimicrobiales > Poriferisodalaceae > Poriferisodalis. The sequence goes on along the minus strand of NZ_OZ242342.1, from coordinate 71,600 downwards.
CCACATCGTCATCGGCTCATTGCAGGCATACGACAGTCACTCGCAGAAGCCTTCAACTGCAACCAGCCAAATACGATCAGACCAACCGACAGCGCAAGCCACAGCGCTAACTGCCAGCGTCAGGTCAGTTGCCTGTCGTGGGCACTCGCCGGCGGTGGGCGTTCGCGCCAAGAGAAAGCGACACCGGTGATGTCACAGCCCCCGGTCAGGATCGCGAGATGGACTTCACCGAACGTGACTGGATTCGATTCGGCGACGCCGTCATCGATTACGAGATCAAGCGCAGCACACGGCGGCACAAGACGATGGAGATCTCTGCCGGCCCCGGCGGAGTCCGTGTCGCGGTGCCTGCGATGACACCGGCTGAGGAGGTGGCGGCATTCGTCCGCAACAAGGCGCGATGGATACTTGCGCACACTGCGGCACCGCGCGCTGCGCCGGAGCCGCTCGAGCTGCCGAGCTCGCTTCCGTATCTCGGTCGACGCGTGAACGTGGCCGTCGGCAACGGTTGCACAGCGGATGTCGACGTGCGCTTCCGGCCCGGGGAACTGCAGGTGCTCCTGCCGCTGGAAACGGACGAAGCAAATGCTCCGGGGCGAGCTCGCCGCGCGGTCGCCGAGTGGTACTGGCTGCGTGCCTGCGAGCACGTCACGACGAGCGTCGATCGCTGGTGGACCGACCTCGGTCGTGACTCCACGCCGGAGATCCATATCGGGGATCAGAGAAAGCGCTGGGGAAGCTGCGCTGCGGACGGCCGGCTCAGCTTCAACTGGCGGCTCGTGATGCTCGCACCGCGACTGATGGATTACGTGGTGGTCCACGAGCTGGCGCATCTCACAGAACGAAACCATGGCCCGGCGTTCTGGGCACTCGTCGAGTCGGTGCTCCCCGATGTCGCCGAACGCAAGCGTGCGCTGCGGGCGGTCGAGGGGACGCTTCCGATGTGAGGTCAGGCTGTTGCAGCGAGCGGCCGTGCGCTGATCCCGGCGCAGATGCAGCCAGCACCTCATACATTCGTAGGGGCACCCGATGGTGCACGCTCTGCGGTCGCCGACGCAGCGATGTGCACGGACCTATCGGTGTGATCGGAGCGCACGGATGCCTGTTGACCCGGATCGGGAGACGTGGAAGCCGGGAATGTCCTGGGAGGACGCGATCGCCGAGATCGCCTACCTCAAGGAGCTCGCATCCGAGATGGGAGGGCCCGAACGCATCGACCGCCAGCACCAGGGCGGGCGTTACACGGTGCGCGAGCGCATCGCCAAGATGGCCGACCCGGGTTCGTTCGTGGAGATGGGCGGCCTCATGGGCGGTCCGGAATACGACGACGACGGCAACATCGTCGGGTTCACGCCCGGCGGCTACGTCATGGGCCTCGCCGAGCTGGATGGTCGCCCGGTGGCGATTGGCGGCGATGACTTCACCATTTCGGGCGGCAGCCCCCACAACGTGCACAAGATCCCGCACCAGTTCGCCCAACCGCTGGCCATCACCTATGGCATCCCGTACGTGCAGCTTCGTGAGGGCGTCGGCCACAGCTCCCGATCCGACGAGGAATCGGGCCAGATGGCGCTGCCGCAAGGCGACATGTGGTGGCAAGGCGTGGAGATGCTGACCAAGGTGCCAGTCGCCGCCGGGATCATGGGATCTGTCGCCGGCTGGCCTGCGGCGGCCGCGCTCATGTCGCACTTCACGGTCATGGTGAAGGGACAGTCGCAGATCTTCCCGTCCGGGCCTCCGGTGGTGCAGCGTGCCACCGGCGAGTCGCTGTCGAAGGAGGAACTGGGCGGCTACCGCATGCACGTCTACGAGAGCGGCCAGGTCGACAACGTGGCCGAGAGCGAGGAGGACGCGTTCGACCAGATCCGTACGTTCCTGTCGGACGTGCCTAGTCCTGGCGTTTCCGCAGGTCACACCGCTTCTTGTGGCTGCCTGACAGTCTCAGTCCCTTGATAGTTCCCTATTCCTCGCGGGTGTTCTGAACGATCACCATTCGGCCGAGAGCCGGCACCGGTCCCCAGTCGCCAAGCGTGACGGTCGGCTCGATCCAATGCGCGATGAACTGCGGGTCATCGGTGCTGTAGGTGCCTGCCGGCGCCGAGACGTGAACGCTGCGCAGACCGGTAGCGCCGGCTGCGGCTTCCACGACGGCGGGCTCGAAGGTCAGCGGCGTGTCGGTGGGGAACTCGATTCGGATCGCCCACGGCGTAGGACCGTCGAGGTGCCACGGCATCCGGTACCCGTGCCCTTCGTTCAGGTTCACCTCAACGTGAAAGTCGTCACCGAAGCCGGTGTGCGCCCAATGCTCAATGTGGCGCTGCGCCTCGAGCGCTGCCACCCGGTCGGTGAGCGCGGCGAGATCGTCGGCGGTCGTGTCGGCTGGCCACAGCGTGCCGGCCTGTTCCTGAATGAATGCGAGCCAGTGGCCGAGAATCACGGTCTGCGTGGCCGTCGCGGCGACCCAATCGCTTCGCCGGTCGCCGCACACACTGCGGACCTGCGGCGTGAAATCGCGGGTCGGCTCGATGCCCCCGAACTGAAGCTGATTGCGGTTCCTGTCGAATGAGAACGTCGAGAACGGGAACCTGCCCGACTTCACTTCGTGGCCTGTCACCGTCTCGCCGCCGCGGGTCCAGTTCAGCCGAACGGTGCTGTAGCTCACTTCTAGGTCGGTGTTCACGCTGACCGGCGCCGGGCACGGCGGCGGCGCTTCGGTGGTCGGCGGCGGGTCTGTCTGCGCGCCGGCAGCGGTGCACGCGGCCGCGAGCACCGCTACGGCGAGGATGGGCAGGGTTCGTCTCATCGGGCTCCCTTCGGGTTGTGGGGAAGCCAGCACGCGAAAAACCGGGGAGGCCTCGCACGCGCTGGCCTCCCCGGCTGATGTTGCGCCGCGACTCTCGCGCGCCTGCCGATGAGCTGTCAAGCGCGGTTCAGGCTTCGCCGTCGTCGCCCCACGTCAGGAAGTCATCGCCCCATTTGAGCGGCTCACCGCCCCAGGTGAGAGCGTTCGACGGCACACCTTCTTCGCAGCCGATGCCGCTGAAGAGCAGCAGCAGACGCGACGGGCGGCGCTTGCGGCGACGGTCACGCATCCCATGCCCTCACGAACGGCCTCAGCAGCCACCTCACGTCAGGGTCGACCCGGAGCAGTTGCCCGTCGGGGCCGTCGGCCAGCAGCGGCTTCTTGAAGCGGGAGATGTACCGCACGGCGAGCAGCCGGGTCGCCTGTGTGACCGATGCGGGCACGCTCGGCCATCCCCATTTGGCGGTGACGGCGACGGTCGGGAAGAGCGCTGCCGGCCATGGGCCGCCGATGCGGATGAGCGCGGCGTAGGGCTGTCCTGGCGGTGTGGGGCGGGTGGTCCAGGTGAGCCCTTCGTCATCCCACGGGTGCGAGAACTCGACGCGCATCACCACCTGAGTCGGCGCCTCGGCCATGTCGGGCACGGTGAGCAGCTCGCTCGCGTAGGGCACTACGAATTCGCGGGCTTCGGCGGTGTCGAGCTTGCCGAAGGTGCGGTGACAGTGACGGTCGACCGCATCGTGGGCAGCGTTCAGGGCAGGCTCCACGGCGGCGGCTCGATCGTCGGTGTCGGCGTCGATGTTGAGATCGTTGCGGACCTGGGCGAGCGTGGCGTAGGTCTCAGTCGCCGTCATCGCCACCACCGCCGTCGCCGTCGGGCTCTTCGATGCCGGCGAGGCGCTTGGCCTCTGCGGCGTCCACATCGTCTGCCGAGACGAAAGCCCGGAACGCACCCGCTCGGCCCTGCAGGTCGTAGACGGCAGGATCGGGCTCGATGGTCAGCTCTCCGCCGAGCTTCGATCGGAACTCGAGAGCGATCCGGTCGGCCAGCGGCGCGAGACTCACGATTGCGAAGCGGCGCAGCGCCTCGCGTGCTGTCTGAGCAGCGCCGCCGTCGACCATGCCGCGAGGAATGCCGCACATCTCCAGGGCGGTGAAGTAGCCGAGCTTCGTGGCATTCACGTTGCCATCGGGCACGTCCGGCCCCAGCCGGCGCGGCTGCCATTCAGACGACGCGGGCGGCTTGTTGTCATCGCCCCAATGCGCCGTCGTGGACGGCACTAGCACCGTGCGGCCGCGTGACTGGCGCAGCGATTCGGCGGTCTCGCCGTGCCGCTTGCGCTCAGCGTCCTTGTCGGGATTCTCGGCGCGTGGTGTGGGCAGCAGCTTGGCGATGTCGCCGCCGAGTTCGTCGCCTAGTGCTCGCTCTCCCTGCGCCGCCCACTCGCGGGCATTGCCCACGATCGGCGGCACGCCCGCCCACGGGTGCTGCGGCTCGTCACGCCACCGAAGCCAGATCACATCATCGAAGCCGACCACCCGTGAGACGCTGACCTGAGAGAGCGCCGACTCGGTGACCCGAACGGTGGGGCGCCGTTGGGTGCCCTGCCATGTCCATGTCCACGCCTCGAAGAAGAGCGGCCCTTCGGTGTCGACCACGATTCGGGCCAGATAGGCGCCGCGGCGCACCAGGCCATCACCGACGGCGGCGAGCACCCTTGGCGTGACAGCATCGGCGTAGTCGCCGGTGACCTTGCACCCGGCCAGCGCACCCGACCAGATCGCCGCCGCCGAGTCGACCGCTGCGGGATCGTCGGACGTGCCGCGCTGAATCTGGGCGAGGAACGCCTGCCCCGCTTCGTGGCCGATGTCGGCGCGCTCTTCGGGCTCGGGCTTGCGCCGCCCGAAGAGCCTCACAGAAGCCTCCACAGATCGTCGGTGTCGGCTTCGTTGCGCAGCTCCAGCGTCGAGCCCGGATAGGCCGGGCGGCGGGCAAGCGCCACATGGTCGAGACGTGCGCGGGCGATCACCCGCACGCCGGCATCGTCTTTCTCTTCGAGCGCGTAGAAGCCGACGCTGAGACCGCCGAACTCGCCGGCGGCGACACGGCGGGCGGTGCGGTCGTCTAGGTCGTGGCTGATGTGCAGCCCGTCGTCTCTGAACTCGATCGGGAGCGGCACGGCGACGGCTTCGCCGCGGTGGTGCGCCCGGAGCTGCAGCGGCTCGCTCATGTCGGCAGCGGTGAACGCTCCCCGCTCGAAGCGCTCAGGCTTGCCGGTGCGCGGGTTGCGGCCGATGTCGCCGTACCGGACGGCGTACCCGGTCAGCGTGCGCCCTTCGGCGCGCACCTCGAGAGCGTCGGTGTGCTCGATCGGGGGACCGTCACCGGCCCCGTCGGGGTCGGCGCTCATGGCTCAGGCGGTGGTCTTGATCGAATACAGCTTGTAGGCGCCGGCCTCGAGCACCTTCACATCGGAGCAGTAGACGTGTGCGGTGGTGTGCCGCCAGTCCTTAGCAGCATCGGACCACGGATCGGAGAGCTCGACCCGGCCCCAGTTCGCACAGAACGACGTCCAGGGCCGGTCGGCCACGCCGTCGCCGGAGAGAAACGCCAGACAGTTGCTCACACCGTTCGCGGCGGCGGGCATCCGGTCGTGGGCGACGATGCCGCCGCACGCCTCGCGCAGGTACGCCGCGAGCGAAACGCTGCCCTTCGCGCCGCTGGCACCGGCCGGCTGCTGAAACAGCGTCTCGTACTTGGTCATCACCGTGTCATTCACGATGGATCGGATCTCGGCCAGCGACCGCCCCCACAGGCCGTCGATGAGATCGGCGAGCGCCTCGATGCCGGTTTCGAAGGTGACCTGATCGGTCGCAGCGGCGGCAGCCGTCAGCGCGCCGATCAGACCTTCCGGGTACTCGGCATTCGCGGAGAGGTCCTGATCGTTGAGAATGTAGGTGTCGAGCTGGGCCGAGAGCGCCGCCTGCAGGTTGCGGCGCAGCGCCGCCTCGAAGTCGGTGAAGCCCGACCGGGCCACGTCGATACCGCGGTACGTCAGCCGAGCCGAGACCCGCTTCGCGGTGGCATCGGTCACCGTGATGGCACCCGCCGTCGAGTCACGGGCCGCATCGTCGGCCACGCCCGCAGCACCCGCCGAGGTGGTGATGCGAGGAACGGCGTAGGTGCCGGTGCCCACGCTGGGCATCATGATGCCGAGCATCGGGGCGATGCTGGCCGCGAACACGAAAGGCTGAATCGGGGCGATGTTGCGGCCCACGCCGGCGGTCGGCGCCGGTGTCGCAGCGTCGGCTCGCTCTTCGACGCTGCGGGTCTCGAGCAGCTCGAAGGGAATCTGCTTGACGGTGCACCCGGTCTCTGCCTGCAGCTCGGCGGTGGCGCCGTCCAGCGGCCGGAAGCCCTCGATCGCCGCCACGATGTCGCTGATAGCGGCGGCGTTGCGCAGCTCCAGCCGTGCCGGGTCGACCTCTTCGGGCTCTTCGGGCTTGGTGGATTCCAGCAGCAGCGCCGCCTGCAGTTCTTGCTCGCCGCGTTCCAGCTCGCCGCGCAGCTCCAGCACGCGCGCGTGCTGATCGTCGCTGCGCTCTTCGAGGTCGAGCAGCTTGCCCAGTTCCTCGCGGCGCTTCGACTGCGCCAGTTCAATCTTGGTCTTGCTCATCGGGTCGTGTCCTCAGTCCTCAGAATCCGTCTGTCGATCGGGTCCGTTTTGGGCTGGGCACCGCACCGAGAGCGCGCTGCTTGGCTGCGAGGTTACCGAAGTTCGTCTCTGAAGTCGTGAAGCGCTTTCGCCCGCGGGCCGAGTTCTGGCCGGTGCCGCTCGAGGTGGCAGCCGAAACACAGGGTCTCGCAGTTGTCGGGGTCGTAGATCAGATCCGGGCGAACGTGGCGGGGGACGATGTGGTGAACGTGCAGCGCGCCGTCTAGGCCGCAGTCGACGCAGCGGTGACCGTCTCGGTCGAGAACGATCCTGCGGGTGCGCTTCCATTGGGCGGTGTTGGTGAACCACCTCGACGGCATCACGTCACCGCCAAGATCAGGTCGTCGTCGTAGTCGTCGGTCTCGGTGCCGCCGATGAGCGGTGTTCCGACGGCGACGGCTTGGATGGCTGCAGCGAGCGCGTCGTCTTTGCCGGTGCGCCGCCGCCCGCTCTCGGTCTTGGTCGCCAGTCGCTCATTGCCTGCCTGATCGGTGACGGTGCGGGCCTCAGCGAGAGCGGAGCGCAGCAGCAGCGACGGCACCGGGCGCACCTGATCTTCGAGCAGCCCGACCCGGAAGCGGCGCAGCGCTTCGGCAGAGTCCTTCCAGGAGAGGTTCGCCCACGTCATCGGCACCCGGGGAATGCCCGCCGCCCGGAACGCGTCGATCAGGTCGGCTTGGCGGTACCGGTCGCCGGCCATCGCCGCCGGCGTGCCCCACCGCTCGAGCGCTTCGCCGAGCAGCTCGACGGGCGGCACGGTGCGCGACCCGGCGACGGTGCGCAGCTCCCCGCGGCGTGCCATGTCCTCGTACAGCGTGCCCACACCGTCAGCGAGGCCTCGCGCTGTCAGGTCCGGGTCGCCGGGGAAGTACCCGAACGCCTCGAGTCGGCCGGTGTGCGGCCAGTACGCCGCCGCAGCCGACATCGCAGCCACGCCGCCGAGATCCAGCCCCCACACACAGGGACCGTCGGCGGGCAGGTCACCTTCGGCATCTCGCCACACATCGGCATCGACTACGACGGCCTCGATGGTGTCGCGGGTGCCCATGTTCAGCCGAAGCGACTTAAACGCTGCGAGCTGCGAAGGGTCTTTCTGGGCTGCGCCCCATTCCTGCCGGTAGGCGGCTTGCAGCGTGGGGAGCACCGGAAGCGACGGCGCTGCTTTGCACCAGGTCTCATAGGCGCCGAGATCGTCGGCGGGCTCGGCGGCGTGAACCTTCGACCACGACGCTGCATCGGTGCTGTCGAGCATCTTGCTGAACACGTGGTCAGCGATGTGGCTACGGGTGCCGATCGCTATGAACCTCGAGCCGGGCACCTTGCCGCGGGCGGTGCGAAGCGCTGCCATCATCGGCCCCAGCCAGCCGACCGGCCATTGGGCCATTTCGTCGGCCACCACCAGGCCGGGCCGCAGGCCGTGCGCCGTCTTCGGGTTGGATGAGATCACCTTGCATTCGCCGCCGCCGAGCTCGGTGGCATCCCATCGGCGCATCGTCGGACTGTTCGCGAACTTCGCACCTGGCCACGACTCGCCAAGCATCGTCGACAGGTCGGTGAGAGCGAGCGAAGCCTGATCGCCGGACGCGGCGACGATCACCACCTGCCTGCCTGCCGGCAGCCAGTCGAAGGGCCCACCGGGCGCGACATAGGCAGCGGCGATAGCGGCCGCCAGCGGCGTCTTGCGCTGACCGCGTGCCGCCGACCATGCCGCCTCGGTGTGAGAGCAGACACCTTCGATCAGCTCGCGCTCATGGTCGAGCAGCCCGAACGGCTCGCCGGCGAGGTCGCCGTGAGGATTGACCAAGTTGGCGTCGATCCAGTCGATCACCTCGCCGGCTTCGGGCCAATCCATGACGCCCACGGTGCCACCGATCGGGTGCGATAGGAAGCCCTATTGCACATCGTGACCGGGCGCAGGACCGACAGCATGAGCCCCCCCTGCCGTGGGTCCCAATGCCCGCCGTGGTGGTGTCGATCGGCGCTAGACCGCTGCGACGGCTCGCCGTCGAGCAGCCTCAGCCCGGATCTCGCTCGCCGCCTGCCGGTAGTAGCGGGCCAGCGCAGGCGGGAAGCCAGCGAACGGCTCACATTCAGGCTCAGGCTCAGGGACGGCGGCAGGCGGGCCGCCGCACGCGCACCGCGGATCGGTGCACACCTGCCGATGCTGCTCGAGCGCAGCGTCGGCGCTGAACACCTCAGACAGCGAGTCGACACGGCGACGGGGCTGCAGCGGGCCGAACTTGGCTTCGAGGTGCTCGGCTGCGCAGAGCGCGCACGACGGGCCCGCGTTGTAGCTAGGGCTGTCCTGCGTCCAACCTTCGACACCGTGCACCGGGCACGACTCGGCACCGGGCGGGTGAAGCCACGGCGCCGGCGTCTCGGTCAGCATCACCGTGCAGTGTGCCAGCGCACCGGTACCGTCGGAAGCGTTCACGACGGACACTGTGAATGTCGGCGGGTAACTAGTCGAAGGCACCCGCCGAGCGTGCGCCCCGCCGGGCCGGCGTTATCCCCATTTCGTCGGGTTGGACCGGTGGGGCGCTCGCATTTGGGGCGAATGCTCTCAGACGCTCAGAATCGCCGTCTAAGCGCTTCTAGGTGCTGGCCGCACCGATGACACCACCGAAGGGGCTCTCTCACGGCATTCGTGACGGTGAGCGGCGATCCGGTCGAAATTTGCCCTACCCGTCGGCCGAGTAGCCCCATTCCTCGAGCCACGCCCGCACATCGTCGGGCAGTTCGGGCTTCGGGCCGCTGCCGCCGTCCGCTGCCCAGCAGCCCACGTCGGCCATGTACCCGATGTAAGCCCGCTCGAGGTGCTCAGGCATCTCGATACCGGCGTACTCGTCGCTCATGCGCCACCAGGCCGGTAGCGGCTGCCGGTCGCCGGCCTAGGGGTGTGCTCGCCGCACCAGTCCCGGTCGCGGTTCGTGATCGGCCATGCGACGTGGAAGTCTTGCAATTCCTCGTGCACCGGTGCGGGAGCGTTGCGGCGGCACCACCCGCGATCATCGATGTCGGCAGTCTGGCCACCGTCGAAGTGCTTGCACGATCCGCAGGTCTCTTGTTGGGGCATGGGCTCAGTCTCGCGGATCATGACGGCACCTCGCAGGTGCACGCACCGAGACGCGCGTGATGCTCGCCCCAAGACGCGCCGCACGGCGGCGGCTTCGGTGCCGACCGTCGCCGTCGCGGGCGCGTTTCAGAATCTCTATCCAGTACTTCTACAGAGGGGTGACCGGATCGGTCACCTTTGCGACCCGGATCGGTCACCCTTGGGTGACCGGATCGGTCACCCTTGGCGTCGAGCAACGACGGGTGAAGCTCGACGATGACACCGGGCCGGGTGACCTTGCGGTGACCGTGCCCACGCTCCCGCGCTCGGCGCAGCTCACCGGTCTCGGTGGCCTTCTTCATGAGCCGTTTCACGCTGCGCTCGGTGATGCCCAGCTCTCGCGCAATCTGCGCGGTGCTGAGGTCGTGCCAGCGGTACCCGCCCATGCGGGCGAGGTTCCACCCGACGAACGCCACGATGCCGCCGTGTCGGTGGTACATCGTGCGGAACCATCCGCAGGTTGCGAGCACCGAGTACCACCGCGGGCGCTTGTCGCCCGTCTCGTCGCTGCTGGCTTCGATGCGCTCGAGATCTTCGTCGGTCAAGAGGCTGAGCTGATCGGCTTCGTCGGTCGGCGCGGCGACTATGCTCGGCATCGATTGATCCTCATTCGCACCTGTCGCATGGTCGGGTGGTGGGCTTCATCTGTCGGAGCGGTCGCCCTTCGGGGCGACCGTTTCGCGTCGGCGCTCATGTCGGCTCGCCGTCGGTGTTCTCGCCGTCCATGCCGTCGATAGCGGCGCCGGCCTCGAAGCGGTCCGCGACCTGGCGCAGGTAGTCAGCGACCGACTGCTGATCGGCGCCCAGGCCGACGGCGACCACGACGGCGAGCGAGCCGTCATAGGGACCTGCAGCGAACGCCAGCGGCGGCGGTGAGGTGATGATGCCCAGCTCGCCGCGGCCGACACCGACGATGACACGGGCGATGAGACCGGCTTCGACCGGTGCCCATGCGCAGAGTTCGGGCGGCAGGTTCTCGGGGTCAGGCTGCGCCGGCATCGGGCATTCCTGCGAGGTACGCCTGAACGTCTGCGAAGCGCCACCGCTTGACGTTGCCAATCTTGATGGGCTTGGGGAAGCCCGGAGCGGTGGTGACGTGCCGGTACAGGGTCGTGCGCGAGATCTTGAGGATCTTCTGCAGCTCGGCCGATGTGAGCACGAGTACGGGCAGTTCCGTTGCCGGTGCCGATTGCTCGGCGTCCATCATGGCTACCTCCCAGATGGTGTGTCTATGTGTGTGCCCGGTAGTCAGCCGAGCGGTCTCTACGTCACCACAGGTTTCGGCGCGGGTGGTGGATGCTTGGACGTGCGAGCGCCCCGACCGATTGGCCGGGGCGCTCGAGATGCGAGACCGTGCCCGGAGGTAGCGGGCACGGCTCTAGGCCAACTATCTCACGGGCTGACTAGGCCGGTGGGTTCCCTTCGGGTTCGTGGCGCATAGCCAAGACTCTACGCCATGGGGCACCGTAATGATGGCATTCCACCATGACAGCACTAGGAGCGGGTGAGCAGCTCGGCGGTGTCGGGGATCTCGACGGCGGCGGGCATCGTGCAGAAGTCGCCCCAGTCTGCGAGCAGCTTGCGCCGTTGGTCGATCAGGTCGCTTCTGATGTAGCGGGCTTCGACGTCGTTGCCGACGCGGTGCGCTAGCGACATCTCGGCGGCTGCCCACGGTGCGCCGTTCTCGAGCGCCCACGTTCGGAAAGACGACCGGAAGCCGTGCACCGTCGCGGTGGCGATGCCGAGCTGCCTGAGCCGATGCGTGGCGGTGGAATGCCCAAGCGGGCGGGTGTTGTCGTGAGACGACGGAAAGACGACCTCTGAGCCCGGAAGCCGCAGCCGGTCGGCCAGCTCCAGCACCGCGAGCGCCGGACGGCTCAGCGGCACGGTGTGTTCCTTGTGGGCTTTCATGCGCTCGGCGGGCACCGTCCATGTCTCGGCGTTCAGGTCGATCTCTGGCCACCGCGCACCGCGGGCCTCGCCCGGTCGTGCCGCCGTCAGGATCGTGAACGCGAGCAGCATCCGGGCCACGTCGCTGCCGTCGTGGTCGGTCAGCAGCTCCATGAGAGCGGGCACCTCACCGAAGGGCATTGAAGCCATGTTGCCGCCCGCGGGCTGCCGCTCATAGGCGCCGTCGATCATCTCCCCTGCAGGGTTGCGGTCGATCCACCCGCGCCCCATTGCGAAGCGGAACACCTGAGCCATTGCGCCGCGGACCTTCACCGCCGTCGGCGGCTTGTCGGTCCAGATCCGGTCCAGCACCTCGAGCACGTCGGCGCGGCCGATCATGTCGACGGGCTTGCTGCCGATGTGGGGCTCGGCGTGCAGGGTGAGTCGCACCCGCCATTCGTGCGCCCGCTGCGGGTTGCGGAAGTTGGGGAGCTTCTGCCGGTACAGCAGCTCTACGGCATCGCTGAACGTCGGCACCGCCGAGCGGCGCACCGCGAGCGGGTCGGTGCCTGCCCGCACCCGGTCGCGCATCTCGGCGGCTTTCCGGCGTGCCTCACCGAGACTGACGGTCGGGTACCCGCCGAGCCCGTAGTCTTTCTGCCGGCCGTCGAGCATGAGCCGCACCGCCCACGACCTGGCACCGGACGGCTTCACGATCAGGATGAGACCGGCGCCGTCGTAGTGCTTGCCCGGTGGCGCTCCCTTCACCTGCTGGGCGGTGAGCTTGTGAACGCTGCGATCTGTCATCGGCAGTTCCCTTCGTCGTGGGGAGTTCCCAAGGGAACCGTACTACACACCGACTCTGCCGTGAAACGCTGAGAAACACAGAACGGCTCTGACCTGCGCTTTTGGCACGGCAGGAAACGGCGGCGAGCACGCTGAACGGGTGCGGCGTGTTCCTGTCGTACCTGCCCAACACCACCTCGCAGGTGGCACCCCGTATCGACACGGGCGACCCGCCCGACCGGCGCCCCGAAGAGCTGCTCAACATCATTCCCACGAACCGGCGAGCCGGCTACGACGCACGGGCGCTCATCCGCCACGTCGTCGACAACGGCGAGTTCTTCGAGATGCGCCAGCACTACGCCGGGGCGATCATCACCGGTTTCGCCCGGCTCGACGGCTACAGCGTCGGCGTTGTCGGCAGCGACCCGATGCGTCTGGCGGGTGCCATGGACGGCGACGGTGCCGACAAGTACGCGCACTTCGTGGACCTGTGCGACGCGTTCAACCTGCCGATGCTGATCTTCCTGGACATGCCCGGGTTCATGCTGGGCTCGGCCGCCGAGCGGAAGGCCACCATGCGGCGTGGCGTTCGGGCGCTGATCGCTTCGGCCGAGGCCAGCGTTCCGAAGGTGGAGTTCAACGTGCGGAAGTCCTACGGCGTAGCCGCTGATGCGCCCAACAGCATCGGCCTGCCGCACAACCTCAACCTGCGGTTCGGCTGGCCCGCGGGAGAGTGGGGCGGCATTCCCATCGAGGGCGGCGTCGCGGCGGCCTACCGGCGTGAGATCGATGCAGCACCCGATCCCGAGGCGCATCGAGAGATGATCGAGGAGCGGCTGCTGCGTCTTCGCTCGCCGTTCAAGGCAGCCATGCACGGCGACGTCGTCGACCTCATCGATCCCCGCGAGACCCGCAGGTTGGCGTGCACGTTCGTGAAGCTGGCCCAGCCGGTGCTCGAGGAACTCGCCCGCCGGCCCAACAAGCGCGCCGTCCGTCCCTGACCGAGGTCTCTGGCGATCTTCCCGAGCGCTCAGGAACAGCCGGTTAGCGTGACGCCGTGACTTCAGGGAATGAGCTGAGATTCGGGTGGCTGTCGCCGTGCATCGGCAACCGCTGGAGCGACCACCGCCCGATCGTGGCCGACCAGGTGGAATGGCTGCTGCCCGAGGTGATCGGCCACTTCGACTCCCTGTGGATCGCCGACCACTTCTACGGGTTCGACGCCAAGACCGATCCGTTTCTCGAGGCGTGGACCACCATCACGTGGTGTGCAGCCCGCCTGCCTGGCGTGCAGCTGTGCCACCACGTGCTCGGACACGGCTACAGGCCGCCGGCACTCACCGCGAAGATGGCGGCGACGCTGCAGTACCTGTCGGGCAACCGGTTCATCCTGGGCATCGGGGCCGGATGGCGGGGCGACGAGTACAAGGCATACGGCTACGAGTTCCCGCCGCCCAAGGTGCGATTCACCCAATTGGAAGAGGTGGTCACGATCTGCCGCCTGATGTGGACGCAGGACGACCCCAGCTTCGAGGGCGAGCACTACCGCATCGACGGTGCAGCAGCGCCGCCCCTGCCTGAGGTGCCGCCGCCCATCTGCATAGGCGCCTCAGGCGAGCAGATCGGCCTGAAGGTCGCTGCCCGCCATGCCGACATCTGGAACACGCCGTGGCGGCGCGATCTCGAATCGCTGAAGCGCAAATGCGGCATTGTGCTCGACGAGCTCGAGCGGTTGGGCCGTGACCCCAAAGACGTCGAGATGTCGACCACCGTCGAGCGAGCGCTGCCGACAAACGACAGCGAAGCCGCCGAGTACGCCGAATTCCTGGCCTCACTGGCCGAGGTCGGCATTCGTCACTTTGTGCTCGATTTCGGCAACCCCGACAGCGCCGAACCGGCCCACCGGTTCGCCGAGCAGGTCATCGCGCCGCTGCGGGCTGCCGGTTAGTCACCCGGCCCTCCGCGGGGGGAGCGCTGAAGCTGTGGCGCAGGCACTTGTGTCCGTGACCGGAGGCTCAGTCGGCGAAGAGCTCCAATTCGGCAGGCGTCGCTGACCCTTCGGCCGACGTGGGGGAGCGCAACTCGGCTTGTTCCAGGGCCTCGGTGTAGACGCTATGCGCAGACGGGCCCATCGAAGCAAACGCCATGACGTCGGTGCCGATGAACTCGACGGCGACAGGGTCGCCTCGACGAACGGCGGGATCGGGACCGCAGCGCACGCGTAGCCGAGTGCCGTCAAGGTTTGCCACCACCATCGAGTCGTGGCCGTAGAACTCCACCAACTCGACCTCAGCGCCAGTCCCTGCGGCCAACCGAAGCTGCTCGGGGCGGAGCATCACATCCACGGTGCCGGACGGGGCACCTGCATCTAGCGCACCGTTGCCGCCGCTAGATGCCGTGCCGCCCACCGAGAGGCGGCCGAGCGCTGTGTGCACGACGCCGCCGGTGGCCTCGCAGCGCAGCCACGATGCGGTGCCCACGAAGTCGGCTACGAACGGATCGACCGGCCGGCGGTACAGCTCGTCGGGTGTGTCGACTTGCATGAGGCGGCCGTCGCGCAGCACGCCGACTCTGTCGCCCACCACGAAGGCCTCGTCCTGGTCGTGGGTGACGAACACCGCCGTGATGCCCAGCTCGATCAGCAATCGCCGGACCTCGCTGCGGACTTCTTCGCGCAGTGAGGCATCAAGGTTGGAGAACGGCTCGTCGAGCAGCAATACCCCTGGTCGTGGGGCCAACGCTCGGGCCAGGGCCACCCGCTGCTGCTGCCCTCCTGACAGTGTCGACGGCAGGCGGTCTTCGAACCCGGCCAGGCCCACGAGTTCAAGTGCTTCGCCGATCCGGCGCGGTGTTCGCTTGGCGCGTTCGAGCCCGTAACCGACGTTGCGGCCAACGGTGAGGTGCCCGAACAGCGCCCAGTCCTGGAACACCATCCCCACCCGGCGCGACTCCGGCGCCACCCAGGTGCCGCCGCGTCCTGGCGGGCCTGCCACGAACCTGTCGCCGAGCTGAACGGTGCCCGCGAGGGGACGTTCCAGCCCCGCGATCAGGCGAAGCAGCGTCGTCTTGCCGCAGCCGCTCGGGCCGAGCAGCGCAACCGACTCGCCGGGCTCCACCCGCAGCGACAGATCGCGCACCGAGTACGCGCTCGCAGCCGGCCCGTCCGGGGCGTCATCGTCGCCAGGTGCGTGTACGTCCTGGAGGGGTCCGTAGGAGTGCGTGACGTGTTCGAGGACGATGGATCGAGCCCCGGGCCAGTGGCGATCTCGGCTGTTGCCGAGCCGTGCGTCCGACTCGGCGGGTCCGGTACCTCGCCCGCGTCGCTGTGACCGAAATGCCCGGACCATGCGCACCGACACGAGTATATGCAACTGCGTCCCGAGGTATCCAGATAGGTGAATGCCAGCTGATGACAATGCCTGCTGCCTCTTGGTAGGCATAGCTAACGCCGCTGAACGCCGATGCCGGCTGTTCGATGCCGAAGTAGGTTCACATCGAGATGCAGGGTGAACCTTGGGGAATGCTGTGACCGTGACGAACGATGACCGGGTGGAGATCAGGGATCTGATCTCTCGCTACAACAAGGCGATCGACACCGGCGATGCTGATGGCTACGCCAACACGTTCACACCGGACGGGCAGTTCATCGGGATCGTGGGCACCTTCAACGGCCGTGACGAACTGCGTGCGTTCGCTGCCGCCTATGCCACCGAGGAGCAGTACGCCGACTTCGCCTCCGCACAGCACTGGGTGACCAACGTCGTCGTCGATGCCGTGGAAGGCGATGATGAACGAGCCACGGTGTTCAGCCACCTGCAGATGGTGAAGCCGTCGGCTGACGGCGGGCGGATCCTGCTGGTCGGCCACTACGACGACATCGTCCGCCGAGCCGACGACGGGTGGCTGTTCGAGCAGCGGATCGTGGTCTCGGACGCCTGAGTCCCATGCCCGCGTTCGACATGGCAGGCAAGTTGGCCGAAGGGCTGCCCGCACCGGCGGGCGGGTGGTCGCCGATCCCGAAGTACAGCTTTGTGGGCGGCAACAACGACTCGCCCAGTGTGCCGGTCGGCGGACTGACCGAAGCCGCCATGGCGGTGCTGGCCAAGCACGGATCGAATCTGGCTACCTACAACCTCGGCGGCAACCCGCAGGGGTACGAGGGCTTGCGGAGCTTTGTCGCCCAGTCGCTCGCGACCAACGCCCACATGCCCACCGATCCCGACCAGGTGCTGGTGGTCTCCGGCTCGCTGCAGGCACTCGACCTGGTCAACGCAGCCTTCCTGCGTCCGGGTGACATCGTGGTTGCCGAAGAGGCGACGTACGGGGGGATGATCTCGAAGGTGAAGCGCCGCGGCGCGAGCTGCGTCGGAGCCGAGCTCGACGACGACGGCATCATTCCCGAGCGTCTCGAGTCCCTGCTCGACGAGCTGGCTGCGGCCGGCACGCTGCCGCGGTTCATCTACACCATCCCGACGGTGCAGAACCCCACCGGATCAGTGATGCCGGTCGAGCGCCGGCGGCAGATCCTGGCCATCGCCCGCCAATTCGGCGTGCCGATCTTCGAGGACGAGTGCTACTCGGACCTGCAGTGGAGCGGCGAGCGCCCGCCCACGCTGCGAGCGCTGGACTGTGCCGAAGCGGAGGGACAGAGCGCCGTGATCTATTGCGGCTCGTTTTCCAAGTCGATCGCGCCTGCCCTGCGGGTCGGCTACCTAGTGGCCGATCTGCCCGTCATCCGGCAGCTCGCTGCCCTGAAGGACGATGCTGGTACCGGCGCGCTGGAGCAACTCGTGCTAGCCGAGTATGCGAGCGCCCACTTCGACGACCATGTGAGCCAGCTGCGGAACACTTTGCAAGCGAAGTGCCGAGTGATCCGTCGCGCAGTGAGCACGCACCTTGGTGCCCTCTCACCAGCGGCCATCAAGCTCGGCGGGCCGGTGCAGGTGACCGACCCCAAGGGCGGCATCTTCGTGTGGCTGACGTTCCCGCCCGGCACCGACACGGCGCGCTACCTGGCGCCCGCTGCGGAGCAGGGCATCCAGTTCAACGAGGGTGCGGCTTGGTCGGTCGATCCGGCGTGGGGTGCGTGTCGAATGCGGCTGTGCTTCGGCAGCCTGTCCGACGATGACCTACGCGAGGGCGTAGCGGCTCTCGCCGAAGTGATCGCCGCGGACTAGCCGCGCTGCGTCTGTCCGGCCGCTAGCCGCGCCGTATCTGATCGGCCGCTAGCCGCGGCCGTGACGCAGGAGCATGCCGGGGGTGGCCCCGGTGCACTCTCCGTCCTGGAAGGTCTCCACGCCGTTCACCAGGATGTGGCGGTAGCCATGCGCACGCTGCACCCGACGCCACTCGCCGCCAGGCAGGTCGTAGGTGGCTTCGCCGATCCACTCGGGGTCGATGGCCAGTTCGCCCATGTCGTATACGAGCACATCTGCCGGAGCACCTTCCCGCAGCACGCCCCGGTCCTTGAAGCCCGCAGCGTGAGCCGCCAACGCTGACATCCGGTAGTGGGCTTCCTCCACCGTGAGCTTCTGCTCGTCGCGCACCATCCATGCCAGAAAGTCGGTGGTCCAGGCGCCGCCGGTGAAGAACTTGGTGTGAGCGCCGCCGTCGGACACTCCCGGGATGGTGTAGGGCGAGTCGGTGTACACCGCCGACATGTGGTCCACGTTGAACTCGGGACCCTCGCCCAAGAACTCCGTGCGCAGGTCGGTCTCGAGCGAGAGGTCCAGCATCACGTCGATGTAGTGCTTGCCTTCCTGCTCGGCGATCTCGCCCAGCGACTTGCCCACATACTTCTGCAGGTCCTCCCGCCGGGCCACGCCCTGCACCACCAGCTTGCGAGGCGGCCCGCCCACGGCGCCCTGCGTGTTGGCGAACAGGGTCGAAGCCTCCTCGGTCTCGTGGCGCAGCCGCTCCCGCACTGCGGGGTCGGACATCTTGCGGATCTTCTCGTCGAGCGTGCCAGTGGTGGCCTCCCGCCACGCCGGGCTGGAGTCGTACAGGTTCCACTCGTCGAGCGAGAACGCGAAGCCGGTGCGGATCGACGCACCCTGCCCGAAGATGCGCAGGCCCTCGTCCTGGGCGTCTTGGAGCCACTCCAGCCGTTCCTGGTGCACCCGCGGGTTGCGCTGGCTGACCGGCACGACGTTGTCGATGATCGGCCTGCCGCTCACTTCTGCGAGCTGCCGCTTGAACGCCAGATCGTCAGGATCATTGACGTTGGCGCTGGTGGCCTGGGTGAGCTGGATGAAGCCCTCGTCCCGGTCCCGCAGCACCTCGGCCAAGTTGAAGATGTCGTCGTCGCACATGGTGTCGGTGACCATCGGGCTGCCGTCGAAGTCGGCCTGGGTCGAGTTGGGCCCCAGCCGCTGGATGGAGAAACCGCACAGGCCCGCGTCCATGCCCTCGTGCAGCAGTCGCTGCATCTCCTTGCGCTCGGCGTTTGTGGCCGGCCGGCTCTTGGCGGCTTCGAGGCCCATCACGTAGATCATCAGCGACGCTGTCGGCATGTACTGGAGCACGTTGACGCCTTTGGGCGCAGCGTCGAGCGAGTCCAGGTACTCCGGGATGGTCTCCCAGTCCCACTTCGGCAGCATGCCTTCCTGCATGGCCGCCAGCGGGATGGCCTCGGTGCGCACCATGGTCAGCATCGAGCGCTCCCGGAAGTCGGGCTTGCACGGGGCGAAGCCGAATCCGCAGTTGCCCAGCACCACCGAGGTCACGCCGTGCCAGCTCGAGATCGAGCAGTACGGGTCCCAGCGGATCTGGGCGTCGTAGTGGGTGTGCAGGTCGATGGCCCCGGGCGCCACGATGCAGCCGGCGGCGTCGATGACCTCCCGGGACGGCCTGTCGGCCCGACCGCCGATCTTGGCGATGCGACCGTCGGCGATCCACATATCGCCTTGGTAGCGAGGCACCCGCGCCCCGTCGACGATCGTGCCGTCCTTGATGTGGATGTCGTATTCCTCCACGATGTTCCCCCCTTGGCCCAGCGCTGCAAAAAACCTAACACAGCTTCGTAAATCGGCGGCCGAGCCGGGCGGGGGTGCCTGGAGCCGGCGGGCGTTAGAAGATGCTGAAACCGCCGTCGATCTTGATGACGTCGCCGGTGTGCCAGCGTGAGGCGTCGCTCATCAGGTACACCGCAATCGGGCCGAAGTCGTCAGGCACTCCCCAGCGGCGCATCGGGATGCGCGGCATCACGTTGTCGACGAACTTGTCCCAGTTGAACAGGCGCTCGGTCATCGCCGTATCGATCCAGCCGGGGATGATGGCGTTCGCAGTGATCTTGTAGCGGGCCATCTCGACCGACAGCCCCATCATCATCGCCAGCATCGCTCCCTTGGTGGCTGCGTACGCCTGGCCGCGGGCGGCGCCCTGAATGGCGGTGCCGCTGGAGGTCAGCACCAGGCTGCCGCCCTCGCCCTGGGCGATCATCTGGCGGGTGGCGGCGCGCAGGGTGAAGAACACGCCGTGCAGGTTCACGTCGATGACGCTGAACCAGTCCTCGTCGGAGTGCTCGTGGAAGCCCTGCTGGTTCTGGGTGCCGATGCCGGCGTTGGGGAAGCAGGCGTCGATGCGCCCGTAGCGCTCCACGACCGCCGCCATGGACTCCTCGACCTGCTCCTGGTCCGAGACGTCGCAGCGCAGCGCGCTCGCGGACGGGTTGATCTGCTGCAGCTCGGCCTCGGCTGCCGCGTTCTTCTCGGCGTTGGTGCCCCAGATGCTGACGTCGGCGCCGGCAGCGGCGACGCCGCGGGCGTAGCCGAGCCCGATGCCGCCGTTGCCCCCGGTGATGACTGCGACTTTGCCGGTGAGGTCGAAGCCTTCGTACTGGTACGCCACAGCGGGCTCAGCCCTTGATCTGGCGCATGAACATGCCGTTGTCGAAGTAGTCCCGCCAGAACGTGATCAGCCCGTCGTTGACCTCGAAGATGCCCATCACCGGCAGCTCGATGAGGCGGCCTGAGCCGGTGTGGAAACGGTCGACGCGCTCGTTCATGACCGTGTTGCCGGTGGCCGTCTGTCGCACGACTTCGAACTCCACGGGCCCGTCGCCCTTTGTCAGGCCGCTCAGGAATTCCTTCATGGCATCGGGACCAGTCATGTCGCCGACTGGCACATTGTCGTAGTAGACGTCGTCGGAGACATGAGCGGCTGCGCCGTCGAGGTCCTTTGCTTCGATGCAGGCGATGAACTTGCCGACGACCTCGGTTGGGGAATCTGACATGGCTGTTGTGCTCCAGTCTTGGACGGCTGGCGAGCCCAGCCGCCGGGGCCTCTGGTGTAGCACGCAGCATGATCCGATGCGCAGCCGGGACCCCGGGAGCGGTGCCTCGGCAGGAGCCGGCTCCCAGAGTGGCCGGGAGTAAGGTCAGCGGGCTATGAGACCGCAGCAGGTGAGGTGTCAACCATGACGGGCAGCACTGACCGCCGGCCGCTCGATGGCGTCCGGGTTTTCGAGATCAGCATCGCGGTGGCAGCGCCATGCTGCGGGAAGATCCTGGCCCACCATGGCGCCGAGGTGTTCAAGGTGGAGGCCCGCAGTTATCCCGATGTGGCACGGGCCTTCGGCTCGGCATGGGCACGAGATCCCGAGCTGGCCGACGTGTTCTGCGACACCAGCCCCTACGTGCCCGAGATGTCCTGCGGCAAGCGTTCGGTGGGCTTCGAGCTGAAGCAGTCGGGCGGGCTCGAGGCCGCCAAGCGCTTGCTGGCTACCTGCGATGTGTTCCTCACCAACTTTGCTGCGCCGGGCATTGCCGAGCTGGGTCTCGACTACGCATCTGTTGCCGAGCTGCGCCCCGACATCATCTACGCCGGCATGACGGGCTTCGGCGTTGATCCCGACAAGCCGTATTACCCCTTCCGAGCCTTCGGGCCCAATCAGGCCCCGCTCGTCGGCTGGGATGCCCTCACCGGGTTTCCGCACGAGGAGCCCGCAGGCATTCCGTCCATCGCACCGCCCGACTACATGGGCGGCCTGCATGCCACGCTGGCGATTCTGAGCGCACTGCACGAGCGTGACCAGACCGGCGAGGGACGCTTCATAGACATCAGCCAGCTCGAGACGACGGTGTCGTTCCTGGGCCCGTACCTGGTGGGTCAGGACCTGGGGGTGCCGGAGCCGTTCCGCAACGGCAACCGCGTGCCGTGGTCGGCACCGGCCGGCATCTACCCGTGCGCCGGCGGCGACGTGTGGGTCGCGGTGGAGGTGCAGAGCGACGAAGCGTGGCAAGCGCTCACCGGGGTGGCGGAGTGGTCGGAGATCGATGCCCACGACGGCAGCGGGCAGCCGGCGCTCTCGACATATCCCCATGCGTCCCTGGCTGAGCGACTCGCCAACCATGACGCCATCGATGCGGAACTGTCAGCGTGGACGGCACGGCGCAGCCCGCAGCAAGCGGCGGCCGAGCTGCAGGCGCTCGGCGTGGCGGCGTACGAGGTGCTGGACCACCGCGGAGTCCTCGTCGATCCGCAGGTGCACGACCGCCGGCCATACTCGATCGTCCCGTGCCCCCGCCTCGGCAGAGATCTGTTCGTACGGGACCCGCTGCAGATGAGCGAGACCCCGCCGTACGTGACACGGTCGGGCCCGAACATGGGCGGCGACACCACCGAGGTCATGGCCGAGCTGGGCTACGCCGATGACGAGGTGTCCCAGATGATCGAATCGGGCGACGTGTTCACCGATTCGCGGCCTGAGCTGGTGCTCGAACGGCCATTCGACCGCTGGTACGAGTCGGTGGGCATCGCCGAGTTCTACGACTCCGAAGGCAACGTCACGGGGGGCGGGCAATGAGCGCCGAACAGGCCGCCCCCGAGCGTCGGGGCCCATGGACGGGCACCCGGGTGCTCGACCTGACGGGCCTCTCGGGCGCCTACGGCACACGGGTATGGGCAGCGCTCGGAGCCGACGTGATCTGCGTGGAGCCTCCCCAGGGCAACCCCGTGCGGACGATGCCGCCGCTCGCCCCGGGGCACAGCGGACCCGAAGCCAGCCTGTGGTGGGCGTACTACGCAGCTTCCAAGCTCAGCGTGGTGCTGGATCTCGCCGACGCTGACGATGTCGCTGCGCTGGTGAAGCTGATCGGCTCAGCCGACGTCGTGCTCGACGACGCACCCCCGGCCACCCAGGAGACCTACGCGTGGCTCGCCGACCGCGGCGAGGGCGGCCTCGGCGTGGCGGGCATCGTCGAGCGATTCCCGCACGTCACTTGGGTGTCGATCACTCCGTTCGGCATGACCGGTCCACGGCGTGCCTGGCGCTCGTCGAACCTGATCGGCTGGGCGTCGTGCGGTCTGGCGTCCACGGTCGGCTTTCCCCACGGTCCGCCATTGACGCCCGGCGGCGAGATCGGCGTGCTGATGCACGGCGCGTCGCTGTACGGCGTGATCGGATCGATGCTCGCGTTGCGAGCCCGCGATCAGGCCGCAGCGAACGGCGGTCGTGGCGTCGGCCAGACTGTCGATCTGTCGTTGCAGGACTTCGGCCTCTGGCTGTCTCCCGAGACAGGCGTCCCGCTGTACCTCGACGATCAGGTGCCGAGACCTCGGGCCGGCAACCGGCGGCCGATCACCAGCCCGATGGGCATGTATCCAGCCTCTGACGGCTACGTGGCGATGATCGCCATCCAGCCCGCTCACTGGAACGCCGTCGCCCAGTGGGTGCACGAGCTAACCGGCAATGAAGGCATCCTCGACGACATCTTCGTGGACATCGTGGTGCGGCGCGAGGCGCTCGAAGCCGTGGACGCCTGGGTCGAAGAGCTGACGACACAGTTCACCAAGCAGGAGTTGTTCGTCGAGGGACAGCGCCGGCGGATACCGATCACCCCGGTGAACACGGTCGGCGATCTGCGTACTGATCCCCATCTCGAGGCGGTCGGCTGGTGGCGGAGCGAGGAGCATCCGCTGCTGGGCAGCTACACCGTGCCTGGTTCGCCATTCAACACCGACGGCGACTGGTGGGCCTGGGATCGCGCGCCGATGCTGGGCGAGCACACTGAGGAAGTCCTCGGCGAGCTGAGCTGAGCGACGGCGAGGCCGCGTCAATAAGACTGCGTCGGAAACTGAGCTGCGGGGAGCGGGCGCAATGATCAGGCTGGAGCACGACGGCGCGGTCGGCGTAGTGACGCTCTCGCACCCGCCGCACAATCTCATCGGCGACGAGTTCATCGAGCGCTACTGCACCGCGCAGGATGATGCCGTGGCCGCCGGCGCGCGGGCGATCCTGGTGCGCAGCGATCTGCGTCACTTCTGTGCCGGGGCTGACGTCAAGGCGCTGGGCCCTGGCGACGACGGCGCCGCCAGCGACCCTGCAGCAGTGCTCGACCGGCTCGAGTCGATCCCGGTGCCGACCGTGGCGGCGATTCATGGCGCAGTGCTGGGTGGCGGCTTTGAGCTGGCATTGGCGTGCGACATGATCGTGGCCGCCGAATCGGCGCAGGTGGGCGCCGTGGAGGTGACCTTGGGCCTGGTGCCGCTGCTGGGTGCTATCCAACGCCTAGTGGCCCGAGCCGGCCCGGCCAGGGCACGTGAGATCACCATGCTCGGGCGCCGCTACCGGCCTGCGGAACTCGAACGGCTGGGCGTGGTGAACCTGGTCGTGCCGGACGACGAACTGGAAGAGGCATCGATGTCCTTGGCGCGCCAGCTGGCGGCGGGGCCCACGGTTGCGCTGGGCGTCATCAAGCGCGTGGTCAACATCGCAGTCAACAACGGCACGAAAGCCGCCGACGAAGCATTGAGCGGTGAGCTGGCGACCATGTGGGCGTCCAACGACGTGCGACGCGGTACCAAAGCGATGTTCACCGATGGTCCCGGAACAGCGGTGTTCGAAGGCAACTGAGCGAATCGAGGCAGCGACGTGACCGACGTGACTTCCGAACCGCCCGGCAGCGCAGGTGACGCCGACCCTGCAGAGGCGCCCGCACACGCTGCACCGCTGGAGGGCATCACCGTGGTGGATTTCACGCGAGTGCTCGCCGGGCCGACAGCAACCCGGATCCTCGTCGAGATGGGTGCGTCGGTGACCAAGGTGGAGCCACCGGCGGCCGATATCGCGCGGGCCGCATCGCCTTCCGCGGGACCGACATCGGGGTACTACCTGCAGCTGAACGGCGGCAAGCGGAATCTCAGCATCGACCTGAACTACCCGGAGGGACGCGCTGCAGTCTTTGAGCTGTGCAGCAGAGCAGACGTGATCGTCGAGAACTACCGGCCGGGCACGATGGCGACCTTCGGCCTGGACTACGAGGCCGTGAGCGCGGTCAATCCGATGGTCGTGTACGTGTCGATGTCGGGCTACGGGCAGGACAACCCGTGGTCGGGCCGACCCGCGTTCGCGCCCACAGTGCAAGCCGAGAGCGGATCGACGGCGACGCATCTCGCCCACTACGGCGACCTGTTGACCCGACCCACGACGGATTCGACCAGCCAGGCCGATCTGTACACGGGCGTCCAGGGCGCACTCGCTGCCATCACCGGCCTGTACCAGCGCAGCGTGACTGGCCGGGGAACACACGCCGATGTCTCGATGATGGCCACGATGCTGTCGGTGAACGAGCGGCTGCACATGGAGGCCAACGGGCTGGATCCGCTCGGGGAGCCGACAGCGCTGAGCGCTCCCGAATCGCCGATTTTCGAGTTGGCCGACGGGTCGCTGATCACCATTGCCGCATCGCCCGTGTGGACTCCGGCATTCGGCCGGTACTGCACGATGATGGGCCGCAATGACCTCAAGGCCGATCCGCGCTACAAGACGCCGGAGCTGCGCCGGGAGCACTACGACGAGTTGATGGCCGAGGTCGCAGCGTGGATTCGCACCTTCGGGAGCATCGACGAACTAGAGCACCAGGTCTCAGGAGCCGGCGGTCTGGCTGTCGGTCGCATCCGGACGTCGGGCGAAGCGCTCGACACCGAGTGGGCCGAGGCGATCCAGCCGTACTACAGCGTCGAGGCCGATGGGCGCGAACTGCGGCTGATGCGCGGGCCATGGCGATTCGACGGCCTGTCGACGGCGCCATTGCCGCTGGCGGCAGCGCAGGGGGCGCACAATGCCGAGGTCATGGCAGAGCTCGGCGCGACCGAGGACGAAATCGCCGATCTGGCCGAGCGAGGCGTGCTCCGCTCCAGGGACTGAGGCCGCTGCTCAGCGCGGTGGGTCGAGCAGGGGCTGTCCGGTGGCCGTCACGATGACCGGGTCGCCTACAGAGACCACAGCGCCTTCGGGATCGATGGTGCAGGCGATGCCGAACATGGCATTGCCCTCAAGCATCCCTCGCATGCCTGGCGAGAATCCTTCGGCGCTGTAGCACCAGCGGTGCTCGCGCAGCACCAGGGCGGGCTCACGGTGCCGCTCGCCGGTGTCCTGGTCGATCTGGGGGACGGCACAGCGGGGCCATACCACCCGGGCGGCGAGTTGGGCGGGGCCGATCGAGAACTCCGTCCAGGTGTCCTCGGCCCACGGCTGGTCGTTGGTGACGATCAGGTTGGCACGGAACCGCTCGATGCCGAACGGTTCGGACGCCCGCGCAACGAGATCGTCGAGGGAAGCAGTGCTGGCGACCAGCACGGGCGCGGCGTCGGCGAATCCGGTGGGGCGTCCCCGGAACAGCCGCATCGGCCGTGACGACTCGGGAGTCAACGCTGCGAGCCTGGCCGGGAAACCGAGCACTTCGCTGAAGAACTCGGCGGCTTCGTCTCCCGCATCGGCGCACGCCACTTCGTCGCCGATGAGCGCAAGGACAGTGACGTCGTTGGCGTCGGGCCGCTTCACCTCGATCGTGCCCACGCCGGGTGCGCTGACGGTCAGGCCGCCTTCGATCGGCTCCGGTGTGACCGTGGCGAGCGCCGCGTTCCGGCGCTGGGTGACCGCCTCGCCGAGGGCGCCGTCTGACGCATCGTTCTGGTCGGGGTCCGTCACCACCTGCCATTGCCGGTCGCCTTCGAGCCCCGTTGCGGTCACCGTCGCCGAGTCCAGCTCGATGCGGCGGCAGCCCTTGACGGGGTGGATGGCGATACCGGTGAGCGATCCGCCGTCGTGGCTCTCCGTGGTCATGGTCAGACCCTAGGCTCGCCGCGCACCGCTGTCTCGGAGTCGCGGCGGCCTGGCTGACGTGGGGAGGGACCGGCAGGCATGTCGCGTCGGGGATTCGAAGCTCGCCACCGTCCCAAGATCGGCACCGAAAGAGCCGAACCGCCCCAGTGGCTGCTGGACCACACCGATCTCAACATGCACGCGCTCGGACCCGGCGCCGATCTGGAGGCCACGTGGGTGGCGGCCGGACTCGAACTGCCCAACCGCTCCGCCATGCGCCGGTACCGGCTGGAGCGCGTGCGCGAGCAGTTGCGGGGCGCCGGCTGCGACGCAGCGCTGCTGTATGACCCGCTCAATGTCCGGTATGCCACCGACACCACGAACATGTCGCTGTGGACCATGCACAACGCCGTCCGCTACGCGTTCGTGGCCGCCGAGGGGCCCGTGGTGGTGTTCGAGTTCTCCGACGGGGAATTCCTCGACGCCCATTCCGAGACGGTCGACGAGATCCGCCCGGGACTGTCGTACATCTACTTCAAGGCCGGGCCGCGCTCGGGCGAGACTGCAGACCGCTGGGCGGCAGAGATCACTGGGTTGGTGGACGAGCACGGCGCGGGAGCGCGACGCCTCGCTGTCGATCAGCTCGAACTGCGCGGGATCCGGGCGCTGGAGCGTCGCGGCGTCGAGCTGGTCAGCGCCGGTGAGCTGATGGAGCAGGCCCGTGCGATCAAGGGCCCCGACGACATCCGGGCCATGCGGTGCGCTGTGCACGCCTGCGAAACGGCGGTCGGCGAGATGGCCGCCGTCTTCGAGCCCGGAGTGAGCGAGCTGGATCTGTGGGCCGAGCTGTGGGCCGGCAGCCTGCGGCGCTACGGCGAGTGGATCGAGACCAGGCTGCTGTCGTCGGGACCGCGCACGAATCCCTGGTACCACGAGGCCAGCAGTCGCCGGGTGCAGGCGGGCGAGCTGATGGGTTTCGACACGGACCTGATCGGTGCGTACGGCATGTGCGTGGACTTGTCACGGACATGGCTGTGCGGCGGCGGCAGCCCTAACGGTGCCCAGAGCGACGCGTGGTCGCTCGCACTCGAACAGATCCAGCGCAACACCGAGCTGCACTGCCCCGGAGCAACGCTGCGGGAGATCACCGACAAGGCGTGGTACCCCGATCCCGAGCATTACCGCGGCTACACGGTCATCTCCCACGGCGTTGGGCTGTGCGACGAATACCCGGCCGTCTACCACCGACACAAGTGGGACTCGACCGGCTACGACGGGGTTCTGGAGCCCGGCATGGTGATGTGCGTGGAGGCGTTCATCGGGCCGAGATCAGGCGGCGAAGGCGTGAAGCTGGAAGAGCAGGTGCTGATCACCGAAACCGGCAACGAGGTGCTGACGAGCCTGCCGCTCGAACTGGTCTAGACCCCAGAGCCGTCGGGGTCGTCGGGGCCGTGGCCGCGATCAATCCGGATCGGCCGGCAGGTCGCGCTCGTGTTGTTCGAAGCTGACGAGCACCTGGTTGGCTTCGACGGCATCGCCCGGTGTGCAGCGGACTTCGGCGACGGTGCCCGCCCCGTGCGCGGCAAGCGAGTGCAGCATCTTCATCGCCTCCACCACCACGACGACGTCGCCGGCGGCAACAACATCACCCGTCACCACCGGCACTTCGACCACGACAGCAGGAAACGGCGCAGCGACCGAGTCGACGTCGCCGGTGTCGTCGGTCGCGGTAGGCGCCCAGGCTTCGGAGCGATCTGGCACATCGAACGTGATCGTGTAGCCGCGGAGATTGACGGCCGCGCCCTGCGAGGTCGCGCTGCTGGCGCTCCCGGCCCCGGCCGCAGACATCGCACCGGCGGACACCTCGTGGAGCTCGCCGATCTCATCGCGCAGCACGGCGACGGCGTCCGAGGTGTGCGGGGTGAGCCGGAAGTCGCTCAGCACGGTCCACGGCCCACTCTGGGCTGCAGCACGCTCGTCCAGCAGGCGGACCAGCCATGCGGCTGCGGCCACCGCGGCGGCATCGGCCGTCGGCGGCGGGGCCGGCAATTCGGGCGCGCCGAGCGCATCGATCACGTTCGTGGTCATCTCGCCGTCGCGCAGTTGGGGCGCGTCGACGAGCCAGCGCAGGAATCCGGCGTTGGTGGGAACCGGCCCCACCACAAGCCCGTCGAGAGCGTCTCGCAGCGCGTCGAGTGTCTCATCGCGACCCGGTCGGGTGACGATGAGCTTGGCGATCAGCGGGTCGTAGAACGGGGAGACCTCGCTGCCTGCTTCCACTGACGCATCCCAGCGAACCCCTTCGGGAACGCGTACGTAGCCAACCGGGCCCGCCCGGGGCGTGAATCCGTCCGACGGATCCTCGGCATTGATGCGGGCTTCGATGCTGTGCCCGCCGAACGTGACGGCTGATTGGTCGAGATCCAGCGGCTCGCCGGTGGCCGCTCTCAGCTGCAGCTCCACCAGGTCGAGCCCGGTGATGGCCTCGGTGACGGGGTGCTCCACCTGCAAGCGAGTGTTCATCTCCAGAAAGAAGAACTCGCCTGTGCTGGCATCGACGATGAACTCCACGGTGCCGGCGTTGTCGTAACCGATGCGATGGGCGAGCGCCACCGCCGCGTCATGCAATCGGCTGCGGGTGGCGGCATCCAGATTGGGCGCCGGCGCCTCCTCCAGCAGCTTCTGGTAGCGACGCTGCGAGGAGCAGTCGCGAGTGCCGAGATGGATGACCGTGCCGTGCCGGTCGCCGACGACCTGTACTTCGATGTGACGGGGACGCTCGATGTAACGCTCCACCAGCACCCGGTCATCGCCGAATGAGCGCAATGCCTCGGTGCGGGCCTCAGTCAGCGCGGCGTCGAACCCGTCAGCCGAGCGGACGATGCGGATGCCCTTGCCGCCCCCGCCCGCGGACGCCTTGACCAGCACCGGAAAGCGCATCCGCTCGCCTGCGGAGCTGATGTCGGCGTCGCTGAACCCGGGAATCGTCGGCACACCGGCTGATTCGGCGATAGCGCGGGCTTCGATCTTCGAGCCCATCTGGGCGATGGCGTCGGGATGCGGCCCGACCCAGGTCAGTCCCTCGTCGATGACTGCCCGGGCGAAGTCTGCATTCTCGGACAGGAAGCCATACCCGGGGTGAATCGCGTCGGCTCCGGACTCGTGTGCAGCCGCAACGATTGCTCCGGCGTCGAGGTATGAGCGCTCGAGCGAGGCCGGCCCGATGCAGTGCGCCTCGTCGGCGTCGCGCACGAATGGCGAGCGGCGATCGGGTTCGGCATAGACGGCGACGGTTCGCCAGCCCAGCCGGCGCGCGGTCGCGAACACCCGGCTTGCGATCTCGCCTCGGTTCGCGACCAGCAGCTTCACGGCGATAGATCTTCCCGGCTACATCCGGTAGACGATGCCGCTGCCCGGGGCGGGGGCATCCTGGCGGGCCGCGAGCGCCAGGCAGAGCCCGAGCGCGTCCCGCGTGTCGGCGGGGTCGATGAGACCGTCATCCCACAGACGGGCGGTGGCGTAGTAGGGGTCGCTCTGGCGTTGGTACTGGTCGGCCACTTCGGCTCGCATGGCCGCGATCTCCTCGTCGGTGGTCTCCGTTCCCCGCATGCCGGCGAGCCGGATGTCCACCAGCACGGTCTGGGCGGTCTCGGCGGACATCGTGGCGATGCGGCTGTTGGGCCAGGCGAACAGGAACCTGGGGTTGAAGCCACGCCCGCACATTCCGTAGTTGCCGGCACCGTAGGAGCCCCCGATGAGCACCGTGTAACGCGGCACAGTGGCGTTGGCCACGGCGGACACCATCTTCGCCCCGTGCTTGGCGATGCCGGCTGCCTCGGAGTCGCTGCCCACCATGTACCCGGTGGTGTTCTGCAGGAACAGCAGCGGCACCCGCCGCTGCTCGCACAGCTCGATGAAGTGAGTGGCCTTGAGAGCATCGGGGGAGAAGATGATCCCGTTGTTGGCGATGATGCCGACTTGATGGCCCCAGACCCGAGCAAAGCCGCAGGTGATGTGCTCGCCCCACTCCGGCTTGAACTCCGAGTAGCGGGAGCCGTCGACCAGACGGGCGATGACCTCTCGTGCGTCGAAGCCGATGCGGTCGTCAGCGGAGATCACGCCGTAGATCTCGGCTGGGTCGTAGTGGGGTGCTTCCGGCGCTGTCCATGACAGCCAGCCCTCGCGGTGATCCACCGGACGCTGGTTGACGGCGGCGCAGAGCTCGCGCAGCTTGCCGTAGGCCGATCGCTCGTCGGGTGTCATGTAGTCAGACACGCCCGAGATGCGGGTGTGCAGCGCAGCGCCGCCGAGGTCGTCGGGCTCGATGATCTCGCCGAGCGCGGCCTTCACGATGGGCGGGCCGCCGAGGTAGATGCGGCCGATGCCCGACACCATGATCACCTCGTCGCTCAGGGCCGGAACGTATGCCCCGCCTGCCGTGCAGCCGCCCAGCACCACCGAGATCTGGGGGAGGCCCATGGCTGAGAGCCGGGCCTGGCGGTAGAAGCTGCCGCCGAAGTGGTCCTTGTCGGGGAAGATGTCGTCCTGCAGGGGCAGGAAGGCGCCGCCGGAGTCCACCAGGTAGATGACGCCGAGGCCGTTCTCGGCGGCGATGTCCTGGGCACGCACGTGCTTCTTGATGCTGACCGGCAGCAGCGAGCCGCCCTTCACCGTGGCGTCGTTGGCGATGAACATCCACGGCACGCCGCAGACCACGCCGACACCGGTGACGATGCCCGCGCCGGGGGCGCTGTTGTCGTACATCTCCCAGCCCGCCAGCGTGGAGAGCTCCAGGAACGGCGTGCCGGCATCGCACACCAGGTCGATCCGGTCCCGCGGCAGGATCTTGCCCCGGCTGTGATGGCGCTCGATGGAGCGCTCCCTGCCAGCCCCGCCCGAGATGGCGAACTGCTGCCGCTCACGCAGCACAGCGAGCAGATCGGCATAGGCCGCCGTGTTCTTCTCGAACTCGGTGCTGCCGGTATCGATGCGGCTCTCGAACTGTCTCATGTGCGGGCGGCGTCCCTGAGCAAAGGCGTTTCCGTCGTCGAAGATCGTACGGGGCGCGCCGTTTCGCGCATTCGCTCTCAGAAGTTGCGGTCGGCGGGGTCTTGGCCGAGCAGGACCCGGCCGGCGGTGTCCATCTGGTAGCCGCCGACCATGAAGTGTCCTGCTACGGCGCGCACGTCGTTCAGCAGGGCGCCGAGCGGTGATGACGTGAAGTTGGCAGTGCTGCCCGCGGAATTGACCAGGGTCTCGACTGCGGCGATGCAGTTCTGGACGCTCCACGAGCAGGCGAGGCGGGCGCGGGCGTGCTGGGCGGGCGTGATCTCGGCGTGCGTCGCTGCGGCGTGCCAGATCTCGTCGAGCTGGTCGGCCACGTACGAGCGACCGGCACCGGCCAGCGCGGTGGCGCGGGCAATCGCTGCGTGAGCATCGGGCCGGGCAGCCAGCTCAGCGCGGGCGAACAGCGGCGTCTTGGCGGTGGCCAGGGCCGTGAACTCGTCGATGGCCCGATCTGCGATGCCTGCAGCCACCCCGGTCTTGGGGAACGGGAACCGCAGCGCCGAGGGCAAGCGGTAGAAGGGGTGCTCGTTGGGCCTGGGCAGCGAGAAGTTCTCGGCCACGCCAGCATGCTCGCTGGACACGAAGCAGTCGGTCAGCACCACGTCGTGGCTGCCGGAGCCACGCAGTCCCAGCGTGTGCCAGGTGTCGTCGATGAGCGCCGGGTCGGCGGGCACCAGAACGTGGCAGATGTCCTTGGGCCGGCTGCCCTCGACGACGTTGGCCACGACCCACCAGTCGGCCACCGAGCACCCGCTGACGAAAGTCCAGCGGCCGTTGACGATCCAGCCGCCGTCTACTGCGCGTGCGCTGCCGCGCGGCACGCCCGAGCCGGCGATCACCGCGCTGGGGTGCTCGTCATAGAACGCAGCGACTGTGGATGCTTCGAGGTGGGCGGCGAAGATCTCGGCTTCCTCGTTGCAGGTCATGGCGACCCACCCTGTCGAAGGGTGCTCATAGGCGATCCTGCGGGAGAACTCGATGAACTCTGCGGGGTGACGTCCGAGCCCGCCGAGCTCGGCCGGAACGAGCAGTTTCATGAGGCCGAGGCGTCCGAGTTCCGCGAAGGTCTCGCGATCAGGGTTGCGCTCGTCGTCGCAGCGCTCGCCGCGTGCACGCACCCGCGCCAGCATCTCGTCGCTCAGCTCGCTCGGCGGGCGAAAGCGCTGCGGCGCGTGGCTCTCGGCCATCCGGGCAAGCTAACCGCCCCTCGACTGTGGTTGCCTGCGTATCGTCGTACCGGTTCGACACGGAATCCCGGCCTGAGTTCACGGACATCGCATGAAATCACCCCATGCCACGCAGCCTTCCGCGGCGGCACCGCTCGCGGGCATGACGGTGCTCGACCTGACCGATCACCGCGGCGAGCTGGGTCCTTGGATGCTGGCCGAGTTGGGTGCCGAGGTGATCAAGGTCGAACCGCCGGGCGGCACTGCGGCCCGCGCAGCGCGGCCGGTGCGGCAGCCGGACAGTGCCGATCGGGATCTGCGCAGCTGGCAATTCTGTGCGTACAACTCCAACAAGCGCTCGATCGTGCTGGATCTGGACGACCAGGACGACCGGGACGTGTTCGAGCGTCTGGTCGGCAGCGCTGCATTCGTTTACGAGTCCGGCGTGCCGGGCACGCTGGCTGAAGCCGGCTACTCCCACGACGACCTCGTCGCGATGAACGGGCACATCGTCCATGTGCAGGTCACGCCGTTCGGCCTCGACGGCCCCCGCAGCGGTGATCCGGCGTCGGAGCTGTCGCTGGCGGCACTCGGCGGTCCGGCGAACATGCAGGGCATCTACGAACGCGCGCCGGTGAAGGTCTCGATCGCGCAGGCGTGGCGCCATGCAGGCGCCGAGGCCGCCGCCGCAGGGCTCATGGCACACGCCCGCATGCGCGTCAGCGGAGCGGCACAGCACGTCGGCGTGTCGGCTCAGGCGGCGATGACGTGGACGCTGCTGAACGCCATGGAGACCCACGCGATCTGCGGGCGCGACTTCAAGCGCTCGGGGACAGTCGCGCAGCTCGCGGTTCCCCTGCAGATGCGCTACCTCACCCAGGACGGTTGGGCGATCGGCGTCGCCCGTGGCGTGGCGACCGGCCGGCTGCTCGACTGGTACATCGAGGAGGGCTTGGCCGACGAGAGCTGGCGCACCGAGGAGTGGGACACCTACGACATGCGTGCTGCGGCGGGCGAGCCGATCAGCCGGACTTTCGATGAGCTGTACGAGGCCATGGTGGGGCTGTGTGCGAGCCATACGAACGCCCAGCTCCTGCAGCGTTCGATGGTCCTCAAGGAGACCATCGCGCCGGTCCACACGGTGGCCGACCTCGTCGAGTTCGAGCATCTGCGGGCGCGTGACTTCTGGCGTTCAGCGGAACTGCCCGGCGCTGACCCGGTAGAGATCCCCGGGGGCCCGGCGACCATCGACGGCGTGCGCATCGGCACCAGGCGGCAGCCGCCACGACTCGACGAGCACAGCGCCGAGATCCGGGCGCAGGCTGCTGAAGCCGCGAATGAGCCCGAGATGCCGGCACAGCCGCTGGCATGGGACGTGGGCAGTGCCGAGCTGCCATTGGCCGGGCTGCGGGTGGCGGACTTCAGCTGGATCGGCGTCGGGCCCATCACGGCGAAAGCGCTCGCGGACCACGGCGCGACCGTCGTGCGTATCGAATCGAGCTCACGCATCGACGGGCTGCGTGCCAACCCGCCGTTCAAGGACAACGTCGTGGACGTGGACATGGCCCACTTCTTCGGCACGTTCAACACGTCCAAGCTCAGCATCGACATAGACCTCAAGACTCCTGAGGGCGTCGAGATCGCGCGCCGGATGATCGCCTGGGCCGATGTGGTGGTGGAGGCGTGGACGCCGGGGACCTTCGCTCGCACCATCGCCGACGACGAGCTGATCGCCGAACTGAACCCGCAGGCGATCGTGGTGCACACCTCGCTGCTGGCCAGCGGCGGCCCGCTGTCGGCATTGGGCGGGTTCGGCTACCACGCTGCGGCCATCGCCGGCTTCTACCCGGTCGTGGGCTGGCCCGACCTGCCGCCCGACGGCCCGTATCTCGCCTACACCGACACCATCTCGCCGCGCATCATCACCGCCACGCTGCTCGCTGCGCTGGACCGGCGGCGCCGCACCGGAGAGGGCTGTGTCATCGAAGCCGCACAGCTCGAATGCGGCCTGCAGTTTCTCGCCCCGGAGCTGGCCGACTACGGCGAGAACGGCACGGTGGCCACCCGCATGGGCAACCGTGACCCCGAAATCGCCCCCCAAGGCGTCTACCCATGCGCGGGTGACGATCGCTGGTGCGCGATCACCATTGCCGACGATGGGGAGTGGAAGACGCTGGTGGAGCTCATGGGCTCTGCGTCGTGGGCACAGGCGCCCGATTTCGCATCGCTGGAAGGGCGCCTTGCCGCACACGATGCTCTCGATGAGCAGATCTCGGAGTGGACGGCGAATCAGGATGCCGTCACGCTGGAACGACGGCTGCTCGATGCCGGGATTGCGGCAGGCATGGTGCAGCGCAGCAGCGACCTGCTCGTGGACCCGCAGCATCTGCACAACGGCTTCCACCGGTGGCTGGAGCACCCCCGGATGGGCGCCGTGCCCTATTCCGGCCACCAGTACCAGATCGCCGGGTACGACCATGGGCCGAGGTTTGCGGCGCCCATGATCGGGCAGCACACCTACGACGTTCTGAGCTCCGAGCTCGGATTCACTGACGAGCAGATAGCTGAAGCCGCTGCGGCGGGTGCATTGGGCTGAATGCTTGCCCCTCAGCCTCTGCCCGCCAACTCTTAGCCTGACGCTGTGAGTGCTGCGCAACCCGTGCCGCTGTCGGCGCTGGACCTGGCGACCGTTTCTGAGGGCGGCACCAGCGCGCAGGCGCTGTCCGAGACCACCGAGCTGGCCCGGGCTGCGGATCGCCTGGGCTACGAGCGCTTCTGGGTGGCCGAGCATCACAACATCGACACCGTGGCGAGCACATCGCCGGCAGTGCTCATCGCTCACTTGGCCGCTCACACCCAGCGGATCAAGCTGGGTTCGGGCGGGGTGATGCTGCCCAATCACAGCCCGGCCGTGATCGCCGAGCAGTTCGCGATGCTCGAAGCACTGCACCCCGGCCGCATCGACCTCGGCGTCGGACGTGCCCCCGGCAGCGACCGCATTACTGCGGCTGCGGTGCGTCAGAGCATCACCTCCGCTCCAGGTGAGGGTGGCCGCGCACCCGACGGCGCACTTCGGCAGGGCGCAGTGCCTGATCCTTGGCAGGTGGATGACTTCCCGAGCCATCTCATCGACCTCATGGCGTACCTCGGGGACGTCCGGGCTACGGAGGGGCCTTGGGTCGACTTCCAGGCAACCCCAAAGGCGACATCGGCACCTGCGGTGCTGCTGCTGGGCTCGAGCGGCTACTCGGCACAGCTCGCCGGGTACCTCGGTTTGCCCTTCGCCTTCGCTCATCACTTCGACAGCGGGGGAGTGCTGGGGGCCCTGGACCTGTACCGCGAGCGGTTCCAGCCGTCGGCAGTGCTCGACGAGCCCTATGTGATGGTGAGCGCGGGCCTGGTCACCGCCGCTGACAGCGAGACCGCCCGCTACCACGCCGCGCCGTCGCTGTTGCGACGCTGGGGCATCCGCACCGGCCGATTCTGGCCGCTGCTGCATCCCGACGAAGCGATGACCCATCCCGAATGGCAGCGCGCGGCGACGATGCCGACCAACGCCATCGCGGGTGATCCCGACGAGGCAGTTGAGGCTCTCGAAGCGCTGGCCGCCGCGACCGGTGCCGACGAGCTGATGGTGCACACGTCGACGTTCGGGCTTGCCGAACGCATCGCCAGCCTGGAGCTGCTGGCCGCTGCTTGGAGTCAGCGGACGTCAAGCGGTGCCGCTGCCGATGCAGCAGGCACGGCAGCGGCACCGGCGGGCGCTCCGTGACGACAGCGCCGGACGCCCCGGCAACCACCGTGCGCACCACGGCGATGGCGACGCACTACGGGTCATTCCTGTTGGATTCGGCCGATGGCGAAGTGCTGGACGTGCGCCGGCACCCCGCTGACCCCGAACGGTCGCAGCTAGGGGAATCGCTGCGACACTTCGCCGAGAACCGGGTGATGCGCCCAGCAGTCCGGCAGTCGTGGTTGCGAGACGGACCGGGAGCGGCAACCCACTTGCGTGGTCATGAGCCGTTCGTCGAGGTCAGCTGGGACCACGCATTGGACCTCGTTGCCGCCGAGCTCGATCGGGTGCGCTCCCAGCACGGCCGGTCGTCGATCTTCGGGGGCTCCTACGGCTGGGGCTCAGCGGGACGCTTCGGGCTGGCGTCCAGCCAGCAGCACCGGTTCATGCGGCTTGCCGGCGGCTGCACCGACCAGAAGGGCACCTACTCGTCAGCGGCGGCCGAAGCGCTGTTTCCCTACATGGTCGGCATGGGCTACCACGCAGCGCTGGCCCGCCAGACGTCGTGGTCGGTCATCTGCGAGAGCACCGAGCTGTTCGTGTGCTTCGGCGGCATGCGCGCCACCAACAGCCACGTCACCTACGGCGGCCAGGGGCCGCATCACCACAACGATTGGCTCGGGCGTGCCCGAAAGGCGGGCGTCGAGTTCGTCAACGTGGGCCCGCTGCGGGACGACTTCGATCCTGCCGTCGGGGCGCGCTGGCTGCCGATCCGCCCGGGCACCGATGTGGCGTTGATGCTGGGAATCATCCACACGCTCGTCACCGACGGCCTCGCCGACGAGGAGTTCCTGGTCACCCATTGCCACGGCTGGGCGCAGCTGCGAGCACACGTGCTCGGCGAGGGCTTCGCAGCCGCCTGCGGTGACTGGGACAGCGCAACGCCGTGGCGCGATGCCGTTGATTACGACACGCCCAAGACGGCTGAATGGGCCGCATCAGTCACCGGCATCGAGGCTGCGGGAATCAGGTCGTTGGCGCGCGAGATGGCGGCCAAGCGCACGCTCGTCAACCTGAGCCTGTCCACCCAGCGGGCCCACCACGGCGAGCAGCCGTACTGGATGGCGCTCGCGCTGGCGTGCGTGCTGGGCCAGGTGGGGCTGCCCGGCGGCGGCTATGCCTTCAGCTTCGGCACGCAGGGCAATACGGGCGCCGGCCAAGTGCGGGTGCGGGTGCCGGGCCTGCCGGTGCCGATGCGCCAGCCTGGCCCCCCGGTCATCGCAGTCTCTCGCATCACCGAGATGCTCGAAGGCCCCGGCGAGCCGTTCGACTTCGACGGGCACCGCGGCCGGTTCCCCGACATCAAGCTCGTCTACTGGTCGGGCGGCAACCCGTTCCACCATCACCAGGACCTGAACCGGCTGGTGCGCGCCTGGCAGCGACCCGAGACGATCGTCGTCAACGAGCCCTTCTGGTCGCCGGTGGCCCGCCGGGCCGACATCGTGCTTCCGGCAACTACACCCCTGGAACGAAACGACATCGGCGGCGCCGAAACGATGATCGTGGCGATGTCGGCGGTGGCGGAGCCCGTGGGGGAGTCCCGCGACGACTACTGGATCTTCGCCCGCCTCGCCGAGCGGCTGGGCTTCGGGGAGAAGTTCACCGAGGGCCATACTGCAGACGAATGGCTCGAGGTGATCTATGAGATTCACCGGGCGGCGAATCCCGAGTCGCCGCCGTACGAGGAATTCCGCCGCGACGGCTACCTGATGGCGCCGGGCATGGCGCTCATGGGAGAGCCTCGCCAGGTGTTCCTGGAGGCCTTCCGTGCCGCTCCGGCAACCAAACCTCTGCGCACGCCGAGCGGGCGAATCGAGCTGTGGAGCGAGGCCATTGCCGGCTACGGCTACGACGACTGCCCGCCGCATCCAGCTTGGATGGAGCCGTTCGAGCGCCTGGGCGGCGCGGGCAGCGACCGGTTCCCGCTGCATCTGGTTTCGAACCAACCCGCAGCGCGCCTGCACAGCCAGTACGACCACGCCGCTCCGAGCCAGGCCACCAAGGTGGCGGGCCGCGAGCCAGTCCGCATGCATCCCGACACTGCGGCAGCGCGCGACATCTCCGACGGCGCCGTGGTGCGGCTGTTCAATGACCGGGGTGCCTGCCTGGCCGGCGCAGTGCTCGACGACGCCGTGATGCCCGAGGCCGTGCAGATCTCCACCGGCGCTTGGTACGACCCGGCCCCCGATGGCACCTGCCGAGCTGGCAACCCCAACACGCTGACCGCAGACGTCGGTACCTCTCGGCTGGCCCAGGGACCATCGGCACACACCTGTCTCGTCGAGGTTGAGCTCTTCGAGGGCGAACCGCCGCCGGTGGAGTCGTACCTGCCGCCGGAGCTGATGCGACTGGGTGATTGAGGAGCACCGCAAACATTCGTGTGCAGCGAACGCACGTTTGTTATCGTGGCGCCGATGGCGCGGAACTGGGCTACGGCTGGGTCTGGCAAGACCTGCGTGGGCACCTATCAGACCGATCTGTTCGCTGCGGGCACACCGGCGTTGAACGCAGGCGCCTGCTATGAGCGTCATGTGCTGGACAGTCGCAGTTGGCTCGATGTCTCGTCGCGCTGGCTCGGTGGCGGCGATGAGCTTCTGGTTGAGCTGGCGTGCCGGCTGCATTGGACCTCAGGACAGCGACAGATGTACGGGAAGATCGTCGACGAGCCGCGTCTCGGCGCGCAGCTGAGGTGTCCGGCCGCGAACGCACCAGCGGCTGTCAACGCGATGGCTGTGGGACTCGGTGAGCGATATGGGCAGCCGCTCAACTCGGTGTGGGTGAACTACTACCGCGACGGCCGTGATTCGGTGGCGTGGCACAGCGACCGCATCGGGGCCAACCCCGACGACTCGCTGGTGGCGATCGTGTCCCTTGGCGGCCCGCGCAGGTTCCTGTTGCGACCCAAGGGCGGGGGTCGGACCAGTTCGTTCACGCTGGCTTCGGGCGATCTGCTCGTGATGGGCGGTGCGTGCCAGCGGTCCTGGGAGCACTCGGTGCCGAAGGTTGCTTATGCACCGCCGCGCATGAGCGTCACGTTCCGGGTCGCTCGCGAGGAGTTCCGGCGTTGAGCCGGCGCTGCCGGCGCAGCGCCGCTCAGAAGTCCAGCCCGACGGCCCCGCACAGGAAGGCCATGAGCGGACGTGTCTCCGAGCACCAAGCCGTGATCGTCGACGGGAAGTCGGGCTTGAACACCGCGTCGTGGTCGAAGTCGCGTACCGCAATGAAGCTCTTGCGCTTGAGGTCCTCGATCATCGGGTGATCGACGGACCAGTCGCGGGGCGAGCGCTTGAGCCGCTCGCCCTCCATCCGCCAGCCGCCGGACTGGCAGGTGTCGCGGGCCGCAGTCCATGCATCCGGACGCTCGTCGATGGCCACGCGGTACGCGGCCAGCGCATCCCGATCAGGCATCCAGCTACCGGCGCCGAAAAAGCAGCTCCCGGTGTCGAGGTGTACGTAGTAGCCGGGAGCGTGGACGTCGCCGCCGCGCACATGCCGGAACTGGATGCCGACGTTGGTCTTGTACGGCGTCTTGTCGGAGGAGAACCGCGTGTCGCGGAACACACGCATTAGCGAGCCGCCGACCTTCGTGTCGCGTGCGGTCATGTGCGGTGAGATCTCGCCCAGCAAGGCGCCCATGGCACGGATGAAGTCGAACGCAGGCTCGCGCACTTCCTCCTCGTAGCGCTCGCGGTTCTCGTTGAACCACTCCCGGTTGTTGTTCGCTTCGAGCTCTTCGAGAAACTCGAACAACTCGGGTCCGAAAATGCCCTCGTCGTCGCTCATCGATGTCCTTTCGGCTGCGGGTGCCACCTGCCGGGTCCGCACCGTAGCGATCGCCGACGCCCACCGGCATCGAATAACGGCACACCGTGCTGGTCCGTACGCTGAGGTCATGAGCGATGAGCGGTCTGCAGGCACCTCCACCACCGCAGCCGAATGGCTGGCGGGCTTCGAGGCCGTGATCGGCACCTCTGCTCCGGGACCGGAGGTGACCGAGGCGCTGCTGAACCTGGCCGGTGTGGCAGCGCACGACTCCGAGCGGATTGCGGCACCTATCGCCTGCTGGATGGCTGGCGTCGCTGGCGTCGACCCTGCTGAGGCCTTGGAGCGGGCCAAGCAGTACGCCCAGGACCGAGCGGGCTGAGCCGCGTTGGGGCGGGCCGATTGAGCCCCACCCAGCGGGGGCGCACTCGATGGCCGGGCGCCCCGTCGTAGGCTGCGGGCGATGAGCGATCACCAGTTCGGATTCCGCACGCGTGCCCTGCACGCGGGCGGCCGGCCCGATCCGACGACGGGCGCTCGAGCAGTGCCCGTCTACCAATCGACGAGCTTCGTCTTCGAGGACGCAGCGGACGCTGCCGACCTCTTCGCCCTGCAGAAGTACGGAACCATCTACACCCGCATCTCCAACCCCACCGTCAACGCCTTCGAAGAGCGGGTAGCGAGCCTGGAAGGGGCCATTGGCGCAGTTGCGGCCGCCTCGGGCATGGCAGCGGAATTCCTCACAGCGGCTGCGCTGTGCGAAGCCGGCGACAACCTGGTCACCTCCTCGGCGCTGTACGGCGGCACCCACACCATGTTCGATGTGACTCTCGGCCGTTTCGGCGTCGAAGCCCGCTTCGTCGACGGCGACAGCACTGATGCATACGCCGCTGCTATCGATGACCGCACCAAGTTCTGCTACACCGAGATCGTCGGCAACCCGTCAGGTTCCATTCCCGATCTGGCCGGCATCGCCGAGGTGGCGCATGCCCACGGCCTCCCGCTGGTGGTCGATTCGACGTTCGCGACGCCGTACCTGTGCCGGCCCATCGAGCACGGCGCGGACATCGTCATCCACTCGGCCACGAAATTCATCGGCGGCCACGGGAACTCCATCGGCGGGGTCGTCAGCGAGTCGGGCCGCTTCGACTGGGGAAGCGGGCGATTCCCGAATATGACCGATCCGGTGGCCAGTTACAACGACCTGCGGTTCTGGGAGAACTTCGGCGAGTACGCGTTCTGCACCAAGCTGCGCGTGGAGCAGCTTCGGGACATCGGCGCTGCCATGTCGCCAATGAACGCCTTCCTGTTGCTGCAAGGCCTCGAGACGCTGCCCCAGCGCATGGACGAGCACGTCGCGAATGCGCAAGCCGTGGCCACCCATCTCGAAGCTCATCCTGCCGTGAGCTGGATCAGCTACGCGGGCCTGGAATCCTCGCCCTACCGGGAGCTCGCACGCACATACATGCCCCATGGGCCCGGCGCCATTTTCACCTTCGGCGTCAAGGGCGGCCGCCAGGCCGGTGCCGACTTCATCGAAGCGCTCCAGATGATCAGCCATCTCGCGAACGTGGGCGATGCCCGCACGCTGGTCATCCATCCGGCCTCCACCACGCACCAGCAGCTCTCTGACGAGGCACTGGCTGCGGGCGGCGTGAGCGCAGACATGATCCGGCTGTCGGTCGGTCTCGAAGACCTCGACGACATCCTCTGGGATCTCGACCAAGCCCTCGCGAAGGCGGTGCCCGCATGACGATTGCCCATGAGCCGGTCGACGGCTGGACCGAGCCCAGCGCGGCCGATCGGTTGGCGCTCATCCAGCGCACCGACACGGTGGCGATGGTGGGTGTCTCGGCCAACCCGGCGCGCCCGTCCAATTTCGTTGCGACGTACCTGCTCAGCTCGAGCACCGACTTCGACGTGTACTTCGTGAATCCGGTGGCCGACGAGATCCTGGGCAAACCCTGCTACGCGAGCCTGGCGGACCTGCCTGTTGTGCCTGACCTGGTCGACGTGTTCCGGCGTCCTGCCGATCTGCCCGGTGTCGCCGAAGAAGTCGTCGATATCGGTGCCAAGGCGTTCTGGGTGCAGCTCGGCCTGTGGAGCGCCGATGCCGCCAAGCTGGCCAACGATGCCGGGCTGGACGTGGTGATGGACCGGTGCCTCAAGATCGAGCACGCGCGTTTCCATGGCGGCTTGCATCTCGCCGGCTTCGACACCGGCGTAGTGGACTCGCGCCGTACCGTTCGCAGCCACTAGCAGTCGAGGAGGGCTGCATTCCGGTGCCGATGCAGACCCTTGATCGGGTGACCGGTCGCCGATGGCGAAGCGGACTCGTTCGATTCGCCGTCGCAACCCTGGCAGCCTCGCTGCTGCTGGTGGGCTGCGCTCCCGGCGCGACCGACGGATCGCCGACCCCGCCGGCCGACGCCGCCGGGACCTCCCTGGACGAATCACAGCCGGCATCGGAGCCGGCGGACGCTGCGTCCGCCGACGACGGCTCCACGGGTGCTGGCAGCGGCGTTGTCGACACAGCGGCGGACCCGGTTGAGCTGACGTTCGAGGGCGGCGCTGCGGCACCGGAGTTCCCGGCCGGATACGACTGGTTCAACGTCAGCCGGCCGCTGTCGATGAGCGGCGACCTGCGCGGCAAGATCGTGCTGCTCGACTTCTGGACGCAAGGCTGCATCAACTGCATTCACATCATTCCTGACCTCCACCGGCTGGAAGCCGAATTCCCCGACGAGGTCGTCGTGATCGCCGTGCACTGGGCGAAGTTTCCCAGCGAGCGCACCTCGGAGGCAGTGCGAGAGGCCTCCATCCGGTACGGCCGGCAGCATCCGATCGTCAACGACTCAGAGGACCTGCTCGCCCGTGCCTACGGAGTGCGGGCCTGGCCCACAGTGGTCGCCATCGACCCGCTTGGCCGGGTGCTGGGGCCTATCGCGGGCGAGGGCGTGTACCAACGGCTGCAGCCCGCCATCGAGATCATGGCCACCGAGTACGGTCACAACGGGCTCATCGACCCGACGCCCCTAGGCGAGCTGTTGGAGATAGCGCCCGCGCTGCCGACCGTGCTCAGCTTCCCCGGCAAGGTGCTCGCTGACGAAGCAGGCGATCGCCTGTTCATCGCCGACACGGGACGTCACCGGATTCTTGTCGCGACGCTCGACGGGGAGCTGATCGAGGTAATCGGCACCGGTGCAGAAGGGCGTGCCGACGGCGGTTTCGGCGAGGCCACGTTCAGGCGCCCGCAGGGCATGGCGCTGGACCCCGACGGGCACACGCTGTACGTCGCCGACCGGGAGAACCATCTGATCCGTGCCGCCGACCTCAGCACCCGCGAGGTCACCACGATTGCGGGCACGGGGGAGCCGGTCACGGTGTTCGCTCCCGGCCCTGCGGTGCGGACGGCCATTGCCTCGCCGTGGGATCTGCACATCGAGGGTGATCTGCTGTACATCGCCGGCGCCGGACGGCACCAGCTCTGGCTGATGAATCTGACCAGCGGAGCCATCGACTTCTTTGCCGGTACGGGCGCGGAGGGTCTCGACGACGGCCACCGCCTGGAGGCCACCCTGTCGCAGCCTTCTGGACTCGCGGCCGACGGCAGCGTGCTGTATTTCACCGACCCCGAAGCCAGCGCCGTTCGACAGGTCTCGTTCGGTCTGGACGGGCAGCTCGACACGTTGGTGGGCAAGCATCTGTTCGTGTGGGGCGACGAGGTAGGGAGCTTCTCCGACACGCTGCTGCAGCACGCCATCGG
The DNA here is from genome assembly GCF_965208555.1 of Candidatus Poriferisodalis sp. Taxonomy (GTDB): domain Bacteria; phylum Actinomycetota; class Acidimicrobiia; order Acidimicrobiales; family Poriferisodalaceae; genus Poriferisodalis. The sequence goes on along the minus strand of NZ_OZ242342.1, from coordinate 27,692 downwards.
TATCGAATTCGTGCCGGATCCGCAGGGTGCAGGGTTGCTCTACGTGGCGGATACCTACAACCACAAGATCAAGGTGCTGGACCTTGACTCAGGGACGTCATGGACGCTTGCCGGCGACGGCACGCCGGGACTGCAGGACGGCTCCGGCACAGATGCCCGGCTGGCAGAGCCGAGCGGGCTCAGTGCCACCACTGACACCCTGTATGTCGCCGACACGAACAACCATCGCATCCGCACGCTGGATCTTGCCACTGGCGAGCTGACCACGCTGGCACTGTCGAATCTCGAGCTCGCCACGGTGACCATGGCGGGGGTGATCGACGACGACGTGGTGCTGTTGCCGCAGCAGGTGGCACCCGGCCCGGTCGAAATCGTGCTGGACCTGCAGGTGCCCGAGGGGTACAAGTTCAACGTCGATGGCCTCTTCGAGTTCGAGTGGTCTGCCGAGGGCGAGGTGTTGCGTCCGCAGGGCACGGCCCGCTACGAGGCCCGAGGCCCCGAAATGCCGGTCCGGCTGGCCGGCACCGTCAGCGCAGAGGGCGAGACTGCGGTGTTGACGGCCACTGCGGTGGTGTTCTACTGCCCGGCGGTCGACGAGACCTTCTGCCTGATTCGGGACGTGAATTTCACCGCGCCGATCGAGGTGCATTCGACGGGTGCAAGCAGCATCCAACTGCCGCATCAACTGCTGTCTGCCGAGGAGCTGGACCGACGCCTGGCGCCAGGGTGAGAACGATCGGCGCGTTTGCGCTGGCGGCCACCGGCTGGTTTGCGCTGCTGCCCGGCGCCGCAGCCCAAGGCTCCGGCGAGTCAGAGACCCCGCCGCTCATCACGGTTGCGCCAGACGCCGAACTCGGAGACCTCGACGGCGAGCCGCCTGCGCCGCGGATTGTGGCCGTGCTGCGCGGTCCGGGAGGGGTCGGCTACTGGGTGATCGGAGCGGACGGCTCCATCGAACCGGTGGGCACCTCGATCCTGCCGATTGTGAGCGACCCGCCCCAGCTGCACACCCAGGTTGTCGGCGCTCGTCTCGGGGCCCCAGGGGCACTCGGTGTCTGGTTGCAGCTCGCCGACGGATCCGAGGTCGCTGTCGGCGATCCCGGTCCGACGGTCTTCACCGGCGAGGAACGGCCTCTGGGCTGGCTCTCGGGCGTCGGGGTTCGGCAGTTGCTCTCGGGTGCGTGGTGGACTGATGTGGATCGCTGGTGCACCAGCGAACTGTCGTTGCCGGTGCGCATCGGGCAGACGATCATGACGGCGCTGGGCGAACGCTCGCTGGGACTCGCTGTCGAGGAGGCACGTGACCGCCGGATCGCCGGCATCCTGGTCCAAGGGCCCGTTACCGAGCATGTGTGGCGCCGCATCGCCGAGTTGCAGGACTTCGCAGGCCGTATCCCGTTGATCATTGCGGTCGACGAAGAGGGCGGGCGGGTGCAGCGACTCGCGGCGGTCGTGGGCCGGCTGCCCTCGGCGGCAGCCCAGACCGCCAAGTCGCCCGCCCAGGTGGCTGATCAGGCGGCAGGTCATGCCCGCAAGATGTTCCAGCTCGGCTTCACCATGAACTTCGCGCCGGTCGTCGATGTCGGCGCAGGGGAAGGCATCGGTGATCGGTCGTTCGGCAACGATCCGGCCACGGTCACCGAGTACGGCATGGCGACCGTGGAGGGTCTCAGCGCCGGCGGGATCATTCCGGTTGTGAAGCATTTCCCCGGCCATGGCGCGGCCAGCGCGGACACCCATGACGAGCTGGCCTTCACGGCACCCCTGGACGAGCTGCGCGAGCGGGATCTGATCCCCTTTGCGGCAGTGGTCGGAGCAACCGACGCAGCGGTCATGGTGGGGCATCTGCGGGTTCCGGGCCTGACCGGAGAGCTGCCGGCGTCGCTGTCGCCCGCCGTGATCGACGGCGTGCTGCGCAATGAGCTGGGCCACTCGGGGCTGGTGGTGACCGACTCGCTGGTCATGGGTGCCATCCGCAGCCAGTGGACGGTGAGCGAGGCGGCAGTGCTGGCAGTCATTGCCGGGGCGGATCTCGCGCTGGTCGGCGGCCTGGAGGATGCTGCAGCGGCCTTCTCCGAGATGGAGACAGCAGTTGCCGAGGGGCGACTGGGCACCGAGCGCCTCGACGATGCGGCCACCAACGTGTTCCGATCCAAGCGCGTCTACGCATGCACGCTCGTCGGCCGCGACGGCTTGGGCCGGGCCGTGCTGTTTGACCCGACCCTGGTCGGCCGATAGGCCGACGAGTGCTACAGGGGCGTTAGCCCGAGCGATGTGACAGTGGCCGTTAGGGAAGGGTCACGGTCACTTCAGGTTCCGGGGGCGGCGGACCGGTTTCGAAGTTACGCACCACCTGGCTCCAGGTGAGCTGCCACTGCTTCCAGTTGGCACCGACATAGGCGGGATCAGGCCGGTACGGGTGCACGCTCACCCCGAACTCGTTCCACTCAGGTGTGCTCACGATGTCGCTGCGGGCCGGTCTCGAGCCGAAGCGATCGCTCACGCCGAACTGGAACAGCGGTTCACCCATGGCGTCGATCAGCCGTCCGCCCAATGACGAGTTCCGGGCTCCCGCCACGACACCCGCATAGAACCCGATCCGGACGCAGTCGTCGGTCACAACGGCGATGTCCAGTGCAGCAGGCAAGCCGGGCTGGTACTGGGCGTACACCGACGGCAGCCCGGTCGTGCCCCAGGTCAGCGGCCGACGCCCGCGCAGCGACGACAGCGTCACGGGATCGGGTTCGTCCTGGCTGATCGGCCGCTCTGGCGGCGGCTCCCCGCCGGCGAAGCGCTCGAACGTCGCGATCTCCCAGCTCGGAGCGAGCTCTGTGCCCCACCTCAGCATCTGGTCGAGCACTTGGGGCCATGGTGCCGTGTCGTCGTCATCGCCCTCGGGATGCAGCCGTTCGAGCGCGACCAGCAGGTACACCCCCATCCTGCTCGTAGCGGCATCGGGAATCACCGCGGTGTCGGCATGAGCTGGGTCCCAGAGGGTGCCGAGACCGCCGGGCACCGGGGGCGGCAACAGCTCGGCGTCGGGCAGCTCGTCGATGCGCCGCTCGGGCACCACGTAGAACGACGGCAGGTAGTTCAGGCAGGCGTCGACGTAGCTGATCGGCGTGAGTGCATGGTCATCCACTGTCAGGTCTTCGACCAGCGGGCCAGGTGCCAAGGGCACGTAGGGCTGAGTGAGATCGGCGTCGATGACGTGCTGAAGATCCAACGTGTCGATGCCGACAACGACATCAGCGACCGGATGGGACCGGCTGCGCTCGAGCAGATCGATGACGTCGTCGGGCGTGTCCTCCCGGAACACCACGACTTCGATGCCCGTGTCGTCCGTGAAGGCTTCCAGGGCCTCGGCGGGCAGGTGAAAGTCACGATGGGTCAGGACGCGCACTGCGGCGGACCCCTGGCCGGTCTCGGTGCACCCGGCCGCCAGGAGCGCGACGGCGCACCCGATCGCGGCGAGCGCCCCAGCCCGCCGAGCGAGTCTGGGCGCTCCCTTACGGCAGCGGCTTGCCATGTGTCTGTATCGCCAGCACGGTGCCTGACTGGACCCTGATCTCGGCATCCGGCACAGTGAGCTCGTTGCTGAGGCCGAGCGATGCGGCGCTGGCCAGCGGCGTCGTCGGTGTCAGGTTCCACCGCAGCCCGCGCGTGTGCAGGCTTGCGGTGCCGCCCACAGCCAGCAGCGTCAGCAAGTTGCCGTCGTCGGTTGTCAGCCTCATGTCCATGCCGGCGGTTGCCGCCCGGGCGACGCTCGCATCGATATAGGCGGCGAGCGGCAGCGCCGCGTACTGGGGTCGTGCCAGCATCGTCACCGAGACCATCATGTGGTCGAGCCTGCCGCCCCCGCCGCCGAGCAACGCGATCTCGGCAGGGTCCAATCCCCAGGCGAAGCTCAGCGCCAAGTCCAGGTCGCTGTGCGCCTTGTGCCGATCATGTCGCTTGACCACCAGGTCAGGCCACTGGTCGCGTGTTCGCTCGAGCATCGCGGCGTCGATTGAGTCGAAGTCGCCGACGACAACGTGAGGGCGCAGTCCCAGCCGAAGCGTGTGCGCCAGGCCGCGGTCCACGGCGATGACGCATGACGGCTCGCCGGGCGGCAGCCGGCGCGGTGCACGAGGACCCCCATCAACAATCCAGACGCACCGAGCATCAAGCTGCCTCCCGGCGGACACATCCGCGTTCACGACACCAGTGTGATGCCCAGCGGCCGCACATGGGCGCACGGCTGTGCCCGGTACCTTGCAGATCAACGTGGACGTCGCCCGCCGGCTCGCCCGGTTGCCCCTGCTTGCCGTGATGATCGCGGTCTGCGCAGCCGTCGTCATGGTCGGCGCCCGCGCCTCTGCGCCGCACGTTGCCGGCACCCTCGACGCCGTCGAACGCGACCGCGACCACATCACCATCGATCTGCGGCCGGGCGCCCAGCGGACCCAGGTCTTCGACTCCGAGGGCAATCCGATCGGCATCCTGGTGAACGACGTCGACCGCGAGATCATCACGCTGGACCAGGTGCCCGACGACGTGGTTGCCACGATCGTGGCAGTGGAGGACAGCAAGTTCTGGCTCCACAACGGCGTGGATCTGCGGGCGACCGCACGAGCCCTGGTTTCCAACGTGTCGGCCGGCGGGATCGCATCGGGCGGCTCCACCATCACCCAGCAGATCGTCAAGCTGCGCGTGGTGGGCAGCGAGCGCAGCTTCAACCGGAAGATCCGCGAGGCGGTGATTGCGGCACGGCTCGAGGAGGACTTCTCCAAGGAGGAGATCCTTGAGTTCTACGTCAACGAGGTCTACCTCGGGAACGGGGCCTACGGCTTGCAGGCCGGAGCCGAGACGTACTTCGGCAAGGACGTTTCGGAACTCGACGTCGGTGACGCGGCATTTCTCGCGAGCCTGATTCGCAGCCCCGGCATGTTTGACGGGTTCGATCAGAACATCGACACGATGACGCGCCGCCGGAGCAGGTCGCTGCAGCAGGCAGTGGACGCAGGGATCATCACCGACATCCAGCGGGAGGCCTTTGAGCGACGGCCGCTGCCGAGCCGCAACCTGTCGCCGCGGCGCACCGATGTCGCGCTGCGGCGCGATTACTTCTTGGTGGAGGTGCGGCGGTCGCTGCTGGCAAATCCCGCGCTGGGGGACACCTACCAGACTCGCTTCAGCCAGGTGTTCGGCGGCGGTTTGAGGGTGTGGACGACGCTGCGTCCCGAATTGCAGCGAGCCATGCGCACCTCGGTAGCAGAAGTGCTGCCCGAAGGCACCGGCGAGTTCGAGGTGTCTATCGTCAGCGTCGATCCGGCGACCGGGGCGGTGCATGCGTTCATCGGCGGCCCTGCCTTCAGCGATTCCGAGTTCAATCTGGCCACCCAGGGCCGGCGCCAGCCAGGATCCTCGTTCAAGACGTACGTGCTCGCAGCGGCAATCGAACGTGCCGGTCTGTACCCGTTCGACACGATCAGCGGCCAGGGACCATGCGTGTTTCCCAACCCACCGCTCGACGACTACGAGGTGAGCAACTTCGCCAACAGCCCGGGCCGGGTGGCCACACTGGAGGAACAGACGACTGCCAGCTCCAATTGCGCGTTCGTCCGGCTCGGCTTGATCACCGGCCTGGACGAGGTGGTCGGGATGGCGAATCGGCTGGTCAACAGATCCGGCGAGAGCAGCTACCTGCCATACCCGTCCATCTCGCTGGGTGCGCAGGAGATCACCCCGCTTGAGCAGGCGGTGGCGTACGGCACGTTCGCCAACGGCGGAGTGCGGATGGAGCCGTTCTATGTGACCCGCATCGAGAACAACTTCGGCGAGGTGCTCTACGAGCACGTTCCGCACGGGCGACGGGTGGTGTCGGCGAGCACGGCCGACTGGGTGACGTCGGTGTTGGAAGAGAATGTGCGATCCGGCACCGGGACGCGATCCCAGCTTCCCAGCGGGCAGGTCTCGGCGGGCAAGACCGGAACGACCCAGTCATTCCATGACGCCTGGTTCGTGGGGTTCACGCCGCACATGTCGACCGCGGTGTGGATGGGCCATCCCGACGAGCAGATTCCGATGGGCGACATCCAGGAACGGCGGGCCACCGGCGGCTGGATCCCGGCTCGCATCTGGTCGGCCTACATGGGGCGGGCCTTGGAGGGCACGCAGTTGCGAGCATTCGCGGCCGCGCCGCCCCCGCCGCGGGCCAGCCAGTATCTGTTCCTGTCCGGGGACACCTGCTCGATCGCCGTTGCCGTGTCGCCGTCGGAGCCGCCGCTCGAGTTCGACCTGCCATGCAGCATGGTCCGCCCGACCGATGACAACGAATTCGAGCCCTTACCCGATGCGCTGTGCAAAGTTGCAGTGCCTGCAGGCGACGGCGACACGCGGTTCGAATGGCTTCGCTGCACCCAGATCGCCGCCGAGCTTGCGGCGCGGGCAACCGGGACAGTGGGCGATACTGACGGGTCAGTCGCGCCGGGCAGCACAGATGAGACCGGGACGGCCAGCACCGAAGAGGACCAGAATTGAGCGGATCGAATGTGAACCAGCTCGAGGTTCTCGCCCAGATCGGAGACCTCGACGTACGGCTCGACCAGATCAGCCATCACGTCGGGCACCTGCCCGAACGTGAGATCCGCGCCGGCATCGAGGCCGAGCTGCAGGCGCTGGCATCAGAGGCGAGAGCGCTCGACGGTCAGATCGCGGATCTGGAACGCCAGCAGCGCCGCCACGAAGACGAGGTTGCGCTCATCGAAGCGAAGCGTGCCCACAACTCCGAGCGGCTGTACGAGAGTCACCTGACATCGCCCAAGGAAGCCGAGGCCCTCACAGCCGAAGCGGCATCGCTCGGCCGTCGCCAGACCGAGATCGAGGATCAGATCCTCGATCTGATGGAGCAGTTGGAACCGCTCGGCGAGGCCCGGGCCGGTCTTGGGCAACGCCAGTCCGCGGCCGCCGAACGCATCGAAGCGGTCGACGCAGCCATCGGTGAGGCCGAGAGCGAAGCGGGTCGGGAGCGCGACGAAGTGCTCGGTCAGCGCGCAACGCTGGCGGCGATGGCCGATCCCGGGCACGTGTCGGTGTACGAGGCGCGTCGGGCCGAAGCACGAGGAGCCCCTGTGCTCGGCCGGCTCATCGGCACCACCTGCAGCGCATGTCATCTGGAGGTGCCCTCGGTCGACTACGAGCGCATCACACGTCTCGATCCCGACGAACTCGCCGAATGCCCCCAGTGCGGGGCGTTGCTCGTCCGCTGATCCAGTGGATTCGCCGCTGCGCTGGCGAGGGGAACTGGACTGATGCTGCTGTGGTTCGTGGCGACCTCGCTCGTGGCGATGCGCTGGACGTTCGGAGATCCCGCGATCGACCATCGTCTCGTCGTGGCCGGAGCACTCCTGCCAGATGTGATGCACGTCGCCAGCGGCGGGGCGCCGCTCGCTCACGCTCTGACGCTGCCCGTGTGCGGTCTCGTTGCGGTGATGCTGTTGACCGTCGGGCGCCGGCGTGCTCGGCGCCGCTGGCTGGCGCTGCCGATCGGTGTTTTCTGGCACCAGGTGTTCGATGGCGCGTGGATGCAGCCAGCCCTATTCTGGTGGCCCTTCGGAGGTACCACAGCGGACATGTCGCTGCCGCTGGCCGCCCGGGGTGCGTGGCTCATCGTGGCGATGGAGCTAGTGGGCCTGGCCGGCTGCTGGTGGATCTGGCGGGCCACCGGCATGGCGCACGACGGAACGGCTCGGGCCGACTTCGTGCGAGCTGGTCGCTTGGCGTACCGTTCAGGACCGCAGTACCGGCGCGGAGCGGACGGAGGAACATCCTGATGACCCTCGTGCGCCGCGGGCGCCCATGCTGATTCTCGTGCGCCACGGGCGCACGGGTGCCAACGCTGCGGGCCTGTTGCAAGGGCGAGTCGACAACGAACTCGACGAAGCAGGCGTGCAGCAAGCCGATGAGATCGCCGCTGCGCTGTGCGGAACCGATCAGCGGCCGGCCCGGATCATCTCCTCACCGCTGCTGCGCGCACGCCAGACAGCGCAGGCCACCGCAGACCTCGCGGGCCTCGAGATCACCATCGACGAACGCTGGGCCGAACTGGACTACGGCGAGTGGGACGGGCTGCCGATCTCGGAGATACGAGTCTCCGAATGGCAGCGCTGGCGAGCGGACACCGGCTTCGCGCCACCCGGAGGCGAATCGCTGGCACAGCTCAACGATCGGGTGGGCGCGGCCTGCGATGATCTGGCAGCGGTGGCCGCCGGTCAGCACGTCGCCGTGTTCACCCATGTTTCGCCGATCAAGTCAGCAGTCAAGTGGGCGCTCGGCACCTCCGACGAGATCTCGTGGCACCTGCACGTTTCGCAGGCTCAGATCACCCGCATCGGCTTCCGGGGGCCGCTGCCGAGGCTCGCGTCCTACAACGACACGTCCCACCTCAGCATCTGAGACAGAGAATCGACAGCAACGGAGGCGGCTGGGGCGGTGAGCCGGCCTGTAGGCGGGATTCTGTCCGTCGGCTGGTGCCGTCGGGGTGGCCATCCATCTGAGCGGCCTACCCGGGATCATGAGACGGGCCGCCTGATCCCTGCTTGGCCTTGCTCCGGGAGGGGTTTGCCGAGCCGTTGGAGTCGCCTCCAGCGCTGGTGCGCTCTTACCGCACCGTTTCACCCTTGCCTGTGACCGGACACGGGGCCCGGCCCATCGGCGGTCTGCTCTCTGCTGCACTTTCCGTCGCCTCGCGGCGCCTGGTTGCGAGCCAGCTCCCTGCCCTGTGGAGTCCCGACCTTCCTCGAGCTGCGCTGTTCGGGCTGTTCCGCATGCTGCGGACGGCCGAGGCAGCTCAGCCCGCGGCCACCCGGCCGGCTCACCGCAGTCTCGAAGGCTAGCTGCGCTTTTTGGGGCGTGGCATCTCGGTATCGAGCAGCGACCGCCGGCGCTTCCGCACGATGCCGGCCAGCACGCCGCCCAGCGTCGCGAGAGATGCCGCCAGCAGCATGACGAGAGGGAGACCGAGCGGCGCCACTGCTTCGCCCGAGCCGAATCGACGGATCAGCTGCACGACCACGGCCAGCATCATCACCGGACCTGAGCTGAGGACTGCAGCGGTCAGAGGGTGCCCGGTTGCGTGGGCTGAGGCGACCGCGCCTCCGGCGATCAATCCCGCGAACAGCAAGCCGTTGACGGCGTATGCCGCTGCGGTCCGTTCCGCCACCAGGCTCCCGGCCGCGACACCCACCACCAGCGCCGTCCCGGTGGAAACCAACGCACCGCGCAGGACTGCGCGCCGGTTGACCGTCCGACCGAATACCTGCAGCAAGCTGCGCATGACGCTCCATACTGAACGCTCAATAAGGTCTTGACAAACGGAAGCGCATCGGCAAGATTGCGCGTCAGATGCCTCCTGTCACAGCACCGGCACACTCCGCCACACGGATTGCGAGCGCACGTTCGGCAAGCCCCGACCCGATACGGGTCGTCGTGGACCAGCACGGCGGCCTCACCACCGATCTGCTCGCCTGGCAGCGTCATGCGGCGTGCCGGGGCCTCGAAGCCGAGATCTTCTACCCGCCTGACAGCGAAGATACAGGCGATGACGAGGCCGCCTTCGAGGCAAAGGCAGTCTGCGCCGCTTGTGCCGTATCGGGCGAGTGCTTGGAGTACGCCATTGCGGTGCGGGAGAAAGAGGGCGTCTGGGGCGGGCAAACAGCAGCCGAGCGCGTTCGCATCATTCGACGCCGGCGTCGCGCCGCAGCACGCGCCCGCAACGCGCAGGCGGCTGCAGCGTCCAACTGATCCTCGCGGCCAAGCGGTTGCAGGCCCATCGCTAGCCTCCACAGGGTGAACGCGGTCACCACACCTTCCCTGGATCACTTCGGCGGCTGGAAGGCCGTCTTGACCGATCTGGTGGCGGGCATCGATCTCAGCCCAGAGGTAGCGCGGGCAGCTCTCGGCAGCATCCTCACCGAGCGCGCCACCGATGCCCAGCTCGCCGGATTCATCATCGCCTTGGGCATGAAGGGCGGTTCCGTCCCCGAACTGACGGGCCTTGTCGACGCGATGCATGATGCCGCCGTACCGCTGCATGCTCCCGATGGCGCTATCGACATCGTCGGCAGCGGCGGCGCGCCCGTCAGGCAGCAGCACGCGCTCAGCGTGTCGACGATGGCGGCGTTCGTGGCCGCCGCAGCCGGAGCAGTGGTGTGCAAGCACGGTTCGGTTGCAGCCACGTCGTCGTCAGGTTCCTTCGACACCCTGGGAGCGCTCGGGGTGGCGATTGGCCTGGGCGGTCCGGCGGTCGAGCGGTGCATCTCCGAGATCGGGCTGGGATTCGCCTTCGCCAAGACCTTCCATCCGGCGATGCGCTTCGCCGGTCCGGTGCGCAGCGAGCTCGGTGTGCCCACCACCTTCAACTTCCTCGGGCCGCTGGCAAACCCCGCCAAGGTCCGGCGGCAGGTGCTGGGCGTGAGCGACCCGGTCATGGCGCCGCGCGTTGCCGGTGTGCTCGCCGCACGGGAGTCGGAGCACTGCCTGGTGGTTCACGGCGCAGACCGTCTGGACGAGATCACGCTGACCGATCTCACGCGCATCTACGAAGTTCGCGACGGCGAGATCTCCGATGAGTTCCTCTTCGACCCGCCGTCAATCGGGCTGGAACGCGTCAACCGCGCCGCACTGTGGGGAGGCAGCCCGGAGCAGAACGCCGACATCCTGCGAGCGATCGTCGCCGGCGACGAGACTGGGCCCAGAGCGCAGATCGTTCAGCTCAACGCCGGTGCCGGCTTGGTGGTCGCGGGCCTTGCCGATGGGTTCGCCGAGGGATACGAGATGGCGTGTGCCGCCGTGGCCGACGGACGTGCAGCGGCGCAGCTCGAAGCAGCCGTCAGCCTCACGAACGATCTGGCCGCCGACAGCTCAGCATCTTGACGTGGTTGTCGGCCTCTCCTTGCCGTTCGGCGTAGGCGACCTCGTGCGATTGACAGGCACCTCGGACGAGCGCCGTGCCTCGCTGGTGGGCACCACTGGCACTGTCGTCGGGGTCCGCCCGGGGGATCGGCGCGTGATGGCGATCGTCGCCTTCGATGAGGGTCCGTCTGAGACCGTTCTGGTGTACGGGATGGACGAAGCCGAGGTAGTCGAGCGCTATCGCCACGGCGTCAGCTGATCCCGCTGCGGAGGCGGCGCAGGAGGCCTCGGCGGCGTTCGCTTTCGTGGGCGGGCACTTCTACCGTCGCCAGGGCGGCGGCCAGGTCGGCACCGCTGGCGAAGCGATCGTCAGGTGCTTTTGCCATCGCGGTCAGGATGATCTCGGACAGCTCGGCACCCACACCTCGTTCGGCGGGATCCGGCGGTGGTGTGCGGACATGTGCGTGCAGCAGGTCGTTGCGCTCGCCGTAGAACGGTGCCGAGCCCACGGCGAGCACGTACAGCGTCGACCCGAGGCCGTAGATGTCAGTGCGGGCATCGCTGGGCTGCGCGAGCGCCTGCTCGGGAGAGAGATACATGGGCGACCCGTACACCCGGCCCGGCGGCGACGGCGGCCCGTCGAGGTCGTGCGCTAAACCGAAGTCGAACAGCACCGCCCGGTCGCTGCCGTCGGATTGAGCATCGAGCATGATGTTCGACGGCTTGACATCACGATGGACGATCCGGTGCGCATGCACATGATCGAGCGCAGCGCAGATCTGCTGGACAATGGCGATGCTCTCAGCGAGCGTCGGCGGGTGGCGGCTGCCGCACCGGTCGGCCAAGGTCTCGCCCTCGACGATCTCCATCTCCATGAAGTGAGCCCCGCCGATGACGCCGGCGCCGTGGACGGCGAGGACGTTCGGATGATCCAGTCGCGCCATCAGCTCGTACTCCTGCTCGAAGAGCGAGCGAATCTCCGCGCGCGCCTCGGCGAACGGTGTCAGCACCTTCAGCCCGACTTCGTCGCCTCGCAGCGTCGTTGCTCGGTAGCAGTGGGCCACGGTGCCGCGGCCCAGCAGACCGGTGATCTTGTACGGGCCGTACTGGCGGCCAACCCAGACGTCAATTTGGTCTTCGTACATTGCACCGGCCGGCCTCGAGCCATTTCCAGCATAAAACGATGCGTGGAGAGGTGAGCCTCACTGTCACGGCACACTTGAGCGATGGCCGCCGGCGCAGACAACATATTGCTCACCCAGATCCGGCAGATCGCGGCAGACGCCGGTCTCGATGCCGTCGGTGTCTCCGACGCAGCGCCGTTCACACAGGCACGTCGAGCGATCGATGAGCGCAAGGCGGCCGGTTTGCATGCCGGCATGTGGTTCACCTACGGGAGGCCCGAGCGGTCGACGACTCCCGAGAACATCCTGGCAGGAGCCCGCAGCATCGTTGTGTGCGCACGCACCTACGATCCGCCGGATACTGCTGCTGCCGCTCGAGACACAGGCAACCGAGGCCGCGGCGCCGTGGCGGCGTATGTGGCGAACGACGCCTACGGGGCGTTGCGGGACGGCCTCGACCGCATCTGCGCTGTGTTGCAGGGCAGCGGTTTCGCCGCCGTTGCGGTGTGCGATGACAATCGCCTGGTCGACCGAGCGGCTGCAGCCCGTGCCGGATTGGGATGGCTCGGCCACAACACGATGCTGCTGTCTGCCGAGCTGGGGTCGTGGACGGTGCTGGGCTCAGTGGTCACGACCGCAGCGCTGCCTGCGTCCGAGCAGACCCAGACCGATGGCTGCGGCACCTGCCACCTGTGCCAGTCCGCCTGCCCGACGGGTGCGCTGGACACGGCAGGCGTGCTCGACGCAAACCGCTGCCTGGCATGGCTCGTTCAGGCGCCGGGGACCTTCCCGCCGGAACACCGGGTCGCCCTCGGCGATCGCCTGTACGGCTGCGATGACTGCCAGACCGTCTGCCCCTTCAACGATTCCGCAGCGGCGCCTCAGCGCAGTGACGCACTTCACAGGAGCCGACCGGTTCGGCTGCGCTCACGCCGTGACGGTGCCACCCGCGGCGCCTCGGTCGACGTCATCGACCTGCTTCAGATGACCGACGACGAACTCATGGCGGCCTTCGGGCATTGGTACGTGCCGCGCCGACAGCCCTGCTACCTGCGGCGCAACGCCCTGATCGTGCTGGGGAACGTCGGCGATCCCTGCTCGACCGCCGTCGAGGGGGTACTGCAGCAATCGCTGTCGTCACCGTCGGACGTGGTCGCTGCGCACGCGGTATGGGCGGCACGCCGGCTGGGACGCGAGGATCTCGTCGCCGAAGCACGATCCGCCGGGCTCGGGGACAACGATCCGGACGGCCTCGTGGCAGCAGAGCTCGCCAGATCGGTGCCTGCGCGGCGCGCAGCCGTCTGATGCGCCCCCACCTGCTCGTCACCAACGATTTCCCGCCCAAGGTCGGCGGCATCCAGAGCTACTTGTGGGAACTGTGGCATCGCCTGCCGCCCGACCGCACCACGGTGCTCACGACACCCCACCGCGGCGCTGCGCCGTTCGACGCTGAGCAGCCGATGCGGATCGTCAGAACCCGCGATCCCGTGCTGCTGCCGCATCCGGGCTTGGCCAAACGGATCCGTGCCGTCGCCCGCCAGGTCGGCGCCGAGATCGTGCTGCTCGATCCGGCCCTGCCCCTCGGCGCGCTGGGGCCACGGCTCGGCGTGCCTTACGGCGTGGTGCTCCACGGTGCCGAGGTGACGGTGCCGGCACGCTTGCCCGGCTTGTCTGCTGTTCTGTCTGGTGTGCTCCGGGATGCCGAGATGGTGATCTCGGCAGGCGGATACGCGGCAGGCGAGGCGGAGCGATGCGCGTCGCGGTCGCTGCCGATCACCGAGGTGCCTCCCGGGGTCGACACCGACCGGTTTGTGCCTCTCGGAGCTGCAGAGCGGCTGCACGCCCGCCAGAAGTTCGGCGTGGATCCGGGCCCGCTAGTGGTCTGCCTGAGCAGGTTGGTCCCGCGCAAGGGCTTCGATGTGGTCATCGATGCCGTGTCGCAGCTGGCCTCGAAACATCCGGGTCTGCAGCTGGCGATTGCTGGTGCCGGACGCGACCGGCGACGGCTGGAACGGCTCGCCCGACGCTCCGATGCTCCGGTTGTGTTCCTGGGTCGCATCAGCGGCGACGATGTCCCGCTGTTCATGGCAATGGGCGATGTGTTCGCTGCGCCGTGTCGCAGCCGGTGGGCAGGCCTCGAGCAAGAGGGGTTCGGCATCGTGTTCGTCGAAGCTGCCGCATGCGGGTTGCCTGCGGTGGCAGGTCGATCGGGCGGCAGCCATGAAGCGGTGGCTCACGGCCGAACCGGCTTCGTGGTGGATCGGCCCGGGCACTCCGATGACGTGGCCGCCGCCATTGATGACCTGCTGTCGCGCGATGACCGCGGAGCCGCAATGGGGTGTGCGGCCCGCCGAGGGGTCGAGCAGAGATTCTCCTACGACGAGCTGGCAGCCAAGCTCGAAGCGGCGCTCTCCTGACAGAGCACCCCGCCGGCGGCAGCGGCGAGTGTCAGAACCGTGAAGATGCTGTGACTATGAGCCATTGCCGGCCGCGATCCTGAGACAATGGAAGCCCGGCAGCACACAGGACGTGGACGCGACGATGATCGACGAGATGACAATGACCACGGTCGTGACTGCATCGCCCGAAGACTGCTACGCGCTCATCTCCGACATCGAGCACTATCCCGAGTGGGCAACCGACGTCTCGTCCGCGACGGTGATCGAAAGCGATCCGGACGGCCGGGCTGCGCAGGCCGCGTTTCGCGTCGAGGCACTGGGACGGTCAGCGAGGTACACGCTCGCCTACGACCACGGCGGCGCGCCGCACCGGATCTCGTGGAAGCTGGTCGACGGCGACGTCCTCAAGCAGCTTGACGGCAGGTACGAGTTCAACCCGGCAGCCGAGCCTGGCCGCACCGAAGTGCTCTACCAGCTCGCCCTGGAGTTAGCGGTGCCGCTGCCCGGCTTTGTCAAGCGCCGCGCGGAGCGACGCATCGCACACACGGCGCTGGCCGACTTCGCGGCGCGGCTCGAATCCGGGCCTGCGAGCTAGAGCGTCCAGGGCCGCCGCCATCGCCATGGAGTTCCGCCGCATCGGTGGCCTGCCGCCGTACGTCTTCACCATCATCGACACGCTGAAGATCGAGCGCCGACGGGCCGGTGCCGACGTCATCGACCTGGGATTCGGCAATCCCGACTTGCCGTCGCCCGATCGTGCCGTGAAGAAGCTGGCGGAGGCTGCCCTCAACGCCCGCAACCACCGGTACTCGGCCAGCCGCGGCATTCCCAAGCTGCGCGCCGCTGTCGGCGACCTGTACCGGCGCAAATGGGATGTCGAGCTCGATCCCGACACCGAGATCATCAACACGATCGGTGCGAAGGAAGGCTTCTCGCATTTGATGTGGACCTTGCTGGCTCCCGGGGACGCCTGCTTGGTGCCGGCGCCCTCCTATCCGATTCACATCTTCGGACCGCTGTTCACCGGCGCGAGCGTGCGAGAAGTGCCGCTCGACGTCGGCGAGACGTTCTTCGAACGGCTGGTCGAGAGATTCGAATACTCCTGGCCGCGGCCACGGGTGATCGTGCTGTCGTTTCCGCACAACCCCACCACTGCCTGCGTCGATCTCGAGTTCATGCAGCGCATCGTGGACTTCGCGCGCGAACGGGAAGTACTGCTCGTTCACGACTTTGCCTATGCCGACCTGGGTTTCGACGGCTATGAACCGCCGTCGATCCTGCAGGCCGATGGCGCGAAGGAGGTGGCTGTCGAGTTCTACAGCCTCACCAAGTCGTTCTCGATGGCGGGCTGGCGAGTCGCGTTCTGCGTGGGCAACGCCGAGGTGATCGCAGCGCTTGCCAAGCTCAAGAGCTATCTCGACTACGGCACATTCCAGCCCATTCAGATCGCTGCGACGGTGGTCATGAATGAAGATCAGGACTTTCCCTGTGAGGTGCGGGAGACCTACCGCAATCGGCGCGATGTTCTCGTGCGTGGGCTGGGCCGCATCGGCTGGGAGCTTGCGCCGCCGAAGGGGACCATGTTCGCGTGGGCCAAGATCCCCGAGCCGTACCGCCACATGGGCTCGGTCGATTTCTGCAAGCTGCTGGTCTCGGAGGCGAACGTCGCCCTGTCTCCGGGCATCGGTTTCGGTCCTGGCGGCGAGGGCCATGTGCGCTTCGCGCTGGTCGAGAACGAGCATCGGATCCGCCAAGCGATCAGCCAACTGCGCGGCGCTCTGGATCAGTTAACGCCGCCAAGTTGACGTCCCGCTGCGGCGGCGGCAGTGCCCTCAGTCGGGGGACCAGTGCAGTGTCCGTTGGAGTGCCTGCCGCCACAGCGCATGAAGTCGATCCGCACCGGCCCGGTTGCCTGATGGCTCGAAGCGGCGGTCGAGCCGCCACACCGACGCCGCCTCGGCGGGGGACGACCAAACGCCCTCAGCGAGGCCGGCCAGCATCGCCGCCCCCAAAGCAGTGGTCTCCGTGACGATCGGCCGGCTGACGGGAGCGTCGAGTTGGTCGGCTTGGATGCTGCACAGCAGGTCGTTCACCGCCGCGCCGCCGTCGATCCTGAGCTCGGCGATGTCGCGCCCTGCGCCTGCGCTCATCGCCTGGGTGACATCACGGGTCTGCAGGGCCATGGACTCGATCGTGGCCCGCGCAATGTGCGCTGGCGTGGTGGCAAATGTCAGGCCCATGATTGCTCCACGAGCGTTCGGGTCCCACCAAGGACTGCCCAGTCCGGCGAATGCCGGCACCACCACGACCCCGGCGCTGTCGGGCACGCTGCGGGCCAGCGACTCGGTCTCGGCAGCATCGCTCGCGCCGGCGAGGACTCCCGTCAGCCAGCCCACTGCCGAGCCGGTGGCGAAGATCGAGCCTTCGAGCGCGTAGGTCGGACCTTCGCCGAAGTCCCAGGCCACGGTGGTGAGCAGCCCGTCGATGGGCGCTGGGCACGTGTCGCCGATGTTCATCAACACGAACGATCCGGTGCCGTAAGTGTTCTTGGCCATGCCGACTTCGTGGCAGCCCTGCCCGAACAGGGCGGCTTGCTGATCCCCGGCCACTCCGCTCACTGCGACGCCCGGACCCAAGGCGGTGGTGTCTGCGGTGCGGCAGAAGCGGCCGACCGATGGGCGGATCTCGGCCAAGGACGACTCAGGCACCGACAGCAAGTCGCACATGGACGCGGACCAGTCGCCCGCGACGATGTCGTACAGCAGCGTGCGCGAGGCATTCGTCGGATCCGTGGTGAAGGCAGCGCCCCCGCTCAGCTTCCACATGAGCCAGCTGTCCACTGTGCCGATGGCCAGATCCGGGTGCGGATGCACCCCCCCGTGACGCAGGAGCCATTCGGCTTTGGTGCCGCTGAAGTATGGACTGAGCACCAGGCCGGTTCGTTGCCGGACCTCAGGCAGGTGGCCGGCGGCTTCCAGTTCTTCGCAGCGTGCCGCTGTGCGGACGTCCTGCCAGACGAGCGCGCGTGCAAGCGGCTCGCCCGAGCGGCGGTCCCATGTCACGACCGTTTCCCGCTGATTGGTGATGCCGATGGCCGCCACTGCCGGCATCCGGCCATCGCCGAGCGCCCGCAGGCCGGCACAGAGATCGTCCAGCGTGGCTGCTGTGGCCTGCCAGATCTCGTTCGCATCGTGCTCGACCAGGCCCGGTCCGGGGTAGTGCTGCGCGAACGGTCGGTAGGCGTAGGCGAGCTCGCTGCCTGTCTCGTCCACCGCCATCGAGCGCACCCCGGTCGTGCCCGCGTCGATTGCCACGACAAGTGCCATTCGGTCCTCCGGTGAGGTGGTTGAGTACGACGTTGCGGCCACGCAGGATGACGGGCCGCAACGGTGCTGCTGAGTAGATTCGCAGATTGTGAGGATTCTCGTGGTGGGGGCCGGCGAGGTCGGAAGCTACATCGCCGAGCGCCTGAGCCGTGAGGGAAACGACGTCGTCGTCGTCGATCAGCATTCCGGCCGGCTCGCTGCGCTCGCCTCAGAGGTCGACTTGCTGACGGTGCACGGCAGCGGCACGAATCCTCGCGTGCTCGACGAGGCCGGTCTCGAGCGTGCCGAGGTGGTGGTGGCGGTTACCGACTCCGACGAGGTGAACCTGCTGGCGTGCATGCAGGCCAAGCAGTGTGGCGTCCCTGCCACGGTTGCCCGCCTGCAGGACAGCGACCTGCGAGGTGCGTCGGGCCGCAGCCTGCGCAACGCCATCGGCGTCGACCTGGTGCTCGATCCTGATGAGCAGACCGCCGACTCCATCATGGATCTGCTCGTGTATCACGGTGCGTCGGACATCAACGAGCTGGCCAACGGCGAGGTCCTCGTCGTCGGTGCTCGCCTCGCAGACGATGCGCCGCTGGTCGGCATGACCATGGCGGAGGTCGGCGCCTTCTATGAGCCGGAGTGGGACTTCATCTTCGGCGCGCTGTCACGTGGCGGGGAGACCACCGTGATGCGCCGCGACACGACCCTGCAGCCGAATGACCTGCTGCGAGTGGTCTGCCGGCGTCAGGGCCGGCGCGAGCTCATGAAGATCATGGGACTGCACCGCTCTGAGCTGCGCCGTGTGATGATCCTGGGCGGCGGCCGGACCGCCGGCCTGCTGGCGGGCCGTCTGCTGGAGCGCCATATCGAGGTCGTCATCATCGAACTGGTCCACGAACGCTGCCTCGAGCTCAGCGAGCGCCACGCAGGTGCGCTGGTGCTGCATGGCGACATCACCGATATCGATGTACTCGAGCGCGAGGCCATCGGCACCTTCGACGCGGTGGTCGCTGTGACCGGCGAGGACGATGCCAACGTGCTGGCCTGCCTGTACGCCAAGTCCGAGGGCGCCAGCGAGGCCATAGCCGTCGTGCACCGCCTGTCCTTGCTGCCGTTGCTGGAGCAGGTGGGCATCGATGCCGCACTGTCACCGCGTACAGCCAGCGCCAACATGGTGTTGCGAATGGTGCGCGGAGATGTCACAGCAGTGGCGACGTTCCTCCAAGGCGACGTCGAGGTGCTGGAGTTCGAGGTGGGGGCAGGTTCTCGGGCTGACGGATCGGTCGTGAGGGATCTGCACCTGCCGGGCCAGATGCTGCTCGCGGCGATCCTGCGGGACGGCAAGGCCCGTATCGCCCGAGGCCGGAGCGAGCTGAGGGCGCGGGACCACGTGGTCGCCTTTGTGACGCCTGACTGCGTGGACGAGGTCAAGCAGGCCTTTCGGTGACACCGCGTCCGGCTCGCCGGGCTTCCGAGCGCGAGCGGCTGCGTCGGCTCGTCGTGCGGGTGGTGCGGGCCGCGGATGGTGCTTTGCACCGGTGGGCACGCGGGCCATACGAGTCGACTCTGACGGTGATCGTGCTCGTGGTGCTCGCCGCCGCCCTGCCGGTGTTTGCTGCGTGTGCACTCTTCGACTGGCTTGCCGGGGGACGGGTTGCAGCGAGCGGCGAGTCCGGCACCGACGCTGTCCCGTTGCTGATCGCCGGCGTGGCGATCGCCGTGTTCGCTTTGGGGCTGCTCCGGCTGTGCAGGTTCGAACGACGCGTTACCGAGCGTCAGACGCTGACGGCGCTCGTATTGGGAGCATTTGCAGCGGTAGCTGCCGTGGCGATCGCCCACCTCGCGACCGGCGCGGTGGAACCGACTGCGTTGGCGACAGCGTTTGCCGAAGCCGCGGCGACAGTGACCGGCACCAACAGCACGTCGATCCCCGAGGCCGCGTTCGGAGAGGGCAAGCTGGACCTCGGCGGCGGGATGCTGGCCCTGCGAGCCTTCGGGCAATGGCTGGGCGGGGCAGCGTTCATCGTCGTGCTCGTGCGGGTATTGCCGCATCTCGGTGTCGGAGGCCTCGACGCCGACGGGGGGGTGGCGACCCGTTCGGCTCGCAGGCTGGCACCGCGCAGCGCGGGCACGATGGGCCGCCTGCTGCTGCTCTATGGAGCGCTGACCGTGCTGGTGGCGGTCGGTTACGCACTGGCGGGCATGCCGGTGCTGCAGGGTGGGCTGCATGCGCTGACCACCGCGTCGACCGGCGGATTCTCCACCTACGCAGACTCGCTGCGCTACTTCGATTCGGCTGCTGTCGAATGGGTGGCGATCTTCGGCATGGCAGCCGGCGGCGTGAGCCTGCCGCTCATGTTCCTGGCGATCCGGCGGCGTGACCCTGCGCGCTTCATTCGGAGCTACGAGTTCCGGCTCTACGTCACGCTGATCGTGCTGTCCGCCGTGGCGGTGGCACTGCTGCCTCGCGACGGATTCGACTGGCAGAGCACGCTCGGCGCTGACCACATTCGCGAATCGCTGTTCACCGTGGTGTCGGTGATCTCTACCACTGGCTTCGAGAGCATCACGTCGTTCGTGGATCTGTCGACCGGCAGCCAGGCGGTGCTGATGGTGTTGATGCTGGTCGGCGGCATGAGCGCATCGATGGCCGGCGGATTCAAGGTGGTCCGCCTGTTGACGTTCGCGTCGTTCATCGGGCGTGAACTGCGCCGGGCGATCTACCCGTCGCTGGCCGAGCGACTGCGCCTCGGCCGCTCGACGATTGCCGAGACCACGATCAGCCGCATCAACGGGGAACTCCTGCTGGTCGGGTTGCTGATCATTCCTGCTGCCATCGTGCTGGGCGCCTGCGGGCTCGACATCGTCGGTGCACTGACCTACGCCGTGTCGACGCTGTCGAATGTCGGCCCGGCGCTGTCGTACGTCGACCCGGCGCTGTCGAATGTCGACCCGGCGCTGGACACCGTGGGCTCGACCGGGCACCTGGCAGCGCTGAACGGGCTGGGACGCATCACTGCGGGACTGCTCATGCTGGGCGGACGCATATCGGTGACAGCGGCGGCGGTGGCGCTCAGCGTCGCGGCATACCCGGCGGTCGCCGCGGTTCGGCACGGAGGCTGGCGCCGGCGCACGCCCTCTCCAGTGAGAACGCGATGAACGGCTTGGCAGTGCGGGCAGGGCGACGCTTTGAGTCCACCCCGGTGCACATCAGCGGGGCGGCGCTGCTGTTCGTGGGTATCGGCATGGCGATCTCTGCCGGGGTGGCGCTGATCGACGGGGGCGGCGGCGCAATGGCACTGGCGGTCTCCGCAGTGATCACCGTCAGTGCCGGCGGCATCATGATGGGCAGCACGACGGCGTCGGACCGGTCAGACTCCCCGCTGGCGTTCGCTGCGGTGGCGTGGGCGTGGCTGGCGGTCTCGGTGGCCGGAACGTTGCCCTACCTGTTCAGCGGCGTGATCGGCTGGAACGAGGCCGACAACGCGCTGTTCGAATCCGTTTCCGGCTTTACCTGCACGGGTGCCACGATCCTGGCCGATATCGACGGAGTCGCCCACGGGATCCTCTTCTTCCGCAGCATGACGCAATGGTTCGGCGGCATGGGCCTGATCGTGCTGGCCGTGAGCGTGCTGCCGGCACTGAAGGTCGGCGGCCTGGAGCTGATTGCCAATGAGGCCCCGGGCCCGACGGCCGACCGCTTCACGCCCCGCATCGCCGCCACGGCCCGGCGACTGTGGCTGCTGTACGGAGGATTCACACTCGCCATGGCACTCGGCCTGTTGGCAGCCGGTCTGAGCCTGTTCGACGCCGTCGCCCACGCCTTCACCACGGTGGCCACTGGCGGCTTCTCGACTTACTCGGCATCGATCGCCGCGTTCGACTCTGTGGCAGTCGAGACAGTGGTGATTGCCGGCATGATCACGTGCGGCGCGAGCTTCTCGATCCACTGGCACGTGATCACGCGCACCAAATCGCAGCGGCGGAGCTACTCGGAGCTGCGGTGGTACCTGGGCCTCATCGTCGGTGCCGCATGTGCCTTGCTGTTGCTCAACTCAGGACGGCTCAGCATCGGCGCCAACATTCGCGAAGCGGCGTTCTACGCGGCGTCGCTGGGATCCAATACCGGTTATGGCCTCACTGACTACACCCACTCGCAGTTCTGGACCCCGTCCGCGCAGCTAGTCCTGCTGGCGCTGTTCGTGATCGGCGGCATGACTGGCTCGACGGCAGGCGGCATCAAGGTCCTGCGGCTCCAGATCATGGTCCGGTACGCGTTCCGCGAGGTAATCCGCGCTCGCCACCGCAGGGCGGTGCTGCCGATGCGGCTCGGTGACACCACCGTGCCGGAGGATATTGCGGCACGGGCCTTGGGCTTCGTCCTGCTGTATCTGGGCTTGGCCCTCGCGGGGGGCGTGTTGATGACTGCTCTGGGCAACGATCTCGAGACGGGGTTCTCCGGCGCGGTGTCGGCCATCGGCACCGTCGGGCCAGCACTGGGCGAAGCCGGGCCGACTGCGTCGGCGCTGGCGTTCGAACGCGGGTCACGACCAGTGATGATGGTGCTCATGCTGTTCGGCAGGCTCGAAGTGTTCCCCACCATGCTGATGTTCGTGGCTGCGATGCGTGCGGGTACGCGCTCGCGCTTCGTGCGGACCTCGGCGAGGCGCGGACCGCGCCGGCGGACACGCCTGCCCATGAATACGGCTGGCCCTTCAGCCTGAGGCGACCGAGCGCAGCGGGGTGAGCGGCATCAGCTCGCTGAAGTCGTCAACCCGCAGGACGCGGGGAAGCTCATCGGGCCGCACCTGGGCGATCGTCCCGGCCCCGTCGGGCAGCGACTGCGCGACCCCGTCGAGAAAGAACAGCACGCCTTGGCTGTCTCGGGCGAGCGCCGAGGCCGTGAGCACGAGTTGGGCCACGGCACGCACCCTCTGCGCGCCCTCGACTTCGAAGAAGACCTCGTTGAGGTGGATCGATACCACGTTGTTGCGCAGGAGCTGCACGTCAACGACCTCAGTGCCTGCCGGGATAGCGGACTCGAGTCCGTTCTCGGCTTCGTTCGGCGTGGGGCCGGCAAGCAGGTTGTTGAGGGGAGCATCGAGGAAGACCGGTGCAGCGAGCGGCCGCTGCAGTTCCACGAGCAGGCCGTCGCGCAGGAAGTAGACCGCGTGCAGCGATGTGGTGGGGGTATCGGTCGCTGCCCCGACCACCGGTTCGTTCTGATCGGGAAAGACGCCTGCGGGCACTTCGACACGGGTGGGAGCGTCGTCGGTCGGCAGGCCGCAGGCGGTGGCCGCCATTGCGCCGGCCACGACCGCCCAGGCGCCTCGCGATACAACCCGCCTCAGCGCGCAGCGGGGGAGTCTCACCGGTGCCCCGCAATGGGCAGCTCGACCACGAAGCGAGCACCGCGCTGGCCGTCAGCGCGGGACTCGACATGCACTGAGCCCCCGTGGCGCCGGGTGTGCTCGTACACCAGCGCCAAACCGAGGCCGGCACCGGTGCCGGCTCCCCGTTTGCGTGCCGCTGCACCCCGCGTGAAGCGCTCGAAAACCAGATCGCGCTCGGACGGCGTGACGCCCGGCCCGCCGTCCTCAACGGCGACTCTCACCGAGTTGCCGGGACGTGAGATCCCGACGCGGGTGACGCCGCCGCCGTGCTTCTCAGCGTTGCGCAGCAGGTTGTCGAAGACCTGTGCGAGCCCGCGCTTGTCGCCGATCACGACGGCGTTGGTTGCAGCCGCGGTGATGTCCAGCTCCACGTCGGGCCCGAGCGCGCTGACGCGATGCTGGACCAGCTCGGTGATGTTGACCAGGCCCCGCTCGAAGACCGATCCCTCGGCATCTGGCCGGGAGATCTCCAACAGGTCCTGGACGAGCTGCTGGAACCGGTCCACTTCGGCGGCGAGCAGATCGAGCGCGGTCGCTCCCTGAGCCGACAGCTCATCACGGTGGCCGTTCAGGTAGTCGATGGAGCTCCGCAAGGTCTGCAACGGCGACCGCAGCTCATGGCTCACATCGGACGCGAACCGCGCATCTCGCGCGATTCGACGCTCCATGGCATCGGCCATGTCGTTGAAGGACTCGACGATGACGGCGAGGTCGGGGTCGTCGCTGCGCTCCACTCGTGTGTCGAATCGGCCATGAGCGATCGAATTGGCAGCATCGGAGACGGTCGCCAGCGGCCGCAACAGCCGTCCCCCGGCCCAGGCACCGACGGCGACGCCAATCAGCACCGTCAGCGCAGCTCCGACGCCCAGGATCAGGCGCAGACTGGCGAGCGTGGCCTCGATCTCTGACAGGGGGACGACCTCGAAGTACAGCGTCTCGCTGAGTTGGGAGACCGCGGCAGGACGCAAGCGCAAACCGAGCGCGAGTTGCGGGACGCCGTCGAGCCGGTACCGCATCGCATGGGCTTGGCCGGACCCTTCGACTGCTGCGACGAGGTCGTCGGGAAGGTCGCTCGGCACCAGTGATGGGGATCGCCAGACGTCTGGTCCGGTACGGACGATGGAGCGGCTGCCGCTGAGGCTCGGCAGCGACTCGAGCAGCACGGCGAAATCTGGGCTTTCTGCGCGCAGTGAACCCTGCACCTGCGTGGCGTTCGCAAAGAACTGAGCCTCGGAGGAGTCCTGGCGCAGGCCCAGCATCGAACCGCGGGAGAGGCTGTACGTCATCACCACGAGCAGGAACGCCGCCAGCATCGCGCCGAGCGTGAAGGCACCGACGACGCGGGCGCGAAGCGGCAGCCGGCGCAGCGGCCGCGGCCAGCGCAGCCTCATGTCAAGCTCGCAGCTTGTAGCCCAAGCCGCGAGCCGTTGCCACGTAGCGCGGGTTGGCCGGGTCGTCCTCGATCTTGAGGCGCAGCCGGCGGATGTGCACGTCGACGAGTCGGCCATCGCCGAAGTAGTCGTAGCCCCAGACTCGCTCCAGCAGTTGCTCGCGGCTCAGCACTTTGCCGGGATTGTCGGACAGTTCGCAGAGCAGCCGGAATTCGGTCTTGGTGAGGTGCAGCTCATCCCCGCTCTTGGTCACGACGCCCTCGTCGGGATAGATCTCGAGGTCGCCGACCGTTCGTGGCAGCCCGCTGCCGTCCACCGTCCGGCTCCGCCGCAGCAGGGCCCTGATTCGTGCTGAGAGCTCCTTGGGAGCGAACGGCTTGGTGAGATAGTCATCGGCGCCGGCCTCGAGTCCGGCAACGACATCGTGCGTGTCGTCGCGGGCGGTCACCATGATGATGGGCACGTGGCTGATCCGCCTGATGGAGCGGCACAACTCAAACCCGTCGAGACCGGGCAGCATGATGTCGACGAGCACGACATCGGTGCTCTCGGGTGCGAAACGCTCCAGTGCTTCCTCGCAGGATTCAGCCTCGCTGACTTGCCAGCCCTCGTCCTCGAGCGCTAGGCGCAGCGCCGTGCGGATCCGCTCGTCGTCCTCGACTGCGAGAACGTTCGTCGTCATTGCCGAGCCCCCTTGCCCCTGCGCTGCTGCCCGTTCCTGCGCAGCTGCGCTGGGGCCTGATCGGCCCATTCGCTCATGGAGCGAAGCACCAAGGCTGCGAGCGCAGCCACGCCCGCCGCTGCCGCCAGGGCGCCGATGACAGCTCCGCCGAGTGTCGGGGCGACACAGCCGCCGCTGCACTGCAGGGCGGTCGTGGCGTACCCGGCCAGACCCCCGCACACCGCCGCTACGACAATGGCCGCAAACGCCAGGGCCCGCGCCAGCACCGACGGCAATGCCGTGGGCGCCGCGGTGAGCTCAATGCTGTCGCCATCGTCGTGCATGCTCACCAGCGCCATGGTACGGCCAGGCGTGAGCCAGCTCGTCACTCGCCCTGCTGTCCCTGCTCATGTTGCCCGTTCCTCTCGGAAACGGGCTCACGGGCCGCTCGGGCTCGGGGCTCAGCCTCCGGCCCTGCATGGCAGACTGCCCCAATGCCCTCTGACGTGCATCGATGGGCCGTCGCCGGCGGCATCCTCGCGCACGATGGCGCCGTGCTGATGGTCAACAACCGGAGGCGCAACGGCAGTACCGATTGGAGCACGCCTGGCGGGGTCGTCGATCCGGGCGAGACGGTGCTCGGAGCTCTGACACGCGAGGTGGCCGAGGAAACCGGATTGCAGGTCTCGGCCTGGGACGGGCCCCTGTACACCGTCGAGGCAGATGGCAGTGACGGACCCGGCTGGTTCTTGACGGTAGAGGTTCACGAAGCTCGGCACTGGAGCGGCGACCTGGACATCGCCGATCCCGACGGCATCGTCTTCGACGCCCGATGGGTGCAAGTCGGCGAACTCGAAGAGCTGCTGACCGGCCAGTACGCATGGATGGCAGAACCATTGCTGGTTTACCTGGAAGGCAGCGCTCCGCGAGGCCACGTCTTCCGGTATGCGGTGACCGGCAACCACCGAGACGGCTTGGTGGTGACGCCGGCGACGCGCTGAGGGTGACGGAGCGCATGCGCCGCGACGAGTTGCCGATTCTGCATGTCGACATGGACGCGTTCTACGTGGAAGTCGAACGCATGCGCGATCGGGCGCTGGTCGGGCGCCCGGTGATCGTCGGAGGTTCAGGAAGGAGGGGTGTTGTCGCATCTGCCAGCTACGAGGCACGTGCAGCAGGTGTGCACGCCGCCATGCCGACGGCGCAGGCGCGCCGTCTCTGTCCTTCCGCGGTGGTGGTCACCTCGGACTTCTCCGGCTACATCGAAGCCTCCGCGGCCATCGCAGAAGTCTTCGAGTCGGTCACGCCCCACGT
The DNA here is from genome assembly GCF_965208555.1 of Candidatus Poriferisodalis sp. Lineage (GTDB taxonomy): Bacteria > Actinomycetota > Acidimicrobiia > Acidimicrobiales > Poriferisodalaceae > Poriferisodalis. The sequence goes on along the minus strand of NZ_OZ242342.1, from coordinate 1,206 downwards.
GGAGCCGATTGCGCTGGATGAGGCATTTCTGGATGTGTCCGGCGCCCACCGGCTGTTCGGCTCATCGTCGGAGATCGCCTGGCACCTGCGCAACGCGGTCCGGGAGGCGGTAGCGCTCGACTGCTCCGTCGGCGTCGCTTCCAACAAGACGCTGGCGAAGCTCGCTTCGGTCGCGGCGAAACCGACGGTGCACGCTGATGGGCCGCAGCCAGGACTCGGTGTTCGCGTGGTCAGCGTCGCCGAAGGGCTGGCATTCCTGCAGGCGCACCGCGTGGAGGCGCTGTGGGGGGTCGGACCGGTAACGCTGCGCCGGCTCAACGAGATCGGGGTGTACACCGTGGCCGACCTGGCCGCCCTTCCGCTGGAGCGGCTGGTCTCGACCGTCGGTGCTGCGCACGGTGCGCACCTTGCCGCCCTGGCGCAAGGGATCGACGACCGGCCCGTCCATCGAGGCGGATTGCCGCGTTCGGTCAGCCACGAGCAGACGTTCGAGCACGACCTGACTGACATCGATCTCATCCGAAGCGAAGCGGTGCGACTGGCCGACGCCGTCGCATCCCGCCTGCGGTCCAACGGGCTGTCGGGGCGGACCGTGACCGTCAAGATCAAGCACCCCGACTTCTCGCTGCGGACACGAGCACACACGCTCGGCGAATCGATCCAGACCGGCCGCGCGCTGGCACACATTGCACAGCGACTGATCGCCACGCTGCCGCTCGAGCGGGGAATCCGCTTGCTGGGCGTCGCGGTATCGAGCCTGGAGGAGGCGGCATCCGCAGACTCGGCAGTCGCGACCGGGCATGTTGACGGGAGCGACGGGGATTCATCGCCGCCACGCCAACTGGAGTTGGACCTGGACGTGCCGCTCGGCGCCGGGACCTCGGATGATGTCGGGACAGCTTGGGGTCCCACGGGTGATTCCGAGCTCGATCTCAGGCTGGCAGATGCCCTTGATGCCATCCGGAACCGCTTCGGCCGCGCGGTGATCGCCCACGGCCCAGCCGCCCTGCGCGACGACGCGCCGGGGGAGCGCCGCTGGGGCCGCTGAGCGCACGCCATCACCTGGGTGCGTGGAAGTAGTGCCGGGCGCGGTCCTACACTGGCAGCAACATCGGCGATACAGCATTTGGAGCCTGTGCGTGCCGCTTTCGGAAGACGAACAACGCATCCTGCTCGAGATCGAGAAGGACTTCTACGACACTGACC